>CAVYDV010000008.1:867500-1259946 GCA_963767505.1 uncultured Thermoleophilia bacterium | reverse complement strand
AGTGTCGGTACCCGTGCTACGGATTGGCTCCAGTTCCTCTGCGACAGTAGTCGTGTCTGAGTTCTCCGTCGTCTGGTGCTGACGAGGTCTGCCCTTGGGGATCGCGAAGGCGCCGAGCTCCTTGGCGCGATCGTGGTGGATCGCATGCGTGCAGAGAAGGGTGCCGTCGTGTGAGATGCGTACCTTGCCCCTGGCGATGCGCACCTCGACCTGCTGGCCGCTGAGGCGCTTGGAGACGGTGTAGGTACCGCCGGCGAAGCTGATGGTGCCCTTGGGGTCGACGCTGCGCAGCACGAAGCGCCCGGCAGTGGGTCGCACCTGGCCCGCTGAGCGCTGCAGCCGCTTGGTCTCGTGCGCTCGGCGACGGGCGTGGCAGGCGAGAAAGACGCCGCGGTGCTGGATATCTACGAGTCCGTGGGCCCTGGTCAGTATCTCCACCGTCTCGCCCTCCAGGTAGGCGCCGACGTAGTAGTCGAAGCCGTCGAGACTGATGCGACCGCCCTCACGCACGCGCCGGGTGACCACCTCACCCTCGGCGGGGAGCTGCTCGCCGGTGGCCTTGGCCTCGACCGCTTCGGCTTCGGGCTGCTGCGCCACTTGCTGCTGTCCCCTCGCCGCCAGCTCGAAGCGCTTGATCGGGGCCACCATGCCGATGCCCTGGTGCGGGCGATTCGTGTTGTAGTGGTCTACCCACTCGTCGAGCTCGGCCTGCGCCTGTTCAAGGGAGGCGAAGACGCGCCCTTCGAGGAACTCGCTCCGGAGCGTCTTGTGGAAGCGCTCGACCTTGCCGGTGGTCGTCGGGCTGTAGGGGGCGGTGAGCAGGTGACGCACGCCATGCTTGCGACAGAGGCGGTCGAAGAGCACCTCGCGTCGGTGGGCCCCGAAGCGCCCCGTGAACACCTTGCCGTTGTCGGTCAGGATCTGCTCGGGGACGCCGTGACGACGCATCGCCGCAAGCAGCGCCTCGCAGACCGGCCGCGTGGTGGCGCGCTCGACCAGCTTGGCTGAGATGCAGAAGCGGGAGTGGTCGTCGATGCCGGAGACGAGCTTGAGCTCGCGCCCGTCGCTGAGCTGCACGCCGCCCATGACGTCCATCTGCCAGAGCTCCATGGCCTTCAGGCGTTCCCAGCGGCGGTAGTCCTCGCGCTTGCGACGGCGCTTCTTGGGATCGATCAGGCGATGGCGCACCAGGCAGCGATAGATCGAGGAGCGCGAGGGTTGGCGCTCGAGCTCCTCCCGCGCCAGGTAGTGGGCGATCGTGCGCGGGCCCCAGCGCGGGTGGGCGAGGCGCATCTCGACGATGCGCGCCTCGACCGCCGGCGGCGTGCGGTGCGGGCAGCGTGCTGGTCGCGCAGAGGCGTCGGCCAGGCCGCCGATGCCGCTGCGCGCGTAGCGTCGCAGCCAGCGGTGCAGCGTCTGCCGGCTGACCCCGTAGCGCCCCGCCACCTCGACCACGCTGTTGCCCGCGAGGACCTCAAGGACTGCCTTGTGGCGCTGTTCCACGACTCCCAGCTCGATGAGCATGACGTGAGCCTCCCCGTCGAACGACCGTTGCCGGTCGTCTCTTCGAGGAGAGTGGCGCCCGTCCGCTGGCGTGACTGTCGCACAGCTACCGAAGCCACCGTCGCCCAGGAGCCGAAGCCACTGTCGCCCGGCGACTGAAGCCGCGTCTCGGAACTGTCACACAGCTGCCGGAGCCACTCTGTCAAGCATGTACCGGAGTCGCACAACAGGTGTCGCACGGTCGCCGCCAACTTGCCGACGAGACGCCTCACCACGGCCCAACACGGCTGAGCACAGCCCAGCACCGAGACTCGCCAGAACCTTGGACTGTGCAGCACAATCGCACACGAGCGACCATGTCCCGTCACGCCTTCGGCAGGTTTCCTAAACCTGGTGTCGCTGGTTCGATTCCAGCCGGGGGCGCCAGAAGGTCCTGCATATGGCCTCTTGACTGAGCCGCTCTCGCCTCGCAATCGCCCGGATTGCTGCCAGATGCCGACATTCTGCCGACGAGCACGGCCGATACGATTCGCGACGCTCAAACACCAACCAGCACTACCTGATCTCGAGGGTGCTCGGCTGGGCATCGAACTCGGACCTCTCACGTCGCATGACGGCCGCGCTTCCGCCGATGGGCGTCCAGACAACGGCGTCGAAGGACGCGATGGTCAGTATGCTTGGCCCGTCACGCTAAAGACGGAGGCAGAGCCATGAAGTCGACGATCGCTGTCCAGGGTCCGGAGGGCGCCGTCGCGCTCTGGGAGCCAGCGACCCTCAGGCAGTTGGGCAAGGACGAGGCCTACCTCGAGGCCGCTCTCTCGGCGACGCCGCAGCTGCTCTGCCTGGAGAGCAAGCGCACCGGCATCTACGGGCCGTTTGCCGTCTTCAATCAGGTGGAACTGGAGACGCCGCAGGGACGCACGATCTACCCCGACATCGCGCTGCTGGCGGCCAGCGGCGACGTGGTCATCGTCGAGGTCAAGCTCTTCGACAATCCCGAGCTGCGGGACCGTCGGTGTGATCGCCCAGGCCATCGACTACGCCTCCTCGCTGTCGGCGCTCGACGAGGCGGGGATGGCGCGCCTTTTCAACGGCGGCAAGGACGCCGACTGGAGCGCGCTGGTGCGGAGTCACTTCCCGGACGAGGATGACCCCGACGAACTGGCCGCCAGCCCTGCGCCGCAACGCCACCGAAGCGAACGTGCACATCGTCATCGCCTGCGACAAGGCGCCCGGAGGCGTGTACGAGCAGGCGAAGAGCGTCTCTGCCCAGTCGCACCTCGGCTTCTCGCTCGACGTCGTGGAGGTCACCCCTTCGTGCCCGAGGATGGGCCGCGGAGACGCGATCATGTTCGTGCCGAACGTGCGCCTCTCGACCGAGATCGTCGCGCGGACCGCGGTCAGCATCACCTACGAGGCGGGCTCACCGCAGCCGGGGGTCACCATCGAGACCACCAGCGTCGAGGAGATCGAGGAGAACTTGGCGACCGCCGCAGCAGGGCGGCGCCCGGCAGAGCCGCGCCCGCACTGGACCGACGAGGAAATCGAGGAAGCTATGCTCGCGAGCGACGATCCGGTCGTCCACGACCTCTTCCTGTTCGCGAAGAGGAGGGCTACGGCGGGCGAGCATCCAGTCGGACAGCGCCACGGTGTCGGCGACCTTCGGCTTCTACATGCACGTGCGGAAGACGAACGGCAGCGAAGGTCCGAGATCAGTTCTTCAACTACGTCGACGGTGCCAAGAAGTGGTCGTCTACATGAAGTGGCGACCGGTGACTGTGCCGGAGGACATCCTGGAGGAGTACAAGAGTGATCTGAGGACCCTCTTCGGGCCGGTCATCGACAATCCGGAGCCGAACGTGCCCCTGGCGGCCGTGGGCGAGAACCTCGAGGCCTTCCAGGATTCGGTCAGGAAGCTGCGGGACAGAATTGCGCCGAGTGTCACGGGGTGAGAAGAGGGACTGGGTCGGTGGTCAGCGCCTGACAGGCGGCACTGCCGGCGTCATGCCCTCGCACTCCTGATTCGCCGTCTACGACCGGGCGTGGAAGGCCTTCAGCTCACCGACGTACCAGTCAAAGACGTTGAGCAGCGCCTCAAGTCGCGAGGGATGATCGGCGAAGATGTCGAGGTCGACGGCGGGTCGGAAATCGACTCCGTCTTCGGGGATGCCGAGATCCGCTTCATCGTTCAGTCGACGCAGCAGATCGAGCCGTTTCTCATCATCGTCAAACACCGGCCTCTTTCTCATCCACTGGAACTGCAGCTCAAGTCGACCGTAGGTCCAGACGGCGAACGCTCCCTGCCAGATGGAGCCCAACTGAAGCCCGGGAAAGAAGGAGCCGCTTCTGGCGCCCCGGCCCCAGTAGATATCGGGCATGTTCTGCTTCGTCCAGTCGAGCAGACGCCGCGCTGGCACAACCCCCGCCGGCGCGCGCTTCTCCAGCTCGGCGAAGAAGGACTCCTCGTCCCACTGCCGTCCCTCACCATCTCTTCTTAGAACGCGTTTCGACCAAGCGTTCGGTTTGCTTGCGAAGGTGAAATGAGGAGCGGCGGGCGAGTCCCCGATGCGGTAGAGCTCCACCTGGACCCCGAAGAAGTCCGCGCCCTCGCCCGTGATCTCGTTCAGCCAGTCAAGGGCGGCGCGGTGCTCTTCTGTGAAGGAGGCGGCTATCCAGACCACTGTGACCGCGTTGAGGCCCGCGGCGTAGGTGATGATCTGGCCGAGATGTGTATGGTCGGTCCGCTCGAGCTGGTTCTCGATCAGCACCCACTGGTCGGTCTGGGGCTCCTTGCAGAGGATGTCTGCGCGGAAGGGCCCCACATCCTTCTCCTGCTCCTCAAGCACGAGCGTCATGCCGAGCGTCTCACCGAGTAGGGCGAGGTTCTCCTCCTTCGCCAGCCAGGGTGTGAAATCTGCGGGCTCGCTCTTCCAGGCCGTACGTAGATCGACGCGTTCAAGCTTTGCCAGCTGTGGCTCTGTCATGCTTCCTCCCCCATGGACCGCCACCATTGTAGTGTGTTGACGAGAAGACGACCCGCCCTAGGAGTGAGGTCATGACATGATCCTGCCGTTCGACCTGCGTACCTTTGTCGAAGCGCAGCACTGGACGTTCGCCAAGACCATGCGCGACTGGCCGCACGAGTACATCGTTCGTGACCGGGTCGACGAGGGGCTCTTCGAGCGTCTCGTCGTCCACATCCGTGAGAACGGGGTCGAGGGCCGGTACTACAAGAAAGCCATCACCTACTACGAAGAGGCCGGCCTCGTCTACTGGACGATGGGAGAGCCGCTCGACGAGACGACTGTCGTCAACAGATGCAGAAGCGAAGACACCTACGAACGCCGCCTGTCGGACGGCACCCTCCCGTAGCCCGGGGAGCGACTGCGCGGCGACCACTCGGCGGTGGGTCCCAGTCGCAGGATGGCGGCAGAGGCCATCCGCGAGATCGGCCCTCTCTACCGCCAGATCGCCAGCGTCAGGAAGTCGTGGTCGACGGTGCCGCCGTGGTCGACCACCTGGCGGCCTGCGACGTACACATTCTCGCCGGCGACGGCGACGTCGTTGGCCAGATCGTCTCCGGCGTCGCTCTCACCGGGGTAGCGGGCCGGGTCGGGGTAGGTGCTCTTCCAGAGGGTGGCGCCACCCGTGCCGTACTTGATGACGATGGCGTCCTCGTCGCTGTTCAGTGTGCGGTAGCCGCAGACGTAGGTGCGCCGCGCGGAGTCGACGGCCAGGGCCAGGCCATTGTCGACGCGCCCGGTCTTGAGGATGCGTTGCCAAAGACGCCTGCCGGAGGAGCTGTAGAGGCGGGTGACGATGTCCGGCCCGCTGTTCTTGCGCATGAAAGTGCCGGTCACGTGCACCCGCGCCTTGTTGTCGACGGCGAGGTCGGTCCAGCGATCATCGTTGTTGCCGCTGCCGGCCGTCCAGCGCACCCACTTCTTCCTGCCGTCGTGCCCGTACTTGAGCAGCAGGGCGTCATCCCAGCGCGGGCCTATCTGGCCGCGGCCGCAGATGTAGACCGAGCTGCTGGTCAGGGCCATCGCGTTGACGCCATCGTGGTTGGTGGAGGAGCCGTAGTAGCGCACCCACTTCTTGCTGCCGCCGAGCGAGTAGCGGAGGAGCACGACGTCGCTGCCGCGGACCCCCGGGCGCTCGCTCTCGCCGGCCACGAAGAGGCGGTCGCCGCGTACGGCGATGGCGCGGCCGATGTCCCAACGCGTACCGCCGTTGTTGTGCCGCTTGGCCCAGGCGAGCGTGCCGTCGGGGCGGTACTTGACAAGGTGCAGGTCCCGGCTGCGGTCGCTGCGCTGGCTTATGCCGGTGATGTAGACGTTGCCGTACTTGTCGCGTGTTACGGCCTGTGCCCCCTCGTCGCCGCCGACAGCGGCGTTGAAGGTGCGCTCCCAGAGGACTTCGCCGGCCGGGGAGGAGCCTTCGGCGGCGTCGCGCAGCTTGAGGAGGACGTAGTCATCGTCGCCGTCAGCCGACTCGGTCGTGCCGGCCACATAGACGCAGTTGCGGGTCTTGTCGACGACCACCCCGGCGACCTGGTCGTTGCCGCCGGCGCCGTCCCAGGTCGCGTCCCAGCGCAGCGTGCCATCGGGCGAGTAGCTGCGGTAGTGGATATCGTGACCGGCAAGGCCGTTGCCGCCGACGTCGCCGACGACGATCGCATCGCCGGCGGCGTTCGTGGCCACGGCCACAGCCTCATCGTAGCCGTCGCCGCTGCCTGAGGAGACCGTGTCGGCCCAGCGGTGCTGACCTGGGATGCCCGCGACGGCGAGCGCGGCGCTGGGGACGATGAGGAGAGCGGCGGCGGCCGTGATCGCCGTGAGCGCAAGGCGCCTCCCGCCCCGTGATGGACGTCGGGATGAGTCTTCGGCGCCGCTCCTCAGGATGCCCTCCATGAGGCCTCCGATTTCCATCGCGCCCGCATCCATGGGCGCGCTCCCCGGCCGTTCCCTCGGAAGTGCGGCACAGAGTCCACTCGACACCGGAGGGTCCAGCTCTCTCGTCGACACTCGTCGAAGCGAGATGCCCTGTCAAGAGCGGGCCGCCAAGAAGCGTCGCTGCGCCAGGCTACGGGCGAGGTGTCACTCCCACGCGCGGTACACTGCGTCGCGCTGTAGTGCGGGACGAACGGGCTAGTCCCAATCGACCGCCAGCTCGCCTTTCACAAGCGTCGTACCGCAGCGCGGACACGGCCCCGGGTGCTCCCATGGAGCAGGCAGGCTCGTCAGAACCTTGGACTGTGCAGCACAATCGCACACGTGTCGACCATGGCCCGTCACGCCTTCCTCAGGTTTCCTAAACCTGGTGTCGCTGGTTCGATTCCAGCCGGGGGCACCAGAAGTGCCTGCATATGGCGTTTCTCAGAGCTGACCACAGCGCGCAGTCGCCCGAATTTCTGCCAGATGCCGACATTCTGCCGACGAGAGCGGTCGACACCACCCGCAACGCTCGAACACCAACCAGCACCACTGTGCCTCGAGGGTGCTTGGCTGGGCATCGAACTCGGGTCCTTCCCGGCATGCCGTCCCCCGCGATCGGCGTCCGGAAAACGGTGTCGAACGACGCGACAGCCGGTATGCTCGGCATGTCACGCTAGAGACGGGGGAGAGGCATGAAGGCGACGATTGCCGTTCAAGGTCCGGAAGGCGCAATCGCGCTCTGGGAGCCGGCTACCCTCCGGCAGCTGGGCAAGGACGAGGCCTACCTCGAAGCCGCCCTCTCGGCGACGCCGCAGCTGCTCTGCCTGGAGAGTTTCTCCCAAGGCGGGTTCCCGAGCACCGCCGCGAAGCCTCCGGGTACTTCCGGCCATGCAGCTGGCCCGTCGCGGACCGGCAGTTGCGGTCTTCGGCGACTCCATCACCGCAATCGAGGCCGACAAGCGACTGGCCCCAGACGGTGGGGACACGCCCTTCACATCCAAGTTTCAGGTGATGGACGACAGCGGGTGACGTTAGGAACTACCTGCTCTTGGGCGTCTCCTGGGAGCCAGACACGTCAACAAGACTTGTGGCCGCTAGGTTGGGCATCGAAGAGCCTCAGAGGAAATGGCCTTCGCCTACGTGGTTCAAGTGGTTCAACGGCGAGCTGCGTGAACGAGCTCCTGGGCGGCCAGCTCTTGTCCACGCTCGAGGAGGCGCACGCCCTGATCGCTCTCGTGGCTCAGTGGTGCGGGACATACGGCGCATTCTCAGTATCATGGGCGCATCGGAGTCGCCGCGAGAAGGTACAGTCGGTGAGTCGCCATGGCCACGTCTGAGCGGAGGCAGCAGTGCGCATCCATCGAGTCCGCGTCAGTAACTTCAAGGGCCTTGACGTCGAGTTCCCCTGGGTATCGGCCATGGTCCTTTTCGGAGCCAACGACAGTGGCAAGACGAACATCCTTGAGGGCCTCATGTCGAACCTGGGCGCTGAGCGGGCAATGCGAACGGAACCATTCCTTCCCGAGCGCAGTTCGACCGCCAGCGACTGGGCTGATGTCTACTTTGACGTCGAACTCGATGGGCTCGACATCGAGGGCCATCCGGACCAGGAGATCTACCTCTCATTGCTGTTTGTGGACGATGCCGAGCGATGGTGGATGCCCCAATTCGACTATGAAGATGACGAAGCGGCAGAGGCTGACGAAGCGGTCGAGTTCGAAGAGTTGGCGCTCTGGGCTGACATAGCGGCGGACTACGCTCGGCTCGAGCATGAGACCGAGCGGGCCGGCGCAGTGGCGCAGTTGGTTAGGCGCGCCCGGGAGACCGTCTGCGACACCCGCAATCGACGGGTGGCCTTGTGCACGGATGCTGAGAGGCTGAGGCTCGAATCAGGCGCAGAGGCGTTTCAGTCGAACTGGTTCATCGTTGGCGCCGATCGGCTGTCTTGGGCTAGTCCCAACGACGACGGGCGGCTCGGGAGAGACCTTGGGGACTTCTTCTTGTTCATTGACCACGGGCCAGGTAATCCGTTGACGGAGTCGTTTCACAACCCACTCAACATCCGCGTGGTCCACGCAAGGGCAAGTCGGGAGACCTTCACCTCTCTCTATGATCGCCTTGAGCACTTCCTCGAAAGCTTCAGTCGCTACCGTTGCAGGAGAGAGGCCATGGACGCCGGTGGGCCGGTCAAGCTTTTTGAAATGGTGGTCAACGACCTTTGGGTCGAACGAATCGCAGACTCCATCTCACTGCGGCCGATTGTCGGAGAAGCGTGTGCGAGCCTCGCCGCTTGCGTCAACGTGCTGGCGCCGCCATTCGTCTCGGACTCCTACGAGATCGGCATCGTGCCGCTGTTTCCCGACGAGTGGCACGCCTACGGTGGACGCCATGTCGCCGTCCGCCTGCGTCCTCGCTCGCAGAGCGAGGACTTCGACTTGGCGCTCGCCTCAAGCGGAATCGCCGCTTGGACGAGCTACGCCCTCTCCGAGGCGATCCGCCTGATGGAAGATCGGTGTGCGGCGGACCTTGTGGCCTGGGATGGCGCGGGTCATGCGGGCACGAGCGTCTATGTGTTCGACGAGCCGGAGGCGCACCTGCATCCGCTGGCACAGGATCAGGCGGCGGCCTGGGTAGCTGAACGCGCTCGCACCGGGGCCCACGTCCTGATGGCTACGCACGCGGTCCCTTTCCTGCGCCTCCCTCTTGGTGACGTCGAGTACCTCAAGGTCACGCGCTCGCCGGAGTGGCAGACGACTGTTGAGCCGATCACGGGTGACATTCTCGGCGCCGTCGCAGAGTCGGCCGCTGCTCTTGGGCTGCCGCCCGCGGCGCTGATCCAGCTGACTCGCGCTTGGCTCGTCGTTGAGGGTGAGCACGATCGCCAGATCCTCGATGCATTCCACGGACAGGAGCTGCGCCAGGCCGGTGTCCAGATTCTGCCGCTGCGCGGCGCGGCGCGCGCGAAGGCGTCGTTCCTGAACTTGGCTGCACTCGGCCCCTTGGGGCTGCCGTTCTGCTGCCTCCTCGACAACACTCGTGCCGAAGCGGTCAGGACCGGGACGATAGGCGTCAGCGACATGACGGACGAGGAGAGGATCGCCGAGCAGCTCATCCGGTTTCGGGAGCAGCACGGCGTCGACCTCGAGGTTCTCGGCCTGCCTTACCCCGACATCATCTGCGCGCTGCCGATTGAGGCTGTGCGCCACATTGCCCGCGAGAATCGCGGCAAGCCGGAAGCGGCCTCGGCGTGGAGCGATTTGATTGAACGCCACCAAGCGCAGCGCGCTGATGCAAGAGAAAGCGGTGAGAAGGCGCTCGACTTCAAGAGGTTCGTTCTCAGATCTCTGGGCCTGGATTCCTGGAGTCCCGATAGGCTCGTCGCAGAGGCGCTTGGTGTGTGTGAAGGGCAGCCTCCGCAGGCGAGCCCTCTGTCACGCGTCGTGTCGCAGGTTGTGGCCTCTGTCAATGACCGTCCGTTCGACGCTGACTAGCGAACGACCATCTCGGCGGCGGGAGACGCCGCCGGGTTGCGTCGTCTGGTCAATCGGGCCTTGGGAGGAAACGGATGCCGTACAGCCTGTACGTGATTGAGTTGAGCGGCGATGTCCTGGATGTGGCGAGGTTTCGAAAGCGCAATCCGGACTGGCGCGAAGACAAGCCCTGCGTCTACGTGGGGCAGACCGCGCTCACGCCCGAGGAACGCTTCAAGCAGCACAAGGCCGGCTACAAGTGCAATTCGCTGACGCATCGGTACGGCGTACGCCTGCGCCCAAGGCTGGTCGTCAACCGTGGGCCGTTCGACACGAGGGCCGAGGTCCTGGAAGCGGAGGCGGCGCTGGCCGAGCGCCTGCGCAAGCGCGGATACGCGGTGTGGAGCAACTGAGGCATGGGTTGCGTCTCCTCCAGGTGCGAGCTCGACAGCGCAAGGACCTCCCAGCAGGAACCTGGCGAGTGCGCATCGACCTCGGCAGCGGGGGGCAGCTCTATGGGCAGTTCTCGTTGGAGTAGGGGGGGACTGACCATCGGGGCGCCCTATCCACCGCGTCCCGCCGCCCGAATGACTGGCGCCTCTGGATGTCCGTCGCCGACTTCCTGATCATCCTGCTCGCTGGCATCGGCGCCGGGACCGTCAACACCGTCGTCGGCGCCGGCTCGCTGATCACGTTCCCCACGTTGGTGGCGCTCGGCTATCCGCCCCTGCTGGCCAACGTGTCCAACAGCGTCGGCCTCGTCCCTGGTGGAGTGTCGGGTGTCTACGGCTACCGGCGCGAGCTCGTGGGCCAGGGGACGCGCCTGCGGCGACTGGTGCCCGCATCGATTCTCGGCGCGCTCACCGGAGCGACGCTGCTGCTGGTGCTGCCGAGCAGCTGTGTTCGACAAGGTCGTTATCATCCTCATATGCATCGCGCTCGTGCTCGTCGTAGCGCAGCCGACGCTGGCGCGTCGGCTTGCCGCTCGTCGGCCCGCAGGTCCCGCCGGCCATGACGACGCGACCCGAGGCGTGCAGGTGCCGGTGGCTCTGGCCAGCGTCTACGGCGGCTACTTCGGCGCCGCACAGGGTATCATCCTCATCTCTATCCTCGGGATCATGATCGACGACAACCTGCAGCGCCTCAACGGCTGCAAGAACCTGCTGGCCAGCTCGGTCAATGCAGTGGCCGCGATCGTCTTCATCCTCGTCACCGACGTCGACTGGGGGGTCGTCCTAGCGATCGCCGTGGGCTCGGTCATCGGTGGCCAGATCGGCGCGCGCTACGGCCGCCGACTCAACCCCTCGGCTCTGCGCGCCGTCATCGTCATCGTCGGCATCGTCGCGGTGGTGCGCCTGGTCTGACGCAGTGATAGGGCTTCCCAGGGCGATGACTCGCTCCCTCGCGGTCTTTCTCCCTCGACTTCGCTTCAGTCGGGAGATGGTCTACTGCATTGCTGCCACTGGCCTGCACCCCTGGATTCGGTCCGCGTGCGATGTAGGGTTTCGCGACTTGACTCCCATCCGCTGGTCGAGCGTCGGCGGCAGAGTCTGCGCCGCATGTGGAGGTGGCCCGTCGGCTTCGCGTCGGTGGCTGGCGAAGAGGGCCTGCACTTGGCGCGGTTTCTCCAGCCGGACGCGTCTTCAAGACCTGTGCCCGGCACCCCGAGAGGCCAACCGCCACTTGCCGTGGACTCGGTGCCAGTCGCCGACTGCGGGGCCGGCCTGGTACCAGACCGGCCCCAGGACGCGTCTCAACTCGGCCTGCTCATCGCGACCGCGTTGGTCACCATCTCGACGGGCGTCGGGCTCTCGACCTTGGGTGTCTTCCGCTCCGCCTGGCTGGCTGCGACGTCATCCTCTTCGCCACGGTCGACGATGCGCCCCTCCGCCAGCCAGATGCGTCGTGAGGCCCGGCTCGCCACCCAGGTGTCGTGGGTGACCACGATCAGGGTCTGGCCCTGCTCGCGCCAGAGCTGCTCCAGGAGGCCGATGATCTCGTCGCGCGTCCTCTCGTCGAGGTTGCCGGTGGGCTCGTCGGCGAAGATCACCCGTGGCTTGCGCACCAGGGCCCGGGCGATGGCCACACGCTGCTGCTCGCCACCCGAGAGCTCCGAGGGGACGTGCCCAGCGCGGTCGGCGAGCCCGACGCCGTCGAGGGCCTCCAGGGCGCGGCTGCGGCGCTCATCGCCCTTGACGCCCCAAGGCACGAGCGCCGTTTCGACGTTCTCGGCGGCGGAGAGTGTGGGGATCAGGTTGAACGCCTGGAAGATGAAGCCGAAGGCGTGGCTCCTCAGCTCCGTCAGCTCACGCTCACCGAGCCGGCCCAGATCGCGACCGTCGAAGAGCACCGTGCCGCCACTGGGCCGGTCCATGGCGCCGAGCATCTGCAGCAGCGTGGTCTTGCCGGAACCGGTCGATCCCTGCACGGCGAGGAACTCACCCTCCTCGATACCGAGGTCGACGCCGGCCAGGGCATCGATCTCCCTGCCGCCCTGCCGATAGCGCTTCCGTACATCTGTCAGTTCGTACAGCATCTCGCTCTCCGATTCGTCGGTCGTCGTGTTCGAAAGGACTGTCAGTCGAGCCGCCGCAGAGCGTCTGCGGGACGCAGGCGTGCGGCGCGCCAGCCGCCGAGAGCCCCGGCGATCAAGCCACCGGCCACTGCGAGGCCGACGGCGATGAGCGCCAGCTGGATGCTGACGGGCGCCGTGAAGGGAACGCTCACCATCTGTGCCGCGTTGGCGATCCGCTCTGGGCCCGTCGCCGCCTACTGCGCTGCCCACCGTCGCCTGCAGCTCGGGCGAGAACCAGGCGATCAACCGAGCCCCGAGGACACCGAGTCCGACGCCGAGCAGGCCGCCGATCACACCTACGACGACCGACTCGCCGAGCACCTGCCCGACGATGCGGTGGCTGCGCCAGCCGAGGGCCTTCAGGGTACCGAACTCCCTGACCCGGCGCGAGACCGCAGAGACCGTGAGCAAGCTGGCCACCAGGAACGAAGCGACGAGTGCTGCGGCGGCCAGCCAGGTGCCCAGCCTGTCGGCGAGTTCCGAGGCGCTCGCGAGCGAACCGCTCACCTGTTCGGCGAGATCGTCGGAGGTCGTCACCGTGGCCTCTGGCAGAGCCGCCTGGATGGTGCTCTTGACCGTCGCGATCTGATCGGCGCTCTCGGCGCGCACGTAGATCTGATTGACCTTGTCCTCGTTGTCGTCGCTGAGCGTCTGCGCCCAGTGCAGGGGGATGTAGACGTTGCTCGGCGAGGTCCCGCTCGCGAAGGTCACGATGCCGACCACCTTGAACTGCTTCTCGCCGACGGTGACCTCGTCGCCGATCTCGAGGCCCTCCTGCGTGGCGTAGGCCTCATCGAGGAGCGCCACCTTCTTCTCGACGTCCGCTGAAGCGAAGGAGCGGCCCGCGACGACCTCGCTGGCGGCCAGGGGGCCGACACCGGTGGCCGAGACGTCCGTGCCGGTCAGTGAGAAGGTCGAGACCTCGATGTCACCTTGCTGGGGAGGTCCGGCAGGGGCCTCGCCCTGCCGGGACGCCTGCTCCGCAGCCTCAGCGAACTCGCCCTCGAGGTGGATCGCGTTGAGCACCAGTGCGCCGGCGGCGACCTCGACGCCGTCGAGCTCGGCGACCTCGCTCACCTGGCTCACCGCCAGCGACTCCTGGCCGGGCGCGCTGCGCAGCCGGTCGCGCGAGAACTTCTCGCCCTCTCGTTCGCCGCCGCCCGGGTTCATGCCGAAGCGCTGCGGTCCGCCCTCCTCGAGCTCGGCGGTCTGTGTCACCGAGATGTCGGTGCCGACCCCGTAGAGCGACTCCAGGACCTCGTCCTGCGCCTTGGCGACGCCGCCGGCGTAGGCCGTCACGGCGACCACGAGGCCTACGCCGACGGCGAGACCGAGCGCCGTCAGCAGAGCCTGTCGGTGACGGCGACGCAGCTCGCGCCAGATGTAGGTGAAGAACATGGATCCTCCTCGCTGTCGTGCCGCATGACTCGCCGCACCGGATCGGTCGATCGACCCAGTTGTACGGCATGGCGCTGCGGGAAGGCTGAGCCGTCCCTGTGAAGTCGCTGTGAAAAGGGGCTGCCGCTGCCCTCGCCGGCAGACCCACAGTCCCGACCCAGTCTGTGCTCAGCTCCTCCACAGCTCGCTCGGGCATGCTCCTCTCAGTAGCTAGACCCCTGCGGGGAGAAGGAGAGGAGACGATGAAGCGCAATGCACTGATCCTGATCGTCGCTGTGCTCACCGTTGTGCTGGCGGCGCTTGTCGTCGGCTGCGGCGACTCTTCGACGGACGGCTCGGGCACCGTCTCAGGCGATCAGCCCCGAGGACCGGGCGACCCGACCGCCATGCTCGGCGCAGCCCTGGATCCGCTCGTCGAGGCGGGCACGATCACAGCGGAGCAGGAGGAGGCCGTCCTTGGGGCGATCGCCGCCAACCGGCCGCAGCGACCTGAGGGAGGCGCTCCGCCGGACGCTGCCGACGGGCAGCGGCCCGCACCGGGTGAGATGTTCTCGAGCGCACTCGACGGCCTGGTGAGCGACGGCACCCTCGACGAGGCGCAGAGCGAGGCGGTGTCCGAGGCGCTGACCGCCGCCATGCCTCAGCGTGGCATGGCAGTGCCCGGCGGCGCGGAGGACGACGCGACGCCGGCTACCTGAAGTGGTCGTGTGCACAAGGCCGATGCCGCGGTTCCCACACGCATCTCAGCTGTTGCACAGCTTCACCTCAGCACCAGAGGCTACAGTTGGTGCGCCACGTGGTCGATGTCGGAAGAAGGCAATCTGACCAATGAACGACGAAGATGATGATGCTGCTGTCACTCGCCGGCTGGAGTCGGCAGCCGACGATCCGACGGTCGCAATCCCGCCCGTCGCACCGCAGGGACACCGTTTGCCTCAACGAGGCTCCTCCGCGACCCCGCGACGACGTTGGCCACTGGTCGCGCTGTTCGCCGTGCTGGTCATCGCGGCAGGGCTCGCGGGAGCCGCAATCAGCCAGACGTTCTGGGGGCCGGGCGAGCAGATCTCAACCCAGGGGCTGACCGACGCGCCTCAAGTGGAGAGCGCTGAGGAGTTGCCTCGCGAGGACGGTTTCGGCGGGCCGCGCGACTACGGTCAGCCCTACTCCGGTCCGGGCCCTGACGGGTCGTCCGAATCGGGATCGGGCGCAGCTGACTCCCTCTCGGATGCGGACGTCTCCTCGATAGCGGCCGCCGTGTCTCCGGGGCTCGTCGATATCAACGTCACTCTCGCCTATGGGGGCGGAGGGGGGGCCGGCACGGGCATCGTGCTGACGTCGTCTGGCCAGGTGCTGACGAGCAACCACGTCATCCAAGGTGCGAGCGAGATCAACGTCACCAGCGTGGGCAGCGGCGAGACCTACTCGGCGACCGTCCTCGGTTACGATCGCAGCCACGATGTCGCCCTCCTGCAGCTAAGTGGAGCCTCCGGGCTGCAGACACTGCCGATCGGCGACTCCTCTACGGTGAGCGTCGGCGACGCTGTCGTGGCGATCGGCAACGCCGGTGGCGACGGCGGCGACCCAACTGCAGTCGGAGGCTCAGTGAGTGCGCTCGACCAGCAGATCGTCGCCGCTGGCCCCGGCGGAGCGGAGCGACTCACCGGACTGATAGAGATCAGCGCCAACGTCCAGTCGGGCCAGTCCGGCGGCCCTACCGTCAACACGGCAGGCGAGGTGATCGGTATCACCACAGCGGCCTCCGTCAGCTACTCGTTCGACCAGGCGGGCAATGCCGGATACGCCGTCCCCGTAGAGCAGGCGGTGGCGATCGCCAGACAGATCGAGCAGGGGAGTTCCTCGGCCAGCGTACATGTCGGCCCGACCGCGTTCCTGGGCGTCCAGGTCGCTTCGTCCTCGGGCCCGCGTGGCTACGGTGCCTACGCCGGCGCGACGGTTACCGGCGTGCTGCCGGATACTCCAGCCGAGGCGGCAGGGATGCAGAGCGGCGACGAGATCACCTCCCTCGGTGGTTCCGGCGTCGACTCGGCCTCCGCCCTCACCTCACTGGTCGGCAGCTACAGTCCCGGCGACCGGGTTGAGGTGGTCTGGATCGACCGGTCCCGTGAGGAGCACACTGCCACCGTCACGTTGATCCAAGGTCCACCAGCGTAGTAGCATCCAGGCATCGTCGCGGCGCGGCTAGGTTGGAACAGGCGTAGGCTGCGACGGACAGCAGATTCGAACCCCGCTCAAGGGGGACCACGCTCATGACCTCACGAATCCGACTGCTCACCGCGCTCCTGATCGGGCTCGCTCTTCTCGTCGCTGCCTGCGGCACGGACGAGGGCGACACTCCCGCATCCGAGGGTGGGAGCGGCTCGGCGGAGACGACATCTTCGCCGATGGCTGATGACGCCTACTCGTATCCGCTCGTCGATACCGGCCAGGTGACCTTCTATGACAACGAAGGCGAGATTGACGAACCGGCTGAGGGCGAGGCGTTCTACGGTCAGGACGCGGCCTACGCAGGCAACCAGTTCCGCTTCACCGACAACGGCGACGGGACCGTCACCGACAACGTCACCGGCCTCGTGTGGGAGCAGGACCCCTCCGACACCGCGACCGTCTGGAGCGACGCGGTCGACTACTGCGAATCGCTGTCGCTGGGCGGCAGGGACGACTGGCGTGCCCCCAGCTTGAAGGAGCTGTTCTCGATCAGCGACTTCAGCACCGGCTGGCCCTACCTCGACACCGACTACTTCGATCTCGTTGAGGCACGACAGGACAAGGACCAGCAGTACTGGTCGAGCAACCACTACGACGTCGACGCAGGACTCGCCGTTCAGAACTCGGCGTTCGGCGTGAACCACGCCACCGGGCACATCAAGGCCTACCCCGACGGAGGGGACGGCAATGAGCGAGCCGCCAAGTACGTCCGGGCCGTGGCGGGCGACGAGTACGGCATCAACGACTTCGCCGACAACGGCGATGGCACGGTCACCGACAGCGCCACCGGTCTGATGTGGGCCCGAGACGACAGCGGGAAGGGCGTCGATTGGGAAGCTGCTCTGGCCTGGGCGGCGGAAGCCAACGCCGAAAGCTACCTCGGCTTCAGCGACTGGCGCCTGCCCGACGTGAAGGAGCTGCAGAGCATCGTCGACTACTCGGGCAGCTACCCGGCGATCGACGCCGACCTGTTCAACATCACCGACGAGGACTCGTACTTCTGGTCGAGCACCTCGGCCTACTTCAGCCCCCAAGACCCCGGGTACTACTACGCGTGGTATGTCGCCTTCGGCTACGCCGTCGACGGAGAAGGCAACGACACCCACGGCGCGGGCGCAGTCCGCTTCGACACCAAGGCAGAAGGCGGGCCCGCCGGCGAGGAGCCCGAACGCATCTTCAACTACGTCCGCCTCGTGCGCGACGCGTAGGCGAAGCCCATCGCTGGGGCTGGGGGCCTTCGCTCACGTGCCCGGCGCCAGGGCGGTCTCAGCTGGCTCCCCGCGCACTGGCAGGCTGCCCCGCTATCGTCGCGTAGATCCTACGCCAGCCTGGCGAATGCGATGCGTTGCCTCGCTCGGGAGAGTCGGGCGCCGAGAAGGAGAGCATCGTTTCACGACCCGAACACCGCCTACGGAGGCCGAAGGCGGTCGCAGTCATGGCGTTCAGTAGCTGTAGCCGCTGCTCGTGTAGCCCTTCGCGTAGCCGTTCTTCCGAAGCCGCTTGGTGACAGACCAGCCGTTGGCGCTGCAGTGCCTGTGCTTCTTGCGCTTGGCCATCTCGGTGGAGTGCGAGCGGGCAGCTTTCGTGAGGCTGCTCTCGAACTTCACCTTGGCGGCAGCACGACAAGTGACAACGCCACGCGCCCGCCGGTCGGGCGGGCGCGTGGCATCTCGGACACGGTCTGAGCCGGTCCGCTATGTCGTTCGTGGGCCAGGGCGGGAATCAGGTCGTCGCGCCCACGAGACGTCTGTCAGATGGAGAGTGCTGCTTGCGTGGTCTCCTCGCTCTCAGGGGTCGTTCCGCTGTCGGTCGGGGCCGTGCCGCCGCCTCCGAAGCCGCCGCCGGGACCCATCATGCCGCCGCCCTTGTGGCCGCCGCCCATGCCGCCGCCGTGCTTGCCGAGGAAGCCACCGCTGCCCTCGGGCAGTTGGACGCCGTACTCGGCCGCCAGTTCCTGCATGGCGCTGCCGGCGTCCTCGCGCAGCGCCTGCATGGCCTCGCGTGCCGCCTCGCTGCTGGGATCCTCGCCGTACTTCTCCCACCACGCGTCCATGGCCTCGTGTTGCGTGTCACGCAGGACGTCCAGGTCGGCGCGGAACTCGTCGTTGGCCATCAGGTCGTGCAGCTGCTCGCGGGCCTGCTGGGCGTCCTCACGAGCCTGCTCCATAGCAGCCGTGTCGACGCCGTACTTCTCAAGCAGGGCGCTCATCTCGGTCCGCTGCTGCTCGCGCAGCGTCTCGCGAGCCTCGCGCGCCCCGTCGCTCTCTGGATCCTCGCTGTACTTGTCCCACCAGGCGTCGTCGGACTCCTGCTGCGCATCGCGCAGGGCGCTCAGGTCGGCGCGGAACGCGTCGTCGGTCATCAGTTCCTGCACCTGCTCCCGCAGGCCGGTCCCGTCGGCGGCGCTGGTGGTGGCGACGTAAGAGACGAGTTCCGCGGCGTCTGCGGTGTTTCCGTCCCTGTCGAGGACGAACGCTCCTCCCAGAGAGAGGGCGACGGTCGCCGCTCCGATGCCGGCCATGGTGGCTATGCTTCTTCGTTTCACTGCTGCTCCCTTCGCTTGAGTGCGCCGGGCGTAGCGCCCCGGCGCGGTCGTTCACTCATGACGACTGTATTGTCGAGGCCGAGGTTGGGACGGGGCTGAAGGGAGGCTGTGAAAACGATAGGAACTGCCGCCGAACTGCCGACGGGACGCCTCACCACAGCTCGACAAGCCTGAGCCCAGGTCAACACGGGACCCGTCGCGAACCTTGGATCGTGTAGCACGGTAGCGCGCGGACCAGTACGGCAAGGTCGCCGGCGTCAGAGTTAGCCTCGGTGGTAGAGCCTCGGCTCCGGCGAGTTGAACGAGACACCGCGGAAGGTCTTCACAGCCGGCGGTCATCCGGCCCACAGGCTCCCCCAAGGTCGACGTGGTGTCATGGGCTCGCCGCAGTCACTCGGACCGGAACGACAAAGGATCCTCATGTCAGTCTTCGCCTTCATCGCCGCCGACCTGGTCGCCATCGCCTTCATGGTCTTCGCCCTGTACTTCCCGCGACACCGCCGCCGCGACCTCATCGTCGCCTTCCTGTCTATCAACGTGGGCGTCATGGGCGTCACCTACGCGATGGCCACCACGGACCTGTCGCTTGGCTTCGGTCTCGGCATCTTCGCGGTGCTGTCGATCATTCGCCTGCGGTCCACCGAGATGGACCACGCCGAGATCGCCTACTACTTCACCGCGATTGCGCTCGGCTTGCTGGGTGGTTTCCCCTCGATCTCGCCCTATGTGAGCTTCACGCTCATGGCCGTCCTGCTGGGCGTCATCGCGGTGGGCGATCACCCCGCGCTGTTCTCTCGCGCCCGCCAGCAGACCATGGTGCTGGACCGTGCCATCACCGACGAGGCAGCGGCTCGCGACCTGCTCGGCGCCATCCTGGGGGCCCGCATCGACCGCGTGACCGTGCGCAAGGTGGACTTGGTCTCTGAGACCACCGTGTGCGACGTGAGGTTCACCCTGCCCACCACCACCTGGAACGTCGATGACTCCCTGGACGCCCACATCGACGCCGCGACGGTCGAGTCCCTCGCGAGCGCCAACGGGGCGGGTGTGCGATGACCGCCTGGATGGACGCAGTACGCGTGCTCCCCGCACTCACGCTCGACGAGGTGAACCAGGCGGCGGCGCTGCAGACCAGGGTCGACCGCAAGTACATCGCGCAATCCCCAGCGTGGGAGGCCGTGCTCGCCTCGCTCGACGGTGCGCCGAGCGTGCTCGAGATCGACGGTCGCCGTAGCTTCCACTACTCCTCGACGTACTACGACACGCCCGAACTGGACAGCTACAGGGACGCAGCCCGCAGGCGTCCTCGCCGCTTCAAGGTGAGGACCAGGCACTACCTGGACACCGGCACGAGCGCCGTCGAGGTGAAGCTGCGGTCCTTGTCGGGGACCACGTCCAAGAGTCGGCAGTGGATCAACGCCGACGCCACGCTGGGGTCGGGCTCACTGCCCGCTGCGGCAACCGCCTTCGTCGGCGCATTCGAGCCGATCGGCGACAGGGTCCACGAGCTCACCGACGTGTTGACCACGTCGTACGAGCGCGTGACGATCGTGACAGCCGACGCACGGGTCACCGTGGACCGGCACGTCGCGGCGGCTGACGCCCGCGGCAACCACATGGACTACGGCGACCTGCTGATCGTCGAGACCAAGTCAGCGGGCCGAGCCGGTGCCGTTGACCACGCGCTGTGGGCGGGCGGCATTCGTCCGGCCCCCATCAGCAAGTACTGCACGTCGCTCGCGGTGCTGCGCCCCGAACTCCCCTCAAACCGGTGGTCGCGCACCATGCGCCGCTACGTTCCCACCCCTGCCGCGCACGCCGCGGCCGCCCGGAAGGGCTTGGCATGAAACACCCCTCCACCTTCCTCGCCGTTCTCACCCTGTCCGCAGCGCTGCTCCTCGGCAGCTGCGGTACAGACACCGGCACCACCACGGTCGCCGCCGGAGCCGCGAGGTCCGCCGTGGCCGCATCGTCTGTCACGGGAGCCGTTGCCGAGCTGAGTTACACGGACCTCGGAATCGACGAGGCGAACCTATCCTTCGACACTGCCGACGCCGTCGATGTCGGTCTTGCCGACGGAGCGTCGGAGGGCGGCAGCGGCGTGAGCGTCGACGGTGACAGCGTCACGATCACCGCAGCCGGCACGTATCGCGTGCGCGGCACGCTGTCCTCGGGCTCGCTCGCGATCGACGCGCCCGATGGGGTGGTCAACCTCGTGCTCGACGGCGTGGACATCACGGCCGCGAGCGTGGCCGCGATCAACGTGGTCGACGCTGAGCAGGTGGTGGTCTGGCTCGCCGACGGCTCCGACAACGTACTCGCCGACGCCATGGGTTCCGTCGTTGATGAGACGGTCGAGGACTCGCCAAACGCGACCCTGTTCTCGACCTCCGACCTGTGGATCGCGGGAGAAGGCGCGCTCTCCGTCACTGCACATGCCTCCGACGCCATCACGTCAAAGGACACCTTCGTCCTGGCGGGCGGAGACGTCACGGTCGATGCCGCCGACGACGGCGTGCGCGGCAAGGATCACCTGGTGATCACGGGCGGCACGCTCACAGCGGACGTCCAAGGGGACGCCCTGCGATCCGACAACGAATCGGTCACGGACGAACCAGACGCGGCTGTGGGTGTCATCTGGATCGACGGCGGAACGCTCGACCTCACGGCCGGGTCCGACGCAGTCGACGCCGCACGCCAGCTCACGATGCTGAGCGGAAACCTGACGATCGCCGCGGGCGACGACGGTCTCCACTCAGACGACGTACTGCGCATCGCGGGTGGAGCCGTGAACATCACCGAGAGCCAAGAAGGCATCGAAGGCGCCTACATGTACCTGTCCGGCGGCGACGTCTCAGTGGTCGCCGCCGATGACGGCATCAACGTGTCGGGTGGCGCGGAGGCCCTCACTGCCACGGCCGATGCGGCGACTACCGGCGCGGAGCCGGGCGAGGCCGTCGGCCCGGGCATGGCCGCCGGTGACCAACCGATGGCAGGCGATGTCGGCCCCGAGGGCCAGTTCACCACGACCGAGCCGGTCGAGGATCTCGCGTCGCTCACAGTGTCCGCGATGGTGGGCAGCGGCTTCGGCGGCCCCGCCGAGGCCGACAACGGCACCAGGTTCCTGGAGTTCAGCGGCGGTACCTACGTGATCGACACCACGAGCGACGGCGTGGACGTCAACGGAGCCATGACGATGACGGACGGCACCCTGGTGGTCTCCGGCACGGACGACGCCCGCAACGGTGCTATCGACGTGGACGACGCGTTCACCATCTCCGGCGGAACGCTCGCGGCGAACGGCACGTCCTCCATGGCGGTTGCTCCAGGGGAGGGCTCCACGCAGGCTACTCTCGCAATCACATTCAGCGGCACGGTGCCGGCGGACACGCTCATCACCATCACGTCCGGCGACGGAGAGCAGATCGCCTCCTTCACCAGCCTGAGGGCCTCGCAATCGTTCATCTACTCGTCCGATACCCTCGTGGCAGGAGCCGACTACGTCATCTCGGTGGGTGGCGAGGTCACCGGGACGAGCATCGGCTGGCTGGTGGTCGGCGGCACGGCCAACGGCGGCGACACCATCGGCACGGTCGCCGCGGCCTAGGCGCAGTCAACGCGGCCCGCATCCGGTGCCGGCGGCGCTGGCGCCGGGTGCGGGCCTCATGACGCAAGGACACAGTGCTAGGTACTGGGGAGCTCCGGTCGCCTCTTGTCAAGTCTCACTACCTGTTGTCAAGTGTCGGTACCCGTGCTACGGATTGGCTCCAGTTCCTCTGCGACAGTAGTCGTGTCTGAGTTCTCCGTCGTCTGGTGCTGACGAGGTCTGCCCTTGGGGATCGCGAAGGCGCCGAGCTCCTTGGCGCGATCGTGGTGGATCGCATGCGTGCAGAGAAGGGTGCCGTCGTGTGAGATGCGTACCTTGCCCCTGGCGATGCGCACCTCGACCTGCTGTCCGCTGAGGCGCTTGGAGACGGTGTAGGTACCGCCGGCGAAGCTGATGGTGCCCTTGGGGTCGACGCTGCGCAGCACGAAGCGCCCGGCAGTGGGTCGCACCTGGCCCGCTGAGCGCTGCAGCCGCTTGGTCTCGTGCGCTCGGCGACGGGCGTGGCAGGCGAGAAAGACGCCGCGGTGCTGGATATCTACGAGTCCGTGGGCCCTGGTCAGTATCTCCACCGTCTCGCCCTCCAGGTAGGCGCCGACGTAGTAGTCGAAGCCGTCGAGACTGATGCGACCGCCCTCACGCACGCGCCGGGTGACCACCTCACCCTCGGCGGGGAGCTGCTCGCCGGTGGCCTTGGCCTCGACCGCTTCGGCTTCGGGCTGCTGCGCCACTTGCTGCTGTCCCCTCGCCGCCAGCTCGAAGCGCTTGATCGGGGCCACCATGCCGATGCCCTGGTGCGGGCGATTCGTGTTGTAGTGGTCTACCCACTCGTCGAGCTCGGCCTGCGCCTGTTCAAGGGAGGCGAAGACGCGCCCTTCGAGGAACTCGCTCCGGAGCGTCTTGTGGAAGCGCTCGACCTTGCCGGTGGTCGTCGGGCTGTAGGGGGCGGTGAGCAGGTGACGCACGCCATGCTTGCGACAGAGGCGGTCGAAGAGCACCTCGCGTCGGTGGGCCCCGAAGCGCCCCGTGAACACCTTGCCGTTGTCGGTCAGGATCTGCTCGGGGACGCCGTGACGACGCATCGCCGCAAGCAGCGCCTCGCAGACCGGCCGCGTGGTGGCGCGCTCGACCAGCTTGGCTGAGATGCAGAAGCGGGAGTGGTCGTCGATGCCGGAGACGAGCTTGAGCTCGCGCCCGTCGCTGAGCTTGCACGCCGCCCATGACGTCCATCTGCCAGAGCTCCATGGCCTTCAGGCGTTCCCAGCGGCGGTAGTCCTCGCGCTTGCGACGGCGCTTCTTGGGATCGATCAGGCGATGGCGCACCAGGCAGCGATAGATCGAGGAGCGCGAGGGTTGGCGCTCGAGCTCCTCCCGCGCCAGGTAGTGGGCGATCGTGCGCGGGCCCCAGCGCGGGTGGGCGAGGCGCATCTCGACGATGCGCGCCTCGACCGCCGGCGGCGTGCGGTGCGGGCAGCGTGCTGGTCGCGCAGAGGCGTCGGCCAGGCCGCCGATGCCGCTGCGCGCGTAGCGTCGCAGCCAGCGGTGCAGCGTCTGGCGGCTGACCCCGTAGCGCCCCGCCACCGCGACCACGCTGTTGCCCGCGAGGACCTCGAGCACTGCCTTGTGGCGCTGTTCCACGACCCCCAGCTCGATGAGCATGACCTGAGCCTCCCCGTCGAACGACCGTTGCCGGTCGTCTCTTCGAGGAGAGTGGCGCCCGTCCGTTGGCGTGACTGTCGCACAGCTACCGAAGCCACCGTCGCCCAGGAGCCGAAGCCACTGTCGCCCGGCGACTGAAGCCGCGTCTCGGAACTGTCACACAGCTGCCGGAGCCACTCTGTCAAGCATGTACCGGAGTCGCACAGTCGACGCTCGCTTGTGTTGCCGCCGATTTGCCGACGAGACGTCTCACCACGGCCCAACACGGCTGATTCCAGCTCAGCACCCAGCCCCGCCAGAACCTTGGACCGTGCAGCACAATCTCACATGAGCGACTACAGCCCGTCACGCCTGCCTGAGGTTTCCTAAACCTGGTGTCGCTGGTTCGATTCCCGCCGGGGGCACCAGAAGTTCCTGCATATGGCTGTTGTCTGAGCCGCTTTCGCCGCGCAATCGCCCGAATTGCTGCCGAATGCCGACATTCTGCCGACGAGAACGGACGTCACGGCGGCGCATGCCTGAGCATGGGCCAGCACGGTGCGCTTCGACTACGTGCCCGCGGAGTCGCCTGGCGGCAGCGTCGGCCAGCGGCGTCGGCATGTCGCTCATGCGCAAGCGCCACTTCCCGCCAGCTGCTCAAGCTGGGCCGGTGCGTGAGCCCTCTCTCGTTCAGCCAACGGCGAGGGTTCGCCCGCAGGGTGAGCGCACTTGGCGCAGCTGTCGTGACCGCGGCGACTGGTGCCGGACCGCCGGCAGCCGGCAGCCCTTCCCAACCACATGGAGCCGCCACGTGGGTATGCTCTCGCGTGGTAGCAGCGACGAGGGCCTTCGATGCGCAGGAAGGGGCCGTGAGCGAGGGGAGCGCCGATCGCTACCGCGTGCTTGCCGGAGTCGGAAGTCGGCGCAGCTACGGCCGCGGCACAACGACGACGGGCAGCGGCGAGGTCTTGAGCAGCTTGTCGGCGACGCTGCCCTCCCCGAGTAGCCGCCCGAGGGTGCCGGCGCCGCGGGCTCCGATCACTATTAGGTCGATGCTCTCCTGTTCGGCCACGTCCACAATGGTCGTGGCTGGTCTGCCGCGGCGGATCATGACTTGGGAAGGGCAGGTCAATCCCGAGCAGTACTTGGCCCTCACATTGTCCTTGAGGTTCTCCATGAAGGCAAGCGATCCGCTTGTGGCCGACGCGGCGATCTCCTCGCTGCCCGACACCACGTTGAGGATGTACAGGGTGGCATTCAGATCCTCTGCCAGTCTCTGCGCTACCTCGTAGGCCGCGTCTGAGTTCGCGGAGAAGTCCGTCGGATGGAGGATCCTTCTGAAGCTGGCCACGTCGCCCTCCCTCTGAAGTCGGTAGTGGATGTTCTGCCCTGAGGACTGGTCGACCAAACGGGGAACAGGCACTCATGCACCTCTGACCGGACCCCATTCGTCGGTCCACTTCTCATGCTACTCCCAGAGCCACCTCCCGCATAGGCTTCGGCAGAGACCGACGAGGCCCAACGCGAGGTCGAGCCGCGAGGCTCCTCGCACCATAGCCGCCATCCAGCCTCCGGCGACCGAGAGAGACGCTCCAATCGCCGTGCTTCACTTCAAACGCCGTGTCGGAGGCAGTGGGAGGGCGGCTCGATCCAGCTCAGCGCGACACGAAGACCGGCACCATGGTCGCCCGCAAGACGGAGCGCGTGACCGTACCGAAGACGAACTCGTGCCAGCGTGGTTTTCCGTAGGCGCCCATCACAAGCGCTCCAGCTCCGGACTGACTGAGGAACCCGAGGATGTGGTCTGCCACACCGGACTTGGCGACTAGCGGGTGAGCTTCAACGGCGTAGTCGTGCATCCTCAGGTAGCCGGCGGCGCGCTCGGCGGTCTCCGCCGCTTCCTGGCCGTCGGCCGCCAGCGAGACGACATCGACAGGGCACTCCTGCCAGAGGCCACTGGCGGCGAAGTCGTGCAGGGCGGCAGCTGCCTGCGGGAATCTTGGATGCTGGCTGCCGTCCATCCGGGTGTCCTTGGCCTCGAATGCTTCCCGAACGTGAAGGGCGGCGGCATGAGGTCGGCTTGTCTTGGGGATGTGCCTGCAGTCCGGATTCCTTGCCCGCGGCGGCATGTCTCCTTGTCCTGTATCGCATCTCGTGCGTCGGTATTTTCGCCTAGGGCTGTCCCGACTTCCCCATGCCCCTGCTCCCATCCAATGCCGGATCGAACCAGCCGCAGATCACAACGTAGTCTGCGTACTTGCCCGAGAGCAGCTCGGTGAGGTCCTCCGACAGCTGCCAGCCCTTGGGAATCGCCACGCCTTTCTGCCAGAGGCGCTTCCTGAACGCTTCTCCTGGCGGCAGGTCGTTCATCGCGCGAGTCTAGCCGAGAGACCCGGCCAGCGCCGGTCTCTCAGCCAATCCTGTCCAACTCATTGGCACGCCCCGGGTTTGACGGAGGCTCCGTTTCTTGGAGGATCGTATCCTCAGAGAAGGGAGACCGCGTCTCATGGCCAGACCATCGAAGTACTCACCGGAGTTCCGGCAGCGCAGTGTGCGCATCGCCCGCGAGTCGGAGCGTCCGATCGCCGCGGTCGCGCGTGACCTCGGCATCCACCACGAGACCCTGCGCGTCTGGGTGCGCCAGGACGAGGCGAACGACGGCACCCGCGCCGACCGGCTGGCGAGCGCCGAGCGCGAGGAGCTGGCGACGCTGCGCCGCGAGGTCCGTGACCTGCGCCGCGCCAACGAGATCCTCAAGGCGGCGAGCGTGTTTTTCGCCCGCGAGCTCGACCAGCCCCGTCCGAGGTGAGCGCCTTCGTCGATGCGAACCGCACCCGCCTCGGGGTCGAGCCGATCTGTCGGGAGCTCGAGGTCTCGGTGAGCGCCTACCGCGCCCGCAGGACCAGGCCACCCTCGGCCCGTGCCCTGCGTGACGTCTGGCTGCTCGCCCAGATACGCCGCGTGCACGCGGGCAGCGGCGGCGTCTACGGCCAGCTCAAGGTCTGGGACGAGCTGAACGAGACCGGCGTCCGGGTCGCCCGCTGCACCGTCGAGCGCCTGATGCGCGGGAACGGCCTCGTCGGCGTGGGGCCGGTCGAGAGCAAGAAGACGACCCTGCCGGGCCTCGCCCCGCTGGCCGCCCCGGACCTCGTGCGCCGGGACTTCACGGCCACCCGCCCCGACGCCGTGTGGCTCTCCGACTTCACCTACGTGCGCACCTGGCAGGGCTGGGCCTACCTCGCCCTCGTGCTCGACGTCCATACGCGGCGCATCGTCGGCTGGCAGCTGGCACCGCACATGCGCCAGAGTCTCGTCACGGACGCCTTCGAGATGGCGCTCGCCGCCCGTCAGGAGCATGAAGGCGGTCTCGTCGCTCACAGCGATAACGGCTCCCAGTACACATCCTACGAGTACACCGAGCGGCTGAAGAGAGCCGGCATCGCCCCGAGCCGCGGGCGCACCGGCACGGCGCTCGACAACGCCATGGCCGAGAGCGTGATCTCGACGCTCAAGCGCGAGCTCATCAGCCGCTACCGCTGGCCGACACGCCTCGACCTCGAGCTGGCTCTCGTCACCTACGTCGGCTGGTACAACTCACGACGCCGGCACCGCTCGCTGAGGCACCGGGGAGAGACGCGGATGCGACGACTCACGCCGCAGCAGATAGCATGGTTCCCAAGTAACTCAGCCGCCGCGGAACCCGGGGCGTGCCAGTCTCACCTCCGCAGGCCACGAGCAGACTGCTGCCGGCGAGCCCAAGGACTGCGGCCACTCTCAGGATTCCTTGCCGGAGCATGGCCCCACGCTACCAGCCCCTCCCGTCCCAATCACCCATAGCAGCAGTGAACGTGACGGCCTGGGAGGCCGGAGATGGGTCAGTTGGGGTGGGGCCGTCTGACCGGACCCCATCCGTCGGTCCACTTCCTGTGCTAGTGCTTGGGCCACGTCCCGCATGGGTGCCTGCGAGGTGGAGTCGGAGAGCGGTAAGGCCGCCCAGGCGAGAGAGCCCGTCTGCGAGCCCGAACCGATTGGCTTTGCCAAGCACACAGCGGGTGGACGGACCTGCTCAGACGCTCCGGTCCTTGCCGCCAGCGAAGAACAGGAATCCCAGACTCACGAGACCGATCAGATTCGACACGGCGAAGACGAGTGTCGCGGCCCTGCCCCATACGAACACGAACTCGTTGGCGAGCAGTCCGAGAGTGCCGACGATGATCAGCGCAAATGCCACAAGACCTAGCGCTCCGGGACCCTGTCTCATGGCTGCTCCTCCGCTCCTTCAACTGCCGCCTGCTGTCTCGGCAGCGACGCGATGAACTCCCCTACGACCTCGATGATCGCGCTTTCTCGATCCCAGCCTTCTCCGGCTGGATCGTCGTAGAGCGGGTCCGCGGTCGTCACGATGACCATGTCGAGCTCGTCCAGGACGACGATCATGTTGCCCCCGTGACCCGCTGCGTAGGAGAACCGGTGCTCGCCGGCCCTCCCGGCCCACCAGCCGTACCCGTACCCGATATCGCGGAAGTAGCCGTTTCTGCTCGAGATGCCCGAGAGCCAGCCTGACACGTTGACCTGCTCGGAGTGGCGTTCGAGCGATTCCTGCACCCAGCCGGACGAGATGACCTGGGTCCCGTCGTGCAGACCGTCGTCCAGGTACAGCTGCCCGAACTTGGCCATGTCCCGGGCGGTCACGTATATCTCGAAGTCGCCGAAGTTGTAGCCATCGGCGTCCTTGCTCCAACTACCCAGCTCGGCATCGATGGGGAAGAAGAGGTGTTCTCGGGCGAAGGTCTCGAGGTCCATCTCGGTCGCTCTGGCGACGATGACTCCCAGGGAGTGGTAGGTGATCTCGCTGTATTGCCACTCGGTCCCGGGGTCCTTCGTGAGCGGGAAGTCGACGATGCGCGGCAGCCAGTGCCAGTCGTCCGTGTAGAAGAGCGTGTTCAGGTACTCCGGCTCCAGTTGCTCATTGCGGTATCCGGAGCGCATCTGCAAGAGCTGCCGGATGGTGATCTCCTTCTTGCGTGGATCCACGATCTGAGGCTCGAGTTCTGGGAAGAAGTCGATTATCTTCTGGTCGAGATCCGTCAGAAACCCTTGTTCGAATGCGATTCCCGCCAGCGCCGACGTGTAGCTCTTGGTGATGGACTGCCGAGCGGATAGCTGATCGATCGAGCCTTCGTTGAAGTAGCCCTCGCCGATGAGTTCGCCGTCCTTGACGACCAGCAGTCCGAACAGGGTCTCAAGCTGCTCGGCTTCGTGGTACATCCCTGCCACGAGCTTCGGGTCGAGTCCGTGCTCCTCGGGCGTCGATGCCGTCCAGTCCTCGCCGGCGAGCGGCGCGTAGTCGACCGCCTCGAGCTCCTCGGTCGTTGGGCCGCCGCATCCGCAAGCCGCGCCCGTGAAGAGAGCCGCGATGCCGACCACTATCAACAGCCGCTTCACGGGCTCCTCTCTGCGGCGGGGGGGGGGGGGGTGGGCAGTCTGCCGGTGTGGCCGGACCCCATTCGTCGGTCCGCTCTTCATGTTAGTCCCAGAGCCACCTCCCGCATAGGTTTCGGCGGGGCGAAGTCGGCGAGCGTAGATCCTGGCCAGACGATTGCTCCAGACCCGGTCCCGGCACTGCCCCAGCGAGTTGTGAGGACGCAGGCCGTAGTGCCGCCCACTACCAGCGACTACCGTCCAGCACCATCGCGTGACGTCACGTTCGGTTGCAGGAGGGTTGCAGAAAGGGGTCGTCGGAATCCCTCTGGTCGCGGCGTCGGGATGCAGCTCCCGCTACTTCTTGCCGAACCCGAGGTCCTTGAGCGCACTCTTCAGCTCGTCGGTCCAGACGATGCCGCACACGCCGGGAGCGAGCTCGGTCGTCTCGACCGTCATCCCCTGCTCAGCGAGGTAGGCGACCTTCTTCTCGAGACCGGCGTTCCAGGCGGCCTTCTTCTCATCGGGCCACGCGGCCATGGCCGCGGCCTTCGAGTCGAGCCCTTCGCCGGCGTTGTCTCCGGGACTCGTGGCGATGGCCGTCGCGCCCGCTGCCAGCGCAAGACAAGCGGTGGCGGCAAGAGCAAGCCCGATCCGCTTCCACCGCTTTGACATGTGGCCTCCCTGCGCCGTCGTGCGTTCGATCGCCAGTCTCACAGGGTCACGCAAAGACGACATCAAGATGATACCGGAATCGCCAGGTCACGCGAAGACCGACTCCTGCCAAGGGCAGACTGCGCATGATGCCTCGCTGAGCAGAACAGGCCTTGCCTGGCGCTGCGCCTCATCCGGCTAGATCATACGGCTCTGGCCGAAGCCCAGCACTTTCAGGCAGTGCGGGCAGAAGTAGACGGCGTTCTTGCCCTCGACGAAGCCGGTGCCCTTGGTCCTCGTGTAGACCTCCGCGAGGCCAGCTTCGCAGTGCGGACACAGAGGCACAAGGTCATCACGTCTCACGACGTTGAACGGTACGTCTGGCATGTCGCCTCCTCGGGGCCGCCCAGTGGCCCACCGTCACTCCAGGTTCGTAGCCGCAGCAGTCACTGCGTAGAGCTTGGCTCGCAGGGCCAACGTCAGCGCGACCTACTCCGACAGCTCCCGCCTCAGCATGAAGAGCACATGAGAGGTGAAGCCGACTGATCCTCTGATGTTGACGACCTGATGTACCTCCCAGCCGTCGTTCTGCAGCTGTTCCAGCCTGACGAGATCGTTCTCGGAGAGCTTGCTCCAGGTGCCGAATCTCGGTTCAGTCTTCAGCTGGAGGTTCTTGTGTTCCCACTTCACCGTCAGTCGCCCTCCTTCGTGACCGGAGTCACCGCGGCCCGATACCTGGGCATCTGCCCCTCTCTGCAGAGGACCATAGCAGCAGGCTGGAAGGGTGTCATGGGCCTAAAGCCGGCGCTCAGGGCCAGGTCCACGTGTCGTGCCACGGACATCCATCGGCCCTCTCTCCCCTTGCGCTCACCTATCGCGCCCTACCGCTGCAGTCTACCTCGGCCCTCGGGCGCGTCGGGGTGAGGGGCGAGCAACACCAGCGAGCGAAGATGGGTGCATCGAACGCAAGCTCTGGGAGCTGCGCTCGCTGAGTCGGGGGCTGGCTCTGCGCTACGGCTGGGCAGAAGCGGCCGCCACCAACTTCGTCCTGACCGGGGCGGCCCCGCCCCCACCCAAGGCGACTGCGTCGATCCGCCATCGTGGGCCCTTCTCGCCCCTGACCAGGATCGTCATCGAGACCGACCCCCGCCTTCCACCATCCGAGGTCCGGCGTCTCTATGGGGAGCTGCGCCGCAAGGTGCGTGGTGGGGGCGACCAGGAGATGAGCGAGAAGCACATCGAGCTCGCCTTGTTCATCGCCCGTGACGGGTCGCGAAGGCCGCGGGCGGTGGGGCTGGAGATCGAGAGCGAGACGCACTACGACCGAGATCGCCGCGGGCTGGGGCGCATCGGCGCGATCGCACCCGACACCGACGGAAAGGGAACGACGTGGCCCGAGCTGCAGAAGAGATGGAACGCCCTCTGCGAGACGGACCATCCGGAGTGGGCCTACCGAAATGACCCGGCGGCGCGCCAGTTCAGCCGCGACGTGCGCCACGCCTGGAAGCGGGTGACCGGCCAGGCGTGGTCGTGGCCGCTGACCGCCGAGGAGGCAGAAGGAGAGTAGGCACAAGGGAGGGTGGGCTCACACGGATCAGGCGGCGCGGTCGCCCGCTCCGCATACATCTCCAACGCCACGGAACGTATCTCCCTTGCCCTCGGAGATGGATGAGGCTATGTCGACCTTCAGATACGGCCGGCGGCAGGAAGAGGTTCCCGTCACCTACGGGAGTCCGATGCGTTGACACCGTGGTTCGCGGCGGACCTGCAGGCGGGATCTGCGGAGAGGATCGCGGGGTTGGTGGGCGCGGGTGTTGTCGCCGGAGTGCGCGCTACGTGCCGCGCCGCGCCTCCTTCGCCTCACCGAGGATCAGCAGGCCGCCGCGCACGACGACCAGCGAGATGAGCGCACCGATGACGAGGTCGGGCAGCCGCGAGCCGAGCAGCATGACAAGGCCCCCGGAGACGATGACGCCAAGGTTGGCGATCACGTCGTTCACGGAGAAGATCCAGGAGGCGCGCATGTGCACACCGCCCTCCCGATGCTTGGCGATCAGCGCGAGGCAGAGGAGGTTGGCGAGGAGTGCCGCCGTACCGACCGCGATCATCGCACCACTCACAGGCTCGCTGCCCTCGATGAGTCGACGCACGACCTCGACCAGCACGCCGAGACCGAGGGCGATCTGCAGCACACCGCTCAGGAAGGCGGCGCTCGCCTGCAACCGGCGAGCGCGAGCGACGGCGTAGAGCGCGATGCCGTAGACGGCTGCGTCGGCCAGCATGTCCAGCGAGTCGGCAAGCAGGCCGGTGGACTGCGCCCACCAGCCGGCCACGGCCTCAGCGAGGAACATCGCGCCGTTGATGGCGAGGAGTGTCCGCAGCGTCCTGCGTTCGAGCGCTGCAGCCTCCTCCAGCTCACTCTCGCGTTCGGCCACTCACAGACTCCGTTCCCCGAGGCTCGATCCGCTGGTGTACTCCCTGCATGCCACGCCGTCGCGGTGGCCAACCTACTCGCACGCCATCCCGGCGATGCAGAAAGGAGGCGGCGGAGCCGAGCGCGGGGCTGGTGGCCTCGGGGAAGCAGGAGGACCTACGGAGGATCGGCTAGGCTGGCTCCCGCGTCCGCCGCAGCACCAGGATCTCGAGGTCGTCCCTGAGCGTGCCAGCATGGGCGAGCACAGCCTCACGAAGGTGCTCGATCAGGGCCTGGGGCGTGCGATCAGGGGCATCGCGCACAGCATCGAGCAGACGCCCCTCACCGAAGAGCTCTCCGTTGTCGCGTGCCTCGGTAAGGCCGTCGGTGTAGAGGACGATCGTCTCACCGAGCACGAGGTCGAACTCGCGGGCGGCGTAGGGCAACTCGAAGGTGCCGAGCGGGGGGCCGTAGCGTGGCTCAAGCAGACGGGCCTCGCCCGCGGACACCACGACCGGGGGCGGATGGCCGGCGCTGGCCAACCGGCAACGACCTGTCGTAGGGTCGATCACGAGCACGAGGGCGCTCACGAACTGGTCGTACTCCTCGGCCAGCAGCAAACGGTTCACGTGACCCAGTATCTCGGCCGGCGAGGAGACGACGAGGCCAAGAGCGCGCACGGCGCTGTGCACCGTCTCGGTCAGACCAGCCGCCTTCACGCCCTTGCCCATGACGTCGCCGATCAGCACGACGACACGGTCGTCGGCCACCCTGAAGACGTCGTGGAAGTCGCCGCCGAGCAGCTCAGTACGGTGGGCGGGCAGCGAGAGGAAGGCGAGCTCGAGACCGGCAATCGTGGGCAGAGGGTGGACGAGGTTCTCCTGCAGCGTCGTGGCGATGCGCCGCTGGGCCTCATAGAGGACCCGCAGCTCCTCCTCTGTCCGCTTGCGCTCCGTGATGTCCTGGGTTGTGCCGAAGCCGCCGCGCAGCTCGCCTGACTCGTCATGCTCAAGGAAGGCCTTCTCGCGCACCCACTTGACCTCGCTGCCAGCGACAACGCGATGCTCGATGTCGTAGGGCTCACCGCGCAGACCCGCCTGCCACTGCGCATCGACGAGGCCGCGGTCATCAGGGTGCACGACCGAGAGAAACGTCTCGTAGGTGAGCGGCGCGCCCTTGGTCAAGCCAAGGATGCGGTAGCATTCGTCCGACCAGGTGAGGAGGTTGCGGCGCACATCAAGACGCCAGCTGCCGATCTGCCCGATGGCCTGAGCGCGATCGAGGTCCTCGCGGCTCTGGCGCAGCTCCTCAACGGCGCGCTTGCGCTCGGTGACGTCCTCGAAGATCGTCGCGAAGCGACCCGGAGCAGGCGAGACGGCTGTGATCTCAAAGTGCCGCTTCAGTGGCTCGAAGTAGGTCTCAAACGCGTATGGCTGGCCGCTCTCTGCGACACGGGCGTAGTCAGCGAGGTAGGGGGCCTCCCCAGTGCCGTAGAGCTCACCGGCCAAGCTGCCGCGCGCCTGCTCGCGCGAGAGGCCGGTCTGCCGCTCGAACGCCGGGTTGACCTCAAGGATGCGATAGTCGGCTACCCGGCCATCGGCGTAGACGAGCTCATGCAGCACAACGCCCTCGACCATACTCTCGAAGAGGGAGCTGAACTGCGTTCGCTCTCGCGCAGAGCCTCGAGGAGTCCGTCGCGTTCGAGCTCTTTGCGCTTGCGCTCGTCGATGTCGCGCACATAGGCGACGACGCCGAAGGACGTGGGGTATACGCGGTACTCCCGCCAGGTGCCGCGTTTCGCCGACTGCACCTCAACGAGCGAGGGACTGCCCAGCTCCATCGACTCACGCAGAGCTTCAGAGACCCGGGCAGGAGTCTCGGGGTAGACATCCCAGACCGTGCGCCCGATGTGGCGCTCCCTGGACCTTCCCCACATGCGCTCGGAGGCGGCGTTCACGTACGTGTAGCGGTACTCCCAGTCGAGCGCGAAGAAGGCCTCTTCGATCTCCTCGAGCATGGCTTGCTGGCGGACGTCGCGGTGGACCCCTGCGCCGGGCACGGCGGCGCCGCCCAGGCCGGGAATCCCCCCTTCTGCCCGCGTGAGCACGTCTCGCCTGACCGCTCGCACCCTGAGCCCGCCCTCCGACCTGAGTTCCAGCTCATCCATGAGGTGAGCGATGAGGTACAGGCCGCGGCCCGAAGAGGAGAGGGGATCGGGCAGCCGCTGCGGGTCGAAACGCTCAACGTCGAAGCCGCAGCCGTGATCTCTTACCTCGGTGATCAGGTCGGTCCCCTCGAAACCCAGCTCCACCTCGAGGTCATCGCCCGCGCCGCTGTGGCGCACGGCGTTGCTCATCGCCTCCTCGATGGAGAGAACCACGTCGTCAACGGCGGCGGGATCGAGGAGGTGCTCCTGGAGGTAGTCGCGGAGACGGTGACGGGCGCGCCGCAGGCGGGCGGGGTCGGGAGGCAGCCGAAAGCGGAGTCGGGGGCGCGTGCTCTCGTTCGCCTTCAGGGTGCACACTCAGCGATCTCCCGAGAATCGCGGGTCTCGTTTGCCATTGTAGCCCGACCCGCCTCAGGAAACACGCTCAGAAGCGACGGTGCTCAAGGTTCAGCTTGAGCACGCGCTTCTGCTCCCCGCATCCAGTCCGGGCGCAACTCGTCCCCGGGGACCATCGTTCCCACAATCGCCGCGAGACCATGCGGCCCTGCCACCGTGTCAATCACCCTCGACACCTACCCGCACGCCATCCCGGCGATGCAGGACGAGGCGTCGGAGAAAATCGCGGGACTGGTAGTGCAGGGAGGTAGTCCCGAGGGACTCCCCATGGCCCACAGAACGTGGTGGCCGACCTTGGCCACACTCTGCTACTTCGGTCTCGGCGGCACTCTGAAGAGGGCAAAGAGCGCGAATAGCCCGAAGAGTCCGTACAGCCCGGGCACTGCGAGAAGCAAGCCCAAGAGCCCCAGGAAGCCCAAGAAGCCGAGATAGCCGAGCTTGTTCATCCAGTCACCACTCTCCGATCAAGTCCTCGCCACAGTGCATTCGGCCAACGTCTGGCGCAAGACCAGAAGCCGGTTGGACTTCCCGCACGTGGCCGACCCGGGGTCGACTGCACCGTCACATCCATCACAGCACGCAGGAGGACACCTCTGCCGTCGAGGTCTCGACGTCTTCCTGCATCAGCTTGCGCAGATCCTCGCGCAGTTGCGGCGTGTCTGCATGTCCGTGGGCGGTGATCGCGTGGACGGCGGCCGCCTCGAGGAGATGCTCCTCGCTGCCCGACATGCGGACATCGCAGTCGTTCTCGCTCGGCAGGTCCCGGCAGTCCATGTAGTAGCGTGCCATCGTGGGCCTTCCCTTCCGTTGCCTGACAATCAACTGTTCCCATGCTGGCAAACGTGGAAACAGGTGCTCAGGGCTCATCACGCACCCTCCGCCTACGCCTGTCGCGGTCGCATGTGCACCCGGGACGCTTCGAGACGAGTCCGCAGAGCGAAGCCAGCAACGGCATCCAAGGCTCGTCCGACGATCGGCGCGCGCGTGCCGAAGGAGAGTTCAGCCGTGAATCGCGTTCCGTCGCCCTCCGGCACAATGATGAACGCACCGGCAAAGCCCCTGCTCGCGTAGCGCACCACTTCACCGGGCACGACCTCGGTGGCGCGCAGACGAAGCCGGTGCAGCCGCCCGTGCAGTCGCTCCTCGACGTAGAGTGCGGTCCCGGTCCGCAGGACTTGGCCACCCTCGTACCGGCAAGCCACATGATCGGGGTGCCACTGCCGATAGTGAAGAGGCATCTCCTCTAGCCACGCCCAGACATGCTCCGGCTGGGCATCGATGAAGGTCGAGTCCCTGAGCTCGATCATACGATGTGGCCTCCGTTCCGGAGGTCGACAATGCTGGCCGACAGCGCGTCGCAGAGCACGTTCGGCGGCCGACATGCGAGGCTGCGCTCGCAGTGACCGGCTTGCCTGGCGCGCACTTCGGCATGCCGTCGCTACCCCCAGATCCTCCTGCAGTCCTGTAGCACGATCGCCGCGTGCCCCTTCGCTTTCACCTTGGGATACACCCTGCACAGAGTGCCGAGGGGATCGATCAGGACGGTCGTGTGTTTGACGCCTCCGAACCGCTGAGCGACATCGAAGGCCTTCGCGACTCTGCAGTCGGTGTCGTCGATCATCGGCAGCCTCACGTCGTTCCTGGCTGCCCACCTGCGATGCGTCTCGGGCCTGTCGACGGTGACGCCGATGACCTGGACGTCCAACGCCGCGAACTCTTCGAGCAGGCCGTCGAACTCAACGGCTGCGATCGTTCAGGGACTCCAGGCGGGGACGAGCCGGTCGCTGAGCTCATCGACGAAGCCGCCCTTGGGGGAGAACCAGAGGACGGTGCGCTTGCCCGGCGCATCGAGATTGAAGATCTGCCCGTCGTAGGACGTGGCGACCACCGCCGGCGACCTGTCGCCCACCTCCAGCATCGCAACCCCTTCGCCGCAGTCCAGACCGTCCACCGTGGTCACGGCCCCGATCGGTGGAGCAACCTGCTCGTACCCGCTCTGCGACGGCTGATGCATCACTATCCGTTGCCCCGGCCACTCTGCCGTAGTCCCATCCGCACCCAACCCGCCCCAGCCTCGCCTAGCCAGTCGCCCGCATGCGGGTTGCAGAATGGCTGCAGCGGACCTGAGCAGCGGGGACGCACGAGTGCCGCGCAGTCCCAGCGAGTGCCGTCCAGCACCATCCCGTGACGCCAGGTTCGGTTGCAGGAGGGTTGCAGGCGGGTTGCAGAGAGGAATCGTCAGGATCCTCGGGAGCACGCAAAACCCCTGCGTTTACGCCTGAAGTGGGGTGGTAGCGCATACGGGATTTGAACCCGTGTTACCGCCGTGAGAGGGCTGTGACATTGTGTCAGGTAGTGCCACTGAGTGTCGCTCAGCGCCGCTCCACGCGTAGAGAACCGAGCCGATCTGCCGTTGAGTGACAGCGAGTGCCATCAAGTGATGCTAGGTTCGGTTGCAGGAGGGTTGCGGGCGGGCTGTATCGGGAGCGCACGTCGAGAGCATCACGAGTGCGCTCCTGCCGACGGCTCGACGCAGCCTGGACGAGGCTGGCCCCGTGAGGCAGAATCGCGGCACCAGGTGGAAGGGAGGGTCCATGAGCTGGGTCGCCAAGGTCATCGACGCAGGCACCCATCACCGCTACGAACTCAGCGAGGTGCGGGAGAAGCTCTTCGTCGGCGAGGGCGACACGCGGGCCAAGCTCTCGCAGTTCTGGCTGCTGATGGCGATCTCGAGCGTCGTCGCCGCAGGCGGGGTGATGGCCGACTCGACCCCGGCCGTGATCGGCGCCATGATCATCGCGCCGCTGGCCACGCCGATCTACGGCGCCGCCCTGGGGGCGAGCATCGGCGCGGTCAAACCGATGCGCAACAGTCTCCTGCTGCTCGCCTCGGGCGTCGCCCTGAACATCCTCATCGGCACCATCGTCGCACTCCTGATCTTCGACCGCATGCCGATCGACGCCAACCCGCAGATCACGGGGCGCACGGCGCCCACCATCCTCGATCTGGTGCTCGCCGTCGCCGTCGGCCTGGCCGGCTCTTTCGCCATGGCCCGGCGCGACGTCTCCAGCATCGTCGCCGGGGTGGCCATCGCGATCTCGCTGGTCCCCGTGCTGGCGGTGGTCGGCATCACCCTCGGCGCCGGCCGCTTCGATCTGGCCGTCGGTGCCTTCGTCCTCTTCCTGACCAACGTGGCCGCCATCCTCGTCGCCGGCACGGCCGTCTTCGGGGCGGCCGGCTACTACCGGGATGCGGCCGACGCCTCGCCCGGCGCCGGCCGCCGGGCCCGCCGGATCATCGCGGCCTTCGTCGTCGTCCTGCTCGTGCCGCTCGGGTACTCCACCATCCGCACGCTCGAGTACCGGAACTGGAACAAGGCGGCGCAGTCCTCCGCCGAGACGTGGCTCGAGGGCACGCAGTGGCGAGTCCACTCGGCCGAACTCGCCCACCGGGACATCGTCATCACCGTGGTGGGCCCCGGGGCGCCGCCGCCGGAGGAGGAGCTCATCGCCGCGATGCGCCGCGAGGTGCCCGAGGGCGTCACGATACGCGTCGTGGAGGTGTCGGGACGGACCCAGGAGTACTAGCGAATCAGTGGTGCGTCCCCAGGACGGCGCGTGCTCTTGTCGACGGCCAACGCTTCCTTGTCGGGCACGCCATCGGCGCCCCGAGGCCTCGCATGTGCCGACTGACGGTCCGACAGCGAAGCAGCCGGGCCGCGCTTCCTGAGCGTTGTCTTCTCTCTTGCGGTCGCTCGCCTTGAGCCAAGCGACGGTCGCAGGCTCCTGCCGTTGGCTACGGCACCAGCGTGGCGATCAACTCCTCGACTATGTCGTGCAGCTCTGCGGCCGCGGCACCCGCGACGAAGTCGGGCGGCGGGACCTCACCGTCGCAGCGTGCAAGGACGGCCTCCAGCTGGGCCACGGCCAAGGCCACCTCGCCCTGGTCGAGGTAGGTGCCAGCCTGCGCGATCATGTTGCGCAGGGCACCGAGCCGGCCGTCGGCCGAGTTGCCCGACCCGCTTCCGTACAGGGTGTCGTTGGCCACCGAGGCACCGAAGAAGGCCAGCGCATCCGCGATGGTGGGCGGCGGGGTCGTCGCCACGCCAGTGCCGCTGAACTCGACGCAGGAGGTGCCAGACTCGCCGTTGGTCCATTGCACCTGGAGGACCGCGGTCGCCAGGCCTTCCGCGGTGGGGCTGAACTCGACCCCCATGAAAAGGGCTGACCCGGGCGGGACAATGGTGCCCGGCGCCGGCGAGTTCACAAGAGTGAAGTCGCTGCCGCTCGGGATGATGCTGACGCCGTAGATGGAGAGACTGCCCCACCAGTCGTTGGAGATCTCGATGCTGGTGCTCGCCGTCGAGCCGACCTCCACCTCGCCGAAGTCGTGCTGGTCCGGCACCACAACTATGCCGGCGAACGCCGGGGCGGCCGCAACGAGCAGCGCCACCGCGGCGACGGCACCGAGCAGTAGCAGCCGCTTGATCAACTTGGGTCTCATCGCTCACGCACCTCCCCTCCGGGAGGCCGGCGCACAACGGACGGTGCGCGCGTCAACTAGCACCGAACTCTCGTTGTGATGGCCTTCCCGGAGTAGCGGGGGGCCTTCTAGCTGCTCCCCCTGTGAATCTGTTATTCCCCGAGTGGGTGCTGGGCATGGCACCTCGTCCGTTGACACCTCGGGAGGAGCTGCGCGTGTTGCGGCTGGGAGAGGTCGACGTGGTGCAAGCGCGATGGCTCCATGAACCGGCCGGAGTGCTTGCGCATGGGACCTCCACATCCCAGCCGCTCCCACCGCGACCCGTCCGCTTCCATCCGGTCGCACGCATCTCCGCTGCGGAGTGGTTGCGACGGGATCTTCGAGAGATGCGAAGGTGACACTCCTCAGTGCCGCGCAGTCCCAGCGACTACCGCCCAGCACCATCCCGTGACGCTGGGTTCGGTTGCAGGAGGGTTGCAAGCGGGTTGCAGAAAGCGGCTTGAGAAATCCTCGGGGACACACAAAACCCCTGCATTTACGCCTGAGGGAGGGTGGTAGCGCATACGGGATTCGAACCCGTGTTACCGCCGTGAGAGTGCACCACACATCGTGTCAGGTAGTGCCGCTGAGTTCCTCTCTGAGCGTAGGGGATCGACCAGACCATAGCCACGACCGGCAGGAGCAGCAGGGCGACGACCCTAGCCAGTCGATACTCCGCTCGGCGGCCAAGACCCCTCCCGAGCGGCGCATCTGGCTGAAGAAGATCCACGAACTCAGTCCAAGTGCCACTCGATGGTCCACGCGCCGACGTGCATCACCACCGACGTCGGCACAAAGCCCTGCTGCGCCCGCTGATGGAGCCACCCAACAGAGCTCACGCCCGCACGGCCTGGGTCTGGCCCGTCGTCCTCGCCCAGACCCCAGACGCCGCCCTCCTCATGCACGCCGTCGCTCAGCTGGAGCATTTGGTATGCCGCCGGCCAGCGCGCCGCTCGCGCGTCGAGGCTCGTGAGGCGTACCTTGATCGCGTACTGCCGTGCGTAGGCGACATAGCCCTCGTTACCACCATCGCCTCCTCGGTCGGGGAGGCGCTTCACGGCGAGGACAGCAATGCGCTCGGTGTAGATGCCGCCGCTTCCGTCGGTCCAGTCGATCTGCACGGTGTCGCCGAGCTGCCCGCTCCATGACGGGCCATGGCGGTCGGAGATCGTGACCATGGTTGAAGAGCCAGCTGACCGAGGGGAGGCATCCGTCGCCGTGGCCGCTGGTGACGCTGCGGTTGTCTGCATGGAGGGCCGCGTCTCACCTCCGCAGGCCACGAGCAGACTGCTGCCGGCGAGCCCAAGGACTGCGGCCACTCTCAGGATTCCTTGCCGGAGCATGGCCCCACGCTACCAGCCCCTCCCGTCCCAATCACCCATAGCAGCAGTGAACGTGACGGCCTGGGAGGCCGGAGATGGGTCAGTTGGGGTGGGACGGTCTGACCGGACCCCACCCGTCGGTCCACTGCCAAGGTTGGTCCCAGAGCCACCTCTCGCATAGGCACCGGGGAGAGACGCGGATGCGACGACTCACGCCGCAGCAGATGCTCGAGCTCTACAACCAGAAGACCGCAGCAGATAGCATGGTTCCCAAGTAACTCAGCCGCCGCGGAACCCGGGGCGTGCCACACTTCGCGGTTGCAGACGGGTTGCAGATGGACGGGATGAAGGCCCGCGGAGGATCTGCGGAGGGGCGCTCCGAGCGTGGAAGGCGACCGCGAGAGTTTCCTCGAAGCAGTGTGTTGCCGCCCTGCGGAGGCGGTGACGACCCCTGACGTCCTCATTTGAAGGGCGGGCAGCCGCGCTGCTCTAGCCAGATGCCGGAGGACCACGCGCGCGAGTGCGGCCCCACCTGTAGCCTTGCGCAGCGACGCTTTCTCGCGCGCCGCTCTTGACTGGGAACCCCGCTTCGACGAGAGTCGTGAGAGACATGCTGTGAGGAGCAGGTGATGCCCGTGCCCATGAGAACGGGCACGGTGAGGTGGAAGGCCTCATGGAGGACATCGTGAAGAGACGCACCGAAGACTCATCCCGACGTCCACCGCGAGGCAAGGGGCGCCTTGCGCTCGCGGCGATCACGGCCGCCGCCGCTCTCCTCTTCTTCCCCAGTGCCGCGCTCGCCGTCGCCGGCATCCCCGGCCAGCACCGCTGGGCCGACACGGTCCCCAGGAGCGGCGACAGCATCCGCTGGGACAAGGCCGTCGCCGTGGCCACCAACGCCGCCGGCGATGCGATCGTCGTCGGCGACGTCGCAGTCACGGGCCGCAGAGATCAAGACATCCGCTACCGCAGCTACTCACCTGATGGCACGCTGCGCTGGGACGCGACCTGGGACGGCGCCGGCGGCAACGACAGAGTCGCCGGGGTGGTCGTCGACAAGGCCCGCAACTGCGTCTATGTGGCGGGTACCACCGAGTCGGCCGACGGCGACAGCGACTACGTGCTTCTCAAGCTGCGCGACTCGGCCGAGGGCTCCTCCCCGGCCGGCGAAGTCCTCTGGGAGCGCACCTTCAACGCCGCCGTCGGCGGCGATGAGGAGGCGCAGGCCGTGACACGCGACAAGTACGGCAACGTCTACATCACCGGCATGAGCCAGCGCAGCGACCGCAGCCGGGACCTGCACCTCGTCAAGTACCGCCCCGACGGCACCCTCGCCTGGGCCAGGCGCCACAACAACGGCGGTACGCGTTGGGACATCGGCCGCGCCATCGCAGTGCGCGGTGACAGACTCTTCGTGGCCGGCCAGAGCGAACGCCCGGGGGTCCGCAACGGCGACGTCGTGCTCCTGAGGTACTCACTCGGCGGCAGCAAGAAGTGGGTGCGCTACTACGGCTACGGCAGCGGCAGCGAAGTGGTCAAGGCGATGGCCCTGACCAGCAGCTCGGTCTACGTCTGCGGCAGCGGCCGAGACGCCTTCTCCGACGCCATGCTGCTCAAGTACGGCCACGACGGCAGCAGGAAGTGGGTGCGCTGGACAGCCGGCAGCGCCCGTGGGAACGATAGGTGGAGTGACGTCGCCGTCGACAACAAGGCGCGAGTGCACGTGACCGGCGCCTGCGTGCGCAAGGGCAGCAGGGGGGACATCGTCACCCGCCTCTACAGCCCCTCCGGCACACGCCTCTGGCAGCGCATCCTGAAGACCGGACGCGCCGACAATGGCCTGGCCCTGGCCGTCGACTCCGCGCGGCGCACCTACGTCTGCGGCTACCGCACCCTGAACAGCGACGAGGACGCCATCGTCATCAAGTACGGCACCGGTGGCGCCACCCTCTGGAAGACCACCTACCCCGACCCGGCCCGCTATCCGGGCGAGATGGACACCGGAGGCGACTGGGCCTACGACGTCGCCGTCGCCGGCGAGAACGTCTACGCCGTCGGCCGTCAGGAGATCGACCACGGGGGCAGCGTCGAGGCCGGCTTCATGTCCCTGGCGATCTGGCGCTGAAGCCTTCGCGTCGGTGGGACGACGCTGTGAGCGAGCCGTCAGGGTGTCCCCCGGGCTTCTCCGCGACTGCCTGGGACAGCCGCTCCACGAGTCCTCCGGATAGCCCCCGCCTGCAACCCTCCTGCAACCGAACCTAGCGTTGCTGGGTGGCACTCGCCGTCACTCAGTGGCAGATCGACTCGATTCTCTACGCGTAGGATGGCACTCCGTGGCACTCAGCACCACTACCTGACACCATGTCTACAGCCCTCTCACGGCGGTAACACGGGTCCAAATCCCGTATGCGCTACCACCCCATTTCAGGCGTAGACGCAGGGGTTTTGCGTGTTCCCGAGGGTTCCGAAGACCCCTCTCTGGAACCCGTCTGCAACCCTCCTGCAACCGAACCTGGCGCCACGGAATGATGATCGGCGGCACTCGATGGCACGGCGCGGCACTGGGCGCCGCATCCAGAAGGGCGGAGGTCAGGGTTCGCCTGCCCCGCGATCAACCACTCGTCCTCATGTCAGCTGCCGCACTGAACGAGCATCTCACTGCCGCCGGACCTGCGCCTCCGACGAAGCCGCGCTGCCTGTGACCGTCTCTCCGTGCCGGTTGCGCCGAAACGTCAGGAACTGACGCTGGGCTGCCGCGTCGCGCCGGGCGGCGGCTGACCCATCCGCCCACTCATCCGGCGGATCATCCCGCCGTCACCGCGAGGTCCAGCGATCCGGAGCCGTGCCGCGCGGCGTGGCCAGCGACTCGCCGAGCTCCCAGGCTGAAGCTCGCAGCTTGCGCCAGATGCGCCCTCTGCTGTCCTCTGCCGTGCCCATCATGATTACCTCCCCTGAGTCACTTGGCCACGACGCCGCCGTGGCCTTGCTTCTCGTACGAGGAGGGCCCGCTTTGCCGTGCGCTCTGCCTGCTCAATCCGCTGCCTCACCAGATCCAGAACGATGAGCTCGTACATCGCCCGTCTCCCTGCCTCGCCCCTCAGACCCCTACCCGGTCTCAAAGGGACCTGGGGAGTCACCAATGAAACTAGTATAGTGGTTATCCATCACTAGTCAAGTGTGTTTGAAGGTTGGTATAGTGAAGGTGAGCTGGAGGAGGCTGGGAATGCCGACACAGTCGAAAGAGGCCCCGGGCAAACTGGCCTTGGTGCGCGCATTCATCAACACGCTCGACATCGATCTCGGCACGGAGGAGCTAGCCGATGCCGACGCTCTGGCGGCGTGGCTCGAGGAGGGCGGCCTCTCTGCGGTGGGCACGAGAGCCGACCGAGGCGACCTGCAGCGCGCCCTCGCGTTGCGCGAGGCGCTACGAGAGCTCCTCCTCAGCAACAACGACGGACGCCCAGTGGAGGCTTCCATTCCGGCAGCCCTCGACGCGGTGACCGCCCGGGCAGGTCTGCGCCTGCACGTCGGATCCGACGGCAGGATGAGGCTCGAGGCCGAGGGCAGCGGCGTGGACGTCGCGCTGGGCCGCCTCCTCGTCATCGTCTATCGCTCCATGGAAGCCGGCACGTGGCCGCGTCTCAAGTCCTGCCGCAACGACACCTGCAAGTGGGCCTTCTACGACCACTCCAAGAACCGCTCAGGCCACTGGTGCACGATGTCGGTGTGTGGCAACCGCCAGAAGGCCAAGCAGTACCGCGAGCGGCACAAGGTCGCCGCCCACAAGGGGGAGTGAGGACCACGGGCTGCCCAGGCTCGTGCCTGTGGCTCCCCTGGCGACCGCTGTCGACCAGGTCATACTGTCCACTCGGCGGAGGTCAGGGTTCGACTCCCCTGCGGCCCAGCACCCACTGGCAGGTAGATCGTGGCCCGCGTACTCCGCGGATGAGCCCCGAAACGAGACGCTGCAACCATACTGCAACCTGGATGCGCGCGACTGGATGGGAGCGGACGGGAAGCGGTGCGTGGCGGCAGTCGATCAGCGGGTATGGTCGTATTCAGAGCATCCACCTCGCAAGGAGGAGATCATGCCCGACATCGTGATCTACACGAAGGCGTGGTGCCCCTACAGCGCCAAAGCCAAGTCGCTCCTGAAGTCGAAGGATCTCGCCTACCGCGAGATCGACGTGACGCATGACGGAGCCAAGCAGCGCGAGATGGTGGAGCGCTCAGGCCGCCGAAGCGTGCCCCAGCTGTTCATCGACGGCGAGAGCGTCGGCGGCTACGACGACCTGGCCGATCTGAGCGCCAGCGGGGAGCTGGACGGCCGCCTCGGCTCATAGCCCCCGCCGTTTGGGGAGTCAACCGGTCCAGCCGTCAGCTTCCGAGCGAGATCGCCTCGTCCGGACAGGACTCAGCCGCTTCCTCACAGCACCCCGCCGTATCGCAGTCGGAGCCGGCGATGACGTGGGCCAGCTCCATCCTCGCCGAGCTCGAAGACTGTTGGGCAGAGCTCCTCGCACACGCCACAACCTGTGCAGAGATCGGGGTCGACCACCGGAACAGCCACAGTCTGCCTCCTCTACGCTTTGCGGGTGAGCGGCCTGCCGCAGCAGGTGAAGGGCTCCGAGCACGAGCAACCTCCCTTGTCGGCGCACGACGCGGCGACCGTGAGTTCCAGGCCGCACCTCTCGCACTCGTAGGTCTCGCCCGTCTTCATCTCGTTGCAGGTCGGCATCGTCCCTCGCTTTCGCATCGCTAGTCGTCCGCGCCTCCGACTGGGCCGGGCACTCTATCTACCCAGGAGCGCGACCGAACATGCAGGAGACCAGAGCAATCCCGTATGCGCTACCACCCCGTTCAGGCGTATGTGCAGGGATTTTGCGTGCTCCCGCGGATTCCGCAAGCCCGTCTCTGCAACCCGCCTGCAACCCTCCTTCAGCCGAACGTAACGTCACGGAACGGTGCCGGGTGGTACTCGCTGGGACTGAGCGGGACTGGAGGGCGTCGCCTGGCCAGGTTCTGGAGCAGTCGTCTTCCCCGGTTTCTCAATCTCCGACTTCGCCCCGCCGAAACCTGTGCCGAGGGCGGCCCAAGCGCTAGCATAGGAAGTGGACCGACGAATGGGGCCCGGTCCAGAGCGGCGCGGCCCCAGACCCAAACCGCAGACAGACAGGAAGCTCAGACAAGGAGAGACCATGGCAGACGACAACCCAATCATCGCCTACGCAGGTGCCTACGCCCTTGAGGAGGACGCGAGAGCGGACTTCATGGCCATCAAGAACTCGCATGCCATCGGCCTAATCGGCAAGTACGACTCGGCCCTGTTCACGAAGAAGGGTGACGGCAAGGTCAAGGTCAAGAACACCGACTCGACGACGCGAGCCAAGGGCATCGGCTGGGGCGCCGCCGTGGGCGGCGTCGTCGGTCTGCTCTTCCCGCCTGCCCTGATCGGCAGCGCCATCGTCGGCGCCGCCGGCGGCGGACTGATCGGCAGCGTCGCCAAGGGCTGGAGCCACGGCGACATCAAGGACCTGGGCGAGGCCCTTGAGGCCGGTGAGTGGGGCGTCGTGCTGGTCTGCGAATCGACGCTCGACGTCGCTGTGGATCGGGTCCTCAAGCAGGCCATGAAGGCCGAGAGGAAGGAGATCAGCGACGAGGACGGCGAGATCCGCAAGGCCCTCGAGGGCTGAGTCCCACGAAGCTGATCCCCGGAGGGGCGGGCGGTGCGCTCGCCCCTCCTCCTGACGTATACCCCTGAAATCGGTCCACCCGCAATGTAGGGTTTCGCGACCGATCAAGAGGCCGATGATGTTCACCTGACACTAGGTCTACAACCCTCTCACGGCGGTAGCACGGGTTCGAATCCCGTATGCGCTACCACCCCTCTTCACGCTTCTATGCACGGGTTTTGTGTGTCCCCGAGGATTCGGACGATCCCTCTCTGCAACCCTCCTGCAACCCGCCTGCAACCGAACCTAGCGTCACGGGATGGTGCCAAGCGATACTCGCTGGTACTCCGCGGAACCGGGGGGCAACGCCCGGACGGGCTTCAGACGACCACCTTCGGTGGCTTCTCGCTGGCCGACTACACCCCGCCGAGACCTATACCGTAGGTGACCTAGGCACTAGCATAGGGAGCGGACCGACGAATGGGTCCAGTCGGGACTCGACCGTTGGGGGCGCAGTGGCTTCAGTGCGCCGATGAGGAGGGAGAGCATGAGGCTGGCGCTGGCGTTGTTCCTCGTCTTCCACGGCCTCGTGCACGTGCTCTTCGTAGGCTGGAGTCTGCGTCGCTTCGCGCTTCGGCCCGGGATGACCTGGCCGGATGACTCCTGGGCGCTCTCGCGGCTGCTGGGCGAGCGAACGACGAGGCTGCTTGCCACCGTGGTCATGGCCTTCGCCACCGCAACCTTCGTCGTCGCCGGTATCGCGCTGCTCTTCGACCAGGCAGTGTGGCAAGCTGTTCTGGCGATCGCCGTGGCATCGTCAACCGGAGGGTTCATCCTGTTCTGGAACGGCAAGCTCGAGGGTCTCCCCAATCAAGGTGGATTCGCCGTGCTCATCAACGTGGCGCTCGCGCTACTGGTGCTCATCTGAGCGCAGCCCGACCCCGGGTCCTAGCGAAGATCCGGGCCTCATCTCTCACAGTGTGTCCAGGCCGACGATAGGCTCCAGCAGCCCGCAGTCGAGATGCGCCTCCACGTGATCGGCGAGACGGTCGATGCTGTCATCGGCGGGCTCTGCGACGCAGGCGCGGGCCGGCAGGCCCAGTCCGGAGCGCAGCTGGCCGAGGAAGGCGCCGCGCAGCGCCGGATGGTCGAAGAGGCCGTGCACGTAGCTGCCGCAGACCGTTCCGCCGAGGGCTTTGCCCGTCGTCGAGACGGCGCCCTCAGCGTGCTCCTTGCCGTCGGCGCCGCACAGTCGCAGCAGCGGCTCCACGCTGCTCCCACGAGTGGTGCGCCCCATGTGGATCTCGTAGCCATGTAGGGGCGTGCCGGCCGGGCCGAGGAGAGTGTCGTGGGCGAGCAGCTCGCCGTCGACGCGCATCGTGAGCTTGTCGGCTGAGAAGGTCGTCTCGACGTCGAGCAGGCCGAGCCCCGGCACCTCCGGCTCGCTCCTCTCGATGTGTTGCGGGTCGAGGATGCGGCGGCCGAGCATCTGGTAGCCGCCGCAGATGCCGATCACCGGCCGCCCGGCGACGGCTGCGGCACAGACCGCCGCCGCCAGCCCGCTCTCCCGCAGCCAGGCGAGGTCGGCGATCGTGCTCTTGGTGCCGGGTAGCACGATGGTCGCGGCGCCGCTGATTTCCGCCGGGCTTGAGACGTAACGCACGTTCACATCGGGCTCATCGGCCAGGGCGTCGAAGTCTGTGAAGTTGCTCATGAAGGGCAGACGCGCGACAGCGATCTGCAGGGGCGCCCGCGGCCTCGCCTGGTGCTGCCGATCCTCGATACCGAGCGAGTCCTCCTCCTCACCGCGCCAGTCGCTGAGCATGGGGACGACGCCGATGGTCGCGACCCCGGTGCGCTTGCGGAGGAACTCGACTCCCGAGTCCAGCAGGCGGGCGTCGCCACGGAACTTGTTGATGACGAATCCCTTGACCAAGGCGCGCTCCTCGGGCGTGAACAGCTCCATGTGGCCGACCAGCGCGGCGAACACGCCGCCGCGGTCGATATCGCCGATCAGCAGTACGGGGCACTGTGCATACTGCGCGACCCTCATGTTGACGATGTCCTGGTCGCGGAGATTGACCTCGGCCGGGCTACCGGCGCCCTCGATGACGATCAGGTCGTGAGCGGCGCGCAGGCGCTCGAGGGCAGCCGTGACCGTCGGCCACACCCGGGGTTGGAAGGCCCGGTACTCCTGCGTCGACATGTGGCCCACCGGACGCCCGAGGACGACCACCTGGCTGCCGGTCTCGGAGCTGGGCTTGAGCAACACCGGGTTCATGTCGACGTGCGGCTCCACACCGGCGGCGCGGCTCTGGTAGGCCTGCGAGCGGCCGATCTCGCCGCCCTCCCGCGTGACGAACGAGTTGAGGGCCATGTTCTGGGCTTTGAAGGGCGCCACGCGGTAGCCGCGGCGGGCGTAGATGCGGCAGAGGGCCGCCGCGAAGACGCTCTTGCCGGCGTGCGAGCCTGTGCCGAGGCACATGATGGCGTGAGCGCCGGGACCGGCGGGAGTCCCCGAGCCGACGGTAGACGGTCGGTCGAGTGGCATTAGAGCGTCCGCAACTCTGGCTCGGCACCGGGGCCAGTCGTCGGTAGGGCGCGCCAGCGGCCGTCTGGGAGTCGGCGGAGGGATCTCACCAACGCATGCGACAACGGCGCATGCCCTTCATGCTGACGCCGCGTTCGACGTGGCCGTTCATGAGCGGCAGAGCTCACAGGGGCAGCCGTCGAGGTGGTGCCAGCCGTCGCCCTGCGGACCAGACCCGTGGGGCCCCGCTGCTTCGGGAGCGGCCTCGGCATACGCGATTGCGAGCGAAGGCTGCGGAACGTCCTCGGAGGCGAGCAGCAGGCAGATGAACTCGCCATCCGCGAAGATCCAGCCGTCGTGGTGCCACGCGAACCGCGTGGCCGTCCTTACCTGTTCCAGCGTCAGCGTCTTCATGTCTCAGCACACTCCCGGCACACCGCCGGCAGTTCCCCCGGCGTCACATCGGCAAGCATGTGCAGGCCGCGTGACGACGTCTCGACCACAGGCTCATTCTACTCTCCCGGTGGCCGTCGCGGCGGCACGCACGATGAAGCCGGGTAGGGAAGTGGTGGAGCTCGCACCCCTTGGGGTCCGGTCACGACGGCGCAGCTCCTCAGGAGAAGCCTGATTCGTGCGATCAGCGTGACTGGACCCCATTCGTCGGTCCACTTCCTATGTTAGTCCCAGGGCCACCTCCTGCACAGATGCCGGCGGGGCGTGGTCGAAGAGCGAGAAGCCACCGACGACGGTCGTCTCAGGCCTGGTCCGGGCGTTCTCTCAGCGAGTCGTGCGGACTCAGGCTTGTAGTACCGCGCAGTGCCAGCGAGTATCTCCCAGCACCATGGCCTGACGTCACGTTCGGTTGCAGGAGGGTTGCAGACGGGCTGTATCGAGAGGGCTCGTCGGGGGCGACTGTCCTGGTGAGTGAGGCGGCGGGACTCGAGGGACTGGGACTGGTCCCCGCCGATCGGAGGAGGCGGCAGCGGGGATCGACGTGGGACTGCGGGGGCGTTGGGGGAGAGCCCGGCATCGACGCCAACGGCTCATCTGCTTGTGAAGCCCGCATGGGGGAATAACTGCAGATAGGTGTGGCTGCGCATATTAGAGTCAGGAGGGATGATGATGAAGGCCAAGATCTCACCCCAGGAAGCCGCAGACCTGCTCGGGATCGAACTGCCACGAAACAAGCTGCTCGTCGCGAACCTCGGCAAGTTCGTGAAGAAGCACGGGATCGAAGCCGTGCGAAGCGACCCTGAGAAGTACCGCGAGCTGTGGAGTGCCTTCGACAAGGATCTCGTGCTGAAGTCGCCGAGCACCGAGGAAGGACGCCAGATCGCCGCCTAGGCCCGGCGAGTCCGCGGTCAGTTCACCCGGGAATCCATGCTCTCTCGCGGTCACGGGGAGCGGTAGCGTGCCGCGCGCCGCCGTGTTCAGATGTGGCGGGGGAGCGGTGGGGGCTGCCGCTGAGACCCCCGGCAGCCCGACGAGGATGCGGTGGGAGTGCCGCAGTGCCATGCGGCGCGGATGCCACAACTCTGGCGTGTGCGGCCGCGACGACCCGGGAAGGCCAGCCATGCGGCAGCCCCCTCGCGGGTCAGCGCACCGTCATCACCTTGCTGTAGGCGCTCGAGGTGCCATCCCAGGTCTTGGTCGTGCTGGTGAAGGCCTTGAGGCGGTACTGGGCCTTGGCGGTCAGGCGGATGCTTCGTCTTGTACTTCGAGTAGCTCGCGTAGTTGGAGTTGACGGCGGAGTAGGTGGCCGTAGCGCCACCAGCCGTTGCGGTAGCGGTAGAGCTTCACCTTGACAGTCTTGGCGCCGGCCGGGAAGCGCGGCTTCAGGTAGCTCCAGGCGCTGAAGGTGGTGCCGGCCCGCACGCTGGTCGGGACCCGTGGCCGGTAGAGAGCGGCGACGTAGAGGGCACGGGAGGCGCAAGCGACCGGAGCGACCGTCTCCTTCGTCTTTTCGGTCGCTTGGGTCGCGGGGACCGGGATGGACGCGGAGTTGACGCCGGGACCGGTGACACAATTGCCAGAACCGACAGATCACGGCGAATCGTCGGTTCGGTCAATTGCGTCAGTGAGGCCTACCGGCCGAGAACCCCCGCTGCCTCGGTCAGGACACGGCGTGGGTGCCACAACTGCGGCTTGTACGGCCACATCTCCTCACGTGGCCGAACGAGTCCCACCAGCCCGGCGGTTCTGTCGCCTTGGTCGAACTCGGCAGTGAAGCCCGCCTGTTGAGATCAGCCTCGGTGGTTTGATTCGAGGATGAGCGACGGCCACCGTCTTGGACTGCCGGCCCTGACTTCCTCCGCATGTCCTACTCGACTGCTTCGAACGTGAACCTGAAGCGGTACCGGCTGAGCTGGACATTCGGGATCGCTTTCGCCGCGTGCACGATGCGTGGGTGGAAGTCGCCCGCGATGAGGATGCCGCGGACTGCCGCCTGCTCTTCCCCGCCGATAGCACCCATGTAGGCCAAGAGCTGCGTGAGCGCTTCCGGTGCGGCGGTGCCCGCCTTCAGTTCAATGACAACGGTTGCACCGTCGGCATCGCTCGCGGTGATTTCGATCTGACCCGCGTCCGTGGTGCGCCCCCTGCCCTCATCGAGGATGCGCAGGCCAGGCTCTAGCCGCTCAATATCCGAAGGGAGGGCGATATGAAGATCCCGCTCAAGACCGAATGCGACCTCGGATGCTCCGATCAGCTCGTCGGTCGCTGCATCGCTTGTGCCGAGACCGCCGTAGGTGCCCATTGAAATGTGGGCCTTGATCGCGCTGACCACGCCCGGGGATACGCCGACCTCGGAGGCGATCTCCTCGCGGTCAAGCTGGCCTTCCCCGAGCAGCGTGATGATCCTGGCTCTCTGCGCTTCAGAGGCGCTCGCCACGTGCGGACTTGCCTCGCCGCCAGTTGTCCCTCGAGGCAGAGCATTGACGATCTTCCGAACCCCGCATCGCGCACAAATGCCTTTCGCACGAGAAATGGCATCCTTGCCGGCGAGCTTGGAACCCACGCTGTTGGCCTGCTGTCGGTTGTTCCACTCAACAGCCTTCGTCACGCAGTCGTCGCACAATGGACCGGACGCAGCCTTGAGCGCACCCGTGAACTGAGTCTCGTTACTCATCTGCCCCCCGATATTCCGCATGTGACCCTGCTGCCTTTGTAGCACTTAGTGAGGGCGGCGGCCAGAACGTCCATGCAGCATCCCCACACAGTGGCAGCGTCGGCACGAGACGAGAGCGACGAAGGGTCTCCTAGTCGCTTCGGTCGCCTGGTTTGCGCGAGTGCCCCCGACATCGATGTCCGCCTCTTGCGGCTGGCCTGAGACCCCCGGTGGGTTTGCCTGGCGACTCTCATTGCCATCCCACGTCGACCATCAACTGCAGGATCATGGTGTTGAGCTCCGCACAATCCTTCCCGCGGACGAAGTCCTTCGGCCCGAGCTGCCCGTCGCTGCGCAGGCATGAACGCTCCAGCCCCTGGCAGGCCGATTCCGTCTTGCCGTCGTCGATCGCCTCGGCAGCCCGCTGCAGGATGGACCGGAAGACCCTCTGATGACTCATCTTCGCCTGGTCATTGGGGCCGGTTCCGACGATGGTCCCCGCCTCGACCCCCGCGTCGAAGAAGCCCAGTACGTCCTCAATGGTCGCCGAAGGCTGCGTATCCACGCCGACTCCACCGATGAAGACCTCATGGACCGGATTCAGCGAGCCGGTGCTCCCGATCTCGGGCACCGCCGTGACGTACCCAGCGGCGGAGGGACTGAAGGCGACTTCGACTTCGACCGCCTCACCGGGTACGACGATGAACGGGAGGGGCGAAGCATTCGCCAGGCTGTAGTCCGCACTGCCTCCCGCTTCGAACCCGAGGCCGAAGACGTTGACGTCCGATCCATCGATGTTCGTCATAGTCACGATCGTCGAGACCGTCGTCCCTACCTCCACGTCTCCGAAGTCATGATCGGTGGGCAGCACTTCGAGGGTGTGGGCATAGGCTGGAGCAGAGAAGGCCAACCTGGACTTCATGGGCTTCATGGCGCGTGTACCTCCCCCTCGGGAAGGTTCGCTCGCAAGGGCGAATCACGGGTGTCGACTCGCGCGAGACCCCGCGGCGATGGCCTTCTCGAGCCTCGGGGAATCCTCCTACGTGCTCCCCCTGTAAGTGTGTTATTCCCCGGGTGGGCGTCAGGCATGGCCACGACCCGTTGACACGTCGGGATCGGCCGCACGAGGTGCGCTTGAGGGAGGTCGACGTGACGATGACCCTGGGCACGACGGACGATGCCAATGCGCCACAGTCCCGCCCGCTCCCATTCCGCCCCGTTCGCTCCCATCCAAGTACGGCGATTCGGGTTGCAGGATGGTTGCAGACGGCCGTTTCGAGGGTCCTCCAAAGGGTGCGCAGGCCACAATCTACCTGCAAATGGGTGGTGGACCTGCGTGGACAACTCTCGAACCTCCGAGAAGAGGTTCGGCGACTATTCCAGGAGGTTTCCGGCCCCTAGCTCAAGCCGTGACAATCGGCATATGAGCATATCCCGAAGACACCTGAAGCGTCCGTCCACAAACACTTCCGCATAGAGCGCAGAATACCCGCCCAGGCACTCAGCATGCGAAGGGCTGTGATGGATGTAGCCGCCAGCAGGATGTGACCACTCAGGTCCGACCGCGAGGCATGACGGACGAGCTCATGGGCCGGTCTCGTCAATGGTCCTTGACATCGCGTGCAGGCTCGCAACCAGTTCCTCCAGCCGCTGCCGGCGAAAGTGCTCAACGATGCGCTCGGCGAAGGCTGCCTGTTCGGGAGCGATCCGCTGGACTGCCGCGTATCCCGCCTCGCTCGGCGTCAGGAGCGGCGCTCGTTTGTGGGCGGGGTTCGGAAGCGTCTCGAGAAGCCCGTCGTCTTGTAGTCGGTTGGCGACCCGCTGCACCGCTTGGCGCGTGATGCCCATCTCGCGGGCCACGCCGGACGCGGTCAAGGGCTCGTGGAGCACGGCGCCGAGCACTTGCCACCAAGCAACAGTGAGCCCTACCGGCCGGGCAAGCCGCTCGCCCGCCGCCAACATCTGCCCGTTCAGCTTGAAGATGCCACGCGTGAAGTCAGCGGCGAGGCGCGCATCGGCTTTCATGACCGGTCCGCCATCAGCCCGAAGTATCCGGCCGGGTCTTGATTGCCGTACAGCGCATACCAATGGTCAATCGTCGATCGATCGTAGAAGCCCAGCCGCTCGAAGATCGCCTTGGCGAACTCGACCGGGGCGATTCCGCTGGCCGTGATCAGATCACCATCGGTTACCACCAGTTCGTCCTGGTAGTGAGCGTGCCCGGTGTAGGCATCAGACTCGAGAATCTGCGCGGCGTTCGACGTGTGATCCCGATCGTTCAGCACTCCACCGTGCGCCAGCCCAACGGTTGCGCCGCAGATGGCGGCCACCGGCACACCCGCATCCAGAAACCGAGCGGCCGCCGCAGCGAACGCGATGTTCTGACCGGTCAACCAGGTGTCGGCACCGGGCAAGATCAACATGTCAGAGTCGGCCGCTTCGAGCTCGCGGATCGTGATATCGGGCGCGAGACGCAGGCCGCCTTTGGTCGTCACCTGTTGGTCGGTCTCGGCGACTGCAATCACCCGGTACCGCTTGCCCTCGAAGTTCCAGTCACCTGAGCCGAGGTGGGCGATTGCGTAGCCGGCTTCTGACTGGACCCCATTCGTCGGTCCACTTCCCATGCTAGCGCTTGAGCCACCTCCCGCCTAGGTGCCGGCGGGGCGAAGCTGGAGAGGGAGAAGTCCGACCAGACAATCGCCGCCAACGCCAACGTGTACGTCAGAGACCACACGATGAAAGGCCCGGCGCGACTCGCGCCCAAACGCTGGTCACACCGATCCTCCCGCGAGAGGATGAGGCAACGGGTCCATCGGGCACGACGAGGAGGAGAGATGCCTGACAGCGTCTACAAGGTCATCGAAGTGATCGGCACCAGCCCGACGTCCTGGGAAGAAGCGGCGAAGATGGCGGTGGAGAAGGTCGCGAGCCATGTGGGCGACCTGCGCGTGGCCGAGATCGAGAACCTCGACCTGCGCCTCGACGACAACAAGGTCGTGGTGTACCGCGCCAAGGTGAAGGTGTCATTCAAGTACCACGAGGAGATCTGACGAACTGAGAGCCCGCGGGGCGTGCCCATTGCCAGACGCCCTCCGGTGCGGGCGAAGCGTCAGACGCCGGTGCTGCGCCGCATGTGCGCGACCACGGCGTCGGCGGCGCAGTGCGCGAGGAGGGCCCCGCAGCAGGCGAAGATGTCGTCGCGGTCGAGCGTGCCGCGCCTGGCGGCGAGGATCGCCTCGCCGGGTGCCGATTGCGTTGACGACATCGGCCTCACGCAGTCTGGCGATGATCTCCTCGGGGCGGTAGCGCTTGCGTGGCATTGCTCTTCCTTCTTTCGGTCCGAAACCATAACTTGCAGGTGGACCGATTTCAGGAGATCGAGGTCAGAGCCGGTGAACGGCGCCCGGACTGCTGCCCGAGACGCCCGTTTCACGCAGCTTCGCCCACTCGAGCACGTTGGCATTCTCGGCTGGGGAGAGTTCGTGCCTCGCCGATCAGCCATCGCCTCGCGTACCCGCACCGGCTACTTCGTCGAAGACCCCGGCCTCACGAAGCCGCTTCAGTGTCATGATCGCCGTCGCCACCAGCGGGGTCGCCAGGATCATCAGCGTGATGCCTCCCACCATACCAGCCGCGGCTGTCGTGACGAGAACAACGACCGGGTGGAGCTCGAGCCGCCCACCGACGGCCCACGCATTGATAGCACTCTGGATGCTGCCGTTCGAGATCACGACGACGACCGTGATCACCGCCGCGGCCTCGACACCGCCCGCGCCGAGCGCGACGATGATCGCGAAGGCGCCTCCTACCCAGGCCCCCAGATAGGGGACGAACGAGGTGAAGAAGTAGACGATGACGACCGGAACGACGAGCGGCAGGCCGAGCAGAATCATCGGCACTCCGACGATCGGCGCCGTGGCCGCCGCCGTGATCGCCGTACCCATGAAGTAGCCACGGACGGCGCGCTCCCCATCGTCGACGATGGCGGTCCCAAGCTCAGGGTCGACGCCGAGGTGACCCCCCAGCCAGACGTTGAGCTTGTGACCGTCCCGCAACACGAAGAACAGAGTGAAGACGCCGAAGAAGACGCCGATGAAGAAGGAGGCCGCACCGGATACGAAGCCGCCCAGTGCGCTCACGATACCCTGGCCGAGGGTCGGCAGTAGCGTCGAGACCGCTGATCCGACTGCGTCCGCGATCGCTGGATCGAGTTCACCCTCCGCCAACCAGGCCTCGAGGGTCCTCAGCGCGTTGCCTGCGACCGCGGCGATCTCGGGGGCTTGAGCGAGGAGACCGCGCACGACAACCACTCCGAGCAGGAGAGCTGAAGCCAGGATCAGGACCAAGGCGAGGGCGGCAGCGACCGTGCGTGGTACGCGTCGTTTGGCTGCGGAATCCACGACTGGGCGCAGCAGCACGCCGACGACTGTGGCAAGCACGAGCGGGACCACGATCCCACTGAGCGTGGACACCAGCGAGAGCACAACCGCCGCCACGGCGATGACGCCGAGAAGCAGCCAGCTCCGCACCCCGAAGCGACGAAGCCAGGGCGGTGCCGCCCGTGCGAGCTCACCGTTGGTGGCATTGCGTATCATCGCGCGTCCTCCCCAGGTCCGCTCAGCACTTGGTCCTTGGCCGGCACCGCCCCCCGATGATCGACTCCCATGGCGCCTGCCCATCTCAACCGTGCCCCACTTCTCCTCGAGAGTGGTGCTTCCTTCATCGGCGTGGTCCCAGCTGGACGCATGGATGCTGCCTCTTGCGTCGGACTGACCGGACCCCGCTCATCGGTCCACTTCCTGACCGATCCTCAGAGCCACCGCTTGCATAGGCGCCGGCGGCGTGAAGTGAGAGTGCGTCTGTGTGCCGTGAAGTCCCAGCGACTACCACCCAGCACCATCGCGTGACGCTGGGTTTGGTTGCAGGAGGGCTGCAAACGGGCCGTGTCGGGAGGTCCTCGGCATGATCTGCCTCCTTCATCGGTCGCGAAACCCTACATTGCGGGTGGACCGATTTCAGGGGTGCAGGTCAACCGCCAGCACCAGAGACGATCGCCTTCCCCAGCTTCTCGCTCTCTGACTTCGCGCCGCCGAAACCTATGCCGGAGGTGGCCCAAGCACTAATATAGGAAGTGGACCGACGAAGGGGGTCCGGTCACTTCGGCGGCGTTGGTGCGGACGCCGGCCGCGGCCTCTGCCTACGCATGGACAACGGCACCCAGTACGTCTCCGAGCACTTCCGCAACCAGGTGCGCTTCTGGGGCATCGCGGCGAGCTACGCCCTCATCGAGCAGCCGCAGACCACGGCGTCGCGGAGCGCTTCTTCCGCACCCTCAAGGAGCAGATCATCCATGGCCGCATCTACCGCACGGTGGCCGAGTTGCGCGCCGCCGTGGAGAGGTTCGTCGACCTCTACAAAGAGCAGTGGCTACCCGAGAAGAACGGCTACCTCAGCTCCCTCAGCGACCCGGGCGGCGTGATACGCTCAACACGGCGCGGAGGTCGCCGCGTAGGGCAGTTTCGTGTCCAGGTATCCGCGTCCGGTAGAGCTGGTCGACTGAGCGAGTCATGCACCATCTTGGAGACCTCGTTCGCACACCATCGCTTCTGGGAGAGTGCACAATGGCCGACAAGCCACCGACGATGAAGATGACGACCGCGATCCCCGAGTCCTTGACCGCGCCTGCGTCAGTCGACACGTCCATCGGTACGCTCGAGTATTTCGACGGGGTCCCGACCTCGTCCACCGTCGAGACCGTCTACGACTTCCTCGATCGCTCCAGGGCGGTCGAGGTGTTCCTGAACAGCATCCCGGCCGTGTCCATGAACGCCATCCGCGAGGCACAGGCGAGCGCCGGCGCCGACGTGTGCAACACGGCCTGCATCTTCGACACCTTGCAGGACTCCACCTCGCTCGTCCTAACCGGGAACACCTCGACGATGTACGCCATCGGCTTTCTCGATCTGAAGGCAGACGGCCCCACCGTCGTCGATCTGCCGACGGGCATGCTTGGCATCCTCGACGACATGGCTTTCCTCTATCTGTCGGATCTCGGTGTCGCCGGGCCGGACAGGGGGAAGGGCGGCAAGTTCCTGGTGCTTCCTCCGAATCACACAGGCGATGTGCCGGACGGGTACTTCGTCGTGCCGTCGAAGACCTACGGCGTGTGGCTCTTCATGCGCGGCTATCTCGACAAGGGAATCAAGGCTGCCTCAGACAACATGCGCGACAATCTCAAGGTGTACCCGCTGGAGAAGGCATTGGCTCCGCCGGCGATGGAGTTCATCAACATCTCCGGCAAGGCGGTCAACGCGGTACTGCCCAACGACTTCAGCTTCTTCGAGAAGCTGCACGCGCTGATTCAGCAGGAGCCAGACGACTACCTCGGACCGGAAGCCAAGGGCATGATGGCCGCGATCGGCATCGAGAAGGGCAAGCCGTTCGCTCCCGATGCCCGCATGCGGGGGATCCTGACCGATGCAGCCGCGATCGGCAACGCCGCCGCCCGTGCCATCAGCTACGCACCACGCAATCCGGGACAGTTCGTGTACGACGCGAACAGCGCATGGGTCATGGCGTACGCCAACAAGGACACCACGTACACGCGCAACGGCGCCCGGGATCTCGAGGCTCGTGTGTTCTTCCACTTCGGCTACATCTGCGTGTCGCCCGCCATGGCGGTGACCGTGGCCGGCAAGGGGTCGGACTACGCCATGGCCGCCGTGGACTCTAAGCACCGCACGCTGGACGGCTCCAGGACCTACAGATTGCGTCTGCCGGCGAACCCGCCTGTCAAGGACTTCTGGGCGATCACGATGTACGACACCCAGACCCGCTCCCAGCTGCAGACCGACCAGCAGTTCCCGACTCTGGGCAGCCAGGACAGCCGGCTCACAACGAACGCCGACGGCTCCTACGACATCTACTTCGCCCCTGAGGCGCCCAGCGGCAAGGAAGGCAACTGGCTGCAGACCGTCCCCGGCAAGAGTTGGTTCATCGCCTTGCGGGTCTACGGTCCCGAGCAGCGCTGGATCGACCAGACCTGGCGTCCCGGCGAGATTGAGCTGGTCGACTGAACGATTCGCTGCGGATGAGGTAGATCGACCACGCGACCGGGGCGGCTAGGCTACTCGCCCGCGCCGGTTGCGCCAGTCACCTATCGTCGTCCACGACGGGGCCCTTGTCCTCGTCCCATACGGCACTAGTCAGCACGGCACTGATCTGCCTCCTTCATCGGTCGCGAAACCCTACATTGCGGGTGGACCGACCTCAGGGGTGCAGGTCAATCTGTGCCAGGCCCTGCGCAAGTCCCTGCGCCGCCCGTCTCCTGCGGAGCTCGAGGAGCGGGTGCTCGTTGGCACCGAGGAACCTGCCAGAGACTGAGCCGTGGTCTCGTAGGGCCTGCAAGTGCACCTAGCGGGCGTTCAGCACCAGCCCGGCGATCTTCTCTGCCGCCTCCTCCTGCAGCGCTGGGATGGCATGGCTGTAGGTGTCGAGGGTGATCGAGACTGTGGCGTGCCCGAGGCGCTCACTGACGACCTTGGGGTGGATGCCGGCCTGCAGGGCCAGCGTCGCATGGGTGTGCCGAAGATCGTGCAATCGGATCGCCGGCAGCATGGCCCTCTTCACCGCGATGCGGAACCAGCGTGAGATCGTCTCCGGATCGAGAGCCTCGCCATTCTCCTTGGTGAAGACGAGGCCGGTGTTGCACCAGGCCTCCTCCCACACGCGTTGTTCCGCGAGCTGCCGCGCCGCCTGCGCCCTCAGTACCTCAACCGTCTCGGCATCGAGGGCGATCACGCGTCTCCCCTTGGCCGTCTTCGGCTCACTGACCACGACATCTCTGTTGGTGGGGATCAGGGCGCGACGCACGGAGAGTCTGCTGTTCTCAAAGTCGACGTCACTCCAGCGCAGGCCCAAGGCTTCTCCTCGCCTCACGCCGGTCATGGCTATCGTGTGCCAGAGGCCGCAGAGGCGATTCTCTCTGACTGAGGAGAGGAAAGCCCCGAGCTGCTCGGCACTCCAGGTCTGCATCTCCCTGGTGGCATCGTTCTTCGCCTTCGGCGGGTCGGCGGTGTCGAGCGGGTGCCTTGCGATCAGTCCCCACCTGACCGCGTCCTTGCAAGCCTTGTGCAGACAGGCGTGCACGTGGTGGATGGTGCGCGGCGAGAGGCCGCTCCTGCCGTTCTTCCTGCCCCTCTCGGCGAGCTTCGCGTAGAGGCCGTTCACCTGGCTACCCGAGAGCTGCTGCAACCTCACCGAGCCGATGTGCGGTGTGATGTGGCACTCGACGTGCTGCACGTAGGAGTTGTAGGTGGAGGGGCGGATCGTGGCCTTGACCGCCGGCAGCCACTCTCCGGTCAGGTACTCGCGCACGCTCGCCTTGGTCGGCGCCGTGTAGCTCTGCTGCTCTACGGCAACGAGGACCGAGTTCATCTCGGCGAGACACTCCTTGCGCATTGCGAAGCCGGCCTTGGTCTGGCGGCGGCGCTCCTCGGTGTCCTTCAGCGATCCAGCACAGCTGGGGCAGCTCGTCTTGGGACGGCGCTCGACCCAGAATCTCCTGTTGCACTCAGTGCACCTCTGCGCCGCCGCCAGGCCGACATCGGCGATGTACTCCCAGGAGCCGGGGTCGCCGCGTCTCCTCACGTGTCCACGCACGCTCACCTTCCCTCGTCGCGCGTCCAGCTTGTAGAGCAGCTTCGCTCGGGAGTGGGTGAACAGCAAGGCGAGAAGGCGCACCGGAAGCACGGGATCTCTGCCGACGACGGACCCGTTCGGTGCGTGGTCTGTCGGCAGTCTGCCGGCTGGGCCGCGACGTGAAGCGGCACTGTACGGCGGGCAGGCTACTCTGACCTGTGCACGCCGGCGCTGTATCGACGCGCCCTCGTCGGGCGTCGAGCCAATCGGCGTCCTGCACTTCGATCGGCAGGGACCTCTGAAGGTGGATCAGATGCGGACAGCCAGCGAACGTGCCAGAAGAAGTGCGCCGCCTTGCCGATGTGGACAAGCCGGCATGACGCCGCACACGCTGGGTGCCAGCCCTCGTTGTGCCCTGGTCCCGTCGCCGTGAACGTCGCATGGTCTGGAGCAGCCGCCGTCGCCCTTCGTGTTACGCTTTCCCAGTGATCGCAAGACGGAGGGAGGTGACCATGGCGTTCCGTGACGAGACCATCTCGGCACACGGCCGAATCTGAGCCACGCACGCCGCCACGGCCGCCCTCAGGCGTCCGCGGCAGAGGCCCGGTCCGGGCCTCCGGCCATAGGGCGCCGCCAGGTCCTCGCAGCTGCACGCCTCATCACTCTGACCAGGCGTGCATCCCTTGCCCTTTCGCGGCGCCGCAACCGCGGCATGCGCTCAACCGCATGCCGCCTCGCGAAAGGATTGCGATGAGCGACGCCACCCTCGACTACCGCCCCATGTGGAGCGAACTGGGCATCGATCTCGACGCCCACGACATGCTGCTCGCGGCGATCCCCCGGCTCTACGCCGACGCCTACCTCAGCCAGAACGACCGTCCCCAGGCCATGGCCTACTTCGACTTCGTGATGAACGAGATCCACGGCCTGCGCATCAAGGAGCTCCAGGACCACAAGGCGGCGGGCGGCACCGTCATCGGTACCTTCTGCATCTACGTGCCGGAGGAGATCATCCGCGCCCTGGGCGGCCTCTGCGTTGGTCTCTGCGCCGGGGCCGAGTGGGCCTACGACGAGGTCGAACAGCTGCTGCCACGAACCACCTGTGCCCTGATCAAGTCTGCCATGGGCTTCAAGATCGGCAGGGTCTGCCCCTACGTCGAATCGGCTGACCTCGTCATCGGTGAGACCACCTGCGACGGCAAGAAGAAGGCCTATGAGCTCTTCGGCGAGCTGGCACCGACCTACGTGATGGAGCTGCCGCAGATGAAGCGGCCGCAGGACCTCGAGCTCTGGCGCGGCGAACTCGACAGGCTCGTCGCGAAGCTTGAGGAGGTGAGCGGCCGCTCACTTGCGTTCGCGGCGCTTCAGCGCGCGACGATGGAGGTCAATGACAAGCGCCGCGCGCTGCAGCGCCTGAACGCGGCCCGCGCGGCGTCACCGGTACCGATCAGCGGCAAGGATGCCCTGCTCGCCGTGCAAGTGGCCTTCTACGACGACGTGCCGCGGTTCACACAGATGGTCAACGCGATCGCCGACGAGCTCGAGCGGCGCATCGCCGAAGGACGCGGCGTTGTGCCTGCCGAGGCGCCACGCGTGCTCGTGACCGGCAGCCCCATGAGCATTCCCAACTGGAAGGTCCACGACCTTGTCGAGAAAGCCGGCGGCGTCGTCGTGGCTGAGGAGCTCTGCACCGGCTCACGCTACTACGAGGAGCTTGTCGCCGAGGATGCGACCACGGTCGAGGGTCTGCTCGACGACATCGCCGAGAAGTACCTCGACATCAACTGTGCCTGCTTCACCCCGAATGCAGGCCGGATCGACGACGTGCTGCGCCTGGCGAAGGAGTACGAGGCAGACGGCATCCTCCACTACGCGCTGCAGTTCTGTGCCCCGTATCAGATCGAGGCCACGTCCGTGGAACGCGCCGCCGAGGAAGCCGGCTTGCCTGTACTGCGCGTCGATACCGACTACTCGCTGGAGGACGTCGGCCAGCTCGGCACGCGCATCGAAGCGTTCCTCGAGATGCTCAGAGCCTGATGCGCGTCCTTGGCCTGGACATCGGCTCGCGAACAGTCGATGCGGTGTGGCTCGAGGACGGCGCGGTCGCGGAGAGCGCCGTCCTCGACGCCGGCTTCGAACCGCGAGAGACGGCCGCGCGGCTCGCCGGCCGCGCGGCCGTGGACCGCATCGTCGCCACCGGGTACGGACGTCACGCCGCGGCAGAGCGCTTCGGCGCCGAGGTGATCACGGAGATCAGCGCCTACGCGCTCGGCGCTGCGCACCTGCACCCCGAGGCGCGCTCGATCCTCGATATCGGCGGACAGGATACGAAGGTGATCCGCCTCGCTCCGGGAGGCCGCGTCCTCGACTTCGAGATGAACGACAAGTGCGCGGCCGGCACCGGTCGCTTCCTCGAGGTGATGGCCAAGGCGCTGGGCGGCGAGATCGGCGAGCTCGCTGAAGCCGCACTCGCCGCCGATGACGCGGCCGCCGTGAGTTCGATGTGCACGGTGTTCGCCGAGAGCGAGGTCGTCGGTCTGTTGCACCGCGGCGAACCGCGGGAGCGCGTCGCCCGCGGCTTGCACGACGCCGTTGCGCGCCGCACGCTGTCCATGCTGCGGCGCGTGCGCGCTGAGCCGCCGCTGCTCTTCGCCGGCGGCGGCGCCCTCAACCCGGCGCTCGTCGACCTCATCGCCGTCGGCGTCGAAGGTCCGCTGCTCGTCGCACCCGAGCCTCAGACAATCGGCGCCCTCGGGGCGGCGCTCAAGGGCACACGCCAAGCGGGCTAGCCGCCAAGCTCTCCACGGCATGGCCTGAGGCAACTACAGCTACAGTGACCGGCCACGGTGCCGGTGAAAGAAGGGAGAACAGATGTCCGTCGTCATCCTCATCAACTCGTCCCCATACGGCACCGAGCAGCCGTTCAACGCCCTGCGCCTGGCCCAGGCGTTGGAGCTGGCCGAAGAGCCCGTGGAGCTGCTGCTCATGGGCGACGCGGTGAACACGGCCCGCCGCGGGCAAGACCCCCGCACTGCCCACGCCTCCCTGGAGCCACTTCTGACTGGCCTCATCGAGAAGGGCGTCACCGCTATGCTCTGCGGCACCTGCTGCCAGACACGTGGACTCAGGGAGGCCGATTTCATCGAGGGAGCCGTCACCGGCACGATCCACGACTTCGCTCGCATCATGAAGGGCAACGGCAAGGTCGTGAGCTTCTGAGCGCGAGGGAGCTGGCAGGCGCCCGAGTCACGCGCTGCCCGCCGGGGAGATGAGCGTCTGGTAGCCCTGCGTGCGCAGGATCTCATCGACGAGGCGAGCCAGTTCATGCCCCTTGAACTTACGGCTGATGAACTCGGTGAGGTCGTCGCTGGCGGACTGTTCGAAGTCGATCGGGGTCACGCCATCGTCTGTCGGCGTGATTGGCAGATGCCGGCCGGCGAGCACCGCCCGGATCCGTTCCTCGGCGTTGTGGCGACTGACCTCGCAGACGGTCTATGATAGTGCCACAGTCGGCTCTTGCGTGAGTACCGGCGGCGCGCAGTCCTTCAAGAGGCAAGCACGCCGTAGGCAGGGTGAACCGGCAGACGGAGCGTGTGCCCGTTTCCGGCCCCCCGCCTCGGGGTATGAGGCTCCTCGTGCACATCGTCGCCTTGATCGGCAGCCTCAGGAAGGCCTCCTACAATCGCATGACGTTCGACGCCGTGCGCGAACTGCTGCCTGAAGGGGTGACGATCGAGGAGGGAGCGATCGTCTCCGTCCCGCCTTTCAACGACGACGTCCTCGAGGAGTCGGGTCACCCCGAGCCGGTGCGACGGTTGCGCCAGCAGATCCGGACATCCGATGCCGTCCTCTTCATCTCACCCGAGTACAACTACTCGATTCCCGGGGTGTTGAAGAATGCCATCGACTGGGTCTCGCGACCGGTCGACGATCAGCCATTCCGGGGCAAGCCGGTGGCCATCATGGGAGCCGCCAGGGGAGCGCTTGGCACCGGGCGCATGCAGTATCACTTGCGCCAGGTGTTCGTCTTCCTCGAGGCGATCGCATTGACGAAGCCCGAGGTCATGATCAACTTCGAGGCGGAGAAGTTCGCTGAGGGCAGACTCATCGACGAGCCGACGCGCCAGCAGATACGTCGTCAACTCGAAGCGCTACAGCAGTGGGTCGAGCGACTGCGACCGGGCCGCTGAAGCGCAGCGTCCGCACAAGGGGGTCGCTGGTGACCTCCTCAGCAGACTCTGAAGTGCAGGCGTTCGAGAAGCACATCGCGAACCTCGACGCGGTGTCGGCCCCGGCAGGCGAAGTACGGCCCCCTGTCAAGAAGCCTGGAGAGTCGGCCCCGAATCGGCTGTGGTTCGGCGCGGTCCACTGCTAGTGGTTGGCGCTGCCCTACCGCCCCATGCGGCCTGATCTCGTTGGACGTCGACGCGCTGCGGGCACTCGTCACAGAGCCACCTCCGGCACTGCCATGGGCTTTGGACCATCCAATGGAATGAGGCTAGGTGATCTGATCGCATGTTTGCACTTGCCGCACCAGTCGCATATAGGAATTGTACACAGGTAGGAGGGAGCATGGGGGTACCGGAGGCCGAGGCGGGGCGCCGGGTGGAGTCCATGATGCGGGCACTGCGGGAAGCGGGGCTGCGCATCACGCACCAGCGGCTGGAGGTCGTGCGCGAGATCGCGGCGAGCCAGGAGCACCCGGACGTCGAGAGCATCTACGCCGGAGTACGGGTCCGGGTCCCGACCATCTCATTGGACACCGTCTACCGCACCCTGGCCACGCTCGCGGACCAGGGACTGGTCGTGCGCGTGGGAACCGCGAGCGGTCGGATGCGCTACGACGCCAACGCGTCGCGCCACCACCACTTCGTGTGTACCCGGTGCGGCATGATGCGCGATGTCAGCGATCCGGAGCTCGACGCTGTGGTCGCACCTGCCAGTGTCGCTGCACTTGGCTGTGTCGAATCAGTCGATGTCCAGTTGCGCGGGGTGTGCATCGAGTGCGCGAGGCCGGAGGGCAATCGATCGAAAGGGGAAGGGTCATGAGCGAAGACAGCGAGCGTCCGATGGCGGACGAAACAGGCAGGACGACTACCGGCAGAGGCACATCGAACCGTGAGTGGTGGCCCGACCAGTTGAACCTGGGCATCCTTCACCAGAACTCACCCATGTCCGATCCGATGGGCGAGGGCTTCGACTACGCCGAAGAGTTCAAGAGTCTCGACCTCGCGGCTGTGAAGAAGGACCTGTACACGCTGATGACCGCCTCGCAGGACTGGTGGCCGGCCGACTATGGTCACTACGGGGGGACCTTCATCCGCATGGCGTGGCATAGTGCGGGCACCTACCGTACGAGCGATGGTCGCGGCGGGGCAGGGTCCGGTAGCCAGCGCCTGGCGCCGCTCAACAGCTGGCCGGACAACGTGAACCTCGACAAGGCGCGCCGCCTGCTCTGGCCGATCAAGCAGAAGTATGGCAGGAAGCTCTCATGGGCCGATCTCGATGATCCTAGCCGGCAACTGCGCGCTTGAGTCGATGGGATTCGAGACCTTCGGCTTCGGCGGCGGGCGCGAGGACGTCTGGGAGCCGGAAGAGGACATCTACTGGGGCACCGAGAGCGAGTGGCTGGGCGACACGCGCTACAGCGGTGACCGAGACCTCGAAAACCCGCTTGCCGCCGTGCAAATGGGCTTGATCTACGTGAACCCGGAAGGGCCGAACGGCGAACCGAATGCGGTTGCGTCGGGGCGCGACGTGCGCGAGACCTTCGCCCGCATGGCGATGAACGATGAAGAGACCGTCGCGCTCGTCGCAGGTGGACACACCTTCGGCAAGTGCCACGGCGCCGGCGATGCCGCTCTTGTCGGTCCCGAGCCGGAAGGTGCCCCCATCGAGGAGCAGGGCCTTGGCTGGAGGAGCAGCTTCGGCAGCGGCAAGGGGGACGACACGATCGGCAGCGGTCTCGAAGGCGCATGGACGCCGAGACCGACCCAGTGGGACACGGGCTACTTCGACATGCTGTTCGGCTATGACTGGAATCTGGTGAAGAGCCCTGCCGGAGCCTGGCAGTGGGTCCCGGTCAGTCCAGATGAGGAGGATCTTGCGCCGGCCGCTCACGATCCGTCGAGGCGGGTCACGACTATCATGACGACGGCGGACCTCTCGCTACGGATGGATCCGATCTACGCACCGATCGCGAAGCGCTTCCATGAGAACCCGGAGGAGTTCGCGGAGGCATTCGCCCGCGCCTGGTTCAAGCTGACCCACCGCGACATGGGCCCGCGCTCCCGCTATCTGGGCCCGGAAGTCCCTGAAGAGGAGCTCATCTGGCAGGACCCGGTGCCCGCAGTCGATCATGAGCTGATCGACGAGCAGGACGTCGCCGCTCTCAAGGGCAAGGTCCTCGCTTCGGGCCTGTCAGTCTCTCAGCTGGTATCGACGGCGTGGGCGTCGGCATCCACGTTCCGCGGCTCCGACAAGCGCGGCGGGGCGAACGGGGCGCGCATCCGTCTTGCGCCGCAGAGGGATTGGGAAGTCAACCAGCCGGCCCAACTGCAGACGGTGCTCCAGACCCTCGAGGGAATCCAGGAGGAGTTCAACGGCGCGCAGTCAGGCGGGAAGATCGTCTCGCTCGCCGACCTGATCGTTCTGGGTGGATGCGCAGGTGTCGAGCAGGCTGCGAGGAGTGCCGGTCACGATGTGACCGTGCCCTTCACGCCCGGACGCACGGATGCATCGCAGGAACAGACCGACGTCGTTTCCTTTGGCGTGCTCGAACCGGCCGCGGACGGTTTCCGCAACTACCTCAAGGCCAAGTACCCGGTACCGGCAGAGGATCTGCTGGTGGATCGGGCGCAGTTGTTGACGTTGACTGCTCCCGAGATGACGGTCCTCGTTGGCGGCATGCGCGTCCTGAGGGGCAACTTCGGACAGTCCCAGCACGGCGTCTTCACCAAGCGTCCGGAGACCCTCACCAATGACTTCTTCGTCAATCTTCTCGACATGGGCACCACGTGGGAGTCGGCCTCGGAAGATGGCGACGTCTTCGAGGGTCGCAGTCGCGAAACGGGCGAACTGAGGTGGACCGGCAGCCGTGTAGACTTGGTCTTCGGCTCTAACTCCCAGCTTCGGGCCGTCGCGGAAGTCTACGCATGTGAGGACTCCGAGGAGAAGTTCCTGCAGGACTTCGTTGCGGCTTGGAACAAGGTCATGAACCTCGACCGCTTCGACCTCGCCCGGCCGTAGCACAAGAGCCGGCATATCGGCGGCGGCTTCGCGAGTTCCTCCGCGACGGGGGCATCCGCGATGAGGCGGAGGAACTCGCGACCAGGCGCGCGATCGCGCGTCAGCTGGCGCAGGAGGGGAAGTGTGCTGGCATTTCGCAGTCGAGTCCCTGCGCGTCCGAAGAAGAGGAGACGCTCGATCCGCACGCAGGGTGCCGTACTCCTCGCCGGCCGGGTAGTGTCCAAGCAGCGGATGAGCACGGGGTTGGGCGCGGTACTCCGGGTGCGTTCGACGTAGACGCGGGCGGCTCTTGAGGCGGCCCGAGCGTAGCCGCGAAGGGGCGACGCCGGGCAACGTCGCGCTGGGAGGCGCCGTTGCCGAGCTCGCTGACCCGCGTTGTTCGCGCTCCTTCTCGTCTGGGGGTGACCCACGGCTCCGGCGGGCATATGCGGTTGGCACTCACGAGCAACGCCGGAATCCCCACGGGGACCGACGTTGAGACGAGAGCCCTTCAGAATCGGAGCGCCGCCTGACCTGACCCCCTGAAATCGGTCCACCCACAGGTTATGGTGTGGATCGACGAAGGAGGATGCTGTCATGCCCCAGAAGCGCTACCGCCCCGAAGAGATCATCGCCAAGTTGCGTGAGGCCGAGGTCCTGCTCGGCCAGGGCAAGAAGGTGCCCGAAGCCGTCAAGGCGATCGGCGTCAGCGAAGTCAGCTACTACCGCTGGCGCAAGGAGTACGGCGGCTTGAACGTCTCGCAGGCCAAACGCCTCAAGGATCTGGAACGTGAGAACGCGCACCTACGGAGAGCCGTCTCCGACCTGACCCTCGACAAACTCATCCTCAAGGAGGCGGCGCGGGGAAACTTCTGAGCCCCTCGCGTCGGCGCAAGTGTGCGCGCGCAGTGTGTGAGGGGCTGCAGATCTCCGAACTTCGGGCCTGCCGTGTTCTCGGCCAGCAGCGCTCGAGCCAACGTCGTACGGCCACGCCACGCGCCGACGAAGATGCACTCACGTCGGCGATCGTCGCCTTGCCTTGGCCAGCAAGTTCGGCCGCTACGGCTACCGGCGCATCACCGAGCTCTTGCAGATGGCCGGCTGGGAGGTGAACGCCAAACGGGTGCAGCGCATCTGGCGGGCCGAGGGCCTCAAGGTGCCCTCCAGGCAGCCCAAACGAGGTCGCCTCTGGTTGAACGACGGCTCGGTCATCCGCCTGCGGCCGCAGCGCAGGAATCACGTCTGGGCGTATGACTTCGTCTCCGAGACCACCCAAGACGGTCGCAAGCTACGTCTGCTGACCGTGATCGACGAGTACACGCGCGAGTGCCTGGCGATCCGCGTGGGAAGGAGGTTCACCAACCACGATGTGCTCTACACGCTCTCCGAGCTCTTCCTGGAGCACGGTATCCCAGAGCATATTCGCTCAGACAACGGACCTGAGTTCGTGGCCGAGGCGGTACGCAGCTGGCTCGCCGACCTCGGTGTCACCACCCTGTTCATCGAACCGGCCTCGCCCTGGGAGAACGGCTACATCGAGTCGTTCAACGGCAAACTGCGCGACGAGCTGCTCAACGGCGAGCTCTTCTACACGCTCAAGGAGGCGCAGATCCTGATGGAGAAGTGGCGCCGTGAGTACAACCATCTGCGACCCCACAGCTCTCTCGGCGGGCGGCCGCCGGCCCCGAAGGTAGTCGCCTTCCCGGGATTCTCGCTGAAAGACTACGCGCCGCCGGCACCTACGCGAGAGCCGGCTCCGGCACTATCATAGGAAGTGGACCACTCAATGGGGTCAGGTCAGGCATGGCCTCGCCCTTTCCTGTGGTGGAGTTGACCCGTACGGATACCCCTGCACTGCAGTAGCACCCTAGCCGACACGCGCTGGGCCGGACAAGGGGGGTGCCGTTTCGGGGTGTCGTCTGAGCAGACAACAGCGGGTGCATGCCGAGCTGTCGTCCACCTCTTGTGACGCTGCGCGTAGTGACCGGGGATTCGGCCGGCCCGCTATTTCCCGAGTCCCGCCCGCAGCCCCACGTCGATCCCCGTCCTCGCCTCCTCCTGCATGTGCACCGTGAACCACGATGTCAACGCACCGGACTCCTGTAGGTGACGGGAACCTCTCCCCTGCCGCCGGCCGTGTCTGAAGGTCGACATAGCCCTGGGGTCTCCAAGGGCAAGGGAGATGCCGACCCTGGCGTCGGGCGGGGTGTCGAAGTGAGTGACAGGATTCACCTAGGACGTCTTCGCAGGTCCCCTCTCGCGGCAGCGAGATGAGCAGTAGGCTCCGATCTCGGATCGGATGACTGCGGTCACTCCGCAGCTCCGGCAGGAGATGTTGCGGGTCCCGCCGGCGATGTCGCTCATCGCTATCAGCGCGAGGCTCGCTAGGAGGGAACCGCCACTGACAGTCAAACCTAGACGGAGTACATGGTCAACGCGCGATGAGCGTGCAGTACCCGGTGCCGGCCCTGCTCAGGGTCGGGGGGGCGACAAGGAGGATTCGATGAAGAAGTGGGGAGTCTCTGTGCTGGTGTGCCTGATCGTGGTGCTCGCCGTCTCCACGACAGCGTTGGCCGGGCCGAAGGCCGGCACCATCCAGTCAGGCACGCTCAAGTACACCGCCGGGCACTACCTGGCCGGAGAGTTGCTCACAGTGGGGTTCGATGCCTACGGGTACAACTACCAGGCTCACATGTTCCGTGGCTCCTATGCGAATGCGTATCTCGGCCGCGATGGGTTCCCGGCCTACACAGGCGACGATGATACCTATCTCGCCGAGAACCCCGGGGCGGCATCGCACTGGACTTGGCCCTACCGCGGCGACACGTTAGTCATGAAGTGGAACGACGCCTGGCTTGCGAACACCGATCGCGATGGCGATGGCAGGCTGGACCGCCACCATGGCTTCGCTTCCTACAACGGCTCCGGAGCCTGGTTGACCAACCACCAGCGGGGCGTCGACGACGGCGAACATTGGACCTACTTCACGAAGATCGTTGCGGCCCCCACGGATGCGACTGCTTCTGCCGAAGTGTGGTACGCGGCCGACGGCACCGAGATCGGCCCCGTCATATGGGGCGCGTTCGCCACCATCATGGAAGTGAACAGTGGATCGGGCGCCGACTATGTCAGTCCGCTAGGCCCCGGCTTCGGCAAGTGGTGAGCCGCCGGTCGTAGACTCACCGAGAGAGAGCCCCCGCACCCCGCTGAGCAAGTCCGGTTCGATGGAGACGACGACGTTCGGACATGGACCCGACCGGGTGCGAGGGGAGGAGAGGATGCCGAGAGCCGGGGCCGATTGCGGTCCCGGCTCTCGCCTCTCTGCATCAGGTGGTCTCACCAGCGCCCAAGGCGACGCCTTCTCATGACCTGCACCCTGAGATCCGTCCACCTGCAGTGCAGTGTCTCTCGACGGGTGAAGAGTCAGACGATGCCGAGGAAGACCTACCGCCCCGAGGAGGTCATCGCAAAGCGACGCGAGGGACGACGTCTGATGAGCCACCGCTCGACGTCACGTGACGGGAACCTCTTCCCTACAGTCGGCCATATCTGAAGGTCCACATAGCCCCACCCATCTCTGAGGGCAGAGGAGATACCGACCGTGGGCTCGGAGATGTATGAGGAGCGGGCGTCCCAGAGGCAAGGGGAAGAGCGGACGCTGGGACGATATCGAGGCGGGGCGACCTGCGACAGTGAGACCGAGCGGGGATCGCTTGCACGAGCCCCACTCAGCGTGACCTCCCGGTGCGGCAGAACCGAGCCCGGTCACCGCGAACTCCACCTGCACAGCCATCCGACATGACTGCGAGAGCATTGATCTCCGGGCGGACTGACCGCGGACTCGCCGTGGCCTAGGCAGCGATCCGTCGTCCTTCCTCGGTGCTCGGCGACTTCAGTACGAGGTCCTTGTCGAAGCCGCTCCAGAGCTCGCGGTACTTCTCAGGGTCGTCTCGCACAGCTTCGACCCCGTGCTTCTTAACGAACTTGCCAAGGTTCGCGACGAGCAGCTTGTTCCGGGGCAGCTCGATGCCGAGCAGATCTGCGGCTTCCTGAGGTGAGATCTTGGTCTTCATCGTCATCCCTCCTGACCACTACATGCGCAGTCGTACTCATATCTGAGTCTTTCCCCGTAGTGGCTTCACAAGCAGACGAACCGTTGGCCTTGATGCCGGGCCAACCCTTCATCGCCCTCCGCAGCCCCACGTCCATCCTCTGCGCCGCCTCGTCCTGCAGGTGCGCCGCGAACCACGGTGTCAACGCATCGGACTCCTGTACGTGGCGTTCCCTGCCGCCGGACGTATCTGAAGGTCTGAATAGCCCCGAGGATCTCTGAGGCCAAGGAAGATACCTCCCGTGGGCTCGGAGACGTATCAGGATCGCGTGACCTCTCGCTGCTCTGGCCGCGTTCAGCGATTGCAGCCACGCGGTAGCCCGAGCCCGGGAGCTCGGCCTGCTCTAGCCGGCCCCATCCCCACCGACGCAAAGACCGAGCGGCGAGAGATCAACAAGAATCAACCCTCCCTCACCACTTTCGACCGCCGACGCGACCGCAGGTTTTCTCCAGACTGGTCCTCAGGATTCGTCCCGTGCTGGACGTGAGGCGTTGAAGAACGCGCCGGACAAGCATCTCCCGGACACTGGACGCCAGGGGGTTCAGGAATATGGGTACAACAACACCGAGAGCGACCTCGCAGGTCGACGGCGCATCGCCGGGGAACATCGAAGCCCGAGGGGGGTTGAACATCGTGGAGCCGAGGACAGCCGCCTTGGCGACGCTTCGCGGCGTTTCCAAGACCTACGCGATGGGCGACGTGGTCGTCAACGCTCTTGACGTCGTGGACCTCGACATCGGGCGCGGGGAGTTCGTAGCCGTGCTCGGTCCCTCGGGTTCCGGCAAGACTACCCTGCTCAATCTGCTCGGCGGCCTCGATTCGCCGACGAGCGGGAGTATGGTCGTCGACGGTGAGGACATCACTCACCGCACGGCCAAGCAGCTCGCCTACTATCGGCGCGAGAAGATCGGCTTCATCTTCCAGTTCTTCAACCTGATCCCGACGCTGACTGCAGAGGAGAACGTGCGCTACGCGTTCGAACTCGCGGCCCGCGACCGTCACGCGCCAGCCAACCGATCCTCTCGAACTCCTGGAGGCGGTAGGCTTGGGCGATCGCGCCCACCATTTCCCGAGCCAGATGTCGGGGGGTGAGCAGCAGCGCGTGGCGGTGGCCCGGGCGCTGGCCAAGGATCCGCCCCTGATCCTCGGCGACGAGCCCACGGGCAACCTCGACTTCGACACGGGCAAGCTTGTGCTGAGCACGCTCAAGGAGCTCAACGAGCAGGGCCGCAGCGTGGTCCTGGTCACGCACAACTCGCCGGTGGCACAGGTCGCCGACCGCATCGTGCGCCTGCGCGACGGCAGGATCTTGTCGGCGCAGCGCAACCCTCACCCGGTCGACCCGGCCGACGTTACCTGGTGAGCTCCGTGGACATGCTGACACTCAAGATCTGGCGTGACATGAAGGCCCGCAAGGGCCAGTTCGCCGGGCTCATTCTTCTGGTGACGCTTGGAGTCGCGATCTACATGGCTTTCGTCGGGGCGGCGATGGACCTGCGGTCCTCAGCCGATCTCGCCAACGAAACGTTCCGTCTCGCCGACTTCGAGACGAAGGTCGTCGACGCACCGACATCTGTCGTCGATGAACTCGAGCAGGTCGACGGCGTCGCGGCAGTGCAGGGGCGCCTGATCGTCGACACTGGGCTCACCGTCGGCGACGAGGAGGTCGCGATGCGCGTGATCGGCATTCCCGCCGACGCGCATCCCGCAGTCGACGATGTCAGCGTCCTCGATGGCTCCTACCTCGACCCGAGTGACCCCGACGGCGTGCTGCTGCACGCCGCGTTCGCGGAGGAGCGCGGCCTGGACGTCGACGACAACCTGACCGTGCGGGTAGGCGATGCGGCGCGGGAGTTCCGTGTGCGGGGGACAGTCACGACCGCCGAGTACTTCTTCCTGCGCCGCACCAAGGATGAGTTCCCGAATCCAGCCGAGTTCGCCGTGGTGTTCGCGCCGCAGCCGAGTGTCGAGGCGGCTAGCGGTCAGTCAGGGCGCATGAACTCCTTCGCCATCCTTGTCGAGGAGGGGGCCGACCGGGCGGCGGTCATCGCCCGCGTCGAGGACGTGTTGACCGACTACTACGTCCTGAGTTCGACCACGCAGGAGGACCAGCCCTCCAACTTCGGCCTGCTGGAGGAGATCCGGCAGAACGAGACAATGGCCGGGATCGTGCCCGTGGCCATCCTGGCGGTCAGCGCCATGGCTCTCGGCATCGCCATGGCACGCCTCGTCCAGAGCCAGCGCGGCGAGATTGGTCTGTCCAAGGCGCTCGGCTACACTGACGCGCAGGTCCTACGGCAGTACCTGGGCTTCTCGCTGACCGTGGGCATAGCTGGTTCCGCCATCGGCATCGTCCTAGGGCTGGCGATGGCCTACGGCATCGGGGAGTCGTATCGGAGCTTCCTCAATCTGCCGCTGATCGAGACGTCTTTCCACTGGGAGGTGGCCGCCTCAGCAGTGGCGATCAGCGTCCTCGTCTGTCTGCTGGCGGGACTCGGTCCAGCCTTGCGCAGTGCGCGCATGCGGCCGGCCCAGGCGATGCACAGCGACCCAAACCTCTCGCAGACCAAGGGCAGCATCCCGATCGTGGAGCGAGCCCTCGGCCGGGTACTGCCCCGCTCGACCTTCTTCCGCATGCCGCTGCGCAACGTCTTCCGCTCGCGGCGACGCAGCATCTACACGATCATCGGCACCGTCTTCGCGCTGGTCCTGATTGTCTCGACCTGGGCCATGAACGACTCATTCGGCTACCTGATCAGCCACCAGTTCGAGGACATCGACACGTGGGATGCAGTCGTTGCGTACAACGAGAACGTGCCGGCGGACACCATCGATCAGATTGCACGCGTCGACGGTGTGACCTCAGCCGAGGCAGCCCTCGTCGTACCCGTGAAGCTCCGCGCAGGCGACGAGACACGCGAGCTGGCCGTTACGGCGATCGCGCCGGATGCGGGCTTCCACGGCTTCACGGTGGCGGAGGGATCCCCGGTCGCCGAAGCGCTACAGGGCGGCGGCCTCGTGTTCCCCGAAGGGTTGGCCGAGCGTCTCGACGTGGGCGTGGGCGACACTGTGGAGATCGAGAGTCCGTTCATCGATCAGCCGGTGCAGCTCGAGATCGCGACCCTGTCGAAGGAGATGTTCGGTTTCCCGCTGTTCGTGAACGAGGCGGTTGGTCAGGAGCTCGCCGGGTCGCAGGTCCCCGTGATGAACGCGGCGTATGTCGACTACGCAGACGTCGATGCCGATGCTCTCGAGCGGGCTCTGTACGCCACCCCGGGGGTAGCCAGCGTCACGATCAAGCAGGCGCTGATCGCCATGCTGGACTCTGCGATGGCCTTTGCCCGCTATTTTGTCGGTCTGCTTTTTGCCTTCGCTTTTTCGGTCGCCTTCGTCGTCGTCTACAACACCTTCACGACAAATGTCATCGAGCGCACGCGCGAGATCGCTACCATGCGGACGATCGGGGAGGATCGCCCGCACCTCGCCTGGATGATCACAGCAGAGAACCTGCTCCTCGCTGTGGTGAGCGTGCCCATAGGATTGTGGGCCGGCAGGCTGGCAGCAGAGGCGATGTTCCGCGCGATGTCCACGGAGGCATACACCATGCCCACCTACATCAACCCGATGAGCTACGTCTGGATAGTCATCTCAGTGATCGCCATTCTTCTGCTCTCTGAGGTACCTGCGCTACGCCGCGTCTTCCGCTTGGACCTCGCCGAGGCGACCAAAGCCATGGAGTAGCCAGGGAGTGCATGGATGCAGACCGCGGTCGCATCACCACGATTGGCTGCAAAGGTCCGTCACCTCGAAGAGTAGGTGAGGTCCTGCAACCGCACCTAGCGTCACTGGGTGACACTCGCTGGCACTCAGCGGCAGTTCAGCTGGATTCTCTACGCGTAGGATGGCACTCCGTGGCACTCGGCGGCACTACCTGACACAAGGTCACAGCCCTCTCACGGCGGTAACACGGGTTCAAATCCCGTATGCGCTACCACCCCACTTCAGGCGCAGATGCAGGGGTTTTGCGTGCTCCGGAGGATTTCGCAGGCAACTCTCTGCAACCCGTCTGCAACCCTCCTGCAACCGAACGGAGCGGCAGGGAATGGTGCTGGGCGACACGCGCTGGTAGTGGGCGGCACAAGATACGCCACCCCCTGCACGGCGGACGTCAAGTGTTCGACTTCTCTGCGGTCCACCACCCATTTGCAGGTAGATCGTGGCCTGCGTGCCCTCCGGTTGAGCACGGAAACGGCCGGCTGCAACCATTCGTTGCTCCTATGTCAACTCCTCAGCTCGCCAGGGCCAGGTCTGGCCGGGTCGCGGGGCCAGCATCTGTCGGTGCGGCCCCGCGCCGCACCTCGGCGCTGCGCATCGCCTGCCAGACAGTGCGCGCCAAGTGGCGCTTGAGGCAGCGCAGCCCCTCGCGCGTGCTCTTAGCCCTCCGTGCGCTTGCGAGCCATGTAGAGCTTCGCCGGCTCATGGCAGCGCAGCTGCGTGATGGCGATGCGGTGCAGGGCGGCGTTCAGGCGACGGTTGCCACGGCGGTTCAGCCGGTAGCGGTCGCTCCGGCCGCTCGAGACCGGCAGGGGTGCGACGCCGGCGTGCATGGCGAAGCGCAGGGCGCCGGCCGTCTCACCGAGCAGGCGGGCGGCCGTGAGGGCGCCGCAGCCGGGCAGCTCGAGGAGTTCGGGCGCGAGTTCGGCGGCGCGCCTTGAGATCTCGCGCCCGAGGGCGGCGATCTCCGCCGAGAGCGTGCGGCAGCGGCGCGTCAGCTCACAGGCGACGCGTGCCTGCACGCCGTCGAGCGGGGCGAGAGCCTCTTCCAGGCGCGCGAGCCAGCAGGCGCGATCGAGCGCCTTGGGCGGCACCGCAAGGTCGAGCGCCAGATCGTGCAGATGCCAGCGCAGGCGGCTCTGGATGCGGGTGCGCTCGGCGACCAGGTCGTCGCGGTGGTCGGCGAGCAGGCGCAGCTCACGCTCGGGGCCATCGAGACGAGCCTCGGGCAGGCCGGGCTCGCGCAGGGCGGCTCGGGCGATCGCCGCGGCGTCGATCGCGTCGCTCTTCCCGCGGCTGCGAGCGCTGCGCCGCACCTGCGCCATGAGCTTGGGCGGCACGCGCACGCAGCCCTCGCCGGCGGCGATGAGGAAGCGCTCGAGGCGCCCCGAGACGTGGCGGCAGTCCTCGAGGGCGAAGCGGCGCTCGGAGCCGAGTGAGCGGGCCCAGGCGAGGAGCCGCTCGCTTCCGCGCTGGTCGGCCGTCACGGTGAGCTCGCCGCGCACCTCGCCGGTGGCGGCCTCGAGGGCGACGACGGTGTGGCTGTTCTTGTGCGGGTCGACGCCGAGTACCATCATGAGCTGTCCCCTTTCGGACGCAGTCTCCGAAGCGAGGGACCGTCGGCGGACACGCCTCAGTGGGGGCCTCTAGCCAGGCTCCTATCAGGTCACGCCGGCGAACCTCGCGGCAGGCGGCGGGGGACACAACGAATGTTGGTCAGCCCCGTCGGGCGACAGCAACCCAATGGGTCACCCCGCCGCCACGCCGCAGGTTACCCGACCAAGTCGGGAATCCCAACGGACTCAGACTGACACTGACGCAACCCAAATGCGGGCGACTCGATGTGGGAGCGGGCGAACGCGATGGGTGCGGATGGGACGTCGCCGGCGCCGGTGGCGATCGTCTCCCCGGGCTTCTCCGTCTCCGATTTCCCTCGCCGGCACCTATGCGAGAGGTGGCTCCGGGGCTAACATAAGAAGTGGACCGACGAATGGGGTCCGGTCGCCACGCATTCGCGCCCCTCCGCCGTTTCGGCTTCTCTGGACTCGGCCAACTCCAGTATCAGCGAGAGGTCCGACATGACCAGCGATAGCCCGAGCCGCAAGGAGCGCTTCTTCCCCTACCGATTCGACGACCGGTGGCGACCCCTGTTCGTCGCGCTCGGTGTCAAGCGCACGCACGGAGTCACCATCACCGCTGAGGGGAAGCTACGAGCCACCTATGGTCGCTGGAGCATCGAGACCCCGGTCTCGAACATCGACCACACCGAGGTCACCGGCCCCCACCGCTGGTACACCGCCGTGGGACTCCGGCTCAGCGGAACCGACGACGGCGTCACCTTCGGCACCGACCGCAGGGCGGGCCTCGCCATCACGTTCGTCAGGAAGGTGCCCAGAGTGATCGGCCCCCGAGACCACTCCGCTCTCTGGGTCAGCGTCGCCGAGCCGGAGGAGCTGGCCGCCCTCATCGGGAGGTAGCGGCTCGACCCAGAGCCGGACCCGACAGGCGGGCTTCCGCACCTCGATAGGGCCCTCATGCTTCACAGGCGCAGGCAGGCGGCGCCGACGCTCGACCTTCCAAGCTCGATCGTGCCGCTGCACTAGCCTCGTCGGTTCCCACGGGCCGCGCCCATACGACGACGGGCGTTCCGTGCCGGAACCTCTGTCGCGTTGCCTGCGGAAGGCGATCCCCGAAACGGTTTCGTCGCTCGCAGGCTGGGAAGAAGACAGGAGGCTTCCAAGCTCGACACCGTGGCAACACCACGTACGTCCGGGCAGGAAGCGAATCGAACCAGCCGGCAAGGCGATGCAATGGAGGAGTGGGTATGAAGCGAGTGTTCTTTGTTCTGGCGATAGTGGCGCTCTTGGCGCTGCCGCTCACAGTGGCGGCCTGCAGCAGTGACGACGAAGAAGAGACGAGCTCCACTCCGTCGCCGTCCCCCTCGATGATGGCCGAGATGGACATCGTCGACACGGCAGTCGAAGCGGGCAGCTTCACCACGCTCGTGACTGCCGTTCAGTCGGCTGGACTTGAGGAGACCCTCCGCGGGGAGGGACCGTTCACCGTGTTCGCACCGACCGACGACGCTTTCGCAGCGGTTCCGAAGGAGACCATGGACGCTCTCCTGGCCGACCCGACGGGCGCTCTGGCCGACGTTCTGACGTATCACGTCGTGCCCGGCAAGGTCATGGCTGCGGACCTGAGTGACGGCATGATGGTCGACACCGTGAACGGCGCCAAGCTGGAAGTGAAGATCAGCGACAACGGCACGGTCATGGTCAACGACGCAACGGTGGTCACTGCCGACGTCGAGGCCTCCAATGGCGTGATTCACGTGATCGACACAGTTCTGATTCCGCCGAGCAAGTAGACGCGGACCAGTCCGAGCACGCCCGGGCGGCCGGGAAGCCTCGATGAGGCTCCCCGGCCGCCCTTCGCTTTCCGCGGCGTCCGCGCCCTGATTCAGCCCGGGTACCTGCGACCTCGGGTCCCAGCGAGGCCGGAACCCGTTGGCCGGAATGGCGGTAGAGAGGACCTCACCCTCCTGCAACCCTCCTGCACCGAACTGAACGTTGCGGGATGGTGCCGGGCGGTAGTCGCTGGGACTGCGCCTCCTCCACCGACGTCTCGCGCCTACGGCGCCCACCGGTTCCAATCGCTCGATGGTGGGAACATAGATGCCAGGAACGCGAGCCTGCACGGGTAACGCTCAGGTCGTCAGGGACGACAGCTCCGCTGGGAAGGCTCATCGTGCTCTCGTCGAGCAGGACATACCCTGGGCACGACCCGAACATGTCCTGGTTCGCCGAGCGTCTCGTGAAGCCGCTGTTTCTGAGGAGCATGCTGGCCGATCTGCGTCGCGCCGAAGTGAGTGTGCGTCAGAGCGAGCTGGATTGAACCCTCGTGAGAGCGGCCCGGCTCACGGACGACCCCGCAACAGGGCACTATCACGTCGGGCCAGGCTTCTCTCTCCCCGGCGGCACTCGGATAGGCCGCGCCGACGTCGCCGCCTTCATGCTCGACCAGCTCGAATCGACCGGCGACACCGCGCACGCCGTCGCCACCGCATACTAGGCTACCCTCTCAGCGGCCGAGCTCGTAGCGCAGCGCCGCCTCCAGGCTGGGAAAGGCGAAGCGAAAGCCGCGCATGTTGAGCCTCGCCGGAACGACTCGCTGACTGGCGAGGAGCATCTCCTCAGGCATGCCGCCAAAGCTCTCGACGACGCCACATGGCACCTCGAGGTAAGCGGGACGGCGCAGCACGCGGCCGAGGGTGCGGGTGAACGCGCGATTCGTGACGTCCTCCGGCGCCACAACGTTGACGACGCCGTCGAGTTCCCGATCGTGGATGAGCCACTCCAGAGCGCCGAGGACGTCCTCAAGCGCTACCCACGGCCACCACTGCCAACCCGGTCCGATCCTCCCCCCCAGTCCGGCCCGAAACACCGGGAGCATGGCCGCAAGAGCACCGCCTGACGCCGCCAGCACGATGCCGAGACGCGGCGTGACCACACGAACGCCGACCGCCGCCGCAGGCGCCGCGGCGGCCTCCCACTCGCGGCACACTTTCGCCAGAAACCCCGTCCCCCGATCGCTAAGCTCGGTGAGCGCCTCGTCGCCCCTGGGGCCGTACGCACCGACAGCAGACGCCGAGACAAGCACCGCAGGCGGCGTCTCCATGCGTTCCATCGCCGCCACCAGCGTGCGAGTCGACCGTACCCTGCTGCCAAGGATGGCTTCCTTCCGGCCCTTCGTCCAGATCGACGTAAGATTGACACCGGCCAGGTTCACGACAGCTTCGACCCCGTCCAGACTCCGCGGGTCGAGGTAGCCCGCATCGGGATCCCAAGTGACCTCGCCCGCCCCCCGCACGGGTCGGCGCACCAACCGCACGACATCATGCCCGGCAGTCGTCAGGTAGACCGCGAGATGCGAACCGATGAGGCCGCCGGCACCGGCGATGGCTACCTTCACTCGACTCCGCTCCGACCACGCCGCATGCCTCTCGAGATCGTTGCGCACGCAAGCGTGCCGAAAGCGAAACAGGCGCTCCAGCCGTCGCGTCACGGCTCCGGTCGCGACGGCGTTTGAGACCCAATCTGCCGGAAGCCGATACACAACGCGGTCGGCAAGCTCGCTCTCGTCCCGGCCGCGAGGCACGAAGCGGTGGGTGTGCTCCCAGAACACGAACGGGCCCTCCAGTTGACGCTCCGTGAACTGGCGACCGCTGTCGAATCCGCTCACCTCGACGACCCACCGCCACTTGAGCGGCTTCCGCCCCACATCGAACGCATAGCGGCCACCGTCTCGCACTCTGCCCGGGCTCCCCAGAACACGGACGCGCTGTCATGGCGCGATGAGGCGCTCGAAGGCGCCGCGCCGGACGTGATAGGCAGACAACGCCTCGACGGACACGGGCATGGTACTGTGACGCTCGAAGACAGGCATGTTGCCCCCGTAGCTCTCTCTTGCGATTCTAGCCACGACGCTCCTCGCCGCACACCGCGGAGCCGAGCCACCCGCCATTGCCTACGGGAAATCAGACCATCGGTCGGGGAGGCCGGACGGCCATGAGGAACGACGATCGCAGCATCTCAGTCGAAGCCCTACACCGGGACTTCGCCGACCTCCATGCACTCGAAGGAGTCGACCTCGAGATTGCGGGGGGTCAGATCTTCGGCTTCCTCGGTCCCAACGGCGCGGGCAAGTCGACTCTCGTCAAGATCCTGACCACGATCCTCGACCCCACATCGGGTCGAGCAAGTGTCGCGGGCTATGACGTGCAGCGGCAGGACGGCAAGGTGCGCGAGGCTAGCGCCACTCGCGTAGCTCGTACGACGACTCGTCGTTGGACTTGCAGAAGACAGCGACTCGGTGGGCTCTTCGCACCGCCACCGACGACACGGGGATCTCCCAAGAGTACGCCGCAGCAGCGACCCCACTCGGCAGTCCACCGCCCCGCCGGCTGGGCAGCCTGTTGCAGCGGGGTACTCCAGCCTATCCCTCCAGCGCCCTGCGAAGCCCCACGTCGATCCTCTCCGCCGCCTCGTCCTGCAGGTCCGCCGCGAACCACGGTGTCAGAGCACCGGACTCCTGTAGGTGACGGGAACTTCTTCCCTGCCGCCGGCCATACCTGAAGGTCGACATAGCCCCGGGGATCTCTGAGGGCAAAGGAGATACCGACCGTGAGCTCAGAGATAGGCGCGAAGCAGCCGAGGCCACCCCACCGCCTACGGCTACTGGCGCAGCGAAGGCTGATCGGAGCGGCAGAGGGGGCGCGCACGCCGCCTGTCCCGGCGGCAGAGAGGTGGTCCACGAGTGTTGCAGCATCGCGAACCCCGGGGTTGCGCGCTGCAATGCTGCTCTCGGCCGGCTCGACCAGCGCGAGCCCGGCCTGGGACACGCCGCGCACGCACCGCTCGCGGCTCAGGGGTCACCGCATCGAGTACCACCGCGGCGGCCACAGGGAAGGGAGCCAGGCGTGAGGGGGTCACCGGGTCACCCCAGGGGTCACCCCAAGGGTCACCCCCTCTCTACGCCCAAGAGCGCCGCCGGGTGACACTGTGACTATCGAGACAAGCAAAACGCCTGTGGCGATCTCTCTCGGGGCCCTCCGGGGAGCGTATGGAGAGAGCTGCGCAGCGATAGTCACCGTCACCACAGCCGCCGTGGAGGGCGGCGCTCTGCGGGGTGCGGGGATCTGCGGGGGGCTTCCGGCCTCGTCGTCGCGCTGTTCTCAACCAGCGAGAATCGTGGAGACCCAGACCGAGAGATCCCCGCAAGTCCCCGCAGTACCCGCATCCCGAGCGTAGAGTCCGACTCCAAGGAGTGTCCCAGATTGTGTCCAGATATCGCTGCGTGTTCTGCTCCTCAGGCATGACCCCTCGTCAACTCCCCGCAGACCCGCGCCCTGGAGCGACCCCGTGAGCGCCGGCTCCATCATCCGCCGTGGCGACGCTTGGTCGCTCGCCGTCGAGCAGCCGCGCCGCCCCGACGGGCGCCGCCGCAAGAAGTGGTACACCGTGCACGGCAGCAAGAAGCAGGCCGAGGCCCGTCTGGCCGAGATCCTGCACGAGATGAACCAGGGCACCTACCTCGAACCGAGCCCCATGCCCTTGGGTGCGTTCCTCGATCAGTGGCTCACGCAGACCGGCGGCAGTCTCAGTGCGAGGACGCGCGAGCGCTACGCCAGCATCATCGCGCGTCACCTGAAGCCGGCCCTCGGGGAGCGCCCCTTGCGGGCTCTCACGCCGCTGCACATCCAGGCCTACTACGGCGAGGCCCTGGGCGAGGCGGGCCTCTCACCGGCGACCGTGCGCAAGCACCACCACATCCTGCGCAAGGCCCTGGGTCAGGCGGTGCGCTGGGGCATGCTGGCCCGCAACCCGGCCGCCTCGGTGGAGCCGCCGAAGGCGCTGCGCCGCGAGATGCGCGCCCTCGACCGCACCGAGACGGCGCGGCTGCTCGAGGCCGCTTCCGGGGGGCGTCTCTACGTCCCCATCCTCCTGGCCGTCTCCAGCGGCCTGCGCCGCGGCGAGCTCCTCGGCCTGCCCTGGCGCGACCTCGACCTCGAGGCCGGCACGCTCACTGTGCGTCAGAGCCTCGAGGAGACCGGGGCGGGCTGCACCCTGAAGCAACCGAAGACGGCCCGCAGCCGCCGCAGCTTGCCGCTGGGGGAGACGACCGTCGCGGCCTTGAAGCGTCACCGCGTCGCCCAGGACGGACAGCGTCTCGCCCTGGGGCCGCTCTACCAGGATCACGGCCTCGTCTTCGCCTCCCCCGAGGGCTCGCCCTGGAGCCCAGCGGCCTTCTCACTCGCCTTCATGCGCCTGGTGCGCCGGATCGGTCTCGGCGGAACGCGACTGCACGATCTGCGTCACACCCACGCCTCGCTGCTGCTGGCCCAGGGGGGGCACCCGAAGATCGTCTCCGAGCGTCTCGGCCACGCCAGTGTGGCCATCACCCTCGACACCTACTCGCACGTGCTGCCGGGACTGCAGGAGGCCGCCGTCGCCCAGTTCGACGCGGGGCTGGCCACTGCCCTCGAGGATTGTGCGGCCGATGCGGCGGTGCTTTGATCGTGCTGGGACGATCCGACTGGGAGGAAACGCGGATGCTCTCACGCCAGGGACCGACCAAGGTGAGGACGGCACTGCTTGAGGAGCAGTGCCTGGCTCTGCGCCTCGAGGGGCTCAGCCACCGCCAGATCGCCAGTCGTCTCGGGATCGCCCCCTCGAGCGCCTACAAGCGCGTGCGCCATGCCCTCGATGCCGTGAACGAGCGCAACGCCGCCGCGGCGGAGCGGCTGCGGACGCTCGAGCTGCTGCGTCTCGACGCCCTGCAGGATGCCGTCTGGGAGCAGGCTCTGGAGGGTGAGGCGACGTTCTTGAGCCGCGTGCTCACGATCATGGAACGCCGGGCCAAGCTGCTGGGGCTCGACGTGCCGACGAAGCGAGAGGCCAAGCCGAGCCCCCAGGGTCTGCGACTGCAGCGTGAGGCGCTGGTCGAGCAGCTAGCGGCGGCGTGCCAGTGACGCCGGGCTCGAACGGGGACCGGCGCAGGCGTACGACGCCGAGCGACGCGCAGCGGGCGCGGGCCATGGAGCGCTTCGTCGGCAACGTCGAGGACCTCATCTGGGCGTCTTGCGTCTCCTGCCAGCGCAAGCGGAGAGGCCCGGTCTGTGAGGCCTACCCGGGCGGCATCCCCGAGGTCATCCTGAACGGCAGCATCGACCACAAGACGCCCTACCCGAGATTGACGGCGACGACTACCTGAAGTGCGTATCCCAGAGCCAGGGGAAGATTGAGGACGTCTACGAAGACGAAGAGGAGGGCAGTCGCAATAATCATGACGGCGAACCCAACTGCGCAGAACACCAAGAAGCGCCCGAAGCGGCGTGCCAGCCTGACGCTGCGACCAGCCAGAGATACCGGCGAACTGGCGTAGATGTCGCTGCCCATGGGTCCCCCCGTCCCCAAGCCCGCGTCTGCAGGAGCAATAGCCCACGGCACGCTTGCCCCTCTCACTTCGTGAGCGTCCACCGCACGACCGCCGGGCGGAGTGCTTGTGCCTGCCCGCACGCCTGCCTGCCCCTGCGGCCGGAGGGACGCCATACGGCACTCACCATACGCCAAATGGGCATGCTAGGGAGCGTTGGGATCCCGGACTGCCCCCGCTACTGACGCAACCCCTTGCCGAATGAGACGCTTCAAGGCACATTGACTGCGGGACGCGCGCTGAGGCACTTCGGCGAGAAGTGTTGTCAGTTCGGACAACTCGCGCAGATACATCGCCCGCTCGGCTCGTCGGATGAGACCGCTTGGTGGGGCTGATGAAGGCCTAGCCTCAGTGGTCCCCGCGCTGCTCTGCTAGATGTCGGAGGACCACGCTCGCGAGTGCGGCCCCACCCGTAGCCCGGCGCAGCGACGCTGCCTCGTGCTCCGCTCTTGACTGGGAGTCCCGTGTCGACGAGGGTCATGAGGAAGCCGCGATTCGTGCGCGCAGGATTCCGCGAGAGACGTCTCCGGGATCGCTCGCCGAGGGGGGAGGGCATCTGCCATGTGGACGAGGTCGCTTATCCGACTGCTCCTGTCCGTCGTCGTCACCTCGATGGTGGCGCTTGTTCTCGCCATTCCAGCGGCGGCAGCCGCTGAAGGCGGCACGGTGATGGCCTGGGGCCGCGCCGAGGACAACGGGCCGATAACCGTCCCGGCGGGGCTCAGCGGCGTCGTGGCGATCGCCGCCGGCTATCACACCCACCTTGCCCTGAAGGACGATGGCACGGTGGTCGGCTGGGGCGAAGGCTCGTCCAGTGTCCCGGCGGGGCTGGCTGACGTGGTTGCCATCTCCGCCGGCAGGCTCCACAACCTCGGCCTTAAGGCTGACGGCACGGTGGTCGCCTGGGGCGCCAATGGGAGCGGGCAGTCGAGCGTCCCCGCGGGGCTGGGTGACGTGGTGGCCATCTCCGGCGGCGACTACCACAGCCTCGCGCTCAAGGCTGACGGCACGGTGGTCGCCTGGGGCGCCAATGGGAGCGGGCAGTCGAGCGTCCCCGCGGGACTCAGCGACGTCGTGGCCATCGCGGCCGGCGAATCCCACAGCCTCGCGCTCAAGGCCGATGGCACGGTGGTCGCCTGGGGCAACAACTACGAAGGGCAGTCGAGCGTTCCAGCAGGGCTCGGCGACGTCGTTGCCATCGCCGCCGGTGACAGACACAACCTCGCGCTCAAGGCCGACGGCACGGTGGTCGCCTGGGGCAACGACGGCAGCGGACAGTCGAGCGTCCCGGACGACCTCCCCGGCGCGCTAGCTGTCGCCGGCGGCGGCGCGCACAGCCTCGCCCTGGTGCCCGCCGTACCGATCCTCGGCACGCCGGTCTCCGAGACCAGCGTCGGCCAGGGCAAGCCGTTCACCATCTGGGGCACCCTGAAGCCGCGCTTCCCGGCCGGTGAGCAGCGGGTCAAGGTGAAGCTCTACCGCCGCGTCGACGGCGTCTGGAGATACATCCGCACCTACGACGCCGAGAGCCTCGACCACGGCACCTACAGCCGCTACCGGCTGAGGATCTCCCTCACCCAGCGCGCCAAGTACCACGTCAAGGCCTACACGACAGAGACCCCCGACTGGGGCGCCGCCGTGAGCAGGTACAGCAAGACGTTCACCGTGAAGCGCGTCGCCGCTCTCTACCGGCCGCGGGTGCCGACGAGCGTGCGGGCCGGCACCACCTTCAGCGCCTGGAGCTACCTGAAGCCGCGCTTCCCGGCCGGCGCCAAGACTGTCAAGGTGAAGCTCTACCGCTACCGCAACGGCTGGTGGCGCTACGGGCCACCTACTCCGCCGTGAACTCGAACTACTCGAGCTACTCGAAGTACAAGACGCGCATCCGCCTGACCGCCAAGGCCCAGTACCGCCTCAAGGCCTACACCAGTACGACCAAGACTTGGGACGGCACCTCGAGTGCCTACAGCAAGGTGATGACGGTGCGCTGACCGAAGGCCGGACGTTTCCTACCGTGAGAGGGGCTGAAGGCCCTGGCCGAGGATCCCTCCACGGATGAAGGAGGCAGACCCCCGATCTGCCCCCGCCTGCAACCCTCCTGCAACCGAACGTGACGCTACGGAATGGTGCTGGGCGGCACTCGTTGGCACTGCTAGGCACTATGGCAAGCTGCGCGACGAGCTCGCTGAGACGACGGCCGGCGGCACCCCGGGACAATCCCCTGCCTAGCCGAGGAGCTCGAACTCCCCCCACTCGGACTCCGGAACGGTCACGTCTCGACACGGCGCATCGGTGATCCCACGGATGCTCACCAGCACCGACGCCTCCGCACCGCCACGTCCCCCGATGATGCGCCCCTCCTCGCCCTTGTACTTGACCTTCCGTCCGAGCAGATCCTGAAGCTGCATGCGCCTTCCCTCAGATGGGCACTCTCGGGCAGGCACAGCCCCTCTGCCCGGAACGCCGGTAGGCAAGCCTCTCCTGCACAGCGTAGCACCAAGCGCCGGTCTCTACCCCGTGCTGGCTGCCTGGGACCAACACTGCGTTCGCCTGGACGGCTCACTGGGGCAACCCCCGACCGAAGCTCGAGACGATTGTCTGGCCAGGCTTCTCCCGCTCCGACTTCACCCGCCGGCACCTATGCGGGAGGTGGCCCCGGGACTAACATGGGAAGTGGACCGACGAATGGGGTCCGGTCATGTTCAGAACGCACTCGGGATCGCGGCGGCCTCCGCAGGTCTCGCCGTCTCACGCCTGGGATAGGAGGTTCGCATGGATCTGCCTCAGCATGGCCCCGGGGACGTACGGGAGGACGAGCCGCCGCAGCTGCGCCTGACGGCCGACGATCGTCACCTCCATGTTGTCGAGGCCGAACTCTTGCGCGTCTTCGTTGGCACCGAGCAGAAGTACCGTCACAAGCCGCTCTACGAAGCGATCGTGCTGGCGGCGCGCGAACGCCATCTGGCGGGAGCCACGGTGCTGCACGGCTCCATGGGCTACGGCGCTGCCAGCCGCATTCATACCTCCAAGATCCTGCGCATCTCCGAAGACCTTCCGATCGTCGTCGAGATCGTGGACACGCCGCAGAAGATCGAGGCCTTCGTGCCAGTCGTAGACAGCATGATGGAGAAGGGCCTGATCACGGTCGAGACGGTCAAGGTAATCGCCTACCGGCATGGGACGAGCTGACGAACCGGCGACGAGCAGTCCCCCTAGATGCGTGCGCCTGGATGGGATGAGCTGGACTTGGCCGGGGCCGGGTGTGACTGCGGCGAGGGGCCGGCGAATCGGCCGCCGGCCCCTCGATCACTCAGTGCGTCTTGCTGCGACTGGTCCGGCGGCCAGGTTGCTGAGCGCTGGACTCCCGCCCAGATGTTACGGGGCCGGGGTGTTCGGCCAGATCGGCGACCAGTCACTGTTCCCGTTGCCGGGCCCCGGAGAGTCGCCAGGACCCATGGTGTTCAGCGCGTTGTGGTTGGCGTGAGCGCCGGACTGGTTGTGCCCTGGAAGGAACGTGTAGTTGCCGTTGGGAAGCACACCGGCGTCGGGGCGATGGTTGAGGACGCCCTTCCCGACCGCCGGGCAGAGGAAGCCGTCGGTATCCCCGCCCGGTCCCACGACGTCGGGGGCGCCGGCGAGTGCCGCGCCGGCTCCGAGTACCATGAAGGCTGCCAGGGCTGCCATGGCAGCCATGATCCCGAACTTGACGTGATGCCTCTTCGACATCCTCTCCTCCTTTGCCTCGGTTCGCGGTCCAGCCTGTTCGATGGACCACCTGAGGAGGGCTGACGGGCCTGGGTGGCCGCCGTCCTCCTTCGCAGTGCACGGTACCCGGCCGGTCTTGCGTCCTGCTTGCGCGACTCTTACGAGAGCATGAACGGTGGCATTGATCGCCATCCTGCACACCAAACGTCTCGCGACGGCCATGTCGACCACGGATCCTCGACACCGCGCCTGCGACATCTCTTGAGCACCTCTCCCCGTCTTCCGCTTGGACAACGGGGATTCACGGAACTTTGCCGCCACCTTTCGATACCCGAGCTAGACTCGTGAATGGGGCATGCGGCTCATCGCGCCCGAAGGCCGTCTTGTGCCCCGAAGCGATTGACGGAGGTACAGCATGCGCCCACTCTGGATCGTCGCCGCCATCGCCTGCGGCGTATTCGCCCTGGCTGGCGTTGCCTCGGCGTCGGTGCGCGAGGAGGCTCGTTCTCTCGTGGCGACGGTAGCTGCCGCGACAGCAGTCCCCGACGAGGCTTCGCCTTCACCGCAGCCTAGCCCCTCAGGGACAGAGTCGCCCGTACCGACGCCGACGCCAAGCGAGACGGCTGCTCCGGAGGAGGCGGAGGACGAGACCGCAGCTACGGGCAACCACGGCGCGACCGTCTCTCAGGTGGCCAGGGACAAGGAGGCGGTGGGTACCAAGACGCTCCGCAAGGGCAAGACCGTCACCAACCACGGCATGGCCGTCTCGGCTGCGGCACACACCAAGGCAGGCAAGTCGACGGAGGCCGTGACGCACGGCGGCGGCAGGGGCCACGCCCACGCAGGCGCCAAAGGCAAGGGGAAGAGCGGGCGATGACCTCACGGAGCGCTGCCTTCTCGACGGCGCTCCCTAGTGACCTGCATCCCTGAAATCGGCCCACCCGCAATGTAGGGTTTCGCGACTGATGGACGACCTCCCGATACAGCCCGTCTGCAACCCTCCTGCAACCGCACGTGGTGGCACGCCCCGGGTTCCGCGGCGGCTGAGTTACTTGGGAACCATGCTATCTGCTGCGGTCTTCTGGTTGTAGAGCTCGAGCATCTGCTGCGGCGTGAGTCGTCGCATCCGCGTCTCTCCCCGGTGCCTCAGCGAGCGGTGTCGGCGTCGTGAGTTGTACCAGCCGACGTAGGTGACGAGAGCCAGCTCGAGGTCGAGGCGTGTCGGCCAGCGGTAGCGGCTGATGAGCTCGCGCTTGAGCGTCGAGATCACGCTCTCGGCCATGGCGTTGTCGAGCGCCGTGCCGGTGCGCCCGCGGCTCGGGGCGATGCCGGCTCTCTTCAGCCGCTCGGTGTACTCGTAGGATGTGTACTGGGAGCCGTTGTCGCTGTGAGCGACGAGACCGCCTTCATGCTCCTGACGGGCGGCGAGCGCCATCTCGAAGGCGTCCGTGACGAGACTCTGGCGCATGTGCGGTGCCAGCTGCCAGCCGACGATGTGCCGCGTATGGACGTCGAGCACGAGGGCGAGGTAAGCCCAGCCCTGCCAGGTGCGCACGTAGGTGAAGTCGGAGAGCCACACGGCGTCGGGGCGGGTGGCCGTGAAGTCCCGGCGCACGAGGTCCGGGGCGGCCAGCGGGGCGAGGCCCGGCAGGGTCGTCTTCTTGCTCTCGACCGGCCCCACGCCGACGAGGCCGTTCCCGCGCATCAGGCGCTCGACGGTGCAGCGGGCGACCCGGACGCCGGTCTCGTTCAGCTCGTCCCAGACCTTGAGCTGGCCGTAGACGCCGCCGCTGCCCGCGTGCACGCGGCGTATCTGGGCGAGCAGCCAGACGTCACGCAGGGCACGGGCCGAGGGTGGCCTGGTCCTGCGGGCGCGGTAGGCGCTCACCGAGACCTCGAGCTCCCGACAGATCGGCTCGACCCCGAGGCGGGTGCGGTTCGCATCGACGAAGGCGCTCACCTCGGACGGGGCTGGTCGAGCTCGCGGGCGAAAAACACGCTCGCCGCCTTGAGGATCTCGTTGGCGCGGCGCAGGTCACGGACCTCGCGGCGCAGCGTCGCCAGCTCCTCGCGCTCGGCGCTCGCCAGCCGGTCGGCGCGGGTGCCGTCGTTCGCCTCGTCCTGGCGCACCCAGACGCGCAGGGTCTCGTGGTGGATGCCGAGGTCACGCGCGACCGCGGCGATCGGACGCTCCGACTCGCGGGCGATGCGCACACTGCGCTGCCGGAACTCCGGTGAGTACTTCGATGGTCTGGCCATGAGACGCGGTCTCCCTTCCCTGAGGATACGATCCTCCAAGAAACGGAGCCTCCGTCAAACCCGGGGCGTGCCAGCTTTCCGTCCCCGGTTAACCCTATGGTGGTACGGTGTAGGCGTCAGAAGCAGACGGGGGCCGATCCCCTCACTCATATGCGGTCACCTAGGTGAGGGGGGAGCCAATGGTGAGACCGACCTCAAACAGGGTCGGTCTTTGTTGTTAACGGGTTCGACCGACTCGCAGGGTCCCTTGGTAGGAGGAGGCGGGGACCGGGGGTTCCGTTGAAACATGAATCTAGGAGGAAACCATGAAAAAGACTCTCGTACTTGTTGGCCTGGTGCTGATTCTGGTCCTGGCCCTCGCGGCTTCCGCTCTGGCGGTCAAGCCGACTTCGAACCTGGCAGCGGCGAAGAAGGTCCCGTGGAATCTGTCCTCTGCTGTCATGCCCGTTCCCCCGTACGGCTCGGGCGACATTCCCGGCTCCGACCTCGCATCGAAGCTCATCGTCAATCAGCCGAACGGGAACACCCAGGTGGCCATCACCGGCGTGATGCGCGGTCTGACCCCGCTGACGACGCACACCGTCTACCTTTCCAACGGCTACACGCCGTACGAGGACGTGGGATGGGACGTGACCGGCAGCTATACGATCGACCTCACGGTGGGTCCGACGAACTACACCGAATACGTGGTCTTGGCGTGGGACGAGATCAACGGTGTGACGGGAGACTGGCTGGCACTCAATCCAACCGGTACCCAGTCGCGGTGGAACATAGAGTCCGGCGAGGTCGTTGGTGACCAGCTCACCTTCCATGGCAGGTACGGGGCCAGCTCTCTGGAAGCAGACTTCTCAGCGACCATTGCTGCTGACGGCTCCCTCGTCGATGGAGTATGGGCGGACGTAGCTCCAGGCACGAGAAGTGGCACGTGGGCAAGCACCGTCGGACAGGCAACGAAGATCTCTTCCGGTGACACCGGGTGGCCTGGCTTGTTCAACACACAGCAGACGTTCACCTTCGTGACCGATGAGTTCGGGGCTGCGAGCTGGCACGTCAACGTCAAGGACGCGGACTTCCCGGCAGAGGACACGTATCCCCTCTCGGTCTGGATCAACGCGAGCGGCAAGACCATCCTCATCAGCGATACGTTCACAGTCGTGAAGTAGTAGCGGCTAGCCGGCTCCATGGAGCCTATCCCGCAACCTATCGCTGCGGAACACTCATACAGAACGGCCGGGCACCACGCCCGGCCGTTCTGTTTCTACGAGGCTGGTTTGGCAACGTTGAGCAGGTCGGCGGGGTCATCCACCTCCAGCGCCCTCCTCAGTCCCACGTCGATCCTCTCCGCCGCTGCCTCCTGCATGTGCGGGGCCACGTGCGAGTAGGTATCCAGGGTGATACCGACATTGGCGTGCCGGGTCCCCCGCACTCAGCCTCGTGCTGGCCTCGGCCACTTCACGCACATGACAGGCCGTTGCCCTGCCGTCGTCGATCTCTGAAGCTCGACATAGCCTCACCCATCTCCGAGGCCAAGAGAGATACCTTCCGTGGGCTCGGAGATGTATGCGGAGCAGCCGAGGCCCACCCCGCCGCCTTCGGCTACTGGCGCAACGAGGGCTGATATCGGAGTGGCAGCATTGCAGCACGCCGACCCCCGGGGCTTGCAGTGCTGCAATGCTGCTGCCGCTCCGCCGTCAGAGGGCGCGCGCACGGCGCCTGCCCGCGGCCCCCCAGTGCCAACGAGTGTTGCAGCATCGCAAACCCCGGGGTGGCGCACGCTGCAATGCTGCTCTCGGCCTCTATTGACCTGCGCGAGCCCGGCCTGAGACGCACCGCGCACGCACCGCTCACGGCTCACCGCGTCGAGTACCATCGCGCCGGCCCGCAGGGCTGGAGCCTGACGTGAGGGGGTCACCGGGTCTCACCCCAGGGTCACCCCCTCTCCACGCCCGAGAGCGCCCCCCGGGTGACACTGTGACTATCGAGACGGGCAAAGCGCCTGTGGCGATCTCTCTCGGGGCCCTCCGGGGAGCGTATGGAGAGAGCTGCGCAGCGATAGTCACCGTCACCACAGCCGCCGTGGAGGGCGGCGCTCTGCGGGTATTGCGGGTACTGCGGGTATGTCCCCGCCCCGTTCTCCTTCGTGCACACGTAGTGCTTGTGTCTCCCCCGCGATGGGAGGAGAAGATACCCGCAAGTACCCGCAGTACCCGCAACTCAGGCGTGAGCACCAGCCAGGGCTGCGGGGTGCGGGGATCTGCGGGGGGCTTCCGGCCTCGTCGTCACGCTGTTCTCGACTGATGACAATCGCGGAGCACCAGACCGAGAGATCCCCGCAACTCCCCGCGATCCCCGCATCCCGAGCGTAGAGCCCAGGTCCCAGATTGTGCCCAGATACCAGCCCGTGTTCTCCTTTTCTGGCATGACCCCTCGTCAACCACCCGCAGACCCGCGCCCGTGAAGGGCTCCATCATCCACCGCAGCGGGGCTCTGCAACCCGCCTGCAACCCTGCTGCAACCGAACATGACCCAACGGGATGGTGCTGGACGGTAGTCGCTGGCACTGGGCGGCACTGGAGAGTGCGTTCGCGCAGCTTGTTGAGACAACGGCCGGCGGCACGCGAGGCGATCGCCTGGTCGAGGTTCTCGCTCTGCGACTTCGCCCCGTCTACACCTATGCGGGAAGTGGCTCCGGGGCTAACATGGGACATTCTCGCGGCGTTCGACCTGGCCGCTCATGGCCTAGCAGCTGCCCTCGTGCCGGCAAGCGGGCAGGAGTCCGTACGGGTGGTCCCAGGCGATGCTGAGGGCTTCCTCGGTCCGCAGACGCGGGTCGTCCTCGACGGTTCCGAGGAGTTCATCCGTCGTCTGGACCTCAGGTGGGTCAGCAGATTCGGGGGGATCGGACCGGTTGCAGCTCCCGCCCCACCCAATCACCCGCGAGAGAGCCGGACAGAGTTCCCTGTACCACGCGCGACTGGCGCCAATCCTCATCGCCCTCGGACTGCCTGGCGATGTCACGCGTCGCGCGCCCGGCACAGAGAGCATGGGCTCGGCCTCAACGAGCTCTTCCCATGTCGTCACGGCGGTCCTCCGGTCCAATACGCATGCTGTTCCCGATCCCGCCAGATCTGGTCACGGGCACTGCGTGTGTGCAGTGCAGCTGAAGCCATCAGGCTGGCCGCGATGCAGGTGCTCGCGCAGGACTCTGAGAACGTCACACTCTGCCTCGTGCCTGCACGTCACGCACCGCCTGGCACGTTCGGCTTCCAGCTCGACCTCTTCGTGCTCGGCCAGGCCGAGAGCGGCTTCACGTTCTTGCTCTGCCCGAAACGTAGCTAGGTAGTAGTGTTCGATCACCCCGACCAGATCGGCGGCGAATGCACGAAGCACTCGCGGCTTCTCACAGGCGTCGAAGTCCCAGCCGCGCCAAGCAAGCGGAATCGCATCGCACTTGCCAAGGCGCTCCATGAGGTCGCTCATCGTCCACCTCCCGACAGCACCCGTTTCGAACTCCTCTCGGGTTCTCCTCCCCCTACTGACCGGACCCCATTCATCGGTCCACTTCCTATGTTAGTCCCAGAGCCACCTCCGGCATAGATGCCGGGGGGCGAAGTCAGCGAGCGAGAAGCCGGGGAGGGCGATCGTCTCTGGTGCCGGCGGTCTGTTGCCCAGCGAGCTGTGCGGACGCAGGCCGTTGTAGAGCCGTCTCCAGCGGCCTGCGCCGCGGCGAGCTCCTCGGCCTGCCCTGGCGCGACCTCGACCTCGAGGCCGGCACGCTCACTGTGCGTCAGAGCCTCGAGGAGACCGGGGCGGGCTGCACCCTGAAGCAACCGAAGACGGCCCGCAGCCGCCGCAGCTTGCCGCTGGGGGAGACGACCGTCGCGGCCTTGAAGCGTCACCGCGTCGCCCAGGACGGACAGCGTCTCGCCCTGGGGCCGCTCTACCAGGATCACGGCCTCGTCTTCGCCTCCCCCGAGGGCTCGCCCTGGAGCCCAGCGGCCTTCTCACTCGCCTTCATGCGCCTGGTGCGCCGGATCGGTCTCGGCGGAACGCGACTGCACGATCTGCGTCACACCCACGCCTCGCTGCTGCTGGCCCAGGGGGGGCACCCGAAGATCGTCTCCGAGCGTCTCGGCCACGCCAGTGTGGCCATCACCCTCGACACCTACTCGCACGTGCTGCCGGGACTGCAGGAGGCCGCCGTCGCCCAGTTCGACGCGGGGCTGGCCACTGCCCTCGAGGATTGTGCGGCCGATGCGGCGGTGCTTTGATCGTGCTGGGACGATCCGACTGGGAGGAAACGCGGATGCTCTCACGCCAGGGACCGACCAAGGTGAGGACGGCACTGCTTGAGGAGCAGTGCCTGGCTCTGCGCCTCGAGGGGCTCAGCCACCGCCAGATCGCCAGTCGTCTCGGGATCGCCCCCTCGAGCGCCTACAAGCGCGTGCGCCATGCCCTCGATGCCGTGAACGAGCGCAACGCCGCCGCGGCGGAGCGGCTGCGGACGCTCGAGCTGCTGCGTCTCGACGCCCTGCAGGACGCCGTCTGGGAGCAGGCTCTGGAGGGTGAGGCGACGTTCTTGAGCCGCGTGCTCACGATCATGGAACGCCGGGCCAAGCTGCTGGGGCTCGACGTGCCGACGAAGCGAGAGGCCAAGCCGAGCCCCCAGGGTCTGCGACTGCAGCGTGAGGCGCTGGTCGAGCAGCTAGCGGCGGCGTGCCAGTGACGCCGGGCTCGAACGGGGACCGGCGCAGGCGTACGACGCCGAGCGACGCGCAGCGGGCGCGGGCCATGGAGCGCTTCGTCGGCAACGTCGAGGACCTCATCTGGGCGTCTTGCGTCTCCTGCCAGCGCAAGCGGAGAGGCCCGGTCTGTGAGGCCTACCCGGGCGGCATCCCCGAGGTCATCCTGAACGGCAGCATCGACCACAAGACGCCCTACCCCGGGGACCAGGGGCTCACCTACCTGCCGGTGAGGCCGGAGGGCGACGAGTGAGGATGCGGGAGCCTCGCGAGGCCGACGAGGTCACCTCCTGGAGCGAGCAGGCCCCCGAGGTCCTGCCCGAGTGGTTCCTCCACTTCTCGGAGCTGCACGGCGTGCGCCACACGCAGCGCGTGCACATCCACGCTCGCCGGCTCGCCCAACTGCTGGAGTGGCCGGCGGACGACACCCACCTGCTGCTGCGGGCGGCGCTCTGGCACGACATCGGCCGCCAGCACGACGGCTTCGATCCCGAGCACGGCGGGAACTCCGTGCTGCGGGCGCGTGAGCTCGGACTCACGCAGGCTCTTCCCCCCGCCGAGGCTGCCGTGGTCGAGTTCGCCGTGCGCCAGCACTCGCTCGAGGACGCACCTGCTGCAAGGGCGGCGAGCGCTCAGAACGAGCCCGATCGCGCCCTGGCCATCCTCCATCTCCTCAAGGACGCCGACGCGCTCGACCGCGTGCGCCTGCCGGCCTTCGAGTGGCCGCGCGTCGAGCTGCTGCACCACCGTTGCGCCGTCGAGTCGATCGCGTTCGCGCACCGGCTGCTGGGGGCTCTGGGCTGAACTGCTGGGTCTCCGGGAGGATATCGAGAACACCTTGCGGTTGCAGACGGGTTGCAGGCGCATGCGATGGACGCCCGCGGAGGATCTGCCAAGGGGCGATCCGGGCGTAGAGAGCGGGCGCGAAAGTGCCCTGGGAGGAGAGCGATACCGCCTTGGACGGGCGGTAGCGTCTCTCTGACTCCGCCCCGCCGAAACCTATGCCGGAGGTGGCCCAAGCGGTGAAATGGGAATGGACCGACGAATGGGGTCCGGTCACTCAAGCATGGGGGGAGGAGCTACCCCGTCCATCGTCCTACAGTGATCCCGGGAGGGGTGCAGAATGAGGGCAGTCGTCTACCACGAGTACGGATCGCCGGACGTCCTGCAACTCGCGGACGTTCCCAAGCCGACCGTCGGCGAGCGCGAAATACTCGATCCGAGTGCATGCCTCGGCTGTCAACCGCATCGACGAGCACTTCCTGACGGGCCGACCGGCGATCGTGCGCGTGATGGCAGGGCTCACGAAACCAAGGACCCCGATTCTTGGCTCCGACGTCGCCGGAGTCGTCGAAGCCGTGGGTGCCAATGTGACTTCCCTTCACCCAGGCGACGAGGTCTTCGGCATGACCAAGTGCGAGTCGTTCGCGGAGTACGTGCGTGTCTGCGAGGACAAGATGCGCATCGTAGGCAAACCCGCAAACGTGACCTTCGAAGAGGCCGCGGCGGTCCCAGTCGCCGCCTATTCGGCGCTGCACTGTCTGCGTGACCTGGGAGCTCTGGACTCCGGCCAGGACGTTCTCGTGAACGGAGCCTCGGGAGGGGTGGGGACCTTCGCGGTCCAGATCGCCAAGGCGTACGGAGCCCGTGTCACAGGAGTCTGCAGCACTGACAACCTCGAGATGGTCCGCTCGATCGGCGCCGACGAGGTCATCGACTACACGCAAGACGACTTCGCTGCGGTGGAGGGCGCGTATGATCTCATCCTCGACGCTGTCGCCAAGCGGACCTTCGCCGAGTGTGCTCGCGCCCTTCGCCCCGGGGGCACGTACGTCACCACGGCGATCTCGCCCTCACTCTTCGTGCGGAGTCGCCTACCGGCCGCAGGCGGGCGTCGCCTCGTGCCGATGTCGATCAAGGACTCAACCATGGAATACATGGAGATCCTGCGAGAGCTCCTCGAGTCCGGAGACATCACACCGGTGATCGGCGCGCGGTGCGACCTGGCGGGCGTCCCCGACGCCATCCGACAGATCAGCGGTGGGCACAACCGTGGCAAGTCGGTCATCAACGTGGTCGGCGACAGAGCGGGTCGGCAGCGGCACCGATGATCGGGTCAGGCCCCCGGCCGACCTGCACCTCAGGAATTGGTCCATCCTGACCGCAGAGTTTCGCGACCTATGAAGGAGGCAGATCTCGCCGAGAGTCCCGCCACTGCCCGCCTGCAACCCTCCTGCAACCGCACCTAGCGCCACTGGGTGGCACTCACTGGTACTCGGCGGCAGATCGACTCGATTCTCCACGCTCAGAGAGGCACTCCGCGGCACTCAGCAGCACTACCTGACACGATGTCTGGTGCCCTACTGGGGCGGTGACACCCCCCCCGACCTCCTCACTCTTGCGTCCGAGGTAGCCCTGCATCTAGCATGGGAACCGGAGCATTCAATGGCGCGGGTGAGCTACCGAAAGCGACTTCTCATCGAACGCAGGCGCCGCCAGGCACACAGAGCGGATGGCGCAGGAGTGACCGTTTCTGGCGCGTTTCCACCGGCGCCGGATACTGCTGCGGTGGTGGGGAAGGTGCAGCGCAACGAGCAGTCGCCCTCTACAAGCAGACTGCGCCCCGCGCCTCTGCCCGCTCTCCTCACCTTGGCCGTATTCCTGGTGGCCGCGGGGGCGATCGGTGGTTGCGCGTTCTTGCCTCTCTCCAGCGACGAGGGCCTGCAGAGCGAGACTATAGACACCTTGGTCCTCAGCGGCGATGAGTCCAACATAGTCTACGACAACATCACCTTCACGGGCGGAACGAGTTCGCAAGCCGTGGTGACCATCTCGCGCGCCAGCAACATCACTTTCAGGAACTGCACGTTCGACAAGGGCGGTGGCTGGAACAGCGTCAGCATCAACGACAGCAGCGGATCTGTGCGCAACATCTCCTTCGAGAACTGCCGTTGGCTGGGCGCCGGGCGCATGAACATCGAGATTACCAGTCGCCCGACATCGGCCAGCATGGGCTACTCGGACATTAACATCACAGATTCGATCTTCGAGCCCTCCGGCAGTCAGTGCGTCTCCTACGACGGTGGTCAGAGCGCCGGCAACAGCCGCTTCATCAACAACCTCATCAAGGGCGCGGGCAACGACACGTCGCAGAGGTGGGGCTCAGGGCTCGAGATCAACGGCCCCAGCAACATGGTCGTGAAGAACAACCAGATCTGGCAGACGCGTGCGTTCGCGCTCAATCTGCAGCGACACACGAGCGCACCATCGGGTTGGGTCATTCAGAACAACCTCTTAGACGCAGCCAGGAGAGCCCAGTCCGCCCCGCAGGACGGCACTGCACAGCAGGTGCTCTGCCTGTCCGTCTACGGCGGTACGTTCACCAACAACCGCATCACCTCCGCGCCACCGGGTGGCGGCGCGGCCTACTGGACGAACAGCCACGATATGGACTGGAGGGGCACTACATGGAGCGACAGCCGTGGCGGTTCATACACGAGGCCAATCCAAGTAGACAGCTCAGGCAACCAGCTTGGAGAATGACGACACAAGGCTGGCCCCGAGGTCTCGGTCGGAGCGCGCCGGCACCAGGAGCGGTCGTCTGGCCGAATCTCTCCAGAGGTCGACGCAGTCCAGATGCCTGTAGGAGAGCCGATTCCCGTGCTAGGATGCGAAGTAGGCGGGCGGAACGAGCCAGATCGCATGCTACACGAGCAATGGACATGAAGCCGAACTCGCCGCAACGCGCGTTCGCGCACGTGGTGAAGGGGGCGTTCTCGTTGGCCGGGCTTGAGGTTTCGCGTCGGCGGTCGGCCGATGAACCGAAGCTCTCCCACTTCGATCACCGGCGCAACGAGATGATGCGGGACCATGAAGCCGACCTCGTGCTTGATGTTGGCGCGAGCCGCGGCTTCTATGCCATGAAGCTCAGAGCGGCCGGATATCACGGCCGTATCGTCTCATTCGAGCCACTTCAGGACTCGTTTTCCACACTGAAACATCACGCCGAAGGCGATGCCTCTTGGACCGTCGAGCGCGTTGCGTTGGGCAAGGCCGATTGCGAAGAGGTCATTCACGTCGCCGGGAACGCTGTCAGCAGCAGCCTACTTCCCATGGACGCGAGACACTTGCGTGCGGCTCCAGAGGCGGCGTACGTCTCAGACGAATGTGTGAGCGTTGTTCGCCTCGACTCGGTTGCTGACACCTACTTCGCGTACGCCACGCGGGGCTACCTCAAACTAGATGTCCAAGGCTGCGAGGATCAGGTCTTGCTCGGGGCGACCGAGACACTGAAGCGAGTAGCCTTCATCGAGTCGGAACTCTCGTTGTGCCAGCTCTACGATGGCCAGATGCTGTATGTAGACATGATCAAGTTGCTGGCGGAACTCGACTTTGACCTCGTCGCTGTCGAGGATGCGTTCGTCGAGACTGCCACTGGGCGTACTCTGCAGATCGACGGCATCTTCGCTCGTCGGGCATGAACGCAGCCACACGTCCCGCCGCCAGCACCCAAGGCGAGCGCGAGGGGGTGATGCTCCCATGGACAGTCAAGCCCCCGTCGGTCGTTCAGATCCACCCAGAGGGGCAGTTCGCCTTTGCGCCCAGGTTGCGTCTCAGGCAGCGGATGACCGCCTCTTGGAGAGACCCTCGCGGGGACGGCGCTCTGACCTGCACCCCTGAGATCGGTCCACTTTGACTCTAGGGTCTCTCGACCGATGAAGGAGTCAGGTCATGCCGAAGTCCTCCCGCTACGGCCTCCCTGCAACCCTCCTGCAACCGCACGTAGCGTCACGCGATGGCACGCACTGTCACTCGGTGGCAGATCGACTCGATTCTCCACGCTCAGAGAGGCACTCCGCGGCACTCAGCGGCACTACCTGCCACCATGTCTACAGCCCTCTCACGGCGGTAACACGGGTTCAAATCCCGTATGCGCTACCACCCCTCTTCAGGCGTAAACGCAGGGGTTCTGCGTGCTCCTGAGGATTCTGACGATCCCTCTCTGCAACCCGCTTGCAACCCTCCTGCAACCGAACCTAGCGTCACGGGATGGTGCTTGGCGATACTCGGCGGGACTGGGCGGCACTACGGCCTAAGTCCACACGACTCGTTGAGAGAACGCCCGGACGGGGTCTGGAGCAATCGTCTGGCCGCAGTTCTCCCTCTCCGACTTCGTCCCCCAAACCTAGACCAGCGGTGGCCCTGAGGCTGACACAAGAAACGGAGCAACGATCCGGAGCCGGCCATCCGCCGTAGGCTGGACGAGGAGGCAGCCGGATAGTAGGCTACCCGACACTGAGAGCCATGGCTCCAAGGATCGTCTGGGGAGAGCCATGGCCGGGATAGTGCTGTACTGCGCCCTGACGGCCGCCGGCCGTCGGGGCGTTTCGCGGCACAGACAAAGGAGGCAGTCAGATGAGTGGACAACCGAGCGGATGGGCGATCGGGGGCACGGCCTTCGCCGGCTTCATGATGATCGTCATGGGCGGCTGGTGGATCATCTCCGGCCTGGTGGCCGTCTTCAACAGCGACTTCTACGTGGTTGGCGAGGAGTACATCTTCCAGTTCGACGCCTCGACCTGGGGCTGGATCCACCTGATCCTCGGCATCGTCATCCTGCTGGCCGGCTTCGGACTCTTCAGCGCCGCGACCTGGGCTCGCGTGGTCGGCGTCATCATCGCCGTCGTGAACCTGCTCGTGGCCTTCGCCTGGCTGCCCTGGTACCCCTTCTGGTCGCTCATCTTCATCGCCGTCTCGGTGCTCGTCATCTGGTCGCTCACGTCCCACGGACGTGACATCACGAGGGCCTAGCTACCTGAGTGCAGGAGAAGCTGTCCACAGAACCAAGCCGCAGACAGACAGCAAGCTCAGAGAAGGAGAGCCAGAATGGCGAACAACAACCCGATCATCGTCTTCGCAGGTGCCTACGCCCTTGAGGACGACGCGAAAGCTGACTTCGAGACGATCAAGGACGCGCACTTCGCCGGCCTGATCGGCAAGTACGACTCGGCCCTGTTCACCAAGAAGGGTGACGGCAAGGTCAAGGTCAAGAACACCGACTCGACGACGCGAGCCAAGGGCATCGGCTGGGGCGCCGCCGTGGGCGGTGTCGTCGGCCTGCTCTTCCCGCCTGCCCTGATCGGCAGCGCCATCGCCGGTGCCGCCGGCGGCGGACTGATCGGCAGCGTCGCCAAGGGCTGGGGCCACGGCGACATCAAGGACCTGGGCGAGGCCCTCGAGGCCGGTGAGTGGGGCGTCGTGCTGGTCTGCGAAGCCACACCCGACGTCGCCGCGGCGCGCATCCTCAAGCAGGCCACGAAGGTCGAGCAGAAGGAGATCGACGACGAGGACGGCGAGATCCGCAAGGAACTCGAGGGCTGAGCCACAGGGAAGTGATTCCCGGAGGGGCGGGCGGTGCGCTCGCCCCTCCTCCTGACGTATACCCCTGAAATCGGTCCACCCGCAATGTAGGGTTTCGCGACCGATCAAGAGGCCGATGATGTTCACCTGACACTAGGTCTACAACCCTCTCACGGCGGTAACACGGGTTCGAATCCCGTATGCGCTACCACCCCTCTTCACGCTTCTATGCACGGGTTTTGTGTGTCCCCGAGGATTCGGACGATCCCTCTCTGCAACCCTCCTGCAACCCTCCTGCAACCGAACTGAGCGTCACGGAATGGTGCTGGGCGGTAGTCGCCGGTAGTGGGCGGCACAACGGCCGGCACCTATGCCAGCGGTGGCTCGGCGGCTACGATAGGAGGGAGACCGACAACGGGGGCCGGTCAGAACCGATGTGGGAGGGATCATGAAGCTCTCGATGAAGAGCATCCTGGCATTGGCCGTGGTCGCGGCGATCGGGCTGATGGGAGCCGGTGCGGCTCTGGGGGCTACCACCGACTTCCCGGACCAGAGCCTGACCGGAGGCTCCCAGACGGGGCACTTCGATGAGGTCTTCGACCTGACCGCCGGTGACATAGCTCTTAGTTTCACCTACGACGCCAACGGCTTGGTCGATGACGCCGGAGCGCATGCTTGGGCAGAACTGGGGGTCAGGAGTGCGGCAGAGCCCTACCCGGACTTCAACCCCTACTGGCGCCAGACGGGCGTGGGGGGCCCATACTCCTACGCCGGGTCGGTCAGACTCCTGGCCGGGCAGAACATCGACGTAGGCGACGTCACCGTCACCTCGGATGCCACGCACCTCTACGTCACCTACCATGTCGATGCAGGCTGGTGCATGGAGGAGAGTCACTTCGCGGTGGCAACGCAACCCAGCGACCTCCCGCAGACGAAGAAGGGCAACGCGATCCCGGGGCGGTTCCTGTTCGGCGAGTCGTACAGTCCCTGCGAGACTGGAGACGTGGCTCTCCCTCCCATCGCTCTTGCGGACATCGAAGGGTTCGCTGAGGGTGCCGCCCTCTACTTCGCGGCCCACGCTGCGGTTCGAAGCGACACCGGCAGCGAGAGCGCCTGGGGCGAGGGCGTCGGCTTCCCGGGCAAGAACTGGTCGATGTACTTCGGCATCGAGGCCGTCGGCGAGCCGATCTACACGGCGGGCTCCGGGGTCTGGCTGGCGAGCGACTATGATTGGACACCGGGGACGTTCGATCCCGATGTGACCCCCAATCTCGACCTGGACGACAAGCTGATGCTGCAACGTGAAGGCGGACATGGTGAGGGCGACTACGACCTACCGTCGGTGCCACCGGTTCCCGGGAACAACCACCGGTTCTGGTGGGATCGGGACGGCGTCGACCCGTGGCAGAATCCCGCCACGGCGAACACCGGCGGGCTCTACGAGATCGTCATCACGTTGCATGCCGACAGCCCAACGACCGGCACCGCCCACATGAGCATCAACGGCCTCGACCAAGGTTTCGAGGTCGACGGCAACTGGAGCACCATCGAGCTGACGCCGGCCGGCATGAGCTTCACCGGTGACATGCAGAACCTCCAGGTCTTCTACGGCCTCTACGGCTATGGAGCGACCCACAGCGTGGCCTTCAGGGACATCGCTGTGACGCAGTAGGGCACGGTCGACGAGGGTTCGACGGCTTGACGCGGTCCTCGAGAGGCGGGCCGGTCCTAGGCGGACCGGCCCGCGCTCGCTTCATGGCGACACTCTGACAAGCGCCCGCCACCCGCAGGCGGCTCTCGTAGCCCTGACGCCTGCAACCCTCCTGCAACCGAACTGAACGTCACGGGATGGTGCTGGACGCTACGCGGTGGTACTTCTCGGGACTGGTGAGCGCCACTGTCCGAGTTCGTCGCAACCATCTTGCAGCCCGAATCGTCGCACTCTGACGGAAGCGGCCGGGACGGGGAGACGTAGCCGCCCATGACACGCGTTCGGCCTGCTGCTAGGGTCTTCTGCAGAAGGGGGCGGTCGATTCCGATGTCTCATGCGGACCGCCTATCACTTGCCAGTCGCGCCAATGGGAGGAGGGGTGGGATTGTTCTGTCCCAAGTGTGACGCGGAGTACATCCCCGGATTCACGCGCTGCTCGGACTGCGACATCGACCTCGTGGAGTCCACAGAGGCGGCTTCGCAGTGGCGGGCCAAGCAGCCGCCGCAGCAGCAGCAGGAAGACCTGGTCTGTGTCGACCGTGCCACCGTGCGCGGACGTCTGCCGGTCGCCGAGTCGCTGCTGCGTTCGGCCGACATCCCCTTCGTCGTGCTGGGCGGACACATACAGCAGCTCGCGGGGGTCGACGGCTACGGTTTCGCCGAGATCCACGTCGCTGCGGCCGATGCTGCCGACGCTCGCGACCTGCTCGCCGATCTCGACCGGCAGGGATGACGCTGGGCACAGCTAGCACGCACCTCCCCCCGACGCGCCCGAGGGGCGAGATAGACTGCAGCGGCAGCACGCAGGCTACGCGCAAGACGGTTGGACCGACGCGGCCAAATGAAGTCAGGCATCCACATATCGAGAGTCTGGTCCGATGATGATGTCGTCGAGTTACGGATTGCCGTGTCGGACGGAAGGTCTTCCTTCTCCAACCAGGTCTACGTCGGACATGCGGCACTCGAAGGCGCCGGCTCGTCTCTCCACGTCTTCAAGGACAATGTGCACGGCGGTCTGTTCGACCTTCGATTCGGTGACTTCGGGCCTGTGACCTGCACCCCTGAAATCGGTCCACCTTGAATGTAGGGTTTCTCGACCGATCAGGAAGGAACAACGTCATGCCACGCAAGACCTACCGCCCCGAGGAGATCATCGCCAAGCTGCGTCAGGCCGAGGTGCTCATCGGCCAGGGAAAGAAGATGCCGGAAGTGATCAAGGCTCTCGGCGTCCACGAGGTCACCTACTACCGCTGGCGCCGTGAGTACGGCGGCCTCGACGTCTCCCAGGCCAAGCGGCTCAAGGAGCTCGAGCGCGAGAACGCCCGGCTGCGCCGCGCCGTCTCCGACCTCAACCTCGACAAGGTCATCCTCCAGGAGGCGGCGCGGGGAAACTTCTGAGCCCCTCGCGCCGCCGCAAGTGCGTCGAGGCGGTCTGCGAGGGGCTGCACATCTCCGAGCGGCGTGCCTGCCGTGCCCTCGGCCAGGCACGCTCCACCCAGCGCCGCCAGCTGCGGCTACGCAACGACGAGGACGCGCTCACGGCGGCCGTGATCGGCCTGGCGCGCAGCTTCGGCCGCTACGGCTACAAGCGCATCACCGGCCTCCTGCAGATGGCCCCGGCTGGGAGGTCAACACCAAGCGCGTGCAGCGCATCTGGCGGGCCGAGGGGCTCAAGGTGCCTGCCAAGCAGCCCAAGCGAGGCCGTCTCTGGCTCGCTGACGGCTCCTGCATCCGCCTCAGACCCGAGCACAGAAACCACGTCTGGGCCTACGACTTCGTGGCCGAACGCACCCACGACGGCCGTCCCCTGAAGCTGCTGACGGTGATCGACGAGTACACGCGCGAGTGCCTGGCGATCGTGGTGGCCAGAAGGATCACGAGCCACGAGGTGCTGATGACGCTCTCCGACCTCTTCCTCCAGTACGGCGTACCCGAGTACATCAGAAGTGACAATGGACCAGAGTTCGTCGCCAAGGCAGTACGCGAGTGGCTTTCTGATCTCGGCGTCACGACGCTCTTCATCGAACCGGCCTCGCCTTGGGAGAACGGCTACATCGAGTCGTTCAACGGCAAGCTCCGAGACGAGCTCCTGAACGGCGAGATCTTCAGCACACTGAAGGAGGCGCAGATCCTGGTGGCCGGCTGGAGGCGTCTCTACAACGGCCTGCGCCCGCACAGCTCGCTCGGCAACAGACCACCGGCACCAGAGACGATCGCCTTCCCCGGCTTCTCGCTCTCTGACTTTGCCCCGCCGAGACCTATGCCGGAGGTGACTCTGGGACTAACATAAGAAGTGGACCGACGAATGGGGTCCGGTCACACAAGGAAGGTCGCTAGCAGGGCTGCCATGTACGTACAGTCAGAGGCCGCGCTACTGGACCGCTTCATCGCCGAGCTGCGCGCGGAGCCATTCCTCGTGCGGGTATCACGATGCCATGCACCCGCGACCTGTCGCCGCAGTGTCTCCCGAAGCGATTGCGTCCGTCTCCCGGGTGTTCACCGGGTCAGATCCCAGCCCGATAGCAAGACGACCCGGGTCGAATGGCGCCGGGTCGTCCAGCCCACGGGCGGACGCGTCGCCACGCACGAGAGGGCCTGGACCTCCCATTCCGGGGTGGGCGCTAGCTGTATGGCCCCTCCTCATCATGCTCGTCGCTCTCGCGGGTGGCTGCTCGGCCACCAGCACAGACGTCCGCGACGGTCCGAGCACACCCTCGTCTCCGGTTTCTGCCGAACGCGTACTGCACTCCACCGTCGGCATCCTCGTCACGGTTGAGCCCGACAGAGGCCCGGTACGAGGCATGATCGGCACCGGAGTAGTTCTCAGCGATGATGGGCTGATCGTGACCAGCAACCACGTCGCCACGCTTGGCGGAGACGAACCTGCGGACTTCATCACGGTCTACGACGCGGAAGGCCGCGAAGACGAGGTGACCGTCGTGGCCCAAGATCCCGACTGTGATCTCGCCTTTCTGCGTACGACTCTGGATGACCTTGTGCCTGCGCCAATCGAGAGCGATCTCACGTCGGTCCAGCCCGGTACACCAGTCTTTGCCGTGGGCGCCGCTCAGCATTTCGAGGAGCCGATTGCCGAAGGCGTGGTCGTCAACGTCCTGCGACGAGTCAGGGTCACGTGTCTCGAGGAGGTCACGGAGCTGATCGTCACATCGGCAGACACGAAGCCCGGGTTCTCGGGAGGGCCGCTGGCCAACATCGACGGCCGCGTGATCGGAATCACCCTGGCAACGACGACACACCCGCGGACACTGCGCCGCACCTCGCTCGCCGTCCCGATTGCGCTGGTGCTCAAGTCCGCCAGGCACCTCCACCTGGCCTCACCGCAGGCGGTCGGATGGAGACCGCTCTCGGCCCTCTTCGAGGAGCGCTTTGCGGGCGGCACGCTTCCGTAGCCGCCCGGACGAGTCTGCCCTGCCACTGCGTAGGGTCAGCCAAGGTTCAGCTCCCCGCGCTTGTTGACCACTCTGATGCCCGCGTTGGCGGCCAAGTCCTCGAACACGGTCACGACACGTGACCGGACCCCATTCGTCGGTCCACTTCTTATGTTGGTCCCAGGGGCACCTCCCGCATAGATGCCGGCGGGGCGAAGTCAGAGAGCGCGAAGCCGGGGAAGGCGATCGTCTCAGGCGCCAGCGGCCGTTGCCCGAGCGAGCTGTGCGGACGCAGGCCGTTGTAGAGCCGTCTCCAGCCGGCGACCAGGGTCTGTGCCTCCTTGAGCTTGGAGAGGATCTCGCCGTTCAAGAGCTCGTCTCTGAGCTTGCCGTTGAACGACCCGATGTAGCCGTTCTCCCAGGGTGAGCCCGGTTCGATGAACAGGGTGGTGACGCCGAGATCGGCGAGCCACTCTCTGACGGCCCTGGCCACGAACTCGGGTCCGTTGTCCGATCTGATGTGCTCGGGGATGCCGTACTGGAGGAAGAGGCCGGAGAGCCTCATCAGCACCTGGTGGCTGGTGATCCTTCTCTGCACCACGATCGCCAAGCACTCGCGCGTGTACTCATCGACGACGGTGAGCAGTTTCAGAGCGCGCCCGTATGGGGTGCGTTCGGCCACGAAGTCGTAGGCCCAGACGTGGTTTCGATGCTCAGGCCGCAGGCGGATGGCCGAGCCGTCGTTCAGCCAGAGACGGCCGCGCTTCGGCTGGCGCTTCGGCACCTTGAGGCCCTCAGCCCTCCAGATGCGCTGCACACGCTTGGCGTTCACCTCCCAGCCGGCCATCTGCAGGAGGCCGGTGATGCGCTTGTAGCCGTAGCGCCAGCTGGTGACACTGGGTGAATCGGTGCTGACCGAGCGCCCGGCAGGCCGCGATCCACCCTCCTGCCGATAGGATGGCCCAACGGAGGGAGGGGTCATGCACCGATGCTACGAGCCAGTGCACTGGAAGCTGACGACGTACCTCAGCGTGGGGGTCGTCAGCGCCGCGGTAGCGGAGTGGAGCTGATGGTCGCTGCGCTCGCGGGCTATCCGCGGTGCGCTGGACGGACGGGGGCCACTTGATGAGCACCGACTATGTCGTCCAGCTGGCCGGTTCCGAGCACGTCGACCAGCTACCCGCCATAGAGCGCGGTGCAGCCACCAGGTTCGGCGATTCGCTGCCTCCGTCCGTGCTTTCGCATGTCACTTCGGTGGACACCCTGGCGGCAGCACAACTGGCGGGCCTCCTCTGGGTGGCGCTCGAACCGGCGGGCACCCCTGTTGGATTCGCAGTCGCCAGCGTTCACGGGCGGCGCGTGCACCTCGACGAACTCGACGTGCTGCCCAAGCACGGCCGCAAGGGGGTAGGATCTGCTCTCATTGAAGCCGTCGAGGACTACGCGCTGAACAGCGGCTGCGTCGAGATCACGCTCACCACGTTCCGCGACGTTCCGTGGAATGCACCGTTCTATGCGAGCATCGGCTTCGAGGTGATCCCGGAGCAGGAACTGGACGCGGAGCTCCTTCGGCGGTTCTCAGGTGAGACCGCACTGGGGGTCGACCGTTCTAGACGGGTGGCGATGCGCAAGCCGCTAGCCGCCTAACTCCTCCGTCGCCGGCCGTCTCTGAGACTCGACATAGCCCGGGGGATCTCTGAGGCCAAGGGAGATACCTTCCGTGGCGTCGGAGATGCATGAGGAGCAGCCGAGGCCTACCCCGCCGCCTACGGCTACTGGCGCAACGAGGGCTGATATCGGAGTGGCAGCATTGCAGCACGCCGACCCCCCGGGGTCTGCAATGCTGCAATGCTGCTCCCATCTCGTTGCCAGAGGATCGCGTTCACCACCAGTCCCGGCGGCAGAGAGGTGGTCCAAGAGTGTTGCAGCATCGCAAACCCTAGGGTTGCGCACGCTGCAATGCTACGACTGCTATCAGGCTCAGGGGTCACCGCATCGAGTACCACCGCAGCGCTCCGTCGGGTGGGAGCCAGCCGCAAGGGGGTCACCGGGTCACCCCCTCTCCACGCCTGAGAGCGCCACCGGGTGACACTGTGACTATCGAGACGGGCAAGGCGCCTGTGGCGATCTCTCTCGGGGCCCTCCGGGGAGCGTATGGAGAGAGTTCCGCAGCGATAGTCACCGTCACCACAGCCGCCTTTCAGCCTCTCACCCCCCGGGGTTGGAGAGGCTGACAGGCGCTGCGCCACGCCGTTCGAGTCCACGGTGATGCCGATCCGTCGCGATGGCTTCCTTCTCTGCGGGTATTGCGGGTACTGCGAGTATGTCCCCGCTCGATCCTCGCGGCACTCCGGCCTCGGTCCGCACGGCATGCTGAGAGAAGCCCGAACAGGGCTTGAGACGATCACCGGGCCGGGCTTCTCCCTCTCCGACTTCGCCCCGCTGACACCTATGCGGGAGGTGGCTCAAGCACTAGCATAGGAAGTGGACCGATGAATGGGGTCAAGTCAGTTGCGCCGTCAGCGGCGTAGTCTGCGACCAAGACAACGGAGGCATCGTGAACGCTGAGGAGCGCAAGCAGGCCACTCGCTACACTGCACAACTCAACGATGAGCTGGCGCACTCACCTGAACTGCCCTGGGACGACACGCAGGACTTCGAGGACGCGCAGCGCGGGTTCATCGGCAGGCTCGACGACGAGGCGATTCGCGGCGACGGCGGCGAGGTCGTCTGGAACCTTCGCCAGTGGGACTTCGTAGATGGGGAGCACGCGCCTGCGACTATCAACCCGAGCCTCTGGCGGCAGGGACGCCTCAACAAGATCGACGGCCTCTTCGAGGTCGTGCCGAAGCGCATCTATCAGGTGCGGCCACGACCTCTCCGTGATGAGCATCATCGTCTCAGAGAGCGGCTACATCGTCATCGACCCGCTCGTCTCGGCGGAGACGGCGCGAGCGTCACTCGACCTCGCACGGCGACACCTCGGCGAGAGGCCCGTAGTGGCCGTGATCTACACGCACAGCCACGTCGACCACTGGGGCGGCGTGCGCGGCGTCCTCGACGAAGCAGACGTCGCAGCGGACAAGGCCAAGGTGATCGCGCCGGTCGGCTTCACCGAGGCCGCCGTCGCTGAGAACGTCGATGCCGGCAACACCATGTCGCGGCGCGCCTCCTGCATGTACGGCAACCTCGTGCCAAAGGACGCGAGGGGAGCCGTCGGGGCCGGTCTCGGCCAGACCACCTCCTCAGGCAGGGTCACGCTGATCCCGCCGACCGACATCATCGACACAACGGGCACCGAACTCGACATCGACGGGGTGCGCCTCGTCTTCCAGAACACGCCGGGCACCGAAGCTCCCGCCGAGTTCAACTTCTTCTTCCCCCAGCTCAAGGCCCTCTGCATGGCCGAGAACTGCACGCATAAGCTGCACAACCTCTACACGCTGCGCGGGGCCAAGGTGCGCGACGCCAAGGCGTGGGCACACTTCCTGGGCGAGACGGTGGATCTGTTCGCCGACGAGACCGAAGTGATCTTCGCCAGCCACCACTGGCCGACGTGGGGCAAGGAGCGTTGCCTGGACCTGCTCCAGCGCCAGCGCGACATGTACAAGTACCTCCACGACGAGACCCTGCGGCTGGCCAACCACGGGTACACGATGCTCGAAATCCCCGAGGCGCTGGAGCTGCCGCCGCAACTTGCTCGCGCCTGGTACAACCGCGGCTACTACGGCACCGTGAGCCACGACGTCAAGGCAATCTACCAGCTCTACCTTGGCTTCTTCGACGGCAACCCCGCACACCTTCACGCCCTGCCGCCGGAGGAGGCCGCCAAGAAGTACGTCGAGTGCATGGGTGGCGCGGATGCGTTGCTGGAAAGGGCGCGCCGCTCGTTCGATGAGGGCGACTATCGCTGGGTGTCGGAAGTGGTCAGCCACGCGGTTTTCGCGGATCCGTCGAACCAGGAGGCGCGCCTCCTCGAGGCAGATGCGCTCGAGCAGCTCGGCTACCAGGCTGAGTCGAGCCCTTGGCGCAACTTCTACCTTACCGGCGCGATGGAACTGCGGCGCCGTGTCGAGCCGGGAGCGGCCCCCAACACCGCCTCTGATGATGTGATTGCTGCGCTGACACCGGCGATGCTCTTCGACACCCTCGGTGTGCGCCTGAACGGGCCCAAGGCAGCCGGCAAGCAGTTGACCATCAGCGTACGCTTCAGCGACCTCGGGGAGGACTACGTGCTCGCTGTCGGGAATGGCGTCCTCAACCACTTCGCTGGGCGCCGGGCAGACGATGGCGATGCCTCCCTGACGCTGACCCGCGCTGCGCTGAACGAGGCCCTGGCACACGGAACGAGCGTCGACGAACTGGTCCGACAGAGTAGGGTCGAGATCGAGGGATCGGCCGCGGCGTTGCAGGAACTGCTCTCGCTGCTCGACTCGTTCGAGTTCTGGTTCAACATCGTCGAACCCTGAGACAGCATCCGGATGGCGGCTTTCCCCTTCGCGGGTCCATTCCTCGCCGTCCTAGGACCCGATGCGGTCCGCGTCGAGCTGTGCTCGTGGGCAAGCTGGGGTAGCGGCACCCCACCGCATTCTGGCCGGGCTGCCGGGGGTCTCAGTCTCAGCGAGTGAGGGCGACTCACCGACGCAATCGGCGGAACTCGGAGATCGTCCTCCTGATGCAGTAGGACTCGTCGGCTCGTGAGCGTGAGAGACCTAGGCGCCCAGAAACCGCAGGAGGTCGTAGACCAGAAAGGCCGGCCACACCAGAGCCTGTAGGATCCCGAGAACGCCGTCCCAGAATCCGCTCGCCGTCTGGATGTAGTAGACGGCCGCACCGATGAAGCCCAGCCCGTAGACAGCCCCTGTCCCGCAACCTGCGCTCGCTGCCGACCCCTTGGCCATCGTCACTCCCTGTCCGCATCTTGCAGCTGCAGCAGACAGATACTACCCCAACCTCTGCTATCGACCTTGCATCAAGGAACCCAGCATCCACGCTGGGACGCTCGGGAAGGCGATGGCACGCCCCGGGTTCCGCGGCGGCTGAGTTACTTGGGAACCATGCTATCTGCTGCGGTCTTCTGGTTGTAGAGCTCGAGCATCTGCTGCGGCGTGAGTCGTCGCATCCGCGTCTCTCCCCGGTGCCTCAGCGAGCGGTGTCGGCGTCGTGAGTTGTACCAGCCGACGTAGGTGACGAGAGCCAGCTCGAGGTCGAGGCGTGTCGGCCAGCGGTAGCGGCTGATGAGCTCGCGCTTGAGCGTCGAGATCACGCTCTCGGCCATGGCGTTGTCGAGCGCCGTGCCGGTGCGCCCGCGGCTCGGGGCGATGCCGGCTCTCTTCAGCCGCTCGGTGTACTCGTAGGATGTGTACTGGGAGCCGTTGTCGCTGTGAGCCACGAGACCGCCTTCATGCTCCTGACGGGCGGCGAGCGCCGTCTCGAAGGCGTCCGTGACGAGACTCTGGCGCATGTGCGGTGCCAGCTGCCAGCCGACGATGTGCCGCGTATGGACGTCGAGCACGAGGGCGAGGTAAGCCCAGCCCTGCCAGGTGCGCACGTAGGTGAAGTCGGAGAGCCACACGGCGTCGGGGCGGGTGGCCGTGAAGTCCCGGCGCACGAGGTCCGGGGCGGCCAGCGGGGCGAGGCCCGGCAGGGTCGTCTTCTTGCTCTCGACCGGCCCCACGCCGACGAGGCCGTTCCCGCGCATCAGGCGCTCGACGGTGCAGCGGGCGACCCGGACGCCGGTCTCGTTCAGCTCGTCCCAGACCTTGAGCTGGCCGTAGACGCCGCCGCTGCCCGCGTGCACGCGGCGTATCTGGGCGAGCAGCCAGACGTCACGCAGGGCACGGGCCGAGGGTGGCCTGGTCCTGCGGGCGCGGTAGGCGCTCACCGAGACCTCGAGCTCCCGACAGATCGGCTCGACCCCGAGGCGGGCGCGGTTCGCATCGACGAAGGCGCTCACCTCGGACGGGGCTGGTCGAGCTCGCGGGCGAAAAACACGCTCGCCGCCTTGAGGATCTCGTTGGCGCGGCGCAGGTCACGGACCTCGCGGCGCAGCGTCGCCAGCTCCTCGCGCTCGGCGCTCGCCAGCCGGTCGGCGCGGGTGCCGTCGTTCGCCTCGTCCTGGCGCACCCAGACGCGCAGGGTCTCGTGGTGGATGCCGAGGTCACGCGCGACCGCGGCGATCGGACGCTCCGACTCGCGGGCGATGCGCACACTGCGCTGCCGGAACTCCGGTGAGTACTTCGATGGTCTGGCCATGAGACGCGGTCTCCCTTCCCTGAGGATACGATCCTCCAAGAAACGGAGCCTCCGTCAAACCCGGGGCGTGCCCCCACTGAGGCGTGTCCGCCGACGGTCCCTCGCTTCGGAGACTGCGTCCGAAAGGGGACAGCTCATGATGGTACTCGGCGTCGACCCGCACAAGAACAGCCACACCGTCGTCGCCCTCGAGGCCGCCACCGGCGAGGTGCGCGGCGAGCTCACCGTGACGGCCGACCAGCGCGGAAGCGAGCGGCTCCTCGCCTGGGCCCGCTCACTCGGCTCCGAGCGCCGCTTCGCCCTCGAGGACTGCCGCCACGTCTCGGGGCGCCTCGAGCGCTTCCTCATCGCCGCCGGCGAGGGCTGCGTGCGCGTGCCGCCCAAGCTCATGGCGCAGGTGCGGCGCAGCGCTCGCAGCCGCGGGAAGAGCGACGCGATCGACGCCGCGGCGATCGCCCGAGCCGCCCTGCGCGAGCCCGGCCTGCCCGAGGCTCGTCTCGATGGCCCCGAGCGTGAGCTGCGCCTGCTCGCCGACCACCGCGACGACCTGGTCGCCGAGCGCACCCGCATCCAGAGCCGCCTGCGCTGGCATCTGCACGATCTGGCGCTCGACCTTGCGGTGCCGCCCAAGGCGCTCGATCGCGCCTGCTGGCTCGCGCGCCTGGAAGAGGCTCTCGCCCCGCTCGACGGCGTGCAGGCACGCGTCGCCTGTGAGCTGACGCGCCGCTGCCGCACGCTCTCGGCGGAGATCGCCGCCCTCGGGCGCGAGATCTCAAGGCGCGCCGCCGAACTCGCGCCCGAACTCCTCGAGCTGCCCGGCTGCGGCGCCCTCACGGCCGCCCGCCTGCTCGGTGAGACGGCCGGCGCCCTGCGCTTCGCCATGCACGCCGGCGTCGCACCCCTGCCGGTCTCGAGCGGCCGGAGCGACCGCTACCGGCTGAACCGCCGTGGCAACCGTCGCCTGAACGCCGCCCTGCACCGCATCGCCATCACGCAGCTGCGCTGCCATGAGCCGGCGAAGCTCTACATGGCTCGCAAGCGCACGGAGGGCTAAGAGCACGCGCGAGGGGCTGCGCTGCCTCAAGCGCCACTTGGCGCGCACTGTCTGGCAGGCGATGCGCAGCGCCGAGGTGCGGCGCGGGGCCGCACCGACAGATGCTGGCCCCGCGACCCGGCCAGACCTGGCCCTGGCGAGCTGAGGAGTTGACATAGGAGCAACGAATGGTTGCAGCCGGAGCGCAACGGGGTGATCCGGAGGACTCGTGGGGCGGCTGTCCTCGGCAGGCCCGGCGAACCCTCAGAGGAACCGGACGTCTGGGGTTGCGCGATGAAATGGTTCCAGGCCAATTGGCACGGGCTGTGGTAGCTCGCGCGGGGATCGTCCTACCAGGATGAGGTTCTGGCGGAACGCCGTGCTTGGCTGTGTTCAAGCGTGGTGGGCTGTGGTGGGATATGTCGTCGGCAGAATGGCGGCAGCCGCCTCTCTCCGCTGACGTTCAGTCGCGCACTCGGCACCCCGTGACGATACTGTGGCACTTCCCTGCGTGGTCAGATGCTCGTGCCTTGGCCCACGCGGGTCTGCAACCCAGCGAGTCAGCTGCGTTCACAGCCTGGTGCCAACCGCAGCATCCAGCGCACCCCCCAACCCCGCGCTCAGCGACCGTCCCAGAGCTCCGCAGCGCTCATTCCGAGCTGCTGCTCGACCTCGCGGCGGTGTGCGGCGACCGCCTGCTGGGTGACGGGGCCGGGTGAGTCGTCGAAGACCCGGCCCTCGATGACCCTCACAGGCTGGATCTCGCGCGCTGTGCCCGCCAGGAACGCCTCCTGCGCCGCAAGCGCGTCTTGCGTGTGACAGACGCGCTCGGCGACGGCCAGATGCTTCATGATGACGCGGCGCGTGATTGAGTCCAGAATCCCCTCGCTGAGTGGCGGCGTGCAGAGGTCGCCCTGCGCGGTGACCCAGAAAAACGCCGCTTGCTGCGCCTCCATCACGTGGCCGTCCGGCGTTGTGAGGAGCGCCTCTCCGAGGCCGCGCTCCTGAGCCTTGCGCTTGGCCAACATGTTGCCGGCGTACGAGAGGCTCTTGGCGCCGGCCAGCACCAGCCGCGGCGAGTCGGTGACGAACGCCAGCTGAGCCGGCGGCGAAGCCGGGGCCGGTTCCAGGAACACGATGCGCCGGCCGCCGCGCGTGAGCACGATGCGCATGCCGGCGAAGATGGGACCGGCCCATGCGAGCAGCGCGACGATCTCCGCCTCGAGTTGCCCGCGCGGGTAGGGCAAGCGGATAGTCGCGCAGGTCCGGGCCAGACGGTCGAAGTGCTCGGCGAGCATGAACGGCCGGCCCGCGTAGCAGTGTACGAACTCGAAGGCGCCGTCGCCACGCAGCAGGCTGTCGTCGTACACGGGAATCGTCGCCTCCCGGGCATCGCAGAGCACACCATCGACGGATGCCGGGATCTGCGGTACCACACCTACCCCGTCTGCCGGATGTCGCGGCGTTGGAAGAGCACGAACGACGCGGCGATCAACACTGCGCAGACCGCAGCGAGAACCGCCGCATTGCCCCAGTCCATCCCATTCTTCAACGAATCGTTTCCCAGGTAGTAGTGGAAGGGCGACTTGGCCGGACCCTATTCGTCGGTCCACTTCCTATGCTAGTCTCAGAGCCACCTTGTGCACAGGTGTCGGGGGCGCGTAGTCAGTTAGTGAGAGGTCCGACTAGACGATTGCTTCCGGTGGCGGCGGGTGTTGCTCCGGTGATTCGTCCGGGCGCAGGCCGTTGTGCCGCGCAGTTCCAGCGACTACCGCCCAGCAGCATCCCGTAGCGTCTAGTTCGGTTGCAGGAGGGCTGCAAACGGGTGGTAGAGAGGGGTCTTCGGGAACCGTCGACTCACTGGCCAGTGACCCCGCAGCACTGATCACCGCCAGGAAACTCCTCAATCAGAACCCAATCGATCACACCAAAGGAACCTTCATGACCCACAATGTGCTCTTGCTCGGCCGTACCGGCATCGTCCTCGACGACGTCGAAGCCGACGGCGTGATCGTCAGCGACGTCGACCTGTTCGCCGGGACCAGCCTCGACGACGTCACCGAAGTGATGGCCGCCCAACCGATCCAGCACGCGATCATGGGTGCTGGAATCGACCTCGACACGCGCCTCGCAATCATCGAACACCTCTTCACTGAGAGTACCTCGACGACGGTGCACATGAAGGACCGGGACTCTGGACCCGCCGGCATGCTGCCCTTCGTCAACGGCGTACTCACCGGACTCACCGCCACATCGTGACCGGACCCGACGCAGGCGCTCCGGCGCCGGCTCGCCTGGTCGAGGGCCCAGTCAGCCCGACCCCGCGGCGTCTCTGAGAAGTCGGCACAGGCGCTGCTTGGGCACTTCGCAGAGCGTCGCGCCGACGCCCGAAGGGGATACAACTCAGGAGGTTTGACTACGATCACTGCGCTGGACTTCCGATGAGCGGCCGCAGGACTTGAGCCACTAGTTCGGCGATGACCCGGTAGCCCGCCGCGTTCAGGTGGACGGGGTCGAGGAAGTACCGCGAGCGGTCTTGTCCCGACTCGTCGCCGAGACGGCTGTCGGCTGCTACGTCGACGAGGGCGTCAGCGTATTCGTGCCACCCGACGCGCAGCAGTTCGTTGTAGGCGCGCCTCTCGCGCTCGTAGTCGGCGTCGATGCTTCTTGGCTGCAGTGGATACATAGTCAGGAGGACGACGGCGAAGCCGTGCCGGCGGCGCTGAGCGCAGTAGTCGCGAGCGTTGTGGGCGACCTCCTTCGCCGTGTAGCCCATCGCCAGGTCGTTGGCTGCCGCCCATACGACCACTACATTGGCCGGGCGGTCGACCGAGTACTGGGCATCCACTTCTTCGACGGCGTCGGCCGACAGGTCCGGCCATGTCTGGCCCGAAACGGCGACGTTGAGTATGGATGTGCCTTCCGGGAGGCTCCGCGCAACCTGGCTGGGGTAGCTTTCCCGAGAGCCGATCCGGTAGCCGACGGTAAGGGAGTCGCCGTCGAAGACGACAAGGGCACCCGTTCCGTCAGCGCTGGCGCCCGACGCCTTCGGCGAGCCGTGGAGAGATGGCGTTGCGGAGGGCCCATCGCCTGCTGCACCACAACCGACCAGCAGCGAGCCGGCGACGATCACAGCCACGTTGGCACCCCATGTAGGAAGCACTGGGTTCACGAGCCTATTCTCCCGCTCGGTCCCGCTGCGGCAAAGCCGCGTCGTACCCGGAGGACGTCACAGCTAGGCGGGATCTCGATCGGCAGGCAGCCAGATACGACGCGAGCAGCGTCGACGTCGTGCACCCTTGTGGCGGATGACCGGACCCCACTCCTCGGCCCACTTCTTATGCTAGTCCCAGAGCCACCTCCTGTGTAGGAGTCGGCAGGGTGTAGTCAGAGCGCGAGAGGTCCCGCCAGACGGTCGTCTCGAACGTCGGCGGCCGTTGTCTCAGCAAGCTGTGCGGACGCGCTCTCCAGTGTCGCGCGGTGCCAGCGACTGCCGCTCAGCACCATCGCCTGACGTCACGTTCGGTTGCAGGAGGGTTGCAGAGAGGGATCGTCCGAATCCTCGGGGACACACAAAACCCGTGCATATAAGCGGCCACACACGCAGGCGCCGTGCGACCCGCACCGACGCAACGCCGACGTGACACGCAGACAAGAAGCGCGCCAGCCTCGGATGGTTCCGCGGTCAAGCGCGTGCGGATCGCGCATGCTCATCCAGCCAGGCGACCGTGTCCTCCAGCGTCTCGCGCAACGCTCGTGGAGCATAGCCAAGCTCGCGATTCGCCTTGGCATTGCTCACCAGGCGACAGTGGCGCACGGCCTCAAGCGCCTCAGGGGTGAAGGGCGTCACTCTGCCCAGTAGCCCGACCGCGTGCGAATACGGATAGGCCAGAGCCTGCGCCCAGCCCAGCGGGATCGTGAGATAGCGTGGAGCCCGGCCGCTGGCCTCGGCCACGATGGCGGCCATCTCCGGGAGCGAACACCAGTGGCCGGACAGCAGGTAGCGCTCACCTGTCCGACCGCGCCTCGCCGCAGCCGCCGCCCCGGCAGCCACGTCGCGCGCGTCGACCCAGTCGAAGCCGCCGCTCAGCAGCACCGGCTGGCGGCCGTGCGCCATCCGGGCGATCAGTTGGCCCATCCAAGAGGGCCTGAAGTCATAAGGTCCGATGATCGCCGTAGGGTTGACGATCACGGCGTCGAGTCCCTGCCTGACCGCCTCGAGCACAGCGCGCTCCGCCGACGCCTTCGACCAGTCGTAGACCGAGCAACGCCGAGGGTCCGCCCACAGAGGGCGCTCCTCGTCGACCGGGAGATCGTCTGGCCGGTGATCGAGGGCGTGGATTGAACTGCAGTGGATCATCCGCTCTACGCCTCCCCGCCGACAGGCTCGCACGACGTTCTCCGTGCCGTCGACGTTGACGGCACGGACGTGCTGCGCAGGAAGCTGACCGACGCTGATGGAGCCCGCTAGGTGGTAGACGAACTCGGCTCCGGCGACTGCCTCAGACGCGGCCCGAGCATCCCTGATGTCGCACTGCACTCGTTCGACCGGGAGCCCCTCCAAGGCCCGGCTGTCGGAGTGCACAATGGCGCGGACCTGGCTCCCTGTCTGGACGAGTTCTCGCACCAAGTTGGCTCCCACGAGCCCGGAGCCGCCGGTGACTGCGACGTGCGACACAGCCCTCCCCCGCTTCGCCCTGCCAGCCCTTGCGCACGTCCGTGTATGGCGCTACGCCCGGGCTTCGCACTGACACTCCAGGATCGGGTTCGACCAGCCGATCGTGGGTCCTTCGTCGCCTCTACCGGCGAGATTCGACACGACAGAAGCGTCAGCACCTTCATGGCGCGGCATCCCTGGTACAGGCGGGGCAGACATCCATCCGGCGCAGAAGGTCGTGGCGTAGCGTCGCGCGATCCGCGAACCCAGCTCCACACGCATCGCATCGCACTGTCTTGTCCACCAGCCCCGGGTGCTCCTTCTCGAAGGCGATGATGGCACCCAGCACCTTGCTGCGATCGATCGTGTCGACGACCTCTCCTCCCTCGTCGACGGTACTTTGACTCGCCGGGACTGATTCGACCACGATCCGAAGCTCATCCAGCATGCCCATGAATCATCTCCTCGGTTCAGAAGGGCGATCGTCAGGCTCCAATACTGCCCTCACCCCCTTTGAGTGCCAGCTGTCGAGAGAGTCAGTGGCGTCCCCGTCACCTGCCGTGCCGCCTCGGCATCCTCGGGACGATGAAGGGCACCTCTCGCATGTAGCTCATGTAGTCCTCACCGAATCTCTCGGCGAGTTCCTTCTCTTCCACTCGCTTGAGGTAGAGGACGAGAAGCCCGCCGAAGACGAGCACGGAGGCGGCACCGACCACGGTCGCCGCGGCGATGCTCACGCCTAGGAACGCCAGGATCGTCCCAAGTGTCATCGGATTCCGACAGTAGCGGAACGGGCCGCTCGTCAGCAGGTGCTGAGTCGGCAGCACCGGGAGGGGCGTGCCTCCGCCCCGAGTGACCTGTGCGGCTATGGACCAGAGCGCGAGAGCCATTCCAGCGGCGACGAGCATGGCCCCGATTACGAGAAACGCCGGCCCGGGCTTCAGACGGTCCAAGTGAAGCCGGCGATCCAGCCTGCGGCACACGACGATGATCAGATATGGCAGGAGCACGACGAAGAGGACGCCTGCGAGGATCAAAGCGACAATCCGCACGCCCGGGCTACGCTCCTTCTCTGCCCACCTCGTGAACTGCGACATGGGACCTGTAGGCCTCCGCCTCGCGCGACATCCTGCCGTCTCGGAAGAGGACTCTAGCAGCGGGGAGCGTGTGTGTCATGGCGGTCTGCAGATGTGAGCTGGCCACGTTCCCGCAGTACCGGCGTTGCCACCGCGCCCCGATCGCTCCCACCCAGGCGCACGCATCTGGGTCGCAGTCTGGTTGCAGCCGGGCTGCCAGGAAGTGCGAACGTGGCGCGCTCTCCAGTGTCGGGAAGTACCAGCGACTGTCGCTCAGCACCATCGCCTGACGTCACGTTCGGTTGCAGGAGGGTTGCAGAGAGGGATCGTCCTAATCCTCGGGGACACACAGAACCCGTGCATATAAGCGTGAAGAGGGGTGGTAGCGCATACGGGATTTGAACCCGTGTTACCGCCGTGAGAGGCAAGTCGAGAAGCCCTGCAGCCAAGTTGGACCGGTCTCGGGGGTGCGGGTCGACTGCCGGAAGCCGTCCTCGTCATCACTTCGAGTCCGAAGCCCCGGCGACGAGCTTCGACACCTCGGCCTTCGACGGCACCCTGCCGCTCATCACGAGCTCGCCGTCGATAGCGAGGGCGGGCGTCGACATGACCCCGTAGGCCATGATCTTGGGGAAGTCCTCCACCTTGACGAGTTCGGCGTTGGCGATGCCGAGCTCGCTCACGACCTCTTCAGCCAGGGCCATGAGCTTCTCGCAGTTGGCACAGCCGGACCCAAGAATCTCAAGTTTCACGTCTGTCTCCTTCTCATCGCCGTCATGGGGCGTCGCGTCGCGCCGGTTTCCCGCCGTTGCTCGAACAGGCGTCGCCAGCGTTGTTGGGGATGGCTGGGATGCTACGTAGGCGGTCGACGCAATCCAGGAGCCCCATAAGGTCGCCGTCGAACCGCTCCCAGGCAATCGAGTAGTAGGTTCGCGCACCCTCGTTGCGCATGCGTACCAGGCCGGCCTCGCGCAGCAGGGCAAGGTGATGCGAGACGAGTGGCTGGCTCTGGTCGAGTGGCCCAGTCATCTCGCAGACGCAGCGCTCTCCGCTCAGAAGGAACTCGATGATCTGAGCGCGGGTGGGATTGGCGAGCGCCCTGAAGAACGGTGCGTACCCGACGATGCTGGCGACGTCATCGGCGTCTCTGGCGGTCTTCATGTCAGCTCCTCGGCGGGTCGCAGGCCACCTCCTGGACGCAGGCAGACACGGCCAACGGCACGGGTCAATCGGCCAGGTGCGGGCACCGGTCGTGCCGCCATGGTACATTGACATTCGTTTATGGTCAAGATATTTTGATGAGTGGGTGCCAAGACCTCGATGCGTGACCGAGCGTCGACCGTGCTATCTGAGTGAGGCAAGAATGAGGATGTTCTTCACCGTAGCGTCTGGCTTGCGCATCGCAGTGAGTCTCCGTTGAGCGAGCGAGTCACTGGCGTGGCAGCGAACACGGACGGAGAGAGCTCGGCGGCGGATCGCGTGATACCCACCTGCGAATGTGACACCTCGCCGGCTCCAGAAGTCGCGGGACAGGGCGTCGTTCAGGACGTACGATCACGGACGCCGCGCGAACCGCTTGGGCGTCTCTTCGCGCATCTCCCTCTCTGGGCTCGCGTCGGCGGCGGCGTGGTGCTCTGGGCCGTCGTCTACCACTATTGGCTGCCGTTCGTCAGCTGGCTGTTCGACGATGCACTGCAGCTTGCCGACAGCCGCTTCGCCTCCGCGCTCGAGTTCTTCGTCTACGACACCGTCAAGGTGATGCTCCTCCTCACCATCGTCGTCTTCGGCGTTGGCATCGTGCGCTCGTTCTTCAGCCCACAGCGCACTAGATCGCTGCTGCGCGGGCGTCGCGAGACGACGGGCAACGTGATGGCCGCTGGTCTCGGCATCGCCACCCCGTTCTGCAGCTGCTCGGCTGTGCCATTGTTCATCGGCTTCGTCGAGGCCGGCATCCCGCTCGGCGTCACCTTCTCCTTCCTCATCGCCGCACCGATGGTCAACGAGATCGCCCTGGTGCTCCTCTATGGGCTCTTCGGCTGGGAGGTCGCTGCCCTCTACCTCGTCACCGGCCTCATCATCGCAATCGTTGCCGGCTGGGTGATCGGCCGTCTCAAGCTTGAGCGCTACGTCGAGGACTGGGTGCGCGAGATTCGCATGGGCGACGCCGATGTCGGCAGAGAGGCGCTCGACTGGGCAGCCCGCGTCGCCTACGCGTGGCAGGCCGTCAAGGACATCTTGGGCAAGGTGTGGGTCTACGTGGTCGCCGGCATCGCCGTCGGCGCCGCCATCCACGGCTACGTGCCCGAGGATTTCGTTGCCGGCATCATGGGGGAGGGCGCCTGGTGGAGCGTCCCGGCCGCTGTTCTTCTCGGCATCCCCATGTACTCCAACGCCGCCGGCATCATCCCCATCGTCGAGGCGCTGCTGGAGAAGGGCGCCGCCCTGGGTACTGCTCTGGCCTTCATGATGGCCGTCATCGCCCTCTCCTTGCCGGAGACGATCATCCTGCGCAAGGTGTTGAAGTGGCCGCTCATCGCTGCCTTCCTGGGCGTGGTCGGCGCCGGCATCATGTTCGTGGGATTCCTGTTCAACCTTGTCCTATAGGAGGACTGAGTCCGGACGAGCAGGTGGCCTCCCCGGCTACCGTGCACATGGCGCGTTCGTCGCAGCCCTCGGGTAGCCGGACAGCTCCTTCGCACATATCTCCGACGCCACGAAGGTATCTCCCCCTCGGCCTCGGAGATGGGAGGCGCTATGTCGAGCTTCAGCAACACCCGAACACGAGGGAGTGGTTTCCTGCGACTGCTATGGTGTCCAGAGCAATGCCTGTGGTGCCAAACGCGAGACCGGGGGATCCGCCGATGAACCTCTTCTGGGAGACAACCCCACTGACCCAGGCGCGCGAGGACCACCTCACCTGCTTCATCGCCGCGGCGCTCGAGGCCGATGACCTCTTTCGCACGGCCTATGAGTCGTTCGTGCTGAGCGAGCTGGACGGCGACGGCGTGCCGCAGATCGCTTCCGTGCAGACCCAGGTGTCGTTCTGGCACGCCCCGGGTTCCGCGGCGGCTGAGTTACTTGGGAACCATGCTATCTGCTGCGGTCTTCTGGTTGTAGAGCTCGAGCATCTGCTGCGGCGTGAGTCGTCGCATCCGCGTCTCTCCCCGGTGCCTCAGCGAGCGGTGTCGGCGTCGTGAGTTGTACCAGCCGACGTAGGTGACGAGAGCCAGCTCGAGGTCGAGGCGTGTCGGCCAGCGGTAGCGGCTGATGAGCTCGCGCTTGAGCGTCGAGATCACGCTCTCGGCCATGGCGTTGTCGAGCGCCGTGCCGGTGCGCCCGCGGCTCGGGGCGATGCCGGCTCTCTTCAGCCGCTCGGTGTGCTCGTAGGATGTGTACTGGGAGCCGTTGTCGCTGTGAGCCACGAGACCGCCTTCATGCTCCTGACGGGCGGCGAGCGCCATCTCGAAGGCGTCCGTGACGAGACTCTGGCGCATGTGCGGTGCCAGCTGCCAGCCGACGATGTGCCGCGTATGGACGTCGAGCACGAGGGCGAGGTAAGCCCAGCCCTGCCAGGTGCGCACGTAGGTGAAGTCGGAGAGCCACACGGCGTCGGGGCGGGTGGCCGTGAAGTCCCGGCGCACGAGGTCCGGGGCGGCCAGCGGGGCGAGGCCCGGCAGGGTCGTCTTCTTGCTCTCGACCGGCCCCACGCCGACGAGGCCGTTCCCGCGCATCAGGCGCTCGACGGTGCAGCGGGCGACCCGGACGCCGGTCTCGTTCAGCTCGTCCCAGACCTTGAGCTGGCCGTAGACGCCGCCGCTGCCCGCGTGCACGCGGCGTATCTGGGCGAGCAGCCAGACGTCACGCAGGGCACGGGCCGAGGGTGGCCTGGTCCTGCGGGCGCGGTAGGCGCTCACCGAGACCTCGAGCTCCCGACAGATCGGCTCGACCCCGAGGCGGGCGCGGTTCGCATCGACGAAGGCGCTCACCTCGGACGGGGCTGGTCGAGCTCGCGGGCGAAAAACACGCTCGCCGCCTTGAGGATCTCGTTGGCGCGGCGCAGGTCACGGACCTCGCGGCGCAGCGTCGCCAGCTCCTCGCGCTCGGCGCTCGCCAGCCGGTCGGCGCGGGTGCCGTCGTTCGCCTCGTCCTGGCGCACCCAGACGCGCAGGGTCTCGTGGTGGATGCCGAGGTCACGCGCGACCGCGGCGATCGGACGCTCCGACTCGCGGGCGATGCGCACACTGCGCTGCCGGAACTCCGGTGAGTACTTCGATGGTCTGGCCATGAGACGCGGTCTCCCTTCTCTGAGGAGGTCCCCGAAGGCTGGCTCGCCGAGCCGCAAGCCGCCGGTGAGGAGATCGTCATCCTGCCCGAGCGCGGCGCAGAGCACCCGAGCAACCCCATCTACGACGGCGACCGCGCCGAACCGCGGACGCTGGGGTACTGGAAGAACTGGCGCCACAAGCACACGGAGACCGAGATGCTGGCGCTGATCCAGCGAGTGATCGCCGGCAGCCAGAGCTTCTCCGGGATGGACATCGCGGCGCTCGACGGGTACCTGGACGTCTCGGGGAAGAAACGGGGTCTTGCCAGGATGGCCCGGGCGCAGTATCTGACCCTCTGGCTGAATCTGGCCTCCGACAAGCTGGGCTTCACAACAGTCGTCGACATCTCAAGTGTTCCAGGCTGGGACTCCGTGGTCAGCGACGCCGATGGGGTCATGACGGTGAACGAACTCCTGCTGCAGCTACGCGAGCGCTACAACGTGGGTGCCATGAGCGAGGATAGGTTGGAGGCGTTCAAGGACATCTGCGACGCCATCAACAACTACATGGTCTTCACACAACCGCCGACGGGCCCCATCGACTGACGACCACGACCACTCTGGGATAGGGCAGACTGGACCACGCGCCGCGAGGACATGCGGGGCGGCAGCGCTCGACAGGCTCTTCTGCCGCCCACGCGCCCATCCACGCGGGGGCACGTCCAACTGCACTAGGCCTCTCAGTACGCGCGGGGGTCGTCCCTTCTCGGGGGCGACTCCCGCCTGCACGATCGCCAGCCGCGCTCCCAAATGAACGCCCGGTTGCGGGTGTCATGGCTCTGACGACAATCGGTGTCCAGGCGCGGCGGCCGCGCGAGACGAAAGCGACCGAGGAGACCATCGGTCCCTTCGCCGCTTCGGTCGCGTTGGTCGGGCATGGATGCGAAGCTGACGCCGGTGGTATGACGCAACCGCCAGAACCGACAGATCGGGGCGAAGCGTCGGTTCGGTCAGTTGCGTCGGTGCGCGGTCCCTGCTCGCTGAGACCCCGGGCAGCCCGACCAGGTCACGGTGGGGGTGCCGCTACTCCAGCTTGTACGCGCGAGTCAGCCGCATGAAGGGGCGAATTGGGCTGATGTGTCGCCTTCGTCGCCTCGGTCGCATCTCTCCAACGCCAATCGTCTGGCGACCTCGGGACCCTACCGGCGATGGTCTCCGCGAGGCGGTAGGTCATGATTGGTATGACGAGGCCGCCAACGCGATGTGCAGTTTGCATCTCTCAGAGTCGGTCAGAATGAGAACATGAGGGGCTCACAGTTTCCTTCGGGGTAGGGGCTTTCGACGAGGAGGTGCTCATGGCCAGGGTCACCGAATGGGTCCTCGGGATCGTCGGCGCCATCGCGGCTTTCATGGGCTTGTTCATTCTGTACGCTGGAGGGGACCAGTACGTGGGGCTCGGCGGCGACCTTACCTGGCGAGTGGGCGACATCGCGTCCGGGTGGGGTTACGGGTTGCTGATCGTCGGCGTCGTCATGTTGGTGGTTACCGTGGCTTCGGCAGTACGGGACCTTCGTCACCCACAGGTCCGCGATCAGCAGAGTGAGCTCGCGGCGCTGGTGGCGCACGTCGCCATCTTCGCAGCGGTCAACGCGTTCCTTTGGGTCCAGGACATCGTGTCCGGCGGCGGGCTGGAGTACGCCTACTGGGTCACCATCCCCTGGGGCATCGGGCTCCTTGCCCACGCCATTGCCTACGTGGTCGGCGCCCGTCCGACGCTCAGGCACCACTGATGCAGCGCCAGCCCAGGGCAGCGCCGGCCTCGCAGTGGTGAGCAGGTCGGCTTCTGTCCGCGACCGTCTGATCGGGTTCGTCTCTTCGGTCGTGTTGGTCGGCATGGACGCGGAGCTGACACCGAAGCCAGTGTCGGGAAGGCGTCCCATCCGCCGAGACCCCGAGAAGGCGGTCAGGATTCGGTGGAGAGGCCGCGAACTCCAGGTTGTACCGTCCAACCTAGCTCGGACCCAGCCGCCGCCTCGCCTCCATCTCCAGCGTGGTCGGAGTGTAGTCAAATGTGCCAACCAGATTCTCATGGTCGTTCACCGATGCCTGAGCCAGATCCTGCGGGAACGCGTTCAGGAGCAGTGCGAATCCCAGAATCGTGTGCGCGTAGTCCAGAGAACGTGAGAGCCTGGCCAAGGGCCGCGTCGCATACCAGGCGATCTTCGGGAGGATCAGTGGAATCGCCACGAGTCGGATCGTCTTGCCGTAGACCGCCGACAGTCTCCTGGCCGCTTCGGGAAAGGAGAGGAGCTCCGGCCCGGCCAGTCGTATGCGTTGTTCCCCGAGGTCGTCGCGCAGGACTGCCTGCGCCGCGATCTCGCCTAGATCAGCTGGTGAGATCGTCGGGACAGCCTCTGGCCCCCCGCCAGGCACGACCATACGGTCGCCACGTAGCATCGCGAAGAAGATCTCCATCGAGGGCGGGGCGCCGAGTACGGTCCAGTCGAGATCGGACGACCTGAGATACGCCTCGACGTGCAGCTTGATTCTGGCGCTGTCCAGGTGCAGCCGATCCGCGATCTGCGACCGAATGTCGAAGACCGATATGTAGACGACCCGTTTGACCCCCGCAGCCTTGGCTTGGTCCAGCGCAGCGATCACAGCGTCTCTCTCGATGGCCGCCATCTCGCGGATCTGACTTCGCGTGAACGCAGAGACGGCGACCACCAAGCGATCGACTCCCTGGAGCGCATGGGCGACATCCTCGCCCGACTGGAGATCGCCCTCCACGAGCTCGACGATCTCCGCGAAGCCAGTGCCTGCCCGCTCAACACTTCGCGTGAGGACGCGCACCGACACACCCTTCGCTGCGAGACTGCTGACGATGCGCCGGCCATAGTGGCCGGTGCCACCGAGGACGAGTACCCTCCCAGGTTGGGTCATCAACGACTCCGATCGGCGCGTCGAAGAGGCAGCAGGCAGTCCGCAGAAGACATCGCCGCAGACCGCCCCCTTCTGCAGAAGACCCTAGCAATAGGCTGGATGGGTGTCATGGGATTCGCAGTTCCGCTTCGCGGGCTCCGTGCCAGCCGCTCGCCCTCTGGGGTAGAGGTCTGACGGGCGTCACCGCCTCGATGGGGCGGTAACACAATGCTTCGAGGACACCTTCCAGCCCGTCTTCTACGCTCAGAGCGTCAGCGGTGAGACCCTTCGCGGGCCTTCATCCCGTCCGTCTGCAACCCGTCTGCAACCGCAAGGTGTTCGCCGGAGGCTTTGGGTGGGGTCCAGCTACTCAGCTCAGGGCTCCGAGCAGCCCCTGGGCGGCGAAGAGGCACTGCTCCCGATGACCACGCGACTCGACAGCAGCGGGTCGATGACCTGGGAGTCTCTACGCATCTACTACGGCACTGCGGTGCTGGATGCCGGTGAGGCGCAGCCTCTGACGTGGCTCAAGGATGAGGCCGACTACATCGCCGAGTGCACGGGCTGTCACAGTGCAGAAGCCGTGGCCTTCCTGCTTTCGGACTGGCTGCCGGACACTCCCTGGGTCAACCCTGACTTCGAGGCGACGATCCCCACCGTGGTGCTTCGCATCGCCATATCGCGCGTGACGCCCAAGGAGGTGAGCGAAGCATACGAGATGATCGCGGAGAAGGTGTTCGGCCAGGATGCGCACAAGCGGAGAAGCCCGCTCGGGCGAGTCCATCAGCTTCTGAGGTTCGTAGGCGAGCGCTTCCCCAACGGTCGCGTGGAGGGCTGGGCGAGCCTGCACGCCGAGTTCGATGCAGTTCACCCCGGGGCCTACAAGAACGCGCAGAGCATGCAGGCTACCTTCTACAAGCACAAGGCCTTGCTCAAGTACATCGTGGCCGATATCGCATCAGAAAGACTGCGGCAGCACGCAAGGGTAAGGGGCACTCGGCATCGTGGAACGTCCGATGGCCGAGTCGAGCGGGGATCGAGGAAGATCACTAGCTAGCCACATCGGCGTCGCGGCAGCGTGGAGACAGGCCGGGGCACTGATCGGATACCAGAACTGCCAGATCCGCGTTCGGGGCGGCCGCGAGTCGCACGATTCTTCTTGCCAAGACGCTTCGCCGTTCGGGTGCCTACGGGTGAGTCGCCGGCTCCGCTCATGCGTCTCCGAGGCCAGCGTCGGTATCCCCCCTGCCCTCGGAGATCCCCGGGGCTATGTTGACCTTCAGATGTGGCCGGCGGCAGGGAAGAGGTTCCCGTCACTCGTGACGTCGAGAGGTGTCTCATCAGGCCTAGGTGATGCTCGGCGGAGGCCCGATGGTGCCCGATGTGGCTTGGCCCATCGGCTACACTGAGGGCATGAGCGATCCGCCACCAGGAGAAGCCTTCAGGAAGCGCCTCTGGCCGAAGGGCGTGGCGATCCCCAGGGGCTGGCAGCTGTCGACGGAGCTGACCGAACTGCTCTCAGCCAAATACCCGGAGTTCGTCGTGATCTGCGGCTGGTTCGATCCGACGTGGGATGAGAGCCGGGGCGTAGGGAGGTCGGGGCAGCCCTAGGCGAACAGTCACGGTACCGGGTGCGGCAGAGGTCAGGAGACGTCTTCCTGCCGTGACGGGCAGTGGTGCTCCGTGCCCTTCTGTGCTGCACAGTCCAAGGTTGTGGCGAGGTCGCGTGCTGCCCCGTATTCAGGCGTGTTGGGCCGTGGTGTAGCGTCTCGTCAGCAACTTGGCGGCAACACAGGTACTGGGAATTGACAGCACGGCCGCATAGGCGTTCCCAGCAAGGCGAACCGGCGGCCCCGCCTCCTGCGCCCAGCCGTCACCGCCACCTGATGAAGCCTGCGCCTCGAGACAGAAGGGGCGGGGCCGGCATGCCGGCCCCGCCCGCAGGCTCTCTCAGATGACGAGTTCGGGCTCCAGGCTGACAGCGTCAGCGGCCCGCATCGAGTGCCCTACTTGCGCTTGGTGTGGATGACGATGTTGCCTTTGCCGATCGCCTGGTCCATGCCGTTGTCGTAGACGACGGTCCCGTCCCCGCTCCAGATCTTGATGCGGAACGTGTCCGGGTCGGCGTCACCGGCCCAGATCTGGAACCTGTACTCACCTGCGCCGTTGATTGTGCCCGTTCCCTTGAGCTTGGCGACGTCGCTGCCGGTGACCACCAGCCAGTCGTAGCTTGTCGAGTCGAAGTTGAGGTCGCCGGCGCGGAACTGGAACTCCGTGTCGCCGGTCGGGACGTTGGCTCCCTTCTTGTACTTGGAGATGAAGGCGAAACTGGCCCTGCCCGTCATGGACGGGTCAGGCAGGTAGGCGCCCGCCGGTGAGTCGACCCAGCCGCCACCGGTGACGAAGTCGCTCGGTGCGACCAGGGCGAGGCTGAACGCGTCGCCGCCGGAGAGGGCCGCCACGTGGCTGAGTCCCGCCGGCACGTCGCACTGCCCGTCACCGTTGCGGCCCCAGGCCACCACCGTGCCGTCGTCCTGCAGGGCGAGGTTGTGGTAGTGAGCGGCGGCGATGACCACGACGTCGCCGAGCCCCGCCGGGACGGTCGCTTGGCCATCGTTGTCCTTGCCCCAGGCCACCAGCGTGCCGTCGGCCTGCTGGGCGAGGCTGTGCAAGCGGCCGGCGGAGATCGCCACCACGTCGCTGAGGTCCGCCGGGACGTCGCACTGTCCTTCATCGTTCAGACCCCAGGCGACGACGGTGCCGTCGTCCTTCAAGGCGAGGCTGTGCGGGCCGCCGCCGGCGGAGATGGCCACCACGTCGCTGAGCCCCGCCGGGACGTTCGTCTGGCCGTGTTGGTTTCTGCCCCAGGCCACCACCGTGCCGTCGGCCTGCAGGGCGAGGTTGTGATTGATGCCGACGGCGATCGCCACCACGTCGCTGAGCCCCGCCGGGGGGCTCGACTGCCCGTAGTAGTCCCAGCCCCAGGCCACCACCGTGCCGTCGTCCTTCAGGGCGAGGTTGTGGCGGTTGCCGGCGCCGATGGCCACTACCTCACTGAGCCCCGCCGGAGGGGTCGCCTCGCCATAGCCGTTGTGGCCCCAACCCACCACCGTGCCGTCGGCCTTCAGGGCGAGACCGTGGTATGTACCGGCGGAGATGGCCACCACCTCGCTGAGCCCCGCCGGAGGGGTCGCCTGGCCGTAGGTGTTGTCGCCCCAACCCACCACCGTGCCTCCGCCGACTGCCGAAGCGGGCACGGCAGCCAGCGCTAGAAACAGGGCAGCCGCAGCCGTCAAGATCAGTATTCTTCGCATGGTTCGCTCCTTGTGTCGCGCAGGCAAGCCCTTCCGAGGCTTGCCGCTTGGTTCCCCGTGCGACAGGGGAGGCCTTGAGAGTTGGAGTTCGCTCTGACCACGGGCTGCCAGAGACGTCCTCGTCGCCCACTCCCAGCTCCTGACCGTGCAAGTGCCGGACGACGAGACCGAGAGGTCGAAGGCCGTGATGAACCGGGACAGCGCATAAGGAAGAGACCGCCCTCCTTCGATCAAGGGTCGGTCTCACCATTGGCTCCTCTTCCGCCCAGGTGACCGGGTGGCAGGCGGAAGGATCGGCCCCCACATGCTAGTAATCGTACGCCTTGAACCTATCACTCGTTCGGCCGCAAGCAAGGGGTCCGAGACGCCCTGTCGTCTTCGCTGACAACGGTTCTGCAGCGCCAGCGGCGGTCACTCACGCGCTCTGACCGCACCCCATTCGTCGGTCCACTTCTCATGCTAGCCCCAGGGCCACCTCCGGCATAGGTTTCGGCGGGGCGGAGTCAGAGAGACGCTACCGCCCGTCCAAGGCGGGATGGTGAGCCATGCCACCGTTCATGCTCTCGTAAGAGTCGCGCAAGCAGGACGCAAGACCGGCCGGGTACCGTGCACTGCGAAGGAGGACGGCGGCCACCCAGGCCCGTCAGCCCTCCTCAGGTGGTCCATCGAACAGGCTGGACCGCGAACCGAGGCAAAGGAGGAGAGGATGTCGAAGAGGCATCACGTCAAGTTCGGGATCATGGCTGCCATGGCAGCCCTGGCAGCCTTCATGGTACTCGGAGCCGGCGCGGCACTCGCCGGCGCCCCCGACGTCGTGGGACCGGGCGGGGATACCGACGGCTTCCTCTGCCCGGCGGTCGGGAAGGGCGTCCTCAACCATCGCCCCGACGCCGGTGTGCTTCCCAACGGCAACTACACGTTCCTTCCAGGGCACAACCAGTCCGGCGCTCACGCCAACCACAACGCGCTGAACACCATGGGTCCTGGCGACTCTCCGGGGCCCGGCAACGGGAACAGTGACTGGTCGCCGATCTGGCCGAACTAGGCGAGCGTCCGACTCCGGCAGACCCGATCCGGGACTTCGGACCTGATCTCGGGACCAGCCGTGGCACGACACAGCGAGTGAGCAAGGGGCCGGCGCCCATGTCGCCGGCCCCTTGCTGCTGCCACAGCACGCCCCAGCCGAGTCCAGCAAGTGCGAGCACGAGAGGGCCGAGGGGGCGCTCTCCCGTAGCGCCCAGTCCCGGCGACTACCGTTCAGCACCACCCCGTGACGCCAGGTTCGGTTGCAGGAGGGTTGCAGGCGGGTTGCAGCGAGGGGCCCGCGAAATCCGTCGGAACAAAGGGCTCAGTCAGTGGCGCTCCCGAGGAGCCGATCGACATGTGGGTCGAGTTCCTGATCGTCGAGGGGCTCGTTCCACCGCAGCCGGCCGAGCTCATCGAACGGTTCGGCGAGAACGGCGAGAAGATGGAGGGCGACACTGTGGTGGACTACTCCGATGGGGTGGTCTCCGGACGTCTTGCCGAGATTGTCGTCACCGTCGAGTAGCCCCGCCCCCGGCTACCCCGAGGCGACGGCTCCACCGTCACCCCTCCTGCCAACGGCAAACGGCCCCCCGGCTCGTCGCGCACTGCTATCGTGCCGATAGTACTGGGAGACAGGCCAGGAGGGACGAGATGCCTGTGACAGAGGAGCAGACCGAGCCGGGGAAGCCACCGGGGCCGTCAGATTCGCCGGCGCCTCCGAGGAAGACAGGCGGCCGAGCTGGCGCGAGGAGATGGTCGCGCTAGACGACTAGCTCCGATGCAGCCACCTCCGCTCCCCCCGATACGAACAACTCATGCTGGCAGACACCCAGGTGGCACCGTCCGTACTTCCCGACGATCTGCGCGACGGTCGAAGGTGAGGTTGAACGGGGCGAGGGGTAGCGTCGGGTGGAGTGTCAGCAGTGCCACTTGGTCAACCAGCTCGAGGGGGAGACCGACACCAGACAGGAGGAGTGATGGGTACAGCAAGGATGATCGCGATCGCGTCTGCGGTGTGTGTCCTCGCCGTCACGGTGGGACTGGCCACTGGCTGCGGAGAAGAGTCGGAGCCGGAGTCGGTGTCGGCGTCGGAGTCGGTGTCGGAGTCGGTACCGAAGATCGACGCCATCGTTCCCGGCAGAGGAGATCCCGGGTCGAAGATGACGATCGGCGGAGAGATGTTCGGTGAGGAGCAGGGGGAGAGCACAGTCGGCTTCGGCACCGCGACTGCCACGGTCGAAGAGTGGTCCGATGTCTTGATCACCATCACTGTGCCCGACGACGCGAAGCCCGGTGACTACAGGATCAGCGTCACCACCGAGGAGGGCACCGCTGAGGGTGTCGATTTCACAGTCATGGAGCCTTCTGCGCCGGCGCCGTCACCCACAAGTACACCCACACCGACATCGACGCCCACCGCCACGGCCACACGGACTGCGACGCCGACACCGACATCTACTCCGAATGAGGTAGAAATAGACGAGGGCGTCCAAGTCCGGTGACCTCCGCCGCGGGGCCGAGCCGGGGTCGAGAGACGTGAGATGCATCTAGAAGACGGTGCTTCCGACGAGAGCGGCTTGCCTTCCGACGAAGCGGGTATGCCGTAGCTACGGGGCAGCAGGGCTGCGCTCCTGCGCAGGTTCTCTATCGGGGGGTGCGACATGCGAGCTGGATCTGGGCCGACCACGCCACGCAAGGGGACTCGCCGTGGCCTGCTCTGGGCTCTCCTCATCGCCGTCGTCGTGCTGGCCGCCTCCGCGGCTGCCTGCTCGGGAGAGGAAGCCGTCACCGTCCCCGACCTCGTCGGCCTGGAGGAGACGGAGGCGAGAGACGCCCTCTCCGACGCCGACCTCGCAATCGGCGACGTCGAGCGTCTGGCGGTCGAGAACGACGCCACGGAGATCGGCACGGTGCTCTCGCAGGCACCCTCGCCCGGCAGCGAGGTCGACTCCGGCTCGCAGGTCTCCCTGGTCGTGGCCAGTGAACCTGAGGAGGCGAGCGAGGAGGACGGCAACGAGACGCCCCCTGCCGGATCGGGGAGTGAATCTGGGTCAGGCGGCGGAGCCGGGGCCGAACCAGAGCCAGCGGCAGAGCCAGAGCCGGAGCCCGGACCAGCGGAGGCCCACGCAGCGCCACGCTGGTGGAGGGTGGTCAGCCACTCCGGCAGCGGCAACTACACCTCCCCGGCGGTCAGCACCACCTCCGCACGACTGCAGCTGGCCGTGAATGTCACCTCGATCTCCGGCAACGGATTCGTTTTCGGCGTGGGGAGCGGCGAGCTAGATTCCTCCCACTGGAGGGACTGCCCGGGAACGCCTGCGGAGGCGGCATACACCTGGGAGATCCCCGTGCCATCGGGGGCGGTGGGAAAAGCCCACCGAGTCGCTGTCTTCTGCAGGTCCAACGATGAATGGTCGTACGAGCTACGCGAGTGGCGCTAGCCGACTGCGCTCCACTAGGCGCGACAGTCCCGGCCGGTCCCATCCCGCCCCAACTCGTCCCATCCAGTCGCACGCATTTGGGTTGCAGAGTGGGTTGCAGCGGGGCTTCCGAGAGGTGCGAGCACGGTGCGTTCTCCAGTGCCGCGCACTGCCAGCGACTACCGCCCAGCACCATTCCGTGACGCTGCGTTCGGCTGCAGGAGGGTTGCAGGCGGGTTGCAGAAAGCGGCTTGAGAAATCCTCGGGGACACACAAAACCCCTGCATTTACGCCTGAGGGAGGGTGGTAGCGCATACGGGATTTGAACCCGGACCTCCGCCCCACCGAGGCACCTCTCTCCAGTGCCGAGTGGTGCCGGAGAGCACCGCCCGCAGCATTTCGCGAGGCTACGCGCGCGTGAGTGGCACTAGCATGACGTCAGTTGAGGCCAGCGCCCGCTCACTCCCAGCGGAAGAGCCAGACGGTGAGTGCCAGTGCCGCGACGGTCACAGCGCTGAGGATCCCGACCTCGAGCCAATTCACGCCGAGCCCGTTCCAGGCGTCCTGCAGCGCGAAGGCGGCATGGTAGAGGGGCAGCGCCTTGCCGATGCCGAGCATCACGTCACTCATGACCTCGACGGGGGGTGCGGTCCCGCTCAGGAACATCATCGTGAAGAAGAGGATGAGGCCGATGCCCTGTGCCGCTCGGGCTTGGGGAATGATGGCCCCCAGAAGGCACCCAAGGACCATGAAGCACAGCGTCACGAGCACGTAGATGAGCACGACAGCGGCAAGCGACGCCGGGCTGCGGACATCGTAGAAGATGAGCCCGAGGATCGCCACAAGAACGGCGCCGATGCTCGTGAGAGTGGTACCCACAATGGTCTGGCTGGCGAGCACCTGCCAACCGTGCACCGACGAGGCTTGCAGGCGTCTGAGCACGCCCTGCTCGCGATACGCAGCCAGGTGTGTCGGCAGGCTGATCATGCCGAACGCGGCGCCGACCAGGGCCAGGTAGCCAGGCACGTAGTAGTTCATGGCGCCGAAGTCACGGAAGACGACCTCCCCCGAATCACCGGTGTCCTGGCCGAAGACCTCTCCCATCACGAACAGCAGGACGACGGGGAACGCCAGCACGAAGACGAGGGTGAGCGGCTCACGCAGCACGAGCTTCAGCTCGACCCAGGTGAGCTTGCGCAGAGCCCTGGTCTGACGGGGCCGTCGGCGCGCGACAGTGGTGCTGCCTGCCGGCGCGACACGCTCACTCGTCCTGGCGCTTGCTTGAGCTGCGTCCCGCATCATTCGTCCATCCCGCGACCGGTGAGCTGCAGGAAGACGTCCTCGAGGTCCGGCTGCTGAACGCGGTAGTCGTCGGGGGCGAGGCCGTGCTCCACGAGGGCGTTGGCGACAAGCACCACATGCTGCCCGTCGCCGGCGACCTCGACCCGGCGGCCTCTGCGCCGTACTTCCGCAGCGCCAGGTACCGCATCGAGGTACTCGAGAGTGACGCCGGGGTCGCACTCGAAGACGGCGCGGACGCCGCCCCCATGGATAGCCACCAGTCCCTGGGGCGTGTCGAGCGCGATGAGGCGACCGCCGTCCATGACCCCCACGCGGTCGCAGAGCCGCTCGGCCTCTTCCATGAAGTGCGTCACCAGCACGACCGTGGTGTTACGTGCGCGAAGCTCCTCGACGAGTGCCCAGGCGATCCTCCGTGCTCCCGGGTCGAGACCGGTCGTCATCTCGTCGAGGAAGACGACCTCCGGGTCGTTGACCAGAGCCAGAGCCACGAAGAGCCGTTGCTTCTGACCGCCCGAGAGGCTGTGGACTTGAGCGTTGCGCTTGTCCGCCAGCCCCCACTGCTCCATGAGGCGCCGCCAGTCGACGGGATCGCCGTAGAGGGAGGCGAACATGTCGAGTGCTTCCCAGACACGGATGCTGTCGGGCAGGGCCGACTCCTGGAGCTGACAGCCGATGCACTGCCGCAGCTCATCGGCCTGCGTTCTCGGATCCAGGCCCGCGACCTCGATGCTGCCAGCGTCGAACGGCCGCAGGCTCTCGATGCACTCGACCGCCGTCGTCTTGCCGGCACCGTTGGGACCCAGCAGGCCGAAGATCTCGCCACGCCGGACCGATAGGTCGAGGCCGTCGACGGCAACGAGTTGCCCGTACGCCTTGCGAAGCCCGCTGACACGAATGACCGAGTCTTCGTCGGCGGCGCCGGAGGGCGTCTGGTTCGTCGCTTGGGCCAAAGCTCCCCTCTCGCCGGCGCGAACGTCTGTCCCGCCTCTCCCCGCCCTGGATGGGGTTTGGTCTCCGAGCAGCTTGATGTCTCCTCAAGCCTACGCCAACCTCCGAGCATCCTACTGGGGGTCGTTCGGCTGGGCAATACGACAGGAGCGACCGGACCCCAGTGGTTGGTCCACTTCTCATGCTAGCCCCAGGGCCACCGCCCGCATAGATGCCGGCGGGGGAAATCCGAGACGGAGAAGCCCCCCAGAGGATCGCCTCAAGTCTGGCCCGGGCGTTGCCCGAGCGCCGTGTGCCGAACTCAGGCCATGGTGCCGCCTAGTTCCACCGAGTACCGTCCAGCACCATCCCGTGACGCCATGCTCGGTTGCAAGAGGGTTGCAAGCGGGTTGCAGAGAGGGGTCTTCGGAATCTGTCGGAAGACGCAAAACCCCTGCATTTACGCCTGAAGAGGGGACAGCCCAGTTCTCGGCCCGCTGATGCATGTTCCAAGAGATCAGTTTCATCGTGCTCCTAGAACCCGGACAACACGATGCGACCGGCCGCCCAACGTTCGTGGGATGAGCTGGAACCGCGCAGCGGTTGTCTGCTCGATCCCATTGTTCGATGGGACCCCGAGGGGCGCTACGCCACGGTAACGACCACGTGCCCTTTCTTGTGCCCCTTCTCGACGTACGTGTGGGCCTTGACGATCTCCTCCAGCGGATAGCGCCTGTCGATGACCGTCCGGACCTTCCCGGTCTCGACGAGCTCCTTGAGGAAGACGAGGTCCTCTGGACTCCCGCCTCCAGAACCTGAGTCCTTGTTGACGTTCAGGTAGATGCCTGTCTTCCTCAAGGGCCTCTTGGCCCGTGAGGGCGAGAGCTTGTCTACGGCATCGAAGACAACGTCATAGGTCTCGTCACCCTCGGTGAAGTCCTGCTGTGTGTAGTCGGTTACCCTGTCGGCCCCGAGAGATCTCACCAGATCCAGATTGGCGGTACTACAGACCCCCGTGACGTCCGCCCCAGATGACTTGGCGAGTTGCACCGCGTAGGTGCCTACGCTGCCAGAGGCACCGTAGATCAGGACCTTCGTCCCGCTTTCGATGTTCGCCTTTCTGAGGATACACAATGCCGTGACTCCTCCGGTGGCCGCGCCGGCGGCGGCTTCCTCAAAGGTCATGCTGGCCGGCTTCGTCGCCAGCATCCCGTCCTTCGTGACTGACCTTCTCGGCTTCTCCGGCAAGCAGACGTACTCGGCATAGGCACCGAGGCCCCAACCGGTGAACCCGAAGACCTCGTCGCCCGGCTTGAAGAGGGTCACGTCCTTGCCGACCGACTCGACCACCCCGGCCAGCTCCATCCCGAGAATCGGGTTCTTCGGGCGAGTGAAGCCAAGGACCAGTCGCGCCATGAACCGTTGCCCCCGAGGAACATCGAAGCTGCGGATCCTCACGTCCCCTCGGTGCGCCGTCGTCGCATGCACCTTGATCAGCACCTCGTGGTCCTCTGGAACAGGTTTCTCTACCTGTCGGAGTTCCAGAACATCGGGAGGACCGTATCCCGTGCACACGACTGCCCGCATCACTGGATCCCTTCAGCCTGAGGGTCTGCCTGCCCGTTCTCCATCGAACAAGGGCCAAACAGTCCGTGTAGGCACCATACTGACCGGACCCCATTCATCGGTCCACCTCCTATGTTAGTCCCAGAGCCACCTCCGGCATAGGTTTCGGCGGCCCGTAGTCGGAGAGGGAGAAGCCCGGGAAGACGATCGTCTCCGGGGCCGGCGGGCGTTGCCCCAGCGAGCTGTGCGGACCAGGTCGTAGTGCCGCCCAGTGCCAGCGCGTTCCGCCCAGCACCATCCCGTGACGCCAGGTTCGGTTGCAGGAGGGTTGCAGACGGGTTGCAGAGAGGGGTCTTCGGAATCTGTCGGAAGACGCAAAACCCCTGCATTTACGCCTGAAATGGGGTGGTAGCGCATACGGGATTCGAACCCGTGTTACCGCCGTGAGAGGGCGCCAGACATCGTGTCAGGTGGTGCCGCTGAGTGCCGCGGAGTGCCATCCTACGCGTAGAGAATCCAGCGCGACTGTCGCTGGGTGGCAGCGAGTGCTACCCAGTGACGCTAGGTTGGGTTGCAGGAGGGTTGCAGGCGAGACATGTCGGCGCGGCCACCGCGCACTACTTTTCGCCACCGGCAGTGCCGATATTGGCCAGCGGGCAGACGACGGGGGACCATGCAGATCGCCATGTTCGCACCGAGCACGGAGATGGCCGGCAAGAAGATCACCCGCGAGGGAGAGGTTGGCACGCCCCGGGTTTGACGGAGGCTCCGTTTCTTGGAGGATCGTATCCTCAGAGAAGGGAGACCGCGTCTCATGGCCAGACCATCGAAGTACTCACCGGAGTTCCGGCAGCGCAGTGTGCGCATCGCCCGCGAGTCGGAGCGTCCGATCGCCGCGGTCGCGCGTGACCTCGGCATCCACCACGAGACCCTGCGCGTCTGGGTGCGCCAGGACGAGGCGAACGACGGCACCCGCGCCGACCGGCTGGCGAGCGCCGAGCGCGAGGAGCTGGCGACGCTGCGCCGCGAGGTCCGTGACCTGCGCCGCGCCAACGAGATCCTCAAGGCGGCGAGCGTGTTTTTCGCCCGCGAGCTCGACCAGCCCCGTCCGAGGTGAGCGCCTTCGTCGATGCGAACCGCACCCGCCTCGGGGTCGAGCCGATCTGTCGGGAGCTCGAGGTCTCGGTGAGCGCCTACCGCGCCCGCAGGACCAGGCCACCCTCGGCCCGTGCCCTGCGTGACGTCTGGCTGCTCGCCCAGATACGCCGCGTGCACGCGGGCAGCGGCGGCGTCTACGGCCAGCTCAAGATCTGGGACGAGCTGAACGAGACCGGCGTCCGGGTCGCCCGCTGCACCGTCGAGCGCCTGATGCGCGGGAACGGCCTCGTCGGCGTGGGGCCGGTCGAGAGCAAGAAGACGACCCTGCCGGGCCTCGCCCCGCTGGCCGCCCCGGACCTCGTGCGCCGGGACTTCACGGCCACCCGCCCCGACGCCGTGTGGCTCTCCGACTTCACCTACGTGCGCACCTGGCAGGGCTGGGCTTACCTCGCCCTCGTGCTCGACGTCCATACGCGGCACATCGTCGGCTGGCAGCTGGCACCGCACATGCGCCAGAGTCTCGTCACGGACGCCTTCGAGATGGCGCTCGCCGCCCGTCAGGAGCATGAAGGCGGTCTCGTGGCTCACAGCGACAACGGCTCCCAGTACACATCCTACGAGTACACCGAGCGGCTGAAGAGAGCCGGCATCGCCCCGAGCCGCGGGCGCACCGGCACGGCGCTCGACAACGCCATGGCCGAGAGCGTGATCTCGACGCTCAAGCGCGAGCTCATCAGCCGCTACCGCTGGCCGACACGCCTCGACCTCGAGCTGGCTCTCGTCACCTACGTCGGCTGGTACAACTCACGACGCCGACACCGCTCGCTGAGGCACCGGGGAGAGACGCGGATGCGACGACTCACGCCGCAGCAGATAGCATGGTTCCCAAGTAACTCAGCCGCCGCGGAACCCGGGGCGTGCCAAGAGTGGTTCTGGTTGAGCCACGGCCCGACCTCTGCATCTGGTCTGCCTTGCGCGGACGGAAGAAGGTCTTGCCACGATCCTCCACGACCGCCGGTGAGTCGTGCCCGCCTCCAACGCTGCGACCGTCTCGTCCTCTGGTAGACGGGATACGTCCCTCGTTGTGGGGCACAGCGATGGCTCGGCTGTTCGCTGCGCCGCACTTGCTCCCGGGGGAGATGAGCGAAGTGGAGGATGGATCGGGTCGGCCGCCGGCCGGACAAGGCTCTGACCTGCACCCCTGAAGTCGGTCCACTTCACATGGTCCCAGAGCCACCTCCCGCATAGGCTTCGGCGGCCCGTAGTCAGAGAGCGAGGACCCCGGCCAGGCGGTCGCCTCAAGCCACTCCGGCCGTTGCCGCAGCGACCTCGTCGTGAAGCCCGCCGTTGTGCCGAGAAGTAGCAGCGACTACCGCCCAGCACCATTCCGTGACGCTGCGTTCGGTTGCGGAGGGTTGCAGGCGGGGTGCAGAGAGGGGACATCGGAATCCTCAGGAGCATAGAAGCCCCTACATGCCGCCTGAAGAGGGGTGTGGTAGAGACCGTGGCGTGGCCCGTGAGGGTCTCGGTGCCCGCGGCCCTCCTCTCCCTCCGCAGTTGCAGCGCCTCAGCAGGAAGCTATCGAAGTGCCCGCCTACTGCTGTGCCATCAGCCTCCGCAGCGTGGCCTCGTCGTCCTCGATGAGTTCCCCGCCGACGTCGACCGCGACCTCGTGGATGGCGCCCGTGAATGTGAAGGGTGAGGCGTAGACGTCGGCCAGTACTGGTGCGCCGAAGTCGTAGCCGCAGGAGAGGCCCTCGAGCTCGTACATCGCAGGTGTCGTGTAGGGCACATCGGCGCTGGCCACGAGGGCGCCGTCGACGTAGAGCTGGAAGCGCCCCGGTGCTCCCTTGCCCACCGCGAAGTCCGGGGCTCCCGTGGGCTCGAACTCGAAGCGAAGCGTGTGCCGCCCTCGGGGACTGTCTCAGGCGACTCGACTGCGAAGAAGTCTCGGGCCACGTAGTTGAGGCCGTAGTGCAGTTTGCCGTCCTTGACGTAGAGGCGAAGCCGCCGGCCGCTCCCCCCTGCGCGAGCAGGACGCCCTCGGCCCCGCCGGCGGGGATCGTCACGTCTGCCTCGATGCTGTGCGGACGGTTGTTCGTCTTCGGAGTCGCCGGCTGCGGGATCGCCGAGAGGCCCGGGTAGTAGGTGAAACGTGTGCGCGGGCGCGACGTCTGCGGCCGCTCGACCACCAGTCGGCCCTTGACGTCGCCGTCGATGGGCAGGACCTGGTACTTGCCGGCCTCCACCCACCAGAGTCGCACCAGTTCGCGCAGCTTCTGCGGATGCTCCGCCGCCACGTTGTGCGACTCCGTGGGGTCTGTCGGTGATCTGGTACAGCTCCCAGCCCTCGGTCTCCAGCTCGTCGAGCTCCTCGGGCGCGATCGGCGAGCCGAACTCGCGGTCCCTTGTGGCAGCTGTCGTGAAGTCCATGCCCGGCCAGGGGCAGACCGCACGCCAGCCGTCGTGGTCGATGGCCCGATGCCCGAACATCTCGAAGTACTGGGTCGTGTGCTCGGTCGCGGCCGAGGCATCGTCGAACGATGACGCGAAGGAGACGCCCTCCGACCGGCGCCTGGGCCACGCCCCGGATCGCGTCGGGCGGTTCGATGCCCAGCGCGTCGAGGACCGTCGGGACCATGTCGATGGCGTGGGCGTACTGCGTCACGGACCTCGCCGCGCGCCTGCATGCCCTTCGGCCAGGCCATGACGAACGGGTCGGTCGAGCCGCCCCGATAGGTCTCGCGCTTCCAGCGGCGGAACGGCGTGTCGCCGGCCCAGGCCCAGCCCCACGGGTAGTGGTTGTAGGAGCGCGGTCCGCCCAGCGTGTCGATTCCGGCCAGGTTGTCCTCGAGCGACTCGGGCGCGTTGTTGAAGAACAGCATCTCGTTCGTCGAGCCCTGACCGGCCCACCCTCGGCCGAGGCGCCGTTGTCCGAGAGCACCATGACGAGGTGTTGTCCAGTTCGCCGATCTGCTCGAGCGTGTCGAGGATGCGCCCGAAGTGGTGGTCGGTGAAGCAGACGAAGCCCGCGTACACCTCCATGAAGCGCGCGTAGAGGCGCTGCTCCTCGCGCCGACAGCGACTCCCACTCGGGTACGTCGGGATCGCGGGGCGGCAGCTCCGCGTGCGCCGGGCACGATGCCGAGCTCCTTCTGTCGTGCGAAGACCTTCTCGCGGTAGGCGTCCCAGCCCGTCGTCGAAGCGGCCCGCGTACTTGTCGGCCCACTCCTTGGGGACGTGGTGCGGGGCGTGGCCGCAGCCGGTCGCGTAGTACATGAAGAACGGCTTCTCCGGCGCGTTGACGTGGGCGTCCAGGATCATCTTGATGGCCTGGTCGGCGAGATCCTCGGAGAGGTGATAGCCCTCCTCGGGCGACTTCGGGCGGCTCCACCGCGCGGTTGTCCTCGGTCAGGTCCGGATACCACTGGTTGGTCTCGCCGCCGAGGAAGCCGTAGAAGCGCTCGAAGCCACGCCCGACCGGCCAGCGGTGGAAGGGGCCGGCGGCCGTGTTGTCCTCCGACGGGCTCAGGTGCCACTTGCCGACGCAGAACGTGTTGTAGCCGTGCTGGCGCAGGATCTCGCGAGAGCATGCCGTTCTCGAAGGGCATGCGCGCGTCGTAGCCCGGGTAGCCGGTAGCCGTCTCCATGATCGAGGCGACGCCGTTGGAGTGGTGGTTGCGACCGGTGAGGACGCAGGAACGGGTGGGCGAACACAGCGCTGTGGTGTGCATGTTGGCGTAGCGCAGACCCATGTCGGCGACGCGGTCGATGTTGGGCGTCTCGACCAGGCCGCCAAACGCCGAGAGCTGCCCGTAGCCAACGTCATCGAGGATGAAGAAGAGGACGTTGGGCGCGCCCTCGGGTGCGCGCACCGGCTCAGGCCAGGCCGGCGATGAGTCGGCCGTGGTCAGGCCGATGCGGCCAGGAAAGCGAGATCCTTGGGGGTACTCGACGATGGACATGGGGCCTCCATTCTGCGGCCGCTCACGGTCTCGAATGGCCGGCCAGAGCAACCTCTGCCGAAGATCCGCGAAGGCCGAATCCACTGACGGCGCCTGAGTAAAGATGTATCCCCAGGAACTCTGCGGATGAGTCTACCGAGGCCACTGAAGCCGAGCAAGGGAGGAGCAAACGCCGCGTGCCAGGGAGCCGGCATCTGACGCGCCCTGACAAGCCTCCCGTCGAGGCGTGACATAGACAACGATGAGTGGACCGCAGGGGGTCGAGCCTCTGCCTCCGCCGTGCAGGGGCGGCGCTCTCCGGCATCGGGAAGTGCGAGCGACTACCGCCCAGCACCATTCCGTGACGCTGCGTTCGGCTGCAGGAGGGCTGCAAGCGGACCATATCGAGAGTCCCTCGCCATGATCTGCCTCCTTCATCGGTCGAGAGACCCCATGTTGCGGGTGGGCCGATTTCGGGGGTGCAGGTCAGACCGACGAATGGGGTCCGGTCAATCCACTCCTCGACCGTCTTCTCTGGGCGCGCCAGAACCCATTGCTTCCACCGGATGCCTGCTCACATGCATTCTGACTGCGGACGCGATATCGTCGTGGATACGGTCACTGCCGATCATGTCAATGACTCCATCGCGCTGTAAGACAGCCATCACTTGCGGTTTGACGCGTGCCAGGTGCAGGTCGATATCGTAGGCAGCGCCCGCCTTGGCGATCCTCTTCAACGCATCGGCGCCTTCAGTGTCGATGAAGTTCACGCCCTCCATGCTGAGGATCATGCCATCCAACCCATCCGCGGCCTCGACGCGCATCTTCCGCATGCGGTCACCCAGCGCGCCGGCGTTGACGAAGAACAAGCCTCCGTCGAAGCGGAGGATCCCCAGGCCCGGATACGTTCCAGCCTCCGGGTGTTCCTCCAGATCGAAGAAGGCCTCGGTGTCTGGCTTTCTCCCCAGCTCCGGGATGTAGGGCAGCGCGGAAACATACACCAGTCCGATGAGCGACAGAATCACACCGATGAGCACGCCTTGAAGGATACCGAAGGTCATCACACCCAACAGAGCGACCAGCGCGGCAAGGAACTCAAATCGCTTCACGCGGAGTATCCGCTTCATCTCGCCCACATCCATCATGCCCATCACCACTGCCTCGATGATGACGGCTCCCAAGACCGCCTCGGGCAGATTGGAGAACAGCGGGGCGAGGAAGAGCAGCGTCAGTACGATGAAGGCGGCCTGAGCCAGGTTCGCGACTTGCGATTTGGCGCCGGCCTGATCGTTGACGGGGCTCTTTGAGAGGCTGGCGTTGTCGAATATGCCCTGGAACAACGATGAAGCGACGTTGGACATGCCTTGCGCCAGCATCTCCTGGTTGATGTCGACTTCGAAGTTGTGTTTGTTGGCGTTGTCGCGAACAGCAGCCGTCGTTACCGAGAACCCGATCAACAGCAAGCCGACAGCCGCACCCACGATCAACGCCAGGTTGTCCATGATCAGGCCGAGGTCGGGCAGCACAGCAGTTGGCAGACCGCTCGGTACTTCAGCCACCAGTTCCACGTTCAGAGCACCCAGCCCCAACAGCGCGGTGGCAGTGATGCCCAATATGACAGCGAGCAGCGCGCCAGGGAGCTTCGGCGCGAATAGCTTGAAACCGAACACCAGGACGAGCGCCACCACACCCACAACCACCGTTGCCATGTTGGCTTCGTCCAAGCTGGCTATCCAGGCCCACGCCTTCTGCCATGTGTTCGAGCCAGACTTCTCAGTGCCGGTGATCTTGAACAGCTCGCCAACGGCGACGTTGATACCGACGCCGAAGGTGAACCCGGTGAGCACAGCTGCCGAGAGGAAGTCTGAGATCCAACCCATCTTGAAGAGGTACAGGATGATGTAGAGGAGACCCGCAACGAGCACGATGCTCGCTGCCAGGGCAACCGCCTCATCAGAACCTGCCGAGGCAATGCCCAACACGGCCGCGCCGAGAACCGCCGCCGTCGATGAACTGGGTCCGGTGGTCACCTGTCTTGAAGTCGTGAATATGGCGAAGAGGATCAGACCTAGCGCCGCGGCGTAAAGGCCGTACTGCACCGGCACGCCGCTGATGGTGGCATACCCGAGAGATGTCGGCACCATGAGGCCCCATACGGACAGCCCGGCGATGACATCGCCTTTCAGCCACGCCCGGTCATACTTGGGCAGCCAGGCTACGATAGGCAGATAGCGCGCGATCCCGCTGGGCATGTCGCTCTTGGGTTGGCTTCCTTTGGCCACGTTGGCGTCTCCTCTTCTCCTAATGAATCTGACGGGGGATGTTCAGGTGTCTTGGCTGAGACTACCGGGCTAGGCTGCGGTCACAATCGGCGCCCCGCCCACGCTACGAACGCCGCAAGCGCACGAGGGGCTCGGTGACAAACAACAGGGCAGCGATGAGGTACAGGGCCACGGCGAGGTTCGGTGCGATCAGGCCGATCGCCGTCGCTGCGCCTATACCACCACCCCGACCCAGCGCCTGCGGACGAAGGCGTGCACCTCCTTCGCGTCGACCTCGTCGGCGGCGAGATCGGGGTGCTTGGGACGTACACGGCCAGAGCACTCATCATCAGCGATGCGAAGAGCAGGTCGAGACCGAAGATGACGACGGCCACGCGCTCGCCGGCGCCGGTGTGGTGCGTCGCCATGAGGTTGGTCGTGAACGGCAGAAAGGAGACGAAGAGCAGCATCACCGAGATTGAGGCGCATGAAGACGCTGTCGCTGCGCTTGATGAAGCGGGTGAGGTCGACGTGCGACAGCCAGAGGCCGCCGACGAAGACGAAGCTGACGATGTAGCCGAGGTAGGACACCCACTCCTCTGCGAGCGCGGCGAGCAGCTCCGTCGACTCCTCGGGCACCTCCAGCTCCAGCACGAGCAGCGTGATGACGATCGCCATGACCCCGTCGGAGAACGCCTCCAGCCTCGACTTGGGCAGAAGCCTGACGCGGGGCGCCCATCTCTCCGTCTCGGTCGCTTGGTTCTCGGCTGCGCTCATGCGATCCGCTCCTTCTTCAGTCTAGGTTGTTCGCCGCCCGGCGCGCCTGGCGGTGCAGGCAAGAAGCCGCCGGTCGTGCTCCGCTGGGCATCCTCGCATGCATTCGGGTACTGCAGAGCGAGTAGCAGACAGACGAGCGACCAGACGCACCAACGGCACAACCCTCTGCTTGAACGCAAGTCAGCGGTAGCAGGGAGAGTGCGTCCTGCACCGCGTTCACCATTTCGTGCGCCGTGAGCGGCAACGCGTCAGCTGCCATGATCGTGCCCCGTCCAGCTCATGCCCGCTGCCTGACACCATCGCTCTCTGAGCGCGGCCGCATCCTCGTTCCCGCTGCTCGATTGGCCCGCGCATGTGCAAGGTCGCTCCCTCGGGAGGTTGGAGTCCGCGTGGAACACGTCCCCACGAGCAGGTCGAGTCGGCTGGGCCACACGCTGGCGTTCGCTACTATCGATCTGGGTTGCGGCATGGGTGCACGCCTGGAGCAGAACGCCGGGCACGTCGACCGACGTCCTCGGAGTACAATCCCGTCGTCGGACCCCGGCTCCCTTGGTCCACAGGGTCCGTCCTCAGGCATGGACCGGCGGCACGGCGACCCGGCGGGCGCGGATCGCCGCCAGGGCTGCCGCAGTGAGCAGGTAGGAGGTGACGACGGCGATCGCCACCGGCGCGGTCGTCACCGGACCCAGCCCGATCGAGAGGAAGGCGATCGCTGTGAGGCCGATGGGGGCCTTGATGTAGGCGCCGGGGACGGCGGAGAGCATGCAGCCCACGGCGATCGCGTAGGGGATGTCGGGGAAGATGAGGTGCACGACGACGCCGGCGGTGCCGCCGACGAACAGCATCGGCAGCACGTTGCCGCCGATGAAGCCGGCCGAGAGGCTGAGCGCCATCGCCAGCATCTTGCCGAGGAGCACCGCCAGGAGCAGCCAGACGCCGATCGAGGCGCTGTTGTCGATGACCGCGGCGAGCTGGCTGTTGCCGGCTCCGACCGTCAGCGGGAGCGCAAACGCCAGGAGTCCGACCAGGGCCCCCCCGAGAAGGCCGCGCACGTAGGGGTGCGGCATCTTCTTGGCCACCAAGCTGACCGCCTTCACGATGATCACGAAGAGGAAGAGGATGACGCTCGAGGCGGCGCCGAGGGCGACGCCGATGGCGAGCTGCCAGGGCGCGAACTCATCGACCGGGATCGCGAAGCTGTTGAGGAAGGTGGTACCGACCACCCCGAAGTAGATGCCGAAGGCCACCGTCGCGGCGATCACCTGCGGGATGAGCGCCTCGACGTACTTGGCCCGTGGCGTGGGGCCGAGCTCGCTGACCATGACGGTCGCCAGAAGCGGTGAGGTGAAGGCGCCGCCGAAGCCGCCGGCGATGCCTGCCAGGGTCGCCTGCAGGCGGGCGTCGTCGTTGCCGGCCCATCGGCGGGAGGCGATCCATGAGGCCAGACCGCCGCCCATCATCACCAGGGCGAACGAGGGGCCGAGGCTCGCCCCGGCCACGGCCGAGACGAGGGCGAGCCCCACCCACGAGGGCGCCGCCCGGTGGTCGACGCTCCCCGACTCGATGATGGCGACGCCCCCAGGGATGTCGTCGGGGGCGTGCCACCATCCGCGCAGGGCGGTGACCAGCACGCCGCCGGCGGCCACGACCGGGATCCACCACCACTCACCCGACCAGGCCTCCCAGCGGGGCTCGCCGAAGATCGCCTCCGACAAGGCGCCGGTGAGACCGAGGTAGACCAGACCGAGCAGGCCGACGAGCAGGCCGACGAGGGCCGCCACGAGCAGCAGTTCCCGATACCAGGGCCGAGCGAGGGGATGCTGTGTCGCCATGGGGTCCTCCATCTTGGGACGACGCCAACTCGTCGGTGGGCCGTCGCGACGACGCGAGGGGCGGGGCGAAGACCCCTCGCTCCGCCCGTCGCGTCGAGCTCTCTTTCTCCTGGGAAGTTCCAGCGGCCGCCTACGACCCCTGCTTCTTGCTCTCCTCGAGAGACGACTTGAGCTCCTTGGCGGTCTGCTTGTCGGCCTCCTTGATCGCCTTCTTGTCGGCCTTGGCCAGCTGCCGCTCGACCTCCTCGACCCAGACCTCCTCGAAGACGGCGACCACGGCGGAGGTGCCGGGCGGGACCGCGTCCTCGATGTCCCTCTGGATGCCCTTCTCCTCATGGTGCTTGGCGAGCTTGCCGACCAGGCCGCCGATGACGCCGCCGACGACCATCGCGCCGAGCAGCGGCGGCGCGAAGAGGCCGACGACCAAGCCGCCGGCGACGCCCACGCTCGCGCCCGTGAAGACATCGTGGTCGCCGCTCTCCTTCACGTGCAGCGAGCCGTCGGCGTCACGGCTGACGAGGATCGCCCCGTCGATGATGACGATGCCATCGCGCTGCGCCTTCTTCAGCCGGTCGAAATCGGCCTTGGCCGATTCGGGGTCGCCGTACCCGGCGATGTACAAGTCCAGTGGGGCGTCGTTCATGGATCCTCCTCTGAGTGATGTGGCCTTTCCTGGTCTGCCCGGCGGGGCCTGCTACTCGAGCGAGTCTCTCCTCTCGCCGCCAGCGGGGCTCTAGGTAGCGCGCTTCACGCGTCCCTTCCTCGGTCCCTACCTGAGGCGGATCCCATCCCAGATGATCGCGTCGACCTCCAGGACCGCCTGTTCGCTGGTGAGCTCGCTTGCACTCAACACCGCCTCGTCGCGCGTCGCGAAGCCGATCTGCCTGAGCACCTCACCGAGGAAGCGGACGTTCACGGGTCGGATCTCACCGGCCTTCTCCGCGTCTTGGACCAGTTCGACGAACCGGTCGATGTAGCGGTCCACGACAGTTTGCCGCCACACCATCCTGGTCGATTGGAAACGCTCCACGTCGGAGAAGAACGCCAAGGACATCGGGCGGAGAGCCTCGGCTCCCGCCCGGAAGTAGGTGCGGGCGCGGTCCGAGGCGGCTCCGCATTGACTGGCGCGAGCCTCGAGGCCCTCGAAAGTGATTCTGCCCCATCGCTCGATTGCCAGTATCACGAGGCTCTCCTTGCTCGGCGCGATCTTGTAGAGCGTTGATGCTGAGCAGTTCAGTTCTCGAGCTATCTCCGAGATCTGGACCTTCGAGAACCCACGCACCACAATGATGCGCATCACACCATCCAGAAGCTCGTCGCGGCGACCGTCGTCGAGCCGTTTGCGCACCTTCTCGCCTCCCAAGCCGCTCGTCCCATCTGCTCTGCGCATCTTGCCGATGATCGTGGCCTAGCCTATGGTAGCTATCGGCGTATGGCAATACACTATGCACTACGCGATACATGCGCTGTCGAAACCAGGAGGATGCCGTGTCGAAGTCCGTCGGAGAGCTCGTCGCCGAGGCGCAGGCCCAGATCGAGAGCGTGTCCCCTCAGGGCGCCTCCACGGAGGCCGCATCGGGTGCCGCGGTTCTTCTGGACATTCGCGAGCCGGTCGAGTGGGAGCACCACATCGGCGGAGCCGTGCAGGTCCCCAGGGGACTGCTCGAGTTCGTCGCCGATCCGGCGAGCCCCCGCCACAACGCCGAGCTGGACCCAGGCCGCAGGGTGATCGTCTACTGCCGCTCCGGACATCGAGCAGCTCTCGCCGCCGTCACCCTCCAGAGCATGGGCTTCGAGAATGTCGCCAATCTCGAGGGTGGCATCACCGCCTGGCGGGAGGCTGGGCTGCCGATGGCTGAGCACCACGAAGGACTCTGACACCGCTCGATCCGGCGCAGCTTGAACGTACCGACAGACGAAGAGAGAGGACCAGATGATGGCCGAACAGGAGCGAGTCAGCACGACGGTGCCGCTGGACTGGAACGAGGTGTGGTACACCAACTGCCCCATGGTGTCCGCCAACAACGTCGACCAGGAGCTGGGGTGGTGCCGCGAAGAGTTCAAGAAGATCGGCGTCGAGTACGCCTACTTCCGCCACGCGCCCGAGAACAACTGGTACCCGCACTACATCCACAACCTCGACAACCTGGTCCGCTTCGGCGGCCTCTACCCGCCGATCCACGTTCACGCCGACATCCGCCGCACCGTGCTGCTGGGGGCGACGTGGGTGTACGAGGGTGGCTGCATGGCTGTGCGCTCCCGGGAGCCGATCTTCCGGATGAATGATCTCAAGGGCAAGAAGATCGGTATCTCCAAGAGCCTGAACACCATCAAGAACGACTGGTGGCGCATCCAGGAACACATGGGCATCGAGAACATGCTGATGCTGAACGACATGACCATGGACGATATCGAGCTCGTGGAGTTCCCCTACCCGGACGACTGGTACGACAAGCCCGAGATGCTGGTCCCACCGATGAACAACCCGTCCGAGCTCTGGATGCGGCGCGACCACAAGCACGACCTGGCCTTCCGCCCGCTGGAGACGGCGCTCTTGAACGGCACTGTCGATGCCATCTACACGCAGAGCAAGGTCTTCCAGCACCTTCAGGAGGCGACCGGCCAGGTCAAGATGATCGAGGACCTCTCCAAGTATCCGGACTGGACGATCCAGGTCGCCAACACGCCCGCCGTCATCACCTGCACCGACGTGATGGCCGACGAGCACCCCGAGCTCGTCGTCGCCTACATGAAGGCCATGGTCAAGGTCGGGCGCTGGGCGAACGAGCACAAGCGGGCCGCCGGGGCGATTCTCAACCGACAGACGTTCTACCTCGACGCTGAGGATACCTACCAGGGCATCAAGGATGTCGACATGGTGCCGAGCTTGAGCGCGCAGAACATGGAGTGCATCGAGATAGGCAAGGACTTCATGCTCAGCCACGGCTATATCAAGAACGACTTCGACGTGGACGAGTGGGCGCGCCCGGAGTTCCTGGAGCAGGGTGTGAGGGAGTGGCTCAAGGAGGAGTGGGAGCAGAGGAGCTGGAGCAAGCTTTCTGAGGGGGGCACGCTCGAGGAGGCGATGCAGCTGCGGCTCGGGTAGCCGCGAAGCAGGCGAAGGAGGCGTGAACATGGCGGATCAAGAGGTCGCCGTCCCGGCATCCAACAAGACGAGCCTGGGGCTCTACGCGACGCCCAACGAGGCCTACGAGATGTGGAAGACCGACCCCGACGGGGTCGGGTTCCTCGACGTCCGCACTTTCGAGGAGTACGTCTTCGGCGGCCACATCGAGACGGCGAAGAACGTGCCCTTGGTGTTCCCCAGGTTCGACCCCGAAGGTCCGTCCATGCCGGGCCGGCCTCCGGGGTGCTCTGGGGAGGCCAACCCCGACTTCGTCGTCAAGGTGAGGGAGGCTTTCGGCGCCGACGACACGATCCTGGTCATGTGCGCGACCGGCGGTCGGGGCGCGATGGCGGTCAACGCGCTCGCGCAGGCTGGCTCCAGGCACGCCTACAACATCGTCAACGGCTTCGAAGGTGACAGAGTCGACGACCCCGGCAGCGTCTATCACGGCAAGCACATGCGGAACGGCTGGAAGAACGCCGGCCTCCCGTGGGGCTACGACTTCCACCCGGACCTGATGTGGGTCGACAGCGAGGAATGAGCAGAAGGGGGTCGATAAAGGCGTACAGATCGCGATTGGCGGGCTCCAGCAGTGGGTCTTCTGGCACCACACCACGAACCTCTACCAGCCCACCATCAACCACAAGGAGGAATCTGTGAGCAATCTCTTCGTGCTCGGCTTCGAGAACGAGACCGAGGCGCACGTCTTCGGCGACAAGATCGGAGGTCTGGTCAAGGACCGGCTGCTGGTCCTCGACGACGCCGCCATGGTGACCCTCGACGAGAAGGGCAAGCCGCACGTCGAGCACGGCAAGCACCTGGTCGGCGTCGGCGCCATGGGCGGTGCCTTCTGGGGCATGCTCATCGGCCTCATCTTCCTGATGCCGCTCGCCGGCCTGGCGATCGGCGCCGCCTTCGGGGCGCTCGGCGGCAAGCTCGGCGACATGGGCCTCGACAAGCAGGTCCTGGAGGAGATCGGCGACGCCATCAAGCCGGGTCAGACCGCCTGGTTCCTGCTCGTGCAGTCCTCGACCCGCGACCGCGTCCTCGAGGAGCTCGCCGGCACCAAGGCGAAGGTCATCCGCACCAACTTGAGCGAGGAGCAGGAAGCCAACCTGCGCGAGATGTTCAGCGGCGAGAAGGCCTGAGCCGCACGGTCTTGCCCTTCAGCAAGCCCAGCACAGAGGACTCTGCTCCGATGTCGCGTCGTCCAGCCAGGATGTTCCGACCATGGACCTGACCGCCCTGCACTGGGAGTGGCGCACGTTCGGAGCGCGGTTCGGCGCGGCCGACGCCACATTCGCTGCCATGGAGCCCGAGATGGTCGAGGAGAGTGAGGAGATCTACCTGCTCTCTCCCAGGACGGACGCAGGCGTGAAGATCCGCGGCGGTCGTGTGGAGATCAAGAGACTCGAGCAGGTCGATGAGGCGAGGCTCGAGCAATGGTGGCTCGCCGTCAGCAGGCCCTTTCCGCTTCCGCCGGGCGAGGTGGACAAGGTCTGCGCGGCGCTGGGCGTGACGGCGCTGCTTGCCGAGGGTGCGCTCTCGACCGATGAGCTTCTGGCGGCTCTCGCCGCCCCGGAGCGCGGTATGCGTACCGTCGCGGTCCACAAGCTCCGCAGACACTACACTGTCAACGGCTGCCGCTCGGAGATCGCCGAGGTGGTCGCGGGGGGAGAGACGACGCGTACACTGGCCATCGAGGCTACGGATGCCGCCAGGGTGATCGCCACGGTACAGGAACTGGGGCTCGCCGGTCGAGAGAACATCTGCTACCCGCGCTGGCTGAAGGCCGCCGTGGGCATGGAAGGCAATGAGGAGGATGTGACAGATGGGCAAGAGCAGGAAAGCGAAGAAGGCGAAGAAGGACGGGCGCGCGGCTGGGTCTGAAGCTTCGGTCGACGCCCGCTCCGAGGCGGGACCGTCTGGGGAGTCGCACGGCGATGCTCCTGCGGCTGCGAAGCCCAAGATGAAGCGCAAGCAGTACGAGCGGGAGATGCGGCGCCTGCAGGGCGAGCTGGTGGCCATGCAGGAGTGGGTGAAGGCCACAGGGGCCAAGATCTGCATCGTCTTCGAGGGCTTGGACTCAGCGGGCAAGGGCGGCACGATCCGGCGGATCACCGAGCGGACGAGCCCGCGCGTGTTCAAGCACATCGCCCTGCCGGCCCCGACTGAGCGCGAGCAGTCGCAGATGTACCTCCAGCGCTACATGGCCCACTTCCCATCGGCCGGCGAGGTCGCCATCTTCGACCGCAGCTGGTACAACCGCGCCGGCGTGGAGCCGGTGATGGGCTACTGCACGCCGGAGCAGACCGAGAGGTTCCTGGCGATGACGCCCGCTGTCGAGAAGGCGATGGTCGACAGCGGGATCATCCTCATCAAGTACTGGCTCAACGTCGGCGTCGACGAGCAGACTCGTCGGCTCGAGAACCGGATCGAGGACCCGCGTAAGATCTGGAAGCTCTCCCCCACGGATCTGAAGTCCTACCGCCGCCACTTCGACTACTGCCGGGCCCGTGATGCCATGCTTGTCGCCACCGACACGGAGTGGGCGCCGTGGCACGTCGCGGACAACGACGACAAGAAGCGCGGCCGGCTCAACATCATCTCCCACCTGCTCGGTCAAGTCCCCTACGACCCGCTTGCGCCCACAGACGTGAAGATGCCGAGTCCGCCGAGCGCCGGCGGCTACGTTGAGCCGAGTCTCCCGGCGCACAGCGTGCCGGATCGGTTCTGAATCGCGAGACTCCGAAGGAGTCGTGTGTGAATGGAGTAGGGATGGCAGACACAAGCCAAGCTTCTGCGGGCAAGGGGGGGGCGACCGAAGCGTGGTACGCGCTCTCCGCTGACGACGTCGCCAAGCGGCTCGACGTCGACCCCGCCAAGGGCCTCTCCGCGGCGAAGGCCGCCGAGCTGCTGAAGAAGAACGGACCCAATGCGCTTCCCGCAGAGGCGACGGTGCCGGGATGGAAGCAGTTCCTGGCCCAGTACAAGAGCTACATGCAGATCATCCTCGTCGCGGCGGCCGTCGCGTCGGTCCTGATCGGCGAGATCTCCACCGGCATCATCGTCTTGGCGATCACGGCGCTCAACGCGGTCGGGGGGATGCGCCAGCAGGGCAAGGCGGAGAGCGCGATGAACGCCTTGCAGTCGATGCTCAAGGCATCCGCCCGCATTCGTCGTGACGGGGCAGAGGTCAAGGTCGAGGCCGACCAGGTGGTGGCCGGTGACGTGGTCCTGCTCACGGCCGGTGACGATGTATGCGCTGACGGGCGGATCATCCAGGCCGCGTCGCTGCGAGATAGACGAGTCCGGGCTGACCGGCGAGAGCGTCCCCGCGTCCAAGAGCGCCGAGGTCCTCACCGATCAGCAGCCGGGCATCGGCGATCAGTCGAACATGGCGTTCATGAACTCGCCCGTCACGCACGGAAGCGGCGTGATGATCGTCACCGGCACCGGTGACGACACCGAGGTGGGCAAGATCTCCGGGATGCTGAAGTCGACGCCCACCCTGAAGACCCCGTTGACCGCGCAGCTGGACACGTTGACGCTGTGGATCGCGGGCGCCGCGGGCCTGACCATCGCGATCATGTTCGCCCTCGGCATCTCCCGCGGGGAGTCGACTCAGGTCATCTTCACGACCGCCATCGCGCTGGCCCTGGCCGCCGTGCCGATGGCCATGCCCACGGTCCTGCAGGTGATCCTGTCGAACGGGTCGACGAAGCTCGCCGCATGAAGGCGCCGTCGTGAAGAGTCTCGCCTCGGTCGAGACGCTGGGCTCGACCTCGGCGATCAACTCGGACAAGACCGGCACCCTGACGATGAACCAGGTCACGGTCGTCGAGGTGATCGACCCCACCGACCGCTACGCGATCACCGGGATGGGCTACGGCCTCGACGGCGAGGTCAAGCACACCGCCGGCAACACCAACACGATCGAGAGCGGCGATCCTGCCGTTCCTGATCGCCAACGACGCCAAGCTCGTCGACGGCAAGGTCGTCGGCGACCCCACCGAGGGTGCGCTGCTGGTCCTCGGGCACAAGGCCAAGCTCGACGTCGAGGGCACGCAGGCGGCCTACCCCCGGCTCGCGACCCTGCCGTTCGATCCCACCTACAAGTTCATGGCCGTCTTCTGCGACGCCAAGGACGAGTCCGGGAAGGCCGTCGTTCGGGTCTTCGTCAAGGGCGCGGGCCCGGCGGTGATCGGGCGGGCCGCCTCCGCCCTGGCCAACGGCGAGACGCGCTCCCTGGGGCGACGAGCAGAACGCCCGAGCCGCCAAGGAGATGGAGCGTCTCGGCGGCAAGGGCCTGCGCGTCATGGCCGCAGCCATGAGGGACATCGACCCCGCGGACTTCGACCCCGATGGCGACCTGCTGTCCCTGGTCACGGACCTGCAGATGACGGCGATCGTCGGGATGATCGACCCGCCCCGGCCTGAGTCCAAGGACGCGGTCCAGGCCGCCCAGGACGCCAACATCCGGGTGCGGATGGTCACCGGCGACGACGTCGTCACCGGCGCGGCGATCGCCAAGCAGCTCGGCATCCCCGGGGAGGCCATCCTCGGCACCGAACTTCGCGGCCCTGTCCGAGGACGAGCGCCTGGCCCGCATCGACAGCATCGGCGTCGTCGGGTCGGGTGGCGCCCGAGCACAAGGTCCTGATGGTCGACACCCTGCGCAAGAAGGGCGACGTCGTGGCCATGACCGGCGACGGCGTCAACGACGCGCCGGCGATCAAGGCCGCCGACATCGGCATCGCGATGGGCTCGGGCACGCAGGTCGCCAAGAACGCCGGCAAGATGATCCTCACCGACGACAACTTCGCCACGATCGTGCGGGCCGTCTCCGAGGGTCGCAAGCTCTACGACAACATGCTGAAGTACATCCGCTTCATGCTGGTGGCACTGGTCACCTACGTGGTGACATTCCTGATGGCCAGCGTACTCAACATCGCCGGCGGGCAGCCCTTCTCCGCCGTCCAGATCCTGTGGATCAACTTCCTGATCACCGCCCCGGTCGGCATCGCGCTGGGCCTGGACAAGGAGACCCCGGGCCTCATGAAGCGCATGCCGCGCCCTCGGTCGGACTCGATCATGTCCCGCGCCGTCATCACGACCGTGGGCCTGGTCGGGCTGTTCATGGCCGTCGCGATCAACCTGCTGATCGTCTTCGGGGAGAACGAGTACGGCGAGGTCGGGATCGGCAGCACGATGGGCCTGGTGGCGTTCTCCCTGATGCTCGTGATCGCCGCCTTCGAGTCCCGCGACCAGAGCGCGTCGATCCTGCGCGTGGAGACCTTCGACAACAACGACCCTGAACATCACCATGCTGGTCGAGATCGCCCTGGCGCTCCTGATCGCCCGGGGCGGCGCGCTGACGTCGCTGCTCGGCACCGCGACCCTCACCGGCAGGCAATGGCTGATCGGGGCCGCTCCCGCCGCTGGTGCTCTTCATCCTGTGGGAGCTCGGCAAACTGATCGCGCGTCACGGGGCCGATAGTCCGCAGGAGGCGACGTCCGTCGCAGATGCCGCTGCCTGAGCCGGGGTATATGCTGCGTGGCTCCACCGAGTGCTGCAGTGCGTCTGCAGCCGCAACGACGAAAGAAGGAGAACAAGATGGCGATCGGACCGGTACAGCTGCTCGTGCTCGGCTTCGAGCACCCGGACTTCCATGGGCAGATCATCGCAGAGCTCGAGCGCCTCAAGGAGAGCGGCGCTGTGAACGTGATCGATGCGCTCGCGGTCCACAAGGACGCCGAGGGCGACATGGAGATCATGCATCTCAGCAATCTGACCAAGGACGAGGCGATCGAGATGGGCAGCAAGGTCGCCGCTCTCATCGGTCTGGGGATCGAGGGTGAAGAGGGCATGGCGGCCGGCGCTGTTCTGGGCGCCGAAGCCGCGGCGCAAGACGGCGTCGAGGTGTTCTCCGATGAGGAGGCTTGGGACGTGCTCGAGGAGATCCCGAACGACTCCGCCGCCGCCCTCCTGCTCATCGAGCACCACTGGGCGGTGCCGCTGCGCGACGCCATCGCCAGCGCCGGCGGCTTCCGCATCAGCGACGGCTTCATCAGCCCGCTCGATCTCGTGGAGATCGGGCTCGTCACCGGCGAGGACGCACGCCTGCTGCACGAGCTCGAGACGAAGGGTGCCACGGCGTAGCGGTTCGCAAACGCTGACGCTTTCATCGCGTGGAGAGGAGGTCTGAGATGATGGGTGCACGCAGAGTCGCCCGGCGGACGTCGCGACGTACCGCTCGCCGGCGGTCGTAGACCGGCCGGCGAAGGGCGCGCACGATGTACGTCGATGAGCTGCTGGCGAGAGCGCCTGAGCCGCACCAGCCTGACCGCCGGGGGCGCGCAGCACGAGCTGCGCGCCCCCGGCGGTTCCCTATGAACGGGCCCGCGAGGCCCACGACCGAGAAGGAACCGCGCATGAGCAAGCTAGGAAGACTGACCACCGCCGTCGTGCTGCTGGCAGCCCTGCTGCTGGCGGTGGCCGCCTGCGGCGACGACACCAGCGCCGAGGACGCCAAGGCGCAGCTGACCACCGACCTGCAGGCGTTCGACACCTCGGCGGAGAAGCTGCGCAGCCTCACCGCCGATTCGACGGTGGACGAAGCAGAAGCCGCCAGGGATGAAGCCCAGGAGGCCTGGGACAAGGTCGTCGAGTCGGCCAAGGACGTCGAGGACGCTACGGTCGACACCCTCGACTCGGCCTGGGACGACCTCTCGAAGGCCGTCGACGATATACCCAGCGACGCAAGCCTCGGGGATGCCGCCATGTCGCTGCAGCCACAGATAGACGCCGTCAAGGCTGCCTACGACGATCTCTTCAACGGGTTGCAGTAGACGCTCGGGAGCGTCGGGCTCGCAGGTCGCGGTGTCTCCTTGACGCGCTGAACCTGCGAGCCCACTCCGGGCGCGAGGAGACTCGCGGAATCGGCCGCTTGCCACTATCTAGCTTCACGCGCGGATACGCTGCTGGTGGCGCGAGTGGTGGACGAAGTGGCAGACGGCGTTGACAGGTCTCCGACATAGCTGGCCTTCTCGCCGCTGCGGCTCGGGAAGGTGTCGTGGGCGGTCTGCAGGGGCGTATCGGCTACCAGTTCCGTGCCAGCCGTTCGCCCCTTCGCTGTCGAAGCCACGGCACTCGCGTGTGCCGACGCAGACTCCTCGGGGTCAGGACAGTCCTCCAAGCGAGGACGCCAGAGGGACGTCACCGCCTCCGTAGGGCGGTAATACTCTGCTCCGAGGACACCTTCGCGCCCGCTCTCTACGCTCAGAGCGTCAGCGCTCGAGATCCTCCGCGGTCCCTCATCCCGTCCGTCTGCAACCCGTCTGCAACCGCCAAGTGCTCTCTGGACCCCCGGGAGGGGTCCATCGGGTCTCCGTCAGCCCTCTTCGAGAAGGGTCACGGTCACGGTGGCGTTCTGGACTTCGACGCGCAAGACGTAGTCGCCGGCCGGGTAGGTACCGACATCCTCCGGGTTCTCGGGGTTGTAGTAGCCCACCGGGCCGACGCGTACCTCATAGCCAGCGTCGTAGCTGTCCTCTTGCTTGTTCAGAGAGACGCTGAAGCCGGCGCTCGGCTGCAGCTCCGGCTCGAGCTGTCCGTTCGCCGGGAGCACGTAGACGTCCACCGACCCCGCGTAGCCCTCTACTCCCTCGTAGGTGCGATCGCCGAACTCGTCGATCGTGATGCGCGCGAGCGTCGGCATGCCGCTCAGAGTGAAAGGCTCTGATGTCGTGATCCTCGGCCTCACCGTCGGGATCGTCGGCGGTCACCGAGACGACCTCGGTCCAACCCTCCTCAGACCACGGGCCGGCAGCGACAGACGAGGGACTCGGACTCGCGGACTCCCCGCTCGTCGAGGTCTCAGAACCGCCGCAGGCAGAGGCCATGAGGCCGAAGACGGCCAGAGCACCCAAGCAGAGATAGAGCTTCATCGAACCTCCCAAGCCCCGACTCTGCTCATAGTACACTGAGGTCGGAGCCACCAGTGGAGACGCTATGAAGCGCGCACTCATGATCGTCCTGGCCATCACCCTGCTTGTCTCTGTGGCCGCATGCGGAGGCGGAGAAGAGGAAGCGACCGAGAGCCCAGCGGCTTCCCCGGACGACAGCCCGGTCGTCGAACTCACGCTCGACGCGGAGCGAACGGGGGAGACGCTCAAGTTCTCGGGGACGACGAACCTGCCCGATGGGGCACTGCTCCTGTACCGGATCACGCTGCCCGCAGACGCCGACGGCGGCAGTAGCCTCGAATGGACCGGGGTCGTCAACGACGGGCGCTTCGAAGGCGAGTCTCCTCCACTGAACTGGCCGGTGGAACTGTTGGTGGCCTTCCAAATGGACCTCGATCGCGATGGACAACAGCCAGCCGAGCTCATAGAGCGGTTCGGCGAGAACGGCGAGAAGATGAAAGGCGACACCGTGGCCTACTACTACGAAGAGACCGCTGGCCGCCGTGCGGGGATCCTTGTGACCGTCGAGTGATGTCCACCTTGCAGGTCGACCGGCGAGCCGACTACGGTGGTGGTGGCCACCGGCGCAGACACGACGAGGGGAAGGCCATGATGCGCCTGTTCAGGATCACCGCACTGCTCGGGCTTCTGCTCGGCCTCATGCTGCTGCCGATGGGCTGCTCGGGGTCGGAAGGGGAGACGACGAGTTCTCCTTCGCCGACGGCGGATCCTGCCTGGAGCCCGGCAGAGGTCGAGGTCGACTTCGCCACGGACTCAGAGGGGCGGACCACCGTGTCGGGTGTACTCCTAGGCTATGAGGAGCGCAGGGAAGCTCCTGCGGACTCCGGCAGTACTCCTGGCGCGGAGAGTCCTCGCTCAGAGCTTTCGCACAGCGGCCGCTCAGCCGCCCTGTTCGTGCCGTCTCGCATCGACGGGGCACAGGGGCACTTGGAGCTCACACTCCACATCGACGACGACGCGAAGGTGCTCGACGGATCGGGGAATCGATCCGGCTCTCTCACCAGAAGAGAGCTTTCAACTCCACGTGGGACTGGGCCGCGAAGGTACGGGTGGCGGAGGATGGACGGCTCCACGCTCTCGAGCTCAGGCAGCTCGATCGACATGACCCGCGTGCCGCTGCGCCGGTCGTCAGCGGACTGTTCGAGAAACGCGCCGACGGACTGCTGGAGGGATCGGCTGACCAATGGAACGACTACTGGCACCGGAATGGTGGGGGTCGCATCGAGATGGTCCGGCGTGTCGCATTCGAGGGCACGACCGCTGAAGCGGTGTACGTCGTCGCGGTCGACGATCGCTCCGAGGTGATCACAGACCCTCCGAGAGAAGGGTCCGCGAGGGAGCTTCTCCTGTGGATGCAACACGACTGCCCCTGTCAGGCGACGGCCCGCCTGGAGGAGGACGGCACACTCACGCTGGTGAAGCTCGTCGGCTCAGCGCCGCCGGGCAGCTAGGTCACCTCGATTCGAAGCGGTGTGACCTGGTCGCATGGAGATGCTCGGCGCGGACCCATGGAAGCCCAGCGGGCCAGCTGACTAGTCCAGGGCCCCGAGCAGACCGTGGGCGAAGTTCACCGAATCGACCGCGCAGCGGTGGTGCAGCAGCTCGATACGCGGCCACTCCCAGGCCGGCAGGCGCACGCGGTCGAGCGCGTCGGCGTCCTTGAGGAGATGGAGGATGCGCAGGGCACGCTGGGGATCGTCCAGAGCACCCGCCGCCCTTCCAGCAGGTGCGTCCTCGAGCGAGTGCTGGTGCATGGCGAACTCGACCAGGGCAGCCTCTGCGGCCGAGAGGCTCTGCATGAGTCCCAGCTCGCGGGCCCGCAGCACGCTGTTCGCGCCGTGCTCGGGTTCGAAGCCGTCGTGGCAGCGCCCGATGTCGTGCCAGAGCGCCGCCTGCAGCAGCAGGTCGGTGTCGGCCGCGGGCCACTCCAGCAGCTAGGCGAGCCGCCTGGCGTGGACGTGCACGCGCTGCGTGTGGCGCACACCGTGCAGCTCCGAGAAGTGGAGGAACCACTCGGCCGGGACCTCGGGGGCCTGCTGCTCCAGGAGCCTGACCTCGTCGGCCGTGCCAGGCGCCCGCATCCTCACTCCCCGCCCTCCGGCCGCACCGGCAGGTAGGTGAGCCCCTGGTCCCCCGGGTAGGGCGTCTTGTGGTCGATCTTGCCGCCTCAGGATGACCTCGGGGATGCCGCCCGGGTAGGCCTCACAGACCGGGCCTCTCCGCTTGCGCTGGCAGGAGACGCAAGAAGCCCAGACCAAGTCCTCGACGTTGCCGACGAAGCGCTCCATGGCCCGCGCCCGCTGCGCGTCGCTCGGCGTCGTGCGCCTGCGCCGGTCCCCGTTCGAGCCCGGCGTCACTGGCACCCCGCCGCTAGCTGCTCGACCAGTGCCTCGCGCTGCAGCCGCAGGCCCTGGGGGCTCGGCTTGGCCTCTCGCTTCGCCGGCACGTCGAGCCCCAGCAGCTTGGCGCGGCGCTCCATGATGTGAGCACGCGGCCCAGTGACCGCGCCTCACCCTCCAGGGCCTGCTCCCAGACGGCCTCCTGCAGCACGTCGAGGCGCAGCAGCTCCAGCGTGCGCAGCTTCTCGGCCTCCTGCGGCGTTGCGCTCGTTGACGGCATCGAGGGCATGGCGCACGCGCTTGTAGGCGCTCGAGGGGGCGATACCGAGTCTGCTCGCGATCTCGCGGTGGCGTGAGCCCCTCGAGGCGCAACTGCAGGCAGCGCTCCTCGAGGAGCGCCGTCCTCACCTTCGTCGCTCCCTGGCGCGAGAGCACCCGCGTTTCCTCCCGGTCGGATCGTCCCGGCACGATCAAAGCACCGCCGCATCGGCCGCACAATCCTCGAGGGCGGCAGCCAGTCCCGCGTCGAACTGCGCGACGGCCGCCTCCTGCAGTCCCGGCAGCACGTGCGAGTAGGTGTCGAGGGTGATCGCCACACTGGCGTGGCCGAGACGTTCGCTGACGATCTTCGGGTGCACCCCCTGGGCCAGCAGCAGCGAGGCGTGGGTGTGGCGCAGGTCGTGCAGGCGCGTACCGGCGAGGCCCACCTGGCGCACCAGGCGCATGAAGGCCAGTGAGAAGGCGGCCGGGCTCCAGGGCGAGCCCTCGGGTGAGGCGAAGACGAGGCCGTGCATCCTGGTAGAGGGGTCCCAGGGCGAGGCGTTGCTCCTGCTGGGCGGCGCGGTGACGCTTCAAGGCGGCGACGGTCGTCTCCCCCAGCGGCAGGCTGCGCCGGCTGCGGGCCGTCTTCGGCTGCTTCAGGGCGCAGCCGGCCGCGGTCTCCTCGAGGCTCTGGCGCACGGTCAGCGTGCCGCTCTCCAGGTCGAGGTCGCGCCAGGGCAGCCCCAGGAGCTCACCGCGGCGCAGGCCGCTGGTGACGGCCAGGAGGATGGGGACGTACGAGGCGTCCCCCGGAAGCGGCCTCAAGCAGCTTCGCCGTCTCTGCCCGGTCGAGGGCGCGCATCTCGCGGCGCAGCGCCTTCGGCGGCTCCACCGAGGCGGCCGGGTTGCGGGCCAGCATCCCCCAGCGCACCGCCTGTCCCAGGGCCTTGCGCAGGATGTGGTGGTGCTTGCGCACGGTCGCCGGTGAGAGGCCCGCCTCGCCCAGGGCCTCGCCGTAGTAGGCCTGGATGTGCAGCGGCGTGAGGGCGCACAAGGAGCGCTCCCCGAGGGCCGGCTTCAGGTGACGCGCGATGATGCTGGCGTAGCGCTCCCGCGTGCGGGCACTCAATCTCCCCCCGGTCTGCGTCAGCCACTGATCGAGGAACTCGCCCAAGGGCATGGGGCTCGGCTCGAGGTAGGTGCCCTGGTTCATCTCGTGCAGGATCTCGGCCAGACGGGCCTCGGCCTGCTTCTTGCTGCCGTGCACCGTGTACCACTTCTTGCGGCGGCGGCCGTCGGGGCGGCGGGGCTGCTCGACGGCGAGCTGACCAGGCGCCGCCACGACGGATGATGGAGCCGGCGCTCACGGGTCGCCCCAGGGCGCGGCTCTGCGGGTAGTTGACGAGGGGTCATGCTGGAAAAGGAGAACACGGGCCGGTATCTGGGCACAATCTGGGACACTCCTTGGAGTCGGACTCTACGCTCGGGATGCGGGGATTGCGGGGATCTCTCGGTCTGGTGCTCCGCGATCGTCATCAGTCGAGAACAGCGTGACGAGACGGCCGCAGATCCCCGCACCCCCGCAGCGCTGGCTGGTGCTCACGCCTGAGTTGCGGGGATTGCGGGTATCTGCGGGGCCCAGAGAGGCTCCTTGAGGGGAGCTCTGTGAGTCTTCTACCCACATGTGCCGGGAGCCCGCAGCCGTACCCGCAGATACCCGCATCCCCGCAGGGCGCGCTACCTTGGGTCGAGCTCACGCCTGAGTTGCGGGTATTGCGGGGGGTCCGGGTATTCTCCGGCCTCAGCGCCAAGCTACGTACGACCAGGGCCCAGAACCGCACGTCTTCACGAATGGGCCGGCGTGATACCCGCACTACCCGCACCCCCCGAATCCTTGACTGGAGCTCACGCCTGAGCTGCGGGGATTGCGGGGACTTGGACCTTCGGTCAGAGCTCCACGATTCTCGTTGGCTGGGAACAGCGTGACGAGAAGGCCGGAAGCCCCCCGCAGATATCCCCGCACCCCCCGCAGCCTTGGCTGGTGCTCACGCCTGAGATGCGGGTATTGCGGGGGGTCCGGGTATTCTCCAGCCCCAGCTCCAAGCTACGTATGACCTGGGACCAGAAAACGCGCGTCTTCAGGAACGGGCCGGAGTTGAGTCCCGTAGTGTGGTGTACAAAGCCCCGGACCTGAGAGCTGAGAAGCATCGGCCACCGGGAGCGTCGCTAGAATCGTCGTTGTTCCGGCAAGAACAGTGACGAGAGGAGCACCACGATGGCCGACCGAACAGCATGACCGCGAGCGAGGCCGCAGGCAAGATGTTGACCGGCGAACATGCCGACGTGCTGCGCGAGGCAGTGCGCCTGGTGCTCGCCGAGCTCATGGAGGCTCGAGGTCGCCGAGCTTGCCGGCGCCGGCTCGCTACGAGACGCTCTCCCGAGCGCGCTGACGCAGCGCAACGGCTACCGGGAGCGCCGCTGGGACACGCGCGTCGGCAGCTCGAGCTGGCCATCCCGCGCCTGCGCTCCGGCAGCTACTTCCCGAGCTTCCTCGAGCCGCGGCGCAGAAGCGAGCAGGCCCTCGTGGCCGTGGTCGCCGAGGCCTACGTGAACGGCGTCAGTACACGCAAGGTCGAGCGTCTCGTCGCACAGCTCGGCATCGCGAGCATGAGCCGCTCCACGGTGTGCCGCCTCTGCACGACGCTCGACGAGCAGGTGCGGATCTTCCGAGAGCGCCCGCTGGAAGGCCGCTACCCCTACCTCTGGCTGGACGCCAAGGTGGAGCGCGTCAGAGAGCCCGGCGGCGTGCGCCACAAGGCCCTCGTGGTCGCCTACGGCGTGCACGAGAGCGGCCGCCGCGAGGTGCTCGGCATCGACGTCGGCGAGGCCGAGACCGAGGCCTTCTGGCGCGAGTTCCTGCGCGGCCTCTGGCCCGTGGCCTCGCCGGCGTCGGCTCGGCCGTCTCCGACGCCCACGAGGGCCTCAAGAAGGCGATCGCCCAGGTGCTCGGCTGCCCCTGGCAGCGCTGTACCGTGCACTTCCTGCGCGACATGCAGGGCCACGTGCACCGAAGCCAACAGCAGATGGTCGCGGCGGCGATCCGCCAGGTGTTCGCCGCCGAGGAGCTCGGCGAGGCGCGCGGCGCGCCTGGCCGGCGTGGTCGCCAGCCTCGAGGCAGCGGCGCCCAAGGTGCGCCCTGCTGCTCGAGGCCGCCGAGGAGGAGCTGCTCGCCTTCATGGCTTCCCCGCCGAGCACCAGACCAAGCTACGCTCGACCAACCCGCTGGAGCGCCTCAACAAGGAGATCGGCGCGGCGCAGCGACGTGGTCGGCATCTACCCGAACGACGAGAGCCTGATCCGCCTCGCCGGGGCGCTGCTGCTCGAACAGAACGACGAGTGGCTCGTCGGGCGGCGCTACCTCTCGGCGGAGTCGCTCGCCGGGCTCTACGCCGCGCAGCAGACCGACGAGCCGCAGCGGCCCGCGGCGCCGGAAAGGAGGTGGCGCTGCTCACGACCCGATGACCCTGACGACGATCAGGAACTACACCACGTCAAGGGACTTGACCCGGGCCGGCGCGATACCCGCACTACCCGCACCCCCCGTGATCGTCGCACAGCGTCCAGCGAAGCAGTTTGCGGCTGCGGTCGCTCGCAGCCCGCTCGAGACGTCTGTTGTCGGCGCCGAAGCGTTGACCGAGTCTCGCGATCAGCACCTTGCTGAGCCGGACCGTCGTCCCCCGCTGTGGCCCCTCCAGCGCGAGGCCGATGTCGTCGGGAACGCTCCCGAACAGACCCTGCTGCAGCGCCTTGCCCACCTCCGCGGTCGTCACCGGTCCGCCGAACAGCTCACCCCAGTCGTGGAGGAACGCCTCCCACTGGTCGGCCTCGGTATCGACCTCCTCGTACATGCGGCGCAGGTTGCCGAGGAAGCCCTCGATGCCGGCATGGTCGAGGATGCCGGCGGTCGCGTGGGTCCAGCGCTCGAACGTGCCCAGCGGCCTGACGTCGGCCGGCGGACAGCCGGCCGCCCACCAGGCGCGGCAGAGCGTCAGCAGCGCGTGCAGCAGCTCGCCACGATGCTCACTGACCCAGCTGACGAGATCGGAGTGCAGGAAGCCGTCACGCAGCCAGGGCCGCGATACCTTCGCATCGAGGCGGTATCCAGAAGCAGCGTCGCGGCAGATCGCCCCGCACCTGCAGGTTGTTGCCGGTGGCCACCCAGATGGCTCGCTGCGGCAGCTCCAGCATCTCCGTGCGGCCCAACAGCCGATCCTTCCACGCGGTCGAGGTGATCGCCGCGGCGAGACTCTCGGAGCGCAGATGACCGACCACGTTGTCGATGAAGACGAAGACCGACCCCGCGAGGAGCATGGCGGTGATGCGCTTGCGCATCTCATCCTCGGACTCGGGCGCTGTCGACATCGCTGCCGGACGCCCGGTCGCCAGAAGGGCGAGCACCTCGCACAGGAGACTCTTGCCGGTACCGAAGCTGGTCGCGTCGATCAAGGCCAGGGGTATGGGACCGGCGAGATCGCCGGCCGTAGCAGAGGCTCGAGCAGGAGAGCGATCATGTTGGCGCGCGAGGCGGGGCCGTCGAAGGGGAAGTCCCGCAGCAGTTCGTCGATGAGATCGACGGCGGCGGACACCTCACCCCGGCTCGGCTCATTCGAGACGGGGGGCACGACGAGCCCCTCCTGCGCCACGTAGACGAGGCGCGTGCTGGATTCGTAGCCCAGGGCGGTCACGATGCCGCCGTCGGGTCGCACCACAGGGCACTGGGTCAGACCCACGAGGGCCGGGTAGGGCCACGCGCCGCGCACCAGCACGTCGCGCAGGACCTGGTGGCTGGCGTTGGCGGCGTGAACCCCGCCCTCCTTGTTGACGGCGACGAAATCGGCCATACGGTTGACGATGGCGAGCAGACGCGCCTCGTCCAGTAGCTCGATCAGGGGCCTGCCGTTCTCATCGTCGCGGATCCGTATCAGTTGCCCGCCGCGCACCATGAGACGCGGTGGATCGTTGTGCTGCTCCATCTCCGCAACGATGTCGTCACTGACCTCGCGCATCTGGCGGTTGTTGACGACGATCCGGGCAAGTCCGGGCCGATTGCTCGCCGGATCCTCGCCGAGCCAGCCGCGGACGCGCTTGACTGGCGCCTTGCCGAGGGTCTCTCCGGCCTTGCCCCAGGCCGTCACGTTCTCGCCCGCGTCGATCCTCTGCGCGGTGGTATGTAGATCGGCGATGCGGCTCTCGACCTCCTCGTCGCCGGCGGCCTCGCAGACGGCGCGTATGAACGCCTCTGCTTGCGGGAGCTTCATGACAGCCTCAGCAGGCCACCGGCCAGCGCCAGGCTGGCCTCGTGACGCGAGCCGGCCGCCGGCCAGGCACGGGCCAGGAGCGTCGCCGCCGCGACCAGCGCGACGAGCTGCTCGAGTTCCTGCGCCTCGATCTCGAGCGGCTCGCGCTCGTCCTCCCACTCGATGGGCTCACCGGAGACGTGCACCGACGGCGGGAAGACCGTCTGCGCCCCGCTCGAGCGCAGCTCCAGAAGGACCGTGCGGTCCGGTGCCGTGAACTTGCGGGTCTTGACCTCGCCCGTCACGCGGTAGAGGTAGTGCGAGCCTGGCTTGCCCGCTCGCCCGAAACGGGCGGTGGCGGGGAGCAATCTCCCCGCCACCACTGCCGCTTCGGACACGTCGAGATCGACGTCGACGAGACCGCCGCTCGCATCCCCGAGCAGTACACCGACGTTGCACGCTGTTGCGAAGGCCTTGCGGATGCCGTCCTCGTCGAGGCGCAGATCCTGCCAGCCGCTGCCGACCGGCCGCTTCTCGCCGAGGCGGACAGGTGTCACGCGCCACCCCCGCCTGTGATAGGCGAGGGTGGCTGCGAGAACGCTCTCGTGCTCCTGCTGTGCACTCATGAGGCCACCCACATCCAGGGACCGTGTGGATGGGGAGCCTTCATCAGGTGATGCGCGTCGACCTTGAGTACGAAGGTGAGTCCCACGCCGAGCAGATGCTCGTCGCCGCGCAGGACCTCGCCCGGCACCGTGGGCCGCACCCGTGCTCTGATCCGTGGATGGGCGTCGAACCACGCCCAGTCGTCGTTGCTCACGGAGTCGAGCAGGAGGCGCTCCTGCGGGGACGGCTGTACCTCACCCTTCATCGTCGCACCCCCCTTCAGGCTGCGGCCCGTCGTCGACGTCCAAGATTGCGACGCTCGTAGGGAAGTCCTCCACGTGCAGCATCCCCCTCGAGTCGAGGTAATCGAGGATCGCTCGACCTGCCTCTTCAAGGGCGATGTCGTGAGCCGCGGCCAGCTCGGCATCGGTCATGCCGCGGGTGAGCGGGGGCGCCGAGATGTCACGATGGTAGTCTGGTTCCTCGGCTGGAAGCCACAGCCAGGCCGGCTCAAGGATCACGGGCTCACCGTCCCGCCCTCCCAGCTGTTCCTCGGTCCAGTAGAGAAGAGCGATGATCCGGCCCTGCCACCGGTCGATCGCGTAGTAGATGGAGCCGGCCTGACCCCAGTAGAAGCGGTCGCGCTCCGATGTCGTCTTGAGGATCATGTGATCCCTCCGTTCGTTTCTTGATTATCGGTAGGTATTGCGAGTAGGAACCGGCCCTTGGAGCCGGCGCAGGCATGCGCCGCCGGCGTGGCCCGGCCTCTCAGAAGGTGGAATCGCTGAACCGCCACTTGGCTTCCGGATAGATCCGCGCGAGCCCGCCGCCGATCGGCACGATCGAGACGCCCATCAGCTCCTCGATCTCCGCCAGCTCCTCGAACTCACCAGGTCGACGGTGCCGGAACAGCTCGCGCTCCTCCGGGTGCTCCGCGAACCAGGCCTGCTCTTCGGCGCTCAGCCGCACGACGACTGGGCGCCACAGGGCGGCCTCCGCGTCCTCCATCTCCTGCAGGAGTCTCTTGGCCATGCTCATGACGATCTCCCCTCGTGCTCGCGGCTGTCAGTGGAATCTGGTGGCTCGATGTCGAACTCGCCGGCGATGCGGACTCGCCAGCGCACGGACTGCTCCGGGTGCTCGGCGAAGAACTGCTCGTCGGTGGACTTTTCAGATCTGTCGTTCACGACGTCTCCTTCATCCGGTCCCCAACTGGGACCGATCGTGCTGGTCAGGGCTTTCGTCTTCTCTCCACCGTCGGTCGCGGAACTCGGCGGCGACCTGGATGGGGCGGAGTCCTCTGGCGCGTGCATCGCGCCTATGGTCGGCGGGTCGGGCCGGGACTCGCCCTTGAGCCGTGGCCGTATGCGGGTGTCAGAACTTGGGTGAAGGGCGAACCCCCTGTGGTCGTTCTCGATAGTCGGTCTCAGCGGACCGTTGCTGGGGATGGTGATCAACGCAGGTCACCTCCTTTCTCGATGAGTTGCTCCAGGACGTCACGGCGGATGCGAATCGCTCTGCCGATGCGAATGACAGCGGGGCGCAGCGGACCCCTGCAGAGCTCGTACGCCTTGGTACGTCCGAGCTGGTAGTGGTCGGCCACCTGGTCGACGGTCGCCAAGGCCGGGAGTGCATCCCACGGGGCTTCGGGCGCAGCGACGGCGCCTTCGGGCACTGTCGCGGTCCGACGTCCGACCCGCGACAGTGCGTCCGCCCTGTCCTCGTCCTGCTTCTGCTGGAACTGCTGATGGCTACTCATGGGGCTGGGCTCCTCTCCGGCGGACTTGCCGCCGTCCGGTCTCCGAGGGAACCAGTCTTTCAAGAGGCATTACATGATGATAGTGTGGCAAATATGGAGGGTAATTCTGGACAGGCCTATGGCAGCCGAGTGCTGCCGGCAACTTGGTGGAAGTTCTCGGAGTACGAACTCTCGCCGGACGGCCGTATCCGCCCGGCTGAGGGTGCCGCCGGGGAGCGCTACGACCCGTGGCAGGCGTTTCAGAAGGCTCGTCGAGGAAGGCCCAAGCGGCGGCTCGACGCGGCGGACGCGAAGACTGCGTCCCGGCGTCGACGGGTCGAACTTCCCTACCAGCAACTCATCAGCATCGCTCATGAGTACGCTTCCGCGCCGGAGAAGCGAGGTGTCGGACGACCGCGACAAACGGAGGCGACTCTGCTCGGCTGGTGTGCCGAGAACGGCTTGCTCGGCCTTCTGCACCATCAGCTGATCGCCGCGAGGTTCCCTCCCGCAGTGCAGGAACGCGACGATTTCTCCGGGATGAGCATGGTGCGAACCGCCTCGGGCTGGTCGAGCGAGTCGATCCCGCGCCGCATGGCACGAACCGCCGAGGGCTGGGCGAGTGAGTCAACCCCGCGCCGCAAGCCGAGACGCATGCGCTCAGGCTATCTGGCCAGCGTCATGCCGTCGGGCACGCTGCTGCGTTGGTTTCCCACCGGCGAACTCCGCTTCGACGGCTTCGACGGCGAGTGGTCTCAGTACTTCGCCTGCGACTCCCCACTCCGCACTCCCGCGGCATCCCTGCGTGGATCTCAGGCAGCGGGCCTCGGACCTGAGGACGAGGCGCAGTTCATGGGCCAGGAAGCTTGGCCGCCGCTGCCCGGCGACGAGGCCTTCTGGCGCGAGTACGGAGAGCCGCTGCCCGAGTTCGTGGCCGCCGGCATGAGGCTGGCCGAAGCCGTTCATCTCATCGGACTCGACCAACAGCAGGAACCCAACCAACACCTGGCCCGCGTCGGAGCACGCGACCTCGCGGAGTTGTCTGAGCCTGTCGTTCCCAGGCTCGCTGCCAACGCGGAGGGTTCATGGGACCTGAGCTGGAGCTCCCCCTCGTTGCTCGGGTCTCTCGCGCTCATGGCGATGGGCGACATCGCCGGCGGGGCGCGCATCATCTCCTGCCGGAGCTGCGGAGTGACCGCGGTCATCCGATCCGAGACCGGGGCCTACTGCTCATCTCGCTGCCGCGAGAGGGGACCTGCGAAGACGGCCTAGGTGGATCCTGTCACTCACGTCGACACCCCGTCCGACGCCACGGTCGGTATCTCCCTTGCCCTCAGAGATCCCCGGGGTTATGTCGACCTTCAGATATGGCCGGCGGTATGGAAGAGGCTCTCGTCTATCGTGCGACGTCGGGCGGTTTCTCGTCAGACGTCATCCCTCGCGTCGCTTGGCGATGACCCCCTCGGGGCCGTAGGTCTTGCGTGGCATGACGTCGTTCCTTCCTGATCGCTCGAGAAGCCTTGCCTTGCGGGTGGACCGATTTCAGGGGTGCAGGTCACGCGGTGTTCCATTCCTTTGATCCTGGCGCTCATGGGCTTGCACTGAGCGCGCTGGAGCACAGCCGTGTTTCTGGAAACCCCTAGATGATTGATTCCACGCCCGCAGCCTCAGGCGCAGTAGTCGACGAGCGCCCGGCTCGGGCGTCCCAGCCGATGGTTGAGGCTGATGCAGGCGGCCAGGCAGAGGAAGCGAGCGAGCACGCGCTCGCGCAGGCCGGCCAGAGTACGAGCTCCATGGCGTTCCAGCGTGAGCAGATCCTTGCAGGTCCAGAAGATCGATTCGATGCGCTGGCGGATGGGAGCCAGGTGGGGGCCGCGTCCGGACTCGTCCCTTCGCGCCGGACGCACGACGAGGACGCCGTGCTCGGCGGCGGAGGCGACGAACTCGCGCCCGGCGTAGCCCTTGTCGCAGACCAGGACCTCGCCGCCGTGCGCCGCGCGCCCGAGGAGCTCGAGCGCCACCTCGCGTTCGCCGCGGGCGGGATCGGCGAGCGCGAACGCCCGGGGCGTGCCGTCTGGAGCAGCCAGCAGATGCAGGCGCAGGCCCCAGTACCAGCGCGAGTGAGCGGCGCAGTAGCCGTAGCCGGCCGCGTCTGCGAGCGCCGAACGCTTGACCGTCTCGCGGCTGGCGGCGCAGGGCACCGGGGTCGAGTCGACCAGCAGCAGGTCGTCCGAGAAACCCGGACTCTGGCCTGCGAACACGCCCATGAGCCACTCGATCGCGTCCGCGAGCCGGCGACGGCGCTTCCAGTAGGCGGGCTGACCGGGGAGCTCGGGGAACAGGTGGACGAGGCGCTTCCTGGCCACCGCGAGGAAGCGACGATCACTGGGGATGCCCATGATCACCTGGGCCACGCAGAGCGTGACCAGCTCGGCGTCCGTGACCCGACGCCTCGCGTTGGCCCTTGCCTCTGGCAAGAGATCGTCGGCTGTGCAATAGATGACGGTGCAGAGAGTGTCGAGGTCGGCGTCCATCGTGGCCTCCGGGCAGACGGTGTCTTAGGCACCGTCGGCTTCGGCCTCTCTGCTTTGCTTTCCTTGCCTGAAGCGAATCTCGTGGAATCAATCATCTAGTAGGTTCTGTCAGCGCCGTCAGCGGGCGGGAGCACCAGCAGGATGATGACGGTGATGAGTGGTAAGAAGATTGCGAGGATGGCCCAGAAGAACGGACTGCGGCCCTTGCTCGCAGCGAGCGTGAAGGTGAAGTAGATGAACAGCACCCAGAGGAACACGATGATGACCCACCAGAACCAAGCCAGCCCCCACATATGCGCCTCCTCGACCCTCCGCTGCTACTGTCCCCGCTAGGATGCTCAAATCCGATGCCCTATGGCAACGTATCAAGAACCATGGACTTGTCGCAGTCGCCCTGACTGAAGCCGCACCCGCTTGACTGCAGGCGCCGCACGGCGGCTACCGCGCCGCCCGCGTAGGCGCCCTCGACCGCATGCGCGCGGTAAGGCATTGACCGGACCCCATTCGTCGGCCCACTTCCTGTGATGGTGCAAGAGCACTCTCTGGGGTGAGATCCGGCGGACCGTAGTCGGCCAGCGAGAACCTCGGCCAGGCGATGTTCTCGGTGCCGGCGGACATGGCTCGAGCGAGACTCGTCGTGCAGCTTGCCGTTCTACCGCCCAGTGCCAGCGACTACCGCCCAGCACCGTTCCGTGACGCCGCCTTCGGTTGCAGGAGGGTTGCAGGCGGGAGATGTCGGGAGCTCTGACGGAGGAATCGATTGCTGCGATTCCTCGCCAGTCGACGCTCGATACTGCTGCACCCTCGCCCCACGTATGCAGGAGGAGGGGCGAGCGTACCGCTCGCCCCTCCGGGGATCAGTTCCGTGGGACTCAGTCGTCGAGGGTCTTGCGGATTCTCCCCGTCCTCGTCGCTGATCTCCTTCTTCTCGGCCTTCGTGGCCTGCTTGAGGACCTGGTTTGCGGCGACGCCCAGCGTCGATTCGCAGACCAGAACGACACCCCACTCACCGGCGTCGAGGGCCTCGCCCAGGTCCTTGATGTCGCCGTGGCCCCAGCCCTTGGCGACGCTGCCGATCAGTCCGCCCCCGGCGGCGCCGACGATGGCGCTGCCGATGAGGGCCGGCGGGAAGAGCAGGCCGACGACGCCGCCCACGGCGGCGCCCCAGCCGACGCCCTTCGCACGCGTCGTCGAGTCGGTGTTCTTGACCTTGACCTTGCCGTCGCCCTTCTTGGTGAACAGGGCCGAGTCGTACTTGCCGATCAGGCCGAGGGCGCGCGCGTCCTTGATCGCCTCGAAGTCAGCTCTCGCGTCCTCCTCGAAGGCGTAGGCTCCTGCGAACGCGATGATCGGGTTGTCGTCTGCCATGGGACTCTCCTTGTCTGAGGTTCCTGTCTGTTTGCGGACCGGGTCTGTGGACGGCTCCTCCTTCACTCAACTTGCCACGCCCTGGTGATGTCGCGTCCGTGGGCGGTGACCGGACCCCATTCATCGGTCCACCCTTCATGTTAGTGGATGGGCCACCTCCGGCATAGGTTTCGGCGGGGCGAGGTGGGAGAGCGAGAAGCCCGGGAGACGATCGCCTTAAGCCGCGTCTGGCTGTTGCCCCCCGAGTGCCGCGCTGTGCCGCCGAGTGCCGCCCAGCACCATCCCGTGACGCTGCGTTCGGTTGCAGGAGGGCTGCAAGCGGGTTGCAGAAAGGGGTCGGAAGAATCCTCGGGAACAGACAAAACCCCTGCATCTACGCCTGAAGAGGGCTGGTAGCGCATACGGGATTCGAACCCGTGTTACCGCCGTGAGAGGCAAGTTGAGAAGCCCTGCAGCCAAGTTGGACCGGTCTCGGGGGTGCGGGTCGACTGCCGGAAGCCGTCCTCGTCATCACTCCGCGTCCGAAGCCCCGGCGACGAGCTTCGACACCTCGGCCTTCGACGGCACCCTGCCGCTCATCACGAGCTCGCCGTCGATAGCGAGGGCGGGCGTCGACATGACCCCGTAGGCCATGATCTTGGGGAAGTCCTCCACCTTGACGAGTTCGGCGTTGGCGATGCCGAGCTCGCTCACGACCTCTTCAGCCAGGGCCATGAGCTTCTCGCAGTTGGCACAGCCGGACCCAAGGATCTCAAGTTTCACGTCTGTCTCCTTCTCATCGCCGTCATGGGGCGTCGCGCCGCGCCGGTCTCCCGCCGTTGCTCGAACAGGCGTCGCCAGCGTTGTTGGGGATGGCCGGGATGCTACGTAGGCGGTCGACGCAATCCAGGAACCCCATGAGGTCGCCGTCGAACCGTTCCCAGGCAATCGAGTAGTAGGTTCGCGCACCCTCGTTGCGCATGCATACCAAGCCGGCCTCGCGCAGCAGGGCAAGGTGGTGCGAGACGAGTGGCTGGCTCTGGTCGAGTGGCCCGGTCATCTCGCAGACGCAGCGCTCTCCACGAGAGTGAGCGTCAGTGCGAAGAACTGACCTGACCCCATTCGAGTGGTCCACTTCCTATGATAGTGCCAGAGCCGGCTCTCGCGTAGGTGCCGGCGGCGCGTAGTCTTTCAGCGAGAATCCCGGGAAGGCGACTACCTTCGGGGCCGGCGGCCGCCCGCCGAGAGAGCTGTGGGGTCGCAGATGGTTGTACTCACGGCGCCACTTCTCCATCAGGATCTGCGCCTCCTTGAGCGTGTAGAAGAGCTCGCCGTTGAGCAGCTCGTCGCGCAGTTTGCCGTTGAACGACTCGATGTAGCCGTTCTCCCAGGGCGAGGCCGGTTCGATGAACAGGGTGGTGACACCGAGGTCGGCGAGCCAGCTGCGTACCGCCTTGGCCACGAACTCAGGTCCGTTGTCTGAGCGAATATGCTCTGGGATACCGTGCTCCAGGAAGAGCTCGGAGAGCGTGTAGAGCACATCGTGGTTGGTGAACCTCCTTCCCACGCGGATCGCCAGGCACTCGCGCGTGTACTCGTCGATCACGGTCAGCAGACGTAGCTTGCGACCGTCTTGGGTGGTCTCGGAGACGAAGTCATACGCCCAGACGTGATTCCTGCGCTGCGGCCGCAGGCGGATGACCGAGCCGTCGTTCAACCAGAGGCGACCTCGTTTGGGCTGCCTGGAGGGCACCTTGAGGCCCTCGGCCCGCCAGATGCGCTGCACCCGTTTGGCGTTCACCTCCCAGCCGGCCATCTGCAAGAGCTCGGTGATGCGCCGGTAGCCGTAGCGGCCGAACTTGCTGGCCAAGGCGACGATCGCCGACGTGAGTGCATCTTCGTCGGCGCGTGGCGTGGCCGTACGACGTTGGCTCGAGCGCTGCTGGCCGAGAACACGGCAGGCCCGACGTTCGGAGATCTGCAGCCCCTCACACACTGCGCACACACACTTGCGCCGACGCGAGGGGCTCAGAAGTTTCCCCGCGCCGCCTCCTTGAGGATGAGTTTGTCGAGGGTCAGGTCGGAGACGGCTCTCCGTAGGTGCGCGTTCTCACGTTCCAGATCCTTGAGGCGTTTGGCCTGCGAGACGTTCAAGCCGCCGTACTCCTTGCGCCAGCGGTAGTAGCTGACTTCGCTGATGCCGATCGCCTTGACGACTTCGGGCACCTTCTTGCCCTGGCCGAGCAGGACCTCGGCTTCACGCAACTTGGCGATGATCTCTTCGGGGCGGTAGCGCTTCTGGGGCATGACTGCATCCTCCTTCGTCGATCCACACCATAACCTGTGGGTGGACCGATTCCAGGGGGTCAGGTCACCCCGCGAGCAGACAACGCGTTTGCAGCCAGAGTCCGCCGGAGACGTTGTTAGGACGGTACACTTGCCAGCCGAAGAGGCCTTGCACCAGATACGGGAGGGGATGGGCCGGTGAAAGAGGCCGACATGGTGGCGCAGCCCATCATCCTGGCGCGGGGCGTCGAGAAGACCTACGAGACGGGAACCCTCGCCGTGCACGCCCTGAGGGGCGTGGATCTCACGGTCGCTCCCGGCGAGATGGTCGCCATCATGGGACCGTCGGGATGCGGAAAGACCACCCTGCTGAACACCCTTTCGGGCCTCGACGACCTGAGCGCGGGGGAGGTGCTGATCGAGGGCGCCCCCCTCCACACCATGTCTGACCGCGAACGCACGCGATACCGGGCAGAGCGCATGGGCTTCATCTTCCAGTTCTTCAACCTGCTGCCCGTGCTCACCACGGCGGAGAACATCGAGCTGCCCCTCCTCGTGGCAGGCGCCAAGGCAGCAGAGGCCCGGCGCAAGGCACAGGCGGCCCTTGACCTCGTCGGTCTTGCGGACGAGACGCACAAGCGGCCCGCGGAGCTCTCAGGCGGGCAGCAGCAACGGGTGAGCGTCGCACGGGCTCTGGTCAACGAGCCTGCCCTGGTGTGGGCGGACGAGCCCACCGGCAGCCTCGACAGTGAGACGTCTGCCGAGGTGATGGACCTCCTCTGTCGCTTGAATCGGGAGAAGGGCCAGACCTTCGTGCTGGTGACGCACGACCCAGCGGTCGCCTCCAGAGCCGACCGCATCATCCACATGCGTTCCGGGCTAATCGAGCGCGACGACGTCAACCTGGCCCGCGCGCCCGGAGAAGCGCGGTCGGGCACTACGGTGACCGCCGACGTTGCCGCGGAGGACGAGGTCTAGGGGTCCGGCGATGAAGAGCATCTTCGGAGTGCCCATCGAGAGCTTCATGGGCGTGGTGGTCGGGCTCTTCATCGTCTGCGCGCTGACCATGGCGGTGATAGGCGTGCGTCATCGCGTGGCGGTGAGAGTAGGGCTGCGCAACCTCCCGCGACGGCGGACGCAGACCGCCCTCATCATCTTCGGTCTGATGCTCGCCACGCTCCTCTTCTCCGTCTCGTTCTCCACCGGGGACACGCTCACCAACTCCTTCCGCCAGCAGGTCCTCGAAGGCGTGGGAGAAGCGGATGTGTTCATCCAGGGCGAGCCGCTCGAGGGCCAGGGCCGTCTGCCCTACTTCGATGAAGCCGTGCTGGGCGCGGTCGCCTCGACGCTCGCCGACGATCCCAAGGTCGCAGGCGTCGCCCCTGCCGCCAGAGAGACGGCCCCGGTCGTGAACGAGAAGCGCAGCTTGAGCGAGCCCAGCGTCGACATCGTCGGCCTCGACCCAGACCGGATGCAGGCGTTCGGCGAGCCGCTGGACGAGTCCGGGGCAAGCCTCTCCGTCTCCGCCCTGGAGGAGAACGAGGTGCTCTTGACCACCGAGGCCGCCGACCGGCTGGAGGCCGCTCCCGGCGACAGCCTGCTGGTCTTCTTCGGCCCCGAGCCCACGCTGGTGACCGTCAAGGCCCTCAGCGACAGCGGCATCGAGCCTGCCGGAGACGTGGCGATGGCCGCGTCGTACCGCACGGTGTCCGCGTGGGCGGGAGAGCCCGGACGCATCAACGCCGTCATGGTGGCCAACACCGGCGATGTCGAGGAGGCCGCCGCTCACGGAGGAGCCGTGGTAGGGGCGGTCGAGAGCGTCACGAAGTCGGCCGGCCTCGAGGCCACGGCCGTGAGTCAGGATGCTCTCGACTCGGCGGAGGAGTCGGGGGCCGGGCTGGCGAGCGCCTTTCTCCTCTTCGCCCAGTTCTCCATCGCGGCCGGCATCCTTCTGATCTTCCTGATCTTCGTGATGCTGGCGGCCGAGCGCCGCCACGAGCTCGGCATCGCCCGGGCCGTCGGAGCGCAGCGCACAGAAGTGGTGCGCATGTACGCCTTCGAGGGCGCCGCCTACGACCTGATCGCCGCCGCCGTGGGCAGCCTGCTCGGCGTGTTCGTGGGATGGGGGCTGGCGAGACTCCTCGCCGTCGCCTTTGGCCAGTTCGACTTCGCGTTGAGCTTCTCCTTCAGCTGGCGGAGCGTTGTGACGGCCTACGCGCTGGGGGTGGTCTTCACCTTCATCGTCGTGGTGATCTCCGCCTGGAGGGTGAGCCGACTGAACATCGTGCGGGCGGTGCGTGACATCCCCGAGCCGCGCATACGTCGCCGCACACGGCGAGGACTCATCCTGACCGCCCTGGGCGTCGCCCTCTCTCTGCTGCTCGTGGCGGCCGGACTGCAGGCGCAACAGGCTGGGACTCTCTTCCTCGGGATCTCGCTGGCGATCATCATGCTTGCCGTGGTCTCGCGGCGATTCGGTGTGCCCGACCGCGTCGCCTTCACCCTCGCAGGGATCGCGCTGATCGTGTTTTGGCTGCTTCCCGCCTCCACGTGGGAAAGTTGGCTGCCCGAGCTGGATTCGGGCATCGACCTCTTCTTCATCTCGGGCATCTGCCTCGTGCTCGGCGGGACCTGGGTAGTCGTCTACAACGCCGACGTGGTTCTCCGGCTCGTGACGACTGTGTTGGGCAGCGTCCGCGACCTCACGCCGGTCCTCAAGATGGCGGTGACCTATCCTCTGGAGAGCCGATTCCGTACCGGGGTCACGCTGGCGATGTTCGCCCTCGTCGTTTTCACGATCGTCGTCATGTCGTTCATCACGAGTTCGCTCGGCGCGATCTTCTCGGACACCGAGACCTTGGCCGGCGGCTACCAGGTGCGCGTCGATTCCTCCCCAGCCAATCCGCTGAAGAGCTTCGCCGACCAAGTCGATGCGGTGGCCGGAATCGAGCCTGATGAGGTCGCCGCCGTCGGGGCGACGGCGGGGGTACAGCTGGCCGGCCGGCCGCTGGGCTCGGAGGAAGACCCGGTCGACCTGTTCGTGCAGTCCGCTGACGACGCCTACATGGACTCCGTCGCCTACGGCTTCGACCTCCTGCCGGCGGGCGTCGACCAGCCGAAAGACGTGTGGCGGCAGCTCAAGGAGGAGCCTGGCACCGTCGTCGTGTCAGCGGTGTTCGTGCCCACCCGGACCGACTTCAGCATGGGTGGGCCGCCGGTGCCCTTCCAGTTCGAAGGCTTCTACCTCCAAGACGAGGCTCTGCCTGAGGATGTGTACATCACGGTCACCGCGCCGGGCAGCGACGAGGAAGTGGAGCTCCACGTGATCGGGGTACTCGATCAGCTGGCCATCTACAGCGGCCAGGTCGTCCTGTCCCAGGAGACCCTCGAGTCTGTCTTGGAGCAGCCCGTCGTCGCCCAGAGCTACTGGCTCCGGCTCGAGGACCCGTCCCGCTCCGAAGACGTCGCCAAGGCGCTCGAGAAGCGCTTCCTGAGCAACGGTGTGCAGGCCACCGACCTGGCGGAGGAGATCGACCAGTTCGCCGGTGCCAACATCATGATCAACAGATTGCTCCAGGGCTTCATGAGCCTGGGCCTGATCGTGGGTATCGCAGCACTCGGAGTCATCGCAGCCCGCTCCGTCGTCGAGCGCCGTCAGCAGATTGGAGTGCTCCGGGCCATCGGCTTCCAGCGAAGGATGGTACTCGTCGCCTTCATGCTGGAGTCGTCCTTCATCGCGCTCCTTGGCATCGGACTCGGCGTGGGACTGGGCATGGCCTTGTCTCCGCAGATCGTCGGCGAGATGGCCAAGGAGTTCGAGGGCCTGGAGTTGACGGTGCCCTGGGCCCAGATCGTGATCACTGCCGGCGTAGCCTACGTGGCGGCATTGCTCACCACATACCTCCCCGCGCGACAGGCGTCGCGCGTCTATCCCGCGGAGGCTCTGCGCTACGAGTAGAGCGGCGCCGGGGGATGAGGACCTTCCGCGGCGACGGAGGTACCGCCCTCCGGCTGCCTCCGTAGGTCGTCCGAGCGGCGACCTCGACCGGCGTCTCGCTCCCGCCGCAGGCTGCGACCATGTCTTCGTTGGGGCATACTTGTGGCGTGAATTCCCGAGACCGAATGCGAAGCAGTCATCGAGGTGACCGGACCCCATTCGTCGGTCCACTTCCCATGCTAGCCCTGGGGCGACCTCCGGCGAACAGGCAAGTCGACCGAGAACGGTGGATGGCGGCCACGTCTCCACATCCCGTCCGCACCCAACCCGCCCCAGCCTCGCCCATCCAGCCGCACGCATGTGGGTTGCAGAATGCTTTCGGCGGGGCTTCCGAGAGGTGCGAGCACGGTGCGTTCTCCAGTGCCGCGACGTGCCACTGAGTATCGCCCAGCACCATCGCGTGACGCGCATTTCGGTTGCAGAAGGGTTGCAGACGGGTTGCAGAAGGGGGCCGGCGGAATCCGTCGGAGCACGCAAAACCCCTGCATGCGCGCCTGAAGAGGGGTGGTAGCGCATACGGGATTTGAACCCGTGTTACCGCCGTGAGAGGGCTGTGACGTAGTGTCAGGTAGTGCCGCTGAGTGCCATGGACTGCCGTCCTACGCGTAGAGAATCCAGCCTGACTGCCGCTGAGTGACAGTAGGTGCCATCCAGTGACGCTAGGTGCGGTTGCAGGAGGGTTGCAGGGAGGGCTATCCGGAGGACTCGTGGTGACCGGACCCCATTCGTCGGTCCACTTCCTATGTTAGTCCCAGTGCCACCTCCTGTGTAGGAAGGGGTGGCCCGTAGTCGGCCAGCGAGAACCCTGGCCAGACGATCGTCTCCGGCGCCGGCGGGCGTTGTCCCAGCGAGCTGTGCGGGCGCAGGCCGTTGTAGAGCCGGCGCCAGCCGGCGATCAGGATCTGCGCCTCCTTGAGCGTGTAGAAGAGCTCACCGTTGAGCAGTTCATCGCGCAGCTTGCCGTTGAACGACTCGATGTAGCCGTTCTCCCAAGGGGAAGCCGGTTCGATGAACAGGGTGGTGACGCCGAGGTCGGCGAGCCACTCGCGCACCGCCTTGGCCACGAACTCGGGCCCGTTGTCTGATCTGATGTGCTCGGGGACGCCGTACTGGAGGAAGAGGTCGGAGAGCGTCATCAGCACCTCGTGGCTGGTGATCTTTCTGAGCGACGACGATCGCCAGGCACTCGCGCGTGTACTCGTCGATCACCGTGAGCAGCTTCAGAGCGCGACCGTCGTGGGTCTTCTCGGCGACGAAGTCGTAGGCCCAGACGTGGTTTCTGTGCTCTGGTCGCAGGCGGATGCAGGAGCCGTCGGCGAGCCAGAGACGGCCTCGCTTGGGCTGCTTCGCTTGGCACCTTGAGGCCCTCAGCGCCGCCAGATGCGCTGCACGCGCTTGGCGTTGACGTTCCAGCCGGCCATCTGCAGGAGGCCGGTGATGCGCTTGTAGCCGTAGCGGCCGAAGCTGCGCGCCAGACCGACGACGGCCGCGGTCAAGGCGTCCTCGTCGTCGCGCAGCGCCAGCTGGTGACGCTGGCGTGGAGCGGTGCTGGCCGAGAGCCCTGCAAGCACGGCGTTCGGAGATGGCAAGCCCCTCACAGACCGCCTCGACGCATCTGCGTCGCCGCGAGGGGCTCAGAAGTTTCCCCGCGCCGCCTCCTGCAGGATGACCTTGTCGAGGGAGAGGTCGGAGACCGCCTTGCGCAGTCGGGCGTTCTCGCGCTCGAGCTCCTTGAGGCGCTTGGCCTGGCTGACCTGGAGGCCGCCGTACTCCTTGCGCCAGCGGTAGTAGGTGACCTCGTGGACGCCGAGGGCCTTGACGACCTCCGGCACCTTCTTGCCCTGGCCGATGAGCACCTCGGCCTGGCGCAGCTTGGCGATGATCTCCTCGGGGCGGTAGGTCTTCTTCGGCATGATCTGACTCCTTCATCGGTCGCGAAACCCTACATTGCGGGTGGACCGATTTCAGGGGTGCAGGTCAGACCGCCTCGACGCACTTGCGGCGGCGGGAGGGGCTCAGAAGTTTCCCCGCGCCGCCTCCTGGAGGATGACCTTGTCGAGGGAGAGGTCCGAGACCGCCTTACGCAGGCGGGCGTTCTCACGCTCGAGCTCCTTGAGGCGTTTGGCCTGGCTGACCTGGAGACCGCCGTACTCCTTGCGCCAGCGGTAGTAGGTGACCTCGTGGACGCCCAGGGCCTTGGTCACTTCCGGCATCTTCTTGCCCTGGCCGATGAGCACCTCGGCCTGGCGCAGCTTGGCGATGATCTCCTCGGGGCGGTAGGTCTTCTTCGGCATGATCTGACTCCTTCATCGGTCGCGAAACCCTACATTGCGGGTGGACCGATTTCAGGGGTGCAGGTCATCTGGCCGAAGGGCGTGGCGATTCCCAAGGGCTGGCAGCCGTCGACGGAGCTGACCGAACTGCTCTCAGCCAAGTACCCGGAGTTCGTCGTGATCTGCGGCTGGTTCGATCCGACGTGGGATGAGAGCCGGGGCGTAGGGAGGTCGGGGCAGCCCTAGGCGAACAGTCACGGTACCGGGTGCGGCAGAGGTCAAGGAGACGTCTTCCTGCCGTGATGGGCAGTAGTGCTCCGTGCGCGATAGTGCTGCACAGTCCAAGGTTCTGGCGAAGCTCTGGGATGGCCTGTGCTACCGCGTGTCATGCCGTGGGGAGGCGTCTTGTCGGCAGTTTGGCGGCAGCACGGGTACTCAGACTTGACAGCCTCGCACCACGCTGAGCCCACCCATTCCGGACTTGACTCGCCAAGCTCCTCGACACGGCACACCTAGACGGTCAAGGGTTATGGCTCAAGGGCTGCGCGCCGCCAGCACTCACCCCAGAGGCGGCTCTTGCACTAGCATAGGGAGCGAGCCGAGAGATGTGATCAGACCAAGACCGCAGACCAGAGGCAGCAGCCTGAGAAGGTGGACGTGGAACCGCAGGAGGAGGAAGCGTGAGCATGCTGGCGAGATTGATCGACGCCGGCGGGGAGCACCGCTACGAGCTCGCCGAGATACGCGAGCGCCTCTTCATCGGCGAAGGCGACAAGCCGGCGAAACTGACGCAGTTCTGGATGCTGCTCGCGCTCTCGAGCTTCATCGCGGCCGGCGGCGTGGTCTTCGACTCGACGCCGGCCGTGATCGGAGCGATGATCATCGCTCCCTTGGCGACGCCGATCTACGGCGTCGCCCTGGCGACGACGATCGGCTCGGTCAAGGGCCTTCGGAACAGCCTGCTCCTGATGACCGCGGGCATCGCCGTCAACATCCTCATCGGGGTGCTGGTCGCGCTGGTCTCGCCTGAACGCATACCGATCGAGGCGAACCCACAGATCACAGGGCGCACGGCGCCCGAGCTGCTCGACCTCGGCGTCGCCGTCGCCACCGGTATCGCCGGCGCGTTCGCGCTGACGCGCCGCGACGTCTCCAACATCGTCGCTGGTGTGGCCATCGCCATCTCGCTGGTCCCTGTGCTGGCGGTTGTCGGTATCACGCTCGGAAGCGGCCGCTTCGATCTCGCGAGCGGCGCCTTTCTGCTGTTCCTCACGAACGTCGCCGCGATCCTGGTGTCCGGCGTCGCCGTCTTCGGGGCGGCGAGGTACTACGAGGCGGCGAGCGATGCCGCACCGCGCGCTGGTCACCGTGCCCGAGTCTTCATCGCCGTGCTCGTCGTCCTGCTCTTCGTCCCCCTCGGGCTCGCATCACTGCGCACGTACAGGTACCACCAGTGGGTCTCGGCGACGCACGCGTCCGCAGATGAATGGGTGGAGGGCACGCGCTGGAAGGTCGAGTCCGTGCGCCTCGAGCATGACGAGATCGTCGTCACCGTGGTGGGCCCGGACGACCCGCCGTCGCGGGAGTCCCTGGCCCAGGACGTGCGGCGCTCGGTGCCGGAGAGCGTCGTCGTCCGCCTCATCGAGGTGGCTGGCGAGGACTCGGAGTTGTAGAGCTCGCCCCAGCCGGTGCGAAGACTGCGACCTGTGATCGCGGCGTGATCTCGACGGGGCATGGGAGCCCGACGGCAGCGGGCGCAAGTATGGGGTGCGAAGATGACCCGTCAACTCCCACTGGCATGTGCTTCGCCCGGTGAGGCGATCCGGTGTCGCCCGATTGCGCTGGCCCTTGCCTGAGCAACCACCGGGACTCGGTGACTCGAAGGAGAAGCGGACACAGGCGCCGAAACGGGAGGCATCACGGCTTGCCTCGGGGTTCGGGAGACCGGTCAAGGGATGCGGCTGTGACCCACCTGGTGCGCCGGTCCCAGACGCGAGGAGACATGACGGTGACGGACCCGGCACGACCCGCGAACCGATCGTTCTTCCTGCGCCGCATCTATGCCGGCCGCGACCTTGAGCTCTTCCTCGTCACGGCCATCGCCACGATCCTCCTCGTGCGCGCCGCCTTGGCGGCCTACCGGCTGGCCGCAGCTGGGAGGCGGCAAGATCCACTTCGCCCACCTGCTCTGGGGCGGGCTCGGCATGCTCATCGCCCTCGTGCTCTTCATGGCCCTGCATGGGCGACGGTGGAGACAGCTTGCAGCGCTCTCCGCGGGCATCGGCTTCGGCCTCTTCATCGACGAGCTGGGCAAGTTCATCACCTCCGACAACGACTACTTCTTCCAGCCGGTCGTCGCCCTCATGTACGTGGTGTTCGTGGTCCTGTTCCTCATCGCGCGCACCATCGACGGCAAGGTGGCGATGTCCCCACAGGGAGCACTCGTGAACGCATACGACGTGGCCAAGGAGGCGGCCATCCGAGATCTCGACGAGACGGAACGCAGCGTCGGCCTCTCCCTGCCGGCCAAGTGCGACCAGAGCGATCCTGCTGTGCGCCACCTCGCGCGGGTCTTCGCGGACATAGGGTCGCCGAGCAGACGATCCTCGGAGCCCTATCAGCGCCTCAAGGCGCGTCTCCGCACCTCCTACGACTCGCTTGTCAACAGGCGCTGGTTCAAGGCGCTTGCCGTCGCCTACCTCGCCCTCATCTCTCTCGCTGGCCTCGCCAGCGCCGCAGCTGCCGCCGTTGTTGGAACGGACCGACTGGACTTCTCGGAATGGGGCAGCTCGTCTCAAGTGTCGTCAGCGGCGCCTTCATCATCGTCGGGTTCGCCCGTTGGCACCGCTCGCGACTGGCCGCCTACCGCTGGTTCGAGCGTGGGCTCTTGGTCATCATCTTCATCTACGAGCCCTTGGCCTTCTACCAGAACCAACTCACCAATTTCTTCGGCCTTGTGGTCGTCCTGCTCACCTACGCGACGGTGCGTGTGGTGATCCGAAAGGAAGAGGCACGTCGTGAGTCACGACAGCTGGAGCTGGAAGCCGAAGCACAGGTGTCCTGAGCCGGTTCGCTTGTCCCAGTAGCGACCTCACGGTGGCTTCTCGAGAACGCTCCAGCTTGATTGGAGCGGCGACGCGTGGGAGCCGGAGAGCACGCCACAGAAGAACTGCTGGAGGTCCTGCTGTCGCCTTCTCGCGACGAAGGAGGCGCAGAATCACGCGACGCTCGGGTTCAGCTGCAGGGGATTGCGGGCGGCGCCATCTCGACGGGTCTGCGTCTGGTCGTCGCTCGGAGATGGAGGCCCCTGACGGTGTCCTCAGTCGTCCAGTGCCTTGCGGAACTCGTCGGCCTTCTCTTCGATCGTCTTCTGGTGGCTCCTGTCGGCCTGCTTCAAGATGCGACTCGCGACTGCGTCCGGTGTCGCCTCAGCGATCACGACGACACCCGTCTGTCCGACCTCCAGCACCTCACCCAGTTCCTTGATGTCCTTGTGACTCCAACCCTTGGCCATATGACCGACGAGCGTGCCGATGCCGGTGCCCCAGACAAGGCCGGCGATCAGCGAGGGCGGGAAGAGCAGGCCGACGACGGCGCCGGTGGCGAGGCCCCACTTGGCCCCCTTCGTCCGCGCCGTCGAGTCCGTATTGAGGACGTCGACCTCGCCGCCGGGCTCTTTGGTGAACAGGGCCGAGTCGTACTTGCCGATCAGCTTGTCCTTGTGCATCGCCTTGATGTCGCGGAAGTCGACTTCGGCGGCGAATCCGTCGTCGTAGGAGCCTGCGTACACGATCACGGGCCTGTCGTCTGCCATGGAATCCTCCTCCATTTCGTAGGGCTGGAACGCCTGGGGACCGATGTCCGCGCCGGGCGCTGTCGTGCTCATACCCGGCTCTGCCAGCTCTACAACCTCGCCCCTATTGGATCGACTGGCGGCGCCGCGGCAGGCGACCCTGCGTGGCAGTTGTCGAACGATCTGACCGAACTGCCCTCGGGAAGTACCCGGACTACGTCGTGATCTGCGGCTGGTTCGATCCGACGTGGGATGAGAGCAGGGGCATGGGAAAGTCGGCAGGCACGCATCCTCGTCATAACCCGCCCGCGACGAGCTGGACAAGCAGATCGAGGGGGTTTTGGTTCATCGACTTCCAGCATGTCCTGCTCGAGGACCAGTCGACGGCTGAGAAGTCCGGGAAGACAATCGTTTCGGGTGCCGGCGGGCGTTGCCCTCCGAGTGCCGCCCACTACCCAGCGACTACCGTCCAGCACCATCCCGTGACGCTCAGTTCGGTTGCAGGAGGGTTGCAGACGGGTTGCAGAGAGGGGCCTGCGGAATCCTCGGGAAGACGCAAAACCCCTGCATTTACGCCTGAAATGGGGTGGTAGCGCATACGGGATTTGAACCCGTGTTACCGCCGTGAGAGGGCGGCGTCCTTGGCCCCTAGACGAATGCGCCACGAAACGTGGAGCCGCGCGTGCTATTGCTGCTCGAGCCAGCACCGGCAGCGGCGAACTAGGGTAGCACAAGCGGCTGCGACGGCAAACCCCCTGTGGGCTGGTATGCTTCGCCCTGCCGGCCACCCGCCACACGGAGGGCATTCATGCGTCGCAGTGTCGCCCGGCACGATCACAGGAGCGAGGCCGCCGCGACTCGGCGTTTGCGCTGTGTGGGCGGGGAGGTGGAGAGCTTGGCCTACGCCCGGACGGCGGATCTCGCGTGGGGTCTCGCCGCACGGGTCGCTCGAGTACACTGCCTTGCCCTACTCGTGTTCGCCTGCGGTCTTCTGGCCGTGGCAGGTTCGGGCGCCGCCGCCGCAGAGGCGCTCGCCGAGACCGCCGAATCCCCGGGCGACGCGACACAGATCGCCGAGGCGGACCCTCGGGTCGCCGCCGTGCTCGCCGGCACCGACTACACGTCCGACAGCACCACTTGGGGAGACGGCGCGGGGAACCTCATCGGGGCGACGGTCGTCTACTCCTGGAGCAAGGCGGGCGCGCGCGACGTGGCCGCCATCTGGCCGCTGGTGCTCACTGATAGCGATGGGCTGCCCGTGCCGCCCTATGACGCCGTGGAGCATCGCCTGCGCATCGAGAACCTCACGAGCCTCCGCGTGGACGTGCTTGCCGCCGACGGGCGAGTGCTGCAGATCTACCCTCTCGCCGGAGAGACCCGCTACCAACTGCGCGAGGAGACCTGGCCGCCGTTCTCGTGGGTGCCGTGGTTCGCGGAGCAGCCATGGGTGCTCGCGCCGGTGTTCATCGCGGCAGCGGTGATCATCACCGCCCTGGCCTGGCGCCGCTCACGGGCCTGGAACCGCCGCCTGCCCTCGATGACCCGACACGATCGGGCGTTCATCGGGCGCCTCAGCGTCATCCTCTTCCTGGTCGCGGGCCTCGCCTGGCAGATCTACGAGGCGGTCTACGCGGCCCGATCGCCTTCCGTCGACCTCGGGGGTCTGGACGCCGGCGACCTCGCCGCGCTCCCTGTGCTCCTCTTCCCTCCGGCCCTGTTCTTCTCCGCCCTGGCGCTCGAGTTCAGTCACGGAGCGCATCGTGCGGCCTGGGGACTGGTGGCGGTGCTCGCCGGCGCAGGGTGCGTCTACAACCTCGCGACCGCGACGCTCGGTACGGCGGGCAACCTGAACCTGAGCTACTACATCCTCCTCGGTGTGCTCGCCCTGCTTACCGCGCCGCGCGCTTTCGCGGCGGGGCGCACTGGCTGGAGCCGCCACGGGATGCCGCGCTACGCGTGAAAGCGGCGGGCTGTCCAGTGGGCTACCGCTCGATGAGCTCGACCTGGTTGCCGTCCGGATCGGCGACGAAGGCGATGCGCGGGCCCGTGTCCTCCAGCATGTAGGGCTCGCGCAACACCGTGCCGCCGGCCGTTGTCAGCGCAGGCAACAGGTCGTCGATGCCTGTCGACTTCGAAGGCGAAGTGGCCGAAGCGCTCGCCGCCCTCGTAGGCCTCGTCTCTTCCCCAGTTGTACACGAGCTCGATGGCGAAGTTGCCTTCCGGGGGCTCGACGAAGACGAGGGTCGCCTTGCCCTTCGTCAGCTGCCTGGTCCGGCTCCTGCTCAGGCCGAGCGCCTCGTAGAAGGCGAGTGCCCGCTCCAGATCCTTGGTACGCGTGGCGACGTGCACGAACTTCATGGGACCTCCGCTATACTGGCGCCATGGCGATCACGGCGTTCGGCGACAAGGTACCCGTTTTCGGACGCGATGCCTTCGTGCACCCCGACGCGACGGTCATCGGCGAGGTGGAGCTCGAGGATGGCGTCAGCATCTGGCCCGGCGCCGTGCTGCGCGGCGATCTGGAGCGCATCACCCTGGGCGCCCGCACGAGCCTCCAGGACAACAGCGTCGCACACACCGATATCGGCTTCCCTCTCACCATCGGACCGGGCTGCGTCATCGGGCACGGCGTCATCGCGCACGGCGCGACGGTCGGCGCACGCTGCCTCATCGGGATGGGCAGTACTCTGCTCAATGGGTGCGAGATCGGCGACGATTGCATCATCGGCGCCAATTCGCTGATCACGGAGGGCAAGAGGTTCCCGGCGCGCAGCCTCATCGTCGGCTCGCCGGCGAAGCTGCTGCGCGAGGTCTCAGACAAGGACCTCGAGGTGCGCGCCCATCTCTGCGATCTCTACGTGCGGCGCTCACGGCAGTACGCAGAGCTGGGACTGGCCGCCGACCTCGCGGCGTTCCGCCGCTAGTCTTCGGCGGCCGCCCGCCCGTCGCACCGCAGCCATGAGCGAGACCATCGATACCTTCTTCGCGCGCGATCGCCGATCTTGGCGCGAATGGCTCGACGCGAATCACGCCACCCGCGCTTCCGTCTGGCTCGTGCAGCTCAAGAAGCACGTCGACGAGCCCTGCGTGGCCTATCAGGAGGCCGTCGAGGAGGCGCTCTGCTTCGGATGGATCGACGGGCGGCTGCGGCGCATCGACGACCGCAGCCACATGATCCGCTTCTCGCCGCGCAAGGCGGGCAGCTCCTGGGCTCGATCCAACAAGGCGCGTGTCGAGAGGATGATCTCCGCGGGCCTGATGACAGAGGCAGGGATGGCCGTGGTGAGCGCCGCCCAGAAGAGCGGCGCCTGGGATGCGGAGTCCGCGAAGCGCCTGGACGAGACGCCGGCCGATCTGGAGGCGGCGCTGGCGGTCGCGCCGGCGGCGGCCGAGCGCTGGCAGACGTGGGCGCCGAGCCATCGCCGGCAGTACGTCGACTGGATCGTCACGGCGAAGCGTCCGCAGACGCGGGCCCGCCGAGTCGCTCGAGGTCGTGCGGCGCGCGGCCGCGGGCCTCAAGCCGGGCGCGCCTGACTGACCCTCGGCGATGCCATCCCTCAGGCATGCTGGTACCATGTTCATGACTGTGGCGGAGGGGCCGCCGCTGGCCCGGAAGGAGGGCCAATGACTGACGAAGCGCGGCAGGACGACGAGGCGCGGCAGCCGACTGTCGAGGAGCTCAAGGCGAAGGCCTACAAGCCCATGGACGACGCCGCCGAGCTCCACCCGTTCTACCGGGGCAAGATCGAGACCACGCTGAAGTGCTGCGTCCGCGACTTCGACGACTTCGGCATCTGGTACACGCCGGGCGTCAGCAAGCCCTGCCTCGAGATCAAGGACGACCCCGAGAAGGTCTACGAGCACACCAACAAGTGGAACACCGTGGCCGTGATCAGCGACGGCACGCGCGTGCTCGGCATGGGCGACATCGGCCCCAAGGCCGGCATGCCGGTCATGGAGGGCAAGAGCCTCCTCTACAAGTACCTCGGCGGCGTCGACGGCTTCCCGCTCATGGTCGACACGCAAGCGACCCGGACAAGTTCATCGAGTTCGTCAAGCTCGTCCAGCCGGGACTCGGCGGCGTGAACCTCGAGGACATCGCCCAGCCCAAGTGCTTCCGCATCCTCGACACGCTGCGCGAGGAGTGCGAGATCCCGGTGTGGCACGACGACCAGCAGGGCACGGCCTGCGTGACCCTGGCCGGGCTCATCAACGCGCTCAAGGTCGTCGGCCGCAAGATCGACGACGTGCAAGATCGCTTTCATCGGCGCCGGCGCCGCCAACGTCGCCATCAGCCGGCTCATCTTCGCTCACGGCGCCGACCCGGCGAAGTGCATGTCGTCGACAGCAAGGGCATCCTGCACAAGAGCATCGCACCGACATCGCGGGACTATCAAGGGCGAGTGGGTCGACAAGTGGAAGTACTGCCAGATCACGAACGCGGAGTAGCGCAGCGGCGGCATCGCCGAAGCCCTCAAGGGCGCCGACGTCTGTATCGCGCTCAGCAAGCAGGGCCCGGACACGATCCGCAAGGAGTGGATCCGGGAGATGGCGCCCGACCCCATCGTCTTCGTCTGCGCCAACCCGATCCCCGAGATGTGGCCCTGGGACGCGAAGGAGGCCGGCGCCGCCGTGGTGGCCACCGGCCGCTCCGACTTCCCCAACCAGGTCAACAACTCGGTCGGCTTTCCGGGCATCTTCCGCGGAACGCTCGACGTGCGCGCCAAGACGATCACCGACGAGATGTGCATCGCGGCGGCGCTGGAGCTGGCCAAGGTCGCAGAGGACAAGGGACTCAGCGCCGACTACATCATGCCGACGATGGACGACTGGGAGGTCTTCCCGCGCGAGGCCGCGGCGGTGGCCATGAAGGCGATCGAGCAGGGCATCGCCCTGCGGACCGACCTGACCTTCGATCAGGAGGTCGCGGAGGCGACCGCGATCATCGCCCGGGCCCGGGGCATGGTGCAGGACGCGATGGCCTTCGGCTACATCGAGATGCCGGGGGAGGGCGTCGCGCCGCTGCCGACCAAGCAGGCGATGAAGGCCGCGGGGCGCGGCGCCGGCGACTACGCCGGCGAGCTTGCCGACAGGGCAGTCGACGCAGTGGGGCCGGCCGCGCAGAAGGCCGCCGACGCGGCTCAGTCGGCGGTCGACAAGGTGACCCACGCCATCAAGCGTATGGGCGAGCGCAACAAGGACTGACCGGCGGGGGCTGGGTGGCTCTTCGGCCCCTGGCGCCCCGACGGGCGCGTGACTCTGGGCCGGAGGGAGGCTGAAGCGCTCTGATGCGTGACCTCGATGTTGGTGAGATCACGGAGGCGGTGGCGGCGATGTGCGTCGCGGCCAGCTGCGACCTGCCCGAGGACGTGCGGGCCGCGCTGCGCGCGGCGCGAGACGCGGAGGAGAGCGAGGTCGGCCGGGAGGTCCTCGGACCAGCTGCTCGAGAACGCCGACATCGCGGCAGCGCGACCGCGTGCCGATCTGCCAGGACACCGGCTTCGCCGTGGTGTTCGCGGAGGTGGGCCAGGACGTGCATCTCGTCAACGGTGGCTTCGAGGAGGCCGTGCAGTCGAGGCGTGGCCCGCGGATACCGCGACGGCCTACTTGCGGAAGTCGATCGTGGAGGAGCCGGCGCACGAGCGCCGCAACACCGGCGACAACACGCCCGCGATCCTGCACACGAGCATCGTGCCGGGGACGCCGTGCGCCTTACGTTGCTCGCCAAGGGCGGCGGCGCCGAGAACATGAGCAGCCTCAACATGCTCAAGCCGTCGCAGGGATGGGATGGCGTCGCTCGAGGCCGTGGTCGATACGGTCGGCCGGGCCGGCTCCAATCCCTGTCCCCCGACGATCGTCGGGGTCGGCATCGGCGGCACCATCGAGATGGTCACCCTGCTCGCCAAGAAGGCGCTGCTGCGCGAGCTCGGCTCACGCCACCCCGACGAGCGCCTCGCGGCGCTCGAGGACGAGCTGCTCGGCGGCGGTCAACCGCCTCGGCATCGGCCCGCAGGGCTTGGGCGGCAGCACCACGGCGCTGGCGGTCTTCATCGAGGAGATGCCGTGCCACCTCGCGAGCATGCCCGTGGCGGTCAACATGCAGTGCCACGCCCAGCGGCACACGGCGGTGGTCCTGTGAGGGGGCGAGTGGCGTGGCCGTGAAGACGATCGGGACACCCCTCACCGACGACGTCGTCAGGGGCCTCAGAGCCGGCGACCACGTGCGCATCACCGGCGTGCTCTACCAGGCGCGAGACGCCGCTCACAAGAGGCTTGCCGCGCTCATCGAGAGCGGTGAGCCGCTGCCCTTCGACCTGCGCGGCGCGATCGTCTACTACATGGGCCCGAGTCCGGCCCCGCCCGGCTGCGTGATCGGCTCGGCCGGGCCGACGACGAGCGGCCGAATGGACGCCTACGCACCGCAGCTCCTGGGGATGGGTCTCAAGGGCATGGTCGGCAAGGGCGCGCGCAGTCGGGCGGTCGCGGGACGCGATCCGCGAGAGCACGGCCGTGTACCTGGCCGCGACCGGCGGCGCCGGCGCCCTTCTGTCGACGCACGTCGTCGGCAACGAGGTGATCGCCTATCCTGAGCTCGGTGCCGAGGCTGTGGCCCGCCTTGAGGTAGAGGACTTCCCGGCGGTCGTCGTCAACGACTGCTACGGTGGCGACCTCTACGAGCATGGGCGTGCGGAGTACGAACGCGGCGGGTGAACCTGTCGTGTCAGTGGTGACGAAAGGGACGGTGTGATCGATCTCCTGTTTGCCGTGGGGCGGATGGCGGGGCTGGGCACCGCCGCCGGCGTGCGGCCGTCGCAGACCATCGCCCTCCTGGGCATGATGCACCATCTGAACGCAGGCGTGACGCTGAACCCGACGTTCTCGTTTCTCGGCTACTGGGTGGTGATCATCGTCTTCGTCGTGCTGGCGATGGTCGAGTCGGCCGTCGACAAGATCCCCCGCTTCGATCGCGTCCAGGGTCGCCTCACCATGCCATACCGTGTGGTGATGGGCGGGTTGGCCGGCGCAGCGACCATCCCCTATGGCTGGCAGGGCATCGTGGTCGGCGCGGTCGTGGCCGCGTTCGTGGCCTGGTTCGCGCTGCATACGAAGCAGCTCTCGCGGCCGAAGACGCTCCCCAGCGATGCCGTCCTGGTCCTGATGAGCCTATGGGAAGACGTCGCCTCGTTCTTCACTGCCCTGGTGACGCTCGTCTTCTCGCCCTTCGGCTATCTCGCTGTGGGATTCACGGCCATCGTCTACTTCCGCACGCGGTTCGTGCGCCGGGCCAAGTACCGTAGGATGCAGCGCAGGGGCGGCGTGCGCGAGGGGCCGGTCGCGGATGGAACGCTGGGCGAAGGATGAGCCCGAATGGCCGGAGACCACATTGCGCGGCGGGGTCGCATGGTGGAGGAGCAGGTCGCCGCTCGCGGCATCGAGGACGGCGACGTGCTCGATGCCATGCGCTCGGTGCCGCGCCATCTCTTCGTGCCCGAAGAGCTCCAAGAGAAGGCGTACTTGGATTCGCCTCTCTCCATCGGGTTCGCCCAGACGATCTCTCAGCCGTACATGGTCGCGCTGATGACGGAGCTTGCTGCGGCGTCAACGTGCGCAGCCGCGTGCTCGAGGTCGGCTCAGGCAGCGGCTACCAGACAGCGGTCCTGGCCGAGTTGGCGGGCGAGGTCTTCGCGATGGAGCGGCTCGCCCCGCTGGCCGAGCGCTCTCGCGCGGTGCTCACCCGTCTCGCCTACGACAACATCCGCGTGGCCATCGGCGACGGCGTGCGCGGCTGGCCGGAGGAGGCGCCGTTCGACCGTATCCTCGTCGCGGCCGCGGTCGAGAAGGCGCCGCCTGCACTCCTCGAGCAGCTGGTCGACGGCGGCCGCCTCGTGATCCCGATCGGCCGCCCGCATCTCGAGCAGGTGCTCACCGTCTACGAGCGCAGCGGAGACAGGATCATGCGGCGCTCCAGCGTCGCCTGCCGCTTCGTGCCGCTCCTCAGCGAGGTGGCGGCTCGTCGCGAGTCCGGCGGACCGACGACCACACGAGGAAGGGTCGTTCGCGCAGGACAAGTGGAGCCACGCCGAGGAGGATGTGACCATGAAGACCGTGCAAGCTCGCGCTTATGGCCGCGTGCAGCATGTGTACTATCGGGCGACGGCGCGTGTCGAGGGCGAGCGCCTCGGCTTGCGCGGCTGGGTGAAGAACATGGACGACGGGTCCGTGGCCCTGCATCTGCAGGGCGACCCGGCGGCGGTGGACGCCATGCTCGAGTGGTGCAGCGTGGGTCCGCCGCCGGCCCGGGTCACGCGGGTCGATGTCAGCGACGCTGAGCCGGACGACGCGCTCGGCGGGTTCGAGGTGAGATAGTGGCAGTCACTCTGGAGGACGTGCGCACGACTCCGAGGTCGCAGGTCTTCATCGCGAAGGCCAACGACAACCTCGCCGTGCTCGGGTACACCGAGCACGGCCCTCGCCACGCGGCTCTGGTCGCCGCTACCGCCGCCAACGTGCTGCTGAGGCTCGGCCACGGGAGCCGCGACGCCGAGCTTGCCGCCATCGCCGGCTACCTGCACGATATCGGCAACGGCATCAACCGCGTCGACCACGGCATCGCCGCCGCGCTCAGCGCGCGGCACATCCTCGAGCGGCTGGGCATGCCGCCCGAGGAGTACGTCGAAGTCATGTGCGCCATCGGCAACCACGAGGAGGACTACGGACAAGCGGTCAGCGCCATGTCGGCTGCCGTCATCCTCGGGGACAAGTCAGACGTCCACCGCACGCGCGTGCGCGCACCTGGACCCCGACACCGACGACACGCACGACCGCGTCAACATGGCGACCACGCGCTCGTTCCTGAACGTCGATGGGGCGGCGAAGACCATCACCCTGGAGCTCGAGATCGACACGACGATCATCCAGTTGATGTACTACTTCGAGATCTTCCTCGAGCGCATGATCATGTGCCGCCGGGCGGCCGAGTTTCTCGGCTGCTCGTTTGGATTGGTGATGAATGGGACACGGCTGCTTTGACGGCGGCGCCAGGGCGCTGCGGCCTACGGCGGCCTGCGGCCAGAGACGACAATTCGACCAAGCGGAGGTGCGACAGTGAGCAGAGCGGAGAGAAGAGCGGAGAAGAGCAGACGGCGCGGTGGCTTCCTGTTCGGAGCCATCGCCGGCGTCCTTGTCGGCGTTCTTGTGGCGCCGAAGAGCGGCAAGGAGACGCGGGCGCAGCTGCTCGGCTCCGGCGGCGACTTCGGCGGCCAGGTGGACCGTATCAAGGGGGCGCTCGAGGCGGGCAAGGAGCAGGCTGCCGGCCAGTCGGAGGCCCTGAGGCGCAAGATCGAAGGGACGCGCGAGCGTTTGCGTCGTGAGATGGAGTCAGGCGACGGTCAATCAGAGGGCGACGCCGACGAGACGACCGGCGATTCGGACGAGCCGATCTGAGCGGATCGAAGAGGATCAGGCTGGGGGCCGGCGCGCTCGGCGCGGCCGCGGCCTTGGGCTTGGCGTACCTTCTGCACGAGGCGCAGTGGGTCCGCCGCGTGGACCGGCGCCTGCCGGCGCCGGCAGGCGCGGCGGATCTCGACGGTCTCGTCGTCGTGCACCTGTCAGACCTGCACGCCGGCTTCGCCCCCAGCCTCAATCTGCGCGCCACGCGCAAGGCAGTCGATCTGACGCTGGCGGCCCGTCCCGATCTCGTCGTCATCACGGGCGACTTCGCCGGCGGCCCGTTCGGCGAGGCTGGGCTGCGCCGGGAGCTGCGCCGTCTGCGCGCGCCTCTCGGCGTGTTCGCCGTGCTGGGCAACCACGATCACGGCGACAGCAAGGCGCCCTTCGTGGGCGCGATCGACCCGAGGATCGTCACGGAGTCCGGCGTGCGACTCCTGGTCAATGAGGCTGTGAGCGTCGCCCGCGGAGACGCCTGGGTCCAGATCGGCGGGGTCGACGACAGCACCGGCGGCAACGACGATCTGCCGGCCGTGCTGGCGCTGCTCGACCGTCGCCCGAACGTGCTGCGCCTGCTCCTCACCCACCATGCGGAGGTCGCTCTGCAGGCTGAGCCCGGCGACTTCCACCTGGCGTTCGCCGGCGACACGCACGGCGGGCAGATCTGCATGCCGCTCCCGCGGGGGAGCGTGCCGCTCAGCGATCTCGGAGCCCAGTTCGTCGACGGCTTCCACGACGTGGACGGCCGGCCGCTGTACGTCACGCAGGGGCGTGGGCACGAGCCTGCTCCCCTTCCGCGCCTTCTGCCGGCCGGAGATCGTCGTGTTCCGCGTGGAAGCCCCGGGTGACGCTCCCTCAGCGTCGGCCTGAGAACAGCTTCGCCAGCGGCGGAGTCACGGCGTCTAGCGCCGCGGCCGGGCAGATCTCGGTGCACGCGTAGCAGCGCACGCAGCGGGCGTCGTCGAAGACCGGCTTGGGCGCCAGCTCGATGGCCTGCGCTCCGCAGATCGCTGCGCAGTCGCCGCACTGGATGCACGCATCCGCGTCCACGAGGCGCGGACGGGCTGTGACTAGACCCCGCGCGGTGCGGCGCAGCGCCGGCGGGAGGAGTTCCTGAAGATCGCGCCCGACCGGCCGAAAGCCGGCCTCGTGCCGGATGGGGTCGCCGGCCAGACGATAGGGGCGATCGAGGGCGATCAGGCCGCGGCGCTCGGCGGCAGCCAGAGTGTGGATCGAGCGCCTGGCGTGGTTCGTCCGATCGGCGAGCGCCGCGTCCAGAGCGATGCAGTCGGTCGCGGCGAACAGGGAGTCGAGCTGCCGCGGTGTGCCGTTGCCGGGCCCCTGACCCTCCATGGCGATGATGCCGTCGATCACCGTGAAGCGTGGTCGCACGGCAAGATGGAGATCGAGGAGCATGTCGGCGAAGTCCTCGCGGCGATGGGCGCGCACGTGGAGCTGAGCCTTCGCCAGCCCGGGGATGCAGCCGTATGTGAGCTTGACGCCGCCGGTGAGGCGCATGAGCTGATGTGTCTTGAGGACGCCGACCTGGATCACGGCGTCGGCTTCCGAGAACGCGCGGCCGATCGGGAAGCTGCGAAACAGCCGCCCCTCCGGCGCCGTCAGGACAGTGCGGTCGTCCTCGACGTCGACGATGGGCACGCCCTCCTCGAGGCACACCTCGCTCATGCCGCTGAGCTTGAAGGCGCGGGCCACCTTGGCTGGGCCGTTCAGCCCGCCCGGACTGTCGGCGACGAACGGCAGGGCGCCGTGGGCCTTGAGCGCCCGCAGGACGCAACGCAGCGTCTCGGGGTGCGTGCAGACCGCGGTCTCGGGTGCGGCCGCGCGCAGGAGGTTGACCTTGACGGCGATGCGCTCCCCGGGGGAGACGATCGCCGTCCAGCCACCGAACGGCTCGACGAGGCGGTCTACATCGGCTGCCAAGCCGGGACCGTGCGTGGCTCTGACATGGCTGACGAGCGCGGGAGCGCCGGTCCGAGCTTGCTGAGCGGAGGTCACACTGAGGGCTTCTCGGCGACGACCACGTTGTGGTAGCGGCCGACGTCGCCGGGCAGGTAGACGCCCCGTTCGCGCAGTCCCAGGGATTCGAGCGTGGCACGCAGCTCATCCAGTGCGAGCACGTGATCGTTGGGCGGGCCCACCGGGCGCTCCATGCGGGCGAACTCTGCGGAGAGCATGAGGCCACCGGGAGCGATCAGGCGGACGACCTCGGCCATCGCCGCGGGGTCGTCGTTGATGTGGTGAAGTACGTTGATCATGAAGAGGCGGTCGGCGGCTCCGTCTGGCAGCGGCACGTGGGCATCGCTGTTGACGACGAGCCGCACACGCCCGGCGGTCGGGTGCGCCGCCAGCTTGTCGCGCAGTCGGGCGAGCAGGACTCCCTGCTCGTCGATGGCGATGAGCTCGCCGTCGGGCAGCGCCTCGGCGACGGGGAGCGAATACATGCCGGTCCCGGCGCCGAAGTCGACGACGGTCTCGGCGCCGGTGAGCTCGAGCAGCTCGACGAGCTGGGCCGGCGGCATCTCCACCAGGCGGTCCGGGTTCTCGAGCTTCTCGGCGTTCTTGGGATCGAACTTGTCAGCCATGCCGGACAGCCTACCGCACGCAGCGCGAGTACTTGAGGAAGGCGTCCAGCGCCTTCTCGACGGCGTCCTGGGTGGCCATCTGGCCGGAGGTGTCGTCGACCAGGCACTCGCGCATCTTCAGCGAGATGAGGAGCACGCCGACGCGGTCGAGGGCGGCCTTGGTGGCCGCCAGCTGCGTGAAGATCTCTTCGCACGAGCGGCCTTCCTCGACCATGCGCTGCAGGCCCCGGGATTGGCCCTCCACGCGCCGCAGCCGATTGATGAGCCGCGCGGCGTCTTCTGGTTCGAGATGCTCCATCGCGCGATTATACCCCCCGGGGGATGCTCGACCAAGAGCAGGGGCGTCGCGCGCGGCGTTCAGCGCGCCACAGCTTCGCCGGCGGCTCTGGTGAGGAGGTCGGTCAGCATCTGGTAGGGGAACGTCATGCCCCCCGGGCCTTGTCCGAGACGCACTCCGGGCTTGATCGAGCCGTGGAAGTCCGAGCCTCCCGTCGCGAGGAGGTCGTGCTGGGAGGCGAGAAGGAGGCAGGTGGCGATGGTCTCCTCACCGTGCGAAGGGTGGTAGCACTCCAGGCCCGCGATGCCGGCCTCCGCCGCCACGCGGACGAGCCTCTCGAGGCCGGCCTCGTCGAGATAGCTGAGGCCGGGATGGGCCACGACCGCCAGTCCGCCCGAGGCGCGCAGACGCAGCCACGGCGGCGCGCAGCGAGAGGCGACGCCTGTCGACCCACGCGGGCGCCCCGCGCCGCAAGTAGAGGCGGAAGGCCTCGGAGACCGAGCCCACATACCCTCGCCGCATCATCGCGAGTGCGATGTGCGGGCGGCCCATGGCCCCCTCGCCGGCGGCCTCCGCGAGGTCTGCGGGGTCGAGCGGCAGCCCGAGCTCGGCCAGGCGCTCGAGCATGCGCGCGTTGCGCTCGTCGCGATAGAGGCGCAGCTCCGTCAGCTGCTCCCTGAGCTCGGTCTCGGCGAGGCGGCCGGGGAAGTAGCCGAGCATGTCCATCGTGACGTTCTCGTGCTCGAAGTTGATCTCGACTCCGGGCACGACCTCGATGCCGAGGCGCTCGCCTGCGGCCAGCGCCTCCGGCACCCCGTCGATCGTGTCGTGGTCGGTGACGGCGACAGCCTCGAGCCCTCGCGCCGCGGCAGCTGCGACGAGCTCCGTCGGTGTGAGGGTACCGTCCGAGAACGTGGTGTGCGTGTGGAGGTCGATCATCCACTCACACTACCCGAGTCGGTGCGGTGGGACACTCCCGGTGGCGCGGCGCTTCTTGTCGCCGCCAGGGGCGGGGGGTAGGGTTCGGGGCATGAGACTCCCCTACGACGACGTCCACCTCATCGCCGACCCGCTCTACGGCTACCTGCGCATCACGCTCTCGCGGGCCGGCGAGATCGCCGAGGCAGACGTCATCGACAGCCCCTGGGTCCAGCGGCTGCGTCGCATCCACCAGCTGCAGAGCTCGTGGTGGGTGTTCCCTGCCGCCGAGCACAGCCGCTTCTCGCACAGCATCGGGACCATGCATCTGGCGGGGCAGCTCGCGCGTCAGGTGTACCCGACGCTGGCCGAGGTCGAGCCGGGGACACCGTCGCTTCCTCTTGTGGAGGAGACCCTGCGCCTCGCCGGCCTGCTGCACGACCTCGGCCACGGACCCTTCAGCCACTTCTGCGACGAGGAGTACTTCCAGCCCGTCTTCGGCCTCGACCACGAGCGCATCTCGCAGTACCTGATCGTCAATGAGCTGGGTGGGCTGTTGCGCGAGTTGGGCCGGAGTCCTTCCGGTGCGTTCGCGGCGGGCGAGGCCATCGACCCGTGGCACGTGGCCTTCCTCGTGCGCGCCGAGGAAGACGGCGTCAGGGCCGACGGCGTGCGGGGCGATCCGCCGGCAGGCGACGCCGCGGACGAGGCCGTCCCACGCTGGGTCCGGCTGCTGCACCGGGCGCTCTCCGGCGCCGTGACGGTCGACAACATGGACTACGTGCGCCGCGACGCCTACATGTGCGGCGTCTCTGTCGGTTCGGTCGACGTCAGTCGCCTCATCTACTACACGTTCTGCACCGACGAGGGCCTCACGTTCCACAAGAGGGCCCTGGGCACGCTTCGTGCCTTCCTGAACGCGCGCTTCTACATGTACGAGAACGTCTACTTCCACCGCGTCGGCCACGCCATCGACCTGCACCTGCGCGAGATCTTCCGGTCGACGATGGCGCTCATCCTGCCGCAGAGCCCTCTCGACGATCCCGCGGCCTACCAGCGTCTCAGCGAGTGGTCTCTCTTCAGCACCGTGGAGGAGTGGCTCGGGGAGCCCCTGGCCAGCGAGAAGCGCGAACTGGGTGAGCAGTGGCAGTCCATCATCCACCGCCACGTGAAGTACAGCATGGTGTACGAGCATCACGTGGAGCGACAGCAGCCGCTGCCGGCCGCTCGGGACCTCACGAAGGAGGAGTTCCGCGCGGCGATCATTGAGCGGCTACCCGCCGAGCTCAGGGACATCGAGTTCGTCGTCGACATCGCCTCGCAGGACCCGCGGCCGCTGAACCCGTTGATGGGACCCAAGCGCATCGCCGTCTACGACCCTGTGAGTCGCGCGATCGAGGAGCGGCTCCTGAGCGGGATCCTGGAGTTCGTGCCGGCCAAGGCGCACCTGTATCGGGTCTTCTCCGTCGGCCGCGAACACGAGCAGGAACTCCATCTCGCGGCTCGCGCGGCGCTAGAGCAAGCCGTGCCGCAGAGCCTGCTGAACCTCTAGGTCGTCTCGGGGGCGGCCTAGGAAGAGCTCGGGCGCGTCATGTCCTCGGGGCGCACCCATTCGTCGAACTGCTCGGCCGTCACGCCCTCGGGGCCGAGCGCCGCCTCTCTCAGCGACAGACCCTCGCGGTGAGCCCGCAGGGCGATCGCCGCCGCGCGTTCGTAGCCGATGTGTGGGGTGAGCGCGGTGACGAGCATGAGCGAGTCCTCGAGGTGCCGGCGGATCACCGGCAGGTTCGGCTCGAGGCCGCTCGCGCAGAAACGGTCGAACGAAGCGATCGCGTCGCCGAGCAGTGCCACCGACTCGAGCAGGTCGTGGAGCATGACCGGCTTGTAGACATTGAGCTGAAAGGCGCCCTGCGAGCCGGCGAAGGCGACGCTCGCGTCGTTGCCGAAGACCTGGACGACCACCTGGGTGAGGGCCTCCGTCTGCGTTGGGTTGACCTTGCCGGGCATGATCGACGATCCCGGCTCGTTGGCGGGAATGAGCAGCTCGCCGATACCGCCGCGCGGCCCGGAAGCGTACCAGCGCACGTCGTTGGCGATCTTCATGAGAGAGCCGGCCAGAGTCCGGAGGGCGGCGCTCGCGTTGACGATGGCGTCGTGCGCAGAGAGGGCAGCGAAGAAGTCGGGAGCGGGGCGGAATGGCTTGCCCGTGAGCTCCTCGATCGATCGCGTCGCCAGTTCCGGCGAAGCGCGGATGCGTGTTGAGACCGGTGCCGACGGCGGTCCCTCCGAGCGCCAGCTCGTGCAGGGCCGGCAGCGTGCCTCGGACGACGCTGAGCGCCTGATCGAGCTGCGCGACCCATCCGCCCATCACCTGACCGAGCGTCACGGGCGTCGCGTCCTGCAGGTGGGTGCGCCCCAGCATCACGACGGCCTGGAAGGCATCGGCCTTGGCGGCGAGCGTGTCGCGGAGGCCCACAACGGCGGGCAGGAGTGAGTCCTCCACCTGCTCCACCGCGGCGATGTGCATGACCGCGGGGAAGGCGTCGTTGCTCGACTGGCCGAGGTTGACGGAGTCGTTCGGGTGGATCGGGCTGTTCGCTCCGCGCCCCGAGCCGGCCAGCTCGTTGGCGCGGTTGGCGATCACCTCGTTGGCGTTCATGTTGGTCTGCGTGCCCGAGCCTGTCTGGAACGCCGAGAGTGGGAACTCGGCGTCGAGAGCGCCGTCCACGACCTCCTGGGCGGCTTGGACGATGAGCTCGGCGTCGTCGTGCGGGAGCCGGCCGAGCTCCTCGTTGGCCCGCGCCGCGGCCAGCTTGAGGATGCCGAGGCGCGCGGATGACCGGCCGCCCCCAGCGGAACCGGTCGGCGCCGATGGGGAAGTGCTCGATGGCGCGCTGCGTCTGGGCGCCCCAGTAGCGCTCGGCCGGGACCTGGACCAGCCCCAGGCTGTCGCGCTCGATGCGCCACCCGTCGTTCATGGGCGCTACCCTACCCCATCGAGCCCGGCAGGACGCCGTCTGGAGTCCGGCGGCGGCAATCGGGTACGGTGTGCGAGCGATGGATGGCGACCGACTTCCCAAACGGCTCGAGCGCGAAGAGCGGACCATCGCCGTGATGATCTCCATGTACTGCCGCCACCATCACGGCGGGGCCGAGCGCGGCGTGGATGGGCTGTGCCCAACGTGCGCCGGGCTTGTCGCCTACGCGCGCCTGCGTCTCGAGCAGTGCCCCTACGGCGCCGAGAAGCCGACCTGCACGCAGTGCCCGACGCACTGCTACCGGCCGGCCATGCGCGAGTCTGTGCGGCAGGTGATGCGCTACAGCGGCCCGCGCATGTTGAAGACACATCCGGTCCGGGCCGTGCGCCACCTGATTGACGGCCATCGAAGGGCGGGGGGAGGGGCTAGGGCGCCGGCCGGTGCGGCAGGGCCGACGCTCAGAGCGCCTCCGAAAGGAGCCGGGCTCGCCTGGTTGCGGAAGTGTCGCAGGCGGCCGACGTCGTGCACGCCCTCGAGGGTCACCTCGCGGCAGTGCTCCAGGTCAGCGTAGAACGAGGCTTGGACCTGCCGGGCGAACGGCTCGTCGAATACCCAGACCATCAGTTCCTTGTGGAGCTTGAGGCTGCGGTTGTCCATGTTCATGGTGCCCACCGCCGCAAGGGATCCGTCGACGATGATCGTCTTGGGGTGGAAGAACCCGTCCATGTAGAGATGGATGTGGCCGCCGGCCTCGATGAGCCTGCGGAAGTAGGTCTGCGCGGCCCAGAAGGGGATCCGCTTGTCGGCGATGCCCGTCATCATCAGTCGCACCTCGATTCCCGAGAGCGCCGAGTTGATGAGCTGGTCGTAGATGCTGTAGTCGGGCACGAAGTAGGGCGACTGAATGTGAACGGTCTGCTCGGCTTGCCCGATGGCCACGAGGTGCGCGCGCCGCGCGGTGTCCCAGGCGTCCTCCGCTCCCTGGGCGGCGACCTCGACGAGGACGCCCTCGCTGATGCTGAAGGCGTCGGGGGCAGGCATGAAGCGCTCCTCGAAGAGACTCTCGGGGGTCCAGGTGTACTCGAACCAGCGCGACGCGAAGAGCTTCTGCAAGTCGGCGACGGCTTGTCCTGTCATGCGCAGATGGGTATCGCGCCACGCCGGGAAACGCTTGCCGCCGTCGATGTACTCCTGGCCCATGTTCATGCCGCCCGTGTAGCCGATCTCACCGTCGATGACGGCGATCTTGCGGTGGTTGCGGTAGTTCACGCGCAGGACGTCGGCGAGGTCGGCGCGGACCAAGGCGCCGGCGTTCGCCAGGCGGCGCAGCTCGCGCTTGCCGTGCCTCAGCGAGCCGACCCAGTCGTAGGTGATCCGCACGTCGACGCCGGCCTTCAGGCGATCCAGAAGGATGGCGGTGATCCTGGCGGTGAGCTCGTCCTGCTCCCATATGAAGTACTGCAGATGGATGAAGCGGCGCGCGTTGCGGAGGTCTCGCTCGAGGCTCGCGAACTTGTCGGCGCCCTGCAAGAACAGCTCGATGGAGCTCGTCGGCAGGACCTGGGCGACCTCCTTGGCGCTGATCGCCCGCTGCACCTTGTCGGCGGTAGTGCCCTGCCACTCACGCATGAAACGGTCGCCGGCGGCTTTGTTGCGTTGGTACACCGGGCTCATCCCCTTCATCCGCTGGGCGTGGAGCGCCTGCGCCCATCCCTTGCGCCGGGCAACGACCCTCCAGTCGCGACCCAGGAAGATGTAGAGCAGCACGCCCAGGACCGGCACGAAGATGAGGATGAGCAGCCACGTGAGGGTGAGAGAGGGCTCGCGCTCGTCGCCGATCAGCAACACGATGAGGACGAGCCAGTAGACGACGAAGACCAGCAGGAAGGCGTAGGCGGGAATGTGCATGGCTGGAAGGCACGCTATCCGAGTGACCGCGGGTTGTCCACGGGAGGGCTCGCCGGACAGGAAGCCGCGGGGACCTCGGCGAATGAGTACGCGTGGATATCGTGGGTTCTACGGAGATCATGAACGTCGTCTCGCGCGCGTTGGAGTTCGTGGGCGTGGCGGTCATCGTCGTCGGGTTCGTCTTGGGTCTCGTGCTCGCGTTGCGAGATATGGCGCGCGGCCGGCGCGTCGGCATCTATCAGATGGTCCGCAGGTACTTCGGCATGAGCATCCTTCTGGGAATCGAGATCCTCGTCGCCGCCGATCTCATCCGAACGGTGACCATCGAGGCGACGCTGAACAGCGCGTTGACCCTGCTCATCATCGTGCTCATCCGCACGCTGCTCAGCTTCTCGCTGGACGTCGAGATCTACGGCCATCTGCCATGGAGAGCCAGCAAGCAGGCCGCCGCGGCTACTGAGACGAAGAGCACCTGACCCGAGAGCTCAGACCGAGGTGGCCACGCGCCTGCCAAGGTCCGCAGCCACGAAGGGGAAAACGACGCTTGTCGCTCAGCCTTACGGTGTGACGGGCGTGATGGTCAGCTTGGCGACTGGGCCGCGCCAGCCGTACACTGCCGGGTCGATGCCGCCGATGCCGCCGATGCCGCCGATGCCGCCGATGCCGTGATGACGCTTGATGCGCTTGTGCGTGGGTTCGCGCATCATCCCGCCGAAGCCGGGCACGTAGTCGTTCAGCTCGTTGTTGGCCTCGGTGCCGGCGTCCAGAGCGCGCAGGTAGATCACGCGTGTCCTGCGGCCGTCCAGGCGGAGGCTGTCGACTCCTGTGAAGCCGTCGTTGGTCTGCACCAGCATGGCGCCCAGGGACAGCCGGGCGTGGTACGGCGAACGTACGGTCACTGTCGCGGACTGGCCGGGCGTCACAGCGCCGGCCGTTTGGACGTCGAAGACGCGCCGCGAGGCTGTGGCGCGCATCGTCGCCGGACCGTTGTCGCCGCCCTCGGCGATGAGGCGAACCTCGTTGCTTGCGAAATGGCGGTAGCTGAAGAGCCGGTAGTGGGAGCCATGCGAGATGAACACCGGCGGCGAGAGGATCTGGTTGCTGGTCAGGTTCTTGATGGTCACCCTGTACTGCGCGGCTCCCCGACCGTGCGCAGAGGCGAGCGACGCCGGCACCAGGACGAGCAGCAGTAGTAGCGCGGTGACGAAGGCGCCCTTCATCAGAAGGGTGGGTCGCGCCAGGACTCGCGCCGCCCCCTGGTCTCCCATTCTCATGTTCGGCATGGAGTGCTCCTTTCGCTGGGTCGCTGCTCACCCGGGGCTAGCTGGGGCCGGCAGCTGTGGACGCAGTGAAGGTACCCCCCGGCTCTTGCGCACTCCTTGCGCAGGTCTTACGAGGCTGTGAACGCTCGGCTTGAGGGTCCGCTCTTGCGTTCGCGGGTCGTGCCTGTGGGTACACAGCAGGTGACTCACGCCGCGAGCGCGGACCGAGCGCACGGTAGAATCGCCAAGTCACCGACTCACCGGGAGCCGATCGTGTCGGTACAGATCCTCATCGTGGAAGACGAACCCAGCATCGCCGAGGTGGTGAGCCTCTACCTGCGGCGTGCCGGCTACGAAGTCCGCTCGGTGGGCGATGGCCTTGCGGCCCTCGCGGAGGTGGCGAGCCGGCGACCAGACCTGCTCATCCTCGACCTGATGCTGCCTGGCATGGACGGCCACGAGGTCACCCGTCGCCTGCGTGCCGAGGGCGACACGCCGATCATCATGCTGACGGCGCGCAGGACAGAGAGCGATCGCATCGCGGGGCTTGAGATGGGCGCCGACGACTACGTGGTCAAGCCTTTCAGCGCTCAGGAGCTCGTGAGCAGGGTCCGCGCCGTCTTGCGGCGCGCCGCGTCTGCCCCGGCGGATGCGGCCGACGAGGCGCCATTGAGCTTCTCCGACCTCGTCATCGATCCGGCCGCGCGCACGGTGGTCGTGCGCGGCGAGGAGCAGCAGCTCACGGTCAAGGAGTTCGACCTGCTGCTCGCTCTCGCCAGACGCCCCCGGATCGCGTTCAACCGCGACAAGCTGCTGGCGCTGGTGTGGGGATCGGCCGACTACATCGATCCGAGCACCGTGACTGTGCACGTGCGACGGGTGCGGGCCAAGATCGAGGCCGACCCGGCGCATCCGGCGCACATCACCACGGTGTGGGGCGTGGGCTACCGCTTCGAGCCATGAGCGAGCCGACGACAACGAAAGGCGCCGCCGAGCCGCCCACGGCGAGCGCGCCCGGCCCGCTTGCTCACAAGTGGCGCATCGGCGCGTTCGTCGGCGGCACCGTCCTCGCGGTGCTGGTCGGGTTGCTGACCTTCTCTCTGCTGCTGCGTCCGCCGGCCAACGAACTCCTGGCCATGTCGCTGTTCCTGGCGGTCACGGCGCTCATCTCTGGCGTCGTCGGCTTGGTCGCCTTCCGCCTGGGGTGGATGCGCCGCTCACCGCGCCTGGTGTGGACGCTCATGGCCGGCTATCTTCTGGCCGGCGTCCTGTCGTTCGTGAACGTACTCCTGACGGCTCGCCTCATGTTCCTGAGCCGCCACGACTTGCTGCTGTCCACCGTGCTGCTCGTGTTCGCGGCCGTCATCGCGGTCTCGCTCGGCTACCTCTTCTCGGCGGCCGTCGTTGCCTCCGTGCGCAAACTCAACGTGGCCGCCGACGCAGTGGCGATGGGCGACCTGAACGTCGAGGCGCCGGTCGAGGGGCCGGAGGAGATCGCCGCGCTGGCACGCACCTTCAACCGCATGACCCAGCAACTGCGTGAGACTCGGCAGGAGCGAGAGGAGCTGGAGGCGGCCCGGAGCGAACTGCTCACCGCGGTCGGCCACGACCTGAGGACGCCGCTGGCCTCCATCCGCGTGATCATCGAAGCGCTCTCGGACGGTGTCGTGGACGACCCCGAGACGGAGGCGCGCTACCTGCGGACGGCGCGCTCGGAGCTGAGCTCGCTGTCGCTGCTGGTCGATGATCTCTTCACCCTCGCCCAGCTTGGCTCCGGTGGCGTCAAGCTCGACGTGCAGCCGAATTCGATGACCGACTTGATCTCGGACACTCTCGAATCGTTCTCGGTGCGTGCCGAGAAGCAGGAGGTCAAGCTGCGCGGCGAGCCGTGCCACGGCCCGCGCGACCTCGCCTTCGACGCCCAGTACGTGGGCCGGGCCCTGTCCAACCTCGTGGACAACGCGCTGCGCTACACGCCGGCCGGTGGGGAGGTCGTCGTGAGCGCCGCCACCGAGCCCGACGGTCTCGCCGTGCACGTGAGCGACACCGGACCGGGCATCCCAGTGGCCGATCTTCCCCGCGTCTTCGACCGCTTCTACCGGGGCGAGGCCTCGCGCAACCGCGCCACGGGCGGGAGCGGTCTCGGCCTCGCCATCGTGAAGGGCGTGGCAGAGGCGCACGGCGGCCGAGTCAAGGTGGAGACGGCTGCGGACCGCGGCACCACCGTGTCTTTCGTCCTGCCGGCGATGTGACCCGGACCCGCTTCGCGACCACTCCGGCCCTTCTCTTCCTGCGATTCGCACATGGCACGTCCCGCTCGCGCGCAGCTGGTCCGGGCGACGCGGGGTATACTTGCGTCTCCGTGGGCCGCTAGCTCAGATGGGAGAGCGCCGCCTTTGCACGGCGGAGGTCAGGGGTTCGACTCCCCTGCGGTCCACCACCTTCTTCACGCTCAGATGCAGGGGTTTTGCATGCCCCGAGCGAAGCTGAAGACCCGCCCAGATGGCCTCCTGCAAACGCCCGGCAAACGAACGGGGCGTCATACACCGACACTCGTCGGCACATGGTGTTGCCAGACGGCTTTCCTGGAGCTGGTGCGGGATCCTCGGTCCTCGGCATCCAGCGTGCCGTCCCTCCCTCTCGCAGGATTGTGCGCCTGGTCTCGGGGTGCTTTGATCGTTCTACGGCCACGATCAGACCGGAAGGAAACGCAGATGCTCTCGCGCCAGGGGCCGATCAAGGTGAGGACGGCGCTGCTCGAGGAGCGCTGCCTGGCCCTGCGCCTCGAGGGGCTCACGCACCGCGAGATCGCGAGGCGTCTCGGCATCGCCCCCTCGAGCGCCTACAAGCGCGTGCGCCATGCACTCGATGCGGTGAACGAGCGCAACGCCGCTGAGGCCGAGCGGCTGCGGACGTTGGAGCTGCTACGCCTCGATGCGCTGCAGGACGCCATCTGGGAGAAGGCCCTCGCGGGTGAGGCGAAGTCCTTGGGCCGCTTGCTCACGATCATGGAGCGGCGGGCCAAGCTGCTGGGGCTCGATGCGCCGACCTCCGCCAGGCGCGAGGAGCCACTGAGTCCCCAGGGCCTGCGGCTCCAGCGAGAGGCGCTGGTCAGGCAGATACGGGCGGAGTGCCTCGTCGCGCAAGAGGGCGGAGAGGAAGAGCACGCCGATGCCTGAGCAGATCTCCTGCCGCCTACACGTCGTCGAAGGCGACATCACGCGCCTCGAGGTCGATGCCATCGTGAACGCCGCCAACAGCTCGCTGCTCGGCGGGGGCGGCGTCGACGGAGCCATCCATGCAGCCGCCGGCCCGAAGCTCTTGGCCGAGTGCCGCAGCCTCGGCGGCTGCCCGACGGGCGAGGCCCGCATGACCGGCGGGCATGCCCTGCCGGCGCGACACGTGATCCACGCCGTCGGGCCGAGGTGGCGGGGCGGGGAGCGCGGCGAGCCTGCCCTGCTGCGCTCCTGCTACCTCTCCTCGCTGCGCCTGGCGCAGGAGGCCGGACTTGCGACGATCGCCTTCCCGACCATCTCGACCGGCGTCTACGACTACCCGAGGGACCCGGCCTGCGGTATCGCCCTCGAGGCCGCCTCTGGCTGGCTCGCCGCACACGAGCTGCCGCACATGGTGACCTTCTGCTGCTTCAGCGCTGCCGACGCCGAGCCCTACCGGCGGCGACTGGGACGGCGCGCAGCGAGCGAGGAGGTCAGGCTCTGGAGCGAGCAGGCCCCCGAGGTCGCGCCGGAGTGGTTCCGGCACTTCTCGGAGCTGCACGGCGTGCGCCACACGCAGCGCGTGCACGTCCACGCAGAGCGGCTCGCCTCCCTGCTTGAGTGGCCGGCGGCCGACACCGACCTGCTGCTACGGGCGGCCCTTTGGCACGACATCGGCCGAGAGCACAACGGCTTCGAGCCCGAGCACGGCGGCAACTCCGTGCTGCGGGCCCGTGAGCTCGGACTCATGCAGAGCCTCTCGGCCCCAGATGCCGCACTCGTCGAGTTCGCCATGCGCCAGCACTCGCTCGCCGACGTGCTCGGTGAAGACGAGGCGGACGGGGAGGCAGAGCCCGAGCGTGCCCTGCGCATCCTGCGGCTGCTCAAGGACGCCGACGCGCTCGACCGCGTGCGCCTCATGCCCTACGACGGGCCGCGCCCCGATCTCCTGCGCCACTGCTGCACGGTCGACTCGATCGAGTTCGCCCAGGGTCTGCTCGGAGCCCTGAGCTGAGTGGCTGGACTTCACCCGAAGGCCCCGGCGAACACTTTGCGGTTGCAGACGGGTTGCAGACGGACGCGATGGACGCCCGCGCGAGGTCTCAGCGCTGACGCTCTGAGCGTAGAGAGCGGCTGCGAGGGTGTCCTCGGAGCAGGGTGTTACCGCCCACTGAGGCGGTGACGCACCCCTGACCCGGCCCCGAAAGAGGCGACGGGTCATTTGCGGCGGGCCTCGTCACGTGATGCTCGGCACGCAGGTCGGATGGCCGTGCGCCCGATGCGCTGGCGAGAGCGATGGCAGGTGCCACAGACGAGCAGGGCTCGCGCCACGCATCGGGCTCGATGCACCGCTGGGACTCAGAGGAACTAGCTCAGCCTGTCCACGCACCAATCGCGGGCCTGCGCCCGCACAGCTCGCTGGGGCAACGCCCGCCGGCACAGAGACGGTTCTCTGGCCGGGCTTTCGCTGGCCGACCACGGACCCCCGGCTCTCACCCAAGACCCGGCTCTGGCACTATCGTAGGAAGTGGACCGATGAATGGGGTCCGGTCACTTCACCTGCGTGACGTCTGGCACGCCCCGGGTTTGACGGAGGCTCCGTTTCTTGGAGGATCGTATCCTCAGGGAAGGGAGACCGCGTCTCATGGCCAGACCATCGAAGTACTCACCGGAGTTCCGGCAGCGCAGTGTGCGCATCGCCCGCGAGTCGGAGCGTCCGATCGCCGCGGTCGCGCGTGACCTCGGCATCCACCACGAGACCCTGCGCGTCTGGGTGCGCCAGGACGAGGCGAACGACGGCACCCGCGCCGACCGGCTGGCGAGCGCCGAGCGCGAGGAGCTGGCGACGCTGCGCCGCGAGGTCCGTGACCTGCGCCGCGCCAACGAGATCCTCAAGGCGGCGAGCGTGTTTTTCGCCCGCGAGCTCGACCAGCCCCGTCCGAGGTGAGCGCCTTCGTCGATGCGAACCGCGCCCGCCTCGGGGTCGAGCCGATCTGTCGGGAGCTCGAGGTCTCGGTGAGCGCCTACCGCGCCCGCAGGACCAGGCCACCCTCGGCCCGTGCCCTGCGTGACGTCTGGCTGCTCGCCCAGATACGCCGCGTGCACGCGGGCAGCGGCGGCGTCTACGGCCAGCTCAAGATCTGGGACGAGCTGAACGAGACCGGCGTCCGGGTCGCCCGCTGCACCGTCGAGCGCCTGATGCGCGGGAACGGCCTCGTCGGCGTGGGGCCGGTCGAGAGCAAGAAGACGACCCTGCCGGGCCTCGCCCCGCTGGCCGCCCCGGACCTCGTGCGCCGGGACTTCACGGCCACCCGCCCCGACGCCGTGTGGCTCTCCGACTTCACCTACGTGCGCACCTGGCAGGGCTGGGCTTACCTCGCCCTCGTGCTCGACGTCCATACGCGGCACATCGTCGGCTGGCAGCTGGCACCGCACATGCGCCAGAGTCTCGTCACGGACGCCTTCGAGATGGCGCTCGCCGCCCGTCAGGAGCATGAAGGCGGTCTCGTGGCTCACAGCGACAACGGCTCCCAGTACACATCCTACGAGCACACCGAGCGGCTGAAGAGAGCCGGCATCGCCCCGAGCCGCGGGCGCACCGGCACGGCGCTCGACAACGCCATGGCCGAGAGCGTGATCTCGACGCTCAAGCGCGAGCTCATCAGCCGCTACCGCTGGCCGACACGCCTCGACCTCGAGCTGGCTCTCGTCACCTACGTCGGCTGGTACAACTCACGACGCCGACACCGCTCGCTGAGGCACCGGGGAGAGACGCGGATGCGACGACTCACGCCGCAGCAGATGCTCGAGCTCTACAACCAGAAGACCGCAGCAGATAGCATGGTTCCCAAGTAACTCAGCCGCCGCGGAACCCGGGGCGTGCCAGCACGCCAAGCTGCAGCCAGCTCGTGCTGTTCTGGTCCTCAGGCCCTTGGGCTTGGGGAGACGGCGGTGTGTCTCTGGGGGGCGTGGTGCTCTCGCCGGGGGAGGTCGCGCTGTGACCGTGACGCCGCAAGGCTATCACCCGGCTCCGGCTGCTCGCACCGCCCTGCGGGGAGAGGCTGGCGGTGGGGTCAGGCGTTGCGGATCTCGCGTACGAACAGGGCGATGACGCCCGGCACGGCGACGAGTACGCCGGCGACGATGAAGAGGGCCCGCACCTCGAAGACGCCCGCGAGCGCCCCTCCGACGAGCACGGAGACTGCGAATGTGCCTTGGGTCAGCGCGAAGCGCGCTCCCAGCACGCGGCCGAGCACGTCCTGCGGAACGACCTCCTGAACGTAGGTGTCTATTGCGATCAGCACGACGGCGTTCGCCACGCCGACGATGAGAAAGGGCAGGGTGGCGAGCCAGACGGTCGGTGCCACGGCGACTGTCACCATCGCGGCCCCCATGATGGCCAAACCCACCGACATGGCGACTCCTTTGGAAAGGCGCGTGGCCGCCAGCGCCACCCCGATCGATCCGACAAGATACCCGGCGCCGATGGTCGCCTCGAAGATGCCGAAGACCTCTGGACCGCCGTCGAACACCTGGAAGGCAAGAAAGAAGGTGAGCGACCAAGCGGCACCGAGACCGACCGCCGCGGCCAGCACCATGAGCGTATTGGCCCTCAGGCCTCGGTGACGGCGTAGGTAGTTCATACCTTCGTGGATGTCGTGAGCTATGGAGCGAGCGACTCGCCGCGTGACGCGTGACGGCGCTCGGTAGCGCATCAGCAGGAGCGCGAGGGCCGAGACCAGGAACGTTGCCGCGTCGATGTGAAAGGCGCGCGTGCCGAACACGGCCACGACAACGCCGGCCAGGCCGTAGCCGAGGACTTCCGTGAGATTGTCGCCGGTAGCGAGTAGCGAGTTGGCCCTTAGTAGCCTCTCCCGGGGGACGATTTCCGGCAGGATGGCGAGCTTCGTGGGCTCGAAGAAGACGGAGGCGGTGGACGTGAGGAAGCTCAGCACATACACAGCCGGCAACGACCAAGCCGCAGCCACCGGTACGAGGGCGATCAGTCCGGCGCGGATCACATCGGTCGAGACCATGAGGCGGCGCTTGTCGACTCGGTCGATGGCGACGCCGGCAAAGATACCGAAGAGCACGTAGGGCAGGGTGTAGAGCGCGAAGATCGCTCCCGTGCCGACATAGGAGCCGGTACGAGTGAAGACGAGCCACGGGAAGGCGACCATGGCGAGACGATCGCCCATCTGCGAGACGAACTGACCCGTCAGAAGCAGGAGGTAGTTGCGGTTGCGGCCCAGAGGCGCAGCGGGCGTCGGCGCAGCTGTGGCCGTTGCGTCTGTCTCGATGCCGTTCCTCCCACGCACGCCGATGATCCGGGACTGCCCTCAGCGCCGGTCGGATCCGGCGTTCCCCAGGTCACAGCCTACGCCATCACGACGAGGAAGGAGAGCCTGGGTGTGCGTGCTGTGAGGCCGTGTTGTCCAAAGCGGCTACGACGGCATGGCGGTTTCAACGATTTGTCCATGTGGGCGGCACGACGTAGCTGGCCGGCTCTCAGTAGGGTGCGCCTGACGTCAATCGTCAACCACGGTTTGTCGGCATGTTCGCCGTGGAACGTGAGGAGGACGAGATGCGCAAGGGCGCCAAGATTCACTGAACACCGCTAGCGGGCAGAGTGACAGCCTGGCGGCCCGAAAGAGACGGGACTGGGAGCGATGAAGAAGGTAGGGACTGTGTTCGCGTCGCTGTTGGTGGCCCTCGTTGTGGCTGGCGGCAGCGGCAAGATACACTAGGCCAATCCACTAGGCCGACCGCACCGGCGTAGCCGGTCGCTCAAGGGTTGGCGGCGTGTTGCCGAAACAGGACACGCTACTCAACTTGGTTGGGCTGGACCTTGGCGAAGTACCCTCAGGCGTTCGTGGGCGCGGCAGCCGTGGGAGTCGTGTGCTCTGCGGCTGCTGTCGCGTACTCTGTGACGGTGCCGATTGCGGTCCCTTGGCGAGAGGCACTTGCGAACGCTCTCGTTCTCGTGATTCTCGCGGTCGTCGCCGAGGAACTCAGTGTTCCGTTCTCTCGGCGACTGACACTCGCGGCGAGCAACCTCCCTGTCCTCCTGGCGATCATGCTGCTTGGTCTGTGGCCGGCTCTGCTGGTGGCTGCAGTCGTCGGCCTGTGGGGTTTCTGGCGCGAGGACTCCGCCGATATCGTCTTGTTCAACGCCGCCAACGCTCTCTGCGCTGCGTTCCTGGCGTGGGTCGTGTTCGCCGGGATGCAGAGCGCGATTGGCTTCCCCAGCGGCGAGTTCTCATGGGGTCTGCTCGTCGCCGGCGGACTCGCCAACGCGGCACACGAGTTTGCGAGCTTGGGCGTCGTGAGCCTCGGCGCAAGGTGGCGCTACGGCACGGCCATCGGTGCTTTCTGGAGAGTCGAGGCCATGCCGTTCGTCCGCTCGCTGGCGATCCTTACTGCGCTGGGCCTCACAGTGGCGGCGGTCTACGCCAGAGCGGGGGTGGGCTCTGTCGTGCTCCTGTTCATCCCTCTTTTCGCCGCACAGTACATGTTCAAGCTCTTGGTGCGCGAGAAGGAGCATGTCGTCGTGCAGCGGGACTTGAGCGACAAGTACTTGGACATGAACGTCGGCCTGGCAGCGGCCATGGTCGTGCTGCTGGACAGCAAGGACCAGTACACGGCGCAACACTCCGCCGCCGTCGCCATGTACTGTCGCGACATCGCCACCAGCTTGGGCCTATCTGAGGACCAGAAGAACATGGTGCACTTCGCCGGCCTACTTCACGATCTCGGCAAGGTGGGGGTACCGGATGCCGTCTTGCGCAAGCCATCAGAGCTGACCCGGGAGGAGTGGGTGCTTCTCCGTCAGCATCCCGCGAAAGGCGCAGAGGTCCTGTCTCATCTCGCCGCCTATCAGGGCATCGCTGACATCGTGCTCTACCACCACGAGCGGCTGGACGGCAGCGGCTATCCAAGGGGCGTCCAGGCGGAGAGGATTCCCGAGCTCAGCAAGATACTGGCGGTGGCCGATACCTACCACGCCATGACTTCGGACAGGCCCTACCGCCTGGCTCTGAGCTCGTTCGAGGCGCTTCGGGAGTTGCGGGCCATCGCGGGGGTCACTCTCGAGGAGAGATACGTGGAGGCGCTGGCCCGGGTTCTCTGCGACAAGAGCCTGGCCTATCGCGACGGCAGCTCGACCGACTTCATGGAGGAGTTTGAGCGCGGGCGCATCAACCTGCGCCTGCGCGGCCAGACGCTCGCAGATCTCAGTGGCGTCTCTGGGCTGCGGGAAGACCCAGCTGCGACCTGAGCAGTCTGTGCGCTATCAGGCCTGCCGCGACCGCCTTGATGATGTCGAACGGCAGGAACTGGAGCACTCCTCCTACGAGCACCACGCTCAAGTCCGTCGTCCTCAAGCTCCACGCCAGCCAGGCCGCGCCGAGCACGTAGATGGGGATCAGGCCGACTATTCCGCCGATGACGAGCCGGGCGGTAGAGGCATCGCGGGCTCGACCGACCCATCCTGCCACCATTGCGCCCAGAACGAAGCCCAGCAAGTAGCCGCCGGTAGGCCCGAGGAGGACGCCGAGACCGGACGTGCCGCTGTGGAACACAGGCGCCATGAGGCCGAGGATGAGATAGGCGACGACGCTCAGGGCGCCAAGTCTGGCCCCCAACATGAGCCCGGCCAGCAGCACGAAGAGTGGCTGGAGAGTGAAGGGTACGGGGCCGAGCGGGATGGCGATGAAGGCCCCCGCCGCGATGAGCGCAGTGAACAGGGCCACGTAGCTGATCTCACGCGTTGAGATCTTCGACAATCGTCAACTTCTTGCTTCGGACCAATGGGTTGACAATGTAGAGCGGCCGGCCCAGGTCTGTCAAGGGCCGGCCGAGATGACCGGGGATTCACGGGAGCCGGCTCACATACGGAGCGTGACATCTCCGGAGTGAAAGCGCCGCATGCGGCGCTGAGGCAACTCGACGAGCAGGGCGCCGCGCTCATCGATGCCGGACGCCCTACCCAGCACAGCTCCTTCGCGTGTCTCGACGCTCACGCTTCGGCGGAGGAGGTAGTCCCTCTGACGAAACTCGCTGATGGTGCTCTCGAACCCGTTTGCCACGGCATGAACGTAGTGTCTCTCCAGAGCAAGGAGCAGGGCCGCGAGGAGGATGCTACGGTCGACGAGCTGTTCGCCGGCGATCCGGAGCGAGGTCGCCGTACGCCTCAGCGCCACGGGAAGCTCGACGAACTCGGTGTTCACGTTGATGCCGATCCCGAGGACGACCCAGTCCACTTCGTCCTGTTCGCCGGCCACCTCCATCAGGATCCCGCCCACCTTTCTGTCGCCGACGAAGAGGTCGTTGGGCCACTTGATGCTCACGGGGACCTTGGTCTGCGCTTCGATGGCCTCGGCGGTCGCTACGGCTGTCACGAGCGTGAGCATGTGGGCGTCGTTCATCGCCATGTTCGGCCGCAATGTTACCGAGAAGAGCAGGCCCTTGCCGGCCGGAGAGGTCCAGTGCCGTCCGCGGCGGCCGCGCCCTGCCGACTGGCGTTCCGCGATGACCACGGTGCCCTCGGGAGCTCCTTCGCGAGCCAGGGCCTTGGCTTCTGCGTTGGTGGACGCGATCTCATCGTAGTGGCGGAACGAGCGGCTGAGGGCGCACTCGCGAGTGAGTTCGGCGACCAGGGACATCGACAGGACGCTCGGCTCCTGCTCCAGCTTGTACCCTCGCCGCGAGATGCCCAGGATTCGGTAGCCGCGCTTGCGGAGCGAATTGACGTGCTTGTGAACGGCATTGCGGGAGACACCGAGCGTGGCGCTCATGGCCTCGCCGGAGACGAAGTCGGAGCTTTCGCGCAGGATATCGATCACCGTCTTCTTGCGGTCGCTCATGCTGGCGGACTCGATGTGGACGACTGATGCGGGTGGTTCCATGGTGCCCTCCTCGCTGTTCCTGTGACTGGGGACAGCGTACGGAGGTTGGGGCTCCGGCGAATCATACCTAGGCTGGATTTCCGGAGATCGTCGGGTTGAATTGGCTCGGGCGCGCGCTGAGCTCCTGCCGGTCTCTCAGCTCGAACTCGCGGTACTTCAGGATGGCCTGAACTCTCGTGCCCACCTCAAGCTTGGCGAAGATGTGATTGATGTGAGTCTTCACCGTCGCGTTGGACAGGAAGAGCCGTTCGGCAATCTCAGGGTTGCGGAGTCCCTGGGCCATCAGGGACAGCACCTCGCGTTCACGCTTGGTCAAGTCCGGAACGCGGGGATCAGTTGAGTGCAGATGCTCGCCACGCCGCTCCGCGGCCAGCTCGATTGCGGCGTCAAGATGCGTGCCCCGAACTGACCCAGCAAGCCCAAGCACCTCGCGCAGAATCGAGTCCTCGCTGTAGCAGACCGCCGCCGTGAGAGCTTCTCCGAGGAGTGGCGAGTCTTCCTCGACGAGGGACTCGAAGACACCTGCGAAACGCCAGTGTCGGGCGAGAGCCGAGAGAAGGGTTGCCTGTCGCTGGGGCTCGCCCAGGGCTCTCAGAGCCACCATCGCCGTGGTTGGGCGCGGAGACAGCTCCTGGGCCAGAAGGTCGATGTGCCCGAGCCGCAACTGCTGCGGCAGACAACGGCCGAAGACCTGCCGGCAGCGGTCGGGACGCTTGTCGGCGGCCAGGATGCCGCCGTAGAACTCGGCGGCGAGCGACACATACTCAAGACCGGCAGCTTGTGCCGCTTCGGCCACCTCTGGCAGACCGTCACCAGCGCCCTCACCGGCGAGGGCGCTGGTGAAGATGAGGTTTGCCGCCAGACTGAGAGCGAGAGACGGATCGCGGCGCAGCGATACGAGGTTTTCGGCTCGTCGGTAGAGCGCCAGCGCCTCTCCTTGCTGGCCACATCTGCGATGGATGGTGCCTTCGTCGCTCATGGCGTATGCGATGAGTATGGGGTCGGCTTCGGATGCCTGACTGAGGGCGACCGCCTGTCGCACGGTCGCCAATCCCCCCTCAATATGACCCTGACCGCTCATTGCGACCCCGGTGTTGGCCGTGAGTATGGCCGTGGTGAGTGCCAGACCGAACCGTTGTGCGATTGTCTGGGCCTCGCCGAAGTGAGCCAATGCGGCCGAGTAGTTGGCGAGACCAGTCTCCACGAGTCCCTTTGTGTTCAGGATGCCCGAGGCAAGCGTTGGAGCGATGCTGCCCCAATCGACTGCCGGCGACTCGGAGAGCGCCCGCTGGTAGTCTCCGCGAAAGTAGTCCGCGTGGGCGCGGAGGGCCTGTGCTCTCGCCAACTCCGCCGCGGACGCATGTTTGCTGAGCTCCCCCGCGGCCGAGAACGCGGTCCTAGCTGTGGCCCAGTCCCGTCTGTCAAGCGATGCTGAGCCCATGCTGAGGTACGAGTGGAGCCTCTGAGCGCTCGAGGACGCGTGCGAAAGAGCCGCTTCGCATGTTGTCACGGCCTCCTCCAGGTCTCCTCTCCAGAAGAGAACACACTCTTTGGCGGAGAGGGCGTGGTAGAGGCCCCATTCGTCGCCTGCTGATTCGCACGTTGAGATGGCTGCGTCGATGTACACGAGTGCGGCGTCAAGGTCTCCGGCCCGCACGTGAATCTGTGAGGAGAGCAACCGTGCCCAGGGTTCATCGGTGCGCATCTCCCACGACAGGCGCTGTAGCCACCAGATGAGCGACTCAGTGCGGAAGTTGTCGAGACCAGGCTCTCCTGCGCGAGCCAGGGCCTCAAGAGCCGCGGGCTGGTCGTTGGCGTTGAAGAGGAGTTCCACCGCCATCTCCGTGTTCCCCGAGCTCTCCAGGGCGGCTGCCGACTCGCGTTGGAGGGCGCGGAGCGCCGCTTCGCCGTGCTCATGCACGTAGTTGTGTCTGAGGTACTCGCGGAACAGGTTGTGGTAGCGGTATGCGCCGGGTTCGTCAGCGAAGGTGAAGACCCGGTTCGAGGTGAGATGATGGAGATGCTTGTGGGCATCTTCAATGCCGACGAGACGATTCGCGAGCGCCTCTGTGACATGCTCGAGGCAACAGGTTCGGTCGAGAAAGCGCTGTGTCGGGCGGCCCTCGTTGCGGTACACCTGTTCTGCGAGATACGAATAGATGTCCGGCTTCATGCGCGGGTCCGCCAGCGCTTGCTCGAGGGAGTCCAGATCGAGCCAATCCAGGGCCAGGCCGGCGAGGACGACGCTCGCCGGCCATCCCTCCGTCAGCTGGATCAGGCGTTCGACGTGCTCTTGATCGAAGCGTCGGCCGGCGCGCGCTTCGAGGACAAGGCCGGCCTGCTCGGCATCGAAGCGCAACAACTCGACTCCAAGCGCGCTCACTTCGCCTGCCACGCGCATCTTCCCAGTGGAGAAGGCGGGATCGTAGCGTGACAGCACAATGAACCTCAGGTGCTCGGGTGAGTTCGCCAGCAGGCAGTCGAGAGCGCGATTCAGGTCTGGGGAGTCAGCCGCCTCATGGTAGTCGTCGATCACGACTTGCATGTCCGCGTTCACGCGCTCCCCGCACTCCACGACGAAGAGCGATACGAGCTGCTCGAGGGAGACGGGGGACTCGTGGGCGTAGCGGAGTCTCTCGAGGATCGCCTGGCCGAAGTCTGGAAAGTGGCGGCGGAAAGCCTCGACGAGCGAGGCGATGAAGGCCATCGGATCGTGGTCGAGGACGTCCAGCTTGTACCACACGGATTCGATCTGGAGTTGCTGCAGAGCCGCAGCGACGGCCGTGGTCTTGCCGTACCCTGCCGGGGCGCAGACAAGCATGAGCCGGCGCCGGCAGCCGCGCTCCACGAAAGCCAGGGTCTCTGGGCGCAGCCAAGCCTGCTCAGAGCGCGGATGAATCAGCTTGGCGGCAACCGGCCCGAGTCTGGGTTCCCACTCGGTCATTCGTGGCTCCTGAGGGCTTTCGGCCTCTTGACTGACGTCCATAGACGAATCCTGAGACGAGGACTATACAGGGCGGATACAGGCAGATGGGTGGCTGGGCTGCTCGAAGGGGATGACATTCGCGCGGTATGCACCACTCGGCTGAGAGGCCTGCACGACGCTCGTGAGACTGGCTCTGCGCTCCGTTCGTCCTGCCCACGCGCGGTCCGTGGCTCCTACGGCGGAAGTGTTATCGCTCTCGCATGTGCGGGTACTTCGTCAGTAGGCGGTTTGGCAGTCGGTCTCTCAGATAGATTGGGATCGAGGCTGTGGCGGTCGGCGTGGCGGTGGGTCACGCGGTCAATGTGAGGGGGGTACCATGTCTGGCTTCAAGACAATTCTGTTCGCCACCGACTTCTCTGAGAACGCGGGCAAGGCGTTCGACGAGGCGGTCGATATCGCGAAGTTCAGAGACGCCAATCTCTTCATTCTTAATGTGGTGCCCGCAGGGGACGAGTTGGTGCCCCCGGGCGCGCAGGCTCCGGCGTGGCTTCCCGATGAGGACGAGATCATCGCCAGGCTCGAGGACGCCTACGTCGCGAAAGCCGGCGTCGCGGCCGAAGCTGCCGTGAGGTATGGCGCCCAGGCCAATCGGATCCTCGACTATGCCGAAGAGGTGGGTGCCGATCTCATTGTGATCGGCGCGCGCGGCATGGGCTGGGTCGTCGGCTTCTTTGGCGGCGGCAGCATCGCCGACAAGGTCGTCAAGAACGCGAAGGTGCCTGTACTGGTCGTTCCTGCCTGATCTTTGCCGGCACGCGCCGGCGGAAGACTTGGTCAACGACGGACATCAGCATGGCCGCCGAGGACGGCGAGGAGGCCCGGGATTCCCGGGCCTCCTCGCCTGCGCGCGCCGCCAGACGCCCGGTCCTCTCCTCCCAAGCTCACCAAACGGTTTTCGTAGTGTCGTCCTCAGGCAGAGGGGAAGACATCAAGTGACGGTCGAGTCGCCGACCGAAGAGGATGCGCGAGGCGCGCGTCCGCGTTGCGAATCGGCCATGACCCAGAACGGAGGGGGTGCGGCATGTCGGAGTACGGGAACATAGTCTTCTGCTCGGACTTTTCGAAGAATGCGAATCATGCCTATACGGAGGCAGTGAAGGTGGCGTCGGCCTTGGGCGCGACTCTCTTCGTCCTCCATGTGGTACCGGGAGCTGGTGGCGGCGCCGAGCCGGGAGGCACTCTCGAGAAGCTGCGTGAGACCTATCCGGCGGAGGGCGCCGAGTACGCGGTGCTGAATGGCAACGAGACCGTGCAGATCCTGAGCTTCGCCGAAGAGAAGGATGCGGGGCTTATCGTCATCGGGGCGCGTGGAATCGGAGCTATTGCTGGGCTGTTCGGCGGCGGCAGCATCGCCGACAAGGTCTTGAAGAACGCGAAGATCCCCGTGTTGGTTGTGCCGGCTGAGTCTTCTGGCGGGGCCTAGTCGGAGCCCGACGATTCGCACAAGGTCACGATCCACGTGTGGGTCGTGAGCCATCAGCCGGGCGCCGTTGACGTGGGCGTATGGGCCGCCGCTGTGGGGATTCCTCAAGGCGGTGGCCCACTGATGGCAGAGGGCTGACGAGTCGCCTTGTCGCTCGCCGGTCACTTCAGATACCTCAGTGCCAGTTCGACGGCTTCAGCTGGCGAGCGGGCTTGCCCCAGGCCGTCGAGTGAGCCGCCTTCGGGCGGGGCAATGGACCACGTGTCGAGCAGGATGACGGGGCGGCCGACCGTGCGCGCAAGCGCGATCTCACTGAGAGTTCCCCAGGCGCCTCCAACGGCGATTACGACGTCGCCGCTGGCCACCACGCTCAGGTTGCGGGCGTGGCCCATGGCACTGCAGACGCTGAAGGTGAGATCGGCGGCGGCGCTCGCGCGATCGGCGTCCGGGAGGATGCCGATCGTCACGCCGCCGCTGCGTCCTGCGCCGCGTGCGACGGCCTCCATCACGCCGTCCCGGCCGCCGCAGACCACGACAAGGCCGTGCTGCGCGAGGAGTTCGCCGAGTTCCTCGGCCCGCGCCGCCATTCGTGGTGTGCAGAGGCTGGCACCGATGACGCTGACGTAGTGAACAGGCATCGGCGCATTCTACGTCATGAGGCTGTCGCCTGACACCTTGATGCGTGGCCCTTGGGTCGCTTTAGCGGACTCGTCCGCAGGTCAGCTGGTCTAGACGTGCGTGTCAGATCACAAGCAGATCCATGAAGCCATTGACAGACATGGACTGCAGCTGGGCCTCATCGAGACAGAGATCGTGTATGCGTTTCGCTTGGCTCTGGGGAAAGCGCGTCTTCAGGGCGGCGAGGAACTTCTGCTCGAGGAGCGGAATACCCTCCGCGCGGCGGCGTCGGTGGCCGATCGGGTACTCGATCTCCACTTTCCTGGTGCTCGTCCCGTCGCTGAAGAAGACTTGGACAGCGTTCGCGATCGAGCGCCTGCCGGGGTCGTGGTACTCCTTCGAATAGCGCGGGTCCTCAGCCACGCTCATCTTCGCGCGCAGCGCGTCGATGCGCGGGTCTCCGGCTGTCGCCTCCTCGTAGTGTGCCGCGGTCAGTTCGCCGAAGAGCAGCGGCACGGCCACCATGTACTGCAGGCAATGGTCCCGGTCGGCGGGATTGTGCAGAGGACCATCCTTGCTGATGATGCGGATGGCGGACTCCTGTGTGCGGAGCTCGATGCGCTCGATATCGGCGAGGCGGTCTCTCACTTCGGGGTGGAGCTGCAGAGCGCATTCCACAGCGGTCTGGGCATGGAACTCCGCCGGGAAGCTGATCTTGAAGAGGATTTGCTCCATGACGTAGCTGCCGTAGGGTCGCTGGAAGGTGAGGCTGTCGCCACGAAGCAGCACGTCGTAGAGCCCCCACTTCGGGGCGGTCAGCGCCGACGGCAATCCTGCCTCACCGCGCATCACCATCATCGCAAGGCGTACGCCGCGCGATGATGCGTCGCCGGCCGCCCAGGACTTGCGGGAGCTGGTGTTGGGTGCGTGGCGATACGTGCGCAGCGACTGACCGTCGATCCACGCATGTGACAGCGCATCGACGACCTGCTCTCGGCTCGCACCCAGCAGCTGGGCTGCTACTGCCGCGGACGCCACCTTCACGAGGACCACATGGTCGAGGCCGATACGGTTGAAGGAGTTCTCCAGCGCCAGGCAGCCTTGGATCTCGTGCGCCTTGATCATTGCGGTGAGAACGTCATGCATGGCGAGTGGTGCCTTGTCCTCGGCGACTGCCTTGCGGGACAGCCAATCGGCGACAGCAAGTATCGCGCCGAGATTGTCGGATGGGTGCCCCCATTCCGCCGCCAGCCAGGTGTCGTTGAAATCCAGCCACCGCACCATGGCGCCGATGTCCCAGGCCGCTTTCACCGGGTCGAGCTGGAAGGGCGTGCCGGGGACACGCGCCCCGTTGGGCACGACCGTGCCTCCGACGATGGGGCCGAGGTGTTTCGTGCACTCGGGGAACTGCAGGGCGAGGAGCGCACACCCGATGCTGTCCATCAGGCAGTCGCGCGCCGTGTCGTAGGCGTCCGCGCTCTCCACCGCGTAGTCGCAGACGTAGTCCGCGATGTCTATGAGTTCCTGGTCGGGATCGGGGCGGACGTTGAGGTCGGCGTTGTGGCCGTCCATTCGTTCCTCCTGCGGGGCGTCAGCCCCTTTGCCCAATGGGCACCCACCTCGTCGCCTCCGGTCCGACATACATGGCGCTTGGGCGAATGATCTTGCCGTCGAGGCGCTGCTCGATCACGTGAGCGACCCATCCTGCCGTGCGCGCGACGGTGAAGATCGGCGTGAACATCGGGGTGGGGATGCCCATCATGTGGTAGCAGACTGCTGAGTACCAGTCGAGGTTCGGGAACATACCCTTGGCCTCTCTCATCACCGACTCCAGCCGGTCGGCGACGTCGAACATGCGCATGTCGCCGGCCGCAACGGACAAGCGTCGTGCCACCTCCTTGATCACGTTGCTGCGCGGGTCGGTCGACGCGTACACAGGATGCCCGAAGCCGATCACGATCTCTCTTCGCGCCACTCGTTCGCGGATGTCGGCTTCTGCCTCATCCGGCGTCGCGTAGCGCTGCTGGATGCGACAGGCCGCCTCGTTGGCCCCGCCGTGCTTGGGACCGCTCAGCGCCCCGACGGCGCTGCACACCGCCGAGTACATGTCGGCGTTCGTCCCGGCTACGACTCGCGCGGTGAACGTGGATGCATTGAACTCGTGTTCGGCGTAGAGGATGAGAGAGGTGTGCATGGCGCGCACGAAGGTGGCCGACGGCTCGCGGCCGTGCAGTAGGTGGAGGAAATGCTCTCCCACCGAGCCGCTCTCGCTGTTCGTGTCGATGCGCCTGCCGTAGTGAGTGTACTGGTACCAGTAGAGCAGCATCGAGCCGAAGCACGCGATCAGGCGGTCGCCGATCTCGCGTGCTTCGGCCACGGTGAAAGGGGCGGCTTCCGGGTCCAGGGTGCCGAGGACGGACACGCCTGTTCTCATGACGTCCATGGGGTGGGCAGAGGCCGGGAGGGTCTCCAGCGCCGTGCACAGCGCCGCGGGCAAGCCTCGCATCTCGCTGAGCTTGAGCTTGTACATGGCAAGCTCGGCTCGTGTCGGCAGGCGCTCGTGGATCAGAAGAAAGGCGATCTCCTCGAACTCCGCGACATCGGCGAAGTCGAGGATGTCGTAGCCTCTGTAGAGGAGATCGTTGCCGGTTCTGCCTACGGTGCACACAGCGGTGCTGCCCACGGCGGTTCCTGACAACGCAACGGACTTCTTGCCACCGCTAAGGACCGGTGTGTCGCTTTCGCGGCCTGTCATGTCACCGTCCCTCCGTTGAGAACAGGTCATCCAGCTTCTGCTCGTAGGCGTGGTAGTCAAGGAAGTCGTAGAGCTCCGTACGGGTCTGCATGGAATCGACGACGGTCCGCTGGCTACCGTCTTGGCGAACCGCCTCGTACACCGCGAGGGCCGCCTTGTTCATGGCGCGAAAGGCCGACAGGGGGTACAGGACGAGGTCGACGCCGACGCTCGAAAGCTGCTGAACGGTGAACAGCGGGGTGCTCCCGAACTCCGTGATGTTGGCGAGCACCGGGACGCCGACGGCATTCACGAACTCCTCGTACTGGGACAGCTCGTGGACCGCCTCGGGGAAGACCATGTCGGCACCTGCTTCGACGTAGGCGGCCGCGCGTTCGGTCGCCGCCTCCATGCCCTCGACGGCTAGTGCGTCGGTGCGAGCCATGACGACGAAGTCCTGCGTGCGGGCATCGACCGCGGCCCTGATGCGGTCGACCATCTCCTCCGTGGAGACGATGGCCTTGCCCGGGCGGTGGCCGCAGCGCTTGGCTTGGACCTGGTCCTCTATGTGCACACCGGCGGCGCCGGCGCGGATCATGCTCTTCACGGTGCGTGCGATGTTGAAAGCATTGCCCCACCCGGTGTCGGCGTCGACCAACAAGGGCAGCTCAGTGGCGTGGGTGATGCGGCGCACGTCCTCGAGAACATCGTTGAGGCTCGTCATGCCGAGGTCAGGTAGTCCGTAGGAGGCGGCAGCCACCCCTCCGCCGGAGAGGTAGAGCGCGCGGTAGCCGACGCGCTCCGCCATGATCGCGTGGTAAGCATTGACAGCCCCGACGACCTGCAGCGGATGCTCTTCTCGGACAGCGCGGCGAAGTCTTGCGCCCGGGGTGGTCTCATCCGTCATCTTCGTCTCCATGTCTGAGCGTCGCGACGGCGACGCCGTTGTCGTGCCTATGTATGGTCCGGCTGGAGGCTGGCGACCATCGCCGGCCGGAGAGAGCGGTGCTGCGTCGGGCATCTCTCCGTCGCCGATAGCGCTTCGCCGGTTCTGGACGCGCCGGTGAAGAGGGGCCGCCGGAGAAGCGCCAGCGTATCCGGCACAATACCGGACTGGACGGCGGCGTGCACAGAACGCCTTGCGCGGCGTCCCGGCGCGGCAGCCCCAGCGAGCCTCACCGTGCTCGAGAGGACGGCGTGCCCGCGGTTCGCGACGGATCGAGCGGCCCACCGGGCGGGCAGGCCATGGCCTGCAACAGTCGCACGGCGCCGTCCTTGCTGAGCGGCTCGTTGAGGTTGCCGCATTTCGGGCTCTGCACGCAGCTTGGGCAGCCTTGCGCGCAGGGGCAATCGGCGACCAGCGCCAGGGCATCGGCAGCGAGGTCCTCGAACGCGTCGTAGCCTCGCCGTGTGAGGCCGATGCCCCCAGGGTAGGCGTCGTAGATGAAGATGGATGCAGAATCGGTCTGCCAGTGCCAAGGAGTGCTGAGACCGCCGATGTCCCAACGGTCGCACATCGCATAGAGCGGCAGCAAGGCGATGAGTGCGTGCTCGGCGGCATGCAGGGCTCCCGGTGTCGCCAGCTCGTCGCCGGCGATGAGCTCGGCGAGCGACGCGTCGATGGTCGCCTGCGGGATGGCGAGCCAGAGTGCCTGGGTCGTGAAGATCTGCTCGGGCAAATCCAGGCTAATCGTATCTATGACATGCTGATCGGTGATGTCGCGTCGCTGGTAGGCGATGACCCGCTCGGTGACCTCGATGTCTCCGCGGAAGAGCGATGCGCCGGGCAATGGACGCATGCCGGCCTGTCCAGCCACGAGGATGTTCTTGTCGGTCTTCGTCTGCGTGTAGAAGCCGCCCTCGAACTCGTCGACGAGGATGACGCTGTTCGGCAGGTCAAGGCGCTTCACCAGGTAGCTGTTGCCGAGGTGCAGGTACACGGCGCCTGGGTGAGCGAAGCGGAAGACGCGCTCGTACTCCAGGTGGCCGATCATCTCGCCCGTGCGTGACTCGACGATGGCGCAGATATCGTTCGAGGCCGTGCGAAGGCTCGTGTCGGCCGCGGGGGAGCGTGGCTTGGCCCACGTCATGCCGCGGTGGCTCTCGCGCAGTCGTCCGGCGTCGACGAGTCTCTCGGCGGCCTCGAGGCCCCGCTCGCCGAAGTAGGCCTCGTCACGCGCCGTGATGGGTCGTTCGTAGGCGGCTGCCTCGAGGTGGGCGCACGAGATCTGTGGGTTGTGGAGGTCGATGATCGCCTCCTCCACGCTGCGGCTCAACAGGCGCTCAGGCTCACGCATGAAGTACTGGTCGAGCGCATCCTGGCCGGCCACCAACACGGCCCATCCGTGGCCCTGCCGGCCTGCTCTGCCCCAGCGCTGGCGCAGGCTGGTCACCGTGCCGGGGAAGCCCGTGACCACCGAGACGTCCAGGGCGCCGACGTCGATGCCCAGCTCCAGAGCCTGGGTGGCGACTACCGCATCGAGCTCGCGGGCGAAGAGGCGCCGCTCGATATCGCGACGCTGTTGTGAGGTGTACCCGGCGCGATACGGCTGGACGCGCTGCGCTGCGCCCGCCGGGTCGCGATCCTCGAGCCGCCGTCGCACATGCCCGTACACCAACTCGGCTGCCTTGCGCGTGGGAGCGAAGGTGATCGCGCGTGCGCCGGCGAGGACGCTCTCCGCGGTCACGTAGGCCGCCTCCGCCAGGGCGCTCCTGCGCTCTCCCCGGGAGGCCTCCACGAGGGGCGGCTCCCAGAAGACGATGGTGCGCTCGGGTCGCGGCGCCTGGTCCTCGTCCACGGGCGTGAACGGCATCCCGACGAGCTTCTCGGCGAAGGCCTGGGGGTCGGCGATGGTAGCTGACGTGAGGATGAACTGGGGAGAGGCTCCGTACTGCTCGCAGAGGCGTCGCAGGCGGCGCACGACTTGGGCGACGTGCGAGCCGAAGATGCCGCGGTACACGTGTGCCTCATCGAGCACGACATATCGAAGATGGTGCAGGTACTCGGCCCAGCGCTCGTGGTTCGGCAGGATGCCTACGTGCAGCATGTCGGGGTTGCTCAGGAGGATCGTGGCCGTGCGCCTCAACAGGGCTCGCGCCTCAGGTGGGGTGTCGCCGTCGTAGATGGCCGGCACAGCGCTCTCCACCCCGAAGGCGCCCAACTGGCGCGCCTGGTCCTGAGCCAACGCCTTGGTCGGGAAGAGGAAGAGCGCGCGGCTCTGCGGATCGAGCAGGTGCCGCTCGAGAACGGAGAGCTGGTAGCAGAGACTCTTGCCGCTGGCGGTGCCCGTGCTGACCACGACGTTTTCGCCGGCTTGCAGCAGGTCGTACGTGGCGCGTTGGTGGCCGTGGAGATGCTCGATGCCAGCGGCCTGCAACGCCTCGCGGAGCGCTGCCGGTAAGCCCTTGGGGAGCTCCGTCGCGCGGCCGTGCCGGGCAGCCTCGTGGGCGACCGCGACCACCTGTTCGTGGTCGCCCTCGCGAAAGAGCCCGCGAAGCTGTTCCCGGATGACGGCGATAGACCGTTCGGCGCTCATCCCACGATCCTATCCGCTGGCGGGCATGAGAACCTACGTGGGCGTCGAGAGAGGCCCGGCACGCGCAGGCGGCGCGGAGGGTCGAGGTGGTGGTTCATCCATCGAGGTGGACTAGCTGAGGGCGCTTGCGGCGGCGCCGGTCGCCCTGTAGGTTGGATGCGAGATGCACACGACCCCGGCCCACCATCGGCAGCGAGCCAAGGCTCTGCGCCGTGACCAGCTCAGGCGCCGGCGTGCGATCGCATTGGCCGTCGTCGTGGCCCTTGTCGCGGCCGCGGTCTGGGCCGCCTACGCGATTCCGGGTCAGAGCCCGGCGGCCGTCCCCGAGAACGCGGCCGCTCCCGTCTTCACCGAGAAGACTCCCGATGTCGCTGAGGGCGTGGTCGTCGCCCGTGTCGAGGGAACAGAGGTGCTGCTTCCGGTCGCCCGTGACGTGACGACGGCCGTCGCCTTCCATCCCGTCGACAACAGCGACTCGGTGACGCTGCAGCCCAGTGGCGAGCGAGCCGACGGCGGCAGCCTGGGTCAGAAGCTTGCCGACGTCTTCGCAGGCGGTGGAGGGCTGCAGTACTACCTCACGGCCGAGGCCGACGCGGGTGAGTCCTCTTCCACATCTGGTCTCGATATCGGTGCCGTGCCGGGGTCGCCTGTCCTCAGCCCGGTCGACGGAAGGGTCGTCGCCGTCAGGAAGTACAAGGTCCTTGGGCGCTATGACGACGTCGAGGTGCACATCCAGCTGGCTGGCGATCCGTCTCTGCTGCTGGCGATCACGCATCTGGCTCGTCCCAAGGTCGCGATCGGCGATTCGGTCGCCAGCGGCGAAACGGCCCTGGGCGACGTGCGGGGCTTTCCCGACAGTCTCGATCAGGCGCTGAGTCGGTACACGTCCGACAACGGTGACCACGTGCAGCTCATGGTGCTTCGCGTCACTCCCGACCTCGGGGGAATCTAGGCCGTGCCGGCTGCCGCGCGTGCGGCCGTACCTGCGGCGACTGGGGCTGTTGTCGGTGGTTCCGGCACCCATTCCGCGGACTTTCCGGGTCGGCTTCATCCGGGTGTTCGGGTGCTCGACCGTGACATGGTCTTCGCGACTCCCTGGGGCGACAGCCCGCCCTTCGTGCTCTTTGAACTTGGCGAGCAAAGGGTCCTGCACGTGCGGCTGCATGGTTGGCGCGATGGTGTGGCGCGCGGCCGTGCGTCGCGCCAAGTGTTCAGCGTGCTGCATCGCGCCGGCGTGAGGAGGATCGTCTCCGACGCCGGTGTCGGTACTCTCGCCCGCCTGTTGGATCCCGGGGACCTCATCGTCGCTGACGATTTCGTTGACCAGACGACCGATCGCGATGGTGACGGGATGGTGGTCGGTGGGCAGCTCCTGGTTATGCGCGACCCCATCTGTTCAGAGGGGCGGGAGGCTCTCACCGCTGCCGCCCGGCGGCTGGCTCCGGAACGCCGGCTGTTCACGCGGGGCACCTACGTTGTGACAGAAGGTCCTCGCTTCGAGTCCCCGGCGGAGATCCGCCATCTCCAAAGCATGGGGGACATCATTGGCCAGAGTCTCTCGCCGGAAGTGTGGCTGGCGCGCGACATCGGAGCCTGCTACGCGGGGATATACGTTGTCGTGAACTACGGTGAGGGCGTGGTCCGTGAGTGGGAGCATGACGTCCTCACCCGGATATTCCACGAGGACGCCGATCTGATCGGGCGCGTCCTCTTGGCCGCCCTGGCCGATCTCCCCGAGGGGTCCCGCTGTCGCTGTCGCGAGCTGCGCAAGCCCACCCTCTTGCGCTGAAGAACCTCCGCGGGACCCCGGCTACCCGGTCAGGACCCAGGCGACCAGTGAGATGCCGTTGAAGAGGGCGTGGAGCGAGATGGAAGTCCACAGGGAGCCCGTGCGCTTGTACACCCATGCAAGGGCGAATCCAAGGGCGAACAGGGGCACGAAGACACTGAGTTGCAGATGGGCGATGCCGAAGGCCGCCGCCGACACGATGGCCCCAGGAAACCATCCCCACGAGCGAGCCAAGCCGCGGAACAGGAAGCCCCTGAAGAAGAGCTCCTCGAACAAGGGAGCCAGCACCACTGCCAACAGGGCGAACATGGCGACGCCGACCGAGGAGCGCGGGAAGCGGTTCAGGATATCCTGTGACTCTGGGTGTATCAGCAGGTCGTGGAAGTACGTGATCGCGTACACGGACAGCAGGGCGAGCGGGATCGTCCAGAAGCACGCCGTCGTGGGCCGCCGGAATCCCCAGGACGACAGTTTCTCATCGGCGAGCCGCAGAGAGAAGAACCAAGCGGCTCCGGACTGCCAGACGTACATCACGACGGAGCTCACGAGCAGGGCGATTGCAGTGCCTATCGTAGCCTCGCCGGCGGGCTCCACGGACGCGTCTGAGGTCAGCGCCAGGAGGTAGAAGGCCACCGCCGGGCCGAAGCCGACGAGTAGTCCGGCGAGTGCGTGTCGCCAGTCCCAGCTGGCGTCGGGCAGCAGTCCCTGTCGGGGTGCGCCTTGGTCGGCCGTTTCGGCCTTTGGCGCAGAAGAGCCGCCGGCACGCGGCCGAGGACCCCCTGGCCGCGGCGTATGGGGGCCTGCGAATGGTGGAGGCACCGGCGCGGTGGGGGTGCGCCGCCGTAGCTCGCCGTCTCCGTCGCTCGCGCCCTGTTGCCCGTCTATCCCATGCTCCTTCCGACCGTGCGGGGCTGCGCCCGCCTTCCCGGCAAGCGTATCAAGATAAGCGTGCGCAGGCTCGCGGGCCGCTGGGCCTCGTCGCGTTTCACTGCCCCCTGCACTCTGCTATACTCCGCGACCGTGGACGGCGCGGCGGATGCCCCGCGTCGGTCGCTGCGAGTGCACGTTGACCCTCACGGCGGACGGTTGGTATCCTTACGTGCTGCTGTCTGAAAGGATGTAGACGTGCGTCAACTTGTCACGCTCGCTTGCCAGGAGTGCAAGCGTCGCAACTACCACACGAACAAGAACAAGAAGAACGATCCAGACCGCATCGAGCTGAAGAAGCACTGCCGCTGGTGTGGGACGCACACCGTACACAAGGAAACCCGCTAGGCGTTTCCCTCTGTGTCGCTAGGGCTGTAGCTCAATTGGTAGAGCACCGGTCTCCAAAACCGGGGGTCGGGGGTTCGAGTCCCTCCAGCCCTGCCAATGATCATCGGAGCGAATGAGTGGCGAAGGCTGTCGACAACGGCAAGGCCCAGCCGGGGAAGGGTACGCCCGCCGGAAAGCCTGCCCGCAACACTGGAGCGGCGAGCAAGCGCGCGGGCAACAAGCCCGCACGCGGCAAGACGCAAGCCCAGGCGAAAGCCCGGGCGAGCTCAGGCAAGTCGGGCGAGAAGAGGTCTCTGGGCAAGTTCTTGCGCGAAGTACGGATCGAATTGCGCAAGGTCACATGGCCGACTCGCAAGGACCTCGTGCAGTCCACGCTCGTCGTCCTTGTCGCAGTCTCGATCGCGACTGTCTACACGTTCGTGCTTGATACCGCCTTCTCGCGCTTCGTGGACCTTGTCCTCAGGGTCATCACGTGATCGGAGATCTGCTTGTATAGCTGGTACGTCGTCAACACATACTCAGGACACGAGAACAAGGTCAGGGCTAACCTTGAGCATCGGCGTACGTCGATGCATCAAGAGGAGGGCATCCACCAGATCGTCGTGCCCACAGAGCAGGTCGTCGAGACCAAGGACGGACAGAAGGTCACGACCGAGCGTCGCGTGTTCCCCGGCTACGTGCTGGTGCAGATGGAACTGACGGACGATACGTGGTCGCTGGTCAAGAACACCCCAGGCGTGACCGGCTTCGTCGGCGCTCAGAACAAGCCGGTCCCACTCACGCGCGCCGAGGTGGACCGCATCATGCACACGGCTTCCGTGGAGCGGCCGAAGCAGAGGGCCGAGTTCGCCGTCGGCGAGGACGTTCGTGTCACGTCCGGCCCGCTCAGCGATTTCTCAGGTGAGGTCGTCGAGGTCAACATCGATCAGAGCCGGCTGAAGGTGATGGTGTCGATCTTCGGTCGTGAGACGCCGGTCGAGCTCGCCTTCGACCAGGTCAAGAAGACATCCTAATCAGGCAGTAAGCGAGGCAAGCAGTGGCGAAAAAGGTGCTCACGAAGATCAAGTTGCAGATCACCGCTGGGGCCGCCAGCCCGGCGCCGCCCGTCGGCCCCGCGCTTGGCCAGCACGGCGTCAACATCATGGAGTTCTGCAAGGCGTTCAACGCGAAGACGCAGAGCCAGGGCAGCACCATCGTGCCGGTCGAGATCACCGTGTACGAGGATCGCTCGTTCACCTTCATCACGAAGACGCCGCCGGCCGCGGTCCTGCTGCGCGAAGCGCTCGGCATCGACAAGGGCTCTGGCGAGCCCAATCGCACGAAGGTGGGGACTGTGTCCCGCGCCCAGGTGCGCGAGATCGCGGAGATCAAGATGCCCGACCTCAACGCGGTCGACATCGAGGCCGCGATGCGAGTCGTCGAAGGTACCGCGCGCAGTATGGGTGTGGAGGTAGCCGACTAGGCTTCCGGTGAGTCCCGTCGAAGTCGGCGCTGCCGACTCGCGACGGGCAGTCAAGCGTGGCCGGGTTCCTTCCGGCCGTCGCAGTGGGAGGCGATCCAGGGTCGCCGTCAGCACCACAGGAGGTACGTGAATGGGCAGGAAAGCTGGACGCAGATACGTCGCCGCAAAGGGCGCAGTCGAACAGGGGCGCCTCTATGCGCCGTTGGAGGGCATCCGCCTCCTCAAGTCTCTTCCCGACGCCAAGTTCGACGAGACCGTCGAGGTCCACCTCCGTCTCGGTGTCGACGTGCGTCACGCCGACCAGATCGTGCGCGGGACGACCGTGCTGCCGCACGGTACCGGCAAAGAGGTCCGTGTCGCGGTGTTCGCTGAGGGCGACAAGGCGCGCGAGGCGCAGGAGGCCGGTGCCGATCTCGTCGGCACGGACGACCTCGCCAAGCAGGTCCAGGCGGGCGTCTTCGACTTCGACATCGCCATCGCGACGCCGGACATGATGGGTACCGTGGGCAAGCTCGGGCGCGTGCTCGGCCCTCGAGGCCTCATGCCGAACCCGAAGTCGGGCACGGTCACTTTCGACGTGGCCAAGGCAGTCCGGGATGCGAAAGGCGGCAAGGTGGAGTACCGGACCGATCGATCCGGCATCATCCACCTGAGCATCGGGCAAGAAGTCCTTCAGCGAGGACCAGCTCGTGGAGAACTACGGCGCCGTTCTCGATGAGATCGTGCGCGCCAAGCCGGCCGCCGCCAAGGGCAAGTACATCAAGAGCGTGAACGTTGCCTCGACCATGGGCCCCAGCATCGAGTTCGACGGGGCTCGCACGCGCGACTTGCTGGAGTAGCTCAGCACGAGGGGGCGCGGCGGTGGGAGTTGCGGCCGCGGCCGCCTCGGCATATACTGCCGCATCGCAGCGCCTCGGCGCTGCGGCCGATGACGGTCGGTGCCCATCAGGGCCGAATGGATCCACCAGGATCCGCCTCCCGAGGCGAGACGAGCCAGAGCTGCATTGGCCCGCTTCCGCTTCGGGAGTGGGCTTTTTGTTTGCGACTGAGAGGTCGAGATGCTCAGAAATGAGAAAGATGCTGTTGTCGCCGAGGTGGCGCAGCTCCTGACCGACACCGAGAACGTGTTGGTCAGCGACTACCGCGGTCTCACGGTGGCCGAGCTCAGCGAGCTGCGCGGCCAAGCTGCGCGACAGCGGCGCGCGCTTCAGGGTGGTCAAGAACACGCTCGGCAGCATCGCCGCCGAACGCGCCGGTCGCGGCGCCATCGGGCAGATGCTCGACGGTCCCACCGCAGTCACCCTCTGCGGTGACGACCTGGTCGCCGCCGCCAAGGCGCTGGCCGACTTCGCGCGGACGCACCCGCAGCTCGAGGTGCGTGGCGGCCTTCTCGAGTCGAGCCGTCATCGACGCCGGCGGCGTCAAGGCTCTGGCCAGCATGCCGCCGCGCGATGTTCTCGCTGGCCCAGGTGGTCGGCACCATGGCGGCGCCGCTCACCGGTCTGGTCAACGGTGCTGCGAGGGCACGATCAGCGGTTTCGTTCGCGCACTGAATCAGGTGGCCGAGCAACGGGCCGCCGCCGGCGAGGCCTGAAGCCTCCGGCACCTACAATGTCCAGCAAGGCTCTCAAGCTCTACGGCGAGGTGAAGTGAGAATGGCAGACAAGACCCTTACAAAGGACGAGCTCATCGAGGCCATCAAGGGCATGAGCGTGCTCGACCTGTCTGAGCTCGTCAAGGCTCTCGAAGAGACGTTCGGCGTGAGCGCCGCCGCTCCGGCCGCCGTGGCCGCCGCCCCGGCTGCAGGTTCGGCCGAGGCCGCCCCGGAGGAGGAGAAGACCGCGTTCGACGTCGTGCTGACCGCGTTCGGCGACCAGAAGATCCAGGTCATCAAGGTGGTCCGCGCCCTCACCGGTCTCGGGCTCAAGGAGGCCAAGGACGTGGTCGAAGGCGTGCCGAGCGCGTTGAAGGAAGGCGTGACCAAGGACGAGGCCGAGGAAGCCAAGAAGCAGCTCGAAGAGGCTGGCGCCAGCGTCGAGATCAAGTAGCTCGCTCGTCCCTCGCGAAGCGCGAGGCGCCTGTTCCATACGCCAAGGGCCGGGAGCGCCGCTGGTGCTCCCGGCCCTTGACGTGCCGAGGCGCGCCGCCGCGCCGCAGCCGACGGGCGGGCACCTCGCAGGCGCACCTTGCGATGTCCCTGATTCTCTTGGTAAACTACTAGGCCGTAAGAATCGCGGCCATGCCACGCGTCCTCTGGCATGGTGTGCTCCGTTCTCCATCCACGCCAGATAGAGGAGACTCGCTTGAACGAGCCCAAGGCTGCCCGCGTGCGTACGTCCTTCGCCAAGCTCGACCAGCCACTCGCTCTCCCTGACCTCATCGACATCCAGAAGAAGTCCTGGGAGTGGTTTCTCAGCGATGGTCTGAGCGAGACCATCTCCGACATCAACCCCATCAAGGACTACTCCGAGAAGCTGCTCGTCCATTTCGGCGAGCATCAGCTTCGGCGACCCTACGAAGTCCATCGCGGAGTGCTGCGACAAGGACATGACCTTCTCGGCGCCGCTCACGATGAAGGTGTCGCTTCATCAACGAAGAGACCGGCGAGATCCGTGAGCAGACGGTCTTCATGGGCGATTTCCCGATGATGACCGACCGCGGCACGTTCATCATCCACGGGACCGAGCGCGTGGTCGTCACGCAGCTGGTCCGTGCGCCTGGCGCCTACATCATGGAGCCGAAGCAGGCGGAGCGCGAGAAGCAGGTGCTGGTCGCCAATCTCATGCCGCAGCGCGGCTCCTGGCTTGAGCTTGAGATCGACAAGAAGGGCACGGTCAACGTCCGGATCGACCGAAAGCGGAAGTTCCCCGTGACCGTGCTTGCTGCGCGCGATGGGCTACGGTGACGACGACTGAGCTTCGCGAGCTGTTCGGCGATTCCGTCTTCATCAAGAATCACGGTCGAGCGCGACACCACCCGTTCTCAGGAAGAGGCGCTCATCGAGCTGTTCCGCAAGCAGCGTCCAGGCGAGCCGCCCACACTCGACGGCGCGACGGCCATGCTCAAGGGTCTCTTCTTCGACCCGAAGCGCTACGACCTCTCGCGGGTCGGGCGCCACAAGCTCAACGTGCGCCTGCACAACCACATGAAGCCTGCCGAGCGCCCGGACGCCGACGTGCGGGTGCTGGTGAACGAAGACATCATCGAGCTCATCGGGAGGCTCATCTCCCTGCCCGGCAAGCTCGGAGTCGGCGTCGACGCTGACGGCAATCCAGTCGAGGTCAAGGACTACGCGACCGAGACGATGCAGCTTCTGCCGACCAGACGCGAGGAGATCGCCGCACGAGATCGACGAGTACGAGCATTTCGGGAATCGCCGTCTGCGCACCGTTGGCGAGCTCGTGCAGGACGCGTTCCGCATCGGCCTGTCGCGCATGGAGCGCGTCATCCGCGAACGCCTCACGACCGAAGACCCGGATACCATCGTGCCTGCGACCCTGGTCAACATCCGGCCGGTCGTCGCCGCCCTCAAGGAGTTCTTCGGCTCGTCGCAGCTGTCCCAGTTCATGGACCAGACGAACTCGCTGTCTGGACTGACGCACCGCCGCCGTCTCAGCGCGTTGGGCGCCGGGCGGTCTTACCCGTGAGCGCGCGCCGATCGAGGTCCGCGACGTGCACCCCACGCACTACGGTCGCATGTGCCCCATCGAGACACCGGAAGGTCCGAACATCGGGCTGATCGGCTCGCTGGCGTCGATGGCGACGGTCGATGAGTTCGGCTTCATCCGCTCGCCATACCGCAAGGTCGTCAAGGGCAAGGTCACGGACGAGATCGTCTATCTCGACGCCTCTGAGGAAGAGGCGGAGGTGATCGACCCGAAGACGAAGAGAGATCCGCTACGTGACCATCGCCCAGGCGAACGCACCATTCGACTCCGTGACCGGTGAGTTCGAAGACGATCTCGTCCTGGCGCGCACGCGCGCGGGCGCCGAGATCGTCGAGGTGCCACCGAGCCTGATCGACTTCATGGACGTGAGCCCGACCCAGCTGGTCTCGGTGGCCACGGCGCTCATCCCATTCCTTGAGCACGATGACGCCAACCGCGCCCTCATGGGCTCCAACATGCATGCGTCAGGCCGTGCCGCTGATCGACCCCGAAGCGCCGTTCGTGGGCACCGGGATGGAGTTCCGTGCGGCGGTCGACACGGGAGATGTGGTGGTCGCCACGCGGGGCGGCAAGGTGAGCTACCTCGACGCCGAGCACATCGAGGTCGATGTCGGCAAGGGCTCCGTCGACACCTACGGTCTCGTGAAGTTCACGCGCTCCAATCAGGGGACGCTCATCCATCAGCGAGCCGCTGGTCGGCATGGGCGACAAGGTCGTGGCCGGCGATGTGCTCGCCGACGGCTCCTCGACGGATCAGGGCGAGCTGGCCTTGGGTCGCAATCTCCTGGTCGCATTCATGAGCTGGGAGGGCTTCAACTTCGAGGACGCCATCATCCTCAGCGAGCGGGTCGTCAAGGACGACCTCCTCTCATCGATCCACATCGAGGAGTACGAGGTCGATGCGCGCACGACCAAGCTCGGCGACGAAGAGATCACGCGCGACATCCCGAATCGCTCCGAGGAGTCGCTCAAGGACCTCGACGAGCGCGGCATCGTGCGTATCGGTGCCGAGGTCAAGTCGGGTGACTTGCTCGTGGGCAAGGTCACGCCCAAGGGCGAGACCGAGCTCACGGCGGAGGAGAAGCTCATCCGCGCCATCTTCAAGGAGAAGGCTCGCGAGGTGCGCGACACCAGCCTGAAGGTGCCGCACGGCGAGGGCGGCAAGGTCATCGACGTGAAGACCTTCAGTCGCGAGAACAACGACGAGCTGCCGCCCAGCGTCAACGAGTTGGTGCGCGTGTACGTCGCCAAGAAGCGCAAGATCGCGGAGGGCGACAAGCTCGCCGGTCGCCACGGCAACAAGGGTGTCATCTCCAAGATCGTCCCCGAAGAGGACATGCCCCACCTCGAAGACGGCACCCCCGTCGAGATCATCCTCAACCCGCTCGGTGTGCCAAGCCGCATGAACATCGGCCAGGTGCTCGAGACGCCATCTCGGGTGGGCCGCGAAGAACGGGTTCCAGGCCGACGGCGAACGATGCCAGCCGCCCGCACTCCTGGCATCACCGGTGTTCGACGGCGCCACTCTGGCAGGAGATCGACGATCTCCTCATCCGCAGCTCGCGCGAGAATCCTGATGACCCCGTCCAGTTCAAGGTCAACGAGAACGACCCGGCCGGTCGCCGTTGCTCCGGCAAGGTCTGGCTGCACGACGGTCGCACCGGTGAGCGGTTCGACAACAAGGTGACCATCGGCTACATGTACATCCTGAAGCTGCTGCACCTCGTGGACGACAAGATCCATGCCCGGAGCACCGGTCCCTACTCACTCGTTACTCAGCAGCCGCTGGGCGGCAAGGCACAGTTCGGCGGCCAGCGCTTCGGGGAGATGGAAGTCTGGGCGCTCGAGGCCTATGGGGCCGCGTACGTGCTGCAGGAGATGCTCACGATCAAGTCGGACGACACGGTCGGCCGAGTGAAGGCCTACGAGGCGATCGTCAAGGGCGAGAACATCGCGAGGCCCAACATCCCGGAGTCCTTCAAGGTCCTCATGAAGGAGATCCAGAGTCTCGGCCTCGACATCGCCGTGCAGAGCGAAGAGGGTGTCGCTCTCGAGGTGCGCGACGAGGACGACGATCTGCTGCGTGCCGCCGAGGAGCTGGGCATCGACCTGACGGCCGGCTTGCGCCGCCAGCAGGCGGACGAGGGAGAGCTCGCCCAGGCCGGCGTTCATGGCTCGGACCTGCAGGACGTCATCGCCGCCGGCAACGAGCCCTCAGGCGATGACAGCGCGGAGCCGGCTGCGGCAGATGAGATCCTGAGCACCAAGGCCGGCCTGCCGGCAGCGGAGGACGACGTGCTGGAAGCCGCCGAGGATCCTCGGTCTCCCCGCCGAAGCACTCGGCGAGATCCTCGGCGCCGCCGAGGATCCTGGCCCCGAGATCGACCCAGATGATGACTGCGCCCGGCGAAGGCAGAGGGGAGTGACTGTGCTAGATATCAACAACTTCGACTCCATCCGCATCGGGCTTGCGTCGCCGAAGCAGATCGAGGCGTGGTCGAAGGGCGAGGTCACCAAGCCCGAGACGATCAACTACCGCACACTCAAGCCGGAGCGCGACGGCCTGTTCTGCGAGCGCATCTTCGGCCCCACGAAGGACTGGGAATGCTACTGCGGCAAGTACAAGCGCGTGCGGTACAAGGGCATCATCTGCGAACGCTGCGGCGTAGAGGTCACGCGCGCCAAGGTCCGTCGCGAGCGCATGGGCCACATCAAGCTGGCGGCGCCCGTCAGCCACATCTGGTTCTTCAAGGGCGTCCCATCGCGCATGGGGTACCTGCTCGACATCGCCCCAAAGGAGCTCGAGAAGGTCCTCTACTTCGGTGGCAGCTACGTCATCATCTCGGTCGACGTCGAGCGTCGAGACAACGACCTCATGATGCTGCAGGAGAAGATCGACGAGATGAAGGCGCGCTACGACGTCTACGCCGAGATCCGCTCGCAGGCGATTCGCGACATGCACGATGAGCTCGGCCTGATCCTCGACGGCGAGCGCGAGGCTGACGACTTCCATCGTGAGGCGGACCCTGAGGACGAGTTCGGACACTTCAACTACTTCGACATCTACGAGTCGTATCGTCGCATCACGATCGACGCCGCGGCTCTCGGTCCCGACGAGGTGAAGCTCCGGCGCACCAAGGCCCTGAAGCTCCGCGACGACTACATCGACCGAGGCTTCAAGAACGTCGAGCAGGCCAAGGAGCAGATCGACCGCGCGTGGGATCAATTCAAGACCATCGCGCCGCGCAACGTCATCGGCGATGAGACCCTGTACCAGCAGATGGAGCGGATGTTCGGCCGCGAGCCTGGCTACGAGCCGGAGAGCTTCGGGGTCTACTTCACTGGCGGAACAGGGGCCGAGGCGGTGCGCGAACTGCTGAAGCGCGTCGACCTTGCCGCCGAGGAGGCCGAGCTGCGGGAGACGATCCGCACGGCCAAGGGCCAGCGCCAGGCGCGGGCCGTGAAGCGCCTCAAGGTGGCCTCGGCTTTCCTGCGCAGTGGCAACCACCCGGAGTCCATGATCCTCGATGTGGTCCCGGTCATCCCTCCCGAGCTTCGCCCCATGGTCCAGCTCGACGGCGGGCGGTTTCGCGACCAGCGATCTCAACGATCTCTATCGGCGCGTCATCAACCGCAACAACCGCCTCAAGAGGCTGCTCGATCTGCAGGCTCCGGACATCATCGTCAACAACGAGAAGCGCATGCTGCAGGAAGCCGTGGACGCCCTGTTCGACAACGGCCGTCGCGGCCGCGCGGTGACGGGCCCCGGGAATCGCCCGCTCAAGTCGCTCAGCGACATGCTGAAGGGCAAGCAGGGCCGTTTCCGCCAGAACCTGCTCGGCAAGCGTGTCGACTACTCGGGGCGCTCAGTGATCGTCGCCGGGCCGCATCTCAAGATGCATCAGTGCGGCCTGCCGAAGATGATGGCCCTCGAGCTCTTCAAGCCGTTCATCATGAGTCGCCTTGTCGGCCGCAAGATGGTGCAGAACATCAAGGCCGCGAAGAAGATGGTCGAGTCGATGGTGCCCGAGGTGTGGGACATCCTCGAGGAGGTCATCACCGAGCATCCGGTGATGCTCAACCGCGCTCCCACCCTGCATCGGCTGGGGATCCAGGCTTTCGAGCCCCTCCTCGTCGAGGGCAAGGCCATCCAGATCCACCCCCTGGTGTGCGCCGCCTTCAACGCCGACTTCGACGGCGACCAGATGGCGGTTCACCTGCCGCTCAGCTGGGAGGCCCAGGCCGAGGCGCGCGTGCTCATGCTGAGCACCAACAACATCCTGTCGCCGGCGCACGGCAAGCCGATCGCCGTGCCCAGCCAGGACATGGTCATCGGCATGTACTACCTCACGTATCACCCCAGCGACGACCTGGATCACGCGCAGCCGGACGATCTTCGACGAGCCAGCTGTCGGTGTTCAGTGGATACGACGAGGTGCAGCGCGCCTGGGAGCAGCGCATCCTCGATCAGCGCGAGGTGCCGACACAGCGCTCTGCAGGGTATCGCCGACTTCACGCAGCGACCGATCGTGCTGCGCCTGCCGCAGGGCGACCGCGTCGTGACTACTGTGGGGCGCGCGCTCTTCAACATGCGCGTCGAGGGTGGTCTGCGGGAGGTCCTCGGCGCCGACTACCAGGGCGACTACACCTACATCAACTACACGATGACCAAGAAGGCGCCTCGCAGCTTTCATCAATGGGCTCGTGGCTCGCTACGGAGCGAACAAGGTGGCGCGCATCCTCGACGTCTTCAAGGACGTCGGGTTCCACTTCGCCACGCGGGCCGCGATCACGGTCTCGAAGAACGACGTGGTCATCCCCGAGAAGGAGAAAGCGGCCATCCTGACAGCCCACGAGAGCATGGTCATCGACGTGCGGGAGCAGTACGACAACGGGTTCCTCACAGAGGAGGAGCGCCGCAACAAGGTGGAGGAGATCTGGAGAGAAGCCGACGTGCAGATCACGGCGGCCACCAAGGCGAACTTCAATCCCCTCAACCCCATCTACATGATGGCGACGTCCGGCGCTCGCGGCGACATCAAGCAGATCCGTCAGCTCGCCGGCTGGCGCGGTCAGATGTCCAACCCGAAGGGCGAGATCGTGGAGCAGCCGGTGAAGTCGAGCTTCATCGAGGGGCTCTCGCGTGCTCGAGTTCTTCATCTCGACGCACGGTGCGCGCAAGGGTCTCGCCGATACGGCGCTGCGCACGGCCGACTCCGGGTACCTCACCCGTCGTCTGGTGGATGTGTGCCAGGACGTAACGGTGAGCGAGATCGACTGCGGGACGACCGAGTGGGTGCCCGATGTCTCCTTGGTCGCGCCGTCGTGAGGAGAACCCTGAGCTCGAGGGCGCAGTGCTCGCCGCTGATGTCCAACGTCCGCGCAGCGATCGGGTGGTTCTCAAGAAGGGCGAGACGATCGGTCCTGCGCAGATCGGTCTGCTGCGTGAGGTCTACTCCGATCTGCCGAACGCCAAGGTCAGTGTCGCGCGCGGCAGCGGGTCCCAAGCCGACCAGGTGGCCGTGTGGTCGCACGAACCCAACGAGAACCTGATCGGACGCTACCTGGGCGCGCCGATCGTCGACGAGACGACCGGTGAAGTCCTCTTCGAGCGGGACGCGCACATCGACCTCGAGACCCGCGCGCAGATCCTCAGGACTCTCGCGCTCGGCTCTCAGACCGATCCGATGGTCCCGGTGCGCAGCGTGCTCAAGTGCGACGCCGCGACCGGCGTCTGCCAGAAGTGCTACGGCTTCGCGCTGGCCAACAACGCGCCGGCCGAGATCGGCGACGCGGTCGGCCATATTGCGGCGCAGTCGATCGGTGAGCCCGGCACTCAGCTGACCATGCGGACGTTCCACACCGGCGGAGTGGCAGGCGCCGACATCACCCACGGCCTGCCGCGCGTCGTCGAGCTCTTCGAGGCGCGCAAGCCCAAGGGCGTCGGCGCGTATCGCCGAGGTCTCCGGCCGTGTGGCCATCGACGACACGGAGCGTGGCTCCAAGCTCACCATCATGCCGGAGGATGGGGCGGCCAAGGAGTACACCTTCACGCGTCGCACGCGCATGCTGGTCGAGGACGGCGACTGGGTCGAGGAGGGCACGCAGATCACGCCTGGCTCAATGTACCCGGCGGACGTTCTCAAGTATGCGGGCGAGACCGCTACCGAGCGCTACCTGGTGAACGAGGTGCAGGAGGTGTACCGCTCGCAAGGCGTCGAGATCAACGACAAGCACATCGAGCTGATCGTGCGCCAGATGATGAAGAAGGTGCGCATCCTGACGGCAGGCGACACTCAGTTCCTGCCCGGCCAGCTGGTCGACCGGGCGGCGTTCCGGGTCGAGAACGAGCGCATGAGCAGCGAGGGTGGGCAGGCGGCCGAAGCCGAGCAGATCATCCTCGGCATCACCAAGGCATCGCTCGCCACGGAGAGCTTCCTCTCCGCGGCCTCGTTCCAGGAGACGACGAAGGTCCTTACCGACGCGGCCATCGAGGGCAAGATCGACACCTTGCAGGGCCTGAAGGAGAACGTGATCATCGGCAAGCTCATCCCGGCCGGGACTGGCCTGCGCCGCTATCGCGGGATCGAGATCCATCCCGCGGGTCGGACAGAAGCACTCGCCGAGGCCGATCGCCTCATGAGCGGAGGCGACGACGCCGCCGCCTGGCTCACGGGAGATGGCGACGACTTCGACGCCTGAGCGTAGACATCGGCGGGGCTGCGGCCTGCTGCGTCATCTTGCGGCCGCAGCCCCGCTTCGCTAGACTATACGACTGCTGTCTGAAGCAGCCCACCAGAGAGGTCAGATGACAACCATTAGCCAGCTCATCCGCAAGGGACGCGAAAGCAAGACCAAGCGTTCCAAGACGCCCGCGCTCAAGGGTTCGCCCCAGAAGCGCGGCGTCTGCACGCGCGTCTACACCACCACTCCCAAGAAGCCGAACTCCGCTCTGCGCAAGGTCGCTCGCGTCAGGCTTGTGAACGGCATGGAAGTCACCAGCTACATCCCCGGAATCGGGCACAACCTGCAAGAGCACTCGGTGGTGCTCGTGCGCGGCGGGCGCGTCAAGGACCTCCCGGGTGTGCGCTACAAGGTCATTCGTGGCACCCTGGACGCCGCCGGCGTCAGCGACCGCAAGCAAGGCTCGTTCGCACTACGGTGCGAAGGGCAAGGGAGGGAAGTACATGCCGCGCAGAGGCACGATCACGCGCCGGGAGATCCTCCCAGACCCCGTCTACAACAGCAAGCTGGTGACTCAGGTCATCAGCAAGGTGCTGCTCGATGGCAAGAAGTCCACGGCCGAACAGATCGTCTATGGCGCGCTCGAATTGGTGCGCGAACGGTCTGGTCGGGATCCCGTCGAGGTCCTGCAGGAGTCCATCCAGGCGCTCACGCCACACCTCGAAGTGCGGAGCCGTCGTGTCGGCGGCGCCACCTATCAGGTCCCTGTCGAGGTGCCCGGCCGTCGCGCCCGGACTCTGGCGATCCGCTGGCTGGTCGCCTTCGCGCGCGAGCGCCGCGAGAAGGTCATGTCCGAGCGTCTGGCAGGAGAGATGATCGACTCCCTTGCCGCCCAGGGTGGCGCCTTCAAGAAGAAGGACGACATCTTCCGTATGGCGCAGGCCAACAAGGCGTTCGCCCACTACCGCTGGTAGTTCCCCGGAGGCCCCTCACTGACGGCCGTCGGTGAGGGGCTTTCGCATGGAAGGAACACGACAAGGCATCATGCGACAGTACACTCTCGAGAACACACGCAACATCGGCATCATGGCCCACATCGACGCCGGCAAGACGACGACCACCGAACGCATCCTGTACTACACGGGCAAGACGCACAAGATCGGGGAAGTCCACGAGGGCGCGGCCGTGATGGACTGGATGGCGCAGGAGCAGGAGCGCGGCATCACCATCACGTCCGCCGCCACGACCGTCGACTGGCGCGACTCGCAGATCAACATCATCGACACGCCCGGGCATGTCGACTTCACCATGGAGGTGGAGCGCAGCCTGCGCGTCCTGGACGGCGCCATCGCCCTGTTCTGCTCGGTTGGCGGGGTGGAGCCACAGTCGGAGACCGTCTGGCGCCAGGCCGACAAGTACGGCATTCCGCGGATCGCCTTCGTCAACAAGATGGACCGCATCGGGGCCGACTTCTTCCGTGGTCTCGACAGATGATGGTCGAGCGCCTGGGCGCGAACCCCGTGGCCCTGCAGATCCCGATCGGCCGCGAGGCCGACTTCCGCGGTATCATCGATCTCATCGAGATGAACGCCATCGTCTACGAGGACGAGCTCGGCACGGCGTTCGAGATCGTCGAGATCCCGGACGAGAGTGCGACCGCAGGCCGACGACTACCGCCTGAAGCTGATCGAGTCGGTGGCGGACCATGACGATCATTTGCTGGAGGCCTACCTCGAGGGCGAGGAGATCACGCCCGAGCACCTGCGCGGAGTGATCCGACAGGCGACTCTCGACATCAGCATCACGCCGGTACTCTGCGGCTCGGCGTTCAAGAACAAGGGCGTACAGCCGCTCATGGACGCGATCGTCGACTTCCTGCCCTCGCCGCTGGACGTGCCTCCTGTGACGGCCCTGGGGCCGAACGGGGAAGAACAGACGCGCAGCGCTTCTGACGACAGCCCCGTTCGCGGCCCTCGCCTTCAAGGTGGCCGTCGACCCGTACGTCGGCAAGTTGACCTACTTCCGCGTCTACTCGGGTACGCTCAAGGCCGGCTCGTACGTCCAGAACTCCAGCAAGGACAAGAGGGAGCGCATCAGCCGCATCCTCCAGATGCACGCCAATCATCGCGAGGACCGTGACGAGGTGTACGCTGGGGAGCTGGCCGCTGCAGTCGGTCTCAAGTTCACGACGACCGGCGACTCCCTGTGCGAGATCGGCAAACCGGTCATCCTCGAGTCCATGGAGTTCCCCGAGCCCGTCATCTCCGTTGCCATCGAACCCAAGACCAAGGCCGACGAGGAGAAGCTGGCCAACTCCTTGCAGCGCCTCGCCGATGAGGATCCGACGTTCCGAGTCCATACGGACGAAGAGACAGGACAGACGATCATCGCGGGCATGGGCGAGCTGCACCTCGAGATCATCGTCGACCGGCTCGTGCGTGAGTTCAGCGTCGACGCCAATGTCGGCAGGCCGCAGGTCGCCTATCGCGAGACCGTTCGCAACAAGGTCGAGAAGGTCGAGGGCAGGTTCGTTCGCCAGAGCGGTGGCCGCGGCCAGTTCGGTCATGTCGTCATCGAGATGGAACCCAACGTGCCCGGCGGCGGCTACGAGTTCGAGAGCCGGATCACCGGCGGCTCGATTCCGCGCGAGTACGTTCCCTCGGTAGACGACGGCGTCCGCGAGGCGATGAACACTGGCGTGCTGGCCGGCTACCCCGTCGTCGATATCAAGGTGGCTCTCGTCGACGGCAGCTATCACGAAGTCGACTCGTCGGACATGGCGTTCAAGATCGCCGGCTCTCTCGCGTTCAAGAACGCCGTGCAGAAAGCCAAGCCTGTCTTGCTCGAGCCCATGATGGCCGTCGAGGTCGTCACTCCCGCCGAGTTCATGGGCGACGTCATGGGCGATATCAGTTCAAGGCGCGGCCACATCGACGGCATGGAGCCGCGCGGGAACGCGCAGGTCATTACGGCGACCGTCCCTCTCTCCACGATGTTCGGGTACGCCACCGATGTCCGCTCGGCAACTCAGGGCCGGGCCACCTACACGATGCAGTTCAAGCACTACGCCGAAGTGCCGGCTTCGATCGCCACCGAGCTCATTGCGAGGGCTCGTGGTGAGTGAGAGAGCCGTCTGGTCGCGTGTTTGCTCCCGGGGGTGCGCGTCGTGTATACTGCCGACCCTTGGTACGGCGGCTGGCCGTGCCGCTTTTTGTGTGAGCTCAACCTCCGGGTTTCAGGAAAAGGAGTAGGAAGCATGGCGAAGGAGAAGTTTGATCGCAGCAAGCCCCACATGAACGTGGGGACCATCGGGCACGTCGACCATGGCAAGACGACGCTGACCGCTGCGATCACGCTGGCGCTGCACAACCGCGGGGGTACGCACCGAGTTCACCCCATTCGACATGATCGACAAGGCTCCTGAGGAGCGCGAGCGCGGTATCACCATCGCCACAGCACACGTGGAGTACGAGACCGAGAACCGCCACTACGCTCATGTGGACTGCCCCGGCCATGCCGACTACATCAAGAACATGATCACGGGCGCCGCCCAGATGGACGCTGCGATCCTCGTTGTCGGCGCCGACGATGGCCCCATGCCCCAGACGCGCGAGCACATTCTTCTCGCCCACCAGGTGAGCGTGCCGAACATCATCGTCTTCATGAACAAGGTCGACCTGGTCGACGATCCAGAGCTCATCGAGCTCGTCGAGATGGAGATCCGCGAGCTCCTCAGCGAGTATGAGTTCCCCGGCGACGATCTCCCTGTCATCAAGGGCTCGGCTCTGAAGGCGCTTGAGTGTGGTTGCGGCAAGGACGGATGTGCTGCGTGCGAGCCGATCCTGGAGCTCACCACGGCTCTCGACACCTACCTTCCCCAGCCCGAGCGCGACGTGGACAAGCCGTTCCTGATGCCCGTCGAGGACGTCTTCACGATCACCGGACGCGGCACGGTCGCGACCGGTCGTGTGGAGCGCGGCATCGTCAAGGTGGGTGAAGAGGTCGAGATCATCGGCATGCGCGACAAGGTCATGAAGACGACCGTCACCGGTGTCGAGATGTTCCGCAAGCTCCTCGACGAGGGGCAGGCGGGCGACAACATCGGGCTCCTCCTGCGCGGCACGAAGCGTGAGGAGATCCAGCGCGGCATGGTGGCCGCCAAGCCCGGCAGCATCACTGGGCACACGCACTTCCTGACCCAGGTCTACGTCCTGTCCAAGGACGAGGGCGGCCGCCACACGCCGTTCTTCAACGGCTACCGGCCACAGTTCTACTTCCGTACCACCGATGTGACCGGCGTCATCACCCTCGAAGAGGGCGTTGAGATGGTCATGCCGGGAGACAACACGGTGATGGAGGTCAAGCTGATCACTCCCATCGCCATGGAGGAAGGTCTCCGCTTCGCCATTCGCGAAGGCGGCCGGACCGTCGGCGCTGGGGCGATCACCAAGATCATCGAGTAGATCGTCGAATACTTCGGGCCGCGCGACGTGTCGCATGCTCCGCCACGCGACACACCCGGCTACGTGAACAGGACAGAGAAGGCACCAGAGTGGCTCAGCAGAACATACGAATCAGGTTGAAGTCGTTACGATCACGAGTTGATCGAGCGCAGCGCGCAGTCCATCGTGGAGACGGCGCAGCGAAGCGGCGCGACCATCTCCGGCCCCGTGCCCCTTCCCACTGAGAAGAACGTGTACTGCGTGATCAAGAGCCCGTTCAAGGACAAGGACTCGCGCGAGCACTTCGAGATCCGCACGCACAAGCGACTGATCGACATCCATCAGCCGACGCCCAAGACCGTCGATCAGCTGATGCGTCTCGATCTGCCGGCAGGCGTTCACATCGAGATCAAGCTGTAGTGGCGATGACGGGCATCATAGGTACAAAAGTGGGCATGACTCAGCTCTTCGACGATGACGGAAACGTGGTGGCGGTGACGGTGGTTCAAGCCGGACCGTGCCCGGTGACCCAGGTCAAGACGCTCGATGTCGACGGCTACGAGGCTGTTCAGCTCGCGTTCGAGGAGTGCAAGGACAAGCATCTCAACAAGCCGACCCTCGGCCATCTCAAGAAGGCTGGGGTGAAGCACGGGATGCGGCATCTGTTCGAGTTTGAGAACGCCGATGGCCTCAAGGTCGGCGACACCGTGACCGTCGAGGCGTTCTCGGACGGCCAGGCTGTGACGGTGGCCGGAGTCAGCAAGGGCAAGGGCTTCCAGGGAACCGTGAAGCGGCACCATTTCGGTCGCGGCCCGGAGACTCACGGTTCGCACAACGTGAGAGCGCCAGGCTCCATCGGCGCCAGCGCCTATCCGAGCCGCGTCTTCAAGGGCATGCGCATGAGCGGGCACATGGGCTCGCAGGGCGTGACCCAGCGCGGACTGAAGATCATCCGCGCCGATGCAGAGAACAACGTGCTGCTCATCAAGGGCGCCGTACCTGGCGCCAAGAACTCCGTTGTCGTCATCCGAGGTAGATAGTATGACTGCCGACGAGAGCAAGCAGGCTCCCAAGAACGCCGAGGAGGCGCCAGTGGTCGACGGCCCGGTCGTCGCTCCGCAGGGCGCGCCCGGCAAGGCGTCGGTCGTGGACGCATCGGGTGCTCAGGTCGAGACGCGTGACCTGCCCGAGGCTCTCTTCGCTGTGCCCGCCAATATCAACACCCTGCATCTCGTGGTCCGTGCCGAGCAAGCCGCGCGACGCCGCGGTACAGCGTCGACGAAGACGAGGGCCGAGGTCGCCGGTTCGACCGCCAAGCTGTACCGGCAGAAGGGCACCGGGCGCGCTCGCGCCGGCAGCGTCAAGTCGCCCGTGCGAGTCGGTGGCGGCGTTGCGTTCGGACCGCGACCGCGCGACGTTCGACATCAAGATCAATCGCAAGGTCGTGCGCCAGTCACTGGCCATGGCCCTGAGCAATCGCGCCGAGAACGGTCACGTGTTCGTCGCCGCGGATCTGAATATGGATGACCCCAGCACCAAGGCCGCGAACGACTTCTTCGTGAAGCTCGACATCGCCGCGCCGGTGCTGGTCATCACTCATGACGAGCCGACGGTCACGAAGTCGGTGCGCAACCTTCCCTACGCCGAGGCGGCGGAGGTAGGAGCGCTATCCGACTGAGACCGTGCTCCGTGCACGCTCTTTGGTCCTTACAGAGAAGGCGTTCGCCGCCCTGAGTGAGGCGTAGACATGGTAGAAGCAGAGAGGATCATCATCCGGCCGATCGTCTCCGAGAAGAGCTACGGGCAGATCGACCACAGCCGCTACACGTTCGAGGTCCATCCGGACGCGCACAAGACCATGATCGGTCAGGCGGTGGCCCAGCTGTTCAACGTGACCGTGGTCGCCGTCTCGACCGCGAACATGCCGTCCAAGCCGAAGCGGCGAGGCATCAGCAAGGGCAGGGTCGCAGGCTGGAAGAAGGCTGTGGTTCAGCTTGCGCCGGGCGACACGATCGAATTCTTCGAGGGCAGGTAATGGGCATCAAGAGATTCAGGCCGACCTCGCCCGGCCGCAGGTTCATGACGGTCGAGACGTTCGAGGACATCACGCGCAGCGAGCCGGAGCGCTCACTCGTGGCGCCGCTCAAGAAGAACGGCGGTCGCAACAACTACGGACGGATCACGACGCGTCATCAGGGCGGCGGTCACAAGCGGCGCTATCGCATCATCGATTTCAAGCGCGACAAGGACGGCGTGCCCGCGAAGGTCGCTCATATCGAGTACGATCCCAATCGGTCGGCGCGCATCGCGCTGCTCCACTATGCGGATGGCGAGAAGCGCTACATCCTGGCCCCGCAAGGCTGCAAGGTCGGCGACGTGGTCGAGTCAGGACCGGCTGCGGACATCAAGTCGGGCAATGCGCTTCCGCTGGAGAACATCCCTTCCGGTACCACGATCCACAACATCGAGCTTCAACCCGGGCGCGGCGGGCAGCTGGTGCGGAGCGCCGGCACGAGCGCGCAGCTCCAGGCAAAGGAGGGGGGCTACGGAGTCGTGCGCCTGCCCTCTGGCGAGCTGCGGCGTATCCGCCTGACGTTGTCGCGCGACCGTCGGCGAGCTCGGCAACCCGGATCACTCGAACATCTCTGGCGGCAAGGCCGGTCGCACCCGCTGGCGGGGTGTTCGCCCGACGGTGCGCGGAACCGCGATGAACCCGGTAGACCACCCGCACGGCGGGGGCGAGGGCAAGACGACGGCAGGTCGCCACCCGGTCACTCCGTGGGGCGTGCCGACGCTGGGCTATCGCACTCGGGCCAACCACAAGCAGTCGGACAAACTCATCATCCGCGGCCGCAAGCGTGGCAAGCGTGGGTAGGGCAGGAGGCACCCGTTGAGCAGATCAGCCAAGAAGGGGCCGTTCGTCGACGAGCGCCTCATGAAGCGCATAGCCGACGATGAACGATGCCGGCCAGAAGAAGATGATCAAGACCTGGTCGCGGGCCTCGACTGTATTCCCCGACATGGTCGGTCACACGATCGCCGTGCACGACGGACACAAGCACGTACCCGTGTTCATCAGTGAGTCGATGGTCGGGCACAAGCTGGGCGAATTCGCCCTGACGCGGACGTTCCGCGGTCATATCAAGGGCGATCGCTCCGCGAGAAGGTAGCAGGCTATGTCGGTCAAGGCACAAGCGAAGTTCATTCCGGTCGCCCCTCGAAAGGTGCGAGAGGCTGCTGACCTCATTCGAGGCAAGTCCGTAGCCGAGGCTCGCTCGACGCTCTTCCTCACCAACAGGAACGCGGCGCGTATCGTGGCCAAGGTCCTGAATTCGGCGGTCGCCAATGCGGAGCACAATGTCGCGCTCTCGGCCGACGAGCTGTATGTCAAGGAGGCTCGCGTCGATGAGGGCCCGACCCTGAAGCGGTGGAAGTTCCGCGCGATGGGTCGAGTGAGCCGCATCAGCAAGCGCAGCAGCCACATCATGATCGCCGTGGAGCAGAGGGAGGTCCGTTCCTAGTGGGCCAGAAGGTGCATCCGGGCGGCTTCCGTGTTGGGATCATTCACGACTGGAAGTCGCACTGGTATACGGAGAAAGAGTTCAAGGAGTTCCTCGCCGAGGACGAGCGCATGCGCATGCACATTCTGCGCAAGCTGTCTCATGCCGGTCTGTCGCGTATCGCGATCCGCAAGGATCAGACCAACGTGACCATCGACATCCATACCGCCCGCCCCGGCATCGTGATCGGCAAGAGCGGTTCTGAGGTCGATGCGCTACGCAAAGAGATTCACGGAATGACCCAGAAGAACGTCCAGGTGAACATCATCGAGGTGAAGCGGCCTGAGCTGGACGCGGTCCTGGTCGCACAGTCGATCGCCGAGCAGCTGGAGAATCGCGTGAGCTTCCGCCGGGCCATGAAGCGTGCACTGACGAGCGCCATGCGCTCCGGCGCCGCCGGCATGCGGGTGCGGTGCGGCGGGCGCCTCGGCGGAGGCGAGATGGCTCGCGCCGAGCACTACAGTGAGGGCCGGGTGCCGCTGCACACGATTCGCGCCGATATCGACTACGGCTTCAAGGAGGCGCGTACGACGTTCGGGCGCATCGGCGTCAAGGTCTGGATCAACAAGGGCGAGATCCTCCCCGAGGGCTATCCGAAGGATGAGTCGAAGCTGCGCCAGGAGCGAGACGAGCAGCGGCGAGACGATCGCGGGCGCGATCGTCGTCCGTCTGGCGGACAGCGGCGCGAGGGTCGTGGCGCCGGTGGCCGGGGCGGCGCGGGTGGCCGCGGTGGCCGCTCCGCTCCCGACGGGGCGGCAAGCTCCCGCCGGTCGGCAGGCACCGACTGGGCGTCAGGCTCCGTCCACCCAGCAGTCGGCGCCGGAGCAGGCCACGACCGAGGCAGCTCCAGCCAAGAAGCCGGTCGAGCCCGAGCAGAGCAGCTGAGGTAGAGAGGACGTAGAGGAATGCTCCTGCCGAAGAGAATCAAGCACAGAAAAGTACAACGTGGACGCATGGCCGGCACGGCCAAGGGCGGCACCGAGATCGAGTTCGGTCAGTACGGCCTTAGGGCCTTGCAGTGCGGCTGGGTGACGAACCGCCAGATCGAGGCGGCTCGTATCGCCATGACACGCTACATGAAGCGCGGCGGCAAGGTCTGGATCAATGTGTTTCCACACAAGCCTGTCACTCGCAAGGCGGCTGAGACTCGCATGGGCGGCGGCAAGGGATCGCCGGAGTCGTGGGTCGCTGTGGTCAAGCCGGGAAGAGTCCTGTTCGAGGTGTCCGGCGTGAGTGAGGCCGTGGCCCGCGAGGCCTTGCGACTGGCGATGCACAAACTGCCCGTCAAGTGCAAGTTCGTGACGAGGGAGGGGAGTGCTCTTTGAAGGCTAGCAAGCTCCGTGAACTCTCCGACGACGAGCTGGACGTGAGGCTGAAGGATACTCGCAAGGAGCTCTTCAACCTGCGCTTCCAGCACGCGACCGGGCAGCTCGACAACCCGCAGAATCTGAACGCAACGCGTCGCGAGATCGCTCGCCTCCTCACCATGCAGGCAGAGCGTGACCGCGATCGTGATGCAGCCGGTGGTGAAGCCTGATGGCGACGACAAAGAAGACTGAGAGCGACAAGACGGTCGCGAAGAAGCCAGGCGACGACGAAGAAGCCGACGGCCAAGAAGCCGGCGGCCAAGAAGCCGACGACCAAGAAGCCGACGACGAAGAAGCCCGTCGAGGCAGCGGAGTCGCGCGAAGCCGCGGCCCTCTCGGAAGGAAGGTCGAAGGCGAAAGCAGCGCACGAGCCGCCTGCGAAGGTGCCCGGGCGCAAGGAGCGGCGTGGTGTCGTCGTGAGCGACGCCATGGAGAAGACGATCGTGGTGCGCATCGATGCCACTCACAAGCACCGCGTGTACGGCAAGGTGGTGCGCCGCTCCACCAAGCTGCACGTGCATGACGAGCTGAACGCGGCGGGCAAGGGAGATCTGGTCCGCGTCGTGGAGACGCGTCCGCTCAGCGCGACCAAGAGGTGGCGCCTTCTCGAGGTTCTCGAGAAGGCCAAGTAGGACGAGAGCCGGCAGAGGAAGCACATGATCCAGGTTGAATCGAGACTACGAGTTGCCGACAACACGGGCGCGCGCGAGATCCTGTGCATCCGGATCCACGGCGGGTCCCGCCGGCGCTACGGAACGGTGGGCGATGTCATCGTGGGCACTGTCAAGGCTGCTACGCCGGGCGGTAGCGTGAAGAAGGGTGAGGTCGTGCGCGCCGTAGTGGTGCGCACCAAGAAGGAGTTGGGTCGCAAGGACGGTACGTACATCGCGTTCGACGAGAACGCAGCCGTGCTGATCGACAACCAGAACAATCCGCGCGGGACCCGCATCTTTGGGCCCGTGGCCCGCGAGCTGCGCGAGAACAACTTCATGAAGATCGTGTCGCTCGCCCCTGAGGTCCTCTGAGGGCCGCGTAGGCTAGGGAGTCACAGCAACGATGAGCAAGAGCAAGATCAAGAAGGGTGACGAGGTCAAGGTCATCACCGGCAAGGAAGCCGGCAAGAGCGGCTCGGTGATGAGCGTCGACTTCGAGTCGGGGCGCATCACGATAGAGCAGCTCAACATGATGAAGAAGCACACCAAGCCCAACCCGAAGAAGAACCCGCAGGGTGGAGTGATCGAGCGCGAGGCTCCGATCGACGCCTCCAATGTGATGCTCGTATGCCCGGCCTGCGGCCAGCCCACCAAGGTGGGCTACCGGCTGCTCGAGGGTGGCGGGAAGGTTCGCAAGTGCCGTCGCGATGACTGCGGCAGAGACATAGACAAGGCGTAGGGCGTGACTATGGCCAGGCTCAAGGACAAGTACTTCGAAGAGATCGTTCCCGAACTCGTGAGCGAGTTCGGCTACCGCAATGTGATGGAAGCTCCCCGGGTCGAGAAGGTGACTCTCAACATGGGCGTCGGCGAGGCCAAGACCAATGCGAAGCTTCTCGATGACGCAGTAGAGGAGATGGCGCTGATCGCCGGGCAGCGTCCGGCGATCACCAAGGCTCGCAAGTCGATCGCCAGCTTCAAGCTGCGCGAGGGCATGTCCATCGGCTGTCGCGTGACGCTGCGCGGGGAGCGGATGTATGAGATGATCGACCGCCTCGTGTCCATTGCGCTGCCGCGCATTCGGGACTTTCGCGGCATTGCGCCCGACCAGTTCGATGGCCGGGGGAACTTCGCGATGGGTGTGCGCGAACAGACCATCTTCCCCGAGATCGATTACGACTCGGTCGAGCAAACCCGCGGTCTCAATATCGTGATCACGACGACCGCAAAGACGGACGAGGAAGGGCGGGCTCTGCTGAGCAAGCTGGGCATGCCGTTCCGTTCGAACTAGGAGCATCTGAAGCATGGCGAAGACATCCCTCGTGGTGAAGGCCGGGCGCAAGCAGCGCTACAAGACGCGCGAGTACAACCGCTGTAACCGATGCGGTCGCCCGCGCGCGTACTATCGGCAAGTTCGGGCTGTGTCGCATCTGCCTGCGCGAAGTCGCGCACCAGGGCGTTGTCCCGGGCCTGACGAAGTCGAGCTGGTGAGGAGGCGAGGACCATGTCAATGACGGACCCCATCGCCGACATGCTCACGCGTATCCGCAACGGCAGCACGGCACGACACGCGAGCGTTGAGATTCCCGCGTCCAAGATGAAGATCGAGATCGCTCGTCTCATGACGGAGCTCGGCTACGTCGTCGGGTACGAGAAGAAGCGCGGCGAGCACGGCGACGTCGTCGTCGTGGAGCTCAAGTATGGCAAGAACAGGGAGCGGGTCATCTCCGGCATCAAGCGCGTCTCCAAGCCCGGCCGTCGTGTGTACGCCGACAAGGAGTCGTTGCCCAAGGTGCTAGGCGGGCTCGGGACGGCGATCATCTCCACGTCACGCGGACTGGTGACCAGCGCTGAGGCGCGGAAGCAAGGTCTGGGTGGCGAGGTGATCTGCTTCATCTGGTAAGGACGGCACATGTCGAGGATCGGAAAAGCACCCATCTCTTTGCCCGATAGCGTCGAGTTCGCGTACGATGACGCTGTCGTCACCGTGAAGGGGCCCAAGGGCGAGCTCACGCAGCGTGTTCCACGCGAGATGATCGTCGAGTCCGGCGAAGGGCTCATTCGGGTCATGCGGCCGACCGACAGCGGTCAGCATCGCTCGCTGCACGGGCTCACGCGCACGCTGATCGCGAACATGGTGACGGGCGTGACGGACGGATATGAGAAGCGACTCGAGATCGTGGGTGTCGGCTACCGTGCGGGCCTCAAGGGCGATGCCCTGGAGTTGCAGGTGGGGTACAGCCACCCGGTGCTGATCGAGCCTCCCGAGCACGTCGCTTTCGAGACGCCTCAGGCCACGGTCGTCGTGGTGCGGGGCATCGACAAGCAGGTCGTTGGCGAGGTCGCGGCAAAGGTACGCGCCACTCGCCCGCCCGAGCCCTACAAGGGCAAGGGCATCCGGTACGCCGGTGAATTCGTGCAGCGCAAGGTCGGCAAGCGGGCCTAGTCCGCCGCCAGAGAGAAGAGGAACTTCGAGAGATGAGTGTACGCAGCATCAGGGAAGCCCGCGCGAGGCGCAAGAAGCGCATTCGGGGCCACATGGCTGGCTCTCCCGAGCGCCCGCGCGTATCGGTGTTTCGCTCCAACAAGGCGATCTACGCCCAGATAGTCGATGACCAGGCCGCCGTTACCATGGCGGCCGCACGGTCGACCGAGATCGAGGGTGGCGGTCTGAAGAAGGCCGAGGTGGCCAAGCAGGTCGGCGCGCTGCTCGCGCAGCGGGCCAAGGACAAGGGTGTCGAACGGGTCGTCTTCGACCGGTCGGGCTACCTGTATCACGGCCGAGTGAAGGCTCTCGCCGAGGGCGCCCGCGAGGGCGGCTTGGTTTTCTGAGAAGGAGAGTAGGACCCGTGGCTAGAGGATCATTCAACGAAGGCAGCGAGCTCAAGGAGCGCGTCGTCCACATCAACCGCGTCGCCAAGGTCGTCAAGGGCGGCCGGCGCTTCTCGTTCACGGCTCTGGTCGTCGTTGGCGATGAGAACGGTCACGTCGGCGCCGGCTATGGCAAGGCGCGTGAAGTGCCGCTCGCCATCCAGAAGGCGATCGAGGATGCGAAGAAGAACCTTTTCACCGTACCCCGTTACAACGGCACCACGACGACCCACCAGGTGATCGGCCGGTTCGGCGCCGCTCGCGTGCTTCTGAAGCCCGCCGCGCCCGGGACGGGGGTCATCGCGGCGGGCGGCGTGCGGGCCGTGCTCGAGCTGGCCGGCGTCCGTGACATCCTCACGAAGTCGCTGGGGACGACCAATCCGATCAACATCGTGCGCGCGACGGTCGCGGGTCTGCAGTCGCTGAAGACCCCGGAAGGCGTCGCCCGCTTGCGCGGCGTATCGGTGGCCAAGGTCCTTGGTCTCGAAGAGAGCGATGCTCCCGCGAGCGACGTGCCGACTGTGGCTCCGGCCAAGGAGGCCTGACCGCATGACCGCCTATCTCGAGATCACGCAGGTCCGGAGCGCGATCGGCCGCCGGCCCCAGGCCACGGGGCACGCTGCGCGCGCTCGGGCTGAAGCGCATCCGTCACGTCGTGGTGCAGGAAGACACACCCGTGATCCGCGGCATGGTGAACAAGGTGACGTACCTCGTCGAGGTACGTCCGGCAACAGAGAAGTCGGGAAATGGCTGAAATAGGACTCCACAACCTGCGTCCCAACGAGGGATCGACGAAGAAGACCAAGCGTCTCGGCCGAGGCAAGGGCTCCGGTCAGGGCAAGACCTCGGGCAAGGGCCACAAGGGCTACAACTCCCGCTCCGGCGGCGGCGTGCGCCCCGGCTATGAGGGCGGCCAGATGCCGCTGTACATGCGGGTCGGCAAAGCCCGCGGACCGAACATGAAGAAGAGCATGCCTATCGGCCCGTTTCGCACGTATGCGGCTCCGGTGAACGTTGGCCGCCTGTCCGAGGTCTTCTCGGCCGGCGATGAGGTCACACCGGAGGCCTTGGTCGCGAAGGGCATCGTGAAGAACACCCGCACGCCCATCAAGATACTCGGTGGCGGCGAGCTCTCAATGGCGCTCGACGTGCGCATGCACATGTACTCACGGAGCGCGGTCGCAAAGATCGAGGGTGCCGGCGGCAAGGCTGAGCTGCTCTAGTAGAACGGGGGTACGCGACTGTGGACAACAAGCTATGGCAGTCGCTGGTAAACGCCTGGAAGCTCCCCGAGCTTCGCGCCAAGGTGCTCTTCACGGCGGCGATGATCGCGATCTACCGGTTCGGCGCCCACGTGCCGGTGCCCGGCATCGACATCGACGCGCTCGAGCAGTTCTTCGCCGAGGGCGGTGGCGGTGTCATCGGGTTCCTCGATCTCTTCTCCGGCGGAGCCTTGGAGCGCGTCGCGCTGTTTGCGCTGGGAATCATGCCGTACATCACGGCATCGATCATCATGCAGCTGCTCACCGTTGTCATCCCCAAGCTCGAGGAGTTGGCGAAGGAGGGCGAGCAGGGGCAGAAGCAGATCACCAAGTACACACGCTGGCTGACGGTGGTCCTCTCCACCATTCAGGCGGTGGGGTACCTCACGCTGTTCAGCACTCAGGGAGCGCTGATCGACCTCACTTGGTGGAGCGGGGCGCTGATCGTGGTCAGCCTGGTCGCCGGTGCGGTGTTCGTCATGTGGCTCGGAGAGCTCATCACCGCGCGCGGCATCGGGAACGGTATGTCCATCATGATCTTCGTCAGCATCATCTCGAGTATCCCGGCGGGTGCGGTCCGGCTGTTCACCGCTCAATCTGCTCACCATCATCCTGTTCCTCGTCATCGCGCTCGCTGTGGTCGTCGCTGTCATCTGGATCACCAGCGGCGAACGGCGCGTCCCGGTGCAGTACGCGAAGCGGGTGGTCGGACGCCGCATGATGGGTGGTACCAGTACGTTCATCCCGCTCAAGGTCAACATGGCGGGCGTCATCCCCGTGATCTTCGCCTCTTCTGTGATGATGATCATCCCGACGTTCGCGCAGTTCTTCGGCCCTGACGGCATCGCCGGCTGGTTCACCCGCAACTTCGGGCCGACCACGTTCCCGTTCATCATCATGCAAGCCGTCCTCATCGTGATCTTCACGTACTTCTACACGGCCGTGACCTTCAACCCCATCGACCAGGCCGACAACCTCAAGAAGTACGGAGGGTTCATTCCGGGCGTCCGCCCTGGCAGGCCAACGGCTGAGTACCTGGACCGCATCCTCACTCGGCTCACCCTTCCCGGCGCCCTGTTCCTGGCGGCGCTCGCGGTGCTGCCGTGGCTCATGTCGATCACGCTCGATGTGCCGTTCTACTTCGGCGGGGTGTCGCTGCTGATCGTCGTCGGAGTGGCGCTCGACACGATGCGCCAGATGGAGGCGCAGCTCATGATGCGTCACTACGAAGGCTTCCTCAAGTAGGGGGTACTGTTGACCGGATCACAGCTCAACGTCATCCTTCTCGGCGCTCCCGGCGCCGGCAAGGGCACGCAGGCGGAGCGCATCCGCGCCAAGTTCGCGCTGCCCCACATCTCCACTGGGGACATGCTGCGCGCTGCGGTGGCCCAGGGCACCGAGATGGGCCTGGCGGCGAAGAAGGCCATGGATGCCGGAGGTCTCGTCCCAGATGAGGTCGTAATCGGCGTCGTGCGCGACCGCCTCGCGGAGGCGGACGCGACGGACGGCTTTCTCCTCGACGGCTTCCCGCGCACGACGGAGCAGGCAGAGAGCCTCGACGCGATGCTGGCCGGTGGGGGGCGCAGCGTGAGCGACGTCCTCCTCCTCGATGTCCCGGAGAGCGAGCTCATCGACCGCCTCGTGGGGCGCCGTCTCTGCCGGGTCTGCGGGAAGACCCACCACATCGAGTTCGACCCTCCGGCGGTCGAGGGCGTCTGCAATGCCTGTGGGGATGCGGTCTACCAGCGCGATGACGACAACGAGGCGACGGTGCGCAACCGCCTCAACGTCTACCGGGAGCAGACCGAGCCGCTGATCGACTACTACGACGCGCGGGGAGTACTGAAGAGGATCGTCGGCAGCGGCATGACGCCGGACGAGATCTTCGGTGCCATCGATACGACTCTCACCGAGCGCTGACCTCCGTGATCGTCCGCAAGTCGGCAGCTGAGGTGGCGAAGATCGCCGCCGCCGGGTCGATTCTGGCGGGCTGCCTCGACATGCTGTCGGCTGAGGCTCGACCGGGCGTGACCACCGGCCAGCTGGATCGCCTGGCTGAGCGCTTCATCCGCAAGAACGGGGCGGCGCCGACGTTCCTGGGGTACCGCGGCTTCCCGGGCTCGATCTGCGCCTCGCCCAATGCCATGGTCGTGCACGGAATCCCAGGTTCGTACAGGATCGCCGGAGGCGATCTGCTGAGTCTTGACGTGGGTGTCTCGCTGGACGGGTACGTGGCGGATTCGGCGGTCACTCTGCCGATCGGGACTGTCGACGCGGAGGCTGAGAGGCTTCTCAGGGCGACCGCCGAGTCGCTCGAGGCAGGTCTTGCCGAGTGTGTCGAGGGCCGGCGGCTCGGCGACATCTCGCACGCGGTGCAGGAGGTCGTTGAGGCGGCAGGCTTCAGTGTCGTTCGTTCCCTCGTAGGCCATGGTGTCGGCAGGGAGATGCACGAAGACCCGCAGATTCCCAACTACGGGGAGCCAGGGCGTGGCCCCCGGCTCGAGGAGGGCATGGTGTTCGCGATCGAGCCCATGGTCAACGTTGGCGGGCACGAGGTGCACCTCGCCGACGATGGCTGGGCGATCTCGACGGCGGACGGCACGCTCTCGGCGCACTGCGAACACACGGTCGCGATCGGCAAGGAGAAGCCGCGCGTGCTGACCCGCCGCGCTTCGGAGGCAGAGCGTGGGCGCTGAGGCAGGGACGTAGCGCGGAGCGCTCGCCGATTGGGGACCGGCCGTGGCGCTTGTTTTGCCGACCCCGTCGTGTGTGGTAGCATAGCAGGCCGCTGTCCGTTGACGAGTAGGGAGCATGGGGCAAAAAGAAGAAGCCATCGAGATCGAGGGCGAGGTCGTTGAGGCCCTGCCCAACACCATGTTCCGGGTGCATCTCGACAACAATCACGAGGTGCTCGCCCACATCTCCGGGAAGATGCGCATGCACTACATTCGCATCTTGCCGGGAGACAAGGTTAAGGTCGAGCTTTCACCATACGACCTCACCAGAGGCAGGATCACGTACCGGTTCAAATAGCGGCTCGTCTTGGGTCGCTTGCAGGCGAAGCGCGGCGACCGAAGGTCTCGCTGCGTGCTTGAGCGAGGATCATCGATGAAGGTAAGAGCATCAGTCAAGCCGATGTGCGAGAAGTGCAAGGTCATCCGCCGCCATGGAACGGTCCAGGTGATCTGCTCAAATCCGCGGCATCGTCAACGGCAGGGGTAAGTCACCATGGCACGTATCGCAGGCGTCAATATCCCGCCGCAGAAGCGGGTTGAGATCGGGCTCACGTACATCTACGGCGTAGGGCGCTCGACGTCCAACCAGATTCTCGGCGTCGCGGGCATCGATCCCGAGACCAAGGTGCGCGACCTGACCGAAGAGGAGATCGTGCGCCTGCGCGAAGCTATCGATCGCGATCTCATCGTGGAAGGCGACCTGCGCCGCGAGCGCTCGCAGAACATCAAGCGACTCATGGACATCGGCTGCTACAGAGGCATTCGCCATCGTCGTGGCATGCCGGTGAACGGCCAGCGCACCCGCACGAACGCGCGAGCGCGCAAGGGACCGAAGAAGACCATCAGCGGCAAGCGCAAGAAGTGACCGCAGAGAAGCCGGAGGAGTAGAGAGAGTGGCAAAGCCTCAGAGAGCCAAGGGTCGTCAGCGGCGCAGGGTCCGCAAGAACATCGCCGTCGGCCAGGCGCACATCAAGACGTCGTTCAACAACACGATGGTGACGCTGACCGACAAGGAGGGCAACGTCATCGCGTGGGAGAGCGCGGGATCGGTCGGCTTCAAGGGTTCGCGAAAGAGCACGCCGTTCGCCGCTCAGGTCACGGCCGAGTCCTGCGCCAAGAAGGGCATGGAACACGGTCTGCAGAAGGTCGAGGTCTTCGTCCGCGGTCCCGGCTCAGGCCGCGAGACTGCGGTGCGTTCGCTCCAGGCTGCTGGTCTCGAGATCATCAGTGTCAAGGACGTGACGCCGGCGGCGCACAACGGGTGCCGTCAACGCAAGCGTCGCCGGGTCTAGGAAGGTCTACGTGGCCAGAGATACGACACCACAGTGCAAGCAATGCCGCCGGGAGGCTGAGAAGCTGTTCCTCAAAGGCGAGCGGTGCCTCACCGACAAGTGCGCAGTCGAACGTCGGGCCTACCCGCCAGGCGAGCACGGCCGCGGCCGCATCAAGCAGTCCGAGTACCTGATGCAGTTGCGCGAGAAGCAGAAGGCGCGGCGCTACTACCAGCTCCTGGAGAAGCAGTTCCGCCACTACTACGATGTCGCCAGCCGCCAGCAGGGTGTCACAGGCGAGAACCTGCTCACGCTGCTGGAGATGCGGCTGGACAACGTTGTGTATCGGCTCGGCTTCGGGGTATCCCGCCGTCAGGCGCGTCAGCTCGTGCGGCACGCTCACTTCCTGGTCAACGGCAAGAAGGTGGACATCCCGTCGTACCGCTTGCGGCCGGACGATGTCGTGTCGGTGCGCCCGACCAGCAAGGCGGTCGAGACCGTGCGCGCCGCCACCGATCTGACCTCCTCCGTGGCGCCCTGGCTGCTTGTCGACCACGACAACCTCACGGGCAAGATTCTCCGTGCGCCAGAGCGCGAAGAGATCGACGCTCCTGTGCAGGAGCAGCTCAGTGGTCGAGCTCTACTCCAAGTAATCCGCTGCAGCAGCTATCTCGCGGCGAACACTCTCACAGGAGGCCAGTTGCTACAGTTTCAGATGCCCAACATCACTCGGGAGCAGGTCGCCGGCAACCGGGCGCGTTTTGAGGTCGAACCGCTCGACCGCGGTTTCGGGCATACGTTCGGCAACGCGCTGCGCCGTGTTCTGCTGTCGTCCATCGAAGGGGCGGCGGTCAGCTCCGTCAAGTTCGAAGGGGTCGCGCACGAGTTCACTGCGATCAAGGGCGTGAAGGAGGACATCACCGATGTCATCCTCAACCTGAAGGAGCTTGTCTGTCGCCTGCACGGCGATGTCGAGGAAGTGCAGGTGCGGCTGTACAAGGACAAGCCCGGCAAGGTCGTCGCAGCGGACGTCGACATACCGGCCGAGCTCGAGATCCTGAACCCCGACCACCACATCGCGACCTTGGCGGACGGCGGCGCCATCGAGATGATGCTGACGATCCGCCGCGGGACTGGCTACGTACCTGCCGAGGGCAACAAGACGCCTGAGACGGTGATCGGGGTCATTCCGATCGACTCGATATTCAGTCCGGTCAAACGAGTCTCGTATCATGTCGAGAGTGCTCGTGTCGGCCAGCGCACAGACTACGACAAGCTGATTATCGATATCGCGACCAACGGTTCGCTTGCGCCTGAAGAGGCGCTGCGGCAGGCCGCCGAGCTCCTGATGGACCGCCTTTCCATCTTCGCGGATCCCGATCGCGCGCGCTCGGAGGATGATCTGGACGCCGATGGGAGCCTGCTATCGACTGCGGCCGGCAGTATGGACGACGTGCTCATCGAGGAACTCGAGCTGGGCGTCCGTTCCTACAACTGTCTCAAGCGTGAGGGGATCCAGACCGTTGGCGATCTCCTCGCCAAGACCGAGGCGGAATTGCTCAACGTACCCAATCTGGGGCAGAAGAGCATCGATGAGGTTCAGGAGAAGCTCTCCGAACGTGGGCTGAATCTGCGGAGTGAGGACTAATGCGCCATCAAAAGTCAGGTCGCAAGTTCAATATGGCGCCCGATCAGCGGCGCTCGCTGCTGTCGGGTCTCGCCTGTCAGTTGCTCGAACACGAGAAGATCAAGACCGGGGCTGTGCGAGCCAAGGAGGTGCGCCCGCTTGTCGAGCAGGCCATCACTCTGGGCAAGCGAGGCGATCTGCATGCGCGCCGGCAGGCGATCGCCATGCTGCGCAACAAGGAGATCGTCTACAAGCTCTTCAACGACATCGCTCCCCGCTACTCCGATCGTCGTGGGGGCTACACGCGCGTCATCAAGCTGGGGCCGCGCCCCGGTGACGGCAGCGAGCAGGCGTACATCGAGCTCGTCTGACACGGCGTGAAGTTGCGAGGCGAGAGGGGCGGAAGGCCACAGGGCCAGCCGCCCCTCTCGTCGTTCTCGAGACGCCAGGTGGCGCAGCGCGGCCCGCGGATGCCGATAGGCTAAGCTTCGAGGCGGATGAACCAAGCCCCGACAGCTGACTACGGAGCGACAGTGATCGACATCGCCGGTCTCCGGTTTCGGTATCCGGGGGCGGGGGTGGACGCTCTCGCCGACCTCGATCTTCAGGTACGAGAGGGCGAGTTCGTCGTCGTGGTCGGGGCCAACGGCTGCGGCAAGTCGACTCTGGCGCGACTGCTCGGTGGGCTCGACAAGCCGGCAGCCGCGGGTCGCGCGCTGGGTTGTGGGCACGACCTTCTCACGGAAGACGGTCGGATCGCGGCCCGCCGCGAGATCGGAGTGCTCTTTCAGAACCCTGAGAACCAGCTTGTCGCGGAGTGCGTCGAGGAGGATATCGCCTTCGGCCTTGAGAACCTGGGCTGGACTTCTCAGGCGATGCGGGAGCAGGTCGACCGGATGCTGGCGCGTTTCGACCTGGAGGACCTGCGGCGCCGGGAGCCGCACCTGCTTTCCGGCGGGCAGAAGCAGCGCACGGCGTTGGCGGGGGTGCTGGCCGTGCCACGCCGCGTGCTTGTTCTGGACGAGCCCACGGCGATGCTGGATTCGTCGGGGCGACGTGAGGTGCTGGCGGCGATAGACGAGCTCAACGACGGAGGGCTCGCCATCGTTCTGATCACGCAGGAGATGGACGAGGTCGTCGGCGCAGACCGGGTCATCGCTCTTGAGAGCGGCACCAAGGTGTTCGAGGGAACGGCCGCCGAGCTCTTCTCGAACCTCAGCCTCGTGGCTCGCCTGCGACTCGGGCTGCCGGCGGCGGGTGCGCTCGCTCTGGAGCTCAGGGGCCGAGGAGTCACCTTCTCGCATCTGCCTCTGACGATCGACGAGCTCCTCGGACAGCTCACGAGGTCGCCGTGAGCTCGCCACCGCCGGCGTTGGCCGGCGAGGGGTCTGCCAAGACGCCAGGCGCGAGCTCTGGCCTGCCAGGGGCATCGACTTCAGCTACGACGAGGGAGGAGCGGCTGTCCCTGCGCTCAGAGACGTGACGTTCGACTTGCCGGGGGGCGCTTCGATGGCGCTGGTCGGCGCCTCGGGCTCGGGCAAGTCCACGCTCCTGCAGGTCGTCCGCGGACTCGATGCACCGGAGAGAGGCGCCGTCGTGCTCGACGGAGTCGAGCCAGGTGCCGCCGGATACGCCCAACGACAGCGCGAGGTCGGCCTTGTGTTCCAGGCTCCCGAGGTGCAGCTCTTCGCCGCGACGGCACGCGAGGACGTTGCCTTCGGCCCACGCCGCCTGGGCTGGTCCGAGCCGGAGGTGGCCGCCGCCGTCACGACGGCCTTCGACCTCGTGGGCCTCTCGGAGGCGGCTTTCGGCGAGCGGCATCCCTACAGTCTCTCGGGCGGCGAGGCACGCCGCGTGGCGCTCGCCGGGGTCTTGGCGATGCGCCCGCGCCTCGTCCTGCTCGACGAGCCCTTCGTCAGCCTTGACCCTGGGAGCAGGCGCGAGCTGGTGGACATCCTTGAGCGCCTCAAGGTTGCGGGCACCACGCTCGCTGCTCGCCACGCACGATCTCGATCTTGCCTGGAGGCTGTGCGATCTCAGGCTGGTGCTCGACAACGGGCGTGTCGCGGCTGCCGGTCCTTGGGACTTCGGGGGGGCCGACGCGCGGCTCATGGCCGCCAACTGCCTCCGCGAGCCGTTCCTGGTGGAGCTGTGGCGGCGGCTGGGACGCGCGCCCGACCGAGCGCCGCGGACGCTCGAGGAGGCGGCGGAGGCTCTCGGATGAGGGCCACGATCGCCCAGTACTACCCGGGGTCGTCCGTTCTCCATCGCCTGGACCCTCGCGCCAAGTTTGTGAGCGTGACGGCCCTGGCAGTGGCCCTCTTCGTGCGCGACTCATTCCTCGGTCTGGCCGTATTCGCTCTTGCTGCGGCCTTGGCCTATGCCCTGAGTGGCGTGCCGGTCTCCTGGTTCTGGCGGGCCTTTCGACCCCTTCTGTGGCTGGTGGGGCTCACCTTCGTGGCGCAGCTCCTGTTCGCTCCTGGCGAGCCCGTCTTCAGCTTCGGGTTCCTGCACTTCTCGTGGCGCGGCCTGGAGGTGGCGACCTTTCTGAGTCTCCGTCTGGTGGTGCTGGTGTTGATGGGCTCGGTCCTCACGCTGACCACGCCACCCATGGCGCTCACCGACGGTCTGGTCTGGCTCGGTCGACCGCTGCGCCGACTGCGGGTGCCGACTGATGAGCTGGCGCTGATCGTCACGATCGCACTGCGCTTCATTCCCACGCTGCTGGCTGAGCTCGACACGATCATGCGGGCGCAGCGCGCTCGCGGGGTGGACTTTCGCAGCGGGGGTCTGCGGCAGCGCGTGAGCAACCTCCAGGCGGTGCTCGTCCCGCTCTTCGTGGTCAGCTTTCGGCGCGCCGACGATCTCGCCTTGGCCATGGAGGCTCGCTGCTACCGGCCCGGCATAGTCCGCACGCGGCTTCATCCGCTGCGAGCTACCTGGAGGGACGGCGTTCTTCTCGTCGCGACGGGGGCCGTCATCGCTGTGGGCCTTCTCGTGTAGGATGTCGGCATGGTAGGGGGGAAGGAGCGGGACGGAGTTGGCGTGCAGACCGCTCCGAGCCGTTTGAGTCGGGGTCAGGCGGCCGCTGAAGACGAGAGCGTCACGGTCTGGAGGCTCGACCTCGCCTACGAGGGCACGGCGTTTCGGGGGTGGGCCAGGCAACCCGGCCAGCGTACCGTCGAGGAGGTCCTCGAGGACGCTCTCGCGGTCGTGCTTCGCGAGCGAGTGCGCCTCAGTGTGGCTGGACGCACCGACTCTGGAGTACACGCATTGGCTCAGGTCGCATCGTTCGCGACCCAGCGACGAGATGTCGCCGCCGAGTGCCTTCGCCGATCCTTGAATGGGTTGCTGCCGCCGGACGTGGCGGTCACTCTCGTCTCTGCGGCGCCTCCCGGGTTCGTCGCGCGTGAAGCGCGCTCCCGCACGTACCGCTATCGTCTACTGGTGTCTTCTGTTCGGCCGGTTCACCAGCGTCTCTGGGTATGGCAGCCCCGAGGGCCCCTCGATCCGGAGTTGCTGGGCGTGACTGCAGACGCCCTGCCGGGGCGCCGCGACTTCGCGGCCCTGACGCCTTCGGCTCATCTCTACCGATCGTGCATGCGCGAGGTCGCGGCGGCCGAATGGCGGTTCGTGGGCGCCGATGAATGGGTCTTCGAGATCTGCGCCGAGAGCTTCCTGCACAACATGGTCCGCGTCGCGGTTGGATCGATGGTCGACGTTGCCCAGGGGCGCATGACTGTAGCGGAGTTCGTTGCGGGGCTGACCCTCGGCCAGCGGCGGCAGCATGGGGCAGACGGCGCCAGCAAGAGGTCTGGCGTTGGTGGCCGTCGACTACTGACCGCCGGTGCTGTGCGGGCCGGCTTCAGTTCGTCAGGAACTGCCGCACGCGTTTCTGGATCTCGGCCTCGGATGGCGGGTAGATGTACGAGACTCCTCCGTCCCAACCCGGCTCGCCCACCAGCACTACCTTCCGGCCCCCCTTGGCACGCCACTTGAGGAAGCTGAGCTGCAGCATCTCGTTGGTCGTGATGTCGGTCGCGACTCCACTCATGAAGCGCTTGCCGATCTCCGGGAGGTTCCGGATGTTCGAGGGTTGCGCGACGCTCTCCTGAAGCGCTTGCACGAACTGCTGCTGGCGCTCGGCACGGTGAGTGTCGTCGTCGGCGTAGCGGATGCGGACGTAGAGCATCGCGTTCTTGCCGTCCATATGGTTCTTGCCTTCTTCGAAGGTGACGACCCGACCTTGGGAGCCGGCGACTGTGCTGACCGTCTTCGGTACGTCGATGTCGATGCCGCCGACGGCGTTGACGAGTCGCGGGAATCCCTGGAAGTTGACGACCATGACGTGATTGACGTCGATGCCGAGGTACTCCTTGACGGTCTGGATCGCCATCGAAGGGCCTCCCCAGAACATGGCGGCGTTGATCTTGTCGTAGGTGTCGTTCGGGAGCCCGACGCGGGTATCTCGGGGGATGGAGAGCTGGTTGACGGTGCGGTTTCCCGGGTTGAAGCGCATGAGGAGGATCGTGTCCGAGCGAGCCGGCTCACCAGCCTTGCTGTCGACGCCGAGCAGCAGGATCGTCGTTCCCTTGCGCCAGATGGCGCCGCTGTCCGGCGTGAGCTGGGCGCGGGTCTCGCGATCGATCTGCCGGTTTGATCTGTCGACGGCCTGGTCGAACTGCTTGTATCCGGGCCAGGCGAGGACCGTGGCGACAACGCCGGCGATGAGGAGCAAGAGGAGCAGGCCGACCGGGATGATCCACCAGCGGCGACGGCGGCGTGGGGACGCCGTGCCGCCGACGGCTCCCGAGCCTTGTCCGGTGCCGCCGTAGGCCTGGCCTGACCTGTAGCGCCGGTAGCTCGGCGCAGGGTTGGGCGAGTCGGTGGAACGAGAGCTGTGGTTCGCCTGTTCGTCCGCGCGCGCCTGCAATCGGCGCGGCGTGCCCGCCCCTGCCAGCTCGTCGTCGAGCGAGCTGCGCTTCGCACGTCGTGACCCGTATGTTCTGTAGGGCTTGAGCCCGTCTCTGTCGTCTTTGCTTCGCACGTTCTCTCGCCGCCGCGTGCACGCGCACGCATGGAGGTGGGCGGACGCGGGGGCGGGGTGTCTCCTCTCGCGTGGTCATTGTGCCTCTGGCGAGGGGACGGCTTCTCTCCCGCGAGTCTACACCATGGTAGGCTGCGAGGCGTGATGGGCGCGGCGCGGACTATCGTCGGCGTGGATGTCGGCGGCACCAAGGTGGCCGCCGCGCTGCTGCGTACCCACGCGCAGGGCGGCAGAGTGCGTCGCTCGGCGGAGGCCCTCAGGCCGGAGGTTCTCATGAGGGCCACGATTCCGACCGACGTGTCGTCCGAGCGGGCCTGCCTGGAGAGCATCAGCGACTGCATCGCCTTGGTGACACGGGGTCCCGACGGCTTCGAGGGGATCGGCATCGGGATCGCGGCGATGATGGACTTCGCGCGCGGGCGAGCTGTGCGGTCCGTGCATCTGCCGTTGGTCGACGTACCGGTGCGTGACCTCCTGCGGCGACGCTACGGCGTCGCTGTCGCCGTCGACAACGACGCCACGGCGGCGTGCATCGGTGAACACGCTTTCGGCGCCGGTTTCGGGGCGCGCGAGATGCTGATGCTCACCCTGGGGACCGGGGTGGGAGGCGGCATCATCTGCGAGGGAAGACCCTACCGCGGCTTCCGGGGAGCGGCGGGCGAGTTGGGCCACATCATGATCGACGTCAACGGCCCCCGGTGCCCTGGCCAATGCCCCAATCGCGGCTGTCTGGAGGCGTACGCCTCAGGCACGGCGATGAGCGCGGCTGCTGTGGCAGCCGCCCGCACTCATCCTGCGTCTGCCCTGGGCCGCGCCCTGCTTGCCGGAGAGACCGTCGACAGCCGTCTCCTGTCGGCGTTGGCGATGGACGGCGACCCTGACGCCGTCGCCGTCCTCACGCGTCTTGGGGAGCACCTCGGCGCGGGCTTGACCACCTTGGCCAACGTCTTCAATCCGGAGCTGATCGTGGTGGGTGGCGGCGCCGCCGCCGCCGGCGATCTCTTGCTCGAACCGGCACGCCGCGTCCTCGCGCGGCGTGGCCTTCCGCCGGCGCGCGACGAGGTGCGCATCCTGCCCGCTCTGCTCGGGTCCGATGCCGGGTTGTTCGGCGCCGCGGCGCTGGCCCTCGGGGAGCTCTCCCCGGAGGCGCCCATCGGAGCTGGCGAACTGCCCATGGGCCGTCTTGACTTCGTCACGGTCTTCCCGCTAAATGGCAGCTGAATCTGCGCGCGTTCTGCTCTTGCAGCGTGCCGACAGGAGGTGACGAGGACAACATGGCTTACAAGATCACTGAAGACTGCCTGGTGTGCGGCGCCTGCGTCGATGAATGCCCCAATGAGGCCATCTCCGAGGGCGACGACATCTACGTGATCGATCCCGAGAAGTGCGACGATTGCGGGACCTGCGTCGATGCTTGCCCGAGTGAGGCGATCATCCCTGGCTGACGTGGGCCGCAGCGCCTGACGGCTGGAAGGGCCGGCTCCGTGAGGAGCCGGCCCTTGTTCTTTCGGAGCGGGGAGTGCTCCACGGTGGTCGGCGGACTCGCGCACTCGGCCGGTCACTCCTCGCTCGGCGGACCTCCGCCGGGAGCGAGCTCAGGACCGTCCCAGGCGAGTCGACGTGTCATGACGCGCACTGCTTCGGCGTTGGAGTCGATCAACAGGTACCTCCGACCTTGACGTGCTGCGGCGTCGCCGGTGGTGCCGCTGCCAGCGAAGAAGTCGATGACCAGGTCGCCGGGGTCCGAGTGGACCTTGACGATGCGCTCCAGGATCCGGAGTGGCTTCTGTGTGGGGTACCCCGTCCTCTCCTTGCCCGTGGGGCTCACGATGGTGTTCCACCACACGTCCGTCGGCGTCTTGCCGCGCAGCGCCTTCTCGCGGCCGGCGAGGCCGGGCGCCATGTAGGGGACGCGGTCGATGTCGTCGTAGCGGTACACGTAGCGCTTGGGGTCGACGGCGTACCAGAAGATCGTGTCGTGTTTGGCCGGCCAGCGACGTCTCGTTCGCCCGCCGTAGTCGTATGCCCAGATGATCTCGTTCATGAAGCTGTCGCGACCGAAGATGTCGTCGAGCAGGATCTTGCAGTAGTGGGCCTCACGGCAGTCGATGTGGAAGAAGAGCGAGCCATCCGCTGCCAGGATGCGCCGCGCTTCGACGAGGCGCGGCGCGAGGAAGCCGAGATAGTCGTCGAACGCGTCTTCCCAGCGGCTGGTGCTGAGCACTTCGGTACGGTAGCGCTGTCCCGCAAACCCCGTGCGGTCGCCGCTGTCGTCGCGGGTCGTACGCAGGCGCGCATGCTGTTGGACGCCACCGGTGTTGAAGGGCGGGTCGATGTAGATGAGTCGCGCGACACCGCTGGGCAGTGTCCGCAGCACCGGCAGATTGTCGCCGAGGACGATGCGGTTCATGGTATGCAAGTGTATCCCGCGCTTGCGGCCGGGCGCGCCTCTGCCTGGTGCAGTTTGCCACCTCCTGAGAGAATGGGAGTGAGCGATCCCGAGGAGCGATGATGGCGGATGACGTGTGGCGGGACTTCTTCGATAGCTACGCATCTCAGTATATGCAGGAGCCTTTCACGGCCGATAGCGTTCGCGAGACCGAGTTCCTGCTGGAGGTTCTCCGTCTGCCGAGCGGCGCCACCATCCTCGACGTGGGCTGTGGGACCGGCCGTCACGCCGTAGAGCTCGCCCGACGGGGCTACGTCGTCACTGGGCTCGACCTGTCGTCCGGGATGCTCGCCGAGGCGGCTGAAGCCGCCGCGCTTGCCGGTGTCGAGGTCGAGCTCATCCAGGCGGACGCCACCGACTTTCGGCTTGACCGGAGCTTCGACGCCGCCGTCTGTCTCTGCGAGGGCGCCTTCACTCTGGTGGGCGCTGAGGACCCGTTCGAGCACGACGCGTCCATCCTGCGGAACGTGCATGCGGTCCTCCGGCCCGGCGCCCCGTTCGTTCTCACCGCCAGCAACGGGATGCGTCTGATCAGGGACGCCACAGTTGACCAGGTCGCGAAGGGCACCTTCGATCCCATGGCCTTGACGCTGTCGTACGACATGGAGTGGGAAGGGCCGGACGGGCCCCGCAGAGTGCCGGTGCGCGAGCGCGGCTATGTGCCAAGCGAGCTCACGCTCCTGTGCCGCATGGCCGATTTCGACGTGGAGCATGTCTGGGGCGGGACCGCAGGCGCCTGGGGTAGGCGGTCGGTGGACCTGGACGAATGGGAGATCATGGTAGTCATGAGACGGCCCTGAGAAATGCTCTACGTCTGTGCCACGCCGATCGGCAATCTGGGAGACGTGACGCCGCGGCTGCTCGAAGCTCTGCGCGTCGCCGATCTGGTCGCCGCCGAGGACACGCGCCGTACGCGGAAGCTGCTTAGCCACTTCGACATCCACACGCCGCTTACAAGCCTCTTCCGCCATAACGAGGCGCAGAAGAGCGAGGCGATGCTGCGTCTGCTGCGCGAGGGCAAGGACATCGCTCTCGTGAGTGACGCCGGCATGCCGGGAATCTCCGATCCCGGGATGCGCCTCGTCGTCGGAGCCATCGCTGATGACCTTGCTCTCACCGTGCTGCCGGGCCCCTCAGCCGTGCTCACGGCGCTCGTGGCCGCCGGATTCGAGGGCCCCGGGTTCTCCTTCGCGGGCTACCTGCCGCGCCGTTCTCGCGATCTCGAGGAGAAGCTTCGAAGGTGGCGGCGGTGCGGAGGTCTCCTGATCGCTTTCGAGACAGCACAGCGCCTGCCTCGTAGCTTGGCCGTTCTGGCCGCGCTGGTGCCGGATCGGCCCGCTGCCGTCTGCCGGGAGCTGACCAAGGTCCATGAGGAGATAGCGCGTGGCACCCTGCGCGATCTCAGCGAGCGGTACCCTTCTCCGGGCCCGAAGAGTGGGCATGCGTCAGTGCGCGGCGAGATCACACTTGTCATCGATCTCGGGACCCAGACCGCGCAGGATGACGCGCGGCCGGAGCCGCAGGCGGCCGCCCGGTCGCTGCTCGGCCGCGGCCTGTCGCGACGCGATACCGCCGCGTCGTTGCATGTCTGTCTCGGCCTGCCCAAGCGCGAGGCGGAGCGCCTGGCGCGCGAGGTGGCCGCCGGATTCTGAGGCGGGCTTGGAGGACCGGTCTGGTAGACTGCCCGCATGGACCTGCTCGCCCTCGTCGCCCAGCGTACCCTCCTGCTTGACGGCGGTATGGGCAGCGAACTCATGCGTCGTGGGTTCCTGCCGGGCGGGTCGCCGGAGGCATGGAACGTGACGCACCCCGGTGAAGTCGCTGCCATTCATCGAGCCTACTACGCAGCTGGATCCGACATCGTCAACACCAATACCTTCGGCGGCAGTTCTCTCAAGCTTGCCGCGTATGGGATGGATGACGACGCCGTCGAGTTGAACGAGGCGGGCGCGCGCCTCGCCGTCGAGATGCGCGACCGCGAGTTCCCGGACCGTCTGGTCGCCGGCGACATCGGTCCTTGCGGCCACCTGCTGGCGCCCATGGGTGCCGCAGATCCAGCCGAAGTCGCCGGCGCCTTTCTCGAGCAGGCTCAGGCCCTGGTCGCCGGCGGCGTCGACCTGATCAACATCGAGACCATGTTCGACATCACCGAGGCGCGGCTCGCCGTGGAGGCGGCGCATGCGGCGGCGGGCGGCCGTCCGGTCCTGGCCAGCATGGCTTTCAAGCCGGCCGCCAAGGGCTATCGCACGATGATGGGCGTGGACCCGGCCGCGGCGGTCTCGGCGCTTCGCGAGGCCGGCGCGACGTTCGTCGGCTGCAACTGCGAGATCAACGCCGAGCAGATGGCCGATCTGGTGCCGCAGCTGGCGGACCTCAACGGAGGCGTCACCTATGCTGAGCCGAACGCCGGACAACCGCATCTCGAAGCCGGGGCGACGGTCTACGACGAGACTGCCGAGCACTTCGCCTCCGTCGTCGCCGGCTATCCTTCGCGGGGGGCCGGGATCGTCGGGGGCTGTTGCGGCACGGATCCTGCGTTCATCGCCGCGCTTTCGGCCGCTCTCGGCCACTCCCGGGCTTGACACTCCGCTCCCGGTTACAAGGATGATGTCTTCGGGGGACTTGATGGGAGGATCGGTGGCAGAGCGATGGTGCGCGCTCGATGGGGGTCAGAACGCTCGTAGGCTGGCTGGCATCGCTGCCCGGCCGCCGGCGTCACGAAGCACCCTCCCTGCGTTCTGCTCTCCCGTCTGATCATGCAGATGCAGTAGAATCCCGTTCTTGCTCGTATGGCGTACTAGGCGCGTGATGGGGGTCGAGGCAAGGCCCCGGGGGTCCGCTTGGAGGCTGGCCTCGATCACCACGAGCTTCGGGCTCGAGGCCTACAGTGCCATTGCGGTGAGCGTCCTGGCGCTGGGGAACGGCCTAGGGCGCGCTGGCTACGGCAAGCTCTCCGACAGCTTCGGACGCAAGCCGGTCATCATCTTTGCCCTTGCTCTCCAGGCGGTCCTTCTGCTGATACGGTCCGTGTGGCCGATCGCCGACTGCATGCTGAGCGAGGCGGGCAAGCGCGTCCAAGTTGAGAACTCGTCGACGGGCGTCCTCGTGCTCGTGCCGGTCATGGGCTTCCTGGTCGGCGCGGACTACGGCGCCAACCTGGCCGTGTCCCCCGCGACGACCAAGGACTTCTTCGGTCTCAAGGATTTCGGCCCCAACTGCGGCCTCGTCGTTGTCCGGGCAGCCGAGCCGCCCGGGCGGTTGCGGCGGGCGTCACCGCGGAGGGGCGGGTGGTGCTGTGCGTCAGAACCGCTCGCCGAGCGTGACGCTGATCATTCGCTCTTCGCCGCCCCTGATCACCTTGAGCACCACCCGGTCGCCCGGTCGCCGCACGGAGATTGCGGCGCTCAGGTCGTCCATGTCTGCCAAGGGCGATCCATCCAGCCTCGTGATGATGTCGCCCCCAACTGTGTGGGGCGCCCCCTGGACGTTGACGCTACGCTCCCCGCCGCGCAGACCCGCGCTCTCGGCGGCGGAGTCGGGATGGACCCGGGCCACGAGCACACCGCGGTCGACGGGAAGGTCGAGCGCCTGGGCAACGCTCGGCGTGATGCTCTGTCCCTCCACTCCGAGGAACCCGTGGCGGACGTCACCGTTCTCGATGAGCTGCTCCATGACCTGTTTGACGGCGTTGATGGGCACGGCGAACCCCAAGCCGTTGAAGCCGCCCGTCCGCGTCGCGATCTGCTCGTTCACGCCGATCACGCGGCCGTCGGCATTGATGAGAGGGCCGCCTGAGTTGCCTTGGTTGATGGCGGCGTCCGTTTGGATGCCGTTGGGGATCATGGCGCCGTTGGGGGCCTGAAGAGCACGACCGACCCCCGAGATGACCCCGGTCGTTAGCGAGAAGCTGTACCCGAGAGGGTTGCCGATCGCGACGACAGGCTCTCCCACGGAGACCTCCGCCGAATCGCCGAGGGGGAGCGCTCTGATGGCCACCTTCTCCGGGTCGACGTGCAGAACTGCGGTGTCGGTGCCGATGTCGATCCCGACCACTCGCGCGGCGACCGGGGACAACTCGTCGCCGTCGCGGCGGGCGGTCACTTCGACGCGGCCCAGCACGCCGTTTCGCTCGATCACATGGGCGTTGGTGATGATGTGACCCTGCTCCGAGGCTATGAATCCGGACCCGAGGTTCTGCGACCCGCCCTGCCCTTCAGGTCCGAACGTCGCACGTACCAGGACGACGCTGTCGGCGGTCTCCTCGAAGAGGCGCTGCGGCGAGAAGCCCTCGATTCTGGAGTCGACCGCCGGTCCCGCCGTGAAGAGCGGTTGGTCGAGCGGTTCCAGCTTGCCGGCTGCAGTCAGGATGACGAGGACGGCCACGATGCCCGCGCCCAAAACCACCCAGACCTTGCGGCTCATTGCCCTCTACCCCTCGTCTCGCCCGCACTCCGTCGGCCTCGACGACTCGTACCCATGATGATTGCCCCATCGTCGGCACTCTGAACCTGTCCAGAGAAGAAACGGCACGGGTGGGGCAAGGGGCAACTGCCTAGGTCATTTGCTCTCGTCGCGTCGGCGGAACGTCGCGCCGACCGCGTCGATGATCAGGCGCGCCGCGTGGAGGGCCGTGAGTTGACCCGGGCCGTCGTACATCGGCGCGACCTCGACGACATCCATGCCGATGACGTTACAGCGGGCACACACGGCGAGCAGGATGGCCTTCGCCTCGTAGTACGTGAAGCCGCCGGGCTCGGGGGTGCCCGTACCTGGCGCGATCGCCGGATCCAGCGCATCGACGTCGAAGGTGATGTACGTGTCCACGCCGGGCTCCAGATGTGCGACTAGGTCCTCGGTGCGCATGCGTTTGGCCTGTTCGCACCAGAAGATATGCGATCCGCGCCGGCGCGCCAGGTCGATGTTGTCGTAGGCGGTGTGCAGCCCGCGGATACCGTATTGGCTGAGCCCGCTCACCAGGCGTTCCTCGTGAGCGCGGATGATCGAGCTCTCGTGAGTGAACCGCTGCCCGGCCTCCTCGTCCCAGTAGTCGAGGTGAGCATCGAACTGGACGAGCTGGAAGGGGTCGCCGCCACGGGCGAGGCTCATCGCCTTCATCGCGGGATAGGCGACGGAGTGATCGCCGCCCAGGGTCAACGGAAAGAGACCCGCCTCGACGATGGGCTGCAGACGCTCGATCACGGCGCCGTGGTACTGCTCAACGGTCGGCGATGGGCCGAGCACGACGTCGCCGCAATCGACCCAGCTCACGCCGCCCAGGACGTGGACTTCGGCCTCACCGTCCCAGAAGGCTTCGGGGGCGTACTGGAAGGCCCAATTCGTGGAGGCGTCGCGCAGGGCACGCGGGCCCATTCTGGCGCCGGAGCGAGCCGACGTGCCTCCGTCGTAGGGGACGCCAAGGACTGCGACGTCGGCGTCGCCGGCGCCTGGGCGCGGCACGTATGGCGCCTTGTAGTAGCTTGCGATGCCCGCGTACGGCATCTCGTCGCTGCGGTCGTCTGCGTCCATCTCGACCTCCCGTGGCTCATGCCAGGTCTGCTCGCGGCGCCCGCCGAGGCTCGTCGAGTCTCGGCATCTCCGCGCCATTCTACGGACGCCGCGCCCGCCGTGCGAGCGGCCTGGCGTCGCGCAGTGGGGTAGTATCCGGGGCAACGACGAAGGAGGCCACCGTGAAGATCGAACGCAAGGCGTCCACCGCGCTCTTGCCCACCCCCGTGGTGCTGCTGAGTGTGGCTGGAGAGAACGAGACGCCCAACGTCATCACCCTTGCGTGGGTCGGGACGGTGTGCTCGGAGCCTCCCTTGCTGAGTGTGTCCATACGGCCGACGCGCTACTCCTACGGCCTCGTGAACGCGGCGCGCGAGTTCGTGATCAACATCCCTCACTCGGATCAACTCTCCCAGGTCGATCGCGCCGGTACGTGCTCGGGAGTCGAACACGAGAAGTTCGCGGAGCTTGGCTTCACGGCGCAGCCGTCCGCCTATGTGTCGGCGCCGCGGATCGCCGAATGCCCGATCAACATCGAATGCGTCGTCCGGCATCAACTCGCTCTGGGTGCGCACGACCTGTACATCGCCGAGATCATCTGCAGCCACTACGACGAGGAGTTGCTCGACGCGCGTGGCCACCTCAGGACCGAGCGGTTGGCCGCCATAGCCTACGTGGACGGCGAGTACTGGTCTCTCGGCGAGCGTCTCGGCAGCTACGGTCGCGCCTCGAAGGCGCCCGGCAAGGGCTGAGAAAGCCTGCGGCTGGCGTGCGATACACTTGGCCTCGATGCGCTACTACGTCACCACGCCGATCTACTACGTGAACAGCGAGCCTCACCTGGGGCATGCCTACACGACGATCGCCGCCGACGTGCTGGCGCGCTACCATCGTCAGCGGGGCGACGACGTGTTCTTCCTCACCGGCACCGACGAACACGGCACGAAGATCGCTCAGGCGGCCGAGGAGCGCGGCCTCACGCCTCGCGAGCACGTGGACGAGATGGCGCCGAAGTTCCAGCGCCTTGCGGCGCAGGTCGATGCGACCAACGACTTCTTCATTCGCACGACAGACGCGGGGCACGAGGCCTTCGTCCAGGACTTCGTGGAGAAGATGAGGGCCTGCCGGCGACATCGAGAAGCGCACCTACGGAGGCCTCTACTGCACCGCCTGCGAGGGCTTCTGGTACGAGCGCGACCTGAAGGACGGTCTCTGTCCCGACCATGGCGTTGCGCTCGCCTGGGTCGAGGAGGAGAACTACTACTTCCTGCTGAGCCGGTACCAGGAGAGGCTCTCGGAGCTCTTCCGCTCCAACCCAGACCTCGTGAGGCCCAAGTCGCGCTACAACGAGGCCCTGTCGTTCATCGAGCAGGGTCTCGAGGACATCTCGATCAGCCGCTCGAGCATCACCTGGGGCGTGCCCGTGCCCTGGGACGAGGACCAGGTCATCTACGTCTGGGTCGACGCGCTCATCAACTACCTGTCCGCTCTGAGCTACGCACGTCCCGGCGAGGACCTCTCCTCGACGTACTGGCCCGTGGCCCACCACCTTCTGGCCAAGGACATCCTCAAGTTCCACGCGGTGATCTGGCCGGCCCTCCTGATGAGCGCCGGCTACGATACGCCGGCGGGGGAGTTCATCCACGGCTACCTGCTGATGGGCGGAGAGAAGATGAGCAAGACGCGGGGCAACGTGCTCGACCCCTTCGCGGTCATGGAGCGCTATGGCATCGATCCGCTTCGCTACTACCTTCTACGCGAGGTGGCCTTCGGGCAGGACGGCGTCATCTCGATGGACGGCTTCGAGAGTCGCTACAACAACGAGCTGGCCAATGAGCTCGGCAATCTCGTGAGCCGCGTCGTGAGCATGATCGGCAAGTACCGCGGCGGGAGCATCCCGCGCGTGGCCTTCGGCAGAGATGCTTCCGGAGGTACTGGCTGAGGGCGAGGCGATGGTGCGCGCCGCCGCGGCGCACTTCGAAGCCGTGGAGATCACTGCCGCCGTGGAGAGCATCTGGGAGCACGTCCGACGACTCAATCGCCTCGTCGAGGAAGAGGCGCCCTGGAAGCTCGCCAAGGACGCATCCCAAGCGGAGCGCCTCGACACGGTACTTCACTCGCTGGCAGCCGGCCTGCGACTCGTCGCCCTCGCCGTCTACCCGGTCGTCCCCGGCACGGCCGTCGAGATCCTTCGCCGGCTCGGGCAGTCGCACGATACGGCCGACCTTCTGCTCGAGGATGCCGTCTGGAGTGGCCTTGCGGCCAGCCGCGGTCGAGACGGCGCCGCCGCTCTTCCCGCGCATCGAGGCCGACGCCTGAAGCTCGTCGATTCCCATTGCCACCTCGAGATGCTGGGCGACGCCGACAGCGCGGTCGCCGAGGCTCAGGCCGCAGGAGTCGAGAGCGTCGTGGCGATCGGTATCGATGTGGCCACCTCACGGCTCGCGGTCGCGTTCGCGGCCCGTCTTCCCGGCGTGTATGCGACTGTAGGATTGCACCCCCACGATGCCGGTGCGTGCGAGGCGGCGGCGCTCGCTGATCTGGAGGTCTTGGCGGGGCAGCCGGAGGTCGTCGCCATCGGCGAGTGCGGGCTCGACTTCTATCGCGACCTCGCGCCTCGGGAGGCCCAGCGGCACGCCTTCAGCTCGCAGATCGAGCTGGCGCGACGCGTGCGGCTGCCGCTGGTCGTGCATGTGCGCGAGGCCGGCGACGAAGCCCTGGCGATGCTTGGCTCGGGAGGCGGCCGATCTGACGGTCATCATGCACTGCTTCTCCCTTCCGGAGCATGTGGACCAGTGCAACGGCTCAGGGCTACTACGCCAGCTTCGCAGGGAATGTCACCTACAAGAACGCAGGCGACCTGCGCGCAGCCGCCGCGCGCATCCGTGAGGACCGTCTCCTCGTCGAGACGGACGCCCCCTTCTTGACCCCTGTCCCTCACCGGGGCGCACTCAACGCACCGGCACGGGTCGTGGACACGGCCGCGGTGATCGCCGACTGCCGCGGCTGGACGGCGGAGCGCGGAGCTGAGGTCACGACGGCGAACGCCAGGCGCGTCTTCGGCCTTCGAGAAGGCGGCTGACGGTGTCGGGGTCGAGCGAGGCACGGTCGCGTCGTCCGCGGGTCGGGCCTTCAGCGACGACGCCGGGCGACGCTCGCGGCGGGCCGGCGGAGGAGGACCACAGGCGGCCCCCCCGGCCGCACTCGCTCCATCGCTATGGGCAGAATCACCTGGTCGACGCCAACATCCTGCGGGCCATCGTCGAGCAGGCTGACGTGCGCTCCGATGACATCGTCCTCGAAGTAGGGGCCGCGGACGGTCAGCTGACGCGCCCGCTTCTGCGAAGCGCACGCTTGTGTACGCCTTCGAGATCGACTCCCGCTTCGCGGTCAGGCTGGACCGACTTGCCGCGGAGCACGCGAATCTGCACTTCCACGCCGGAGACGCCCTCAAGCACGAGCTCGATGCACTCGATCCGCCACCGACGGCGCTGGTCGCCAATCTCGCCTACAACATCGCCATCCCTCTGATCATGACGAGCATCGCCCGGCTGCCGAGCGTCGCTCACTGGGGCGTGATGGTGCAGAAGGAGCTTGGCGAGAGGCTGTTCGCGGCGCCGTCGACGAAAGCCTACGCCGCGGTGTCAGTGCTCGTGCAGATCGCCTGTCGGCTGGAGAAGGTCCGGCCGGTCCCTCCGGTGGCCTTTCGACCGCAGCCGCGGGTCGACTCGAGCTTCGTGACCTTCCGGCGTCGGGAATCCGGGGATGAGGAGGTCGAGTCTGAACCTCGGGCGAGTACGCTGCGATGGAGGTGCTGGTGCGCCGCGCCTTCGGCCACCGCCGCAAGGTCCTGACGAACACGCTGGCGGGAATCAGCGCGAGGGCATGTCGAGTTGACCCGCGAGGACGTGCGCGCGGGCTTGGATGCTCTCGGCCTCGCCCCGGCTGCCCGCCCGGAGGAGCTCTCTCCGCCGCCAATGGGTGGCGTTCGCGCGTCAGCTGGACTGGCTGACGACGTGACTGGCGATCGCACGAGGTCGTCGACGAAATCCGGAAGAGGGGGCAGACAATGACGAACGGCAACGGCAAGGGTGCGGCGGTCGCGGTGGTGGCGCCGGCCAAGCTCAACCTCGCCCTGCTGGTGGGGCCTGTACGTCCCGACGGGTTCCACGAGGTCGCCTCGCTGATGGTCCCCGTGACGCTCGCCGACAGGGTGGCCGTTGAGCGCACCGCGGGTCAGGGGCTCTCTGTCGATCTGCGACGTGGCGCCGGGAGAAGACAATCTCGCGGCGCACATGGTGCGTGAGCTCGAAGCGCGACTCGAGCGCGCCTTCGAAGTGCGCGTCACCATCGCCAAGAACGTGCCGGCCGGCGGGGGCCTGGGGGGTGGCAGCTCGGATGCCGCGGCCACGTTGGCGGGGCTCGAGCGGCTCTTCGACCTCGACGTTTCGCCGCGGGTGCGCTTCGAGGCCGCGGCGGCGGTGGGCTCGGACGTGCCCTTCTTCCTCTGGCCCGGTCCTCAGCTCGCCATGGGCCGCGGTCAGGTGCTCAAGCCGGTCGAGTTGCCGGCGCTGCATCTCGTGGTCGCCGTCCCCGACCTCTCTCTCGCCACGAGCGAGGTGTACGGCTGGCACGACGAGGACGCGGCCGCGGATCTCGCGTCCTTCGTGCCACGCGCCCGCCGCCTCTCGCAAGAAGTCCTGAGCGCACGCACGGTCGCCGCCGTCGCCGCTCTGGTGCGCAACGATCTGGAGGAGTGCGTGGTGGCGCGCCGGCCGCAGGTGGGCGCGCTGTGCGACCGTCTGCGCTCAGAAGGAGCGCTGGCGGCAGCCATGACGGGCAGCGGCGCCGCCGTCTTCGGCCTCTTCCCCGACGCCGATTCGGCGGCTCAGGCTCACGCTGCGCTGGCGCCTCTTCGCGCCTGGCACGTCACCGACCTGCAGCCCTTGGTGGCCGACGGTAGTGCCGGCGCCGCAGCACTGGGTCGCGAGACGCAGTGATAGGATAATCTGCCGCCGCGTGGCGGCCGGCTGGGCGCCGTGAGGCGCCCCTCGCCGTCGGGCGTTGGGGCGTAGCCAAGCGGTAAGGCACCGGGTTTTGGTCCCGGCATTCGGAGGTTCGAATCCTCCCGCCCCAGCCAGCAATACCATTGATCACTCCGGTAAGGTGAGCCACATGAGCAAACGTCCCACCAGCTCCTCGCCGTTGGCCGTCGTCATTCTGGCCGCGGGCCTCGGCACCCGCATGAAGTCCGATGTTCCCAAGGTGCTTCACGAGGTCTGTGGCCGGCCGATGCTGGCGTATGTCATAGACGCCGCCCTGGCTCTGTCGCCGGAGCGTCTGGTGATCGTCACGGGACCCGACCAGGACGCAATCGCCGACATTCTTCCCGTGGGCTGCGAGCGCGCTGTCCAGCAGGAGCGCCTCGGCACGGGCGACGCCGTGCGCTCGGGGCTCGAGGCGTTGAAGGGCTTCGATGGTGACGTGATGGTCCTCTACGGAGATGTACCTCTGGTGCACGCGGAGTTCGTGGCGGATCTCCTTGGGCGGCACCGCGCCAGCGAGGCCACCGCGACGCTCACTACGGCTCGCCTCGATGACCCGGCGCACTACGGGCGCATCGTGCGCGACGAAGACGGGGGCATGGTGTGCATCGTCGAGTTCAAGGACGCCGTCGACGATCAGCGAGAGATAGACGAGATCAATGTGGGTCTCTACGTGTTTCGCGGCGAGGCCCTGCGCCCCGCTCTGGCGCGTCTGAGCGGCGACAACGCGCAGGGTGAGCTCTACCTGACGGACGTCGTCCATCAGTTCCTCGACGGCGCGCTCACTGTCGCCACGTTCGAGAGCGACGACGAAGAGATGTGCATGGGCGTCAACTCGCGCATCGAACTGGCGATCGTGAATGCGGCGATGCGCTACAGACTTCTGCAGAGGCTCATGCTGGCCGGCGTGACCGTCGAGGACCCGGCGACCACCTACGTCGACTGGGGCGTCGAGGTCGGCCACGATTCGCTGCTGCGCGCCAATACCCACCTCCTCGGGAGGACGACGGTGGGCGCCGGGAGCGAGATCGGTCCCGGGTCGTTCCTGCGAGACTCCTTCGTCGGGGACCACGCTCGCGTCGTGACTTCATACCTCTACGATTGTGTCGTCGGCTCGCGCTGTTCGGTGGGCCCGTTCGCGTACATCAGGCCGAACACCGTGCTCTCCGAGGGGGCAAAGGCCGGCACCTTCGTGGAGATCAAGAACAGTCGCCTCGGCGAGCGCAGCAAAGTTCCGCATCTCAGCTACGTCGGCGACGCCATCATCGGCCAGGACAGCAACATCGCGGCCGGCAACATCACGGCCAACTACGATGGGTTCGACAAGCACGCCACGTACATCGGGGACAACGTGCGGACGGGGAGCGATACGACGATCGTGGCTCCGGTCACGGTCGGCGACGGCGCCTTCACGGCAGCCGGCTCGGTGATCACCGAGGACGTGCCGCCGGGCGCCCTCGGCGTGGCGCGCGGCCGTCAGCAGAACATCGAGGGATACGCCGAGCGGCGAACCGCACGCCGTCGCAGGGAGCTGTCGGAGCAGGACGATCTGTAGACACAGCTCGGGTGCCCCCCCAGCTCTGATACAATCATCGGTCGGCGCGCCGCACACACGAAGGGGAACTGTTGACTGACTCGTCCTCCCGCCTGACCACGTCGCACAAGCGGCTCATGGTCGTGTCGGGACGCAGCAATCCGGCCCTCAGCGAGAAGATCGCGGAGAAGCTCGGCATCGTCTTGGGCGGCGTGCTGCTCAAGACGTTCGCGAACGGCGAGATCTACTGCCGCTACGACGAGAGCATCCGCGGCGCCGACGTTTTCGTGATCCAGTCGCCGTCGGTCAATCTCAACGACGACGTCATAGAACTGCTTCTCCTGATCCAGGCGGCCAAACTGGCCTCGGCGCGCCGCGTGACGGCCGTCGTTCCCTACTTCCCGTACTCGCGCCAGGACAAGAAGAGCGCCGCCCGCGAGCCGATCTCCGCACGTCTGATGGCCACGCTGCTCGAAGCGTCCGGCGTCGACAGGGTGCTCGCCATGGACCTCCACCAGGGGCAGGTCCAAGGCTTCTTCGAGATCCCAGTCGATCACATGACGGCCACGTCGATGCTGGCCGACTACTTCCGCTTCAAGGACTTCGGCGACGCCTCTGCTGGTCGCAGTGTCGGCCGACGCGGGAGGTGTCAAGCTCGCCAAGCGCTTCGCGGCGCGCGTCGACGGCGACCTCGCGGTGCTGACGAAGGTGAGACCGGACCACAACCGTGCCGAGACCATGCACTTCATCGGCGACGTCGACGGCAAGATCGCCATCCTCGTCGACGACATGATCGACACGGCCGGCTCGATCACCAGCGCCGTCGACACGCTCGTCGCCAACGGCGCCCGGGAGGTCTACGCATGCGCGACCCACGGCGTCTTCAGCGACCCGGCCTGCGAACGCATTCGTTCATCACCGGTCAAGGAGGTCGTCGTCACCGATACGCTGCGCATCGACCTTGGGCCGGACGACGCGAAGATCAAGGTCCTCACAGTGGCCGATATCCTGGCCAATACCATAAAGAACGTGTTCGATGACGAGTCGGTGAGCGATCTGTTCGCCGGCGAGAACCAGCTTTTCTAGCAGGAGAGACGAATGGATAACGTCAGCATCGTCGTACAGTCGCGCGACGCCACCGGGAGCCGCGCCGCAAGGCGGCTGCGCAAGTCCGGCTTCATCCCCGGCGTGATCTACGGGCACGGCAAGGAGGCGACCATGATCGCCGTTGAGCCTCACGTCATGCGCGAGGCTCTCTCGAGGAGCGGCGGTGGTCACGCCGTGCTCGATGTCACCATCGAGGGCCAGCGCGGCTCACGCAAGGTGATCATCAAAGACGTCGACCTGCATCCGACGAGAAGTACAGCGGCGCACATCGACCTGCAGGAGATCAGGCTCGACGAGACGATCGAGACGGCTGTCGCCGTGCGCTTCGAGGGCGAGTCCGCGGGCGTGAAGGCCGGCGGGGTCCTCGACGAGTCGCTGCGCGAGGTCACCGTCAAGGGACTGGTCACCGCTATCCCCGAGAGCCTCTCGTTCGATATCAGCGATCTCGAAATCAACGACACGGCCAAGGTCGCCGACCTGGTGGTCCCTGCCGGCATCGTGCTGACCGGGAACCTGGATCAGGTGATGTGCTCGGTGCTGCCGCCTCGCAAGGTGGAGGAGGAGGAAGTCGAGACAGGCCTCGAGGAGGAAGAGGAGCCCGGGATCGTCGGTACCGAAGAGGAAGCCGAGTAGAGCGCCGGCGCACACTCGCGACGCGGCGGGGGGAGCCATGGCCCGCGGCCCATCGCGTACGCCTGTGGACCATCTGATCGTCGGCCTGGGGAATCCCGGGCCGACGTACGAGGGGACACCCCACAATATCGGCTACATGGTCATCGATGCCTTGACGCACCGCCACGGCGTCGCGAAAGCGAAGCGCGGCTACCACGGGCGCTACGCCGTCGGTGATATCTGTGGGCACAGTGTTCTCCTCCTGGAGCCCACGACGTTCATGAACGAGAGCGGCCGCAGCGTCGCCGCCGCTCTGCGCAGTGTCGGACTACCGCTCGACAGGGTGCTGGTCGTGCACGACCACATCGACCTGGCGTTCGGCCGCCTGCGGCTGACGCTGGGCGGCGGCAGCGGTGGCCACAATGGGCTGAAGAGCATCACAGGTCTCATCGGCTCCGACTACGCGCGTCTGCGCGTCGGTGTGGACCGCCCCGCGAGCTACGACCCGGACGTTGTCGCCGCCTACGTTCTCGCCCGCTTCACCCAGCCGAGAGCCGAGGTAGAGGCCCTGGTCGCTGCGTCCGCGGACGCAGCGGAGTCATGGCTGGACTCCGGGCCGGAGGGCGCGACCAGCAGCGTGTCCGGCGGTGACGCTTGAAGCCACGGCCTGGCGCAGCCTCGGCGTGACGCGCAGCTGGCGCTTGCCCGGGAGGCGGGTCTCGGCGAGCGCCGCCACGATCTTGTCCTGCGCTCCGGTGGAGTTCACCCAATCGATCGGGTCGCCGGCCATCAGTATCGAGAACGCGACGAGATGGCCGTTGGCGCTCGTCACGTAGCCCGAGAGGCCCGTGGCGACATTGAGCGTCCCCGTCTTGGCTCGCGCGTTCTCGGCGGCTGCCGTGCCGCGCATGCGCTCCGCGAGCGTGCCGTCCTTGCCGGCGATCGCAAGGGAGTCGTAGAAGACGTCGAAGTCTGGTCGCTGTCGCATCGCGCCGAGGAGTCGGACGATGACGTATGGCGTTAGACGGTTGCCGTAGCTGAGCCCCGAGCCGTCCTGCACTACATAGGCGTCGCTCGGCGCGCCCACGCTCGCCAGGGTGGCGGCGGACAGCAGTGTGCCCACGCTGGTGGCTCCCAAGTCCTGGAAGTCCCTGCCGAGTCCCTTGAGAAGCACCTCGGCGAAGAGGTTGTCGCTCTCCTTGTTCATGTGCCGCAGGAGCACGCGAAGCGGGGCGGAGGACTGCTGCTGCAGCAGCCTGGCCTCGGCTGGCGCCTCTCCTGTTCCGGGCCTGCCCTCGATCGTGATGCCGGCCTTGCGCAGCGCTGTGGTGAGCAGTTGCGCAGAGTAGGTGGCCGGAGAGTCGACCCTCTGGTCGTCGTGGACGCCACCGTTGCCAGACAGGGCCGAGAGAGGTCCGCACTGCGTCTCGAGCCCCGGCTTCCAGGTGGAGACGGTGCGCTCGTCATCGAACCAACTCTCGTCGCCCAGCACACGTCCGCTGATGGTATGCACCCCGCGAGCGCGCAGACCGCGAACGAACGCCTCCAGCGAGGCTGTCGAGAACCCCAGGTCTTGACGCTGGTAGTCGCGTGTCGAGAGGCTTGGGTCGCCAAGGCCGCGCAGGTAGAGGTCCCCGGGCAGGACACCGTCGGTGATGCGGACGTCCGGCAGGTAGAGCTCGGTCGCCAGACGGTGATCGGCGCCCCAATTCATGAGTGCGGCCGCTGAGGTGACGAGCTTCATGTTGGACGCGGGCGCGAACTCCTCGTCATCGTTCCATGAGTAGACCGGACGCGCTGCGTCGAGGTCCCAGACGAAGACCCCGGTCGCCGACGTGTCTATCTGGTGCCGCGCGAGGATCGCGCCAATCTCGGAGGAGATGTCCGCAGTCGCCGTCGACGGCCAGGAGAGAGCGGCCGCGGCTAGAAGAACAGCGAGGATCCAAAGGGGGAGACGGCTTGCATTGGGGCGCGGATGCGAGGGACGACGTTGTCGGGGTCTTGGCATCATCTTCGACGATTCTATTTGCCAGGCAGTGTCTGGCGCGCGCATCGCCTGTCGTGGCTACCGACGGGGAGGGCGTATCCTGTACGCTAGCGCTTCGGCGCGGATTCCGCGCGTCGCGGTCGGAGGAGGAGTGAGCCGGATGAGAGCACCCAGCTGGAGGGGCGCGGCGAGCGCGTGGGCGGCAGCGCTGGGCGTCGCCCTCTGCACCGTGGCGGTGGCCGCCGGCCCGGCTTCGGCGGCGCCTTGGGACGACCCCGCCCGCAAGTATCCCTCGTCCTACGATCTCCGCGATCGCGGACGCGTCACGGGCGTTCGCGACCAGAGCGGCTACGCGACCTGCTGGGTGATGTCCGCCATGGGCTCGCTCGAGTCCTGCCTCCTGCCTGGCAGCCGACTCAATCTCTCGGAGAACCATCTGGCGAACCACCAGGCGTCGCGCCTGAACTACCAGGGTCGCGCCACGAACCGTATCTCGACCGCCTATGTCGCGCGCTGGGAAGGCCCGGTGCTCGAGCGTGACGACCGCTATCCGCGCCCCGGGAAGTCGCCGGAGGGTCTGCGGGCCGTTCGTCATGTCCAGAACGTGTACTATCTGCCGCCGCGGAGCGGGCCCCGCGACAACGGTCCTCTGAAGTGGGCGATCACGACGCGTGGCGCGGTCTCTGCGGCGATGGCCTACCAGAGCTGGTCCCTCAACCGCGCGACCAAGGCGCACTACACGACCTCGACGAAGCTCACCCATCACGTGTCCGTCGTCGGCTGGAACGACAAGTACCCTGCGAGCAGGTTCCTCAGGCGTCCGGCAGGCAACGGCGCCTTCCTCATCAAGAACAGCTGGGGGCCGCAGTGGGGACTCAAGGGATACTTCTGGGTCTCCTACTACGACGCCGGATTCGCCAGCGAGGCGGCGGTGTTCGATGGCATTGAGTCCAGGAGCAACTACGACGCGATCTACCAGCATGATCCCATGGCCTGGACGAGGACCATGGGCTACGGTAGCGACACGGCTTGGTTCGCGAACCGATACCTCTGCGCGGGAAGCGGCACGGTGAGGGCGGTCTCCTTCTACGCTCGGATGCCCGACTCCTCGTACGAGGTCCGTGTCGCCGACACCACGGGTGCGGTGGTCGCGGCGCCGATCGTGGCCAGCGGATCGTTTGGCGTCGGTGGCTATCGCACCGTGCGGCTCAAAGAGCCCGTTGCGGTGACCGCCGGTCAACGTTTCGTCGTCGCCGTCCGCCTGACGACTCCTGGGTGGGTGCGGCCTATCGCGATCGAGCATCCTTCCAGCCTCACATCGCCGCGAGCGGCTGCCGGGCAGTCGTATGTCAGCGCGGACGGGGCTTCGTGGAGAGACCTGACGACGATGAGTGGGTACTCCAAGTCGAACGTCTGCCTCAAGGCGTTCGTCGACGGGGGTCAGGCCAGGGACACGAAGCCGCCCAAGGTGACGGTCCAGAGCGATGTCGCTCGCGTGAAGGGCACCGCCAATTTGCGCTACACGCTGACCGATCCGGCGTTCTCGAGCGCCAGCGCCGTCGTCAAGCTGTGGGTGCGCACGTCGGGCGGGCGCGTTGTCAAGAAGAGCCGCGTACCGCAGTCCAGGTCGGCGAGACACGCAACTGGCGCTTCGGCATCAAGCTGGCGCGCGGCACGTACCGGGTCGAAGCGCGTGCCTATGACGTCGCGGGCAACCGACAGACCAGCCTCAGCAAGGCGAAATTGACGGTTCGCTGAGGTGAGCGGCGGCGTTGCCGCCTGAGGTCAGGCGGGAACGTGTTCAGGCACTACCTTCTGCAGAGCAAGGCGTTCGAGGCGGCGGTTCCTCGACTGAGCCGCGGATGGGCCGCGTACGCCCCGAGCTTCTTCGCCCCGTACCTGCTCGCCGGGGCGCTTTCGGCGATCGACGCCCCCGGGTGGCTGGTCGTCGCGCCCGACGGACAGTCGGCGACCAGACTGGCCGCCGACCTCGCCCTGTACCTCGATCGATCCGTGCCGGTGCTTCCCGCTCGCGGCGTGTTCTACGGCGCCGACGTGGCTCCCGCTCCGCATGTCGTCGGCGAGCGCCAGGAGGCGCTCGCGGCGCTCGCCCATGGAGGCGTCGTAGTCGCCGAGGCGGTCGCGCTGTCGGAGCGCTTCCTGCCGCTCGACCGGCAGCCGCACCCGGTCTCCCTGGCCCCCGGCGATGAGATCTCGTTCGACGGAGTCGTCGAGCGCTTTGCGGCGCTTGGCTATGAACGCGTCGAGCAGGTCCGCGGCCGCGGCGAGTACGCCGTGCGCGGCGGCCTCATCGACGTCTACCCAGCTCTCGGCGACCCGCTGCGTATCGATTTCTGGGGCGACCGGGTCGAGTCGCTGCGGACCTTCTCGATCTACTCCCAGCGAAGCACGGGGGTGCTCGACAGCGCCATCGCCTACGCCGCCTTCGAGGCGGACAGGTCCCTGCCGGAGTATCAAGGGGCGCTGCATGAGGCTCTCGCGGCCTGGGAGCGCGAGGGCAGGGAAGAGGCGCCCGACGAGCTGTATCGGCGTGCCGGCGTCCGGGCGCTCGGCGCGTCTCGTCGGGCAGTTCACGACCGTGGCCGACGAGATCGCTGCGGCCGGGCTGCGGGTCGCGCTGTTCAACTCCGACGAGACGTACAGGGCGCTCGGCGAGTTCGACGGTGAGGTGAGGGTGGCGGTCGGTGACACGGGCGCACAGGAGCGCTTCCACGTGCCGCTTCCCGAGGTGCGCGCACTGCTCGGAGGGGCTCTCCAGATCGACGTCGTGCAGCGCGACCAGGCCATCCAGTTCAACGCCTCGCGACCGCAGTTCGCTGCCCGCGACATCACCGGAGCCGAGCGCGACCTTCTGCGCCTGGTGCGCGACGGCTACCGCGTCTTCGTAGCCTTTCGCCACCCTGGGGAGGCGGAGCGCGCCACCTACCGGCTGCGCACGGTAGACGCCGAGGTCGTCACGCGCGAGCAGTTGGCCCGTGGCGGCGAGGCCTCCGCGGGCCTCTACTTCCTGGCGGCGCCCCTGCGCGACGGCTTCATCTCCGCCGATCTCAAGCTGGCCGTCCTCAGCGAGACGAGCTCTTCTGCGCGCTGCGCCGCGCGCGCGGCGCCTCGGAGGCAGCGCCCGGCTGACGAGCTTCTTCGACGTGCGCCCCGACGACTACGTCGTGCATGAGGAGCACGGCATCGCCCAGTTCAGCGGCATCGAGACGCGCACCGTAGGCGGCATCACCCGCGACTACCTTGTCCTGCAGTTCAAGGGCGAGGACCGCGTCTTCGTGCCGCACGACCAGATCGGCAAGGTCAGCCGCTACATCGGCTCTTCAGGCGGGACGCCGGTGCTGGACAAGCTCGGCGGTACTCACTGGCAGACGGTCAAGACGCGCGCCCGGAGGACCGTCGTCGAGATGGCGGGTGAACTCCTGCAGCTGTACGCGACGCGGCAGGCGACCCCCGGCTTCGCCTACCCTGCGGACGGAGACCTGACGCGCCACCTGGAGGACGCCTTTCCGTTCGAGGAGACCGAGGACCAAGCCGAGGCGATCGACGAGGTCAAGAACGACATGGAGGCGCCGCATACCATGGACCGCCTCATCTGCGGCGACGTCGGGTACGGCAAGACAGAGGTCGCCCTGCGCGCTGCCTTCAAGGCGGCGGAGGCCGGCAAACAGGCTCTCGTCCTGGTACCTACGACCATTCTCGCCGAGCAGCACCTGATGACGTTCCGCGAGCGCTACGCCGACCTGCCCGTCAAGGTCGAGATGGTCTCGCGCTTTCGCACTGCCGCCGAGCAGCGCCGCATCCTGGCCGATTTCAACGCCGGGACGCTCGACGTGTTGATCGGCACCCATCGGCTGCTCAGCACCGACGTGCAGCCACGCGATCTGGGCCTTGTGATCGTCGACGAGGAGCAGCGCTTCGGTGTGCGTCAGAAGGAACTGCTTCGCAATCTCCGGCTCCAGGTGGATGTGCTCAGCCTCTCAGCCACCCCGATCCCGCGCACGCTGCAGATGTCGCTGACCGGCATCCGGGACATATCGGTGATCGAGACGCCTCCGCGCGGCCGTCACGAGATCCGTACCTACATCGGGGAGTACCGCGACGACCTGGTGCGCGCCGCCCTCGAGAAGGAGCTGGCGCGCGAGGGTCAGGCGTTCTACCTGCACAACCGCGTGGAGACGATCGAGCAGGTCGCCGAGCATGTCCGGGAACTGGTTCCGAAGGCGCGACTGCTCGTGGCTCACGGGCAGATGCAGGAACGCGCTCTCGAGAAGGTCATGCTGGCCTTCCTGGCCGGTGAGGCCGACCTGCTCGTCACGACGGCGATCATCGAGAGCGGCATCGACATCCCGAGCGCCAATACACTGATCGTCGACCGCGCGGACCTGCTGGGCTTGGCGCAGCTGTACCAGATCAGGGGCCGCATCGGTCGCGGCGAGGCGTACGCCCATGCCTACCTGCTGTACCCGAGCGAGGAGATGCTGACCAGCGAGGCGGCCGCCCGCCTGACGACGCTGAGCGACCACACCGAGCTGGGGGCGGGCTTCAGGATCGCCATGGCCGATCTGGAGATCCGTGGGGCCGGCAGTCTGCTCGGCGACGAGCAGTCCGGCCAGGTGGCGGCCGTCGGCTTCGAGATGTACGCGCAGATGCTGGAAGAGGCCGTGCACGAGATGCAGGGTGATCAGGCTCCGCCCGTGGCTCCGGTGCGTGTCGACATTCCGGTGACCGCGTACGTGCCTCCGGAGTACATCGCCTACGAGGCGGCGAAGATCGACGCCCATCGTCACATCGCACGCGCCGCCAGCGCTGCGGGAGCTGGGCGACGTGCGCGTCGAGCTGGCCGATCGCTTCGGGCCGCCGCCGGAGCCTGTCGAGGGTCTTCTCACGCTGCAGGCCATCAAGCTCAAGGCTCTGGCGCTCGGGGCAGGCGCCGTCACCTATCGCGGGAGTCGCCTTCAGGTCGGCGGACTCGACCTCGACGACGCCGCGGCGGCGCGCCTGCGCGCCGGCGACAGCCGGGTGGTGTACCTCAAGCAGCAACGCTCACTGAGCGCCCATCTTGTCGGAGAGACCCCCCTTCTCGGGTGGGTCGAGTCTACGCTCGATGCTATAATCGACAGTCGCGCCTCAGCGGCGCCCGACCCACACGACGCACACCCTTCGATCTCCGGGAGAGAACACATATGAAGAGAGTCAGTGCGGCTGCCATCCTGATCGTCCTGCTCGTGTCCGTCGTGGTGCTGGCGGGGTGTGGCGAGAAGAAGGTCCCGGCGGGCGCCATCGCCGCGGTCGGCGAGAGCGGTGTCGTGACGCAGGAGCAGTACGACGCGATCATCAAGCAGGCCGAGGCGCAGTACGCCGCGCAGGAGGATGCGCCGACGTTTCCCGAGGAGGGAAGCGCCGAGTACAACCAGCTCCGCGCGAACGTCGTGGACTACCTCGTGCAGAACGAGCTCATCAAGCAGGAAGCGGCCGAGATGGACATCGAGGTCACGGAGGAAGAGCTCGATGCGCGCATGAAGGAGATCACGGAGCAGGTGGGCGGCCAGAAGAAGCTCGATGCGCTTCTCAAAGAGCAGAGTGTCACCGAGGAGGAGTTGCGCGCTCAGGTCGAGGCCCAGATGCTGCAGGACAAGGTCCGCGCGAAGGTCGGCGAGGGCGTAGAGGTCAGCGAGGCGGAGATGAAGGCCTACTACGACGATCCCGCCAACAAGGAGCAGTTCGCGGCCGCCCCGACAGTCGACTCCCGGCATGTGCTGGTGAAGACCAAAGCAGAGGCTGAAGAGGTGCAAGCGCTGCTCGTGGCCGATCCCAGCGACGCCAACTGGAAGAAGGTCGCCAAGGAGTACTCGATCGACCCCGGCTCGAAGAACGAGGGCGGGGCACTGGGCAGTCGCCCTGAGGGATCGTTCGTCCCGGAGTTCGAGGAGGTCGCGTTCAGCATCAAGCTGATGGAGATCTCGGACCCGGTGAAGACGCAGTTCGGCTTCCACATCATCCAGGTGCTCGAGCGCACGAAGGGCAGCACCACGTCGTACGAAGACGCCAAGCCGATGATCGAACAGCAGCTCAAGTTCGCCGGTGAGGAGGAGACGTGGAACAAGTGGCTCGAGGAGGCCGAGGAAGAGGCCGAGATCGTCTACGCCCCAGGATACGATCCGGACGAGCTCCGAGCGGCGTCGAGCCCGAGTCCCGAGGGCTCGTCGTCTCCACCGCCCGCGAGTGAGGAGTAGCCCGGCGACTCGCGAGAGCCCGGGCCCGCGATGAGCCTGGCGCTCGTGTACATCGGCGCTGCCGCCGAGCTCGTGCCCGCAGCTTCGCTGCGGGCGCTGGGCGGCGCCGCCGCCGTCTCTGTCCCGGACGGGCTTTCGCGAGATCTGGCGAGCCTCGTTGAGGAGGCCGTAGTTGCGGGCGGCGGGACGCCTATCACGTTCGACGCCGACGCCGAAGGCGAACTCGACGATCTCGCCCGCCGATCCCTTGATGCGGACGTCACGGTCGCACTCGCCGGAGTGCGCGGCCCTCAGCTTGCGCGCGCGCTTCGCGCGCGCTGTGTCGCGCCGCCGCTCACCGTTCCTCTCGGTGTGGCCTTCGATGATGCCCTGCTGGGACAGGAGCTGGTCTCGCTGAAGCGCATCGTCGACGTACTGCGCGTGGAGTGTCCCTGGGACCGCGAGCAGACTCCAGGCGACATCATGGGGTACACCGTCGAGGAGGTGTACGAACTCGCCGACGCCGTCGCCGACGGGAATCTCGAAGCTGAGCTTGGCGAGCTCGGCGACCTTCTCCTGCAGGTCGTGCTGCTGGCGATGATGCTGGACGAGCAGGCGGCCGGCGATCTCGGCCTCGTGGCGCACGAGATCGAGGCCAAGCTGATCCGGCGTCATCCCCACATCTTCGCCGACGCGGTCGCCGAGACGGCGGCCGACGTCAAGGGACGTTGGGAACGGATCAAGGTGGAGCAGGAGGGCCGCGCGGGCATCTTCCACGACGTGCCGCGCGCGGCGCCGGCCCTGCTACACGCGCGCAAACTCCAGCAGCGCGCCTCGTCAGTCGGCTTCGACTGGAGCACAGCCGCCGAGGGGTTCCACAAGATCGCCGAGGAGCACGAGGAACTGGCGGAGCTGTTCGAGGAGGCTGGGCGTCTTGCCCCCGGAGGCCCGGCCGATCCCGACCGCCACGACCCGCGCGTCTTGCACGAGGTCGGCGACCTGCTCTTCGCCACAGTCAACGTGGCGCGTCTTCTGCACATCGACCCCGATCTGGCCCTGAGGGAGACGTCGCGGCGTTTCGAGCGGCGGGTCACCGCAGCGGCAACGCTGGCGGAGGCTGAGGGCCATGAGTGGCGTGCGTTAGACTTGGCGCAGCAGGAGGCCTTCTACCAGCGTGCCAAGACCGTCGAAGGCGGCGCGGCCGCCGACACGGAGTGAACCGGAGGGACGAGTATGACCACCATCATCGACGTCGTAGCCAGGCAGATCCTCGACTCGCGCGGCAATCCGACGGTCGAGGTCGAGGTCGAGCTTGATTCAGGCAGTGTGGGACGCGCCGCCGTGCCCTCGGGGGCCTCGACGGGCGAATACGAGGCCGTGGAGCTTCGCGACGGCGGCGGTGAGTACTTCGGCAAGGGCGTGTGCAGGGCCGTCGACAACGCCAACAGCTACATCGCCGAGGGGATCATGGGGCTGGACGCGACCGATCAGCGTCTCGTCGATCGTCAGCTCATCGAGCTCGACGGCACGCCCAACAAGGCGAACCTAGGCGCCAATGCGATCCTCGGTGTCTCGCTCGCTACCGCCTACGCCGCGGCTTCGGCGCTCGAGCTGCCGCTGTACCAGTACATCGGCGGCTGCAACGCATTCCAGCTTCCCGTCCCGATGATGAACATCGTGAACGGCGGCCAGCACGCCGACAACAACGTCGACCTGCAGGAGTTCATGATCATGCCGGTCGGCGCTGAGACCTTCCCGGAGGCAGTGCGCGTCTGCGCCGAGGTGTACCACGGGCTGAAGGACGTCCTCAGAAAGAGGGGCCTCAGCACAGCCGTCGGCGATGAGGGGGGTTTCGCCCCCGACCTCTCGTCCAACGAGGAGGCCATCCGGGTGATCATGGAGGCCATCGACACCGTCGGCTACGAGCCCGGCGCCGATGTGCGTATCGCGCTCGACCCCGCCGCCTCGAGCTTCTTCAGCGACGGCATGTACGTGCTTGCCGGAGAGGGCCGAAGCTTGAGCTCGGCCGAGATGGTCGACTTCTACAGCGCGCTCGTCGACAAGTACCCGATCATCAGCATCGAGGACGGACTCGCCGAGGACGATTGGGATGGCTTCAAGCTGTTGACGGAGAGGCTCGGCGATCGCGTCCAGATCGTGGGCGACGACCTCTTCGTCACCAATACGGAACGCCTGGTTCGGGGTATCGCCGAGGGCAGCGCCAACTCCGTCCTCATCAAGCTCAATCAGATAGGCACTCTGAGCGAGACGCTCGACTGCATCGAGATGGCCAAGCGCGCCGGCTGGACGGCGGTCTGCTCTCACCGCTCAGGAGAGACGGAGGACACGACGCTCGCCGATCTGGCGGTGGCCACCAACGCCGGGCAGATCAAGAGCGGCGCGCCCGCACGGAGCGACAGGGTGGCGAAGTACAACCAGCTGCTGCGCATCTCAGAGATGCTCGGCGAGGTCGCGGAGTACCCGGGGATGGGCGCCTTCTACAACTTGCGGAAGTAGAGCAAGGTCATCTGTCGACCTGCGAAGTCCAACTGGGTGATGCGATGAGGCGTCGCACGAGGATCGTCGCGACTCTCGGCCCCGCATCTTGGGACGAGGTCACGATAGACAGGCTGATCGAGGCCGGGGTGGACGTGGCGCGCATCAACCTCTCGCACGGCGAGAGGCACGAGCACGCCCGGACCATCGCCAGGGTGCGCGCCGTGAGCGCTCGCCGGGGTGTGCCCGTCGCCATCATGATCGACCTGCCGGGGCCCAAGTTGCGTCTGGGGCACCTGTCTCAGCCCGTCGAGCTCGTCGCCGGCGAGCGTGTCGAGTTCGGCGAGGGGGCCTTCCTGCCCCTCAGTGACCCGTCGCTCCTCGCCCATCTGCTGCCGGGCCAGCAGGTGCTGATCGACGACGGCGCCATCGCTCTGGTGGCCGAAAGCCTGGCGACTTCAGGTACGTCCCCGAGGGCCGTGCTGCGGGTCGTCGACGGAGGGGTCGTCACCTCGCGTAAGGGAGTGAACCTCCCGGACACCCGTCTCGACGTGCCGACATTGACCGCTGCAGATGAGAAGCACCTCGCCTTCGGACTGACCCAGGATGTGGATTTCGTCGCGCAGTCCTTCGTGCGTGGCGCTCCCGATGTCGTGCGGCTGAAGGAGCTGATAGACGTCGCCGGCGGCGACCAGATGGTCGTCGCCAAGATCGAGAAGCGAGAGGCGCTCGCGGCGATCGACGACATCCTGCAGGTCGCCGACGCCGTGATGGTCGCGCGTGGCGATCTCGGCGTGGAGATTCCTCAGGCGGAGGTGCCGATCTGGCAGAAGCGCCTCATCCGGGCGGCCGTGCGGGCCGGCAAGCCGGTCATCACCGCCACGCAGATGCTGCAGTCGATGATGACAAACCCTCGTCCCACTCGCGCCGAGGTGAGCGACGTCGCCAATGCCATCTACGACTCCACTTGCGCCGTCATGCTCTCAGGCGAGACGGCGGCGGGCTCGTATCCCGTGGAGTCGGTGGCCACGATGGCACGCATCGCCGAAACCGTCGAGGACGGCATGGAGCGCGAGACTCGTGCGCCGCAGAAGTGGGCCCTGGATCGAGAGGACATCTCCGGCGCGATCAGCTACGGCGCCTGCGATGTTGCCCGCAAGGTCGGGGCTGCCGCTATCATCACCGCGACCGCTTCCGGGGCGACTGCACGCAACGTGGCGAAGTACAGGCCGAGGCAGGCCATCGTCGCCGTGAGTCCATCGCCGCGGACGGTGCGTCAGCTCTGCCTGACGTGGGGAGTCATTTCCCTGCCGGGCAGCAAGGCGGACGACGCCGGCGGGGTCGTGACCGAGGGCGTGGCCCGTGCGTTCGAGGCTGGACTGGTGCGGACGGGAGAAAGCGTGGTCGTCACTGCCGGCGTACAGGTCGAGGCCGGCGCGACGAACCTGATCGAGGCTCGCGTCGTGCCGAAGAGCTTCTCCTAGCGCCCCACAGGCAGGGAGGCACGCAAGGGCCCCCGAATCTGTAGTGACTGCCGCCTGAGCGGCGGACCGGCATGGAGGAGAGGAGCGAAGGGCACGTGGCGCAAGCGACGTCAGTCGAGCGGCCTGCGGGCGCCGGGAGTCGTCGCGCCCGGCGCTCCAGCGGACCCGAAAGCCGAAGGCCGCGCCTGCATTTGGGGCGCCTTGCAATCCTCGTGCTGGTCCTCATCGCGGCATCCTTCTACCTAGGCCCCCTACGCCAGTTCTTCACGCAGCAGGACCGCCATCAGAAGGAGGTGGCGGCACTCGAGACCGCTCGGTCCGAGCAAGCCCTTCTGAAGCGGCAGGTGCAGCTTCTCAACACGGACGCCTACATCGAGCAGCGAGCCCTTTCCCGCTCCGGGCTCGTCCCGCCCGACACTCAACTGCTCGTCATCAAGGGCCTTCCTGATCGCGCCGAAGAGGAAGCGGCGCGCACCGAGACACTCCCCCCCGCTGATTCGTTCTCGGTGCTGGACCGCGTTGAGGATCTCTGGCGTACCTTGCTGCACTGACGCCGCTGTGAGCCAGTGCCCTTCAGGAGCCGCCGTCGTGAGTGGTCGCGACCTCGCCGTCGTCGGTGGGCAAGTGCGGCGTGCCCCGCGCGCGATGAGCCAGGTGGTCGCGCGCTGCCCGTTCGGGTTTCCTGCGGTCGTCGAGAACCTGCCGTACGACCAGGGGGGTCGGCCCTTCCCGACGCTCTACTACTGCACCTGTCCGTCTCTCGTGGCAGCCGTGGGCGCCCTCGAGAGCGCCGGCGGCATACGGAACTGGAGCCGGCGCTTGGGCGAGGAATCGACGCTGGCTGCTTCTGTGGAGGCGGCCATCAACGTCACACGACGCCGGCGGCGACGCCTCGTCGACCGGTACGGCCTCACGATGGTCGATGCGGGATCCTCGCTGATGACGGGAGTGGGGGGCGTGGCAGACAAGGGTGGCGTCAAGTGCCTGCACGCTCATGTCGCACATGCGTTCGCGCATCCCGGGTACGTCTTCGGCGAGGCCATCCTTGCTTCCGTCACCAGCCCTTGGTGCCAGGATCGACGCTGCTCCGTGTTCGTCGCAACCGCTGGTCTCGGGGAATGAGCGTCGGCGTGTCGAGCGGGGTGGGGAAGCGATGAGAGTCGCGATCATCGACCTCGGCACCAACACCTGCCGGCTCTTCCTTGCCGACGTGCAGGGGCGAGAAGCAATCGAGAGTATCGTGCGTCTCACCACTGTCGTGCGCCTGGGGCAGGGCGTCGGCGCCACGGGGCGGCTGCATCCGGAGGCGATGGAGCGCACAAGCGACTGTCTGGCGGAGTACGCATCTCGTCTTGCGGCGTTTGGTCCAGCTCGACACCTTCTCGTCGCGACGAGCGTCCTCAGGGATGCTGCCGACGGCTCGGCGTTCCTCGCCGCGGTCGAGCGCGACCTCGGGCTGCCTGCAAGGATCCTGACTGGGGAGGAGGAGGCGCACCTGGCCTTTCGCGGCGGCACGGCGGAACTGCCGGGCCGCATCGAGGGCCCCCTCGTGCTCGTCGACATCGGCGGCGGAAGCACTGAGTTCGCACTCGGTCTGCCCGGCCGCCCACCCGACCACGTCTTCAGTCTCGACATCGGCGCTGTCCGTCTCACGGAGCGCTTCATCGGGCATGATCCGCCCGGCTGCTCGGAGATTGAGGACCTCGCGCGGTACGTGGCCGGCGTGTTGCACAAGGGAGTGCCGGCCGCCGTCCGCGGCGCCGCGCGTGCCGCTGTTGGTGTGGCCGGCACCTTCACGACGCTTGCGGCGTGCAAGCTTCAACTTCGGGAGTACCGTTCCGAGCTGGTGCACGGGTACGTTCTGACCGTCGACGAGATCGATCGCTTCATCGGGCAGTTCGCTGCGATGACGAGCGCGCAGCGCCTCCTCCTTCCGGGTCTGCAGCCGGGACGCGAGGGCGTCATCCTGGCCGGCGCTCTGATCGCGCGTGAGGCGTGCAAGGCGTTCGGATTCTCCGAGGTGCGGTGCAGCGAGGCTGACCTGCTAGAGGGTGCGGCGCTGGCGTTGGCCGACGGTTCGCTCGGGCCTCACCCGGGAGCCTGAGCGCCTTCGTCGTCTCGGGGGCTGCCTGGGGCGGGGTATACTCCCGGGAGAGCCGAAGTGGCGGAAGTGGTAGACGCCGAGGACTTGAAATCCTCTGCCCTTCACGGGGTGTGTGGGTTCGACTCCCACCTTCGGCACCAGATCGGCGTCACTTCTTCATGGCGGGCTGGACCTGAGGTGCCCTGCGCCTCGGCCTCGCCCGTCAGCGGGTAGAGCGGGCCGCAGACGGGTCGGTTCGCACCCAGGTCAGCTTGCGGCCCCGCAGATAGTCCGTTGCCGCCTCGGCCGGCATGGGCCGCGCCATGAGGAACCCCTGGGCCATTCGTTGCTCCTATGTCAACTCCTCAGCTCGCCAGGGCCAGGTCTGGCCGGGTCGCGGGGCCAGCATCTGTCGGTGCGGCCCCGCGCCGCACCTCGGCGCTGCGCATCGCCTGCCAGACAGTGCGCGCCAAGTGGCGCTTGAGGCAGCGCAGCCCCTCGCGCGTGCTCTTAGCCCTCCGTGCGCTTGCGAGCCATGTAGAGCTTCGCCGGCTCATGGCAGCGCAGCTGCGTGATGGCGATGCGGTGCAGGGCGGCGTTCAGGCGACGGTTGCCACGGCGGTTCAGCCGGTAGCGGTCGCTCCGGCCGCTCGAGACCGGCAGGGGTGCGACGCCGGCGTGCATGGCGAAGCGCAGGGCGCCGGCCGTCTCACCGAGCAGGCGGGCGGCCGTGAGGGCGCCGCAGCCGGGCAGCTCGAGGAGTTCGGGCGCGAGTTCGGCGGCGCGCCTTGAGATCTCGCGCCCGAGGGCGGCGATCTCCGCCGAGAGCGTGCGGCAGCGGCGCGTCAGCTCACAGGCGACGCGTGCCTGCACGCCGTCGAGCGGGGCGAGAGCCTCTTCCAGGCGCGCGAGCCAGCAGGCGCGATCGAGCGCCTTGGGCGGCACCGCAAGGTCGAGCGCCAGATCGTGCAGATGCCAGCGCAGGCGGCTCTGGATGCGGGTGCGCTCGGCGACCAGGTCGTCGCGGTGGTCGGCGAGCAGGCGCAGCTCACGCTCGGGGCCATCGAGACGAGCCTCGGGCAGGCCGGGCTCGCGCAGGGCGGCTCGGGCGATCGCCGCGGCGTCGATCGCGTCGCTCTTCCCGCGGCTGCGAGCGCTGCGCCGCACCTGCGCCATGAGCTTGGGCGGCACGCGCACGCAGCCCTCGCCGGCGGCGATGAGGAAGCGCTCGAGGCGCCCCGAGACGTGGCGGCAGTCCTCGAGGGCGAAGCGGCGCTCGGAGCCGAGTGAGCGGGCCCAGGCGAGGAGCCGCTCGCTTCCGCGCTGGTCGGCCGTCACGGTGAGCTCGCCGCGCACCTCGCCGGTGGCGGCCTCGAGGGCGACGACGGTGTGGCTGTTCTTGTGCGGGTCGACGCCGAGTACCATCATGAGCTGTCCCCTTTCGGACGCAGTCTCCGAAGCGAGGGACCGTCGGCGGACACGCCTCAGTGGGGGCACGCCCCGGGTTTGACGGAGGCTCCGTTTCTTGGAGGATCGTATCCTCAGGGAAGGGAGACCGCGTCTCATGGCCAGACCATCGAAGTACTCACCGGAGTTCCGGCAGCGCAGTGTGCGCATCGCCCGCGAGTCGGAGCGTCCGATCGCCGCGGTCGCGCGTGACCTCGGCATCCACCACGAGACCCTGCGCGTCTGGGTGCGCCAGGACGAGGCGAACGACGGCACCCGCGCCGACCGGCTGGCGAGCGCCGAGCGCGAGGAGCTGGCGACGCTGCGCCGCGAGGTCCGTGACCTGCGCCGCGCCAACGAGATCCTCAAGGCGGCGAGCGTGTTTTTCGCCCGCGAGCTCGACCAGCCCCGTCCGAGGTGAGCGCCTTCGTCGATGCGAACCGCACCCGCCTCGGGGTCGAGCCGATCTGTCGGGAGCTCGAGGTCTCGGTGAGCGCCTACCGCGCCCGCAGGACCAGGCCACCCTCGGCCCGTGCCCTGCGTGACGTCTGGCTGCTCGCCCAGATACGCCGCGTGCACGCGGGCAGCGGCGGCGTCTACGGCCAGCTCAAGATCTGGGACGAGCTGAACGAGACCGGCGTCCGGGTCGCCCGCTGCACCGTCGAGCGCCTGATGCGCGGGAACGGCCTCGTCGGCGTGGGGCCGGTCGAGAGCAAGAAGACGACCCTGCCGGGCCTCGCCCCGCTGGCCGCCCCGGACCTCGTGCGCCGGGACTTCACGGCCACCCGCCCCGACGCCGTGTGGCTCTCCGACTTCACCTACGTGCGCACCTGGCAGGGCTGGGCCTACCTCGCCCTCGTGCTCGACGTCCATACGCGGCACATCGTCGGCTGGCAGCTGGCACCGCACATGCGCCAGAGTCTCGTCACGGACGCCTTCGAGATGGCGCTCGCCGCCCGTCAGGAGCATGAAGGCGGTCTCGTGGCTCACAGCGACAACGGCTCCCAGTACACATCCTACGAGCACACCGAGCGGCTGAAGAGAGCCGGCATCGCCCCGAGCCGCGGGCGCACCGGCACGGCGCTCGACAACGCCATGGCCGAGAGCGTGATCTCGACGCTCAAGCGCGAGCTCATCAGCCGCTACCGCTGGCCGACACGCCTCGACCTCGAGCTGGCTCTCGTCACCTACGTCGGCTGGTACAACTCACGACGCCGACACCGCTCGCTGAGGCACCGGGGAGAGACGCGGATGCGACGACTCACGCCGCAGCAGATGCTCGAGCTCTACAACCAGAAGACCGCAGCAGATAGCATGGTTCCCAAGTAACTCAGCCGCCGCGGAACCCGGGGCGTGCCAGCATTGGTGCGAAGTGCCTCATCGAGCTTCGCCAACAAGGTGACGCGGGACGAGCTGTGGGGGTCATCCTCCGGGGAGTAGAAGCCCGCGCCCGCGCCCACGCGCTTCGCTACGTACATGGCCACGTCGGCCCGGCGGAGCAGGGCGTGGGCATCGGTGTCGTGGTCCGGATAGAAGGCGATGCCCGCACTCGCGCCGATGCGGAACTGCACCCCCTCGACGACGACTGGCTCCTCGAGGGCGGCGAGCATCCTGCGTCCCCCGCTCGCCGCCGCTTCGGGGTCCACGTCGAGCATGAGCACCGCGAACTTGTCGCCGCCGAGTCGGGACACGGTGTCGGCCTCACGCGTGGCAGCGAGGAACCGGGCGCTGACCTCGCGCAGCACCGCGTCGCCGAAGTGGTGACCGTACGTGTCGTTGACCACCTTGAAGCTGTCCAGATCGAGGACGAGTAGGGCGTGCGTCGTGGGTGTTCGCTGGGCAACGGCGATCGCCTGGCCCAGTCGCTCGAGCAGCAGCGTCCTGTTGGGAAGGTCGGTGAGGATGTCGTGGAGCGCCTGGTGGCGGAGAGCGTCCTCCCACATCCTTCGCTCGGTCACGTCTCGCGCGATGCCCTGCAGGGCGACCACCTCGTCGTCACGGGTGAGGTCGTGGACACTGGGCTCAACTTCCACTCGCCTTCCGGACCGGCTGATGAGCGTGACGTTCCCACGTCCTCGGATCGGCCGCGGCGGTGTGCGGCCAGCCACTCCAGCGTCTCCTCCACCTGCTCGGGCGCCACGAAGTCCGTTACCCGCAGCCCCTCCATCTCCTCGCGCGAGTACTCCAGCATGTCCAGACCCGCCTGGTTGACCGACTCCACACTCCGTCGAGCCCCAGGGTGAAGACCATGTCTCTGGCGTTCTCGAAGAGCGCGCGATAGCGCTCCTCGCTGGCGCGCAGCGCCTCCTCCGCCTTCATGTGTCCGGTGATGTCGCGCACGACGACGATGTGACCCGCACCTTGTTGATGCCCGACGGGCGAGGCGAGCAGGTCGAAATAGGTTCGCCCGGCGTCGTCGTCGACGGCTGTCTGGACCCGGCTGCCGTCCGGTCGCTCAAGGAGCTCGCTCAGGCTCGCCGAGCCGATTGCGTGCTCGGCCGCCGTCCGGCCGAGCACGACGGCCTTCGGCACCCCGAGGATCGTCACGGCGGCCGAGTTCACGTCGGCGACCCGACCGGCTTCATCGATCACGATCACCCCGTCGGCCATGCCCTCGACGGCGGCATCCCTGGCCACAGGTACGAGCCCCAGGAACAGATCGAGCATGTGGAGGCGGAACAGTCCCACGGCGAACATCGCGGACGAGAGGGCGAGCACGAAGGGCGTCAGATCCAGTCCCGGATGGGGGTAGACGCCAGAGAGGAAGACGACGTTCGCGGTGATCGGGAGCAGGAGCCCGACCAGGATGATCACCGACTGCTGCCGGTAGATTCGTCGGGAACGCAGGGCCATGCGTAGCAGCAGTACTGCCCCCAGAGCGAGCAGCGCGTAGCTGTTGACCGTGTGTATCCAGAACCACGTGCCGAAGACGGGGACCTCTGCGGGATATCCCGCACCCGGTGTTGCGACGTGCTTCTCCCACACGAGGTGGTGCCAGGAGTCGGTCGCGACCGTCGTGAGCGTCACCAGCGGCAGGGCCAGCAGGAAGCGCCCAGTGCCTCAGCGAGAACCGTGGCCTCGTCCCTGTGTACTCGGCGGCGAAGACGTACCACGCGACGGGCAGGATCGCGATGCCCACGTAGCTCGTCTTGTTCCAGAAGAGCTCCGCCACCGGGCTGACGCTCGAGATGGAGAGCGCGCACGTGAGCGACAATCGAGCAGGGCCAGCATCGCGATCGCGAAGGCTGTCGCCCCCGGGATGGCAGACCGGCGGAAGGCGAAGGCGGCCACAAGGGCCGCAATCGCCGCCCCCACCCACAGGGGCAGGGCTTCGACGACGAAGTCGATCTGCGAGACCAAAGTCCCTCCCTGCAACGCGCCGGCGGTGTGCGGACGCTCCTCCGTGCTGGAATCGGCGACCGGAAGCGCGCACATGACTGCCCGTTCGTCTATCGTGCGTGATTCCGACTCCGTGTCGCGCCGGACGACGCCATCGGGTGCCTGAGAATCTGCCGACGAAGCGTTCCACCCACGGCCATGGGACGCTCGGCGACAGCCCTCCACCGTTGTCTGGCTGGACTACTAAGGGAAGGCCTGGAGCAACTCTGATGAGGCTTCTTGAATCGCCCCCGAAGGGAAAGAAGAAGCGAACGGCGTCGACCTGCCTGTGTCGGGCTGGCCGGCGAGACGGGTGACCGGGTCCACAGCGAGAGACGCGAGGACGAATGAGCACCGAGTGGACGATGCCCCTTGTGGTCACGGTCTACGAGGCACTTTCCGCGGTCGCCGACGGGCGCGTTCGGCTGCTCGGACCGACCAACGCAGAGGTCGTATCCTCCACCGGCGCGCGTACCTATGCCCTAGCTTGGTCCGAGGACGGCTGCACGTACTCCTCGAACGACAATGCGTCGTACTGGCACGGTTCCATGGGCTATCCGATCATCGCCGTCGCGCTGGCCCGCGGTCAGCTTGCCTACGACTCGGCCATCGCCGCGCAACTCGCCGGCATCCCCTGGAAGGCTCTCGTCGATGCCGCCAAGCATGACTACGGTGAGGCGCTCGAGGTCGCGCTGCGGGGCGTTGAGGCCACCGGAGGTGACCGCGCCACGATCACGAAGCACGCCGAGGCGATCTACGCTGACCTTTCGGAGCTGCACCTTGAGCGTGGTCCTCGGGGTGCGCCTCTCAGGCGAGCCTCGACGCAGTAGAAGCCGGGGGCGCGACGGTTCGCGCCCCGGCTCGTTCGTTCACCTGCGTCGCGCTCGGCGGCTACGCCACCGCGCGAATCGCGCGCCGGCGCGCCGAGTAGTACAGGGCGACGAAGTTGTACACCATGTGGAACAGGTAGGTGAACGGGAAGAGCGTGAACAGCGCCAGCCCGAGAGCAGCGTGCACGAAGACGATGCCGGGCACAGCGTCGAGCCGGGCGAGCAGCTCGGTCCAGATGATCATGAAGATCAGCAGCCGCACGGTCAGGCGGTCCCAGGTCAGACGGCCCTTGATGCGCACACCCTCCGAGGCTCTATCGATGTCGGCCAGTACGGCGGCGTTGCGGCGCCTCAGCAGCGTGTAGAGGAGGTACAGGTTGCCGAGCGCCGCGAAGCCGACGGCCACCCAAGTGATGGCGATGAAGTACGGACCGAAGCCGCCGAACAGGAAGTTCGCCGAGAGCGCCTCGCCGTTGCCGAACACGATGGCCAACAGGTTCGCGGGTTCGTAGTTGGCGCTCTGCTGGGCGTGCAGGGTGACATCGGGCACGGGCTGGCCGATGGCGATGCGCGCGAAGAGGATGAGGAACGACAGCGTGTAGCCGGTGACCTCGGTGAGGATGGCGACGTGGTAGAGCACGAAGCCGCGGCTCCACGTGCGATTGGCATTGCGGTGGAAGTGGGTGACGGGTCCCGTCAAGACATCCTTGGCCCCTTTCGCGAGGCTGAGCCGCTGGTAGTTGACGGGGAATCCCGGGTTGCGCCGGCGGACATTGCGACGCATGACGACGGCTCTGGCCCAGCGCCCGAGCCGGAGGGTGATACCGACGGCGAAGATCATGAGGGCGATCGGTGCGAAGGCGTTCAGGAAGGATTCCACGTCGGCTCCTTTCGTCCTCAGCCGTAGACGACTTCGGTCTCGGCCACGTCGGGGACGCGCCGTTCGATGTTGGGGCAGAGGTGCATGACTTGGCCGTCCTCCTGCCAGCGGGCGTTGACGGCCTTGAACTCCTCGAGCTTGTCGACTGCCTCTGGATGGCCCGAGAGATAGCGCTTCACTATGTCGTCGCTCTCCATCCACTCGAGCACGGGGGCGCCCTTCGGGCTCTGCAAGACCTGTACTACCTTTCCGGAGCTGGCATGATCGCGCAGGAATTCCCTGGTGCGGCCTCTCAGCGGCAGCGGGGTGCGCACGCGGTCGGTCTCGCCGCGGGCGACGAGCGCGTTCATCACCGCCTCGTAGACGACCTCGAAGGCCATCACCGCGGCACGCTCACCGTCGGCCGCCTTGCCGAGCTCGTAGGTAGTGCAGATATCGTTCAGCGTGAGCACGCAGACGACGCATGGGGTGGTCACGTAGTCGGCGCCAGTGTTCCTGATCTGATTGGCCTTGAGGCTCGAGACCTTGCGCCGTGTCTCGGTGTTCTCGGGCAGGCGCAGGCCGCCGGCGCCGCCGTTGCAGCAGTAGTTGTACTCGTGATTCGGCGTCATCTCGATGAAGTTCGTGCAGCAACGATCCAGGAGCTCTCTGGTCATCTCGCCCTGACCGGCAAGCCGGGTGGAGTGGCAGGGATCGTGCAGGGTGATCGCTTTGTCGGTCTTCTCGACCGGCAACCGGCCACTGTCGATGGCGTCGAGGACGACCGTGTCGAAGAGCACGACCGGGTACTTGAAGGGACGGCCGAGCAGCTCGTGCGCTTCGTAGAAGAGCGAGCGGGTGTCGCAGCCGCACTCGGCGACCATCACTTGCTTGACGTCGAGCCGGTCGGCCTCGGCCTCCCAGGCCTCGAGGATCGACTTGGCGAGGTCGTGATGGACGATGATGTGGTCGGCCTCGGTACCGGTCTCGGCCAGTCGCGACGAGACGGTGTAGCTCACCTGGGCGGCGTTGAGCAGCTCCATCACCTTGGTCGCGTAGTCGGGAATCTTGGTGTTGGCTGCCGACGGGCAGACGAACAACGTCTCGGCGCCCTCGACGTCGACCGGCAACTCGATGTCGCGGCTGCAAAGAAAGAGGCTGAACCGCGACAGGATCTGGGGAATCGTGAGGCCGAAGCTGTGGTTGACGGTCTCCAGGTTGTTGATGATCGAGTTCAGAGTGGGGTTCTCGCCGCTCAGGCCCGAGTCGGTGTATGCGGCTCGCGCCAGACGCACCAAGCTTCGCGTGCTGAGGCCGGCCGGACAGGCAAGGGTGCAGCGTCCACACGCCGTGCACTTCCAGAAGAACTCCTGATGAGCGCGCAGGTCGTCTACCGTCGGCGTGGGTATGAGCCCGAGCCTTCCAGCGAGCTTTCCCTCGACCGTCAGGTAGCGCTTGTACACATCGCGTACGAAGTTGGTCTTGTAGGTGGGATGGAGCTGCTCATCTTCAGTGCCGAGGTACCAGGCGCAGGCTTCGCCACAGAGCTTGCAGTCGATGCAGGCCTCGAGATTGACCACGTCCTCGGCGGTGAGGTTCTTCTTCAGTGAGGCGACGTACCGCTCCATTACGGGCTCGGCCATGATTGTCCCCTCTTCCCGAGTATCGTCCGCGTATCTGCGGCGGACTATTCCTGAGTAACACGATAGGGTTATTTGCGCATGGCGGCGACGAACGGTCGGTCAGTGGCGGTCGACGGAGGGGGAGCGGCGGTGCGAACCCTCCGGGCGGCGTGGAGAGGTTCCTCTGCCCACGGCGACGCGGAGATGGACGATCCGCCGCGTCGCCGCAAGCGCTGCGAAGCCCGAGACGAGGGCTCCCGAGGAACCAGAGGATTCCGATCGCGATTGGCGTACAATGGACCCTGATGGGAGCCGAAGAACTCACGCGCTCGGCCCGCCCCGAGCGGTCGCACCCGCTCATCCTCCTGGCTGAGGATGACACAGACATCCAGAGCCTCGTGCGGCACGCTCTCGAGAGCGACGGCTACACTGTGCGGGTCGCGAACGATGGCCAGGAGGCGTTCGACCTCTACATCGAAGTCGCTCCCGATCTCATGATCCTGGACGTCATGATGCCGCGACGCAGCGGGTTCGAGGTGCTGCGCGACCTCGACGCAGGGAGCCACCGGCGGCCGGACGTTCCTGTGCTCATGCTCACCGCGCGGAGCGGCGAGGACGATGTCGTCGCCGGTTTCGAGCTGGGGGTCAGTGACTACCTGACCAAGCCGTTCGTCGTGAGCGAACTGCGGGCACGCGTCCGGCGCTTGCTCGCCAGGGGGCGCGCAGGCGGTTCCTGAGTTCGCTGACCTCGGCCGTCAGGCCTTCGTGAACCCCTTGCGCTGCATCTCGCCCCAACTCTTCTTCTTGCCCATGTAGTCGAGTGTCGCCTTGACGCGCCAGAAGGCCTGGAGTTGCCGGTAGCCGAAGTTCTCGACGAGGGTGAAGAGCAGCAGGCGTGACACGTCGCGGGCGCTGCGGTAGCGGCTTGCACCAGCCTGGTCGAGGAGCACGGCGCCGATCGACAGAAGGACGCCGTAGCCGACGGCGAGCAGGAAGAACAGGACGACGAAGTCGAAGCTCACCACGCCCAGAGCGATGGACACGGCGAGCACCACGTATCCCGTCACCTCGATGATGGGGCCGATTGCCTCGAAGATGAGGTTGTACGGCAGACCGAGTAGGCCGACGGGACCATAGTTCGGGTTGCCGATCATCCTTCGGCTACGGGCGAGGCACTCGAGCAGGCCGCGATGCCAGCGGTTCCGCTGTCTGCGCAGGACGCCAAGCTCCTCGGGGACCTCCGTCCAGACGACAGGGTCGGGGATGAACACGATGCGATAGCGTTCCTTGCGCTCGCGGTAGTCCTTGTGCAGCCGCAGGACGAGGTCCATGTCCTCGCCGACGGTATCCCTGCGGTAGCCGCCGATATCGACGACGCACTGCTTCTTGAAGACGCCGAACGCTCCGGAGATGACGAAGAGCGCTCGCAACCGACTCCACGCCGTGCGGTTCCCAAGAAAGGCGCGCAGGTATTCGACGACCTGCAGCAGGGCGACGCGGCTGGGCGGTGTGCGCACTTCGGTGACACGCCCGTCGACGACGGAACAGCCGTTGGCCACGCGCACGATGCCGCTCGTGGCGATCGTCTCTCGCGGGCGCTCCATGAACGGTTTCACGACGTGCAGCAGGGCATCGCGTTCGAGGATCGCGTCGGCGTCGACGGCGCAGAACAGCGGGTAGCGAGCGACGTTGACGCCCGCGTTCAGGGCATCGGCCTTGCCGCCGTTGTCCTTGCTCACGACGGTGAGGTTGGCGACCGATGAGGAGGCGTAGATTCCACGCAGGTCTGCGCAGGGGATCGTGCGGCGGACCGGGCGCTGCACCTGGGTCAGTGCGAAGGCCGCCATCAGGCGTTCCAGTGTGGCGTCCTTGGAGCCGTCGTCGATGACGATGATCTCGAGCTCGCCATACTCCAGCAGCCGCATGGCGTTCACCGCCTCCACGATGGTCTCCGCCTCGTTGTAGGCGGGCATGAGCACCGAGATGGGCAGCGTCAGCGGCGATCGCAGGATTACGTCGTAGCCCCCGAAGACGAGCCGGCGGTTGTGCCGCCGGGCCTCGAGAAACGCGACGCCGAGCAGAAACGTGTACACGACGTTGATGGCCAGGAAGTAGCCCAGCACGAGGTAGTTGAATGCTTGGAGGAAATCGCTCATTCAGGCGGTACTGGTCGTGCTCGTGAGCTCCCCGGAGGCGGGCCGAAGCGCGCGCAGGCCGGAGGTCTCGAGCGCTGCGGTCGCCTGCTCCCTGACGTAGGGGTCAGGGTGCTTCGCCATGCGCTCGAGCTCGACGTGTCCCGGTTCTCCGAGACGCGCCAGGGCTTCGGCGCAGTTCGCGCGGACCCACCAGCTGGGGTCGGGCATCGCTCGCGCCAGTACGTGCGCGAAGGCTGGCTTTGCGATGCGGCCCAGCCCCTTTGCGGCCTGGGCTCGCACCTCCCAGTGCTCGTCGTCGATGGCGACGAGCAGGGCTCCCTCGGCCACTGGGCCGCCGAGCCTTCCGAGCGCCGCTGCCGCCCGGGCGCGGAGGTTCATTCGGTCATCGCCGAGGAGGACCGAGGCAAGGGCGGGCGTGGCCGTCGGATCGCGGATCTCGCCCAGGATCTGCACGGCCGAGACCCTGACGTTGTAGTCATCGTGCGCCAGCAGTTCGAGGAGGGGAGGGACGACGCTGGGCCCCATCATCATGAGGTTCTCGGCGATCAGCGAGACTGTCCACCGGGAGGGATCGCGAAGGGCTTGCGCCAGAGGGGGGATGGCTCGTGGGTCGCCGATCGCCGCGAGGGCGCGCGCCGCGACCGTCCGGACGTCTTCGCTGGGATCCTCGAGCGTCTTGATCAGCGCCGGGACGGCGCGCTCGACGCGAAGCCGTCCGAGCGATTCGGCCGTCTCCGCGCGCCGCCACGGACTCCTGGCACTCAAGTCTCTGAAGAGATCGTCGATGACCCCCTCAGCCTCCAGACAAGTGACGAGACGGTCGGCCTCCTTGCCTCGGATCATGCCGGCGTAGCGGAGTGCAAGATCGAGAATGGCGAGACGGTGCCTGTGGGCGCTGCGTGGCAGCGGTCGACCGTCGAGGAGATACGCCTCGACGGGCGCCCTCATCACCTCGACCGTGCGCTCGTGCCGACGCTCGCGTCGCGCTTGGATGCGTTGCCTGAAGAGTGACAGCAGGATCAACACGGCGCTGATCCCGTACAGAGCGATCACTATGGTGGTGAGAAGGCGCAAGTCCACACGTTCAGATTCGACGCTCTCGGGGAAAAGCCCCTGTTGCATTCGTGCGCCTGCGCACGGCCACTCCTCTTGCGAGCGGCTCCCCAGGAGGCCGTTACGTACGAGCCGCGCTCGCGTGGCCGCGATGGAGGGCGGCCCTGCAATCGAGATCGAAGCGAACGGAGCATCGCCGGCCGGAGGCGCGGGCGGCTCCCAGACGAGGGAGATACGGCATGAGCTATGCGTCCTTAAGCGTCGTCGTGGTCCTCTTGGCCATCATCGGGATCCTCGTGGCCTTGGGTATCCGCATCGTGCGGCCCACGCGCCGCGGGCTCGTGGAGCGACTGGGGAAGTACAATCGCTACTCCAACCCCGGGTTTCACATCATCATCCCGGGCATCGAGCGCATGTTCCAAGTGGACGTGCGCGAGGTGCTGGTGGATGCCCAGCCCCAGGAGATCATCACCAACGACAATCTGAACGCCCGGGTCGACGCGCAGGTCTACCTCAAGGTCAAGTCCGACGAGGAGAGCGTGAAGGCCTCGCAGTACAACGTCAGGGACTACGAGGACCAGATCGTGAACCTGGCGCGTACGACGCTGCGCAACATCATCGGTACGCTCTCGCTGAAGTCGGCCAACAGCGAGCGCGGCAAGATCAACGACGCGCTGCGCTCGACCCTGAAGGTGGAGACCGCGAGCTGGGGCATCGAGATCCTGCGCACCGAGCTCAAGGAGATCGACCCGCCGCAGGACGTGCAGGAGACGATGAACAAGGTCGTCAAGGCCGAGAACGAGAAGATCGCGGCGGTCGACTTCGCCACCGCGTCCGAGACTCAGGCCGACGGCCTGCGGCGCGCCGAGATCAAGAAGGCCGAGGGCGTGAAGCGTGGCAAGATCCTCGCCGCGGAGGGCGAGGCGGAGGCGATCCAGCTCGTGAACGAGGCCGCCGAGAAGTTCTTCGTCGGCAACGCCCAGACTCTGCGGCGGCTGGAGACCGTCGAGAAGGCCTTCTGGCAGAACGCCAAGATCGTGGTCCCCGCCGATGGTCAGCTGTCAACGTGATCGGCGATCTGGCCGGCATCGCACCCATCCCGACAGAGCAGCCATCGACGTCGCCGGGGAGGAAGTGATCCGGGGAGGGTCACCTCACACGACTACGCCGGTCGCTTCCTCCAGCGGCGCACGAACAGGCCGCGGCGCGGAGCCGCTACGAACGCCAGCAGGAAGAACGCTGTCGCCGTGAGCACCACGGCGGCGCCGGAAGCCACGTCGAGGTAGTAGCTCACGTAGAGACCCGCGACGCTCGCTGTCGCCCCGATCAGCGCGGCGATGAGCATCATGGTGGCGAGACGGCGCGTGAGCAGGTAGGCGGTCGCAGCCGGGGTCACGAGCATCGCGGCCACCAGACCGACGCCCACGGTCTGCAGGCTCACGACGATGGTCAGGGCCAGCAGAACGAGCATCGCGAAGCGCAGGAGCTCGGGTCGCCGGCCAAGCATGTGGGCGAGCACTGGGTCGAACGAGGCGAGCTTGAACTCCTTGAGGAAGAGCAGGAGCACGGCAAGCACCACCGCCGCAAGGTGGCCGTGAGCCAGAGATCGCCCTCCGTGACCCCGAGGACGTCGCCGAACAGGATGTGGGTGAGGTCGACGGCATACGATCGAGCGGTGCTGATCAATACGACGCCCAGGGCGAGCGCCGCCGAGAACAGGATGCCGATCGCCGTGTCTTCCTTGAGGGCGCCGCGCCGCGAGAGGAGCCCGATGCCCCCGGCGACGAGCACGGCGGCGACTAGTGCGCCCGCGAGCAGGTTGACACCCAGAAGGTAGGCGATAGCGACCCCCGGCAGGATCGCGTGGGCCAGGGCGTCGCCGAGGAACGCCATGGCGCGCAGTACGACGAAGCAGCCGATCACCGAGCACAGGACCCCGACGATCAGGGACGCCGCCAGGGCGCGCTGCATGAACTCGAGCGTGAAGGGCTCGGTGATCCAGGTCATCAGCGCGGCTCCGCGTGCGGTTCGTGAGAATGGCGGTGAGACTCGCCATCCCCCACGTGCCCGGGGCAGCACTGGTCGATGACGACGAGACCGTCGATGAACAGCGCCTGGCCGCCGAAGGCGGCTGTGATGTGCTCACGGGTGAAGACCTCGGCCGGCGAGCCGTAGGCGATCAGCCGGCCGTTCAGCAGCGCGATGAACTCGAAGCGCTGCGCGGTCGTCTGGATGTCGTGCGTGCTGATGAGGACGGTGATACCGCGCGATCGCAGTCGATCGAGCAGGCTGAGGAGAGACTCTCGGGCGCTGACGTCCACACCGGTGAAGGGCTCGTCGAGCAGGAGGACGTGTGGCTCCTGGGCGAGGGCACGCGCGAGGAAGACGCGCTGCTGCTGGCCGCCGGAGAGCTCGCCGATCGTCCGCGCAGAGAGTCCGGCGATGCCGAGTTCGTCGAGGCACCGCGCGACGACCTCATGGTCGGCGGCCTTTGGACGGCGCAGCCACCCCAGTCGACCGTAGCGTCCCATCATCACGACTTCGTTCACCGTGACCGGGAAGGTCCAGTCGACCTCCTCACGTTGCGGTACGTAGGCGATCGGATCCAGCTGGCCGCCCGGTGGGCGGCCATGGAGAAGGACGCGGCCGGCCTGAAGTGGGAGGAGGCCGACGATCGCCTTGAAGAGCGTCGACTTGCCGGCTCCGTTGGGACCGACTATGGCGACCTGGGAGCCGTGAGCGACTCTCATCGTCAGCCCGCTCAGGGCGGGGTGGCCGCCGTAGCCGGCCGTCACTCCCTCGAGCGTGAGGAGCGAGTCCCGCTGTCGCTCTGCGGGTGTCATCGCAGGGCCTCGACGATGCGGTCTGTGTCGAAGCGCAGCATCTCGATGTAGCTCGGTGCGACTCCATCGGGATCTGTCAGGGAGTGGTCGAGAAGATCGTCTACGACCTCGATCCCCATCTCCGCGGCGATCTGCTGCGCGAGCTTCGGGTCCTCACCGAGCTCGACGAAGACGGCTTGGGCGCCGCTCTCGCTGATGGCTCGCGTGAGCTCGCCGAGCTGGCGCGCGGTCGGGCTCTCACCGGTGCCCACGCTTGGGATGATGGTGCCCACGATCTCGAGGCCGTAGGCATCGGCGTAGTAGCCGTGACTGGCGTGATTCATGACCAGCTTTCGGTGGGCGACGGGGAGGGTGTCGATCTGGGCCCGGATTTCGGCATCCAGGGCCTCGAGCTGGTCGACGTAGGCGGCGGCGTTGGCCTCGTAGGCCGCCGCCCCGGCGGGATCCGCCTCGCTGAATGCGACACGGATGTTCTCGACGTAGGTGGCGACGAGCAAGGGGTCGAGCCAGAAGTGCGGGTCGGTGCCGTCTTCGTCGAGCGTCGGTTCTCCCGGCTGTGGCCTGCGGCTCGCGAGGCCGCGGGAGGCGATGACCTGTGCTGCTCCGCCGCTAGCGCTCTCTAGGGTGGTCGTGAGGGTCCCCTCGACGCCTCCGCCGTTCAGTATCACGATGTCGGCTTCCGCGATCTCGCGTAGATCGGAGGGTGTGGGCTGGAAGGAGTGCGGGTCGGTGTCGATCGGGACCAGCGAGTGCACCTCGAAGCGGTCACCGGCGACGTTCTGGGCGATGTCGGCAAGGAAACTCATCGAAGCAACCACGGTGAGACCCTCATCGCCCCGCCGGTCGTCGGACCCGCAGGCGGCAGGGAGAAGCAGCAGGAGGACGACGACGGCGGCGCCGAGGGTGCGCCCACGAGGAGCACCCGCCCTCCGGGCTCTAACGCCCACGACCGTCTCGGCGCGCGGCACAGCTTTCGCAGAGTCCGCTGAGTTGCAGGAAGTGGCCGGTTATCGTGTACCCCGTCTGGCGGCTCGCTGCGACGACGATCGCGTGCACGTCGCAATCGGTGAATTCGCTGGCCTGCCCGCAGGAGCTGCAGACGACGGCGTGGCCGTGTGCCGCCCCGGCGGGGACGAAGCCCTCACAATGATCCGGTCCGTGCACGCGGCGTAGCGCGCCGACCTCGCTCAGGACTTCGAGCGTGCGATAGACGGTCGTCAAGCCGAGCTCCGGGCAGTGGGCTCGTGCCGCGTCGAAGACCTGCACCGGGCTCATGGTCGACGGCGTCGCAAGGACTGCCTCGAGCACCGCCCGGCGCTGGCGTGTGAGGCGCAGGCCGCGCTCGGCGAGGGTGCGCGCGATCTGTTCTGCATCTCGTGCCGTGGCTGCCCCCGGCGGTTGTTGAAAGTGACAACCACTTTCAGAAGGACCAGCAGGCTAGCACGCTCGCTGACACCGGGCAACACGACGGCCGCGGCTCAGTTGGCGCGGAAGCGGCGCAGGCGGAGGCTGTTCGAGACCACCGTTACGCTGGAGAGACCCATGGCGGCGGCCGCGTAGATGGGGTCGAGCAGCAGGCCGAACGCGGGGTAGAACACGCCTGCCGCCAGCGGGATGAGCGCCACGTTGTAGGCGAACGCCCAGAACAGGTTCTGCTTGACCACACGGATCGTGGCTCGCGACAACGCGATGGCGGTCACTACGCCACCGAGCTCCCCCGACATGAGCGTGATGTCGCTGGCCTCCATGGCCACGTCAGTGCCAGTGCCGATGGCGATGCCGATGTCCGCCTGAGCCAAGGCCGGGGCATCGTTGATCCCGTCGCCGACCATGGCCACGCTCTCGCCCTTGCTCTGTAGCGCCTTCACCTGGGCAGCCTTCTGCTCGGGCAGGACGTCGGCGACGACGCGGTCGATGCCGACTTCGGCGGCGATCGCGTGGGCAGTGCGCTCGTCGTCGCCGGTGAGCATGACCACCGCGAGACCCATCGTGCGGAGTCGGCGCACGGCCTCAGCGGAGCCCGGCTTGATCGTGTCGGCGACGGCGACGATGCCGGCGAACCGTTCGTCGGTCTTCACCAAGATCACTGTCTTGCCCTCAGCCACGAGCGGCGCGGCGTGCGATCGAGCGCTTGCGTCGGTGCCGGTCAGTCGCTCGTTGCCGGCGAGAACGGTGCGGCCCTCGACCACCGCCCGGATGCCCTGGCCGGGGACGGCCTCGAATCCCGCGGCCGGCGGCGGATCCAGGCCGCGTTCGCCGGCGGCCTCCAGGATGGCGGAGGCCAGGGCGTGCTCACTGCCGCGTTCGGCTGCCGCGACCAGACGCAGAAGGTCGTTCTCGGCCTGAGTGCCCTCGCCGTGAAGCGTCACGAGATCAGTCAGGCGCGGCCTGCCCTCGGTGATGGTACCCGTCTTGTCGAGCACGATCGTGTCGAGCTTGTGGGCCGTCTCCAGAGCGGCTCCGTCGCGCACCAGCACGCCGTTCTCCGCGCCCTTGCCCGTCCCTACCATGATCGCTGTGGGGGTGGCGAGCCCGAGAGCACAGGGACAGGCGATCACGAGCACGGCGACGAAGTTGAGCAGCGCGTAGTTGAGCGATGGCGACGGGCCGAATGCCCACCAGACGAAGAACGTGAGCGTCGCGACGCCTATCACCGCCGGTACGAAGTAGGAAGCGATGACGTCGGCCAGACGGGCGATCGGCGGTTTCGAGCCCTGAGCCTGTTCCACGAGTCGGATGATGCGGGCCAGGGCAGTGTCGGCACCCACCTTCGCTGTCCGGAAGACGAAGGACCCGGTGGTGTTCATCGTAGCGCCAATGACCTCTGCGCCGGGGCTCTTTGTGACCGGCATCGGCTCGCCGGTGAGCATCGACTCGTCCACAGCGGATGAGCCGCTCTCGACGACGCCGTCGACCGGCACCTTCTCCCCCGGCCGCACGACGACCAGGTCCCCGACGACCACATCTGCGACCGGGATGTCGACCTCTCCGTCTGCGCGAAGCACGCGCGCCGTCCTGGGCTGCAGGCCGACCAAGGCCCTGATGGCGGCTCCGGTCTGGCCCTTGGCGCGTGCCTCGAGGAGGCGGCCGAAGAGGATCAGCGTGATGATCAGCGCGGCGGTGTCGAAGTACAGCGGCGTGCCGATGCCACGATGCTCGAAGAAGCCGGGGAAGAGCACGCCCAGGACGCTGTAGAAGTAGGCCGCCGAGGATCCCATCGCGATGAGCGTGTTCATGGTGGTCGTGCGATGTCGAAGCGCGGCCCAGGCGGTCGTGTAGAGCTGACCGCCGACCCAGAACTGGACGGGGGTCGCCAGGGCCCAGAGCACGTATCCGTTGTGCAGCCAGTCCGGCAGGAACGGGAACCAGTGCGGCTGCATGGTTCCCGCGAAGATGACGAGGCTGAGAGCGAAGCCGATCACGACCTTGGTCTTCAGGGCGTGATAGGCGGCACTGCGGGCCGCCTCGGCGGCGTCCACGACGGTCAGTCCGTCGACGCTCCCCGCACGTCCGCCCGTAGCGTCCGACTCGACGCTGGAGTCCGACTCGATGACGTCGTAGCCCGCTGCCTTCACGGCCGCCACGAGGTCGGCGTGACTGGCCTGCCCCGGAAGGTAGGTCACTGTCGCCTTCTCGGTTGCCAGATTGACCTCGGCCATGAGCACTTCCGGTCGCCGGCGGAGGGCTCGCTCCACTCGGCCGACACAGCTCGCGCAGGTCATGCCGAGGACCGGCAGGCTCTCGGTCTCCGTCATCACACCGTAGCCGGCCGCTTCTACCGCGTCGATGAGCTGCGCGCTCGTCACGACGGTCGGGTCGAAGGTCACGGTCGCCCTCTCGGTGGCGAAGTTCACGTCGGCTTCGTCGACGCCATCGAGCTTGCGCAGTGTCCTCTCGTTGCGCGCGACGCAGCTTGCGCAGGTCATGCCCGTGATCGGCAGCTCTATGGTCGCCCTGTTGTCGCTCATGTCTCCTCAGGCCGTGTGTTCCCTCACCAATCCAGAGTAATTCAGTCTACTCCATGCGCTGCTCGCCGCCGCGATGGGGCGGGTAGTCAGTGATCCGGGCAGACGGCGCCAAGGGTTGCGACATGAGGGAGAAGTGGCGCTGGGGGCTTCTGGCGCGACCGGCGAGCGGGCACGTCGCGTCTGCTGCCGGGGAGGGTCTTGGGAGGCTTCGCAAGGCGCGTGGCCGGCCGGCGCTCGCTGTAGGCCTGTGGTGGAGGGGGGGGTTTGCCGGCGGCGCAGGCCCCCGCGATGCGCCGCCGGCTAGTGGTGGGACCGATCGTTCGGACTCTCTCCCGGTCTTCCGGTCTCCTGGCTCTATCATCGGGCGCTGACCGCCGGAGGAATATGGAACGGGTGTCTATGCGAGGCGGCGGCTTTCGGCTCTAGACGGTGACGCGGAGCAGCTCCAGATAGCTGGTGCTGCCCTCGAGCACCTTGCGCACACCGTCGTCACGTAGCGAGCCCACTCCCTTGGACCTCGCCATGCGCTGCATGTCCAGCACCGTGCCGCCGGTTGAAACGAGATCGCGCAGCTCGTCGTCGATCACGAGGACTTCGTAGAGGCCGACGCGGCCACGGTAGCCGGTGCCGAAGCACTTGGCGCAGCCGACTGGACCGTAGACAGTCATCTGCTCGTGCGGCGGTTCTCCGAGGCCGAGCTCTCGCCATCGCGAGTCGGTGAGCGCCTCGGGTGCGCGGCAGTGCGCACACAGGCGTCGCGTGAGGCGTTGCGCGAGGAAGCAGTCCCAGGCGGCGGCGACGAGGTAGCGGGGAACGCCCATCTCGACGAGCCGGTTGACCGCCGCTGAGGCGTCGTTGGTGTGAAGGGTCGTGAAGACCTTGTGCCCGGTGACGGCGGCATCTGCCGCCATCTTCGCCGTCTCGAGATCGCGGATCTCGCCCACCATGATGACGTCTGGGTCGGCGCGCACCAGAGAACGGAGGGCCTGCGCGAAGGTCAGGCCGATGGAGGGTTTGACCTCGGTCTGCACGATCCCCGGGATCCTGCGCTCGACTGGGTCCTCGAGGGTGTACACCTTGCGCTCCGGCGACTTGGTGAGTTCCAGCGTCGTATACAGAGTGGTGGACTTGCCGGAGCCAGTCGGGCCGACGATGGCGACGCCACCCTCGGGCTTCCCAAGGGTCTGTTCGAAGCGCTCGAGATTCTCGTCTGTGAGGCCGAGTGATGCGAGCGTTGGGGGCAGGGGCGAGACCTCGAGGATACGGACAGTGATGTTCTCTCCGTGGAGGCTCGGCAACGAGGCCAGACGGAGGTCGACGGTCTCGCCGCTCGAGAGCGCGAAGGTGGTGCGCGCCGTCCTGCGGCAGTCGGCGCTCGGCGATGTCGAGGTTGCCCATGATCTTGAGCCGGCTGAGGATGCCCGCCTGTGTCTCCTTGGGGAACTCGCGCAACTCGTGGAGCACACCGTCGATGCGACAGCGCACGTGGAGGGTGTCCTCGCGCGGTTCGAGATGGATGTCGGAGGCTCCCATGCTCGTGGCGTCGGACAGGAGCGCGTCGACCAGTTCGATGGCGCTGGCATCCACAACGCCGGCCGCGGCCTCACCGGCCTCGCCGCCGCTCTCTTCGCGGGCGTCCTTGAGCTTGCCGCGCGAGCTGAAGTAGATGGCCACCGCTTCGTCGAAGCCGCTCTGCATGCAGATGACCGGGACGACGCGTCTCTTGACGCGCATGCCGACCTCGTCGATCGTGACCACGTCGAGGGGGTTCGTCATGGCGAGCACGAGACTGCCGTCGTCGGCGATGCTCAGCGGCATGACGCGGTTGCGCACGATGAAGTCGCGCGGGAGGAGGCCGATGGCGTTGGCTTGGGGCACCGAGTGGCTGAGATCGACCACCCCGATGCGCATCTGGCCGGCGACAGCTGCGATGATCTCCTGCTCGGCGATGGCGCCATCGCCGACCAGTACCTCGCCGAGACGTTGGCCCGTGTCGCGCTGCCGCTTGACGGCGCTGTTCCACCTGTTCGGCCGTGAGCATGCCGCTGGCGACGAGCATGGCGCCCAGTTTGAGCCGTTCGCCGGCTGGCTGTCGACGGCCGCTCTTCGCCAGGTTCGCCACCGTGGCGCGCAGGTCGTTCGGGCGGAGAGGCTTGGTGACGAACTCGGCGATGTCGTGGCGGTGGGCTCTCTCGAACGTGTCGAAGTCGCTGCTGGAGGAGAGTGCGACAATGGGCACGCGGCGGAGTTGGGAGTCGCTGCTGATCATGCGCAGGAGTTCGAAGCCGTCGAACGAGGCAAGATCGAGGTCGAGCACGATAGCTGCAGGTCTGCTGAGACGGAGGATGTCCAAGGTCACCGGGTCGCCAGAGCCGACCGTGATCTCGAAGTCGTCTGCGAAGACACGTGAGAGCTCGTCGCGGAACTCGAGATCGTCGCCGACAATAGCGATGCGCATAGTGGCAGGGCGCGGCACTCGGACCTCCTCACACCTCCTCGACCTCGGTAGTCTAGCCTATCGGCGTGGCGCCTTGGGCACGCCCGCGGGCGCCTTCCGTGGACGATGAGGAGTGATGATCGGTGACGGTCACGTACTTGAGGGCTGCAGCATGGAGGGGGCGGCGCTCGGGGAGCGAGGGAAGTAGATGCCGGGCCGGCGGGGGCCTTCGCACGGTGCGGGCTGCTCGTGCATGAAATCGAAGGAGACCGGCCCGGCTGAGAGAGAGGGTGAGATGCCGGGCCGTAGCCCGGTGAGGTGTCGTTTCCCGGTCTTGCCTCTGCTATCGGCAGCGCCCTACGCGATCTGAGGGCGCCAGAGGCCACAAGCGTTGCGGGAGCAGGCAACACCGCTGTCGCTTGCTATAATCCGGCGACCCTCTTCAAGGAGCCACCATGTTCAGGAAGGTCCTCATCGCCAATCGCGGCGAGATCGCTGTTCGTGTGATCCGTGCGTGCCGAGAGCTGGGTGTCCCGACGGTCGCCGTCTACTCCGAGGCCGACGAATCCTGCCTGCACGTCAAGTACGCCGATGAGGCGGTCTGCATCGGCCCCGCCGCCGCGGCACAGAGCTACTTGGTCATGCCGGCCCTGATCCAGACGGCGCTGCAGACCGGCGCCGAGGCGATCCACCCCGGGTATGGCTTCCTAGCCGAGCGAGCCGAGTTCAGTTCCTTGTGTCGCGACAACGGCATCAAGTTCATCGGCCCAAGCCCCGAGTCGATCAATCTCATGGGCGACAAGGCTTCGGCGCGCGCCACGATGATGGCGGCCGGCGTGCCGATCACCCCTGGCTCCCCCGGCGTCATCGAGGATGCGACAGAGGCCGAGGCGGTCGCCCGCGAGATCGGTCTGCCGGTCATGGTCAAGGCCTCGGCGGGCGGCGGCGGCAAGGGCATCCGCATCGTTAGGGAGGCTTCGGAGCTCGCGGCGGCCGTGCGCCAGTCCCAGTCGGAGGCCGAGGCTGCGTTCGGCAACGGAGCCGTCTACGTGGAGAAGTACATCGCCGCTCCGCGTCACGTGGAGATCCAGGTGCTCGCCGACGGAAAGGGCCACGGCGTTCACCTTGGCGAGCGCGACTGCAGCATCCAGCGGCGCCACCAGAAGCTCATCGAGGAGGCGCCCTCGCCGGCTGTGGGTCCCCAACTGCGCCGGCAGATGGGCGAGGCCGCTGTGGCCGCTGCGCTCGCCGCCGACTACGAAGGCGCCGGGACGGTCGAGTTCCTCCTCGACAGCGACGGCTCCTTCTACTTCATGGAGATGAACACCCGGGTCCAGGTCGAGCATTGCGTCACCGAGATGGTGACCGGCATCGACATCGTGAAGACAGGCATCCGCGTCGCCGCCGGCGAGGGCTTGCCCCTTCGTCAGGAGGACATCTGCGTGGAGGGACACGCAATCGAGTTTCGCATCAACGCCGAAGACCCAGACAACGAGTTCATGCCGTCGCCGGGACTGGTCACGCAATGGGTCCCCCCGGGAGGTCCGTGGGTGCGCATCGACAGTCATGTCTACGAGGGCTACAGGGTGCCGCCGTTCTACGACAGCTTGCTGGGCAAGCTGATCGTCTGGGGGCGCGACCGCGAAGAGTGCCTCGCGCGCTCTCGCTGGGCGCTGGACCAGTTCCTGGTCGATGGGGTGAAGACCGTCATCCCATTCCATCGCACCGTCCTCGATCACCCCCTGTTCGTCGCCGGTGACGTGAACACGCACTTCATCGAGGATCATCTGGGGTGACTTCAGGGGTGGGGGGTATCACCCCCGCATCCTCAGGCCGGGTGGTCGGCATTCACGGCGCGAGACCACAACCGTGGCGGCCCGTGGACTCCTGCCGTCAGTCGCCAGATTCGGCTAGGCCGTCGTCCGCGAGGCTCACGGCGTAGCCGACGGCGGCGATCTGCGCGACCAGTTGGTCGACCGCGGGCTCGATCAATGCCGCCACCGCGGCGGCGTCACGCCCGCGGGCGGAGAGGGTGATGCGGATCACGCGCGCGCTTCCGATCTGCCTTGCGCGGGACTTGACGTAGATGTCTGGAAAGGAGTCCTCGGCGTTCGCCAACTCGTCGGCGATCGCCGACTCATCCTGCGTCGACACGACGAGGGAGCGTTCCTCGTAGTGGGCCGGACCGAACAGGTCGCCGAAGAGGGCGTCGAACGAATGCTCGAGGATTGCTCTGAGCTCGCCCGGGACGCCGGGCAGAGAGACGATCGTGGTGTCGGCGCACGTGCAGAGGACACCCGGGGCGCCACCGACCGGATTCGGGATCGGCTCGGCGCCGGCGGGGAGGCGGGCCATCTTGCAGCGACTGGCGTTCATCTCCGGGAACGGGACATGGCCGAGGGCGTGGAACTCCGCATACTTCGCGGCGACAAGGCGTTCGGCTGCGGGATGCAGCTCCAGCTGGACCCCGAGGCCGCGAGCGACGCCCTCGAGCGTGCGATCGTCGCTCGTGGGCCCTAGTCCGCCGACGGTGAAGAGGATGGCCGGTCGGCGGGCGAGTGCACCGCGGATCTCGGCGCCGATCGCTTCGACGTCGTCGCGAAGCATGACGGTGCGTCGCACGAGGCCGCCGCGTCTCGTCACCTCGGTGCACAGCCAGTTGGTGTTGGTGTCGAGCACGTCGCCGATGAGCACCTCGTTGCCAGCCGAGACGATCTCGACGAGGGGCGCGCCCGTACGTGCGTCGCTGCTTCCGTGGGTGGAGATCAATCCTGCCATGAGGCCAGTCTGGCAGAGCCCGCCGGGCGGGGGCAAGCAGTACATGGTCCGCCCCGTTCCCTTCCCCTGGGCTCGCGGTATACTCCGACCAGACCAAAAAGGAGTGCGCCATGAATCCCATCACCATCCTTCAGCACGATTCTGACAGCTCGCCCGGCAGCATCATCGACGCGCTGAACGATCTCGGCGTCCCGTTCGAGACCCGCCGTCTGGACAAGGGCGACGGACTGCCGAGCTGGCCCGATGAGACGGCCGGCGTCATCTCGCTGGGCGGCTCCATGGAAGTGAAGCAGACGCGCAAGTTCCCCTTCCTCGCGGCGGAGATCAAGCTTCTTCGCCGCATCGTGCACCAGGGTGGTCCGGTGTGGGGCATCTGCTTGGGGGCCGAACTGCTCACGCTCGCGGCCGGCGGCGAGGTCTATCAACGCCGCAAGCCGGAGCTGGGCTGGGTGAGCATCGTGAAGACCGTCGACGATCCGCTGCTGCGGGGCGTGCCATCGCCGTTCGTGGCCTTCTGCTGGCACTCCCACTCCTGCAAGCTCCCTGCCACAGCGCATCTTGTGGCGGAGCGGCACGAAGAGGTACAGGTGTTTCGCGCCGGTGGCCGCGCCTGGGGGACGCAGTTCCATCCTGAGATCGACGCAGCCATGGCGCCGCACTGGGTCGACGATGCCGTCAAGACGTATCGCGACCTCGAGCCCAGTTTCGTGCGGACGCTGCACGAGCAGACGGATGAGTTGCTCCCGGCCTACCCGACCTTCTGTCACAGGCTGACCAGCAACTTCGTCACCATGAGCGGTCTGGTGTCAGCGAGGTAGCCGAGGGCGGCGGCCCTGCGGCCTCGTCGTGGCGATTGCCTGGCTCCGGGCAGCCCCCGGGGAAGGGGGCTGGTGAAAGGAGCCACGGGGATGGTACTGGGGGGTACCAGCGCGAGGGAGGCTTGTTCGGAGGGGACTCCAACGCGCACCGGGAGTATTACCACTGGCGACACCATTGAAACCATCCCTGTAGTGATAAGCACTGTGAACAGCGGACTGCCCCGATGACAGTCGACCGCCTTGAGCGCTCCCCCCTCCTCGAGATCGAGCGCGAGAAGCGTTGGCGCGTCTGGCTCCTGTTCGCCCTCCTGCTGGCCATGGTGTCCGCCGCCGTCTGGGTGGCGTGCCTCATCGTCTCTCTGTGCCTCTTCGTGGTGGTCCCCGTGGCCGATGTGTACGGGTGGGTGTTCACGGCGCGTGGCGTCGGCCTCATCGTCCTGGTCGCGTTGCCCGCCACGCTCATGTACTGGTTCATTTCGCGCATCGGCGCTCGAGATCGTCTCTTGCGGTCGATGCACTGCGTCCCCCTCGACTCCGGCGACAGGTATCATCGGCGGCTGGCCAACATCGTGGAGGAGATCCGTCTCGCGACCGGCAGCCCACGAATCGACTGCTACACCGTCGAGACCCTGGGCTTCAACGCCTTCTCGTTCAGCGATCTGCGCGGTGGTGGAGCGATCGGCGTCACCGAGGGGGCTCTGGCTCGCCTCTCACGTCAGCAGCTCCAGGGGGTAGTGGCTCACGAGTTCGGCCACATCCTGTCCGGCAGCTACGTGACGGTCACGGTCTCGTGCCTGCTGTTCGGCGTCTACTCCAGCCTGGGCGATCAGATGGAGGACGCCGTGTTCGCCGGCACTGAGTCTGGCGCGGCGCCACTCGCTCTGGTCGCCGTGCCGCTGCGCGCGTGGCTCTGGGTGCTGCAGGTGGCCTCAGGGGTGACCGACGCCGCCCTGAGCCGAGAGCGCGAACGACAGGCAGATCTCGCGGCGGCGCGCTACACACGTGATCCACTCAGCCTGGCGGAGGCTCTGCGTATCATCGAACGCCATCCCGGGGGCGCCGGCCACATCCCTGAGGGCCTGGCGCCGCTCTGCATCCGCGATACCCAACCTCGTCTCGACGGGCCGTTGGCCGGCTGGCGCCGGACGCACCCGCCGATCGGTGAGCGCATCAGCATGCTCCTCGCCCTCGCCGACGTGTCGGTGGCCGACTTCGAGCGGCAGTTCGAGGATGCAGCGGACAACCTCGAGCGGCGCGAGCACCGGTCGTCTGCGCCCAGAGTGGCCCCCGCGCAGGCCTCGCTGGTTGTGCCGGCGGCAGAATCGGCCGCCGGGTCGGATCCCGACGCGGCCCGTCCGGTGGGCCCTGCTGAGCGCGGCCCGGCCAGGCCGACCGCCGGCTCCGCTGAGAGCTGCTCTGCCTGCGCGACCAGTCTGCGGCAGACCGACTATGAGGGAGTGCGGGTCTTGGCGTGTGGCACGTGCGGTGGTCGCCTCGTCGCCTCAGGAGCGCTGAGGCGCATCCTTGCCCGGCGGGAGGTGGGCTTCACCGACGATCAGCGGCGGCTGGCGGAACAGATCGCGGAATCTGGTGATCGTCGGCGCCGTGCAGCTCGCGCGGCGCGAGGGACTGAGAGAGGTCGCTTGATCCCCTGTCCACGCTGCGGCAAGACCATGATGCGCGGGCACTACAGCTACGAGCACGCTCTCGATATCGACCGCTGCGCCATCTGCGACCTGGTGTGGTTCGACAAGGACGAACTCGAAGGGTTGCAGGTGCTCACCGAATTTCAGGTGGACTGAGTGGTGAGCGGTGAGTGACGCCTCTCTCCACCCGGACTCGCCACTCGATGGTCGCTATCGGCTGCAGGAACGGCTCGGCGGCGGTGGCATGGCCGACGTATACCTTGCCGAGGACCTCACCTTGCGGCGGCTGGTGGCCGTCAAGATCCTGAAGGCGGAGCTGGCCACCGACCCCGACCTGGTCGAGCGATTCCGCATCGAGGCGCAGGCCGCCGCTCAGCTGAGCCATCCCAGCATCGTCGCCGTCTTCGATCGCGGCAGCGCGGGCAGCTCGGCCTACATCGTCATGGAGTACGTGCGTGGGGAGACGCTTCGGCAGCGTATCCGGCGCGTCGGCCGTTTCGCGCCGGAGGATGCCGTCCGCACGGCGCTCGCCGTGTTGGCCGCCCTCGATGCGGCTCACGGGCTCCACATCGTGCATCGCGACATAACCTCGTGCAACGTCTTGATCGACGATGTCGGTCGCGTCAAGGTCGCCGACTTCGGCATCGCGCGCTTCGGCGCCTCGGCTCTCACAAGGACCGGCGCCATGCTCGGGACGTCGGCGTATCTCTCTCCCGAACAGGCCCGGGGACGTCAGGTCGACGAGCGCTCCGACCTCTACAGTCTCGGCGTCCTGCTCTTCGAGATGCTGACGGGCCGTTTGCCCTTCAGCGGCGACAGCGACGTTGCGATCGCCGTACAACATGCGTCGGTGCCGCCGCCGGACTTGCGCTCACTCGCGCCGGACCTGCCCGAGGACCTCATCGCGGTCGTTGCGAAGGCGCTGAGCAAGGAGCCCGCCGACAGGTATCAGAGCGCCGCCGAGTTCGCGGCGGCGCTTCACCGGGTGTCCACGCCCGCTACGGTGGGTGCGGTGACACACTCGTCTTCGCCAGCTCTCCCGCATGCGTCGACCGCCGCCGCCGCCGATGCTGCCACGAGGGCGGACGTCGGGCCCACTCGGCAGATGCAGGGCGAGGAGCAGGCCGCGCCCACGCCCGCGCGGCGCGGCCTTCGCTTCCGGCGCTGGATGGTCCTCGTGCTCGCCACCATCGGCGTCGGAGCGGCGGTCTGGGCGCTGGCCACGTTCGTCCTCGCGTCAGGCGTGAACGTGCCCGCGCTGGTCGGGCACCCTCAAACTGACGCGGTCGCGACGCTGACGCAGAAGGGGCTGAAGCCGGCCGTCCACCGGGTCTGGGCGGACGGCGTGGATACGGGAGATGTCGCGCGCCAGCGTCCTGTGGCTGGTGCGGAGGTGGACGAGGGCAGCAAGGTCGACATCTGGGTGAGCCGGGGGCCGTTGCACGTGCCGTCGCCAGATCTCACAGGCCTGAGCGCGAGCCTCGCCGGGATCAGGCTAGAGGAGCAGGCTCTCGAGGGGCGGGGGCGCAAGGCGGCCTCCGACGTCGCGGCGGAGGGAGAGGTATTTCGCCAGCGTCCCTCCGCCGGCGAGCCGGTGGCTCGGGGCGACACGGTGACGTTCTGGGTGAGCAGCGGCCCGCCGCTCATCGACGTGCCCGATGTCGTTGGGCTGTCGTCCGTCGTGGCCGTGGCGCAGCTGGAGTCCGAGGGCTTCGTCGTCAGCATCGACATCGTCATCGGTTGGGGCACCCCGCCCGGCGATGTCGCAGGGCAGGATCCGAGCGCCGGGACGCGCCTGCGTCGTGGCGACGAGGTTGTGATCGAGGTGGCCATCCTCTAGGCATGGAGACCCTGCTTGAACTCCTCGGTGTCGCCGTGCTCAGCGTGTTCGAGCTCTGGGCGGCGGCGCCCGCCGGCGTCGCTCTTGGGCTCCCGCCCATCCTCGTCTGGCTGGCCACGGCGACGGGCGCCATCCTGAGTATCGTCGTCGTCGTCCTCGCCGGCGAGCGACTGCGAACTTGGCTCGTGTCGCGCCTGGGGCGGGGCCGTGCGAAGGAGGGCGGGCGAGTGCGGAGGATCTGGGAGAGGTATGGGGTGATCGGCTGGGGGCTGATCGGACCCTTGGTGCTCGGTGCTCCTCTGTCGGCGGCTCTCGGGGTGGGGCTCGGCGCCCCCAGAGGCCGTCTCATCTTCTGGCTCGCCGCCGGTGTTATGCTGTGGACGACGGTCCTCACGCTGGCGGCAGTGCTCGGCTTCGATGCGGTGCGGGGACTCGGCTGACCGGCGGGGTGCCGTGAGCGAGAAGAGCTAGCCGGTACGACCTGGGCGCGTGCGTGGCTTGACGGCGGGCAGTTCCCAGGCTTCGGGACGCTGGTAGGCGAGTGCGCTGCCGGCTTTGCCGGCGCGGCGCTCGCTGCCCGGCAGCGAGCCCTCGCGGCCGGGCACGCTCGTGAGATCGCTGATCCGCTGCGCCACCACCGCCAGTCCGTGCTCCTCGCTGTTCTGCAGTTCGCCTTCGACCAGCAGATAGACGGCATCCTTGAGCACGCCGCCGTACCTGAGATAGACGTCGTTGAAGACGACCACCTGCCCCAGTTCGGTCTCGTCCTCGAGCGTGAGGAACATCGTTCGGTGGCCGGAGCGTATCCAGGGCATCTGAGCGCGCTCGAGCACGCCCGCGAGGCGCACGCGGCGACCCTGCGGGATCTCCGTGAGGAGCGCTATCGGGGTGACGCCCAGAGCCTCGATCTGGTCGTGCATGAAGTGTAGCGGGTGGGCGCTGACCGTGAGACCGAGCAGCTCGAGTTCGACGCTGACACGCTGTTGCAGGCTCCAGGATGGTAGAAAGGTGAGCGGCGCGATCTGCTCAGCGATTGCGAGACGCGGCTGGTCGAGGCCGCCGTCGGCGTCCGCCGATGGCGGCCTCGACCCGGCGTAGAGCAACGGCAGCTGGGCGACAAGCTCCTCGCGTCGCACGCCGAGACCGTCGAAGGCGCCGAGGCGCACGAGGTTCTCGGCGATCTCGTGGTTCACTCGTGTACGGGTCACGAAGTCGGCGAGCGAGACGTAGGGCCGCGGCGGGTCGGGCGGCTCTTCTGGCGCGACGATCGTGGATCCGTGCGAAGCGGCCCCCTGGCGGCCCGTAACGACTGGTCCACCACCGCGTTCTTCGACGATCGCTCGTCGCGCCGCCACGCTCATCTCTTTCACGTAGGCAAGTCCTACACGCAGCGCTCGCGCCGTCGTCCTCGACCTCGAACCACTCGCCGCTGAGGTTCACGTCGAGCGGGCGCACCTCGAGCCCGAAGCGGCGGGCGTCGTTGAGCACGATGCGCGGCGAGTAGAACCCCATGGGCTGGTTGTTGAGGATGCCGCAGAAGAACTCGGCCGGGTAGTACGCCTTGAGCCAGGCGCTGGCGTTGCAGACGATGGCGAAGCAGGCGGCGTGGGCCTTGTTGAAGCCGTAGGCGGCGAAGCCGCGGAGCTGACGGAAGACCTCCTCGGCCACGTCCCGCCCGACGCCGCGCGCCATCGCCTTTTCGACGAAGGCGCGGCCGATCTCGTCCATCTCCTCCAGGGAGCGCTCGTGAGTCATGGCGCGACGCAGCATGTCGCCTTCGGCGAGGCTGAAGCCGGCGACCGCCGCGGCTACTTCGATGACCTGCTCCTGGTAGACGATGACACCGTAAGTGCGACGCAGGATCGACGCCATAGCCGGGTGCGGCACGGCGACCGTTTCGCGCTCGTGCCGTCGCCTGATGAACGGTCCGATCATTTCGGCCTGCAGCGGTCCGGGCCGGAAGAGCGAGATGGCCGCGATGACGTCTTCGAAGTCACGTTGCCGCAGGCGGCTGGCCAGGTTGCGTTGTCCGGAGCTCTCGAGCTGGAACACGCCGACCGTACGCGCCGCCCGTATGAGTTCGTAGACCTTGGGGTCGTCGCGCGGGAGTTTCCAGGCCTCGAGGTGCCGGCCTGTGCGCGCCTCGATGCGCCGTACCGCTTCGGCGATGGCCGAGTGCATCTTGAGGGCGAGGATGTCCATCTTGACGAGACCGAGCGTCTCGATGTCGTCCTTGTCGAACTGGGCCACCACGACGCCCTTGGCGGCCCACTGCAGCGGCACGCGGTCGGAGAGCGGCTCGCGCGAGAGGATGAACCCGCCCAGGTGCGTACCGAGGTGGGCGGGGAAGTCGTTCAGGCGCTCGGCCAGACCGACGAGCCGCTGGTAGTGCGGGTGCTGGAACTCGTGGGTGGCAAGCTCGGGCCGCTCGGCGAGCATCTCCCCGAGCTTGGCGGCGCTGCCCCACGGGACACGCCGGGACAGGCCGTTGATCTCGTCCGGTGTGAATCCGAAGGCGCGGCCCACGATTCGCACGGCTGAGGGCGCCCGCACGGTGTTGACGGTGGCCACCATCGCGACCTTGTCGTGGCCGAAGCGCTCGTAGATGTAACTCGATGACCTCGTCGCGGCGTGCGGAGCAGAAGTCGATGTCGATGTCCGGCATCTCGCGACGCGTCGGGTTGAGGAAGCGCTCGAAGAGCAGCTCGTGCTCGATGGGGTCGGCGTCGCAGATGCGCAGCACGTAGCTGACGATGCTGTTGCCGGCCGAGCCGCGGCCGGAGTAGTAGATGCCGCGACTGCGGGCGAACTCGACGATGTCGTGCACGGCGAGGAAGTACTCGGCGAAGCCGAGCTCCAGGATGACCCTGAGCTCACGTTCGAGGCGCGCCGTGACTTCGGCGGTGAGTGGCTGGTAGCGCTGTTCGGCGCCGGCGAAGCAGCGCTTCCACAGAAGTGAGAAAGCGGTCTCGCCGGGGGGTAGCGGATAGGCGGGGAAGAGAAGCTGGCCGAGGCCGAGGTCCAGGTCGCAGCACTCGGCGATACGTGCGGTGTTCGCGTACGCCTCGGGGTAGCGCTGGAAGAGGCGCCGCATCTGGGCCGGGCTCTTGAGGTAGATCTCGGCGTTCTTGCGCCCGAGCGGGTTGGGCAGCGGCTGATTGGCAGCCTCCGCGGCGAGTACGTCGTGCAGCGGCGCGTCGGCCTTGGGGTGTAGTGGACGTCGTTGGTCGCCACCGTGGGCAGGCGCAGCTCGTGGGCCAGCAGATCGAGCGCGCGCAGGCTGGCTCCGGAGTCGGGCAGCAGCTCGTGCTGCAGCTCGACGAAGAAGTCGCGGCCGAAGATCTCGCGGAAGACTGAGGCTGCCCGCAGGGCTCCCTGACGGTCGTCGGCGAGGAGGCGCGACCAGATCTCGCCGCGGCGGCAGCCGCTGAGTGCGATGAGGTGAGCGCTGTGCTCGGCAATAGTAGCGAGCCGGGCCACCGGGGGTTCACCCGGGTGCTCGAGGTGGGCTGTACTGATGATGCGGCAGAGGTTGCTCCAGCCTTCGTAGTCGCGAGCCAGGAGCACCAGATGGTGGCCGCCGGCACCAGCTAGACCGGCGGCCGGCGGCACGGTGGCCGCTGCCCTGAGGCGGCGGATATGCCCGCTCGCCGACGACTCTGCGATCGGCGCTCTCGCCGGTGTCTCGCTCTCGTTTGGCCGCCACATCTGCCCGTGACGGCCGACGGCCGGCTCGGCGGTGAGCTCGACGCCGACGATGGGCTTGATGCCGGCCGTCTTGCAGGCCTGGTAGAAGCGCACGGCGCCGTAGAGTCCCTCGTGGTCGGTGGCCGCCAGGGCCGGCATGCCCATGTCGGCGGCGGCGGTCACCAGCTCGGGGATTCGGCAGGCACCATCGCCGAACGAGAAGTTGGTGTGCACGTGCAGATGGACGAAAGCCATCACGATCTCCGTTCGTGGAGGCTCGCCGATCAGTTGAGCGCTCGCTCGAGCGCCCAGGCCTTGGTGAGGCGGTCGTAGCGCAGGTCGAACACGCGTCCCTCGGCGCGTACCCGCCAGCAGGAGTGGCTCAGGTGCCCGTTCTTCTTCCACCAGCCTGTCTCGATGACCCAGGTCTCGAGGATGCGCTCGATGCGGTAGTGGCGACGTCGCCAGGTGAACGCGACCGGCAGACGCTGACTCTCGCTCCAGGTCACGGCGATAAGAACGCCTCGACTCTTGTCGGCCGGCGTGCGGTCGCTGCCGGGACTGGTGTTGGAGGGAGCTTCGCCGGGGGTCATGCGGGACTCCTCGAGGGACTGGACTGACAGGCGGGGGAGCACAACCGTAGCACGAACGTATGTTCGTGTAAACGCCGGACGGAAACGCGGGGGTGCAGGCGGCTGGCCTCAGACTCAGTGCGCGGAGGTGGGCGATGTCAGGTCGGCGACACTGTCGGCAGCAGCGCACAATCGCACTCGGGTGACGAGTGCGCCGACGGCCTCTGCGCGTGGCCGGCGCGCAGCCATCAGATCGCCCAGATCGAGCACGTTCACCGCCTCGCGGTGTGCCTGCAGCCATGTGTGTACGAGCAGCATCTCGTCGATGAGGACCGCCGGCAGCGGAAGGATCGGCGGGTCGGCTGCGGTGAGCTCGTCGAGGAAGGCGCTCGCAGCCGCCTCGGAGAACGCGCTACGGCCGACTTCGCGCTCCACGGCGATACAGCCGCCGCGCACTCCCCAGAGCGCGACCCATCCCGGACGCTTCGCCGGGTAGATGATCACGGCGTCGGCACACTGGGCGGCGCGCAGACGACGCATGCTGCGCAGAGCACGCGCGAGCGCCTCGCGCTGGTTCTGAAGGCGGGCCGCCTGCTCGAAGGCCAGCGCCTCGGCCATTGCCGCCTGGCGTTCCTTCAGGCGCTCGTCCAGGGCTTCGCCGTGGCCCTCGAGGACGTGCTGCACGGCGGCGATCACTGCTTCGTACTCCCCGTTGAGTGGACGGCTGCAGGGCGCCAGGCAGGCACCCGTCCCGGCTCGAGGGCACGCATGGCCGGTGCCGCGTGCGCCGGCTGTCGCATGCGCGCGCAGCGCGCCGCCCAGGTGGGTGCACGTGCGCAGGGGGTAGCTGCTCGTGATGCAGTCGACGAAGTGCCGTGCGAGGGTCGCCTTGCGGAACGGACCGGCGTAGTACGAGCCGTCGTCGCGCAGGTTCGGTGTGACGTAGAGGCGTGGGAACTCCTCGGCCGTGAGCTTCGCGTAGTGATAGCTCGCGACGTGCGTGCCGCGCGTGTTGTAGGGCGGCTTGTGTCTTGCGATGAGCCGCCCTTCAAGCAGCAGTGCGCCGAACTCCGAACCGGTCTCGACGACATCGATGCGCGCCAGCAACTCCAGCGCCTGCCTGGCGCGATGAGCCTGTCGCTGCAGGAAGTGGTCGCGTGTGCGGCGTCGCAGGCTCCCGGCCTTGCCGACGTAGAGCGGGGCTCCGGCCTCATCGCGCATGATGTAGACCCCCGGGGTGTTCGGCAGGCCCTCCGTCAGGCTGATCTTGTGGTAGTTGCGACGCGAGGCGGGCTCGCAGAAGCGGACCACCTCCTCCAGAGTGCTGACGCCCCGCTCCTCCAGCCAGGAGAGGAACAGGAGGAGCAGCTCGCTCGTCGCCTGGGCGTCCTGCAGGGCGCGGTGCACGGGTTTCACGCGCGTGTCGAAGCGCTGGCTGAGGGCAGCCAGCGAGCAGCGCTGCTGGGGGCAGAGCTTGCGGGCCAGGCGCAGCGTGTCCAGCGCCGGCCGGGGAAAAGTGCGGCGCTGCAGGCGACCCAGCTCGTAGTCGAGGAAGCCGAGGTCGAACGGTGCGTTGTGGGCGACCAGCACCGAGTCGGCGGCGAAGTCCGCGAAACGCGGCAGGACCGCCTCGATGGGCGCTGCCGCGGCGACCGACGCGTCGTCGATGCCGGTGATGCCGGTGATCATGGCCGGGATGTGGACGCCGGGGTTCACGAGCTCCGAGAAGGCCGCGACCTCGCGCCCTCCCTCAATGCGCACTGCACCGACCTCTGTGATCTTGGCGAAGCCCGGGGTAGCTCCGGTCGTCTCGAGGTCGACGACGGTGAAGGCGACGGCGTCGATATCGCGGCCTTGCGACCGCCATTCGGCAAGTCCAACATGCACGTCGGACTCCCAGGCGAACCGCTCGTCGTTCTCGACGATGTCGGCGACGAGCCTGTGCATCAACTCGGGCCGGCAATTGCTGACGGGGAACAGGCGTGGCCAGACTTCGCGGTAGTCGAGAGCCTCGCCTGCCTGTTCGAGCAGCGAGTGGAAGTCGTCGACGGTCGTGAATGCGAGCTGCACGGCGTCATCGTAACCCGTCGCGGCGACGGATGCACGGCAGCCCGGTGGGCCTCCCTCAGACGCTGCGGCTTCCCGTCAGGTTTCTCGCGCCCGCTTCGTCCTCGCCCGGAGCAGGGTCGTCCACGGCCAGGGCGAGGCACAGAGCGGTCGCCAGCTCGGGGTCGAAGTGCGTGCCGGCGCCTGCGCAAATGGTGCCCAGGACCTCCTCGTCGCTCAGCGCCCTGCGGTAGGGGCGGTCGCTGACCATCGCCGCGTAGGCGTCGGCGATCGCGAGGATGCGCGCCGGCAGCGGGATGACCTGACGCTTGATCCCATCAGGGTAGCCTCGCCCGTCCCAGTGCTCGTGATGCGAGATGACGGCGTCGCTCACTGCGCCCTCGCCGAGAACGCTCGTGATGAGGCTCGCTCCCAGCGCCGCATGCTGCTTGACGATCTCGTACTCCGCCCTCGTGAGGCGGCCAGGCTTGCGCAGGACAGTGTCGGGGATACCGATCTTGCCGACATCATGCAGAAGCCCCGCGACGCGAACGACCTCCCGGGTCTCGCTGTCGAGCCCGATCTGGTCGGCGATCACGAGCGCGACGCGAGTGACGTCGTCGGAGTGCCGTCGCGTGTAGCAGTCCTTGTGCTCGATCGCAGTCACCAGCGCGTCAAGCACGTCGAACCCCGGGCTCGTCGGCTCCGAGGTCGCGGCGTCCTCGCCATGAGTGACCGTGTCGCCGCCGCTGCGTTTCGACAGGTACAGGTTGGCGTCGGCGCGGCCCAGGAGCTCGCTCATTTTGCCGCAGTTCGTGGGGAACGATGTAGTCCCCAGGCTGAGGCGGATGGGAATCTGCATTCCGTCGATCTCCAGGGGGCGCTCGTACATCGCCCGGCGCAGCTTGTCCGCGAGCGCCGACGCCTGCTCCGTGGTCGTCTCGGGCAGGATCGCCATGAACTCGTCGCCGCCGTGCCGGCCTACGATGTCGGAGGAGCGCGTGTTGGCCTTGAGCACATCGGCCACCTGACGCAGCACCAGGTCTCCGGTCGGATGCCCGTAGGTGTCATTGATGAGCTTGAAATGGTCGACGTCGATGATGACGACGCTGACCACGAGGCGGTAGCGCCTGGCGCGCTCGAGCTCTGCTGCGAGTGCCGCGTGTACGGCGCGGTGATTGAGGAGTCCGGTGAGCGCGTCCGTCTCGCTCAAGCTCTTGAGCTCGTCGAAGGCTCCGGCGAGGGTCTGTGCGCGACGCGAGAGCTCGTCGCCCATCGAGTTGAAGGCGACGGCCAGCTTGCCGATCTCGTCGTCGGATGTCACGGGAGCTCGCGCAGAGAGGTCGCCGGCGGCGAGGTCCTGCGCGGCGCGAGTGACGGCGCGCAGGGGGCGTGCGAGGGTGACCGACACCAGCAGCGCCGCGGCGATGAAGCCCAGAAGGCCGAGGCCGAGCACCAGCCAGGCCTTCATGCGGCCAGCAGCAGCTTGGGTGGTGAGCGGTCCCGCGGGCTGGGCCGCCACGACGTTCAGGGTGGGGCCGAACTCAGCTCTGACAGGCACTGTGGCCACCAGGTACTCCTGGTCTCCCATGGAGACCTCTCCAGCATGCGGCTTCGCCAGCGTCGAGCCCCATTCTGAGTCCGTGGAGGTGGGGCTGGTCGCCGCGATGACTCCCTTGGGTCCGACGACGAAGACCTCCTGGTCATCGGGCAAGCCGGTCTCGCTGAGCATCTCACCGTCGACCTTCAAGCCCACGAGCAGGACGGCGACTTGGTTGCCGTTCAGGTCGAGCGGCGCTGCTCCCACGACGTAGACCGCTGAGCCGCCGGTGGTGGACACGAGGCCGCCCGCGGCGGAACCTTCGCGCGCGGCCGCGATGATCGCTGCGTCGTCAAGGGCGCTCGTCGCGAACACATTGCGGCGCAGGTTGAGCGTGGTTTTCCCGCGCCCGTCCACCACCTTGACGAAGTCCGTCTCGAATCCGTCCGGGTCGGTGTCGGCGAACACGGACAGTACGTGCGGCCCGACATCGCCCAGCGCCTCCTCGAACCCGCGATCGCCGAGCAGGAGCTGGCCCTCGATGGCGAGCAGGCCGACCTCTCGCCTCAAGGTCGCGACCTCCAGCTCGAGGTGTCGCGCCGCAGCAGTCGCCGACTGGCGGGACGCAGCTTCGCTCTGATCGTGAATGATGCTCTCGAACGAGCCTCCAAGGACTTGGGCGGCGAGGACCCAGGTGAGCAGCGAGAGGGCGACGAAAGGCAGCAGGATCTTCCAGCGCAAGGCCATACCGCCGTAGGCGTTGAGAAGTCTCCTCATGGTGACGCTCCAGCTTCGATCGCCACGCTGTGACCGGTCCTTTCCTCGCTTGGGGGGCGCCGCCCGTTCGCCTCGGGTGTCCATGGCTTCGGCAAGCGAGTGCGAGGGCATGCGGGTGTTCCGTGTCGCTTGCTTGTGTCGACGGCTCGCAGTGGGGGCTTGAAGGGACATCCGTCTAGTGTGCTCTGCCCCGAGCCCCTGCGACGCACGCAGCGCCTGCGTGCGGCCTCGTTAGGCGGCTCCTTCCTGTGGGTAGTACTCTGCGCAGAGTCTCGGGGAGTCACCGGATACGTTTGGTCACGGCCGCTCGGCCCTGCGCAAGGAGTCACGCATTGGACTACGACAGGCTGCACAACGATGTTCTTCGTACCTTCGCCGACTCGTGCGAGGTCGCGACACGCCAGCGCTACTTCAGAGGACGCTTCTCGCCGGCGGCCGACGCGTTCTTCGACGAGACCACACAGGAGCTTGTGGCGCGCTTCGAGCTGCCGGGGGTCTCCTTCGACGAGATCGAACTCCTCGTCGACCGGCGCGAGCTCGTGGTGCGCGGTGAGAGGCCGTTCGCCAGCGGGGAGGGGCGTGTGTATCAGCAGGTCGAGATGGACTACGGGCCGTTCGAGCGGCACGTGGGCATCACGGTCGACGTCGACCCTGAGGCGACATCGGCTACCTACGAAGCCGGCATTCTCGAGGTCAGGATGGCGCTTCCGGAGCGCGCCCGCGGGGCCCGCAAGATCGACATCCAGAAGAGCGGAGGCGAGGCATGAGCGAACCTCGGCCCATCGAGATCGACCACGAGCAGGAGATACCCGGCACCCTCCCCGTCCTGCCGCTGAAGGACACCGTGGTCTACCCGGACATCATGGTCCCCCTGACCATCGGGCAGGAGCGCAGCCTCAAGCTCATGGACGACGTGATGGCGGGCGATCGCATGCTGACTCTCGTCGCCAGCAGGGACGAGGAGATCGAGACCCCCGGCCCTGAGGACCTCTACGACGTGGGCACAGTCGGCTTGGCGCACAAGATGGTCAAGCTGCCGGACGGCACCATGCGGGTGCTCGTCCAGGGCATACGGCGCGTCCACATCGACAGGTACGCGCAGGAGACGCCGTATCTGACGGCGGACGTCACCGCCATGGAGGATGAGGCGCCGACCGGCAAGGAGGTAGACGCGCTGCGCTCGGGCCTGCATCAGTCTGTTCAGCAAGGTCGTCGATCTCGCACCGTACCTTCCCGAAGAGCTGCTCGGAGCCACGGCCAACATCGACGAACCGGGCCCCCTCACCTTCTTCATCCTCAGCACCATGCGACTGAAGGTCGAAGACAAGCAGCCGCTGCTCGAGGAGAACGACGTCGAGAAGCGCATGCGCATGCTCATCACCATCCTGACTCGCGAGCTCGACGTGCTCGAGCTGGGTTCCAAGATCCAGAACGACATCCGCAGCGAGATCGACAAGGGGCAGCGCGAGTACTACCTCCGCCAGCAGCTGCGGGCAATCCAGCAGGAGCTCGGCGAGACCAATGAGGAGGAGGCCGAGGTCAACGAACTGCGCGCCAAGATCGACGAGCTCGGTCTTCCCGAGGAGGCCGACAAGGCGGCCCGTCGGGAGCTGGACAGGCTCGCCAGCATGCTCGCCGCAGAGCGCCGAGTACCCCATCATCCGCACGTATCTCGACTGGATCATCACCCTGCCCTGGACGGTGAGCAGCGAGGACAACCTGGACGTGAAGCACGCCCGCGAGATCCTCGATCGCGACCACTACGACCTCGACAAGGTCAAGGACCGTATCCTCGAGTTCCTTGCGGTGCGCAAGCTGAAGGCCGACCTGCACGGGCCGATCCTCTGTTTCGTCGGCCCTCCGGGCGTCGGCAAGACCAGCCTCGGGCACTCGATCGCCGCCGCCATGGGGCGCGAGTTCGAGCGCATCAGCGTCGGCGGCGTGCGCGACGAGGCGGAAGTGCGCGGGCATCGCCGCACCTACGTCGGGGCGATGCCCGGCATCATCATCCGCGCGATGCGTGACGCCGGCACCAACAACCCGCTGTTCATGATCGACGAGATCGACAAGACCGGGGCCGACTGGCGCGGCGACCCCTCCAGCGCCCTGCTCGAGGTGCTCGATCCGGAGCAGAACTCCACCTTCCGCGACCACTATCTGGATCTGCCGTTCGATCTCAGCAAGGTGATGTTCATCACGACGGCCAACCAGCTGGAGCCGATCCCACCACCCCTGCGCGACCGCATGGAGATCATTCAGCTTGCGGGCTACACGATCGCCGAGAAGCTCCACATCGCACGCAACTACCTCGTCGGCAGGCAGATCGAGGCCAACGGCCTCAAGCCGAGCCAGGTCAAGTTCAGCGACGAGGCGGTCACCGAGATCATCCAGTCGTACACGCACGAGGCGGGGGTGCGGAATCTGGAGCGCGAGATCGGCACTGTCTGCCGCAAGCTGGCGCGAGTGGTCGCCGAGGACGAAGCGACGACCCGCAAGCGGTTCCGTGTCGACGTGAAGCGCGTCCGCGAGCTGCTGGGCAGGCCGCGTGTCTATGCCGAGGTCAAGCGGCGCACCAGCGACCCCGGCGTGGCCACGGGTCTCGCCTGGACCCCCGTGGGCGGCGACATCCTCTTCATCGAGGCGTCGGCGATGCCGGGCGGCGGGCATGTCACGGTCACCGGCCAGCTCGGCGATGTGATGAAGGAGTCGGCCACGGCGGCGATGAGCTACGTGCGTGCTCACTCGCGCGAGCTCGGCCTCGAGGACGACTACTTCAAGACGCACGACATCCACATCCATGTCCCCGCCGGCGCCATCCCCAAGGACGGTCCGAGCGCCGGCGTCACCATGGCGACGGCGATCTGTTCGCTCGTCACGGGCACGCCGGTCAGCAGCGAGGTGGCGATGACCGGAGAGGTGACGCTCACCGGGCAGGTTCTGCCAATCGGTGGCCTCAAGGAGAAGACGCTCGCGGCGCAGCGGGCGGGCATCTCGACGGTCATCTTGCCGAGTCGCAACGAAGCCGACCTCGAGGATGTGCCCGAGGAGCTGCGTCAGGGCATGCGCTTCGTGCCGGTGGACCGCGTCGAGCAGGTCTGGGAGGAGGCCATGGGTCTGCATATCGAGGGGAAGACCCTCGATCTCATCGAGGCCGGCGACCTCATCGACGAAGCGAGCGAACTCCTGGAGCGGGCCCGTCGCAAGGCTGAACCCCACGAGGGCGCATCGGTGGAGGCCGCCGCCAAGCCCGCCGCGCGGCCTTCGCGGCGGCAGGCCGGCAAGGCCGCGCCACGCAAGCCGGCCGTGCGGCCCAAGAGCGGACCCGCGGACTCCGCGTAGAAGACGTTCGGGCCGCGCAACCAGCACGAGGGGGGCGCGGAGAGCAGGTCGCGGGCCGCTGCTGCGTGCCTGCGGACGCGTGCGTCGGCGGCCGGGTTCGTGTGCGTCCTGATCCCGGAATGAGATAGACTTCCCGCCATTACTCAATGGGGAGAGTGAGGGGGGTCCGATGCTCGACGGCAAGACCGTTCCTGTCATACGCGTGTACGCCGCGTCTCGTGCGCCCGACGCCGGGCAGCTGGCGGAGTCGGCCTCCGCCTTCGAGGTGGCCACATGTTGATCCTGGCCTCATCCGCGGCCGCCGAGCTCGGTCACGAGCTGGACTACTGGATGATTGCGCCGTTCGTGATCCTGCTACTCTGCATCGCGATCCTGCCACTCGTGACTCCCGTCTGGTTCGAGCATCTGCGCAACAAGGCGATCATCGCTGCCATCTTCGGCGTCCCGGTGGTCGTCTTTCTTGCCCTGAACTTCGGTGAGGTTGGTCGCGAGCAGATACTGTTCACCGCCGAGGAGTACATCTCGTTCATCGTGCTGCTCCTCTCGCTGTTCGCGATCTCGGGGGGGATCTTCCTCTCCGGCGACGTGCTCGGCAGCCCGCGCAACAACGTCTCCTTCCTGGCTTTCGGCGCCGTGCTCGCCAACTTCGTGGGCACCACCGGCGCCGCCATGCGTGCTCGTGCGGCCCCTGCTTCGGGCCAACTCCGAGCGCGTCTACCGGCAGCACATCTTCGTCTTCATGATCTTCACCGTGGCCAATATCGGGGGCTCTCTGACGCCGCTCGGCGACCCGCCGCTCTTCCTGGGTTTCTTGCGCGGTGTCGACTTCTTCTGGACGCTGCGTCTCGCTCCGCAGTGGCTCATGGCTCTGGTCATCGTGCTTGACCCTCTTCTTCTTCCTCGACCGGTACTACTACAAGAAGGAGCCGGAGAGCCTGAAGCAGCTCGACAAGGAGGAGTACGAGCCACTTCGCATGCACGGCAAGATCAACATCCTCTTCCTCGGTGGCGTGATCGCCGCGGTCCTGCTCTCCGATCCCTTGCTGGAGATCGGTGAGCACTTCCATTTCCCGTTTCTGCGCGAGGTGATCATGCTCGCCATGGTCGCGCTCTCGCTCTTCGTTGCGCCGCGCGAGCCCCGGCAGCGCAACCGGTTCTCCTGGGAGCCCATCGAGGAGGTCGCGATCATCTTCGCGGGCATCTTCGCCGCGATGATACCCGCTCTGGCCATCCTTGAGGCCAATGGCGGCTCGCTGGGCCTGGACAAGCCCTGGCAGTACTTCTGGGTCACGGGCGCTCTCTCGTCCTTCCTCGACAATGCACCCACGTACCTCACCTTCACGGCGACGGCCCAGGGCCTTCTCGGCATCGACTCCACGGCTGGCCTGATGGGTACGGAGATCGTCCAGGGCATAGGCTTCGCTCCCGAGGACTTCCTCAGGGCGATCTCCCTCGGCGCCGTGTTCATGGGCGCGAACTCCTACATCGGCAACGCTCCGAACTTCATGGTCAAGTCGATCTCCGAAGAGAACGGCGTGCACATGCCTCACTTCTTCGCCTATATGGGCTACTCGGCCGTCGTGCTTCTTCCGGTCTTCGCGCTGGTCACGGTGGTGTTCCTCCTCTGAGTGGGATCGAGTGAGCCTGGCAGTCACGGTCAAATGGCCTGATGATTCGACGGATGGGGGCCGGTCACGGCCCCCATCCCTTTGCCCTGCGGGACCCCCGTTGTGACGTCCGGCGAGCGGGCAGCCGGGGCAGCTGGGTCTGGACTATGGAAGGGTCTCGGCATGTGGGCCTGGATCCTCTTCCGGGTCAGCGGGATCGTCCTGGTCCTCTACCTGTTCGCCCATATCTGGGTGATCTCGCAGGGGCGCATCGGGGGACCTGAGCAGCTCGACAGACTGTTCGAGTTCTTCGACAGGCCGCTGCTCGTGTTGCTCGACCTGATGCTCGTGGCGGCGGTGCTGTACCACGCCCTGAACGGAGTGCGCATCATCCTCATGGACCTCGGCGTCGGCGTCGGCCGCCACAAGGCGATCTTCTGGGTGTGCATGGTGGTCGCTGCGGCGGCGCTTGGCGTCTTCGCCGCTAGAGCGTCGAGCTTCATCCTCGGGTAAGGACGATGTCGTCGATCGACAGGAGGCGGGGAGGCCGTTGAGGGCGTACGATGTAGACCGCAGCCGAGGCGGCATGTGGCCCTGGCTCGGCCAGCGGGTGTCGGCGGTCCTCGTTCTCGTGACGATCGCCGTACATCTCATCCTCACGCACTACATCGCCATCGGCGAGCTTTCGTTCGCCGACATCGGGCGAGCGGCTCGGCACGACGGCGGTGCTCGTCAACGATATCGTGCTGCTTCTGGCGGTCGTGTTCCACGGGGTGAACGGCGTGCGCATGGTCGTGCTCGACTACGGGCTCGCCGGCCCCGCAGGCCGGCGCGTCCTGGCCGTCGCGCTCTGGGCTGCCGGTCTGGCGGCAGCCGTCTACGGGGTCTGGGCGCTGTGGATCTGGGTGGGGTGAGGGTGGCGAACCGATGACTCATCACCAGCTCATAGTGGTCGGCGGGGGACTCGCAGGGCTGCGGGCCGCCATCGAGGCGCGGGCCGCGGGTCTCGACGTCGCCGTGCTCAGCCAGGTGCACCCCGCGCGCAGCCATTCGGGCGCGGCTCAGGGCGGCATCAACGCGGCGCTGGCCAATCACCCCGAAGGCCACGACGACTCTCCGACGCGCCATGCCTTCGACACGGTGAAGGGCTCGGACTATCTCGCCGACCAGAACGCCGTCATCCAGATGACGAACGATGCGCCCGGCGTGATCTTCGAGATGGACCACTGGGGTTGCCCGTTCAGCCGCTTCGACGACGGGCGGATCGCCCAGCGGCCGTTCGGCGGCGCCGGCTACCCGCGCACCTGCTACGGGGCGGACAAGACCGGCCACTACCTGCTGCACTGCCTGGTCGAGCGCGCCTACGAGCGTCAGATCCGCATGTACGTCGAGGTGTTCGTCACCGACGCTGATCGTGCTCGACGGTGCTCTGCCGGGGAGTGGTGGCCTACGACATGCTCCGCGGCGGCTTCGAGGCCTTCACCGCGGACGCAGTGGTCATGGCCACGGGTGGTGCGGGGCGCGTGTACGGCAACTCCACGAACGCCATCATCAGCACGGGCGGCGGCGCCTCGATCGCCTACCGGGCGGGGGTGCCGCTCAAGGACATGGAGTTCATCCAGTTCCACCCGACGGGCCTGCTCACGACCAACATCCTCATGAGCGAGGGCGCCCGGGGAGAGGGCGGCTACCTCGTCAACGGACTGGGCGAGCGCTTCATGGAGAGGTACGCGCCCAAGGCGATGGAGCTGGCGCCGCGCGACATCACCTCGCGCTCGATCCAGACCGAGATCATCGAGGGGCGCGGCATCGAGGGGAAGGAGTACGTCCACCTCGACCTGCGCCACCTGGGGCGCGAGAGGATCCTCGAGCGGTTGCCCGGCATCCGCGACCTGTCGATCCACTTCGAGGGCGTCGACCCGGTCGATGAGCCGGTGCCCGTGGTGCCCAGCCAGCACTACACGATGGGCGGCATCGACACCGACGTGGACGGCCGCACGGTGCTCCCGGGCCTCTACGCCGCCGGCGAGTGCGCCTGCGTCAGCGTGCACGGCGCCAATCGGCTGGGCGGCAACTCGCTGCTCGAGACCATCGTCTTCGGGCGCCGGACAGGAGCGGCGGTAGCCGCCGATATCGTCGCGACAGGGGCTCATGGGTCGGCGGCCGGCGCAGACGCGCTCGCCGCGGCCGGCCGCGGCGCCGTCACCGCACACCGAGCTGCGCGTCGCCGGGCTGGCTTCGCGCGAGTGTCGGGGGGGAGGATCCATACGCCATCCGTGCCGAGATGAAGGCCGTGATGAAGGAGCACTTCGGCGTCTTCCGCGACGAGGCGCAGATGCGCGTCGGGCTCGCCAAGCTCGAGAGCCTCAAGGAGCGCTGTGCTCACGTGGGTCTTCGCCACAGCGGCGGCGCCTTCAATCTGGACATGATGCGCACGCTCGAACTCGAGGGCATGGTCGACGTCGCGCTCACTGTCGCCCTGGGGGCGATCCGTCGCAAGGAGTCCCGCGGCTCGCACTCCCGCACCGACTACCCCACCCGCAACGACGCGGACTGGCTGAAGCACACCTTGGCCTACGAGGCCGAGGGGGGGCCGCGACTCGCGGACAAGGCGGTCGCGCTCGGCACGTTCGAGCCCGAGGAGAGGAAGTACTGATGCCCGAGGCGCGTTTCCGGGTCAGACGTTTCGATCCCGTCCGCGACGACGGTCGGGTGAGGCGCTACGACGAGTTCGTCGTCGAGTACGAGAGCAGCCTCACGGTGCTCGAGGGTCTGTTCGCCATCCAGGAACACCAGGATCCCTCGCTGGCCTTCCGCTACTGCTGCCGCGCCGCCGTCTGCGGCTCGTGCGCCATGTACATCAACGGGCGCTACCGCCTCGCCTGCCAGACGAACATCCGCCACCTGCGCCCCGGCTCCATCACCGTGGAGCCCATGCCGCACCTGCCGGGTGTCAGGGACCTCGTCTGCGACATGAGCGAGTTCTTCGCCAAGTACGAGTACGTCAAGCCCTGGCTGATTCGCAGCTCCGCCGCTCCCGAGCGCGAGATCCTGCAGACGCCCGAGGAGCGTCGCAAGCTCGACATGCCTGTCGACTGCATCCTCTGCGGAGCCTGCTACAGCAGCTGTCCCTCGGTGTGGACGGAGGACAACTACCTCGGGCCGGCCGCGCTCCTCAAGGCCTACCGTTTCGAGGTCGACTCCCGCGACGAGGCGAGCACGCTGCGCATGGGGTCCTGGGACAACGAGCGCGGCTCCTACCGCTGCCACACGATCACGAACTGCGCCGAGGCCTGCCCGAAGGGCCTCAACCCGACCGAGGGCATACAGTGGCTCAAGCGGGCGGCCGTGCGCCGACGTCTGTTCGGGAAGACCAAGTAGGGCTCGGCAGACGACGAACAGGACGGCGTCGCGGGGGGAGTTGCGACGCCGTCCTGTTCAGGATCGGTCTTTCAGGTGGGGTTGATGGCGCCCCAGCCTACTTCCTCAGCAGACTGCCCACCTTGTCCAGGCCATGCTGCTTCTCGTGGCGCTCCGAGGCGGTGCCGTGGATGCGCAACCAGATGGCGTCGACGTTGTCGGGCAACTTCCCGTCGACCTTGCTGACGAGGATGATGGCCAGCAACGCGGCCGGGAACGTGAACACCACGGGGAAGGTGAGCGAAGTGATGAAGCCCAGCGCTCCCTCCGAGCCGATCACGCCCGTCTGCCGCAGGATGTTCAGGAAGATGATCCCGACGGCACTTATGAGACCGATGAGCATGCCGGTGATGGCACCGCGCTCGGTCGTGCCCTTCCACCAGATGCCGGTGAGGAGCATCGGCACGAAGCAGGAGGCTCCGACGGCGAAGGCCCACGTCACCATCATGGCGATCAGCGCCGGATAGGCGTCTGGCAGGCCGCTGGCGGGGATGCCCCAGCCGAGCAGCCAGCCGAGCAAGGCGACGCAGATGACGGCGATCTTGCCGACATACACTCGCTTGCGCTGGCTGGCGTTCGGGTTGACGTACTTCTCGTACACGTCGTGACCGATGGCCGAGGCGGAGGCGATGAGCAAGCCGCCGACGGTGGAGAACATGGCGGCGAAGGCGCCGGCCGCCACGATGCCCATCAGACCCTGGCCGCCGAGCATCTGGCCGAGCGCCGGCATCAGCTGCGAGGGCGTCGTCAGGTAGCCGTCGACGTAGGTGGCGTTGCTTGGCGCCGTGCCCGCGAAGAACTGCTTGAACACCTCGAGTCGGCCGAACAGGCCGGCCATCGGCGCCATGATGTAGAAGGTGCCGATGAAGACCAGGACCCAGAAGGTCGAGCGGCGAGCCGCCCTACCGGACGGGTTGGTGTAGTAGCGGTTGAGGATGTGGGGCAGGCCTGCCGTGCCGAGCACGAGCGCCAGCACCATCGAGAACTGGTCGAGGGCGTTGTAGCGGTGACCAGGCTCGTTGAAGAGCAGCTTGACCTCGTGCAGCTTGTTCGGAGCGGGCTGCAGGACGGCCACCTTGACAGTACTATCGCCGGCGGCGACTGCGGCCTCGACTTCTGCCTCGGCCTTGGCGAAGCCCTCCGGCGTCATGACCCCTTCGGCTTTCTCGAGCGGCGTCACGCCGGTGGCCGGGTCTGGCGTCTGCAGGGCGTCGACCGTCAACGACGAGGCGTTGAGGAGCTGGCTTTCGCTGGCTGCCTTGAGGTCGTTGGGGTAGTTGAAGCCCTGGCCGAAGGCGAAGGCGACGACGAGGAACATGGCCAGCCACAGCCACCAGAACTGGATCACCTGGTTGAGCGTGGTGCCTTTCATGCCGCCCATGGCGACGTAGAACATCATGATGGCCGCCACGACGGTGACGCCGGAGAGGTAGATGGAGTTGACGCCCAGGAACATGCCCTCCGCGTTCGAGGGGAGGAAGCTCCTGCCCACCAAGATCTTCCACGTGTTGCCGGCGCCGTACATCTGTGGGGCCATGTAGAACATGGACACCATGAGGACGCACAGCACGCTGACCAGCCGTACGCGGTTGCTGCCGAAGCGTCCGAAGGCGAAGTCGGCCACGGTGTACTCACCGAAGCGACGCAGGGCGCTGGCGATGAACAGCACCACGACCATGAAGCCGCCGGCGAAACCGGCCGCGTACCACACGCCGTCGAGGCCGGAGGCGTAGACGGCGGCGCCCACTCCGAGGAACGACGCGGCCGAGAGGTAGTCCCCCGAGATGGCCGAGGCGTTGGTGAAGGCGCCCACCTTGCGACCGGCCAAGTAGAAGTCGGTCGTCGTGCGGGTGAAGCGCTGCGAGAAGATCGACAGTCCGATGGTGATCGCCACCAGGATGCCGACCAGAGAAATGGCGGCAGTGTTCATGTAGTCTCCTTCTCTCCCGTGGTGGCTGCGTCTGCGGTGGCGGCTGCTTCTCTGATTTGCTGGATTTCGAGTTCCTGCGCTTCCTCATCGTCCATGTGCGCGAGCTTGAGGTCGAGCTTGTCGGCCATGGACGCAGTAGACCCAAGCCATCACCCAGAGGAAGACGAAGTAGAAGAGGGACACGATGAGGTAGTTCGCCGTGAAACCGCCCCAGAGTTCGACGTCCCACCACCACGGCCACCAGACGGTGAAGACCGGGAGCATCAGAGTGACGATGAAGAACACAGCGCCGAACGAGAAGCTCAGCTTGCGCTGCTGGCGGAAGACCTCGTCGACGTTCTCGATCGTGTCGGTGTGTTCGCCGTGCTCTGGCGTGCTCCTGCCTACCGCGGATGCCTCGGTGGACTCCTGCGGCTGACCCTGTTGTTCCATCACGATTGCCCCCTTTCCTAGTGCTCTGCCTTGATGACGAGCACCGGGATCACTGACGCCTTGACCACGGCTTCGGCCACTGAACCAAGCGCGATGCGCTTGAGTCCCGAGCGACCGGTGTCGCCGATCACGATCATCCCGGCTCCCTCGTCTTCGGCGGTGTGGACGATGCGCTTGGCGATGCCGCCCCTGACGATGTCGATGGTGCACTCGACGCCGTTAGCCTGCGGACAGTCGCTTGGCGATGATGAGTCCCTTGGCGGACGGATGGACGTCCTCGTAGGCGTCGTCCGCGAGGGTCTCCATGGGCTCCTCGATGTCTTCCTGACCCGTGTCGACGTAGATCGCCTTGATGCTCGCGCCGAGCAGTTTCGCGAGCAGCACAGCGTACTGCGTCGCCCTCACGGCTGGCTCGGAGCCGTCCGTGGGCAACAGAATGCGCTGGATGGAATGCTGCATCTCGCCGAGATCGGCAAGATTCACATCCTCCGCAGCGCCGGAGACGACCATTCTTACCATCCGTACCACCTCTCCCCCAAGTATGGTTCACCGGCCGGAGTGCCGGCTCATGAGCGCACACTACTTAGGTAGGGAGAGGCTGACGATGCCCTCTCGGCGGGTGGGAGGAGGCGACCGGCGAAAGGTGGCGTCGCAAGGGTGGGCGGCCGAGCCAGGAGGGCGGTCCAAGAGTGCGCCGCTCCCCGCCAACGACCGCCGTTCGCCGCCGCCGCCGGGCCTCTCACCGCCCGGGCGTGCGACGTTTCTTCACATACCGAGGGCGCGCTTGACGGCCGTCGCCCGTCGTCGCGAGACGGGGATGTGCGTCTCGGCCTCGTCACCCAGCGTGAGCACCAGCATGCCGCCATACATGGGCAGGACCTCGCGAACGCGAGCCAGGTTGACGAGATAGCTGCGATGGATGCGGAAGAATCCGGAGGGCTCCAGTCGCTCCTCGAGGGCCGCCAGAGAGAGCGTCGAGAGGTAGCGACCATCTGCCGTGAACACACGCGAGTAGTCGTCCTGGGCCTCAACGTAGAGGATCTCATCTGCGGCGATCAACAGGGTGCGGCCGCCCTTCTCGACGGGGATGCGGTCGATGCGCGTGGGTCCGGCGGTCGATGCCGTGGGCGTCGCAGAGGGAGACTGCTCCCGCGTCGTCCTGGAGGGGTGATGCTACGGCTGTCGACCCGCTCTCCGGGCCGGGAGGCGCCGCGGGCCCGGCGGCGATGCGGGCCAGCGCCTGCCGCAGGCGGTCCACTCCGACGGGCTTCACGAGATAGTCGGTGGCCGCCACCTCGAACGCTTTGAGGGCATGCTCGCCGTACGCGGTCACGAACACGATCGCCGGCGAACTCTCGGCGGCGGCGAGTGCGGCGGCCAAGTCGAGGCCGGTCAGGCCGGGCATCTCGATGTCGAGAAAGACGATGTCGTAGTCGATGGCGGCGATCAGCTGCAGCGCCTCTGCGCTGGTGCTCGCCTCGCCGACCACCTCGACGCCGCCGGCCTCGTTGAGAAGGTAGCGAAGCTCGGAGCGGGCGGGAGCCTCGTCATCGACGATCAGGGCCTTGGGCAGGGGTGGAAGGTCCATGTCAGGCCGCTCCCCTCATCAGGCACGCCGCTCCAGCGCCGGCCACGCTGCCACCTCGGATGCGGACGGCCACTCGCTCCCGGACGGGCGGACGATCATCAGGGTCACAGTCGTGCTCTCTCCGGGGCGGCTGGTCGCCGTCACCTCGGACCCTGGTCCGTAGTGGCCGCGCAGTCGGTCGTGGACGTTCTTGAGCGCGATGCCGCTGCCCTTGCCGAAGCCGGGCTCAAGGATGCGATCGAGCTCCTCCGCGATCGATCCCCGCACCATCGTCGGTCACGCTGAGGATCGCGAATCCGTCGTGGATGTGCGAGATCAGCTGGATGTGCAGCGGGGCGTCCGCGCGCATCCCGTGCTGGATGGAGTTCTCCACGATCGGCTGCAGGATGAACGCCGGGACCAGCAGGTCGAAGTGGGCTGGATCGATGTCGACACGGAGCTGCACCCGGTCGCCGAAGCGCGCCTCCTCGAACATGAAGTAGGAGCGCACGTAGTGGAGCTCCTGCTCGAGCGTGATGAGATCCTCGTCCATCTCCAGAGTCTGCCGGTAGAAAGCGGCGAACTCGCGCAACAGCTCGCGGGCGTGGGGCGGGTCGGTGCGAATGAGGCTCGCGATGGTGTTGATGGTATTGAAGAGGAAGTGGGGGTTGATCTGGGCCTGCAGGGCCTTCAACTCCATGCGGCAGGCGAGAGCTGTCTGGCGATCGAGTTCGGAGAGCTCGAGCTGGGTCGAGAGAAGCTGGGCAAGGCCCTCGGCCATGGCGAACTGCGTCTCGTTCAGCAGCCGAGGCGTGGTGTAGTAGAACTTGAGCGTGCCGACGGGCCGTTTGCCCACGCGCAAGGGGACCACGATGCCGGCGCGCAGCAGGCAGGTACGCTCCGGGCAGTTGATGTCCTCTCGCGTGCGCAGGAAGCGCAGCTCGTTCTGCTCCAGCGCCGCCCGCGTGGCCGCCGTCAGAAAGGGTTCGCCGGCGGTGTGATGTCCTTCCCCGATCCCCGCAAAGCCGAGAATCCGGGAGGTATTGGTGACGGCGATGGCTGCCGCATCCGTGCGTTCCAGGACGATGCGGCAGACAGCCTGGGCCGTCTCCTCGCTGAGCCCGCGACGCAGATGGGCCAGACTCTCGTCGGCGATCTCCAGGATGCCGTCGCTCTGCTGGGCGCGCAGCCGGTCGGGCCGGGTGATCCAGCGAGCCAGGGCGAGCGCCATGGCGACGCCGGCCAGCCCTCCGAGGGAGAGGTAGAGCGCCCACCCCGGGAGGCTCGGCAGCACGAGCGAGGCGAACACCGCCATGCCGAGCAGGACGATCACGGCGATCAGTAGGGCGTCGATGAGGTTGCTGTGGCTGGTTCTCACGTTGTCCACATTGTCGCTGCAAACCAGCGGCGGACACAAGGGTCAAGTATAATCTCGGGGCGTGACCGTGCCCCACAGCAGTTTGGAGGACCATGAAGACGACTGTCGGCAGGACGGCTCTCGAGATCGTGGCGGGCGACATCACCGACATGGCCGTCGATGCCATCGCCAGTTCCTCGAACACCGAGCTGTGGATGGGCGCCGGGGTCGCCGGGGCCATCCGGAGGACCGGCGGCGGAGCGATCGAGAGCGAGGCCATGGGCAAGGGCCCCATCCAGGTCGGCGAGGCGGTCGCCACAGATGGCCACAGCCTGCCGTCGAAGTGGGTCATCCATGCCGCCGTCGTGGACCAGGACCTTCAGATCAGCGAGCAGGCCATCGCCGCGTCGACATACGCCACGCTGGAGTGCGCCGACCGGCTCAAGGCGCGTTCCGTTGCGCTGCCGGCCTTCGGTGCCGGGGAGGGGGCGTTCCCCCTCTACGAGTGCACGCGCGTGATGCTGTCCGCCGTGGTGCGCTACCTCACCGACCACCCCGCGACCAAGCTGCGCCTCGTCGTGTTCTGCGCCCACACGAGCCCCGTGCAGGCGGCGTTCACCCACGCGCTCACCGGCATCGAGCGTCCGTGAGCGGGGTATCGCCGGCCCGATGCGCTGCGGCGGTACGTATCGCGTGAGGTCGTGAGATCCTGATGGGCGAAACCATCCTCTATCTGTCGCGCGGCGATCTCGAGTCACTGGGGATCCCCATGGGCGAGGTGGTGGAGGCCGTGGACGCCGCCTGCCGGGCGAAGGGCAAGGGGGACTTTCCTCATGCCTCCCAAGCTCAGTCTTCACCGGGGAGACGGCGCCTTCTCGCAGGCCATGGCGGCGTGGTCGTCGGAGGGCGGGCAGCTTGGGGTCAAGTGGGTCACCGTGTTCCCCGACAACCAGACGGCGGGGCTGCCGCTCGTCGGAGGACTCGTCGTCCTCAGCGATTCGAGGGACGGCAGACCGCTCGCCGTGATGGATGCGGGAGTGGTCACCGCATGGCGCACCGGGGCCAGCGTTGGTGTCGCTGCCCGCTATCTGGCGCGCGCTGACGTGGACTGCATCGCCGTGGTCGGTTGCGGCGTGCAGGGCCGCAGCAGCGTGCGCGCGCTGGCCGCGGTGCTGCCGGAGTTGCGTGCCGTGCGCTGCTACGACACTGCGCCGGCTGCCGTCGTCGGCCTGGTGGATGAGCTGCAGCAGGAGCTGCCTGATCTGGAGTTCGCGGCTTGCCCTGGGCCGACGGAGCCGGCGCGCAGCGCCGGGGTCGTCGTCACCGCCATCACCATGAGCGACAAGCGTCGGCCATCGCTCGGCCCGGGCCTCCTCGAGCCGGGCGCCCTGGCGGTCGCTCTCGACTACGACGCCGCCTGGAGTGGCCCGGCGATGGCCGCCTGTACGCGTTTCTACTGCGACGACAGGGCCACCGTGCTCGCCGTCAAGGCTGGGGGCGACAGGCTGGAGGACATCCCCGAGGAGATCGCCGCCGACCTCGGCGAGCTCGCCGCCGGTCGTGCCAAGGGACGCCAGACCGTTGATGAACGGCTCTTCTGCATGAACCTCGGAATGGCGGTCGAGGACGTCGCCACGGCGGCCCTGGCGCTGGAGCGCGCCCGCGAGCTCGGCGTGGGGCGCGAACTGCCGCTCTAGGCGGCTGCGCCCTTCGTGGCGCCGCGCTCACGGAGGGCGCGCAGCAGGCCGAAGCACCCCGTGAGCATCATGTCGCCGTGTGGCGCCGCGTACTCGAGCGGCAGGCCACTGCCCGCCAGAAGGCCGCGGCGCGGACCGGTGACGATGAGTGGAAGTCGCGACGTGTCGAGGGCGGCAGCCCCGGCGGACAGTACGGCGCCGTGACCACCGTCGGCGCGCACCTCGTCGCTTGCCAGCCGACCGGCCAGGAAGCGCCGCAGACGCTCCTCGAGACCGGGTCCGTCCAGACGGCCCGTGTGATGCTCGAAGACGCCGGCGAGTCGCCCGGCCAGTGCGACCACGCAGATCGTGTGACCGTTGCCGACGTTGACGAGCACGGCGTCGTCAACGTGGTCAGGCAGCGCTCCGTAGAGCGCCGCCGGGCCGGTGTCGGCGGCGAGCACGGGGCCGTCGCCGGCCAGCTCGGCCGCCAGCCGAGTGGCCGCGCGCAGGCGCGTGAGCTGCGAGGGGACGTCGGCCGCCGCGTAGAAGAGTTCTCGCAGCGGGCGGCCCTCGGAGACGGCCGCTTCCCAGAGTGCGAAACGCAAGACCCGGTTCGAGCCCTGCGGACTGAAGCCGTGGTCCTGCACGGCGACGGCGACCGCGTCGCAACTCGGGTCGGCACCGAGCAGCGTCGAGAGCGCGGCGCAACCCTCCCGCGTCGAGGTCGCCGCTCTGCACCACCACCCGATCGGGCGACAGGCCACGGAGGCGGTCGGCCAGGGTCGCCTCCTCGATCACCGTGACTCCGAGCCCGCGGACCCGGTCCAGGTCGTCGGCGAAGCTGAGCGCAGCCTCCGCGGTCGCGATGAACGGGAGACCGGCGGCGACATGTGCCTTCATGGCGACGCCGTCGGCTCCGCCGCCCATCGTCGGTCCGTGGAACACGACCGTCCTTCCGCGCTCCGTCGCCTCGGCGATCTGCGTCGCAACGACCTGTGTGCGCGACGGCACGACGAGCTTGACGGCGTTCTCGAGGGGTTGGCCTGGGCGCGTGAGGAGGATGTCGGCGGTACCGGCGCCGACGTCGATCGCGAGAACGCGCTCCGGGGACCCCCCGTCGGGTCGGCGGCCGTCGGCCGCTGCGCCGTTCACGCCGGCCTGTGGACCGGCGCCTTGCTGAAGCGGAGCTTCCAGACGTTCTTCATCGCCTCGATCACGATGTCGTTGCACATCTTCGATTCGCCTACCTGGCGGTCGACGAAGATGATGGGCAGCTCGACGATCCTGAAGCCGAGCTGGTGGGCACGGTAGGTCATCTCGATCTGGAAGCCGTAGCCGGCCGTATCGACGGCGTCGAGATCGATGGCCTCCAGAACGCGGCGCCGGAAACACTTGAAGCCGCCGGTGAGGTCGCGGTAGGGAAGCCCGAGGATCGTCTGAGCGTAGAGGCAGCCGCCGCGGCTGATGACCTTGCGCGACAGTCCCCAGTTCTCGACGCCGCCGCCCCTCACGTAGCGTGAACCCAGCACGAGGTCGGCTCCCCCGTCGATGAGTCGCAGGAAGTCGGGCAGATACGTGGCGTCGTGGCTGAGGTCGGCGTCCATCTCGAAGATGCGCTGCGCACCGCGCGCCAGAGCCTCGCGGAAGCCGGCGATGTAGGCGCGTCCAAGCCCCTCCTTGCCTGCTCTGTGCATGACTGAGACGTCGGGGGTGGTCGCGGCCAGCTGGTCGGCGAGTTCGCCGGTGCCGTCGGGTGAGTTGTCGTCGACGATGAGGGTGTGCAGCCTCACGCCGTGTCCGTCGGCGACCTCGCGGATGCGGGCGACGGCATGTCGCAGGTTCTCGCGCTCGTTGTACGTGGGGAGGATGACGACGTTCATGGCCGCAGTATATCTGGCTCTCGGCCCGCGGGAGCGGGGAGGGGGGTCGGCGCTCAAGCATAACCTTATACGTGAGACTGAGAGTTTGTCGGACGTCGGGAGCCTGCGTTTCTGCGAGGAGAGGTTGATGCGTCCGAGAACTACACTATAGTGTGGGGGTCTCATTCCTCTAGGCACTACATATAGTGGGTGAATAGCTGCCGTGCGTTGTCCCTTCTGCAACAGCGAAGAGAGCCGGGTCGTGGATTCACGCGACTCCGAGGCCGGCGATGCGATCCGTCGGCGGCGCGAATGCTCCACGTGTGAGCGTCGGTACACGACCTATGAGCGCATCGAGGAAGTGCCGCTCATGGTCGAGAAGCGCGATGGCAGCGACGAGGTGTTCGCGCGCCAGAAGCTGCTCAACGGGCTGCTGCGCGCCACGGAGAAACGAGGCATTCCTCTCGAACGCCTCGAGAGGGCGGTCGACGAGATCGAGAACGACCTGCGGCGCAAGCCTGGCCGGCCGGTCACGACGCAGATGGTGGGGGAGGGCGCGCTGCGGCACCTCCGAGAGATCGACAAGGTGGCCTACGTGCGGTTCGCCTCTGTCTACCGCCAGTTCGAAGATATCGATGAGTTCCAGGAGGAGCTTGCACGTCTCGAGCCCTCAGGGGATGAAGCAGCGCGCCACGACGGGAGTTCTGACCCGACCGCCGGGAGCGGTCGCGAGCAGGGAGGACACGGAGCATGGGTGACGCAGGAAACGCAGTGATCGAGCTCTCCGCCAACGCGCTCAAGGTCCTTCAGCGCCGGTATCTGAAGAAGGGCGAGAACGGCGAGCTCCTCGAGACGCCGGAGGAGATGTTCCACAGGGTCGCGAAGGCCATCGCGAAGGCAGAGCGCCTCTACAACCCAAGTGCGCCCGTCGAGGAGTGGGAGGCCACGTTCTACGAGCTGATGACCTCGCTCGAGTTCCTTCCCAACAGCCCGACTCTGATGAACGCCGGGCGCGATCTCGGGCAGCTCTCGGCGTGTTTCGTGCTCCCTGTCGGCGACTCCATGGAGTCGATCTTCGAGGCCATCAAGAACACCGCGCTCATCCACAAGAGCGGCGGCGGCACCGGGTTCAGCTTCTCGCGCGTGCGCCCGCACAACGACGTCGTCCTCAGCACGAAGGGCGTTTCTTCGGGCCCGCTCTCGTTCATGAGCGTGTTCGACGCCGCGACCGAGACGATCAAGCAAGGCGGCACGCGGCGGGGCGCCAACATGGGGATCATGCGCGTCGACCATCCCGATATCCTCGATTTCATCAGCGCCAAGCAGAACGACGACCGCCTCAACAACTTCAACATCTCGGTCGCCGTGACCGACGCGTTCATGCGCGCCGTCGCTGAGGACGAGGAGTACCCGCTGATCAATCCGCGCTCGGGAGACGTCGTCCGCAGTCTGAGCGCCCGCAAGGTCTTCGGGAGCATGGTCACTCTCGCGTGGAAGAACGGCGACCCGGGCGTCGTCTTCATCGACCGCATCAACGCAGACAACCCGACGCCTCATCTGGGCGAGATCGAGAGCACCAATCCGTGCGGTGAGCAGCCGCTTCTCCCCTATGAGAGCTGCAACCTGGGCTCGGTCAATCTCTCGCGGATGGTGTCAGAGGGGCGCATCGACTACGTCTCGCTGGGCCGCATCGTGAGGACGGCGGTGCGCTTCCTCGACGATGTCATCGACGTGAACCGGTATCCCTTGCCCGAGATCGAGCAGATGACCAAGAAGAACCGCAAGATCGGCCTTGGGGTGATGGGGTTCGCCGACATGCTCCTGCTGCTCAACGTGCCCTACGACTCCGAGGACGCCGTGCGGATCGCCGGCGAGGTGATGAAGTTCGTCCACGAGGAGGCGCGTGCCGCCAGCGAGGAGCTGGCCGGCGAGCGCGGCGTGTTCCCCAGCTTCGAGGGCTCGGTGTACGACCGGCCCGGCGGGGCGCGGGTGCGCAACGCGACCACGACCACCATCGCGCCGACCGGCACCATCAGCATCATCGCCGCCTGCTCGAGCGGCGTCGAGCCGCTGTTCGCCATCAGCTACGTGCGCGCCAACGTGCTGGACAACGACAGCATGCTCGAGGTGCACCCCTACTTCGAGCGTGTGGCCAAGGAGCGCGGCTTCCACAGCGAGGAGCTCATGAAGAAGATCGCCGAAGTCGGGTCGGTGCGTCACCTCGACGGCGTCCCCGCCGACGTTCAGCGCATCTTCGCGACGGCGCACGACATCACGCCGGAGTGGCACATCAAGCTCCAGGCGGCGTTCCAGAAGCACACCGACAACGCTGTCTCGAAGACCGTGAACTTCCCGAACGAAGCGACCACCGACGACGTCGAGAACGTCTACCTGATGGCCTTCAGAAGCGGCTGCAAGGGAGTGACGATCTACCGCGACGGCAGCCGCGAAGAGCAGGTGCTCAACGTCGGCCAGACCAAGAAGAAGCGCGAACGCGAGGCGGCGATGGGCGGAATCGCGACGACGCGGCCGGCGCGCCCGCAGCTCCTGAGCGGCGAGACGCAGCGCATGGATACGGGTTGCGGCAAGCTGTTCATCATCATGAACGACGATGAGTACGGCCCGCGCGAGGTCTTCGCCAACATGGGCAAGGCGGGTGGCTGCGCATCGAGCAACACCGAGGCGCTCGGTCGACTCATCAGCCTGGCGCTCAAGAAGGGCGCGGGCGTGGGCGAGATCGTGGAGCAGCTCAAGGGGATCCGCTGCCACGTGCCCTACGGCCTCGGGCCGAATGCCACGTTGTCGTGTGCAGATGCCATCGGCAAGGCTCTCGAGCGACGGTACGTCGTCGGCGGCGGGGCGCCCAGCGAGCCTCAGCCACAGCTGTCGCTCGTCGAGGTGGCTCAGGGGGCGTGCCCCGACTGTGGCGGCGCCATCGAGCACGAGGGGGGATGCGTGGTGTGCCGACTGTGCGGGTTCTCCAAGTGCGGATAGACGCATCGCCCCTGCGCCTCGGCGTTGTGCTGAGATGACGCGCTGCGCAGTGGGTACAGTAGACTGACAGCGCAGCTGGCGGTTGCCCGCCGAGCCGCTTGGCATCGACAACGGGGAGGAATCCGATGACCGACAGTACCAATCTGGACGAGTCTGTCCCAACCAGCGGGGTGACGATTTCCGACAACGTCGTCGCGAAGCTCGCGTTCAAGGCGATATCGGGCATAGAGGGGATCCACTCCTTGGGAGGCGGGAGCTCCCGAGCTCTGGCCGGTCTTCGCGGCGACAGGGGCACGCCGGGCATCAGCATCGACCTCCACGAGGACAAGGTCGACATCGATATCACGATGAGCATCGTTTTCGGCGCGAACGTCTCGCAGGTCGCAGAAGCGTGCCGGTCTGCCGTCACGGAGCAGATCGAGAGCACGACCGGCCTCAAGGTCCGGGCCGTCAACGTTCTCGTGAACGACGTCGTGTTCCCGGAGGATCAATCTGGCTCGGGCGCCTGACAGGCGGCCCGCAGGGGCGGCACCGGGCGCGAGGGTCCGGCTCGCCACCGCTGCCTTGCTGGTCATCGGGGGCATCCTCGCCGCCTTGGTCGCGGTCCGACTGGTGGCGGCGATAGCAGGCTGGGAGGTGTCGTCACTGAACTCCGTGGCCTCGGCGTGGGGATACGCAGTGCGGGCCGCTCTTCTGTGCGTGGCCCTCGTCGTTCTGGCGGCCCTCATCGCGGCCGTGATCGGCCGTGGGCAGCGATCTCTGTGGCTGCGCGGCGAGCGCGGCGGCGTGCTGGTGTCGCTCGAGGCGCTTCAGCGGCTCGCCGAAGCGACGGCGCTCGGTGATCCCGATGTCGTGCGCGCCGAGGCTCACCTGCGCGACCGCGACGGCGCCCCGTACGGGAGCATGCACCTCTACGCGCGCCCGCTCGCCGACGCCGCGCGCGTTCGTCGTGATGTGGAGGCCGAAGTACGGGCGGCGATCGATCTGCTCATTGGCCGCGAGGCAGCCCAAGTCGCTGTGAAGCCGACCGTGCTGCGCGTGAGCCAGCTCAAGAAGCACTTGCCGTGAGCTCGGCCTCCCGGGTCCTTGCCGTGCTCGTGGGGCTTGTGGTCATGGCCTTGGCGGCAGCTGCGTTGGTGCGCGAGGTCATGTCTTCCGTGGACCGCTCTCCAGTGTGGCCCCTCGTAGGGCGGTGGGAGCGGCTCGTGGGTGAGCCGTCGTGGACGGGCACCGGGGTCGTGGCGCTGGCTTGCGCGGTGGTCGCGGCGGGGCTTCTGCTGCTCGCCGCAGGGCAGGGGAGCGTGGTGCGCAGGAAGGCAGCTTTCGTCACGATCGAGAGCGAGCACGGGGCGACCAACCTCGACGCACCTGCGCTGGAACGGGTGCTGCGGCGCCGCCTTGAGGCGGCGCCGCCCGATCTGCGGGTGAGATTCGTCGCGATCGGCGGAGCCGGCGCGGGGTGCCGCGTGCGTGTCGAAGCCGACATGCCGGTCGCGGATCTTGTCGGAGCACAGGCACGCGCCTTTGCGACGATCGCCCCCGATCTCGAGCGGCTCGCGGGACTGCGTCTGGTAGCGGTCGACATCATCGTCGTCGGGCGCTGACTCACAGCTGGGGTGGGGACGGTCGTCAAACAAAAAGAAGACCTGGGAATATCCAGGTCTTCGACGAGAGCCGCCCCGTGGGTGCTGGGGTCTGTACTCTCCCACGTCGGAGCATACGCTCATCGGCAGTGCGCGCGCAAGGGCACGCTGCCGTTTCTGGTGATCTACCAGCCGGGAAGCTGCCGGACGCCCTTGAGGGCGCGGAGGTCCGTGAGGTCCTGGTTGATCTCGAGGATGCCCCGGTAGGCCCCTTCATCGTCACGTACGGCGCAGTAGCGCGTGTACTTGAAGTGCTGATCGGCCTGTCTCCAACCTTCGGCCACGTCTCTAGCGCCGTTGCGGAAGGCAGCAAGGATCTCCTCGAGGACGGCCATGCTGTGACCGGGGTGACAGTCACGTATGTCGCGACCTACGAAATGCTCCTTGCAGCTGCCATAGGTCTGTCCCTTCCAGAAGCGCAGCACGTCGTGTTCGTCGGCGAAACTGAGATCACACGGGAGCACGCGGACAATGAGCTCCAGCTGGTCTGGCGTCAGGCTCCCTTTCGGTGTGTCCATGCTTCTCCGGTTCAGGCGTTGTCGGTCGCATAGGCGACGCTGCGGATGAGGCCGATCGTCTCACCGTCCCCGCCTGCGGTGGTCGTGTCGCTCATGGCGTAGACCTCCGTGGCCTTGTCCTCGAGCAGGAACGCGGCGACTTGTTCGTCGAGGTCCCGAAGCTCGCGGACGGTGGCGAAGATCTTGATCGGCGTGGCGAAGGTCTTGACCTTGATCATGAAGCTCCTTTCGGTCACCAGTCGACCAGTCGGCGTTGCCCTTCGAGGGCGCGAATCGCGGTCACGTCCTGAACGGTCTCGAGCGTGCCCTTGTAGGCGCCGGCTTCGTCGCGCATGGCGAAGTAGCGGATATGGGCGAACCTGCCCTGGTGTTGGATCCAGAAGTCGGCCGTGCTCTTCTCGCCCGAGCGGAAGGCGTCGATGATCTCCTGCACCTTGTCGACGCTGCTCGGCGGATGGCAGTTCTGCACCTTGCGGCCTATAACCCCGGGGCTGCGCGGGAAGATGCGGTCGCCCTCGCTGTAGTAGCGCACTTCGTCGTGTTCGTCGATGAAGCTGAAGTCCATGGGGAGGGCCGACAGCATGAGGTCGATCTGCGCACCCGTGAGAGCGCCGGTGGTGAGATCGAGGAGGCTGGACGGGCCGCCGGAGGCGGCCACTTCGGCCTCTCGCACGGTCGACGCCTGGCCGTTGCCGCCGGTCGGCCACGGCGCGATGTCGGCGATGAAGGCGTAGCCGATCTCGCCCTCGCCGGAGCGGATCGCCACCCACTCCTCGTCGGTCAGCATCTCCATCGACATAGGGAAGAGGATCTTCTCCTCCTTGGTCACCATGTCCTCCATGGTCTGCGCGAGCCATTCGGAGCTGAGGGCTGCCTGCTCGGCGTTGTCGGTCTCGACGTAGCCGCGGGCGTCCTTGAGCGCTGTCCGGATGTCGTCGTGCAGCGCCCACATCACCTTGCTCGGGCCCTCCACTCCGTGTCTCTCGAGGTAGGGGAAGAGTTGATTCTCCTTGCGCAGGTAGTGCAGCTCGGTCTCACGCAGCCGCTCGAGCGACTTGGCCAGGGGGGCCTTGAGGGCCGGCCATGGGCCCATGGGGTCGTCGGCTGCGCGAATCGCGCCCGCCACCTTGCGCAGCGATGTGACCACTTGCAGCATCGCCTGGTTCTCGCGCTGGAAGCTGTCGATCGGGTGGCCGGCTGGTGTCTTCACGGCCTCGTGGCCCTCGAGTGCGCCGGCGAACACCTGGACGTGGACGTCGCAGAGGCGCTTGACCTCGCTCTCCGGCATGCCTTCGGCGATGAGGCGCTGCTCCATGGCGGCGATTTCGCCGGCTTCGATGTCCTCGATGAGTTCTCCGAAACGCTGCGTCAGTTCGTCCATGGGATGCCCGGCGTGCAGATCCGTGATGATCTGCTTGAGCGCCTCGAGGCGCGCCGGGTCGATGCCACCGGCCGCGGCGGTGTCGGCCACGCCGGGGTCGCTGCCGGTCTTGGCCGCGATCTCCGCCGCAACGTCGTTCATGAGCTGGTTGAGCGGGACGCCTGCGAGGCCGGCGGCCTTCTCGAGAGTGGCCATGCGGGCCATGGTACGACGCAGGACGGGGTTGGTGAGCTTGCCGAACTCAGGGTCGTAGCCGGCGAGGAAGTCGAGGAGGAAGGGGTACTCCTTGAGCAGGGTGTGGACGGTGGTCTTCGGCGTGATGGTCATACCCGACTCCGTTGGTTGGGATTGGGTGGTGACGGGATGGTACCACCTTTGAACGGTACGCGCCGGATTGGCCTTGCTCAAGCCTCTGACGGCGGCGCGGTCGATGGCGGCGGCACCTGCGGCTCCGGTGCCAGTGGCAGGCGCACGGTGATGTCTGCACCCGCACCCGGAGTGGATTCGAGTGCGACCGAGCCGCCGTGCGCCTGCACGATCGCGGCGACGATGGCCAAGCCGAGGCCGGCGCCTCCGGTCTCACGCGTGCGCGCCGGGTCCGCCCGGTAGAATGGCTCAAAGGCCCGGGCGGCCACCTCCGGAGGCATTCCGGGTCCCTCGTCGGCGACCCCGATGACCGCGGCGCGGCCCTCCGCTGCCGCCTCGACGTGCACGGCGGCGGCCGGTGGCGTGTGTCGCAGCGCGTTGCCCACGAGATTGGCGACGACCTGGCGAAGCTGAAGCTCATCGCCCAGCACGAAGAGCCGGTCCTGGACCGCGAGGTCGATCTGGCGATTGGGATCCGCGGCATGGGCGTCGGAGACCGCGTCTGCGACGATTCGCGAGAGATCCACTGGTGAACGCTCCGGCTCGCGGCCCTCGTCGAGCCGCGCGAGCAGCAGGAGTTCTTCGACCATGACGCCCATGCGCTGGCCCTCCTCCTCGATGCGGCGCATCACGAGGGCCAGATCCTCGGGGTCGTCTTTGGCGCCGCGGATGAACATCTCGGAGTAGCCACGGATGGAGGTGAGTGGGGTGCGTAGTTCGTGGGATGCATCGGCCAGAAAGCGACGCAGTCGCTCTTCGCTGGCGGTCCTCTCGGCGAAGGCGACCTCTATGCGCTCGAGCATGCCGTTGAGCGCCAGACCCAGGCGTCCGACCTCGGTCTTGTTCTCGGCCGGTGAGACGCGCTCGGAGAGATCTCCGCTCGCGATGCGGCCGGCGGCCTCGGCCATTTCCTCTAGCGGCTGCAGATCACGGCGCACCAGCCACCACGCGAGCGCGGCCAGTCCGGCCAGCACCATGACCGTGACGACGATCTCGATCATCACCAGGCGACCGAGTGTCCGCTGCATGTCGGCCAGCGGGATCGCGACGACGAGTGTGTACGAGCGCGAGTCGACGTCCTGCACGTCCTGCACGAGGACCCGGAAACGTGAGTCTGACTCGCGAGCACCGGTCGTGAAGGTCACGTTCTGTTGGTCGCTACCCACCTCGGGCAGCGGCGAGGGCAGGTCCGGGACGGGCAGCGTCCCGGACCCGTAGTTGACGGTGACCGTGTCCAGCACTCTGCCGGTCATGTCGCGCAACTGGCCGTAGGTGCCGGGCGGCAGGATCGCTGCGTCGGCGCCGCGGCCGCGAGGGAAGGGCTGGGCGTTGTGCGTCAGCTGGAGAGCGACCGGATTGCGGGCCGCGAGGAGTTGCTGGTCGACGCGGTCCGTGAGGAAGGAGCGCAGAGAGAGGTACGTGGCCGCGTCGGCGATTAGCAGACCTGCGGCGACGAGTCCGACCAGGGAGAGCAGCAGGCGCAGACGCAGCGTCACGGCTTGACGGCTGGGAGGCGCAGGCTGTAGCCGACACCGCGGATGGTATGGATGACTGGCGGCCCTTCCGCGTCGATCTTCTTCCGCAAGTAACTGATGTACGTCTCGACGACGTTCGCGCGGCCGCCGAAGTCGTAGGCCCAGACGCGGTCCATGATCTGGGCCTTGGAGAGAACGCGGCGTGGGTTGAGCATCAGGTAGTGCAGCAGCTTGAACTCGGTCGGCGTGAGGTCGATGGCACGTCCTGCACGCAGCACTTCGTGGGTATCCTCGTCGAGTTCGAGATCGGCGAACGTCAGGACGCTGCTCTGGCGCGCCTCGCTGCCCTCGCTGCGCCGCAGGATGGCGCGGATCCGGGCGACGAGCTCCTCGACGCTGAAGGGCTTGGTGACGTAGTCGTCGCCGCCGATGGTCAGCCCGCGGATCTTGTCTGTGGACGCGTCCCGGGCCGTGAGAAACAGGATCGGCACTCCGGAGTGATCGGCGCGCAGACGACGAGCGACCTCGAAACCGTCGATGTCGGGGAGCATGATGTCGAGCACGATGAGACTCGGGCGGAACGACTGCGTCATGCTGAGCGCCTGGATACCGCTGTGTGCGACCGCCGGTTCGAAGCCCTCGTAGCGCAGAGCCATCCCGACGAGATCGGAGATGCTCGACTCGTCGTCTACTACCAGAATTCGGGTCCGCTCCTCCGCCGACTCTTCCACGTCTGCTCCTCAGTTCGCTGCCGCGATTCTAGCGCGCCCAAGCTGTGAGGGAGCTGTGAGGGAGCTGTGAGAAGGTCTTGCGTTCGCCCGCGCCTTCAGGGCTGGTGGACCGGCGGCGTCGCAGCCAGGGCCGTCGCTTGCCCGAGAGCGCCGCCTCGTCGAGTCGTACCGCCGCCGTCCTCACACAGCGACTTCACAGGGACGGCTCAGCCTTCCCGCAGCGCCATGCCGTACAACTGGGTCGATCGACGAACCTGGCGCCGCGGGAGTGCGCCATCGACAGCGAGGGGGACCCGTGTTCTTCACCTACATCTGGCGTGAGTTGCGCCGCCGTCACCGGCAGGCCTTGCTCACGGCCCTCGGCCTCGCGGTCGGCGTGGGGCTCGTGGTCGCCGTGACCGCCTACGCCGGCGGTGTCGCCAAGGCGCAGGACGAGGTCCTGGAGTCGCTCTACGGGGTCGGCACCGACATCTCGGTGACACAGACCGCCGAGCTCGAGGAGGGCGGACCGCAGCGCTTCGGCATGAACCCGGGCGGCGGCGAACGAGAGGGCGAGAAGTTCTCGCGCGACCGGCTGCGCAGCGCGCCCGGCCAGGAGTCGCTGGCGGTGAGCCAGGTGAGCGAGGTCGCCGAGCTCGACGGCGTCGAGGTCGCCGCCGGCGCACTGGTGCTCAACGCGATCCACCTCGAGGGCGAGTTCGCTGAGGCTGCGGAGCAGGCGTCCCGGCAGGGCGAGGCCCCTGCCGGACCTCCCCAGCAAGGTGACATCGAGGTCTCGACCTTCTCACTGACCGGCACGGACGTCTCGGCCACCGGTGTCGGCCCCCTGGCCGCCAGCGAGGTCGTCGCGGGCCGCTCCTTCGCTTCAGCGGACGTCGAGAAGAAGGTGGCGCTCCTCGATGAGGCCTACGCCACGCAGGAGGGCCTCGAGATCGGCGACGAGGTCACCGTCGGCGAGAAGCAGTTCAAGGTGGTCGGCATCGTGACCTTCGCGAGCGGGACCTCGCCGAGCAACGTCTACATCCCCCTGCACTGGGCGCAGACGCTCAGCGACGACAACGAGGACAAGGTCAATCAGATCTACGTGCGCGCCGAGAGCGCCGATCAGATCGCGACGGTCAAGAGCACCATCCAGGCGGCTCTGCCCGAGGCGACGGTGACGACCTCCGACGATCTCGCCGAACAGGTGAGCGGTTCGCTCGCGAGCGCCTCGGAACTCGCCGACAGGCTGGGCACCTGGCTGGCCGCCGCAGCACTCGTCGCTTCGTTCCTGGTGGCCAGCTTGCTCACGGTCTCTGCGGTCTCGCGCCGGGTCAGGGAGTTCGGTACCCTGAAGGCCCTCGGCTGGCGCAGCCGCCGCATCGTCGGGCAGGTGCTCGGCGAGTCGGTCGTCGTGGGCATCATCGGCGGCCTGCTCGGTGTGGCGATCGGCGTGCTCGGCGCCCGGCTCATCTCCTCCTTCGCGCCGGAGATAGAGGCGACGATGGCGAGCGCCGTCGGCCCTGGCGGGCCGGGCGGACGCTCCGCCGCGGCGCAGACCGTGAGCGTCGCACTCACGGCGCCGGTCAGTATCCAGTTGGCGCTGATCGCCGTCGGACTGGCAGTGGCCGGTGGCTTGATCGCCGGGGCTCTCGGCGGTTGGCGTGCCGCGCGTCTGCGGCCCGCGGACGCCTTGCGACGGCTCGACTGACGGGGTGCGGACGATGACCATCGAAGGAGTTGGAGGATCACATGCTCTACGAACTGACGGACGTCAGAAAGCGATATCGGCAGGGCGGCAGGGAGATCGATGCCCTGGCCGGTGTCGATCTCAGTATCGACGAGGGTGAGTTCCTCGCCGTGCAGGGATCGACCGGTTCCGGCAAGACCACGCTGCTGCAGATGCTTGGCGCCATGGACCGGCCCAGCGGTGGGACGGTGTTCTTCGACGGCCGCGATTTGGGCCGGCTGGGTGAGGGCGGGCTGACGGAGCTGAGGAGCCACGCGTTCGGCTTCATCTTCCAGGGGTTCAACTTGATCCCCACGCTCTCGGCCGCCGAGAACGTCGAAACGGCGCTCGTGCCTTGGGGCGTCAAGGGCGATGAGCGCCGCCGCCGCGCCCTGGAGGCCCTCGACGGCGTCGGGCTCGCCGAGCGTGCCGGGCACGTCCCTTCAGAGCTCTCGGGCGGCGAGCAGCAGCGCGTGGCCATCGCCCGGGCCCTGGTGCGCAAGCCACGGGTGATCTTCGCCGACGAGCCCACCGGCAACCTCGACGAGAGGACGCGCGACGAGATCATCGGCCTGCTGGAGGAGCTCTGGCGCGAGCAGGGCCAGACCCTGATCGTGGTCACCCACGACACCTGGGTGGCAAGCAGAGCCTCGCGACGCATCTGGCTCACGGGCGGGCATGTCGACATGAGGGAAGTCGGCGAGGTCGCTCTCGCAGGGGGGAGCGTCCTCTAGCTGGCCGGCCGCGGAGGACTGGACGAATGCGCAGGTTGAGCTGTCGGGTCGGCGACGAGCAGCCCGCGAACGGCGCGCTCGCGGGACGGGGTCAGAAGGTCCTGACGGGTTCGGCGGCGAGGCACTCCTCGAGCACCCGCCGTCCGTCTCCGACGATTGCGGGCCCATGGGTGACGAGCACGTGGTCGATGTCTTGCTCGAGCAGCGGCTGGAGAGTGGGGGCGAACACGTCCCGGTACCAAGCCGCGTCCGCCGAGGAGCTCTGGTTCCAGAAACGCAAGCCGCCCTGCGCTCCGACGATCGCGTCGCCGAAGACGAGGGTACGCAGCGCGGGGAAGTAGAGCGGAGACTCGTTGCGGCGCGGCTTGCCGATGGTGAAGGCCAGGGCGACGCCGTCGGCGATCTCAGCGGCAGTGCCGGTCGCGGTCGACGGGACCACCTGCAGCGGCGCGTGCCGGGTCAGCCGCTTCTTCACACCGGCGTGGCCCCAGATGCGCGTCGGCAAGGAGCTCCAGTAGCGCTCGTACAGGCTCTCGCAGCTGCGCGCGTGGTAGGGGATGGTGATCAACAGCTCGACTCGTTCTGCCGAAGCGGTCATCTCGTCGAGCTGGCCGAGCAGCAGGGCGCGACGGGGGTCGTCGTGGGCCGGCAGCATCGGGTCCACCAACGCGAGCACGCCGTCTTCGACCAAGGCGTAGCTGACTACCTCCTCGACCGTGCTTCGCCAGGTTGGGTGTGGCGCGGTCCATCTGATGATCCCGGGCGCGATCTGCTCCATGCCGTCCTCTCAGCCTGACGCTCATCCTACCGCGATTCCGCGTGAAGCGTCGCCGCTGCTTCGGCTCCGCTCGGAGCGCCGCCCTGCCCGCGTGCTAGTCGACCGGCTCATCCTCGCGGGAGAGACGCCGTCCCGGGCGCTGATTCCCGCGGCGCCGACGGACTGCTTCGCGCAGGATCCACTCCACCTGAGCGTTGACGCTGCGCAGATCGTCCGCGGCCCACCTCTCGACATCGGCCCAGACTCCAGGATCGATGGGCAGCAGGTACTGCTTGCGCCCGGCCATGACCTAGAACTCCACCGGCGTGCGAGACCGGTTCGGCAGCCTCGACGGCCTTCTCACTGGTACAGGGTGCCCGTATTGAGGACCGGCGTGACTTGCGCATCGCCGCAGAGCACGACCATGAGGTTGCTGATCATCGCGGCCTTCCGTTCATCGTCGAGACTGACCACGCCCTTGTCGCTGAGGTCGGTCAGCGCCTTGTCGACCATGCTGAGAGCGCCGGTCACGATCTTGCGTCGGGCTGCGATGACGGCCTCGTCCTGCTGGCGGCGAAGCATCGCCTGTACGATCTCGGGCGAGTAGGCGAGGTGTGTCAGACGGGCCTGCTCGATGGTCACGCCGGCCCGCGAGAGGCGCACAGTGAGCTCTATCCGCAGGGCTTCGGAGACCTAATCGACATTGCCGCGCAGAGTGATCTCATCGTCGGCGTTCGCCAGCACCTCGCCGGAGTCGTACGGATAAGCGCTCGCCAGATGACGTACGGCGGTCTCGCTCTGGGTGGCTACGTACTCCTCGAAGTCGTCGACGTCGAAGACCGCCTTTGCCGTGTCCTGGACGCGCCAGACCACGACGGCGGCGATGTCGACCGGGTTGCCGCGCTTGTCGTTGACCTTCAGCTTGTCGCCGTTCAGCGTACGTGCTCGCAGCGAGATCTCGTAGCGCCTGAGCTTCTTCGGCTGTGGCTTCGTGGCCCCAGGCTCCTTCTTGCTCTTGCCCGACGCCCATGTCGATTGGCCGGTGGCCAAAACAGTATTCCAGAGGCTAGCCCGCGAGCCAAGGGCCGGCGGGGTGCGAGCCCCGCCGGCCCTTGGCCGGACGACTTGCGCAGGTGTGAGCGCGTCTGCTACTTGGACGGAGCCGGCGGCCAGGAGCCGAGTGGAGCGACGGGCGCTCTGGGCGCCGCCAGCGTGTATGGCGCGGGAGACGCTGTGCCGGCTTGTGCCGGCGCGCGCGGTGTCTCCCCGGGGGCCGACGGCGCGGGAGACACGGCGGAGGACACCGCGGGAGGCGCGGGAGACGTGGGAGACGGCGGGGCATCCGTGTTGCCCATGGCCGTCGCCCAGAGGGCGTCACCCTCGATCGGACCGGGGCCGTCGCCTTGATACCGGGAGCTGCCAAAGCCGAGGATCGGCGCGAAGATGAACGGGAGCAGCCAGAGGCCGATGCCGTAGCCGGAGCCTTGTCCGAAGCGCTTCGCCATGTCGAGGCACCCGATCAAGTACAGCACGAAGACCGCGATGCCGGCCAAGAACACGACGATGCCGAGCAGCGGGACGACGGACGACAACAGCGCGCCTACGACATAGGCGGCCAGGACCCAGAACCACCACCGCGGCCGTTCGATGATCTCGACCCAGACCCACCAGTTGTACACGGGCACGATCGCCGCCCAGCCCGGCCTGCCGGCCTTGGCGTACATCTTCCACAAGCCGACCGCCCAGACCACGTAGACGGCCAGGACGAGCACGGCGTAGATCGCCAGGAAGATGCCCAGTCCTCCGGCGTCGGCTTGGACTTGATACTGGTACGGATTGTCCATGGCTTCCCCCACCTCGGCTGCTGTGTCAGAGGCGCTCGGCGCAACGTGGCCGAGCTCCTGTCCAGCATACGTATCGGCAGGTCGCCGATTCTCTGAAGCGGGGGGGGTCGCGCCGAATCGGGAAGTTGGGTCGGCGGCGTTCCCAGGCTGGCCGCCGTCGACTTCCTACCTCTTGAGCAGCGTGCCGAGCAGGCCGCGTGCGATCTGCCGGCCCATCTGGCGGCCGGCGCCGCGCGCCACGCTCTTGCTCAGGGCCTCCATCGCGATCTGGCGATGGTCTTCCGAGCGCGGGGCACGTGGAGTCACTGGCTCTCGCGTAGGGCGCTCCACCGGGCGGGTCTTCGCTTTGGCCTCGGCTGCGGCGGCCTGAGCCCGGGCGAACAGCACCTCCTCCGCGGATTCGCGGTCGATGAGCCGTTCGTAGTGCTCGGCGACGAGCGACGCCGCCATGATCTCCTCTCTGCTCGCGGGCGATCGTCCCGATACGCTCGCGGCGGCACGATCAGGGCTCACTGGAGCATCGCCGGGTCGCCGTTGTCCTCGAGCAGCGAGAGAAGAGCCTCGCCCACCGCAAGGTCGGTGACCGCGTCCTCGACATCGAAATCGGGTTGTGGTCGAACGGTCTCGGCCATCGCCTTCACCGTCTTCTGCTCGCGAGGCGTGAAGGCGCGCAGGGCGTGCTGCACCTTATTGCCGAGCTGTCCCAGGACGGTGTCGGGGATGTCGACTGGGTTCTGCGTCGCGAAGTAGACGCCGCCTCCCTTGCTGCGGATGAGCCTCACCGCCTGCTCGATCTGTGTGAGCAACGCCGGCGTCGAGCCCTTGAAGAGCAGGTGCGCCTCGTCGAAGAAGAACACCAGCTTGGGCTTGGGCAGATCGCTCGCCCCGGGCAGGCGCTCGAAGAGTCCACCGAGCGGCCACGGCAGGAGCGTCGCGTAGACCTGCGGCGAGAGCATGCGCCGGTCGGCCGCGAGGATGCTCACGTAGCCGCGACCACCGGCATCGGCCTGCACGAAGTCGAAGAGATCCAGGGCGGGCTCGCCGAAGAGCCGCCCGCCGCCTTGTTCCTTGAGGGTGATGAGGGCGCGCTGGATGGCGTCCACCGAGGCGCGGGAGACATGGCCGTTTCTTGCCCGTGCCGGTGGCGCCGGCCACGAGCCCGCGCCGGATCGCCATGTGGGGCAGGAGGTGAAGGCTGGCGGTTCCCTTCCCGACCAGCATGTCCTCGGTCGTCTCGGTCATGGGGCGATTCCCCTCTACGGTGTCTTGCGGATCAGTTCAGGCTGCCGGCGGCGATCACGAAGCGCTGGAACAGCGGTGTCACTTGGAGTCGGCACTGGGGCTGGTCGTGCCGGGACCGTTCGCCCGCGGCATCGGCTGTCTCGATCAGCCCGAGGTCCTCGAGCGGCTCAAGGATTCTCTGTCGGAGTGTCACGCCGAGCAGCGTGGATCTCGGGTGGTCTTCCGCGATCAATCGCCCGGTGGTGTCGGCGCGCGTGCCGGTCGCCAGCTCGCCGACGGTCAAGCTCCCTCCGGCGGACTGAAGCAGTCGTCCGAGCATCTGAGGCACGCTGCGCTGCAGCCGAGGGTCGATTGCGCAGCGATCGGCGTACGCCGGGTCCGTTGGCGCGAAGTATCCCTCGAAGAGGGCGAGGTAGAGCCCACCCTCGCGGCCCGGGGCAAGCAGAGCTCGGCCGCGCGTCGTGGCGTGAAAGGCCCCACGATACCTGCGCAGCATCCGGCTGCTCTGCAGGCTACCGCTCAGCAGGCGCAGGCGAGGGATATCGCGATCGTCAAGGCCCTTGTCGACGAAGCGCACGACTTCGGACGGCTCGGCCGAACAGTGCATCTCGGCTAGGGCGCGTTCGACGAAGCTCCCTGCGAGATCGCCGAGCGTCTTCGTGGCCGGGATGGGGGAGGCGGCCGCCGTCGCGAGGAGGTAGCGGGCGTTGAAGTACGCGGGCGGGTCGCCGATCTGATCCGCCGTCAGCGAGTCGAGCAGGACGACCGGGCCGAGGGCATGCACTCAGGAGGTCGCCGGGTCGGCGGCCGTGGGCTGGGCATCGCCGACCGCGATCGCATGATGTGCGACCCCCAGCGGCGCATCGTCGCCTGGCCGGGCCTTGTCGTCGCCTGCCGGCGCCTTCGATGGGTCGCCGTCCGCCCATGCTGCGCCGCTGCTCGTTCTCGTCCTGGCCGGAGAGGGGGAGGTCTTGGGCACTGGGACGAACGTCACGGAGAGCCCCTCGGCGAGCACCGTGACGATGGCGACGGTCGCCTGTGAGTCGCCTTCCTCGGGTGCGGTCGCCGTCCCAGGGTTGACGTGGAGGATCCCGTCCTCCCAGCGGAATCCAGGCTCGTGGAGATGGCCGACGACGATCAGGCGGACTCCCTGGGCCCGGGCAGCCGGCAGGTGGCGCTTGACGGCCTTGGGCTTGTGGACCACGAGGAAGGGCACGCCCTGCACTTCTCCGCGTGCCAGCGACGGCAGAGAAGCCGCGAGCTTGCCGGAGTCGGCGTTCCCCGAGACAGCCGTGACGGGTGCGATCGCCTCAAGCTTGCGCAGCACGGAGCGCTTGCCGACATCGCCGGCATGGATGATGTGGGACACGCCCGCAAGGAGCGGCGGGATGGCGGGCGAGAGCACGCCGTGCGTGTCGGCGATGACTCCGATCGAAAGCGGTGCGGGGGCCGACGGCAGTGCTGCGGCCTTCATGTTCCTAGGCCTCCCGGCCACGTGGCGGACGATGCCTGTAGGGTAGCACGGATCCGGGGCAGCACGCCCCTAGTAACAGCATCAGCGTAGGTGTCCGCGGCAGGCTTGCGTCGGCCCCTGTGGCGCGATGCGTCCCGGGCGACCTCGCCTCTGACTGGTTCCTTCAAGGAGCCAAGGAGCTGTGCCTGTAGCCTTTCGACGAAGCCCTGCAGCGTCTCATCCTCCTGCTCGCTCAGAGTGCCGAGGTCGAAGTCCGGCGGCAGCTGGACGTGCAGGTTGAGATCGATGTCCGGATGCTCCGGGATCTGGCGGGCAGCCCTCACCGTGAGTGTCCCGTCGTACGTGCTAAGGCCCCACGCCGACTCGACAAGCGCCGTCGTCACCGGTTGTTCCCTCTCGTCGGCGTCGTCCAGGAACTCCACGGGGCTCACTGGGTCCAGGAGTTCCAGGTCGCGCTCGTACTCGACGTAGAGCTCCCACATGAGGCGCTCGAGCTCGGGATCCGGCGAGACCACTGGCAGGCCCATCTCGGCGGCCTCGTGGCGGCCGATCGCATGACTGTGGGCGAAGGTGCGCTCGGCAAGTGTGTCGATGAGGAGGTGGTTCCTCTGGTCGTCGAAGGGCTCCTCGCGACTCTCGAGGAGCTTCTCGGCCACCGAGCGGATGTGGGAGTGTGTGTACGTTGCCGAGGATGAGCGGGCCGGGGTACTCGTTGAGTGCCTCAAGGGCGGTCGAGAGACCGCTCTGATCGGTGATGCCCGTCTTGTCGCGAACGAAGTTCACGTAGGCCATCACGTCCTCGACGTTTGATGCGATCGTCAACTATCGCGCCGCCGGCACCCTGTCGCTGCACGCCGAGGCAGGGTCGATCGGCCCGAGTTCGCCTTTGCGCCCGAGGAGGATCTCGTCCGCACCGAGGGCGATCATCGTCGCCGCGCTCTGCGCCCGAAACGGAACGATGACGGAGAATCCCACGGCGACGGCGCGCATCATGCTGACGATTCGCCACGGGGCGTCCACAGCGCCGCCGCGGCTGTAGAGGAAGAGGTCCAGCTGTGGCAGCTCGGCGTGCGGTCGTCCGCCGGCATCGCTGAGTGCCAGGAGGTGCTCGTACATGGGGCGTACCACATTCTCGTCGATCTGCCCCTGGCAGTTGCTGCGGTCACTGGTCACGTAGGCGATGAGCTTGGAGCCTCGGCGAGCCTCTATCTCGGTGATCAGCTGCTTTCTTCGCGACCGGTCGTCAAGCGTGGATCCTCCCACCTCGCGTGGCATCGCGCGGGAACGGCCTGCGCGTTCCCGGCGGCTGGGCGCTCGGTGCCCAGCGCGTCGCGTTCTCCCGCGGGGGAGCGTATCACTGCCGTCTCCCTCAGCCGGCTCCTGCGCTGGCCTTCCCGTCAGGGTCTCTCTGCTAGACTTCCGCGGTCATCAGCCCCCGCAAGGTGTGCGGGCGCGCAACGCGAAAGGACCGGCCTGCCATGAACCTCCGTGTCACTCTTCCCGACGGCTCCTCTCTCGACCTCGACCGCGGGGCGACCGCGCTCGACGCGGCCTCGGCGATCGGGCCGCGGCTGGCGAAGGCGGCGGTTGCGGCACGCGTCGACGGCCGCCTCGTCGACGTCTCGCACGTACTCGAGGACGGCGACGAGCTCGCCGTTGTCACGCTGCCGAGCGACGACCCCGTCGCCCTCGACGTCCTGCGCCACTCGACGGCACACGTCATGGCGCAGGCCATCCTCAGCCTCTATCCGGACGCCAAGTATGCCATCGGCCCGACCATCGAGCACGGCTTCTACTACGACTTCCAACTACCCGAGCCTCTCACGGACGCCGAGCTCCCGCGTATCGAGAAGGAGATGGCGCGGATCGTGAGCCGCGATCTGCCCGTGACTCGCCATGAGGTGAGCGCCGACGAAGCTCTCGCGGTGTTCGGCGCCGGCGAGCCCGGTCCGAGCCCCTCCGGTCTGCCCCTCGGTCTCGACCAGCCCCACAAGATCGAACTCATCGAGGACCTTGCGGCGGCCGCTGAGGCTCAGGGCGACGACGCCCCCACGATCAGTGTCTATTCTCAGGGTGACTTCGTCGATCTCTGCCGCGGCCCGCACGTGCCAAGCACGCGCCGCGTCGGCAAGGGCACCTTCAAACTCACCAGCCTGGCCGGCGCCTACTGGCGAGGGGATGAGCAGAACCAGATGCTCACTCGCATCTACGGCACCGCGTTCGCGACCAAGGAGGAGCTTGCGGGGCACCTCGAGGCTCTCGAGTTGGCCCGCCAGCGCGACCACCGTCGCATAGGGCGCGACCTCGACCTCTTCAGCTTCCACGAGGAAGGCCCTGGTTTCCCCTTCTTCCACCCCAAGGGCATGCGCATCTGGAACGCCATCATCGACTACTGGCGCGAGGAGCACGTGAAGGCGGGCTACGAGGAGGTGCGCACCCCACAGATCCTGCGCCGCGAGCTCTGGGAGCGCAGCGGCCACTGGGAGAACTACAAGGACAGCATGTACTTCACGCTCGTCGACGACCAGCCCTTCGCCGTGAAGCCCATGAACTGCCCCGGCGGACTGCTCGTGTACAAGAGCCGTCGGCGTTCCTACCGCGACCTTCCGATGCGCATCGCGGAGCTCGGTCAGGTGCATCGTCATGAGATGAGCGGCGTGCTCCACGGCCTCTTCCGCGTGCGCTACTTCACGCAGGATGATGCTCACATCTACTGTACTCCGGAGCAGCTCGAGGGCGAGGTCCGCGGTGTGCTTCACCTCATGCTGCACATCTACGCCGCCTTCGGCTTCAGCGATGTGAAGATCGAGCTCAGTACGCGGCCCGAGAAGAGTATCGGATCAGACGAGATGTGGGCCCGTGCCGAGGGCGTGCTCGAGCGCGTGCTCGACGGCGAGCGCCTGGCTGGGGGCGAGCCGCTCGCCTATGAGCTCAACCCGGGTGACGGCGCCTTCTACGGTCCCAAGATCGACTTCCACATCCGCGATGTCATGGGTCGCACCTGGCAGTGTGGCACCATCCAGGTCGATTTCGCGATGCCGGAGCGCCTGGACATCACCTATACGGGGCCCGACAACGAAGAGCATCGCCCGGTCATGGTCCATCGGGCCCTGCTGGGCAGTATCGAGCGTTTCATGGGCATCCTGCTGGAGCAGTACGGCGGCAACCTGCCGACTTGGCTCGCTCCGGTGCAGGCGCTCGTCATCCCCATCGCCGACCGGCATGGTGCCTATGGCGACGAGGTCGTCGGCGTCCTGCGTCCAGGCCGGCATCCGCGCCGACGTGGACGATCGTCCCGAGTCCATGGGCAAACGTATCCGCGACGGTCAATTGCAGAAGGTGCCGTTCCTGCTGGTGGTCGGCGATCGGGAGCAAGAGACGCGCGAGGTCGCAGTGCGTGAGCGCGGCGAGCAGAAGGGTTCCGTCCTGGTCGGCGATATCGCGGAACGGATCGCCTGGGAAGTGGGCGAACGGCGATTGCCGGACCAGGGCTGAGGCGCTGCGCCTCCCTCTTGCCTGGGCATCGTCGGGTGTACGCGGCGTTCCGTTCCACCCGGGCTGTCGCCGCGCCTGCTCTTGCCCCCCGATGCCTGGTGGGTAGGGCGGTCGCGAGGCCAGCCGGGGAGGAGAGCGCGTGGTAGTCGCCCTCAGTGATGAGCGGCTATCCCGGCGCCTGCGCGTCGCGGACGTGCGACGAGCCTTGGGGTCGTGACCGACGTGCCGCCGACGAGCGCCGGGATCCTGCTCTACCGGTGGCGGGCCAACGCCGCAGGTGATCGGCCTGCCAGCGCGAGCTCGTCGGTCGCCGCTCCACAAGAGCGCTCAGCCCGCCGCTCTCTCGAGGTGCTGCTCGTGCATCCCGGTGGGCCGTCTTCGGCCGGGAAGGTCACCGGGGCCTGGAGTATTCCCAAGGGCGAAGTCAGACCCGGCGCGCCGGACCCCACTGCACGGCCGGCGGAGCCGTGGCGCCGACCGGCCAAGGTCAAGCCGCGCCTGGCCGTCGACGGCGCCGATCTCCTTGCGCTGGCCAAGCGGGAGTTCGCTGAGGAGACCGGACTCCAGCCGGACGAACTGGCCGCGCCCGGCGCCGAGTACGTATCGCTCGGCGGGATCAAGCAGCGCGGGCACAGGATCGTGTTCGTGTGGTCCCTGGAGGGTGAGTGCGACGTCGGTACGGTGGCCGGCAAGGGTTCGGCCCTGGAGCGGCCGTTGCGCTCGGGTCGGACGGCTGCCTTGGCGGAGGTGGACCGCGTCGCGTGGTTCACGATACCGGCGGCGCGTGAGGCCATCGTGTCTGGCCAGCGTCGTTTCCTCGATGACCTCGAGGTCGTGGCGGGGGGAGGAGCGCGCACGTAGGAGCGCCTCCGTCGGCGGTCGCCCTCACGCACCGCCGCTCGTGACGTCTCTATCGTCATCCCCTTGCGAGTCGACGGGCGTCCATCTCCTGATGTATACTTCCTCCGCTACCAAGAGGGAGCTTGCGAGCACCCCACCCTGCGCCCTTGAGGGCCGACAGGGTCCGTCACGAGAAAGGAGATCGTGAGGGCTTGCCGTTGGCGAGCCCTTTTTCGTATGGCCAGACCCTATTCTCCAAAAGACAAGTACATGCGGGACCGAGCCAATGAGGTCCGCATCCGCATCAACGACGGCATCACGGTGCCGCAGGTGCGACTCATCGACGAGGAGGGCGAGCAACTCGGCATCAAGCCGACCAGCTTCGCCCAGGAGTATGCGGCCGAGCGCAATCTCGATTTGGTCGAGGTCTCGTCGCAGTCCGACCCTCCGGTGTGCCGCATCATGAACTACAGCAAGTATCGCTACGAGCTCGAGCTCAAGGCGAAGCAGGCGCGCAAGCACCAGAGCCAGATCACCATCAAGGAGATCAAGTTCCGGCCCAAGGTCGGCGTGCACGACTACGAGACCAAGAAGGGTCATGTGTTGCGCTTTCTGCAGCACAACGACAAGGTCAAGGTCACGATCATGTTCCGTGGCCGCGAGATGGTCCACCCCGAGCGCGGAGAGCAGCTGCTCATGCGCCTGGCGGAGGACGTCAAGGAGTTCGGCGTCATCGAGTCCAAGCCCAATCTCGACGGGCGCAACATGATCATGATGCTCGCGCCGACCAAATAGCGGGAGGAGGTGCGTATGCCGAAGATGAAGACCCACAGCGCATCGAAGAAGCGCTTTCGTGTCACCGGGACTGGCAAACTCAAGCGTCGCCACGCGATGAAGAGCCATCTCATGGAGCACAAGTCAGCCAAGCGCAAGCGAGGCTTCCGCAAGGCCTACGATGTCAGCGCGGCCGACACCAGAGGGATCAAGCGCCTTCTGGGGCTTCGCTAGAGAACCACCAGGAGTACGCACCATGTCTCGAGTTAAGACGAAGTGTCACCGCGCGCAAGAAGCGCCGCAAGGTGCTCGATCAGGCGAAGGGCTATCGCGCCACCAAGAACTCCAGCTACAAGAGGGCGAAGGAGCAGGTGCAGCGCAGCGGCCAGTACGCCTACCGCGACCGCCGCGTGCGCAAGCGCGAGTTCCGCAAGCTGTGGATCGTGCGCATCAACGCCGGAGCCCGCGAGAACGGCCTCTCGTACAATCAGTTCATGCACGGCCTGCAGCTGGCCGAGGTCGAGCTCGACCGCAAGATCCTCGCCGAGATCGCCGTGAGCGACCCGCAGCACTTCGCTGCGCTGGTCGGCCAGGCCCGCGCGGCTCTCGAAGCGGCCTGAGGCGGGCGAGTCGCTTGGGGTTTTAGGCGAACCACTCACCAGCCCGCAGAACGCCCTCGTCAAGCGAGCGGCGTCGCTGCGTCAACGCAAGTTCCGCGAGCGTGAAGGCGCCTTCCTGGTGGAGGGCGCCGATCTCGTTCGCGCGGGACTCGTCGCTGGGCATCGCCCGCAGATCGTGTTCGTCCAGGACGAGCGAGCGGAGGAGCTGGTCGCCCAGCTCTGGGCTGGATCAGGAGGACTGCCGGGAGACCGCGCTCCAGCGGTGTTCCCGATCGTCGATCGGGTCGCACGGAAGCTGACGACGCTGGAGTCGCCGCCGGCCGCGATGGCCGTGTTTCCGCTGCCGGCGTTCCCGATACCTGCGGCGCTTCCGCAGCCGGGTGGTGAGTCGCTTGTCGTGTACGTGGATGGGGTTGCCGACCCCGGCAATATGGGTGCGCTGGTGAGGGCGGCGGTCGCGTTCGGCGCCGCCGCCCTCGTCACCTCACCTGGCTCGACCGACGTCTTCGGGCCGAAGGCGGTCCGCGCCAGCATGGGCGCGGTCTTCGGCCTGCCGCTGGTCCCGGACCTACGACTGGGTGACTTGGTCGGCCGGTCGAAGCTCGAGCGTGTCTACGGCCTGGCAGCGCACAAGGGCACGCCGATCGGCACCGCCGACTTGTCCCGCCCCGCGGTGCTCGTCGTCGGCGCCGAGCGCGCCGGCCTCTCGCTCGCGACTCGTCGCCACGTCACGGATCTGGTGACGATCCCATTGGCGGCCGGCGCCGTCGGCGTCGTAGAGTCGCTGAACGCCGCCGCCGCCGGCGCGATCGCGCTCTATGAGTTCGCGCGCAGGCCTGGAGCAGCCGCGGCGAAGCCGGCCCAGGCGGGTCGTCGCGTTCTGTGGCACCGCCACCTACTACTGATGCGAAGGAGACCTGATGGACGACCGGCAGCTCGCGGAGCTAGCTGAGGCGCACCCCGAGCTTGAGGCGCTGCGTCTCGAGGCTCTCGCGGCTCTGACGGCGGCGACCGACCTCGCCGCACTCGACGAGGCGCGCGTTCGTTTCCTCGGCCGCAGGAGCCGGCTCACAGAGATCCTGCGCTCCATCTCCAGCCTGCCGCCGGAGCAGCGTCCTGTCGTAGGCAAGCTTGGGAACGTGGTGCGCGCTGAGCTCGAGGCTCTGGTCGAGCAACGAGAACGGGGGGTCAAGCAGGCGCTGCTGAGCAGTTCGCTGGCCGAGGAGCGTCTCGACGTCACCCTCCCCGCCCAGCCTTTCCCGGCCGGCCACGAGCATCTGATCGCGCAGACCATGCGCGAGGTCGAGGACATCTTCATCGGGCTGGGCTACCAGGTCGCCGACGGTCCCGAGGTCGAGCTCGACTACTACAACTTCACGGCGCTCAACACGCCGCCGAGCCACCCCGCGCGATCGGCGCACGACACCTTCTGGGTCGAGGAGCCCGCACCGATCGCGCCGGGCGGCGTCGTGGACACCGATCGCGGCGTGCTGCTGCGCACCCACACCTCTCCCGTACAGGTGCGGGTCATGGAGCAGCAGCGTCCGCCCGTCTCCGTCCTCTGTCTCGGCAAGGTGTATCGGCGCGACTCGGACGCGACGCACACGCCGATGTTCCACCAGGTGGAAGGACTGGTCGTCGAAGAGGGCATCACCCTGGCGGATCTCAAGGGCACGGTCGCGCACTTCACCCGCGCGTTCTTCGGCTCCGACCGCAGGATTCGCGTACGGCCCCACTTCTTCCCGTTCACCGAGCCCTCCATCGAGGTCGACGTGGACTGCGGTCTGTGCGGCGGGAAGGGCTGTCGCAGCTGCAAGCATTCGGGCTGGCTCGAGATCATGGGCGCCGGCATGGTCGATCCCAACGTCTACGGTTTCGTGGACTACGATCCCGAGTCCGTGTCCGGGTTCGCCTTCGGCATGGGCGTGGAACGCATGGCGATGCTCAAGCATCACATCCCGGACCTGCGCCTGTTCTACGACAACGACGTCCGCTTCCTGCGGCAGTTCTGAGAGGGGGAGGCGCGATGAGAGTACCGGTCAGCTGGATGAGGGAGTACGTCGATTGGACGGGCAGCCTTGAGGAGCTCGCCGAGCTGCTCACCATGTCAGGCACGGAGGTCGAGGGCATCCACTCGGTCGGTGCGCCGGACGACCCCGAGAACCTGGCGCGCTTCGTGGTGGGCAGGGTCGTGACCCGCGAGAAGCACCCCAACGCCGACAAGCTGAGCCTCTGCGCGGTCGACGTCGGTGAGTCCAACGGAGGGACGCGGCAGATCGTCTGCGGGGCAGACAACTTCGCCGCCGGCGACGTGGTCGCCGTCTCGCTGGCCGGCGCCGTCCTCGAGAGCGGGCTCAAGCTGCGCAGAAGCGCCATCCGCGGCGTCGAGAGCGACGGCATGATGCTGAGCGAGCGCGAGCTAGGCTACGAGGACGACAGTCCCGGCATCGCCGTCCTGCCGGCGGACTGGCGGGTGGGCGCGCCGCTGCAGGGCTATCTGCCGGTGAGCGAGGCCGTGCTCGAGGTCGAGCTCACCTCGAACCGGCCCGACTGCTTCTCGGTCTACGGCATCGCCCGCGAGGTCGCGGCGGCCTCCGGGGCGCGGCTCGGGCCGCCGCCCACTTCGGGCCCGGCGGTGCGGTGCGGCGCCAGGGCCGAAGAGGCGATCGCCGTCGACGTCGTCGATCCTGATCTGTGCCCGCGCTACGCCGCGCGCGTCATCCGCAAGCTGACGGTCGGCGAGTCGCCGACCTGGCTCAAGGCGCGGCTCACGCACGCCGGCATGCGCCCGATCAACAACGTCGTCGACGTGACGAACTACGTGATGCTCGGCTGGGGCCAGCCGCTGCATGCCTTCGACGCGGGCAAGATCGGCGGCGACAAGCTGCTCGCGCGACGGGCGACGGACGGCGAGAAGATCGTCACGCTGGACGGCGTCGAGCGCACGCTCGACGGCGAGATGTGCGTGATCGCCGACACGAGCAAGCCGCTCGTCATCGCCGGCGTCTTCGGCTCGATCGACGCCGAAGTAGACGAGCGCACGACCGACGTGGTGCTCGAGGCGGCCAACTTCAGCGGCCCCAGCATTCTGCGCACTGAGCTGCACACCGGCATCCGCAGCGAGGCGAGCAACCGCTTCGAGAAGGGGCTCGATCCGCACCTGACTCCCGGTGGCCTCGACTTCGCCTGCCGCCTGTTCGAGGAACTCTGCGGCGGCGAGGTCGCGCCGGGGGTCGTCGACGTACACGGCGAGCTGCCGGCTCGCCGCGAGCTCCCCTACCGGCCGGCCAAGGGCGACGCTCTGCTCGGCTACCATGTGCCGGAGGTCGAGCAGGCCGCCATCCTGCGGCGTCTCGACTGCGGGGTGCAGGAGGTCGGTCTTGCCCAGGTGACGGAGCCGGTCACCTGGACGGTCACTGTGCCGACGTTCCGCCTCGATCTGGGGCGTGAGGTAGACCTCATCGAGGAGGTCGGGCGCATCGCCGGCTACGGCCGGGCGCCGGCTACGTTGCCACGGCACACCACGACGGGCGGCCTCACCGGGTCGCAGCAGGTGCGGCGCGCCGTGCGGCGCGCCTTGGCGGTCTGCGGCCTCGACGAAGTCATCACCTACACCTTCGTCTCACCCGACGCCGTCGCCCCGCTGGGCTTCGCGGGCGACGATGCGCGTCTGCGGCCGGTGCGGCTTAGCAACCCGATGAGCGTCGAGCAGTCGGTGATGCGCACCTCGCTGCTGCCTGGCCTCATCGGCGCGCTGCGCGACAACGTCGACCGTCTCAACGACCCGCCCAACCTCTTCGAACTGGGGCGCGTCTTCCTCTGGGACGAGCACGCCAGCCCAGCGCCGCCGCACGCAGCCGAGCCGGGCGTGATGCTGCCACATGAGCCCGAGGCGGTCGCCATCGTCCTCAGCAGCCCCTTGACGGCCGGCTGCCTGGACGGCGGCACCACGCGCCGTCGACTTCTACGCGCTCAAGGGGTGGTCGAGGCGACGCTGCGCATCCTGCGCCTGCGAGGTGAGTTCGCGCCGCTGGACGACGCCGTGGCGCGCTACCCGTACCTGCATCCGGGCAAGTCGGCGCTGGTCGCTGCCGCCGGCCGTCCTGTGGGCGTGCTCGGCCAGCTGCGGCCGGACGTCGCCGCCGCCTATGGCGTCGACGATCTTGCCCTCTACGTGGCGACGCTCTCGCTCGACGAACTGGCGCCGCTCGCCCTGAAGGGTGTGCCCTTCGAGGATCTCGGCGCCTACCCGCCGGCCTCGCAGGACCTGGCCGTCGTCGTCGGCCGCGACGTGCCCGCCGCGGCCGTGGTCGCGACGGCTCGCAAGGCCGGCGGCAAGCTCACTCGCGACGTGCACGTCTTCGACGTCTACGAGGGCGACCAGGTGTCGGACGACAAGCGCTCACTGGCCCTGCGCGTCGTGATGCGCTCGGCCGAGCGCACGCTCTCCGAGAAGGACATCGCCAGAGTGCGCGCCAAGATTGTGGGCTCTCTCGAGAGGCAGTTCGGCGCGACGCTGCGCTGACTCGCGGCGTCTCTGCCATGGCTGCGCGGAATCTGGGCACGGCGCTCTGTCATGCCATGCGGAACGCATAATCTGCACGTAAGGAGCCGGAAGCTTGCATGATTCTCGTTGCTCGGGTATTGTCGGGCAGTAATGAGTCCGCTCACTGCATCGCCGTCGACTTCGCTGGATCCGCTCCGGAGTCCTCGGCCGTGCGCCGTCCTCCGAGCCCGACGTGCACGACCCACGCCGGCCGGTGGGCGCTGGTGTCTGCGCTAGTACCCAGCAGACATCCCCAGCTCGCCCATGCCGGCGCATGCTCGCCTCTTGCCAACGTCCATTTCGACGTGCCTTCGGAGCGTCTTCATGACAGTACCTTTCCTCCATCACAAGATGAACGCCGCAGTCGGCGGGCCGCCTACGCCCACCACGATCGTCGGCATCGTCGGTGCCAGCGGCTACACCGGCGCACTGCTGGCCGAACTCCTCCTGCGGCATCCGTCGGTGAAGCTCACGCACCTCAGTTCAGAGCAGCTCGCCGGCCAGTCCGCGCACGCACATCTGCCACGGCTGCGCACCGATCTCGAGTTCTGCCGGCAGACGGACGTCAAGGGCGTCGACATCGCGTTCGTCTGCACGCCGCATGGGCAGGCGGCCAGCGTGGCCAAACGGCTGCTCGACGAGGGCGCGCGGGTCATCGACCTGAGTGCCGACTTTCGCCTCGGCGATCGAGTTGTACGAGGAGTGGTACGCGCCACATCCGCACCCGGAGCTCACTCCCGGCGTGTACGGGCTGACGGAGCTGCTCCGCGAGGAGATCGCCGGTGCTCAGCTGGTCGCCAATCCCGGTTGCTACCCGACGGCGGCACTCCTGGCGCTCACACCCATCCGCGAGCTCGGACTCCTCGACGTGATCATCGACGCCAAGTCGGGCGTGAGCGGTGCGGGCAAGGCCCCCACCTCGCGCACGCACTTCTGCTCGATCGACTCCGAGCTTGCCGCCTACGGTATCGGGACTCACCGCCATCAGCCCGAGATCTCGGAACGGCTCGACTCACAGACGACGCTCACCTTCGTGCCTCACCTTGTCCCGCTTCAGCGGGGCATCACCGAGACCATCTACGTGCGTGCCTCGAGGGTGCCCTCGATCGCCGAACTCCGGGCCATGTACCATGAGGTCTACGACGGCGAGCGGTTCATCGAAGTCGACGAGTCCGTGCCCGAGCTGAAGGACGTCGCCTACACCAACGACTGCCGCATCTTCGTGACCCTCGACGAACGCGCCGGCCGCATCATCCTCGTCAGTGTGATCGACAATCTGATGAAGGGGGCGGCGGGACAAGCCGTGCAGAACATGAACGTGATGATTGGCCTGCCGGAACAGCTGGGGCTGGTCTGATGCTGCTGCCGGCTTCGAAGTTCGCGCCTCTGCCGGACTCCGTCGGGGTGATCAAGGGCGGCGTCACGAGTCCCAAGGGCTTCTCCGCCGCCGGTGTCTCGAGTGGCGTCAAGAAGCGCGGCCGTCTTGACCTCGGCTTGCTCGTGTCGGACTTGCCGAGCGTCTCGGCCGCGGTGTTCACGCGGAACGCCGCCGCGGCCGCGCCCGTGTGCGTCACGCGCGAGACGAGCGACTGCTCGCATCTGAGGGCGGTCGTTGTCAACTCAGGCAACGCCAACGCCTGCACTGGTGCGCAGGGGCGCGCGGATGCCGCCCGCATGCAGGCCCTCACGGCCTGGCGGCTGCACCTGCCGGCCAAACAGGTCGCGGTAGCCTCGACGGGCCTCATCGGCGTCGCCCTGCCCATGGACAGGATCGAGATCGGCATCGGGGCGGCGGCGCAGACGCTCAAGACGAGCGGCTCGTCGCCTGCCGCCGCCGCTGAGTTCGCATCCGCTGTGCGCACCACCGACAAGTTCGCCAAGGGCGGTGCGCTCGAGGTCGAGCTCGCCGGCGGCGTCGTTCATCTTGGCCTGGCCGCCAAGGGCTGCGGCATGATCAGCCCCAACATGGCGACGATGCTCTGCTTCGTCACCTGTGATGCCGACGTCTCCGCGCAGGACTGGGACCGTCTCCTGCGCGCGGCGGTTGCCAAGTCGTTCAATCGCATCACGGTCGACGGCCAGGAGTCCACCAACGACATGGTGCTCGGCCTGTGCAACGGGGCCTCCGGCGTGAAGCCCGGGGAGGAGGGCCTGGTCGTGCTGGGCGAGGCGCTCGACGCGGCTCTGCTCGCCCTGGCCCTCTCGATCGTCGTCGACGGTGAGGGCACGACGCATACGATGCGGCTCACCGTCTCCGGGGCGCGCGACGCGGGCGAAGCCGAGGCCGTCGCGCGCGCCGTGGCGAACTCGCCGCTGGTCAAGACCGCCTTCTTCGGCCGCGACGCGAACTGGGGCCGCATCGCGCAGGCCGTCGGCCAGGCGGTGGGGCGTGCCGGCCGCAGCCTGCTCCCACTCGAGATCGCCTACGAGGAGCTCTCCCTCGTGCGCATGGGGAGCGCCGTCGCGCTGGATGAAGCGGACTGCGACCGACTCACGGAGATCATGGAACAGCCCGAGATCGATCTGAGGATCGCGCTCGGCGGGTCACGCGGTGAGGCGCTCGTGTACTTCAGCGATCTCGGCCACGACTACGTCAGCCTGAACGCGGAGTACCCGACATGAGCGTCGTGGGTGTGCGCCGGCGGGCCGGATCGGGGCGGAGACCATGACCGTCAAGCAGCAGACGACCGTCAAGACGCTCCTCGAGGCGATGCCCTACATCCGCCAGTTCTGGGGGGCGACCGTCGTGATCAAGTACGGCGGCGCGGCCATGACGTCGCGCCGCCTCCAGGACCAGTTCGCCGAGGACGTCGTGCTGTCTGCGCCTCATCGGCATGAAGCCGGTCGTGGTTCACGGCGGAGGCCCCGAGATCAGCCGGCAGATGAAGAGACTTGGCCTGCAGCCACGATTCGTCGCGGGGCACCGGGTGACCGACAGCGAGACGATGGAGATCGCCAAGATGGTCCTGGTCGGCAAGGTGAACAAGGACATCGTTGGGCTGATCAGCCGTCACGGCGGCACAGCCGTGGGCATCTCCGGTGAGGACGGGCACCTTCTGAGAGTGAGACCCAAACAGCACGTGGACGAGGCTGGCAACGAGGTAGACCTCGGCTTCGTGGGCGAGGTCACCGAAGTGAACACAGATGTGCTCAATCTGCTCGCCGTGGCCAACATCCCGTCGTCGCCAGCGTCGGCGCCGACGAGACCGGCGCCGCGTACAACGTCAACGCCGATACGGTCGCAGGCGAGATCGCCGCGGCGCTTCATGCCGAGAAGATCATCTTCCTGACCGACACGGACGGCATCTACGAGGACCAGGGCGACGGGCAGAAGCCCATCTCGGCCTGCGATCTCGCCTGCCTCTCCGAATTGCTGGCCGACGGGACAGTCGAGCGGTGGCATGATCCCTAAGGCCGGCGCGGTCCGTCGGGCGCTGGAGGCCGGCGTTGCCAGCGCACACGTCATCGACGGCCGCGTCGAACACGCAGTGCTGCTCGAGATCCTCACGAACGCCGGCTGTGGCACGAAAGTCACCGTCTGAGGCCGCTGGCCGTCGCCTGGGAGAACCGGATACCATGAGCACCAACAGCCCTGTGGGCAAGATAGAGCGCCAGCGTCTCATCCAGACCGTGATACAGGAGCTCGACATCTCGACCCAGCGCGAGCTCGTCAACACGCTCGGCTCTCTGGGCTGCGAGGTGACGCAGGCGACCGTCTCGCGCGACATCAGAGAGCTCGACCTGCAGAAGGTGCGCACGCACCTGGGTCGGCCCAAGTACGTACTCTCGTCGCGCGAGCGTCCGAAGGATCCGGAGCAGGCCGCCCAGAACGTCATGCGCGACTTCGTGCGCTCCACGGTGATCGCGGAACAGCTCATCGTCGTGCGTTGTGAGATCGGCACCGCGTCCACGATCGCGAGGCAGATCGACAATCTGAACCACACCGAGATCCTCGGCACTCTGGCAGGTGACGACACATTCGTCGTCATCGTCCGCGACGCGCAGAGGGCGTTGATCCTGAAGGGCTACCTCGACCGTCTGCGAGGGGCCTGAGCGAACCACGGGCGCCCGCACGCGGGCACCCTGCATCGGCCATCCACTGTGAAGGAGCAGCATCGTGAGCACTAATGGCAAAGTCGTCCTCGCCTATTCAGGCGGTCTGGATACGTCGGCTCTCATCCCTTGGCTCAAGGAGAAGTACGGCTACGACGTCATCGCGTGTCTGGTCGATCTCGGGCGCGTGAGGGACATCCCCTCGATCATGGAACGCGCCCTGGCCTCTGGCGCGATCGAAGCGGTCGCTGTCGATGCCAAGGAGGAGTTCGCCGAGCACTACTGCCTCCCGGCCCTCATGGCCAACGCCCTCTACGAGGGCAAGTACCCGCTGTCCACCGCGGTCGGCCGTCCGCTCATCGCCAAGAAGCTCGTCGAGACCGCGCACGAGTTCGGCGCCACCGCCGTCGCCCACGGCTGCACGGGCAAGGGCAACGACCAGGTGCGCATCGACATCGGCGTGCGCAGCCAGGACCCCGCTCTCAAGATCGTCGCTCCCGCACGCGAGGCCGATTGGCCGAGCCGCGAGGAACTGCTCGACTACGTCGCCGCGCACGGCATCCCGGTGGCGCTCAGCAAGAAGAGTCCCTACTCCATCGATGAGAACCTCTGGGGCCGCAGCAACGAGTGCGGCGTGCTCGAAGACCCGTGGGTGGCGCCGCCGCCCGACGCCTTTCAGTTCACGACCGATCCCAAGGACGCGCCCGACGAGCCGCAGTCGGTCATCGTGAGCTTCGAGAAGGGTCGTCCGGTGGCGCTCGACGGCGAGGCCATGGGCCTGGTAGAGCTCATCGAGACGCTGGACGTCATGGCCGGGTCGCATGGCTTCGGCCGCGTCGACATGCTGGAGAATCGCCTCATCGGCATCAAGAGCCGTGAGGTCTACGAGTGTCCTGCGGCGCTCTCCCTCATTCGCGCTCACAGCGAGCTCGAGGATCTGGTGCTCACGCGCGACCTGCTGCACTTCAAGCGCACCATCGAAGCCAAGCTCTCCGACATGATCTACGAGGGCCAGTGGTTCGACCCGCTCACCGAGGCCTGCAAGGCGTTCCTCTTCCAGAGCCAGGAGCGAGTCACCGGCGACATCCGACTCGAGTTCTTCAAGGGCGACTGCGTGCCCAACGGCCGGCGCTCGGAGTACGCCGCTCTACAGCTACAAGCTCGCCACCTACACGACTGAGGACGAGTTCTCGCACACCGCCTCGGCTGGGTTCATCGAGCTGTGGGGCTTGCCGATCGAGATGTGGGCGCGTGTGGGCAAGGAGCACGGCCTGATGAAGGAGATGGGTGAGTGAGGAGGCGCACCCTCAGTCTCACGTCGAGGATGAGGGTCTGTCCATGAGGATGGGAGGCTGCCGATGACGGTCGCACGCTCGGGACGCTTCGCCGGCGAGCGCGCCGCTGCGTTCGTAGCGTTGAACAGCTCGCTGGCCCTCGACTGGCGTCTCTGGCCCGAGGACATCGAAGGGTCGATGGCACATGCCCGCGCCTTGCGCGGCGCGGGCGTGCTCACGGAGCTGGAGCTCGGCGAGATCGAGGACGGCCTTGCCGCCGTCGGCCGCGAGATCGATGCAGGCCAGTTTGTGCCGAGCGATGGTGACGAGGACGTGCACATGGCAGTCGAGCGACGGCTGACCGAGATAGTCGGCGACGCCGGCGCCCGGATTCACACGGCGCGCAGCCGCAACGACCAGGTCGTGACCGACGTGCGTCTGCACTTGCGTCGCGTCGTACAACGGCAGGACATGGCGCTGGCCGCTCTTCAGGCCGTGCTTCTCGGCAGGGCGGTAGACCATGTCGACACGGTCCTGCCGGCCTACACGCACCTGCAGCGTGCTCAGGTGACTTCGCTCGCGCATCATCTCCTGGCCTACTTCTGGATGCTGGAGCGGGACCGACGTGCGTCTCGCGGCAGTGCGGCAGGCCTGCCTCGAACTGCCGCTTGGCGCCGGTGCTGCAGTCGGTCTCGATTTCGACCTCGACCGCGAATGCGTGGCGGCGGAGCTGGGCTTCGAGCAGGTGGCCGAGAACTCCCTGGATGCCGTCGCCTCGCGGGACTTCGCGATCGACTACCTGGCCGCCGCCGCGCAGCTCGGCTCGCACCTGAGTCGTCTTGGTGGTGAGCTGGTCCTCTGGGCGAGCGCCGAGTTCGGCTTCGTCAAACTGCCGGATGCCTTCAGCGGTGGCTCGAGCATCATGCCGCAGAAGAAGAACCCGGATGCCGCCGAGCTGCTGCGCGCCGCCGCACCGCGGCTGACAGCGGACCTCGGCGGTCTGCTCGGGGTGCTCCACGGCCTGCCGCTTGCCTACAACACCGATCTGCGCGAGGACAAGCGCTATCTGTTCGATGCGGTCGACTGTCTCGACCAGCTTCTGCCGGTCGTCGAGGGCCTGCTGGATGGCATGGTCTTCGACGAGGCCCGCATGGCTGGCGCCTGCGATTCATACCTCGCGGCCACTGACATCGCCGACTATCTGGTCGGGAGGCGTGTGCCCTTCCGCGAGGCGCACCACCTCACGGGTACGCTCGTGCGCCGCTGCCTCGACTCCGGCGAGCCTCTGGACCAGGTTCCGCTTGAGCAACTGCGCGCCCTCTCGCCGGCGTTCGACCAGGGCTACTACGGCCTCCATGAACCCGCCGCGCAGCTGGCGCGCAAGCGCTCGCGCGGCGGATCGGCGCCGACGCGCGTGCGCGAGCAGCTGCAGCTCGCTCACGCGGCGCTCGACGCGCACTCGTGCTGGTGACGTCCCTGCGTCGGGGGCTCGGGCGCCGATGCCGAAAGCGCGCGGGCCTGCGGCTGACGCTCTCACGGTCATACGGTGGCCTCGCGGCGTGACTCAGCCCTGTCGTGTCTCGCGCTCCTTCTTCGTCCGGTCGGCGCTCGACGTCGCGCGCGACCTGATCGGCTGCACCTTCCTGTTCGACGGGGTCGGAGGGCGCATCGTCGAGACCGAGGCCTACGAGCCGGACGATCCGTCCAGCCACGCGTTCCGCGGAATGACGGCACGCAACGCCGTGATGTTCGGCGCGCCCGGTCATCTGTACGTCTACTTCGTCTACGGCATGCACTTCTGCGCGAACGTGTCGTGCGAGCTGGACGGAGTCGGCGCTGCTGTGCTGCTGCGCGCTCTCGAGCCCAGGCAAGGGCTCGAGCAGATGGCGGCGCGTCGCGGCACGAGTGAGCCGCGCCTCCTGTGCAGCGGACCGGCACGGCTCACTCAGGCTCTCGGCATCACTTGCGAGGCTAACGGGATGGCGCTGGGCAGCTCCACGGCTGCGCCGCCGACGCCGCCCGACGCCGCCTCAGCGTCACTCGTCGAGGTTCTTGCCAGACCGGCCGGCGGCGGCGCACGAGCGTGCATCGTCGCGGCGCCGCGTATCGGCGTCCGCGACGATGGTCGCCCTTGGCGCTTCCTCGAAGCGGGCAGCCGCCTCGTCTCGCGTCCGCCGCCCCGCTCCACGGCGGGGAGCGGGCTGCAAGCTGGTCGGGGAACGACTACCATGGTGCCATGAGTCGTCTCGACGTCCTCGATACGGACCGCTGCGTCGGTTGTCAATGCTGTATGTTCTCGTGTGCGCGTCGCGACGACGTGGTCAGCCTGAGTCTGGCGCGCATCAGCGTGCGCTCCGTCGGCGGCATCAGCCGCGGCTTCCGGGTCATCGTCTGTCGCGCCTGCTCGGACCCTGCGTGTGCGAAGGTGTGTCCTCAGAAGGCGCTCAGGTTGCGACCGGGTGGCGGCGTCCTGCTCGTTCCCGAGCGCTGCACCGGCTGCGGACTCTGCCGCACGGCCTGCATCATCGGAGCGATCCACTGGGACGATCGGGTCAACAAGCCGCTCATCTGTGTCCACTGCGGCACTTGCGTCCGGCACTGTCCCTACGGCGTCTTGGGGCTCGTGAAGGACGACCGAACAGTCGTGCCCGCGATAGAGCCTCCGAGGCCTGAGCGATGATCGCCAACGATCCGCTGGCGAACGTCCTCTACGTCGACCTCTCGCGGCGCAGCTACCGTGTCGAACGCCGCGAGGACCTGTTCGTGGACGATGTCGGCGGTGCCGGTGCCGGCATACGCCTGCTCGAGGAGAACTGCCCCGCTGGGGCCGACCCGCTCGGGCCGGACAACCCGATCGTCCTCGCGGTGGGGGCGCTCACCGGGCTCTTCCCGCTGGCCTCCAAGACGGTCGCTATGTTCAAGAGCCCACACACCGGAGACCTCGGCGAGAGCCACGGTGGAGGCCGCAGCGCCATCGCCATCCGCTCCGCGGGACTGGGCGCCATCGTCATCACCGGCCAAAGCTCGACCCCGGTCTGGCTCGCCGTCCACGGTCACAACGTCTTCATCCGTGATGCCGACATCGTGTGGGGCATGGCGAGCCTGTTCACGGTCGGCCGCGTGATACGCGACAACGAGCCTGGGGCCGGCGTGCGCTCGATCATGCGCATCGGCCGGGCCGGCGAGGAGATGGTCCCCTACGCGTGCGTGACCACGGAGACATACCGGCACTTCGGTCGTCTCGGGCTGGGCGCCGTCTTCGGTTCCAAGAAGCTCAAGGCCCTGGTCGTGAGTGGCGACACCGTCATTCCGACTGCGGACCCCAAGGAGTACAAGCACGTCTACAAGGACATCTTCGCCGCGACGCAGAGCGACGTGATGCGCAAGTACCACGACCTCGGCACCGCGGAGAACATCACGCCGCTCAATGCGATCGGGGGCCTGCCGACGCGCAACCTCCTCAGCGGCCGCATGCCAGACGCCGAGCGCATCAGCGGCGAGGGCCTCGCCGAGCACTACCTCGGTCGCCGTGTCGCCTGTGGACACTGCCCCGTCGGCTGCATCCACATCGCCGCGCTCCGCGAGTCCTACGCGGACGACCCGTACTTCTACAAGACGCGCATGATCGGCTACGACTACGAGCCGATCTTCAGTCTGGGCTCGCTGTTGGGGATCAACAATCCCGAGATGTACCTGCGACTCATGGAGACGGTCGAGGCCCTGGGGCTCGACTGCATGAGCACTGGCGCCGTCCTTGCCTGGGCGACTGAGGCCATGGAGCGCGGGATGATCACAGTCGAAGACACGGGGGGCCTTCGCCTCGTCTGGGGCGACGACGCCCCGTACCGCGCGGCGGTCTACGGCATCGTCGCCGGCGAGAACGACTTCTTCCTGGCGCTGCGCAAGGGCGTCGCCGCCGCCGCGAAGCAGTACGGCGGCGAGGACTTCGCGCTCGCGTTCGCCGGCCACGAGATGGCCGGCTACCATACCGGCCCGGCCGCCCACATCGGCTTCCTGTTCGGCGCGCGGCACAGTCACCTCGACAGCGCCGGCTACGCTCTCGATCAGAAGGTCCTGAAGTCGGGCGAGGAGCTCTCCGTCGAGGACGTGGCGAAGTCCCTCCTCAAGGAGGAGCGCTGGCGCCAGGTGCTCAGCTCGCTGGTGGTCTGCTTCTTTGCGCGCGGGATCTACACCGCCGAAGCGATCTGTCGAGCTCTGGCGTGCGCCGGCTACGATCTCACGCCCGAGGATCTCGACGCTCTGGGTCGCCGTGTCCACCGTGTGAAGTACGAGTTCAAGTTGCGCGAGGGGTTCGATCCTTCGTCGGTGGCGTACCCGGATCGCATCTTCAACACGCCGTCCGCCACCGGCCTCATCGACAAGGCCGAGTTCGTACGCGCCGTCGAAGCGATGCAGCGCGAGGTTCTCGACGGCTGCGGGACCCCGAGCGACTGACGACTGTCGGCGCGGACGTCGACCGGCAGGCTCACCGGCTGGGGAGGCTGGCGGGCCCGCGGTCGCGCGCCGCGACGCGTCTGACGTGGGTAGAATGCTCCCACGATGATCATCGGGTGAGAGGACGACCGTGAAGCTGAAAGAGATCTATGAGACCGCTGTCCGCATGGGCATCGAGGCGGACCCCCGGGGCAAGGATGGGGTGGACGACTTCCTCGAGCGCTCCAGGCGGCGCAGCGAAGCACTGCCAGATCACCTCAAGCCGTTCGCAGACTCCGAGGAGCTCGCGAACCCGTTCGCGGACACGAGGGTCTACGTCGGTAAACCCGACACTGAGGTCAAACTGCTGCTGGCGGGCATCGACATGAACACCGGCGAGGTGCTGCTGGCCGATCGCCTTCGCGAGAAGGGCGTCGCCATCGATGCCGTCTACACGCACCACCCGGAGGGCTGGGGTCTGACCAGGATGGACAGTGTGATGGAGGTCCAGGCCGACATCTGGGCCACTCTCGGCGTCCCCATCCAGGCTGGGGAGAAGCTCATCGCCGAACGCATGGACGAGGTCAAGCGGCGTCTCATGCCCGTCAACTACGATCAGGCGATCGACGCCGCCCGTCTGCTGGACATGCCGTTCTTCTCGGCGCACACGCCCACCGACAACATGGTCGTGGCCTTCCTCAACAGGCTTTTCGCCGAGCGCGAGCCGAAGCTCCTCGAGGACGTGCAGAAGCTACTGCTCGAGATCCCCGAGTATCGGATCGCGGCGCGGAAGGGTGCCGCGCCGTATCTGGGCAAGAGCAGCCCGCGGGCGCGGTCCGGCAAGGTCTGGGTCGACATGACTGGCGGCACCGAAGGGCCCAAGAAGGTCGTGGAAAAGCTCGCCGACAGCGGGGTGGGCACGATTGTTGGCATGCACATGGGCCAGGAGTTGCGCGACGAGGCCGAGAAGCACGACGTTCACGTCGTCATCGCCGGCCACATGAGCAGCGACTCGCTCGGCATCAACCTGCTTCTCGACGAGTATGAGCGCCGGGGCGTGCAGACTGTCGCTACGTCAGGCCTCATCCGCGTGCACCGCGACGAGGCGGGCAGGGTCCTCAGGGAGGAGCCCGGCGCGCTGCCGTGGTAGCGGGGCAGTCCTCCCACACACCCGTCGAGCTACTCGCGCCTGCCGGGGAGCCGCGTGCGCTGCGTGCGGCCCTGGCGGCGGGCGCCGACGCTGTCTACTTCGGTCTCGAGCGCTGGAGTGCGCGGGCCTTCGCCGGGAACTTCGTCGATCAGGGCGCCGTGGGCGCCGTCGAGCTCGCCCATCTCTACGGAGCGCGCGCCTACGTGGCGCTGAACACGTTGCTCAAGGAGCAGGAGGTCGGGCCGGCACTGGCGGCACTGGAGGCGCCATACCTCGCCGGCCTCGACGGCCTCATCGTCGCCGACCTCGGCTTTCTGATGCGCGTGCGCGCGGAGTATCCCGATCTGCCCGTGCATGCCAGCACACAGCTGGGCACACACAGCTCGGCACAGCTCGAGGCGTTGGCACGCTTCGGCTGTGCCCGTGCGGTCCTCGCCCGGGAGCTCAGTCTGGCAGAGATCGCGGCGCTCGAGCCGCACGGCCTCGAACTCGAGGCTTTCGTCCACGGGGCGGTCTGCTACGGATACTCAGGCGACTGCCTGCTCTCCAGCATGATCGGAGGTCGTAGCGGCAACCGTGGCCGCTGTAGCCAGTCCTGTCGTCTGCGCTACGACCTGCGGCTCGCGGAGGGAGGATCGGCGGCGCCAGCCGCATCGGGGGCCCCTCTCGGCGAGGACGTTCCCGCCGGGTCCGCGAGCCGTGTGATGTCGACGTCGGACCTCGCCGCTATCAGCGTTCTGCCGCAACTGCTGGCCGCCGGCGTCACATCGTTCAAGATCGAGGGCCGCATGAAGGATGCTGCCTACGTGGGCCTGACGACAGCCGTGTACCGGGAGGCTCTCGACGCGGCGCTGACCGACCCCGGGCGCTACGAGGTGCGTGCCGAGTGGCTATCGCGTCTTGAACAGAGCTTCTCTCGCGGCTTCAGCGCGGCGCATCTGGCAGGCCGTCACGACGAGGTGCGCAGCGGCGGTCGCGGCGGGCATCGCGGCGTCCTTGTCGGCCGAGCGAGGCACGTCGACGAGAGCCGAGGTGAAGTGGAGGTGCGTCTCTCCAAGCCCGTGGCTACCGGGGATCGTCGTCTACCTGTACACGCCCTGGGGGCAGACCGAGCCGACACGTCTCGGCGAAGGGGGCGACACCAGCGTCACGTTGCGCACGCGCGAGCGTGTCGCCGTCAAGGACAGGCTCTTCCGCCTCGCGGCGGCCGACGCCGGGGAGCTCGCCCAGGACCTCATCGTCGGACGGGTCGCACTGCGGCCGGTGATCGTCAGCATGCGCCTCCACGGCGCAGAGGGAGGCCGGCCCGACTGACTGTGGTGGACGAGAGAACCGGCGCTCAGGCCGAGCTCAGCGGCGTCGTCCCGCTCGCGGCCGCGCGCACGGCGGCGCTCACGGAGACGAAGGCGCGCGCCGCTCTCGGCGCACTCGGCGGCACGCCGTACCGCCTCGGCGTGCTGAGGTTCGAAGTCGCGGACGGCCTCTTCCTGCCCGTCGGCGAGCTCAAGGACCTGCGCCGACGGGCCATGGCGGAGCTGGACGAGCTGCGCTTGACGGTGCACCGCCAGCACGGGCTTCGCCTCCCCGCCGCACCGGCCGAGAGCGGCTCCACTGCGGTCCTCGCCCGGGATCGCGCCGCGACTTCGCGACCCGGCCTGGTCCTGGTCCTGCGCCCGGGCGAGCGTCCGCTCGCCGCTCCCGGGGTCGACGCACTCTGCCTCGATCTCCTGTCCGACGACGCGCTCGTCGTCGTGGCGTCGGCGGTCGAGCAGCTGCAAGCGATGGGCCTCCCGCTGCACGTGCGCCTTCCGGAGGTCCTGTTCGATGCCGACGAGGCGTGGTGGCGCGCGATCCTCGCCCTGCCGTGGCAGGGCGTCTACGCGCGCCATCTCGGCGTGGTCCTGGCCCTGCGGTCGACTCTCCTGGAGACGGGCAGATCGGTGCCATTCGCCCTCGAGTACCCATTGCAGGGCTTCAACCGGGGGGCTGCCCTGGCCGCCGCCCATCTCGCCGACCGGCCACCGGCGGCGGTCGTGGCGAGTCCCGAGGCCACGCTCGAGGAGATCTCCGGCTTGGCGACACGGGCGGCGAGTCTCGAGATTCTCGCCGTCGGCCGCCAACAGCTGCTGCACACTCGTGACCGACTGGGCAGGGCAGAGGGGCTCTATGAGACGCCCGTTCCCGGCCGACACGTCGGGTTGTCACTGACGGACGCCAAGGGGTACTTGTTCCCGGCGACGGTCGACGTTGGGGGCACGCGCTTGTACAACGCGCGCATCACCAATCTCGCGGCGAACCTCGACGAGCTGCGCGGCGTCGGCGTCACCCGATACCTCGTGGTCCAGTCGGACCTGAGCGCCGCAGAGCGCTCCGCCTTCGAGGCGGGCGGCCTGCGCGCGCTCGCCCCGCTGGCGTCGCGAGAGCGCAGCACGACTGGCCACCTCTTCCGCGAGGTGACCTAGCCACTGTGCTATCATCCTCCGTCGTGTCTGCGCGGGAGCCTCGTCGCCACCCGCCGCCAGCCGTCCGCCCCCGACCGGAGGTGCCGCCTGTGATCGACCGCCGCCTTGTCGACGATCTTCTGATCGGCGCCGTCGAGGTCCTTCCCGAAGGCGCTCTCGAGGCCAAGCTCGCCACCGCCGACGAGGGAGGATCGGCCCCTGCGCGTGAAGCTCGGCGTCGACCCTACCGCTCCGGACATCCATCTCGGCCACACCGTGGTCCTGAACAAGCTGCGTCAGTTCCAGGATGCCGGCCACGTGGCGGTGCTCATCATCGGCGACTACACGGCGCGCATCGGCGACCCTTCGGGCCGCAGCAAGACACGTCCTCGCCTCGACGGCGCCATCATCGACGCCAACGCCAAGACCTACCAGGAGCAGGCCTTTCTCATCCTCGACGACGATCCCGGCCAAGCTCGAGGTACGCTACAACGGGGAGTGGCTCGCGCCGCTGACGACGGAGCAGATCTTCGAGCTCACGGCGACGACCACGGTGGCCCGCATCCTCGAGCGCGACGATTTCGCCAAGCGTTGGGCGGCGCATCAGCCGATCAGCATGCTCGAGATGCTCTACCCGCTCGCCCAGGGCTACGACTCCGTCGCCGTCCAAGCGGACATCGAGCTGGGCGGCACGGACCAGAAGTTCAACCTCTTCATGGGGCGCGATCTGCAGGAGTACTTCGGCCAGGAGCGGCAGGCGATCATGACCATGGCGATCCTTCCGGGCACCGACGGCACCGAGCGCATGAGCAAGAGCACCGGCAACTACATCGGCGTCACCGAGGACCCGCGCGACATCTACGGCAAGGTGATGAGCATTCCCGACGAGACGATGATGACCTACTTCCGCCTGCTCACTCCGCACCACGCCGACGAGTTCGTGCGCGATGGAGGCCGAACTGGTCGCAGGCCGCGCGAACCCGCGCGATCTCAAGGCGCGCCTGGCGCGCGAGATCATCGCGCGACTCCATGGAAGCGCCGCCGCCGCCGCGGCCGAGGAGCACTTCGATCGCGTCTTCCGCCGTCACGAGGTCGGCGGCGACTTGCAGGAGCTGGCGCTCGAGCCCGCGG
>CAVYDV010000008.1:0-860000 GCA_963767505.1 uncultured Thermoleophilia bacterium | reverse complement strand
GCGTCGTCGAGTTCTACGACGACGACGAGCCGGGCGCATCGCAGGAGCTCGTCGCCGAGGTGCTGGAGGCGCTTCGCGGGATGCTGCTTCTCATGGACATCCCGTCGTCGGAACCCGCCGGGGAGGGGCCCCTCTCGTTCCGCATCGCGGCGGCCGTTGACTTCGGCGCGCCCCTCAAGCAGGAGCTGCTCGAGGCCGTCAGCGAGCGGCAACGGCTCGAGACGCTCCTGGCCGTGATGGAGAGCCTGCTCCCGCGTCTCAAGCTCCGCAAGGCGCGCGAGAACTCGATCCGCGGCAACGGCAAGGGGCGGTAGACGTGCCGATGGTGGCTGTCTGACCGCTCTCGGGGTCAGCTGCGGGGCAGCAGCATGATCTTGCCGACGTGGTCGCCCGCCAGCAGTTCGTGGGCACGGCGGGCCTGCGTCAGGGGGAAGGTCGCTCCGATCACCGGCTTGACCCGGCCGTCCGCAGCCATCTGAGCGACTTCTGCCGCGATGGCGGCTACACCGGCGCGGCCGGCGTTGCTGAGGCTCATGAACAGCAAGGTCGCGTCCTTGGCGAGCGCTTCGCCGATCGGCAGCGCGGCCTCCTTGAGTGGGCCCTGCCCCGTGCATACGATGCGACCTCCCTTGGCGACCAGGCGGACGTCGGCCGCCAGGTTCACGCTCACGACGAGCTCGTGGACAAGGTCGACGCCCTTGCCGTCGGTGAGCGCGAGCGTTCGGGCGACGACCTCCTCGCGCTTGTAGTCGATGGTCTCGTCGGCGCCCAGGCTGCGCACGAGATCGGCGCGCTCCATTGCCGCTGACCGTGGCGATGACGCGAGCTCCCAGTGCCTTGGCCAGTTGAACGGAGGCCGAGCCGACGCCGCCCGCGGCTCCCTGGATGAGGGCCGTCTCTCCGGCCTTCAGATCGCCGCGCACGACGAGCGCGTAGTAGGCGGTGGGGAAGACCATGCCGAGGGCTGCGGCGTCGGCGAACGACAGCGATCGCCGGCATGGGAACGGCCTGAGTCTCGGCGATCAGCGCGTAGTCGGCGTAGCTGCCCTCGCTGCCGATTCCGAGGCCGCTGAAGAAGACGCGGTCGCCTGGGCGCACGGCCAGGACCTTGGCGCCGACGCTCTCGACGAGCCCGGCGCCGTCCGAGCCCAGCGTCTTGGGCGGTTGCCTCGGTGTGGGAAAGCGGTCCTCGCGCACCGCGATGTCGATCGGGTTGACCGTGGCTGCTTCGACGCGCACGAGGATCTGCGACTCGCCGGGGTGCGGGATGGGTACGTCCTCATGGACCAGTACTTCCGGGCCGCCGTACTCGTGGATCCGTATGGCCTTCACCGAGCCTCCCTCTCCTGGAGCCACTCCCGCCGTGCGGGGAGTCCTGCGGCGGGGAATGTACCCCGGAGACGGCGAGCGCTACCGGCCGTCCTGGCGAGAGGCGTGTCGCTCAAGCTGTCAGAGACGGTTGCTGCGGGTTCCGGCGTCCGCGCACGCGTCGCGCCGCGTACCATGCAGCGAGGCCTACGATGCCGATCACGAAGAGGAACGGGAGCGCCGCCGTGACGGCGAGGGCGGTCACTCGGGCGCCGTGGCCGAGCAGTGTCAAGGAGTTCCAGAAGACGCCCGTGAATGTGTCGGACGGTGCCGCTCGCTCCTGACTGGGGCGTGCCCTTCTCCGTGAGGGAGATGCTCAGTGTCCCGTAGGTCGTCGTCTCCCGCAGCGACTTGAGCTGCGCCTCGAGCTGTTCGATGGTGAGCTGAACGGTGTCGATACGATCCTGGACCGCGAGCATCTCCTTCACCGTGTCGGTCGCGGCGAGGAAGCGCAGGAGGCGGCGCTCCACCGCGCGGTAGTGCCGCAGCTTGGCTTCGAGATCGACGTACTGTGAGGTCACGTCTTCGCTCGAGGTGGTGAGGCGCTGCACGTCGCCGAGCTCGGCGAAGCGCTTCGCCGCGGCCTCGAACCTGCTCTGGGGCACGCGCAGCGTCAGCCACGCCTGGTTTGGCTCGCTCGGCTCTGCGATCCCAGGCTCCTGAAGCTGCGCACTCGCGTCGTCGAGCGGGCGCGGCTCCAGGACCTCCCGACTGCTCCCGGAGCTGCCCAGCGAGCTCGACAGGACGTAGCCGCCCATTTCGGCAGTCATCGCGGCGACGCGGTCGAATGTGGTGAGGAGCGCGCCGCTCTCGATGAGCAGGGCCAGGTCGCCTCTGCGCACGAGGTGATGAGCCGGGGATGGCCCCTGTGGCGGCACCGCGGCTGTGAGGCCGACCTCGGCGCTCTCGTTGGAGGCCACAGAGGAGTCGCCGAGCTGCGCTTCCGCGGTCGATCCGATGCTCTTGCCTGGCATCGCGCCGGTTTCGCCTTCTCCGGATGAGCGGTCGAGGCTTGGGGCGGTCTCCGTGGTACTCAAGCTGAGGGCGCCGACCACCGCGAACACGAGGAGGAGTCCGATGGCGACTGCAGGGATGACGATCTTCGGATTGAGTCTGCGGCGCATGATCTGCCTCCTGTCGGCTGCGGGGCCTTGGGTTAGTCTCAGGGGTGAGACGCGGGGGCGGTCGTCCGCGTTCGTCTGCCGGCCGAGTGCCATGCAGGGTGGGAGGCGCTATCCTTGGTAGTGTGAGTACCGGCATCATCTGGCACGAGGCATACGCCGATCACGACACGGGGCGTCACCCCGAGGGTCCCGACCGCGTCTCAGCCGTGGTCGAGCACCTGCGCACCGGCGATCTGTGGCCACACCTCGCCGTCATGACCGCTGAGCCGGCCGATGAAGCCGACGTGCGCCGAGTGCACACGACGGCGCACGTCGACGCCATCAAGAGGGCCGCTGCCGGCGGCGGCCACTGGCTCGATCCGGACACCTACGTTTCTCCACGCAGCTACGAGATCGCTCTCCTTGCGGCCGGTGGGGCGATCATGGCGACGCGATCGTGGGACCAGGGCCTGATCCCGTTCGCTCTCGTCCGCCCGCCCGGTCACCACGCCACATCTGACGACGCCATGGGGTTCTGCCTGTTCAACAACGTCTCCATCGCCGCGGCGAGGCTGTTGTCCGACGGCTACGAGCGCGTCGCGATCATCGACTGGGACGTTCATCACGGCAACGGGACGCAGGCTATCTTCTACGACGATCCGCGAGTGCTCTTCGTCTCGACCCACCAATGGCCGTACTATCCGGGTACCGGCGCGGTCACCGATTGTGGCACCGGTGCGGGTGCCGGCTTCACGGTGAACGTCCCCATGCCCGCCTACTGCAACGACAACGACTATGCGCATGCGTTCGAGATGGTGGTCGAGCCTATCGTCAACCAGTTCGACCCAGAAGCGATCCTTGTATCGGCCGGCGCGGACATCCACCGCGACGACCCAATGGGCGACATGATCGTCAGTGAGGTCGGATTCGCGCAGATGGCCTGGCGCTGCGCTCGCATGAGCCGAGCCTGCAATGGCCGGCTGGCCTTCATCCTGGAGGGCGGCTACGACCGCGTGGGGACCGCGCAGTCCGTCGAGACGGTCCTTCGTACGGTTGCCGGCGCCGCAGCGCCTCCCGTCGAGGAGTGCAGTCCGCGGGGCGGTTCGGCGATCTCGAAGGCGAGGGTGACACAGTCGGCGTACTGGTACCTGTGGTGACCCCGCTTGCGCTCTGTGTCAGAAGTATTAAGCAGTGATTAAGTGCCCTGTTCAGTACGGCCCTGACGTGTGCTACTCTGCACGTGGGTCGGCGCACGAGGGCCGGCCGTTTCGCTGTAGGAGGCTGATACTGTTGTCTGAAGAACTGCTCGAATGCCAGGAATGCTCGGCGCAATGCGAGAAGGTCGTGTACCCCGCGGCCTGTCTCAGCATGAACTGCCGCTTCCTGTACGCGTTCAAGGAAGACGGTGACACCTTCTTCGGGTGCATCGAGAAGGTGTTCCCGCACGAGATCGACCTGAAGATGTTCGAGGACATCGAGCGCGGCAAGGGCGGGTTCGGCGTCGTCAAGGTGGCGCGCAGTCCGCTGCCGCAGTGCTCGGTGGCCGTCCAGAGCTGCTATGCCAGCGGCGAGGGACCACTCTGCCGGAACATGTACTTCCGGCGCCGCGACAGGCGCGAGGTGCAGACCGTCGAGGACTGAGCGAGCAGATCGTCCCAGTGCGCGCGAGACCGCGGCTACCGCCGCGGTTTCGCCGTCTCTGGGGACTGGTATAATCAGTAGTGCAGCCACTCCGGCTGCCCATGGGGGCGAACAGGTCTCGACATGGGCTGTACCGCGGTGGGAGCAGCAGGCCGAGGTCCGGTGGCCTCGTTAAACTGCCGGAACACACTACCTGCCGAGAAGAACACTCTCGCACTCGCCGCCTGACCTAGTCAGGTGACGCATCGCACCCGGCACGCCCACGGCCGGGAGTCGCGGTGTCATGAAGTGGGCTGGGGTGCGGTGGCGCCGCTCTGAGCGACCGCACCCGAGACTGATCAGGGCTGGCAACCGGCACCCGGCCGACGCGGGGGCCGCGCGCGAGACCAAATGCGACGGCTAAGCCTGTAGAGACTCCGCCGAGGCGTCCGTGGACGCGGGTTCGATTCCCGCCGCCTCCACCATCTTCTGCGGTGCCAAGCCGCACCCCACCCGCGGGTCGCGGCTGTGGCCCTCGCCGCCCGTCACTCGTCGTCGGCCTCGCGACGTCGACCCCTCGGTCAAGCTCCCTCGGCCGCCGCGGCGTCTTCTGCCGCAGGCGTCCTGCGGGTGCTCGTGGACTATACTGCCGGGGTGGACTACTCCGGCGACATCCCGCTCACTTCGGGCTCCGTGCCGCCGCCGGTGATGCGGCGCCCGCGCGCCTTCGACCCGTTGCCGATCAGCATCCTGCTGGCGCTCGTCTTCACGGCCGCCGGCCTTGTGGAGCTTCTCACTCGTGGCCCCGTGCCGGCTCGGGCTATCGGACGGACGACGGGATCCTCATCGCTCTCACCGTCGGGAGCGCCCTCTCGCTGGGCCTGCTCTGGTTGTCGCCGCTCGGCAGCCTCGGCGCGTCGCTGACGGCGCTCTGCGCGCAGTCGGTGGCGGGCTACGAATTCACCCAGGCGGCTACGTGGGCGGTGGTCGTCGCGTCGTTCGCGACCGTCGCCTTCGACGGCTGGCGGCGGGCCAGTTGCGGCCGGGTTCGTCGTGGCGGCCGGCATGCTCGTCGTCTTCGTGACGACGACGGGAGTCAGCTGGGAGTCGGTGGTGAGCACCTGGGCGTCGCTGTCGATCGCCTGGATCGATCGCGGTCGTCATCCGCGTCTATCGCACCAGCATCGAGCGTGCCGAGCGGCGAGCCTCGCTGTTCGCCGCCGACCGGGAGGCGCGGGCTCGCGAGGCCGTGGCCGAGGAGCGCGCCCGGCTCGCCCGCGAGTTGCACGACAGCGTGGGTCACGCACTCAACGTCGTCGTGCTCCACGCCGGCGCGGCCCAGCGCATCCTCGAGACCAAGCCGGAGCTTGCGCGCGAGGCCTTGGGCAGCATAGAGACGGCAGGCCGCCATGCGCTCGGCGACATCGAGCGCATGCTCGGCATCCTTCGCGTGCCGGACGAGGGCGCGGGACTCGACGCAGCGCCCGGTCTCGGCCAGGTGGAGGCGCTGTGCGCCAGCGTGCGCGAGGCCGGGCTGCCGGTGCACCTCGTCGTGGAGGGCACTCCCCAGGCTCTCCCATCCAGCGTCGACCTCTCGGCGTACCGCATCGTCCAGGAGGCTCTGACGAACACGCTCAAGCACGCGGGCAAGGCGCAGGCGTGGGTGACCATACGCTACATGGATGAGGCACTCGAGATCGAAGTGCTGGACGATGGGCGCGGCGGGTCTGTCGCCGGGTTTGGCCGCGGTGGCCACGGCCTTGCGGGCATGCGCGAGCGCATCGACATCTTCGGCGGCGAACTGCTGGCGGGTCCGCGTGAGGAGGGCGGCTTCGCCATCCGACGCACGCCTGCCGCTGCACAAGGGGGAGACATGAGCATCACCGTGGTCGTGGTCGACGACGAGCAACTGGTACGTTCGGGCCTGCGTCTCATCCTGGAGGCAGAGCCGGGAATCGAGGTGGTGGGGGAGGCCGGCGACGGACGGCAGGCCGTGGAGCTCACGCGACGTCTCGATCCGCAGGTGGTCCTCATGGACGTTCAGATGCCCGTGATGAACGGCATCGAGGCGACGCGTGAGATCGCTGCTCTCGGGAGAGAGGACAGCTCGCGAGTCCTGATCCTGACGACGTTCGATCTCGACGAGTACGTCTATGAGGGCTTCAAGGCCGGTGCCAGCGGCTTCCTGCTGAAGCGCACGCCTGCAGAGGACCTGGTGGCAGGTATCGGCGTCGTGGCGAGCGGGGAGGGCATGGTCGCCCCATCGGTGACCATGCGCCTCATCGAGCACTTCCGCGGTCGGGGTGAGCGCGCCGGCAGTCCGCCTGGACGCCGCGGCCCTGGACGACCTCACCGAGCGAGAGCGCGAAGTCCTCGGCCTGGTCGCGCGAGGCATGACGAATCGCGACATCGCAGCGCACCTCTTCCTGTCGGAGGGGACGGTCAAGACGCACGTGAAGCGCATCTTCTCGAAGCTCGGCGCTGCACGATCGCGCTCAGGCGGTGATCCTCGCCTACGAGGTAGGGCTGGTGCGCCCCGGAGAGGTGCACCCGGAGTAGTCGTGCCGGGGCGCGGCCGGCGTACCCCCGCAGGGGTACGGCACCGGCCGCGCAATTCCCTCGCGCACGCCCGCGGATTCCCGCTCTGGGGTGACGACGGCGGGGTCGCCCTGGGCTACGCTTGGCGAGGCAATCCTCCAAGGGAGAGCGGAGGCGTGAGATGGCTGCGTGGATGAGCCGGTTCTTCGGTGTGGTCGCTCGGCCGCGTACGTGGCTGAACGTCGTGTACCTGTGGCTCTCGTTCCCTCTCGGCCTCTTCTACTCCATCTTCCTCACCGTGGGGCTGTCGCTCGGCCTCGGTCTCGTCGTCATCTGGGTGGGCATCCCGATCCTGCTTGTCGTGGTCGGGGCATGGTGGCTCTTCGGGGCCTTTGAGAGAGCTCAGGCCGTCTACCTGCTGGGCGTCTCCGTAGCCGCTTCTCCGCGCTCCTGGGAGATGTACGACGGCGTCTGGGCGAAGCTCAAGGGCCACTTCGTCAACGCCGCCACGTGGAAGGACCTTCTCTACCTCTTCGCCAAGCTGCCACTGGGCATCGTCTCGTTCTCGCTATCGGTGGCCGCTGCGGCGACCACCGTCTGGCTGCTCGCCATGCCGCTCTTCTGGTACTTCCGCCAGCCGGCCGTCGACTGGGGAGACGGAGGATGGATCCCGCCTCTCTGGGCCGCCATCCTGGCCTCTGCGGCGGGCGTGCTGGCCTTCTTCCTCTGGCTGCACGTGCTGAACCTGTGGGCGTGGGTCTGCGGCCGATGGGCCCAGGTCGTGTTCGGCAGCGCGCCGCCGCCCATGGCGCCGTCGGGAGGAATCGGGCAGCCGAGGTCCGCCCCGCCCCAGTCCTCAGCCGTCACACCGGGGCCGGGTCAGCGGAGGGTGCCCCCTATGGAAGGAGCGGGATGACCGGACAGGCCGTGGAGGTGGCGAGATGAGCATCAATCGCATGAGAAGGCTCCTGACTCCGTGCATCGCGTTGCTGGCGCTGGCCGTCGCCCTGGTGATCATGGGGATGGCCGTCGCGGGCCCCGCTGCCGCAGCGTCCAGCGATGATGCTTCCCCGGGCGGCGTCACGATCCAGACCCGGGACGCGATCCTCGAGTTCGGCGATCCTGTACGCGTCGCGCTGGACGAACGTGTCGGATCCGTGGTCTCGTTCGGCGGCGACGTCACCGTGGCGGGTACCGTGACCCGCACCATCGTGTCGTTCGGCGGCGACGTACTCCTGCTGCCGACGGCCAGAGTCGGGGGCGCCCTGGCGGAGACGGACGCCAGCGTGGTCTCCTTCGGCGGTACGATCACCGCCCGTGAGGGCGCCCAGGTGACCGGCGGCCTGGAGCGCGTCGAGGAGGGCGACTGGGCGCGGGCCCTGGACGTACCGGTGCCGAACCTGGGCGACATGGGATCGTGGGTCGGCTTCTCGTTCATCGGGTGGCTCGTGCAGACCGCCTTGTTCCTGGTGCTGGGCCTGGTCGGCGCGGCGCTCCTGCCCAAGCAGATGGTGGCGGTCGGGCGTGCATTGTCGGTGCGGCCCGGGGCCTCGATAGGCTGGGGCGCTCTCGCGTTCTTCTTCGTCGTCCCGGCAGTCGCCCTCGTGCTGCTCATCAGCATCATCGGCATCCTGCTGTCTGATCCCGGCGATAGTGGTCGTTCCTCTCGTCTACTTCTTCGTCACCGTCTCGGTGGCGGCGTTCATCGCGCAGCGGCTCATGTCCGGGTCCGGACGCAAGCAGAACCTCATGCTGGCCACGGTGCTGGGCGTCGTCGGCATGACCATCGTCTCGCGCATCCCTGTGGCCGGGGCGCTGGCGCTGCTGGTCATGACGCTGTTCGGCACTGGCGCGGCGATCCTCGCGGTGCTCGAGTGGCGGCGCGGCCGCAGGATGACCAGCGCTCCCGCGCCTGCCGGCGGGTCCAGTCGGGGATCTCGGCACGGAAGGCTCGGCCCTCGCCCGCCGCCCGCCGGCGCCATCGCCTGTCGGGGACGTGCCGAGCGCCGGCCAGGCTGCCGTCACAGCAGTCATGCCGGTGGCAGCCGCGAGCAGGTCCTGACGGCGGCACCGCCATCACGCGAGGTCGAGGCCTCCGTGGCGGCGAGGAGCCCGCGACCGGAGCTCGCACTCCGGGGCAGCGGCCGAGCCGATCGCCGGCGCTCGGGAGACGGTCGGAGGAGCCGGACCCGGGCTCGACTGCGCCGGAGGCCGCGGGCGAGAGCTCACCCGAAGGCAGGTGAGCAATGAAGCGTATCGTGGGATACTGACGGAGTAGCATCGAAGGCAGCCACAGTGGACGGGCCGCGCCGGCATGGGCGGCCCGTCGTCGGTCACCTCGACGGGGGCGACAGGAGAAGGAGCGCACGTGAACGACGATCATTCGGAAACGACAGCAGCGGGAGCCGCCCCTCAGACCTGCAGCCCAGTGGCCGGCGTGGGTCTCGCCGACGCCGTGGTCCAGGCCAGAGGACTCACGCGTCGCTACGGAGAGGGCGAAGCTGCGGTCCTTGCCCTGGACGACGTCACCATCGATCTGGTGAGGGGCGAGTACACGGCGATCATGGGACCGTCGGGCTCCGGCAAGTCCACGCTGATGCACGTCCTCGCCGGGCTCGACCGTCCGACGTCGGGCACCGTGTCGGTGGACGGGATCGAGATCACCGAGCTCAAGGAACGGGCACTGACCCAGCTCCGGCGCGACAAGATCGGGTTCATCTTTCAGACCTTCAACCTCCTGCCGACTCTCACGGCGCTGGAGAACATCGTGCTGCCCCTCACGATCGCCGGTCGCAAGGGCGACGATGCCTGGGTGGAGCAGTTGATCGACACAGTGGGACTCGCCGATCGGCTCAAGCACAAGCCCGCCCAGCTCTCGGGCGGGCAGCAGCAGCGCGTTGCGGTGGCCCGCGCGCTGGCCTCGCGCCCGGCCGTGCTCTTCGCCGATGAGCCCACGGGCAACCTCGACTCGCGTACCGGAGATGAGGTCCTGCATCTGCTGCAGTCATTCCACGGGCGCGCTCGGCCAGACCATCGTCATGGTCACTCACGACGCGCATGCTGCGACCTACGCGGACCGCATTGTCTTTCTCACGGATGGCCGCATCGCCCACGACTGCGGGCGCCTCGGGCGCGACGAGGTCTACGACGTGATCAAGTCCCTGGAGCACGACTGATGTTCCGAATCGCTTGGCGTAGCCTGACGGCGCACAAGCTGCGCTCGATTCTGACGACGCTCGCCATCCTGCTGGGCGTGGCCATGATCAGCGGCACGTACGTGCTCACCGACCAGATAGACCGTGCCTTCACGGAGATCTTCGCGGATGCCTATCAGGGCATCGACGCGACGATCTCACGAGAGCCTTCGTTCAGCGGCCAGATGAGCGACGCCTCGGAGGGCCTCCCGGCGAGTCTCGTCGACGATGTGCGAGGTGTCGAGGGCGCCGCCGTCGTCGACGGCTCCGTCAGCGGCGTCGGCGCCGTCGCTGTGGACGGAGAGGTCGTGCAGACCGGCGGCGCCCCCACGCTGTTCTTCTCGGTGAGCGACGACCCGATCGAAAGCAGCAGCAGCACCTTCATCGAGGGCGGCGTGCCTGACGAGTCCGGAGAAGTCGCCATCGTGCAGAAGCTGGCCACAGACGAGGGGCTGGGCCTGGGCTCGAAGCTGACCGTGGTCACGGAGACGGGTTCGCAGGAGGCGACGGTCGCCGGCATCTTCACGTACGGGTCCGAGTCGTCTCTTGGTGGCTCGCTGCTGGTGCTCGCCACGCTCGAGGATGCCAGCCGCTGGTTCGGGATGGAGGGCCGTGTCTCGCAGATCGACGTGCAGGCCGCGCCGGGGACCTCGCCGCAGACCCTCGTGGAGCGCATCCAGGAGGTGCTCCCGGACTACGCGGAGGTCAAGACGGGCGAGCAGGCCGCGGCCGATCAGACCAAGTCGGTGAGTGAGGCGATCGGTCAGTTCCTGCGCCCCGCGCTGCTCGCCTTCGGGGGCATCGCCGTCCTCGTCGGCGCCTTCATCATATTCAACGCGTTCTCGATGACGGTGGCCCAGCGTCGGCGCGAGTTCGCGATGCTGCGCGCTCTCGGCGCCTCGCGCCGTCAGGTGCTGTTCAGCATCACCGGCGAGGCGCTCGTCATGGGCGCCCTTGCCTCCGTGATTGGCCTCTTCGCCGGCTTGGGCGTAGCGGCGGGCGTGAATTCGATCTTCACGGCGGCCAACATCGACATCCCGCGTAGCGGCTTGATCCTGGAGCCGCGCACCGTCGTCATCTCTCTGGCCGTCGGCATGCTTGTCACGCTGCATCTCGGCGGTCGTCCCGGCGCAGCGTGCGACGCGCGTGCCGCCCATCGCCGCGCTGCAGGAGGGGGCGGTCCTGCCGCCTTCGCGCTTCGCCAGGTACACGGCGGTCTTCGCGGCCGCCGCCGCGGCGGTCGGGGCTGTGCTGATCGCCTTCGGGATGTACGGATCGGGAAGCACGAGCGCGCGCCTCGCGACGCTGGCCGCGGGCGCCGTCCTTGTGTTCTTCGCGGTCGCCCTTGCGAGCAAGTACTTCGTGGGTTCCGTCGCGGCGATCATCGGGTGGCCGCTGATGAAGCTTTCGCCCACCAGCGGGCGGCTTGCCCGCGACAACACTCAGCGCAATCCGGCACGGACGGCGGCGACCGCGTCGGCTCTCATGATCGGTCTGGGGGTGGTCGTGTTCGTGGCCGTCTTCGCCCAGGGCCTGAAGAGTTCGTTCGTGGACAGCTTCGACAAGGTGGTCGCTGGGGACTACATCGTCTCCAGCAGCAACTTCCTGACCCTGCCCGCGGACACGGTTCGACGCGTGCAGGGTGTCCCCAACATCGATGTCTCTGCGGGGCTGGACGTGCAGCAGGTGCAGACGAACGGCGACAATCTCTACACTCTCTACGGCGCGGACCCTCTCTCGCTGGGTCGCGTCTGGAACTTCGAGTGGCTCGGCGACGGGGACGATGCCCTTCTTGGGGCTCTCACCGTTGATACGGTGATCCTCGAGGAGCAAACTGCGGAGGGCCTCAGCGTCGAGACGGGCGACACGGTGAGCGTCGCTACCGCGGATGGGCGCGAGGCAGACCTCGAGGTGATCGGCGTCTACCGCGACCCCATCATGCTGGACGGCATGGTGGTCAGCGACGCCGGGTACTCGGCGCTGTTCCCGAGGTCTCAGCTCTTCATGGTCGTCGCTCAGGGCACGCCGGGGGGCGACACCGCACAGACCAAGGAAGCCCTCGAGGCAGCGCTCGCCGATGTGCCGACCGCCGAGGTGCAGACCAACGAGGAGTACAAGGAGACCATCGTCGGCCAAGTGGACCAGCTGCTGAACCTGCTCTACGGCCTGTTGGCGCTGAGCGTCATCATCTCGCTGTTCGGTATCGTCAACACGCTCGTGCTGTCCGTGTACGAACGCACTCGCGAGATAGGGCTGCTTCGTGCGATCGGGTCCTCGAGGAGGCAGGTCAGGAGTACGGTGCGCTACGAGAGCGTCATCACCTCGACCCTGGGCGGTATCATGGGCATCGTGGTCGGCACGGTGTTCGCGTATGTGGTGACGACGCGTTTCGGGGGGCTGGGCATCACGTTCTCGGTTCCCGTGCTGCAGCTCGCCGTCTTCCTGGTCGTGGCCGTTCTTGTCGGTGTTGTCGCCGCCATCCTGCCGGCGCGCCGCGCCGCCCGTATCGACATCCTCGACGCCATCCACTACGAATGAGCCGGGGGGACCGCCCACCGTGGCGCCAGGGGGCCGGGGCGCGATGACGATGTCGTCCCGGCCCTCAGCCACGGGCTCACCCGCAAGCACGCGTAGTCGCCGAGCGCCGGCTGGGCGCGCAGGCGCACGCGTATATACTCTCGCCTACCCGGCGCGGGCTCGCGCCGGGTAGTTCCACACTTGCGAATGGAGAGGACGTTCTTGGAACACGTCGTCGGCATGAACTGGCATCACCTGCCGGCCGAGGAGGTCCTCGACCTCATGGAGGTCGATCCCGAGACCGGTCTGGACGTCTTCGAAGTCAAGCATCGGCAGGACAAGTACGGACCCAACGAGCTGACCACACGCAGTGGTCCCGGCCCGCTCAAACGGTTCCTCCTGCAGTTCCATCAGCCGCTCATCTACATCCTCATCGCGGCGGGGACGATCACGCTCATCTTGCGCGAATGGGTCGACACCGCGGTCATCTTCGGGGTCGTGCTGGTGAACGCCGGCATCGGCTACCTGCAGGAGGCCAAAGCGGTACAGGCGATGGAGGCCCTGGCGAAGACGATGACGACGGAGGCGACGGTGCTGCGCGGTGGGCATCAGGTGCGGGTCCCCGCGCCCGAGCTCGTCCCCGGCGACGTCGTGCTGCTTCAGGCCGGAGACAAGGTCCCCGCCGATCTGCGCCTCTTCCGCAGCCGCGATCTGCAGATCGACGAATCCGCCTTGACCGGCGAGTCGTTGCCGGTCGAGAAACGCCCCGAGGGGATCGCCCACGACATCGTATTGGCCGAGCGCGCGAACATGGCCTACGCCACGGCGCTCGTCACCTTCGGTCAGGCCGCCGGTGTGGTCGTCGGTATCGGCGACGATACGGAGGTGGGCCGCATCTCGGAGCTCATCGCCCAGGCCGACGATCTCGCGACGCCGCTCACCAAGAAGATCGCCGCCTTCAGCAAGCTGCTGCTGATCGTCATCCTTGCGCTGGGCGCCGCCACGTTCGTCGTCGGCCTGTCTGCGCGGCGAGACTGTCGTCGACATGTTCATGGCCGCCGTCGCCCTGGCCGTCGGCGCCATCCCCGAGGGCCTGCCGGCGGCCGTCACCATCACGCTGGCCATCGGTGTGTCGCGCATGGCCAAGCGGCGAGCGATCATCCGCAAGCTGCCCGCGGTCGAGACGCTGGGAAGCACGACCGTGATCTGCACCGACAAGACCGGCACTCTTACGCAGAACCAGATGACCGTGCAGCGCATCGTCGCTGGCCGCCGGGACTACCTGGTCAGCGGCGGCGGCTACGATCCCTCCGGGCTCATCACGGCGGAGGATGAGCCCGACGCAGCCGCGAGCGTCGCGCCCGAATCTGGCGCTGCGCGCCGTTCTGACGGCGGGGGTGCTCTGCAACGACAGTATGCTGATGCACGAGGAGGATCGCTGGACCGTTCAGGGCGATCCGACCGAGGGCGCACTCCTCACCGCGGGTGCCAAGGCCGGCCTGGAGCGTGTCGCCCTCGAAGCCGCCGCGCCGCGACTGGACACCATTCCGTTCGAGTCTCTGCACCAGTACATGGCGACGCTCAATGAGGGTCTGGACGGAGAGCCGCGGCAGGCTGTCATGAAGGGCGCGGTCGAAGCTGTGCTGGAGCGCAGCGCCGATGCGCTCACGGCGGATGGCGGGCTCGTGCCGCTCGATCGCGAGGCCGTGCTCGCCGACGTCGAGCGGCTGGCGGCCGAAGGACTGCGCGTCCTCGCGTTCGCGACGGGCGAGCGCCCGCCCGACGAAACGGATCTGCGCCACGACCACCTGGCTGGCCTGACGTTCCTCGGCCTTCAGGCCATGATCGACCCGCCGCGCCCCGAGGCCGTCGCCGCCGTCAAGGCCTGCCAGACGGCGGGCGTCCGGGTGAAGATGATCACGGGCGACCATGCCGTCACAGCGGCTGCGATCGCTCGGCAGTTCGGCCTCGTGCCCGACAGCGCCGATCTGCCGGCGGCACTCACGGGCGGCGATCTTGCGCGTCTCAGCGACGCCGACCTGATCGCTCGCGCCGAGGACACGGCCGTCTTCGCGCGCGTCACCCCGGAACAGAAGCTGCGTCTGGTCGAGGCGCTGCAGAGTCGCGGCCAGGTCGTCGCGATGACCGGCGACGGCGTCAACGATGCTCCTGCCCTCAAGCAATCCGACATCGGCACGGCGATGGGCATCAGTGGTACGGACGTCGCCAAGGAAGCGGCCGACATGGTGCTCACCGACGACAATTTCGCCTCCATCGAGGCTGCCGTCGAGGAGGGCCGCGGCGTCTTCGACAACCTCACCAAGTTCATCACCTGGACGCTGCCGACCAACCTGGGAGAGGGTCTCGTCATCCTGGCGGCGATCCTTCTCGGCACGACGCTGCCCATCGAGCCCGTGCAGATCCTCTGGATCAACATGACCACCGCGGTGCTGCTCGGGCTGATGCTCGCGTTCGAGCCGAAGGAAGACGGCATCATGGAGCGGCCGCCGCGCAAGCCTACGACGCCCATTCTCACGCCCGATCTGATCGAGCGGATCCTGCTGGTCGGCGCTCTTCTGCTGGCCGGCGCCTTCGGCCTCTTCGAGTGGGCGCAGCGGGAGGGCTTCTCTCTCGAGGTGTCGCGCACGATCGCCGTCAACGTGTTCGTGACCGTCGAGTTGTTCTATCTGTTCAACTGCCGGTCGCTGACGCGCTCGGTCTTCCGCTTGCCACCGTTCTCCAATCGTTGGGTGCTCGGAGGCGTGGCGATCATGGTGGTGCTGCAGATGCTCTACACGTACGCGCCGTTCATGAACGTGGCGTTCCGGAGCGCGCCGCTTGAGGCGTGGATGTGGCTGCCGATCCTGGGGCTGGGTGTCCTTGCCTTCGCCCTCGTGGAGGTCGAGAAGATGCTCGCCAAAGTGATCCACCGACGTCACGTCAGCTGACTGGGTCGTGGCGCCTTGGCGGCGCCGTTGGCGGCATCGGCGCGCCGCGCGGTGCGTGCCCCGGCGTCCCGTCGACGTCCGTCGATGCTTTCCTGCTTGAGTACGGCGGCGGGCTCTGGTAGGTTGTCGGCTCGACTTGCGTCAGACTGGCGAAGGGCCTGCCGACGCGCAGGCACGTCTTGTGCGGGCAGGAGAGGTCGAGCGCACGTAGCGGGGAGGCACGCTGGAACTTTGCCGTATGAGGGATGTGTTGGTGCGGACCGCGATCATCGGCCTCGGCTTGGCCGTGTGCTCGCTGGTGGCCGTACCGGCCGTGGTTGCGGATCCCCTGCAGCAGAATCGCGCGAAGGCCGAGGCCTTGGCTGCGGAAGTGACGGCGCTCGACGCTCGCATCGATGCGGCCGCTCAGCGCTACTCCGGAGCTACGAAGGCGCTGAGCGAGGCGCGCACCTCGATCAGCAAGAACAGGCGACGTCAGCGCGTGGCACGCTACGAGCTTGACTTGCGCGCAATGCGCTGACGGCGCGCGCTGTGGCTCTCTACAAGCACGACGAACCCACTCCCCTCGACGTGGTGCTCGGCGTAGACGATTTCGGTGATCTGGTCGACCAGATCACCATGGTGCGGCGTGTGGCGCAGGCCGATCACGATATCGTGCAGGCCATCGTGCAGACCAGTCGGGAGCTGACGGAGAGGGCGGCCGTGCTCGACGCTGACCTTCGCTCGGCGAAGGAACTGGTCGCGCAACGCAGCGCTGAGCGCGCGAGCATCCGCGAGGAGCTCGATCGTCGGAGCGCCCTGCTTGATGGCGTTCGGTCTGATATCCGAACGCTCGCCCAGGAGCAGGAGCGGGTCGCGGCCGAGGCGCAGCCGAAGGCCGAGGCGTCTTCCGATTCCGGCAGTAGCGGCGGCGGTGGCGGCAGTAGCGGCGGCAGTGGGCAGTGGTGGCCGCTGATCCAGCAGGCCGCGGGCGCCAACGGGGTGAACGCGGGCGGCATGTACCGGCTCATGATGCTCGAGTCGGGCGGCTCGGCTACGATCGTCGGGCCGGGCGGCTACACCGGGCTGTTCCAGTACGCCCCCAGTACCTGGAAAGGCTCCTGGAATCCCTGCCGCAGTTGCAGCATCACCGATGGGGCCGCTCAGATCAGAGCGACCGCCGTGGCGCTGCGCCTGGGCTATGGGCCCAGCTGGTGGGGTGGAACGTATGGCTGGGCGTTCGGGGGCGGCTGACGCGGCCTCAATCGCGCCGCTCCTGATGCTCGACCACGACGGCGTCGTGGTCGATTCGTTCGAGGTCTTCAGCTACGCCTTGGTCGAGGCCTGTCGACGAGTAGGGGTCGAAGGCGTAGCGACTGCGGAGGACGTGCTCGGCCTCTTTGAGGGGAACGTCTTCGAAGGCCTGCGCGCCCTTGGTGCCGACGACGCAGCGGTTCGTGAGGTGGTGCTACGTAGCGCCCGCGCCGTGCGCAACGCGCTGCCCTGGATCAAGCCGTTCCCGCTCATGCCTCAACTCCTTGACGAGCTGGGCGACACCCAGCACATCGTCGTCGTCACATCCAGCGAAGAGGAGGCGGTGTGGGCGCTCCTCCACCGCTTCAAAGTGACCGGCGTGGCCGAGGTCGCGGGGGTCGGGGCAGGCGAGAGCAAGGTCGAGAAGATCGAGTCCCTCAGGCGCCGTTTCCCGGATCAGGCGGCGGCTTGGTTCGTGGGCGACACTGTCGGCGACATGCGCGAAGCGCGGTCTGCCGGCGCGGTGCCCTGCGGTGTGGCTTGGGGCTGGCACTCGCCGGACCTGCTGCTTGAGGCGGGCGCCGCCGCGATCGCCGAGACGCCGGCCGACCTGCTCAGAATCGTCGCTCCCGGACAGGTGGACGACTTCTGGGATTGAGCGAGCCGGGCAGCGCCATCGGGCTTGCCATGCTTGCCGACCAGACCCGGGGATCGTCAAGGCTGCCGTCTCTTCGCCTCGCCTACGCGCCGGTCGTGCACTATGATTGGCGTGCAGGTGGAGCCGCCAGAGGGGAGCTGCATGTCGCGCCACAAGGCGAAAGGCAAGGGGACCGTGGCCGGCAGGGGAGATGTCTCGACGAGCGCCGGCGTTGTCTCGTCGAACGGCGGGCTCGTCCCGGTCGGCGGTGCCGTCGCGAGGCAGGCCATCGCCGGTAACGGCGGCGCCCCTCAGGACATCGCAGACGCCGTCATCACATCTTCTGGCACGTCTCGACGCAAGAAGCTTGACACCAAGACGTACGAGTCCGAGCTCCACAGGCTTCAAATGGAGCTCGTCAAGCTTCAGGAGTGGATCAGGCACTCCGGACTGCGCGTCGCCGTCATCTTCGAAGGTCGCGACGCGGCCGGCAAGGGCGGGACGATCAAGCGCATCTCCGAGTACCTGAACCCACGTGTCGTGCGCATCGCCGCACTCACCAAGCCGAACGATCGGGAGCAGACCCAATGGTACTTCCAGCGCTATGTCGCGCAGCTACCGGCCGCCGGCGAGATGGTGCTCTTCGACCGGTCCTGGTACAACCGCGCCGGCGTCGAGCGCGTCATGGGCTTCTGCACCGAGGACGAGGTCTGGGACTTCTTCCGCGCCTGCCCTGAGCTCGAGCGGATGCTCATCCGCAGCGGGATCATCCTCGTCAAGTACTGGTTCAGCGTCAGCGACGAGGAGCAGGAACATCGCTTTCAGGGGCGCGTCAAGGACCCCCTCAAGCAATGGAAGCTGAGTCCCATGGATCTTGAGAGTCGGCTTCGCTGGGTCGAGTACTCTCAGGCCAAGGACGAGATGTTCTCCTATACGGACACCAAGGACTCTCCGTGGTGGGTCGTGAACGCCGACGACAAGCGCCGCGCGCGGCTGAACACGATCAGCCATCTGCTCGGCCTCATCCCCTACGAGGACGTCACGCCCCATGGCCTCTCGCTGCCGGCGCGGCCCCCGGACAGAGGCTACGTGCGGCCGCCCATCGAGAGCCAGACGTTCGTCCCGGAGATCTACTAGGGTCCGCCAGTGCGGGTCCGTGCGCGGCGGCGCAACAGCGGCGTCGCTATCCGTGACATGTCGACCGCATACCGCATGAGCAGCGGCCCGACGATCGCCGAGATTAGCACGTAGGTCGCGGCCAAGGCGCCGAGCGGGCTCTGGCTTCCGGCTGCCACCGCCAGACCGGCGATGACGATGCTGAACTCCCCCCGAGCGATGAGCGCCGTGCCCGCGCGGATGCGCCCCGGCACGCCGATGGTCTTGCGCGTCGCGATCCAGCCGGTGGCGAACTTGGTGACGGCGGTGATCAGGAACAGGATGACGGCTGCCAGCGCCACGCCGGGCACGGTGCGAACGTCGATCTGGAGTCCGAAGAGCACGAAGAAGAAGGCTGCGAACAGGTCACGGAGTGGGCCGAAGAGCTGCCGCGCTCGATCGGCCAGCGCGCCCGAGATGGCCAGCCCGAGCAGAAAGGCGACCACGGCCCCCGAGACTTGCAGGGCCTCGGCGGTGCCGCTGAAGACGAGCAGCAGACCGACCACGGTGAGCAGCACGACCTCATCGCTGGCGTGCAGGATACCGGTGCTCAGGCGCTGCCCGTGGTAGATCGCAATCCACATCGCGACGGCGACCGCTGCCTACGGCGGCGCCCGCGGAGATCAAGCCGGTGACGAAGCTGCCGCCGGCGAGGAGGACCGCCACCATGGGCAGGTACGGCGCCATCGCCAGATCCTCGATGACGAGGATCGAGAGGATCGACGGCGTCTCCCGGTTGCCGAGACGGTCAAGGTCGTCGAGTCCCTTGGCAGTGATGCTGGACGATGAGATGTAGGTGACGCCGCCCAGCAGGATCGCCTCCAGGGGCGTCCACCCCAGCACCAGCCCGAGCACGATGCCGGGCGTGAAGTTCAGGACGAAATCGGCGACGCCGGCGCCAAGGCTGGCGCGGAGGCTCGCCGAGATCTCTGTGCCGGAGTACTCGAGGCCGAGCATGAACAGCAGCAGAACGACGGCGATCTGCGATTCGATCGCGATCGCGCTGGGGCTGAACTGCGGCGGGGTCAGGGCGGCGAGCGCGAGCCCGGCAAGAAGGTACAGGGGGATGGGCGAGAAGCCGGTACGTCGCGCAAGGCGCGCCAGCACCGCGAGCACCAGGAAGACCGCGCCGACCTCGACGAAGAGCCAGGCGAAGTCCGGCGAGCTGACGGCGGTCGGCGCGGTCACGCGCTGTTTGCCTTACTCGCCCTGGAGAAGTTCGGACAGCGCCTTGATGCCTTCCGGCGTGCCGACGACGACGGCGGTGTCGCCCGGTTCGAGCACGAAGGTGGACGGGGGGGCGGCGATGGTCTTGTCGTCACGCACGACGGCGACGACTGTTGCCGGTGCCTCGTCCTGGTGCTCCACATCGTGCAGAGTGCAGCTCGCGCACTGCGCGCTGGCCGCCACGGGCAGCCAGTCCAGAGTGAGGCCCTGCATGCTCAGATGCATGTCGTGGACGGCCTCGACCACGTGCGACTGACCGAGAATCTCCGCGAGGGCGCGTATGTCGTCCTCGGAGAGGCGCACGACGTCCCGGCAGACATCGGGATCACTTGCCGTGCACACGATGAGCTCGCGCCGGCCGCTGTGGTGGGTGATGATGCCGAGACGCTCTCCGCTGCTCGTGACGAACTCGTGGTGGATGCCGACTCCTGGCAGCCGCGTCTCGATGATCTCCGCCATGGTCCCTCCGCGTTCGTTGCCGGCATGATCAGTGGGCCTGAGGCTCACTCCCGCCCGTGTCAGGCAGATGATAGCACCGGGTGAGCGGCCGCCCACGCGCGTTCCGTTCTGGCGTCTCGCGATCGGCCGGTCGTGGCTTGTCGTGCCTCGATGCCGGCACTCGCTCCCCTGATTCGGGCCGGCCAAGACCTTCGCAGGCGTTGGCGGCGCGCCTCGGGGTGGCGGCCGATGTATAGTGTGACCTTCGTGCCAGGTGGATGATGGCTCGGATATGGGTGCGTCCTGCGGCAGTCGGCCGTCAAATGCGGGCGGTCTTCCGCGAAGTGGTATCGGGCAACGCGTCGCCTGTCGGGCAGATCGCGGAGTTGCTGAGGTGACCAGCGTGGTCATACGAAGACCAGATGTCGTGCCGCCCGGGGGCCGCGCCTCGCAGTCTCGCCATGGCTCGTTCCGCGGCTTGGGCCCCTCTTCCCGATCCCGTGTCTGCCTCGTCGCTCTCCCTGCCGGCGCGGCGCCTAGGAGGGACTTCGCGTGAGCGAGCACGACACACAGGGCGATCAGCAGGATTGGACCAAGGAGGAAGCCGACAGCGTCTACCACATCAGTCGCTGGGGTGACGGCTACTTCGATATCAACGACAAGGGTCATCTCTGCGTGCTCCCCGAGCGGACGCCGGACGGACCACGGATCGACATCGCCGACGTCCTCGCGGAGATGAAGGCGCAAGGGATAACCTTCCCGATCGTCGTTCGCTTCGGGGACATCCTCCGTTCTGCCGTCGTCACCCTGAACGAGACGTTCAAGGAGACGATCGAGGAAGCCGAGTACCAGGGGCGCTACATAGGCGTCTATCCCATCAAGGTCAACCAGATGCGTGAGGTGATCGAGGAGATCCTCGACGCCGGGGCTCCGTACGACTACGGCATCGAGGCCGGCTCCAAGCCAGAACTCCTGGCGGCGCTGGCCATGAACGACGACCTCCAGGCGCTCACCGTCCTGAACGGCTTCAAGGACGAGGACTACCTGCGCCTCGCATTGCTGGGCAGGACGTTGGGTCGCAAGGTCGTCGTCGTCATCGAGCAGTCCTACGAGTTGCCCACGCTTCTTCGGCTAGCTCGCGAGATGGACGTCGAGCCGCTCATCGGGGTCCGCGCCAAGATGTCGGCGGAGGGCTCGGGCAAGTGGTGCGACTCCGGAGGCGAGAAGTCCAAGTTCGGCCTGACGACAGCCGAGATCCTCCAGGTCGTCGAGATGCTCAAGAGCGAGGACCGCCTCGGTTGCCTCAAGCTGTTCCACTTCCACATCGGCTCTCAGATCACCGACATCAAGAAGATCAAGGAGGCGGTCCGGGAGGGCGCGCGGATCTACGCGAAGCTCGTGAAGCTCGGCGCCCCCCTCGAGTACTTCGATGTCGGCGGCGGGCTCGGCATCGACTACGACGGCTCGCAGTCCAAGACGAATTCGTCGGTCAACTACAAGGTCCGCGACTACGCCGCCGACGTCGTCTACATCACCAAGGAGACGTGCGACGCGGAGCGCGTCGCACACCCCCACATCGTCTCGGAGTCCGGCCGCGCCGTCACGGCGCGCCACTCCTGCGTCATCACGAACGTGATAGACACGATCGAGACGGCCTACACCTCCTACGACACGGATGGAACGAACGCCAGTGTCATGGTCGCCAACATGCGGGAGGTGCTCGATCTGCTCACGAGCGAGAACGTGCAGGAGATGTACAACGACGCTCTCGACATGAAGCGAGAGTGCCTGAACGCATTCCGCCTCGGCATTCTCAGCCTTGAGCAGCGGGCCGTCGTCGAGACTCTCTTCTGGCGCATCTCGAAGGAGATCGCGACGATGCTCCCCGGCATGAAGTTCCGTCCGGACAACCTGTACGACATCGATGCGGAGCTTGCTCTCCAGTATCTCTGCAACTTCTCCGTGTTCCAGTCGGCGCCAGACTCCTGGGCGATCGGGCAGCTGCTTCCCGTGGTGCCCATCACGAAGCTCAACGTGCGGCCCGAGGTCTTCGGCACCATCGTCGACATCACCTGCGACTCGGACGGGCGCATCAACGACTTCATCGACATAAACGAGACGAAGTCCCTGCTGCCCCTCCACGAATTCAACGCCGGCGACGAGTACTACATCGGCCTTTTCCTGACCGGCGCCTACCAGGACGTCATCGGCGACTTCCACAATCTCTTCGGTCGCCTCAACGAGATCCACGTGTTCTGCGACGACGCCGACCCGACCAACTTCTACGTGGAGGAGGTGATCAAGGGGTCAGCCTCGGCGGACGTGCTGGACGCCATGCAGTACAACCCCGAGGCCATGGCGTATACGGTCAAGAAGCAGGTCGACCGCCGGGTGGCGGAGGGCGCGATCAACCCCCGAGGGGGCGTGCGCCTGGTCGATTTCTACGAGGAGTGCCTGAAGGCCTACACCTACCTGGAGTAGTGCCACGGCGGTATCGCGTCCACCAGGGCGCGCGGCAAGGAGGCGGGGGCAGACATGACACCACGCGGGCCCATCACGGAGTTCATGCTCGAGCACTACAAGCACTTCAACGCGGCCACCGTGATCGATGCGTCGCGCGCCTGGGAGGAGCACCTCGCCAGGGGCGGCAAGATGTTCGTGACGATCGCGGGGGCGATGTCGACGGCCGAGCTCGGCAAGTCTCTGGCCGAGATGATCAGGCAGGACAAGATCCACGGCATCAGCTGCACCGGAGCCAACCTCGAAGAGGACATCTTCAATCTCGTGGCGCACGACTTCTACGTGCGCGTCCCCGATTGGCGAGCGCTCTCGGCGGACGAGGAGATGGCGCTCAAGGAGCGCGGCATGAACCGCGTCACCGACACGTGCATCCCCGAGGACGAGGCCATGCGCCGCATCGAGACGGCCATCAACCGCGTGTGGAAGAAGGCCGATGAGAGCGGCGAGACGCACCCGCCGCACTACTACTTCTGGGAGCTTCTGCGTACCGGCGCGCTGGCCGACCACTATCAGATCGACCCCAAGGACTCCTGGATGATCGCCGCCATGGAGAAGGACCTGCCGATCTTCACGCCCGGATGGGAGGACTCGACGCTCGGCAACATGTACGCCGCCGCCAACGTCGATGGGCGCATCAAGGACGTCCATGTGGTCCAGTCCGGCATCGAGACCATGATGCGCCTGGCCCAGTGGTACACCGACACGGCCGCCGAGAGTTCGATCGGCTTCTTCCAGATCGGCGGCGGCATCGCCGGCGACTTCCCGATCTGCGTCGTGCCGATGATCGAGCAGGACCTGCGAGCAGCACTCCGCTCTGGGGGTACTTCTGCCAGATCTCCGACTCGACGACGTGCTACGGATCGTACTCGGGGGCCGTGCCGAACGAGAAGATCACCTGGGGCAAGCTGGACCGCGACACCCCGAAGTTCATCATCGAGTCCGACGCGACCATCGTGGCGCCTCTGGTGTTCGCCTACGTGCTCGGCTGGTAGGCCGGGGGCAACGGCGGAGAATTGACTTCCTGCCCGCCGGCGCTAGGCTGACGCGACGCGGTGGTCCCTTCGTCCGTATGAGGGCAGTTCGAGGCGCGCTGACAGGAACGCGTTGCGAGACGACTCCACCGCACCGATCAGGAGGCTCGGCGAAGCATGCGTGTCGCCGCCATACAGATGAGGGTCGGCGTCTCGAGGGACGAGAACGTCGCCCGAGCCCTGCGCCTGGTGGACGAGGCCGCTGCTCGGGGAGCGCGACTGATCGCGCTGCCTGAGTATCTGACGTACATCGGACCACCCTCGCGGTTCGGGGATGTCGCCGAGACGGTACCCGGCCCCACCACCCGGTCGCTGGCGGCGAAGGCTCGCGAGCACGGCGTGATCATCCACTGCGGCAGCCTCGTCGAGCCACGGCGTCCGCGGCGGGCGACCGGCCGGCGTCCTCGGCGATGTTCTCCAACACCAGCTACGTCGTGGATCCGACGGGCGCCGTGGGCGCGGTCTACCGCAAGGTGCATCTCTTCGACGTCACCGTGGGCGATGACGTCCGTGAGAGCGAGTCGACTCACATCGCTCCCGGCGACCGTTTGGTGGTCGCCGAATCGCCGGATCTCGTGCTCGGCATGTCGATCTGCTACGACCTTCGTTTTCCCGAGCTGTATCGCGCACTCGCCCTGGCGGGGGCGACCGTCATGCTCGTGCCGGCGGCGTTCGCCGAGGCGACGGGCCGCGCGCACTGGGAAGTGCTTCTGCGCGCTCGCGCCATAGAGAACGGAGCGTTCGTGGTCGCGGCGGCGCAGCACGGCCATGGAGCGGCCTGGCCGATGCACGGGCACAGCATGATCGTCGATCCGTGGGGCACGGTGCTCGCCAGCCTGCCCGCCGGCGACGGGGTGATCGTGGCCGATATCGACTCCGGCGAGGCCGAGCGGCGCCGCGACCAGGTCCCCGCTCTGGCGAATCGCAGACCCTCGATCTACGCTCGTCAGGTGCACAGAGCCCATCTTGCCTTTTGCCGTGAGATGTAGGAGGATAGCGACCATGACACGGCTCGTCATTGCACGGCTTGTGCGTCGGGGGGAACTGTTCTGCACAAGCCGCTCATCGCTTGCGGGTCTTGGGCAGGTCAGCTCGACTCGACCGTCCCGCAATCCGATGACAGCGAGTTGCACCCCGTCACCGTCGTCGTTCGCTGACGCCACTGGCAGCGTCACGTCCTCGCCGGTGTCGTGCGCTATCACGAGTATCCCTTCGGCGAGTCTCGGCACCTGCCCTCGCAGGCAGGAGCACTCCGAGTTCGCTCGCTCGATCCGTTCCGCCGGCGTGGCAGTTCCGGCTGGCGCCTCAGCGCCCGTTCGTACGGCTGCCTCGCTCTCTCATAGTCGGCGGCATATCCGGACCGGCGGCTCTTGGCACCGCGTCCGACTGTCTCATCCGAAGGAAGGGGGGTGGTTCTCACAGGGAGCTGTGACGTTCGCGGTCGTTGCATCCAGCAGAGGCGCTGCGGCGTCCCTTGCCAGGATGTGTAGTAACCACAATCAGGAGAAAACATGGGTGATCTGATTCAGCGTTACATGGTATGCGGTATCCAGTACAGCCCGGTTGAGCTGCACGTTGGCCCCGAGGCCACCAAGCGCAACCTCAAGCGCATGAAGGACTACTTCGAGTACACCTACGAGCAGTACAGCTACACGGCGGACGCCTCCTGCACCGATTACGCGAAGCAGATCAAGGTCATCGCGTATCCCGAGTACGCGGCCAACGGCTATCCGGCCGGCTCGATGGACGAGGCCCTGAAGGCCTCCGAAGAGGTCCCCGGCTCGATCACCGACGAGATCGGCAGCTGGTGCAAGGAGTACGACACCTTCGTCATGTACGGCATGGGCTCGACCGTGCCGGAGTTCCCGAAGACCTCCTTCGACACCTCGATCATCCAGGACGACACGGGCGAGGTCGTCCTGCGCTACCACAAGTGCAACCCCTGGATCCCCGATGAGTACTGGCCGAGCCCCTACGACCTGATCGACATCGGCTGGGACCTCGAGAAGTATCCCTACTACCCCGTCGCCAAGACCAAGATCGGCAACTGGGGCGCCATACATCTGCAACGACGGCATGACCCCTGAGGGCGGTCGTCAGCTGGCCTTCAACGGTGCCGAGGCCATGCTATCACCCCGAGCTGCTCATGGACCCGTGGGTCATCGAGCCGCTCGAGTACTTCGAGCTGCAGAACCGCTGGAACAGCGTCATCAACATGTGCTACACGGTGGCTCCGCACTCGGGCTGGTCGCCGATCGAGATGCCGCCGTACGGCATGCAGGGCGGCTCCATCATCTGCCGACTTCGAGGGCCGTCTCCTGTGCGCCTGCGCGAAGGCCGCCGTCGAGGGCACGATGCAGACGACGATCGACATCGGTGCCGTGCGTCACTACCGTCAGTCGATGCCGACCCACAACGGCCTGAACACCTTCAAGGGCGGCCTCTTCGACTACTTCAAGCGCGACGATCACCTACCCGCGTCATCCGCAGATCGCGGAAGATCCCAGCTGGGACATGTACAAGTCCCGCGCCGTCATGCGCGAGGCCATGGACCGCTTCTGGGGCGACTACTACAAGGACGCCGTCGAGTAAGACGTCTCGACAGGCTCGACACCCCTCACCCGCGGGCCTCACGGCCCGCGGGTGAGGGGGTTCTGGTTCGCAGAGGGACATAAGGAAAAGCAAGAGGACCGAAGCACAAGGAGACGGCATGGCAGGTAAGACGCTTGAGTCAATGAAGAGCGTTTCAATCGACGACATTTGGAAGTACTTCTCGACGGCGACGATCATCAAGGACTTCATGCTGAAGGACGGCTACAAGCCGACCTTCTTCCAGAACAACCAGGTGCTTGCCACCGTGTGGGAGCGTCCTTCGCTGCGCACCCGCGTCTCGTTCGAGACCGGCTTCCAGGCCCTCGGCGGCGGCGTCATCACGTTGAAGGCGTATCCTCCGGGTGCCGCCGACATCATCTTCAAGGAAGACGTCCGCGACCAGGCCAACGTGCTCGAGAGCATGTGCGACCTCGTCATGGCGCGTACCTACAGCCACGACACCATCACCAAGCTCGGCGCTGCCATGGACATCCCGCTCATCAACGGCATGAGCGACATGGCTCACCCTGTCCAGCAGCTCACCGATCTCTTCACGACCCTCGAGCACAAGGGCTCGCTCAAGGGCCTCAAGGTCGCCTACATGGGCGAGGGCACGGGCAACACCGCTCAGGACTGGCTCATCGCCGCCGCGAGCGTCGGCATGGACTTCGTCCTCGCGACCCCGGACTACTCGCAGCACCAGCTGCTCCAGGATCTGGATTTCGGTATGCCGGATCAGAGCTGGGTGGATGAGGCGCAGAAGCGCGCCGCCCAGACTGGCGGCTCGATCACCTTCACGAACGATCCGATCGCGGCCGCCAAGGACGCGGACGTCATCTACACCGACAGCTGGATCGCCTACGACGTGCCGGCCGAGAAGGAGAAGGCGAACGAGATCCGCGAGATCTTCCTGCCCTACCAGGTCAACCTCGACCTCCTCAAGCTCGCCCCGAACGCCCTCGTCATGCACTGCCAGCCCATGTACCGCGGCTTCGAGATCACCGAAGAGGTCACGTCGCACCCGCAGTGCGTCGTGTCCGCACAGGCCGAGAACCGCTACCACTTGCAGAAGGGCGTCATGGTCGAGCTGCTCAAGCCGATCGCCTGAAACCCTTACGGAAAGTCGGAGGACTCTATCAGTGAAGATTCTTGTAGCTCTCGGCGGCAACGCCATCAAGCAGGCTGACCAGGAAGGTACTTGCGACGAGCAGACCGAGAACTGCGGCCAGACCTCGGAACAGCTCGCCAAGATCGTCAGCGAGTTCAAGAGCAGCGACGACTGGCTGGCCGTCACGCACGGCAATGGTCCGCAGTCGGGCAACCTGAGCGTCCAGCAGGAGGCCGGCAAGGACAAGGTCGCGCCCCAGCCGCTCTACATCGTCGGCGCGATGACCCAGGGTCAGATCGGGTACATGCTCCAGAACCAGATGCAGAAGCACCTGCGGGCGCACGGCATCGACAAGGACGTCATCGCGGTCGTCAACCAGGTCATCGTCGACCCGAACGACCCCGAGTTCGTTGGGTGACGCGGCCTCCAAGCCCGTCGGCAACTTCTTCAGCGAGGCCGAGGCCAAGGAGCTCAAGGCCAAGCACCCGGACTACATCGTGAAGAACGTGAAGCCGAGCGCCGAGAACGGCTGGCGTCGCACGGTGCCGTCGCCTCTTCCGAGCGCCAACGCTGAGGTCAGGGCCATCAAGAAGATCCTCGATGCGGGCATCATCGTCATCGCCTCCGGCGGCGGCGGCGTGCCCTCGATGCAGGATGCTGACGGCAACCTGACCGGACTCGACGCCGTCATCGACAAGGACCGCGCGGGCGAGGTGCTCGCCAAGGAACTCGGCGCCGACACCTTCATGGTGCTGACGGATGTCGAGCACGCGATCGTGAACTTCGGCAAGGACAACGCGATCGCCCGTGGGCGCCGTGTCCGTCGACGAGATGAAGAAGCTCGCCGCCGAGGGTCACTTCCTGGCCGGCAGCATGGGCCCGAAGGTGGCTTCCGCGCTCAAGTTCGTCGAGGACGGTGGCCAGAGGGCCATCATCACCTCGCTGGACAAGGCCGTCGACGCTCTTGCCGGCAAGACTGGGACGATCATCACGAAGTAAGATGCGAGATCTGGAGGAGAGGGGGGGGCTTCGGCCCCTCTCCTCCACTCCAATATGGCGGTATAGGCGTGAGTGGACCGGGGGGGTACACAGGCAAAACTGACATGGTGAGTCGCACAGAGTTGCACTCTTGTGGAGTCACACACCGAGCTTCCGACTTGAAGCTCGCGATTTAGGAAGAAGGGGGGGTTCATATGCTTTTTGCTGCAGGAGTACAGCACCTTTGGATAGCTGGACTGGCTACGTGATCATGCTCGCTCAGGCGGTCATCTACACGCTGCTGGTCCTCTACCTCGGCAGGACCAAGGGTAAGACGGCTGACTCGTTCATCTCCGGTGGCCGCAACATCGGCCACGGCATGATCCACGCGTCGGTCATCGCGACGTGGATTTGGGCAGCAACCCTGATGATCAGTTCGTGGACGGGCTACTCATACGGCGTCTCCGGCGGCTGGTGGTACGGTCTTGGTGCCACGATCCCGCTGCCGCTCATGGCGTACATCTGCCGGCGCTGCCGCGTGGACATGCCTACCCACCGGTCGTATCCGGAGTACATGTACTACCGTCTCGACCGGAAGAATCAGATCGCCCAGGCCATCATCACCATCGTGGTATGCGGTTGGGTGACCCTGATGTTGGTCACCGGCGGTGCCGTGATGCTCGTCGCCTTCACCGGCGGCAACTTCTACTACCTGGCCGCCATCATGGTGATCATCTTCGTGACCTACATCTCGGTGGCCGGCCTGTGGGCGAGCATCTTCGCCGACACGCTGATGGCCTCGGTGATGTTCCTCGCGATCTTCGTCCTCACTGGAGCCACGTTCCTGGGGCTTGGGGCGGGCGTCGGCGCGGGCAACTACTGGGATGGTCTCTACAACGCGATGGCCAGTCATCCGATTCTGCAGCCCGAGCAGGATCTGGCCGTATGGGAGTCCCAGTGGGACGGTCTCAACTGGCTGAACGCAGCAGGCATCGGGTTCCTGATCGTCAACACCATCGGCAACCTCGGGGCCGTGCTCTGCAACCAGACCTACTGGTCGCGCGGTATCGGCTCTGACAACCCGAAGAACATCTTCAAGTCGTTCTGGACCGGCGCCTGGGGCTGGTACCCCATCCCGCTGGCCATGACCACGGCTCTCGGCCTTGGCGCCTTGGCCAAGGGGCTCGTCGTCGGCGAGGTCTACTTCTCGCCGGTCGCCAACACGGCCATCACCTTCACGGAGGCGGAAGCGGCAGCACCTGTCGTCGCCTTCCTCTCCACCGGCTACTTCGGTCTGGCTCTCTTCATCATCGCCGTCACCGGCGCGACGGTGAGCACCGGCGCGGGCGAGATCCTCTCGACCGCCTCTGTGTTCGCGAACGACATCTACAAGGGCTGGTTGAAGCCTGACGCGACCAGCAAGCAGATCGTCGCCGTCAACCGCGTGATGCTCTACGTCGTCGCGGCTGTCCTTCTCGGCATCGCCATTTGGTGGCGTGTCATCGGGTTCAGCTTCTCCGGCATGTACCAGGCGATGGGCGTGGCATTCTCATCGGCAGTGATTCCGATGTGGATGGCCATCTTCTACAGGACGACCAACCGCGACGGTGTCTTCTGGGGAACCATCATCGGCGGCGCGGTCGGCATCTACTACTGGGTGGCAGTCGCCAACTACGACCTCCTCTGGGGCGTCGTGTGGGCGAACGTCATCGTGATGGGCGTGTCTGCCCTCATCGCCATCCCGTGGACGATCATCAAGCCGCAGCCGTTCGACTATCGCACGCTGCATGATGCCGGCTACCCGTACGAGGAAGTATCGATAGCGGGTGGCGTAGGCCACGACGAACCGGAGCTGTAGGGTCTCGCGAGAGAGTCTGATAAGCGGAGAGGAGGACACTTGGCAACCAAAGGCCCTCAGAAGAGTCACGACGAGCTCCTTGAGGAGTATCGCGAATACAAGCCGAACGGCGATGCGCTGCACCGCTACTGGATGGACCCGGACGACAAGTACTGGGACCTCACGTTCTACGTGCACATCGCCTACCTATCCATCTTCATCGCCATTGACGCTGCGACCACGACGATCATGACCCCGACTCAGTTCACGCTGAATCACACGGTCACGTTCGTCTGGGTGCTCGCGGCCGGCATCTACACCTATGCCATGGCACTCGAGAACTTCTTCGATCCTAAGATGAAGGAGCACCGGTAAGACAAGAAGCAGGGCTCTGCGTCCTCGGTGGCGGGCAACGCACCGCCACCGAGGACCGGTAGCCCGGCGTGTGCAGAGTGACCGTTCGGGGCGACGACGTCGAGGCCGGATGTGTCACGCAATGTGAGAGACGACGGGACTGAGGAAGCGTTCTTGAGTACTGGGAGAAAGCTATTGCTGGTGGTCGTGGTCATGGCGGTGCCGTTCTGGTACTTCTGGCCGCAGATCAGTCAGATCGGCATGTTGTCGCCGCCCGAGAAGGAGTTGCACGGGTATTTCAAGAACTCCTTCCCGCCCGTGCGGGCATCGATGCAGGAATTTGAACAGCTGCAGAAGGATCCCTCGAACGCCGAACTCAGAGAAGACCTCGTGAAATCGAGCGAAGAGGTCCTGAGCGTGAATTACGAGTACTGGGTGGTAGGCAGCGCCGGGGAGAGCATCATCCGGCGTTTCATGAACAAGATCCGCGGCGTGGATGCGGAGTCGGACCGGTTCCTTGCGACCTGGGCGGGGCCCGAGCAGGACCCCGATGCCCTCGATTCGATGAGGGACGACACGCGCACGCTGGCGTACCACTCCTGGTACTACAAGGAAGACAGCAACAGGTTCGCGGAAGACGTGCTGAGCAAGCTTGCCGATGCACCGGGTCAAGAGGCTTCCATGCAGGAAGTCTCAGATGACCTGAAGGAACTCAGGGAGAGTCATGGCCAGTGTGACTTCGTGTACCGGAAGTGGAAGGGCAGCTACCGACCTCCGCTGTCCATGTCGCCATGAGTGGCGGAAAGTGAGTCATCCTTCATGCTGAAGGCTGAACGCCGAAACAAGAGGAATGCCGCTGGCGTCAACGAGAGAATCGGCGCCAGGGTCCAAGCGGTACTGAAGTACTTCAAAGAGCACTACGTGCCCATATCGAAGGGGACCGCGGTCGCTGCCATGGCGCTGACGCTCGTCGTCTTGGCGATGTCGTTCTCGCAGCCGTGGATGGCGGACGCGGTGCGGTTCAGCATCATTCCCGTTTTGCTGGCCGCTACTGCTTGGAGCCTCGCGAACATGGCGAGGGACCGGAAGCTCAAGCTGTTTGCGATCCTGGCCCTGTGGGTCGCTCTGGCAGGAGTGGTCGTATCTGCGATCCAGTGGCAGAGGCTCGTTCAGGGAGCGCAGATAGAGAACACGCCCATTCAGCAACAGCAACAGAACTGAAGTTGTACTAGTCCCGTGGGAAGCCAGGGGACAGAGAGGGGAGGTGAAGAGGATGCTGCCGAAGACCATTCTTGGGGCTTGGGTCGTAGCAATCGTAGCCCTCATTATCGTGGCGGCGACGGGAGGCTGATCGCTCCCCGTTCGAGATAGGCAGTCGAGGTCACAGCACGACGCAGGATGTAGGCGTAAGGGAGCGTACAGGAGGGGTCGGCCAAGCGGCCAGAGGCCTCGCCCGGCGCGACAGATCGGACAGAGGGCGACAAGGAGGATGGGATGCCGGAGTACAAGAAGATCGTCTACTGCACCGACTTCTCTGATGCCGCGGACCAGGCCTTCAAGGAGGCTTGCTACATCGCATCTCTGACCGACAGTCGCGTGTACGTGGTCCATGTTGTTCCTGAGGCCTTCAATTACCAGAGCATGGCGGCCGAGACGGCGCTTCCGCCTCAGCCTCCGTCGGAGGATGAGGTCACGCAGCGACTGCAGGACAGGTACGTGTCCGCATGTTCCGCCGGTGAAGCTGTGCTCAGGTACGGGAGCGAGGCTTCCTCGATCCTCGAGTTCGCGAAGGAGGTCGACGCCGACCTGATCGTGATGGGAGCTCGGGGTCTCGGTTTTCTCGCGAACATCCTCGGTGGTGGCAGTATTACCGACAAGGTCGTGAAGAACGCTCAGCTCCCGGTTCTGGTCGTGCCGCACAAGTGAACGGGACGGCCCAACCGGGAGAAGAGAGGCTTGGGTAGCTGCCCTGCGGGGCCGTGGCTCATCTTGGTGAATAGAGAAGGGGGACAAGGGACTATGAAGAACAAGTTCAGTGTTCTGGCGCTCGCCTGTATGGTAGCGGCGCTGGCGGCACTCATGATGGTCGCCGCCGGTTGCGGCAGCGATATTGAGGCACCGGAGGCGGTAGCCGAGCCGGATATGGAGGTCGAAGTGGCCATCGTGGCTACCGAGCTTCCGGGCGCCTTCGAGGGTGTGGATATCGGCGTCACCGCCGATGAGGTCAAGGATGCTGCCAACTATCCTGCCACCATCCAGGAAGTGGATGGAAGCAGGGTGTGGAAGTACTTCATCGACGATGGCAAGGCGCGCCTCTTCTTCGTCTTCGATGGAACCGAAGGAGACGCCAAACTGACGAGGATGTACAAGCTCACCCCATAAGGGCCAAGGACTTCGTCTTCAGCTCGCGTGGAGCTACGATAGACCGTTGGGGGAGTGTGTCACGAGTGGATGGTCGGCGGAGGGTTCACGACAGGACCTCTGACAAGACCAGGCGTGTGACGAGGACCGCCGTCCCGGTGAAGTGCCGGGACGGCGGTCCTCGTTTGCGTGTAGGCGCACCGCGCTCGGGAAGCCTCTGGGGGCGGGGCCACCCATCGAGGGAGTATCGCATCACACGGTGTCGTCACCGTCCGCGGAGTCCGTCGACTCAGGAAAGAGGCTCTCGATCTCTGACAGCCGTCGACTGAGCCGGGTCCGCAGATCAGCGTCTGCTTCCTCGTTCAGCCAGGCGAGCAGCGAGGCGTACTCTTCGGGCAACGGGGTCTCGACCAGCTCGCGCAGGAAGGGGTGTACGTACGGGCGCGACGTGTCGACTGTGAGGAGGACGGAGTCGCGCGCGCGGGTGATGCCGACGTACACGACCCGGCGCTCCTCCTCGATCTCGGGCCGGCTCCAACGAGTCACGTCGCAGTCGTAGTCGGGGATGACGACTGCACGGTACTCGCGGCCTTTGGCGGCGTGGATGGTGCCGATCGCGATGCGGTCGTCCCCGGCCTGCTGGAGAGTCGTCCCGCCGGTCGTCCTGTGTGCGTCCGCCGCCTCGTCGGCGCACAGTTTGTCCCAGACCTCGAGGCAGTCGTTGAGCGCGGGATGCATCTCGGCGAGGAGTACCAGTGCGTCGAGAACCCCGAGTGCGCCGGCGTCGTCACTCCGGCTGTCGCACCCGGCGCTCGGGCACGCAGAGCCCGGTGCGTCCGACATGCCGGGAGAGGCGTCGCGCCAGTGATCCTCGAGGCCGAACTCATCGACGATGGCGAGGAGGAGCTGCGCCGCGGTCAGACCTCCGCGTTGTGTGGTGCAGGCGGACTCGTGGGCCGCGAGATCGGCGCACTCGTCGGTCGCGTTGCGGGGCGTCGCTTCGCCGAGTGCCGAAGTGAGCCGACCGACTCGGACGACGAGCGAGGACAAGGGGAGCGGACCGGAGTCGGGTTCGGCGGCGGCGGACACAGACAGGTGACTCCACGGACGTGCGGACGCGGCGATGGCCTCGACCTGCTCCCAGTGAACGTAGCGGTTGGGTCGATTCAGGAGTAGCCTCAGGTCGTTGCCCGATGCTCGGTCGGGTGCGCGAATCAGGTCGACGTAGGCGCGCACCAGCTTGGCGGCCGGATGGGAGAAGAGATGGTGGCCGAGCTGCTGCGTGCGGGGTAGATGGTCGGCATCGAGTGCAGGAGCTACGGCGAGCTGCTGCGAGCGATAGCGGCAGAGCACGGCAAGGTCGCGCCATGCGCAGGATGGGCGCGCCTTCTGGTCGCGCAGGAACGTGCATATCGCGGCGCTGCGCTCTTCCCAGGAGGGCGCGGCAGCGAAGAGCACCGCGCCCTCCTGGGCACCGGCACGCGGGCGCACCTCCTTGATCTCGCGCGTGGCATTGTGGCTTACGATGCGTGCCGAAGACGTGACCACCTCGCGGGAGCAGCGGTAGTTGGTGCCCAGTCGGTAGGTCGCCGAGTAGGGCTCGATCGGCATTCGCTCATGGAACTGCAGGATGCCTGTGGGGTCGGCGAAGCGCCAGCCGTAGATGAGCTGATCATCGTCCCCTACGACGAAGAGGTCGCGACGGGGTCTCGACAGGAGATCTACGAGTGCCAGCTGGGCTCCGTTCAAGTCCTGGAACTCGTCCACGAGGACGTGACTGTAGCGCCGCTGTATGAGCTCACGGTGCACGGGAACGGCCAGCATGTCGGCGACCGCGCAAGTAGATCTGGTCGTCGAACGACTGGAGCCCGGTGACGGCCTGGAGGCGCGTGAAGCGCTCATGGACTGGAGCGAACGGGGCGACGACGACGGGATGCTGGCCGACCGAGTCGACGCGCACCGCGATGGCCTCGGGGGCCTCGAGTCCGGCGCGCACGCGCGCCAGGGCTCCCGCGAAAGCGCCGATGGGATCGGTGCCGCGCGCTGGTCTCAGGTGCGCCAGGCTCAGGTCAGCCGCCTCCATCGCCTGTTGCATGAGAGCGCGCTGACCGGCGCCGTGGACGTCGATCGCGAAGCGCCTACCCATGATCTCACGCTGATAGCGGAACCCGAACGCATTGAACGTGGCGCAGTGGACGGCGGGTGGTGAGCTCTGCGTACGGATGCTGCGCGTGGTCGCGATGCCCAAGGTCAGCAGACGTTCTTCGAGCTGCAGAGCGGCCATGCGATTGAACGCCAAGAGGAGGATGTCTCCCGCGTCGACGCCGCCGGCGACGAGCTCGGCAACGCGACCCACGAGCGTCTTGGTCTTGCCGGAACCGGCTGGAGCGAGCACGCGTGCCGCGCCATGACCGTGCTCCACCGCCGCGCGCTGAGCGGTATCGAGCTGCGCTGCTGCCGAGTCTGGCGGACGCGCTGCTGACCTGCGCGCCGTACTCGTGCCCTCGCGCAGGAGAGCACCGATGTCCTCCAGGTCGAGCAGGGCACGATCAGCGACCGACAGGGATCGCCGGTCGAAGACGGTGGAGCTGAATGGAAAGCCGACGCAGAACGGTGTGCCGGAGACCACGAGGGGGAATACGAACTCGCGCAGAAACCCGCCGGCTTGCGCGCGCAACTCTTCCTCGTCGTCCTCCCAGAACCACGTACCGATGGTGGGGGCCCGCAGCGTGCTCTGGGCGCGCGGGTCGACCAAGGCGAGAAGACGTTCGAGGAGCCTCGGTTCGGCTCCATCCGGGCCTACTGTCCATGAGCGTCTCGTCGAGATGCGGGCGCCGGGGAACGCTGCAGCGCATCGAGACGCCGCTTCGCGCCGGCTGGAAACGTCGAACAGCACGAGCTGCCGTCTGGTCTCGGTGCTCGGACGGGGTGTGTTGTCTGCCGGTGATGCCATGCTGGAGGGTGGTGCCCACGGACGCGCCTGACTGCCGGGGTGCTCGCGACACTACCTGCCGCGAGGCCGGGCAGCGAGGGTGACCGTGGTGGCGGGAGTGGACGTTGCCGAGAGAGGAGGGGCTTGACCGTCAGCTTCCGGGATGGACCCGCGGCACGCAGAGGCGCAGTGCCCGTGGAAGCAGCCCGACATCGACAGGCACGTCGCCGAGGGCGTCGCCGTCCATGTCCAGCGGGAACAGGGGGCGTGCGCTGTGATCGCGAGCCCGCGCTGGGCGCTCGTGCTCGGTCGCTCGGGTCTCGTCTGCTGGCAGTGGCACGAGCGTGAGCGCACGGCACCTGAGGTGGTTCACGCCAGGCTGCCGCAAGTGGCGGCCCGAGTACAGGGTCTTGAGGCGGAGGGCCATGCGCACCTTGCTGGCCGTCTCGAAGGTGACCACCTCGAGGAGGCCGTCGTCGGGCTGCGCCATGGGTGTGACGCGCATCCCCGCGCCGAAGGTCGTGCCGTTGCAGATCGCGACTGCATAGGCGTGGAGCAGGCGCTCGTGACTGGACTCGTCCGGGAGTACGACGCGGCAGCGCAGCCTGACGCGCCGGCAGGCGACGATGGCGCGCACCGTCGCCTGCGCATAGGCGACACGGCCGGGCAGCAGGCCGGGCGCCACCGCCGTGTACCCGTCGACGAGGCCGCCGATGCCGGCCGAGAGAACGTTGATCCAGAGGCGCCGCTCCGGTCGACCGTCTCGGCCGGCGAAGCGGGCCCACCCGACGTCGACTGTGCGGTCCTCGTCGCCGGCGACGGCCGCCACGTGGTCTTCGAGTCGTGGGGGGATGCTGAGCGCGCGGCCGAAGTCGCCCCCGGTCCCTGCGGCGACGACCCCGAGCCGGGGGAGAGAGACGGCCGGCGGCGGAACATCGGCGTCTCCAAGAAGACCATTGACCACTTCGTTGAGCGTGCCGTCGCCTCCCAGGCTGATGACGAGGGGCCGACGCTCCGCCGCCGCCGCGCCGCTGTGTCTCGCATCCCCGGGTCGCCGCGTGAGGACGACATCGACCTCGCCCAGGACGCCGCGGAGCGGCTCGAGGAGCAGAGGCAACTCGCGCCCAGTCCGGCCGCGACCCGCTCGTGGGTTCGCGATGACTAGCGGCCATCGTGTGGCGTCGGCGTCCATGTGAGCACGGTACCAGAGGAGCGCGGTCGAGCAAGAGATGCCGATCGTGTTTGGCGGGGTGGCGGGGGGACCCGTGCTCGGACCGCCAAGGCCCCGCTCCTGGCAGACGGAGCTTGTGAGGCGAGCGGCAAGGGTTGGTACGATGGCCGAATGAACTCCGACGAGCGCCTTGCGGCCGTCATTGCCCAGATCGCGGCCGCCGGCAGCGCCGAGAATCGCGCCGGGATGAGCCGCTACGGCATCAACACCGAGAGCGCCTACGGCGTCTCGGTGCGCGATCTGCGGCGCATGGCCAAGGATCTGGGTACCGACCATGGCTTGGCGCTGGCGTTGTGGGGAACCGGCAATCACGAGGCGCGCATCCTCGCCGGCATGGTGGACGAGCCGAGTCTGGTGACACCACAGCAGATGGACGACTGGGCCGGCGAGTTCGACTCGTGGGACGTCTGCGATCAGGTCACCTCGAACCTCTTCGACAGGACTCCCTGGGCCTACGACAAGGTGCACCTGTGGTCGGCCGACGAGCGCGAGTGGGTCAAGCGCGCCGCCTTCGCCATGGCGGCCGCGCTTGCGGTGCACGACAAGACGGCGGCCGACGAGCGTTTCCTCGAGATCCTCGAGCTCGTCCGGGGGGCGGCCGGCGACGGACGCAACTTCGTCAAGAAGGCCGTGAGCTGGGCGCTGCGCAACATCGGCAAGCGAAACCGGCGGCTGCACGCGGCGGCGCTGGAGACGGCTGCGACTGTGCTGGCTGCTGCCGAGGCTCTTGCGGCCGCCGACCCCCGCGACCCCGTCGCGCGGAGCGCTCGCTGGGTCGCCCGTGACGCCCTGCGCGAGCTGCGTTCGGAGCGAGTACTCACTCGGATGACGGGATAGCCGGACGGGGCGGCGTCCAGGAGTCGGCCGTCCGCTCGGTCAGGCGGCGTGCAAGGGCGTGTGCGTTTCGCGGGAGAGGGCGTACCTGGCGATGCTGGCCTCGTCCACGAAGCCGACGAGCCGCCCCTCTGCGTCCACGACTGCGAGACGATCGACCTTGTCCTTTCGGAGCAGTCGCAGGGCCTCGGCGGCCGGAGTGTCCGGAGCCACCGTCTGGAGTTGCTCGGCGGGCACCATCACCTCGCGCACGCGATCGCTGTCCCATTCGCGGTGCGGCATCTTCTCCAGGTCGGCGCCGCAGACGAGGCCATCGTACGTCTGGTCGGCGCGCTCCGGTGAGACCGGCATACAACGCGTCGCGTACTCGCCGAAGTGGCCCTCGGCCGCATGCTCCAAAGTGACGTAGGGCGACAGCCACTCGACCGGTCGCGTCATGATCCTCGCCGTCGGCACGCCGGCGAGCGAGTGCTCCAGCTCAGTCTGCGACGCACTCGCCCGGGCCGCCTGAATCAAGATCCAGCCGATGAACGCCAGCCAGATGCCCCCGAGTCCGCCACCGGAGAGGATCTGCAGGGCGCCGAGCCCGATGAAGACGAGGCCGAAGCCTTGGCCGACGACGGTCGCCTGGCGCGTCGCACGGGTGAAGTCGTGGTTGCCCCACCAGAGCATGGCGCGCAGAACCCGGCCGCCGTCGAGCGGGAATCCGGGAAGGAGGTTGAAGATCGCCAGCGTCACGTTGGCGATGCCCAGGTAGTACAGGATCGCGGTGAGCTGCTCCGGGCCGGGAAGGGCGGCGGCCAAGCCCCAGGACACGGCGCCGATGGCGAGACTGACGAGCGGCCCGACGCCGGCCATCACGGCCTCACGGCCGGGCGTGGAGGCCTCCTTCTCGATGGTCGCGACTCCGCCGAGCAGGAAGAGGGTGATGCTGGTGACGGGGATGCCCTGGGACTTGGCGACGAGGGAGTGGCCCAGCTCGTGGGCCAGCACCGAGACGAAGAGGAGGAGCGTCGCGGTGATGGCAACGGCCCAGGTCGTCAGCGGACCCCAGTTCTCGTAGCTCCCGGGGAAGAAGTTGGTGGCGAGCGTGAACGCGAAGAGTGCGAGGATGATGAACCAGCTCGGATGGATGGCTATCTCGATGCCGAAGAGACGGCCGATGCGGATGCCTCCGCTCATATGTATGCCTCCGTAGGTGTCGTCACCCCCGTTCTGCCGCTCACCGCGAAGGGCGAAACCTGTGGATGACGGTGGCCATGGAGTCGGCGACGGCGAGAACACGGGCTTGGCGTCCGAGATTCGCCTCTGCTGCGGCGACGGCTGCGTCGACAGAGACGAACGCCGTGAATCCCAGGTGCTCGAGTGGCGCGAGGAAGGCGGGGTTCGCGGCGCCGACGACGCCCAGACGGAAGCGCTCCAGGACGCGCGCCACGACGAACGAGCGTTGGCCACCGGGCCCGAGCTGGGCGCGCCGGCCGCGAGCGACGAGCTCTGCCGGAGAGCCGGCAGAGGCCAGGACGTCGAGGAAGTTCCGCTCTCCGGGGCCGTCACCGGCGTCTTCCGGCAGGTCGGCGCAGAGGACGATCAGGCCGCCCTCCCGCAGGGCCGGATGGTCGGCGAGTCCGATGTAGGTCGCTGCGCGCGACGCCTGATAGAGGTTGGCGCTCTTCGGGGCGTGTACGCCGGCTACGAGCACGTCAACTGGGCCGTCGACCGCCCGCAGCCAGGCGGAGGCATGCGTCCGCGCCAATGATGACTGGACGAGGCTCGGGGTCGCCCGCAGCCACCGCTGCCGTCTCTCCGTGCTCGTTCACGACGACGTTCACGGCCCAGCGCAGGCTCGTTCGCGCCGCGATCTCGGCGAGTGTCTCGCGAAACGGATTGCCCTGCAGCTGGCCGAGTCTGACGCCCGGGAGTGAGATGAAGTCCGAGCGGTGCGTCCTCGCGATGGTGGTCTGGCCCGCGCAGCCGATGGCGACGCCCTTGACACCGCCCGAGAAGCCCGCGTAGAGGTGCGGCTCTACGACGCCCACGGTGATCGTGAGGTCGGCATCGGCGACGTCCTTCACGATGTCGATCGGTACCCCTCGCGAGGTTCTGCCGAGGCTCACCACCGTGGAATCCACCGCGTGTGCATCGGCGACCTCGTGGCGGCGGAAGACGTCCTGGCCGATGAGGCCTTCTCTCTCGGCCGCCGTGGTGGCGGCGTGCAGGCCGCAGCCGATGGCGATGCGGATGCGCTCGTCCGGTACGTCGGCCGAGCGCAGTTCGCCGAGGATGTGCCGTAGGACCGCCGGGCTCGGGCACGGCCGAGAGGCGTCCGGCACGGTGATGACGACCGACGACGCGCCTCGCGCCAGCCCGCTCAATCGGGGCGCTCCCTGCGGCTCGGCCAGGGCGCCTGCCAAGGCTGCATCGGGATCCTTGACAGGAGCCAGATCGGCAGGCGGTTCGTGGGCGTCGGCGCGCGGCACCGGGAGGCGCCTCGATCCGCAGAACACCCAGGCGCCGGCTGGCTTCACGTGGGGCTCGTCGGCACCGCTGTCGGGTGGCTGACGCGCCGCAGAAGCACCAGCATCACGACGACGCCCACCAGAGGGACGACCGCGGCGAGGAACGCCCCCGTCAACCAGTTCAGCATGCTGCCGCCGGAGCGCCTCGCGGCGACGTAGCCGAGCACCATGCAGATGACGAACTGCGGGCCGAGGGCGTAGAAGACCCAGGCTGCGTGGTAGAGGGCTCCGGTCGCGTCGCTGATCATGGCGACGTGTAGTCCGTCAGCATCAGATCGACGACCGCGTGCATCGCGGCGACGGCCTCAAGCGGCTCGACGATCCGTGCCTGGTCGCCGAAGCGCAAGAGGTTGTGCACGAGCCAGCTCTGGTCGACATAGGGCTGTGGCGCCAGGCAGGAGCCGTCCGCCAGAGTCTGCACAGGCTGGTGCTCGGCGATCCATCGGCCTACGAGCGGGCTGTACCACACGAGTGCCGACTTCGGGGCGTAGCTGCTGGATGTCGGGATGCCCTCGCGCCGGTAGAGGTCGAGCTCGACAGTCGCGCGGGGCGCGAAGGTGTCGTCGAGCACGTCTGCCTGTTTCGTCGTCGCCACGCGGAAGACGCGGGTCCCGGAGGCGGTGCGGCACCAGCAGACGTAGTACCATTCCCCGCGGTTGCGGAGCAGCAGGTAGGGCTCCACGGTGCGGGAGCTGACGCCGATCGGTGCCCTCGGCCCAGTACTCTATGGCCAGCAGACGGCGGTGTTCGATGGCCTCGTTGATGGCGCCCAGCACGCTCTCGTCCGGGGGCAGCAGATCGCTTGCGGCGAGGGTGGATGCGACTGGCTTTGGGGAGCGCACGGCGCGTAGTTTGGCTGCGGCGCTCGAGAGTGCGGAGCCGGCGACCGCGGACAGCTGGCCCCCGACGAGCTCGATCGCAAGCAGAAGGGTGTCGGCCTGCAGGGGGGCGAGACGGGCTGGCCGCTTGAACGAGGGACCCGCCAGGTCGCAGAGCACGCGCAGCCTGTCGTGGCCCTCGAACTCAGCGTAGAGCAGCGCCCCGTCGCCGCCGAAGTTGACGAGGTTCAGGAGACGCACATCGGCGCGCAGAGCGTCCCCGTCGATACCGAGGGCGGCGAGGACCTCGGCGACGTCGAGCAAGACCTCCTCGTCTCCGGGGCAGCACTGGAGCAGATGCGTCGCCAGCGCCGTCAGTCGGGTGAAGTGGTCCACCTCGACGTGCCAGTCTGTGGTACGTCGGTGCTTCGTCCCGTTGCGGCTCGGCCGCTGCCGTCGTCGGCAGCGCGAGTCTGGGCGGGGCGTCCAGCGCCGTGCGCAGGCGCCGGAGCTGCTTGGCGGCTTGTTCGCGCAAGCGCCGTCGGCTGCAGCACGCATGCAGCCTCGCCCAGTCCCAGGACCCAGCTCAGCAGCGCCTGGGCATCGGCGTAGGGGGTCTCGTAGACTGCTCCTCCGTCCTCTTGGGGCGTCGTCGTCCCGCAATGTCCCCAGTGCGCTTCGACCCACCAGGTCAGCGCGGGCGAGATGCGGATGCGTGCTCGACCGCTGGGGCTCGGCGAGCTGCCACGGCGGCCTGTCGCGGAGCGCAGAGAGGTCGAAGTCGTGCGGGATCTCGAAGTCGTGGGGTGCGCGCGTCGCGTGCGTGACGCGCGAGCGGATCCGGGACAGGCGAAAGGTCCGCAGCGCTTCGCGCAGGTGGCAGCGACCGACGAGGTACCACTCGCCTGCCACGAGCTGCAGCCCGTAGGGATCGACTTGCCGTGTGAGCGTCTCATCGCGGCTGATCGCGTAGTAGTCGAAGCGCACGGTCTTGCGGTCGGCGATCGCCGCCTGCAGCTTCGGAAGGGCCGCCGCGCCGGCGTTCGGTCCTGCCTCCGGCAGGACCGCGAGCGCCGGCGCAGCGGCGTCCGCCAGCAGCTCGGGCCGTCCCTGCGCCAGGCTCAGCAGGGCGAGGCGCAGCGGCTGGGAGTACGAGAACCGGTCCTCGAGGACCGTGAGGCAGGCGGCGAGTGCCGTCAGCTCCTCCGGTGTGAGCTCGACGGGCGGCAGGTAGTAGGCGTCCGCCGGCAGGCGGTACATCTCGCCGCCGCCCTCCGGCGCCGGCTCGGCGGCGATCGCGATGCCGAGCCGCTCAAGCTCCGCCCGGTCTTCGTAGAAGCGGCGCTTGAAGGCGTCCTCGCGTCATCGTCGGGTAGCCCTCGACACGCTCTCGGATCTGCTCGGCGCTCACCGGTTGCCCGCCACGCGATAGCAGCATGGCGACGAGCGAGAGCCGCCGTACGAGTTTGTCGGCGTCCTTCGAGAAGCCTTCCTCGCGGATCCTCTCCGTGCTCATCGCTCGGTCGATGCGCGACGGTCCATGACCCTCCCTCGATGGTTGCGCCGCCGACGCTGCCGACCGCGGCGCGCTAGGCGCCCACCTCGTCGGCCGCCGCGGCGATGATCGCGTCGAGCTCTGTCCCGAGGTCCTCCGGGAACGGTTCCGGGTCCGCGGCGAGGATCTCCGCGACGCGCTCCTGCGCGCGCTGCACGGTCGAGGGACTGCCCGGCGTCGCGCCAGGCCTGATAGCCCCGCGTCTCTCCCAGCCTCGCGGACCACAGGTCGCGCACGTGCGCGCGGGTGTGGTTGCTGAACAGGTAGTCCCCCTTGAAGCCCGTCTCCTTGATGAGGTCCACAGCCAGCGTCTCGCTGTTGACAGCGATGCCCTTCAGCATGCGCTTGACCATGCTGATCACCTCATCGTCGATGACCATGTTCTCGAGGCAGAGGATGCGCGAGCCATCGAGCAGGCCGGTCCCGAAGGTCACGTCGGCGCCGCACAGGTACGCCATCATCATGGCCAGCGTGTTCTCGTAGGCGCTCTGTGCTCCTGGCTCAGGCGCTGTAGTGGCGCCGCTGCCGTACCAGGCCGGCATCCCGTAGAAGTCGGCCATCTGGCCCTGGGCGCCTCGCAGGAGCGTCGCCTCGGGCGAGTTGCTCGCGTAGGAGCCGGAGCTCATGTTCATGGCCGTGGGCCCGCCGCCGTGGATCACCTTGGCGCCGGGGTGCGCGAGCTGCACGACGGTCAGGGCGCTCAGCATCTCGGCGTTGCCGACCACGGCCGACCCGGCCAGCGTCACCGGCGCCGTGGCTCCGACGATGGGCATCGGGTAGAAGCTCACGGGGATGCCGGCCTCGGCCAGCGTGAGCGCCAGGTCCATGCCGAAACGCTCCTGGTGGAGAGGGCTGACCGTGCAGATGATGGCTGTGAACAGGGGTCGCCGGCGCAGCTCGTCGCGGCCGCCGGCCACGGCCTCGGCCATCCTGATGAGGCTGCGCGCCTCGCGCTCCTCCTTGACGCTCACGACGATCGAGTGCTTCTCGCTGTTGCGCAGGCACGCGTCGAACTCGTGGAGCACGCGCGTCTCGGCCGGGCAGTCCAGAGCCGAGACGATGGCCGAGGTCGCCGACACGTGGTCGAGCGCCTGGGCGACTCGGGCGCTCCTCGCGACGTCGCTCTTCACCGACGGGCGGATGGTGCCGTCGGCCTCGCGACAGGAGACGCCGCAGCCGTCCGTGCTGATGTAGACGTGCTCGCCGTCGAGCGGCAGGTCGAACTCGGGGTTGCGTGCTCCGAGCACGAACCGTCCGGGAAGGGTGCTCAAGGCTCTCTCGATGAGGGATCCGGGGATGCGGGCGATGGTGCTGGCGCGGTCGACGGTCGCCCCGTTCCTCTCAAGGATGTCGAGAGCCCGCTGTGAGTGGAACTTGACCCCAAGCTGCTCGAGCACGTCGAGCGTGGTCTCGTGGATCTGACGGATGTCGCCGGCGGAGAGCAACTCGAGCCGAAGGCGTTCACCGACCAGACACGTATCTGCGTGCGTCATGGGCTCTCCTCTCAGAGGCTGCCGGACTGGACTGCCCGGATGATCTGGTCGAGTTCGCGTCCGAGGTCCTCCGGGAACTCGGGCGGTGGCGACGCCAGGATCTCGTGCGCCCTCGCGGCAGCCCTCTCCGCCGTGCTGGGCGCCCCGGCGAACTGCCATTGCTCGAGGGTGCCGGCCTCGCCCAGGCGTGCGCGCCAGAGCTCGCGCACGTGGGCGCGGGTGTGGCCGTCGAACAGGTACCCACCGCCGAACCCCATGCGCTCGATGACGTCGCCGGCGAGTGTCTCCTGGTCGACCGTGACGCCTGCCAGGAGGCGGCTGACCATGCCGAAGACCTCGTCGGCGATGACGAGCTCCTCGAGTGAGAGCTGCTGCACGCTGTCGAGGAGGCCGGCGCCGAAGAGGAGATCTGCGCCGGCCAGCAGCTCGAGCAGCATCCCGCTCGCGTTCTCGTAGCCCGACTGGACGCCGGGCGTCATCGCCTTCGTGCCGCCCCAGCCGAGGCCCGCCGGCATGCCGTAGAAGCGCGCCATGTGCGCCTGTGCGGCGCGCAGAAGAAGGGCTTCGGGCACGTTGGCGCTGTAGTCGCCGGAGCGCATGTCGAGGGCTGCCGGCCCCCCGGCGTGGATGAGCGGCGCCCCGGGGCAGGCGAGCTGGATCGCGGTCAGTGCGGCGAGGAGCTCGGTGTTGCCGACGACCGCCGCGCCCGCCGGCGTGACCGGCGCCGTCGCTCCGAGGATCGGCATCGGGTAGAGGAAGATCGGGATGCCAGCGGCGGCGAGAGCGAAGGCCAGGTCCATGCCGAAGCGCTCCTGGTGAAGGGGCGCCACGGTGCCCAGGATCACCGAGAACAGGGGCCGTGCCCGAAGAGCCTCGCGGCCGCCGGCGAGGACCTCGGCCATGCGCAGCAGCGGCTCCGCCTCCCTCGCGTCCTTCATGCTCACGACGACGGTGTGCTTGCGGGAGGCGCGCACGCAGGCGTCGAACTCGTGGAGGACGCGCGACTCGGCCGGGCGATCCTGAGCGGAGACGATCGCCGATGTGGCCGAGAACCCGGGGAGGGCGTCGACGACACGGGCTGCGTCGTACACGTCCTGTCTGCCGCTGCGCCGGACGGTGCCGTCGGGATCGCGGACGAAAGGGGCGCATCCGTCGGACGACAGATAGGCGTGGTGGCCATCGAGGGGCAGGTCGTACTCCGGGGTCCGACCGCCGAGGGTGAAGGTGCGCGGCAGCGTCTTCAGGGCCTCGTCCACCGTCGCCGCCGGGATGCGCGCGACCGTCGTCTCGCGATCCACCACGGCGCCGTGCTCTTCGAGAACGTCGAGGGCGTGCGGCGAGTAGAAGACGACGCCGGTCTCGGCGAGCACGTCGAGGGAGGCCTCGTGGATACGCTGCACGTCGGCGGCCTCGAGGATCTGCAGCTGGCGCCGCCGCGCCGGAAGACGGCTGTCGGCGTGGCTCGTCATCGGTCGTCCTGCGAGTCGCCGGTCTCGTTCGGCTTGGGCTGCTGACTGCGGCGAATGAACTCTCGGGTGACGAAGGGCGAGGTCTGCGCGCGCACAAGGGCATCGTAGTCGACCGCGAACGACACAGTGTCGCCGGGTTGCAGGGGTACCTGGGTGATGAGTACGCTGACGTCGCTGGTCGCGCCCGCCAGGTAGGCGTTGGGGATGAGGGGCCTGAGCCCGCGCGGCTCGCAGTCGCGTCGCCCGAGGTCGAGCAGCGAGAAGTACGCGGCCTCAGTCGGCAGGTCGACCTCGGGTACGTGCCCGAAGGCGTCGTAGCCACTGCCGCTGATCGCTGCCGGTGGCTTCCAGTAGCACTCGAGCACCGCCGTCGTCAGCACGGGGTCTGTGCGGGTCATGCCGTCGAGCGGCGCTCCCGTGACGAAGTCGTAGCCGTAGAGGGGCCCTCCACCGCAGCGGATCTCGGTGGCGTAGAGCGGCCGGAAGCCGTCCAGGTGCTGCAGGGCACACGTCCCGCCCAGCGAGAGCAGCGGTTCGATGGCGCACTTGTCGGCGATGGAGGCGAGGACGTTCTCTGCCTGGCGGAAGAGGGCCACGGAGGGGAGCTGCCCCGAGAGGCAGCCGAAGTTGACGCTGATGCCGGCCAGCTGGATGCCGGGCAGGCGCGAAAGGCGGGCGGCGACCTCCGGAGCGACTGAGGGGAGGACGCCCTCACGACGGTCGCCGAGATCGACGGTCAGCAGGACCTCGATCGGCGCCGCGGAGGCGTGCTGACCGAGCCCGCGGGCCGCCTCGACGTCCGAGAGCAGGACGCGGTCGACGACACCGGCGACCTCTTCCAGCTCGTCTCGTCGCGGGGCGCGGATGAGCGTCAGGGGCGCCAGGCAGTGGGCGGCGAGTCGTGCGAGAGACGGGCAGTCGCGAGTCCGCGAGGCCGGCGCAGCCGGCCTCGAGCATCTCCTGCCCGACGCTCGGCTCCCCGTCGACCGCCTTGGTGACGCCGACGAGAGAGAACCCCGCGGGAAGGAGGTGCTTCACCAGCCGCCGCGTGTGCTCGGCGACGGTATCGAGATCGACGGTGAGCCTCGGGTAGCCGGTCACGGGTCAGCGCTCCGGCTCGACGGTGAGTCGCGCGGCATGGCGGTGGGTCGTGGCCCAGTGGCTGCGCACGGCCGTGGGAGAACAGGCGTCACGCGAGGTGGAAGGCCATACTCCCAGACAAGCCAACGGTCACATCCAGGGTGAGATCGACATGGATTCGAGGCGCGGGCAGCATTCGAACGCTGTCCGCTCCGCATGGTGAAGCCGATTATACCGCGAGCGACCGGGGGGACGTGGCGAGGGTGGGGTGGGTGCCGCCGGGGCGACCTACCATGGGGCTGGGATGAAGCCGTGCTGCGCCGGGCGAGTCGCTCACGCTCACGCTGCGAGAAGCGCGAGAGGGACGGGCCGTGAGGCCCGTCCCTCTCGCCGAAAGCTATCTCACAGAGGCGGCAGAGTCTTGTTCAGGAGCACGCCCAGGCTGCTGCTCCCGTCACCGCTCTGGGCGACGACGATGTCCGGCAACCCGTTCTTGTCGAAGTCGCCGAAGGCCATGGCGTTGGGCTCGTCGCCGACGGCGAACGTCTGTGGGTCGTCGGTGTCGAACGTGCCGTCGCCGTCGCCGTAGAGCACGACGACTTGGTCGAGACTCCAGTCGGCCACGGCGAGGTCGTCGATGTCGTCGCCGTTGAAGTCGGCCGATGCGATGGCTGCGGAGGGCACCGAGAAGAGGCTGCCGTTGACGGCGGGCTGCGGCGTGAACGTGCCGTCGCCGCCGCCGAAGAGGATGGCGACACTGTTGCCCGAGTAGTTGGCGATCGCCAGGTCCTGCTTGCCGTCGTCGTTGAAGTCGCCCACGTCGATGTCGTGCGGGAAGCTGCCGGACGCATAGTTCACAGCGGCGGTGAAGGTGCCGTCGCCGACGCCGAGCAGGATGGACACGTTGTTGTCGGTCTGGTTGCCCACGGCGAGGTCGGGGTAGGCGTCGGCGTTGAACTTGCCGACGGCCACGGCCTCGGCCCCGGCGCCGGTCGGGTAGGTGACTCGGGGCTGAAGCGTCCCGTCGCTGTTGGCGAGGCGCACGTTGAGTCCGTTCTCCCCGTTGGTGGCGACGGCGACATCGTCGCGGTCGTCGCCGTTGAGGTCGGTGACGACCAGCTGCTTGGGGGAATCGCCGATCTGCCACTCGGCGGCGTCGCCGAAGGTGCCGTCGCCGTCGCCGAGGGCCACGAAGACGCGGGCGCCGGTGCGTCCGGTCACCACGAGGTCGACATGCGCATCGGCGTTGACATGGCCGGTGGCGATCGAGTGGGGGCTGACCGGGAAGTACGGGCTCCCCAGGGTCCCGTCACCCGCGAGGATGTCGACCGTGGCTGAGGTCGAGAAGCCGCCGCCCCCATTGCCGAGCTTGACGGTGGCCGTGCTGTCGGCCCAGTCGGCACTCGCCATATCTGGCTTGCCGTCGTTGTTGAAGTCGTCGACGCAGACGCCCCAGGGGCGGGCGCCGACCGGCACGTTGACGTTGTCCGCGAAACGCAGCGTGCCGAGTGGCAGCACGGTGAGCGTCTTCGTGGGGCTGTAGCCGGTCTGGTTGGCACTGTTGGCCGGCATCCTCGTGCGGAACTCCCACTCGCGGTCGGCGGTCGTCATGGCGACGCTCACGGCGTACTTGCCCGAGGAGAGCGTCTTGGTGCGCCAGTTGCTCCAGGTGCTGGTACCGGCGGCACGCTTCTGCAGGGTGACCGTGCCACTGCCGCTGGCGCCGCCGGCGGTCTTCACGGTGCCCGAGTACGTGACGGTCTCTCCGGCGCTGATCTCATCGTCGGAGAGGTCGAGGGTGACGACCCAGGGAGAGGGGGGCAGCACGGTGAGGCTCTTCACCGGGCTGAAGCCGGTCTGTTGCTGGCTGTTGGCCGGCATCCTCGTGCGGAACTCCCACTCGCGGTCGGCGGTCGTCATGGCGACGCTCACGGCGTACTTGCCCGAGGAGAGCGTCTTGGTGCGCCAGTTGCTCCAGGTGCTGGTACCGGCGGCACGCTTCTGCAGGGTGACCGTGCCACTGCCGTTGGCGCCGCCGGCGGTCATCACGGTGCCCGAGTACTTGACGGTCTCTCCGGCGCTGATCTCATCGTCGGAGAGGTCGAGGGTGACGACCCAGGGAGAGGGGGGCAGCACGGTGAGGCTCTTCACCGGGCTGAAGCCGGTCTGGTTGGCACTGTTGGCCGGCATCCTCGTGCGGAACTCCCACTCGCGGTCGGCGGTCGTCATGGCGACGCTGACGGCGTACTTGCCCGAGGAGAGCGTCTTGGTGCGCCAGTTGCTCCAGGTGCTGGTACCGGCGGCGCGCTTCTGCAGGGTGACCGTGCCACTGCCGTTGGCGCCGCCGGCGGTCATCACGCTGCCCGAGTACGTCACCGTCTCTCCGGCGCTGATCTCATCGTCGGAGAGGTCGAGGGTGACGACCCAGGGAGAGGGGGGCAGCACGGTGAGGCTCTTCACCGGGCTGAAGCCCTTCAGGTTGGTGGCGTTGGCCAGCATCCTCGTGCGGAACTCCCACTCGCGGTCGGCGGTCGTCATGGCGACGTTGATCGGCGTACTTGCCCGAGGAGAGCGTCTTGGTGCGCCAGTTGCTCCAGCTGCTGCCGACGCGGCGCTTCTGCAGGGTGACCGTGCCTGTGCCGTTGGCGCCGCCGGCGGTCTTCACGCTGCCCGAGTAGGTGACCGTCTCTCCGGCGCTGATCTCATCGTCGGAGAGGTCGAGGGTGACGACCCAGGGAGACGGGGGCAGCACGGTGAGCGCTCTTCACCGGGCTGAAGCCCTTCAGGTTGGTGGCATCGGCCAGCATCCTGGTGCGGAACTCCCACTCGCGGTCGGCGGTCGTCATGGCGACGCTCATCGAGTACTTGCCGCTCGCGGCGAGCGTCTTGGTGCGCCAGTTGCTCCAGCTGCTGCCGACGCGGCGCTTCTGCAGGGTGACCGTGCCGCGTGCCGTCGGCGCCGCCGGCGGTCTTCACGCTGCCCGAGTAGGTGACCGTCTCGCCGGCGCTGATCTCATGTCGGAGAGGTCGAGGGTGACGACCCAGGGCTCGGGAGTCACTACGGCGAGTGCTCTGCTCAATCCCCAAGGCGCGACGAGCAACGTCATGAAGCTCAGCGCCAGGATGAGCAGGAAGTACCGAGAATGTGCTCTGTGCAAAGTCGTGCTGTGTACGGTCGTGTGCATGCGCGTGACCCCCTCCGAAGGACCGCGCCCGCCGCGGTCTCGATTGCGTGCCCCCACCATGATACGCGCTGGAAGGAGTGGCAGAAAGCCACTGCGGGCGGTTTCGTCAACATCGACAACACATCTCGGTCAAGAACCGCGTGGATGAGCCGATAGGCGCCGGCCGCCCAGGTGGCGTTTGACACGGAGCTCCGCATGTCCTATTTTCGACCGGAATTGTCTACAAAGGGTGCGTGGGAGGGGGTCGCGGGTGTGAGCATCTCCATGAAGAGCCGCTACGCCGTACGAGCGCTCACCGAGCTCGCGCGGCGCCAGGAGGCGAATCCCGACAAGCCGGTGCGATTGGCCGACGTCGCCGAGATCGGCGAGATGCCACTGCAGTTCCTGGAGCAGGTCTTCGCCACCCTGCGGAGAGCGGGAGTGGTGCGCAGCAGGCGCGGCGCCGCCGGAGGATACACGCTGGCGCGGCCAGCCGGCGACATCACCGTGCTCGAGGTGGTGGATGCTCTGGACGGCGCGCTGTCACCGGTCGAGTGCACTCATGGCCTCTGCGAGCGCGCCCCGGACTGCGGCGCCTCGTCGGTCTGGATGGAGGCCGAGCGGGCGCTTGAGCAGGTGCTTGGGAGCACCACGATCGGTGACCTGCTGACGCGCGAGGAGGCCCTGCGAGGTCGCGCGCCGATGTACCACATATGACGGCGACTCAGAGTCGGGATCCCAAGGAGACAGCATGAACGTCGCAGGCAGCATCACGGAGCTGATCGGACGCACGCCCCTGTTGCGCCTCAATCACCTCTCGAACGAGACGGGAGCCGAGGTCTACGGCAAGCTTGAGTCGTTCAATCCCGGCGGCAGCGTGAAGGATCGCATCGGGCTGTCCATGATCGAGGCGGCCGAACGGGACGGTCGCATCGTCCCGGGCCGCACGACGATCGTCGAGCCGACCAGCGGCAACACGGGCATCGCGCTGGCGATGGTCGCCGCCGCTCGCGGCTACGAGCTCGTGCTCTGCATGCCCGATACCATGAGCGTCGAGAGGCGCGCGATCCTCAAGGCCTACGGCGCGCGCCTCGTCCTCACCCGCGGCGTCGACGGTATGCGGGGCGCCGTGACCAAGGCTCTGGAGATCGCCGCGGACGCCGAGGACATGTTCGTCCCTCAGCAGTTCGACAACGCCGCCAACCCCGAGATCCACCGCCAGACGACGGCGGAGGAGGTCTGGAACGACACGGAGGGCCGGGTGGACGTCTTTGTGGCAGCGGTCGGTACGGGGGGCACCGTGACCGGGGTCGGGCAGGTGCTCAAGGAGCGCAAGCCGGGCGTCCACATCGTCGCGGTCGAGCCCGCGGACTCGCCGGTGCTCGCCGGCGGGCGCCCTGGCCCGCACAAGATCCAGGGGATCGGGGCGGGCTTCGTGCCCGAGGTCCTCGACACCGGCGTCTACGACGAGATCGTGGCGGTCGGCACGAGCGACTCCTTCGACACGGCGCGCGATCTCGCGCGCCGCGAAGGGATCCTGCTCGGCATCTCTGCCGGAGCGAACGTCTGGGCCGCTGGCGAGGTGGCCCGCCGGCCCGAGATGGCGGGCAAGGTCATCGTTACCGTGTTGTGCGACACCGGGGAGCGGTATCTTTCGACCCCCCTCTTCGCCGATCTCGTCGAGGACGGCGACTGAGCGGGGTCGGCCTGATGCCGGCTGCACGGACGGCCGCATGAGCGTCGAGACGCGACCATGTCGAGCGGGAGCCGTCGATGCCGCTGAGCTTCGATGAGCGCACGCGCTACGACCGTCAGCTCATGCTCCCCGAGATCGGCGAGAGCGGGCAGGAGAGGCTGCGTGCCGGCTCCGTGCTCGTGGTCGGCGCCGGCGGTCTCGCCGCGCCGGTGCTCTCCTATCTGGTCGGCGGCGGCGTGGGGCGTGTGGGAGTGCTCGACGGAGACGTCGTCGAGCTTTCGAATCTCCACCGGCAGACTCTCTATACGTCGCATGACCTTGGCACGAGCAAGGCTCGAGTGCGCTGCCGAGCGTCTCGCGGCAGTCAATCCGGACGTGAGGGTCGAGGCGCAGGCCGTGCGGTTGACGCCCGCCAACGCCCGCGCGCTGGTTGCCCCCTACGATATCGTGGTCACCGCCGTGGACAACTTCCCTACGCGCTACGCGCTGAACGATGCCTGCGTGCTCGAACGCAAGACCTTGGTCGACGGGGCGGTGCTCGAGATGATCGGCCAGGCGACGACCGTCAAGGGCGGAGAGACGGCGTGCTACCGCTGCCTCTTCCCCGACCCTCCGCCTTCGCCCACTGCTCCGGGGTCCTCTCCGGCAGGCGTGCTCGGCCCTGTCCCCGGGCTCATCGGCGCCGTCCAGGCGCTCGAAGTGATGAAGGTGCTGACCGGGGTCGGCCGGCCGCTGTACGACCGACTTCTGCGGTTCGACGGAGCGACGCTCTGCTTCAGCGAGCTGGCGGTGACGCGCTCCCCGACGTGCGCCGTCTGCGGTCCTCGCCCGACGATCACGGACTTGGGCACCGACCGATGACAGCCGACGTCGGAGCCGATCGGCGCGGCGAGTTCGCGCTGCTCGAGGCCGAGCTGAGGAAGCTTGGCTCGGCCTGCGTGGCCTTCTCGGGCGGAGTCGATTCGAGTCTCGTGCTGGCGGTGGCGGCGAAGGTGCTGGGCCCGACCACGTGGTGGCCTTCACGGCGGCGTCAGAGACCTACCTGCCCCAGGAGCTGGCTGGGGCGCGTGATTTCGCCGCGGAGCTCGGCGTGGAGCACGTGGTCGCGCAGACGCACGAGTTCGACGACGTGGCGTTCACGAGCAATCCGCGCGAACGCTGCTACGCATGCAAGGTCCACCTGCTCGCCGAGATGTCCCAGGTAGCCGGCGAGCGCGGCTGTGCCGCCCTGGTCGACGGCGCCAATCTCGACGATCTCGGCGACGAGCGGCCGGGCCTGCGCGCCGCATCCGAACGCGGCGTCGTGCATCCTCTCGTGGCGGCCGGGGTAGACAAGGCCGCGGTGCGGCGCCTTGCCCGGGAGCTTGGCCTGTCCAGCTGGGACGCGCCGCAGCAGGCCTGCCTCGCCTCACGGATCCCGTACGGCGAGCCGATCACCGTCGCGAAGCTGCAGGCCATCGCGGCCGCCGAGGCCATCCTGCACGAGCTGGGATTTCGTCAGTGCCGTGTGCGGCATCATGGCCCCGTCGCGCGCGTGGAGGTGGAGATCCGCAGACATCGAGCGCGCCGCCGGCGCGGCCCGCGAGGAGATCGCGCGGCGGCTGGGCGAACTCGGCTTCGTGTACGTCACCCTCGACCTGCAGGGCTTTCGCTCCGGAAGCATGAATGAGGCGTGATACCGTATCGTCGGGAGCGGAACTGGCGCTCGGGTCGGGTTCCTAGGGGAGGTGGCAACGTGTTCCGGGGTCTCTTCGGCGCACTCACTCTCGGCGTCACAGGGTGCTGGTTCCTGGGCCGCAAGGCACGTCAGTGCGGGCCCGTGAACGCCGTCGTCGATGTCGCGCGCCGCGACACGGCTCGAGCCATCGCCGAGATCCACGGCGACATCAAGGCCGTGCAGGAGCGCGACCCGGCCGCCACCTCCCAGGTGGAGATCCTCACGTCGTACCCGGGCCTTCACGCCCTCTGGATCCACCGTCTGGCGCACCGACTGCAGGGGGCCGGCGTGCCCATCGTGCCGCGCTGGCTCAGTCAGTTGAACCGCTTCCTCACCGGGCATCGAGATCCACCCGGGCGCCACCATCGGGCAGGGCCTGTTCATCGACCACGGCGCCGGCGTCGTGATCGGAGAGACGGCGACGATCGGCGACAATGTCACGTCTATCAGGGGGTCACCCTGGGCGGTACCGGCAAGCAGAGCGGCAAGCGGCACCCCACCGTCGGCGACAACGTGGTCTTCGGCGCCGGCGCCAAGGTCCTTGGCGCGATCCGCGTGGGCGACAACGCCAAGGTCGGCGCCGGCAGCGTCGTCGTGGCGGACGTCCCCGACGACTCGACGGTCGTCGGCAACCCGGGTCGCCCGGTGCTGCTCGAGGGGCAGCGAGTCGGCATCCCGGACATCGACTATCGCCATCTTCCCGATCCCGTGGCGGAGGCGGTCAAGTGCCTCGTGACCCGCATCGTCGACATGGAACACGAGCTCGATGAGATCAACCCTGAGCGCAAGGAGCAGGGGCAGGCCGCCATGGCCGAGACGCGGGAGCGCATCGCCGCGCTGCTGCATTTCGACGACGGCGCCGGCATCTGACAGCGGGCCGGAGGCCACCTCTCGTGTGCTACGATGGACTGTCGTGGAGCTGGACTGTCCGGAGCGCCCAGCGGCGGCCGATGGCGACCCACGAACGGAGTGTGAACGCACATGAGCGAGGTCCGGCGTCTCGTGCTCGACGTCCTCAAACCGCATCAGCCCACGATGCTCGTGCTCGCCGACAAGCTGGGCGATCTCGAGGGTGTGATCGGCGTCGACATCACGCTGATCGAGATCGACAACAAGGTCGAGAACATCAAGATCACGCTCGAGGGCGACGACATCGAGTTCCAGGGTGTCGCCGAGGTCGTACAGGAGTCAGGCGGCAGCATCCACTCCATCGACAAGGTGTCGACCGGCAAGCACCTCATCGAGGAGGCCGAGACGCCACAGGACGCCGGCCCCAGCTGGCTGCGCTGAGCGCCACGCGCTGACAGGACGGTGAGCCGGCGGTGAGCGTCTCGACCAGGGTCCGCTTCGCGCGTTCGCGCCAGTGGCTGGCGACACTGCGCCACTACCACGAGATCTCCGGCGTCGGCGAGATGGTACGAAGGTACTTCGCCCTGAACGCCTTCGACGGAGCGCTGACCACCCTCGGCATCCTGGCGGGTGGCTACATCGGCGGGGTGCGCAACGGTCGCACGCTCGTGCTCGTGGGCGCCACCACAGCGCTGGCCATGGCGGTCTCCGGCTTCTACGGCTCCTATCTCGTCGAGAAGGCCGAGCGCCGCCGCTCGCTGCGCGAGCTTGAGGAGTCGACGCTGACCAGCCTCAAGGACACGGACATCGGTGCGGCTTCTCGCTACGCCATCGTCGTCATCGCGACGGCCGACGGCGCCTCCCCGGCGGTCGCGGCGGCCATCGCGTTCTCGCCGTTCGTCTTCACCGCCTGTGATCGGCATCGAGACGGCGTACCTGCTGGGCGGCCTCCTGTGCCTCCTCGAGTGCTTTCTTCTCGGCGTGTTCCTCGGCCGCGTCTCCAAGGACCGGCTGGATCCTGTCGGGTCTGAAGCTCGTCCTCGCCGGCATCGTCCTGCTCGTGTTGAGCCTGCTGCTCGAGATGGGTATCCGGTGAGCGGCGACGGCGCGAAGGAGCGCGGCGAGGCGACCGGCCCCGCTCAGCCGGACCATCCCCTGCTCGCCGGTCTGAACGAGCCGCAGCGGGCCGCCGTGACGCACTTCGGGGGGCCGCTGCTGATCCTGGCCGGGGCCGGCTCCGGCAAGACGCGCGTGCTCACCCATCGTGTGGCGTACCTGATCCAGGTCCACGACGTGCGGCCGCACGAGATCCTCGCCATCACCTTCACCAACAAGGCCGCCGGCGAGATGAAGGCGCGTATCGAGGGTCTCGTCGGCCCCGTGGCCCGCACCATGTGGATCAGCACGTTCCACAGCATGTGCGCCCGCTTGCTGCGCCGCGAGGCCGAGCGCATCGGCTACACGTCTTCCTTCACGATCCACGACGAAGACGACCGTCGCAGGCTCATCAAGCGGTGTCTCGTGGAGCTCAACCTCGACCCCAAGCGCTTCGCCCCGGAGGCCTTGGCGCGGCAGATCAGCGACGCCAAGAACCAGCTCACACGGGCCCGAGCAGTTCCGCGAGCGCGTCGGAGGGTTCTTCGCCGAGGCGACGGCCGATGTCTATGCGCTGTACGAGAAGCACCACTGCAGCCATGAACGCGATGGACTTCGACGACCTGCTCATGAAGGCGGTCCAGCTGCTCGAGCGCTTCCCGGAGCGCCTCGCCCACTACCAGCAGGCCTTCCGCTTCATCCTCATCGACGAGTACCAGGACACCAACCACGCACAGTACCGGCTCGCCAATCTGCTGGCCGAAGCGCCACGAGAACCTGGCCGTCGTGGGCGACGACGACCAGAGCATCTACTCGTGGCGCGGCGCCGACATCCGCAACATCCTGGAGTTCGAGCGCGACTACCCCGACGCGGAGGTGATCCGCCTCGAGCAGAACTACCGCTCCACCCAGTGCATCCTCGACGTCGCCAACGCCGTGGTCACGCGCAATCGGGAGCGCAAGGGCAAGAACCTGTGGACGCCGCGTGGCCAGGGCGCGCTTGTCCAGGTCGTAGAGGTCGACGACGAGCGCGCCGAGGCGCAGTTCGTGGCCAGTGAGGTGCAGAAGCTGCTCGAGGGAGAGTGTCGGCGCCGAGCGGCGCTACCGGCCGGACGAGATCGCCGTGCTGTATCGCACCAACGCTCAGTCGCGGGCCCTCGAGGAGCAGTTCGGCCGCTACGCGATCGCCTACCAGGTCATCGGCGGCCCCAAGTTCTACGAGCGGGCCGAGATCCGCGATGCGGTCGCCTACCTCACGGCCCTGGTGAACCCGGACGACGCGCAGCGCCTGATGCGCATCGTCAACGTGCCGCGGCGGGGCATCGGGGCGACCAGCCTGCAGCGTCTGCAGGCGCACGCGGCGGGGGCCGGAGAGAGCGTCTGGACGCTGATGCGAGCGGCCGACGAGGTGCCCGGCCTGTCGTCCGTGGCCACGAACGGGCTGCTTGCCTTCGCTCGGCTCATCGAAGGCCTGCACGCCGGCCTGTCCGGGCGCCCGGTGGCCGAGGTCGTGCACGGCGTCCTGGAGGAGAGCGGCTACCTGGCGGCTGCTTGAGGGCCAGCGGACCCTGGAGGCCGAGGGGCGGCTCGAGAACCTCGAGGAGTTCGTCGGCGTGGCCGCGGAGTACGACAAGCGCGCCGAGGAGCCGAGTCTCGCCGGCTTCCTGCAGGAGATCTCGCTCTACGCGGACATCGACGCGATCGCCGACACGGGCTCGCTGCTCACGCTCATGACCCTGCACAACGCCAAGGGGCTCGAGTTCCCCGTGGTGTTCGTCGGCGGCATGGAGGAGGGCGTCTTCCCGCATCAGCGGGCCCTGGACGAGCAGAACGTGGAAGAGGAGCGCCGGCTGGCCTATGTGGGCATCACGAGGGCCATGGACCGTCTGTACCTGGTGCACGCTCGAGCGCGCACGCTGTGGGGTTCCGCTCAGTACAACATGCCGTCGCGCTTCCTGGAGGAGATCCCCGGCCGCCTCGTCGAGCAAGCAGGCAGTCGGTGGCCGCGTCGGCGAGCGCCCGGGGCCTGGGACAGGGCGGCTGGGGTACCGCCGGCCGGAGGGAGGGTGACGACGCGGGGCGCGGCTGGTCAGACGGCCGGCAGCCGTCGTGGCGCCGGAGGCAGGCATAGCGATGTCGACGGCGCCTCCGGCCGCGCGTTCACCGGCCTCGAGAAGCGCCCCGGTCTCGACGAGACCGTCGTGGAGCAGTACTTCGCGGCCGGGCGAGAGGGTGCTGCACGCGACTCTCGGAGAGGGGACGGTGGTCGCCGTGCAGGGGGGCGGCATCGTGCTCGTGCACTTCGACGACGACGGGTCGGAGCGCCGCCTCATGGCGAGCGTCGCTCCACTGCGCAAGCTGCGCACGTAGGGTCGGGGAGGTACCGGAGGGGGTCAAGGTCGGCTCGCGGAATGCCGACAGATGGTTCGAACCATGACTCAGGTCTCCGACAACGAAACGACCTCGAACGGTGCTCCGGGGCAGCCAGCCACCGGCCGACGCGCCGACGGGAGTGTCTTCGCGGACTCGATCCCTGCGACCGATCCGTACCTCAAGTCCATGCTCCTCGGACTGATCGAGGACAGCTACCTGTCGGCCGGCACATTCACGGATTTCGCCGCCGAGGTGCTCGAGGTCCTGGTCTACGCCGTGACCGTCCCGGTCGCGTTCACCGAGGGCTTCATCAAGGCGTACCTGTCGGTGGACCGTGTCGTCGAGGATGAGGATGGCTGCGTGACCATCATCCCCAGGCGTGGCGCCGGATCTCGATGACGTGATCAAGGACGCAGACGCGATCCTCGCCCAGGTCGACGGCGGCGCCGTCTTCAACCCCGTCGTCCGGTCGACGCTGGAGAGCGCGCATCAGCTCTCCCGGGCGGCGATGAAGTGGGACCTCGACCAGCTCTCCGCGATGGACGAAGAAGAGCTCATGGATGTGCTGCGCGATATGCAGGCCGAGTCGGAGCGCGAGAGGCTGGAGGGCCAGGCCGATCGCGACGAGGCCGCCGATCACATCCGGGCGCGGATCGCGACCATCAGGCGCAACGTCCAGCAGTTCGCCCCCCGCCGCGCCCAACCCTAGCCGGCGCCCGCCGGCCGCGGCGGGAGCGCCCCAGCTCACCGCTTCGCACTCCGCAACCGATGGCTGGATTCGGGTAGGATGGGCATCCACGCGGGGGAGGGGCATGCGGCATTTTTCCGACAGGCTGGCCACGGCTATCACTACGCGGCGAAGCGTCGTCTGCGTGGGGCTCGACCCCACGCTCGATCGCATGCCCCCCGAGCTCGTCGAGAAGTACGCGCCGATGGCTCGTGAGCTGGGCGAGGAAGAGGCAGTGTCCGCCTGCTTCCAGGAGTTCTGCACCGGCGTCATCGACGCCGTGGCGAGCACCGCCGCCTGCGTCAAGCCGCAGGCGGCCTTCTTCGAGCAGTACGGCGCGGCCGGCTGGAAGGCTCTCCGCGCCGTGATCCGGCGTGCCGGGGAGTGCGAGCTGCCAGTCATCCTCGACGTGAAGCGCGGGGACATAGCCTCGACCGGGCTCGCCTACGCGAACGCCGCCTTCGGCGGGGCCCCCGGCTTCAGCGTGCCGACCCCCGGTCTCGGCGCGGATGCGGTCACGGCCAGCCCGTACCTCGGCGACGACTCGCTCGAGCCGCTCGTCGCGCACTGCGCCGCAGGCAAGGGCGTGTTCGTGCTGACGCGGACAAGCAATCCGGGAGCTCGCCTTCTTCAGGAGCAGGAGGTCGACGGCCGGTCGCTCTACCTGCACGTCGCCGACTTGGTCGCTCGTCTGGGGGCGGAACACGTCGGCGAGGCTGGCTACAGCGACGTCGGGGCGGTCGCGGGGGCGACGTCGCCGACGTCGTTGCGCCTCGTGCGCGAGGCGCTGCCGCAGGCGTTTCTCCTGGTGCCGGGCTACGGAGCGCAGGGTGCCGGACGCGAAGCGCTGCGCGGCATCTCCGCGGGCGCCGCCGCCGGCTTCGTCGTCAACGCTTCACGCTCGATCATTTACGCGTGGCAGGGTGGTGTGATTGACTATCGCACGGCAGCCGAGGACGCGGCACGAACGATGCGGGACGAGCTGTCGTTCGCCCTATCACCATGACCGACGAGACGAACATTCCCGACAACGCTCCCGAGGGTCCCGACTCCTCTGGCCGGTCGCCGGGTACTCCGGGCGACGCTGGACGAGGGCGCGGCCCTCGATCGCCTCCGCGCCCTTTCGTCCGGCTGCCGCGGGTGAAGACCCCGAGCCGCGACCTGCCGTCCCGCGCCGGCAGTACACGGCCGCGCCCTCGTCCGTCCGCACGCGCCGGCCCCCGGCCGCCGCGCACACCAGCAGTCGGTCGGTGGCACGTATCGCCGCCCCCGCCGTCTTTCTGGCGGCCGTCATCGTCCTCGTGGTCCTGCTCTTCCAGTCGGGCATGATCGGTGGCGGACCTGAGGTCGTCGTGATCGCCGTCGCCGAAGGCGAGCGCCGCGAAGGCCGGCGCGGCAACGACCAAGAAGGACGGCACGCGCGTCTACGTCGTCAAGTCCGGCGACACATTGTCGGGTATCGCGGTGAAGTTCGACACTACGGTCAACGCCGTCGAGAAGCTGAACCCCAACAAGAACCTCAACACCCTCACGGCCGGCGCCAAGATCAACATCCCGCCGAAGTAGGGTCTCCGAGGGCCCGCGCGGCGACGTTCTCCGGCCGGCGGCCGCTCCCCTGCGTAGCCTCAGGCGGAGCACACCGCGAGCGTCGACAGGGTCGTCGCGCGCCCGGCCAGAGCCCCCGCTCGCGGCCGCTTCGTGCCGCATCTCCCGCGCCCCCTTCTCCGGCCTCGGCGAGCGAACCCGGCGGCCGCAGTCGGCCGCCTCCGGCGGCATGCGTGGCGCCGACCCCATGGACTGACAGGGAAGTGGCAAATTCTGTTGCAATGTGGGGAGTGGTGGGGTAAAGTGGCGCGCATGCAGCGGCTGATGCTCGTAGGGGAGTACGACTTCACTCTGGACGCCAAGAACCGCGTCTCCGTCCCCGCGCGGCTGCGGCCGGCTCTTCGCCGACGGCGTGTACGTGACGCGGGGCCTTGAGCCCTGTCTGGCGGGCTATTCGCCGGACGGCTTCCAGGCATACCTCGACCAGCGATCGGCGGGCCTCTCTTCGCTGAGGAGCAAGGCGCGGGACATGCAGCGCTTCACGACCGCCGGCGCCGTTCATCAGATGCTCGACGGTCAGGGACGCATCACGCTGCCGGCACGGCAGCTCCAGTACGCCGGCATTGAACGGGAAGTGACCATCATAGGGGTCGAGGATCACATCGAGATCTGGGACCGGGCGGCGTGGGCCGAGTATCTGGCCCGCTTGGAGGAGGAGGCCGATGCTACCGCAGACGAGCTGGCAGCTTCATGAGTTCGAGATGGCGCTAGCGCACACGCCGGTCCTGCTCGAGGAGTCGGTCGATCTGCTGCGCCCAGCTGAGGGCGAGGTCGCCGTCGACTGTACCTTCGGGGCCGGAGGCCACGCCGAGGCGGTCGCGGCTCGACTCGGCCCGACGGGTGTTCTCGTCGCCATCGATCGTGATCCCAGCGTCGCCGACTTCTTCCGCGACGTCACCCGCTCCGCGCCCTGCGAATGCCAGTTCTACCAGGGCAACTTCGCCGGCGTTCTGGCCACGCGTGAGGAAGCGTCGGCCGACATGGTCTTCATGGACCTGGGTGTCTCCTCCATGCAGCTCGACCGGCGCGAGAGGGGCTTCTCCTATGCCTACGATGCGCCTCTCGACATGCGCATGGACCCGGAACTCGAGGTCTCGGCGGCACACCTCGTCAACACACTGAGTGCGGATGCACTGACCGACATCTTCCGGCGCTACGGCGAGGAGAGGTACGCGAAGTCGATCGCGCGCGGCATCGTCGCGGCGCGGGAGAAGCAGCCGATCGAGCACCACGTGCGAGCTGGTCGAGATCATCAAGCGGCGGATCCCCACTCCGGCGCGCTTCGCGGCCGGCAACCCGGCACGGCGCGTGTTCCAGGCGCTGCGCATCGTCGTCAACGACGAGCTCGCACTCGCTGGCACGCGGGCTCGATGAGGCGTTTCGCGTCCTCAAGCCCGGGTGGGCGTCTCGCGGCGATCAGCTTCCATTCCCTCGAGGACCGCATGGTGAAGGGCTTCTTCAGGGACCGCGCCGCGGGCTGCATCTGCCCGCCCGGTCTGCCGCAGTGCGCCTGCGGCCATGAGCCCACGATGCGCCTTCTCACGCGGAGGGCGGTCGACGCCGACGGCGCGCGAGATCGAGGTCAATCCGCGCAGCAAGTCCGCCAAGCTCCGCGTCGCCGTCAAGCTCTAGGAGAAGTGCGGATGGCGGCATCGGCACAGGCGCGGGACGCGGCACAGGCTCCGCGTCGCCGGGAGCAGCCGCAGCGAGTGCCGGTGAGGCCGGCTGCGAGCCCTGCCTCTCGGACGCGGCGGCGCCCCGTTGTCTCCTCCCGTCATGCTCGAGTCCTTCGTCGTCTTCGTGCTCTGTGTGGCGGTGCTCGCCGCGGGTCGCGTCGCGATGAGCTTCGCGGTCGTGCAGAAGACGGTCGCCACCGATGCGGTGGCGAGTGAGGAGCGGCGCGTCGCCGCGGAGAACGCGCAGCTCCAGGAAGAGCTCGCGCATCTCGGTTCGATCGTGCGCATCCGCAGCATCGCCAAGAATCGGCTCGGCCTGATCGACGTCGATACGGCGACCATTCAGTACCTGGTGGTCGCCGAGGGGCGCGACGCCAAAGCAAGCACGAGGCCCTGATGCCTGGCAGCGCCCGTGGGCAGCGCCGCGTATCGGACCGGCGCGGCGGCCGCATCCGCCGGTTGGCCGGCGGGAGGCTTCGCGGCGCCGGCGGGAACGGAGGGCGGGGCACAGACGGCCGCATCCGGCTCTTGCGCTTCCTCGTCCTTGCCTTTCTCGTGCTCGTGGGCGGCAGAGCCGTCGCGCTGGCGGCTTCGTCGGACGATCTCGCGAAGCTCGCCGAGCAGCAGCAGACGAGGGTGGTGGATCTGCCCGCCGAGCGCGGCGCGATCGTCGACAGAAACGGTCAGGAGCTGGCCGTCGGGACGCCGCGGCAGACGGTGTACGCGGCGCCGCACATGCTCGACCATCCGGCGGCAGCGGCACGCAAGCTGTGCGACGCGCTCCAGATCACGCGCAAGAAGGAGCGACGGGCGATCCAGGTGGCCCTCTCGCAGCCCGAGAGCGGATTCGCCTTCGTGGCGCGCACGGTCGATCCCGGGCTTGCGAAGGCAGCCTTGGCGCTTGACCTGCCCGGGGTGGGCGCCTACGCGGAGGAGAAGCGAAGCTACCCCATGAGGGGATCGGCCGCGCAGGTGATCGGCTTCACCGACGTCGACAATCGCGGCATCGCCGGCATCGAGCTGTACTACGACGAGCAGTTGGGCGGCACGGCCGGCACCCGGGACGTCGTTCGTGACACGTCCGGTCGCCTCGTGAGGACCGTTCGCGCAGACCGATCCCGTCGCCGGCGCAGACGTGCGTCTGACGATCGACGCCGGGATCCAGGCCGTGACCGAGGACATCCTGGCGCGCACGGTGCGGGGCTCGCAGGCCAAGGCGGCCGTGGCCCTCGTCATGGATCCGCGGACCGGTGAGATCCTGGCGAACGCCAACGTGCCCGTCGTCAAGAACCACGTCTTCGGGCGGGCGCCGGAGACGGAGCGCAACCGGGCGGTCACCGACATGTACGAGCCCGGGTCGATCTTCAAGCTGGTCACCATCTCCGGCGCACTCGCGGACGGCGTCGTGAAGCCGACGAGCTCGTTCACTCTTCAGTCGAGCATCGTGGTGGCGGACCGCGAGATCAATGAGGCTCAGGAGCGCGCCACCGTCAACTACTCGGTGGCGCAGATCATGCAGTGGTCGAGCAACGTGGGCGCCGTGACCATCGCCCAGAAGATGGGCAAGCACGACCTGTCCGAATGGGTAGACGACTTCGGCTTCGGCAAGCCCACTGGCGTAGACTTCCCCGGCGAGATCCCCGGCTTGGTGGCGCCGGTGGACGAGTGGTCGGGATCCTCGATCGGCAACATCCCCATGGGCCAGGGTATCGCCGTGACGCCCCTGCAGATGGCGACGGCCGCGTGTGCGGTCGCCAACAACGGCTTCATGGTGCGTCCGAGGCTGGTCGCGCAGGTCGGCGCGACCGTTCCCGACGAGGAGGAGAAACGCCGGGTCATCCCGGCGCGCGTCGCGCGGCAGGTGCGCGGCATGCTGGCTCTCGCGGTCGCCGAGGGCACCGGTCAGAAGGCACAGCTCCCGCGCCACAAGGTGGCCGGGAAGACGGGTACGTCGCAGAAGGCAGACGGCAGCGGCTACTCCAAGACCGACTACGTCGCCTCGTTCGTGGGCATGGTCCCCGCCGACCGTCCCGAGCTCGTCGTGCTGGTCGCCGTGGACGAGCCGCGCACGTCGCACTCCGGCGGCGAGATCGCGGCGCCCGCGGTGCGGGAGATCATGAGTTTCGCGCTCCAGCACTTGGAGATCGGACCCTGACACCGGCTTCCACGCGAGCCGAGAGAGGACCTGGAGAGCCAATGGGGCGGCGCGACGTTCTGCTAGAATCCAACCCGATGGAGCTTGCTGAGCTTGTCGAGGCGGTCGCCGGAGCAGCAGGTGCGGGGCGACCCGACGACGACGGTCCGTGGCCTCGCCTACCACACGCAGGACGTGGGCGCAGGCAGCCTGTTCTTCTGTGTCCGCGGCCTGCGCTCGGACGGGCACGATTTCGCGGCGCAAGCCGCTGCATCCGGGGCGCTCGCCCTGGTCTGCGAGCACGACACAGGCCTAGAACTCACGCACGTCATCGTGCCGTCGGTCCGTCGGGCCCTGGCGCTCATGGCGGCGCGCTGGTACGCGGAGCCGTCTCGCGAACTGCTCGTCACCGGTGTGACCGGGACCAACGGCAAGACCACGACGTCTCACCTGATCGCCGGTATCGAGGCCGCCGCGGGGCGCCAGTCGGCGCTGCTCGGCACCGTCGTCAATCGCATCGGCGGGCGAGAGTACCCCGTGCAGCTCACGACTGCCGAGTCCCTCGACCTGCAGCGCATGTTCCGGGAGATGGTCGACGCCGGCGATCGGGCGTGCGTCCTCGAGGTGAGCTCGCACGCACTGGCTCTGGACAGGGCCGTCGCCATCGACTTCGACGCGGTCGTCTTCACCAACCTCACGCGCGACCATCTCGACTTCCACAGCGGCATCGAGGAGTACTACCTGGCCAAGCGTCGTCTCTTTCTGCCCGACGAGGTCCGCAACGGGCGCGCAACGGCGGTCGTCAACGTAGCCGACCCGTTCGGCCGGCGGCTCGCGGACGACTGCCGGCCGCTGTATGGCGAAGACCTCTGGACGTACGCTGTCTCCGCAGGCGCGCCGTCGTCTGGCGAGACGCCCGATGCTCGTGCCTGTGATCTCGAACTGCGCGCCGACGGCTCGGCCTTCACGCTGCTCGTCCCGCGCCTGGGCATCGAGGAAAGGCTGACGCTGCGCCTCGCTGCTCGCTTCAACGTCGAGAACGCGCTGGCGGCGGCCACGGCGGCTCTGTCCCTCGGTCTGCCGCTGAGCGCGGTCCTCGAGGGCTTGGCTTTCACCGAGGGCGTGCCAGGCCGCTTCGAAGCGGTCCGCGTCGGGCAGCCGTTCGGCGTGATCGTCGACTACTCGCACACGCCGGACTCGCTCGAGAACGCGCTGCAGGCCGCACGGGCCGTCAGTCGCGGCCGCGTTCTCGTCGTGTTCGGCTGCGGCGGCGATCGGGACCGTGGCAAGCGGCCTCTCATGGGGGCGATCGGCGCGCGTCTCTCGGACCGCGCCTTCGTCACGTCCGACAACCCTCGCAGCGAGGATCCCATGTCGATCGTCGATGAGATCGTGGCTGGAGTTCCGCGCGAGCGGCTGGACGATCTGACCGTCGAGCCCGACCGTCGCATGGCGATCCGCCTGGCGCTCGCCGAGGCGAGGGCCGGCGATCTTGTCTTGATCGCCGGCAAGGGTCACGAGCAGGGGCAGACCGTCGGTGACCGGCGCATCCCGTTCGACGATCGCGAGGTCGCTCGGGCGCTGCTCGACGAGCTGCGGGAGGACTCCTGAGCGCATGCTGACACTGACGCTCCAGGAGGTCGCCGTCGCCTGCGGCGGCCGGCTCGTGGGAGGCGACCCGCGCACTGAGGTGCGCGCCGTGAGCACCGACAGCCGTACGATGAGCCCAGGTGACCTCTTCGTCGGCCTGCGCGGCGAGCAGTTCGACGGCGACGCACATGCTCCGCAGGCCCTGGCGGCCGGCGCGGCGGCAGTGGTCGTCGGCGCCGCCGCGGCCCGCACGCTGGACGGCGCTGCATCGCATCGTCGTCGACGATGGGCGCAGCGCGCTCCAGCGCCTCGCGGCGTCGGTGCGCCGGCGCAGCGAGGCCAAGGTCGTCGCGGTCACCGGCAGCGCCGGCAAGACCGCGACCAAGGATATCCTCGCGGCTCTGCTGCGGCCGGTCGCACGCGCGGTGGCGACGCGTGGCAATCTGAACAACGAGATCGGCGTGCCGCTCACGCTGTTGCGCATGGAGGCGGACACCGAGGTCGCAGTGGTCGAGATGGGCATGCGCGGACACGGGCAGATCAGGGAGCTGGCCCGCATCGCCGGTCCGGACATCGGGGTCATCACGACCATCGCCCCGGTACACCTCGAACTGGTCGGGTCCCTGGAGGACGTGGCTGCGGCCAAGGCGGAGCTCCTCGAGGAGCTCGAGGGAGGCATAGCGGTCGTCCCGGGCGATGAGCCCCTGCTGGATCGTCACGTGGCGCGTCTCGCGGGGCGTGTGGTGACGTTCGCGGCGCCGGGGGCCGATGTCCGCCTCGTCGACGAGGAGCGCCGTGGCGAGAACACGCGGGTCACGGTCGATGCCTTCGGGCAGTGGGAGCAGCTCGACTTCAACTTCACGGGACGGCACTACCTGCACGACGCGCTGGCCGCGCTGGCCGCGTTCGTGGAGTTGGGTTTCGGCCTCGAGCAGGCGCGGGAGGGCGCGGCCCAGGTCGCCTTCAGCGACCAGCGCGGCGCCGTGTCGGAGCTGCCCGGCGGCGGGCTGCTGCTCGACGACAGCTACAACGCCAACCCGGTGGCGATGATGGCGGCGGTCGACCACCTCGTGGCCATCGCCGACGGCCGGCCGCTGGTCGCGGTGCTCGGCGACATGTACGAGCTTGGCCCTGGAGCCGCCGACTTCCACCGCGCCGTCGGTGAGCACTGCGTCGCCGCCGGGGTCCGGCTGGTCGCGGTCGGAGAGCTCTCTCGCGACCTGTTGACCGGCGCTCCCGGGGAGACATGGTTCGCCACCGTCGAGGAGTGCCTCGCGGCGCTGCCCGCCGTGGTCCCGACCGGCAGCGCCGTGCTGGTCAAGGCGTCGCGCGTCCTGCGACTCGAACGGGTGGCGCAGGCCCTGCAGGGGATCGACGATGCTTAGGGCCATGGGCGCCAGCGTCATGGCCATGGTCGTCATGCTGATCATCGGACCGCCCTTCATCCGTTGGCTGCGCCTCAACGAGTTCGGCCAGAGCATCCGGGAGGAGGGCCCGGAGGGGCACAAGGCCAAGGAAGGCACGCCGACCATGGGCGGTCTCGCCATCTGGTTCGCCGTGCTCGTCCCGTTCGTCGTGTTCAGCCGCTTCTCGGTGGCCTCGATCACGGTACTGATCGCCGCCTACGGCAACGCCCTCATCGGTTTCGTGGACGACTGGACCAAGATCGCACGCAAGCGCTCCCTCGGGCTGTCGGCTCGTCTCAAGTTGTTCCTGCAGCTGCTGTTGGCGCTCTTCGTGGGCTTCATCGCGCTGCGCTTCGCCGGTGTGGACACTCGCGTCGACGTGCCCTTCAGCGACTATCGGCTGCAGCTGGGCACCCTTGGCTTCTATGCCCTGGTGTTCCTGACGATCGCAGGGTTCTCGAACGCCGTGAACCTCACGGACGGCCTCGACGGTCTGGCGGCGGGTGCCTCGGCGATCGTGCTCGTGGCCTTGGCCGGCATCGCTTTCGTCATCGGACGCAACGCCAACGATCCCGGGATCACCGACCTCATGGTCGTGGCGGGCTGTGTCGGGGGCGCCTGCCTGGGGTTCCTCTGGTACAACACGTTCCCGGCGGACGTCTTCATGGGCGATACGGGATCCCTTGGGCTGGGAGGGGCGATCGCGGGCCTCGCCGTGCTCACCGGTACGGAGTTCGTCCTGCTCATCATCGGCGGTCTCTTCGTGATCGAGGCCGCCTCGGTCACCCTGCAGGTCATCTCGTTCAAGCTCTTCCATCGCCGGGTCTTCCTCATGGCCCCGCTCCACCACCATTTCGAGCTCAAGGCCTGGTCGGAGACGAAGATCATCGTACGCTTCTGGATCGTCGCTGCCATCTTCGCCGGCACGGGGTTCGCGGCCTACTACGCGACCTTCTGAGGGGGGCATATGGAGCTCGACGGCATCCGCACGATCGTCGTTCTCGGCTTGCGCCGCAGCGGTCGGCCGGCGGCGCTCCTCGCTCGTCGACGCCTGCCGGACGTGCAAGTGGTGGGTCTGGACGAGGCGGCCGAGCTGCCCGCCGACACGCTGGAGGCGCTGGCTGCTGAGGGCGTCGTCGTCCGTCTCGGTCCGGAGGCGGCGCTGCCGGCCGCGGCGGACGTGCTGGTCAAGAGCCCCGGCGTTCCGGACGCAAGTCCCCTCGTGCAGGCCGCCCTTCGCGGGGGTGTCACGGTGTGGAGCGAGGTGGAGTTCGCGTCGCGGTTTCTGCCGAACCGCATCATCGGGATCACCGGCACCAACGGGAAGACGACGACGACGGAGCTCACCGGAGCCATTCTGCGCGACGCGGGCCTGCCCGTGGTCGTCGGCGGCAATCTCGGCTACGCCCTTGCGGAGATGCCCGACGTCGTGGCGCCCGAGGCGACCGTTGTCGCCGAGCTCTCGAGCTTCCAGCTCGAGCACATCGAGAAGTTCCGCCCGCATGTGGCCGTCCTGCTCAACCTCACGGAGGATCATGTCGACCGTCACGGCAGCTACGGCGCCTACGCGGCCGCGAAGCTGCGCATCTTCGCAAACCAGACGCGGGACGATCTGGCGCTGCTGAACGCCGACGATCCGGGCACCCTGGACGAGTCGCGCTCGGTCCACGCGATGGGCGCTGCCCGGCGCGCCTGGTTCTCGGCTCGGCACGGCCACGCAGCGCACGGCATGGTCGCCGGGATGCGCGACGACGACATGCTGTGGCTGGAGCGCGGGGGCGAGCACGTCGCCCTCTGTCACTCCTCCGAGCTGGCGCTCAAGGGCGTTCACAACCTTCAGAACTCGCTGGCGGCGGCGGCCGCCGCCGCCGCTCAGGGCGTGCCGCCGTCTGCCGTCGCCGAGACGCTGCGCACGTTCAAGGGTGTTCCGCACCGTCTGCAGGTGGCGGGTGTCGTCGACGGCGTGACCTACGTCAACGACTCCAAGGCGACCAACGTCGACGCGACGCTCAAGGCGCTCACCGCGTACTCCGGCGCCGTGCACCTCATCCTCGGCGGGTACGACAAGGGCGCGACCTACGACGATCTCGCGGCGGCCACCGAGGGCCTCGTGAAGGAGGTCTTCCTGATCGGGGCCACGGCGCCGCGGCTCGCGGCGGCTTTCGCGGCGCGCAGGGCCGTGCGCGGCGTCGGGGCGACGCCGGCCAGGGTCTGTCACGACCTCGAGGCCGCCATGGCGGCGGCCTGCAGAGCCGCAGTGGCGGGTGACGTCGTGCTCCTGAGCCCAGCCTGCGCGAGCTGGGACCAGTACAGGGACTACGTCGAGCGGGGCGAACACTTCCTGCGGGTGGTGAGCGAGCTGCGAGGAGCTGGAGCCGGGTGAAGGCAAGAGGGCGCGGCGCGGGCAGCGCGAGGCTGGACTACCATAGCCTGGGTCGACGATTCGCCTTCTCCTGACGATCGCCGCGCCGCGTCCAAGGATCGCCGCGCGGGTTCCGCGGGAAGGCGCCGTCCAGAGTCCGGGGAACGCGCCCAGGGCAGCGCCGCGCCTCGCGACGATCGTCGGGCCGCTTCACGGGCGCGGTGGCCAAGCCGAACGGCGGAGCGCTCCTGCGCAGCGCCGGGCAGCCTGCGGGCGAGCGCCGCCGCAGTACGGCAGGGGGCGGCGGAGTCGCGCGGCATCCGCGACATCGGGGGCGTTGCCCGCGCCGGGAGTGGGCGAGCGACGCGCCCTCATGCTCGTCACCATGCTGCTCCTTCTCTATGGCCTCGTTATGGCCTACAGCGCTTCGTCGGCGCAGGCCTTCTTCGAGTACGGCTCGAGCTTCCATTTCGTCGGGCGGCAGCTCGTCTTCGCCATGCTCGGCCTCGCCGCCATGTGGACGCTCGCGCATGTCGACTACGCCTGGTATCGGCGGCTGGCCTATCCTCTTGCGGGGCTCGCGCTGGCCGCGCTGGCGCTCGTACTCGCCCCGGGGATCGGCACGAGCGTGAACGGCGCTCGCCGCTGGATCGTGGTCGGCGGCGTGGGTCTGCAGCCCAGCGAGCTGGCCAAGCTGGCGGCGGTCATCCTCGTCGCGACGCTCGTCGTCCGGCGCCCGCTCGAGGTCACGCGGCTCGGGCGCTTCCTTCTCCTCTCGGGCATCGGCATCGTGCCCGCGGCGGGGCTGATCATGCTCGAGCCGGACCTCGGCACGACGCTGGTCCTTGTGTGCTGCCGTCTTCGCGACGCTCATCGCCGGGGGCGCCAGGCTGCGTCACCTCGCGGCGCTGAGCACGGCCGGTGTCCTCGCCGTGCTGACGCTCATCGTCGTCGAGCCCTACCGGCTCGATCAGACTGAACACGTTCCTCGACCCTTGGAGCGACCCCCAAGGGAGCGGCTTCCAGGCGACGCAGTCGCTGATCTCGGTCGCCTCCGGAGGCTTCTTCGGGGTCGGCCTCGGCAACTCCGTGCAGAAGTTCGGCTTCCTGCCCGAGCAGGGCACCGACATGATCACCGGCATCATCGGCGAGGAGCTCGGCCTCGTCGGGATCCTCGCTCTGGTGGCGATGTACGTCGCCCTCGCGTGGTTCGGCTTTCGCATCGCCATCAACTGCAAGGAGCTGTTCGGCAAGCTGCTGGCGACGGGCATCACGGTCATCATCATCGGGCAGGCCTCGCTCAACATCAGCGCGGCGCTCGGCATCCTGCCGCTGACGGGCATACCCTTGCCGCTCGTCTCGCTTGGGGGGACCAGCCTCGTCGTCGTGCTCGCCGGCCTTGGGATCCTGCTGAACATCGCCACGAATCGAAGGAGTCACATTGCCGTCAGCCCTGAGCGGAGCGCGCGTTCTGCTGGCCGCAGGGGGGACCGGCGGTCACCTGCAGCCGGTCCTCGCCGTCGCCGCTGAAGCGCGAGCCCGCGGCGCTGGGGTCGTCGTCGTGACGACGCCGTCGCAGGTCGAGCGCGTGGCCTCGCAGTACCAGACGTACGCGCTGGAGCTGAAAGGGTTCACGCGGCGCGTGGCGTCGCAGGACCACGTGACGACGTTCAAGCTGCTCGCGGCGGCGACGCCGCGGGCGCTGCGCATCCTCAGCGACGTGCGTCCCGATGTCGCGGTCGGTGGCGGGGGGTTCGCCGGCGGCCCCATCGTGGCGCTGGCCGCCGCTCGCGGCATCCCCGCGATGGCCCTCGAGGCCGACGCGCATCTCGGGGTCGCGAACCGCCTCCTGCGGCCCTTCGTCAAGCGTGTCTGCCTCAGCTTCCCGATCCAGGGCCTGCGGGCGCCGAAGTACGTCGTCACTGGACGCCCGCTCTCGCCCGCACAGCTCTCGGCGACTTCTGCGGAGGGCCGCGAGGTCTTCGGCCTGCGGTCCGACCTGCCGGCCGTGCTCGCCTTCGGCGGCAGCCAGGGCGCACAGAGCATCAACCGCGCCTGCGTCGACGCGTTCGGCGGCCGCGAGCTCGGCTTCGAGCTGGTCCATGTCTGCGGCCCGCGCAATCACGCCGCCGTGCTTGCCGAGCTCGAGGAGCGAGGCGAGCGGTTTGAGCGCTATCACCTCGTGCCCTACACTGACCGCCTGGCGTCGGCGATGGCCGCCGCGTCGCTCGTGGTCGCACGCGCCGGCGGTTCCGTCGCCGAGCTGGCGGCCTTGGGCAGGCCGGCGATCCTGGTGCCCTATCCGCATGCCACCGCCGACCACCAGCGCAAGAACGCCCTATGGATGGAGCGCGGTGGCGCGGCGCTGCTGGTCGATGACGCGGCGCTCACGGGCGCTCTGCTCGAGCGGCTCGTCGGCGGGTTGCTCGGCGACGCGGGGCGTCTGGCGGCGATGGCGGCGGCCAGCGCGGCTCTGGGCCGGCCCGATGCGGCGCAGCGGGTCGTCGACGAGATCGAGAGCATCCTGAGGAGATGAGGGGCGATGAGTGACGATGCGATGAGAGACTTCCCGCAGCCGGTCCATTTCGTCGGCATCGGCGGCGCCGGCATGAGCGGCATCGCCATGGTGCTGGCCCGGCTGGGCGTGCGTGTCGCGGGGTCAGACCTCAAGGCCTCTCGCTACACGCGCAATCTCGAGGCTGCCGGCGTCGACGTCCACATCGGTCATCACGCCGATAACCTCGGTGACGCGGCGCTTCTGGTCATCTCCTCGGCTATCCCGGAGAGCAACCCGGAGGTGCGTGCGGCGCGGGCGGCGGGGCTTCCCGTCCTGGCTCGCGCCGAGATGCTGGCGCGCGTGATGACCTTGCGGCGCGGAATAGCGGTCGCCGGCACGCACGGCAAGACGACCATCTCCTCGATGATCGCTCACGTGCTGCGCCAGACCGGCCTTGATCCCACCTTCCTCGTGGGCGGCGAGCTCAACGACGTCGGCTCCAACGCCGGCGTGGGCCGGGGTGAGTGGCTGGTGGCCGAGGCGGACGAGAGCGACGGCAGCCTTGTCTTCCTGCGCCCCGAAGCGGCCATCGTGAGCAACGTCGAGCTGGACCACCACGCCAACTACGGCTGTCTCGACGATGTCCTCGAGGTGTTTCGCCATTTCGTCGCGTTGCTGCCCGCCGAGGGGCTCCTGGTGCTGGTCGCCGGGAGCGGCGGCGAGGATCTCGCTCACCACACACACGCCGCCGTGGTCGAGGTGGGCATCGGTCGCGGCGATCTGTCGGCGAACGTGCACACGGTCGACGACCGGGGCAGCGAGTTCACCGTGCTGCAGGACGGTGAGGAGCTCGCCCGCGTGACGCTGGCTGCGCCCGGGGAGCACAACGTCCTGAACGCCCTGAGCGCTCTCGCCGTGCTGCGCCATGCTGGAGTCTCACCGGCGCAGGCGGCGCCTCACCTGGCCACGTTCAGTGGCGCCGCGCGGCGTTTCCAGGAAGTGGGGCGGCAGGACGGCGTGGTGGTGGTCGACGACTACGCGCATCATCCCACCGAGATCGCCGCCACGCTGACGGCGGCCAAGCGGGGCGCCCACGACCGCGTGATCGCGGTCTTCCAGCCGCACCTGTACTCACGTACCCGCTACCTCCAGCGCGAGTTCGGACGGTCCCTCACGCTCGCCGACGAGGCCGTAGTGACCGACATCTTCCCCGCCAGGGAGGAGCCTGAGCCCGGCGTGACCGGCAAGCTGATCGTCGACGCGTACCTGGGCGAACGGCCGGGTGGCCCCGTCGTGTACGTGCCCCGACTGTCCGACGTCGCCGGATACCTGGCGCCGCGTCTGCGACGCGGCGACTTGCTGTTGACGCTGGGGGCGGGCGACGTCTATCGCGCGGGGGAACAGGTGCTCGCCGCCCTCGGCGGGCAAGGAGAAGACACTCCCGGCGGCGAATAACACCAGGTAGCTGTCCTCTCCGAGAAGGTTCCGCTCTATGGCCAACGGACGCGGAGCGAGCCGTCCACATCTGCGTCTTCTGCCGACGGTGCTGCTCGCGCTGGCCATCTTGGCGCTGCCAACGGCGGTCTACGCGTGGGGCCGCAGTTCGCCGTCCTTCTCCATCGAGAGGGTGGTGGTGACCGGCGACTCTCTCGTGAAGGAGCAGCGCCTCAAACGTCTGCTGCGTGAGGACTACCTCGGCCGCAACGTCTTCACGGTGACGAACAAGGACGTTCGCAAGACGCTCAAGCCATTGCCCTACGTGGCGACCGCGACCGTCGACCGTGACTTCCCCGTCACCCTGCGTGTGCACATTCAAGAGCACAAGCCGGTCGCATACGTTCGCAGCGGCGACCGCTGGTTCGTGATCTCGGATGATGCCTACGTGATCACCAAGCTGAAGACCACGAGTCAGGGAACGGCGACGTCGGCTGAGGGACGCGACGGGCAGCGCTCGGTTGACGGTTCGCCGAGCCCTTCGCCTACAGGCACCCCGGCGGACGCGGGGCAGGCGCCGACCGCGTCCGCCGCCGGCGCCGTGGGCGGGAACTCCGGCGACACCCGGGACTCGCAGGAGACGCAAGATGGCCCGCCGAACGCCAGCCTGCGTCTGCCGCGATTCGCGGTCGCCGCCCGCGTCGAGGCAGGGAGAACGCTCGATGATCCCGCGGCGCGTGTCGCAGTCGGGGCCATCACCAGTCTCAACGCAGCGCTGCGCGAGCGTCTCGAGGTCGTGGAGGTGAACCGGGGTCAGGTCACGCTTCGCTTCGCCAACGGGCTGCGGGCCGTGTGGGGCGATGGAGAGCGACCCCTGGCCAAGCGGACGGCCCTTGCGGGCCGTCCTCAAGCGCTACAGGGACCGGGGCCTGCGCGCCACCTACATCGATGTTTCCACCCCCGATCGGGTGCTGGCTCAGCCGATGCTCCAGTGACTGTTCAAGAACAGCTGGAGGGTTGGCATCACCGAACCTTCGCCAGAAGGATGAGGGTGGTCGTTTGACACCTCCGAGAGCCCTCAGTATGTTAACCGGAAGCGCGGACGGCGGTCGTCAGGCTTCGCCATCTGTTCTCAGGGAGCGCTGCAAGGAGTCGGTTTCTCGGGGTGCGAATGAGGGCCGGGAAAACTCTCAAGTGCAAGTAGAGAGTTTCTACGGGCCGTCACGGCGGGTCTCGACCGCGACAGGAGGGTCACCAGGATGATCGACGCGTCAGCGAACTACCTCGCCGTGATCAAGGTGGTAGGCGTGGGCGGCGGGGGCACCAACGCCGTCAACAGGATGGTGGACGCAGGTCTTCGCGGCGTCGAGCTCATCGCCGTCAATACAGATGCACAGGCGCTGCAGATGTGTGATGCAGACGTGAAGATCCACATCGGCAGCAAGATCACTCGCGGGCTCGGCGCAGGCGCCAACCCCGATATCGGCTTCCAGGCCGCCATGGAGAGCAAGGACGAGCTGCGCGACGCGCTCAAGGGCGCCGACATGGTCTTCGTGACCGCCGGCAAGGGCGGCGGTACCGGTACGGGCGCCGCTCCGGTCATCGCAGAGCTGGCCAAGGAGCTTGGCGCCCTCACTGTCGGCGTCGTGACGCGGCCCTTCACGTTCGAGGGCAAGCGACGCGCCAAGCAGGCGGGCGCCGGCATCGTTGCGCTGAGCGACAAGGTCGACACGCTCATCGTGATCCCCAACGACCGCCTGCTCGAGGTGGTCGAGCGGCGCACCTCTGTCATGGAGGCGTTCAAGGTCGCCGACGATGTGCTGCGCCAGGGCGTTCAGGGCATCACGGACCTCATCACCGTGCCCGGCCTCATCAACCTCGACTTCGCCGACGTGCGTACCATCATGAAGGACGCCGGGTCGGCTCTCATGGGCATCGGCACGGCCGGCGGCGAGAGCCGGGCGGTCGAGGCTTCACGTGCGGCGATCAGCTCACCCCTGCTGGAGGCCAGCGTCGAGGGCGCCCGCGGCATCCTTCTCAACATCACCGGGGGCGCCGACCTCGGGCTGTTCGAGATCAACGAGGCGGCCGAGATCATCGCCAGCGCCGCCGACAAGGACTGCAACATCATCTTCGGAGCCGTCATCGACCCCACGTTCGGCGACGAGATCCGCGTCACCGTCGTGGCCACCGGTTTCGACCGGCCGATCGAGGCTGAGCCGCCGGCGCGCCGCCTAGGTGCGGACGCTGGGCCCGCAGGCACGCCGTTCTTGCCTGACGAGCCCAGGCCGCCCTTCGACGTCAACGACGACGTCCTCGATATCCCCAGCTTCCTCCGCGACCGCTGATCAGCACTTCGCGGCGGAGATGCGGACGGTCGTTGCGTGCGCGGATTGTGCGGCGCGTGCCGCTCCACTACCCTCTAGCATCTGACATGCCGATGCTGCCGGACGCCGGACTCCTTTGAAGAAACACAGAAACCTGCTGACCATGCTGTTCATGGCCGCCCTGGTGGCCGTGTCCGTCTACTACATCGTGCCACCGAGCGTGAAGACGCATCTCGGTCTCGACCTCCAGGGTGGCCTCGAGGTCGTCTACACGGCGCGGACCGCCGAGGGCGAGGCTCCCACCGAGCAGCAGCTCGATCAGGCGATCAGCATCCTCGACCGGCGCGTCAACGGGCTGGGGGTCGCCGAGTCGACCATCCAGAAGCAGGGGACGGATCAGATCTCGGTGGCCCTGCCCGGCATCGATGATCCCCAGCAGGCTCTCGACGTGATCGGCAAGACGGCTCAGCTCGAGTTCTACAAGGACGACACCGAGGCGCGCCCCGTGGGTCCTCTCGAGAGCAAGGAAGCGGCGCTCAAGGAGCTGCGGCGCCAAGGAGCCTCGCAAGCCGAGATCGACCAGCTCGCGGCCGAGGGCGCGACCGAGGACTACGCGCTCGTGCACACCAAGGAGGACCCCACGGGCGAAGTGCCGGTGGTCTGGTTCGTCTACCGACGGCCGCCGGTCATGACGGGAGACGCCGTGGAGAGCGCGCGGGCCGGGTACGGCCAGGACGGCAAGCCGATCGTCTCCATCGAGTTCACCGGCGAAGGCAGCAAGCAGTTCCAGGAGGTCACCCGCGAGCTGTATCGCAGCGGTCTTCTCAAGAACGAGGCCCAGACGTTCGCCATCGTGCTCGACAACCAGATGGAATCGGACCCGATGATCGACTTCACGAAGCCGGATCTGCGCGACGGTATCAGCGGCGGAGCGGAGATCAGCGGCGGGAGCATGACGGTCCAGGAGTCGCAGGATCTGGCCCTCGTGCTCAACACCGGCGCCTTGCCTGTCAAGCTCGAGCCGGCCTACCAGCAGCAGGTCTCCGCGACGCTGGGCCGTGACTCGCTCGACCAGGCTCTCCTGGCCGGCATGGTCGGGATGGGTCTCGTGCTCCTCTACATGCTGCTCTACTATCGCTTCCTCGGACTGGTCGCCGATCTCGCCCTCATCGTCTACGGGATCCTCTTGTGGGGCCTGTTCAGCGCGATCCCCGTGACGCTGACGCTCCCGGGCATCGCCGGCATGATCCTCACGATCGGAGTGGCCGCCGACGCCAACGTCGTCATCTTCGAGCGCATCAAGGAAGAGGTGCGGGCGGGCAAGTCCGTGCGTTCTGCGGTGAACTCCGGGTACACGCGCGGCTTCAAGACGATCCTCGACGCGAACATCCTGACGATGCTGACGGCGGCGGTGCTGTTCATCTTCGCCACGTCCTCACCTAAGGGGTTCGCCCTCACGCTGATCCTCGGCGTGCTCGTCAGCATGCTTACTGCCGTTCTCTTCACGCGTGCCATGCTTGGGCTGCTGGCCGGCCGGTCCTTCTTCAACAAGCCGTCCGCCATGGGGGTCAGGTCCGGGCAGATCGCGGCGGTCGGGGCCACGGGCCCCGCCACTGCGGGCGTCACACGTCGGCGCGGTTCCGCCGGCGGTCGCGAGACAGCGGCTCCCGTCTCGTCCGAAGCGACCCCGGATGCGGTCACTCAGGAACCGGCATCGTCTCCCGTTCCGCAGCCTGCGAAGCCCGCCCAGCGTCGGTCGCGCACCTCGACATCTCGCAAGAAGAAGCGGAGGTGAGGGCTTGAGCTTCCTGAGCGGTCTTTACGGCTTCGATTTCATGGGCCACAAGCGGTGGTGGTTCGGCCTCTCCGCGGCCGTCATCCTGATAGGTCTCGGCAGTCTGTTCATCAAGGGAGACGGCAACCCGATCCAAGGGCTGAACTTCGGGCTCGAGTTCAAGGAGGGGACGCGCGTCAGCGTTGCCTTCGAGGGGCAACCGACGCTGGGCGAGGTCCGCAAGACCGTGACTGCCGTCGGTCACGGCGGAGCCCAGATCCAGGAGACGCAGAACGTCGCAGGCACCAACCTGGTGGGCTTCCAGATCCAGACGGAGACGCTGTCCCCCGAGGAGCAACGTGAGTTGCAGGAGGCCCTGGATGAGGCCTTCACGATCGCGAGCCCCGAGGGAGCCGAGATCTTCAGCCTCGAGTTGGTGGGCGCCACGTTCGGCCGCCTGGTGGTGAGTTCCTCTCTCAAGGCCATCGCCATCGCCCTGCTGCTCATCCTCATCTACGTGACCTTGCGCTTCCAGTGGAAGTTCGCGGTCGGGGCCGTCGGCGCTGAGATCCACGACCTCCTCATCGTGGTGGGTGTGTACTCGATCACGGGACGAGAGGTCACGACCGCGACGATCGCGGCGGTCCTCACGATCCTCGGGTACTCACTGTACGACACGGTCATCATCTTCGACCGCATTCGCGAGAACGAGCCCAAGCTGCGCCGGCTGCCGTACGGGGAGATCGTGAACGTCTCGATCTCGCAGACGCTGACGCGCTCGATGAACACCACGCTGACGACGCTGCTGCCGGTGCTCTGCCTGCTCTTCTTCGGCGGAGAGACCCTCAAGGACTTCGCCTTCGCGCTGCTCGTGGGCATCCTCTCCGGCGCCTACTCGTCGATCTTCGTCGCCAGCCCCATCACGACGGTCCTCAAGGAACGCGAGCCGCAGCAGCGCAAGCTGAAGCTCGCGGCTCAGGCGGAAGAGGCCTGACGAGGCTCGTCTCGCGCTACTCTCGACCACGTTCTGAGGCATGCTCGCTTGAGGCTTGAGGCTTCCTGGCGCTGTCTAAGGCTGGCCTGAAGCCTCACCGAGAATCGCCCCAAGCCCCCTTTACATGGCTGTCGGGCTCCTCTAGCGTCCTTGCCATGGTTGTCAGGCGGGGAGGTCAAGTGGTGGGCGGCAAGGCGGCGCTGCGTTCCGGTGCCACGGGGGATGCGGAGGAGTTCGTCGTGCGCCGGGCGAGACTGCGGCTCACGTGGGCGCGGGCGTCTCGCAGCGACGTCCCCATCGTCGCCTTGGGGGGCGACTACGACTTCGAGACGGTGCCCGAGGTGGATCGCTTCCTGCGACGCGAGCTCGGACCTCTCTACCACCAGCGAGACCTGCTCCTCGACCTCGAGGGCACCACGTTCGTGGACTCGAGCTTCATCGGGTTTCTCGTGCGTGTCGTCGGTGACCAGCGGGCCAAGAGGAAGGAACTCGTGCTGGCGCGTCCGAGAGGGCAGGTGCGACGCACCCTGGCGCTCGTGGGGTTGCCCAATCTCGTGCCGGTCTTCGAGACGCTGGACGAGGCGGTGGTGGCGCTGGTCCAAGGCAAGACGCCTCTCATTCCCCCGGCGTTCAGCGCCATCCCAGCGTAGGGCGGGAGTGTTCGCCGGAGTCAGCTGGCGCGGCGTGCGCCCGAGAGGTCGCCCATTCGCTTGGCGGCTACGCCGCGGGCCTGGAAGGCCTTCATGCGGCAGGCGTCGCGGCAGTACCGCCTAGCCGGGTTGGCCGAGGTGAACTCGCGGCCGCAGCCCTCGAACAGACAGCGGCGCGTAATCTCCTCGCGGGGAGCCGTCCGTCGGGAGCCGCGGCGGGTATCGTCTCGCCAAAGCCCGTTGTGGGCGGAGCAGGTGCGCGAAGGGTTGTACGCGGAGAGGAGTGTCCCGCACCCCTCGATGACGCAGGTGCGTCCCACACCATAGGTCCGTGTCTTCGCGCCGTTCGGTGTGCTCTGCAGCCTGTGGCCACGCAGGACGGTCGTTGCCCGGTTCTCCATATCTTCTCGCCCCCCTGAGCGACTCCCGTGGTCGCTGCGGCCTGTCTGCTGGTCGTGTCGCGGCGCGCGGTCAGCCGACCGCCGCGTTTCGGGCCTCGGTGCGCGAGGCGTAGATCCCGAAGATGCGATCGAGGCCCGTGATCTCCAGGATCCTGATGATGTTCTCGTCGACGCAGATGATGTCGAGGCTTCCGCCGCGAGGGCGCACCCGCTTGGCGCCGCTGACGAGGACGCCCAGCGCCGTCGAGTCGATGAACGTGACATCCGTGAGGTCGATGAGCACCTTCATGGCGCCCTCTTCGATGCCTTTCAGGAGGACCTCTTTGAACTGCGGCGAGGAGTAGATGTCGATCTCGCCCTCGAGTGTCACGACGCCTGCGTCCTCGGCGAGCTTCTCGTACCCGACCCGGAACTGCGGCCGATCCTCCATGCACGCCTCCCAAACGGTTCCGTCACTGGGGCGCCCCCTCACCCCCAGCGTTCGTCCTCCGGGATGTTTTCCGGTTGGCTGGCAGGCTAAACCCGCCCGCCCGACCATCGGCGCACAGGAAGTCCGCGAGCGGTGAACGAAGGGTGGGGAAGTGGGTCCGCTCGCCTCGTCGAGGTCGCCTCGGCATGAGGCACGGTGGAGGGAGGGGCTAGGAGGCCAGGCTGGCCAGCAGCCAGGCCAGGGGAAGCAGCAGCAGCTGGTGGACGAGGTAGATCGGCAGGGCGTGACGGCCGAGGAAGCGCAGGGGGGCCGTCCGTCGGCTCCAGTCGGGCAGCGCGTACCGTCGCCGACCGTTTGGGTACAGCCATCGGCCCGCTGCGAACCCGAGGAAGGCGAACCCGGACCAGGGTACGAGCGGGTACCAGTCGATGGTCGGCCGGGGCGACCACCAGCCGACGAGCGACAGGACTGTCGCGGGTGCGGGACCGGCCAGCAGCCCGCCCCAGCCGATCGCGAGGATGACGACTCCCAGGAACGCGTTGGCGGTGGGCCCCAGAGCTGCGGTCAGGCCCACCAGCAGAGTGCACAGGGCGAGCAGGTGGAGGATGCCGAAGTACACGAACGTCTCCGGCAGGAAGATGCGGGTGGCGACGGTGACGAGCGCTGCGGATCCGCCGATCAGGGCGAAGCGCCAGGCCGTGCGTCGCGCGACCGATCGGCCCTGGGCTCGCGTCCGGTCGCGGTCGAGTGAGACAGAGAGACCCAGCAGCGTGATGAACATCAGGGCGATCGCGCCCGAGAAGTGCTGTGCATCGGGGCCGAGGCCGTCGCCGCGCAGGTAGGCCCAGTCCCAGGCGAAGTGGAACACGATCATCGCGAGAACAGCACAGCCGCGCAGGGCGTCGATCTCCCAGAGCCGGGGTCGCCCGGCCGCCTGCTTGGGGGTCGTCACGAGGTCCACGCATCTCTGTTCGGGCGCTCGCAGGGACGGCTCCTCACGCCGATCAGGAAACGGTGGCGAAATCAGGGGCTGAGTGGCGGAGCAGCGAGATCTGGTGGAGGTAACCGGGCTCGAACCGGTGACCTTTTGGCTGCCAGCCAAACGCTCTCCCAACTGAGCTATACCCCCCACCGAAGGTGGTGCCAGCGACTGCCGACAGGCTCAGAAGTATAGCAGAGTCGATGCAGGCGGCAAGCTGTGGGGCCGCGTCGCAGGGCGCGCCGGCTCATGTACAATCAGGCGCTGGGTGTCCGCTGCTCCGGCGATGCCGGCGCCCGCCAGGCCACCAGGAGAGGACCGCATGGATCGTCGCTACGACCCGCACGCCGTCGAGCGCAAGTGGCAGCGCCTCTGGAAGGAGCGCGACGCCTACCGCACGCCCGACACCTCGGACAGGCCGAAGTTCTACTGCCTGGATTTCTTCCCGTATCCGTCCGGCGACGGCCTGAGCGTCGGCCACCTGCGCAACTACGTGCCGACCGACGTGGTCTCGCGCTACAAGCGCATGTGCGGGTTCAACGTGCTCCACCCGATGGGCTGGGACGCCTTCGGCCTTCCGGCCGAGAACTACGCCATCAAGATGGGCGTCCATCCGCGCGTCACGACCGAGCGCAACATCGCCAACTACCACCGCCAGATGGATCTCGTCGGCCTGTCGTTCGACTGGTCGCGTGAGATCACGAGCTGTCACCGCGACTACTACCGCTGGACGCAGTGGTTCTTCCTGCTCATGTACGAGCGCGGGCTCGCCTATCGCGCCATGGGCCAGCAGTGGTGGTGCCCGAGCTGCAAGACGATCCTCGCCAACGAGCAGGTAGTGGAGGGCAAGTGCTGGCGCTGCGGCAGCGACGTCGCCAAGAAGGGCCTCGAACAGTGGTACCTGCGCATCACCGAGTACGCGCAGCGGCTGCTGGACGACCTGCAGACGATCGACTGGCCGGAGAAGATCAAGCTGATGCAGGCCAACTGGATCGGGCGCAGCGAGGGCGCCGAGGTCGAGTTCGCGCTGCCGGGCCTCGACGAGTCTCTGGCGGTCTTCACGACCCGGCCGGACACGCTCTTCGGCGCCACGTACATGGTGCTCGCGCCGGAGCATCCCACCGTGACACGCCTCACGACCGACGAACAGCGACCGGCCGTGGCTGCCTACCAGGACCAGGCGCGTCGTCAGAGCGAGATCGAACGGCTCTCGACCGAGAAGGAGAAGACCGGCGTCTTCACTGGCGCCTACGCGGTCAATCCGGTGAACGGCGCGCAGATCCCCGTCTGGATCAGCGACTACGTGCTGATGGGCTACGGCACCGGCGCGATCATGGCGGTGCCTGCCCACGACGAGCGCGACTTCCAGTTCGCGACCGAGTTCGGGCTGCCGATCGTCGAGGTCATCGCCCCGCCCGAGGGCGCTCAAGGCACTCTGACCGAGGCCTACACGGGCGACGGCTTCCTCGTCAACTCCGGCGAGTTCGACGGCATGGCGGCGCCGGGGCCGGCCTTCGCGGCGATCGTCGCGCGGCTCGCAGAGAGAGACCTCGCGCGCAACACGGTCAATTTCAAGCTTCGCGACTGGCTCATCAGCCGGCAGCGTTACTGGGGCGTGCCCATCCCGATCGTCTTCTGCGAGCGTTGCGGGGCTGTGCCGGTGCCGGTCGACCAGCTTCCCGGTGATCCTGCCCGAGATCGAGGACTACAAGCCCACCGATGACGGCAAGTCGCCGCTGGCGCGCGACGAGAGCTTCGCGCACGCGACCTGCCCGCGCTGTGGCGGTCCGGGGCGGCGCGAGACCGACACGATGGACACGTTCGCGTGCTCCTCCTGGTACCACTTCCGCTATCCGTCGCCGCACGACGAGACGGCGCCGTTCGACAGGGACGCGGTCGAGCACTGGCTCCCGGTCGACCTGTACGTCGGCGGCGCCGAGCACGCCGTCATGCACCTGTTGTACGCGCGCTTCTTCTGCAAGGTGGCGCACGATGCCGGCTACGTCAGCTTCGGTGAGCCCTACGCCACGCTCCGCAACCAGGGCATGGTGCTCGCTGAGGGCGGCCAGAAGATGAGCAAGAGCAAGGGCAACGTGGTCACGCCGGACAGCGTCGTCGAGCGCTACGGCGCCGATGCCCTGCGCGTCTACGAGCTCTTCATCGCTCCGTTCGAGCAGAGTGTGGCCTGGAGCGATCGTGGGGTGCAGGGCTGCTTCCGCTTCCTCGGACGCTTCTGGAACCTCGTCTGCGAAGTGGTGGAGGCGCAGGGAAGTGGGGTGGCCGGCGGCGAGGCCGAACTGGAGCGCGGCCGCCAGGTACTGCGTACCTTGCACAAGACGATCCGCAAGGTCACCCACGACATGGAGCACTTCCGCTTCAACACAGCCGTCTCGGCGCTCATGGAGCTGCAGAACGAGGTGCTCGACGTGTGGACGAATGCGCGCGGCGCGCTCACGCTGGCTCAGTGGCGCGAGACCATGGTCGACATGACTCTCCTGCTCGCGCCGATGGCTCCGCATCTCGGCGAGGAGGCCTGGGAGGTCCTCGGGCAAGGCGGGACGGTGCTCGACGCCCCGTGGCCTGGCTGGGACGAGGAGCTCGCCGCCGATGAGGTCGTGACCGTGGTCGTGCAGGTGAACGGCAAGCTGCGCGATCGTCTGCAGGTGGCCGTGGACGCAGCGCAAGGCGATGTGCTGGGCGAGGCCAGGGCGGCGGCCAACACGGCGCGCTTCCTCGAGGGCAAGCAGATCGTCAAGGAGATCTACGTGCCCGGCAAGCTGGTGAACTTCGTCGCGAAGTAGTGTCACCCCGTCGGCTTGAGCATCGTCCCCCTGGGTCCCCCCCAATGGGCGATGTGGAGCGCCGCGCGAGCGACTAGTCTCGGCGTTGCGGGACGACTGCTCGTCGGCTCGCACCGAGTGCCCGCCCGCTCCGCCGGAGGTCTCCATGCGGCTCTCTCGCCGCCATGTCTACGCCTACGTCGCGCTTGCTGTGGTCGTCGCGGCCGTCGGCGTGCGCTACCTGATCCCGACGGGGAGCGAAACGCCGCCGAGCGGCGAGCGGCTGGTGCTCGCACCAGCGCCCTCGCCGCCGCCATCCGGGGCCGGGGAGCCGCCCGGCGGCAGTCCCGGCGCGGCCTCCGAGGTCGTCGTCCACGTCTGTGGGGCGGTGCGCTCTCCGGGGGTCATCCGGCTGCCGCAGGGCTCGCGCGTCTCGGATGCGCTCGATCTCGCCGGAGGGGCGACCGGCAAGGCCGAACTCGCCGGCGTCAATCTGGCGGCTCGGGTCGCCGACGGCCAGCAGATCGTCGTCCCTGAGAAGCCGGCTGCCGGCGCAGCGGCCGGGCAGCCGGAAGTCGACGGCGCGTCTGGCGGAGAAGCCGCCGCTGGGTCGCCGACGGCCGTCACCCTCGTCAACATCAACACGGCGTCGCTCGCCGAGCTCGACACGCTGCAGGGCGTGGGACCGTCGACCGCCCAGAAGATCATCGACTATCGCACGGCCAACGGCGGCTTCCGCAGCATCGATGAGATCAGGAACGTGCCCGGCATCGGCGAGGCGCGGTTCACCGCCATCAAGGATGCGATCACCGTCTGATGCTCTCGTCTGCGCAGGCTGGCGCCGCCGCACCTGCTGCTCACGGCCTACTGCGCCGGGCTGCTGCTGTCGCTCCTCGCTCGGGCGCCGGCGTGGGCGCCAGGGTCGACGGCTGTCGCCGCCACCGGCCTGTGCCTCGCTGCGCGTCGCGCCGTGCGGATGGAGCCCTCACATCGGTGGAACGTGGCGCTGACGGCCGGACTGTCGTTGCTGCTCCTGAGCGCTGGGCTCGGGGTGGGGGGATCGAGGATCGCGGCGCTGGAGCAGTCGGCCCTCGTCTCGGCGACCGGGGAGACGGTGCCGCTCTCGGCGGTCGTCACCGACCTGCCCGACGTGGAGCCCGACCAGGTCACCCTTGCCGTGGACGTCAGAGAGTCCGGCGGAGCGCCGCTGGACGAGCCTGCTCACCTGCGTCTCAGGCTCGAGGAGGGGCAGCGCTACGAACTACGACCCTTGCGGCCCGCTCACTGAAGGGGCGCTGGTCGAGCTGTCGGAGGTGCGCGTGCGACCGCTGCCGGAGGCACAGCCCGGCCGGTTCGACTACGGGCGCTACCTGCGCCGACGAGGCGAGCATTGTCTGCTGGAGGCGGACTTCTCCGATCTCAGCGTGGTCGGGCATCGGCGCGGCTGGCGTGGATCGATCGATGAGCTGCGCCTGGCCTCGCGCCGGCATCTCCAGCGTGGCTTGCAGGCGCCCGTCCGCGACGTCCTGCAGGGGATGGTGCTCGGCGACGATGAGGGTGTCGAGCCAGAGATCATCGACGACTTCCGTCGCAGCGGCCTGCTGCACATCATGGCTGTGTCGGGCGAGAACGTCGTCTTGCTCTGCGGCATGTGGTCGTTCGCGTTCACGCTGTTGGCGATCCCTCGGCTGATGCGCACCGCGCTGCTCGTCCCCGTGGTCGCCACCTACGTCCTGCTGACCGGCGCCGATCCGTCGATCGTGCGCGCCGGCGTCGCGGGTATCGTCGGACTGCTGGCCATCATGGTCTCGCGCCCGAGCGACGGATGGCTGCTCTGGCTGGCCCCCGGGGCCTGGTTGCTCACCGCCAACCCACACAACCTGTTCGACGTGAGCTTCCAGCTATCGTTCGGAGCCGTGGCGGGACTGCTGGTCCTGGCGCGTCCGCTCACGCGTGCTCTGGCGTTCTCTGCCGGGGCCGCTGCCCGAGCAGGTCGGCGTGACCGTGGCCGCCAGCCTGTCCACGGCCCCGGTGTCCATGCTCACGTTCGGCTCCACGTCGCTCGTCAGTGTGCCCGCCAACGTCGCCGGCGGCTTCGTCCTCGGCCCCATCATGCTTCCTGGGCATGCTGTCGCTGCTGCTCGGCTTCGTGGGCTCCTGGGTGTCGGTGCCTCTCAACCTGCTCGCCGGTCTGCTCATCGGATTCCTGATCACGGTGGCACGGCTGTTCGGGCGCCTGTCCTGGGCTGTGTACGAGTGGCGTGGACCGAGTCTGGGGCTCCTGCTCGCCGGAGTTGCGGCGATCCTCGCGGTGGGCGTCTGGCTGCTGGCACGCCGTGCGGGGGTGGGTGTCGTCGCATACACGGCGGTCTCTGGCCGGCGCGCCCGGCTGCTGCTAGTAGGCGGAGCGATGGTCGCCGTCGTGCTCGTGCTCACGCCTCGGGGGCCGACGGCGCCCTCCCAGGCGACGGTGACCTTCCTCGACGTCGGCGAGGGCGCCGCCACGCTGGTGCAGATGCCGTCGGGGCCGACGGTCCTCATCGATGCCGGACCCAGTCCGCTGGCGCGAGACCTGCGCGAACACGCCGTGCGGCGCATCGACCTGCTCGTGCTCTCGCACGGTCACGCCGACCACACCGGCGGGCTGCAGGACGTGATCGGCAGCGTGCCGATCCAGGCTGCGTTGCTGCCGCGGCCACCGGAGCCCGACGCGACGCTCGAGCGCCTGGCTGGGGAGTTGGCCGCCGCCGGGGCCGAGGTGCGGCGCTGCGAGGCGCCGCTGTCGCTGGGCGGAGAGGGTTGGGGCCTGAGGGTGCTGCCCACGCGAGCGCTGCCCGGGACCAGCGGCAACCAGGGCGAGAACGACAATGCCCTGGTGGTGCTCGCCGAACTCGGCGACCAGCGGGTGCTGCTCCCCGGCGATGTCGAGGGGCCGGCCTTGGAGCGGCTCGATCTGCCGCCCTGTAGCGTGGTCGGCGTGCCGCACCACGGCAGCGCCGGTGGTCTCGATGCCGGGCTGCTCAGGCGCACTTGCACCGCGACTCGCCGTGATCCCCGTCGGTCCGAACAAGCACGGGCATCCCACGACCGAGATGCTCGATCTGCTGGCGCGTGCCGGCGTGCCCTGTGCTCGGACCGACCAGTACGGCGACGTGGCGGTGTCGGTGGGCGGCGAAGGCCTGACGGTGCGCGTGGAGCGGCGGCGCGGATCCTCTGCTGGAGCAGACCGGCGACCCGCACGCGGTGCGTCAGATCTCGCGCCGGCCGAACAGCCAGACGGCGACGGCCAGGAGCACGCGGTCGCCGCGAGGGCGGTGAGCAGCGGCGTCACCCACGTCGTCGGCTGGCCGAGCACGAGCCTGATTCCCGCGCTCATCAGGCCGGCCGGAGAGGAGCGGCTCAGAAGCTCGAACTGGCCGATGACCGTCAGCGCGATGTATATGCCCACGCCGGCACCGGAGGCGGCCGCCGGCGCGCGCAGCGTGACGCTGAGCAAGACCATGGCGCTGAGCAGAAACGCGGCGAAGGCGAACCAGAGGCCGACGCCGGCCGCCAGCGCGGCGGTCGGCCCGCTGCCGAGCAGCGCGCCGGTGATGCCGATGCAGATGGCCGTCCCGGCGACACCGGCCACCGCGATCACCAGGAGCTGGGACAGCCACTTGGTGAACACGAAGGCGCTCCGCGAGAGGGGCTTGGCGAGCGTCAGCGCGCCCGTCCCGCTGCGCAGCTCCGAGCTCACGATGCCGCCGTAGGCGATCACGAGGGCGAGCATCACGACATCCCGGAGGTTGCCGAGATACTCGACGAACGCCGTCTGCCGCAGTGGGGTCGGGCACCTGGATCGCGAGCCCCGTTTCTTCGCTGCCGAGCATGTCCATCAGCGCAGGCATGAAGTACGTGACGAGTGGCGCGGTGAGCGCTGAGAAGAGGAGGAAGCCAGGGAGCACCCAGATGCGCCAGGTGTGGAGCGTCTCGCCGAGCTCCTTGCCGAGGAAGGCGCGGAACCCGGTCATGCCTGCCCCCTGCCGACGAGACCGACGAACACGTCCTCGAGGCTCAGCTCGTCGCTCTCGAGACGTCGCAGCGCAAGTCCCGAGCGGGCGATGAGGGCCGGAATCTCGCGTTGCGCCGCCGCCAGATCGTCGACGCTCAGCTTCAGGCAGCCGGACTCGGAAGAGGTCAGGGTGCGCAGCCACGGCTGGTCCTTCAGCAGCGTCGCGAGGCGAGCGGGGTCGTCGACCTCGACGACGAGCCGGCTGAGGCCGCCTCTTCGGCTGCGCAGCTCGTCGATGCCGGCTTGCTCGACCACGCGCCCGCGGTCGATGATCGCGACCGTGTCGCACACCCTCTCGACGTCGCTGAGGATGTGGGTCGAGAAGAACACGGTCGTGCGGCCGCGCAAGGAGGCGATCATGTCGAGCACCTCGCGCCGCCCGATGGGGTCGAGGGCGCTCGTGGGTTCGTCGAGGAGCAGGAGGCGAGGCGCGTTGACGAGGGCTTGGGCGACGCCCAGCCGCTGCTTCATGCCGCGCGAGTAGCCGCCGATGCGGGTCGTCACCTCGCTCAGGCCGGCGAGGTCGAGCAGCGACGCCACGCGCGCCTCGAGGGCGGCGCCCTCGAGGCCGAACAGGCGGCCCGCGAAGCGCAGGTACTGGGTCGCCGTCATCCACTTGTAGAACGCGGGCACATCGGGCAGGTAGCCGATGAGGGCGCGGGTGTCGCCGCCGGGGTCGCGACCCAGTACCCGGGCGCTGCCCGCGTCGGTCGCGCAAGTCCGGCGAGGATGCGCAGCGTCGTCGTCTTGCCCGCGCCGTTCGGCCCGAGGAACCCGAAGACGGAGCCCTCGGGGACGGTCAGCGTGAGGCCGTCGAGGGCCGCCGCGTGAGCGAAGGTCTTGCGCACGTTGCTGAGCGCGACCGCGGCGCCGCGCGGCGCGCGCGCCGCCGGGGACCGCGGCCGGGCTCGCGGATCCTGCGGTGGTCTTGCCCTCCGCGGCGTAGAGCGGGGCGGCGGCTTGGGCGACGCGCGCGGCGCCGCGAACGCCGGGCGGGTCCGGAAGGGGAGCGCCGCCTCTGCTCGGAGTGGTCTTCACCCGGCCGACGGCCAGGTACAAGATGGGCCCCAGGATCTGGACGAGGAGGCAGAGCAGCAGCCAGAGGAGCCTGTTGCCGCCCGTCACCTGGGCCGCAGGACGCCGGGCGAGATCGAAGAGCGCCCAGATGAGCAGCCCGAGCTCGACGGCGGCCAGCATGGCGATCAACGCCACGGCCCACGGCGACGCCAGCGACAGTGGCTCGGCCATGCTCGAACGCCTTTCCTTGGCGCGGTCGGGGCCGCGCACGCTCATGTCGGCAGGATCGCACGCGGCCTCGGGCAAGCGTCGAGCCGCGTGCTATCCTTCGGCTGCAGTGAGTGAACCCCTTCCCCTCAAGCCTGCCTACCTGATCTTCGGCAACGACCGGCCGAAGGTCCGCCGCGCCGTGTCGCGGCTGCGGCAGCGCGTCACCGACGAGGCCGGCAACGATCTGAACGTCGTCGTGTTCGATGCGGAGGTAGATCCGGTGGCGGCGGTCCTGGAGGCCGCCTCGATGCCGGGGTTCACGCTCGGTACGCGCCTGCTGCTGGTCTTCAACGCGCACAAGTGGAAGGCCAAGTCGCGTCAGGAGCTGGCCGCCTATCTGAAGCGATCCCATGCCCGACACGTGCCTCGCCGTCGAGGGCGCGACGTTCACCAAGGCGGACCCTCTACGCAAGGCCATCGCCGCGACAGGTGACGTCCTCAGCTGGGACCTGCCCAAGAAGTACGAGATGGCCGGCTGGGTTCGCGAACGAGCGAAAGCCCACGGCGTGCCCATGGGTCAGGCGGTCGCCAGACACCTCCTCGAGCGCTGCGGCACGGACCCGAAGGACAGTGAGCGGCTGGAGCGCGAGATCGAGAAGCTGGCCGTCTACTGCGGCGATGCCGACCCGACCGTCGAAGACATCGACGCCGTCTGCTCGCCGGACGACGAGGCCGGCATCTTCGCCCTGATGGACGCCGTGGGCGATCGCAAGAGCGCGCGGGCCTTCACGCTCCTCGAGATGGTCTACCTGGCGGGCGAGGACCCGAACAGAGTGCTCTACATGCTCCTGCGGCACATCGGGCAACTCGAGGCGGCGACGCGGGTCGGGGACGAGGGACGCAGCAGCGCTCGCGAAGCAGCTCGGCGTGCAGCCCTGGATCGCCAAGAGGCTGCTGGAGCAGTCCACGCACTACGACCGCGAGCGCTACGGCACGGCCTACGCCGCTCTGGCGAGCGCCGAGGCGGGAATGCGCGGCCGTGCACCCGCCACGCTTGAGACGGAGTCCGGAGTGAACCACACCGATCGGCTCGTGCTCGAGCTCGCCTCTGGCGCGGATGCTCGCCTAGCGGCCGTCTGGGTCCAAGACGCGACAGAGACGGGCGGGCCGCGTAGGCGGCCCGCCCGTTCTTGTCAGAAGCTCCGTAGCCGGCTCAGGAGGAGAGGCGCGCCACAGTGTGGGCGACGCGGCTCTTCTTGTGGGCGGCGTTGTTCTTGTGCAGGATGCCCTTGGCGGCGGCCTTGTCGATGCTCGCGGTGAGGGACCTGGCCGTCTCCGCTGCCTCGTCGCCCTGCTTCTCGGCGACCTGCTCATCGAGGCGCTTGAACATCGTCTTGAGGCTCGACCGGACGTGCCGGTTGCGCAGCCGCTGCTTGGCGGCGAGGCGGATACGCTTCTTCTGCTGCTTGATGTTGGCCACGTGATCCCTTCGATCCAGTGAAATCGTGACGACGTGGTGAGGCAGTGGGGACTGCACCCGGACGCGGGATGATACCACGCAGCCGTGACGGGCGGCAAATGGGCGGCAGTCGACCGCGCGCTCCCGGCGGGTGTAGCCAGGACTTGACGACACGCGCAGGTGAACAGACCCTTCGCGGTGACGGCTCCACCAGTCGGGGGCGACGCGACGTCGAGGCGGTGCCGCCGGCGAGCCCCGCTGCGCCCGTGTCCCTCGACTGACGGCCGCTCTCTGCTAGACTGCCGTCGCCCGGCGGGGCAGTACTTCGGGGTCGGCGGTCGAACAGAAGAGGTCATGACAGACCACACGCGCAAGCTCGCCGTGGCGGCGCTGATCGTCGCCTCGGCGACCGCCATCTCCCGGGTGACCGGCTTGGGCCGCGAGGTCGTGACCGCCGCCGTCTATGGCGTGGCGCCGGACTACAACACGCTGGTCTCGGTCTCGGTCATCCCCAGCCTGATCCAGCAGCTCTTCGCCGATGCCGCCATCAGCGCCGCCTTCGTGCCGGTCTTCACGGCACTGCTCGCGCAGGGCGATCGTGAGCGCGCCTTCAGGCTCGCCGCCAACCTGCTCGGCCTGATCGTCGTCGTCGTCGGTGGTCTGGTCGCGGTGCTCATGCTGGCCGCCGTACCCCTGGCACACGCCGTCTTCCCGGAGCTCACCGCCGACGCCGCCGGCAGCGCACTGGCCGCCAGCCTGCTCAGGATCCTGTTGCCGACCGTGCTCTTCCTGTCGCTCGCCGGCGCCCTGAGCGGTGTGCTCTACTCACTGGAACGGTTCACGATGCCGGCGATCGTCTCGATCATCTGGAACCTCACGATCATCGCCGCGATCCTGCTCCTGCAGGGCGCCATCGGGGTCTACGCCGTCGCGATCGGCATGCTGGTCGGCACGCTGCTGCAGTGGGCGCTCCTCGCGGCCGCCATGGGTCGCGCCGACCACTTGCTCTGGCCGAGCTTCGGCATCCGCGACCCGTTGTTGCGCAAGGTGCTGCTTCTCATGGTGCCGATCACCATCACGCTCGGCATCCTCAACTTCAACGCCCTCATCGGGACCTGGTTCGCGCAGTTCGTCAGCGACCGCGCGGCGGCTGAGATCGGCTACGCCTTTCGTCTGTACCAGCTGCCGCAGGGCATCTTCGCCGTGACCATCGGCACGGTGCTCTTCCCTTCGCTCTCGCGCTTCGCGCTGACGCGCGGGGACGGACGCTTCGTCGACGCCATCTCCTTCGGCGTCCGCCAGATGGTGGTCGTCTCGCTGCCGTTCATGGCCTGGTTCATGGTGATGCCCGAGCCCTTCGTGCGTCTCGTCTACGAGCGCGGGCAGTTCGGTCCCGAGGCGACGGCGGAGGTGGGGCCGGCGCTCGCCTTCCTCGCCGTCGGGCTCGTGTTCGCCAACGCCAACATCATGCTCAACCGCGCCTTCCAGAGCATGCAGCGACCGTGGCTGCCGCTCTACGTGAGCCTCGGCAACATCGCGGTGACGATCCTGCTGTGCTGGCTGCTCTACCGGCCGCTCGGAGTCGCCGGCATCACGTTCACGATGGGGATCGTCTCGGTGGTCAACTTCGCGGCGCTCTTCGTGCTGCTGCGCCGGCAGCTCGGCGGCCTCGACGGCCGGCACATCCTGCGCACCGCCGTGCGTGCGTTCGTCTGCGCGACGGCGCTGGCGGCGGTGTCGGGGCTGGTCTGGCGACTCCTCGAGGACTTCGCGGCCGGCGGGTTCCTGCCGCTGCTGGCGGCGGTCCTCGCCGCTGTCGCCGCCGGGGCGGCTGTCTACCTTGCGCTGGCCAGGGTGTTCAAGCTCGACGAGCTCACGGATGTGTGGCGCGCTCTGCGCCGCCGGCGGGCGCCCTCCTGAGACCCGCGCTCTCGTAGAGGGCGGGCTGCCGCGGGGGCGCCGCGCAAGCCCGCCGGCAGCGGCGCGCGTGCCAGCCTCCGCGGGCGTTGCCCGCGGATGGGAGAGGCGTGTCGGGCGACCGGCCCCGCGCCAGGCTGTATCATTAGCGGTCATGGCCGATCTCAGTCACATCCGGAACTTCAGCATCGTCGCGCACATCGACCACGGCAAGTCGACGCTGGCCGACCGCATCCTCGAGCTCACGGGCACCGTCCAGGCGCGCGACATGAAGGAGCAGCTCCTGGACAAGATGGAGCTCGAGCGCGAGCGCGGCATCACCATCAAGTCGCAGGCGGTGCGCATCGCCTACACCGCTCGCGACGGGCAGGACTACCAGCTCAATCTCATCGATACGCCCGGCCACGTCGACTTCACCTACGAGGTCTCGCGCAGTCTCGCCGCCTGCGAGGGCGCCGTGCTGCTCGTCGACGCGACGCAGGGGGTGGAGGCGCAGACCGTGGCCAACGCCTACCTGTCGATCGAGAACGACCTCGAGATCGTGCCGGTGCTCAACAAGATCGACCTGCCGGCGAGCAACGTGGAGGAGGCCGAGCTGGAGCTGCACGAGCTCACCGGGGCCACGCACGAGGAGACGCTCGACGATCTCGGCCAAGACCGGCGAGGGGGTGGAGGAGGTACTCGAGGCCGTCGTGGCGCGCATGCCGCCGCCGGAGGGGGACATAGACGGCGCCCCTCGCGCCCTCATCTTCGACAGCGAGTACGATCAGTATCGCGGCGTCGTCGCCTACGTGCGCGTCGTCGACGGAGCCTTCACGAGTCGGCAGATCATCCGCATGCTGGGCTCCGATCAGGAGGCCGAGATCGAAGAGCTCGGCTACTTCGGCCCCGCGATGACGCCGACGGATCGCCTCGGCACCGGCGAGGTCGGCTACATCATCACCGGTGTCAAGGACGTGGCCCAGGTGCGTGTCGGCGACACCATCACCGACAAGCGGCGCCCGGCCGCCGAAGGCCTGCCGGGCTACAAGGTCGTGCAGCCCATGGTATTCACCGGGCTGTTCCCGACCGAGGGCGACAAGTTCGACGAGCTCCGCGACGCCCTCGAGAAGCTCAAGCTGAACGATGCGGCGCTCATCTACGAGCCGGAGTCGTCGAACGCGCTCGGCTTCGGCTTCCGCTGCGGCTTCCTCGGGCTCCTGCACATGGACATCGTGCGTGAGCGCCTGGAGCGCGAGTACGACCTCGAGCTGCTGACGACCATGCCGAACGTGGAGTATCACGCCTACCTGACCAACGGGGGCATGGTGACGGTGCGCAATCCGGCGCAGCTCCCGGACGCGACGCTCATCGACCACATCGAGGAGCCCTACGTCGCGGCCAGCATCCTCGTGCCCAGCGAGTTCGTCGGCACCATCATGGAGCTCTGCCAGGGACGGCGTGCCGACTTCGTCGACATGAAGTACCTCTCACCGCAGCGCGTCGAGATGCACTACCGTCTGCCGCTCGGCGAGATCGTGCTCGACTTCTTCGACCAGCTCAAGACGCGCACGCGCGGGTACGCCTCCCTCGACTACGACTTCCACGGCTACCGCCAGAGCGACCTCGTGAAGCTCGACATCCTGCTCGCCGGCGACCCCGTGGACGCCCTCTCGCTGATCGTCCCGCGCGAGCGGGCGCATCCGCGCGGCAAGGCTCTGGTGCAGAAGCTGCGGCAGCGGATCCCGCGGCAGATGTTCGAGGTGCCCGTGCAGGCGGCGATCGGCAACAAGGTCGTGGCCCGCGAGACGATCAAGGCGCGGCGCAAGGACGTGACCGCCAAGTGCTACGGCGGCGACATCAGCCGCAAGCGCAAGCTCCTCGAGAAGCAGAAGGAGGGCAAGAAGCGCATGAAGCAGCTCGGCGTGGTCGAGGTGCCGCAGGAGGCCTTCCTGGCCGTGCTCGAGCTCGACGTCGGCGAGTAGACGGCCGGCGGTCGCAGGTGTGCCCGGGCGTGTTCTCGGGGCCGGTGCGGCACGTCTACGTGCACGTGCCCTTCTGCCGGAGCAAGTGCGACTACTGCGACTTCGCCTCGCAGGCGGTGGGCGCGACGCTGCCGGACGACGTGCTGGACGAGTACGTCGACGGCGTCGCCGCCGAATGGGAGCTGGAGCGGGCGGCGCACGGAGTGCGCCGCCTCCACACGCTCTACTTCGGCGGCGGGACGCCCAGCCTCCTCGGACCGGACCGGCTGGAGCGTCTGCTGAGGCTCTTCCGGCCCTCGCTCACCCCGGGCGCCGAGGTCACCGTCGAGGCCAACCCGGAGGACGTCGACACGCGCTTCGCGGCGTGGGCCGCCGCAGCCGGCACGGCGCCGGCGGGCGATCGGGAGACGCCGCCGGTGGGCGGCACACCCGAGGTCGGGCGCGACTCCGTGCGCGTGTCTCTCGGTGTGCAGAGCTTCAAGGAGGACTTGCGCTCGCGCCTCGGGCGGCGTGCGGCGGCCGATCCGGCCGGCGCTTTCGTCCGTCTGCGCACCGCCGGCGTGCGCAACCTCAGCGTCGACCTCATGTACGGCCTGCCCGGCCAGAGCCTCGCCGATCTCGACGACGACATCGCTGCGCTGCTCGAACTGCGCCCCGAGCACGTCTCCTGCTATGAGCTGACCGTGGCTGCCGGTACGCCCCTGGCCCGCGCGCCTCCAGGGGCTCGTCGGCCGGCCGCCCGGCAGCGCACCCGACTTGAACGCCGCCATGTACCGGCGTGTCGTGCAGGCGCTGGAGCGCGCGGGATACACCTGGTACGAGGTCAGCAGCTTCGCGCTGCCGGGCCGGAGGGGGCGCCACAACGCGGCCTTCTGGCGGGCCCGGCCGTACCTCGGGCTGGGCCCGGGGGCCGTGAGCACCGTCGGCCGGCGCCGCTGGACCAATGCCTTCGACATCGACGCGGTGGCGCGAGGCACTGGCGGCTGGCGCGGCGCCGGACCGCGAGGAGGAGGACCTCGATGACGGTGACGCTGGCCCGCGAGCGCCTGATGCTCGCGGCGCGCTGCGGCGCGCCCGTGCCTCTGGCGGCGCTCGCGGGGGTGCTCGACCAGGCGGCAGCTGCCCCGCTCGCGGCGGCTGGCTTCATCGCCCTGCGAGGTGATACAATCCGCGTGACGCGAAAGGGGCGGTATGTGGCCGACGAGGTCTGCGTGCGCCTGTTTCGCGATTGACGTTTAACAGGGCGGTGGCAATGCTCAAACCACGGCAGGAACAGGTGCTGCGGGCCGTCATCGAGGAGTACATCGCCTCGGGCGCGCCGGTCGGCTCCAAGTACCTCAGCGAGCGTTTCGCCTTCGGTGTCGCGCCTTCGACGATCCGTAACGATCTCGCGGACATCGAGGAGGTGGGCATGCTCGCGCACCCTCACACCTCCGCGGGGCGCGTGCCGACGGACGCCGGCTACCGCCACTACGTCGACATCATCCTCAGGGAGCGACGCCAGGCCGTGCCGGCCATGGTCCTCGAGCACGACCACGCCCGCAGCGAGATCGACGACGCCCTGCGCGAGACGGCTGAGGCCCTCTCGCGCGTCACCGAGCTGCTGGCGGTGGTCTCGGCTCCGGCCGTGACGACCTCGACCATCCGTCACATCGAGATCCTCGCGTTGCAGCCGCGCCTCATGATGGTCGTGATCATCACCAGCTCCGGTCAGGTGACGAAGCGGGTCTTCCACTTCTCCCAGCCCCTGGACGAAGGTCTCGCCGATTTCGCCCGCGTCTACCTGAACGAACGTCTCGTCGGCGCCCAGCTCGGCACGCGGCACGTCTCGGCCACGTTCGAGAATGCGGAGCTGAACGCGAAGGAGCGGGCGTTTCTGGCGACGATTCGCGCGGCTTTCGAGATGTCTACGGAGGCCGCCGACGGCCTGCACGTGGGCGGTACTTCGCGTCTGCTCGACAACCTCACGCGTGAGGGCGTGGAGCATCTGGACGAGCTGCTCGAGATGCTCGAGCAGCGCTTCAGTCTGCTCGAGCTGGTCGCCGACGCCATGCGCGAGGACGGCGTGTACCTGCGCATCGGCCAGGAGATGAGCACGCCGTCGCTGCAGGCGTGCTCGATGGTCGCCGCCAACTATGGTGTCGCCAATCGGGCGCTCGGCACCGTCAGCGTGCTCGGGCCCACGCGAATGGACTACCAGCGCGTCATCGGCAACGTGCGCGCCACGGCCGACAGCCTGAGCGTCCTACCTGGAAGAGATCTGGTGAAACGCGACTACTACGACGTTCTCGGCGTGAGTCGCGACGCGGATGCCGCGCAGATCAAGAAGGCCTTCCGCAGGCTCGCCCGCGCCTGCCACCCGGACGTGAATCCCAACGATCCCGATTGTGAGGCGCAGTTCAAGGAGCTGGCGGAGGCGTACGAGGCGCTCAGCGACGACGACTCCCGGGCGGCCTACGATCGCTACGGGTTCGACGGGCTCAAGGGCCGCCCGCACACCGACTACGAGCACGTCGGGTTCAACGACCTGTTCAACATCTTCTTCGGCGGCGGAGGCTTCGACTCCGCGCTGCGCGACACGGGCGGCATGTGGGGCGCGGCCCGGCGGGGGTGCGCCGGCGCCGGGCGGCGACGACATCGAGGTAGCCCTCACGCTGACCTTCGCCGAGGCCGTCTTCGGCGTCTCGAAGGAGGTCGAGGTGCGGGCCGACGAGGAGTGCGCGACCTGCAGCGGCAGCGGAGCCCGGCCCGGCACCGGGCGCGAGAGCTGCCCGCAGTGTCAGGGCTCGGGCCGCATGCGCGAGGTCTCGAGCATGGGTGGCTTCGGCCAATTCGTGCGCACCAGCACCTGCAACGTGTGTCGCGGCCAGGGCACGCATCGTCAAGGACCCGTGCGAGAACTGCCGCGGCGCCGGACGCGTGCGTGGTACCCACGCGACCAAGGTCGATGTGCCGGCCGGCATCGACCACGGTCAGCGTCTGCGCCTCACGGGCGAGGGCGGGGCCGCTGCCCGGGGCGGCCGCCCCGGCGACCTCTACGTCGCCATCGCCGTGGAACCGGACGAGGATTTCGTGCGCGACGGCAACGACCTCGTCTACCGGCTCGACCTGACGATGACCGAGGCGGCGCTGGGCAAGACGGCCCACGTCCCAGCGCTCGACGGCGGCTTCGATGTGGAGCTGCCGGCCGGCACGCAGCCCGGGGACGTCAAGGAGTATCGCAATCGCGGCGTGCCGGTCCTGCAGGGCTACGGGCGCGGCGCTCTCAAGGTGGTCGCGAACGTGCAGGTGCCGCGCCATCTCACCGCCGAGCAGCGGGCCTTGCTCGAGGAGTTCGCGGCGGTCGCCGGCGTGGCCAACTACGAGCCGGACCAGGGCTTCTTCGACAAGGTGAGGGCCGTCTTTCGCCAGTGACGCCGCGTTCCTTCATGCGGTACCGGCTCCGCCTGGCGCCGGCAACGAGCGCGCGGCAGCGCGCTCTGCGCGAGGCGGGCGCGCAGCCCGGAGACGATTGGTCTGGCGCCGCAGCTCACCGACGGCGCCCGGACCCAGAGGCGCTCGAGTACACCCATCCTGAGGCAGTCGCCTCGTGTGGCGGCGCTGCAGCCGGCCGGATGGCAGGAAGAGGACGCCGGCGACACGCTGATCTTCTGGCTCGAGCGGGGCATCGAGGACGCTCCGGCCGTCGCCGCCGCACTGGCGGAGCTGGGCCGACTCGGGTCGCTGGAGGTCGCTCCGGAGAGCCCGGGCTGGGATGAGAAGTGGAAGCAGTTCCACACCCCGCATGTCGTCGGCCGGCTGTACCTGAGGCCACCCTGGCACTCGGCGAGGGAGGATCTCCTGGATGTGGTCGTCGATGCCGGCGCCGCCTTCGGCACCGGCGGGCACGCGACCACGCGGCAGTGCCTGGCCGCGCTTCAGGGGATCGCGCCCGGCTCGCTGCTCGATCTCGGGTGCGGCTCGGGCGTGGTCTCGCTCGCGGCCCTGCGCCTGGGCTTCTCTCCGGTCTACGGCCTCGACAACGACGCCGTCGCTGTAGAAGCCGCGGAGGGCAACGCGGCCCGCAACCGTCTGACCCCCGTCCTCTTGGTGGGTGACGCCACTGACCCGGCCCTGCCGCTGCCCTGCGGTCGACACGGCCGTCGCGAACATCGCCCTGAGACCCATCCTGCGCCTGGCACCGCGCTTCGCTCCGCGAGAGAGCGGGGCGGCGCCGGAGTTGCATCCGACGCACCTCCTGCTCGCCGGCTTGCTGCTCGAACAAGGAGACGAGGCGGAGGCGGCGTTCCCCGAGTACGAGGTGGCCGGCCGACTCGAGGCCGATACGTGGCTCCTGCTGCATCTGGTCAGACGGCGATGACATCCGTCGCCTCGGTCTTCGTCGGCTGCAAGATCAGCCAAGCTGACGGCGAGCAGGCTCTCGCCGAGCTGACGGCCGCCGGAATGCACGCCGCCGGGCGGCACGACGAGGCCGATGTCGTCGTCGTTCACACGTGCTGCGTGACGGCGGAGGCCGAGCGCAAGTCACGGCGCCTGGCGCGCCGTTACAGCCGGTTGGGTCGAAGGGTGATCGTTGCCGGGTGCGCGGCGCGCTTTCGTCCGGAGCAGTTCGCTGGGGACGGCATCGAGGTGCCGTCGGCGACGGACTGGGCCGCCGTGGCGGCCATAGGCGTCATGCACGAGTCCGGACCGGCGCCGCCGGGCGAGGCGCGCAACCGGGGGTTTCAGCGCCGCCGAGGCCGCAGGTCGAACGCGTCTCGTCCTCAAGGTGCAGGACGGGTGCGCGGGGCGGTGCAGCTACTGCGCCGTGCGCCTGGTCCGCGGTGAGCCGCGCAGTACACCGCTCGCCGAGGTGCTGTCGACCGCCCGGGCGGGTCTCGCCCGCGGCTGCGGGGAGATAGTGATCAGCGGCATCGACCTCGGCGCCTGGCACGATGGGGAGCGGACGCTGCCAGATCTGGTCGCGGCGCTCGCCGAGCTGCCGGACCTGCTGCGGCTGCGGCTCTCGTCGCTCGAGCCGCGGCACGTGGACGAGCGGCTTCTCGAGGCCCTTGCTCTGCCCATAGTCGCCCGGCACCTGCACCTGCCGCTGCAGTCCGCCGACGATGCGGTACTCGCGGCCATGCGTCGCCCCTACTCGGTCGCCGAGTACATGGCCATCGCCGAACGAGTGCGCGTTCGTCTCGGCGACGGTATGCTCAGCACGGATCTGATCGTGGGCTTCCCCGCCGAGGACGAAGCCGCGTTCGCCCGCACGCTCGCGACGCTCGAGCGTGGGCTGTTCGGCCGGGCGCACGTGTTCGCCTTCTCGCCACGCCGGGGCACGGCGGCAGCGGAGCTGCCGCCCCTCCCGGTCGCGGTCGTCAAAGAGCGCATGGCGCGAGCCCTGGCGGCCGCGCAGGCCGCCGCCGGGGCGGCGCGCGCCGCGGCGCTCGGCCGGCAGGCCGAGGTTCTCGTGGAGGACCGGCTGCACGGCCTCTGGAGGGGGTACAGTTCGGAGTACATCCCGTACTACCTGCGAGGAGAGGCGAGTCCGGGGAAGCTCGTTGACGTAGTGGCACGGCGAGAACATGAGGACGGAGTGATGGGTGAAGTGAAGGAGGCAGGCCGATGACCGACTGCATCTTCTGCAGGATCGCCGCCGGCGAGATCCCGGCCGAGGTGGTCGGCCAGACCGACGAGTTCATCGCGTTCGCGGACGTCAACCCCGTGGCGCCCGTCCATCTTCTGGTGATCCCGCGACGGCACGTGACGTCTCTGGACGGCATAGAGCAGCTCGGGGTGGGCACCTCGGGACGTCTTCTCGCGTTCGCCGCCGCCATGGCGAGAGAGGCTGGCGTGGCGCAGAGCGGCTATCGCGTGGTCACCAATGTGGGCGCTGATGCGGGGCAGCAGGTGCTGCACCTGCACTGGCACATCCTCGGTGGGGAGCGGCTGGGAGGCATGGCATGAGAGAGCTGGGAGTCCTCGAGGAGCGCATCCGCAGCGATGCCGTCGCCGCGCTCAAGGCCGGCGACAAGCGCCTGCGCGCGGCCCTCTCGACCTTCGTCGCGGCGCTCAAGAAGCAGCGCATCGACAGCGGCAAGGCGCCCAGTGAGGCGGACGAGCTCGCGGTGCTCAAGCGGGAGCGCAAGCGCCGCGCGGAGGCGGTCGAGCTCTACGATCAGGCGGGGCGCGCCGACCTCGCCGACCAGGAGCGCTACGAGGAGGGGCTGCTCGCCGCGTACATGCCCGAGGAGCTCAGCGACGAGGAGCTGGAGCCGCTCGTCGATGAAGCGATCGCTGCGACCGATGCCGTGACCGTCAAGGACATGGGCAAGGTGATGGGCTGGCTCAAGCCGAAGGTGGCCGGGCGCGCAGACGGCAAGCGGCTCAGCGGCCTGGTGCGCGAGAAGCTGGGCGGCTGACGGTGGCGCCGGTGACGCGCACCGCCGTCGATGCTCGGCAGCAACAGCGTCGCGCTGAGCCTCGCCGGGGAGCACGACGCGCACCTCAAGATCCTGGAGGCGCGTCTCGACTGCACGCTCACCCTGCGCGGCAATGTCCTGCTGCTCGACGGCGAGGACGAGGCAGTCGAGCAGGCGCGCGCCGCCATCGAGGAGCTGCTGGCGGTGATCCGCGGCGGGCGTCCCGTCAGTCCGGCGATCGTCGAGTCTCTGATGGACATCGCCGTCGATGCCACAGGCAGGCCCTCGGAGGTCTACGGCGACATCGTGTGGACGCATCGCGGCCGACAGCTCGGGCCACGCACCGTGAACCAGAAGCGCTACGTCGACGCCATCCGCTCGCACACGATCACGTTCGGCATCGGTCCTGCCGGGACCGGAAAGACCTACCTCGCCACGGCGATGGCCGTGAGTGCCTACTTCTCCGAGCAGGTCGGGCGCATCATCCTCACGCGTCCGGCCGTGGAGGCTGGCGAGAGCCTGGGCTTCCTGCCGGGGACGGTCTCGGAGAAGGTCGACCCCTACTTCCGACCGCTGTTCGACGCGCTCTACGACATGATGGACGGCGAGAAGCTGACGGCCCTGATCGAGAAGGGCGAGATCGAGGTCGCGCCGCTGGCTTTCATGCGCGGCCGCACGCTGAACGACTCGTTCATCATCCTCGACGAGGCGCAGAACACCTCGCCAGAGCAGATGAAGATGTTCCTGACACGGCTCGGGTTCGGCAGCAGGATGGTCGTCACCGGCGACGTGACGCAGATCGACCTGCCCCACAGCCGCACGTCGGGACTCGTGACCGTGCCCGAGGTGCTGAGAGGTATCGACGACATCGCGGTCGTGCCGTTCGACGGGCACGATGTGGTGCGCCACAAGCTGGTCCAGCGCATCGTGAACGCCTACAAGGATCATGACGACCAGATCGAAGTGGCTCGGACCTCGCGGTCTACGGCCGACGAGGCGCAGTGAACCTGGCCGACGTGTTCAATGGGACCCGGGTCCGCCTCGACGAGGAGGCGGTGGCGCGTCTCGTGACGAGGGTGCTCGAGGCGGAGGAAGTCGACAACGCCGAGCTCGCCGTCGAGTTCGTGGGCGAGCGCCGTATCCGTGCGTTGAACCGTGAGTATCGTGACCGCGACGAAGTCACCGACGTGCTTTCGTTCCCTCTCGAGGAAGCGGAGGAGAGCCCAGGGGCCGACGATCCGTCCCCGCGGCTGCTCGGCGACGTCCTGGTCTGTCCCCGTCAGGCGCTGCGTCAGGCCCTGGGCGACGACCTGCCCCCAGGCGTAGAGCTGGCCGTCCTCCTGGTGCACGGTACGCTCCACCTGCTCGGGTACGACCACGAGGTCGACGCGGGCCAGATGGCGTCGCGTCAGGCCGAGATCTTCGAGCTGGTCGAGTGGGAGGGTCTCATTGCCCCGTCGCCGTAATCTGCTCCACAGCTTCAACTGGGCGTTCGACGGCATCGTCCACGCACTGCGCTACGAGCGCAACATGTGGATTCACTTCGCGATCGCCGGCCTCGTGCTCATCGCGGGCCTCTTCCTCGCTCTCAGTCGCCTCGAGGTCGTCGCGTTGCTCGTGGCTATCTCGTTCGTGCTCATCACCGAGATGCTGAACACGGCGGTGGAGCACATCGTCGACCTGATCACCGACGCCAACGACCCACGTGCCAAGATCGCCAAGGACGTCGCCGCCGGCGCCGTTCTGATCGCCGCCGTGAACGCCGTCGCCGTCGCCTATCTCGTCTTCTACGACAAGATCACCAGCGTGCCGTACACGGTCCTGAGCAGACTGCGCACCTCGCCGATCGACATCACGGTGATTGCCCTCATCCTCGTTATTCTGGCGGCGATCGCGCTGAAGGCAGTGACACACCGCGGCACCGCGTTCCAGGGCGGCTTGCCTTCGGCGCATGCCGCCGTCGCCTTCTCTGCCTGGGTCGCGATCACGTTCGTGGCCGCCAACACCGCCTACGCGCTGCCGATCTCGGCGATCTCCCTGTTCCTCGCGCTGCTCGTCGCCCAGAGTCGCATCCAGTCCGGGATCCACAGCGTCCTCGAGGTCGGGGCGGGCGCCGCCCTGGGCATCGTCATCACTCTCCTCATCTTCCAGCTGTGGTACCCGTTCTAGGGCGCGCCGCGGACGCGGCCGAGATGCGGTTGTTCGAGGAGGCGCGCAGGGTCGCTGCGCGCGCCTACGCGCCCTACTCGGGATTCGCGGTCGGCGCGGTGGCGGTCGGTCCGGCGGGCCGCAGTCACCACGGCGTCAACGTCGAGAACGCGTCGTATCCCGTCGGCCTCTGCGCCGAGCGCGCGGCGCTCGCTGCGATGATCGTCTCCGGCGAGCGCCGGCTGCGCTGCCTGGCGGTCGCCGCCGGCGACGGCAGCGACTGCCTCCCTTGCGGGTTCTGTCTGCAGGCTCTGGCCGAGTTCGGCGACGGGCTCATCGTCGCGCAGACCGGCGGGGCGCTGCGCGTCCTGCGCGTGGGCGAACTCCTGACGGTGCCGTTCGACGACCATGGAGGGGAGTCGGCTGTTGAGTGACGCATTCCGGTCAGGGTTCGTGGCTGTCTTCGGCCGGCCCAACGTCGGTAAGTCGACCCTCGTCAATGGGCTCGTCGGTCGCAAGGTGAGCATCGTCTCCGATCACCCGCAGACGACGCGTCGCCGTATCACAGGCGTCGTCAATCTGGAGGGCTGTCAGGTCATCCTTCTCGACCTCCCCGGATTCCAGAAGCCGTTCGACTCGCTCACGCGGCGTATGCAGAACGCCGTCGACGACGCCCTCTCGGAGGTCGACGCCGCGCTCGTCGTCCTGAACGCCGGCGAGGGCTTCGGCGCGGGCGATCGCTTCATCCTCCGGGCTGTGGCGACGGCCCGCGTGCCGGCAGTCTTCGCGCTCAACAAGATCGACGTCGTCGACGACGGCTGTTTGAAAGGCCGCCTCGAGGAGGCGCAGGCGATCGCCGGCGTGAGCGAGGTCCTGCCCGTCTCGGCGCTGCGCGGCGACGGGCTCGACGGGGTGCTGCGGAAGCTGGCGCAGGCCATGCCGCCGGGCCCCGTCTACTTTCCCGATGGCCAGCACAGCGACCAGCCGCTCGAGCTGCTCATCGCGGAGCTCATCCGCGAGCAGGCGCTGCAACGCACTCGCGAGGAGGTGCCTCACGCGGTCGCCGTCGAGGTGACTGAGCTGACGGAGCGCTCGGACCGCCCGCTCATCGAGATCCAGGCCATCCTCATCGTCGAGACGGAGTCTCAGAAGGGGATCTGCGTCGGCAAGGGGGGCCGTGTGATCAAGGCCATCGGCAGCGGTGCACGGCGCGAGATCGAAGCCGTGCTCGGCGTGCACGTCTACCTCGACCTGCGCGTCAAGGTGCGCAAGAGCTGGCGCCGCGACGGCCGCTACGTGGACCGGCTGCTCTAGGCTCGGTTTGCTATACTCGCGGGCAGTCCCCTGCTCACTTCTCCTTCTCGCGGAGGCTGCATCGCCGTGCACGTCGAGGAACTCGCCAAGACGATCGATCACACGCTGCTCGCGGCGAACACTACCGCGAGCGATGTCGATCGGGTCTGCGGCGAGGCCATCCAGTACCACTTCGCCACTGTCTGCATCTTCCCGCACTTCGTCCCGCGGGCGGACGGCTTGCTCAAGAACGCCGACGTCAAGGTCTGCACGGTCGTCTCCTTTCCCTACGGCGCCGACTCGGCGCGCACCAAGATGGTCGCCGCCGAGGACGCCGTGGCCGGCGGGGCAGACGAGATAGACGTCGTGATTAACGTGCCGGCGCTGCTGTCGGGCGAGTTCGGACACGTGCGCGACGACCTCGCCTCTGTGGTGCGCGCGGCCCGCATGCGCTCGGTGAACACCGGTCAGGGCCACGTCACCGTGAAGGCCATCATCGAGACCTGCTACCTCTCGGACCCTCTCAAGAAGCTGGCCTGCAAGATCTGTGAGCAGGCCGGCGTCGACTTCGTGAAGACGTCGACCGGGTGCGGTCCGAAAGGCGCGACACCGCCAGATGTCGAGCTCCTGCGCGAGTGTCTCGGCGAGTCGGTCGGGGTCAAGGCGTCGGGCGGCATCCGCAGCGCCCGCGACGCCCAGCTCATGATCAACGCCGGCGCCGCTCGTATCGGCACGAGCTCCGGCGTCGCCATCGTTCGGGAGCTGCTCGCAGTCTCCTGAGTCATCTCAACCTTATCGGAGGGCGTGACCATGGATCACTCGAGCTTCCTTGATAATGTGCGCTACGACGCCAACGGCCTCGTGCCTTGCGTCGTCCAGGACAGAGAGACTGGTGAGGTCCTGATGGTCGCCTGGGCGAATGCTGAGGCGATGAGCCTCACGCTGAGCACCGCTGAGGCGCACTTCTGGAGCCGTAGCCGCAAGGTGCTCTGGCACAAAGGCGGCAGTAGCGGCAACGTGCAGCGCGTCCACACCGCGAGTCTCGACTGCGATCATGACACCGTCCTGCTCTCGGTCTCGCCGGCGGGTCCGGCGTGTCACACGGGCGACGTGAGCTGCTTCCGCGAGGAGGCCAGCGACGGCGCGACGGTGGAGCTGCAGCCGAGAGGCGCATGAGGGAGGCGGCCGCGTGGCTGCGGCCGCGCCGCGGGGTCGCCGGAGCGCTATTGGCCGCCGTGCTTGTCCTGGCGCTCGCGCTGCGCCTCAAGGGCATCACATGGGGCCTGCCCTACAGCCTCATCAACATCGACGAGACGGTCGTCGTTCCCAAGGCCTTCGCGGTCGCTCGGGGGCACGTCAATCCGCAGTTCTTCCTCTACCCGTCGTTCTTCTTCTACCTGCTCGGCGCCCTCGACCTGATCGCGGCGCCGGTGCTGTGGCTGACCCGGGACAGACCCCCTCTCTCGCTGGTGACGTTCATCGTCGACCCCGGCCCGTACTATCTGCTGGGCCGGCTGCTCTCGGCGGCGTTCGGCACGGCCTCCGTGTACCTGGTGTACCGTCTCGGACGGGCCGACTTCGGACTCCCGGCCGGACTGCTTGCGGCCCTCTTCCTCGCCGTGCTGCCGCTGCACGTGGCCTACTCCCACATGGCAGTCACCGACGTGACGGCGACAGCGCTCTCGCTGCTCGCGCTGGTGCTGGTGTTCGCGGCGACGCAGAGCGGCGCACGCCGGTGGTTGATCGCCGGAGCGGCGGCAGCCGGCTTGGCGACATCGACGAAGTACAACCTCGGCATGTTGGTCCTGCCCGCCACCATAGGCGCCGTCTACGCCTGCCGCGACGAAGCGGCGCGGCGCGTGGCGTCCGGTGGGCGCGCGGCGAGCGTCTGGCTTCGCCTGCTCGCCGCCCGGCTCTACGCGCCGATGCTCGCCGCGTTCCTGATCGGCTCGCCGTTCGTGCTCCTCGATGCAGGCCACTTCGTCAGCGACTTCATCAAGCAGAACCGTATCCAGGGTCGTGGCTGGCTGGGCTACGAGAACGTCCCGAACGGCTTCTGGTACAACCTGACGACCAACCTCGAGAGCACCTTGGGCATCGTCCTGCTGGTCCTCGTGCTCGCGGGCCTGGCGTGGGCGTTGTGGCGGAGGACGACGCTCGATGTGATGCTGGCGCCCTACGTGATCGTCTACTTCGTCTACATCAGCACGTGGAGGGCGCTCGCCGATCGCTACCTTCTGCCGGTGCTGCCCCTGCTGGCGCTGCTCGCGGCGCGTCTCTGTATGGATGTGCTACGCGTGCAGGGCAGGAGGCGCCGTGTGCTGGCGCCAGTCGTGGCCGGACTCGTGGCGGCAGCGCTCTACGTGCCCCTCTCGGCGTCGATCGATTTCGACCGAGGGCTGTCGGGCCCGGATGCGCGCCTGCGTGCCAAGGCCTGGGTCGAGACGAACCTGCCGGCCGGAAGCGTCGTCGCCGCCGAGAACTACGGTCCGCCGCTGGTCAGTGCCGAGCACGATACCTACTACGCGGGCGAACGCGATCTGCCTCCCACGTATCGTCTCGTGTCGCTGGCCCTGCCGGGCCCGGGGGTTCCCGAGCCCACCCACGACTTGGTCTGGTTGCGCGGACAGGGGGCCGAGTACGTGATCGTCAGCTCGACCGTGTACGACCGCGTACTGGCAGCTCCGCACGTCTACCCGGAGGTAGTCGCGTTCTATCGCGATCTGGATGCCGAGGCCGACCTCGTGAAGACGTTCACGCCGGCCGAAGGGGAGAGCGGGCCGGTGATCAAGCTCTACCTGTTGAAGGGGTCCTTACCTCCGGCTTGATGCTCGTCCCGGCTGGTGCTCGCCTCGCTCCGGTTGCGCCGGCTGCGATGTCCGCGACGACTGACCCTGTCCCTCCAGCCGCCCTTGCCGGACTGCCCGACCACGCGTGGGCCATCGGCCACGGCGGCCATCTCCTCCGGGGGACAGTCCGTGTAGAGGCCGGTGACGGGGTGGATGCCGCAGGCCTCCTCGGCCGCCTGTTCGATCTCGCCCTCCGCGACCGGCTTGCGGCCTGGCTTCACGACGAAGTAGGCGATGAGGCCTGGCACGACGGGCATCCAGAAGTTGATGAGGCGGTACACGAGGACGACCGCCACCGCGGTCGCCGACGGCACTCCGAAGCTGACGAACAGGGCGATGAGGAGACCCTCGATCGCGCCCAGCCCGCCGGGCGTCGGCGCCAAGGTGCCGATCGCGTAGGCGACCACGTAGGCTACGATCACGGAGGTGAATCCGATGCCGTGGCCGAACGCGAGGAAGACGACGTACAGACAGAGCATGTCGAAGATCCAGTAGCCACAGGCAAGGAAGGCCGTCTTGCGGAATGCGCCGTGGTGTGTCGTCATGCGGCGCATGCCGGCGAACAAGTTGTCGAGCCAGCCATCGATGTGGTTCTCGTCGATGACCTCGCGGTGTGCGATGCGGTTGATGAGTGCGGCGACCTGCCCGACGCGGTGGCGCATCCGCGACGGATGCCTGTAGAGGTACACGCCGTAGAGCGTGAGCCAGAGAAGCAGGCCGATGATCGCGATGCCGAACACATACGCGGCGATCGATTCGCCGCGGCCGACGACGAGGTAGACGAGCGCCAGCGCGAACACGGACCACAGGACCACGTAGTTGAAGAACTGCTGCGCCGCGATGGCCACGAAGATGAGCCCGTGCGGTACCTTGCGCTTGAGCAGGGCGTTGTAGGTGACGACCCAGCCGCCTACTCCGCCCGCCGAGAGCACGTGACTCACGGCCAGGCTGCTGAGCGTGATCGAGAGCACCTCGAGGAGGCGCAGTCTGATGTCGAGGACTCTGAGGATATAGCGCGTCAGGTTCGCATAGGCGAGGATGGCCAGGATCTCGAGCACGACTGCGAGGCCGAGGAGCCAATAGCTGGCCTCCGTCAGGAGTTCGATCGTGCTCTTGGTATCGACCAGCTGCGGCAGAAGGAAGTAGAGGGCCCCGATCAGGAGGGCGAAGACGATGATATTGCGGAGGGTCTTCTTGATCGGCTCGCTCCCTGCCGGGTTCGCACGGTCGCCGCAGTCGACGCCAGGAAGAAGGAGAGGCGGGCTCTCCCGTCTGTCCGCTCGTGCGTATGGCGGCGGCCGGCGGGGCATCCTCCGGAAGACACCAGGACCGGGTGATTCTGTGCGATGAGGCGACAGAAGACAACCCCGCCCGCCGGCCACCCGGTCGTCTACGACGCTCTCATGTGGCCCTTCGAGCGGGCCGTGATCGGCGCATGGCGCCGCCGGCTCGGCGCGCGCGCCGGCGGTCGCGTGCTCGAGATCGGCGCCGGGACGGGCAGCCAGTTCCGCTGGTATGGCCCCGACGTGGCAGTCACCGCCCTTGAGCCGCATCGCTCGATGGCGGCGCGAGCCCGATGGCGCGCGGCGCGAGCGCCGACGTCGGTCGAGATCGTGCTCGGCGCGGCGGAAGCCCTGCCGTTCGCGGCCGCCTCGTTCGACACCGTCGTCTTCGCCTTCGCACTCTGCTCCGTCGGCGATCCGGTGAAGGCGCTCGCCGAGGTGCGCCGGGTACTCGTCCCCGGGGGCCGTCTGCTGATGATCGAGCACGTGCACCTGCCCTGGCAGCCCGGCCGCCGGCTGCAGAGCTGGGCGGCGCCGGCGTGGGCGGCGGCAGCCGGGGGCTGCCGCCTCGACCGGGATACCGTCACCCTCGTTCGGGAGACGGGTCTCCACGTCCACGATGTGCGCTCGCACGCTCTCTGCTGGATCGTGGAGTTGCTGGGGTCCAGTCCGGGGCTGGCAGGCGAGGCCGCTGACGCCGGGGTCGTTTCGGGGTAGCATAGCCAGGCGCATTCGTGCCGAAGTGGCGGAATTGGCAGACGCGCCGGACTCAAAATCCGGTCCCGCTCACGTGGGGTGTGGGTTCGATTCCCACCTTCGGCACCAGGATATGCAGGGCTCTCCTTTCTCACCCTGCGTCCACTTGCCGGGTCGGGCGTTCCACCCGATCACTCTGACCCCTCCGTCTCCCGCGCTCACGCCAGGCCACGAACGTCGTCGTCCTCTCAAGTCGGCGACGACCGCGAGATGACTCTTGCCGCGGTCCCCTCCCCGAACCGTCAAGCGGATACGACCGATGCCGATAGTAGAGCGCAGCGGAGTGGCGCGCGGGGTGTGCGTCGCGGAAGACCGGTCGGGGCCTCGACCGTGGAGGTGGATCGTGCGTGATGCACTCGGAATCATCGCGTTCGCAGCGGCGCTGGCAGTGCTGCTCGTTCTTGTCCTGATCCTGGTGCGCGGGCGCGCGCTCAGTGTGCGTTTCCCGGCGCTCGGCAAGCCACGTGCCAAGGGCTATTCGGCAGTCGGTGCTGGGATCGTCGCGATCGTCCTGTTCGGGGGTGGCGCTCTACTGCTCAGCTATCCCCAGTGGGAGGTCTCTGCCGACCTGGACGGCTACGCGGTCTCAGGCGAGGCGTCTCACGAAGTCATAGTCGAGGTCGCCAACGTGGGAGTCGGCGACGGCGTCTACCGGCAGAGCTGCACGGTCGACGGCGTGCAGGTGGCCGACGTGGAGGCAGATGTGTCGAGCGGCGAGAGCGCGAAGGTGAGGCTCGAGCTGCCCGGCGACCTGGCCCTGGGTGCCCACACGCTGGATCTCGGGGACAGTACGACGACGTTCGAGGTGGTGAAGCCGGCCGCGTTCGTTGTGAAGAAGCTCAGGGCTTCCAAGAGCGTAGTTCGGGCGGGAGACAGGATCTCTCTGGGGGCCACCGTGCGCAACACCGGAGGCGCCCCGGGCACCTACGAGAGGGCGCCGCGACTGGACGGCAAGGAGTGCGGCGGCGTGGATCGGGTCATCGCGCCCGGAGAGACCGAGAGCATCCTCTACGAGACGGCATCCTCTCGTGCCGGTACGCACACCATCCGCCTCGCCGGCGAGAGCTGCGAAGTCACGGTGGTGAAGCCTGTGCGGCTCAGCAATGGGGCCGTCATCGTCCGTCCGAGCGGTGGGCTCGGCCGACTGAAGATCAAGAACGGCAACAGTGAGGATGCGATGGTGGTACTCACCAAGCCGGGATCGCGCAAGGCCGTGGCCAGCGTGTACATCCGTGGCAAGAAGACAGCCCTTCTCAAAGGCCTGGCCAACGGCAAGTACGGCCTCTACTTCTCGATGGGCCGGGACTGGAACTGGCACATGCGCGACTTCTTCGCGGTCGGTGAGCGCGGCAGGTTCAGCAAGCCGCTTGACTACTCGACCTCGTCCTCATCCTACGTCTCGGGCAACTATCGCTACACCAACACGGAGTACACGGTGTTCGACGTCAGTCTGCACGCCGTCGCCGGCGGCACGGCTCAGACAGAGAGCGTGTCGGAGGATGCGTTCCCGAACGCCAAGTGAGGATCGGAGGCCAAGTCCCGCAAGAGGCCGACCCCGACGTAGCGACCCCGACGGCGACGCCTGCCTCGACATGGGAGCGCTCAAGCTCGCAGGCGGCCGGGAGCGCGCGTTCTGCACGGTGCTGGGATCCCGGGGCGACCTGCAGCCGTCGGCCGACGAATGAAGTAGATCGACGCCCGTCCCAGCAGCCGCATGCTCGAGCTTGCGAGTCGGACTCCCTCGTCGTTGCCCCCAGACCCGCATCTGGCGCTATCATGGGAGGCGGACCGGCCGATGGACGGCTTGGAGCGTCCGCCGATCCAGTCGGGCAGGGAGCACAAGGGGGGCGCGGTGCGACACGTGAGGGCCACTTCGGTCGTACTGGCTGCCGCACTGGCCGTCGGGCTGCTCGGCGGTCTGACTGCCTGCGGGTCGTCCAGGCCCAGCGAGGGGGGCAGCCCGACGGCCATCAGCCCGGCTGCCAGCGCCACCAAGACCTACCACAACGATGAGTACGGCTTCTCCATGGAGTATCCAGAGAGCTATGAGCTGGTTCACTTCGAAGCGACCATGGCAAGTGGGGCCACTGCTCCGATCCTGCAGGTCGGGTTCTTCAACTACGAAGGACCGTTGGTCGGCGAGGAGCCCCTTGAGGGACTGGCGGTCGCCGTGTACAGGCTGGGAAAGCGGCGGTCACCGGAGGAGGTCCGCCAGATGGAGGATGGGTTCCGGAAGCTCGTCGACCCGCAGCTGGAAGCACTTGAGAACGTGACCCTAGTCGAGCCGCTAGAGGCTGCCGAGATCGGCGGCATCCCGGGCTTCACGGTCAGCTACTCGCACGCCTTCGAGGGGGCTGAGGTGCAGAACATGGTCTACCTCCTCGTGGAGGGGCAGCATCAGTACGAGCTGAAGGCACAGTGGGTCGCGAGCCCCGGGCACGAAGTCGACCCGCAGCTGGAATCGGCAGTGATGTCCTTCAAGCTGGACTGAGGTTCGGTGCCGCCTGAGTCGCTTCGCGAGACTGGCTGTGATCGTGTGCTGGGAAGAGGACGCGGGCAGCTCCGAATCCCATTTTCGGCGCCGGAGCCTGCCTGCCGTGGCCGCCGCGTGGCCGCGCGACGGCAACTGCGGGGATCATCTGGTAGCATGCGGGTTCCGTCAGGAAGGGCCGATGCACGCCACCCTCCCGCGCCGCCGGCCGGAGGTTTACGGAGAGGAGTGCGACGAATGACGATACGGCTTCTGGGACTCGACTGCAGTCCGCGCGACGGCAGCAACAGCGGGCTGCTGCTCGACGAGTCCTTCAAGAGGCTCGATGCCGCCTATCCCGGCGCAGCCGAGCACGAGGTCGTGCACCTGCGCGACCTCAACGTCGAGCCCTGCAAGGCCTGCAACGTCTGCGGCAAGACCAAGGACGGCCGATTCGTCTCCTGCGTGAGGGTCGACGAGGACGATGTGCAGACGGTCCTCGAGAAGATGGTCGCGGCGGACGGTCTGCTGGTCGCCACACCGGTCTACTTCGGCCTGCCGTCCGACCTGTTCTCCAAGTTCATCATGCGCACGCGGGTACTGCGTCACCAGGACTTCAAGCTCGCCAATCGTCCGGTAGGCGTGATGGCGACCGCCGGCCGACGCTCCGGCGGCGCCGAGACGACCGTCATCGCCACGTGGCTGCCCTTCGTGCGCAACGGCTGTCTTGTCGTCGGCAATGGCGACGCGACCTGCCAGTTCGGAGCCTACGGCTGGGCCGGTGGACGCGGGCACATCATGAGCGACGAGTGGGGTCTCGAGCAGGGGTTCCAGACCGCGGAGCGGGTGTTCACGCTCGCCGGAGTGTTCAAGGCCGGAGTCGAGGCGACGGGCTTCGTCAGTCCCATGAGGTTCTCGTACACATCCGGCATGAGGCCGGCGTAGGCCCACTGGTGCCGGGACGCCTGGCAGGGAGGCGGCATGAGCGACGCTGAGACCATTCTGGAGTTCATCCGCGACGAAGCCGATCTGGAGGAGGGCGAGGTCGACGCCGAGACATCGCTCTTCCGGGGTCAGCTTCTCGATTCGATGAACCTCACCGCGCTGATCGCCTATCTGGAGGAGACCTTCGGGATTCGCGTCAAGCCGATGGACATCGTCTACGAGAACCTCGACACCGTGAACCACATGGTCGCGTTCGTCGAGCGCAAGAAGGCCGGCGATGCCTGACACGAAGGCCTCCCCGGCCTCGACTGTCGGGCAGACGCCGGAGCGGGCGAGCGCCGCCGGCGACGAGCCCGTGAAGTGGCTGGCCTACAGCCTCGGACTGGCGCTTCAGACCTGCCTGTGGCTCCTCCTCTTCCTCGGCATCGCCGTCGCCGTCATGGTCGGCAGCAAGCTCACCGAGTTCCGCTACGTCGGCTTCTGAGGCGAGCGCCCAGCGAGCGATGGTCCCCGCAGCTGCCATGACGGACGTCGTCGGACGCCTGCGCCACTGGGCGCAGGAGCGGCCGCACGACCCTCTGCTCGTCACCGACGGCCGCTCGTACGCCTACGACGAAGCTCTGGCGAGCGCCGAGGCTGTGGCCGAGGCGCTGCGCAGCGCCGGATGCGCGCGCGGTTCGCGCGTCGCGCTCCACCTCGAGAAGTACGACCAGTTCTTCGTCTCGATGCTCGGCGTCTGGCTCGCCGGCGGCGTCGTGGTCCCGCTGAACACGACGCTGCCGGCGGCCGACGTGGAGTGGCTCATCGCCAAGGCGGCCCCGTCCTTCCTCGTCGTGCCGTCTCCCGGGGCGTGCCCGGTCGCGGGCCCGCGTGAGCTCGTCGTCACTCACGACGGGGGGCACCTCGTGGACGGGCTCAGGGACGCTGCGCGCGACGGTGGCGAAGAGGTGCGGCGCGAGCCCTCTCGGCCCTCAGCCTCCGAGGAGCGGGGCGCCCCGACGAGTGGGGATGAGCTCGCGATGGTCATGTTCACGTCCGGGACCACCGGGGTCCCCAAGGGCGCCTGCCAGACGGCGTGCTCGGTCGCGGCCAACGCGGGCCATGTCGCTCTCGAGCTTGGACTGCGGGCCGACGACCGGATCTTCATCAACACGCCGCCGTACTTCACGAGCGGCATCTGCCACTTCCTCACGCTCCTGGCGGTGGGGGGAGCGTCGTCGGTCAGCTCGGCTTCTTCTTCGGCCCTGGCTTGCTCGACGAGATGGAGGGACTCGGTTGCACCGGCTTCGGCGGCGCGCCGGCGCATCTCGTGCGCGTCGTCGGCCCGCTCGAAGAGCCGCGGCCCCATCGGCTCCGTTTCTGGGTGAGCAGCGGCGATCATCTGCCGGTGGCCGTGGTCGAGAAGCTGGCCATGGTGCTCCCCGGTGTGAGCCTGTTCAACATGTACGGCCTCACGGAGGTGAGCGGCCGGCTCTGCATCCTGCCGCCGACGAGATCGCGACGCGGATCGGGTCAGTGGGACGCCCCATCGCGGACATGTCGGTCGTCGCGCGTCGCCCCGACGGAGCGCCGGCCGAGCAGGGCGAATCCGGCGAGCTCTTCGTCAGCGGCTCGCTCCTGATGCAGGGCTATCTCGGCGAGCCGGAGATCACTGCCGCCGCTCTCGGTGAGCACGGCTTCCGGACAGGCGACTTCGGCCGAGTCGATGCCGACGGCTACGTGTGGGTCGAGGGCCGCAAGGACGACATCATCAAGCGCGGCGGCGAGAAGGTGAGCATCACCCAGGTGCAGCAGGCCCTGCAGGGCCTGGGCCGCTTCGCCGACGTGGCCGTCATCGCGGCTCCGGACGAGTTCCTCGGTCATGTCCCGGTGGCCTTCGTGGTGCCGCTCGATGCGCAGGCGTTCAAGTCTTCGCGCGTGCTCCGCGAGCTGCGCGGAGTGCTGCCCCCGGCGGCGCTGCCCGGCAGGCTCATCGCCGCCGCGGCGATCCCGCGCACCGGCTCCGGGAAGGCGATCCGCTCGCAGTTGCAGGCGATGCTCGCCGAGGAACCGAGGTGAGCGGCGGGGCCGGGTCGTGAGCAGCTTCCGGCGCGGCTTTCGCAACTCCAATCCGCTCGTCCTCGTCGTCGCGGCGCTGCTGCTCGTGCCGGCGCTGCTCGGCATCGAAGGCATCTTCGCGAGTGGCCTCTGGACCCGGGCGCCGCTGGAGTACTGCCTGCGGACGGCGCGCGACTCCTTCACCTACGTGTCCTGGACCGTAGGCCGCACCAAGCAGGCAGCCCCCCAAGGGGCCGGCCGTGTACCTGCTCGGCGGTTCTGCCGCCCGAGAGGCGATCGTCGGCGGGGAGGACCTCGCCGCCGACATCGCCGAGCTCGGCGGACCAGATGTGACCGCCTACGACTTCGGCTCCATCAACCAGAACTTCGCTCAGAGCCTGACGGTGCTCGACAACGTGCCGGACACTCCCGCCTGGCTCGTCATCGGCGTGAATCTGGGGCGCTTCACGCCGGACAAGGAGGCGAGCATCGACCAGGTGAGGGGCCGCGAGTTTCTCCTGAAGAGCCCGGCGCTGCAGAGTTTCGTGAGCGATGAGTGGGGGGTTCGCAGCCGCGGCAGGACGATCCTCCCCGGCGTCTTCTCGTACGTCACCGACCTCAGCGAGCGTCAGGTGCAGCGCCTGCTCGCCGGGGCGCCGCTGAGCCGCGAGTACAGGCAGCACACCTACACCGCGGGCAGGGTGCGGAGCGTTCCTGAGAAGGAGCAGATGGTCGAGGTCTGGAACACGGAGAGGTACCCGGAGTTCGAGCGCAACCGGCCACTGAACCTGCAGGTGCTGGAGGCGCTCGTCGAGCGTGGCCGGGAGCGCGGGCTGCGCGTCGTCCTGGTCGAGCTGCCGCTGAACGAGGCGATCGTGCGCGGCCGCTTCGACTACGCCAAGGCCGACTACCAACGGCCGGTCCGCGACCTGGCGCGGCGCTACGACCTGCCGTACCTCGACTTCAACGACGAGCTCGTCATCCCAAACGCCGACTTCTACGATCTCTCACATCTGGTCGAGCCCGGACGCGAGCTCTGGCAGCGCCGGCTGGCTCGCGAGCTGGTGGGGCTGATGGGCGCGGCAGACGCCGACTCGTGAAGATCTTCTTCACCCTCTCTCTGATCCCGGTCGTCCTCGTCGCCCTGGGCGTGTTCTGGCTGGCGCTGCGCGACGACCGCTTCAGGCTCTCGTTCCTCCTCGCCGTCTCGGTCGCCGCTCTCGCTCTCCTCCACCCCGCCTTCGCCGCAGTCGCGCTCGGTCTGGTCCTCGTGACCCACCAGCTCGTGGCGCTGTGGACGGAGAAGCGGCTCAGCGGCGGACGGGCCGTCGTCATCATCGTGGCGATCGCGGTCGTCGCCTTGACGGTGGGCAAGTATGGGCAGGTCGCGCTGATGGTCTTCTGGGAGAGCGACGATCTCGTGGTTCGCTATTTCCTCATGCCGCTGGGGCTGAGCTACTTCGTGTTTCGCCTGCTCCAGTACGTCTTCGACTGCGTGCGTGGTGTGATCAAAGAGAACTCGATCCTCCGCCTCATGACCTTCGTCATGTTCATCCCCACGTTCCCGGCGGGCCCTCTCGAGACGTACCAGGGCTTCTACGCGAAACGCACCCATACGTTCGACAAGCAGCTCTTCTACCGCGGCCTGCGGCGCATCGCCATCGGGTACTTCAAGAAGGTCTTCGTCGTCGACTTCCTCTTCGCCGTGTTCTTCAGCGACATCGTGACGACCGTCGGGGGGGCGCAGTTCGACTGGCAGGAGGTGCATCCGCTCTGGCCGCTTGCCTACTGCATCATCATCTTCCTGCGCGCCTACTTCGACCTCTCCGCCTACACCGACCTGGCGATCGGCTTCTCGGCCCTCTTCGGATTCCGCATCATGGAGAACTTCCACTATCCGTTCTGGCAGAGAAACCTCGGCGACTTCTGGCGCAGCTGGCACATCTCGCTGTCGAGCTGGGTGCGCAACAACGTGTACTTCCCGGTGTTCGGGCTCACGCGTAAGGTCTGGCTGGGGCTCTACGCGAGCATGCTGACCATGGGGCTCTGGCACTACGTGAGCCTGAACTGGGCAGTCTGGGGCCTCTATCACGGGACCGGACTCGTCGTCGTCTCGCGCTTCGAGCGCTGGAAGAAGGCGCGGCGCAAAGCGCGCAAGAAGGCCGGGTTGCCACAGGAGGTGGGCTACGAGAAGTATCTCTCGTGGCTGGGGTACCCCGCGACGTTCCTCTTCGTCGCGCTCGGCTACGCGTTCGTCTCGACGCAGAGCATCACGCACGCCCTGACGATCATCTACTTGGCGGTGCGCCTGCCGCTCGCCTGGCTGGGGGCGCACCTCGTGTAGGAGGAGTCCGCCGCGGGGGACGGGCCCCTTGGTGCTCAGGCGCGCGGTACGAGGTGCTCGCGGTCCCAACTCTCGGCGAGGCGCCTGACGAGGCCGGCGGCCAGAAGCGCCCCGGCCTCCGCGTCGCTCGGCTGCATGACCTCGGCGGCCGAGTGCATGTTGCGCACGGGCAGGCTGAAGGACAGGAGCGCGGCCTGCCCGCTGGCCATGAACTCCTGGGCGTCGGTCGAGGTGGCCCCTGGCATCGCCTTGATCTGCACGGGTATGTCCTCGGCGCTCGCCACCTCGCGGGCCAGCTCGACCAGGGCGTGGTTGCTGCCGGCGCCGCGGTGGATGACGGGTCCGGCGCCCAGCTTGACCTCCCCGCCGAGCTTCTTGGCGTCCGTGCCGGGATCGTCGCTGGCGAAGTCGACGTCGACGACGATGATCACGTCCGGCTGCCAGCGGGCGGCCATGGCCCTGGCGCCCATGAAGGTCGTCTCCTCGTGCACCGTCGTGAGCGCCGAGAGGCGAGCCCTCGCCGGTGCGCCTGCGTAGTGCTCGAGGGCGCGGAGGCAGACGTAGACGCCGGCCCGATCGTCGAACGCCGGCGAGGCGTAGCGCTCGTTGGCCAGGGGTACGAACTGCGGCGGGAAGGTGATCGGGTCGCCGACCTGCACGAGAGCGAGAGCCTCGTCCCGGTCGGTCGCGCCGATGTCGAGCCATTGCTCGTTGATTCCGGCGCCTTGGCGCGCTCCTCCTTGCTCATCTTGTGAGACGGCCTGCGTCCGACGACGCCGTTCACGAGACCCGTGGCGCCGTGGACGACGAGGTGGCGACCGGGCAGGAGTTGGGCATCGATGCCGCCGATCCCGTCGAAGGACACGTAGCCGTGCTCGTCGACGTAGGTGACGATGAGTCCGATCTGGTCGCTGTGCGCGGTGACCACGACGTGCGGTGAGCCCGCGGGCACGACGTCGCCCCAGACGTTGCCGAGGGGGTCGCCCTGGACGGCGGCGACCGCGGAGAGGCGGCGGCGCACGATCTCCTGGACCGGTGCTTCGTAGCCGGTGGGCGCCGGCGCGGCACACAGATCGCGCAGCAGGTCGAGGTCGGTCGCCATTGGCTCCTCCGCGGTCGCAGGCATCGTTCCGTGACCCTATCACCCGCAGCCGGAAGGCGGGGGAGCACCTCCGGCAGACTGGCCGCGTCTGGCGGTGAACGCCGCCGGAGCCGGCCACTCCGGGCACGGGCTCCGCGCACATTCGCGCCTTTCCGTAGTATCGTTCGGGCATCGCCACGCCAGCCAGCAACCCGCGGCGTCGCTCCAGGCGCCCAAGCGTCGATCGTCGCCGCCGGTTCAGGCGGCGACGGGCCGTCGCCTTGCTCGCGCTCCTGTCGATCCTGGTGCTCATCGCCTGGCGAGTGGCGGCTTGCGCCTGCGGCGGGACCGACGGGCAGAGCGCGGAGGACTTCTCCGCGGTCCCGTCGGCCCCCACACCCGCGCTCGAGGGAGAGGGCGTCAAGATCGGCACCTTCCTCGGCACGTACTCCCGCCGCTTCTACGGGCTGGGTCCGGTACCCGAACGTCTCGACATGCTCTGGAAGGTGCGGCTGGGCAGTGGCTGGAGCTCCGGGAAGTTCGACGACGATCCGCCCAGTGAGTGGAGCGGCAGCGGATGGACCGGGCAGCCCAGCCTCGTCGTCGACGCCGGCAGGCCCTACGTGATCGTCAGCGGCTACGACTACAACCTGCGACGCATCGACGCGGTGACCGGCGAGGTCGTCTGGAAGTACCAGTTCGACGATATCGTCAAGAGCAGCCCCAGCGTCTTCGCGAACCCCGCGCCCACCGGCGAGGACGACAAGTACATCGTCCTGGCAGGCTCGCGGCGAGGCTACCCGTACGAGCTCGCCGATCCACGGGTGGCACCCTACCGCGCGCTCACTTTCGGCAGTGGCAAGGAGCTCTGGCGGCTGCCGGTGCCGCAGACGGCCTGCTACAGCCGCGACTGCGACGGCAGCGGCTTCTTCCTCGACGGTCGTCAGTACATCGGCGTCGAGAGCGGTCTCATGTATGCGCTCGATCCCTTCTCGACGGAGGAATGGGAAGGCCACGAGAGGCCGAAGATCGTCGCTCAGACAGAGCTCCTCGGCGACGATCGCGCTGCGTCGCACGAGGGCAATCTCGTGCTCGAGGCTTCGGCAGCGGCTCTGGGCGAGCATGTCTACATCGCTTCGGGCGCCGGGCATGTGTACGGAATGCGGCGCAGTGACCTGGCCGTGGAGTGGGACTACTTCGTCGGCTCGGACATGGACGGCGGCGCCGTCCCGACGCAGCGGGAGAAGCTGCTCGTGGCGGTCGAGAAGCAGTACATCAAGGGCAGGGGCGGCGTCCTGAGCCTCGACCCGGCGAAGCCGCCGGAGGAGGCCGCCGAGTGGTACTACCCGACGGCGAACCGCAAGGTCGGCGAATGGCGCGGCGGAGTCGTCGGCTCCTGCGCCGTCAACGACGAGTACAATCCCGGCGGCCGCCGGCCGGCATTGGCCGCCTTCAACGCGCTCGACGGCTACATGCACGTGATCTCCCAGGACACGCTCGCCGAGAAGACGGTGAGGGGTCCCAACCGGGAGCCCGGACTGAGCACGCCGGTCAGCGTGGGCCGCTACTGGAACGCGGGGTCCATCTCCACACCGCTCCTGCTGGGCGACACGATCGTCTGCGCCGGATACGACGAACGCGTCCACGTGTACGCCGTCGAGTACACGCATGGCGCGTTCTGGGGATCCCGGCGCGCTGCCGAGCGCCAACGGCGACGGCAACTACTGGACGGTGAGCATCAGCGAGAAGGCTCAGTTCCGCGGCGGGGCCGGCTTCGAGTCGACGCCGATAGTCTGGGATGGGCGCGTCTACATCGGCTGCCGGGACGGCTGGTTCTACTGTCTCGGCGACACGACCTGAATCGCCAGTGGCGGCCGGTAGCGCGTTCTGTCACGCTTGCGGGCACGACGGCACGATCCGACATGGAGGTTCCAGTGGTCTCCGACACCGAGATCCTGACCCTGTTCGACGAGTGGAACGCGGCGCTGCAGAGTGGTGATCCCGGCCGCGTGGCCGAGTTGTACGCCGACCGACGCGATCCTCCTGCCCACCGCCTCGAACCAGGTCCGCCACGATCACGCAGGGATCCGCGACTACTTCGTGCCCTTCCTTGCCAAGGGCCCGAACGGCGCTATCGACGAGTCCAACGTGCGCGTGTTCGGCGATATCGCCATCAACTCGGGCGTCTACACCTTCTCCCTGGCCGACGGCAGCGCGGTGCAGGCCAGGTTCACGTTCGTGTACCGCCGTTCCGGCGATCGGTGGCAGATCGTCGAGCACCACTCGTCGCGCATGCCCGAGTAGGCGAGACGCCTCGCGGGGTAGGTACGGTGGCGTGGCTGCGCGGCTGGGCAAAGAGGCGGACGAAGCACGTCCGGACGACGGAGCCTACGCTCTGCTTGCCGACCTGCCGCTGGTGATCGACGACCACACGATCGAGCGCTCCGAGATGGAGGTGTCGAGCGGGTTCCGTCGCGTCACGACGACGGTCGCGCTCCGCGGCGACGCCCGAGTGGGGCGAGGAGAAGACGTCACCTACGCGGCCGAGGACCACGAGTCCTATCCGCTCGACCTGCCGCTTGCCGGAGTGTGGACGCTGGACGCGTACTCGGCGCTCGTGGGCGGTCTCGATCTGTTCCCCGACAGGCCGCCGCAGCAGGAGTCGTTTCGCCACTATCGGCGCTGGGCGTTCGAGAGCGCTGCTCTGGATCTCGCCCTGCGACAGCAGGGGAGGACACTCGCTGAGGCGCTCGGTCGCGAGTACGTGCCGGTGCGCTTCGCCGTCTCGACGCGGCTCGACATCACTCCATGGCTGGAGGTCGAACCCACACTCGAGTTCAAACTCGACCCCACTCCGCAGTGGGACGCGGGCACGGTCGCGCGCATCGCCGCGACGGGGCGCGTGCGCGTGATCGACTTCAAGGCCTTCTACGAGGGGTCGCCGGTCGACAACCCACCCGACCCGGTCCAGTACCGGACCGTCGCGGCGGCGTTTCCCGACGCCGTGCTCGAGGATCCGGCACTCGCCGGCCCGGCCCGCGACGCCCTCGACGGACAGGAGGCCCGGTTCAGCTTCGATGCGCCGATCCACTCCTGGGCCGATGTCGAGGCGCTGCCGATGCGCCCGGGCTACCTGAATATCAAGCCATCCCGCTTCGGTGCGCTGCGCGGCCTGCTCGACTGCGTCGAACGGGCCCAGGCCGCGGGGATCGTCCTGTATGGCGGCGGTCAGTTCGAGCTCGGTGTGGGCCGCGATCAGATCGAGGCGCTGGCCAGCCTCTTCTACGCCGACGGGCCGAACGATGTGGCGCCCCGCGAGTATCACGGGGCGCCGCGCGGCGGCGTCGCCCGCAGCCCGCTGATGCCGCTGCCGCCCGAGCCCGGTTTCACGTTCGCCTTTCGCCGCGGAACCTGCGCAGGCGGACGGGTCGGCGGTCGTGGCGGTTCCGAGGCGGCGTCCTTTGTCAGCGTGCGCGGACACCCCCACGGGTATATGCTGGCGGCAGGCTGTCCGAGTCCCTTTCGCTTTGCGTGAGTGCCGTCCCGACGGGTGTAGAATGAGCATATGATCGTTATCGACAAGGAGTCGTGATGAGGTCCATCGAGGTGATCCAGGAGAAGTGCGGCATCGTCGGCCGCGGGAGGGAACTGCGCAGAGCGCTGGCCGTGCTCAGCTCCGGCCGCCACCTGCTGCTTGAAGGTCCTGTCGGCGTGGGCAAGACCCGGTCGCGCTGCGCATCTGTGCCGATCTCGAGCGCGGTGTCGAGCGTGTCGACGGCGACGACCGCTACTCGGAGAGCAAGCTCACGGGCTGGTTCGATCCCCCGATCGTCCTCAATCAGGGCTATCGCGAGGAGTCGTTCTTCCCAGGCCCTTTGGTCAAGGCGATGCGCGAGGGGAGCATCCTCTTCATCAACGAACTCAACCGCATGCCCGAGACCGTGCAGAACGTCCTCCTGCCGGCATTGGACGAACGCATCCTGCAGGTCCCGCACATCGGCCAGGTCCGGGCCGCCGATGGGTTTCAGGTGGTCGCTACCCAGAACCCGGTGGAGTACATCGCCACCGGGCATCTTTCCGAGGCCCTGCGCGACCGCTTCGAGCATCTCGCGCTCGACTACCAGACGGCGACCGAGGAAGAGGCGATCGTGACTGCCGAGACCGGTTGCGACGACATCGCTCTGATCCGCACCGCCGTGCGGTTGGCGCGGGCGACGCGCCTGCATCCGCTCTTTCGCCGCGGGGCCTCGGTGCGCGCGGCGATGTCGACGGCGAGCATCGCCGAGGAGCTGCGCAGGGCGGACGGTCTGCCTCCCGGCGAGATCGACCGTGCGACTCTCTACTGTGCCGCGCAGGCGGGCTTCACGACCCGCGTGCATGTGCGCGACGAGACGGAGGGCGACTTCCACGCGGCCTTCGACGAGGTCTTCGAGCTCGTCGTGGATCGCGGCCTCGATCCCGACGAGGTGCTGGCGCCGGTCTCCCCAAAAGTCTAGGCGCCCCCGAAGGGGCGCAGCCCGACGAGGCGTACCACGACCTCGACGAGGGCGAAGCGCCGACCGAGTTCCTCCAGGAAGATGAGATGGCCGACGAAGAGTTCCTCGCCTTCATCGGCCGCCACACCGAGGGCAGCGAGGGCATCGTTTCGGGGAGCCCTCGCTACTTCGCCGAGCGCCCCCGCATCGAGGAGGTGCTGGCCCGGGCCACGAGTCTCGTCGGGCCACTGCGCGGCGCCAGCCACGTGGTCCGCGAGCCCATGCGCGAGTCGTACTCCGGCGGAGCTCGACGTCGAGGCGACGATCGACAACATCATCGGCAAGCGGTTTCCCGAGGCGGACGACTGGATCGTCCAGCGCCGCGAGGAGCGCAGACACCAGGTCGTCCTGATGCTCGACGCCTCCCTCTCGATGGCGGGCGAGAACATCGCCGTGGCCGCCGTGGCCGTCGCCGTGCTGGCCCTCAAGGTGCGACCGGAGGATCTCGCCATCATCGTCTTCGAGGATGAGGCTCGTGTGGTGACCCGGTTCGATGTCGCGGACTCCGTCGAAGAGGTCATCCGCAGCATGCTCGCCGAGCCAGGCTACGGGCTCACCAACATCGAGGCCGCGCTGGAGCTCGGCGCGGACGAGCTGGAGCGCGGCCACAACCCGCGGCGCAGCGGCCTGCTGATCACCGACTGCTACCCGACCAAAGGCAAGGCCGAGCCGACAGATGCGGCGCGTCGCTTCCCCAGCCTGCATGTGCTGCTCGCCGAGTACGAGTACATGGACGAGGATCTCTGCCGCCTGCTGGCCGATTGCGGCCAGGGCGAGGTCTTTCTGGTGCACGACATGCAGGATCTGCCGCAACGCATGCTGGATGTGGCCAATCGCGTGCTGCGCTAGTGGGTCTTCCCCGGGCGGGACTACGACGAGGGGTCGGTTCACCCGCTACGGGGTAGGCTTGGGCGCACGCTTCGCGAACAGCATGCGGGGAGCCGCGTGGTCGCATCCGCCCCCGGCTCCTGCGATTCGCATCGGCAACGCATGTGGGGATCAGCTCGCCGTCGGCCGCGATCCGGCGGCTGACTGCGAATCGACGGACACGACCGGAAGGACGAGGTGGATATGGACGGCGGAGAGAGGTCGGCCGATCGCTGGGTGGTCGGAAGCGCGGACGATCGGCCCGCGCGCGAGATGACGGGGGAGGGGCTGCTCGACGTGGCCAAGCGGGTGCTCGTCTCGCCCGAAGATGGCTGGGACGGCTGGGTCATGCGGCTCTTCGACGTGAGCCCTGGCGGACACACCCCGTCGCCACTCCCACGACTGGCCGCACATCAACTTCGTCGCCTCGGGGGCCGGCGTGCTCTTCCTCGACGGTGCCGAGCATCAGTTGGGGCCGGGCTCCTATGCCTTCGTGCCCGGCGGTCGTGAACACCAGTTCAGCGCGGCTGCAGACGCGTCGTTGTCCTTCGTCTGCATCGTGCCGTCGGAGGGCGACTACTGAGATACTTGTCGTCTTTGCCTTGAAAAGTGACGGCGAAGGGCATTGACTAGAAGATGGCCGCGCACCGCCGGCGTCATGCGTTCGGCTTGGCGACACCCCACACCAGCAAGGAAGGTGGCATGAGCGACCCCATCGGCTCGTTTGACTCAAGCCTCGAGCAGCGCTGCATCAACACCGTCAGGTTCCTCTCGGCCGACGCCGTCCAGCAGGCCAACTCAGGTCATCCCGGACTGCCCATGGGTGCTGCGGCGATGGCTCATGCGCTCTTCACGCGTCATCTGCGTTTCGATCCCGGCGATCCGGCGTGGCCCGACCGCGACCGCTTCGTGCTCTCCGCCGGACACGGCAGCATGCTGCTCTACTCGCTCCTGCATCTGACCGGCTACGATCTGAGCCACGACGATCTCATGCAGTTCCGGCAGTGGGACAGCAAGACACCGGGGCATCCGGAGTACGGGCACACGCCGGGCGTCGAGACGACCACCGGTCCGCTCGGTCAGGGGATCTCCACGGCCGTCGGCATGGCGATGGCCGAGCGCTTCCTGGCCGCCACGTTCAACGATGACGCCGCCGCTGGTCCAGGACCATTTCACCTACGTCATCGCTGGTGACGGCGACATGATGGAGGGCGTCAGCGGCGAGGCCGCCTCGTTCGCCGGGCATCAGGGGCTTGGCAAGCTGATCGTCCTCTACGACGACAATCACATCACGATCGACGGCGCGACCGATCTCGCCTTCACCGAGGACGTCTGCGCACGTTTTGCGGCCTACGGCTGGCAGGTAGTGGAGGTCTCCGACGGCAACGACGTCGCTGCGGTCGACGCCGCTCTGGCGGCGGCCAAGGCCGAGACGCGACCGCCCGTCGTTCATCGCCGTGCGTACACACATCGGCTTCGGCTCGCCCAACAGGCAGGACACATCCAAGGCCCACGGTGAGCCCCTCGGCGCTGAGGAGCTGGCGCTGGCCAAGGAGAACCTGGGGTGGCCGGTCGAGCCTGTCCTTCGGCGTGCCGGACGACGTGAAGGCGTTCTACGAGGCGGCCGGCGCGCGCGGCGCGGCCGAGCACGGGGAGTGGCGCACGCGCCTCGCCGGCTGGAAGGCGACCGACTCGGCCCGCGCCGCGGCGTGGGACGCGGCCTGGTCGCGGTGCGCTGCCTGAGGGTTGGGATGCAGACCTTCCCGTCTACAGCCCGGAGGATGGCGGACTGGCCTCACGTGCCGCCTCGGGGCAGGTCATCAATGCTGTGGCGCCGCATCTGCCCGGCCTCATCGGGGGCTCGGCCGATCTGGCTCCATCCAACAACACCTGGATCAAGGGCGAGGCAGCTCAGCAGGCAGAGACTCCGGCCGGCCGCAACCTCCACTTCGGCGTGCGTGAGCACGCCATGGCGGCGATCGCCAACGGCATGGCCTGCACGGCGGCCTGCGACCCTACGTCGCCACCTTCTTCGTCTTCACCGACTACATGCGCCCGGCCATGCGTCTCGCGGCGCTCATGCGGCAACCCGTGATCTACGTGCTCACTCACGACAGCATCGGTCTCGGCGAGGACGGTCCCACCCACCAGCCCGTCGAGCATCTCGCCATGCTGCGTGCCACGTCCGGCTGGACGGAGCTCCGCCCGGCCGACGCCAACGAGACCGTCGAGGCCTGGAGGGTCGCTCTGAACAAGACCGACGGTCCCGTCGGTCTCATCCTGACTCGTCAGAAGCTGCCGACCATGGACCGCTCGAAGTACGGTCCGGCGCGTGGCGTCGCACGTGGCGCCTACGTGCTCGCCGACGCCGGCGCGAGCGCGGCCGATCGCGCCGACGGCGCGCCCGAGATCATCCTCATCGCCAGCGGCAGCGAGGTGCCGCTGGCGCTCGCCGCGCACGAGCGGCTGGTCGCCGACGGCGTGCACTCGCGCGTCGTCAACCTTGCGTCGTGGCGGCTGTTCCAGGACGAGGACGCCGCCTATCGCGAGAGCGTGCTGCCGGCCGCCTGCCGCCGCCGTCTGGCGGTCGAGGCGGCCTCCTCCTTCGGCTGGGAGCGTTGGGTCGGCGACGACGGCGAGGTCATCGGTCTGGACCGCTTTCGGAGCTTCGGCTCCGGCGCCGGTGCTCTTCGAGCAGTTCGGCTTCACGGCGGACAACGTCTATGCGCGGGCGCGAGCCTTGCTGGCGAAAGGAGCGTGACCTCCTATGCGGGGTAGTGAGAGCCGTCTCGCCCATCTTCATGACTTCGGTCAGAGCCCTTGGTTCGACTACATCAGTCGCGAACTGGTGGCGCGCGGGGGCTTGAAGAGGATGGTCGACAAGGACGGCCTGGGCGGGGTCACCAGCAACCCGTCGATCTTCGAGAAGGCGATCGGCTCCGGCACAGCCTACGACAAGGACGTGCTCCAGCTCGCTCGCGAGGGTCTGGACGCCACCGCGATCTTCGACCGCCTCGCCACCAACGACGTGCGCGCCGCCTGCGACGTGCTCGCTCCCGTCTACATGGGGAGCGGCGGCGAGGACGGCTTCGTCTCCATCGAGGTCTCGCCGCACCTGGCCTACGACGCCGAGGCGACGATTCGCGAGGCACAGCGCATCTACGCCGCCGTCGACCGGCCCAACGTGATGATCAAGATCCCCGGCACGAGGGAGTGCGTCCCGGCGGTGTACGAATGCCTCTGCGACGGCCTCAACGTCAACGTCACCCTGCTCTTCTCGATGTCGCAGTACGAGGCGATCGCGACCGCATATCGTGAAGCCCTCGAGTATCGCCTCAAGCACGATCGCACGATCAGGGCGAGCTCTTCGGTGGCCAGCTTCTTCGTCTCGCGCGTGGACACGATGGTCGATGCGCTGCTCGATGAGCAGATAGCGGTCGCGACCGCCGACATCGAGCGGCAGCGGCTCGAGAGCCTCAAGGGCAAGGCGGCGGTCGCGAACTGCAAGCTCGTCTACGAACGCTTCTCCAGCTATCTGAACGGCCGCGACTGGCAGCTCATCGCCGCTTCGGGCGCCAAGGTCCAGCGCCTGCTCTGGGCGAGCACGGGCACCAAGAACCCAGCCTACTCCGACACTCTCTACGTGGACCAGCTCATCGGCCAGCACACCGTGAACACCCTGCCCGAGACGACTTGGAGAGCCTTCAAGGACCATGGCGCTCTGGCGCGCACGGTGGACCGGCACGCCGAGGAGGCGCACCGCGTGGTGCGCGAGCTGAGCCAGCTGGGCATCGAGCTGGAGAGCGTCGGCGCGCGTTTGCAGACGGACGGCATCGACCTGTTCGTTAAGTCCTTCGACGGGGCGATCGGGATCGTCGACGCCAAGCGCCTCGAGCTGCTCGGCTCAGGCGGAGGCTGAGGTGGACGGCGGACGAATGCCCGAGGCCCTGCGGGCAGCGGTCGAGGGGCGCCTGCGCGCCTACGAGGCCGACGATCTCGCGGCCCGCCTGTGGGAGGCCGACGCGACGCTGTGGAAGCCGGACGACGCGTCCATCAGGAGATCATCGAGAACGCGCTCGGCTGGGTCAGCGTCTTCGCCGACGTTCGTGACGAGATCGCCGATCTGGCGGCCTTCGTCGACGACGTGCGGGCCGAGGGCTTTCGCTCCGCGGTGCTACTCGGCATGGGCGGCTCGAGCCTCGCGCCCGAGATGTTCCGCGATGTCTTCGGCGTCGCCGAGGGGTTCCTCGATCTGCACGTGCTCGACTCGACCGACCCGGCCGCAGTCCTCGCCCTGGAGGCGGCTCTCGACCTCGACCGCACGCTCTTTCTCGTGGCCAGCAAGTCCGGAGGCACGACCGAGACGGCGAGCTTCGAGGCCTACTTCTTCGAGCGCCTCCAGGCGGGGTGCGGCGAGCACGCGGGCTCCCACTTCGTGGCCATCACCGATGAGGGCACGTCGCTCGAGAGCCAGGCGCTGGAGCGGGGGTATCGCGCCGTCTTTGTGAACCCGAGCGACATCGGTGGCCGGTATTCGGCTCTCAGCTTCTTCGGGCTTGTGCCCGCCGCCCTCCTCGGCGTCGACCTTGAGCGGCTGCTCGACGGCGCGGGCGCCATGGCGGCGGCCTGTGGTCCGGATGTGCCCGTCGCCGAGAATCCGGCTCTGCGTCTCGGAGCCGCGATAGGCGAGCTGGCGTTGCACGGGCGCGACAAGCTGACCCTGGTCTGCGAGCCTCCGCTGGCGCCGCTTGGCGCCTGGGTCGAGCAGCTCGTCGCCGAGAGCACCGGCAAGGAGGGCGTGGGGGTGCTGCCGGTCGATCTGGAGCTCGCTCGGGACGCCGGAGGTGTACGGCGACGACCGGGTGTTCTGCGTTGTTCGCCTGGCGGGCGCCGCCGCGCTCGCCGCAGATCGGCTGGATGCCCTCGCCGCGGCTGGCCATCCGGTGCTCGGACACGAGCTGTCCGACGACGCTTGCTCTTGGCGGCGAGCTCCTGCGCTGGGAGCTCGCCACTGCCGCGGCGGGCGTCGTGCTGGGCATCGACCCCTTCGATCAGCCCAACGTGCAGGAGAGCAAGGACTACACGAAGCAGTTGCTGGCAGCCTGCGTGGCTACCGGCGAGCTGCCGGCGGTGCAGGAGGAGGGTGGCGTGCGGCTCGCCTATCCTGTGGGCGATGAGGGTCTGCCGGGCGCCCTGCGAGCGTTTCTCGCGCAAGCGGCGCCCGGGGACTATGTCGCCCTTCAGGCCTACGTGCCGCCCGAGGCGGCCGTGTGGGAGCAGTTGCAGGCTCTGCGGCTGCAATTGCGCGACGGGTTGCGCCTGGCCACCACCCTCGGTCTCGGTCCGCGGTATCTCCATTCCACCGGCCAGTTCCACAAGGGCGGGCCGAACCGTGGCCTGTTCCTGCAGCTCCTCGGGCACGATGGTCGCGATGCGCAGATCCCGGGGCAACCTTACGGTTTCAGTATGCTGAAGCGCGCCCAGGCACGCGGCGATCTGGCCGCGCTCAGGGCGCACGACTGCCGGGCCCTGCGTGTGTGCCTCGGCGACGACGTGCCGGCGGGCTTGGCTCGTCTCGCCGGACTGGTCGCTGGGGCGCTCGAGCAGCGCTGGGCGTCGCGGCGCGGCGCGGCGGGAGAAGGAGGGATCCTGATGGATATCGCAATGGTCGGGTTGGGGCGCATGGGCGCCAACATGGCCCGTCGGCTGGCTCGGGGCGGCCACCGTGTGGTGGTCTGGAACCGCACGTATGCCAAGGCGGAGGAGCTCAGCGCCGAGGGCGTCGAGGCCGTGCGCGAACTGGCCGACGTGGTGAAGGCGCTGCCGCAGCCGCGCGTGATCTGGCTGATGCTGCCCTACGGGGCACCGACGCAGGAGGCCATCGACGAGCTGGTGCCGCTGCTCTCCGAGGGGGACATCCTGATCGACGGCGGCAACTCGCCCTTCCAGCTCGACATCGAGCGCGGTGCGGCGCTCGCGCCGCTACGGCATCCGCTACCTCGACGCCGGGACGAGCGGCGGTGTCTGGGGACTCGACATAGGCTACTGCCTCATGGTCGGCGGTGAGCGGTCGGCCTTCGACCACATCGAGCCCATCCTCGAGACGCTGGCTCCGCCCGGCCACGGCTACGACTACATGGGCGGGCACGGCAGCGGCCACTTCGTGAAGATGGTCCACAACGGTGTCGAGTACGGGTTGATGCAGGCCTACGCCGAGGGCTTCGAGCTGCTCGAGGCGACGGACTGGGACCTCGACCTGGCGGCCATCGCCGACCTCTGGAACAACGGCAGCGTTGTGCGCTCCTGGTTGCTCGAGCTGGCCGGCGACGCGCTCCGCAAGGACCCCGGCCTGGAGAGCATCAGCGGCCACGTGGACGACACAGGCGAGGGCCGCTGGACCGTGGAGCAGGCGATCGCGCTGAGCGTGCCGCTTCCCGTGATCGCCACGAGCCTCTTCATGCGCTTCCGCTCGCGACAGGACGACACGTTCAGCGGCAAGGTCATGGCCGCTCTGCGCAAGGAGTTCGGCGGGCACGCGGTCAAGGAGAAGGGCGAGTGAGTCCTTCGCACGCAGAGACCCCTTCGCCGTTCGGGGGCCCGCGGCACCCCGATCCCTGCAGCCTCGTCATCTTCGGCGCGACGGGCGATCTCACGCACCGCAAGCTCATGCCGGCTCTGTACGACCTCCAGTGCCACGGGGTGTTGCCCTGCGGCCTCACTATCGTCGGCTACGGGCGCAAGCCCTCTGGACGACGAGTCGTTCCGCGCGCTGCTGCGTCAGGCGGTCCACGACCACTACGGCAAGGCAGGTCGACGACGCGCTCTGCGAGTCCATTCTGGAGACGCCTCGGTACGTGCAGGGCCAGTTCGACGACCCCGAGGACTACCGGCGGCTGGCCGCCGCGCTGGATGAACTCGACCGCGACAACGGCTGCGAGGGCAACCGCCTGTTCTACCTGGCCACGCCGCCGGACCAGTTTCCCGTCATCGTCCAGCAGCTGGGCGCCTCCGGACTGTCGCGTCGTGGCGCCGCCGACGCGGAGAGCGCCCGCGGGGAACCGGTCGCCGGTTGGACGCGGCTCGTCGTCGAGAAGCCCTTCGGCACACGACCTGGCGAGCGCCATCGAGCTCGATCGCGACATCAGCGAGGCCTTCAGCGAGCGGCAGGTGTACCGCATCGACCACTACCTCGCCAAGGAGACGGTGCAGAACCTGCTCGTGCTGCGCTTCGCCAACGGTATCTTCGAGCCCATCTGGAACCGCCGCTTCGTGGACCACGTCCAGATCACGGCCATGGAGACCCTGGGCGTCGAGGAACGCGGGCCGTACTACGAGCAGGCCGGCGCGCTGCGCGACATGGTCACACCGCATCTGATCCAGCTCTTCACTCTGGTGGCCATGGAGCCGCCGCCGGCGTTCGATGCCGACGCCGTGCGCGACGAGAAGCTCAAGGTGCTGCGTTCGGTGCGCCGCATCATGCCGAGCGACAAGATCGCGGACTGGGCGGTACGTGGCCAGTACGCGCACGGTACGCTCGACGGGGAGGTGGCGATCGCCTATCGCGCGGAGAACCGCGTACCGCCGGACTCGTACACGGAGACGTATGCGGCGCTCAAGCTGCAGGTCGACAACTGGCGCTGGCAGGGCGTCCCCTTCTACCTGCGCACCGGCAAGCGCATGGCGTCGCGCCTCACCGAGATCGTCATCCAGTTCAAGCGGCCCCCGGTGACGATCTTCAGGGATGCTGGCGCCGCTTGAAGGGCTCGAGCGCAACGTGCTCGTTCTGCGCGTGCAGCCCGACGAAGGCTTCTCGCTGCACATCGAGTCCAAGGTCCCAGGGCACGGCATGGAGCTGCAGCCAGTGGCCATGGACTTCTCGTACGGCGGGACGTTGTACGAGTTGCCGTTCCGCGCCTACGAGACGGTGCTGGTCGACGTGATGGAGGGCGACATGACGCTCTTCACCCGCGCCGACCAGGCCGAAGAGGCGTGGCGCGTGGTCGAGCCGGTGCTCGCTGCCTGGACTCAGAGGCCCGAGACCCCGATCCCCATGTACGAGGCGGGGAGCTGGGGTCCGGAGGCCGCCGACGCGCTGCTGGCCGCCGACGGTCGCAGGTGGCGGCGCCCTGACCTGGCGCGACCATAGGCGCTGCGAGGAGAGAACGATGAGCATCGAGATCCTGCCCGACGCTGAGACTCTGGCGCTGCGCGCCGCCGACCTCTTCGCGCTGGCCGCTCAGGAGGCGGCGGCGGCGCGCGGCCGCTTCGCCGTCGCCCTGAGCGGCGGCGGATCGCCGCGCGCCTTCTACGGCATGCTCGCCCGACAGCAGTTCAGCCAGAAGGTGCCCTGGCGCAGGGTGCAGCTGTACTGGGGCGACGAGCGCTGTGTGCCTGCGGACGACCCCGCCAGCAACTACGGCATGGCCAGGGACGCCTTCATCAAGCACGTGCCGCTGCCCGCGATCAATGTGCACCGCGTCCACGGAGAGGAAGAGCCCAGCCAGGCCGCGGCGGCCTACGACCGTGAGCTGCAGGCCCTGGCCGCTCTCGAGCGGCCGAGGAGCGAGTTGCCGGTCTTCGACCTCATCCACCTTGGCCTGGGCAAGGACGGGCACACCGCCTCGCTCTTCCCGCGCAGCGAGGCGCTTGCCGAGGATGATCGCCTGGCAGTGGCCACGGAGGCGCCGGACGGCTCCCCGCGCGTGACCATCACCTATCCGGTCATCAACGCCGCCCGTCGCGTCTGGTTCATCGTCAGCGGCCCAGAGAAGGCCGGTATGGTGGCCGAGGCGATCGAGGGACTGCGCGTGCCGAAGGCGGTGCCCGCGCAGGCCGTCTCGCCGGTGCACGGCGACCTGCTGTGGTTGCTGGACGAGGCGGCGGCGAGCGAGCTCAGCCCGCCGCTTCGGGACTGATCGCTCGGCGGCAGCGTGCCGCTAGTCGTGCACGACGACCCAGCCGGCGGTGGCCTGTACCGGGTATGACTCGGCGATCGGCCCGGCGAACTGGACTTCGGCGCGCTCGCCGATGAGCGCGTTGGCGGCCGGCGCGTCCATGGACTCGACTTTGTCGCCGCTCGAGCGGTACCACGCGGTGTCGCCGGTGGCCGCCACCGAGGACTTGTCGTAGTCGCCCACGCCTTCGACGACGAGGAAGGAGGCGACCACCTCGCCGTCGGCGCCTGCCGAGGCCGTCCTGACGACGCCGGTGATGCTAGGCTCGCCGGAGGGCGCCGCGGGTTGCTGGTCGCCGCAGGCGACGAGCACGAGCGGCGCCGCCACGAGCAGGAGGAGGGCGAGTCCACGAAGCGAGAGCGCCGCCGGAGTCGTGTCGTCATCGTGGCCGCGGTGTGCTGCATCGTCGTGCCTCCTTGGTGGTATCGACTGGAGGGACGACGGAAGGCAGGCGGAGGTTCGCCCTCGCCCTCGGCGATTGGTCGCGGCCCCGCTCCGTGCCTGGCGGTGGGTGGTAGACTGAGAGGGCAAGCCAGGTGGCCGCGGCGGGGTCGCGTCGCGCATCTCTTCGGAGCTCGCGAGGCCCCCCGTCGAGGAAAGTCCGGACACCGCAGAGCAGGGCGCTGGATAACGTCCAGCCGGGGAAACCCGAGGGAAAGCGCAACAGAGAGCAGACCGCCAGCGGCCTCTTCGGAGGTGCGGGCAAGGGTGAAACGGTGAGGTAAGAGCTCACCAGCGGTCCTGGTGACAGGCCGGCTCGGCAAGCCCCGCCCGGTGCAAGACCAAATAGGGGAGCGTTTGAGGGTTGCTCGTCCGAGGCTCCCGGGTTTCGGTCGCACGAGGCGTTCGGCAACGGACGCCCCAGACGGATGGTCACCCACGACAGGATCCGGCTTACGGCTTGCTACGGAGGCCCCTCTTCCGACAGGAGGAGGGGCCCTCCATTCTCCGAGATGGCATCCCCGTCGTCGCGTTCGGGCCTCAGCCTACAGGGGATCGGCGAGCACGACCGTCCGCTTGTCCCCCTTGAAGCGAGGCACACAGGTGTACAGCGTGAGCTTCGTGACAGACCCGCAGCGCAGGATGCTCTGGTCGTTCGCTTCGCTCGTCGAGACGCTGGTCACCCGGTACTCGTAGCGGGCACGGTGCCAGAACACGACGATCTCGTCCCCAGGCTGGAGGCGATCGAGGAGCAGGAACACGCCCTTCAGCCGATGGCCGGCAAGGACCGTGTTGCCCTGCGTCGGCGGTGTCGCCCCGTTGGGCTGGTGCCAGACGCCGGCCTGCAAGGTGTCGCTGCCGGCGCCCTCGTTGATCGGTGCATCCAGGCGGATCCTGTCGATGACGAGGCGGTCGTCCTTCGGTATCGGGAGCGTGCGTGCTGAGGCCACCTGCTGAAGCTGCGGGGCAAACGGAAGCACGTCGGCTGCCCAGGCGGCACGATGTGTCACGTGCTCCCACTGGTTGCCGACGAGGAACTCCCCTGCGAGGGCGACCAGGGCTACTCCGGCGAGAAGGACGGCGGTCTGACGCCGGTGCCAGCGTCGCTCCTTCCAGGCAGCCACGGTAGCACTGCGGTAGACGGTCCACCGGCGGTCGTCTGATCGCGGTTCACTCACCGTGCTCCTTCCTCGCTCACCAGTTGCGAGCCACCCTGGTTCCGAGGAGCTTGCCGCGGACCCAGAGGCCGAGAAGCAGAGCTCCGAACAACGCGATGCCGCCGGAGGCCCAGATGCCCAGGTAGCCGCCGCCCGTGGTCCGGGCGACGGCGCTGTCCCGGCCACTCACCTCGCCGCCGACCTGGGAGGTGAACGGGTCGACCTCGAAGCCGTCGACGCGCGCCGTGTTCCTCGATCTCAGTCCCGGCCGGTACGTCCGCTTGCACCTTGGACCTCAAGCTCACGGTCATCGCTGCGCCCTGCTTGAGCGTGCCCAATGCCCAGCGCAGGCGCGGGGCGCGGCCGTCGTTCGCACCCTTGCCGGCGATGCTGCCGGGCACGTAGACGGTGTGCGCCGGCACAGTGTCGGTCACCACGACCTGCTTGACGCTCACCTTGCCGACGTTGCGGACTTCAATGCGCCACAGAAGGTCGTTTCCAGGCAGGACAGACCTCACGCCCCCACACGAGATCCGTCGTCCCGTCGGGGTTGACCGTGATGCTGGACGGCGCCGGCGCGGCGGAGCCGGCGACGTAGGTCATGCCGTTGGGGATGGTGTCGTGGACCACGACCGACTCGGAATCGGCGTGCTCGAGGATGTCGTAGTACTCCGAGGCGTAGTAGGTGAGCGTGTAGGCGACCTCCGTGCCGTTGCCGCCCGTGGATGTGTCTGCGTCCTTGGCGATGGTGAGGTAGGCGGCGGCGACGGAGGCGCTCGCCGAGTCGCTCACCGGGGTGCCCTGGAAGTTGGCCGTGAGGCCGCACGTGTTGGTGAGCGTCGTCTTGTCTGGGATCGCGGTGCCCGCCACCGGCTGGCCCGAGAAGTCGTCGGTCGGCCGGTTGGTGCCGCCGTGGGCGGTCCCGTAGTAGTCGTAGCGGATCCCGGCTGCGTAGCGGATCGCCGCCGCCTGGCCCGCCGCCAGCGTGCCGAGGGTCCAGCGGACCGTGGTGATACCCGTCGTCGCGTCGCGCTGCGGGTACCCGGGATCGGGTGCCGGGCCGCTCGTGACGCCGAGGAACTCGAGGCCGTCGGGGAGGGAGTCCGTCAGCACGACGTCGTCGGTAGGCGTCGTGTAGTTGTTCTGCGTCGTGAGCGTGTACTGATAGGGCCACGTCTGGGTGCCGGTGGCCTGGTGCTCGCCGGTCGACTGCTGGACGGACTTGGCGACCAGCTGCACGGGCACGACGTCGGCTGCAGCGCTGTCGGAGCCGGTGAATGTGGCCCCGCTGCCGTCGGGGAATTCCCGCAGGGTCGCGGTCGCGGTGTCGTTGAGAAGGTCGCCGATTCGCCAGCTGGGGTCGCCCGCAAGGCTCACCACGATGGTGAGCGCATAGCTCTCGCCGGCGGCGAGGTCGCGGATGTTCTGCAGGGAGATCGTCGTGTCGCCGGTGGCCGAGCTGGTGCTCAGGGCCGTTGCGTAGGCCGTGCCGTTCCCGTCAGTCAGGGAGACCACGGTGATGCGGCCCTCCGGTTCGGGCCGGGAGCTGGAGAAGACGTCGGTCAGAGAGAGGTCATAGCCCTTCGCGTCACCGGTGTTGGCGACTGTGATCCGGCACGTGGCCTCCCCGCCGAGAAGGGGCTTGCTGGTCACGGACTTGGCCACGGAGATCGCGGGTGCGGCGTTGGCGGCGGGAGCGACGACCAGCGAGGCTACGAAGAGGCGGCAAGTGTGGCCAGAAGAAGGGCGCAGGTCCTCCGAAGGGGACGTCGGCGTTCTCGAGTGGGCACCCGCGAGTGCCGCAAGCGCTCGTTCTGAACCAGGCCAGTGAATCCCCTACCCCCCAGAAGTCGAGACGCGCACGCAGCTTCCTCCGACCCGCATGGCTGAGGAGGATCCTATCTCATCGGCGGGTGCCGACTCAAAGAACGGCCGCTTGCCGCGACATGATCAACGAAAGGCCCTTGGCGCGCCTTCCACCGTGGCGTCGAGCAGCCGTCGCGCCAGGGAGCGCTTCACGTGGAAGCCATCGTAGTAGGCGCTGGGGTCGCCGCGCACGCTGACGCAGATCGCTGAAATCGAGTGTCGTGAAACGGAAGTGGTCCTGCAGTCCGTCCAGATACGCCATGACCTCGGTGTGGCGCTCCTGCCAACCCTCATCTCGCACTGCTGCGAGCAGGCTCGGGTGCAGGGGCATGAAGACGATCACGGGCTCGACGCCGAGGCTCTGCGCGAGCGCGAGCGTCTTCTCGAAGTACTCCATTGACCGCGGGTCGAGCGCCGGCGGCGTGGTGGCGTAGCGCTCGAGCGCCGTGTCGGTCGACCAGGCGAGGGCGCGCTTCAGTGAGCGCCCTCGTGCGAGCGCGATGTCGTAGCGGTTGCGCACTACGACGCCGTCCTGCGCGAACGTCGTGAGCTTGAGATCGTTGCCCTTGGGAGCCTCCTCCGCCGTCTTTGGCAGCTTGGCGCGGGCGGCGGCGAGCATGGACTCCGGGAACCAGTGGGCGAGGCGTGGCTCCTGGACCAGGCCGGGGGAGAGGCCCTGCTCGCGAAAGGCCTCGACGTGGACGAACCAGACGACGTGCAGGGGTGTGTCCGGGTGGCGCTCGTGGGTGAGGTTGAGGAAGGCCCACGCGTCTTCGGGGCGTCCGTTCTGGAGGGCGAGGTTGAAGCCCCTCAGCCCTGTCTTCGACTCGAGGTAGGAGGGCTCGAAGCGGGTGGCCCTCGAGCCGCCGAGGATGAGGACCTGGGGCGGCTTGCGGGTCTGGTCGAGGAGCGCCAGCTTGACCGCTCGGTCGGTCGGCACATGGACGCGGTCTGCCGGCGGCGTTGAGGAAGACTGGTTGCGAGCGAAGGTGACGCCCGCGGTCAAGCTCACCGCTACGATGAGAAGCAGGAGGACACCGACGACGATCCTGCGGCGTCGCGTGTCGCCGGCTGGGTGTCGGTTCGGGGTGTGACTGTCGTTGCTCATGCGCTCGTGGCTCTGCGGAAGAGCGCGCACGTGCTCCGCGGCCGAGGGCGATGATACCACGCGGGGCTGTGGGCGGGCCTTGAGACGCGGTGAATCGTGCCGGTTCTCGTCATCGGACTGCCCGCTTGCTTCGCGCGTGCACCCCGACGACGACGCGGGTATCCTGCTCACATGCGACCGACGGTCGAAGAGCTCGTCTCTGCTATCGGGCTCGAGCTGCACTCCGAGGGCGGCGTGTTCCGCGAGACCTACCGCGCCGAGGAGGTCGTCGAGACGCCGCGCGGAAGGCGGGCGGCGTGCACGGCGATCCTCTTTCTCGTGACGGCCGCGGTGATCAGTCGTCTGCACCGGTTGAGCAGCGACGAGCTCTGGGTCTTCCAGGGCGGCTTGCCTCTTGAGTTCGTGACGCTGGGCCAAGGTGGGGAGTCGGCCCGCCATGTGCTTGGCGACGCAGCAGAGCCGGACTCCCGGGGAGGCACGGCAGACCGGTCGTCAGGAGGGATGGCGCCGCAGGTGCTCGTCCCAGCCGGCTACTGGCAGGGCGCCCGGCTGGCGGACGGCGTGCACCTGCCGACAGAGCGGGCTTGGTCGCTGGTGAGTTGCGTGGTCACCCCCGGCTTCGAGTACGAGGACTTCGAGCTGGGGCGGCGCGAGGCGTTGCTCGACGCTCTGCCGCAGCACGAAGAGACTCATCCGCGCCTTCACGTAGCAGGGCGTTGTGGTGCGGCGCTCTTGGTCGGGCGGCGCGCTCAAGGCCGCCGTCGTGGTGCACGTCCGGGTCTGTCCTGCCCTCGTGATACGCTCGCCTCAGGATGGCTGCCGGCATGGATCAGGATGGTGGGCTGCTGGTCAGCGGCCGCTTCGCGGAACTCGAGGACGCGCTCGCGGCGCGCGTGCGCGAGCTTCGGGAGGGGCATCCACTCGCACCTCTGACGATCGTCGTCGGGTCGGAGGCGTTGCGGACCCACGTCGGCGATCTCCTCGTGCAGCGGCTCGGCGCCGTCATCAACGTCTCGGTGATCACGATGGCGCGTCTGGCGAGTGATCTTGCGGCGACGGCGGCCGCTGCGCCGCTACGCCCGCCGTCCGCCCTGGTGCGCGAGCGCCTCGTGCGGCGCCTACGTGGACGAGCGGCGTGCCGAGCCCGGCCTGCGCTACTTCGGCCCCGTCAGTGAGCGCCCGCACTTCGCTCGGGCGCTGGCGTCGACTTTCGATGACCTGCGTCAGGCGTGCGTGGAGCCGACCCCCGCGTGGGCCCGGACGCAGAAGCCCGAGAAGACCGCGGACCTGGAGGCTCTCTACGCGACCTACTGCGCAGGCCTGGTGAGCTGCGGCCTCTCGGACGATGCGGCAGTCCATCTGGCGGCAGCGGCCGCAGCCGGCGCAGCCGGCTCGGCGCCGCCTTCGAAGACCATCCTCTACGGCGTCTACGATCTCAATCAGGCTCAGGAGAAGCTCGTCAGCGTCCTTCTCGCGACCGGCGCCGATCTCTTCGTGCCGACGCCGCGAGCAGGGGGCGAAGGGAGCGCGCCGGCCCTGCTCGTCGCTCTGACCGCCGGCCTGACCGAACGGCACTTGGAGGCGCTCCAGCCCCGCAACGATCTCGAGCGGGTGGCTGGGGCTGTGTCGGTAGGGCGCTCCCCTCGCGCCGAGGCTCTCGACCTGCGAGGCGACGGGAGTCTGAGCGTCGTCTTCGTGCCGGACGAGCAGTGCGAGGTGCGAGAGGCTGTAAGGGAGGTGTTGCTGGCGGCCGCCCCGAGGCCGGCTGGAGGAGTGCCGTCGGGGAGCGGCAGGTGTTGCCAACGCTGGCGACGGCGTGCCCTTCTGGGACTGTGCCGTGATCGTGCCGCACGCCGACGATGCAGAGCGGATCGTCGCCGGCCTCGAGGTCGCCGGTCTGCCGGTCGCGTGTCGTCGGCCGGACCGCTCACCGGGGACTCGCGTGCTTCAGCAGATGCTCGACTGCCTGGCGCCCGTCGGCGGGCAGGCCCTTCACCCGCGCCGCGGTGCTCGATCTGCTTGCAGTCTCGGGTCCGCTGGCGTCGTCCGGCGATGGCGCGGGTGCTCGCGACGCTGATGCGGCGGCCCCGGGGTCGGGTCTGTGGGCCGACGAAGCACGCCGCGCAGGGGTCGTCGCCGGTCTCGACGAGTGGACGCAGCGAATGGGGCGCCGCCGACGTGGCCTGGAGCGGCGCATCGAGGAGCTGCGGGCGCGCGGTGACGAGGCCATGGGGGACGATGCCGAGAAGGCCGAGCATCTACGCTCGCGCCTCGCGGCGGCCCGCAGCCTCGAAGCTGCGGTGCTCTGCCTCGAGCGTGCCTGTTCCCGCCTGCCACGCCAAGGGCGTTGGGCGGACTGGGCGGGCGCGTTGGCCGAGCTGGCCGACGCTGTCTTCGTGGACGAGGTGGCGGCGGGACTGGGCGACGCCGTGGCCCGTCTGCAGGCGCTCGCTGCGATCGACGAGGAGGTCGACGTGGGGGAGGTGGCCGCGGTCTTGCGCGAGCAACTCAGCGCGGCGAGGGTCGCCGAGGGCCGCGTGGGCCGTGAGGGCGTCGCTGTGCTCACGCCGCTGGAGCTGCGCGGGCTGCGGTTCCACACGGTGATCTTCACGGGCCTCGCGGAGGGCGGCTTTCCGGCGCGTGGCCGGTCCGACCCCATCCTGGGCGACGCCGATCGCTGCGCGACGGCCGCGACGCTCGGCGTTCGCCTGCCGCTTGCGGAGGACCGCGAGGCCGAGTCGCTTCTGCTGTTCGTGCTGGCCTGCGAGGCGGCGCGCGAGAGGCTGGCGCTGGTCGCGCCGCGTACCGATGCCGCAACGGGACGTCCGCGGCTGCCGTCGCGGTTGCTGCTGCGTATCGCGTCGCTGGCGGCCGGCCGGTCTGTCGGGCTGGATGAGTTTCTCGGTGGCGCCGCCGCTGCGCCCCATCTGGAGGCGCGTCTCGAGCCGTATCGCGGACGGCCGCGACGGTGCCGCGACCTGGGTGGACGCGCGTGAGCGCGACGTCGCGGTCCTGCTGGCCGTTGGCGCAGCGGACGAGGACGCGGCCGCCGAGTATCTCGGCGACATCCTGGGGGGCGCGGAGCCCACGCCCATCGTCGATCCGCACGCGGCTCGGCGTCGGGTCCGTGGGTGGCTCTCGGGTCGCTCCGAGCAGCCAGACGCCTACGATGGTCTGCTCGGAGAAGCCGCGCGGGAGGCGCTGGCCGCGCGCGACCTCTTCGCCGCCGAGCTGCACCCGACGAGCCTCGAGCGCTACATCGACTGTCCGTTCCGCTACCTGCTCTGCGACGTCTTCGGCCTGCGTGCTCCCGAGGAGCCGGACGAGGGTCTCGAGATGGATCCTCGCGAGTTCGGCACGCTGGCACACGACATCCTGCAACGCGCCTACAGCGAGGTCATCGCCGAAGGCCTCGGCGCGGACGGCGCGCTGAACTCAACGGCGCGTGCCTGGGAGGCCGGATGCGCCGAGGCCGAGCGCCGCGGCGTCACCGGGGCCGCACTCGCCTGGGAGGCACGTCGCGCGGCACTGCTCGAGGACCTCCTCGAGACGGTGCGTCGCGATCCGGTGTTCGCCGCGGCGGACGGTCGTCCACTGCTAGTGGAGTGGAGCTTCGGCGAGGCCAGCGGGCGGCCGGTCGTACTCGATCTGGCGGGAGGACGCAGCGTGCGCTTCGCCGGTCGCGTCGATCGCGTGGACGAGACGCCGCGCGGGGCTCGGGTCATCGACTACAAGACCGGGGCGGGCGCCGCCGCGAAGCGCAACGTCAAGGCGCGGTTGAGCGTGCAGCTGCCCGTCTACGGGCTGGCCGTGCGCGAGGCCGGGGTCGATTCACAGGGCACGTCGCGCGCCGCGGTCGAGTGCCTGTATCGCCTGGTCACGCGGCATGGGGGATTCGAGGAGCTGCCGCTCGAGCAGACCGAAGCGGCCGCCACCGATCGTCTTCGCACCCTCGTCGCGGATGTCCTTGCCCTGGTGGAGGCCGGCGTCTTCTCGCGCACCACGGGCGGCCGCTGCGGCTACTGCGACGTGAGCTATGCCTGTGGCGCATCGGCTTGGGCGCGGGCGCGCAAGCGCCGCCATTCAGAGCTGAACGCGGTCGTGGCGTTGCAGGGCGGCCCCGGCAAGGTCGGCGCGGCGGCTGCAGGCGGCGGTGCTGCGTCCGAAACCGGGGCGACGGGAGAGATCGATGGCTGCGCCTGAGCGCGAGGTCTGCGACCAAGCCGTTCGCGACCGGGTGACCGGCGAGCTCGGCACGACGTTCCTGCTCGAGGCCAGCGCCGGCACCGGCAAGACCAGGGTGCTGGTCGATCGCTACGTCACCTGCGTGCTCGACCCCGAGTGTGGCACGGGCGATGTCCGCAGCGTGGCTGCGATCACGTTCACCGAGAAGGCGGCCGGCGAGCTGCGCCAGCGTGTGCGCGAACGTTTCGAGGAGCTCGCCGCGACGACGCTCGAAGGCAGCGCCGAGCACGAGCGGATCGTCCGCGCTCTGGATGCCCTCGACGACGCTCCCATCAGCACCATCCACAGCTTCGCCGGGCGGCTTCTGCGCGAGTTCCCTGTCGAGGCGGGCGTCGACCCGGGCTTCGAGCAGCTAGACCAGCTGGGCAGCGACCTGGGGCGCAGCGTGCTCTGGGAGGAGTGGCTGACCGAGCTTGCGGCCGACGCGACCCGGGACGACGATTCTGGAGCGGGCGCGGGGCTGGCTGACCCGCCTCCTCGAGGCCGGAGTGCGGCTCGCTGCGGTGCGCGAACTGGCCATCGGCAGGAAGGGCGTGTTCGACGAACGCTACGATCTGGACATGGCCCTCGCGCCGCCGGCGCCACCGGACCTTGCTGCCGGCCTCGGTGAGCTGCGCGCGGCGTGCGCTCGTCTGCGCGACCACTGCAGCGACGCCTGCAGCGACCAGTCCGACAAGGGCTTCGCGGGAGCGTCCGATCTGATCGCGGCCGTCGATGCGTGCTCGGCGCTCGCCGGCGACGGGCCCCGCTGATCTCGATCAGGTGGCGGCCGCCCTCCACGAGATACCGCTCAAGATGGGGAAGACCGGTCCCGGCGGCGCAAGCACGAACTGGGACGCCGGTCGCGGCGGCAAGGAAGAGCTGCTGGCGCGCTACAGGCAGCTCGGCGACGGCGTCGGCGCCCTGCGCAGCGCCTACGCGGAGTACATCACCGGCCACGCCGTCGCCGTGGCGCAGGCCTTCGCGCGCTGGGCCGGCGCGGCGCAGCTGAGGCTTGGCCGCCTCGACTTCACCGATCTGTTGGGGCAGCTGCGCGACCTCCTGGTGCGCGATGTGGCGGCCCGGCGCGAGCTTCAGCACCGCTTCCGCTACCTCCTCGTCGACGAGTTCCAGGACACCGACCCGCTGCAGGCCGAGAGCGTCTTCCTGCTCTGCGAGCGCGAGCCCCTGGCGCAGGATTGGCGGCAGGTCGTCCTCGAGCCCGGCAAGCTCTTCGTGGTCGGCGACCCCAAGCAGTCCATCTACCGCTTCCGGCGCGCCGATATCGCACTCTACGATGAGGTCAAGGCGTACATTCAGGCTCAGCCTCAGGGTAAGGGTGAGGCTATGGAGATCACGCAGAACTTCCGCACCACGCCCGCTCTGGCCGGCTGGATCAACAACGTCTTCGCGGGCGTGTTCGACGACGAGGCCGAGGTGGGTCGGCAGCCGAACTACTGCTGGGCGGAGCCGTACCGGCCGCCGGCCGCCGGCCCGCGGGTCGCGGTGCTTCTGGGTCGCGCCTACGATCACCAGGCGGGGGAGACCGATGCGATGCGCCGTGACGAGGCGCGGGCGCTCGCCGCTCTGCTCCACGAGATGCATGGTGATGCGGCTGGGCAGTGGACGGTCTGCGATCGGAGCAGCTCGGATGCGGAAGGGGAGGTCGAGCGAGCGCCGCGCTGGGGCGACGTCGCCGTCCTCATGCGCGCGACGACGGGGCTCGAGACCTACGAGCACGCGCTGCGCGAAGCCGGCGTTCCCTACCGGGTCGAGGGCGGCAAGACGTACTTCGAGCGTCGCGAGGTGGCCGACGCGCTGCTCTGTCTGCGGGCCGTTGAGGATCCGAGCGACGGCCCGGCCGTGTACGGAGCGCTGCACTCCTCGCTGTTCGGATTCAGCGACGACGATCTGTTCCTCTTCTGGGCGGCGGGCGGCCGCTTCGACCTGTTCGCCGACGGCAGCGGCGAGGGCCAGGCCGGCGGACGTCGGCAGCCCGCCGGGCACGAGGCGGTCGCCGGCGCCCTCGAGTCGCTGCGTCGGTTGCACGCGTGTCGCGCAACGCACGAGACTCACGAGCTGGTCGAGGACCTGCTACGCGCCACCCATTCCGAGGAGTTCCAGGCGGCGACCGGCGATGGTGCCGCCCAGGCGCTCGCCAATCTCGAGAAGCTGGTGGAACGGGCGAAGGCTTTCTCGGACGCAGGAGGAGGCGGCCTCGGCGCGTTCCTGAGCTGGGCGAGCCGAGGCCGGCGAAGCCGCGGGCGAGCAGGAGTCGCAGGTCGACGACGAGAGCGACGTCGTCCATCTGCTGACCATTCACAAGGCGAAGGGCCTCGAGTACCCGATCGTCGTCCTGGTCGGCGGGGCGTCGGGCGGCGGCCGGCACGGCGGAGGCGAGCCGATCGTCGATCGCCGCCGGCGCCGCGTGGCCGTGAAAGTCAGAGCCGATCTGCCCGGCGCCTCTCATCGATCTCGTGCCGCGCTCCTACGAAGAGCTTGCCGAGCGCGAGAAGGCGATGAACCTCAGTGAGGGCCGGCGGTTGCTGTACGTAGCCGCGACGCGCGCCCGGGACAGGCTCGTGGTCAGCTGCTTCGGCAGGCTGACGACGAAAGGCGACGAGCCCGCCAGCGTTCTGCTCGGGCCGCTCGCCCACCAGCTCCCCGCGCCGGGGTCGGTGAGCGAGAGTGGCGACTACGATGGCCTTCTCGTGCTCCTGCCGGGCGAGCCTCCGGCGCTCCCGGGGAGCGGTGAGCGTCTCGACGTGGCGGCGCTCCGCGCGGCGCGCCAGGTCTGGAAAGGCGAACGAGAGAGTCCTGCTCGCGCGCGCCGGCCAGCCCGTGCGGGCCACCAGCCCCAGTGCTCTCGAGCAGGTGGACGAGGCGGTTCGCAGCGGGGGCCCTGGGGCGCTACCGGGCCGTGCGGATGCGCTCGCGCTGGGCTCGGCCGCGCACCGCGTCATGGAGCTCTGCGCGCTCGACGACGAGGCCTCGCTGGGTCCGCTTGCCGCGGCTGCGGCGGCCGAGCTCGGCCGCCCGGACCTTGAGGAGCGTACGGCCGCGCTGGCCGGCGCCTGCTGGCGCGCCGCGGCGGTGCGCGCCGCCGCTCGCAGCCCCGAGGTCTACCGCGAGGTGCCCCTCGGCATGCTCGTCGAGGGGACCATCGTGAGCGGCGCCATCGACCTGCTCTACCGCGACGGCGACGAGTGGGTCGTCGTCGACTACAAGACCGATCGTGAGGTCGACGCCGAAGTGCTGCGCGAGCGCTACGCGCCGCAGGGGGCCGCCTACGCTCTGGCGGTCGAGGCGGCCACCGGCGCTGCGGTGCGCGAGGTCACCTTCGTCGCCGCGACCGCCGGTCTCCAGGTCGTCGTGCCGATCGACGACGAGGTTCGGCAAGCCGCCCGGAGCAGCATCGCGACGGAGCGCGCGCGCTTCCTCGCCGCACGGGACGAGTCGCGGATGTGAGCGCCGCGGCGGTGGGGCTGCGGTCGACACCGTGTGCCGGACCGTGGGTTCTCGCAAGGAAGCGACCGGAGTCCGGACATGGCCCGTTCGCGACAGCAGCCCGCGCGGGTCACTCGACCGCGGGGGGTCTCTACGCCTGTGAACTGCCCTTGATCCTGTTCCGCGCGCGCTCCCTCATCCGCTCGATGAACGGTATCCTGATTCCCAGGAGAGCCAGTCCGACGAAGATGAGAAGCCAGCCGGGGAGGATCGGCATGAGCAGGCCGATGATCCCGATGCCCAAGAGGACCACGCCGGCGCTCTTGCGCGCGATGTGCCGCCCCGCGAGCCGCCGTCGTGCGGACTTCATGGCCCGCCGGGTGGGCCCTGTGCCCCGGGCCGTCAAGCTCTGTCGGCCGATGTCGCCTGCCTTGCTCATCCGGGCCCTCCCGAAGCGCTTGTGACGATCCAGTGCGATCACGAGCCGAGAGTAGATGCTCCGCACGGCTTCCGCAACGTCTTCGCCGAGACGGTGCGCGTTCGTCGGTCGCCTGCACCAAGCCGGTTGAACCTCGGCTCGTGCGGGCTGAGAATACGCTTGGGTACGATTCAGCGTCGCGTCGAAAGGAGGTCTCGCATGCCGATCTATGCGTACAAGTGCGTCAAGTGTGGCACGGAGTTCGAAGTGCTGTGTCGTTTCGACGAGCGCGAGGACAAGGCCGTCTGTCCTTCGTGCGGCGCGCGCGAGGTGGAACCGGTCGTGACCTCGTTCGCCCCCATCCAGCCCAAGTTCTAGGCGGGCGTATCGTCGCCGTGCGCGGCGGGGGGCTCGGGAGGACCCGCCGCGCACGAGGCGCCGACCGTCCCGTGAGGTGGGCGCTGTCGTACAATGGTTTGGGGAATCGTCCCGGCGCACCACGGAAGGACACGATGCTTGCCCACGAAACACACGATGCCTGCGTGCGAGCGCAGATGCACGGAGGGCGGCAGGGACTCCTTGCACACCTCGCCGTGCTCTTCCACATTCTCGTGACGCTGCCGGGCCTGGGGAGTCGGGGACACCGTGGCCGCGGGTAGCGTGGACGCGGGAGATCCGGCACACGGGCTCGCGGTCCTCACGGGGGCCGCCAAGACTTATGGCGCCGGCGATCTGGCCGTGCGTGCCCTGAAGCCCACCGACCTCGTGGTCCCAGCCGGGGAGATGATCGTGGTCCTAGGTCCCAGCGGCTCCGGAAAGACGACCCTCCTCAACCTCATCGGCGGCATCGAGCGGTTGACCGCGGGCCGCCTCCTCGTGGAAGGGCGAGACCTGGGTACCCTGGGCGGCGAGGAGCTCACTCGGTACCGTCGCGAGGAGGTGGGCTTCGTGTTCCAGTTCTTCAATCTGGTGCCTACGCTCACCGCGCTGGAGAACGTGCAGCTGGTCGCCGAGCTGGTCGGGCGAGGAGACGCCAGCGCGCAGACTCTGCGGGAAGTGGGCCTCGGCGACCGCCTCGATCGTTTCCCGGCCGCTCTCTCCGGCGGCGAACAGCAGCGTGTCGCGATCGCACGTGCTCTCACCAAACGCCCTCGCCTGCTGCTCTGCGACGAGCCCACAGGTTCACTCGATCTCGATACCGGTCGCCAGATACTGGCGCTCCTCCAGGAAGCCAGTCGTGACGGGTCGCGCACGGTGGTGGTGGTGACGCACAACTCCGCCGTCGCGGACGCAGCCGATCGGGTGATCCGCATGCGTTCCGGGGAGATCGTTGCGGATTCGCGCAACGAGCATCCCCTGGCTGCGGCCGACGTCGCGTGGTGAGAGTGCCGGCGTGCTGACGCTGCTGGCGCGCAAGGTCCGCCGAGACATGCGGGCGCGGACGGGGCAGTTCGCGGCCGTTACCCTCATCATCTTCCTCGGGCTGGCCCTGTACGCCTTGTCGTACGACGCCTACCGCAACCTCCTCGCGTCGTACGAGCGAGTCTTCGTGGTCACGGGATTCGCCGACTACACTGTGTCCGGGGGCGACGTCGAGGACACCATCGCGGCGGGTCGGCGGCTGCCCGGGGTCGAGGTCGCCGTGGAGCGCAGGGTCGCCGACGTCCCGGTGCAGGTCGGCGACCGGAAGCTCCTCGGTCGGCTCGTCGGGCTGCCTGCCGAGGGGCAGCCACTCGTCAACGGCGTGATGGTCCTGGATGGCGACTACCTCTCTTCAGCCGAGCCCACCGGCGTGCTGGTGGAGAAGCACATGGCCGAGCACTTCGGTCTGGAGTCCGGCAGCGATCTCGCTGTTCAGACCGCCGCAGGGTGGTCGCCGCTTTCGATGCGTGGCAAGGCCGCCTCCGCCGAGTACCTGTGGCCTGCGCCGAGCCGACAGGAGTTCCTCGTCTCCAAGGACGACTTCGGCGTGCTCTTTGTGTCTGACCCGCTGCTCGACCGGGTGGACTCGAGCGTGGTCGTTCGGCAGGCGCTCTTCCGCTACGAGGCCGGGGCCGACCGCGCGCAACTCGATGACGATCTCCGCTCCCTTGCGCTCGCCAACGGTGCTGTCGACCAGTATGCGCAGGCCGACCAGCCCTCCAACGCGGTCCTCCGCGAAGACATAGACGGCTTCGGTCAGATGGCCATCATGTTCCCCATCCTCTTCCTGGGCGCCGCCGCGCTGGCCACCTACGTCCTTCTCACCAGGCTGGTGTTCTCCCAGCGCGCCCAGATCGGACTGCTCCTCGCCAACGGCTTCCGGCGGCGGACGGTGTTCGTGCACTACCTGTCGTTTGGTCTTGTCACGGGGTTGGCGGGCGCCGTGCCGGGGGTCATCGTGGGTATGCTGCTGGCGCGTTTGGCCACCCGCCTCTACACGGACGCCATCTCGGTGCCCATCCAAGTGTCCGAGTTCCACCCAGAGACTCTGATCGTCGGCATCGCCTTCGGGCTCGTCGCGGGGGCGCTTGCGACGCTGGCTCCGGCGCTTCGCGCCGCACGCTTCGCGCCAGCCGAGTCCATGCGCGGCTCAGCGGGACCGGCCAGCGGCCGCCGCAGTCTGCTCGAGCGTGCCCTGCCTCCCCTGAAGCGCCTGCCGGCACACTGGAAGATGGTCCTGCGCGGCATCGCGCGCAGTCGACGGCGTTCTCTCCTCACCGTGCTCGGTATCGTCTTCGCCGCGGTCCTCGTGCTGGCCTCGTGGGGCATGATCGACACGATCAGCGTGCTGCTCGATCGCCAGTTCAACCAGGTTCAGCGCCAGGACGCCCAGGTCTACCTCGCTCTCGGGCAGCGGGACGCGACTCTGGTGGACGTCGCGAGCGTGTCGGGAGTCGAGCGCACCGAACTCGTCGCCGATCTGCCTGCTTCGGTGCAGACTGCACGCGCCGCCTACCACACGTCGCTGCAGGCCTACGAGCCCGGGACGGCGATGCACCGCTTCCTGCTCGAAGGAGGCGGTGCCACAGATCCTCCGGCCGATGGAGTGTTGCTGGGCGCCGCACTTCGCGACCTGCTCGGGCGTCATGGAGGGCGATAGCGTGGAAGTCGTTCTACCCTCGCTCGACACCGTCCTCACCACGCAGGTGAAGGGCTTCGTCGACGAGCCGCTGGGTACGTTCGCCTACACGTCGCTGCCGGCTCTGCGCGCCGCCTCCGGGTCGGCGGCCGATCCCGCCAACTCGGTCATGGTGACCTTCGCGCAGGGCGTCGACGCGGCGGCGGTGCGCGACGATCTGAACGCGCTGCCCGGGGTGGCCGTGGTCGTTGATTCGCGGGCGCTCTACGAGATGGCCCAGTCCTACATGGGGCTGTTCTACGCGTTCGTGGGCCTGATGGTCGTCCTGGGAGGCGTCATGGCCCTGGCTCTCATCTACACCACGATGTCGTCCAACATCTCCGAGCGCCTCACCGAGATGGCCTCACTGCGCGCTGCCGGCATGGGGCGGCGGCGGCTGACGATGCTGATCGCGAGCGAGAACATGCTCCTCACGGTCCTCGGGATCATCCCCGGGCTGATCGTCGGCTACTACGCCGCGGCAGCCTTCATGACCTCGTTCAGCAGCGACCTGTTCACCTTCGATCTGGTGTTGCGCCCGTGGACACCGGTGGTCGTCGCCTTGGCGCTGCTCGTCGCCGCGCTGCTCTCGCAGTGGCCGGTGCTGCGCGCAGTGGAGCGGATCGACATCGCCAAGGTGGTTCGCGAGCGGTCGATGTAGGGGGAGTCGCGCGCTTCTGTCAGGAGCTCGCTGTGAGCAGGCTCACGGACGCGAACGCCAGGCCCTCAACGAGCGTCGCGCTTGCGCAAGAAAGAGCGTGTCGTCAGAGCGGTACTCTCGCCGATCGCGATACCGACGAGGGAGCCGACGACCACATCGCCGGGGTAGTGCACTCCGATATGGACGCGCGAGTACGCGACGACCGCCGCGAGTCCGCGCAGCGGCAGGCCGAGCTCGGGCACGAAGGACGCGACGGCTGTAGCGAAGGCGAAGGCGGACGCCGAGTGCCCCGAGGGGAAAGACCGTGATGTCGGCATGCTCACGTGGCGCGCCGCCGCATCGTTCTCGGTTTCCCTCACGGGTCGGGCCCGGTGGGCGATGGCCTTCAGTGGGACGTTCACGACAAACGAGTTGACCCCGATGGCGACCACTCCGCTGACGGCTGCTCTGCGACCGGGTCGCCCGCCGAAGACGAACAGCGGCGCGGCGATGGCGAGCCAGAGCTTCGAGTGGTTGGCGAACCCGGACAGTCGGCGCAGCGGCGCATCGATGACCGGGGTGCGGGTCCGTTCGACGGCGCGGTAGACCGCGTCATCCACCCGCTTCAGCTCACGCAGGACGTCGGCCAAACGAGCACTGCCCTCACTCGCCTCCGCCTGAGCGGCTTCCAGCGGCGAATCGGCCGGTTGCTCGGCCGTGCTCTGTGCAGGTGGCTCGCTCACGGTCCCATGCTACCATCCCGTGGACACACCAGGACGGGGGGGCGGGCGATTGGCTGCCGAGAGCACGGGGGATCGGGAGATGGCCGCGGAGGAGAGCGAGCACGCGCGCTCCCGCGGGTTCACCAAGTGGGTGCCCGGCATTGGCATGCTGGGGTCCTACAAGCGCGAGTGGCTCCGCTTCGACCTGGTCGCGGGTATCGTACTGGCGGCCATCCTCGTGCCTCAGGGGCTTGCCTACGCTGAGCTCGCGGGCCTGCCCGCTGTGACGGGCCTCTACACGACGATCGCCTGCCTCGTCGCCTACGCTCTGATGGGCCCCTCGCGCGTCCTCGTGCTTGGACCGGACTCGTCGGTCTCGCCCCTGATCTTCGCCGCCATCATCCCGCTGGTCGCCGGCGGGGATCCGGCCAGCATGATCGCGCTGGCCGGGATGCTGGCCCTGATGGTCGGTGTCATCGAGATCGGCATGGGCATCGGCAAGCTCGGCTTCATCGCCGACTTGCTCTCAAAGGAGGTCCAGGCCGGCTACATGAACGGGCTGGCCGTCACGATTGTCGTCGGGCAGCTCCCCAAGTTGTTCGGGTTCTCGACCGAGGCCGACGGCTTCATCGAGGAGGTAGTCGCCTTCTTCGCCGGACTCGACGCCACCGACGGCGTCACGCTGGCCATTGGTCTGGCGACGCTCCTGGTCATGGTCGGACTGCCGCGGCTGACGAAGAAGGTTCCCTCGGTGCTCGTGGCGGTCGGCGGGGCCACGATCGTGACGGCCGCCTTCGGCCTCGCGGACGAGGGGGTGAAGACGGTCGGCGTCCTGCCTTCAGGCCTGCCCGTCCCTTCCTTCCCCTGGACAAGCTACGGCGATCTCGCCCTGCTGGCCGCCGCCGCAGTCGGCATCGTCATGGTCTCTCTGGCCGACACGATCGCCACGTCGACGAGCTTCGCGGCGCGTCGCGGCGACGAGGTCGACCCGAACCAGGAGATGATCGGCGTCGGCTCTGCCAACCTGGCCGCCGGCGTCTTCCAGGGGTTCGCGGTGTCCGTGAGCAGCTCGCGCACCGCGGTCGCCGACCAGGCCGGCGCGAAGAGTCAGATCACCGGCCTGGTCGGCGCCGGGATCGTCGTCGCCCTGCTGGTGTTCTTCCCGTCGTTCCTCAAGGACCTGCCCCAGACCGCCCTGGCTGCCGTCGTCATCGCGGCAGCCCTTTCACTCGCCGACCTCGGCGTCCTGCGTGTCTACTGGCGATTGCGCAAGACGTCGCTGGCGCTCTCTCTCGTGGCGACGGTAGGCGTCATCCTGTTCGGCGTGCTGGAGGGTATCCTCGTCGCGGTGGCGCTGGCGATCATCCTCTTCTTTCGGCGCAGCTGGTGGCCGCCGGGCGAGGTGCTCGGTTACGACAGTGAGCTCGACGGGTGGCACGCCCTCTCGCACTTCCCCGAGGCCAAGGAGGTGCCGGGAATCGTGGTATTCCGCTGGGAGGCCCCCCTGTTCTTCGCCAACGCGGGCATCTTCCGTCAGCAGGTCCGCCGGCTCGCGCTGCGTCGCCGGCCGGCCTGGATCGTCCTTCAGTGCGAGGCCATCACCGACATTGACGTGACCGCTGCGGACATGCTCAAGGGGCTGGATCTCGAGCTCAACGCCCAGGGGATCCATCTCGGCTTCGTCGAGTTGCGCAGCCGCTTGCAGGACCTGATCCTCGACTACGGTCTCTACGAGACCCTCGACCGCGACCACTTCTACGCGTCGATGCCGCGTGCCTTCGCGGCGATCAGCCAGGAGCCCGACCACACCGTCGGGTAGCAGTCAGTCGCCGATGCGCACGGGTCGCCCAAGCGTGACGCGCCACAAACTGGCCACCATCTGCCCCAGGGTCTGGGACGTGGCGGCAGGCGAGTAGCCGAACGCCTTTCGGGGCAGCCTGATGCGGAGCACGCCCGGCCGCGACGTGAAGACGAGTGGGCCGTCCATGGTGAGGGACTCGCCGTCGAGCCCCACGGCGATGGGGGAGCCTGAGGTGATCTCGAATCTTGGCCCGCTCCACGTCGAGTAGCCCTCGTAGCGCTCGGGATGCCCGAGCGCGAGTTGGGCCAGGAAGCGCGTGACGCCGAGCGCTTCAGGCGCCACGATGGCGTAGACGCCGAGCTCGCCCGTGTCGAGGCGTGGTCGTGTGGCCATCGTCGCCAGCGTCCCGCCGTAGGGGTTGTTCGAGACCTGGACGACGTGGGCGCCGTCGTGTTGCACGCCATCGCCGCTCGCGAAGCGCAGGTCGAACGGCTTGGTGTCCGGGCCGAGCATCTGGGGTAGCGCCGTCAGCGTGGTGTCCATCTTGGCGTCGCGATATTCGGGCGATTGGACGACGACCGCGTAGAGACCCATCGACACGTTGTTGACGAACACGCGCCCATTGACGTCGCCGAGGTCGATCGTGCGTTCGACCGCGGTGCCATACGCGTCCAGGGCGCCGACGACGTCGTCGCGGTCGAGGCCGAGATCGAGCGCGAAGTGATTGCGCGTGCCGGCGGGGATGACCACCATCGGCACGCCGCGCTCGGCGGCGATGCTGGCGACGAGGGCCTGGGAGCCGTCGCCGCCCGCCATGCCGATCACGTCCGCCCCTCGGTCGAGCGCGTCGTGGGCGAGCTTCGACAGGTCGTCGCCCCACGCCTCGACGAGCGGCTCGCTTCCGCGCGCTCGGCTCTCTTGCGCGTCGTGGGCGAGCTGCGACAGGTCGTCGCCCCACGCTAGGACGATAGGCTCGATGCCGCGGGCTCTGCACTCCTTCGGTAGGTGGAAGCGCTCCGCCTTCCCGCCACCGGACTTGAGGTTCATGATGAGGGCGCCTTGCGTGGCGGCGGGCACCGGGGCACCTGGCGTCTCGCTCTGCTGCAGCGTGCGCGGGTCGCGGCCGAGGGCGTAGCGCCCCAGCCAGGCGGCCACCAGTACGAGGGCGATGCGCACGGCCAGCGAGAGGCCGGCGCGTCCCTCCCTCTGGAGCTCGAGCGCGACGATGGCGACGATGCCGGCTATCGCGATGACTGCGGCCGGCCAACGCATCGCCGCAGCCCGTGTCAACGCGACCCAGGCGGCGGTGACCACGACGGCGAGTAGGAGGGCTTGGCCCACGAGGATCAGGGGGTCGTTGAGGAGGATCACCACGGTGGCCACGAGCACGGCCGCGACCAGGAGCAGCGCGGTAATCGCGGCGAGACGCCGCATCGGAGCCGGTCGGTCGATTGTCTCATGCATCGGTCGCCCTACCTCCTTCGTGATCTGGCGCAGCTGCGGCCGTACGCTCCAGTAGCCAAGCCCGTCCCGCCAGAGCCGTGAAGCCCACGGCGGCACCGACCGTCAGGCCCCCGACGACATCGGTGAGCCAGTGGACCATCAGGTACGTACGGCTCCAGGCCATTGTGAGCGCCAGGGCGGCGGCGAGCAAGGCCCAGCCTCGCCTTCCACTCGGCGCACAGCAGAGCCCGACGAGTGTGACGGCCGACACGGCGGCGAAGGCCGTGTGGCCGGAGGGAAACGATGCGCTCGAGGTGTCGACGAGTCCGTCGAGCGGACGTGGGCGAGCGACTGCCAGCTTGGTGAGGTTGACGACCGCCCAGGAGGCGGCCTCCGCCGCCAGGAAAGTGGTGGCATCGAGTCTGGGGCGGCGTCGCCAGAGCACGAGCCCGACAATGAGCACGATGCCCAGACTCAGCGGGAAGCTGCCGATCGCGTTCAGGACGCGAGCCGCCGACTCGGCCGCGCCGCCGCGTAGGGCGTCCAAAGTCTCCGCCCACCACCGGTCCACAGGGAACGGTGCCGGGTGAACGGCAACGGCGACTGTGAGCGTTGCGAAGAGGACGAACAGTGCCATCGCAGTGACGGCGAGCCGTCGCACACGCGAGCCGCCGCCGGTCGCCCCTGGCGGCCCGCACTCAGGCATGGACAGACGGCACGGCGACCCGGCGGGCGCGGATCGCCGCCAGGACTGCCGCCGTGAGCAGGTAGGAGGTGACGACGGCGATCGCCACCGGCGCGGTCGTCACCGGACCCAGCCCGATCGAGAGGAAGGCGATCGCTGTGAGGCCGATGGGGGCCTTGATGTAGGCGCCGGGGACGGCGGAGAGCATGCATCCCACGGCGATCGCGTAGGGGATGTCGGGGAAGATGAGGTGCACGACGACGCCGGCGGTGCCGCCGACGAACAGCATCGGCAGCACGTTGCCGCCGATGAAGCCGGCCGAGAGGCTGAGCGCCATGGCCAGCATCTTGCCGAGGAGCACCGCCAGGAGCAGCCAGACGCCGATCGAGGCGCTGTTGTCGATGACCGCGGCGAGCTGGCTGTTGCCGGCTCCGACCGTCAGCGGGAGCGCAAACGCCAGGAGTCCGACCAGGGCCCCCCCGAGAAGGCCGCGCACGTAGGGGTGCGGCATCTTCTTGGCCACCAAGCTGACCGCCTTCACGATGATCACGAAGAGGAAGAGGATGACGCTCGAGGCGGCGCCGAGGGCGACGCCGATGGCGAGCTGCCAGGGCGCGAACTCATCGACCGGGATCGCGAAGCTGTTGAGGAAGGTGGTACCGACCACCCCGAAGTAGATGCCGAAGGCCACCGTCGCGGCGATCACCTGCGGGATGAGCGCCTCGACGTACTTGGCCCGTGGCGTGGGGCCGAGCTCGCTGACCATGACGGTCGCCAGAAGCGGTGAGGTGAAGGCGCCGCCGAAGCCGCCGGCGATGCCTGCCAGGGTCGCCTGCAGGCGGGCGTCGTCGTTGCCCGCCCATCGGCGTGAGGCGATCCATGAGGCCAGACCGCCGCCCATCATCACCAGGGCGAACGAGGGGCCGAGGCTCGCCCCGGCCACGGCCGAGACGAGGGCGAGCCCCACCCACGAGGGCGCCGCCCGGTGGTCGACGACGCCCGACTCGATGATGGCGACGCCCCCGGGGATGTCGTCGGGGGCGTGCCACCAGCGGCGCAGGGCGGTGACCAGCACGCCGCCTGCGGCCACGACCGGGATCCACCACCACTCACCCGACCAGGCCTCCCAGCGGGGCTCGCCGAAGATCGCCTCCGACAAGGCGCCGGTGAGACCGAGGTAGACCAAGCCGAGCAGGCCGACGAGCAGGCCGACGAGGGCCGCCACGAGCAGCAGCTCCCGATACCAGGGCCGAGCCAGGGGATGCTGTGTCGCCATGGGGTCCTCCATCTTGGGCCGAGGGCGTCTCTGAAGGCGCCGCGCGACCCCGCTTCTCCGTTGCTGTGAGGTGACGCCAAGCGCCTCGGTAGCCTTCGTGTTCGTGTCGAGCTACCCGGCTCCCCCCAAACCCCTCATTTTTTGTCCAGCCGTGCGGAGTGCGCCAATGCGCTCTCGCCCGCCATCGTTCGACTTTTGACCAGCCTGAACCCACGCGGCGCGTCCGAAGGAGGCGACGTCGGTCGCGGATGCTGGGGCTTGAGCCGGGGTATATGCTGCGTGGCTCCACCGAGTGCTGCAGCGCGTCTGCAGCCGCAGCGACGAAAGAAGGAGAACAAGATGGCGATCGGACCGGTACAGCTGCTCGTGCTCGGCTTCGAGCACCCGGACTTCCATGGGCAGATCATCGCAGAGCTCGAGCGCCTCAAGGAGAGCGGCACCGTGAACGTGATCGATGCGCTCGCGGTCCACAAGGACGCCGAGGGCGACATGGAGATCATGCACCTCAGCAACCTGACCAGGGACGAGGCGATCGAGATGGGCAGCAAGGTCGCCGCTCTCATCGGTCTGGGGATCGAGGGTGAAGAGGGCATGGCGGCCGGCGCTGTCCTGGGCGCCGAAGCCGCGGCGCAAGACGGCGTCGAGGTGTTCTCCGACGAGGAGGCTTGGGACGTGCTCGAGGAGATCCCGAACGACTCCGCCGCCGCCCTCCTGCTCATCGAGCACCACTGGGCGGTGCCGCTGCGCGACGCCATCGCCAGCGCCGGCGGCTTCCGCATCAGCGACGGCTTCATCAGCCCGCTCGATCTCGTGGAGATCGGGCTCGTCACCGGCGAGGACGCACGCCTGCTGCACGAGCTCGAGACGAAGGGTGCCACGGCGTAGCGGTTCGCAAACGCTGACGCTTTCATCGCGTGGAGAGGAGGTCTGAGATGATGGGTGCACGCAGAGTCGCCCGGCGGACGTCGCGACGTACCGCTCGCCGGCGGTCGTAGACCGGCCGGCGAAGGGCGCGCACGATGTACGTCGATGAGCTGCTGGAGTGTCGCATCCGGCAGCTCATCGCGCGTCTTGGCCACCGTGGGGAGCGTCAGCGCCGCGACGGAGGCCCCCACCTCCGTGCACCCCGCGCGATGGGCGAGAACACAGTGGTGAGGACGGTCGTTGAGCCTGCGGCCTTGGCTAGCGTCTGATCTTCACGAGCAGCGCGTCGCCGCGTCCGGTCTTCGACGTCGTCCGGCCTACGGCGTACACGGCGCTCTGCTCCAGCACCAGGTCGCGGCACCAGTCCTTGGCCGAGGCCGAGCCGTTCCTCCACATGGTCCAGCCGTCACTGCCATCGGCGAGGACGTGCTGAACGAGGAAGTCGTCGGCGCTGCCCGTGCGCGTGCCGGACCCGCCTGCGTACACCTTCCCAAGCCCGCTTGCCGCCACCGCCTGCAGATGGCCCTTGTTGTCGGGCTTCTCGAGCCACACCTCGCGCGTCCACGAGAGCGACCCCGCTGCGGTGAGCCGGGCGATGAGGCCGTGGGTGACGCCGGTGGCTGCCGTCGTGTCGCCGACACAGACGGCGTTGCCAGACCTGTCAACGGCAAGATCGAATCCGATGTCGATGCCCGTGGCGTGGATGGTCTTGGCCCACGATCTGGCGCCGGTCGTGGCCGAGAGCTTGGTGACAAGCATGTTCATCTTGGTGGACGCGCTACCCTCGGTACCGCCACCGATGTAGACGCTGCCGCCGGATCTGCTGAGCGCGATCGCGTTGCCGTGAGCGTCGCCGGAGCCGACCCGCACACGTTTGACCCAGTTTCGTTTGCCCGAAGGGCTGATCTTCAGCGTGGCGGCGGAACTCGTCCCGCCGCGGTTGCTGGAACCGGTGACGTAGGCGTTGCGCTTGCCGTCGACGGCGATGGCCTTGCCCTCGTCCCAGCTCGTGCCCCCGTAGCGCACCGTCCAGAGCGGCTTGCCGTCGGCTCGGAATCTGAAGGCCACGTAGTCGAGACCCGTGCCCGCGCCGCGGCTGGCGCCAACGACGTACGCATTGCCGCCCGTATCGAGGGCAAGTCCCGTGGCGTAGTCGTCGCGGCGCCGGGGGCCGTCGTAGCGCCAGGCCCAGCGGCGCTTGCCGCTCGCCGAGTACTTGAGGACGATGATGTCACGTCCTCTGGCAGTCGCGAGCGGTGAAGCGCCGATGCTCCCTGCAACGACTGCGTTGCCGGATCTGTCAACGGCGATGGCGACGGCTTCGGAGCCCACGCGCCCAGGCCAGCGGTAGGTGCGCAGCCAGAGGCGTCGGGCCGTGGCGCCGTCGTCCCGATACTTGGCGACCACCATCGTGCTCACGTTCTTGGTCGCCTTCGTGACGCCCGCGACGTAGACGCTGCGGTTGGGGCCGCGGGCGACGCTGGAGAAGACGTCACCCCGTGAATTCGACGAGAAGCGCTTGCTCCAGACCGCCTCGCCCGGCCCGGCGACGGCCGGCGCGGCGGCCGTCGCCGCGATGGCGACGATCAGCGCCGCGAGCGCGAGCAGGATGACGGGGGGCGGCAGGCGGCGAGGATGTGAAGACGGGCTACTGGCCGGCACGGCGATCTCCCTTGTCGCTCAGCGATGACGGACTCACCGATTATAGCGCGGAGATCGATGCAGGAAGGAGGACGGCCGTTGGTCGGTAGCGGCCCGCTGCGCGAGCGGCGGCGAACGTCTCGAGTGTTTGCCTGGCCCCGGGGGAGGAGATTACCTGACTGTGCGGGTCGAAGGGAGGATCCGTGAAGACTGTCTCGATCACAGACGTCGAGGACCGACTGGGCCGATTCCTTGCTGAGAGTTCCGCTGAGCCCATTCGCATCGAGAAGGACGGCCTACCGGTGGCGGTACTGGTCTCGTGGGAGGAGTACGAGTTCCCGCGGCGGTCCGACGAGTTCGTCTGGGGAGAGGGCGCTCACGCCGCCTGACACCGAGTCCCCTCTGGAGGGGAGCTAGGCCGTGGCGGAGAGCGACGCGACCGGTGCCGGCTCGCCGACCATGAGCCCCTTGAGGGGGCTGTAGCCGGTGAGGTCGAAGGAATCGCCGGGCATCTTGGCGCGGAACTTCCAGGCCTGCCGATTCGTCATCTTCACGGCCAGCGAGTACTTCCCGGTCGAGTTCAGGCTAGCCGTGCGCCAGGCGATCCAGGGGCCGCCCGCGGCCAGCCGCTTCTGGATGGTCACGACGCCCTTGCCGGCCTTGCCGCCGGCGCTGCGCACCGAACCGCTGTAGGTCACGGTGTCGTTCACCGCGACCTGTGAGCCCGACAGACCGAGGGTCACGCTCCACGGTGCCGGCTCGCCGACCGACGTGCTCTGCAGGGCGAGCTCCGAGCGGGTCAGCAGTCGGCGCCCCCACGCGTAGTGCGACTTCCAGTAGGCCGACTTGTTCAGCGAGGAGAGGGTGACGCCGTCGCTGGAGCCGGTGGAATGGATGAACCAGCCGTTGCCGACGTAGAGACCGACATGGTAGATCGAGGCCACCGTCGAGGCCGTGCCGTTCGATCCGAAGAAGATCAGGTCGCCCGCCGTCAGGTTCCCGCGCGTGATGCGCGGCTTGGCCTTGGCCGCCATCGCGCTGCCGCCGCGCTCGCTCACGCTGATGGGATACCCGAACTTCATCTTCATCACGTAGAAGGCGAACCCCGAGCAGTCGAAGCCGCCGGCCTTCTGGTAGCCATACGGCGAGTTCCTCGTCGGGTACTCGCCGCCCCAGATGTACGGGTAGCCGACGTACTTGAGCGAGAAGCTCACTATCTGCTTCTGGCGGGCGCTGAGGGCGGGGAAGGTGACGTTGGCGTAGTCCGCAAGACCCTGCAGCCGCCACGAAGACCCGACGTCGTAGCCGCGTTTGAGCATGCTGGCTACTTCGGCGCGACTGATCGCTTGCCCGGGGGTGACCTCGCGGCCGTCGTTGGCGCTTGAGTGGTTGACTCGCAGCTGCAGCTGTCGGGAGGCTACGATCGAGGGCAGGTAGCTCGGCGCTCCGGTCTTCCATCCCGGGTTCGGCTGCCAGCGCGACGGGCTGAGGCTCGTGAGTAGACGCCAGGAGGACGACGGGTAGCGTTCCTTCAGCCACCGGATGATGGCGACCTCAGCTTGGGCACTCGACACCGGACCAGCGGGCAGGAAGTCTCCCTGCTTGTTGAGCGAGAGGTACTTGTGCTTGAGCGCAATCTGGATGAAGTCGTAGTAGCGATGCTGTGACCCGACGTCCCCGATAGCCACGGGGTTGTAGCTCTCCCCGCGGCGCCCGGCGGCGATCACGAGGGCGCGGGCCAGCTGCGAGCGGGCGATCGCCTTTCCGGGCTTGAAGATCTTTCCGCAGTCGTCGAGGACCTTGTGTCCGGCTGGCCCCCGGTCGGTGACCGCCTTGATCGACGAGTAGGCCCAGTGCGTCTTGGCCACGTCCGTTTGGGTCTTCGCCGCGGCGCGCGGCGCCGCCGCGGTCAGTATCGCCAGCGCGGCCAGTGCGCATGCGACAAGCAGCGGTGATCTGTGACGTAGAGTGGACATGCTCCACCTGCTCTATCGGCGTGCGGGACGACCTCTTGAGAGCCGGGCGTGCGCATGGCGCAGGGCGGCCACGTCCACGTACGTCGCGCCGCCCAGGTCGCCGGCCAGCACGCGCATCGGGAGGTCAGGCTCGCCCAGATGGTCCACCACCGCCACGGCGCCGTCGAAACCGTCGTGCGCTGTGTAGTCGTTGATGGTCACCAGGGTCGGCAGTCTCGCCGCCAGCGCCGCGCGCAGACCGCTGCCGGAGTCCTCCAGCGCCAGGCATTGCTCCGCAGGCAAGCGCAGGGCCTCCAGGGCGAGGATGTGAATGTCGGGTGCCGGCTTCTTCGCCGTCACCATGTCGCCGGCGACGATCACCTCGAACCAGTCTCGCGCTGCGGGACCGACGCCATGCTGCAGTAGGGCGACGACGTTCTCCATGGATGCGGACGTCGCGATGGCGAGCCGCAGACCTGCCGCCCGAGCCTCGAGCAGCAGGCGCTTGACGCCGGGTCGCAGCGGCACGTCGCCGGCCGCAACCATCTCCTTGTAGATGCGGTTCTTGGCCAGGTGGAGTTCGGCGATGAGGCCGTCGGTGTCGTTGTCGACCCGCGAGTCGGGATGATGCTCCTCCAGATACCGACGGATGCGCTCCTTCCCGCCCGTGACCTGGAGCAGTTCTCCATACAGCTCCGCCGACCATACCCAGCCCAGACCGGCGGCGGCGAATGCACTGTTGAAGGCGAGGCGATGGCCACTCCGCTCGGTGTCGGCCAAGGTGCCGTCCACGTCGAAGATCAAGGCCTGCAATGTATCGCCCATGGAGCCACCACATCCGGGATGCCAAGGCCGACATGCTATCGCAGCGCTGTCCACTAGTTACATCTTAGGCTGGAGCGGGAAAGTGGCAGTCACGGGCGGACTGCCTGTCCGCCGCTGGGGGGCGCCAGCGCTCCCTCAGCGCCCAAGACGACCAAGGGGGTCACCGTGGCGGAGTTCCAGAACATCGTGTACTGCACGGACTTCTCGGAGAATGCGGACAAGGCGTTCGGCAAGGCGTCCGCTATCGCCGCCCTGACGGGGGGCAATCTCTACGTGCTGCACGTCGTCCCCGAGGCGGTGGGGGAGAGGGAGAGGAACAGAGAGATCTGGTACGCGAGGGACGTCGAGAGAGCCAAGGAGATTATGACGCAGACCTGTGTCGCCCCGTTCGGAGTGCAGGCAGAATCCGAGGTCAGGTACGGCAAGGAGCCCGTCGAGATCCTGGGCTTCGCGGAGGAGAAGGGCGCCGACCTGATCGTCATGGGCGGCCGAGGGATGGGTGCCTTGACGCGTCTTCTGGGTGGCGGCAGCGTCGCCGAGAAGGTGGTCAGGAACGCGAGGATCCCGGTCCTCATCGTTCCCTTCTGAGTCTTCACGCGAAGCGATCGGACGGACGTTGCCGCTGCGAAGGCGGCCGTGCCGGGAGGGCCAAGGCGAGCGCGCGTGTGTCGAGGCTGGGTCCTGAGGCTCGCAGACAGGCGTTGGGGCGCTTGGCCGACGAGGTCTTCGACGTACTCGTGGTTGGCGGCGGCGTTACTGGCTGCGGCGTCGCGCTTGACGCAGCCAGTCGGGGTCTGACGGTGGCGCTGGTCGAGAAGCGTGACTTCGCCGCCGGTACCTCGAGCAGGTCGAGCAAGCTCATCCACGGAGGCCTGCGCTACCTCGAGCACTTCGACGTCAAGCTGGTGCGGGAGGCGCTGCGCGAACGACGGCTCCTGCTCCAGGCTCTTGCCCCCCACCTCGTGCGCGCGACGCCTTTCCTCTTCCCCCTGAGACGCCCTGGCTGGGACCGCTTCGTCATGGGCTCGGGGCTCTTCATCTACGACGCGCTTGCCGGGGCGCACCCGGCGGTGCCGCATCACCGTCACCTATCGCGGGAGTCGTGCCTGCGCGAGGTGCCGGCGCTGCGTGCCGACGCGCTGCGTGGCGGCATCCGCTACTTCGATGCCCAAGTGGACGACGCACGCTTCGTCGTGACCCTGGCGCGCACGGCGGCGGAGCACGGGGCCGTCTGCGCCACGGGGGTGCGCGTCGTCGCCATGCTCCACGGCGGCGAGCGCCTCGCCGGCGCCCTTCTGCGCGATGAGGAGGCGGACCGGGAGTTCGAGGTGCGCGCTCGCGTCGTCGTCAACGCGACCGGCGTCTGGACGACCGAGACGGAGGGCCTCACCGGCGTCAGGTGCCCTGTGGCTGTGAGGCCCTCGAAAGGCATCCATCTCGTCGTCCCCAGGGACCGCATCGAGTCCGCCTGTGCGCTCATTCTCCCCACCGAGAAGAGCGTGCTCTTCGTGCTTCCCTGGGGGGAGCACTGGATCATCGGCACCACGGACACGGACTGGGCCTTCCACCTCGATCACCCGGCGGCCAATCGGACGGATGTCGAGTATCTCCTGGACGAGGTCAACGAGGTGCTCGCCCGGCCGCTGAAGCGCGCCGACGTCGTGGGCGTGTACGCAGGCCTGCGGCCGCTGGCCAGCGGCGACGGTCAGGACACGTCGCGAGTCTCGCGCGAGCACGAGGTCCGGCGCAGCGCTCCCGGCTTCGTGAGCGTGGTGGGCGGCAAGTACACGACCTATCGCCTCATGGCGCGCGATGCGGTCGACGCGGCCGCGCGGGAGCTGGAGTTCCCCGTGAGGGGCAGCCAGACGGCCCACCTCCCGCTCCTCGGAGCGGCGGGGCTGCGGGCGGCGGCGCGCGCGCGCCGCCGCACACCCCGGAGCCGCCGGTCTCACGACCGCACAGGTTCGCCGTCTGGTCGACCGCCGGGGAGCGCTGGCGCTCGAGGTGCTCGACCTGATCGCCGCCGAGCCCGCTCTGGGCGAGCCTCTCCCAGGAGCGGAGACCTACCTGGCCGCCGAGGTTCGCTACGCGGCCTCGCACGAAGGCGCGCTGCACGTCGACGACGTCCTGACGCGGCGCACGCACATCTCCTTCGAGACGCCGGACCGGGGGCGCCGCGCCGTCGAGGCTGTCGCTCGACTGATGGCGCCCGTCCTGCTCTGGGACGAGGCGACGATCGAGCGTGAGGTGGCCCACTACCGGGCGCGTCTCGCGGCAGAGCTGGAGGCCGAGTCCATGCCGTACGACGCCGCCGCGGATGCCGTGCGCGCGACCGTGAGGGATCTGCGCCTGGCGTAGTCCTCGCGTCGCAGGCGGGGCCGCACCTCGAGGTCATCCTGGCGGCGAACGCGTGTCAGCAGGGAGCGGGGCCGACCTTCAGGACGCCCCGCTCGGCCAGCATCGTCGCGATGTCCTCCGCCGGCATCGGCCTGTAGTAGTAGAAGCCCTGCACCTCGTCGCACAGGCGCTCGCCCAGGAACTCCAGCTGCGCTTGCGTCTCCACGCCTTCGGCGACCACACGTAGTCCCAGCGTCTTCGCCAGATGGACGATCACCTCGGCGATGGCCTCGTCCTTGCTGTTGATGGCGATGCCGTGAACGAACTGCATCGCCATCTTGATCCGATCGATGGGCAGCCGCTTCAGGCGGCTCAGTGAGGAGTACTCGGTGCCGAAGTCATCGCTGGCGATGCTGGCTCCGAGCGCTTTCAGGTCGTGAAGGACGGGTATCACGTAGTCGGCTCCCTTGATCGCGCTGCTCTCGGTGATCTCGAGTTCGAGACAGTCATGTCGGAGGCCGGTTTCGGAGAGAGTTCTGTTGACGATGCTCGCCAGGTCGGGACCACGGAACTGCTCTACGGACAAGTTCACCGCCATGCGCATGGGCGGCAGCCCCGAGTCCCGCCACGCCCTGTTCTGACGGCAGGCTGTGTGGAGCACCCACTCGCCGATGGGATTGATGAGGCCGGTCTGTTCCGCCAGAGGCACGAAGGCGCCGGGTGAGATCATCCCCAGGGCAGGATGCTGCCAGCGGATCAGGGCTTCGAGCCCGACGATCTCACCGCTCGCGATGCCCACCTGGGGCTGGTAGTGCAGAACCAGCTCGTTCAGTTCCTGTGCCCGGTACAAGCTGTTGGTCAGCTGCATCGTCTTGTGTGCGCTCTCCTTCATGGGCGCCGCGCATAGGGTGAACTGGTTCTTGCCGTTGCTCTTCGAGGCGTACATGGCCAGGTCAGCGTTCTTGATCGGGGTGTCCGCCTCTTCGCCGTCTGCCGGGAAGACCGCGATGCCGGCGCTGGCGGTGATGAAGAACTCCTGGTGGTTCACTTTGAGCGGTTGATGGAGGGACGCCATAATCCTATCGACCACTGCCGCGATGTCCTCAGGCTGGGCGATGTGGGGGAGCATGGCGAGGAACTCGTCGCCGCCGAAACGCGAGACGGTGTCGCCCTGGCGCACGTGGCTGGAGAGTCTCTGCGCGGCTTGCCTGAGCAGTTCGTCGCCTCCCCCGTGCCCATGGTGTCGTTCACGGCCTTGAATGAATCCAGGTCGATGAGCATCACCCCGATGTGTCTTCCGGTCCGGGTCGACAGAGAGATGGCTTGATCCAGCCGGTCGCGGAACAGGGTACGGTTCGGCGAGCCCGTCAAGGCATCGTAGTAGGCCATGTAGGTGATCTCCTTCTCCGCTTCGACGATCGTGAGTGCGTCCGCCGCCACGTTGGCCGGTATCCGCAGCAGTTCCAGATGGTCTTCCGGCCAGGCCTTCTTGGCTCTCACGGAGGCGAAGGCCAGCAGCCCGAGGATCCTGCCCTTGCTGGTCACGGGGATGGAGAGCATCGAGCGGATCTGCTGGGCTTGCAGTAACTCCCTCTCCGCCCCGGCTTCCGCCGGCAGCGCTTCCGGCTCAGGCACGTACACCACCTCATTGCGCAGGATCTGGTCCATCCACCAGGGGTAGGTGGCGACGGGGACCTCACCGATGCCGTCGATGGCTGACTCGGTGTCCGCGTTGCACCATTCGTGGGTGCTCGTCATCGTCGTACGGTCTGGGGAGAAGAGATAGAGGCAGACTCGGTCGACCTTGTAGTACTCACCGCTCTGCTGGAGCATCCGACCGATCTTCTCGTCGACGTTCGTTGCGGTCACGGTGACGAAGTCGGCCGATAGCTGCGACATCATCCGCTGGAACCCGGCTTGATCCTCGTTCTCCTTGAGCCGGTGCAGGTAGACCCGGTGGACGAAGTAGGCCAGAGAGGCCCCGATCCCGTAGACCCCGATCTTCGCCATGTGCTCGAGGGTACCGACGAGCACTGTGGTCTCAGGCGTGGTCGCCAGTATCCACGCCTCTGTGAGGATGGCGGTCACGACCACGATGATGAGCATGCGCCACTTGCTGAAGACGATGGACACGATCATGAAGATGAAGGGGATCGGCCACACGAGAGTGCTCCCGTAGTCCTCGGCGTACTTCACCACGATCAAGGGGATGGATGCAGCCACGAGCAGGACCGCCGCCATGACCCCCCGTAGTCGGCCTTCAGGGGCAGGCGGTCGATGATCTGCAGCATCACGGCGATGAGCAGAAGGATGGCGCTGAAGCGCAGGACTGAGCCGAGCGGTACCTGATAGAAGAAGTAGTGGCCCGCGAAGTTCAGCATGCCGCCGAGGATGAAGGCCAGCGACATGTGGCGAGAGAACCTCTCGCGGCCCGCCTCGCTGAGGATTCGTCCGGCCGCCGACGAGGTCGTCAGGAGCGCCAGGGCGCGGGGGCTCGTCGCTGGTTCATGATCGCCGGCGCCGTCGCTGGTTTCCTTCCGACTCGTGGCGCTGCACGACGATGGCGGCGGTGCCCTCCACCGGGCACTTGTTCTCGCAGATGCCGCACCCGATGCAGCGCCTTGGGATGACTGCGGGCCGCGCGAGGTAGTCCTGGGTGCCGTCTGCTCGCGTGACTAGGCGCTGTCCGCCGAGGACGATCGCCTTGTGAGGGACCGGGCACACCTCTTCGCAGACGACGCAGGGCGTGTCCGTCGCCCAGGGCAGGCAGCGGGCGCGATCGATCGCGGCGCGCCCCAGCACCTGCGTGCGCTTCGCCGCCAGGGCGATCTCCGGGATCGCCCCCGATGGGCAGACCTGGCCGCAGGCCGTGCAGGCGTAGTCGCAGTAGCCGATGCGCGGCGTGAGGACCGGTGTCCAGATGGCCTCGAGACCGCCTTGGCCGAGCGCCGGTTGCAGGCCGGATGTGGGGCAGACCAGCAGGCACTCGCTGCAGCGCAGACAGCGCGAGAGGAAGGCGTCTTCGTCGTGGGCGCCCGGCGGCCGGATCAGGCGCGGTTTCGTCGCTCCCGCCGCGACGCTGCTGCCGAGCAGGAGGAGGGCCCCTGAACCCAGGGCGGCGCCGACACCCAGAGCTGCAGCTGTCACGAAGCGCCGCCGGCCAGGGTCGAAGCCGGTCCAGGGCTCAGACCTGAGAGCGCTGCCGACGCTCATCGCCCCATGCTCCGGGCAGGCGACGAGGCAGTCGAGGCACATCGTGCACTCGGTGGTGACGACGCGTGCGGGGGGAGTGGCGCGGCCGCTCGCCGCAGCGCCGGGCTTCGCGGCCCGCTCGATGGCGCCCATGCGGCAGGAGCGCACGCAGGCGCCGCAGGTGGTGCAGCCTTCGCCCACCAGTGGTCGCAGCACCTGGAATCTGGCGGCGAGGCCGAGAAGCGCGCCCAGCGGGCAGAGGTATCGACACCAGAAGCGGTCGGCCAGCAGGTTGAGGAGTACGACCGCGAGCAGCAGGAGGAACGGGGCGAGCGCCTGCTCGAACTGCGGCTGGGAGGCGGGCAGCACGACGCCGCGCAGGTTCGTCTCGATCCACGTGACCAGGCCGCTGCCGGACTCCGAGTCCAGGGCGGCCGTCTCGAGGGCTGTCACCGTGGTATCGAGTCCGGGGAGAAGCGATGTGGTGGCGGCACGCGTGAGCAGCGCGATGGGGTCCAGCACCAGCAGAGTCAGGCTGCCGAACGCCGCCATGACCGCGATGACACCGAGCAGGACGTACTTCACGGCGGGAAGCCACGGTCGCACGCGCCTCTCCGGCCGGCGCGAGCCGCGCAGGCGGATCCAGCCGAGCAGCGTGCCCAACGGGCATATCCACCCGCACCAGACGCGACCGAGGACGAGCGCCAGCGCCAGTGTGATCAGTGCGGGGGCGAGGCGCGGTATCCACTCGCGTGCGGCGAGCATGGCGCCTAGCGAGGTGAGCGGGTCGAAGCGGAAGAAGAGGCCGGCGGACGGCGCGCCGGCGAAGCTCTGCTGGGTCGCCAGCAGCAGGTAGACGAAGAGGGCGAACGAGGCGACCTGAACGGCTCGGCGCGCCCAGCGGGCGTTCCTCCAGGAGCCCGTCTCAGACGCTCCTGATCTCGACCGACGTGAGGTCCGTGGTGCCGAGGTCCATGTCGGCGGCCGCCTTGATATAGGGCACGGCTGCGGGCGTCGTGCCGAACAGGTCCGCGGCGTAGGTGTCGGCGGCGACCCAGTCGGCGCAGGCGATGACCGTGTCCTTGACCACGACGTCGTTCAGGTCGCCTCCGGTCGGGCCGTTGCGGACGAGGACGCGCGTGGCGTCGATGACGGCCAGATCGGGGCGCAGCGACGCCGCCAGCTCGGCGATGCATTGACTGAGCCCCAGGGTGTGCATGCGACCGCGATCGTTGGTGACGCCCATGAGGTTCTTCCCGGCCAGCGTCGAGACCGGCCGACCCGTGCTGCTTGAGGATCGGGGCGCTGATCACCACGTCGGCGTCGACGACGGCGGCGTAGAGGGGATGCCGGCCCAGCAGATGACCTGGGGTCGCGTAGGCGCGGTAGCCGGCGTCGCTCATGACGTGCATCGAACCGCCGGCCGCAGTCACTGCTCCGGCGATGCCGCTGGTCTCGTAGGCGGAGGCCGCCTCGGACGAGATCGGATTGTCCATCACGAGCACCTCGTCGGCGCCCGCTTCCCGCGCCAGGCGCACCAGCGTCGCGACCACCTCGGGATCCGTCGTCGTCGCGTACTCCGGTGTTCTGGCCGTACAGATGTTGGGCTTCACGACGACGACGTCACCGCGCTTCACGAAGGCGCGCATGCCGCCGATCGCCGCCACGGCGCGCTCCGCGTTGGCCGCGGCGGCCGGGCCCGTGGCGACGGCGAGCACGTCGGTGGCGGCCGACGGGCTGCGGGCCGGACTCCGGGCCGGGAGCACCGGGCCGTCCCCGGGGCCGCCCGAGCCAGCCTGGTCCCTGCCGCCTCCGCACGCGGCCAGCAGCGTCGCCCCGCCACCCGCGAGGGCGGCCAGCTTGAGGAATTCCGAGCGCGTGAAGCGTTCCATGATCGCGGGGCCTCCTCCGGTGCGAGCAGCGGCGCTGCTCCCAGAATACTCCCCCAGCGCGGAATCGTCGCCTTGGCCCTTCGGGATTGTGCGAGGGACGCCCGTTGTGCCCTGGCCTCGATTGCCTCGTCTGCCCCCGGGCTAGGCGACCGGAGTGCCGCGTGCAGAGTGATGCCCTGCGGGTGGATGCGACTGCAACTCCGACACCGCCCGGAGGTGGCTGAGCGCCGTCTGCCGTCGGTCGGGCGCCGCTTGCCGAGAACACCTTCTCGCCAAGACATAAGTATGTCTATCATATTACTCAAGATACGGGCAGGGCAGTTTGGCGAATCCACCCCAGAGAGGGGTATACCATGGCCGAACCAACCAGCAGAGGAGCGGCTGACCGATCTCTCGATCGGCCTTCTTCAGACTCGATCACGGAGGAGGCCGCCGCTGTGGCCGTCGTTGCGCCGCCTGCGGAGGATCCCGGTCATCGCGCTGCGGCCGCGGCGCAGTCGCCGGTCGCAGCAGCGGCCCCGGCTCTGCCGAAGTCGGCGGCGGCACCGTCGCCGGTGCGGCCTCAGGCAGACACCGCCGTCGCCCACGTGGAGTCGCCCGTGGCCGCGCGTGGACCCGTGAATCTCCTGGCGCCGCTGGGTTCCGCAACCCGGCACCTTCCGACCGTGGAGCGCGTCGCTCAGGTCGTCAACCTCATGGTCATGCTGGCGCTCGTCTACTTCGGCCTCGGCGTCATGGACGAGGCGGCCAGATACACCAACGTCACTTCGTTCCTGGTTTGGGTCGTCTGGTGGCCCTTCATCGTGGTCAGCGCGCTCTTCGCGGCTCGCCTCTGGTGCGCCATGTGTCATCTGCGCCTGACGGCGGACGCGTTCGACCGGTTTGGGCTCAATCTCAAGGTGCCGCGGGTCATGAAGAAGTACGGCACCACGATTCCGATCGCCACCACTCTCGGCATCTTCATCGTGCACAGTTCGGTGATCAGCTACGATATCCATCACTTCGCGGCATACACCGCCGTCTTTCTGATCGCGCTCATGGTGTATGCGGCGGTCATCGGCTTGGTGTTCGAGAGGCGCTCGTTCTGCAAGTACTTCTGCCCCCTCATCGGCGTCATGGGCAACTACACGCGTTTCTCGCCCACCGAGCTGCGCTCGGCCGACCTCGCCCAGTGCAAGCGCTGCAAGGACAAGGAGTGCATCAAGAACTGCCAGAACCGCCTGTACATGGGGACCATGGACGACGAGCAGGGGGAGTCCTGCCTGCTGTGCATGCGCTGCGTCAAGCACTGCCCCAACAGCAACATCCGCTTCTCGTTCAGGCCGTTCTTGAGAGGCTTGTGGCAAGCGCCGAAGCGTACCGTCGCCGGTACCTTCGCGGTGATCGTCCTGCTCGGCGTCGTGATGGGCGAGGTCGGTGAGGAATGGGCGGTGGTCGACACGTACCTCCTGGCCGTCCCCGGGGCCGTCGCAGAGTTCACCGGGGTCGAGCGGATCTTCATGACCGCCACGGGGGGAGGATTCCTCATCTGGGAGGCGCTCTGGGTCTTCATCGTCCTTCCCTTCCTCATCCTCTCAGTGGGCGGGGTCGGCGCCTACCTCCTCTCGAGGAAACACAAGCCGCTCGAGTACGTGCGGATCTACGCCCTGGCGTTCGTCCCACTGATCCTGAGCCTGCACTTGGGGAAGCTGACCACGAAGTTCCACGACAAGGTCGCGTTCTTCCCCGGGGCGATCAGCGATCCCGACGGGCTCTCCACGGCGGACGCCATCGCGGCTGGGACTCTCGCCGAACCAGCGGCGCTCATCTCATCAGCCACATTCTGGGGCTGGGTCATCGTCGTGCTCGTGGCAGGCGTTGGGCTGCTGGGCGGTCTGTACATCACCTGGAGGATCTCGCAGGTGAACTTCGCCGGCGACCGCGCGGTCGGCGTGAAGACGGCGATCCCCTTCTCGATCGTCCTCACGGTCCTTGGTGTCATCTCAGTGCTCACCGTCTATTCTTGGCGCATCAGCGAACTCGGAGGGTGACACGCGATGAGGGCTACGCTTGACAGAGAAGTCAGAGACATCATGCACTACGGCGTGATCACGGTCTCGCAGAGAACCTCCTCTCAAGATATGTGTCGAATCATGAGCGACAACCGGGTCTCGTGTGTCGGCGTCGACGACGGCAAGGAGATCGTCGGCGTAGTGTCGACCACCGACATCCTGGCCTGTGGGGGACGCTGCATGCAGGAGGGAGGCATGCAGGCCGGGCCGTCGGCGCTGGCCGGGAGTCTCATGAACGAGTCCGTGGTCGCCGTCGACGCCGGCGATCCCGTGCAACGCGCCATCGATCTCATGGTCGAGCGCCATGTCCATCGAGTCCTGGTGCGCGGCGATGGCCATATGATCGGCGTCCTCAGCACCACCGACGTGGTCCGGGAGATCGCGAAGACGGTCGAGGGCAGGCCGGAGGCGGTCATGTCGCACATGGAGAGGTTCGAGGCGGGCATCAAAGGCAGTGGAGAGACCGCCGTCGCACGGGAGACGGTCTACGACGTCATGACTCACGGCGTGCTGATGGTCTCCATGACGCTGACGGTACGCGAGACGGCCAAAGTCCTCTCGGAGAAGGGGGTCCATCGGGTGATCGTCACCAGCGACGACGGCGAGATGATCGGGGTCGTCGCCGCGATGGATCTCCTCAAGCCCTGGACGGGCGACTACGGCAGCCCCGAGCGAGATGACGTGATCGCCGTCGACGTGATGACCCAGGACATCGAGGCGATCGAGCACTGGCGCACGCTGCCGGAGGCGGCGGCGCGCATGGCCGACCGGCACATCCATGCGCTTCTGGTGCTGCTGGCCGACGGCGAGGTCTCAGGTGATCTCGCCACTCGCCCCATCATAGCGACCGGGGCCGGGGCTGTCGCGGGGGTGAACATTCCAATAGGGCTCATCAGCGCCACCGACATCGTGCGGGAGATCGGCAAGAGGAGTCAGCTGGACTGACGACGACCTGCCCGCGCTGCGACTCTTGCGAGCCGTCTGGTATACTGACGCGCTGCTGGGCACTGCGCGCAGACCGGCGGCGCAGGGCAGGTATCGACGAGTTCTCGCCTGCGTGCCGCACCCAGCTCCGGCGGGAGGTGAGCTGTGGGGGTCCAGCAGGCAGGGAGCGACGACGTCAGGTTTCCCCACCCCCTTGAGCCCTACCCACCGCTGATCATCAACGTCGCACTCACCGGCGTGATCCCCTCCCGGTCGATGACGCCCCATGTCCCCCTCGCTCCTGCGGAGATCGTGGCCGATGCGGTGCGCTGTCACGACGTCGGTGCCGCGGTCGTGCACGTCCACGCCCGCGATACCGACGGACGACCTACCTACGACGCTGCGGTGTTTGCCGAGATCATCAGCGGCATCCGCAAGGAGCGGCCGCAGCTGATCGTCTGCGCGACGACCAGCGGGCGGCGGTACGGCGAGTTCGACCAGCGGGCGGCGGTGCTCGATCTCGACGGCGACGCGAAGCCGGACATGGCGAGCCTCACGACAGGTTCGCTCAATTTCGGGGATGGTCCGTCGGTCAACAGCCCGGACATGGTCATGGCGCTCGCCAAGCGCATGCGGGAGCGTGGGATCAGGCCCGAGCTCGAGGTCCTCGAGCTCGGCATGGTCAACACCGTGAAGCTGCTCATCCAGAAGGGCCTGGTGCCGCCTCCCTACTACCTCAACATCCTGCTCGGTGCTCCGCACACCGCCCCTGCGACCGCTCTGACCCTCAGCACGGCGGTCGCCGATCTGCCGAGACGAGCCGTGTGGTCGGCGACCGGCATCGGCCGGTTCCAGGTACCGATCAACACGCTGAGCATCGCCATGGGCGGCCACGTGCGCACGGGCATCGAGGACAGCCTGTTCTACGACCTCGAGCGCACGAGAGTGGCGCGCAACGAGCATCTTGTCCGACGGCTCGTGCTCATCGCCGAGCAGGTCGGGCGCCCAGTCGCCAACTCGGAGGAGGCGCGCGCCATGCTTGGGCTGCCGGCCTGCACCGCGGACGCAGACCAGGTCCGCATCGAGAAGGCCCGCGCCGACGACATGGCGGGCATGCTCGTCGTGCTGGAGACGGCCAACATGCACCATGTTCCTTCGGTGGAGATGCCCGAGCTCGACTGGCGGTGCTGCTTCGTCGCACGGGTCGGTGAACAGGTCGTCGGCATGTCCGGCTACAAGCTCCTGTCGGAGACGGTGGGGAAGACCACCCTCATGGCGGTCGATCCGGCCTATCGTCGCTACGGCCTCGGCATGCGACTCCAGACGGCCCGGCTGCACACCATGTCCGCCCTCGGAGCGACGACCGTCGTGACGAACGCCGACCGGCCCGTCACCATCGCCTGGTACAAGAAGCACTTCGGCTACCGGCAGGTCGGCAGCGTTCCCAAGGAGCACGAGTTCGGCAATCCGGACGCGAACGAATGGACGACTCTCGAGATGGACCTCGAGGCGTGGATGCTGCAGGAGTCGGTGGAGAAGCAAGGCGCGTCTTGAGCGAGCCTGCGAGCGCCGGCGCTGTCAGGGAGACCCTGGTCTACGAGTCCGACTGGCTGGCGAGCCGCCCGTTCTTCTACAACGTGCGCAGCGGCCGCGCCAGCCACGACATCAACGAAGTCATCGACCTCGCGGAGATGGAGTTCGACCCCGAGGGCTTCAACGACTACCTGGATTTCGGCTACTGCGTGTTCGAGCGCACTCCGGTGCGCGACGTGCACATGCTGCGCTTCTCGTCGCGTCTGTTCGCGGGGGACGACGGGCTGCGCGTCGAGCACCTCGAGGACCCGGCATGGGAGTGGCTGGAGCGCAGGAGCACCGTGGATGAGGCGCTCGCAGCGGCCGACGCCAGGATCAACGAGGTCGCCGCAGGAGCCGAGCCGGGGGAGAACATCATCGTCCCCACCAGCGGCGGCTTCGACTCGCGTCTCATCGACGTCTTGCTGACCGACCGTCGCTGCGTGCGCACGGTCACTTTCGGCGTCAGCGACGATCCCGCCCGCTCCACGGAGGCGGTCAAGGCGGCCGAGCTGGCGCGTCGGCTCGGGCTGCCCTGGGACCTCGTCCCGCTGGGCTCGTTCCACAAGTACTTCGACGAGTGGGACGAGCTCTTCGGCGTGTCGACGCATGCGCACGGCATGTACCAGATCGAGTTCTACCGCCGTATTCGCGAACGGCTCGCGGCGGGCGGCCTGGTGCTGTCGGGTGCCTGCGGCGAGCGTTTCGCCGGCCTCGACCGGGTGGTCAGGAGCATCCCGACGCTGCGCGGGCCGGTCGACGCGTACACCATCTTCCGCTACCCGAGCATGAGCGCCGACTCGCGCTACAGCGTCTTCCGCAGCGAGAAGCTGGGGATGCTCGAGCTGCTGGAGTCGACACCCAGCCTGCGGACGGAGGTGCTGCCGCGGGTGGTCACGGTGGTGCGCTTGCGCATGACGTTGCTCTCGTACCTCCTCTCGGTGCCGGCGTCCCTCGGCTACGCGGCCAAGGGGCCGTTTCTCGGCATCGACGTCGCCATGCGCATGCTCACGCTCCCGCCGGAGCAGCGCCTCGACCGGCGCTGGCAACGCGAGTTCTTCGCCCGCGAGGGCGTGGATCTCGAGACGGGCGCCTTCCGTGGCGATGGGCGCAACACGCTGAACTACAGGGCCATGCGCAGGGCCCCGCTGAAGCCGCTCGACGTCTCGCTCCTGCGCGAGGTGGTCAGGCCGGACTACGTGCGCTGGATCAACCGCAACGTCGGGCCGCTCGGCCTCACCTCGGAGGCCCTCTGGAGGCTCGGAGAGACGCCGGGTTTCCGCCGCGGCGTCGAGGCCCTGGGACGCACGGGTACCATCGATCGGCGCAGGCGCGCTTACAACGCCTACGTGACGCTGAAGCCCATCGAGGCGCTGCTGCGGCGCCGCGATCTCGCTCGGCGCGGGGAGCCTGTCTGACCGGCGCTGCGATCGCGCCCGGGTTGTTGACACGCTCCGCTTCGTCGGGTGTACTTGCATAGTCCTTATGCAACCGTGGAGGGCTCGATGAGGAGGCCCCGCCGGTGGCGACGACCGGTCCGACAGGGAGCGCATCATGATCAAGGTGGCGGAGTGGGGCACGGGCATGATGGGCCAGGGGCTGCTGGAGTACGTCCTCGATCGACCCAGGGACATCGAACTCTGCGGTGTGATCGTCACCAACCCGGCCAAGGAGGGAAAGCCCGTCGGTGAGCTGATCGGCCGCCCCTGCGATATCGCGATGACGACCGACTTCGAGGCCGTGCTCGCGCAGAAGCCGGACGTCGTGTGCATCAACACGCAGAGCAATCTGGACGAGATCGAGCCGCAGGTCGTCCCGGCGGTGAAGGCCGGCTGCAACGTGATCTGCATCGCCGAGAAGCTGGCGTACCCGTGGGCCAGCGATCCCGGGCGTGCCGACCTGTTCGACCGGCTCGCCAGGGAGAACGACGTCACGATCCTGGGTACGGGCATCAACCCCGGCTTCGTTCTCGACGCGCTCGTCGTGATGTGGAGTTCTGTCTGCCTGCGCGTCGACCGCATCGAGGCTTCGCGCGTCAACGACCTCTCACCGTTCGGGCCGACGGTGATGAAGGGCCAGGGCGTCGGCACCACGGTCGCCGAGTTCGAGAAGGGCGTCGCCGCCGGCACCATCGTCGGACACATCGGCTTTCCTGAGTCGATCATGCTGATCGGCAAAGCGCTGGGCTGGGAGATCGACCTGATCGAGGAGACGCGCGAGCCGATTGTCACGGAGGTCGAGCGCTCGACCCAGTGGGTGCACGTGGCGCCCGGCGACGTCGCCGGCTGCCGTCATGTGGGCAAGGGCTACAGCGAGGGCGAACTCAGGATCCACCTCATCCACCCGCAGCAGATCCACCCGCACCTGGCCGGCCAGGAGACCGGCGACTACATCAGTATCCATGGCGAGCCTGCGGTGAACATGCAGAACACGCCCGAGATCCCCGGCGGCAAGGGGACCTACGCGAACGCGGGCAACTACATCCCGCTGATGAGAGACGCGCCGGCGGGCATGAAGACGGTCATCGATCTGCCGATCCCGAGGTACTGGTCGCCGACCGCTTGACCGTGGCGTCGTCGGCTTAGAGGCGACATCGGCTCGACCGACGCGGCCCGGAGGACGCCTGCCCAGGGAGTCCTACTTCGCGGGTGCTGGGCTGAGGATGGGGGTCGACCGTGGTTCGCGGGCCCCGGCGCCCGGCGATCGCTCTACGGCGCCGTTGACGATCACGTCCATCCCGTCCCTCTCGACGATGGTGCAGAACGCCGCTACGGCGGTCGGGTCGAACTGCGTGCCCGCGTGCGCGCGGATCTCTTGGAGGATGGCGGCGGACGTGCCCATGCGGTAGGGGCGGTCGGAGGCCATGGCTTCCACGGCGTCGGCGAGGGCGATGATGCGGGCTTCGAGCGGGATGTCCCTCTCGGCGAGACCGTCGGGGTAGCCCTTGCCGTTGAAGTGCTCGTGGTGATGGAGGACGATGGAGGCGATGTCGCCGAGAGAGTGGCTGCTCAGCAGGATCTCGGCGCCCTGCCTGCTGTGGGTCTGCACGATCGCGTACTCCGGTCCCGTGAGCCTCGCGGGCTTGAACAGGATCAGTGGTCGACCACGCAGGGGTCGCGCGCGTCGATGGCGCTGGCTACGACCGTCAACAACTCTTCACCGGGCTGGGACATCTGCTGCGTCGTCGCCGCCAGCCGATCGTTGCTCTCCTTCAGTGAACGCACCGTCGAGGTCGTGCGGTTGAGGTACTTCTCCTCTCGCGGGTGTGGATGGTACGTTGACGCGAGCTGGACGTGCTCCCGTCGCGTGTGCTGGCGGGGCGCCGCTTCTTGCCTGTTCCGGCACCGTCCGCTGGATTCATGGCCGCTGCTCCTTCTCTCTCGCTGGCTGCGGGCGCGGGACCGGCCCGCCGGCCCGCGTCATGGGTGCTATCGGGACCACGGACGAAGGCTGAGTAGGTCATGCGTCTGCCTATCGCGGCGGCGAGCCCGAGGGTGGGCGCCATGCCGTAGTCGAGCCTGTTGACATGCCCCGGCTTCTGGGCTTGACTCGGGGAGACCCGAAGGGGGAGCTATGGCTGACGGAGTTCACGGGCGGGGACCGATGGTCGACCGCTGTGTGGCCGGCGACTGGGTGGAGGTGCGAGCGCGTTCTCCTCGAGCCGGACGAGCGGGCACCGAACCTGCCTCCGGACACCGCCGACCAGCCGCTGGTGATGTGGGTCAAGGGCTTCGCGCAAGCGGAGGGCGTCGTGGGCGAAGAGGTCACGATCGAGACGATGAGCGGTCGGCTCGTGAGCGGCAGGCTGAGCGCCGTGAATCCAGGCTACGACTCAGACGTTCGGGCGGCCGATCGCGGAGCTGACGCACGTGGGGCGCGATCTGCGGGCGCGGCTGGCCGGACTACCACGCCGCCGAGATGGAAGGGCCGGGATGAGCGGCCGCGTCGACGCCCTGCTGGCGCGTCGTGGGGAGATCATGCGCCGCGCCCTCGGCATGGACTACGCCGTCTTCGAGCAGAGCCCGATCGCCTTCGACTACGAGGCGCATGATGGCCGCGCATGGCTACAGCCTGGCGGAGATCGTCGCCATCCAGACGCGCGCGGGCGTCGGCAAGACGCCGCTGCTCGAGCTCAGGAACCTGACCGACCTCGTCAGGTCGATGAGCGAGTCCGGGAGGGGCGCGCGGATCTTCGTCAAGGACGAGGCCGCGAATCTCGCCGGCGCCTTCAAGGATCGCCGGGCCAGCATCAGCATCCATCTGGCCAGGGAGAAGGGCTACGACGGCGTCGTCGCCGCGACCTCGGGCAACTACGGCGCCGCCGTCAGCAGCCAGGCGGCGCGCACTGGACTCAAGTGCATCGTCTGCCAGGAGTCCTTCGACAGCCGCCACATCGGGCAGCCCGAGATCCTCGAGAAGAGCCGCGTCTGCGAGGCCTACGGCGCCGAAGTCGTGCAGCTGAGCGTCGGCCCCGAGCTCTTCGCCCTCATGCTCGAGCTGCTCGACGAGACCGGCTACTTCGCCGCCTCGCTGTACTCGCCGTTCGGCGTCTCTGGTATCGAGACCCTCGGCGTCGAGATCGCCGAGGAGATGACGGCGCTCACCGGGGCGCCGCCGACGCACTGCGTGATCACCCACGCCGGCGGCGGCAACACGACGGGGACGGCGCGCGGCCTCAAGCGGGCCGGGGCGACCGAGACCCAGATCGTCAGCGTCTCGGTCGACCTGAGCGGCCTGCACATGGCCAGCGATACGGATTTCAACCGCAAGAGCTTCACCACCGGACACACCGGGTTCGGCGTGCCCTTCGCGACGTGGCCCGATCGCGCGGACGTGCCGCGCAACGCGGCGCGCTCGCTGCGCTACATGGACCGCTACCTCACGGTGAGCCAGGGCGAGGCCTTCTGGGCGACCGAAGCGATGAGCAAGATCGAAGGCCTCGAGCGGGGCCCCGCCGGCAACACCGCGATCGCGGGGGCGATGAGCCTGGCCCGCGAACTGCCGCGCGCCGCCACGGTGGTGGTGCAGGAGACCGAGTACACCGGCGCCGGCAAGCACCACTGGTCGCAGCTCAACTTCGCCCGCGAGATGGGCGTCGAGGTGCGTGCCGGCGACCCCGCCGACAACGTGCCGGGCAGGGTGATCGTCGATCCCCGAGGGGCCGGAGCAGATCCGGGCGAAGGACGTGGACCTCGCGCACCTGCGCAGGAGCTACGTGCGCAACGCGCTCAAGGCCGTGCCCGAGGGGTACGAGCCGACCGACGACGACGTCGCCTTCCTGGCCGCAGACACCAAGAGCGATGCGGCGGCCGTGGAGGGCATCGTCGCCGAGCTGAAGGGGGCCTGAGATGGCGCGGGAGGACACCTACGCCGCCGATCGGGACCACCTCGCCGATCTCTCGGACGCCGAGCTCGAGGCGCGCTTCTGGCGGCTGTCCCGGGAGGTCGTCGACCCGCTCGTCGAGCTGGGGCGCACGCACACCTCCCCGTCGATCGAGCGCTCGGTGCTCATGCGCATGGGGCTCGACTCGCCGACGTGCGCGGCCGTCGTCTCGGAGTGCGAGCGCCGCGGTCTGCTCGGGCACGGGGCCGGGCACGTCGTCTGGCACTGCAGCACCACGTGGGGGGTCCCCGTGCCGGAGGCCGCGCGCCGCCTCGCCGCCGGCGACGGCTGGGAGACGGTCGCCGCGAAGTGGGGAGGGGCGCGATGAGCGCCGACTTCCCCGGATGCTGACGCCGAACGAGAAGCTCGACATCCCCAGACTGCTCGAGGGTCTCGCCGACTACCGGCCGCGCCGCCGCGGCTGGCACTGGCGCGAGGCGGTGCCCGATCAGCGGCTCGGGGCGTTCACCTACCGGGAGACGTCGAAGGGCCTCGCCAACAGCGTCCCGCTTGCCGGCGGCGCGCTCCTTCGGCGGCATCGACCCGCAACCAGACTGCGTCGTGACCACCGAGATCGCCTCGGGACGCTTCGAGGACGACATCCGGCGCATGCGCATGGCCGCCTGGCACGGCGCCGACCACATGATGGTCATCCGCACCGCCGGGCAGTCGCACATGGACGGCCTCCTCGAGGGCACGCCGGAGGGAGTCGGCGGCGTGGCCATCACGCGCAAGCAGGTGCGGGCCACGCGCAAGGCGCTCGACCTGATCGAGGACGAGGTGGGGAGGCCGATCAACTTCCACAGCTACGTGAGCGGCGTCGCCGGCCCCGAGATGGCCGTGATGTTCGCCGAGGAGGGCGTGAACGGCGCCCATCAGGACCCGCAGTACAACATCCTCTACCGCAACATCAACGGGTATCGCAGCTTCATCGACGCGGCCGTCGCCAAGGGCATCATGGCCAGCGTGCGCATGGCCCAGATCGACGGCGCGCACAACGCCAACGCCACCGCCATCGCAGGCCTGGAAGGTCATGCCGGAGCTGCTCGTGCAGCACGCCATCAACAGCGCCTTCTCGGTCGCGGTCGGCATGCCCGCAGGAGGACATCTGCCTGAGCACGGTCCCGCCCGACGCCGCGCCGGCGCCGTGCATGCGCATGGACCTGCCCTACGCCGTCGCCCTGCGCGACCTCTTCGGCGAGTTCAAGATGCGCGCCCAGCAGAACACCCGCTACATGGAGTCGGACGGACGCGAGGCCACGGTGGCCCACACCATGAACCTCATGATCAGCCGCCTGACCAGCGCCGACATCCAGAGCACGATCACGCCCGACGAGGGACGCAACGTCCCGTGGCACTACAACAACATCGCGGCCGTGGACACGGCCCGGCAGAGCCTCGTCGGGATGGACGGCCTGCGCGAGATGGTCAAGGTCGACCGCGAGGCGCCGGAGCTCAAGGCGCGGGTGCGCGAGATCAAGGAGCGGGCCGTGCTCTTCCTCGAGGCGATGGTGCGCGAGGGCGGCTACTTCGCCGCCGCCGAGGAGGCCTACTTCGTCGACTCGGGCGAGTACCCGGAGACGCACGACGACGGCATCGCCCGCCACGCCGACGGCGGCGTGGCGGCGGGCACCGTCGTCGAGCGCGCCGCCGACTACATGGCGCCCGTCTGCCACCACTTCGGCGAGAACCACCTGCCCGAGGGCCATGGCTCCCGGCCGTGCGACCTGATCGGCGGCTGCACCCTCTGCGACCCCGAGAAGGTCCCCTTCATCGACGAGCTCGACCCCGAGGACAACGTCGCCGTGCGTCTCGCGCAGACGGCGGAGCTGCGCGAACAAGGCCTGCTCACGCCCGAGGTGCAGTGGGCCGGCGACGGCATCCTCGTGGTGACGATGTTCCTGCCGGCGAGCGAGCGCGTCGCCGAGTTCGCCGCGCTCGAGTTCGGCCGGGCGATGAACCTGCAGGACTGCGAAGTGATCCACAAGCAGGTGATGCATCCGGCCGAGGGCACCGCTGATCGAGATGAAGGGCCGGCTGGACGTCCTCGTCGACCCGGCCACGCTCGTCATCCCCGAGAAGCTGGAGCCGCTCAGCGAGGAGGAGATCCGCGCCTTCGTCGCCGAACGGGGCCTCAAGGTGGTGGCCGCGACGGTCGGCCACGACGAGCACTCCGTCGGCATGCGCGAGATCCTCGACATCAAGCACGGCGGGTTGGAGAGGTGGGGCATCGAGAGCGAGTACCTGGGGACGTCGGTGCCGATCGAGAAGGTGCTCGACGCGGCCGTCGAGCACGCCGCCCAGGCGGTCCTCATCAGCACGATCATCACGCACGACGAGATCCATCGCATCAACATGGAGAAGCTCGCCGACCTGGCCGTTGAGAAGGGCCTGCGCGACAGGCTGCTGCTGATCAGCGGCGGCACCCAGGTGACCGACGAGCTGGCCAAGGCCTGGGGGATGGACGCCGGCTTCGGCCGCGGCGCCAAGGGCAGGGACGTGGCCTCGTTCCTGGTGACGGCGCTGCGCGAGCGGGGGGCGTGAAGCAGCGACGCCCGAGGGAGCCGCATGCCGACCACTAGCCGCAGTATCGACGCGCTCGTCGTCGAGATCGGTTCGACGACGACGATCGTCTCGGCCTTCGATGGACTGGCCGAGTCCTCCGCGGCCGCGCCGCGGCTGCTCGGCCAAGGGGTGGCCCTGACCTCGGTCGCCGAGGGCGATGTGGCCATGGGGGTGGGGGCCGCCCGGGCGCAGCTGGAGGCGGCCGTCGGTCCGCTCGAACCGGGTCTCACGCTGGCCACCAGCTCGGCCGCCGGTGGGCTGCGCATGACCGTCCACGGGCTCACCCAGCGCATGACCGCGATGGCCGCGCGCGAGGCGGCGCTGGGGGCGGGCGCCGTCGTCAAGTACGTGACGGCCGGCCCGCTGCGCGACGCCGACCTGCGGCAGATCGACGCCCTCGACCCGAACCTCATCCTGCTCGCCGGCGGGGTCGAGGGCGGCGACTACGACACGGTCCTCTTCAACGCCGGGCGCCTCGTCGGACTGGCGGCGCGACCGAACGTTGTCTACGCAGGCAACACTCAGGCCGCCCAGGAGGCGAGCGCGATCCTCGAGGCGGCGGGCTTCCGGGTCCGCATCACGAGCAACGTCTACCCGGCCGTCGACGAGCTCGACATCGTGCCGGCGCGCGCCGTCATCCACGACGCCTTCGAGGAGCACATCACGCGGGCGCCGGGCATGGAGCGCATCGGCGAGCTGGTGGGCGGGCGCATCCTGCCGACGCCGGGCGCCGTGCTGATCGCCGCCGAGCGGCTCGCCGAGGCGCTCGGCGATCTCGTCGTCGTCGATGTCGGCGGCGCCACGACCGACGTGCACTCCGTCACCGACGGCAGTCCGGAGGTCGGCGCACTGCAAGTCGACCCGCAGCCCCACGCCAAGCGGACGGTCGAGGGCGACCTCGGCACCTACGTGAGCGCCGAGCACGTCGCCGCGCTGCTGCGGGTCGGCCAGAGACCAGACGTCCTGCCGCCGGCCCTGCCCGAGACGCCCGACGAGATCGCCGGCGCGCTGGCGCTGACGCGTCAGGCGGCCGTCACCGCCATGCACCGTCACGCCGGCCGGATCGCGTCGCTCTACACGGCGACGGGCCGCACGACGATCGCCCGCGGGCGCGACCTCACCGCCTGCCGATCCGTGATCGGTACCGGCGGTGCGCTCACGCGGCTGCCGGGCGGTGCGGACATCCTCGCCGAGACGCTCTCGGGGGGCGACGGCGAGCGCCTCCTGCCTCCCCGCGATGCGCGCTGCCTGCTCGACCGCGACTACGTCCTCGCCAGCTGCGGGGCTCTACTTCAGCACTTGCCCAGCGAGCCCGTGCTGGCGCTCATGCGGAGCAGCCTGGGCGGCTGAGCTTCCGGGCGCGAGTCCGCGTCGCGTCACCGCCCTCGGGTATGCTGGCAAGCGTGGTCACGCGCGGCCGGCAGCGAGATACGCGGCGGGGGGTGAGGAGACGCTGATGCACGGGAAGGCCAGCGGGATGGATCAGCCCGCACCCGACTCGCCGCTCGCCCTGTTCACGCCCCAGGTGCGGGATTGGTTCGCGACCACCTTCGGCGCGCCGACCGCCGCCCAGATCAAGACGTGGCCGGCCATCGCCTCCGGCGAGCACACGCTCGTGTCGGCGCCGACGGGGTCGGGCAAGACGCTCGCCGCCTTCCTCTGGGCGCTCGACCGCTTCGTGGCGGAGCCGCCGGGCGAGGGCGACAGGCGACGCCCCCAGCTCGTCTACGTGTCGCCGCTCAAGGCGCTGGGCTACGACGTGGAGCGCAACCTGCGGGCGCCGCTGCGCGGCATCGGCGCCGACGTCCAGGTGGCCATGCGCACCGGCGACACCCCTCAGCGCGAGCGCCGCGCGATGCTGCGCACGCCTCCCGACATCCTCATCACGACGCCGGAGTCGCTCTACCTCATGCTCACCTCGCAGGCCCGCGAGCTCTTCACAGATACGAGGTGGGTCATCCTCGATGAGATCCATGCGGTCGCTCAGACGAAGCGCGGCGCGCATCTCGCCGTGACGCTCGAGCGCCTCGTCGAGAAGGCGGGGCGCGACGTGCAGCGCATCGGGCTCTCGGCGACCCAGCGTCCTCTCGACGAGGTCGCCCGCTTTCTCGTCGGCCCGCAGCGGGCCTGCACGGTCGTGGACGTCGGGGCGAGCAAGCCGCTCGACCTGCGTGTCCACGTGCCCGTCGAGTCGATGGTCGATCCTGAGGCGTCCCTCGAGCTGGAGGCCGTACAGGGCGGCGAGGCGACGCGGCACTCGATCTGGCCGGCGATCTACCCGGAACTGCTGCGCCTGGTGCGGGAGCATCGCTCGACACTCGTCTTCGTGAACAACCGCAGGGCGGCTGAGCGCATCGCGCTGCGTCTCAACGATCTGGCGGCGCGCGAGGACGAGTCGGCAGGCTCGCCGCCGCCGGGCGCCGCCGCCGAGATCGCCCGCGCCCACCACGGCTCGCTTGCCCGTGAGGAGCGCACGCTGATCGAGGAGCAGCTCAAGGCGGGCGAGCTGCCCTGCCTGGTCGCCACCTCTTCCCTCGAGCTCGGCATCGACATGGGCGCCATCGACCTCGTCGTGCAGATCGAGTCGCCCAAGTCGGTGACGCGCGGGCTGCAGCGCATCGGCCGCGCGGGCCATGGCGTGGGAGAGGTGTCGCGCGGCCGTATCTTCCCCAAGTTCCGCGCGGACCTGCTGGAGTGCGCCGTCGTCGCGCGGCGCATGCGCGAGGGCCTCATCGAGACGACCGTCGTGCCGCGCAACCCCCTCGACGTCCTCGCCCAGCAGGTGGTGGCCATCGCCGCCGGTGCGGGCGACGAGGGGGTGGAGGTCGATGCGCTCCACGCGCTGGTGCTGCGCACCTGGACCTACGCCGACCTCGATCGCCGGCAGCTCGAGAACGTGCTCGACATGCTCGATGGTCGCTACCCGTCGCACGAGTTCGCGCAGCTGCGGGCGCGGATCGTCTGGGACAGGGTGGCCGGCACGATCCGCGCCCGCCCCGGTGCCCGCGCTCTGGCGGTGGCCAACGCGGGCACGATCCCCGACCGCGGCCTCTTCTCGGTCAATCTCCCAGACGGTCGGCGGGTCGGCGAGCTCGACGAGGAGATGGTCTACGAGGCCCGGGTGGGTCAGGCGTTCCTGCTCGGCGCGACCTCCTGGCGCATCGAGGAGATCACGCGCGACCGCGTGATCGTCATAGCCTGCGCCCGGCGCGCCGGCGGCGGTCCCCTTCTGGCACGGCGAGTCGGTGGGCCGGCCGCGCGAGCTCGGCGAAGCCATCGGCGCCTTCGCCCGCTGGGCGGTCGACCAGGACGCGGAGGTGCTCGAGCGCGAGTACGACCTGGATGAACTCGCCGCCGACAACCTGCTCGCCTTCCTGCGCGAGCAGGAGGCCGCCACGCGGGTCCTTCCTTCCGATCGCAGCGTGATCGTGGAGCGCTTTCGCGACGAGATCGGCGACTGGCGGCTCTGCGTGCTCTCGCCGCACGGCGGCCGCGTGCACGCCGCCTGGGCATTGGCGGTGAGCGCCCGCATCCGCGACCGGCTCGGTCTCGAGGCGAGCGCCATCTGGTCGGACGAGGGCATCATCGTGCACCTGCCCGATGCCGACGAACCACCGGCTGCGGAGCTGGTCCTGGTCGAGCCAGACGAGGTCGAGGACCTCGTCGTGGACGAGCTCGCCGGCAGTGCGCTCTTCGGGGCGCGCTTCCGCGAGAACGCGGCGCGGGCGCTGCTCATCCCCCGCGCCTACCCCGGCCGGCGCACCCCTCTCTGGCAGCAGCGCCTCAAGGCGCAGTCGCTGCTCGAGGTCGCGCGTCGCTACCCGGAGTTCCCCATCGTCCTCGAGACGTACCGTGAGTGCCTGCGCGACGTGCTCGACCTGCCGGGGCTCACGGATCTGCTGCGCCGGCTCCAGACCTGCGAGCTCGCCCTCGTCGAGGTCGAGACGGCGACGGCTTCGCCGTTCGCCTCCTCGCTGCTCTTCGACTACGTGGCCACGCACATGTACGAGGACGACACGCCGAGCGCCGAGCGCCGCGCCATGGCGCTGTCCCTCGACCGCGAACTCCTGCGCGAACTGCTGGGGCAGGAGGAGCTGCGCGAGCTCATCGATCCCGGCGCGCTCGCGCAGGTCGAAGACGAGCTGCAGTATCTTGCCCCGCACCTGCGAGCGCGTGGTCCGGATGCGCTGCACGACGTGCTGCGGCGGCTCGGCGACCTAACCTCCGAGGAGGTCCGCGCACGGGTCCTCGCGGCGGACGAGGCGCCGGTGTGGCTGTCGGAGCTTGAGGGTGAGGGTCGCGTGCTGCGCATCCCGCTTGGCGGCGAGGAGCGCTGGATCGCCAGCGAGGACGCCGGGCTCTACCGGGACGCGCTCGGCGTGGCTCCGCCGGCCGGCCTGCCGGAGGCGTTTCTCGAGGACGTTCCCGACGCGCTGCTGGAGCTCGTGCGCCGCCAGGCCCGCGTTCACGGACCCTTCCTCACGGACGACGTGCGGCAGCGGTACGGCGTCGACGCCAGCGCCGCTCTGGCGCTGCTCGAACAGGCCGGCGAGCTGGTGCGCGGCGAGCTGCGTCCTCTCGGCACGCAACGCGAGTGGTGCGATCCGGACGTGCTGCGCCGACTGCGCCGCGCCTCGCTGGCGGCGCTGCGCAGCGAGATCGAGCCAGTCGGCCAGGAGGTGCTGGCTCGTTTCGCGCCGCGTTGGCAGGGAGTCGACCGCTCGACCGCGGCTGGCGCCGGCGTCGATCGCCTGCGCGACGTGCTCGTGGCGCTGCAGGGACTGGCGCTGTCGCCCGAGGTGTGGGAGCGCGACGTGCTGCCGCGCCGCCTCGGCGCGTACTCTCCGGCCTGGATCGACGAGCTCTGTGCGAGCGGCGAGCTGATCTGGGTCGGCGTCAGGTCGTCCGGCTCTCGCTCGGCGCGTGTCGCGCTCTACTTCCGCGACGACGCTCCCGTGCTCGGACCACCGCCATCCGGAGAGGCGCCGAGTGGCGAGACCCACGAGTTCCTGCGCGAACGCCTGGGGCGCGGCGCCTGTTTCTTCGTGGACCTGCTGGTGGAACGCCCCGAGGTCGCGGCCGAAGAGGTGCGGGGGGCGCTCTGGGACCTGGTGTGGGCCGGCGAAGTGACGAACGACGCCTTCGCGCCGCTGCGATCCCGTGCCGCGCCGGCCGCGCGGACCGGGTCGTCCGGCGATCCACGGCGTGGCTCGTCCTCCGGGCGCTTCCAGCGCCGCGGTCGCGGCGCGCCGCCGCTGCAGGGCCGGTGGTCGCTCACTGCGGCGTCGTTCGGCCCTGCGCCGGTCGACGGCGCGGCGAGAGGTCGCGCCTGGGCTGAGCTGCTGCTTCAACGCCACGGTATCGTCACGCGCGAGATGGTGCGATGCAGAGAGCCTGTCGGGCGGCTTCTCCGCCCTCTACTCGTCTCTCTCCGCCCTCGAGACGCTAGGCCTGGCGCGTCGCGGCTACTTCGTGGAGGGACTAGGTGGCGCGCAGTTCGCTCTCCCCGGCGCTGTGGAGCGGTTGCGTGCCGAGGGCGAGGTCGGCGAGGGGACGCCCCTGGTACTGGCCGTCGCCGACCCCGCGCAACTGTGTGGAGCGGCGTTGCGCTGGCCGGCCTCCGAGGGGCGCTCCCCGGCGCGCCGCAGTGGCGCTTACGTCGTGCTGTCCGGCGGCCGGCCGGTGCTGGCGGTCGAGTCTGGCGGGCGGAGTCTGCAGGTACTCGTCGCCGAACCGGGCGACCGGCTTGAGGCGGCCTTCGCGGCTCTGGCGGGGGCGGTGCACGAGGGCTGCGTGCCGCGCCTCGCCGTCGAGAGGATCGACGGGACGGCGGTCGCTGAGTCACCCCATAGGGAGCGTCTCCTGGCGCTGGGGTTCCGGGCCGGGCTGAGCCGCTTCACGCTGGCGCGCGGTTACGGCTGAGCGGGGTCCGGTCGCTCCGCGACCGACGGGCCTCAGCCGTCCAGCGTGATGGCTGCGGGCGCACAGACCCGCGTGCAGCGTCCGCACAGCCGGCAGGCGTCCGCGTTGCGCACGACGGCCTTGCCGCCGCTCATCGCGAACACCGCGTCGGGGCACACCTGCACGCAGGCGCCGCAGCCCGTGCAGGCCTCCGCGTCGACGACGACGCGGGCGCTGGACGTAGCTGTGGCCGTGCCGTCGTCGACGGCCTCTCCGGCGGCACCGGCGCTCGCGTCGTTCTCGCTGCCGTGCCGGCGCCCATACGTCCAGTCGTCGTCGCGTCGCCGGACGTCTCGGCGCCGTACGTGGAGACGGCGGCACTCTCGTCGCTGCGACCGAGCAGACCCCAGCCGGCGAGCAGAGCGCCGGCGCCGACGACGCCGGCCGCCGCCAGAAAGCCCTTGCGCGTGTACCGTGGCCGGGAGTCCGCTTGGTTGCCCTGGGTCGTGCCCATCGATTCGAGCCGAGCCAGGGAGCCGGCGGTGTCGGCCTGAGGCTTTGGGCTTGGCGTTGCCTTGGGTCGACCCGTGGCGCCGTTGCCGCGCGCCAGCTTGCCTGTCATGGAGATGAGCCAGCGCAGGTGCAGCGCGGTGTGGACGGCCGACCCCAGCAGCCATGACGACGCCGCTCCAGTCGTGCACGACCTGCCAGACGCTCGTGCTGATCCCGAGGATGACCGGCTGACCAGCACCAGACATGCTCACGGTCGCCTCGGGGAACAAACGCAACAGGCCGGTCACGGCGACGAAGAGAAAGGCTACGCCGGTGATCATGTCGACCCAGTAGTTGATCGTCGCTTTCTTCATCGCCACCCCGCTCTTGTCGTGGAAGGCGTTCACGGCCGCGGCTGCTCGCGCACCGCAATTCGCCGACCTGCCGGCATGCTGAAGGAAGAGTAGAGGCGCTTCCTGAGAGAGAGCTGTGAGCCCGCTGAGAGGAGCTTCACAATCGGTGGGCGCCGCAGACGACGGCAGGCCGTTTCGTCCGCCGATTGCCACTGGTGTCCGGCGGGTAGTGTCAGTATACTTTGGTGCATATCTCTTATGCAAAGGGAGACATGCTGGCCCAGCCGACAGTCACGGTGGACCTCGGGAAGATCACCGAGAACACGCGCAGGGTCGTCGACCAGGCGCCGGGGATCGAGGTGGTCGGCGTCGTCAAGGCCACGTCGGGCAGTCCCGAGGTGGGCGCCGCGATGCTCGCCGGTGGCGCCGTCGCCCTCGGGGAGTCGCGTCTGGAGAACATCAAGCGCCTGCGCGACGGCGGCGTGACGGCGCCCATCTGGCTGCTTCGGGCGCCGGTCCCCGCGCTCGCCGACGAGGCGGTCCGCTACACGGACGTCTCGCTGCAGAGCGAGATCGAGATCGTGACGGCTCTCGAGCAGGCCGCGGCCCGGCAGCGGCGCCGGCACGGCATCGTCGCGATGGTCGACCTCGGCGACCTGCGAGAGGGGATGATGCCGGCCGACCTGCCGGAGTTCGTCGCCGTCGCCGAGCGCCTCGAGCACATCGAATTGCTCGGCATCGGCGTCAATCTGACCTGCTACGGCGAGATCATCCCGGACGAGCATAACCTGGGGCGTCTGGCGGAGCTCGCGTCAGACACCGAGCGGCAGACCGGCCGCCGTCTGCGCTACGTCTCCGGCGGCAACTCGAGCTCGCTGGCGATGGTCGTCTCGGGCCGCACGCCAGCGGCCATCAATACGCTGCGCGTCGGAGAGACGATCCTCCTGGGCGTCGAGACGATCCACCGCCAACCCGCCATGGGCCTCTACCTGGACGCCATCACGCTGGCCGCGCCGGTCATCGAGTGCAAGCGCAAGCCCTCGCTGCCGATCGGCACCAGCGGCCAGGACGCGTTCGGCCACCACTCCACGTTCGTCGACCGGGGCGAGCGTCGACGCGCGATCTGCGCCCTCGGGCGGCAGGACGTGACGCCCGAGGGCCTGAGTCCCGTCGATTCGCGCATCCAGGTGCTGGGCGCCTCGAGCGACCACCTCATCCTCGACGTCGAGGACCTCGACGCCTGCGTCGCTCTCGGCGACACCGTCACCTTCATCCCCAACTACGCTGCCACCCTGCAGCTCTTCACCTCATCGTACGTCGACAAAGTCCACATAGCGTCCGGGCGCGCGGCGCCCACCTCGGCGAATCCACAGCGATCCCGACCGGCGGACTCTCAACCAGAGGAGTGAGCATGGCCACGAAGACGAAGGTGCTCATCATGGGAGCCGCGGGCCGCGACTTCCACAACTTCAACATGTACTTCCGCGACAACGAGGCGTACGAGGTCGTGGCCTTCACCGCCACCCAGATCCCGCACATCGACGACCGCAAGTACCCGGCGGAGCTCGCCGGCCGTCTCTACCCGGACGGCATCCCGATCCACGACGAGGCGGAGCTCGGCGACCTGGTCGAGCGGCACGACGTCGACCAGGTCGTCTTCGCCTACAGCGACGTGCCCTACAGCTACGTGATGCACCGCTCGGCCCAGGTCAACGCCGCTGGGCGCCGACTTCCGTCTCCTCGGGCCGAAGACGACGATGATCAAGAGCAGCAAGCCGGTGATCGCCGTCTGCGCCGTGCGCACCGGCTGCGGCAAGAGCCAGACGACGCGCAAGATCCAGACGATGCTGCGCGAGGCCGGCAAGAAGGTCGTCAGCATCCGCCACCCGATGCCCTACGGCGATCTCGTCAAGCAGCGCGTGCAGCGCTTCGCGACCCTCGACGACCTCACGAAGCACGACTGCACCATCGAGGAGATGGAGGAGTACGAGCCGCACATCGCCGCCGGCAACGTGATCTACGCCGGCGTCGACTACGAGGCCATCGTGCGGGAGGCGGAGCAGGAGGCCGACGTCATCCTCTGGGACGGCGGCAACAACGACTTCAGCTTCTATCGCCTCCGACCTGTACATCACGGTCGCCGACCCGCATCGCCCCGGCGACGATCTTGCGCTACTACCCCGGCGAGGTCAATCTGCGGCTCGCCGACGTCGTCGTGCTCAACAAGATCGACACGGCCGATCGCGCCGACATCGAGGCCGAGCTCGCCAACGTCGCGCTCGGTCAACCCGGACGCCACGATCGTCATGGCCGCCTCGCCGGTCACGGTCGACGATCCGCCGGCTCATCCGCGGCAAGCGGGTGCTCGTGGTCGAGGACGGCCCGACGCTCACGCACGGCGAGATGAAGTACGGCGCCGGCACGGTGGCCGCCAGGCAGCTCGGCGCCGCCGAGTTCGATCGACCCGCGCCCCTTCGCCGTCGGCGAGATCAGAGGCGACGTTCGAGAAGTACCCGGACATCGGCGTGCTGCTGCCGGCGATGGGCTACTCGGAGCAGCAGCTCGCCGACCTCGAGGTCGACGATCAACGGCTCCGGCGCCGATCGTGGTCGTCATCGGCACGCCGATCGACCTGCGCCGCATCGTCGACATCAAGATCTGCCGGCCGTGCGGGTCCGCTACGACCTGCAGGAGATCGGCCACCCGACTCTCGAGGACGTCCTCAGCGCCCGCGGCTTCATCTGATAGCATCGCGCGAACGACCGGCGGCGGCTCGCCCGCGGCTCGCCGCCGCCCCGGTCCTCGTCCCGAGTTCTAGTCCCGAGCAAGGGGGCCGCATGCCCGAGCGTTTCCACAGCCGCATCACCGAGCTGGACCTGACCGGCCGCAGCTTCCTCACCATCCACGACTTCTCGTCGGCCGAGATCATGGCGTTGCTCGATCTCGCGCGAGACATCAAGGCTGCCCAGCAGAGCCGTGAGCAGATCCACCTGCTGCCCGGCCGCGCCGTGGCCCTGATCTTCATGAAGACCTCCACGCGCACGCGCATGAGCTTCGAGGTCGGTGTCGAGCAGCTCGGTGCGCAGCCCATGTTCCTGAACGCCAACGACATCCAGCTGCGCGTCGGCGAGACGATCCGGGACACCGCCAACGTGATGAGCCGCTACGTCGATTGCATCATGATCCGCACGTTCGCACAGAAGGACGTCGAAGACCTCGCGAAGTACGGCCAGATCCCGGTCATCAACGGTCTCACCGACGACCACCACCCCTGCCAGGGCATGGCCGACGCGATGACCGATCCGCGAGCACTGCGGCACGCTGCGCGGACGCACCCTTGTCTACAGCGGCGACGGCAACAACGTCGTCCACTCGCTTGCTCGAGGTCGGCGCCAAGACCGGCATGAACGTGATCGCCTGCACGCCGCCCGACTACAAGCCGGCCGAGTGGGTCCTGGCGCGCGCCAGGGAGGACGCCAAGGTCAGCGGCGCGAGCATCGAGTGGACGAGCGATCTGCGCGCGGCCGTCAAGGGCGCCGACATCATCTACACCGACACCTTCACGAGCATGGGGCAGGAGGCCGAGCACGACGTGCGCCTCCAGGCGCTGGCCGACTACCAGGTCAACATGGACCTCGTGAAGCACGCCGGGACGCAGGTCAAGGTCATGCACTGCCTGCCGGCGCACTGGGGTGAGGAGATCACCGAAGAGGTGCTGTACTCACCGCAGTCGATCGTCTTCGACCAGGCCGAGAACCGCCTGCACGCCCAGAAGGGCATCATGGCGGCGGTGATCCGCTAGATCCAGCTCGGGAACCAGGTGATGCGGGAGAAGTGCTCCTGCGAGATCGGGATCGCCAGGACGACGGGCAGGAACGCGACGACGATCCCGACGATGAGCCCGGCCGCGACGACGGCGACCAGCGGGCGCGTCTGACGCAGCCGTGGTCGAGAAGACGGCGAGCACGCCCAGCGCTGCGAGCAACGCGCCCGTCCCCACGACCGCCCACGCGAGGGCCGGGCTGATCCGCTGCGGGAGCTGCCAGAAGAGCCACTCAGCGAGGCGCCCCACCGGCTCCCAGAGCAGGGCCGTGGCGACGGCGACGCCGCCCAGGATCAGCCACCGACGCAGCGGCAGCTCCTGCCGTGCGGCGAACTGAGCCAGCGCCGCCGCCACCAGGATGGCCATGAACGGCGCCACCGGGGTCATGTAGTAGAGGAACGCCGTCCTCGCGGTCGCGAACCACGGCAGATAGAGCACCGCGATGAGCGCGGCCGGCACGAGCATCGACGTGCGCTGCCGCAGGGCGATCAAGGGCGCCGCGATGAAGGCGAGGGTCGCCGTCCACCAGAGGAACGGATTGCCGATGGCGACCATGCCGCGGTAGTCGGCCCCTCCGTCGAAGTAGTACCAGACGGGCCGGTAGTCGACGATCCAGGAGGGCGCGATCGAGGCGTAGCTGTGCCCGGCGCGCAGGTTGACGCCGAACGTGTACATCTGCCGGTGCAGCTCCCACCAGTCCGCCAGCGTGTGGCCCTTGACGAAGTACTGCGCGTAGCTCGCGGCGTAGACGATCGCCGGCACGAGCACGAGGAAGGCGATGGCAGGGAGCGCCGCGACGACGGCGGTGAGGAGCCGGCGGGCCGGGGAAGCGGGCTCGCCGCCGGCGGTCTCCTCCTCCGGCACGTCACTCGCCGTGCCGGTGCAGCCAGCTGCCGAACACGATCAGTCCGGCGGCGAGCAGGGCGAGGGCTCCCGACCACTTCGTGGCCAGCGCCAGCCCGCCGGCGACCCCGCAGAGGACGAGCCAGAGCAGCCTACGTCCGTCCTGGACGTACTTGAGCGCCAGCAGGATGCAGAGCACCGTCCAGGCGGCGACGAACACGTCGAGCGTCGCGATGCGCGACTGGGTTATTCCTAGCGGGTCGGCGGCGGCGAAGAGCAGGGCGACGATCGCCCACGACGGCGAGAGGCCGAGCCGCCTCGCAAGGGGATAGACGCAGGCGAGCAGGACCATCCCGGCGAGGACGGCGGGCAGGCGCCAGCCGATGGCGCTATCGCCGAGCAGGAGGATGCCGCGCGGCGATCGCGAGCTTGCCGAGTTCGGGATGCGGCCAGGAGACGGCGTCGCCGGCCGCCCAGCGCAGCGGTCCGTCGGTGCCCACGCGGCCGTCGACGATCGCCTTTGCGTCCTTGGCGTAGTAGACCTCGTCGAACATGTACTCCGCCGGGAAGTCCAGCCGCCAGAGGCGCAGGCCGAGCGACACCAGGAGGATGAGAGCCACGGCGAGCGCGATGCGACGCCGTCGCCTGGCGACGGCGAGCGTTGACGTTGATGTGGACACAGGGGCCGTGACCTCATGACGGAGACAGGACGCGTGGAGGCCATTATAGAGGGCCGGCCCCTCGGAGCCTAGGCCACCGCGCGATCAGTCGGCGTGGACCGCGCATGCCGCCCGCGATGAGGACCTGTGGCGCCGACGACGATGAGCACGTCGCCGATGCTGAAGACGTTGGCCAGCGGCGCCCAGTCGGGAAGCGCGAACACGTCGCCGAGAAAGGCCAGCTTCGTGCTGGCCGTGATCAGCTGGGAGTTGCTCTCGATGTTGCCTGCGTAGGCTACGCCGGCGAACTCCAGAGCCGCGCGCCGGGCCGGCATGTAGCCGCCATTGAGGCCGATCGCCAGCAGGTTGAGCAACATGCCAGCGCCGGTCAGGACCAGCGCCGGGCGCCGGTAGTTGGCGATCACGAAGACGACGAGCAGCGCGCACGAGGCGTAGTGTGCCGTCACCACGACTGTGGACCCCTGGCTCTCGCCCTACGGCGAGAAGGCCCAGAACTGCAGAGCCAGTGAGAGTAGGACCATCCAGCCCAGGCGCAAGTCGAGGCGTTCGAGGTTGCGGAGCCGGCCGCCCAGGATGTAGCTGAGCGACTACGCCGAGGATCAGAGTACTGAGCAGGACGAGCATTGTTCCTCCGTTCGTGGGGCGACAACATGCGGGGCGCTCGCCAGGTCGCGCGCGAGCATCGGTAGGAACGCGATCACGACATCGCGGTCGAACTGCGATCCCGCGCAGCGGGCCAGCTCGTCCATGGCGGCGGTCGTCTCCAGAGCATCGCGGTAGGGCCGGTCGGTGGTCATGGCGTCGTAGCTGTCGGCCACGGCGATGATGCGCGCCCCGAGGGGGATCTCTTCTCTCCCGCGAGACCGTCAGGGTAGCCTGCTCCGTCCCAGCGCTCATGATGGTGGCGGATGTAGCCGAGCCCCTGGCGGAACATCTTGGACTTGCCGGCGAGCTCGCCGCCCTCGGCCGGGTGAGCTTCGATGGGCCGGCGCCCGTCCTCGGTGAGCACCCCCTCCTTGAGCAGCAGGCGGTTGGCGACGGCGATCTTGCCGAGGTCGTGGACGCGTGCGGCGGCGACGACCAGGTCGACGTTGCGATCGTTCAGTCCCAGCCTGACGGCGATCTGACCCGAGAGCCGGGCGACGCGGCGCGAGTGCTGATGGGTGTAGCGGTCGCGCTTGTCGATGGAGTCGGCGAGCGCGATGAGGGCGTGGTCGGTCTCCCGCTGCAGGCTGACGAACAGCTGGAAGCCGTTGTAGACGACGAGGGTGAGGGGCACGAAGTAGAGGATGTTCCACGGTGACGCCTGGTAGGCGAAGGCCGCGAGGGCGCCGAGCGGTGCCATCGAGACGTAGGGCAGCATCAGGTCGCGGAACGAGCCGACCCACTCGCGCGTGAACGACTTCCCCGTGAGCGCCACCACGCCGCTCTCACCAGGGTGTCGTTGACGAGCATGTAGGCGAGCGCGGCCACCGCCAGCGGCAGGGCATCGCGGACGAGGCTCAGCGACTCCTGGCTCCCAGAGAGTCCGGCGAACAGAAGCCTGGCAACGGCCACGGAGATGCCCATCTGAGCCATGTTGAACAAGGTGCGGATGGGCGCTCGATGCTTGAGGAGACCGTCACCGACGCCGATGCCGACAATCGCGATGGCGATGGCGAAGGCCGGACCGTAGAGCAGGACGGCCGCGAAATGGACGGTGAACGAGAGGGACATCCCCGTGTCGCGACTCGTGTCCACGAACCAGCACTCCGCCAAGGTCGCCAGCAGGAAGAAGAGAAGGTAGTCGAGGACCGTCACCCGGGGGTCGACCGGCCAAACGAACACGAGGACCCCGGCGAGGACGACCCACAGGAGGCCCACGTAGAGGCCAGGCACCGTCATCCGTGCCGGAGGGGCCGGTGAAGCATCAGGCTCGGGCAGGACTCTCTACCACTTGAGTCCGTCGATCGTGATCACGATCCAATCCATCGATCTCGACCATCCTCGACCACTTGAGGCCGGCGCCGCCGGCTGCCGCCATGGCGTCGAGGACCGTGAGGCCGAAGAGGTACTCGGTGCGGTTGATGATTCCGAGCATGGTCAGACTCCCTTGTGAGGGACGAGGCCACGGGCCGCTGCGGCCCGGGCATGGGCTTGGGACTTGGGGTGGCTCACCACTTCTTCCCGGCGCCACTGACCACGACGATCGCGGACACCGCGAGCAGGCAGTACACGAGCCTAGGGTGCCTTGACATCGTCTTGTGAATCACATTCCATCCTCCCGTTCGTCGACCGCCGGCTGCGGCCCTGATTCACCTTGCTTTCGGTATCGGAAGGGCGCTCCCGGCAGCCGAGAGGGACATATGTCCATGGCGAGGCGGATATGCGTCCTTCGGCGAGGCGGAATGGAGGAGATGCGCCGAGGCAGCTACAATCGAATCCTGCGACGCGGTATCGCCGGGTCCGCACCCGCGACGAAGGAGTGGCTCGTGCAGCGAGTCGTGATCGGCGACAGAGAGCTCACCATCGGCGATGTGGTCGGTGTGGCGCGCGGCCGGGCGAAGTGGCGCTCGGCGCGAGTCGCCCGCGAGCGCCTCGCGCGCGCCCGCGATGTCATCGTGGATGTGCTCGGCCGCGAGGAGGTCGCGTACGGCGTGACGACCGGCTTCGGCCAGCTGGCCACGACCCGCATCCCGCTCGAGAAGGTGCGCGAGTTGCAGCAGAACCTCGTACGCAGCCACGCGGCGGGCGTGGGCGTGCCGCTGTCGCGCGAGGTCGTGCGCGCCGCGATGACGATCCGCCTGAACACGATGGCCCGTGGCCACTCGGGAGTGCGCACCGAGGTCGCCGAGCTGATGGTCTCGATGCTCGACGCCGATCTCGTGCCCTGGGTGCCGTCGCGCGGCTCGCTGGGCGCCTCCGGAGACCTCGCTCCCTCGGCCCATCTCGTGCTCGCCATGATGGGCGAGGGCGAGATGCTGGGCGCGGACGGGGAGCGCGAGCCGGCGGGGCCGGCTCTGCGGGCCGCAGGGCTCGCGCCGCTCGCGCTCGAGGCCAAGGAAGGCGTCTCTCTGCTCAACGGCACCCAGTTCATGGCGGCCATCGGCTGCCTCGCCGTCGTCGACGGCGAGGCGCTCCTCGACTCGGCGGACCTGATCGGCGCGATGAGCCTCGAGGGTCTGCGCGCCTCGGTCGGCCCGTTCCAGGACCGCATCCAGCAGCTGCGACCCATCCCGGGGCAGCTGCACTCGGCTCGGCACGTGCGGCGGGCCACCGAGGGCAGCGAGATCATGCTCAGCCACCTGAACTGCGACAAGGTCCAGGATGCCTACTCCATCCGCTGCATCCCGCAGGTGCACGGCGCCTGCCGCGACGGCCTGCGCTGGTTGCGCGAGGTCGTCGCCGTCGAGGTCGACGCCGTCACCGACAACCCGCTCGTCTTCCCCGAGACGGGCGAGATCATCTCGGCCGGCAACTTCCACGGTGAGCCGCTCGCCCTGGCCCTCGATCTGGCGGCCATGAGCCTCGCGGAGATCGCCTCCATCAGCGAGCGTCGTGTGTTTCGCATGCTGACCAGCACCCTGTCGGAGCTGCCGCCCTTCCTGAGCAGCGACAGCGGGCTCAACAACGGCTACATGATCGGCCAGTACGTCGCCGCGTCGCTGGTCGCGGAGAACAAGATCCTCTGCCATCCGGCGAGCGTCGACTCGATCCCGACCTCGGCCGACCAGGAGGACCACGTGAGCCTGGGGATGACGGCGGCGCTCAAGCTCATGGATGTGCTGCGCAACGGCCAGACGGTGCTGGGCATCGAGGCCCTCTGCGCGGCGCAGGCCATCGACCTTCTGGCGCCGCTGGCGCCCGGAGCCGGCACCGCCGCCGGCCACGCGATCGTCCGGCGTCTGACCCCGATGCTCGGACGCGACCGCTATCTGGCGCCCGAGATCGAGGCCGCGGCGCGGGCCGTCGCCGCCGGCGAGTTCGCCGCCGTCGTGCGGGCCCAGCACTGACAGACGAGCAGGAGGTGGCGTGATGGAGCGGTCCCTCGGACGAGGAGCGGAGCGATACCCCGGCTCAGGGGGCCCTCTGGACGTGTTCGCCGCCGACCTCGTGCTGCGCGGCGCGGCAGAGCTGGTCACGATGAGCGAGCCGCCCTCAGCCGGGCTGGGCACCATCGCCGATGGCGCCCTGGCGGCGAGGGACGGCGTCATCGTGTGGGTCGGACGCGAAGCGGATCTGCCACGGGCGGTCGACCTCGCCGGCGACGGCCTCGAGCTGGACGCGGAGGGGCGCAGCGTGCTCCCCGGCTTCGTCGATGCGCATACGCACGTCCCCTTCGCCGGATCGCGAGCCGACGAATACGCCGAGAGGCTGAGCGGCGCGAGCTACGCCGAACTGCTCGCCCGCGGTGGCGGCATCACGCGCACCGTGACGGCTACGCGCCAGGCCTCCGAAGGCGACCTGGCGCGCCTCTGCGCGGAGCGCTACGACAGCATGCTGCGCCACGGCACGACGACCGCCGAGGTGAAGAGTGGCTACGGCCTCACCCGGACCGATGAAGCCAAGCAGCTGCGCGCCGCCGCCGTCGACCATCCGCTGCGCCGGGAGTACACGTTCCTCGGCGCGCATCTCGTGCCGCCCGAGTACGCTGGCCGGGAGGACGAGTTCGTCGATCTCGTCTGCGACGACATGATCCCGGCCTGCGCGCCGCTCGCGCGCTGGTGCGACGTGTTCTGCGACGTGGGCGCCTTCACCGTCGAGCAGTCGCGGCGCGTGCTTCTCGCCGGCCGGGCCGCTGGCCTTGGCCTGCGCATCCACGCCGACGAACTGGCGCGCAGCGGCGGGTCCCGGCTGGCTGCGGAGCTTGGCTGCACTTCGGCGGAGCATCTAATCCACGCCACCGGGAAGGACATCGCGGCGCTGCGCGCCGCCGGTGTGGCGGCGGTCGTTCTGCCCGGCACGAGCTACACGCTGGGAAGCCCATACGCGCCGGCGCGTGCCTTTCTCGATGCCGGGCTCACGGTCGCTCTGGCCAGCGACTTCAATCCGGGGAGCTGCTACTGCGAGAACATGCAGCTCATGATCTCCCTCGCCTGCCAGCAGATGAAGCTCACGCCCGATGAGGCCCTGTTCGCCGCGACTGCGGGCGGAGCCGCAGCCTTGCTGCGCGCCGATATCGGCGCGCTCGCGGTGGGGAAGAGGTGCGACTTCGGTGTGCTCGTCTCTCCGACCCGCCACGAACTGCCCTACCACTTCGGCGTCGATCTGGTCGGTGACGTCGTCGTCGACGGGCGCCCGGTCGTGCGCGACGGCGCGCGGGTGGCTGTGTAGCCAAGCGCGTCGCCCTCTTCGCCTGCTTTTCCGTCCGGCCCCATCCGTACCATCACACTTGACACGAACATGTGTTCACCCTAGTCTGTATCCGAACACACGTTCGCTTCGAGAGGAGGATCGGTGGAAGGTCTCACCCAACGTCAACAGCAGGTGCTGGACTTCGTTCGCGAGAGTGTCCGCACCGACGGCTATCCGCCTACGGTGCGCGAGATCTGTACGGCGCTCGGTCTCTCCTCGCCTTCGACTGTCCATGCGCACCTCGCGAATCTCGAGCGGCTGGGGCTCATCAAGCGCGACCCCTCCAAGCCGCGGGCACTCGATCTGGCGAGTGCCTGCAAGCCCGCGCGGCCCTTGCCGCTGGTGGGCCGTGTCGCGGCCGGCGCCCCCATCCTCGCCGAAGAGAACATCGAGGAGATGGTCGACGTCCCTGCGTTCCTGCGCCGCGACGACGACGACTTCGTGCTGCGCGTCCAGGGAGACTCCATGGCCGAAGTCGGCATCTACGACGAGGACTACATCGTCGTGCATCCCTCCGATCAAGCAGTCGACGGAGAGATCGTCGTGGCCATGGTCGGCGACGAGGCGACCGCGAAGCGCTTCTTCCGTGAGGGCCGCAGCGTCCGCCTGCAGCCCGAGAACCGCCTCTACGAGCCCATCATCGTCGACGCCGACGACGTGCGGCTGGTCGGGAAGGTCGTCGGGGTACTTCGCCAGCTATGACCGCACTGCCCGCCACACTCAGCATGCACACGCTCGCCGACGTCGTCGACGATACGCTCGCCGCCGCCCTTGAGGGGTACGACGAGCCGTGCCTCTGGTGTGGCGGCGGGCCAGTGAGAGCCACATCCGTCGACATCTGGACGGGTGAGGTCAGCCTGCTCTGCCCGCACTGCGGGAGCGAGCTCACCGGAGTCGTCGAGCGCCACGCCTGCCGAGGTCGCAGACGTGACCGCCGACGCCCCCCGGAGCATGGCGCCGGTGGCGCGGAGCAATCGGCCGTGGACGAGCGCCGCACATGGTGCGAGCCGGCGCCCCGAAAGCCGGGCCGGACGGCGCGTGCTGCGCCGTCGCCGTCTCGCCGGCTTCCTGCGCCTGACGGTCTTCCTGCTCCTCATCTTCATCGCGGTGTGGGCGGGCGTGCGAGTCGCCCACGCCGGCGGCGATGCCGCGGTCTACCAGGGTGAGAAGTACGTCGTCGGCAACGGCGAGACCCTCTGGGGCATCGCCATCCATCACTATGGAGACGATACCGATCCGCGCCGCGGTGTCTACGACATCCGCCGGGCCAACGGATTGGCAGCCGACTCGGTGTTGCAGCCCGGGGATATCCTGATGCTACCCTACGCCGGGGAGTAGTCGCTTGGCGAGCGCCACGGGCGCGGTGCGGTATACTTCGCTGGCGCCGGGACGTGGCGCAGCCTGGCAGCGCACCTGCTTTGGGAGCAGGGGGTCGGCGGTTCGAATCCGCCCGTCCCGACCAGCACTTCTTCTCGAGCGGGAGTAGCTCAGTTGGCTAGAGCGTCAGCCTTCCAAGCTGAGGGTCGCGGGTTCGAATCCCGTCTCCCGCTCCACTGCGTGTCGGGTGTACCGTTCTCTTGCGCCTGTCCCTACGCGATCGGTCACCTTCGCGCGCCCGTAGCTCAGCTGGATAGAGCAGGAGACTTCTAATCTTCAGGTCGCAGGTTCGAATCCTGCCGGGCGCGCCAAAGGAAAGTCAGCTAGGTCCATGCCCTCGATTGCGAAGGCATGTGGCCTGCTCCTCGACACTCGGGCAGCTGGGCCGACGGGTAGAAGTCCGTCTTTGTGATTGATGCAGGACCTCATGTTCATGGCGCCTGTCGCAGGCATGCGCTGGCTCCCGACCATGCGGTCGTGGCAACACTGGAGCCGGCGTGGCCCGGCCTTGGCCAGCGTCTTCCGAGCGAGGCCTCACATCGGCCTGTAACCATGCTAGTATACGTGCGGCATCGTGGTCGCCCCGGCAAACGACGTAGGACCAGACACTATGTCCCAGCTAGTCGTGAGTACGGTCTACTCGGCAGAGATGCCCGACTTGGCGCCGATGATCTGTCGGCAGCGGCTTGTCATCGAAGGCGTTTGCCGAGCTCCCATCCGCGAAGAGCAGGTCTGCTCATATCTGTCCAAGCTGACAGACGTCTGCGAGATGCGATTGCTGCTCGAACCCGTCACACACCGCTCGGAGCTCTACGGTTGGGCGGGGTGGGTGCATTGGGAGGCCTCGGGCGCTCACTTCTATGCCTGGGAGACCCCGACTCTGTTCTTCAGCGTCGATATCTACGCGTGCAAGCGATTCGACGTGGACCGGGTCGTGCAGTTCACGAGGGACCACTTCGACTCCCCTGAGGTGGTGGCGAAAGCGTTCTGAGGCATGACTGGGGAAGCTGACCTCCGAGACTCTGATCTGCATCGGCTCGTGCAAGAGACAGTTCCTCCCGGCACGAGAGAGCCGTTCGGGGCATACATGTTCCGGGGTGACGAACCAGGGGCGCAGTTGGGTCGCCACGTCGAGCGAACTGTCTTCCTGGAGGCGTTCGGCAACACTCCCGAGATGCTGCAGGAGGAGTACGGGCGCTACGAGACGAACAGCGTGTTCATCTGCGTGGTCGATCATCTGCGCAGGCTTCCAGCCGGTGCCATGCGCGTGTTGCTGCCGGCTCCCGGAGGGTTCAAGAGCCTGAACGATGTCGAGAGCGCTTGGGGAGAGTCGGCCGAGGCACTCATCGAGCGCACCGGTCTGGCACTCGACAGGGACCGGACCTGGGATATCGCCACCCTTGCGGTGGCGGCCGACTATCGCGGCAGGGCGGCGCAAGGCCTTGTGACCATGGGCCTCTACCAGTCGCTGACCCTAGCGGCTCGCGCTCATGGGATCGAGTGGTTCGTCGCGATCCTCGACATGCCGGTCTTTCGGATGATCCGATGGAAGCTCCGACTGATCTTCGCCGGGTACGAGGGCGTGGTTCCGATGCCCTACTTGGGGTCGGCGGCGAGCATCCCGGCGTGGTGCGATGTGCTCGCGGCTGAGAGACGACTGGCTGAGGTGGATCCGGAGCTGCACGCCGTCCTGGTCGACGGCACCGGACTGGAGCCGGCGCTTCGCCGAGTGGACCTCACCCAAGCGGATCGACTAGCCAGATGGCCGCAGAAGGTGGCCGCGGGGCAGTAGTTCACGCTTCGACCAGTCGCAGCGTCGTTGTCCCCAGCGACATCACGACGTCCGGGAGCCTGTCTGCTCCGACGGGTCGTGAGTAGAGGTAGCCTTGAGCGGCGTCGCAGCCCAAGTCGGTGAGGTGGTTGGCTTGGGCTGTTGTCTCCACGCCCTCTGCGACTGTGGCGATGCCGAGTGCCTGCGCCATGGCGACGATGGTGGCGACCAGTGTGGCGTCGGCGCTGTCCCGTTTGCCTAGGTTGTCCACGAAGGTCTTGTCGATCTTCAGGGTCGTTGCCGGGAAGCGCTTCAGGTAGGCGAGCGAAGAGTACTCCGAGCCGAAGTCGTCGATGGCGATGTGCACTCCAAGCCGGCGGATCGCCGTGAGGATGGCGGCGGCAGCGGCCGGATCCTCCATGACTACGGACTCGGTCAGTTCCAGGCACAGCGACGATCCCTCCAGGCCGTTGACTGCGAGCACATCTGCCACGCGATCGACGATTCCGTTGTCATGAAGTTGCGCGCCGGAGAGATTGACCGAAACGTACAGGTCCTGCATCTCGGGCGACTGCCGACACCACGCTGCGAACTGGCTCACGGATTCCTCGAGGACCCAGTCCCCTATCTCCGATATCAGTCCGCTCTCTTCCGCCAGCGGGATGAACCTCTCCGGAGAGATGACGCCGTGTACCGGGTGGGCCCAGCGCACCAGCGCCTCCATGCCCATGGTCGTTCCCGTGCGCAGTCGGACGATCGGCTGGAACGCGACGTGAAGCTGGTGCCCAGAGACTGCGTCGTGAAGCTCGCGCTCGAGCTCCACTCGTTCCTCGACGCGAGTACGCATCGACTCGTCGAAGACCGCCACGGCGTCCCCACCGGCATCCTTCGCCTGATACATGGCCGTGTCCGCGTCGCGGACCATGACCTCGGCAGTGGCCTCGGGGCTGTCGCCCGAGGCGAAGGCGAGGCCGAAGCTGGCAGACACATAGAAGGTCATCCCGTTCGCCGTGAAGGGCTCGTTTCTGAGGCACGTGCGCAGACGGTTCGCCGATTCAAGGGCGTGTGAGAGGCTCACCACCTCGCCGAGGATGATCATGAACTCGTCCCCGCCGATGCGGGTCACGACATCCGTCGGCCTTACGTTGGCGCGAAAGCGCCGGGCCACCTCGACCAGGAGTTCGTCTCCACGGCTGTGCCCCAGGGTGTCGTTGATGAGCTTGAATCGATCCAAGTCCACGTAGAGGAGCGCCACGTGGGCGTCGTCGATGGGCGCCTCTTCCAGCATGCGTGAGAGGTGCTGCTCCAGCATTCGACGGTTGGGGAGCCCGGTCAGATCGTCGTGGTTCGCCTGGAAGATGAGGCGTGCCTCGGATGACTCTGCCATGTGCAGAGCCTGGACGATGCGCGCGACTGCCGCAGCGGTCATGGTGAGCATCAACAGGCCGAGGACCACGCCATCGGACGTCGCAGCACTGCGGTCGTAGAACGTCAGGAGAGCCGGCGTGACCAGCGCCACGGCTACGACCGCCGCGCGAACCCGGGAGGCCGGCGCGCGTCGCCGTTGACCGGGTTCGCTCAGCTTGCGCATCGACACGTGCAGGGCGGCGGCCCCAGCTCCAAGGTATGCCACGGCATAGGGCAGGTTGAGGAACCGATCCGGGAGATTGATCAGGTTGATCTCGGCCAGCATGTACACGACGTCGCCCACGAACAGGAGGGTCATCCCAGCCAGCATGAACCAGAAGGCGGGCACGAGCTCCTGCTCGGGGTTGAAGACGATCCGCAGGGTGACGACGACCATGAAGATCGAGATCGAGGGGTATGCGATCAGCACCAGTGTCACCGACAGCGGCGCTCCGTTCTGGAGGAGCATGGGCTGCACGATGAAGGCCCAGGCGAGGGCGCCCAGCGCGCACGCCGCGATGAGACCCTCGAGGGCGACGCTCGACTGACGGTGAGACTCCAGCGCTCCGCGCCTTGAGAACCCGAGGAGCCCGGCGGCCAGAAGGGCGTAGCCCGGAAGGGTGAGGAGGTCCGGGATGAGGGAGCGGCTCGAGGTCAGGTCTCCCATCGTCTGAAGCTCGCTGCGTACGGCCCCCGACACCAGAAACAACGTGAGGGCGGCGGCGACCGCCACCCATGTCCAGATGTGCAAGGGCCGGCGGACCCAGACAGAGATGGCGAGGGCCGCAAGCGTCGCGACCCCGATGGCGGCAAGGGCGTACGGTTCTGACTGCCCGAAGAGTCCGATGGCTGCGGCCATCGCTATCGCCCCGCCGATGAGCAGGTACGCGGTGAGGGCCATGGGTGGACGCCAAGCCCTCTGATTTGGGTCGGCCTTCGTGGTCCCTCCCTGCTCCGAAGCTACGGACGCGGCTGGTGGCGACATGGCTACTGGTATCGGCAGGGCGCGTCCTTTCCGTGATGGGACACTCGTCTACGTTGCCGCCATTCGTCCCTGGTGCAATCCGCTGGGCTCACTACCTCCTTTCTGGACACGCCATAGGCGAATGGTCCATTCCGATCCGCGTGTTGCAGTGGCATGCTGCAGAAGCGGATGCACACGACTCGAATGGAGCGACATCGGGATGAATGGGACATCCAGCCTCGACGAGGTCGTAGCTTACGGCCCCAGGGTCCAACACGACGACGGCGCGGGAGTCACCTGCCTGCGGAGACGACGCAACGGGTTGATGCTTGATGGTCGACACGATTATGGGATCAGGACACCCGGTCGCGAACGGGCGGCGACTGCAGGATCGCGGCCTGCGTGCGCTCCAGTCGGGGCTTCGCAAGTCGGCGAAACCAAGAAGGTGAGATGACCCGGGCCCTTCTGACGCGCGATCAGGTGCTTGCGTGCGAGCGGCCTGCGTGGGTTGAGGAGCGGTCGCGCCAGTACTTCTATGACGGCGTGTCCCTCTGGGAAGGCACGGCGACGGCGACCGAGATACTCCCGGAGAACGCTCCACACGCTGGGTGGCATCATCAGCGCGACTGCGAGTGCGCTTTCTGTCGCAGACACTGATGCATCCCCGCAGCACTGCACCGAGGGACACCTGGCACGACGACGTCTTCGTCGGCGTGGAGAGCGCAGGCTGCTTCATCGGCAAGCCCCATGCCATCACCGTGCTGCCGGACGTCGCCGTCGGTGAAGGCCCCAGCAGAGGCCTTGGCCTGAGGATGGCTGCGGTGCGAGTGTGCGTGCCTTCACACCATGATGCCCCTGGTTCGACGCTGCCGGCATCGGGCGGCCATCGGGATCCCCCCAAGCGATTGCCACGGGGGTAGCGCGAGGCCTCGACCTTCGGGATTTTGTGTTGCCCGCACGTGTCGACGGCCCACGATGCGGGCTTGACTGGGCATCTGCCTAGTCGAGCGACGTGCCGAGCTGATGAGAGGAACTCCATCGGGCAGAAGAGGCGATGAGCCTCGGCCAGGTGCAGTCGTGGATGTGCGCGGCGACTCGAGCCCCGGACTGGCTCGTCGTCCGCCCTTACTGCAGGCTCGGCGCGCTCGGTGAACTGACGGGGCTCCTCGTCCGTGCTGACGCTGTTGAGTAGTCACCCATGATGGGGAGAGGAGGAGTCCGCTGTCCCTGAAACGTGCCGTCCGAGACCGCTTCCCTCACCCCCACGCCCCACTTGAGGCCCCTGGAGCCCCGCCTCACTCCGAATACGGCGACCGCAGCGGTTGAAGACCACTTGCCACCCTGGAATCCCTACCCTGCCGCGCTCAAGAACGGGTACATACAGAGGGCAATCAGGTATGGGTAGCCGCGCGCACTACTCTCCTGGAACGCAGGGGTGGCGCCGGGGTGATGGCCTGACGGCGAGCGAGCGGGACACCTCGGGGAAGACACCCCGAAAGAGTACACATACAGAGTCAGGTATGGCACTCCCGGGGTGTTCCGGTGGTCTGCTCGCGCAGGGCGGATCGGGAGCGACCGCCGGGAGGCAGCGTCGGATACAGTGTCGGATACCTTGAGGATCACAGAGTTTCGCGCGACACTGGCCAGTATTAGACGTGGTGAGCCAGAAATGCCGGTATTGCAGGCTATGTCCGCGTGGCTGACTTTTCTAATCTTCAGGTCGCAGGTTCGAAACCTGCCGGGCGCGCCAAAAGGAGAGTCAGCTAGGTCCATGCCCTCGATGGCGAAGGTGTGTGGCTGGCCCCTCGACGGGGTGCTCGAAGCTGTTCGGGCGGGCTCCGGGGCCGAATCGAGCAGTGAACGGACGAACGGGGTACGGCTAGGCCGATCGTCGGGTATCATGCCAGCATGCGAGGCACTCGTCCGAGACCGGCCCCAATGCGCATGGGATGCGCGCACGACTCGACGGGGCGCCCGTCTTGCGTTGACCTTGAGTCCTTGCGCGAGACAACGACGGATCGGCAGAGTTAGATGTCCGAGCCCATTCATCGGCCCGGCCCGCTTCTCTTCGCCGATCTTGGTGCAGCGGTTCACCCCCGCGTCGACCCGAGTCGGTATGCCGCCGAGCTCGACGAACTCTATTCAAGCCTGTTCGCGACTGTCGACTGGTTCGAGACCCATGACCTGCCCAAATGGATGGGAGCGTGCGTCCTGGAGAAGCCTAGACATGTGCTGCTCTTCACCGGCAAGGGAACAACCGTCGAGGTCCTGAACAAGACGTTCGCCATCGCCCCAGTAGACGCAAGGCGGGCCTGCCGCGCGCTATGCCGCGCCTTTCCGCACGTGCGGCGTGTCCACTTCGAGGTGATGTTCGCGCCTTCGACACTGGCTCTCCCTGCGCGGGCGCTCTACCACACCGATCACATGGTGATAGAGCTGCCCGAGACCGAGAAGGAGTACGTCGCATCGCTCGGCAGGAGCAGGCACCTGCGCGGCTACCAGAATCGACTGAGGCGTGACTTCGGTGAAGTGGCAGTGGCAACGAAGACCATGCCCGTCGACGAGAGGGCGCCTGCATTGCTCAGGCAGCTGGTGCAGTGGAAGGAAGCCAGCTTCCATGCACGGGGGAAGCAGACGTATTGGGAGACCCATCCGCTAGTTGCCCACCACCTCCAGGCTCTGCTGAGACGCCGGGGGGAGATCCGCCTGACATCAATCGACGGTGAGATGGTGGCGCTCTCGTTCAACTTCCCGGTGGGGACTAGCGTATGTGCCCAGCAGGCGGCGGTGCATCCTGGCTTCGACCGCTACGGGTTGTCGTTGCTCGCCGTTTACTGGGACGTCTGTGACGCGATCTTCCGAGGCTTCCGGAGTTTCAACTTGCTCTGGGGCAACGAGGAGTTCAAGTCGCGCCTGGGGGCGAGACCGCATCGCGCCACTGCCCTCTCGGTCTTTCCCAACCAGCGATCACGGCTCTGGTCGTTGGACGAGGAGTGGGAGGTCGCGCGCCGCCAAGCGCCGGACGTCTACTGGCAGGTCCGACGTCGTGCAGGCCGCGCACTCAGGAGTCTAGGGGCGGACAAGAGTTGACTGGCCGAGCGCGAATCCCTCAGCACTCGCATCTGGGGTCGACTTCCCTTGCGAGTGCGTCCTGCGAAGCTCACGAGACTGGACCATAGGCTGTGCGGACGACGACCTACTACGTCAAGTTGTACGCGACCTGCCTGGTCGCCTTCCTGATCATCGATGGGGCGTGGCTCGGTCTGATGTGGCCCACCTTCTACCGCTCCCGCATCGGCTCCGTGATGGCCGCCGACCCAGTGTGGTGGCGGCGGCCGTGTTCTACCTGCTGTTCGTCGCCGGACTGCTGGTCTTCGTGGTAGTGCCGAGCCTGCCAGCTGGCCCGTTGCGACCAGCGCTTGCGCGCGCAGCGCTCTTCGGTCTCGTCGCGTACGGTACCTACGATCTGACCAATCTGGCGACGGGCGAGGACTGGCCGCTCAGTGTCACTGCCGTCGACATGGTCTGGGGTGCGACTCTCAGCGTACTTGTGGCCTCGGTCGGAGTGATGGTCGGCAGGCGAGGAGATGGCACATGAGGCGCCTCCTCCGGCCACCCCTCGACCCACGACCGATGCGAAGAGGGCGTCTGGCCGGTGGAGCCTTGGATGCGGTGTGGGAGGACAGCGCAAGGAAGCGCCCTTTGCACGCTGGGCGGCTCTCCTCACTCAACTGGCGAAGCGTCGGCGGCTCTCCCCCGATTCCCGGTGTCATCAGCTGGCTCCCCACATGCCGGCAATGCTGCCTCGAGTGCTCTCGAAGGCGCCCTCACCATCGCGTTGGCCGTGAGCGTGTCGCGTTGCACGCTGCCGTCCGGAGTGCCCGCGCGCATGCTGCTGTCGATGCTGCAGCGCAGAAGCCGATAGCCGCTGGAGAAGCGCGGTGTGCCGGAGCGCACGCGCGGAGAGAACACCGCTGCTGCCCTGTGACCGTGTCCGTGTTGTTCCAGCCTTCGTTCAGGAGGCAGAAGATGATTCTGAGCCCCGAGAAACAGATTGACGACTACACGCAGCGTGGCTGGTGGGGGGAGAAGACCCTCATCGACTTGTTCATCGAGAACGCCTCGCGGTCGGCGGATTCGTTGGCGGTGGTAGACCCGCCCAACCGTGCCGCCCTGGGGCTGGGCGAACCCCAGCGTCTGACGTATGCGCAGCTGAAGACGGCCACCGACCGGCTGGCGAAGGTGCTGCTAGATTCGGGCATCGGCAAGGACGACGTCGTCATGGTGCAGTTGCCGAACATCGTCGAGCTGGTAGTCGTGTACCTGGCCAGTGCGCGCATCGGCGCGATCCTGAGCCCCTTGCCGACGCAGTTCCGCACGCACGAACTCCGCCACGTGATGGGCCTGACCGAGCCGAAGGTCTTTGTCACCACGGGGAGCTTCGGCGGTCACGACCATGCGGCGATGGCACTGGGGCTTCTGCCTGAGTTCTCCACCGTGGAGCTCCTCATTGCGGTGGGGGACGACCTCCCCGCAGGCGTCCGGTCACTGACCGAGATCTTGACTGCGGATGCCGATACGAGTCGCGTCGAGACCTACGTCGCCGAGCACCCGTCCTCAGCCAACGACGTCTACACTGTCTGCTGGACCTCTGGGACGGCGGCCGAACCGAAGGGGGTGCCGCGCAGCCACAACCTGTGGATCGCAATCGCTTGGGCGACCGTGGACGCGGCTGATCTGGAGGACGGCGACGCCCTCCTCAACCCCTTCCCTCTGGTCAACATGTCGGCCATCGGCGGCATGCTGGTGCCCTGGCTTCTGACTCGCGGGAGGCTGGTCCTGCATCAGCCGTTCGACCTGCCGGTCTTCCTGGCCCAAATCGGGAGGGAGGAGATCGCCTACACGGTCGCGCCGCCACTCCTGCTCAACGTCTTGCTGTTGAGGCCAGGACTCCTGGAGAGCGCCGACCTGAGCTCAATCCGCTCCATCGGCTCCGGCTCCGCCCCCCTCTCGCCCTGGATGGTGGCACAGTGGCAGGAGCGGCACGACATCCCGATTCTGAACCTGTTCGGCGCCAACGAGGGGACCGCGCTGGTGAGCGACGCTTGGGACATCCCCGACGCGGAGGAACGGGCGCTGTACTTCCCGCGCTTCGGTGTGCCGGGCTTCACGTGGCGCAACCGCGTGGCCGGCATGATCGAGACGAGGCTGCTTGACCCCGTCACGCGAGAAGCCGTGAGCGAACCGGGCACGCCGGGGGAACTCGCCATCCGCGGCGCGACGGTCTTCTCCGGCTACTGGAAGCGGCCCAAGTTGACCGAGGAGTCGTTCGACGCCGACGGCTACTTCCTGACGGGCGACCTGTTCGCCATCGACGGCGAGGACGGAGACCGGTATCGCTTCGTGGGCCGCTTGAAGGACCTCATCATCCGCGGTGGGATGAACATCGCGCCTGAGGAGATCGAGTACCTCCTGGCCGATCATCCCGAGGTTGCCGAGGTGGCGGTGGTGGGCGTGCCGGACGGCCGCAAGCTCGGCGAAGAGGTCGTCACGGCCGTCGTCGTGCCCAAGGAGGGTGAGGAGCTCAAGGTCGGCGACCTTGTTGACTACCTGAAGGAGAAGGACATCGCTGCCTACAAGCTGCCCAGGAGACTCGTCACCGTCCAGAGTCTGCCGCGCAACGCCGTCGGCAAGGTGCTGAAGCGTGAGATCCGGCAACAACTGGGAGTGGAGGAAAGCCCGCTGCGCTGATCTTTGGGGGACGGCCGCCCGTCCACGGCGCAGAGGGCCAATGGGCGCCGGGACATCCTTGCCTCAGTGCGAGCGTGAGGTCGCCCCAGCGTCGCCTGTGTCCGTCGGCAGCGCCGATCCGAGGATGTGGTAGCCGGCGTCCACGTAGACGACCTCGCCCGTCACCGCCCGCGCCCAGTCCGAGCAGAGCCAGACTGCGGCGCGGCCGACGTCCTCTTGGGTTGCCATCGTCCGTAGAGGGTTGGCCTTCTCGATGTGCCGGTAGGCCGCGCGGAAGCCCGGGACGCCGGTCGCGGCCCGGGTCCTGATGGCGCCGGGCGACAGGGCGTTGACGCGGATCCCGTCGGCGCCGAGGTCGTCGGCGAGGTAGCGGACGCAGGCCTCGAGCGCAGCCTTGGCGACGCCCATGACGTTGTAGTGCGGCAGCACGGCGACGCTGCCGTGCGCAGTGAGGGTGAGGATGGCGCCGCCGGCGGGCATGAGTGGCGCGGCGCGGCGGGCTAGCGCGACGAGCGAATAGGCGCTGACGTCGAGCGCGGCGGTGAAGCCGTCGCGGCTGGTATCCACGAAGCGTCCGACGAGATCCTCCCGCTGCGCGTAGGCGACGGCGTGCACCAGAACGTCCAGCGATCCGAAGACGCGGCTCACCTTCTCGAAGAGGCGATCGATCGCCTCGTCGTCGGTCACGTCGCACTCCGCTGTCAGATCGGCGCCGACGCTCTCGGCCAGGGGCCTGACGCGGCGCTCCAGGTCGGGCGCGGCGTATGAGAAGCCGAGTCGTGCCCCTTCCGCGTGGAGCGCCTGTGCGATGCCCCAGGCGATCGAGCTCTTGTTGGCCACGCCTGCGACCAGCGCGGTCTTGCCATCAAACAGTCCCACTGCCCAGCCTCTCCCTCCGGCGCAGCAACGGAGCGCGAACGTCGTCTCCGTCCCGTCGACCTCAGTTCCTCGTGCGGACTGCGTCCCATTCTAGCTGGCCGCGCAGGGCTCGTGAATGGCAGAGGAGTGAAGCCAACGCGATCCCGCTCGATGCTAGACTCCCGGCATGGACTCCTCGCCCCCGCCACGAAGACGTTTCACGACTGCCATACGGGTTCGATACGCGGACGCAGACGCCTCGGGGACTGCGCATCACAGCTCCTATCTTGCGTACTTCGAGGTCGCCCGCGTCGAGGCGCTTCGCGGGCTTGGCTTTCCCGTTGGAGGGCTGGAGGGCAGCGGCGTGTTCATGCCGGTCGTCGAGGCGCGTGTGAAGTACCTGCGGCCGGCCCGTCTCGATGAACTGCTCGAGGTGTCCGTGCTGCTCGACAGGTTCGGGCCGGCCTCGTTCGCGTTCGACTACGAAGTGACGCACGATGGGCTGCTGCTCACCACGGGCTGGACGCGCATCGCCGTGGTCGATCCCGAAACGGGCCGGCCTCTGCAGTTGCCGGGCTGGGTGCGCGATCTTCTGGGGGCATCGGGGGGTAGCAGCGCGTGACTCAGCAGGGAGGCCGTGACCGAACGGCTCACTGCGTGAAGCGACGGAACACCAGCGAGACGTCGTGGCCGCCGAAGCCGAAAGAGTTCGACATCGCCGTGCTCACCGCCAGGCGACGTGCTGCGTTTGGCACGTAGTCGAGGTCGCAGTCCGGGTCGGGGTCGGTGAGATTGACCGTCGGCGGGACCACGCCGGTGGTGATGGTGCGCACGCAGAAGGCCGCCTCGATGGCGCCGCCGGCGCCCAAGAGGTGACCGGTCATGGACTTCGTCGATGAAATGGGCATCTTCCGGTCGCTGTGCGCCGAAAGCGATCTTGAGCGCGCGCGTTTCGGCGACGTCGCCGGCGGGTGTAGAGGTGCCGTGGGCGTTCACGTAGTCGATGTCGTCGGGCGACAGGCCCGCCTCGCGCAGCGCCGCCGCCATGGCGCGCGCCTGTGAGGCGCCGGTCTCGTCGGGCAGGACCACGTGAAAGGCCTCCGAACTCATGCCGTAGCCGGCGACCTCAGCGAGGATGCGAGCGCCACGGGCACGGGCGTGCTCGGACTCCTCGAGCACGAGGATGCCCGCACCCTCCCCGATCACGAACCCGTCGCGGCCGGCGTCGAAGGGGCGCGACGCCTCTTGAGGCGCCTCGTTGCGGGTGCTCAGCGCACGCATGGCGTCGAAGGCGCCGACGCCCGTCTCGCAGATGGGCGCTTCGGCGCCGCCGGCCAGCACTGCCACAGCGGCTCCGCGGCGGACGATCTCGAAGGCGTCGCCGATGGCATTGGCCCCGGCCGAGCAGGCGGTGCAGACCGCGCTGAGCGGGCCCTTCAGCCCAAGTTCGAGCGACACCTGCGCCGCGGCCATGTTCGGGATCATCATCGTGGCGAAGAATGGGCTCATGCGCCGTGGTCCGTGCTCGAGCAGTACGCGAGACTGCTGCTCGAAGGTCGACAGCCCGCCGCCGCCGCTGGCCACCACCGCGCCGATGTCCTCCGCCTCGCCGGTCGCGTCGAGTCCGGAGTCGTCCAGCGCCTGTCGCGCTGCCGCCACCGCGTAGTGGGAGTAGGGATCCATGCGGCGCGCCGCGCGCCGATCGACGTAGTCCTCCGGGTCTGAAGTCCTTGACTTCTCCGGCGATGCGCGAGGTCAGGCGTGCGGCGTCGAACCTGGTGATGGGGCCTATCCCGCTCTCGCCGGCCACGAGTCGGCTCCAGGAGGTCTCGATGTCGTTGCCCAGAGGGCACACGACGCCGATCCCGGTCACGACGACACGCCGCTGCCGGTCAGTCATGTGCCTGCTCGCTCGTCGCTCGCCGCACGTTCATGCCCGTGCCTCGCCGATCGACGTCGCCCTTCTCATGCCCGAGGCGACCTCGGCCTCCGCCCTCGGCGCCAGCAGGTAGTGCGATACCCCGTACTCCTGCCCAGCCCCATACGCCCACGTTTCGGCACAGACGAGGAAGAAGAGCCGCCAGTCGACCCACCACTTCGTAGCCGCCTCCTCACCGTACGTCTGAGCGAGAATGGGGCGGATCGCCTCTTCATGGTCATCGTAGCGGCGCAGCCAGTCCTCGAGCGTGCGGGCGTAGTGCTCGCCGCTCAGCCACCACCGCTCCTGGGTCACGAGGTCTTCGTCGAACTGCATGAAGAGATCGTGCGCCGGCATCTGGCCGCCGCTGAAGAAGTGCGAACCCATCCAGTCGTTCGGATCCTCGGAGAACGTGTAGGCAAACCGGGCGTGGCTGAACACGTGGACGAAGACGCGCCCCTCACGCTTCAGCCAGGGGCGCAAGCGGGCGAAAAGCGCGCGGTAGTTGCGCACGTGTTCGAACATCTCGACGGAGATGATGCGATCGAAGCGCTGACGGGGATCGAAGTCGGCGATATCGGCGGTGATCGTGGTCACCGCCTCTATGCCGGCGGCATCGCAGGCGGCGCCAATACGCCTGGCCTGCGGGCGCGAGTTCGACATCGCCGTCACTCGGCAGTGCGGGTAGCGCTGGGCGATGAACAGGGCGAGCGCTCCCCAGCCGCAGCCCAGGTCGAGGACGTTCATGCCGTCCTCGAGGCCAGCACGCTCGCAGGTGAGCGCCAGCATCGCTTCTTCGGCCGCCGCCAGGTCGTCGACACCAGGCGGCCAAAGGCAGCAACTGTACTTGAGCCGCGGGCCCAGAAACTGCTCGAAGAACGCCGTGGGCAACTCGTAGTGCTGCCGGTTGGCGGCGTCCTGGTGGATCGCCAGCGGGCCGGCGGCCATTTCGGCGGCGTGCCTGCGCAGCGCCGCCGGGCCGTCGCCGCCGGCCTCGAGCCGCTGCAGGCTCTCGCCAAGCCGCCGTCTGATCAGACGGCGCACCAGCGCGTCCGGCACACGGCCCGTCGCGAAGAAGTCGTGGTAGTCCACGGGCGTGCCTCCTCGGGGTGATGCTACGATTCTATCGCAGGCGAGGCGGCGCGCCGCCGAAGCTGCGGGAACCGCAGTTGCGTGGTGCTCGACTGAGAGGTCAGACATGATCAGCGATAGTCCGGATAGTCAGGAGCGCTTCTTCCCGTACCGATTCGACAACCGATGGAAATGTCTGTTCATCCTGCTTCGCGTCAAGCACACCGATGGAGTCACAGTCACCGCTGACGGGATGCTACGAGCCACCTATGGTCGCTGGAGCGTCGAGACCTCGATCTCGAACATCGACCACACCGAGGTCACCGGCCCCCACCGCTGGTACACCGCCGTCGGACTCCGGCTCAGCGGAGCCGACGACGGGATCACCTTCGGCACCAACCACACGGCCGGCCTGGCGATCACCTTCGCCAGGAAGGTGCCGAGCGTGATCGGCCCGAGAGACCACTCTTCTCTCTGGGTCAGCGTCGCGGAGCCGAAGCAGCTGGCTGCCTTCATCGGGAAGTAGCGGCGTGACCCAAGGTCAGACCCGGCTGGGCGGACTCCCGCTGCCAGAGTAGAGTCCTCAAGCCTCACGCCTGCAGGCATGCGTAGCCGACGCCTGACCGCTTCAGCTTGGGTCAGGTCGTCCCGGTATCCTCCTCAGCCCTCGCGGGTTTGCGCTCCATTGTCCCGTCAGGTCTGCGGCTGCGGAGCGAGGTCCGTCACGTCGTATTCCTTCCGCCCGCAAAGGCACATCGCGGCCCACAACGTCGTGGGACTCGGACCGGCTTCGGCGCGTCGTCAGACGAAGCCCACAGGCGACTTCGAACACATGAGCGGACTTGGGGGTCTCGAGTCCGGGCGCCCTGGCGCTACACCTTGGAGCGACGTACCGCTGGCACCCGGAGCGCCCCCGTCGAGGAACACGATCCCAGAGAGCGGTTTCGGGTGTCTGAAGCTTGGGCAAGTGGACCTGGGCTCCCCAACGGCAGCCGTCGCGCTTGAGCGTGTCGATTGCTGTATGCTCTGCATGTAGGCAACGAAAGCATGAGTAGCGATGGAGGAATCGGCATGAAGCGATGGTTGTTTGTTCTGGCGATAGTGGCGCTCTTGGCGCTGCCGCTTACAGTGGCGGCCTGCGGCGGTGACGACGAAGAAGAGACGAGCCCCACTCCGTCGCCGTCCCCCTCGATGATGGCCGAGATGGACATCGTTGACACGGCTGTCGAAGCGGGCAGCTTCACTACTCTCGTGGGCGCTGTGCAGTCGGCTGGACTTGAGGAGACCCTCAGGGGTGAGGGACCGTTCACTGTCTTCGCACCGACGGACGAAGCCTTCGCGGCTGTTCCCCAGGAGACCATGGACGCTCTCTTGGCCGACCCGACGGGCGCCCTGGCCGACGTTCTCACGTATCACGTCGTGCCCGGCAAGGTCATGGCCGCCGACCTGAGCGACGGCATGATGGTCGAGACCGTGAACGGCGCCAAGCTGGAAGTGAAGATCAGCGACGACGGCACGGTCATGATCAACGACGCTACGGTGGTCACTGCCGACGTCGAAGCCGGCAATGGCGTGATTCACGTGATCGACACGGTTCTGATTCCGCCGAGCAAGTAGACGCGGACCAGCCGAAGTGCAGCCGGGCGGCCGGGGAAGCCTCGACGAGGCTTCCCCGGCCGCCCTCTCGTTGGCTTCCGCACCGCCCGCAGGCTGATCCAGCCTGCATACCTGAGTTCTGCCCGCAGCCTGGGTGCGCGGCGAGCCAGCTCGTCGATCATGACGTGGCGCGGCCTCAAGGTTGCCAAGGTGAAGCGCCTCACGGACCTCGATTCCGAGACCGCTCGCCGGCGCGAGTCTACGGTCGATCTCACTCACGAGGCCATCCTCCAGGCGATCGCCTGGGCACCTTCGATAGCTCCTCGCGCCGACTTCGCTGCATGGAAGCAGTGCCGATTCGTCACGAAGGCTGAACGAGCTCTGCGATGTGCGGGCGTACGGGCTTGCGGGCGTCCGAGTGTTGTAGCCGTGCGCTCCAGTCGGGCTGTCTGACCGTCTGGCTCGAGGACTCACCGGAGAATCACGGATCCTCTTCGGTCGCTCCCGCAACGGACGTGGCTTTCGCCGGTCCCCGTTCCTAGGCGCTACCCGGCCAGCGTCGCCGAGAACACCTGCCAGGCGAGCAGCGCCTTCGCCGTCAGGCTGAGGACGATGTAGACCTTCTCCCCGACGAGGTAGTTGCGCCACGGCCCGACCTTCTTGTACTGCAGCCACATGTTGACCGCGAACACGTTGAAGAAGAGGAACAGACTGACGATGATGCCGTAGACGAAGGTCGGCGGGCCGGGGCCGTCCAAGCCGGGGCTCAGGACGTAGATGAGCACGATGAGCCATGGGATGACGCCGGCGAAGCAGCCGAACCAGAAGGCGAGCCATGTTCGGGCTCCCCGGCGTCTCGTACTTCTCGACGAGCAGCCCGAAGAGGATCATCGCAGCGTTCACGCCGAAGATCGCCAGCAGCGCGGCGATCTCGCTCACGCCGGTGATCATGCTGATGAGCACGATCATGATGGAGGAGCTGAAGAAGTACTCGATCCAGCGCCCGTAGTTGCGATCCTGCAGCAGGTTGCGCTTGTACCACTCGAAGACGCCGGGCGAGGCGATGATCAGCAACGCCCCGGCGGAGATGGCCATGAAGGCGAAGACCCCCCAGCCGAGCGGGATCTCGAAGAGCTCGCGCAGCTCAGCGGGCGTACCGGGCGGCCCGGTCATGTAGGTGGACGTGACCGGCAGCGAGAAGTCGTTCGCAAGCACCGCGATGGCCGCCGCCTGAACGGCGAGGATCAGGCCGACGACGATGTTCCAGACGCGCAGGCGCCCCAGGCGCCGGTCGTCGGTGAGCGTATCCTTCATGACGAACCCCCCTCTTCATCCTGATGCTCGGTCAACCTACCCGGTGACAACGTGTGGCACACGCGCCGCGGCGGGATGCTCTGCAGCGACTTCGAGCTACGCCGCGCCAACGAGAGGTCGGGTCCAGCCCATCTGCAGCATACCGGCTATCGCCTCATCGACCTACTACGCGGCAAGGACGCGGTCGCCTTCATCCCGGCGCTCCGTGCCGAGCGTCTCCTTGCCGAGATCCGCCGAGAGACACGACAGTCGGTCGCTCTGAGAGCCCCGAGCATCGATCTGACGGACTGCCGCATCACGCGCCGCAGGCCAGCCCTTCAAGCGCGTGTTCGAGCGCAGCGGTCTGCTCCGCGTCGGCTGGGCCTTCACCCCGCCAGACGATGGTCCCGTCTGGACCCAGAAGCAGCAGGTAGATGGTCTCGAGCGACGGCAGGTCGAGCGCGCGAGCGAGAGCCTTGAGGTCGGTGTACGCGGTCAGCGTGTGGCTTCGGGCCTCCGGATCGACGATACCCGAGCGCATCCCCCCGTCGATGAAGCCGCGGGCGGGCAAGTAGAGCCGGGAGAGGGCAGGCACCTCCCAGACCGAGACCTCTCTGCAGCGAGCCTCCAGCGCCTTCAGCGTAGGCTCCCAGGTCTCGATGAGGTCAGTGTGCCAGCGCTGGAAGGCGAGGACGACGAGGCGGGGCCCTGAAGGCAGGTCCTCAGGAAGTCGGATCCTCTTGCCCTCCAGGCTGCGCGCGAGAATGGAAGGGAACTCGGACATGCCGTCTCCTTTGCCGATGTGCGAGGTGCCGTTCGTACGTTCTTCCCTTCCTGCGACCACCTACTCGAGGAGACCGTGCGGCCACTGTGCTGGACCTGCCGCCGCCGTTGGCGGCATCGAGGCACTGGTCGGCGATGCCGCGGAGCGTGCCGTTGAAGACGAGGTGGTGCAGCGGCGCGGCCGCGTACCAGTAGAGGCGCCCGGAGAGGCCCTTCGGGTCGAAGATCGCCGTCTGGCGTACGATGGTGCCGTCGCCGTCGGGCGTGAACTCGTACTGGAGCCAGCCGCGTCCGGGCATGACCATCTCGGCACGAAGTCGCAGGCGGCGCGGCGGGTCGACCTGCTCGACGCGCCACCATTCCAGATGGTCGCCCTCCATGAGCACGAACGGGTCACGCCGTCCCCGGCGTTGCCCTGGCCCGCCGAGCAGGACGTCCACGAGTCCGCGCAGGCCCCACAGCGTGTCGAAGGCATACCAGCCGTGCCGACCGCCGATACAGGCGACGGGTTCGAACGCCGCCTCGGGCGGGCACGCGGTGCGGACGCGGCGTGAATCGACGTAGCGACCCTCCCGCTGAAACGTGCTTGGTCCCTTGGCTCCGCCAAGCTCCTCGGACCAGAGCATGCGGTCGAAGGCGGCGTCCTCATCCGCGAAGGCCCTGTCGAACGCCGCCTCGGCGCCCAGCGGGACGATGGAGGGAAAGCCTCGGCGCGCCCTGTCGTCGGTGACGGTCGTGGGGAGGCGCAGAGATTCGGCGAGCTGGCGGCCCACCGTCGCCTGCCGCGGCGTGAACAGATGCAGCCACCAGCCCGAGATGCCTGGTGACAGGAAGGGGACCGGGATCACGATCCGCCTGAGCCCTCGGCGACGGGCGTAGAGCGCGAGCAGCTCGCCGTAGCTGGCGGTGTCGGCACCGCCGACTCCGTAGACGCAGTGGAGCTCACCGGGGGGCAGCTCCATCTCCACGGCCGCGAGCAGATAGGCGACGACGTCGCCGACGGCGATCGGCTGGGCCTTCATGCGCACCCACCGTGGTGTCGTCATCATCGGCAGCTTCTCCACCAGGTTGCGGATCATCTCGAACGAGGTGGAGCCGCTGCCGATGACGATCGATGCCCGGAACTCCACTACGGGGACGCCTTCGTCGGCGAGCACCCGGCCGACCTCCTGTCTGCTGGCAAGGTGCTCGGACAGTGCCGAGTCCTCCGCTCCGAGTCCGCCCAGGTAGACGATGCGCCGCACGCCCGCCTGTCGGGCGGCCTGTCCGAACAGGCGCGCCGCGGTCCGGTCGCGCTCGGCGTAGTCGGCGCCCGCGGCGAGGGTGTGCACGAGGTAGAAGGCGGTGTCGATGCCCTCGAGCGCGGCACGTACCGCGGCGGCGTCCGCCGCGTCTGCAGCGACGACCTCGACACCGTCGGGCGCGCGCACTCGCCGCGGGTCGCGCGCGGCGGCGCGGACCCGGTACCCTGCCTCGGTGAGGGGCGTGAGCATGTGGGAGCCGATGTAGCCGGTGGCCCCGGTGACGAGCACAGTGCGCCCAGGCCGACGTCGCTGTCACGGTGCTGCCTCGCTCGTTTGAACGAATCGAGTCACGAGCACGCTCCTCTCCGAGTCTCTTTGGCTGGAGCTACCAGATAGTCTACCCTCCTCGCGAGGGCCAGTGCTGTGGAATCAGGCGTCTTCGCCGGAGGAGCGGATATCCGTTCAACCAGCGTCTGCTCGCGAAGAGGAGTGGGCCCGACGGCCCGCGGGTACGCTGGCCGTGCTGGCGACGTCAGGGAGGGGGGGCGTGAGCTCGATGCGCAGGAGTGCAAGAGGGGCTTCGACGCCGTGACCATGAAGAAGGCAGACCGCAATGCGCTGTTCGCCCTGCCCGTCGTCGTCCTGATCGGTGTCGGGATAGCCGCCGCCGGCAGCCAAGGCGGCTCATCTTGGCACGGCGTGCCGGTCTTCGCGCTGGCGGTCGGGCTGGCCTTTCTCCTCCAGTGGCTGGCGTTCGTCCCGGCCTACGTGCTGCAGAGCGAGCGGTTCTTCGACATCACCGGCAGCCTCACGTACATCTCCGTCACCGCGATCGCGGTGCTGCTCGCCCCGACCGTCGACGGCCGGTCGATCGTGCTACTCGCCCTGGTGGCCATCTGGGCGGCGCGTCTGGGCGCCTACCTGTCTCGGCGTATCCACAAGGCGGGCAAGGATGTGCGTTTCGCCGAGATCAAGCCATCCTTCATCCGCTTCCTCAACGCCTGGACCTTGCAGGGGCTCTGGGTGAGCTTGACGCTGGCCGCAGCGCTCGCCGCCATCACCGCCATGCTGCGAGAAGACCTCGGGGTCCTTGCGCTCTTCGGTACGCTCGTCTGGGTAGCGGGGTTCGCGGTCGAGGTCGCGGCAGACCTGCAGAAGAGCCGATTCCGGCGCGACCCGGCCAACAAGGGCAGGTTCATCCACGCGGGTCTGTGGGCCTGGTCGCGCCATCCCAACTACTTCGGCGAGATCGTGCTCTGGATCGGCGTGGCGCTGATAGCGCTGCCCGTGTTGCGCGGCTGGCAGTTGGTGACGCTGATCTCGCCCGTGTTCGTGATCCTTCTGCTCACGCGCGTCAGCGGCGTGCCCATGCTCGAGAAGAAGGCCGAGGCGACCTGGGGCGGTCAGGACGACTACGAGGCCTACAGGCGAAGCACCCCGGTGCTGGTGCTTCGGCCCCCCGGGAGGACACGTGACGGTAGTCGTCAGCACTGACCCAATTCGATGTCGCAGACTCCGTCGAAGAGGCCATTCGGGGCATGCTCGCCGATTCAGGCTACGGGGTCGGTGCGTCCGTTGCGGTGAGGTAGGCTGTGCGCATGGATGACACGCTCAGTACGCTCGACGGCTCGACGTTCTCTCGCATGCTGCGAGGCGGTGCTCTGGCCGTCGCTCGTGGACAGGAGAGGCTGGACCAGATCAATGTGTTCCCGGTGCGCGACGCCGACACGGGCGCCAATCTGGCGGCGACGCTCAAGGCAGCCGCGGCCCGTCTCGGGAGCGTCGAGCCCGGGGAAGTCAGCGTCGCCGCCCAGGTGGCGGCCGACGGTGCTCTGGACGGCGCCCGGGGCAACTCCGGCGCCATACTGGCGCAGTTCCTGCACGGACTGGCGAGTGGCATGGAGCGTCGGAGCGAGGTGGACGGTGCGCAGTTCGCCGCGGCCGCCGCCACGGGAATGGAATCCGCCTATGCGGCGATCGCGGTCCCACGCGAGGGGACGATCCTCTCCGTTCTTGAAGGCTTGGGCGCGCGAGCTCGTGAACGTGGCTCAGGAGGACGACCTGGGGACCATGTTGCCGAAGGGGCTGGCCGCTGCGCGCTCGGCCCTCGCGGAGACGCCACGCCAGCTCGAGGTGCTGGCCCGGCACCACGTGGTGGATGCCGGAGGTCAGGGCTTCGTCTACTTCCTCGAGGGCATCCTCGAGGCTCTGCGCGGCGGCGAAGCTCACTGGGAGCCTGTCGTCGCGCCGCCTCACGGGCTGCCCACGCCGGCGGCGGACCATCCAGTCGATGACGCCTACCGGTACTGTACGGAGGCGCTTCTCGTGGCCCGCGAGGGCTCGGCGCTGACGGCGCCCGCGGTGACCGCCGCCGTGAAGGACCTCGGCGAATCGCTCGTCGTTGCCGGAGGAGAGCGTCGCCTGCGCGTCCACCTGCACACCAATGAGCCGCAACGCTTTCTGGCCACGGTCGCAGAGATCGGGGCGATCGAGCGCAGCAAGATCGATGACATGGTACTGCAGCAGCTTGAGGGCCGCAGGTCGACGTTGGCCATCGTCACGGATTCCACGACGGACCTGCCGGAGGACGAGGCGTTTCGGCTCGGCGTCGTCACGGTGCCGCTGACGTTGTCGCTGGGCAGGCGGGACTACCTCGATGGTGTCGATATCACGCTCGACGAGTTCGTGCGCCGCGTCGTCGCTGGCAGCGAAGTGCCGCGCTCGTCCCAGCCGGCGGCCGCCGATTTCGCCGAGGTCTACCGCCGCCTGCTCGAGTACCGCGAGGGCGTCGTGTCCGTGCACATCGCGGGTGCGATGTCGGGGACCGTGCAATCGGCGATGACGGCTGCACGCGAGGTCGACGCGCGGCGCATCCGCGTCATCGACGCGTGCGCCGTGTCCGTCGGGACCGGCCTGGTCGTGGAGGCGGTCGGCGAAGCCATCGCCGCCGGTGCCGACCTCGACGAGGTCGCAAACGTGGCGGAACAAGTGAAACGCGAGATCCGCATCTTCGGCACCGTTGCCTCACTCGACTTTGCGGTGCGGGGTGGCCGTCTCGGTCCGCGGCTGGCGCGCACGATCGACCTTCTGAACCTGGCGCCGATCATCGTGTTCGACGATACCGGCAAGGCCGGCAAGGGCGGTGTGGCGCTCGGGTTTGGGCGCGCTCTTCAGGCATTGGTGCGGCGGACGCTGCGGTTCATCGGCGACGGTCCGGCGCGGGCCATGGTGGTTCACAGCGGCGACCGCCAGAGTGCGGATCTCGTCGCCGAGCGTCTGCGTGAGCATCTCGGAGTTGACGTGCCCGTGGTGCTGGCGGGCGCCGTCCTGACCACGCACGTCGGGATCGGCTCGGTGTCGGTCGCGGTCCGGCGGCTGGGTAGCGGGGGTCACTAGGAGGATTCGTGGGGCAGTCGTTCCCAGGGCTCTGAGGAAGGCAGTGCTCACTCTGCGGCATCACTTGTCCCTGTCGATTGCCGAAGAACCTCACACTGCGGGTGGACTGATCTCGGGGGGTGCAGGCCACAAGCAGCAGTTCCACTCGAGGGGACACGGTCGGATCACGCCGCTCCGCTGAAGTCCCACTGAGCCCTACAGCACTCGCCCCCGGAACGCTACTCTGCACTGCTGGAGAACGCGCGTGGACATGGGGCGATCAGGTAGGGGCAGGTGCGAGAACCACTCCACTGTGGCGGAGGCTCGGTGCAGGCTCAGCCGTCCAGCGCCTCGCGGATCTTGCCGTCCTCGTCGTCGATCTGCTTCTGCTCGACCTTGCTGGCCTGCTTCAGGATGCGCCCGACGGCAACGTCCGGAGTGGCCTCGCAGACCAGGATGACGCCCCACTCACCGGCGTCGAGGGCCTCGCCCAGGTCCTTGATGTCGCCGTGGCCCCAACCCTTGGCGATGTCGCCGACCAGAGTGCCGCCGAGGGCGCCGACGATGGCGCCACCGAGGATGGCCGGCGGGAAGAGAAGGCCGACGACACCGCCGACGACGGCGCCCCAACCGGCGCCCTTGAGGCGTGAGGTCGAATCGGTGTTCTTCACCTTGACCTTGCCGTCCTGCTCCTTGGTGAACAGGGCCGAGTCGTACTTGCCGATGAGGCGCTGGGCGTGGGCGTCCTTGATCGCCTGGAAGTCCTTCTCCGCGTCCTCCCGGCGGTCGTAGGCTCCCGCGCACGCGACGATCGGGTTGTTGTTGTCTGCCACGGTGCTGTTCCTTCCCCTCGTTGGACTTCTGACAGCCCGCCGGCCACGCGGGCCGAGGGCCGTCAGGCTCCTACCCAGCTGCCTCGGCGCTCCAAACTCGGCGCTGATGGCCGCCTGTCCGTGCCCGTTCTGCACGCGGTCCGTGATGCCGGAAAGTACGAGCCACGGAGACTCTCAGCGTGTCTCGCTTTCGCTTCGCTGTCGCTCCGCCCTGCGCGCCATCGGTCGCCACACGCCGAACCAGAAGATGACCCAGGTGGCGATCACGCTAACCCCCCGCTCCACGAGCGGTGGCCATATCCAGCCGACCCTGGGGAGGATGGTCCAGAGGGCGATGGTGACGAGCACGAGGATCACCAGGAAGACCGCCCCGTAGCCGAGTATCCTGCCGAGCTGCTGCATCGCACCTCCTGTCCGCTCAGCGATTCTGCGGAGCCCATCTTCTCACGTTGGACCCCGGTATGCTGGGTTCGGGCTCCGACCTTTGGTGCTTCTCCTGATGCGATGACCTTGGCGTCGACCACGGGAGGGAGCGTCTTTGACAAGCGAGCCCCCGAGTCCGACACTTGGGGGCATCGGCTCCGCGGGCACGCAGCGCCGGAACGACAGGGGGGGGCAGGTGGCAGATCAGCAGGGGTCCGGCGCGGCTCCGGAGGCCGTCCAGCTCGTGGTTCTGAACATCACCGAGGCGGCCGCGCTCTGGCGGGGCATCACCGGCGAGGACCTGACGCCGGAGGCCTACGAGAGCAGGTGCGCCTCCGGCGAGCTCGAGTCGCTGGGGGTGGCGGTCACACTCGCGTCCGGCACCACCTGGCTCACCGACCTGGACAGTCTCCTGGCGCACCTCGATCGAACGATCTCGCAGCAGTACGAGAGGGTGAAAGAGGTCCTGGAGGAGCGCCGCATCGAGCTCGAGGGCGTCTGAACCAGCGCGGCGGGCGCCTGCCGCCCGCTCAACCGTCGTGTATGCTACCGACGGGGCCGCCGGAGGCGACTTCGGCATGGCCGCCAGGTCAGTGCGCGCCGAAGAACAGCGACGAACAGGTTGCCGATCGATGAACGACGAACCTGAGACCGAGGGAGCGGAGGACCTTGCGGATGCTCTCTCCGGCGGCGAGACCGGCGCAGGTGCCGCCGGCCCGGAAGAAGGCGAGGGGCAGGCAGCCCCCGTGAGCCCGGGCGAGGACGCCGAGCCGCCGGCGCCGGCCGACACGGTCGGTCGCGAGGACTCGCCTGACGACGAGCTCTGGGCGGACGGTCTCGTGGACGACATTCAGGATACGGGACCCTCTCAGACCGCTCTCGAGCTTCTCGATGAGCTCGGCCGGTGCATCTACCAGCGAGACAAGGCCAGCTTCGTACGTACTGCGGTCGAAGCCGTGACCTCCGAGCGGCTCAGCATCCCCGAGCTCTACGGCGACGTCCTCGCTCCGCTGCTGATCCAGATGGGGGCCGAGTGGCAGCGTGGCCGGGTGACGGTCTGGGAGGAGCATCTGGCGACCGCGATGGTGCGGACGGTCGTCGAGATCCTCTATCCGGGCGTGCTCAAGATCAAGGCGGCGGCGCCGTCCGCGGAGCGCAGCGTCCTGCTCGCTTCGCCACCGGAGGAGGCGCACGACCTTGGGTTGCGCATGCTCAGCGACCGTTTCGACATGGCGGGGTGGACCACGTACTTCCTGGGCGCCGACTCGCCCGTCGATGCGATCGTCGACGCGGCCCGCAAGCTCAACGTCGACGCGGTCGTCCTCAGCTCGGCGACGCACTTCCATCGTCTCGCGCTGCGCGCCTTCGTCGACCGCCTCCGGAATGAGCTTGCGCACGTGCACGTCTGGGTCGGTGGTTCGGCTTTCGCCCACGACGCCGAGGGCTGGGCCTCGTACGAGGTCCGCGACGTCGAGGCCCTGCTCGCCGAGTTCCCGGCGCCCCCAGAGGGTCCGGGGAGCGAGTGATGCTGAGCTTCTCGATCGCCGCGCGCTTCCTGCGCAAGAACCTCGTGCAATCTGCCTTCATCGCCGGCGGCATCGCCGTCGGCATCGGCGTGCAGGTGTTCCTGGGGTCGCTGATCATCAGCCTGCAGGACAGTCTGGTCGACCAGACGATCGGCAGCAGGTCGCAGGTCACCGTCGAGTCGGCGCAGCAGGGCGGACCGCTGGACTACTCGGCGGAGGTGAAGCGCACCATCTTCGGCCAGGCCGGGATCACCACCCAGGTCCCCGTGCGCGAGTTCTCGGCCATCCTGCGCCTCGGCGAGCAGAGCATCCCGCTGCAGTTCACGGGCGGCGAGCTGACCGCCCTCGACACCATCTACGGTCTCAGCGACCGGACGGTGACCGGTACTCCCAGCCTGACGGGCACGGACATGATCGTCGGCAAGGATCTGGCGGACGAGTACAAGCTGGAGCCTGGCGCGACCGTGACTGTCGTCCTGCCCGACGGCGAGACCGTCGAGGAGACGGTCAGCGCCGTCGTCGATCTGGGCTCGTCGGCCGCCAATCTCAGCCTCGGCTTCGCCTCGCCCGCGGTCTCGCGAACCGTCCTCGACTACGAGGCGAACCAGTACTCGGCCGTGCAGACCCAGGTCGACGACGTCTTCGACTCCGTGGCGATCGCCGAGGGCCTGCGCGGCGAATCGGCGTTGGCCGGTCTCCAGGTGACCGAGTGGCAGGGCGAGAATCAGGACCTGCTCGACGCCCTGCAGGCCCAGAGCAGCTCCAGCTACACCATCCAGTTCTTCGTGCTGGTCGCGGTCGCGCTCGGCATCGCCTCGACGCTGGCCATCTCGGCCGTCCAGAAGACCCGCCAGATCGGCATCCTCAAGGCGATGGGTATGCGCGACCGCCAGGCCGGACGTATCTTCCTGTGGCAAGCGGCGATTCTCGGCGTCATCGGCGCCGCCGTGGGTGTCGCTCTCGGCGTCGGTCTCATCGTCGTCTTCTCGTCGCTGGGGTCGACTTTCTCAATCACCCCCCAGCTTGGTTTCACGGCGATCTCCTTCGGTGTCGGTGTGCTCGTCGCCCTGCTGTCGTCGCTGATTCCGTCGAGGCGCACCTCGAGGCTCGACCCGATCGAGGTGATCCAGGGTGGCTGACGAGCTGCTGCGGATCGAGGGCATGGGGAAGACCTACGGGACGGTGGCGCCGACTGTCGCTCTTCAGGACGTGTCGTTCGACCTGAGCGGCGGCGAGTTCGTCTCCATCATCGGGCAGTCTGGTTCGGGTAAGTCGACCCTTCTGAATCTCGTCGGGCTGCTCGACACGCCCACCACCGGCCGCGTGCTGTTCAACGGCCACGACGCCGGTGCCGCCAGTCGCGGGCAGCGCGCCGCGCTGCGCAACGACCTCATCGGTTTCGTGTTCCAGTTCCACTACCTTCTGCCCGAATTCAGCGTGCTCGAGAACGTCCTGATGCCGGGGCGCATCGCCGGCGTGAGCGTCGCCGATCTGCGGCCGCGGGCCAGGGAGGTGCTCGATCTGCTCGGCCTCGGAGGGCTCGAGGTCAAGAACGCCAACGAGCTGTCCGGGGGCCAGAAGCAGCGCGTCGCCATCGCGCGCGCTCTCATGAACCGGCCGGCGCTGGTGCTCGCCGACGAGCCCACGGGCAACCTCGATACGGCCAACGCGAAGGCTGTCTATCAGCTCTTCCGCGACCTCAATGCCGCGCTGGGGACGGCCTTCCTGATCGTCACTCACGACCGCAGCGTCGCGCAGCAGACCGACCGCATCCTCGAGGTCCAGGACGGCCGGCTGATCCAGGACGTCCGCAACAGCTACCTGGAGCCGCACCCCGACGTGTGACGCTCGCCAGGGGCCGTGGTATCCTGTGCCTTCGGGCATCTGCCCGCACGGCCGCGCGGAGGGCTTCGGCCTGTGCGACTTGGGCGGTGCGGACGAGTGGTGGAAGTAGCTCAGCTGGTAGAGCTCCAGGTTGTGGTCCTGGCGGTCGCGGGTTCGAGTCCCGTCTTCCACCCCAACTCTGGGATCCACCGGCCGACACGCAAGCCGGCCGTCGAATGCAACGACGTGCGGGTGTGGCGGAACTGGTAGACGCGCTAGACTTAGGATCTGGTGAGCTCCTGCTCGTGGAGGTTCAAGTCCTCTCACCCGCACCACGGGCTTCAGCGTATCCCCCACAGACAACACGGCGAACGACAGTGCCCGCAGCGTCGGCGGCACTCGCCAGCGACAGACGGAGAATCAACAGTGAAGACGAAGGTCGAGCCAGCAGCCGAGAACGAGGTCGAGCTCAGTGTCGAGATCCCCGCGGACGCCGTCAACAGGGTGTACGAGCGAACTGTCTCGGCATTCCGTCACGAGCTCCAGATCCCCGGGTTCCGCAAGGGCCATGTGCCGCGGGGCATGGTCGTAGCGCACGTCGGCGAGCAGGTGATCCGCGAGCAGGCGCTGGAGGACGCGATACCTGACTGGGGCGACGCTGCCCTTCGCGACGCCGGGCTTCATGAGAAGGTCGTCGGCACGTCCGACCTCAAGGCCGACCCGCTCGACGAGAAGGCCGACTACCGCTTCTCCATCAAGGTCCAGCTGATGCCGACTCCCACCCTGGGTGAGTACAAGGGGCTCGAGGTCCCCAAGCGCAAGGTGGAGGTCTCCGAGGAGCAGGTCGATGCCCAACTGGCGCAGCTGCAGGAGCGTCTTGCGACGCTGCAGCCTGTCGAGGACCGTCCGGTGCAGAGCGGCGACTTCGTCCTCATGGACGTGGATGGCTCGCATGACGGCAAGCCCATCCCGGACGCCCAGGGCAAGAACCAGATGTTCGAGGTCGGCAACGCCCAGCTGATCCCCGGGTTCGAGGAGGAGATCGTAGGCGTCGCGCCCGGCGAGCAGAAGACCTTCGAGCTCACGTTCCCAGACGACTACCAGACCCAGGACCTGGCCGGCACGAAGGCGACGTTCACGGTCGAGATCAAAGAGATCAAGGCCAAGGTCGTCCCCGAGTTCGACGATGCCTTCGCCGCCGACATCAGCGAGTTCCAGACGCTCGCCGAGCTGCGCGCCGACTTGCGCAAGCGGATGGAGGCCGCGGCCGCCGACACCAGCGACAGCGACTTCCGCACCGCTGCCGTCGACAGGGCTGTCGACAACGCCACGGTGAGCTTGCCGAAGGTCCTGGTCGACCGCGAGGCGCACCGTCTGTACCACGATCTCGAGAAGAGCATCAGCGAACGCGGCATCACCATGGAGGCCTACCTCGGCGTGCTCGAGAAGACCGAGCAGGAGGCCGAGGACGGGATGCGTCCCCAGGCCGAGCGCATCCTCAAGCGGCGGCTCGTGCTCGACGCCATCGCCGCCGCCGAGCACCTCTCGGCGACCGACGACGATATCGCCGCGGCTGTGAAGCACGATGCCGAGGCCATGGGCAGCGACTACCTGAAGCTGCTGAGCGATATCCGCAAGTCCGGAAGGCAAGAGCAGTTGCGTGCCGAACTCCTAGTGGTCAAGACGGTCGACTACCTCGCCGAGATCGCCGTGGAGGTGGAGATGACCGAGGCCGACGCGGCCGCCGCGGAGGAGGTCGAGGCCGACGAGGCCGCGGTCGAGGCGCTCGAGGATGTGGTCGACGAGGCGGCCGAGGCCGACGCGGCGCCTCTCGCATAGGGTCTCGGCGGGCAAAGAGCAGCGATGATCGTGCGCATCCCGAGAGAAGGGTGAAGAAGTGAGTGTACTGGTTCCATACGTGATCGAGCAGACGAGTCGCGGCGAGCGCTCGTTCGACATCTTCTCGCGGCTCCTCAACGAGCGCGTCGTATTCCTCGGCACGCCGGTGAACGACGATGTCGCGAACCTCATCGTCGCCCAGCTCATCCATCTCGAGTCTGACGACCCGGACAAGGACATCAGCCTCTACGTGAACAGCCCGGGCGGGTCGGTGTACGCCGGGTTGGCCATCTACGACACGATGCAGTTCATCAAGCCGGACGTGAGCACGATCTGCGTCGGCAGCGCCATGAGCATGGGAGCGCTGCTGCTGGCCGGTGGGGCGAAGGGCAAGCGCTTCGCGCTGCCCAACGCACGCATTCTGATCCACCAGGTCGCCGGTGGCTACGAGGGACAGGCCACCGACATCGAGATCCATGCAAGAGAAGTGCTCAATCTGCGTCACAGGCTGGACGAGATCATCGCCGAGCACACCAGTCAGCCTGTCGAGCGCGTGCGTCAGGATACCGAGCGGGACTATTTCATGTCGGCCGACGAGGCGAAGACGTACGGCATCATCGATGACGTGATCGCCCAGCGCTAGCGGGCCCACGGGCATCTGAACGAGGAGGACCGGGAAGTTGGCGGGAACGAGTGAGAACAACGACCAGCTGCTGTGCAGCTTCTGCGGCAAGTCGCAGCGCCAGGTCAAAAAGCTCATTGCTGGCCCTGGCGTCTACATCTGCGACGAGTGCATCGACCTCTGCAACGAGATCATCGACGAGGAGCTCTCCGCGCCGGCCATCCTCAGTCTCGACGAACTGCCCAAGCCGCGCGACATCAACGAGATCCTGAACGACTACGTGGTCGGCCAGACAGAGGCCAAGCGTTCGCTGGCCGTGGCCGTGTACAACCACTACAAGCGCGTGCAGGCCACCGCTTCGAGCGAGACGGAGGTCGAGCTCGCCAAGAGCAACATCCTCTTGCTCGGCCCCACCGGCTGCGGCAAGACGTTGCTCGCGCAGACGCTGGCACGCATCCTCAACGTGCCGTTCGCGATCGCCGACGCCACGGTGCTGACCGAGGCGGGCTATGTGGGCGAGGATGTCGAGAACATCCTGCTGAAGCTCATCCAGGCGGCCGACTTCGACGTCAAGCGTGCCGAGACCGGCATCATCTACATCGACGAGATCGACAAGATCGCGCGCAAGGCCGAGAACCCGTCCATCACCCGCGACGTGTCGGGCGAGGGCGTGCAGCAGGCGCTCCTCAAGATCCTCGAGGGAACTCAGGCCAGCGTGCCTCCCCAGGGCGGACGCAAGCACCCGCACCAGGAGTTCCTCACGATAGACACGACCAACGTGCTGTTCATCTGCGGGGGTGCCTTCTCCGGCCTCGAGAAGATCATCGAGCGTCGCATGGGCCGCCAAGGCGTGGGGTTCATGGCCGACGTCATCAGCAAGGCCGAGAAGGACCCGGGCACCGTCTTCGCGCACGCGCTGCCCGAAGACCTGCTCGACTTCGGGTTGATCCCCGAGTTCATCGGTCGCCTGCCGGTCGTCTCGGCCGTGCACAACCTGGACCAGACGGACCTGGTGCGCATCCTCACGGAGCCCAAGAACGCGCTGACGCGCCAGTACAAGAAGTTCTTCGAGCTGGACGGCGTCGAGCTGTCGTTCGCCGACGAGGCGCTCGAGGCGATCGCCGCCAAGGCGACGCTGCGCGGCACCGGAGCCCGCGGGCTGCGATCGATCATCGAGGAATCGCTGATGGGCGTCATGTTCGATCTTCCCTCTCGGGCGGACGTGCGCAAGTGCGTGATCACGCGCGAGAGCATCGAACGTGGCATCGACCCGACGCTCGTCACCGAGGCGGAGAAGGCGACGCCACAACGTGACGCAAAGTCCGCCTGAGGCCGCAGCGGCCTCCGTGGCGGAGGGAGAGACCGGCGCGCTTCCGCTTCTGCCGACCCGGGAGCTCGTCGTCTTTCCCAGGATGGTCGCTCCGATCTACGTCGGGCGCGAGAAGTCGATCAAGGCGATCGAGAGCGCGTTTAGCGACAAGACGCCGATCATCCTCAGCGCCCAGCGCCAGCCCTCGGTCGAAGACCCCGTGGTCGCCGACATCATGCCCGTGGGCACCCGGGCCATGGTCCTGCAGCTCTTCAAGCTGCCCGACGGCAGCATCAAGGCTCTGGTCGAGGGTCAGGAGCGCGTGCGCATCGAGAGCTACGAGTCGACCTCCCCCACTTCGTCGTGAACTACACGCCGCTGCAGCCGGGGGACCGGGAGCTGGCGCGCTGCCGGTCGCTGGCGCGCCGGGTGACGAACGAGTTCGCGACCTACGTGCAGCTCAATCCACAGGTGGCCGACGAGGTGCAGTACGTCGTCAGCCAGGCTGAGGACCCTGAGGCCGTCGCCGACCTCGTGGCCGCGCACCTGCAGATCGCCAGCGAGGAGAAGCAGGCGCTCCTTGAGACGCGTGTCGACTCAGGAGCGTCTCATCGCCCTCCTCGAAGCGCTGCTCGAAGAGACGGCCGTGCTTGGCATGGAGCAGGACATCATGAACAAGGTCCAGCAGCGCATCGAGAACGCGCAGCGTCAGCTGCTCCTGCACGAGAAGATGAAGGTCATCCGCGACGAGATCAAGGAGGCCGGCGAGGCGCCGGACGAGGAGACAGCGGAGTACGCGCGGCGACTCGAGGAGACAGAGCTCTCTGCGTCGGCGCACAAGCTCGCGGAGCGCGAGCTGCGCAAGCTCGTGCAGGCTCCGCCGATGAGTCCGGAAGTGGCGGTCATCCGCGGGCTTCTCGACACGATGTTCGATCTGCCCTGGGGCAAGATGGCGCCCGCCGAGGTCGACGTGACCGCGGTGGGCGCGCATCTGGAGCGCACCCACTTCGGACTGAAAGACGTGAAGGACCGCATCCTCGAGTACCTCGCCGTCTGCCGGATGCGCTCGGCGGCGGCCCGGTCGGGAGGGCGTAGCGCCCCGGACGGCCCGGACCAGCCGGCGACGATCCTCTGCCTGGCCGGCCCTCCGGGGACCGGCAAGAGCAGCGTCGCGCATAGCATCGCCGAAGCGCTCGGTCGGCCCTTCGCGCGCATCGCCCTCGGCGGTGTCCGCGACGAGGCCGAGATCCGCGGGCATCGGCGTACCTACGTCGGAGCCATGCCGGGCCGTATCATCGAAGGGCTGACCAAGGCCGGGGTCGACAACCCGGTCATGCTCCTCGACGAGATCGACAAGCTCGACAGCGACTGGCGCGGCAACCCCGCCGCGGCGCTCATGGAAGTCCTGGACCCTGCGCACAACACGAGCTTCCGAGACAACTACCTGGAGTGCGAGTACGACCTCAGCAAGGTTTTCTTCATCGCCACCGCGAACGACGTGGACGGGATCCCCGCGACGCTCTACGACCGGCTCGAGGTGATCCACCTCAGCGGCTACTCGCTGGCCGAGAAGCTCGCCATCGCGAGGCGGCATCTGATGCCGCGGACCGCCGTCGAGACCGGGCTGCGGCGCGCCGATATCAGGTTCGGCCGCGGCGCTCTGGCCGCCATCGTCCGCGGCTACACGCGCGAGGCGGGGGTGCGCGAGCTCGAGCGAGCCTTGCGACGCGTCGCTCGCAAGGTTGCTCGCGGGCACGTCGAAGGCGAGCTCGAGCTGCCGGTCACGGTCACTGCGGGGGATCTCAGGGGCTACCTTGGTGAGGCGATCTGGCTCGACACCGATCTGGGCCGCGTGGCCCGCGTGGGCGAGAGCCTCGGCCTCGCCTACACGTCAGACGGCGGCGAGGTGCTCACAGTCGAGGCGACTCTTGCGCGCGGTCGGGGCGAGCTGGTACTGACCGGGCAACTCGGAGAGGTCATGCAGGAGTCGGCCTCGGCCGCCTGGGGCTACCTGCTCGCCAACGTCGAGCGATCGCCGGCGCTGAAGACACTGATGCGGCGCTCACCGCATCTCACCAAAGAGGGCCTCGATCTGGCGAGCCAGGACGTGCGCGTGCACGTGCCCGAGGGGGCCGTTCCCAAGGACGGCCCGTCGGCGGGCCTCGCCCTCGCCGTCGCGATGCTCTCGGCGCTCAGCCGCGTGCCGGTCAAGCCGCGCGTCGCGATGACCGGCGAAATCACGCTCGGCGGCCGCATCCTGCGCATCGGCGGCCTCAAAGAGAAGCTCCTGGCCGCCTCGCGCAGCGGAGTCCGCACGGTGCTGCTGCCGTCCGCCAATCGGGGCACCGTCGAGGAGCTTCCGGCCGAGATCGCGGCGAAGCTGCAGCTCGTCTACGTCGACAGCTTCGAGGAGGCGCTGCCCCACGTGCTTCGCCGGACGTCGTGCTGCCGCCGGCCGAGTGCGGCGCCGACCGTCCACGCTGGATAAGAACGCACCCGGTCCGGGTACACTCGCGGCACGTCGCCCGAACAGCGTGGGCAGAGGAGCTCTCTGAGATGAACGACAGCCACGATCACAGTCACGAGCACGATCATCAGACGCCCGGCTCGCCGCTCGAGCCGGCGGTGGACGCGACGACCGGCAGGCTCGAGGTGCATTGCTCGCGGTGCGGCGTCGACATCGGCGCCGGTGAGGATTTCTGCCAGGTCTGTGCGATCGAGGCCAGTGGCGGCGAGCTGCCGCCGGAGGACGAGGCGGCCGAGTCCGGCTCCTAGTCGTCGATCCTCTCCAGGTAGATGTGCTCGCCCCGTCGGCGTACCTTGAGGGGAGCGCCGCTCGCCTTGATCGCGCCGGCCAGGCCGGCAGCGATGTTGGCCGTCTTGTGACCCGGGGCGTCAATACGGCCGGACTGGATGCCCTTCTCCAGGAAGTCCGCCACGATCTCGCTGTAGAGGCTTGATCTTCCGGGCCGGACGCTGGGCGGGACGTCGCACGCCGTGATCTGGTACTTGCGCGCCTTCATCTGACCTTCTCCTCTCTGGCTCACCGGCAGGCACGCCGTCACCCTACCACCGCGGGCCGCTGCGTGAGAACGCAGAGGCCGGCGGCTCTCAGCGAGTAGGCGCGCCGGGCAGATATACTCGAGTCTTCGGCTCGGGGCGGCGCCACGTCATCCAGGCCGCGCCATGACGTCCCGATGAGCATCGAGGCACCGTGACCGACGCACAGAACGCCAACGACCGTCTGCGCGAGACCACGCGCTTCGAGCCCGCCGCCGTCGAGGCGCGCTGGACCGAGCGCTGGCTCGGCGCGCGGCTCTTCCATGCCGAGCCCGACCCGACGCGGACGCCCTACTCCATCGTCATCCCGCCGCCCAACATCACCGGCAGTCTGCACATGGGGCATGCGCTCAACGGGACCATCCAGGATGTCCTCACGCGCTACCACCGGATGCTGGGGGAGAACGCGTGCTGGCTGGTCGGCACGGACCACGCCGGCATCGCCACGCAGAACGTCGTCGAGAAGATGCTGCGCAAGGAGGGCCTGAGCAAGGAGGACCTCGGGCGCGAGGAGTTCGGCCGCCGGGTCTGGACGTGGCGCGAGGAGTACGGCCACACGATCATCAATCAGCTCAAGAGGCTGGGCTGTGCCTGCGACTACGAGCGCGAGCGCTTCACGTTCGACGAGGGGTACGTGGAGGCGGTCCTCAAGGTCTTCGTCACCCTCTTCCACCGCGGGCTCATCTACAAGGACAGCTATCTCGTGAACTGGTGCCCGCGCTGCGGCACGGCGATCAGCGATCTCGAAGTCGCGTACAGGGAGACGCCCGGGACGCTCAACCACATCCGCTACCCGATCGTTGGCGGCGGCAGCGTGACGATCGCGACGACGCGGCCGGAGACGATGCTCGGCGACACGGCCGTGGCGGTGAATCCGACCGATGCGCGCTACGCGGACATCGTCGGCAAGACCGCCATCCTGCCGCTGCTCGGGCGCGAACTGAAGATCGTCGCCGACGAGCGCGTCGACCCGGCGTTCGGCACGGGTGCGCTCAAGATCACGCCCGCTCACGACCTCACCGACTTCGAGATCGGCCGCGACCACGGGCTCGAGTCTGTGCAGGCGATCGGCCAGGACGGCCGCATCACCGCGGCCGGCGGCCCCTACGCCGGCCTGGACGTCGAGACCGCCGCGGAGCGCATCCTCGCCGATCTCGAGATGGCGGGTGCGCTCGTGAGGATCGAGGACTACGCGCACAGCGTCGCCACCTGCGACCGTTGCAGCACACCCGTCGAGCCTCTCATCAGCGAGCAGTGGTTCATGCACATGGACGAGCTCAAGGAGCCCGCCATCGAGGCCGTGCGCGACGGCAGCGTGCGGTTCACGCCGGAGCGCTGGGGCCACGTCTACCTCGACTGGATGGAGAACCTGCGCCCGTGGTGTATCAGCCGGCAGCTCTGGTGGGGCCACCAACTCCCGGTGTGGTACTGCGACGACTGCGGCGAGATCGTCGTCGCCGAGACCGAGCCGCCTGCCTGCACGCGCTGCGCCGGGACGAAGCTGACGCGCGAGACGGACGTCCTCGACACCTGGTTCAGCTCGGCGCTCTGGCCGTTCGCCACCTGGGGGTGGCCGGAGCGCTCGGCGGATCTGGAGTACTTCTATCCCACCAGCCTGCTGAGTACGGCGCGCGAGATCGTCTTTCTCTGGGTCGCGCGCATGGTGATGATGGGTCTCGAGTTCGCCGGCGACGTCCCTTTCCGCGACGTCTACATCCACTCCGTGATCCAGGCTACCGACGGCCGCCGGATGAGCAAGAGTCTGGGCACGGGCATCGATCCTCTCGATCTGATCGACAAGTACGGCGCCGACGCGACCCGCTTCGGCCTCCTGCTGATGAGCAGCACCCAGGACGTGCGCTTCAGCGAGGAGAAGATAGCCATGGGCCGCGGCTTCGCCAACAAGCTCTGGAACGCGTCGCGGCTCGTGCTGCTGGCCAGCGAGGGCCACGACGCGGCGCGCAGCGACGCCGACCAGGTGGATCGCTGGATCACGAGCCGCTTCCAGCACTGCCTGGCGGAGGTCGAGGCGGCCGTCACGGGCTACGATTTCGCGGCCGCCGTCGACACGCTCTACCATTTCGTCTGGAACGAGTTCTGCGACTGGTATCTGGAGCTCGCCAAGGTGCGGCTCTACGGCGACGATGAGGCCGCTAGGGCCGCCGCAGCCGGTCATGCCCGCTGGCTGCTCGGGCAGATCGTGCGTCTCCTTCATCCGTTCCTGCCGTTCGTGACCGAGGAGATCGCGGCGCAGTACGGGGAGGCCCCGCTCATCGACCAGGCGCATCCGCTGCACGACGCGGCGCTCTCGGCCCCGGACGACGAGGCGGCCGTGGGCGCCCTGCAGGCTGCCGTCAACGCTCTGCGCCAGTTCCGCGCCGAGACCAAGGTCCCGCCCGGGCAGGTGCTCAACGCCGTCTTCGTCGGCGACGGGGAGGCCGCCGCGCGACTATGCCCCGTACGTTCGAGCCTCTGCGAGTGCTGGCGCGCACCGACGTCGAGCTGCGATGGCGTGCCGGAGGCGGGCGCCACCGTCGTGCTCGTGCCCGGCGGCCATCTGGAGGTCGCCGCCAGCGTCGACCGGCCGGCGGAGATCGCGCGTCTCGAGCAGCAGCTCGTCAAGGCTGAGGCCGAGGTCGAGCGCTCGCGGGCCAGGCTGGCGAACGAGGGCTTCGTCAGCCGCGCTCCCGAGGCCGTGGTGCAGAAGGAGCGCGACAATCTCGCGGCCCGCGTCGCGGACCGGGACGAGCTGGCCGCACGTCTGGACCGGCTGCGCCAGGGGTGAGCACTCCCGGTTGGGTCGCCTACCTCCGGGGGCTGGCGGCGTTCGGCATGCGCCCGGGTCTCGAGCGGGTGAGTCTGTTGCTCGACTGGCTGGGCCGGCCGCAGGACGCGTATCGGGTCATCCATGTGGTCGGCACCAACGGCAAGTCCTCCACCGCCCGCTACTGCGAGGCCTTGCTCCGCTGCGCACGGGCGGCGCTCCGGCGCCTACCTCTCACCGCATATCTTCGGGTGGAACGAGCGTGTGCTCATCGACGGTCGGCCGATCGCGGCCGAGCAGCTTGGGCGCTGTGTCGAGCGAGTGCGCTCTCTGGTCTCGCGGCTGCCCGCCGCGGATGGGCAGGCCACCCAGTTCGAGGTGCTCACGGTGGCCGCTCTGCTGGCGCTGGCCGAGAGTGGGGCGCAGGCCGTCGCGCTCGAGGCGGGGCTCGGGGGGCGCCTGGACGCGACCAACGTCGTCACGGCGCCGGTGGTCGTGCTCACCAACGTGGGACTCGAGCACACACACGTGCTGGGCGACACGCGGGAGCTGATCTTCGCCGAGAAGGCGGCCGTCATCAAGGGCGGCGACGCGGTGTTCGGCGAGCTCGGCGACCTGGACGGACAGGCCCGGCGGGTCTGCGAGGCCGCGGGCGGCCGCGCTCACCTGCTGGGTCCCGACTACACGGTAGAGGGCACGCCGGCCGATTTCACGGTGCGCATGCCTGCCGAGGGAGGGCGCTGGACGGGGCTGGCGCTGCCCACGCCGGCCCTCTATCAGGTCGTGAACGCCGGCTCGGCCGTGGCCGCCGTACGGCTGCTCCTCGGCGAGCTCGACGAGGCAGCCGCCCGCGAGGCGCTCAAGGGCGCAGTCGTCCCTGGGCGCTTTCAGCAGTTGGGCGAGCGGCCGCTCGTCATCGCCGACGGTGCGCACAACCCGGACGGAGTCCGCACGCTGGCCCGCAGTCTGGCCGCGCTCGCGATGCCCGCGCCCACCGTCGGGGTGCTCGCCATGATGCGAGACAAGGGGTACGGGGAGATGCTCGCGATCCTCCTGCCCCTCCTCCGCGGCGTGGTGTGTACGCAGGCCGCTGAAGCGCGTAGCCTGACTGCCGACGAACTGGCGGGGGCCGTGCGCGCCGCAGGCTCAGATGGCGACGGGTTCGCCGTCACCGTCGAACCCGACCCGTGGGCGGCGCTGGCTCTGGCTCGCGAGCGTGCCGGGGCAGGCGGAAGCGTCCTGATCACCGGTTCCCTGTTCCTCCTCGAGGACCTGCGCGAGGCGCTCGTCCCTTCTGTATACTTACGCGAAACTCGGGAGGGGTGAATGGCACAGAAGACCGCGCACCCGGCCGTTCGGTTCCTGGTGGCGCTCCTCATCGTGGTCGCCGTCGCCCTGATCGCCTTCTACGTCGGGTATGCCCTCGGCATGCGTCTGGCCGTGGCGCCGGGCGTCCTCCCGGGACTCATCTAGGCGATTCGTGCTCGTCTGCCTGCAGTCTGTCCACCGGGCGATCTTCTCGGGTATGATTGCCCGGCTGGCTGCTGAGGCCAGTCGTCGGTCGGGGGCGCGCCGGGGGGACCTCCCGTCGTTGAGCCCGTGACCGGCCGCCATTCGGACGGGGTGCCTCGCGCAGCCCGACGACGCTCTCCTGAGGAGGAAGAGGGTGCCTCACGCGATCATCGTTGCCGCGAACGACACGACCGACTCGAACCCGTTCCAGGCGTTCACCGACTTCTTCTCGACGCCCGCCTGGCAGTTCATCGTCTACCTGTTCTTCTTCGTCGTCGTCGCCGTCTGGCTGGCGGCCGCGTACTGGATCTACAAGGACGCCCGGCGGCGCATCGAAGACAAGGTCGTGATCGGCGTCTGTGTGGCGGCCGGCCTGGTGTTCGGTCCCATCGGTTGGATCGTCTACGCTATCGCTCGGCCGTCCGAGTATCTCGACGAACGCCGGGTGCGCGATCTCGATCTGCAGATGATGGAGCAGCGCCTCAGCGAGGACCCGCGTTGCGCCTTCTGTGGAACGCCGGCGCGCGACGACTACCTCGTCTGCCCATCGTGCCACCGGCGCCTGCGCCAGCAGTGCCAGTCGTGCGGCCGGCCGCTCGAGCCGAGTTGGAGCGTCTGTCCGTACTGCGAGACCGAGACACCGCCCGCCTCGGTGGCGTCGCGCGATCGCCTGCGGTAGCGCGCCCGTACGACAAGGTCACGACTCCGTCCGCGGCCCCGGGTCGCGTCTTCAGGCCCAAGGAGGTCACTCGTGGAACGCACTTTCGTCATGGTCAAGCCCGACGGCGTCGAGCGCGGCGTGGTCGGGGAGGTCATCACCCGCTTCGAGCGGCGCGGCTTCAGGCTGTGCGGCATGAAGGCCATGCGCATCGATCGCGCGCTCGCCGAGCGGCACTACGCGGAGCACGTCGAGAAGCCGTTCTTTCCTTCGCTCTCGGCCTTCATCACGAGAGGACCTGTGGTCGCCATGGTCTGGGAGGGCCAGGAGGCGATCACCGTGGCGCGGACGATGCTGGGCGCTACCGACGCCGCCCAGGCTGCGCCCGGAACGATCCGCGGCGATCTCTCGCTGTCCAAGGAGGAGAACATCGTGCACGGCTCCGATGGTGCGGAGAGCGCCGCACGCGAGATCGCGTTGTTCTTCGCCGCAGACGAACTCGTCTGAGCGGACCGAGGGTCCGGCCCTTCTCTCCGTGAAGCTCGTCCTCGCGTCGCGCTCGCCCCAGCGGCGGGCGCTGCTGACGCAGCTCGCCATCCCCTATCGCGTCGCCGTGAGCCGGCACGACGAGTCCCTGCTCCAGGGCCGGCCGACGCACACGGTCGAGAGCAACGCGCGCGGCAAGGCCAGGGAGGTCCTGGCCCGCCTGCGCCCGCTGCCCGGCGAACTGGTGCTCGGCGTCGACACCGTGGTCGTCGTCGACGGGCGGGTGCTCGGCAAGGCACCCTGCGAGCAGGATGCGGCCGCGTCTCTGCGCCTTCTCGCCGGACGCACCCACGAAGTCCACAGCGGGCTCCACCTGTGCTCGTCCGAGCAGGCGGTCACGAGCAGCGCGCTCACGGCCGTGACCTTTCGCGCCCTCGACGAGGCGGCGATCGCCGCCTACCTCGCCTGCGGCGAGTGGCGCGAGCGCGCCGGCGCCTACGCCATCCAAGGCATCGGTTCGGCCCTGGTCGAGCGCGTCGACGGCGACTACTTCAACGTCGTCGGCCTGCCCGTGGCGGCCCTGCTGGAGGCTCTCGCGCACTTCGATGTGCAGCCGTTTTCGTGGTTGCCGGGCCCCGGCGACGAGAGCTGAGGGCGGCCACCGCCTCGGTTGGCTGGGTCGCGGGCAGCGTATACAATCACCTTCGGTCTCTCCCCGAAAGGACCTCGGCATCAGCTTCCTCGGATTCATCACCGGCTTCGGCGCCCGCGATATGGCTGTCGACCTCGGCACCGCCAACACCCTCATCTACCTTCGCGGGCGCGGCATCGTGCTGTCCGAGCCGTCGGTGGTCGCCATCGACCATCGCACGGGTGAGGTGCATGCCGTCGGCATGGAGGCCAAGCGGATGCTGGGCCGCACGCCGGCGACCATCAGCGCGGTGCGGCCTCTCAAGGACGGCGTGATCGCCGACTTCGACGTGACCGAGCAGATGCTGCGACACTTCATCCGCCGGGTCATGCAGAACCGCTGGGCTCACCCGCGCGTCGTCATCTGCGTGCCGTCCGGCGTGACCGGCGTCGAGAAGCGCGCCGTCGAAGAGGCGACCTACTCAGCCGGAGCCCGCTGGGCGACATTGATCGAAGAGCCCATGGCCGCGGCCATCGGCGCCGGCCTTCCGGTGGCGGAGCCGACCGGCAGCATGATCGTCGACATCGGCGGCGGCACCAGCGAGGTCGCCGTCATCTCGCTCGGCGGTATCGTCGTCAGCCAGTCCATCCGTGTCGGCGGCGACGAGCTGGACGAGGCGATCATCAGCTACGTGAAGAAGGACTACAAGCTGCTCATCGGCAGTCAGACTTCGGAGGAGATCAAGCTGGAGATCGGTTCCGCCTCCCCGCTGCCGCAGGAGGAGCAGGCCGAGATCCGTGGCCGCGACCTCGTCACCGGCATGCCGAAGACCATCGTCCTGACGTCAGAGGAGATCCGCACGGCTCTCGACGAGCCGGTGCAGGCGATCATCGACGCGATCAAGGCGACACTCGACAAGACGCCGCCGGAGCTCGCCAGCGACATCATGGATCGCGGCATCATGCTGGCCGGAGGCGGGTCGCTGCTGCAGGGTCTCGCAGAGCGCCTCCGCGCCGAGACCCAGATGCCGGTGCATGTCGCCGAGTCGCCGCTCACCAGTGTCGCCGTGGGCTCCGGCAAGTACCTTGAGGAGTTCGATGTCCTGGTCAAGAGCAAGAGCCACTCCCGGCCGCGCGGGCGGTAGCTCGATCTTCAACTGACCTGTGAAGCGCCGGCGCGTACTCCGGCGGCGGATCGTTGTCGCAGCTCTGCTGCTCCTCTCCGTCGCCATGCTCACGCTCTACTTTCGTGAGTCCGACGACGGACTTGCCCACAGCTTGCAGGACGGCGTCCTGCGGGTCGTCGCGCCCCTTCAGAGGGGCACGGCCGTGGCCACGAAGCCGTTGCGTGACTCCTGGAACTGGGCGGCCGGCACATTCAGCGCCAGCTCCGAGAACGCTGAGCTGCGCAAGGAGGTCGAGCAGCTGCGCGCCGGCCTGGCCAACGAGCTGGCCACCCAAGCCGAGAACGAGGAGTTGCGTGGACTGGTCGACCTGCAGGATGACGAGATCTTCCCCAAGGGGGTCGAGCTGGTCACCAGCCGTGTTGTCGCCCGCTCCACGGCGGCCTGGTACTCGACAGTGACGATCGATGCGGGCAGCGATCGCGGCGTGGGCATCTACGATGCCGTTGTGAACGGTTCGGGCCTGGTCGGCCGCGTCACGAGCGTGACCGGCGATACGGCCCAGGTCACGCTCATCTCCGACCAGCAGAGCTATGCCGACGCCGTGGTCCTGCCGGGAGGAGCGCAGGGCATCGTCACGGGCAGCGTCACGGGCGACGTCACGCTCGGCTACGTCGACAAGAGCGAGCGCGTCAAGGCCGGTCAGCACGTCGTCACCTCGGGCCGCAAGGGATCGATCTTCGTGCGCGGCATCCCCATCGGCGTGGTGGAGAGCGTGGGTTCGCAGGAAGTCGAGCTGTACCAGAGCATCTCGATCAGCCCCTTCGTCGACTTTCGCAAGCTCGATCTCGTCCAGGTGGTCGTGCGGTGAGGTTCACGCGCACCAAGGCAGACGAGCAGAGCTCTCCCTGGCCGCCGCCGGCGGACATCGCACGGCTGGCCGTAGCCCTGCTGGTGGCGGGACTGCTGCAGACGACCATCGCACCCAACATCCGCATCCTGGGCGCCAACCCGGATTTCGCGCTGCTCATCGTCGTCTCCGTGGCGTTGCTGCGCGGCGCCGAGATCGGAGCGATCTTCGGGTTCCTCACCGGCAGCCTTGTGGCCATCGCGCTGATGGAGCCCTTCGGCCTCGGAGCCTTCATCTTCGTCCTCGTGGGCTACTTCGTGGGCCGCTACGCCGAGACCGCCGACCTCTCGGCTGGCTTCGCGCCGCTGGTGAGCGCCTTCGCGGCGACGCTCGTCGCCTCCGTGCTCTATGCGATAGCCCAGGCTCTGCTCGAGCGTCAGATGCCGTTCGGGTTCTTCCTGGTGCGCGTCCTGGTGCCGTCGCTGGTCCTCAACACGCTACTCGCCGGTCCCGTCTACGTCGTCGTGCGGTTCTGGCTGCGAGGGGCGGGTGATCTGCGTGTGGCTCGTGCCCGGTAGAGAATCGGGTCGTCGCGACCGGCCGATCCGCACCGGCCGTCGCGACAAGCCCGTCATCCAGCTGCCGTCCATCGCACTGCGCGTCGCCATCCTTCTCGGCCTCGCGGTCCTGCTCTTCGGCATCATCCTGTTCCGCCTGTGGTACCTGCAGATACTGAGCGGCGAGGACTTCGCCGCGCAGGCCAACGACAACCGCCTGCGCTCGGTCAAGGTCGTGGCGCCGCGCGGGACGATCCAGGACCGCAACGGCAAGGCGATCGTCGAGAACCGTGCCGGCCTTGCGGTCGGGATCCGCTTGATGGACGTGCCGCCGGGCGAGCTCGCGGCGACGACCAAGCGGCTGGCCCGCGTGCTGAACGTCAAGGAGCGGCGCATCCGCAAGAAGCTCGCGGCGCACGCGGGGGTCGCGTTCGCGCAGCTCGACGAGCAGGGCGGCCCCGGCGGTATCGATCTCGTCGTCGTCAAGGAGGACGTCGACCGCAAGGTGGTCTCCTACCTGCTGGAGCACAAGCAGTCGTTCCCCGGCGTCGAGATCAGGAAGACCTACCTGCGCGACTACCCGCAGGGCGCGCTCGCCGCGCACCTGCTGGGCAGCATCGGCGAGATCTCGCCCGAACAGCTCAAGGAGCCGCGCTACAAGGGCTACGGCGCAGGCGACGTGATCGGTCAGGGCGGGCTGGAGTCGACCTACGATCAGTGGCTGCGGGGCCGCGACGGCGTCGCCAAGGTGGAGGTCGACGCCCATGGCCGGCCCAAGTCTGGCTCGGTGGCGCCCGGCGGCCGCCTGCCGCAGCCGGGCGCCTCGCTGAAGACGACGATCGACTCCCGGGTGCAGGCCGAGACGGAGGACGCGTTGCGCTATGCGATCAGCCTGGCGCACAGCCACAGGGAGCTACGCGGCCAACGGCGGGGCCGCCCTCGTGCTCGACGCGCGCAATGGGGAGGTGCTGGCGATGGCCAGCTATCCGACGTACGACCCGGGCGTCTGGGTGGGCGGCATCAGCACCAAGGACTTCGAGAGGCTCTCCGATCCGTCCGCCAACCGGCCCTTGCTCAACCGCGCCACCCAATCGGCGAAGGCCGTGGGCTCCACGTTCAAGGTCGTCGACGCCGTCGCCGCCCTTGAGGAGGGGGTGATCGACCCCGGCACGGGATTCTACTGCGACGGCGGCTACCAGGTCCCCATCGACACGGAGGAGAGGGTCTTCGGCTGCTGGGCCAAGGATGGGCACGGGACGCTCGATCTCGTCGGTGCTCTCACGCAGTCGTGCGACGTCTACTTCTACAACGTCGGCTACCGGTTCTACGCTCGTCAGGGAACGGAGCTTGCGGACTGGGCGGGACGGCTGGGCATGGGCAAGCCGACGGGTATCGACATCCCCGGCGAAGTCGCCGGTCGCATCCCGACGCCCGAGTGGCGCCAGGAGTACTTCGAGGGCGCGATCGACAAGATCTGGACGCCGGGCCACTCGATCAACCTGGCCATCGGTCAGGGCGATCTGGAGGCGACGCCGCTGCAGCTCGCCGTGACGTATGCGGCCATCGCCAACGGCGGCACGATCGTGACGCCACACCTGGGACGCAAGATCGTCGACGCCCGGGGCGAGATGGTCCGCAACCTCGACCCGGGCAAGGCCGGCAAGATCGACGTCTCCAAGAGCACGCTCGACGTCGTGCGGCGCGGGCTGCGCGAGGCGGCCTCCTCGTCGACGGGTACGTCGGCGGCCGTGTTCGCCGGCTACCCGGTGGCGGTGGCCGGCAAGACCGGCACCGCCGAGGTGTGGGACAACGGCCGCTACGTGGACTACGCGTGGTACGCGAGCTACGCGCCGTTCGACGATCCCAAGTACGTGACCGTGGTGATGGTCGAGAAGGGCGGCCACGGCGGCGCCGTCGCCGCCCCGGCCACGCGGCTCATCTACGACGCCCTCTTCAAGGTGAAGAGCGGCAAGCCGACCGGCACGACGAGGAGTGACTGACGGTGGGCTGGCGCGACTACGTGCGGCACATCGACTACCTGCTCCTGGCGGCGAGTCTGGGACTCGTCGCCTACGGGGTGACGATGATCTACTACGCGACCCGGCCGGACGTGAGCGGCGAGCCCCTGTACTTCGTGCAGCAGCAGGTCATCGCGGTGGTGCTCGGGCTCGTCATCGCCGGCGTGATCACCGTGGTGGACTACGAGATCTACCGGCGCTTCCAGTGGCTGTTCTACGGCCTTGCCGTCGTCATGCTCATCGCCGTCATCCCCCTCGGGCAGGAGGTGAACGGCGCCCGGCGCTGGATCGATCTGGGCGTCACGCGGTTCCAGCCGTCGGCGGTCGCCATGCTGCTCATCGCGCTGGCGCTCGGCGCCTTCCTCGCCGACCGCATGGAACTGCTCGGCTCTCGCCGCGTGACCGCCACGGTTCTGGCCCTGGTCGCCCTGCCGGCGCTCCTCATCTACCGGGAGCCAGACTTCGGGTCGGCTGTGGTCGTGGTGATGCTGGCTCTGGCCATGCTCTACTTCTACGGTGCGCCGTGGACCCACTTCGCGGCTCTCTTCGGCGCCGCGGCGATCGCGTTCGCCGTCGCACTCGAAGTACTCCCGCAGGTGGGCATCCATCTCATCAAGTCGTACCAGATCGACCGACTCCTGGTGTTCGTCGACGCGAGCCGCGACCCGGATGGCTCCGGGTACAACATCATCCAGTCGATGATCGCCGTCGGAGCCGGCTCGATGACAGGGAGAGGCAGCGCCGCCACCCAGACCACTCTCGACTTCCTGCCCGAACACCACACCGACTTCATCTTCGCCGTGATCAGCGAGCGCAACGGCTTCCTCGGCGCGACGGTGCTGCTCATCCTGTACTCGGTGTTGATCTGGCGCGCCCTGCGCATCGCCATCCTGTCGCGCGACATGTACGGCAGCATCCTCGCCGGCGGCATCGGTGCGGTCATCCTCTTCCAGGTCTTCGTGAATATCGGGATGACGATTGGTATCATGCCGGTGACGGGTATCCCGCTGCCGTTCGTCAGCTATGGAGGGACGCACATGATCGCGTTCCTCATGCTCGTCGGCCTGTTGCAGGCGATTCATCTGCGGGCCACCGTCACGCCCAGCAAAGGGGGTCGTCTTGCCCAGTAGCCTGAGTTTCTCCAAGATCTTCAAGGCTTTCAAGGAAGCGCGCGACGGAGGGCAGGGCCTGCCTCGGCTGTGCATCGTCGGAACGGGCCCCGAGCACACGCGCGTGGTCGATTTCCTGTCTGCGGGCGCGGACGAGGCCCGCGGCGGCGCGCGCGTCGTCCTGGAAGCCGTTCAGCCAGCGGAGTTCGCGCGTCCACCACGCACATCTGACCCCTGGGACATCGTGGTATTCGTCACCGCAGGGTCGTCGCCTGCGGACATGTCGCCGCTCCTGAAGACGGCCCGCGATCGTGGCTACGGCGTGATCGTCCTGCTCGAGGGGCGGGACGCCGTCACGTGGGCGGGACCCGCCTGCGTCGCCGAAGACGAGATCGCGCGTGGCTATGGCGGAGACGGCTGCCGGCCGACTCTCGAGAATCGCATCGTCCATGCGGCCGATCACGCTGCGGGAGCGCTGGCGGCCCATCTGCCGGCGATCCGGCGAGCCTACTGCGACCATGTGATTCTCACCAACGCCAAGCAGAACGGCGTGATCGGGGCCGTTGTCATCATCCCTGGCGCCGACATGCCCGCAATGACCGCCAACCAGATTCGCATGGTCCTCCAGATCGCCGCCGCCCACCGCGAGGAGATCGGGGTCGACCGTGCAGTCGAGATCCTCTCCGTCGTGGGTAGCGCTTTCGCCTTCCGCGCGCTGGCGCGTCAGGCTCTGAGCTTCGTGCCCGGCTTCGGGTGGGCCCTCAAGGGCGCCGTCGGGTTCTCTGCGACAATGGCGCTCGGCCGGGCGACGATCGCCTACTTCGATGCCGGGGCTCCGCTCCAGGTCTCCCACATGAAAAGGATCGATCATCAGGTCGAACGAGTGCGCACCAGACTTCCCGGATTCGTACAGCGACGCATGGCCGGGGAATGAGATCGCGAGGCTCCTGGCTCGCGTCAAGCGGCCGGGCCGCTACACCGGCGGGGAGTTCAACCTCCGCCTGAAGCCCGGGGCCAGCCCGCGCGTCGTACTGTCCTATCCGGACGTGTATGAGATCGGGATCTCCAACCCGGCGCTGCAGATCCTCTACACGCATCTGAACGACGCGACGGCGGCGGCCGCCGAACGCGCCTATTGTCCGTGGCCGGACATGGCGGCCGAGATGCGCTCCTCCGGCGTGCCTCTGTGGACGCTCGAGACGCTGACTCCTGTGGCCGAGTGCGACCTCTGGGGCTTCACGCTGCCCCACGAGCTGGCCTTCACCAACGTCCTCGAGATGCTCGACCTCGCCGGCGTTCCTCTCCACGCCGGCGAGCGTGCCGACAGCAGATCCGATCGTCCTGGGCGGGGGGCCGGCGGTGGCCAATCCCTGGCCGCTGGCCGCTTTCTTCGACGCCTTCTTCGTGGGCGAGGTCGAGGATCGCCTCGACGCGATCGTGGCGGCGCTGGCGACAGGGTCGCGTGGCGAGCGGCTTTCGAGGCTCGCAGCGGTGCCGGGCGTCTGGGCGCCCGGCCTGAGCGAGGGACCTGCCGCACGCCAGGTCTTCATGGGGTTCTCGAGCACGCCGCCCGTGGTGCGTCCGGTGGTGCCTGTTCTCGAGGCGGTGCACGACCGGGCCGTCATCGAGGTGATGCGCGGCTGCAGTGCCGGCTGCCGCTTCTGCCAGGCGGGCATGTGGTACCGGCCCGTGCGCGAGCGTCCGGTCGACTTGGTGGTCGAGGCCGCCGACCGCCTGCTCGACGAGACCGGCTGCGATGAGGTGTCGCTGCTGTCGCTGAGTTCGAGCGACTACTCCGGCATCGAGGCGGCGCTGACGCGCATCCGCGGCCTGCGCCCCGGCCTGCGCGTCTCTCTGCCCTCGCTGCGCATCGACACGGCCGCCGACAACCTGGCGCAGGTTCGCGGCCGAACAGCGTGGCTCTGTGACGCTCGCCCCAGAGGCGGGCACGCAGCGGCTGCGCGATGCGATCAACAAGGGCGTCGACGCGCAGCAGTTCGAGCTCGCCGTCCGCGCTGCCTTCGCCGGTGGCTTCACCGGCCTCAAGCTCTACTTCATGATAGGCCTGCCCGGCGAGACCGACGACGATGTCGCCGGCATCGCCTCGATGTCGAGGTCCGCCCTTCAGCTGGCGAAGGAGATCGGCCGCGGGAGGATCCGCCTCTCGATCTCCGTGTCCTCGTACATCCCCAAGTCGCATACACCATACGAACTGGAACCCTTCGCCGGGGCCGAGACGCTGCTTCGGCGACAGCAACTGCTGCGCTCCGCGATGCCGCGTCACGTGCGCGTCGCTTTCCACGATGTGGAGGCGTCGCTCGTCGAGGCGACCCTTGCCCGTGGCGGACGCGGCAGTGACCGGCTCGTGGAGCAGGCCTGGCGCCGGGGCGCGCGGTTCGACGGGTGGAGCGAGCACTTCGACTTCGCGGCGTGGCAGGGCGCGGCAGCTGATCTCGGCGTGACGCTGGGCGATCCCGCCTTCCTCGATGGAGGGCCGGCCAGACTGGGAGACGGTCGTCGACGCCGGTCTGGCGCCGGGGTTCCTGACTGACGAGCTTGCCCGGAGCCGGAGGGGCGAGCTGACGCCCGACTGCCGGGACGCGGCCTGCAGCGGCTGCGGCATCTGCGGCGGCGGTGTGGAGATGGAGATCGTGTCGTGACGTGGTGGCTGCTCACCTTCTCGCGTGGCGGGCCTGCCCGCTATCTGTCGCACCTGGACACGACCCGGGCCCTGCAGCGCAGCTTCGCGCGCGCCGGGGTCACGATCGCCCTGTCGCAAGGCATGCGCCCGAAGCCCTGCATCTCGCTGCCGCTGCCCCTTCCCGTGGGCGCCGCCGGCCATCGTGAGCTGGCGGTCGTCGAGGTCGTCGCCGCAGAGCTGGAGTCGGCCGCGGCGCTCGCAGGCCTGCGCGCCGCGGCGCCGCCCGGCCTGGAGCCCATGGCCATCGCGATCGTCGGTGAACGCCATCCTCGCCCTCAGCCGCGGAGGGCGGAGTACACTTGTGTGGTCGAAGGCGACGCAGGCGCACTGGCCACTGCCGTCGAACGCTACGCCAGTGAGGACAACGTCATCCGCGAGCGCGTCACGCCCAAGGGCAGGCGCACGCTCGATCTCAAGGAGTACGTCGTGGGCACCAGCGCACAGACCGTGGCGGGAGGAGCGATGCTCGACTTCGCCATCCGCTATGGGACTGCTGGAGCTGCACGGCCGCAGGACTACGTCGACCTCATCGCCGAGTGGGCGGGGGTCGAGCCGGTGATGCGCAGCCTCGAGCGCGTGCGCATCAGCTGGGAGGACTTGCCCCGGACGGAAGTCCCAGGGGCGGAAGGAGTGGATCCACGTGACAACCCCCAAGAAGGCGACGACCGGCGAGGAGTCGCCCGGGCCGGCCCCGGACGTCCCGCCTGAGTCGCAGGTCGCATCCGATCGGCGTCCGGGCGATGAGACGCGCCAGGAGTCGGCCGGAGCCCCCGCTCGCAGCCGCTCGCCGCGTGGCGGCGGACGCCGCCAGCCGGCGAAGGCCGCGGCGAGCACCGACGGTGCCAGTCAATCCGCGGAGGCGACCGGACCGCAACGCGAGGAGTCTGCCGGTCCGCCTCCCGCTGCACGACGGCGTCGCAGAGGCCGGCCGGCGGGAACAGGCACGACCGACGGGTCGGCCGCAAAGGCCACGGATTCGGCAGTCGTTGCGACCGCGGGCGATCCCGGATCGCCGGGCGAGCGACCCGAGGCAGGCGGCCCCGTGAAGGGGCAGTCGGCGCGGGCGTCGGGCTCTTCTCAGACGGATGCGTCCGGTCAGGGCGATGCCGTGACGCCCAAGCGCTCCAGGCGGCCGCCGGCAGCGATCGTCAGGCGATCGAGCGCCCTCGGACGCATCTCCGGGCGCCGCTTCCGCCTCTCCGTCGTCTCCCTCGACGGCTTCCGCTCACAGAGAACGAGCAGCCCGGCGCCGCATCGGCAAGTCCATCGGCCGAAGGGGCGCCGCCGGGCGAGGAGCCGGCTGCGCCGAAGCGCCGGCGCCGCGGGCAGCGAGGAGGCCGCCGGCGGTCGAAGGCGACTGCTGCGCCGACCGTGGCCGGGGAGCCAGGCGCCGACGCGGCGGGGGCATCGGCCGCGCCGGCGGCCCGCGCCGGCACAGGCCTCCCCAGGCAGCGGATCCGGCGGCCGAAGCGGCGAAGCCATCCACCGCGAGCAGCTCCGCGCGGCGAAGGCGACCACGCCGCCCGCGCACGTCGCCGAGCGCCTCACCGGCAGAGACCGGAGCCGACGCGGCTGCGACCGAGCAGCCGGCGGGAGGGGATTCCGCGACGGCGGGGGAGGAGTCGCCGCCGACAGAGGGCCGCGCCCACTGGCGGCCCGCTCCGGGCAGCCATCGCGCCGCCGGCGGGGGACACGCGGTGGCCGTCGCGCCCGGGGTCGCCGTGAGGGCGCCGCCGGGGCGTCGCAGAACGAAGCGTCGGCAGAGACGGCCGCCGGTCCGGCTGCCGAGCAGCCCGCCGGCCGTGAAGGCAGCGCGTCTGAGACCGCTCCGTCCGCGCAAGTCCCGGACGCAAGTGAACGGGCGGGTGGCGAGAGCGCGACCGCGACCTTGATGCGAAGCCGAAGGCCAAGAGCAGGCCGGCGAGCCGCCGCCGCCGGAAGAGTGGCGAGGGGGCCAAGCCGGCCGCCGCCGACGGGGACACGCAGCCGCGGCGCCGGGATGTGCGCCGGCCCAAAGCCATCGTCCGCCAGGACGAGGGCAGCGGCGTAGGCATGGTCGCGAGCATGGAGCCTTCGGCCCGCCTTGGCATCGTGGCCGAACAGCCCGCGCGCAAGCTCATCCTCGTGTCCGACGACGGTCGCGAGCTGCGCGTGGCGCTCGTCGAGGACGAGCGCCTGGCGGAGATCTACATCGAGCGCCCGGAGAAGAAGTCGTACCTCGGCGACATCTATCAGGGCAAGGTCGAGAGCGTTCTCAACGGTATCGACGCCGCATTCGTCGATTTCGGCCTCGAGAAGAACGGCTTTCTCTACGTCGACGACGTGGTGTCCGAGGAGGGCGAGAAGCGAGCCCGGCGCATCGCCGACGCTCTGAAGCCGGGCGAGAAGGTGCTGGTCCAGGTCACGAAGGACCCCATGGGCAGCAAGGGCGCCCGGCTCAGTACGAAGATATCCCTGGCCGGGCGCTACCTGGTGTACGTCCCCGGCGGCAGCGGGGTGGGCGTGTCGCGTCGCCTGCGTCAGGCGGAGCGCGACCGCCTGCGCGAAGCCTGCAAGGAGCTCAAGCCGAAGAACGCAGGGCTCATCGTGCGGACCATCGCGGAGGGACACGACCTGGAGGATCTCAAGCGCGACCTGCGGTTCCTCTCCCTGTTGTGGACCCGACTCAAGAAGAAGGCCGAGACCGTGAGCGCCCCCGGACTCGTCCACAAGGAGGCCGACGTCTCTCTCGAGGTGGCCCGTGACCTGTTCAACGACACGGTCGAGAGACTCGTGGTCGACGACGCCAAGCGTCACAAGGCGCTTCTCACCTTTCTCAACAAGGTCGGGCCCGAGCTGGTGCCGAAGGTCGAGCTGTACGACGGCGAGGAGCCGCTCTTCGAAGCGCACGGCATCGAGGAGCAGATCACCCGGGCTCTGGAGCGGCGCGTCCCGCTGCCCAGCGGCGGGAACCTGGTCATCGACTCACGCCGAGGCGCTGACCGTCATCGACGTGAACACCGGCCGCTTCACGCGTGGCAAGGGGCTCGAGGACACGATCACGAAGACCAACCTCGAGGCGGCCCGCGAGGCGGTCCGTCAGCTCCGCCTGCGCGATATCGGCGGCATCATCATCATCGACTTCATCGACATGGCGCACGCCAGGAACCGCGAGACCGTCCTTGAGACGCTGGAGGCCGAGCTCGAGACGGACCGCACGAAGACCTACGTGGTCGAGCTCTCGCCGCTGGGTCTTGTCGAGATGACGCGCCAGAACACGACGGACGGCGCGCGCGGCATCCTCACGCGCTCCTGTACGACCTGTCTCGGGAAGGCGCGTACCCTCTCGGAGGAGACGATGGCGCTCAACACCGAGCGGCGTCTCCGCGGTCTGGCGCGCAAATCGCAGGCCAAGGCCTGGCTGATCGAGGTCAACGGCGGCGTCGCCGAGCGCCTCGACAGGGACCGCCTGAAGCGCCTCGAGAAGCAGATGGGCGCGCGCGTCTTTCTCGAGGGCGGCAGTGCGTTGCCGGTCGATTCGTTCCGCATCCTGGCTCAGGGGTCTCTGCAGCAGGTCCAGGCGCAGCGTGTCCCCGTCCGCGAAGGGCAGGAGGTCGAGATCGAGCTCGAGTTCAGCCTCAGCTACAGCCCGCGTGACGCCGTCGGCTACGTCGATGGGTACATGGTCGTCGTCGAGGGGGAAGGCCAGCTCCTGGGCCAGAAGCGCAAGGTGCGGATCACGGCGACTGCCCGGACGGGTGGACAGGGGACGGTGCTCAAGGATAGCTGAATTGACGGTGCAGTGCCGATTGGCTAGGATACGCAGTCGTTGTCTTGTGGGGAGTTGAAATGACGAAGTCCGATATCGCTTACGCGGTCATCCGTGTCGGCGGACAGCAATTCAAGGTGCGCACCGGCGACAGCATCGTCGTCGATCGCGTCGACGCGGAAGCCGGCAAGAGCCTCACCTACGACACCCTCGCGGTGCGCACAGGTACCGGAGATTTCGAGGGCGCCTCGACGGGGACCGTCACGGCGACCGTCGACGAGCACCTTCTCGGCAAGAAGATCAAGAGTCTTCACGTACAAGCCGAAGTCGACGTTCAAGAAGACCAAGGGGCATCGCAGTCGCCTGACCAAGTTGACCATCGACTCGATCGCCCTCAACGAGCACAAGGAGGCGCAGGGTGGCGCATAAGAAGGGCGCCGGCACCAGCCGCAACGGCCGCGACTCCGCAGCACAGCGCCTCGGAGTCAAAGCGTTCGCCGGCCAGGTCGTCCCGGCAGGATCGATCATCGTGCGCCAGCGTGGAACCAGGTTCCGCCCCGGAGAGAACGCCGGCATGGGCGTCGACCACACCATCTTCGCCAAGGTCACGGGCGAGATCGCCTTCACCCAGAAGGCCGCCGGGCGCTTCATCTCGGTGATTCCCGAGGCCTGATCCGGGCCGGCGCTCGCCGGCTTTCGCGACATGCTCGATAGAGCCAGCATCAGCGTGCGCGCAGGTCGCGGCGGCAACGGATCCACCAGCTTCCGCAGAGAGAAGCACGTGCCCAAGGGCGGTCCCGACGGCGGCGACGGCGCCCCCGGCGGCGATGTCGTGCTCGTCGCGACCCGCCAGTTGCACGATCTCAGCCACTTTCGTCACAAGCACCATTTCCGGGCGGCTCACGGCGGCCACGGGCGCGGCGGCAACAGGCGCGGTGCGGACGGCCCCCAGCTCCTCGTCGACGTCCCTGTCGGCACCGAGGTGCGCGACGCCGATGGAGATCTGCTCGGCGATCTCGTGCACGAAGGCCAGCGCCTCCTCGTCGCGCGCGGCGGCGAAGGCGGCCGGGGCAACGTGTGCTTCAAGAGCTCCACTCGTCAGGCGCCGAGGTTCGCGGAGAAGGGGCTCGACGGCGAGGAGCGCTGGCTGACCCTGTCGCTGAAGCTCCTGGCGGACGTCGGTCTCGTCGGGCTGCCGAACGCGGGCAAGTCTTCGCTGCTGGCAGCGCTCACCCGGGCGCACCCCAAAATCGCCGCCTATCCCTTCACCACGATCGAGCCGAACCTTGGCGTACTTGAGGTCCAGGGGAGCGCTGTCGTTCTCGCCGACATCCCCGGCTTGATCGAGGGCGCCAGCGAGGGTGCAGGGCTGGGCCATCGGTTCCTCGCGCACATCGAACGCACAGCCGCTCTGGTCTACGTGCTCGACGGCGAACAGGGCCCGGCATCCTGGCCGGAGGCCCTCGCCGTCGTCCGCGCCGAGCTCGGGGCGTTTCGGCCCGGACTGCTGGAGCGGCCGGCCCTCGTCGTCGTGAACAAGGCCGATCTGCTGGACTTCGCGCAGCGCGACGAGGCCGAGCGCTTCGTCGGCGGCCTCGGCTGGCCGGCGGCCGGGTTGCTCGTCTCGACTGTGGACGGCGAGGGCCGGGGGGCGCTCGTCGTCGCCCTGGCAGCGGCCATGGAGCAAGCCCGGGCGCTTGCGGAGGCGCAGGCGGCGGCGGACGCGGAGGGCGTCTCGGCGACCGTCCTGCGACCTGGCGATGAGCGCCTCTCGGCGTTCACCGTCACTCGCGAGGGGGACCATTTCGTCGTCCGCGGCAACCAGCTGCAGCGCCTGTTCGCCAAGGCCGACCTCGACAACCCGGACGCCGTTCGCTACCTGCAGGAGGTCGTCGAGCGCGCCGGCCTCAACGAGGCGTTGCGACGCGCCGGGGCCCAGCCCGGTGACACGGTCATGCTCGGAGACTCGGAGTTCGAGTTCTCCTGAGGTCCGCATCGCGCTTTGCTACAATCGGCAGCGTGAAGACCATCGTCGTCAAAGTCGGGTCGAGTACCGTCGCCGACGACCATCTCCGCCTTCGGCGTCGACTGCTCGCCGGCCTCGTCGCCGAGGTGGCCGGTCTGGTGCACGAGGGCCAGCGCGTCGTGCTCGTCTCGAGCGGGGCCATCGCCTGCGGCCAGCACGTGCTGGGAGTCAAGGAACGGCCGCGTCAGATCCCCGCCCTGCAGGCCGCCTCGGCCGTCGGGCAGGGCCGGCTGTTCGCGAGCTACGAGAGGCAGTTCGCCGATCACGAACTGGTCGCCGGTCAAGTGCTTCTCACGAGCGAGGATTTCGCGCGCCGGGCCAGTTATGTGAACGCGCGCAACACGCTTCGGCGGTTGCTGACCTGGGGCATCGTGCCCGTGGTCAACGAGAATGACACGACCGCCACCGACGAGATCCGCTTCGGCGACAACGACGTGCTCGCCGCCCAGGTCGCCATCATGCTGCGCGCAGATACCCTCCTTCTGCTCACCGACCAGGATGGGCTCTACACGAGCGATCCGCGCACCAACGCCGAAGCCAGGCTGGTCGAGCTCGTCGAGCGGCCGCAGGACCTCGTGGAACTCGAGGTCGGTGAGGTCACGAGGCGCGGCGCCGGTGGCATGCGCGGCAAGGTCGCCGCGGCGCTCATGGCCGCGGCGGCGGATGTGCGCACGGTCATCGCCAATGGATCCTCATCTGGCGTGATCGCGGCCGTTGCGGGCGGCGCCGCGATGGGCACTGTCGTGGTGCCACGGTCGTCCGGCGTCTCCTCCTTCAAACTCTGGCTGCGCTACGCCAAACCGGTGCGTGGTAGGCTTCAGGTCGACGATGGCGCTGTACGCGCCCTCGCCAGGGGCGGCGGGAGCCTGCTGCCCGTCGGTATCGCCGCCGTTCACGGCGGATTCGTCGCCGGAGAAGCTGTGTCCATCGTCGATGCCGCCGGCACCGAGATCGCGCGCGGGCTCTCGACCATGAGCGCTCGCGATGTGCGGCGGGTCTGTGGCATGCGCAGCGACGAAGTACGCGCCCTCAACCCGCAGCTGAGCGACGAGGTCGTGCACAGGGATTGCCTGGTGCTGGTCGGCGAGGAGGTCGTGTGAAGGTCGAACAGGTATGTGCCGCGTCGCAGGCCACTTCGAGGGCGATGGCTACCCTGACACGGGAACGCAAGGACGAGGCCCTCGCCGCCGTGGCCGAGGCGATAGAGCGTCGCGCCGCCGAGATCCTCGCCGAGAACCGCGAGGATGTGGCGCTGGCCCGCGCGAATCGCCTGCCGGACGCATTGATCGATCGCCTCCTGCTGGACGAGGACCGCCTGAGTGAGAGCGCCGCCGGCGTGCGCGCCCTTGCGACCTTTTCCGACCCTGTGGGCAGGATCGTCGACGGCTGGCGTCTCGAGAACGGGATAGGGCTGCAGAAGGTGCGAGTGCCGCTCGGCGTCGTCGCCGTCGTGTACGAGGCGCGGCCGCTCGTGACCGTCGACGCGGCGTGCCTCTGTCTCAAGACCGGCAACGCCGCCATCCTGAGGGGCGGTACGGCCGCCAAGCACTCCAATCGCATCCTTGCCGAAGTCGTGCAGGGTGCGATCCTCGAGGCAGGGCTGCCCCGGGAGGCCGTGTCGTACCTGGGCCCCGACCGGCGCGAACTGGCCGAGCTTCTCGAGCAGCGTCGCTACGTCGACCTGATCATCCCGCGTGGCGGCGAGCAGCTGAAGGACCATCTGCTCGAGCACAGCAAGGTGCCCGTCGTCTACGCGGCCGGGGGCAACTGCCACGTGTACGTCGACGCGGCGGCCGACCTCGACAAGGCGGCGGCGATCGTCGTCAATGCGAAGTCTCAGCGCCCCGGGGTGTGCAACGCCGCCGAGACGCTCCTGGTGCACGAGGCCGTCGCCAAGGCCTTTCTGCCCCGCGCGGCGGAGGAACTCGAGCGGTGCGGCGTCGAGCTGATCGTCGACGAGGCCGCCGCCGGCATTCTCGACGACGCGTCGCTGCGCCGCGCCGCCGAGACTGACTACGCCACCGAGTTCCTCGCTCTGAAGCTCGCCGTGCATGTGGTCGTCTCCGCCGATGAGGCGATGGACCATATCGCGCGCTACGGCACGCGTCACTCCGAGGTCATCGTCACAGACGATCTCGTGGCTGCCCGGCGCTTCACCGCCGAAGTCGATGCGGCATGTGTCTTCGTGAACGCCTCGACCCGCTTCACCGACGGAGGGCAGTTCGGTCTCGGTGCGGAGATGGGCATCTCCACCCAGAAGCTCCACGTCCGCGGCCCGATCGCGCTCGACGAACTCACCTGCGTCAAGTACGTGCTCTGGGGCGACGGGCAGGTGAGGGAATAGTATCTTGGACGAGGCCCGTCCTCGCCTTGGTGTGCTCGGTGGGAGCTTCAATCCGCCGCATCTGGGCCATCTGGTCATCGCCTCCGAGGCGTGCTCCCTGCGTGGGCTCGAGCGTGTCCTCTTCGTCCCCGCTGCGGCACCGCCGCACAAGATCGCCGAACAGAGCACGCCCGCGGCAGTACGGCTCGAGATGACTGCTCTGGCCATCGCCGACGACCGGCGTTTTGCGATCTCGGAGGTCGAGGTCGAGCGCGGCTTGGTCTTCACCTCCGATACCATGGCGGCCGTCGCGGCCGATCACCCCGGACACGACCTGGTGTTCATAATGGGGTCCGACTCGCTGCTACAGCTCGCCACGTGGCACGATCCCGATGGCCTCCTCGCTCTCTGTTCGCTGGCTGTGGCGCTGCGGCCCGGCGACGACCCGGCCGCGGTCTCTCTTGCGGCGGCGCGCTGGGGCGCCGGCAGGGTGTCTGTGCTCGAGGCTCCTCTGATCGGGGTGTCCTCGAGCGCTGTGCGGGTGCGTGTCGCGGCGGGCCAGCCGATCCGCTATCTGGTCCCCCCGGCCGTGGAGACGCTGGTACGGGAGCGCGGCCTCTACAGGTCGTCATGATCGATCGCGCCGCGGCAGAGGGGCTCATGGAAGGACGACTCTCAAGGCGGCGCGCGGCGCACTCCCGCCGCGTCGCGGCCACTGCGGCCGTGCTCGCCAAGCGCTGGGGTGCTTCGCCGGAGTCGGCCGAAGTCGCCGGGCTGCTACACGATCTCCGGCGGGAGGCGTCGCCCGAGGAGATCCTGGCCGCCGCCGCATGCTGCGGCATCGAGGTCAGTCCGATCGAGGCCCAGCGGCCGGTCGGCCTGCTGCACGGCCCCGTGGCCAGCGCCGAGCTTGAGGCGGCCGGGCTGGATGGCCAGGTGGCCGCGGCGATCTCCCGGCACACGGTGGGCGGCGCCGACATGACCGTGCTCGAGAAGTGTCTCTACCTGGCCGATCTCTGTGAGCCGGGGCGGGATCTGGATGGCCTCGACGAAATCCGCCGGTTGGCCGAGGACTCGCTCGACGCGGCAGTGGCCGCGGCCGCGCGCCGGACCCTGCTCGATCTCATTGAGCGGGAGCGCGCCGTCGTGCCCGCGGCCCTCGAACTGTACAACGAGTACCATGTCTCCGGCTGAGGACTCGAGGATGGAGCGGCATCGCCGCCGCCGCCCCCGTCGCGGGAAGGCGGAGGAGCCGCGCCCGGACGGCGCGAGGACCGATCGTCTGCGCCGCCGCCGGCGCAGTGCGGTGGAGCGGCGCCAGGCTCTGGTCGTCTTCGCGCTCGCTGCCGTGGTCGCCTTCGCGGCGGTGGTCGGCGCCTGGTATGTCGCCTCACAGCTTCTCAATGATGGGGAGGGGGTGAAGGGTCCGGGGCATCTCACACTGCTCACCCTTGCCGCTCCGGACACCGGCGAGGCTGTGGCGGCTGCACTCGTCGTGAGAGACGCGCAGGCTCCGCGCTACGCCTTGTATGTCATCCCGCCGGATCTCCTGCTCTCCGGGCCCAACGATGAGTACGTGTTTGCGGCCGACTCAATGGCGACCGGCACCTTGCAGGAGGACCTCGAGCGTGTCGTCGGTACGCCGATCGATGCTGCCTACGTGCTGCCCGCGAGTGCTCTTGGGGATCTTGCTCCGGCAGACGAGCTCCGGGTCGAGCTCGAGCGCCCCGTCACGCTCGAGATCGACGGGGTCGAGCGGACCTCCGAGGACGAGATGGTCGTCGAGGCGGGCGACCTCGCGAAGCTGCTCGCGACCACGCGATCGGGTGGCTACGACGGCACGACCGTCCAGGAAGGCGTCTGGGCAGCCGTTCTCAGAGCCGCTACCTTGCGGCCCGCCGCAGCCCGGCCCCAGGTCGTCGCCACGATCGCCGCCGCGGCCTCGGGCACGGCCGATCGCTGGTACCTGGATGACGCCCTTGAGGGGCTTTCGGGCGGAGAGGTCTCGGTGGCCCGCATGCCCTCCACATCACGTGTCGCTGAGGGGCAGTTTGCCTTCGTCCCCGACAAGGAAGGCATAATGGCGGAGATCACCCGCAAGGGGCCCGGGTACGACCCCCAGTTCACGGTGATCGTGCGCAACGGCAGCGGGAAGGTCGGCATCGGGACTGCTGTCGTCCAGCGGCTGTCCGTGCTCGACGTGAACCTGCCGTCCCCGCTGAACGCCGACGACTTCGACCACCGTCAGACCCGCATCTTCGCGGGGAGCGGGGCCCTCCCTCTGGCCGAGGACATCCGTGCTATACTCGGCCGCGGCGTCGTGCTCAACGGTGCCGATCTGCCGTCTGACACCGTCCTCGTGATCGTCGGCGACGACCTCAAGACTCGGGACCTCAAACCAAAGGATCAGCCGTAGCATCCGACGCTGAGCTCGAGAAGGGCAGGGAGCTGGTCAGCGCGATCGCCGCGCACGCTGCCGACAAGAAGGCGCAGGACGTCGTCGTGCTCACCATGGGCGATGCCGTCAGCTACACCGACTTCTTCGTGATCGCCACTGCTGCCAATCCGCGCCAGGCGAAGGCGATCGCCGAGGAGATCGTTCTCAAGCTGAAGCCGCAGCGCCGGCCCACCCGGGTCGAGGGCGAGCGGGAGGGGGAGTGGATCCTGCTGGATTATCTCGACGTGATCGTCCACGTCTTCACCCCGGCGGCGCGCGACTTCTACCGTCTCGAGACGCTGTGGGGCGACGTTCCCCGCTTCGAGGTCGCCACGCCGGTCTGAGTCCGGGTCGCCGCCGTGTCGGCCCCTTGCGAGATCCCCAACGATTGACCGGGAGACGCCGTGGGGCTAGGATACGAACGTATGTTCGTATCCGAGCGCGCAATCCTTCATCTCGACATGGACGCCTTCTTCGCCTCGGTCGAGCAGGCGCGATGTCCCAGGCTGCGTGGTCTGCCGGTGATCGTCGGCGGCGAGCGTAGCGGTCGTGGCGTGGTCTCGACCTGTTCGTACGAGGCGCGCGCCTTCGGCGTCCATAGCGCCATGCCGATCTTTCAGGCCGAGCGTCTGTGCCCGCACGGCGTGTTTCTGCCCGTCGACATGAAGGCGTACGTGGACGTGCACCACGCCGTGCTCGAACTACTGCGCCGCTACACCGACCTCGTGGAGGTCGCCTCCATCGACGAGGCCTACCTCGACGTCACGGGCAGCCGGCGGCTGTTCGGGCCGCCGCGTGCGATCGCCCTGCGCATCCAGGAGCAGGTGTACGATGCTCACGGCGTCACCTGCTCCGTCGGCATCGGCCCCACCAAGCTGCTGGCCAAACTGGCGGCCGGGCTCAACAAACCTGCGGGCGTCGGCGAGCTCACTGCCGCCGATGTGCAAGGTCGTCTGCGCGAGCTGCCTGTGGGCGAGATCTGCGGTATCGGTCCCGTCACTCAAGAGCGGCTCGCCGCCCTCGGTCTCACCACGGTCGGGATGCTGCAGGACATGCCGTTTCCGCTGCTCGCCGCCTCTTTCGGGAGCGGCGCTCACGGCCTGCGTCAACTCGCCTTGGGGCGCGGCTTCTCGCCGGTCCGCAGCCAGCGGCCGCTGCCCAAGTCAGTCAGCCGCGAGATCACCTTTCGCGACGATACCAACGACCTGGAGCTGCTGCAGGCGACCCTGCTCTCGCTCACCGAACACGTCGTCGCCGAGCTGCGCGGTAAGGGTATGGCCGCGCGAACCGTGGCCATCAAGGTGCGGTTCAACACCTTCCACACGGTCAGCCGGCGGCGCACCCTGGTGCGGCCTATCGCGGCGACCCGGCTTCTCTACGAGACGGCGACGGCGCTGCTCGATGAGCTGGATGTGGGCGTCCGTTGGGTGCGCCTCATCGGCATCCACGCCGGCAACCTCAGTCACGGTGCTTTTCAATTGACCCTCGACGACGGCTGGCGAGAGGAAGCGCTCGGCGCGGCTGTCGATCGTGTGCGCGCCAAGTACGGCTTTGGGGCGCTCACTTTGGCTGGGGGTGCACCGGCGCGCGAATACCTGCATCGGGCGGGCGGCGGCTCGGCGTGAAGCGGGGGCGCTGTGCTAGAATCCAACCTTCCGAACGGACGCGGAGGACGTACGTGCGCACGTGCGTCGGCTGCCTGCGAGACGACACACGAGGAGAGCCCGGATGAAGGACCCAGGCAAGATCAGGAACATCGCGCTCGTCGGCCACCGCGGTACCGGCAAGACCTCGCTGCTCGAGGGTCTCCTGTACAAGGCCGGCGTGGTCAACCGCCTGGGCCGTGTGGTGGACGGCACGACCGTCTCCGACTACGACGACGACGAGAAGCGTCGCCAGCTCAGCATGTCGGCCGGGCTTGCGCACATCGAGCGCGACGGTCTCGCCTTCAACTTCATCGACACGCCCGGCGACTCGAGCTTCCTCGCCGACACCATCGCCGCGCTGCGCATCGTCGAGACGGCGCTCGTCGTCGTCAACACGGTGCTGGGCGTCGAGGTCCAGACGGAGCGTCTGTGGAGCCGGGCCGCGGATCTCGGCTTGGCGCGCATCCTGTTCTGCAACATGCTCGACCGCGAGCGGGCCGACTTCAGCGCCGCTGTCGCCACCCTGCGCGAGGCCTTCGGGTCGCAGGTGGTCGCCGTCGAGATGCCGATCGGCAGCGAGCACGAGCTGAAGGGTGTCGTCGATCTGCTCACGATGAAGGCCTTCATCTACGACGGCGACGAGGCGACGGAGGACGAGATACCGCCCGATCTCGCCGATGCCGCAGCGGAGGCTCGCGAGAAGCTTGTCGAGGCCATCGCCGAGACCGACGACGGGCTCCTCGAGAAGTTCTTCGCCGAGGAGGAGATCACGACCGAGGAGCTCGAGACGGCGTTCGCGACGGCCGTCGCCCAGGCGAAGATCTTCCCGGTAGCCGCCGGCGCCGCCACCCACCTTGTCGGCATCGACCGCCTGTTCGATCTTCTCGCGCTGGCTCCGGCGCCAGACGTCGCAGCCGCACCCGTCGTGCAGGATGCAGAGGGCGCCGACGTCCAGCTCGAATGCGATCCAGACGAGCCGGTCGTCGCCTTCGCGTTCAAGACGATGGCCGACCAGTTCAGCGGTCGGATCAACGTCTTCCGGGTCTTCCAGGGGACCATGCAGAGCGACGCCAGCATCGTCGCCGGGCAGGACGCTCACAAGGAGCGTGTCGGCCAGCTGCTCAAGAACCAGGGCAAGGAGACCAAGCCGGTCGACGCCCTCGTCGCCGGCGACATCGGCGCTGTGGCGAAGCTCAAGTCGGTCGTCACCGGCGATACCCTCGCCGCCGGCGGGCACCCGGGTCGGCTTCCCCGCCATCGATTTCCCCTCGCCGCTCATGAGCTTCGCCATCGAGGCCAAGACCAAGGGCGACGAGGACAAGGTCATCCAGGCGCTGCGTCGCCTGAGCGAAGAGGACCCGATGATGGACGTCCACCGCGACCCGCAGACGGGCGAGACCATCGTGGCCGGCATGAGTCAGGTGCACGTCGAGGTCATCTGCGAGCGCATGAAGCGCCGCTTCGGGGCCGAGGTCAATCTTCATCCCCCGCGTGTGCCGTACCGTGAGACGATCAAGAAGACCGCCAAGGCCCAGGGTCGCCACAAGAAGCAGACGGGGGGCCGCGGCCAGTTCGGCGACACGTGGGTCGAGGTCGAGCCGCTGCCGCGCGGCGGGGGCTTCGAGTTCGTCAACCGGATCGTGGGCGGCGTGATCCCGCGCAACTACATCCCGGCGGTGGAGAAGGGCGTCCTCGAGGCGACGCACGAGGGCTTTCTCGCCGGATACCCGGTGGTCGACGTTCGGGTCATCCTCTACGACGGTTCGCACCACCCTGTCGACTCATCGGAGATGGCATTCAAGATCGCCGGATCCATCGGCTTCAAGGCGGCCGCGCAGAAGGCCCAGCCCACGCTGATCGAGCCCATTATGCACGTGGAGGTCACGGTCCCGGAGGACCACGTCGGCGACATCATCGGCGACCTGAACTCGCGCCGCGGCCGCGTCCTCGGCATGATGCCTCGCGCCCACGCCGCCGTCGTCTCCGCCGAGGTCCCGGTCGCCGAGATGCTGAGCTACGCGCCCGACCTCACGTCCATGACCGGCGGTCGTGGCGACTACCATATGGAGATGCTGCGCTACGAGGAAGTCCCGGCACACCTCGCGCAGAAGATCGTCGAGCAGGCCAAGCTCGACAAGGAAGAAGCGCACAAGAGCTGAGACGGCAGCAGGATCGGGTCGGAAGGACTAACGGAGGTCTTCGTGTCAGATATCGGCACCATGCGTGTGAAGAGTGGTCTCGCCGACATGCTCAAGGGTGGCGTCATCATGGACGTCACGAATGCCGAGCAGGCGAAGATCGCCGAGGACGCCGGCGCCTGCGCCGTCATGGCGCTCGAGCGCGTGCCGAGCGACATCCGCGCCCAGGGTGGCGTGGCCCGCATGGCCGATCCCACGAAGATCCGCGAGATCCAGGAGTGTGTCTCCATCCCCGTGATGGCCAAGGCGCGCATCGGTCATTTCGTCGAGGCGCAGATTCTCGAGTCCCTCGAGGTCGACTACATCGACGAGAGCGAGGTGCTCACGCCGGCCGACGAGGCGAACCACATCAACAAGTGGAAGTTCAACGTGCCCTTCGTCTGCGGCGCGGTCAACCTCGGCGAGGCGCTCCGCCGCATCAGCGAGGGCGCCGCCATGATCCGCACCAAGGGCGAGGCCGGCACCGGCGACGTCGTCGAGGCGGTTCGTCACATGCGCACGATCACCGGCGAGATCCGCCGCCTGCAGACGCTCGACGAGGACGAGCTCTTCGTCGCCGCCAAACAGCTGCCGGCCCCCTACGAGCTTGTGCGCTGGGTAGCTCAGAACGGACGGCTTCCGGTCGTGAACTTCAGCGCCGGCGGCCTGGCAACGCCCGCCGACGCAGCCCTCATGATGCAGCTCGGCGCCGAGGGGGTGTTCGTCGGCTCGGGCATCTTCAAGAGCTCCGACCCCCAGCGGCGGGCGCTGGCGATCGTCAAGGCGACGACCGGCTATCGCGATGCCGGCCTCCTCGCCGACGTGTCGAAGGGCCTCGGGGAGGCCATGGCCGGCATCAGAGGCCGCGCGCCTGCCGGATGAGGCCAAGATCCAGCATCGCGGCTGGTGAGTCCGGCGTCGCCGTGAGCTTCAGCAACGGCAGTCTCCGACTCGACTCGATCCTGTCGCCCGAACCGGCGCGCAGCGCCGAAGGTCTGGGCGCCGGCTTGGCGGTGGGCGTCCTCGCGCTCCAGGGCGACTTCCGGGAGCACCGCGTCATGCTCGAGCGTCTGGCGCACGCGTACCGTCGAAGTGCGTCGCGCGGACGATCTGGCCGGCCTCGACGGTCTCGTCATCCCCGGCGGAGAGAGCACGACCATGAGCAGGCTCATGGTCGCCTCCGGACTCGATGAGCCGATCGTCGCCTTCCACGCCGCCGGCGGCGCCGTGTTCGGCACCTGTGCCGGCCTCATCATGGCCGCGCGAGCGACCGTCGAGGGTGCTCCGCCGACCCTCGGGCTCATCGACATCGAGGTCCGTCGTACCGCGTTCGGACGGCAGGTCCGGAGCTTCGAGGCCGACGTGCGCGTCGCGCACCTCGGCGGCGATCCGGTCCGCGCCGTGTTCATCCGCGCTCCCTGGATCGAGCGCGTCGGCCCGGAGGTCGAGGTGCTGGCGGCCTGGGAGGGCCATGCCGTCGCCGCCCGCCAACGAAGGGTGCTGGTCACCGCGTTTCACCCCGAGCTCACGGACGACACCCGCCTGCACGAGCTGTTTCTGCACACGATCCGCGGCGCCGAGAGCGCCGCGGCCAGAGCGGAGGATGCAGCGGGAGGTGTCGCCGCGCCGATCCGCGTCGGCCCCGCTGTGTGCGCCGACGCGCTGAGAGAGGAGGTGGTGTCGCATGTCCGGGCACTCCAAATGGGCCACGATCAAGCACAAGAAGGGCAAGGAAGACGCCAAGCGCGGGAAGCTGTTCTCCAAGCTCTCGCGCGCCATCACTGTGGCGGCGAGGGAGGGCGGTGCCGACCCGGCGATGAACATGGCGCTGGCCAACGCCGTCGAGAAGGCGAAGGGCTACTCGATGCCCAAGGACAACATCGAACGCGCGATCCAGCGCGGCGCCGGCGGCGCTGACGGTACGTCCTACGAGAACATCGTGTACGAGGGCTATGGGCCAGCCGGTGTGGCGATCATCGTCGAGGTTCTGACCGACAACAAGAACCGCTCGGCCGCGGAGGTGCGCAACATCTTCAGCAAGCGGGGCGGCCAGCTCGCGCAGCCGGGCGCCGTGGCTTGGGTGTTCGAGCGGCGCGGCTCCATCCTGGTCGACGCCGCCAAGCACGGCGAGGACGACGTCATGTCTGCGGCCATCGAGGCCGGCGCGGACGACGTCGTGCCCGACGGCGGACAGTACCAGATCCTCACGCAGCCGGCCGACTTCGCGGCGGTGCGCGACGCGCTCACGGCGGCGGGCATCGAGTTCGAGCAGGCGGAGCTCACGATGATCCCGAAGAACACCGTCAAGCTCGAGGAGAGCGACGCCCGCAAGACCATGAAGATCGTCGACGCGCTCGAGGACAGCGACGACGTCCAGGAGGTCTTCGCGAACTTCGACATCGCCGAGGACGTGCTCGAAAGCCTCGCCGACTAGCGCGTGCTGCCTATCGTAGGGCCCGCGCAGGGGCACAAGCGAGGTGCGAAGGCGGAGCCGCTGATCGTGCTCGGCTTCGACCCGGGCACCGCCCACACCGGGTGGGGGGTCGTCGAGCGTCGGGGAAGCCGCCTCACGTCTCTCGGCTTCGGCTGCATCGTCACGTCGGCGAAGTGCGAGACTCACGTGCGGCTGCGCCAGATCTACGACGAATCGTGCATGCTGATCGAGCGCTTCCGTCCAGACGTGGTCGCGCTGGAAGAGCTCTTCGTGAACGTCAACGTGAAGACGGCGCTGGCGGTGGGTCAGGCCAAAGGCGTGCTCTATCTGGCCGCGTCGGATCTGACGTGCCGCGCCGTGCGAGTACTCGCCGCTGCAGGTGAAGCGGGCCGTCACCGGCTACGGCCGAGCCAGCAAGATCCAGGTACAGGAGATGACCAAGGTCATCCTCGGCCTCACCTGCATCCCGCGCCCCGACCACGCCGCCGACGCCCTGGCTGTGGCCATCACGCATTCTCACCACTGCGGGAACGGGGCCGCGAGCGGCTCCCGGAGGAAGGCCGCCGTCATGATCGCGTCGATCCGTGGCAGACTGCAGCTCCTCGACGCCGATCACGCCGTCATCGAGGTCGGCGGTCTGGGCGTCGAGGTGCTGGCCGCCTCCCGCACTCTGGGAGGTCTCGCCGGCGACGTCGGGGCAGGAGGTACGGCTGCTCACCTATCTTCTCGTGCGCGCCGACGCGCTGCAGCTCTACGGCTTCGCCGACGCGCGGGAGCGCACCTTCTTCCTCTGGCTGATCACGGTCAGCGGGGTGGGGCCCAAAGTGGCTCTGGCCGTGCTCTCGGGGTACCCGGTCGAGGAGCTCGAGCTGGCCGTCGCTCGCGACGACGTCAAGAAGTTCGAGAGCATCCCGGGCATCGGCAAGAAGATCGCCCAGCGGCTGGTCGTGGAGCTCAAGGACAAGGTCGGGGAGCTTCCGTCTGTCACCGGCAGCGGGGACACGGCGGGGCCGTCGCCGACGGCGTCGTTCGTGGAGGCGAGGTCGGCGCTGCAGAACCTCGGCCTCAGCCTTCGCGAGGCCGAGGATGCCCTGCGCGGCGCTCCCGAGGGCGCGTCTGTCGAGGAGCTGGTGCGCTTCGCGCTCAATCGGGAGCGGGGTGCGGGATGAGCCCTCGCCCGGAGCGCATCGCCGATCCCAGTGAGCGCGCCGACGAGCGCGATGTCGAGCTCTCCCTGCGGCCGCGCGGCTTCGCCGAGTTCGTGGGTCAGGCGGCGGCCAAGGAGCAGCTCGAGATCTTCGTGCAGGCCGCGAGGAACCGCGGCGAGACGCTCGACCACGTGCTCCTCGCCGGACCGCCCGGGCTCGGAAAGACGACGCTGGCGGGCATCATCGCCACCGAGCTGGGAGTGGCGATGCACACGACCTCCGGGCCGGCCCTGGACCGCAAGGTCGACGTCGCCGGCCTGCTGACCAACCTGCAGGAGGGCGACGTCCTCTTCGTCGACGAGATCCACCGCCTCAACGCGGCCGTCGAGGAGGTCCTCTATCCGGCCATGGAGGACTACGAGATCGACATCATGATCGGCGAGGGTCCGGCGGCGCGCAGCATCCGCATGCAGGTGCAGCCCTTCACGCTGATCGGGGCGACGACACGCACCGGACTCCTCACGACCCCGCTGCGCGACCGCTTCGGAGTGTGGCAGCGCCTCGAGTACTACGACGATCGAGCAGCTCGCGCGCATCGTGCGGCGCTCCGCCGGCATCCTCCCCGTGACCGCCGACGACGCCGCAGCTCTCGAGATCGCCGGGCCGTTCGCGGGGCACGCCGCGCGTCGCCAATCGCCTGCTGCGGCGGGTGCGCGACTACGCCGAGGTCCGACATGAGGGCACCATCGACCACGGCATCTGCCTCGCCGCGCTGGAGCTCTTCCAGGTCGACGCTGAGGGGCTCGACAAGCTCGACCGGGACATCCTCTGCACGATCGCCCAGAAGTTCGACGGGGGGCCCGTCGGTCTCGAGACCTTGGCCGTGGCGATGGGCGAGGAGGCGGACACGCTCATGGACGTGTACGAGCCCTATCTCATCATGCAGGGCTTCCTCAAGCGCACGCCGCGCGGGCGCGTGCTGACGCGCTCCGGCTTCCAGCACTGCGGGCTGACCCCGCCCGGCCGATGAAGGGACGCTGTTCCCGGGGAACTGAGGCCGGCGGGCCGGCGGGCTATACTCACTCGGTGGACGATCTTCTTCTGCACACCTGTTGCGGCCCTTGCTCGACTGTCGCTGTGCCGGCCTGGCGCGCCCGCGGGTTCGAACCGCTCGGCTGGTTCGCCAACGCCAATATCCAGCCGGCTGCGGAGCTGGAGCGCCGCCTCGAGAGCATGCGGCGCTACAGCCGGGCGGCCGGACTCGAACTCATGGTCGCCGAGGGGTCGGCGCCGGAGGACGCTTGGCAGGTCTGGGCCGCCACGCTGTCGATACTCCCCGTCGGAGCAGCGCTGTCGGAGCTGCCTGGGTCTGCGGCTCGACGAGGCGGGCGCCGCTGCCGTCCGGCTCGGCGTAGAGAGGTTCTCGACGACCCTCAGCGTCAGTCCCTATCAGCGTCACGACCTCATCGAGGCCGCCGGCGAGGCGGCCGCCCGCAGGCATGGGGCCGACCTTCGTCCCCTTCGACCTGCGGTCGCGCTTTCGCGAGAGCTACGCCGAGAGTCGCCGCCTCGCGCTCTATCGTCAGCCGTACTGTGGCTGCGTGGCGAGCAAGTGGGAGGCATGGCACGAACGCCGGCAGCGGCGGCGGAAGGGATGAGCCAGGAGCGTGGCCGCAACGTCGCCGGGGCCGACCCCTCGATGGAGGATGGGGCGGGGCAGGAGTCGCTGCTCGAGGACCTCGGCTACGAGCTGCCGCCGGAGCTCATCGCCCAGCAGCCCATCGAGCCGCGCGACGCATCCCGGCTGCTCGTCTTCCGCCGTCTCACGGGCGCCGTCGAGGACCGCACCTTTCGCGAGCTGCCCGCGCTGTTGCGCGCCGGCGACGTGCTGGTGCGCAACGACACCCGCGTGTTCCCTGCGCGCAGCTTCTTCCGGCGCGCCAGCGGTGGACGCCTCGAGGTGCTCTTCCTGCGGCCCACGGGAGAGCCGGACCGGCCTGAGTCCTGGGAGGCGCTGCTGCGTGGCCGTCCGCGTTCCGGGGAGGTGCTGGCCTGCGAGCACGAGGCGGCCGAGTGGTCCCTGCGCTGCGAGCAGGCGCTGGGCGACGGGCGCTGGGTGGTCACCAACCTCTCCCCGGTGCCGGTGCTCGAGCTTCTCGAGACGGTCGGCGTCACGCCGCTGCCGCCCTACATCCGCTCGCCTCTTCGAGGATGCGGAGCGGTACCAGACGAGCTATGCGCGCGCGGTCGGCTCCGCTGCCGCGCCCACCGCCGGGCTGCACTTCACACCAGCGCCTGGACGCCGAGCTGGCAGAGGCCGGCGTGCAGATCGAGACGCTGACGCTGCATGTCGGCCTCGGGACGTTCATGCCGCTGCGGGCCGAGGCGCTGGCCGGCGACCGCCTGCACAGCGAGTCCTACGAGGTCGACGCGGCGGTCTGGGAGCGCCTGCTCTGCGCGCGCGCCGAGGGCAGGCGGGTGATCGCCGTGGGCACGACCTCGATGCGGGTACTGGAGCACCTGGCAGGCGCTCCGCCTGCGCAGCGGCCGCCCGCGGCCGTCGGCTCGACGGTGGCTGACTCCGGCGTGCTGCGCGGCGACACGTCTCTGTTCATCAGGCCGGGGTTCGAGGCGCGTCTCGTCGGGGGGCTGATCACCAACTTCCATCTGCCGCGTACCAGCCTTCTCGCTCTGGTGATGGCTTTCTGCGGGGTCGCCGAGACGCGGCGCCTGTACGAGCACGCCGTTCGTGAGCGCTACCGTTTCTACAGCTTCGGCGACGGGATGCTGGCCGTATGACTCCCGCCGCTGGAATCGCTGCGGAGGGATTCGCGTTTCGTGTCGAGGCGCGCGACGGACGTGCCCGGGCGGGACGCCTGCAGACCCCGCACGGGGAGGTCGAGACCCCCTGCTTCATGCCCGTGGGCACCAAGGCGACGGTCAAGGCGGTGAGCCCGCGCGAGCTGCGAGGAACTCGGCGCGCGCATCGTGCTCGCCAACACCTACCACCTGTTCTTCCGTCCGGGCGTCGAGATCGTCGCGGAGCATGGGGGGCTGCACGGCTTCATGGGCTGGGACGGGCCGATCCTCACGGACTCTGGCGGCTTCCAGGTGTTCAGCCTGGCCGGCACGCGGGTCATACGCGACGACGGGGTCGAGTTCGCCTCCGTGTACGACGGCTCGCGGCACGTCTTCACGCCCGAGCTTGCGATGCGGGCTCCAGGAGGCATTGGGCGCCGACATCGTCATGGCATTCGACCAGTGCGCGCCGAGCAGCCTGCCGCGGGCTGAACTGGAGGCTGCCGTGGAGCGCACCACGCGCTGGGCGGCGGCCTGCAAGGAGGCCCACGACCGCCGCGACCAGCTCCTCGTCGGCATCGTCCAGGGCGGCGTCGACGAAGTCCTGCGCCGCCGGTCGGCCGCCGAGATCGTAGGCGTCGGGTTCGACGCCTATGCCGTCGGCGGCCTCTCCGTCGGTGAACGCGGCGAGGAGATGCTCTCCACCGTCGAGCTCCTGGATGAACTCCTGCCGGCCGATCGTCTACGCTACTTCATGGGCATCGGCGACCCTCTCAGCATCCTCGAGGTGGTCCGGCGCGGCATCGACGTCTTCGATTGCGTATTGCCGACGCGCATGGCGCGGACTGGCACGGCGTTCTCGTCCGACGGGGCGGCTGAATCTGCGCAACGCGCGCTTCGCCCACGACCTGCGGCCACTCGAGGAGGCCTGCGACTGCTACGCCTGCCGTACCGTTCACGCGTGCCTACCTCCGTCACCTGGTGCTGCAGAAGGAGATTCTGGGAGCGCAGTTGCTGAGCCATCACAATCTGAGGGTTCTGATAAGATTCGCCGCAGAGGCCCGCGCCGCCATTCGCGCCGGGCGATTCTCGGATCACGCCAACAGCGTCGCGGAGAGGTACTCCGCAGGAGGGTAGCCGAATGAACTTGGGTTCAGGCGGGGCGATCATCATCTGGATCCTGGTCTTCTTCGGGATCTTCTACTTCCTGGCCATCCGGCCGCAGCGTCGCCAGAAGCAGGCGCATGCCCAGATGGAGCGCATGCTCAAGAAGGGTGATGAAGTGGTCACCATCGGTGGCCAGTTCGGCACCGTGTCCCGCATCGGCGACGACTGGGTCGAGCTCGAGGTGGCGAAGCGCACCAAGGTCCGCTTCATGAAGCGCGCCATCTCCTCGATCACCGATATCGCCGAGGACGTCGAGGAAGAGGACGAGGAAGAGTACATCGAGGTCGAAGACGAGGACGTCGAAGAGGTCGACGAGTCCGACGACGAGGTCGATGAGATCGGGTCGACGACGAGGGACGAGTCGTCGAGGAAGACGACGAGCAGGACGTCGACGACGAGGACGACGAGGCGCCCGAGGGTCCGGCCGCGCCGGAGGCCCCGAAGCTCTGACGCGACCTGTCGGCGAACGAGACGATGACGTTCTACTCGGCGAGCCCTGCAGTGTCCTGCGGGGCTCGCCTCGTGCAGGGAAGCGTGCCCGCGACGCGAACTGCGTTCTGACGTGGTGTCGACACAGAGGTAGCACACACATGGCGCATGTCATCGCCTTGGCGAATCAGAAGGGCGGCGTCGCCAAGACGACGTCGACGGTCAATCTTGGGGCCGCCCTGCGCGAGCACGACCTGCGCGTCCTGGCAGTCGACATGGACCCGCAGGGCAACCTCAGCATGAGCCAGGGGATCGACACTGAGGCCCTCGACAAGAGCATGTACGACGTGCTCGTGCACCGCGCGCCGATCGATGAGGTCATCTATGAGTGCGAGTACGACGTCGCGGCGTCGGCCATCGACCTCGCGGGGGCGGAGATGGCGCTCTCGGCGATGATCGGCCGCGAACGGGCCCTGCAGCGCGCCCTCGAGCCCGTCAAGCGCCGCTACGACTACATCCTGATCGACACGCCGCCCTCGCTCGGGCTTCTCACGATCAACGCTTTCACGGCCGCACAGAGCGTCATCGTGCCGGTCCAGTGCGAGTACCTGTCATTGCGCGGGTTGCTGCAGCTCGAGCGCACGCTCGAGATGATCCGCGAGAACCTCAATCCGGAGGTCAAGATCAGCGGCATCCTGCCGACCATGTACGACGCGCGGACCAGTCACGGAAGAGAGTCCATCGAGGTGCTGCGCGACAACTTCGGCCCGCTGGTCTTCGACACCGTGGTGAACAAGACGATCAAGTTCGCCGAGGCGCCCGTGATCGGCAAGTCGCTGCTCAAGTATCAGCCCAGGGGGAGAGGGGCCGAATCGTACCGCGCCCTTGCGCGGGAGGTGCTGAATGGCAGATCGTCCTAGCATGAGGGATGGGCTGAACGAGCTCTTCCGCCGCACCGAGGGCGCCGGGCAGCCGGCCGACGCCGCCCAGGAGGCGGTGGTGAAGGGCCGGCCCTACGTCACGAGCATCAAGGTCGTCGGCATCGGCGGCGCGGGCACCAACGCGGTGAACCGCATGGTCGACTCCGGCGTCAAGGGTGTGGAGTTCATCGCCGTCAACACCGATGTCCAGCAGCTTGAAGCCTGCGACGCCGACGTCAAGATCCACATCGGCCAGGAGATCACCCATGGCCTGGGTGGCGGCGCCGACCCCGAGGTGGGCCGCGAGGCCATGGAGGTCTCGCGCGACCAGATCAAGGCCGCGCTGCGAGGCGCCGACCTCGTGTTCGTCACCGCCGGTGAAGGCGCCGGGACCGGCACCGGCGGAGCCCCCGTGGTCGCCACCGTCGCGCGCGAGCTCGGAGCCGTGACCATCGCCATCGTGACCAGGCCGTTCCGCTTCGAGGGGAACCGCCGTCAGCGCCAGGCGCAAGAGGGCATCGATGTGCTGCGCGATGCCGCCGACACGGTGATCGCCATCCCGAACGATCGCCTCCTCGACGTCGTCGAGCGCAACACCAGCGTCGTCGACGCCTTCCAGCACGCCGACGACATCCTGCGCCAGGGTGTCCAGGGCATCACCGACCTGATCACCGTCCCCGGCCTCATCAATCTCGACTTCGCCGACGTGCGCACGATCGTCAAGGATGCCGGGACGGCGCTCCTGGGCATCGGCATGGCCGACGGCGAGGATCGCGCCCAGGTGGCGGCCGACATGGCGATCCACTCGCCGCTCCTCGAGACCTCCATCGACGGCGCTCGCGGTCTGCTCCTCAACATCACCGGCGGCAGCGATCTCACCCTCTGGGAGGTCAACGAGGCGGCCGAAGTGATCGCCGCAGGCGGCCGACGACGACGCCAACATCATCTTCGGAGCGGTCGTGGACGAGCGGCTCGAGGGCAGCATCAGCATCACCGTCGTAGCTACCGGGTTCGGCGACGAGAGGCCTTCCCGGGAGCGGCCGGAGCCGGCCCTGCAGCCGTTCCGGCCGGAGCCGCGCCGCGAGCGCGACACCGGCACGTGCTCCGCGTCCCGACTCGGCCCCGTCGGCCGGCGGCGACTTCGACATCCCGTCCTTCGTCCACCAGCCCGAAGACTAGCCGAGCAGGTGGGAGGCCGAGACGATCGTGGCGGCCTGGGAGCTGCAGTGGCCGCTGACGCCGGCGTCGCGCACGCTCCCGAGGTCTCCTTCGACCTCGATCTCGACGTCTTCGACGGGCCGTTCGACCTCCTCGTCACGCTGATCCTCAGGGACGAGATCGACATCTGGGAGGTCCGCGTCTCGCGCATCATCGCCGAGTACGTCCTCAAGCTGGCCGACAGCGGCGAGTTCGACATCGACGCGACCTCGCACTTCGTGGTCCTGGTCGCGGCGCTCCTGGAGATGAAGTCACGCCTGTTGCTCGAGGAGCCCCTGGAGGACGACCTTGAGGACCTCGACCCCCTGGAGGCGGCCGAGCAGCTCATCGAGCGGCTCGTGCGCTTCGGCCAGTTCAAGAACGCCGGCGCGTCGCTGCGCGAGCGCTGGGACGAAGTACGCCGGCCGCCTGTATCGCGCCGCGCCCGTGCCGCAGGCGCTGCGCCGTCAGCCTCCCGACGGCCGGGGCGCTGTCGCCCACGGCGCTGGTGGCGGGTCTCACGCCGCTGCTGCGTGAGCCGCCCCGTCCGGACACCGATCATCTCGCCGATCTCGCCGTCTCGCTGATCCACGAGCTGCGCCGCCTGCGGGAGCTCCTCGGGGACGAGGGTCGCTTCACGTTCGCCGCGGTCGCCTCCGCTGATCGCATCGAGCGCGCCGTCACCTTCTTCGCACTGCTCGAGCTGCACTCCAGCGGCGAGGTCGTCTTGCGCCAATCACGTCATCTCGGCGACATCCACGTCGCGAGGGCCGCCGGCCGGAGAGGCGCTGCTGCTCGCCGCCTCGCCTGCGGGGGCAGGGTGACGCCGGCTGCCCGTCTGCGGTAGCATCGGGTCGAATCCTCCATCCGATCGGTCGACCGCATGCTTGCACTCGCGCGGCGCCTCGAGGCGCTCCTGTTCATATCTTCCCGACCTCTGTCGCCGCGGCGACATGGCAGCCGCGTGCGAGTGCGCCGAGGATGAGGTCGAGGAGGGACTCGCCGTGCTTCGCGCGGAGTTCGAGGGTGTCCGCCACGGTCTCGCGGTGCAAGAGGTGGCGGGCGGCTTCACCTTCACCGTCGCCGAGGATTGTGCCGCCGCCGTGCGTCGCCTGACGGGAGCCGAGCGACCCGACGATATCTCGCCGGCGCTCATGGAGACGCTCGCCGTGGTCGCCTACCTGCAGCCCGTGACGCGCGCCGAGATAGCCGATGTACGTGGGGTCTCATCCGAGTGGACGCTCGCTTCTCTGGAGCAGCGCGGCCTCGTGGAGCAGCAGGGTCGCGCGGACACGGCTGGCGCGCCGCTCCTCTACGTCACCGGCGAGCGCTTCCTCAAGCTCTTCGGCCTGCGCGACCTCGGCGAACTGCCGGCGCTCGAGGAGTTCGCGTTGGCGGCTTCGAGATGTCGAGGAGATCCGCGCCCGCCTCCTGGCCAACGCCCAGGGCCGGCGCGCGTGAGCCGCCAGATGAGTCTCGTGGTCTTCCTCGCCAGGGCGGGGCTGGGGTCGCGGCGCTCCTGCGACGAGCTCATCCGCAGCGGCGCCGTGACCGTGAACTCAGAGGTCGTCGACTTCCCGCGGCAGAAGGTGGCCCCGACGGACGTGGTCGCCGTGAGCGGCGAGCCGGTCGCGGCCCGGGAGCTGCGCTTCGTGCTGGTGAACAAGCCTCGGGGGGTGGCCAGTACCCGCCGGGACCCTCACGCGGACCGTGTCATCGTCGACCTCGTCCCGAACGGGAGGGCGCTGTTCCCCGTCGGCCGGCTCGATGTGGAGACCACAGGCATCATCATCCTCACCAACGACGGGGTGCTCGCCAACCACCTGATGCACCCCCGCTACGGCGTTCCCAAGACCTACGTGGCCCGTGTGCGCGGCAAGGTGAGCCGGCGGGCGCTGGGGATGCTGCGACAGGGCATCGAGCTCGAGGACGGCAAGACCTCCTCGGCCGAGGTGAACCTCAAGAAGCAGAGCGCCAAGACCGCCCTCGTCGAGATCACCATCCACGAGGGGCGCAAGCGTCAGGTGCGCCGCATGTTCGACTCCGTCGGTCTTCCGGTCGAGAGTCTGCACCGGCGGCGCTACGGTCCGCTCACCGACAAGGGTCTCGAGCCCGGAGGACACCGCGAACTGACCGAGGACGAGGTCGAGTCACTGCGCCGGGCCGGCGAGCAGGTGGTCAAGACGCTGGGCGACGAGGCCGAGGGTGAGCCTGTCTATCTCGCTGCGGTCAGGGGCTCGCTCGAGACCGAGCCGGCCGCCATCGCCACGGTGTCGGACCGGCCTGACCCTCTCCCTGAGCCTGACACTACGGAGGAGGTTCCTCCTTCCACCGAGGGCCTCCCCGGGCCGGAGCCAGCATGACGGCGGAGGCTCCCGGGAGGGAGGGTGCGATGGCCGGTGGGCACGTCCGCCTGTACGCTATCCGTGGAGCGACGAGTGTCGACGCCGACGCGAGCGCGGCCATCGCGGCGCGCACCGCCGAGTTGATCGAGACCATCCTGGAGCGCAACGACATCGCTGTTGAGGACATCGTGAGCGTGCTCTTCACGGCCACCCCCGATCTGCGCGCCGACTTCCCGGCCGCTGCGGCGCGCGACCTCGGTCTTTCGCGCACGCCGCTCATCTGTTGTCAGGAGATCCCCGTGGACGGTGCCCTGGCGCGCTGCATCCGGGTTCTCATGCACGTCTACATGCCCCCGGGGCATGCCTCTCGTCACGTCTACCTGCACGAGGCCCGTCAGCTTCGTCTCGACCTACCGGAGTAGTCCATGCGCTTCATTCCCGCACTTGACAGGATGGTGCCCTACGAGCCGGGCAAGCCGCTCGAGCTCGTGATGCGGAGATTCGGCCTCAGCGAGGTCGTCAAGCTGGCCTCCAATGAGTTCCCGCTGCCCCCGTTCGACGAAGTGAAGCAGGCGATCGTCGGAGCGCTCGACGAGCTCAATCGCTATCCCGACGGGCACGCCACCGACCTGCGCGCCGCGCTTGCCCTGCACTACGATCGCGACCCAGGCCAGGTGGCGGTCGGCAACGGTTCCTGCGAGCTGCTCATGCTCCTCGGCGACGCGCTTCTCGAGACAGGGCGACGAGGTGGTCTTCGCCGACCCCTCGTTCGTCGTCTACAACGACGTCTGCGTGCGCCACGAGGCGAAGGCGGTGGCCGTGCCGCTGGTCGACTTCACCCACGATCTCGACGCCATGCTCGCCGCCGTGACGGCGCGCACCAAGATGCTGATCGTCTGCAACCCGAACAACCCGACCGGCACCTACGTGCCCGTGGCCGATATCGCGCGCCTCGTGGAGTCGGTGCCCAAGGACGTGCTGGTCGTCATCGACGAGGCGTACAACGAGTTCGTGACGGCCGCCGACAGCCAGGACTCCCTGGCGCTGCAGGCGGCTCACGAGAACGTCGTCGTGCTGCGCACCTTCTCGAAGATCTACGGGCTGTGCGGCCTGCGCGTCGGGTTCGGACTGGGCTCCCCGGAGCTCAAGACCGCGCTCGACAAGGTGCGCCAGCCCTTCAACGTGAATCGGCTGGCGCAGATCGCCGCCATCGAGGCGCTGAAGCACCAGGACCAGGTGGCTTGGCGTCGCGAGACCAACGGCGGAGCTGCGCGCGGCGATGGTGGCACGGCTGGCTCGACGCGGGCGCGCGACCGTGCCCAGCCAGGCGAACTTCATGCTCGTCTCCACGGACGATCTCTGCCATCCTCAGGACCAGGTGTGCGAGGTGCTGCTCTCCATGGGGGCGATCGTCCGCGACGGGAACGCCCTGGGCTGCCCGGGGTGGGCGCGCGTCAGCGTCGGCACCGAGAGCGAGATAGAGTTCTTCCTGAGCAAGATGGATACACTCGAGATCGACGCGCGGGTGGAAACCGAAGGGAGGCCGAGCTGAGCATGATGGTCATCATGGTTGAGGCCGCGACGGAGGAGCAGGTCGCGGGGGTCGTCGCGCGGGTCGAGGAGGTCGGCGCCAGCGCCCACGTCTCGCGCGGCGAGCGCGTCACCGTCATCGGCGTGATCGGCGACCGTGAGGACATCACCGCGCTTCCCTTGGAGGCGATGCCCGGCGTGGACCGCGTCGTCGCCATCCTGAAGCCATACAAGCTGGTCAGTCGCGAGTTCCAGCAGCACGACACTGTGGTCGACGTGCGTGGCGTCAAGATCGGCGGCGGTCACTTCACGATCATCGCCGGACCTTGCTCTGTGGAGACGCCGGATCAGGTGCTGGCCGCCGCGCGCGCCGTCAAGGCGGCAGGGGGCCACATGATGCGCGGCGGCGCCTTCAAGCCGCGCACGTCCCCCTACGCCTTCCAGGGCCTCGGCGAGGACGGTCTGCGCATGCTCGCCGCCGCCCGCGACGAGACCGGCCTGCCGATCGTCACGGAAGTGATGGACCCGCGCGACCTCGACGTGGTGTGCGACTACGCGGACGTGCTTCAGGTCGGCGCCCGCAACACCCAGAACTTCCTCCTGCTGGCCGAGCTCGGCAAGCTGGGGAGGCCGGTGCTGCTCAAGCGCGGTCCTTCGACCACCATCGAGGAGCTCCTCATGGCCGCCGAGTACATGGTGAAGGAGGGCAACCGCGACGTGATCCTCTGCGAGCGCGGCATCCGCACCTTTGAGCCGGCCACACGCAACACCTTCGACGTCAGCGCCGTGCCGGTGATCAAGTTGGCCAGCCATCTGCCCGTGGTCGTCGACCCCAGCCACTCGGCCGGGCGCCTCGACCTCGTGCTGCCGTTGTCGCTGGCGGGCGTCGCGGCGGGCGCGGACGGGGTGCTCGTGGAGACCCACCCCAACCCCGAGCATGCGCTCTGCGACGGCCCTCAGTCTTTGCCGACCGCGGTCTTCGGCGAGTACGCCGAGCGCGTGCTCGATCTGGCTCGCTGGACCGGCAAGACCGTCACCTGATGCGATGAGCGCGGCCGCCGGCAGCACCGTCGTCGCTCTCGTCGGCGTCGGCCTCATGGGTGGCTCTCTCGGGCTGGCCGCCCGCGAACGCGCCGGGGTCGTCGAGGTGCGGGGCTACAGCCAGACGCGGGCCACGCTCGACCTGGCGCTCGAGCGCGGCGCCATCACGCGCGCCTGCGACAGCTTGGCGGAGAGCGTGGCCGGCGCCGATCTCGTCTTCGTCTGCACGCCTGTGCGGCTCGTCGCCGAGCATGTCGAAGGCGGCGCTTGCCGCGTCTCCGCCACATGCCGTGATCAGCGACGTGGGCAGCACCAAGGGGCCGCTGATGCGCTCCCTCAGCGCGCGCGAGCAGGAGCGCTGCATCGGCGGGCATCCGCTGTGCGGCTCGGAGACGGCGGGCGTGGCCAACGCTCGCGCCTCGCTCTACGAGGGGGCGACCTACTTCCTCACTCCGGGCGCGCACGCCGACGCCGACGCCTACCAGCGCCTCTACGGCTTCCTCGGCGCAGATCGGCGCACGGCCGGTGGCCGTCGACGCGGACGAGCACGATCGCCTCATGGCCGTCGTGAGCCACCTGCCGCACGTCCTCGCCAACGTGCTGATGACCCAGGCCGGACAGCACGCCGGGTCGCGCGACGCCCTGCTCTCGGCGGGGCCGAGCTTCCGCGACTTCACGCGCATCGCCGGCAGCAACCGGCGCGTCTGGACAGACATCTTCCTCGACAATCGCGCCGCGCTTCTGGCCGCGCTGGCGCACCTTCCAGGAGGGGCTGCAGGAGGTGCTCGAGGCGCTGGCCGCGAACGACGCCTCGCGCCTCGAGGACGCCGATCGCGCGGGCGGCCGAGCAGCGCCAGCGCATGCTGGCGTTCGAGCGATCTGCGCCCGGGAGACCTGTACCGGCTGGTCGATCCCGATCGAGGACCGGACCGGGCGTTCTCCAGGAGATCACTGGTCGCGCTCGGGGACGCCAGCATCAACATCGAAGACCTGAGCCTGCACCACAAGAGCGCGGAGCTGGGCGGCACGCTCACCGTCTACGTCCTCGGAGAGGACGTCTGCCAGGCGCGCGGCCCACGTGCTCGGCGGTCTGGACTACGAGGTGATCGTCGGAGGTCCGGCGGAATGACGGTCGTGGCTCTCGACGGGCCGACCGCCTCGGGCAAGAGCACCGTCGCGCGCGCCGTGGCCGTTGCACTCGGCTACGTCTATCTCGACACCGGCGCCATGTACCGGGCCGTCGGCCTGCTCGCCACGGAGGCCGGGGCGCCGCTCGACGACGCGGCGTCGGTGATGGCTGTGGCGCGCAGCGCGGGGCTGCGTTTCGACGCCGAAGGCCGCCTCTTCGTCGGCGGGCGCGACGTGAGCGCGGCGATCCGCACGCTGGACGCCGCCTCGGCGGCCTCGCAGGTGTCGGCCATACCCGAGGTCAGGAAGCAGCTCGTCGAGCAGCAGCGCGCGCTCGGCCGGCGACACCGACATCGTGATGGAGGGTCGCGACATCGGCACCAACGTCTTTCCCGAGGCGGAGGTGAAGGTCTTCCTGACGCGCCTGCCCGGACGTGCGCAGCGCGCGCCGGGCGGCGGAGTTCCGCAGCCGAGGCCAGGAGGTCGAGGACTCCGAGGTGCTCGCCGCCCTTCTGGAGCGGGATCGGCGCGACTCCACGCGCAAGGTCGCGCCGCTGCGCAAAGCCGCCGACGCCGTCGAGATCGACACCTCGGAGATGACGCTGGACGAGGTCGTTCGGCGCGGTCGCTCTCGCTCGTCGACGAGAAGGTCAGAGTGAGGGGATGAGACCCTGGGGTCTCCCGCTCCGCGGGCACGGTGACAGCGGGCTCTACACGTTCTGCCGCTGGCTCGCCGTACCCTTGTTCGGCGGTCTGTATCGATGCCGCCTGCGTGGCATGGAGAACCTCCCCGTCCGTGGGCCCGTGATCGTCATCACGAATCACAAGTCCAACATCGATCCGGTCATCGTCGGCATGCTCTGCGATCGTCCGCTGCGGTACATGGCCAAGAAGGAGCTCTTCCGCAATCCAGCCCTCAGCAGACTGATCTCGCACGCTGGGTGCGTTCCCGGTCGACCGCGGGTCGGGCGACCGGGAGGCCCTCGCGACCTCGCTCGAGGTCCTGGCGGAGGGCGGGGCGCTGCTCATGTTCCCCGAGGGGCACCGGCAGAGCGACGACGAGGTCCACGAGTTCCTGCCGGGAGTCGCCATGATCGCCCTGCGCAGCGGCGCTCCTGTCGTTCCCCTGGCGATGAGGGGGACGCAGCACATTGCTGCGTGGGGGGCGGCCGGGATTGCCTGCCTTGCGGGCCGAGATCGGGCCGCCGATCTCCTTCGCCGGCCTGCAGGGGCGCAACAGCAAGACCTACCACGAGGCGGCGCGTCGCATGCGGGCGGCGGTCGCCGAGCTCTATGGCCGGCTCTGAGCCCTCGGCGGGTGCGGGAGGCGCCGAACGCCCGCGGTGTGACGATGAGCTCGATCGCGGACTTCGCTGGCTGACGCGCCCCGACGGCGTCCAGATCGTCGTCGCCCGCAACGCGGGCTACTGCTACGGGGTCGAGCGCGCCCTCGGCATCACCGCCGAGGCGCTCGACCACGCTCGCAAGCCTGTCGCGAGTCTCGGGCCCATCATCCACAATCCCAGCGTCGTGGGAGAGCTCGGCAGACGCGGGGTCGAGGTCGTCGAGGAGGTCGGTGCCGCCCAGGGCGGGACGCTCATCGTGCGCACGCACGGCGTCGCTCCGGATGTGCTCGCGGCGGCCGAAGCCCGCGGCATCGACGTGATCGACGCGACCTGCCCGTTCGTGGCCGTCGCGCAACGCAAGGCCTCGGACCTGCAGGATGCCGGGTACACCGTCGTCATCCTCGGCGAGCACGACCACCCCGAGGTGGCCGGGCTCGCGGGGTTCGCCGGCCCCGGGGCGGTGGTCGTGGAGGATGCGGCCGATCTGCCCTGCGACCAGCCTGCGCGCGCCGGCGCGTCGGCGTCGTCGTTCAGACGACGCAGACCCGCGACAATCTGGCCAAGGTCGCCTCGACCCTGGCTCCGGTCGCTCGCGAGCTGCTCGTCCACAACACCATCTGCGACGCCACCGAGAAGCGGCAGAGCGCCGCCTGCGAGCTGGCCGCCGGGGTCGACGCTGTGGTCGTCGTGGGCGGACGCAACAGCGCCAACACGGCGCGGCTGGCGCAGCTCTGTCGCGCGATCGAGCAGCGTACCCACCACGTCGAGTCGGCGGCCGAACTGCGCGCCGAGTGGTTCTCGGGGGCGCGTCGCATCGGCGTCACGGCCGGCGCCTCGACGCCGGACGCCGAGATCGAGGCGACGGTGCAGAAGCTCTGGGGGTTCGGTGACGGCTAGAGGGCTCGGCCGAACGGTGGAGCCGGTGCCGCTGCCGATCGAAGACGTGCGCGAGGCTGCCGCGCGCGCCGGCCTGCGGGCCGGCGACTGCATCGCCCGGCTGAACGGCGTCGCCCCCATCGACGTGCTCGATCTCGAGATGGCGGCCGCCGACGGGACCTTCTCGGTCGCCGTGTTGCGCGACGGGCATCCGCTCGACCTCGTGGTCGCGCCCCGGCGTGGGCGAGTGGCACGGGATCTCGCTGGGACACGGCGGGATCGGCGACGCCGACCGCCGTGTGTCGCAACCGCTGTCGCTTCTGCTTCGTCGACCAGGTGCCGCGGGGCCTGCGAGCGGCGCTCTACGTCAAGGACGACGACTACCGGCTGTCGTTCCTGCACGGGAACTTCATGACGCTCACCAATCTGGAGGAGGCGGACCTCGAACGGATCGAGGAGCTGCGCCTCTAGCCGCTGTACGTCTCTCTGCACGCCTGGGACGACGAAGCACGCGTGCGGCTGATGGGGGAGGCCGCGAGGTCCTCCAGGCGGAGCCTGGAGCGGCTCGCGGCGGCCGGCCTCGAGCTTCACCTGCAGGTCGTCCTCTGCCCGGGCTGGAACGACGGAGAGGTCCTCGCCGAGACGGTAGCCAGGACGGCGGCACTGCCCGCCGTCGCCGACATCGGCATCGTCCCGGTGTCGCTGGCCGTCGAGGGTGATCTGCGACGCGTCACGGCGACCGACGCCGCCGCTGTGTGCGACGCCGTCGCCGAGTGGCAGCGCGCTGCAAGGGAGGCGTCGCGGGATCGACTTCGTGCACGCCGCCGACGAGTTCCACCTGCTTGCCGGCGAGTTCCCTCCGGCCAGCGACGCTCCATACCAGTACGAGAACGGCATCGGCATCGCCGCGGCACTGCTTGCGGAGGCCGAGGAGCTGGGCGCGCGGGCCTCGCGGGCCGGCCGCTGTGCGCGTGCTCTGCGGGACGCTCGCGGTACCGCTCATCGAGAGAGCCGCCGAAATGCTCTCCAGCGGCGCCCCCCTGCGCCCGTTCGCGGTGACGAACCGCCTCTTCGGAGAGCACGTGACGGTCACGGGCCTGCTGGGCGGCGAGGAAGTCGTCGACGCGCTGCGCGCGCGCGCCGCTCGCAGAGGGCGAGTGGCTGCTCGCGCCGCGCGTCTTCCTGCCCGCGGAGTCCGGGCGCACGCTCGACGACGTCGGCGAGGACGAGCTTGCCGCCGTTTGCGGCGGCCAGCTCGTCCTCGCCGAGTCCCTCGCGGAGGGGTTTGCTAGAATGCGCGGATGATCGCCTCGCCCTCTGTCGCCGTCGTCGGCTCGCCGAACGCCGGCAAGTCCACCCTGTGAACCGCCTCAGCGGCAACGCGCCACGCTGTCGTGCACGAGACAGCCGGGCGTCACGCGCGACCGCAAGGAGGTCGAGGTCGAGTGGGGCGGGCGAGTCCTTCGGATGATCGACACCGGCGGCTACGACACCGGCGAGGAGCCGCCGTTCGCCGGTCACATCAGGGAGCAGGTCGAGCTGGCGGTCGGCGCCGCCGACGTGGTCCTGTTCGTGGTCGACGGCCGCGCCGGCCCGCTCGTCGACGACCACGAGATCGCCGACGGTGCTGCGCCGCTCGCGCGTGCCCGTGCGTCCTCGTCGCGAACAAGCTCGACGACCCGGCGGCGGTCGTCGCGGCGCCGGAGATCTACGAGCTGGGGCTCGGCGAGCCCCTCATCGTCTCCGCGCTGCACGGCCTGAGGACGGGCGACCTGCTCGACCGCCTCGTGGACCTGGCCGGCGCCGGACGAGCCGAGGAGAGACGTCGAACCGACGGGTCCCGCCGAGATCCCGGTCGCCATCGTCGGTCGCCCGAACGCCGGCAAGTCGTCGTCTCTTCAACGCCATCGTCGGCGAGCCGCGCACCATCGTCAGCGAGATCGCCGGCACGACGCGCGACGCCATCGATACCGCGGTGACGACCGAAGAAGGCACGTTCCGCTTCGTCGACACCGCCGGCATGCGCAAGGCGAGCAAGGTCAGCGGTGTCGAGTACTACTCGTACCTGCGCAGCGTGCAGAGCCTCGACAGCGCCCACGTCGCCGTGATCGTCGTCGACGCGACGGTACGTTTCGGCGAGCTCGACCTCTCCATCGCGACGCGAGGCGACGCGGAGCGACTGCGCCACGGTCATCGCCGTCAACAAGAGAGACCTGGGCGAAGACGCCATGGCCTCCGACCTCGAGGATATCGCCGGCATCGCCCGACGCAAGCTGCGGCAGCGGCCTCTCGTGCTCGCCGTCTCGGCGCAGACGCGCCGCGGCGTCCGCCAGCTGCTCGGCGTGGTCGCCGGACCTGCACGAGAAGTACGAGGCGCACATCTCGACCCGCGAGCTCAATCGCGCGCTGGCGGCGCTGGCCGCCGAGCGCCCGCTGCCGATGAAGCGCGGCAAGCGGCTCAAGACGTACTACATCGCCCAGTTCGGGACGTCGCCGCCGCGCTTCGCCATCGAAGTCAACGACCGCACGCTGGTGACGCGCGACTACGGCTTCTTCGTCGAGAACCGTCTGCGGGAGCGCTTCGGGCTCGAGGGCGTCCCGCTGGTCATCGACTTCAAGGGGAAGCGCCGATGAGTCTCCAGGTCCTCGGTTTCGCGGTGCTCCTCGTGCTCGCCTACCTCGCCGGGTCGATCCCCTGCGGCCTCGATCGTCGGCAAGGTCTTCTACGGCGTCGACGTGCGGCGGCTCGGGTCGGGCAACGTGGGCACCACGAACGTGTTCCGGGTCCTCGGCAAGAAGGCGGGGATCGCGGTGCTCATCGCCGACATGCTGAAGGGCTTCATCCCCGCCGCGCTGGCCGTCGCGCTCTTCGACCCCTGGTGGGCGATCTTCATCGCCGCGGCCCCTGAGGTGGGGCACATGTACTCGATCTTCCTCAGGGGTTCGGGCGGCAAGGGCGTCGCCACCGGGGCCGGCGATCGTCCTCGCGCTCGTGCCGGTCATCTTCCTCATCGTCCTGCTCGCCTGGATCGCGGTCTTCCTGACCACCCGCTACGTCAGTCTGGCCTCCTTGGTCGCGGCGGTGCTGGTCCCGGTGCTCACATTCCTTCTGCCGACGCCCACTCCCGTACAGGATCGCCGCCGTGCTCGTCATGGTCATCGTCTTCTGGGCCCACCGCGGCAACATCCGCAGGCTGCTGAACGGCAGCGAGAACCGTGCGAAGCTGCCGCGGATGCAGCAAGGTCCGGCGACGTCCGGCCGGTCGGGGACGTACAAGCTATGAACATCACGGTCGTCGGATCCGGAAGCTGGGGCAGCGCCTTCGCCCGTCTGCTCGTCAAGGGCGGCCACGTGGTGCAGGTGCTCACCCTCACGCCCGAGGAGGCGGCGCAGCTGCAGGCGACGCGCGAGAACCCGCATTTCCTGCCCGGCGTCTCCCTCCCCGCAGAGATCACGTTCGTGGCCATGGACGACGCGGATATCAGCGCCGCGGAGCTCCTCGTCTACGCGGTACCGACCCAGGCCGTCCGTCAGGTGGCGCGTTGGGTGGCGCCGTCGCGCGCCCCGGGCTCGCTGCAGCTGTCGCTCGCCAAGGGCTACGAGCTGGGCACGCTCAAGCGGCCGAGCCAGGTCGTCCACGAGGAGACGGGCGGGGTGGTCGCCGCCCTCTCGGGGCCGAACCACGCCGAGGAGGTGGGACGCGACATGCCGTCGGCGACGGTCATCGCCTGCGACGACGAGGGATGTCGCCGACGTGCTGCAACGCGCCGTCACGAGCGACACCTTTCGCGTCTACACCAACGACGACATCGTCGGCGTCGAGTACTGCGGGGCCGTCAAGAACCCGATCGCGGTGGCCGTCGGCATGTCGGACGGCCTCGGCTTCGGCGACAACTCGCGGGCCAGCCTCATCACGCGCAGCATCGCGGAGATGACGCGGCTCGGAGTGGTCCAGGGGGCCCACCTCGCCACCTTCACCGGTCTCGCCGGCATCGGCGACCTGATCGCCACCTGCACGTCGCGTCACAGCCGCAACCGGCGCGCCGGAGAGCTGCTGGCCACGGGCGCGACAGCCGACCGAGGTGGCGACCGAGATCGGCCAGGTGGTGGAGGGTATCCCGACCGCCTACGCACTCCACGATCTCGCCGGCCGGCTGGGCATCGACATGCCGGTCACCGAGAGCGTCTATCACGTGCTCGAGGGGGAGCGCACGCCGCGAGAGTGCGTCGCGGACCTCATGGCGCGCGCGCCCAAGCGCGAGCGCGACGCCGGCTAGGCCCGTTCGGGCGGCATGCGCGACGACGGACATCGGCCGAAGCTGGTCTCCGTGCGGGATCTCATGCAGGAGGACTACGAGTATGTGCTCCTGGAGCCGCAAGGTGTCGGCTTCGACTCTCGCTTCAGGCCCGAACTCACGCCGCGAGACATGCTGCGCCTGGGTGTGTTCGGCGGCAGATACCTCACGGACTGCCGCGACGAGTTCCCTGACTCCTGGTACGAGGGCGCCAAGCTCTGCCACGAGCGGCACGCCGCGGAACGCAACTACTTCGGCGTCAACGCCGGTCTGCCGCTTTCTGAGTGGCGTCGGCGTGGATGGATTCATCCGGAGGACCCGCGCGGCTGGTTCCAGTGGTACTGCCGATGCTGGATGGGTCGCAGGCTGCCAGGTGAGAACGATCGGCAGATCGGGCGATGGCGGGCCTTCCGCCGGCACGCGGGCCAGGTGCGCGTACACTGCCTGCCGGGTGACCACACGCGTCGGCCGAAGCAGCGTCAGGCGTTGCCGAACTGTGCATACGACAGTCGGTCGCTCTGAGAGCCCCGACCATCGGTTCGGTGCCCACTGCAGTGACAGAGCGCGCATGCACGCGCGTTCGTTCGGGCGTCGGCAAGGCATGAGCTGGCGGGGTTCTGTCCCGCTGGTGAGGTCACCACCACCGCAAGCCCATCGGGAGGAAGCGCATGCACCAGGCCAAGCGTCTGATCGTGATCCCTCGCTGAGGCGGCACGTCTGCGGATGACTGGTACCCATGGCTCCTCTCCAGACTGGAGCCGTCTGGCCTCTTCGCCTCGGTCCTCTTCGCCTCGATGCCAGATCCGGAGACGCCCACGATCGCGGGCTGGACAGCCGCCCTTTCCCGCGCGGTGGGCGACGCCCCCGACGACATCCGCGCCTCGGTGCTCGTCGGTCACAGCGTGGGCTGCCAGGCGGTGCTTCACTACCTGCAGTCGCTGCCGCTGGGCATGCACGTGGCCTCTACCGTCTGTGTGGCCGGCTGGTGGACCGTGGACGAACCCTGGGGAAGCATCGAGCCGTGGATCCACTGCGGGCACGACGACGGCCGCATCGCGGCAGCAGCCGGCACGATCCATGTGCTGCTGTCCGACAACGACCCGTTCACGGCGGACTCGGTCGCCAACGCGGCCCAGTGGAGGGCTCGCCTGGGCGCGCAGGTGCGCCTCGTCCCCTGGGGCGAGGCACTTCAACGGCGCGCAAGAAGCCGCGATCTACGATGTGCTGCGTGCCGTCGCGATGGAGACAGGACGCCGTGTGGTCGTGCCGGATGGGCAGGAGTCGTGACACGCCCGAGACGTCATGGGCCGGCTCGCACGCGAGTCGGGCAGCATTGGGTACGGCGGCGCGCAGGGCGCGCCTCTGCCGAAGCGCCGGCGCGTTCGGCCTCCGAAGCGTGCGCACGGAAGTCGAGACGCGGACAGCGCGCCGTCCTGGGATCTCCGCTGCGAGAGGACCACATGATCTCTGCTGATGCGATGCGATCGGGCCTGGCTCAAGGGGAGTTCTTCCTGGAATACCTGCCCATCGTCTCCCTGGCTGACGGTCGGTGCATCGGCGCTGGCGCTCTCATCCGGTGGAGGCGCTCCTCGGGCGTCGTCCCCCCCATGGAGTTCATCTCGGTCGCGGAGAACACTGTGCTCTCGGGGCTGATCACCTACTGGGTGGTCGAGACCATGGCGGTCGAGCTCGGGGACTGGCTGCGCGCCAACTCCGGCGCGCAGGTCAACATCAACGTGCCTCCGGAGGTCCTGGGCCGGGGCGGCATGCTCTATGCGGCGGAACGAGCCGGGTTGGCCGACCTGTTCCCTCAGATCGTCTTGGAGGTCACCGAGCGGGGGCTACCAGACTTGCTCGGAGTCGAAACGCTGAACCGCGTCAAGGACTTCGGTCTCCGTGTCGCTCTGGACGATGTCGCCCTCGTCGGCGGGGCCAGCGTCGCCGTGCTGGCGCGAGCCGACCTCGACGTCATCAAGATCGACAATCCTTGGTATCGGAGCTAAGAGCCAGATCGTCCCTATCCGGATTGGCCCAACGAGATCGCGGCACTGGTGTCATCGTCGCGGGTGGTGGTGATCGCCGAAGGGGTGGAGACGGAGCGCCAGCTTCTGGCCCTTCGGGAGGCCGGCATCCAAGCTGCGCAAGGGTTCCACTTCTCACGGCCGCTTCTCCGCTGCCGGTCTCATGGCATATCATCGCGAAGCCCATGGCTCTGGTTCGAATCGAACGTCGCAATAGAGCAGGCCGACACGGCGATTCTCCGCGACATGAGTGAGGTGGAGTACAGCGTTCGTGTTGCCAAGGGAGCGGACTTGCCGGCCATCCAGGCGGCGCTCGCATGCGCTGTCGACTGGCGTGGTGAGGGTGGCTGGGATGCTCCGGCTGCGTTCATCGAATCGATCGGCCTCGCCTATCTCCTCGCTGATTGGGGCAGGCCGGGCGACGCGGCCGTCGTCGCCCTCGTTGGAGATCTCGCCGTGGGCGCCGCATGGTACCGCCAATGGAGTGAGTCGGTGCCCTCCTACGGCTACGTCGACGATGCCACGCCGGAAATCGGTCTGGGCGTGGATCCGGGCTACCGAGGGCAGGGGATCGGCACGGCGCTCCTGATAGCGCTCCAGGCGCTGGCGGTGGAGCGCGGCGTCTCCTCTCTCTCGCTGAGCGTGGATCGCGACAACCCTGCGATTGGGCTCTATCGTCGGTTCGGCTTCGAGCACTACGCCGATGTGGATGCCGCATCGACCATGCTCAGGCGACTCGTCTCGTAGCCCGCGTGCGTCATGCGCCGAGCGTTCGGCCAGGGCCGACTTCGGGCACTGCGAAACAGACGGTGCTGGCTACCGAGGAGGTTCCCATGAGCGGCATGCGAAGCGCGCTCGTGGGAGTTCTGCCGTCGGAGCCACCAGGCCTGAAGCAGACCGAGACGCGAGAGGCCGTCGTCTCCCGTCTGCCGGAGGGCCTGTTTCCCGGCGGCGCCAAGGCCGGCTGGTGGGCGAAGACGGTTCAACTCGATCTCGAGGCGAAAGTGTGGTCGTCCGGGAGCAGTCCAAGCCGCTTCGCTGGCACAAGGCCTGAGCGGACGACCGGGCAACCGGACCGAACGGACGCTCGCTCGAAGGGCACTCTTCTGCCGTGGATTCGGTCCAGCGCTCGCTCGAGACAGAATGGCAGTGGGCGAAAGGGAGGTGGTGAGTGGCATATCAGATGGATGCCGAGAACGTCAGTCTCGACGATCTTCGAAGGCGAATCGATGAGACCGACCTCGTGCCCAGCCGAGCGTCACTGCTGGGCGGGATCGAGACGAAGCTGGGGGCGCTTGAACGGCAGGGAGGGTCACCTCGCTCGCCGGTCTGCGGTACGAACTCAGAAACCCCAAGCGCCTGGAATCGCTATCGAGCGCGACCGGAGTGGACAAGCAGTACATAGTCTTGCTCAGGCGGGAGATAGAAGGCTACTTCCCAAAGCCGTCCGCATTGAAAGCGTTCGACTGGCTGCCAGAAGGGGAGATCGCGAAGCTCGAAGCGGCGGGGATGCGCGATACCGCGGCGCTGCACGAAGCAGCATGCGGCCGACCTGACGAGGGTGCAGTGGGTGAGCCCGACGGCGGCGAGGATGCTCGTTGAGGCTGGCTACGACAGCACCTCCAAGGTGGCGGCGGCCGATGGCGGGGACCTGAGCGAAGCCTTGGCGCGCGTCAATGAAAGGGGCAGGTTCTTCAAGGGGAAGATCGGCCTGCGCGACGTGAGAAGACTCATTCGAGCCGCTGGGTATGCTCCAGGCGAAGCGCCGACCTGGCGGCGAAGGAGGCTGAGGGCCCTGGAGACGTTCACCGAGACAAGGGAGTTCGTGGAGAGCGCCCACTACGCGAAGGACCGGCAGGACGCCCTGGAGGCGCTCGACCTGAAGTCCATCGACGCGCTCATCGTGGACGTCGTCGCCGGTTTCTCGACGTTCCCCCAGTGCTTCACGCTGCAGTGCTGCTGTGGGCACTTCGTCTGCGCTCCGGGTCAGAGCCCGCGCAGTCTCGAACCCATCGCGCCTGGCTGTCGCGGCGCCGTCACCTACAGGATCGCCTACCTCGCGTTGTGCCTTGAGAACAGCCCCCGGGGGTGGGCGCTTCGCGAGGCGTTGGCGCGCATCCCGGAGATCGCCCCGGGGTATGTCCAGTTCGGCTCTGCGGACTGGTTCTGGGAGCGGTGGGTCAACTCGTGCGTCCTTCAAGTCGAGCCCGCCGTTCACAGGCTGAAGCATGAGGTCGTCCTGGGGCCCATTGAGCCGCTTCGTACGCAGCGGGCAAGGACCTCGTGTTCCGCGAGGTCAGGACGCTTCTGGTCGCCGAAGCGAGCCGGCATCTGGTGGACTGACAGGCGAATCGAGCAGAACCTCAGTGGGTAGAGTGACGCACGGGCGTATTCGCCGCCCGAGCACGCGCAACGCGCCGCCTATCCAGCTGGCCCGTGGGCCCTTGAGATCATCCGCCGACAGAGAGGGAGACATGAAGAGGTTCATGTTCCTGCACATCGGATTCGAAGAGCCGACCCCGGAGATCATGGAAGCGTGGAAGGCCTGGTTCGACGCGATCTCCGAGAAGCAGGTCGACCAAGGTGGATTCAGCGGTGGTCGAGAGATCTCGAAGAGTGGCACAAGGGATCTGCCATGGAGCACGGACTCGATCACCGGCTACAACATCATCGAGGCGGAGAGCCTCGATGCCGCGGAAGAGCTCGCGCAGGGCAACCCATTCATCGCGAGCATTCGGATCTACGAAGTGAGGTCGACGTAGGTGCGCTGGCTTCGGCGAGGATGGCGCAGGGGAGAGCAACCCAGATGAAGACGCGCTGTGAATGGTGTGGGAGCGATCCCCTGTACGTCGCCTATCACGACGACCAATGGGGGGTGCCCGTCCACGACGATCGGCTCCTGTTCGAGATGCTGAACCTGGAGGGCGCTCAGGCAGGCCTCAGTTGGCGGACGATCCTGGGGAAGAAAGACGGCTATCGGAACGCGTTCGATGGTTTCGACTTCGCGAGGATCGCGACGTACACCTCAGCCGACGTCGAGCGCCTGCTCGGCGATCCGGGTATCGTGCGCAACCGCCAGAAGATTGAAGCGACGATCAAGAACGCACGCGCTGCCCTGGCGATGGCCGAGGAGTTCGGATCCTTGGACTCGTGCCTGTGGAGCCACGTCGGCGGCACACCTGTCCAGAACTCGTGGAGCACCCTGAGTGAGATCGCACCGCGGACGGTGCAGTCAGACGCCATGAGCAAAGGTCTCAAGCGACGAGGGTTCGGCTTCGTGGGTTCGACCATCTGCTACGCGTTCATGCAGGCAGTCGGCATGGTGAACGACCACACCACGGATTGCTTTCGGCACCAGGAGGTCAAAGAGCTGGCACGAGAGGGCATGGGGGGAAGACGGCCATGAGCAGGAAGCTCGAGAACGCCAGGGATCTGTGCTTGCGGGGCGTCCGGGACGGCCAGTAGGCCCGCGCTCGACGCCGCCCGGTCCACCCAGCGGTCGAGCGGACTCGGTGTTCCAAGGGTGGACTACCGGTCGGGTATCGCTACTCGACGCAGTAGGGGAAGATGCGGGTGGAAGCGTGCAGGCTTCCGCTTGGAGTTGAGGCATCAACGACGCCGGGGCGGGTCCGATCCTGAGGCCCGCCCCGCCAGAACAGGGAGAGAGAATGCGCGCCCTCATCTGTGGCTCATTCGCATACGACCACATCATGGTGTTCGAAGACCGCTTCAAGAACCACATCCTTCCGGACAAGGTCCACATGCTGAATGTGTCCTTCCTCGTGCCCGAGATGCGGCGGGAGTTCGGCGGCTGCTCGGGCAACATCGCCTACAGCCTCAAGCTGCTCGGAGGCAGCCCCGTGCCCATGGGGACGGTCGGCGAGGACTTCGGCCCCTACGCGCGGTGGATGGACGAGTGCGGCATAGACCGTACCCACGTGACCGTCGTCGACGACACGTTCACGGGTCAGGCCTTCGTCACTACCGACCTTGACGACAACCAGATCACCGCGTTCCATCCGGGTGCGATGAACTTCTCGCATCGCAACGACGTGGGCGACGTCGAGGGGATAGGCATTGGAATCGTCTCTCCCGACGGCCGAGAGGGGATGATCGAGCACGCGCGCCAGTTCTCGGCCGCCGGCGTCCCGTTCGTTCTCGATCCCGGCCAGGGCCTGCCGCTGTTCGGCGCCGATGATCTGCGCCGGTTCATCGACCAGGCGACCTGGCTCGCCACGAACGACTATGAGTGGGAGATGATCGCCGAGCGCACCGGCATGACCGTCGATGAGGCCCTGGAGCAGCTCGAGGCCGTCGTCATCACCCGCGGGAGAGAAGGCTCCATCATCCACTCGCGCGACGGACGCATCGACATCCCGGTCGTGTCGGTCGACGAGGCCAAGGACCCGACCGGCTGCGGCGACGCCTACCGGGCCGGCCTCCTCTACGGGCTGGCCAATGAACTCGATTGGCAGACGACCGGGAGGATCGCCTCGCTCATGGGCGCCCTGAAGATCGCCGAGGCTGGGACCCAGAACCATCGGTTCACGATCGAGCAGTTCCGCAGCCGCTATCGCGACGAGTTCGGGAACGACTTCGAGTGAGCGCGTCTCTCGCCTGGATGCTTCGTCCGTGACGACTGCCGAGCAGCGGGAGGATCGTGCGCTGTCGCCTGCGAGTCGTCCGCCTCGGCATTCCTCCTGAGGATGAGGCCCGGCAGTACCTCGTCGTGGGACGGCGAGAGACGGGACATGCCTGAGGGCGGCGAGCGGCGAGCCTGTCGCGAGCCCATTCAAGCGATGGCGCCAAGTCGGCAATGCGTGTACCTTACGCCACGATGAACGGCGATCCCCTCCACGACCTCGAGCTCCTGATCCGCTCCCGATACGGCGCTCTGCTGCTCGACACTTCGGAGGAGGACCGTGCCGAAGCGCTCGCGGAGCGCGCCGCCGAACGGATGCAGCTGGCTGTGTTCGTCTGGCGGCGCGCCACGGGTCTCAAGCGCCTGGGCGCGCCGTCGGGAGTCTACGGCACGCAGGATCCGCGCACGGCTCTGGCTCACGTCATCGAATCCGGTCTGCCCGCCCTGCACGTGTTTCACGGCCTCGGGACGGATCTGCAGACGCCGGAGGTGGCCGATCTCCTTCGCGAGGCGGCGAAGCAGCTCGCCAATCGCTCGGGCTCCGTCGTCCTGTCGGGCACCGCCGTGGACCTGCCCGAGTCCTTGCGGACCGTGGTGGGGCTGGTGCGCATCCCCGTCCCGACGCGAGCGGATTACGATGATCTGCTGCGCCGCGTGGTGCGCGATATCTCCACGACGATGAAGATCGGCGTGTCGCTGACTCCGCCGGACCGGGACCGTCTGCTCGCCAATCTGCAGGGTCTCACCCTTGCCGAGGCCGAGAAGCTGCTGACCAGGGCGATCATCGAGGACGGGCGCCTGGGTGTGGACGATGTCGGGCGAGTCGTCGAGGCGAAGCGCGACCTGGTCGAGCGTGACGGGCTTCTGGAGTACTGCCCGACGGTCGAGTCTCTGGACGACATCGCGGGATTGGCACGACTCAAGGGGTGGCTTGGGAAGCGGCGCATGTTCATCGACGACCCGCAGCGGGCCGCACAGTTCGGCCTCGAGTTCCCCCGCGGAGTGCTGCTCGTGGGCGTGCCGGGCTGTGGCAAGAGCCTCTGCGCCAAAGCGGTCGCCGCGGCATGGGCGCTGCCCTTGGTGAGACTCGATCCGGGAGTGCTGTACAACAAGTACATAGGCGAAACCGAGCGCAATCTGCGCAAGGTGCTCACCGCTGCGAGGCGGTTTGCGCCTATGGTCCTGTGGGTCGACGAGATCGAGAAGGCCTTCGCCGCCGGCGGCGACGGAGACGGGGGGACGTCCCAGCGCGTGCTCGGCACCTTCCTCTCGTGGCTGCAGGAGCATCGTGGCGACGTGTTCCTCGTCGCGACGGCCAACGACGTCCAGCGGCTGCCGCCCGAACTGTTGCGCAAGGGGCGTTTCGACGAGATCTTCTTCGTCGACTTGCCGGACGAGGCGTCCAGGGCCGTCATCTTCGGCATCCACTTGCGCAAGCGCAAGCAGGAGCCGGACGACTTCGATCTGGCGCTGCTGGCGCGCGAGTGCGAGGGCTACAGCGGTTCGGAGCTGGAGCAGATCGTCGTCTCGGCGCTGTACACCGCGTATGCGGCGAACGTGCCGCTGACGGACGATCTGCTGCTCCAGGAGGCGCGGCAGACGCCGCCGATCGTCTCGACAGCCCGCGAGAAGATCGCGTTTCTGCGCGAGTGGGCCGAAGGCCGGACGGTCCCGGCCGACTGATCGCCCCTGCTCGGCGGCCGCCACCGATCAACGGCGCAACGCGGAGCGCACGTCGGGGCAGACCCGCAGAAGGAGGCTCGGTGTTCCACGACATGCCTGAGACGATCGCAGCGCGGATGGCGTTCCTCGAGGAGATGGACGCCTGCGACCGTGTCGATGGCACGGCACGGCTGCAACGTCTGCGCCAGGTTCCTCCGGATGCCGGCAGGTTCGTCGCGTTGCTCGCGGCCGCAGCGCCGCCGGGCCGCTGCATCGAGATCGGCACCAGCGCCGGCTACTCGACGCTCTGGCTCGCCCTCGCCTGTCGCCTCGCAGGCCGCCGATTGACCACCTTCGAGGTCCTGGACGAGAAGGCGAAGCTGGCACGCGAGACGTTCGCGCTCACGGGTGTGGACGACGTCGTGGAGTTCGTCCACGGCGACGCCCGCGAGCATCTCCCGAAACTGAGCGACATCGCCTTCTGCTTTCTCGACGCCGAGAAGGAGGTCTACGGTGAGTGCTACGAGGCGGTAGTCCCGCGCATGAAGCCCGGCGGACTCCTCGTCGCCGACAACGCCATCAATCACGAAGCTATCCTGCGCCCCACGCTCGACCGCGCGCTCTCCGATGAGCGGGTGGACGCGATGATCGTGCCTAATGCCAAGGGCGAGCTCATCTGCAGGAAGCGGTAGGCATGCGCCCATCACGTCTGCGCGAGAGCGTCGACCTGGGCCTCCGGGAGTGGGGACGCTCACCTGTGGGCACACTTTGACGAACCCGCAGCGACGTTGGGACTTCACTGACATGGAGAGACTCCAGAAGATCGCGGTCCTCGAGAACGAGGTCCAAGCCGGGCTGCTTGCGGTCGTTCTTGAAGACCGGGGCATACCGCACCTGATACAGAGCTACCGCAGCGCCGCCTACGACGGTCTGTTCCAGCTCTCCTCCGGCTGGGGTCACGTTGAAGCTCCGGCAAGCCAACGGGGGGAGGTACTCGCGGCCATCCAGGATATCCGCGAAGTGCCACCGCTCCCCGAAGACCAAGAGGGACCGCCTGAGGAGGCGTAGGGAACCGGCACTCACACCGCAGACCAAAGGAGCAAGCCATGGAACTCGGCGCGTTCTCGATCAGCTTGGCCGTCAAGGATCTTCAGGCCTCGAAAGCGTTCTACGAGAAGTTCGGCTTCACCGTCTTCGCGGGAGACGCTTCCCAGAACTGGTTGATCGTCAGGAACGGCGAGCACACCATCGGCCTCTTCCAGGACATGCTCGAGAGGAACAGTCTGACGTTCAACCCGGGCTGGGACAGCAACGCGAAGAAGCGCGAGACCTTCACCGACGTGCGCGAACTCCAGCGCCGCGTGAAGGCGGCGGGCGTGCAGCTGGTAGCCGAGGCCGACGAGGCCACCACCGGACCCGCCAGCTTCGTCGCAGTCGATCCGGACGGGAACCCGGTCCTCGTCGACCAGCATGTCTGAGGACGACCCCGGCGCAGCGCGCGCTCCAGCTGCGGGTACCGTGGGAGTCCGCACGGTGCGGGGCTTCGAGCCCATCGCAGGTGCCGATGCCTGCGTGCTCATCCTCGGCACCGCGCCCAGCGTGCGGTCTCTCGAGCTCCAGCAGTACTACGGGCATCCCCGCAACGCCTTCTGGCCCATCATGCGCGCTCTGTTCGCCGACGGGGAGGAGCTTGACTACCCTGCGCAGGTCGAACTGCTCGTCTCTGCGCACGTCGCGCTCTGGGACGTCCTGCGCGCCGCCGAACGTCCAGGCAGCCTGGATTCCAGCATCGCGGCCGCCTCCGCGGTGCCGAACGACATCGGGCGCTTCCTTGCCGGATACCCCGACATCGTTCACGTCTTCTTCAACGGCGCTACGGCGCAGGCCCTCTTCGAGCGCCACCTGTCGTCGGTGCAGGCGACCGATCCGGCGCTGGTGTTCCAACGGCTGCCGTCGACGAGCCCCGCCAATGCCGGGGTATCGTTCAAGGCCAAGCTCAGGGCCTGGGGCGCGGTCAAGGAGGCTGCCCTGGCGGGCCGGCAGACGCATCGGACTGAGCTCAGCTAGCGCTCAGGCACACTGGGACGGAGGCGTCGCCCGCTGTATCCTTGCATGGCGACCTGAACGGAGGATGCGCAGTGACCTGCCCCACCCGCGCGGAGGGCGTCTGTACGAGTGACTCCCACTTTCGGCTTCCGGCCGACGGGACGCCACGCAGATAAGGGAAGCCACAGTCGGCGATTGCGAAGGGATCTGGCCCATCTTCCACGCGGTCATCGCTGCCGGCGAGACGTACGCCTATCCTCGCGGCACACCGAAGGATGAGGCCGAGAGGATCTGGATGCTGCTGCCTCGCAAGACGTTCGTGGCTGAAGAGGCCGGCCAGGTACTCGGGACGTACTGCATCAAGACGAACCACGACGGCCCGGGTGTCTGCAACTGCGGCTATGTGGTCTCTTCAAGAGCCAGGGGGAGAGGCCTCGCTACGTCGATGTGCGTGCATTCTCAGAGAACGGCAGTCGCGTTGGGCTACAAGGCGATCCAGTTCAACCTGGCAGCCACGAGCAACGATGGAGCCGTCAGGATCTGGCAGAAGTTGGGGTTCGACGTCGTCGGACGTCTGCCTCGGGCCTTCGAGCATCCCACACAAGGCTACGTCGACGCGCTGGTCATGTACAAATGGCTGGGGATCCGGCAAGACGGCGCACGGCCCGAGGATCGCACCTCCTGATACACAGGGCGTGCGGCTCCGCCGTGAACGGGCGACCCGCGCGCGCCGTTACTCGCTCTTGGCGGAACTCCCGGGGATCTTGTCTCTGACGTCTTCGGCGACGTCCTTCGCCTTGCCGAGCGCGCCCTCGGCAGTCTCCTTGGCCTTCTCTCCGAGTTCTCCGGCCTTCTCACCGAGGTCCTCAGCGGCCTCCGTGGCCTTCGCTTTTGCCTTGTCGAACGTGTCGCCGTACTTGCTCATGGTCGGCCTCCCGGGGGTAGTGGCTCCATCTCCTGATTCTTATACCCAGCTGCACCGTTGGTCACGCGGCACCGTTGCGCTGGGACCGCTGCGAGCGTAGGTTGTGCATACCATGCGTGCCAGGGAGACGAAGTACCCGGAGTCACTCCATCCGGCGCTGGTCGCGCCGTGCGGAATGGACTGCGGTCTCTGCGTCGCCCATCTCAGAGAGAAGAACCCGTGCGGCGGCTGCAACAGCAGCGACAGCAGCAAGTCGAAACACTGCGTCTCCTGTCGGATCAAGCTCTGCGATGAGCTCGTCGCGGCCGAGACGGGCTTCTGCTATGCGTGCTCCAGATACCCGTGCGCCCGGCTGCGACAGCTCGACGAACGCTACCGCGCCAGGTACGGGATGAGCATGGTGGAGAATCTCGGGCGCATTCGGGATCTCGGGATCGACGGGTTCGTCGCCACCGAGAGGCAGCGCTGGAGATGCGCGGCATGCGGCGCAGTGGTGTGCGTCCACGGGCAGGAGTGCATCTACTGCGGGCACGCGCGGAGCTAGATCGTCAAGCTGCCGGCCGACGAGACACGGCGCCGGCGAGAGAGTGGACCGACTCCCCCGGAGAAAAGGAACGCGCCATGCGCATAGCCATCGCCTCCGATCACGCCGGCCTTCGGTACAAGACGCTCATCGCCGAGCACCTGACGGCGGGGGGGCACGACGTCGTCGACTTCGGTACCTCCTCGGCTGAGGCGGTCGACTACCCAGACTTCGTGCATCCGGCAGCCTCCGCGGTCGCCGGCGGCGACTGCGAGCGCGGTATCGTGCTCGGCGGTTCGGGCAACGGCGAGGCGATCACCGCAAACCGACATCGTGGCGTGCGCTGCGCGCTCTGCTGGAGCGAGGAGTCCGCGCGACTCGGCCGAGCTCACAACGATGCGAACATGATCTCTCTCGGCGAGCGCATGATCTCGGCGGAGCTTGCCATCCTCATCGTCGACAGGTGGCTCTCCACTCCTTTCGAGGGGGGACGTCACGCCCGCAGGATCCAGGCCATCGACGCGCCTCAGGCGTAGGTGTTGCCCGGGCCGCCCGCGGGGCGCGAGGGAGGAGGCACGAGGAGCGTCCTGGTCGAGTCTGACCGTCTGCTGATTCGGCGCCTCGAAGAGGGAGACAGCCGAGATCTCGAGCGCGTCTTCTGCGACCCGGTGATGATGGCCTATCTTGGTGGTGTATGGACTCCGCCAAAGGTGGCTGAAGCCCTCCGCGAGTGGCGCCGGGAATGGGGCACGAACGATCGATGGCATGGCCTCCTCCTCCGGAGGGACACCGGGGCGCCGATCGGCACTGCTGGATTCACGCAGAACATGATCCCCGGCGAGCCAGGCCTCGAGCTCTCATGGTTCGTTCTTGCCGAGTACCAGAGGCAAGGCTTTGCGACCGAGATCACGATCGAACTGCTGCGCCGCGCATTTGATGGTTTTGGGGCGAAGCGGGTGCTCGCGGAGACTCATCCGGACAACCCTGCAGCCAACGGACTGCTCGCGCGACTGCGCTTCGAGTGTCTCGGGAAGAGGCGGTCCAGGTACGAGTGCTTGCCCGGATTCGAGACACAGGCCCTCTGGGAGATGACCCGAGAGGACTGGCGACGCGGAGCTCCTTGACGCCCGTGTTCGGCTAGGCAGGAAGATGCTGCGCCAGGATAGCCTCAAGATGAGGGAACTCGACGCGCCCGCCGTCGAGCTCGAAGAAGACGGGAACGATGCGGATCTGCTCGAGTAGCTCGAGCTCCGGGCTCTGCGACTCGCTCGACGGCAGCACGGCGAAGCGTGGCGGCAGCCCCTCGACCCACGATCCCTGGTACATCCGGTCGCACGCCTCGGCGGCGGTGGGCATGAACTCGAACAGGCCCTGGGCCAGGTCGCCATCGCCCACGATGTAGAGGTCGCGTCGCAACCCATGGCTGTCGCTGGCCACGTCGTAGCCGAGCTTCCCGAGACGCTCCCGCAGGCGCTCGCGGACGGAGTCCATTGCGTCACCCTTCCATCGCGGATCGATCCTGGGACGGCCGCAGCAGACGCGGCCGATGCGGCGCGCGTGGCGAGCGGTCTGACCGCTGTGGCAAACTAGCAGACGCCGCAGGGAGCGACAATCCGATGGCCGGTCGAGAGCAGGCAGGCGGTTCGATAGCCGACGTGAGCAAGTGGTACGTCGGCGGGTACGACCTGCCGGGAGGTGAGCGACATCACGGACAGGTCGACAGCCCACTCCGTGGAGGCCTATATGGCGGGCTTTCCCCAGGAGACCCAGATAGCACTGGAGGAGCTGAGGGGGCCGATCCGGGCGGCAGCGCCCGGCGCGACGGAATCGATCAGCTACACCATCCCCACGTTCGATCTGAACGGGAGGCACCTCGTCCACTTCGCGGGCTACAAGAACCACATCGGTTTCTACCCGACGCCAAACGGCGTCGATGCGTTCAGCGACGAGCTGGCGCCCTACGAGAGCGGCGAGGGCTCCGTGCGCTTCCCCCTCGGCCAGCCGCTGCCCGTGGACCTGATCTGACGGATCGTCGACTACAGAGTGGGGCAGAGTGCCGGTGCGGACGCCGAGTAGGCGCAGAGGCTCGCGGCCTTCGACGTGGATGATGGGGTGGGTGAGCGCCCTCGACCTGGAGCTGGTTGCGGCCACGGTCCCCCGGGGTCCGATGCTCGAGTGTCCCTGCTTCGGGGAATACTGCGAGAGTTCGTCATGCGAGGAGACGGAGGTCGACCATGCGGAACCCTGAGGTGGATGAGTGGTTTGCCAGCTACGACAACCCGCAGAAGGACGTGCTGCTGGCCATGCGCACCGCCATTCTGGACTCGGACGAGCGTATCCAGGAGTCCATCAAGTGGAAGAGCCCGACCTTCTCGTACAAGGGCAACATCGCGAGCTTCAATCCTCGCTCCAAGCAGCACGCGAGCCTGATGTTTCACACCGGGGCGAGTATCCCCGGCGATTTCCCGCATCTGGAGGGCACGGGTAGCGTGGCGCGCTACCTGAAGGTCGACGACATGGCCCAGGCGCAGGAACTCGAGCCGGAGCTCGCGTCCATCTTCCGGGCGTGGTGTGCGATGAAGGACGCGGACGGGAGCGGTCGATAGTGACTCGACGCGACGGGAAGGCTGGTGGCGGCATGGAGAAGCCCTCGTGCCCGCTCTGAACGACAAGACCGATGAGGGCGCGATCCGGCAGGCCGTCGACACACTCGCGCTTCCGTGGCCGGATGTCGCGACCAGCATGATGTTCGGTTCACGAGCCTACCGTGCCAGGGGTGTGTTGTTCGCCATGATCGGCGGCCGAGGTCTCATCCTGACGAAGCTCGATCCCCGGCAGCGTAGCGCCGCAGCCGAGGCCCATGACGCGCGCCCCTTCGTCGGGCGCGGCAAGGTGATTCCGGGGTGGACCGAGTTTCGGCTCGTCGCGGCCTCGGACCTCGACCCGCTGGCCGCACTGGTCCGGAACGCCTACGAGAACGCCCTGGGCGAGGCCGCCAAGTGACGTGCGAATGAGAGATGTGCTCCTCTGCCTCACGACTTCTCTGGACGGTTTCATCGCAGACCGGGACGGAGAGGTCGCTTGGCTGTTGCCCCAGCCGAGAGGACGTGCCGGCGGACTACGTCGACCTCATGGCCACGGTCGACACCCTCGTCATGGGGCGCGCGACCTACGAGGCGTCTCTGGCGCTGGAGGGCGGCCTTGCCGCCTTTGAGGGCAAGCAGGTCTACGTGTTCACCTCACGCGGCGATCTCCCGCAGACTCCGGGAGTGTCGTTCGTCCACGAACGCCCGGAGACCTTCGTCGAACGGCTGAAGCGGGAAGACGGCGGTACGATCTGGCTCTTCGGTGGCGGGCGACTCGCGACCGCACTCTCCGACGCCGGCCTGGTCGATGAGTACTTGATCGCGGTCCAGCCGATCCTGCTCGGCGACGGCATCCCGCTGTGGCGCTCGCCGCATGCATCCACGCGGCTCAAGCGCGCGAGCGCACGGGTCTGGGCCGACGGCCTGGTGGAGTTGCGCTACCGACGAGCCCCCGCGGCACCAGCGCCGACGGGAGAAGAGCCCTCGGGACGTGAAGAGGGCATCCGTTGACGCGGTGGCGTCGTTGAAGCACGCCTTCGCCGTCTGCTAGACTGGCGCGGGCCGCGCGCCGTGCGCCCGTGTCCAGCGGGCTCGAAGCGGCGTCGGCGGCCGAGACCCCGACCCGACTCACGCCGGCCCCAACCGTGCCGCGTGTGCAGCCTCAGGAGGTACAGTGGACGGCAAGGACTACTTGTTCACGTCGGAATCGGTCACCGAGGGCCATCCGGACAAGCTGGCGGATCAGATCTCGGACTCCATTCTCGACGCCATCCTGACGGACGACCCCTACGGCCGTGTGGCCTGCGAGACCCTGGTCACCACCGGTCTCGCGTTCATCGCCGGCGAGATCACGACCGAGACCTACGTCGACATCCCCAAGATCGTGCGGCGGACGGTCAAGGACGTGGGCTACACCGACGCGTTGTACGGCTACGACTACGAGACCTGCGGCGTGATGGTGGCGATCGACGAGCAGTCTCCGGACATCGGCCAGGGCGTCTCCCAGGCTCTCGAGGTCCGCACCGACGTGAACGACGACGACATCCTCGACCTTCAGGGCGCCGGAGATCAGGGCATGATGTTCGGCTTCGCCTGCGACGAGACGCCGGAACTCATGCCGTTGCCCATATCGCTGGCCCACAAGCTGTCGCGGCGGCTCGCCGAAGTGCGCCGGGCCGACATCCTGCCGTACCTTCGCCCGGACGGGAAGTCGCAGGTCACGGTGCGCTACGAGGGCGGCAAGCCGGTCGAGATCGCCAAGGTGGTGCTCGCCGCACAGCACGCAGACAGCGCCGATCTGGAGAGCATCATCTACCCGGACCTTCTCGAGCACGTCGTCGAGCCGATCCTCCCGAAGAACCTCTACGACGTCGCCAAGCTCGCAGGACCTGACGGTCATCAATGCGACCGGCAAGTTCGTGATCGGCGGTCCCATGGGCGATTGTGGGCTCACCGGGCGCAAGATCGTCGTCGACACCTACGGGGGCAGCGCGCCGCACGGCGGCGGTGCCTTCTCGGGCAAGGATCCGAGCAAGGTCGACCGATCCGGAGCCTACGCGGCGCGCTACGTGGCCAAGAACGTGGTCGCTGCGGGACTCGCCGAGCGCTGCCAGATCCAGGTCGCCTACGCCATCGGCGTCGCGCACCCCGTCTCGGTGAACGTCGACTGCGAAGGCACGGAGAAGGTCGACCTGTCCGTGATCGAGCGGGCCATCGGCGAGACCTTCGACCTGCGTCCGGCGGCGATCCTGCGCGACCTCGACCTGCGTCGGCCGATCTACAGGAAGACCGCGTCCTACGGCCACTTCGGCCGCAAGGATCACGACTTCACATGGGAGCGCACAGACAAGGCCGAGGCGCTGCGCACCGCTGCCGGACTCGCGGCCGGGGCCACAGCCAAGGACTGAAGGGCGTGGGCGTAGCATGAGCTACGCCGCGGTCTTCCCGCTGGTCCGCACGCGCGCCTTCTCGGGCGCCTTCGACTACGGCGTCCCAGACGAGCTCGAGGGGCGCCTGGCCGTGGGCGCCCTGGTCGCCGTGCCTCTGGGGGCGCAGACGATCATCGGCGTCGTCCTGGAGCTGCGCTCCGAGACGGCCCATGAGGGCCGCGTGCTGCCGGTCGGCGATGTGCTGGACGTGCCCGCCATCCCCGCGGACCTCCTGGATCTGGCGCGGCGGATCGAGCAGTACTACCTGACGTCGTTCGGCGGCCGCCCTGACCCTCGTCTGCCCGCCGGCCGGCGCTCTCAAGATCGTGCGCCAGTACGAACTGACTGCCGGGGGGCGCGCGGCCGCTCGGCGCGGGCGAGAAGGGTCTTGGCGAACTCGCGGGCCTCAAGCTGCCGGCCCGCGCTCTTGCCAGCCTCGCGGATCGCTACCGGCGCAAAGGCTGGCTGCGCATCGCCTACCGCGTGCACGTGGTCGGCGCGGCGGTCACCGGAGGCCGGCCTCTGCGCCGCGGCTCCGAGACCCCGGCGCGCCTGGGTCCCGCGTCAGCGCGCCGCGCTGACGCTCGTCGAGGAGGCCGGCGTGCTGGACGAACAGTCCCTGAAGGGCGCCTGCGGCGTCTCCCTGCCGGCCCTGAAGAGCCTGATCGACTCCGGGGCGCTGGTCGAGGTGGTCGCCTCAGAAGCGTCCGTCCCTCGCCCGTCCCTCGGCGTCGCCCCGGACCTGCTCCCGGAGCAGCGCACCGCGCTGCATACGATCCTCTGCGAGGCGCGCCCCGGCGACGAGGTGCTCGTGCACGGCGTGACGGGCAGCGGCAAGACCGAGGTGTACCTGCAGGCCGCCCAGGCCGCGCTGGAGGCCGGCCAGTCGGTGCTCATGCTCGTGCCGGAGATCGGGCTCACAGGGCAGACGGTGACCCGTGTGCGAGAGCGCTTCGGCAGGCGAGCGCGTCGCTGTCCTGCACTCCGGGCTTTCGGCCGGCGAGCGGCTTCTGGCCTATCGTGAGGTCGCCTGCGGCGAGACGCGCATCGTCGTCGGCGCGCGCTCGGCCGTGTTCGCTCCGCTCGTCGGCCTGGGGCTCATCGTCATCGACGAGGAGCACGACGTCTCCTACAAGCAGGAGAACGAGCCGGCCTACGATGCGCGCACCGTGGCCCGCTGGAGGGCGCGGGCCAGCGGCGCGGTCGTGGTCCTCGGATCCGCGACCCCGAGCGTGGAGAGCTTCGCCCGCGTGCCGCTGCACGTCGACTTGCCACGCCGGGTCGACGGGTCTCAGCCCCCGGCCCTCGAGATCGTCGACATGCGCGATCACCACGGCGTGTTCTCGACCCAGCTCGCAGAAGGCGATGACCGCGGCGATCGACGGCGGTCACAAGGTGATCCTCTTCCTGAACCGGAGGGGGTTCGCCTCCTACCTCCTCTGCGAGCACTGCGGTCATGCGTGGGAGTGCCCTCGCTGCGACGTCACGCTGACGCTCTTCGCCGGCCGCGGCCTGCGCTGCCGCACCTGCGGGTTCGCCGCGCCGGCGCCCGACGCGTGTCCGTCCTGCGGTGGACTCGACCTCGTCCGCCACGGGTTCGGCACCGAGCGCGTCGAGCGCGAGGTGCGCGGCCTCCTTCCCGGCGTGGAACTGCTGCGTCTGGACTCCGATGTGGCGAGCTCGCACGCGCGCCTACGGGCGGTGCTCGAGCGCTTCGCCCAGCCGGGAGCGAAGGTCCTCGTGGGCACGCAACTGATCGCCAAGGGCCACCACTTCCCCGACGTCACGTCTGGTCGGCGTGGTCAACGCCGACCTGACCCTGCACTTCCCGGACTTCCGCGCCGAGGAGCGGACCTTCGCGATGCTGGTGCAGGTGGGAGGACGCAGTGGCCGCGGTGAGCACCCCGGTCGGGTGGTCGTGCAGACATTGAACCCAGAGGCGCGACCGATCGCCCAGGCGGCGCGGGGGGAGGAGGAGCGTTTCTACGCCGAGGAAGCCGACCGTCGTCGGGACTTGGGCTACCCCCCGCCGGCCACGCTCGTCGCGCTCGAGGTGTCGGGCACCGACGAGCGCAAGGTGACGCTCGCCGGTCGCTTCACGGCCGAGAGGCTCGCCGTGCGCCTCGATCACGGCGAGCAGGTCCTCGGTCCGAGTCCGCTCTGGCGCAGTCACGGGCGGCATGCCTGCCGCGTCGTGGTTAAGTCTACGCAAACAGGGGAAACTCTGGATACGCTGCGCCACTGGCTCGAGAGGAATCGCCCTCGATTCGCGGAGCGCGGGGTCAGGCTTGTCCCCGACGTCGACCCCCAGTGGCTGTAGACCATCTGAGGTACGATACGACCATGAGTGACACGAGAGTACAGAACGAGGCATCTCAGTCCGCACTCGAGAAGCGGCGCCGCGAGGCGCAGCGGGACATACGCGTCATCGGCGACCCCGTGCTGCGCGAGCGGGCCGTCGAGGTCACCAGTTTCGATCGAGGCCTGCGCAAGCTGGTCAAGCGCATGGTCAGGACCATGCGGGACGCTCCCGGGATCGGCTTGGCGGCGCCGCAGGTGGGCGTGCTCCAGCGTTTGCTGGTCTACGACCTCGAGGACGAGTCCCAGGTGCTTGTGAACCCCGTGCTGACCGACTTCGCCGATGAGGTCGAGGAGCTGGACGAGGGATGCCTGAGCGTGCCGGGTCTCACCATGGCCATCAGCCGCCCCGTGAGGGTCCGTATCGTCGCCGTCGACGCCTACGGAGAGCCCTTGACCTTCGTCGCCGAGGGTATCGAGGCGCGCGTCATCCAGCATGAGTACGACCATCTCGAGGGCGTGCTCATCGTCGACCGTACGTCGCCCAGCGCCCGCGCTGCGGCGTTGCGCGAGATGGCGGAGCGCCGCGACGCGGGCGAGCTGCACGCCGTCGGCGGCGGCCTCTGACGCAGATGCGCATCGCCTTCGCGGGCACCGCCCCGTTCGCCGAGCTGGTTCTCGCCGGACTCGTCGAGATGGGGCACCCCCCCGTGGTCGTGGTCACCAATCCCGACCGGGCCAAGGGGCGTCACGGCACGCCCGTCTCCCCGCCGATCAAGCTGCAGGCCGAACGCCACAGCCTGCCGGTCTTGCAGCCGGAGCGCATCTCCGCCGATGAGGACGTGACGCGGCTGCTCGCCTACGAGCCACAGGTCTTCGTTGTTTGCGCCTACGGGCAGATCCTCAGGCAGAACGTGCTCGACGCCGTACTGACGATCGTCGTGCATCCGTCGCTGGTCCCACGCTGGCGTGGGGCGGCCCCCGTGGAGCGTGCCCTCATGGCGGGGGAGACGGAGCTCGGCGTGACGACGCTGCGGATGACGGCCGGCGTCGATGAGGGCCCCGTCGGTGCGACGCGGCGCGTGCATGTGCCCGCTGACGCCGACGCCGGCGACGCCTACGCGTTGCTTGCGCCGGCCGCCGTGGACGGCGTGCTCTCCGTCCTTGAGGCCGCCGGAGCCGGTAACGTCGAGTGGCACGAGCAGGTCGGAGAGCCGACGTTCGCGCACAAGATTGTGCCGGACGACAGGAGCATCGACCAGTCACGTCCGGCGAAGTCGATCGTCAATCAGATTCGGGCGCTCGCCCCGCACATCGGAGCCGTGACTGAGCTCCTCGGGCGGCGCACGCTGGTCTGGCGCTGCCGCCCTTGGCGTGGGGCCGATCCCAGACCCCGGCAGCGGCCGGCTGGGCCTCCCCGCCGGCGATGGCTGGGTGGAGGTGCTGGAGCTCCAGCAGGAGGGCCGGAGCCGGATGGCGGCGGCCGAGTTCCTGCGCGGCGCCGGCCGCGCCCTGGCTCGGCCATGAGCGGCCGTTCGGCACTCGCTCCGCGATGGTGAGCCCCGCGCGCGACGCCGCCTGGCGGGCGCTCCTGCGTCTGCGGGCAGGCGGCCGTCTCGACGAATCGCTGGCTGGTATCCCCGAGCTCGAGGGGCTGGGTCCTCGCGACCGGGGCTTGGCCAACGAACTCGTTACCGGCACGGTGAAGCGCCGTCTCTCGGTCGATGCCGTCATCGGGGCGTTCACGAAGGCGCCGGTGGAGAGCACTGAGGGCGACGTTCTCGAAGCTCTGCGCCTGGCGGCCTTTCAGATGCTGTTCCTGGACAGGGTGCCCGCGCATGCGGCCGTGGACGATTCAGTCGCGCTCCTCGCCGGCAAGGGGAAGCGCACCCAGGGATTCGCCAACGCAGTCCTCCGCAAGGTCGCGGCACGAGGGCCTGCTACATTCGCGGAGTTGGCGGCCGGTGACGGCCAGCGGGCATGGACGGTGCGCCACTCTTGCCCGCGCTGGATCGTCCGGCTGCTGCGCGAGGATCTCGGCGACGTCGCCGCGGAGCGATTTCTGGTCGCGGCCAACACTGCTCCCGAGCGCTGTCTGCGCGTCAACACGCTGCGCGCCGGCGTCGCGGACACAATCGAGGCGCTTGCCGGCGACGGTCTCGCCACGAGCGCCGTGCCGGAACTCCGCGAGGCGCTGCTCTACAGCGGGCCGGCCCTGGAGCGCTCCGCACCGTTTCGCGAGGGCCTCGTCACGCCACAGTCACGCGGGTCGCAACTCGTCGGGCGCGTCGTCGCCGAGGGCCTCGCCGGCGGCGTCGAAGGCCGGGCGCCTCTCGTGCTCGATTTGTGCGCGGCGCCGGGCACCAAGACGAGCCAGCTGGCGGCGAGCCTTCCGGGCGGCGCGGGTCACCGCCCTCGACCTCGACGCCGCGCGGCTGGCCGCCCTGCGCGAGAACATGACGCGACTCGGCGTGAGGGGGATCGAGGTGGTGCAGGGAGACGTGTTGTCCTTGCCTGCGGCCTATCGCGGCGCCTTCGACGCCGTGCTCCTCGACGCTCCGTGCAGCGGTCTCGGGACGCTGTCGTCGCGCCCGGACCTGCGCTGGCGGCGGCGCGCCGCCGACGTGCCGAGGCTGGCCGATCTGCAGCGCCGCATGATCGGCGCAGGCAGCGCGCTGCGTGCGTCCGGACGGCACGCTGACCTACGCGGTCTGCACCCTGTCGAGGGTCGAGACGGCGGGCGTCGTGGGGACGCTGCTGGACGGCGGGGAGTGGTCGCCGGACGGTCTCGGCCGCCGAGCGGGGAAGCATGGCGCACCCGGATCTTGGCGGCGCCCTCCTCATCCTGCCGCCGGCTCACGGAGCGTCGGGGTTCTTCATCTCTCGCCTCCGTCGCGCGACTCTCCCCGCGGACTAGGGCGGCGTGGGGCGTCTGGCGTGGACGACAGCGCCGCGCGCCGGCGCGCTGGCGGAAGTCGCCGTCGAGGCCGTATAATCGCCGCGTAGGATCAAGCTGCTTCAGGGCGGGGTGGAATCCCCCACCGGCGGTCACAGCCCGCGACCCTCATACGAGGTTGACCAGGTGGAACTCCTGGGCCGACGGTCAGAGTCCGGACGAGAGAAGCACCCTACGACGCCTCCGGCGTCGTCCGCCCTGGGCACCGTACAGGGGCGCGAGTGGACGACGAGCGATACATCGAAGAGGCGTTCGCACTGGCCGAGGCGGGTCGCGGCCGTACGCACCCCAATCCCTTGGTCGGCGCTGTGCTCGTGCACGGCGACGAGGTCGTGGGCCGCGGCAGTCACCAGGGGCCGGGTGAGGCCCACGCCGAGGCCGTGGCGCTGGCGGAGGCCGGCCCGCGGGCCCGCGGGGCGACCCTCTTCTGCACTCTCGAACCCTGCAGTCACCACGGGCGGACTCCGCCTTGCGCCGACGCGCTGATCGCGGCGGGGGTCGCGCGGGTGGTCGTCGCGTTGCCCGACCCAGACCCTCGCGTGAACGGCCGCGGCCTGGCGCTCCTGCGGGAAGCCGGCGTGCGTGGTCGAGCTTCTCGACGCGCCTTGGGGGGCGCGGGCGCGCCGGCAGAACGCGGCCTTCCTGAAGTACCACGCGACGGGCCTGCCCCTGGTCACGTACAAGGCCGCGGTCACGCTCGACGGCAAGGTCGCGTCGGCGCGCGGCGATGCGCGCTGGATCAGCGGCCTCGAGAGCCGGCGTATCGTGCACGGTCTGCGCGCCGCCGGCGACGCGGTCATGATCGGAGCGGGGACCATGCGTCGCGACGACCCGGAGCTCACCGTGCGCATGGCCGAGGGTCGCGACCCCGTGCGGGTGATCGTCACGCGCAGCGGCGTGCTGCCGCCCGCCGCCAAGCTCTTGGCCACGGCGCGCTCGGTTCCGACCATCGTCATCGCCGAGTCCGCCGACGACGGCGCCAAGCGTCTGCTCGACGCGCGCGGCGCGGAGCTCATCGAGGTCGGGGAGGCTGGCCTGCGCGACGGTCTGGCGGCTCTCGCGGCGCGAGGTCTTCTCGACGTGCTCTGCGAGGGCGGCCCCGGACTCGCCGGCAGCCTGCTTTCTCAAGGCCTGATCGATCGCGTGCTGCTGTTCCTGGCGCCGCTGATCGTCGGGCGCGGGGCGCCCGACGTGCTGGCGGCGCCGGCTGTGGACGTGCTTGCCGAGGCGTGGCGCCTGCAGGACGTGGAGTGGCGCTCCGTCGGCGACGACATGCTGGTCAGCGGGACGCTGGCCAGGTTGGGGAGCTGACGCCGGCATGTTCACGGGCATCGTCGAGGAGGTCGGGACACTGCGCAGCCTCCACGTCGGCGAGCGCAGCGCGACGCTCGACGTCGCCGCCGCCGCGGTGCTCGAGGGGACCGCCGTCGGCGACAGTCTGCTCACCGACGGTGTGTGCCTCACCGTGACCGGTCTCGGCCCGAGCGGCTTCACCGCCGACGTCATGCCCGAGACCGTGCGCCGCACGACGCTCGCCGAGCGGCGGCCGGGCGACCGCCTCAACCTCGAGCGCGCCATGACCCTGAGCTCCCGCCTGGGGGGCCACCTGGTCAGTGGGCACGTCGATGGGGTGGGAACGGTCCTGGCCGTGCGCAGGGAGGAGAACGCCATCGTCCTCGAGCTCGAGGCGCCGGAGGCGGTGAGCCGGGTGAGCGTCGCCCAGGGTTCGGTCGCTCTCGATGGCGTGAGTCTCACCATCGCCGCCGTCGACGCCGCGGGTCTGCGCGTCGCGCTTGATCCCTCACACGGCTGCGGCCACGACGCTGGCGCGGCTGGCTCGCGGCGCGCACGTCAATCTGGAGGCCGATCTGATCGCGAAGTACGTCTACGCGTTCGTCGCAGGGCGCAAGCCCGGCGCCGGACTGACCTGGGAGATGCTGGCGGAAGCGGGGTTCTGATGGACGCAGACGAGACTGGCAGCGAGGTGACCACGGGAAGGCGCGACGGCGACGCCGCCGGAGAGGCCGCGCGGCCGTTCGCCGCGATCGAGGAAGCCCTCGAGGAGTTGCGCGAGGGCAGGATGATCATCGTCTGCGACGACGAGGACCGCGAGAACGAGGGTGATCTCACGCTGGCCGCGCAGTTCGCGACCGCGGAGCACATCAACTTCATGGCCAAGGAGGGTCGTGGCCTGGTCTGTCTCGCGCTGACGCCGTTGCGCTGCGCCGAGCTGGAACTGCCCCCGATGACGAGCAAGAACCAGACGCGGCTGCAGACGGCCTTCACCGTGTCGATCGAGGCCCGCGAAGGCGTGACGACGGGCATCTCGGCCGCCGACCGGGCGCACACCATCCAGGTGGCGATCGCCGCCGAATCCGGGCCGGAGGACCTCGTACAACCAGGTCACGTGTTTCCGCTCTCGGCGCGCCCCGGCGGCGTGCTCGAGCGCGCCGGGCAGACCGAGGCTGGGGTCGACCTGGCTCATCTGGCCGGCCTGAATCCGGCGGCTGTGATCTGCGAGATCATGAACGACGACGGCACCATGGCGCGCGTGCCGGACCTGATCACGTATGCCGCTCGCCACGACCTCAAGATCGTGACCGTGGCAGACCTCATCAAGTACCGGCGGCGCAACGAGAAGCTCGTGCGGCGCGCGGCGACGGTGGCGATGCCCACGCAGATACGGCGACTTCAAGGCCGTCGGCTACGAGTCGGTGATCGACGGCGGGCACCACGTCGCCATCATCAAGGGAGACGTGGCCGGCAAGCACGACGTGCTCGTGCGCGTGCACTCCGAGTGTCTCACGGGCGACGTGTTCGGCTCCCAGCGCTGCGACTGCGGCGAGCAGCTCGCCGAAGCGCTGAGGAGGATCGATGCGGAGGGTCTCGGCGTGGTGCTGTACATGCGCCAGGAGGGGCGCGGGATCGGGCTCATCAACAAGCTCAAGGCCTACGCCTTGCAGGAGCAGGGGCGCGACACCGTCGAGGCCAACATCGAACTCGGCTTCGCCGCCGACCTGCGCGACTACGGGATCGGCGCCCAGATCCTCGCCGACCTTGGCCTCTCCACGATCCGCATCATGACCAACAACCCGAAGAAGATCGTCGCCCTCGAGGGATACGGCCTGCAGGTCACCGGCCGTGAGCGTATCGAGGCCACCCCGCAAGAGGACAACATGGACTACCTGCGCACCAAGCGCGAGAAGATGGGTCATCTGCTCGAGCACGAGGACCTGTTCGGCACGGACGAAGGCATCGAGGGCTAGGAAAGGAACCGCGCGATGACGATCTACGAAGGCATGCTCAACGGCAAGGGGTTGAAGTTCGCGCTCGTGGTGGGGCGCTTCAACGAGCTGATCTCATCGCGTCTTCACGAAGGTGCGCTCGACTGTCTGCGCCGCCACGACGTCGCCGAGGGCGATGTCGACGTGGCCTGGGTCCCGGGAGCCTTCGAGATGCCCCTGATCGCCCAGAAGCTGGCCGTCAGCGGCAGGTACGACGCGGTCGTCTGCCTGGGGGCCGTCATCCGCGGCGGCACGCCGCACTTCGACTACGTCGCCGGCGAGGCGGCGAAGGGCATCGCCAAAGTGAGTCTCGACAGCGGCGTGCCGGTCATCTTCGGCGTGCTCACCACCGACACCATCGAGCAGGCTGTGGAGCGCGCCGGGACGAAGGCCGGCAACAAGGGCTGGGCGGCGGCCTCCACGGCGCTCGAGATGGCGAACCTGGCGAAGACGATGTCCTGATGCCCGACGGCGCGCCGCTCGCGGCGCCGGATGTGCGCTCGGCCCGTCGAGCGTGGATAGTCCTGGCCACCGCGAGCCTGGCGGTGTTCGCCGCGCTCGGTCTCGGGCGCTTCGGCTACGCGGCGCTGCTTCCGCCGATGCAGGCCGATCTGGGCCTGTCGAACACCGAGGCCGGCGCCCTGGCGAGCTGGAATCTGGGCGCCTACGTCGTCGTGGCCGTCGCGGCCGGCCTGTTGTCGACCCGTGTCGGCGCGCGGAGATTGGTGCCGGTCGGACTGCTCGTCGCCGGCGCAGCCATGGTCGCCACCGGACTGGCCGGCAGCATGGTCTCGGCCTCCGCCGCGCGCGCCGCGACCGGCATCGGGGCGGGCATGACCAACGTGCCCGCCGTGGCGCTCGCGGCAGGCTGGTTCGGGGCCCGGCGCCGCGGGATGGCGACCGGGGTCGTCGTCTCGGGCTCGTCGCTCGCCCTGGTCCTCGTCGGACCTCTTGTGCCGCGCGTCATCGCGAGGCTGGGAGATGATGCCTGGCGCATCTGCTGGTATGGGTTCGGCGTCGTGGCTCTGGTCATCGCGGTGGTCGCCTGGCTGCTGCTGCGGGATCCGCCTCCCGACTGGGGCGGCGCGACGACCAGGCCGCACGGGAAGGACCACGGGCTGAGCGTCGTCTTCCGTTCGGGCTTCGCGTGGCGGCTGGGGATCGTGTACTTCGCCTTCGGCTTCTCCTACGTGATCTACATGACCTTCTTCGTCAAGCGGCTGACCGGCGGTCTCGGCATGACCGCCGAGGGGGCCGGGACGCTCTTCATGACCCTGGGCTGGGCGAGTCTGCTCTGCGGTGTGATCTGGGGGCATGTGTCCGACGTCATCGGTCGCAAGTACGCTCTGGCCATCGTCTGCGGCATCCATGGAGTCTCCTACGCCGCTTTCGCCCTTTGGACGAGCACTCCGGGGCTCGCCGTCTCGGCCGTGCTGTTCGGGCTCACGGCGTGGAGTGTGCCAGGGATCGTCGGCGCGGCTTGCGGTGACGCCTTCGGTCCCTCTCTGGTCGCCGCCGCGCTGGGTTTCGTGACGCTCTTCCTCGGGGTGGGCCAGGCCCTTGGTCCGCTGGTCGGCGGATTCCTCGCCGACACCTACCCCTCGTTCGCCCCCTCGTACCTGCTCGCCTCAGCCGTCGCCCTCGCCGGGGCGATTGCGGCGCTCCTTTTGCCCGAGATGCGCTCGGCGCCTCCGTCCGCGGCCGCTCCGCCGAAGCCTGTCTCGGGAGTGGCGACCGAGCGCTGACGGCGCCTGCGCGTGAACGGCGCGGACTCAGGCGCCAAGAGGTAGGCTTGGGTACGTGGACGCTCTTCGGGGAGTCCCGCGCGACGGGAGCCATGGTCGCCTCGCGTCGCGGGCGCGCCGGGCCGCAGGGAGGCTGTCTTGAGCAGCAAAGACGATCATGCAGTCGCCGCTCGTGTTCGTTCTTCTTCTTGCGCCTCCCATGGCCTTCTACCTGATCATGCTGCTCGGCTCCGACAGCATAGCCGCACTGACGAGAGAAGACGGCTACGTCGAGACCTTCTGCGCACGCTGCCTCCTCGCTTCGCTGCTCGCTTTTCTCATGAGCTTCCGGGCGCGGCACAACGTCTTCTGTCTCCTGACATGGCAGGCGCACACCCTCCTGAGCATGCGGTGGTCAGCGCCCACGCACGGGGGCTAGTCGTTCCATGAGTGGAGTGATCTTCAGATGGGCCGCCCCGCTGTTTGCGCGAGCCGCCCGGCGCTGGAGTGAGGACGACGCCGAAGCGTTCGCGCGACTCCTCCATCCGTCTCTTCAGCCGGGTGGGCGTCTCCTCGACCTGGGTGGTGGTACCGGCGCCCTGGCTGCGCTGCTGGCGCGCGTCGTGCCGTGCGCCGTGACCGTCGTGGACACCAGCCGGCAGATGCTGGGCTACGCCGCCGGCCGCCCCGGTGTGGAGCCCGTTCTCGGTGACGCCGCCGCGCTGCCTTTCGCCGATGGCACCTTCGATGCCGCGCTGGTCTGCGATGCGCTGCACCACATCGCCGAGCGTGAGGCGGCTGTCCGCGAACTGGTGCGCGTGGTGCGGGTGGGGGGAGCCGTCGTCATCGCCGAGGCCGACGCGAACGCCCACAGTACGCGCATGATCGGCTTCGGCGAGCGGCTGCTCGGTGAGCCGGCAGCCTTCATGCGGCCGAGCGACCTGCAGGGACTGATGGCGGCTGTCGGCGTGCCGGGCTCGACGCAACGTCGTGGTGATGCGTCGTATGTCTTCGTCGGTAGCGTGGCTCCGCGAGTCTAGGCACAGCGGAGCGTTGCGGCGCTGCCGCACGACACTCAAGAGGACGATGACAGGACGATGATACGAACGATCTCCATGGGGCCGGCGCCGCTGATGCGTCGTGTTCCACAAGCATTGGCCACAGCCCTCGTCGTCGCGGTCTCAGTGCTCGTGTTGCCGGGGTGCTCCGCGGACGCCCAGCTCGACGAGACGCGATGGGGGCTCGTGGGCTGGACCGCGAGTTCACTCGACCCGGCGGGGTTCGCGATTACCGCCGTCTTCAGTGACGGGCAGGTCTCGGGCAGCAGCGGGGTCAACAGCTACTCCGGGTCGTACGCGGCCGGTCCCGGCGATGCCTTCGAGGCCCGGGAACTCGCAGGCACGCTCATGGCCGGACCAGAAGAGGCGATGCGCGCGGAGTCGATCTACCTGACGCTGCTCGAAGAAGCCCGGTCCTTCGAGGTGATCGACGAACGACTGACGCTCTACAGCGGCCAGGGAAGCGCATCGCTCGTCTTCGAAGCTCTCGATGAATAGCGCGCATCTTGTGTGGCTGCTGGACCCCGGGGAGTCGCCGGTGCCGCCCGATGGTGCTCTATCGAGAAGCGGACCCTCTAGAGGGCTTTGGCCACGCGCCCGGACTTGAGACAGCGCGTGCACACGTAGGCCTGCTGCGGGTGTGCGTTGACGAGGATGCGCACACGCTGCAGATTGGGCTCGAAACGGCGCTTGGTATGGCGGTGCGAGTGGCTGACGTTGTTCCCAACAGCCGGCGCCTTGCCGCAGCTGTGACAGACTTTGGACATGACGTTCCCTCAGCTTGATTGGCGGATGGTCGCGCTAGTATGCTGCACGAGACCGGGCAACGCAAACGCGTGTGTCCCTTGCGCCGGACCCGCTCAACGTCCCATTGAGGCGTGATGGCCCGCTTTCACAAGGACATGTCGATCTTCGAGGCGCTCCAGGTCTCGTCCGAGGCCCGCATGGTGTTCGAGAGTCACGGCATGGCCTGTTGTCTGTGCATCGGCGCGCAGTCCGAGTCCATCGAGGCAGGCTCGATCCTGCATCAGGTCGATCCATCCCTCATCGTGCAAGAGCTCAACGGTCTCGACGACGTGGCCTCGTGACCGGGACGGCATGGTGAGTTCGTCCGATCTCAGGATCCCCTCGGGCCGCTCGAGGTCGCGAGCGGCGTGACGGTCGCTCACCGGGCGATAGCGAGGCTTGCCGCCAAGGCCGCCTATGCCACCTACGGTGTGGTCGGCATGCAGACGCACCCGATCCGCAGACTGGCCAGGTTCTTCCAGGGTTCCGTCGTCGAGGGCGTCGAGATCGACGTCGAGGGTGGGCGCGCCAACATCGGCCTGCACGTCGTCCTGGAGCGCGGCGTCAATCTCGCCCAGGTGACGGAGAACCTGCGGGAGCAGGTGCAGTACCAGCTGGGGCAGGTCGCGGGCCTGCCGCTGGGCGAGATCAGCATTCGCGTCGAGGACCTCAGGGATTGAACGTCAGACTCGCCGCCATCAGAGTGATCGAGGCGGCCTTGGCCGCCCTCGAGGCCGAGCGCAGCGTCATCAACGATCTCAACGTCTATCCGGTGCCGGACGGCGACACCGGCACGAACCTGGCTCTGACGGTGCGCGCCGTGCTCGAGGAGCTCGAGGAGAGCACCGCCGAGAGCATCCCTGATGTCGCGGCGGCGGTCACCAAGGGGTCACTGATGGGCGCCCGGGGCAACTCGGGCGTCATCCTTTCGCAGATCGTGCGTGGGGTCTGCGACGTCTGGGGCCGCTCTCACGAGCTTGCGACGGCCGACTTCAAGCGGGGGCTGGGGGAGGCGTCCGCCAGCGCGTACCGAGCCGTGAGGGAGCCGGTGGAGGGCACGATGCTCACGGTCATCCGCGAGATGGCTGCCGCGGCTGCGGGCGTCCCCGACGCGCTCGGACTGAACGGTCTGGTCGCTGCCGTCGAGGTGGCCGGCGGGATCGCCGTGGAGAAGACGACGGCCCAGCTGCCCGAGTTGCAGAAGGCCGGGGTCGTCGATGCCGGCGGCTACGGTCTCCTTGTGATCTTCCGTGGCTTGGCGGCCGGGATCGCCGAGATGCAGGACAGTGGCCTGAAGCTGACGCCCACGAGAGTGGCGCTGTATGGGGGCCGCCCGGGCCATATCGCGGAGGCGCCGCTGCCCGGCCATTCGAGCCTCTCCGAGTTTCGCTACTGCACGACCCTTCTGATCAGCGGCGAGGCGATCGACAAGGAGGCGATGGAGGCCTACCTGACGACGGTGGGGGACAGCAGTCTGGCGGTCGGAGATGCGCGCATGCTCAAGATCCACGTGCACACGAACGACCCCGGGGTCGTGCTCAGCACGGCGATCCGCCACGGGGTGATCAGCGAGGTCGAGATCGCCGACATGCACGCCCAGACCCAGGCGCGCGAGGAGCGTCTCGAGCGACGCACGCGGGTGGCCGGCGGCACCGCCGTGGTCGCCGTGGTCGCCGGCGACGGCAACAGGAAGCTCTTCCAGGATCTCGGCTGCCAGGCTGTCGTCGACGGCGGCCAGAGCATGAACCCGAGCGCCGCCCAGCTCCTGGAGGCGATCGATCGGCTCGACGCGGAGGAGGTGGTGATCCTCCCGAACAACAGCAACATCATCCTGACCGCCGAACAGGCGGCGGGCATGAGCAGCCGGCATGTGGCGGTGGTGCCCTCGGTCTCTCTGCCGATCGGCCTTGCGGCCATGGTGGCGTACGACCCGGACGCGGACGCGGTCGCCAATGCGCAGGCCATGGAGGAGGCGCTCGCGGGGATGCACTCGGGGGAGGTCACCGTGGCGGTTCGCGATTCCGAGCTTGACGGCGTGGCCGTGTCCGGCGGGCAGGCGATGGGCCTCGTCGACGGACGTCTGGTCGCCGCCGCCGACGACATCGAGACCGCCTTCGTCGTGATGCTCGAGGAGTTCGCGCGCCAGGACGCCGACTACGTGACCGTGCTCACCTCTTTGGACGAGTGCCGCATGAGCCACGAGAGACTGGAGGATCTCGCCGCAAGCGCCCTGCCCGACGCAGAAGTCCACTTCCATGAGGGCGGACAGCCCCTCTACCCGATCCTAGCGAGCGCCGAATGACAGAGATGCTGACACTGCAGAACACCGCCATCGTCCTCGATTCCACGAGCGATGCTCCCGACGGCTTCTTCGACCGCGAGGGCCTGTACATGGTGCCCCTCAAGGTGCACTTCGGCGACGAGGCCTATCGCGACGGCGTCGATATGACGCACGACGAGTTCTACGCCAAGCTGGCGTCATCGACCTCGCTGCCAACCACATCGCAACCGACGGTCGGTGAGTTCGCCGCGCTCTACGAGACGCTCGCCGGGAAGTACGAACACGTCTTCTCCCTGCACCTCTCGAGCGAGATGAGCGGCACGGTGCGGGCCGCCCAGCAGGCCGCCGAGGGCCTTCCCGGGGTCGAGGTCTACGACATGCGCACGGTCACGACGGCCATGTCGATGTGCGCCGAGCGTCTCCGGGCGCGTCTCGAACGGGGCAGCAGCCTGGAGGAGATCCGCGCCTACATCGCCCACACGATCGAGCATTCGCGGCTGCTCTTCCACGCAGCCACCCTCGAGTACCTGCGCCGCGGAGGGCGCATCGGCCGCGCCGCCTCGCTGGTCGGGGGAGTGCTCGACATCAAGCCGCTCATCCAGAACGCCGACGGCACGCTGGCGGCCTACGCGAAGGTCCGCGGCCAGAAGAAGGCACTGGCGGCCATGGAGCGCTTCATCGAGGAGCACACGAAGCCGGACGACGACCTCTACTACTCCCTGATCGACGCCCTCAACGACGAGGAGCCGCAGCTGATCAAGGAGCTCTTCGAGCGCGTCCGCCCCGACGCCAAGCTTGTCCTGTACGGCAAGGTCGGCGCCGTCGTCGGTACGCACATCGGGCCTGGCACGGCGGGGTTCGCGCTGATCGTCAGAGTGACCGAGCCGTCGCTTCCGCTCCGTTTCGGCGGCGGCCGCTATGAAGACCGGCCGCCGCAGCCGAGGCTGTTCTTCGACCCGGGTTCACTGGCGCGCCCGCTCGCCGACCTCGACGGCGTCGGCCGCGTCGGTGGCGCAGCGCCTCGCGCACTTCGGTCTCGAGACCGTCGGTGACCTGATCGGGCATTTCCCGCGGCGCTACGCGGACTTCCGCGAACGCAAGCTCATCCGAGACCTCAAGGTGGGTGAGGAGGCCACGGTGCGCGGCTGTGTCGAGGGCGTGCGCGCGGAGCGCACGACGCGCCGTCGAGTCACGCTCGTGCGCGCTCTGCTTCGTGACGAGTCGGGTGTCGTCGAGGCCATCTGGTTCAATCAGCGCTATCTCGTCAAGGTGCTGCGCGACGGGACGCGTGTGAGCGTGCGTGGCGTCTTTCGGCCCCAGGGCGGCCGCGCGTCGTTCACCGTCAGAAGCCACGAGATCATCGAGGAGGACGCTCAGGACGGAGTGCACACGGAGGGGACCGTGCCCGTGTACCCGGCCGGCGAGCAGGTCTCGGCGCGGCTCCTGCGCGACCTGCTGCGCGGCGTGCGCCCGGTCATGCGGCGGCTGCGCGGACCCGCTGCCCTCGGCGCTGCGCACGCGGGAGGGGCTGCCGTCTCGCGCCGACGCAGTCCTCGCCGTCCATATGCCCAGCGACGTTGCGGAGGCAGGAGTCGCGCGAGACCGCCTCGTGCTCGAGGAGCTGCTGCTCATGCAGCTGGGTCTGCAGCTCCACAGGGCCGAGCAGCAGCGCCGTGTCCAGGCAGCGGAGCTGCCCCCGCCCGGCGACCTCACGCGGGCCTTTCTCGAGGCGCTGCCGTTCGAGCTGACCGTGCACCAGAGACGGGCCATCGAGGAACTCGATGCCGACTTGCGAGCTCGCGTGCCGATGCGGCGCCTTCTGCAGGGCGACGTGGGGTCAGGCAAGACCGTCGTGGCCCTGTACTGTCTCGTGCGCGCCGCGGAGGCCGGCCACCAGGGGGCGCTGATCGTGCCGACCGAGACGCTGGCCATGCAACACGCCGCCACCGCGGCGCAGCTCGTCGGGTCTCTCGTGCCGACCGAGGTGCTGACGGCGTCGCTGGGCGCCGGTGAGCGCCGGTCCGCGCTCGAGAGGATCGCGAGCGGCGCGGCCCGGCTCGTGATCGGTACGCACGCCGTGCTGCAGGAGGACGTCGCGTTCGCCGACCTCGGCGTTCTCGTGGTGGACGAGCAGCATCGCTTCGGGGTCGAGCAGCGCGACGCGCTGGTGCGGCGCGTGGAGCGCCACGGACGCGCGCCGCACGTCCTGCACATGACCGCCACTCCGATACCTCGCACGCTGGCGCTCACCGTCTACGGCGATCTCGATGTGACGACCATCGCCGGGTCGCCGGCCGGGCGGCCGGAGGTCGTCACGAGGCTGCTCGGAGAGGAGCAGCGCGAGCAGGGCTACGAGTTCGTGCGCGCGCCAGATCGCTAAGGGAGGTCAGGTGTACGTCGTGTGCCCGGCGATCGACGAGTCTGAGGCGATCTCTGCCGCTACGGCGATCGCCGAGGCCGACCGTCTGCGCCTGGGACCGTTGCGCTCCGTACGCGTCGCCGTGGTGCACGGTCAGCTCAGGTCGGCGGAGCGCGACGAGGTGATGCGGGCCTTTCAGGCGGGGGAGATCGACGTTCTCGTGACGACCAGTCTCGTCGAGGTGGGTATCGACGTGAGCGGCGCGACGGTCATGATCATCGAGGGCGCGGAGCACTTCGGACTGGCCCAGCTCCACCAGCTGCGCGGGCGCGTGGGGAGGGGGACCTCGAAGTCGTACTGCCTGCTGTTCTCGCAGTCCGAGACGGGGACGGCGCAGCAGCGCCTCTCGGCCCTGCTCGACACGACAGACGGATTCGTGCTCGCCGAGCGCGATCTCGAGATCCGCGGCGAGGGCCAGGTGATGGGGGCGCGCCAGGCGGGCCTGCCCGATCTCAAGCTTGCCCGCCTGGCGCACGACCGCGAAGCGCTGTCGAAAGCCCGCAGGCTGGCCAGCGAGCTCCTCGCCGACGACCCGGGGCTGCGTCGTGACACGAACGCACCGCTGCGCAGCCGCCGTCGAAGATGCCTTCGGGAACGAGCTCGCCTGGCTGCTCAAGGCCTGAGGGGGAGCCCCGTCGGTGCTCCCTTATACTGGCTGGGATGCGCACTCCGGAACTGATCGCCACACACACCAATACCGACTTCGACGCTTTCGCCGCCATGGTGGCGGTGCGCAAGCTGTACCCGGAGGCACACGTCTGTCTGGGCGGCGCCGTGAACCGCAACGTGCGCGAGTTCCAGGCTCTCTACGCCGATCTGGTCCCGGTCGTGGACCCCGTCGACGTCGAGCACGAGAGCGTGCGACGCCTCATCCTCGTCGACACGGTGTACCCCAGCCGTCTCGGCGACCTGGCCGATCTGTGTGGACAGCCGCAGGTCCAGGTCGTGGCCTTCGACCATCACACACATCAGCCCGAGATCCCGTCGTGTATCTCCCCGGACTCGCTGGTGACGTCGGCCGACGGGTCCCTTGTCACCCTGCTCGTGCACATCATCGCCGAGCGGAACGTCCGCATCACGCCCTTCGAGGCCACCGTGTTCGCCCTCGGCATCCATGAGGACACCGGGTCGCTCACCTTCTCCACGACGGGGCTGCGGGACGCACAGGCCCTGACGCTCTGCATGGAGAGCGGCGCCGACACGCTGCTGCTCGAGAAGTGGCTTACCGACGTGCTCACGCCCGGGCAGCGTCACGTGCTCGCCGCCGCCCTCGAGGCTGCTGAGGAGCTGCCGCTGGAGGAGGCGACCGTGCTCGTCGCTGCGCTGCGCCGCGATGAGTACGTGGAGGGCGTCAGCGTGGTCGCCCACAGGATGATGGATCTCACCGGCTGCGACGCGTGCTTTCTGCTCGTGGAGATGGAGAGTCGCATCTTCGTCACGGGGCGCAGCCGCGGTGGCCGCGTCGACGTCGCCGAGGTGCTGGCGATGGTGGGCGGCGGCGGGCATCGGGCGGCCGCCTCGGCCGTGATCAAGACGCAGTCGCTGGGGGAGGCGGCCGCCGCCATCGCGGCGGCAGTACCCGTCGCGGTCGCGCCAGTCCGTCGGGCCAGAGACGTGTTGACGCCGGGGTTCCCCGTGGTCGATGTGTCCACTCCGGTCGACACCGCCGCGTTCCGCTGCCGTCACGACGGGCTGGGCGGCGTCGCCGTCGCCGAGGCCGGCGGGCTCGTCGGACGAGTGACCCTGACCGATCTGGCGCGCGCCTCGGCTCACGGTCTGGGGCACGCGCCGGTGAAGGCCGTCATGACCTCCCAGGTCGCGGTCGTGGACGCCGCGACACCAGTCGAGCGGGTCGCCGAGCTCATCGCTCAGGATGAGGTCGGCTGGGCTCTCGTCGTCGAGCATGACGACGGTCGCGGGGTGAGTACACAGGACGTCCTCGGCACGGTTGCGCGCCGGGCTGTCGCAGGAGGACCGGGGGAAGGCGGAGTACCGGAGCCGCCGGTCCCGGTGGTCGCCAATCTCGCCGGGCGCCTCGGCGAACTCGGCCTCGACGACCTGCTCCGCCAGATCCAGGCCGTGGCCGCCGGGGCGCGCGGCGTCTATCTGGTCGGCGGCGCCGTCCGCGACCTGCTGCTCGGCGAGCCGGGCTTCGACATCGACCTCGCCGTCGAGGGTGACGGCATCGCGTTCGCCGAGGATCTCGCCGCGCGGCTGAAGGGGCACGTGCGGCCGCATCACAAGTTCGGCACCGCCGTCGTGGTGTTCGACGACGGTACCGGGGGTCGGCGGCACGTCGATGTAGCCTCCACGCGCCGCGAGTCCTACGCGCATCCGGCGGCGCTGCCCAAGGTCGAGCACGCGGGCATCCGCAGCGATCTGGCGCGCCGCGACTTCACGGTGAACGCTCTCGCGGTCTCGCTCAAGTCCGCGACCTACGGCGATCTGCTCGACTACTTCGGAGGTGTCGCCGATCTCGAGCGCCGGCGGATCGTCGTGCTGCACAATCTCAGCTTCATCGAGGATCCTACCCGGATCCTGCGCGCCATCCGCTACGAGAACCGCTACGGGCTGCGCATGGACGAGCACACGCTCAACTTGGCGCGTGCCTGTTGTGCGATGGACCTGGTGGGCGACCTCTCCTCGGCGCGCTTGCGCGAGGAACTCGTCGCCCTCCTCGATGAGCGTCGGGTCGACTTCTCGCTGGAGCGCCTCGAGGAGTTGCCGCTGGCGCCGTCCATCCACGCTCGCCTGAGGTCGGGCTCTGCCGAACGCGAGGCCGTGCGGGCGTCGGACGCGCTGCGCGAGAGGCATGGTCTGCAGGAGGAGGTCCCGGACTGGCGACTGCGTCTCGTCTGGCTGCTGCGCGATCTGGACCCGGAGGAGATCACCGATTGGGCCTCGCGCATGCGCTTCCGGGGAGGCGACCGCGCCGTCCTCGAGCGTGCCTACGTCGTGGCGTCGCGACTGCTCGACAGGGTGAGTCGCGGCCAGAGCGAAGCCGATCTGCACGAGATCGCGCACGGTGAGCCGCTCGAGGCCATCCTCGTCGCCATGGTGCTGGACGAGACGGGGATCGCCGCCGGCAGGCTGGGTCGCTACTTGGACGTCACGCGGCATGTACGGCTTGAGATCACCGGTGAGGACCTTATCGCCATGGGCTTCGTCGCCTCCCCGCAGATGGGCGACGTCCTGCGCAGTATCCTCTCCCTCAAGCTCAACGGCGTCGTCGTGTCGCGTGAGGACGAGCTCACCGCCGCCGCCAACATGCTCGCCGACCATTGAACGACGGCGATCTGCTGCTGCGCTTTCTGGTCACTCTGCCGCTGCTGCTCTTCAGCCTGGCTGTGCACGAACTCGCTCACGGGTACGTCGCCGCGCGCCTCGGCGACCCGACCCCGCGACAGCAGGGCAGGCTGACGCTCAATCCGCTCGCCCATCTCGACACGTGGGGCACCGTAGCCCTTGTCGTGACCTTCATCGGCTCCGGGGGCAGCTTCTTCTTCGGCTGGGCCAAGCCCGTCACGGTGAGCCCCCAGTACTTCCGCGATCCGCAGCGGGCCATGATGCTGGTGGGTGCGGCAGGGCCATCGGCCAACTTCTGTCTCGCTCTGGTCGCCGCGGGTCTCGTCTGGCTGTCGTACTCCTGGAGCCTGTTCGTCGCCGAAGCTCTGGCTCTCGCTTTTCTGCTGAACGTGGTGCTTGGAGTCATCAATCTGCTGCCCGTCCCTCCGCTGGACGGGTCGCGTGTGGTCGGCGGTCTTCTGCCTCGCGACCTCTATGCGTCCTGGGTCGGTCTCGACCGCTACGGCAACTACGTCCTCATGGGTCTCTTCGTGCTCATCCTCGCCTCGCCCCAGGTGTTCTCGGCCACCATCGGCGCCATCCTTGACTGGTCCTTCGTCCTGCTGCCGGGGGGTGGCGGGTGAGCGAGCGCTTCCTGCTGGAGTGGCGCGAGGCGGCCGGGCTGCGCTGGCTCGCGTGGGAAGGCGCCGGCGTGGCCGCCGTGTTCCCCACCAGGGAGGGCGGCGTGTCGCCGGCTCCCTGGGAGACGCTCAATCTGGGACTCCTGGTCGGCGACGACTCCGGCCGTGTGCTCGAGAACCGCCGGCGTCTCTGCGCGGCGATCGGACTGCCGCTGGAGCGCCTGGTCGTTCAGTATCAGGTCCACGGTACGCATCTCCGCTGGGTCGGGGGACCCGCGGCGGGCCGCGGCGCCTTCGATCAGGCGACGGCAGTGAGCTCTTGCGACGGACTTTTGACCGTGACGCCTCGCCTTGCACTGGCGGTGAGCACCGCGGACTGCCTCCCGGTGGTCATCGCCGCCAGAGAGGAGCGTGGAGTTGCAGTGGCGGCGGTGCATGCGGGGTGGCGTGGGGTGATCGAGGGCATCGCCGGGCAGGCGGCTGCCTGCCTGGCGCGGCGCGGCCCTCTGCTTGGCGCTGTCGTCGGGCCCAGCATCGGTCCCTGCTGCTTCAACGTGGACGAGGCTCTCCGGGCTCGCTTCGCCAGGCGCTTCCCGGGCGTCGTGCGCGGTACCGCCATCGACTTGTGGGAAGCCGTGGTGGACGATCTGAGGGCGTCCGGCGTGCCCCCCGGGGGCATCGAGGTGGCGGGCGTCTGCACCGCGAGCGACGTCAGCTTCTTCTCGCACCGTCGCGACCGAGGGTTGACAGGGCGCCATCTGGCGATAGCTTGGCGACAGGAAACATGAGCCGGCCGTGGTCGCTGCCGCCGGGGAGGATGACGTGAAGCAGTTCAAGGGCACCGCGGCGAGCGTTCGCGAGCGCTTCTGCGGGGTCGAGGAGCGGGTCGCCGATGCCGCCACGCGCGCCGGGCGCGATCCGCAGAGCGTGGCGATCCTCGTGGCGACCAAGTACGTCGACGCCGAGGACATGGGCGTGCTGCACGAGGCTGGGGTCCGTCTCGTGGGCGAGAACCGGGCACAGGACCTCGTGGCGAAGCACGACCTCTGCGGCGACGCCTTCGAGTACCACTTCATCGGTCATCTGCAGAGTCGCAAGACGCGCCTCGTCTTGCCGATCGTGACGCTCGTCCACTCGGTGAGCAGCATGAGCGTGGTGCAGGAGATTGAGGCGCGCGTCACGAAAGCCACGAGTGTGCTGCTCGAGGTCAATATCGCCGAGGAGCCCAGCAAGAGTGGCTTGGCGCCAGGGAGTGTCGACGCCTTTCTCGAGGAGGCAAGTGCCTGCAAGCACGTGCGATTCACCGGCCTGATGTGCATGCCTCCGCTCACCGAGCGAGCCGACGAGGCGCGTCGCCACTTCGCGCGTACACGGGAGCTCGCGGAACGGCTTTCGGCGGCGTGGGCTGGAACGTATACTTTCAATCAGCTTTCGATGGGGACGAGCGCCGACTACGAGATCGCCGTTGCGGAAGGGGCGACCATCGTGCGAGTCGGCAGCGTACTCTTCTGACCGGCGGGGAGGAACAGCATGGGCGTGGGAGATTCGTGGCACAAGGTTGCGGTCTACTTCGGCGTCGCTGACGACGAGGACGACTACGACGAGACGAGACCCTGGCGCCGCAGGAGGAGCTGGAGCGCTCGTACAATGAACGTCCCAATGTCCGCAAGCTGGACAGCGCCCGAGGCCGCTCGGAGTACGACGAGATCTTCGCCGAGGAGCCGCGGCGGCGTTCGTCCGCGCCGGCGGTGCGCGCCATCGAGCCCGCGAAGCCCTCGCGCGTCGAGGTCCATCTGGTCATCCCGCGCAGCTTCAACGATGCGCAACAGGTCGCCGACAAGTTCAAGGTCGAGGTCCCGGTGATCCTCAACCTGCAGAACGCCGACACGGAGCTGGCCAAGAGGCTCATCGACTTCTGCAGCGGCCTGACCTACGCCTTCGACGGCGGCATGCAGCGCATCGGGGACAAGATCTTCCTGCTCACTCCCAGGAACGTCGAGGTCTCCGCGGAGGAGCGTGCGCGCCTCGTCGAGAAGGGCTTCTTCAATCAGTTCTGACGCGTCTCGCCGGTCGTGAACGTCGGTCTCATCGGGTCTGGGCACATCGCCGGCGCCATGGCCAAGGGCTGGTATGCGTCGCGCGACGCGGAGTCCCCCGATCTTCTGCTCTACGATATCGCGCCCGGGCGAGCGGCTGAAGTAGCCGGGGCCTGCGGGGGCAAGGCAGTCTCCACGCTCGCCGATCTGGTCGGGGCAAGCGACCTGCTGATCGTCGCGGTGAGGCCGCAGGACGTGGCCGGAGTCCTCAAGACGATCGGCCCACAGCTGGACGGAAAGGCCGTCGTGTCGGTCGCCGCCGGCGTGACCCTGGAGCGGTTGCGCGCGGGCCTTCCCGACGGTGCCCGGGTCGCACGGCTGATGCCGAACATCGCCGCCGAGCTGGGCCTGGGCGTGTTCCTCTTCGTGCCAGGGACGATCGGCGAGCTCGCCGGACCTCTGCGACGGGCCCTGGACGCCATCGGGGTGACCGTCGAGCTGGACGAGTCCCTGTTCGATGTGGCGACGGCCGTCGCCGGCTGCATGCCCGGGTTCATGGCATTCATCGTCGAGGCCTTCGCTGCGGCCGGCCGCCGTGGGGGCCTCGACGACGAGACGGCGCGGCGTCTGGCCGTGGCCGCGGCGCACGGAGCCTCCGCCGCGGTCGACGCGAACGGCGATCCGCTGGCCGTCATGGCGGCAACGGCGACGCCGGGCGGCATGACGAGTGCGGGCCTCGTCGAGCTGCGCGAGAGCAATCTCGAGGCTGCGATCCGGGCCGCGGTGGGAGCTGCGACGGCGCGCGCCAGAGAACTCGCCTGACGAGGCGCCGGAATGGTGAGAGAATGGCATCTGGCGACGCGGGTCAGGCGCGCGAAGGGGGAGACCGGATGAAGATCACACCACTGGATATTCGCCACAAGGAGTTCAAGCGTGGCTTGCGGGGCTATTCCGACGTCGAGGTCGACGAGTTCCTCGACGAGGTCGCGGAGGAGTTCGAGCGCCTCTTCAAGGAGAACATGGATCTGAAGGACAGCGCCGAGGCCCTGAACGAGAAGGTGACGGGCTACAAGCGTATCGAGGACGCTCTTCAGAAGACGCTCGTGACGGCGCAGGCAAGCGCGGAGGAGGTCAAGCAGAACGCGGCGACGGCAGCGCAGCTCGTGCTGCACGAGGCCGAACTCAAGGCGCGCCAGATGATGAACGCCGCCTACGGCGAGAAGCAGGCGGTCGAGCAGGCCACTGCCCGACTGGCCAGCCTCGAGGAGGACTTCCGCTTCAAGTTCCGGGAGATGCTGCAGGGCTACCTCAAGCGAGCCGAGCACACCCCTAAGGTCGAACCCGAGCCGACGGTGGGTGTGTCCGAAGCGCAGTCCGATTTCGCCCGTCACGCCGATGCCATTCGAGAGGCGATCTCCCGCGAAGAGACCGCCATGCAGCCACCTGGGGTTCAGCCCGCGCCAGGGTTCGCCGAGGAGACGGCCGTGCTGCCGCCCCAGGCCTCGCCGCTGCAGGAGGCCGAGGCGACCCCGGCCGAGGAGCCACCGGGAGAGGATACGCTGGTTGATCCGCTCGCCCCGCTCGCGCCGGCCCAGCCAGCCGACTCGGAGCCGAAGGAGCCTGAGGACGAGCCATCAGAGGCGAACGACGACCCTGAGCGTCAATCTGGAGAGGGAGGCCGCATCCTGTTCGGTGACCGTGATGGCCTGCTGGCCGACGTCGATAGCGGGGTGAACGACAACGAGTTCAAGTGGTGATCCCGGCCCCCTGCGTGCAGCGGACGATGGGGTGGACCTGGCCGTCTGGGTGAGCCCGAGGGCCTCGCGGAGCGAGGTCATCGGCGTCGTCGACGGGCGCTTGCGGGTGCGTCTCGCGGCTCCTCCTCACGACGGCCGCGCCAATGTTGCGTTGGCTCGCTACATCGCGGGTCTCATGGACGTCGCTCCCAGCGACGTGTGTCTGAGGAGTGGAGGCGCCGCACGACGGAAGTTGCTCCGCGTGCGGGGTGTGACGCTCGACGATGCACGTCGGCTGCTGCGGCTGGAGAGGAGGTAAGCGTATGACCAAGCTTGCGTACTGCAAGGTCTGCAAGGCGACCTATCCGTTGAGCGTCGTCCGATCCGACGGCGGGCGTTCCGGCAAGGTCAAGGAGGCCGCGTGTCCCATGGGGCACGCTGAGGTCGAGGAGATCGACACGCCGGGCAAGCCGCGTGCCAAGAAGTAGGACACGCGGGGCCCTGGCGCCGGCCTTGGCGCTCGCCGCCCTGGTGCTGGCCGCCGATCAGATCACGAAGTGGATCGTCCTCCAGGAGTGGGCCGGGCTACCGTTGCGTGCCGCGTCTTGGCTGCGCCTGGACATCACCTACAACTCCGGCATCTCCTTCAGCCAGTTGCGGGATACCGGGTCGCTCGTCGTGGTCCTTGTGGCGGCGGTCGTCGGCGGCCTGACGATAGCCCTCTTTCTGGCTCCACCGCGCTATCGTCCGGCGCTCGGGGTCATCCTCGGCGGAGCTCTCGGCAACCTTGTCGATCGCCTGCGCTACGATGGCGCGGTCCTTGACTTCGTCGGGGTCTCCCGGTATCCGTCGTTCAACGTCGCCGATGTGGCCATCGCTGTCGGGACGGCCTGGCTCGTCGTCCAGTTGATCCGTGGCGCCCGCGCCTGAGCAGCGCCACGGACGCTTCGTGGTCTCGGCTGCGGAGGCCGGTGCCCGGCTGGATGTTGTCCTCGCATCGCGCAGCGGCCTCTCGCGGTCCCTAGTCCAGCGCCTGATCGACGGGGGCCAGGTGACCATCGACGAGGAGCGCGTCCGCAAGCGCTACGAGTTGCGCAGCGGCGAGGCGGTCGTGTGGCGGCTGCCGCCGAAGGGCCCGTCGGCGCTCGCGCAGGAAGCGGTAGCCTACGAGATCGTGTACGAGGACGACTGGCTGCTCGTGGTCGACAAGCCCGCCGGCGTGGTCGTTCACCCAGCCCCGGGACACGAACACGGGACACTCGCCCAAGGTCTCGTGGAGCACGGGGCGAGCGGCGGCCACGAGTTGCGCCCGGGCATCGTCCACCGTCTCGACAAGGACACGTCAGGCTTGCTCATCGTGGCCCGTAGCGACGAGGCGTACGGGCGCCTCGTGGCAGCCATGGAGCGCCGCGACATCAAGCGCGTGTATCTTGCGCTCGTGCACGGCGGTCTTCGTGAGACCGTCGGCACGATCGATGCGCCGATCGGTCGGCACTTGCGCGATCGCAAGCGGATGTCGCTGCACTCGAGCGCGCCGCGGCCCGCGGTGACCCATTTTCGGGTCCTCGGCCGCGCCGCCGGCTACAGCCTCGTGCGCGTGCAGCTAGAGACCGGCCGCACGCACCAGATCAGGGTGCACTTCACCGCTCTCGGGCATCCGGTGGCGGGCGACGTGCAGTACGGCGGGCACTCGCGGCCCGATGGCCTCGAACGCCAGTTCCTGCATGCCGCCCGGCTGAGTCTCCCGCATCCGGAGGACGGCCGGCCGCTCGAGTTCGCGAGTCCTTTGCCGCCCGACCTCGCTGTCTTCGCGGAGAGCCTCGGCTTGCCCTCTCAACCCGCTCTCTAAGGAGCCCCACTTGCCGCGGCGAGTTGCGCCTGCTATCGTCCAAGTCGTCCTTTAACCACGTCCGGAGAGACGGAAAGGGGGTGCGGCGCTGTCGTACGCTACCGAGGCCACGACGGCGCTTTTCTATGCCTGAACCCAGACCTGCAAACGAGGTCGTCATCGTGACGGCCGAGCAGATGTCGCGCACACTCACGCGCATCGCTCACGAGATCCTCGAGAAGAACCCCGGGGTCGAGAACCTCGCCGTGGTGGGGATCCACACCCGCGGCGCCTTCCTGGCGACACGCATCCACGACCTGCTCTGCGATGTCGACGCCTGCCAGTTCGCGGCCGGCAACATCGACATTTCGTTCTACCGCGACGACGTCGCGGCGCGTGGCACTGGCGGGCTCGTGCCGAGCACGTCGCAGCCCGTCGTCAAGGACACCGACCTGCCCTTCGACATCGACGGCTCGACTGTCGTCCTCGTCGACGATGTCCTCTTCACGGGGCGGACGATCCGCGCCGCCGTCGACGCACTGCTCGACTACGGGCGACCGGCGCGGGTCCAGCTGGCGGTCCTCGTCGACCGTGGTCACCGCGAGCTGCCCATCCGGCCGGACTACGTCGGCAAGAACCTGCCGACGTCCCGCAACGAGCGCATCCACGTGCGGGTCAGCGAGTTCGACGGGGTCGACGAGGTCGTCCTCGTGCGAGCGGAAGGGGAGTGAGATGCCGAAACGCGACCTGATCTCCATCGAGGACCTCTCGCGCGCCGACGTCGAACTGCTGCTCGACACGGCCGAGAGCTTCTTGCCCATCCTCGAGCGCGACATCAAGAAGGTGCCGACCTTGAGGGGCCGTACTATCATCAACCTGTTCTGGGAGGCCTCGACGCGCACCTCCTCGAGTTTCGACCTGGCGGCCAAGCGGCTCTCGGCCGACACCCTGGGCTTGAAGGCCAAGGGGTCCGCGGTCGAGAAGGGCGAGACGCTCAAGGACACGGCGATCACGCTGTCGGCCTACTCGCCCGACATCATCGTCATGCGCCATCCGTCCGCCGGAGCCTGTCAGACCCTCTCCGCCAACACCGAGGCCAGCGTCATCAACGCCGGCGATGGCAAGCACCAACACCCCACGCAGTGCCTGCTCGACCTCTTCAGCATGCGGCAGAACCTGGGCCGCGACCTCGAGGGCCTGCGCGTGTTCATCATCGGCGACGTGCTGCACAGCCGTGTCGCGCGCAGCGACATCATGGGCTTCAAGATGCTCGGCATGGAGGTCACCCTGGTCGCGCCTCCGACCCTCATGCCCCGCGGCATCGAGGAGATGGGCGTGAACGTCGAGTACGATCTCGCGAACCTCAAGGACGCCGACGTGATCTACCTGCTGCGCATCCAGAAGGAGCGCATCAAGGCGGGCGCCAACTACCTGCCGTCGCTGCGCGAGTACAGCAATCTCTACGGCATCTCGCAGGCGCGACTGCGGCCAGGCCAGAGGGTCATGCACCCTGGCCCCATCAATCGTGGCGTCGAGATCGCCTCGGACATCGCCGACGACGACGAGAATCTGATCGCCCATCAGGTCTTCAGCGGTCTCGCGGTGCGCATGGCGATCTTGTACAGGACGATCGACGGCTACAGCGATCGCACCGCGACCGGGGAGGAGCTGTGATGGAGCGCACATGGTGTAGGCGTGGTCCGGCAGCGGACCTGCTGATCAAGGGCGGTCGTGTCGTCGATCCCGAGACGCGAACGGACGCTGTCCTCGATGTCCTGGTCCGCGACGGCAGAGTGGCTCAGGTCGCTCAGGGCATCGCGGCGACCGAGGGGGTACGCGTCGTCGACGCGCAGGGGATGCTGGTGCTTCCAGGGTTCGTCGATCTGCACGCCCACCTGCGCACCCCCGGGCACGAAGACGCGGAGGATCTGGTCAGCGGCTCGCGTGCCGCCGCCGCCGGTGGCTACGTGGCGATCTTCGCGATGGCCAACACGGATCCGGTCATCGACAACGCCATGCTGCTGCGCGGTCTCATCGAGAAGGCGGCAGCAGAGGCCGTGGTCCCGGTAGGGTTCTTCGCCTCGGTGACGCTCGGCCTCGAGGGCGAGCAGCTCACCGAGATGGGTGAGCTCGGCGCCGCCGGCGCCGTGGGCTTCAGCGAGGATGGCCGCCCGCTGGCTACGGCGGCTCTCACGCGCCGCGCGCTCCAGTACGTCAAGGTCAGCGGACGGTTCGTGGCGATCCACGCGCAAGACGACTCCCTCATGAGGGGCGGGCAGATGCACGAGTCGCCGGTCTCGGCGCGTCTCGGTCTGACGGGTATCCCGTCGCTGTGCGAGAGCCTCGACGTGTCGCGCACACTGGACATCGCCGAGTACGAAGACGCCACCGTGCACATCTGTCACGTCAGCGCCGCCGCCTCCCTGCTCGCGATCGAGCGTGCCAAGGCGGCGGGCGTGAAGGTCACCGCCGAGGTCACGCCGCACCACCTGACGCTCGCCGATACGGCCATCGAGTCGCTCGACCCGAACCTCAAGATGAACCCCCCGCTGCGCGCCGAGAGCGATCGTCAGGCCCTCGTCGCGGCGCTCAAGAGCGGGCTGCTGGATTGTGTTGCCACAGATCACGCGCCGCACGTCGCGGAGGACGAGGAAGTGCCCTACGAAGAAGCTCCGTTCGGAACGATCGGCCTCGAGACCGCCTTCAGCGCCCTCTACGGTGGGCTCGTGCAAGGTGGCGACGTTGACCTTGCGACCTTGGTCACGCGGATGAGCAGCGCTCCGGCGCGGATCGCGGGTCTGCCCGTGCCGAGCATCGCCGAGGGCGAGGCCGCCAGTCTCTGCGTCATCGACCCCGAGGCGCGTTGGACCGTCACCAAGGAGACTCTGCAGTCGCGCTCCTTCAACTCCGCGTGGCTGGGAGAGGAGCTTCCGGCCAGGGTCCGACTCACCGTGGCCGCCGGTCAAGTCGCATGGGAGGACCTTGGCTAGTCCTACGGCCTCCGGGCCGGTGTGGTCGTCATGAGTGGCTCTGGCGCGGGCCGCCAGGGACATGTAGAGCAGTGGGCCGAGACCTCGCACTGTCGCGTGGTTGGCGTCCGCCGTTTCGGGACGTTCGTGGCTCTCGATCTGGTCGCTCCGCGGCTCGCCGCGAAAACCTCCCCGGGGCAGTTCGTCATGGTCACCGTGCCAGGCGGCGGCTTCCTCCTGCGGCGGCCGCTGTCCCTGTTCGCCGTGCGCGAAGACCGCGTCGGACTCCTCGTCGAGGTCCGCGGCGAAGGGACTCGAGCGGCTGGCGCATCTGGCGGTGGGCGACTCGATCGACCTCGCGGGACCCCTAGGCAGCGACTTCCCGGTCGCCGGTGTCGGCGAGGCTCTGCTGGTCGGCGGTGGTATCGGCTGTGCTCCGCTGCAGTACCTGGGCGACGCCCTCGTCGCACGCGGCGCAGCAGTCAGGGCCATCTTCGGCTTCCGCGATTTCCGCGCGGCCCGCGCCGTCGGGGCGTTTTCCCTCGAGCACCTTCTCGTCGCCAGCGAAGACGGGAGTGTCGGCCTCAAGGGAACGGTCATCGATGTCCTAGACACTCTGGATGTGGAGCCCGGGACGGTCGTCTACGCCTGTGGTCCGTCCGGGATGATCTCCGCTGTGCGGCGCTGGAGTCTCGGGCTGGGTCTGCGCGGTCACGCTTCGCTGGAGGCGCACATGGCCTGCGGTACCGGCTCCTGCCACGGCTGCGTGGTCGACACCGCGCGTGGGCGCCTGAGGGTCTGCAGCGATGGCCCTGTGTTCACACTCGAGGAAGTGTTGAGATGAGCCTGGCCCTGGCGCCGGAGCAAGTCGATCTGGGCGTCGAGCTCGGGGCGGTCAGGCTCGAACACCCCATCCTCGACGCCTCCGGGACGTTCGACCTACTGGAATGTGCCCAACGCTACGAGGGCGACTACTTCGCGCACTTCCCGTTCGCCGCGTACGTGCCGAAGACGATCACGCTGGAGGCGCGCAGCGGCAACCCCGGCCCCCGGGTCACCGAGACGCCGGCCGGGATGATCAACGCCATCGGCCTCGAGAACGCGGGAGTCGCGGCGTTCCTGAACGGGCTCTCCGACTGGGCACGTCTGCGACAGCCGGTGATCGTCAGCGTCGGCGGCAACACCGCCGATGAGTATGCGCGGGTGGTCCGCCTCGTCGAGTCGCACCTGGCCGAAGCTCCCGGCGAGGCGCCGCGGATCGAGGGCTACGAGCTGAACGTCTCGTGCCCCAATGTGGCGACGGGGCTACAGATCGGCGCCGATCCGGCCGCGACTGCGGCCGTCGTCGGCGCCGTCCGGCGAGAGACCTCGCGTTTCCTCCTCGTCAAGCTCACGCCGAACGTGAGCGACGTGACGATCCCGGCGCGCTCGGCGGTCGAGGCCGGCGCCGACGGGTTGTCGCTGGTCAACACGTTCAAGGCCATGGTGCTCGATCGCCAGACCCTGCGGCCCTTCCTCGGAAACCGTACCGGCGGTCTCTGTGGCCCCGCGATCAAGCCTATCGCCCTGCGCATGGTGAGCGAGGTGGCGGAAGCTCTGCCGCACGTCCCCATCGTCGGAATGGGCGGGATCATGAGTGGGCTCGACGCTCTCGAGTTCATCGCTTGCGGCGCATCCGCCGTGGCTGTGGGAGCCGCCAACTTCGGGGGTCTCGAGGTCCCGGCGCGCATCGGCGCCGAGCTGCGCGCCGAGCTGGCCGCGCGCGGACTGGTGACGCCGATGGCCGCGCGTGGCCTTGCCCTCGGCGACAGTTCGTCGCGCGCCACCGGCATCGCCTCAGAAAACCCCAGCAAGTGACGGGCTTTTTTGGGGGCGTCCATTGTTGAACTGCCGCGGGGCAATCGTATAGACTCTCGCGCTATGGCAACCGCAGCCCGGCAATTCAACTCCGCACCCGAGCGCTCTCTCGACCAGAGGCTCGATGCCTCTGGCGCGCGCCAATCAGGTCCGTAGTCGTCGCGCCGCGCTCAAGGCTGAGCTGAAGCGCGGCGACGTGAGCGTCAAAGAGGTTCTCGTCGCCCCGCCGGACTACATGCTCACCGCCAAGGTCATCGACCTGCTCATGGCCGCTCCCAAGCGCGGGCGTGTCAAGGCGACCCGCATCATGGAAGAGTGCCGCATCAGCCCGAGCAAGACCGTCGGAGGGCTCTCCGAGCGTCAGCGGACGACACTGGTCGACTGCCTGGGTGGGTGACGCCATCGCCTCGGTCTTCGTGGTCTCGGGGCCTTCCGGCGCTGGGAAAGGGACCGTCATGGCGCTCGTGCAGGCGCGGGTCGGACGGCTCGTCGAAGCGGTGTCCGCCACGACGCGCGCGCCGCGTCCCGGCGAGGAGGACGGACGCGAGTACCACTTCGTCGATCGCGCAGCGTTCGCGCGCGCTGTTGCCGCCGGCGAGTTCCTGGAATGGGTACACTACACCTGCGAGATGTACGGGACGCTGCGTTCCGAAGTCAGCGACAAGCTGGCCGCGGGCGACGATGTGATCCTGGAGATTGAGCTGGCCGGCGCTCGAGCGGTACGGGCGGCGCTGCCTGAGGCGGTGACCTTGTTCATGGCGCCGCCGAGCATGGCCGAGCTCTCCGACCGGCTGCGTAGCCGGGGCACGGAGGACGACGCCGCGATCGCGCGACGCCTGCATATCGCAGAGATCGAAGTGGCGGCGGCGCACGAGTTCGACCACGTCATCGTCAACGACGACGCAGAACGGGCGGCTGCCGAAGTGGCCGCCATCATTGAAGAACGGAGAAAGGGGAGCTAGTGGACAAGCCACGCATCGACGAGCTGCTGCCGTACGCGGGTGGGTCGCGCTACGCACTGGTGATGATCGCGGCCAAGCGGGCGCGTCAGATCAACAGCTACTACCACAGCCTCGGCGAGAACCTGTTGGGCATCGAGGAGCTCACGCCGCCGCTCATCGACACGCGCAGCACCAATCTGCTCACCATCGCTTTCGAGGAGGTCGTCGACAGCAAGATCGAGTACGAGACCCCGAGCTGATAGCACGTGGGCGTCCCCCCGTCAGACGCCTTCACGGACCGCACGGTCCTGGTGGGCGTCACCGGAGGTATCGCGGCGTACAAGGCCGTGGAATTCGTGCGCGGTCTTGCCAAGGATGGCCTCCAGCCGCGCGTGGTGATGACGGCGGCGGCCCAGCGATTCGTCACGCCACTCACCTTTGCGGCCATCTCTCAGGCAACGGTCCTGGACGACGACAGCGCCTGGCAGGCAGGCGGCGGATGGTTCGAGCACATCGAGGCGGCGCGGGCGGCTCGGGTCATGGTCGTCGCTCCGGCGACGGCCAACACGGTCGCCAAGCTCGCCGCAGGCATGGCCGACAATCTGCTCTGCGCCATCGCCCTGGCCTTCCGCGGCCCGCTGGTCGTCGCGCCGGCCATGAACTGGGCCATGTACGAGCATCCAGCCACCGTCGAGAATCTGCGCGTCCTGAGAGAGCGCGGCGCTGAGGTCGTGCCGGCCGAGACCGGCGAACTCGCCTGCGGCGAGGCGGGCGCGGGGCGCATGGCGGAGCCCGCGGCTCTGCGCCTGGCGGTGCGCCGCGCCATGGCGGGCACGGCGGCCGGGCCGCTCGCCGGCAAGAGGGTGGTCGTCACGTCCGGTGGGACGCGTGAGGCTGTCGACGAGGTGCGCTTCGTGGGCAATCGCTCGAGCGGCAAGATGGGGCGCGCTCTGGCGGTCGAGGCCTATTTGCGCGGCGCCGACGTGGTGCTCGTGACGACCCAGCCTCAGGCTGGCGAACCGTACACCGTCGTGGACGTCGAGAGCGCCGATGAGATGGCGGCGGCGGTGCGTGAGCGCTGCGCCGCGGCGCACGTCCTCGTCATGGCGGCGGCGGTCGCCGATTTCAAGCCGCGCGAGGCGGCTGCAGGCAAGATCGAGCGCGCCGGGCGCGAGACGCTGACCCTCGATATGGTGCGCACCGTCGACATCCTGCGGGAGACCGTCGATGCGGGCCTGTTCCGGGTGGCTTTCGCCGCAGAGGCCGGTCCCCACCTGCAGCGGGCTCGCGACAAGCGGATCGCCAAGGACGTCGATCTGCTGGTGTTCAACGACGCCCTGGCGGACGGCGTCGGCATCGGCGCCGACGACAACGAGGTCACGATCATCGGTCCATCGAGGGAAGTCCATGTGCCGCGCGCGAGCAAGGCAGTCTGCGCGAGCGGCATCGTCGATGAGATCGAGGCGGGACTCGAGGCACGATGAACCTGCAGCTTCGCGCGGAGGTGCTGGCGGTCGTGGAGGCCCGCGTGGCCAACGAGAACCTGCGGCGCCACATGCTGGCTACGGAGGCGATCATGCGCGGCCTGGCCGCCCGGCTGGGAGAGGATCCGGAACTCTGGGGCCTGGCCGGCCTGGCCCACGACCTCGACGCCGAGGAGACGACCGGGGACTTCGCGCGGCATGGCGCCGCGGCGGCGGAGGCCCTGCGTGCGATGGGTGTGCCCGAAGACGCGGTCCATGCCGTGGCGGCCCACAACCCGCTGACGGGGGTCCCCGTGGAATCCCGTCTGGATGTGGCGCTCCTGTCCGCCGACCAGCTCAGCGGTCTCATCACCGCGGCGGCGCTCGTGCGGCCCGAGAAGGACCTGGCCGGAGTCAAGCTCAAGTCGCTGCGCAAGCGCTTTCGTGAGAGCGCCTTCGCGCGCGGCGTCGACCGCGAGGCGATAGCCCGCTCTGCGGGACTCGACCTCGAGCTCGACGAGTTCCTGAGCGTAGGGCTTGAGGCCATGCAGGGCGTCTCCGACGAACTAGGTCTCTAGGGCCGGCGGTGGAGGCTGGGCAGGCACGAGAGCCGGCTTTGAGGCCGAGAGCCAAGCGTACACCCTGTTCCAGCGTGGGATGCGGCTTCTTGAGGATGAGCACCCCGGCCAGGCAGCCATGCTGCTCGCCGGGGCACTGCGCCTTGAGCCAGGCAAGAACTCGATCCGTGAGGGGCTGGCTCGAGCGGAGTTCGCCCTCGGCCGCCACCAGCAGGCGGTCGAGCACTTCGAGGCGATCGTCGCGAGCGCGCCCGACAACGACTACGCGCGGTACTGCCTCGGGCGCTGCCTGCTGGCCTTGCGTGAGAGGGAGAAGGCGAGGGCGCACCTGCGTCTCGCCTGCGCCCTCAAGCCTCAGTCGGCCCTGTATCGGAGGGCGCTGGACGACGCCAGGTAGGGCGCTCCCCTACGTGGTCGTGGTCTGGGGCTGAGGCGGTGGATCCCTCTGGCCCTGCGCTGAGCGCCTCTGGGCCGACGTGCGCCATGGCGAGCAGCAACGCGATGCGTCGTCCGATGGGCGGGTGCGTGTCGAATGTGCTGCTCCTCTCCTTGTCCTTCTTCTTCTTCAGGGGATTCGCGATGTAGAGATGGGCCGTGGCGCGGTTGGCGTGGAGCAACGGCTGGTTGTCGACGGCGATCTTGTTCAGCGCTCTCGCGAGTCCGAGGGGGTTGCGCGTGAGCTCGACCGCCGAGGCATCGGCGAGGAACTCGCGGCGGCGCGCGATGGCGAACTGCACCGTGTAGGCCGCCAGCGGGGCCAGTATGGCGAGCATGATCGCGAGGCCGAACATGATGATGTTGCCGCCGGAGTCCCCTCCGCGGCGCCGGCCGAAACCGCCGAATATGGCGGAGCGCAGGAAGAAGTCGGCGACGAGTGCGATCATGCCCACGAGGATGCCGACGAGGGTCGCGAAGCGTATGTCGTAGTTGCGAACGTGCGAGAGCTCGTGGGCGATCACGCCCTGCAACTCCTCGCGGTTCAGCCGGCGCATGAGGCCGCGGGTCACGGCGATGGAGGCGTGCTGCGGGTCACGACCGGTGGCGAACGCGTTGGGCGCATCCTCCTCGATGACGAAGACTCTCGGAGGCTGCGGCAGTCCGGCGGCGATGCGTCATCTCCTCGACGACGTTGTAGAGCTGCGGCTCATCGTCGTGCGTCACCTGGTGCGCGCCGCTCACCGCCAGCACCATCTTGTCGCCGGAGTAGTAGCCGATGAGGCTCCAGACGATGGCGACCACGCCGAACACACCGAGGAGGCCCAGGCCCCCGGTCGTGCCGCCCCAGTAGGCGGCGCCGATCACATAGCCGAGCGTCGCCAGAAGCGCGATGACGAGCCCCATGAGCAGCCATGAGGCTCGTCGATTCCTGCTGATCTGTTCATACATACGTGGCGCTCGCCGCCGGGATCACTCAGCGCAGGTCGACCTTGGGCACCGCGCGGTCACTGTCGGGCGCCTCGAAGAACTGGCGCGGCGTGAAGTTGAACATCCCGGCGATGATGTTGCTGGGGACGGTCTGGGTCTTGTTGTTGTAGGAGAGGACGCTGTCGTTGTAGAACTGGCGCGCGAAGGCGATCTTGTTCTCGGTCGCGGTGAGTTCCTCCTGAAGGCTCATGACGTTCTGGTTCGCCTTCAGGTCGGGGTAGTTCTCGACGACCGCGAACAGCGACTTCAGGGTGTCGGTGAGCATGCCCTCCGCCTTGGCCTGGGCCTGGGGCCCACTTGCACCGGCGTTGATGGCTGCGGCTCGCGCCTCGGTGACTTGACTCAGCGTCTCCTGCTCGTAGGCCATGTAGTCCTTCACGGCCTCGACCAGGTTGGGGATGAGGTCGTAGCGTCGCTTCAGCTGCACGTCGATCTGGCTCCACGAGTTGTCCACGCGATTGCGCCGGGTCACCAGGCCGTTGTAGAGCACGGCGAAGATGATGCCGAGGGCTGCGAGCAGCAAGAGCACGACGATGATGGTAACGGTCACCCGAGGACTCCTTTCGTTGGCACCGGTCCAATCTGTAGTGTACGGTATCGACCTTCGCGTGGGGAGACTGTAGCCCGGTGTACAGGATGCGTGCCCTCGCCTATCCTTGAGAGGCATGAAGCCCTCGTATCGCAGTCTCGGGATGCTGGTGCTGGCCCTCGCCGTCGTGCTTGGCGCCGGGCTGGCGGGGTACGCCGTCGTGCAGGCGCGCGCCGAGGGCGGCGAATCGCGTCAGTACCTGGCGCCGGTCCAGCCACCCAAGTCGAGCAGCGCCCCGCAGGCCACGTACAAGCGCTGGTCGGTCGGCAAGGCCATCGGCCCGGTGACCGTCTTCACGCGGCCCGACGAGAACGCCCCCGTGAAGGCCAAGCTCGGCAAGACGACAGAGAGCGGCTATCCGACCCTGGTGCTCGTGGACACGGTGCGCACGGTCGAGGAAGTGACCTGGTACCGGGTCTGGCTGGCCGTGCTTCCGAACGGCAGTCGCGGATGGGTCCGCGAGGGCCAGCTGGGCTTCTTCACGACCTCGTCGAAGATCGTCATCGATCTCTCGGAGCGTTCGCTCACGGTGTATCGTCGCGGGCGCGATATCGATACGTTCGCGGTAGCCGTGGGACGTCCCGGCCTGGAGACGCCGACCGGCTTCTACTTCATCAACCAGAAGCTTCGGCCGCCGTCGCCCGGTGGCCCCTACGGCGTGCTGGCTCTCGGCATCAGCGCCTTCCAGCCGAAGCTCCCGGACTGGCCTCAAGGAGGCCCGGTCGCCATCCATGGCACGAACGAGGACCGTCTGATCGGCAAGGCTGTGAGCCACGGATGCGTGCGCATGCACAACAAGGACGTTCTCGAGGTGAGCCGGCTGGTGCCGGCGGGTAGCCCGGTGGTGATCGAGAGGTAGGTCGTCCAACTTGTCCGGTCAACACCCGAGGTGCTATAATCCCCGGGTTGGACAACACAACCACGAGGGGACTCTTGCGCGAAAAGTCGGTGGGAACCGACTTTTGTCTTGTCAGGGGTCGAGTATGAGGGAGAGCAGAGAAGAACTGGAAGCGACGATCCAGGCCACGCTCGGCGCGCACTTTCCTGAGGTCGAGTTCGTCGATCTGGAGATGCGAGGGTCGCCGGCGGGCACACTGACCGTGTTCATCGACCGGCCGGGCGGCGTCGATCTGGACCTCTGTTCGGCGGTGAGCCGGGCGCTCGACGAGTTGCGCGAGCGCTACACCCTCGAGGTCTCCTCGCCGGGCCTGGACCGGCGCCTGCGAAGGCCGGAGCACTTCGCCGCAGCTCTTGGGCGAGAGGTGGTCGTGAGGCTGACGACGGCGCGCGAGGGTCGCCGCAACTTCCGAGGTGTCCTGGTCGCGGCCGGACCCGACTCCATCACGGTGGAGTCGGACGGCGGTGGGAGCGACACGCTTCCACTGGCGAATCTGGGCAAGGCCCACGTGGTGTACGACTTTTCGACATGACGGAGGCCATCGTGAGTAGAGAGATCATTGAGGCTCTACGACAGATAGAGAAGGAGAAGGGCATCGCCTTCGAGGCCCTCGTGGAGGCTCTCGAGGACGCGTTGCTCTCCGCCTACAAGAAGACGACCAACGCCGTCGAGCACGCCAAGGTCGAGATCGACGTCGAGACGGGCGACATGCGCGTCTACCAGCTCATCTTCCCTGAGCACATCGACGTAGATGCCCTCAGGGTCCACGACGAGGAGGGCGAGGAGATCGGACTCGACCTCTCAGGTGTGGACATGAGCGAGGTCGAGCGCATCGAGGTCACGCCGGACAACTTCGGCCGCATCGCGGCGCAGACCGCGAAGCAAGTCATCCTTCAGCGCATCCGCGAGGCCGAGCGCGATCTTATGTACGAGGAGTACGTCGGCCGCGTGGGCGAGCTGGTCACGGGCATCGTGCAGCAGAGCGACCCGCGACACAGCATGCTGGTCGAGCTGGGCCGCGTCGAGGCCGAACTCTGCCCGCTCGGAGCAGATCGAGACGGAGCACTACGAGCACGGTGCGCGCATCAAGGCCGTGATCATCCGCGTGGAGGAATCGGGCAAAGGGCCACAGGTCAAGCTGTCGCGGCGCAACGAGGAGTTCGTACGCACGCTGTTCGAGCTCGAAGTGCCGGAGATCGCCGACGGTCTCATCGAGATCAAGTACGTGGCGCGCGAGACCGGCTATCGCGGCAGGGACGGCAAGCCTACCCCGGGTCGCTGCAAGATCGCCGTCGTCTCGCACGCCGATGGGGTCGACCCCGTGGGCGCCTGCGTGGGCCCCCGCGGCTCGCGGGTGCGCATGGTCGTCAGCGAGCTGCGCGGCGAGCGCATCGACATCATTCCCTACAATGACGATCCGGCGCGGTTCGTGGCCAAGGCGCTCTCGCCGGCCCGCGTGCGCGAGGTCATCGTCGATGATGAGGAGCGTGCGGCGACGATCGTCGTGCCCGACGACCAGCTGTCGCTGGCGATCGGCAAGGAGGGCCAGAACGCGCGTCTGGCGAGCAAGCTCACGGGCTGGCGCATCGACATCAAGAGCCAGCAGCAGATGGCGGATGCCGAGAGCGCCAATGAGTTCACCGAAGACGAGGGCATCGACGGGCAGTGCATGGCCGTCATGCGCACTGGCAAGCGCTGCCCCAACCAGGCCGAGCCGGCGTCGCGCTACTGCAGCATCCACGTCGACTACGTCGAGTCCGAGCCACCGGCTGAGGCGACGTCTGAGCCTGCGGAAGAGAGCGTGGTCGACGCAGCGGACGCGGAGCCTCCAGAGGAGTGACTCGGGTTGGGCGCTCCCGAGCGTAGCTGTGTCGGTTGTCGCCGCAGGCGCGGCCAGGCGGAGCTGGTACGATTCAAGGTCTGAGGGCGGGCTGGTGAAGCCGGCTCTTCCCGGTACGCCGGGCAGGAGCGCATACCTGTGCCCTGAGACGAAGTGCCTCGAAGCGGCGGAGCGGCGGCGCGCGTTCGCGCGCGCCTTCCGGGCGCCCGTGGCTCTCGACCCCACGGTGCAGCGCGCTGTGGTACGGCACGCAAGCGATGAAAGGCGGTGAGGTGAATGGCGAACAAGCGCAAGGTCTCGGACATCGCGACTCAGCGAAAGACGAGCGTAGACGACGTTCTCGCCCACCTCAAGAAGGCGGGTATCGAAGTCACCGACGGCGAGATCGACGTCGCGGATGAAGTGCTGGACAAGGCTATCGCCGCGCCGGCGGGAGGCGTGCGTCGCCGCGCTGCCGGTCCGGGGGGGAAGCGTCGGCGTGTGATCATCGATGCCGGCGCCGTCGCGTCGAGGCGGTGGCCGGCAGAAGGGCCGAGATCGGCGTCGCGGTCGCGGTCGCGGCCCCGGTCGCGACGATCAGCCGGCTCCGATGGTCGTCCCGACAGGCCTGGTCAAGGTGCCTTCCGGCTCGACCGTCAAGGACATCTCTCAGCTTCTCGGCGTCGCGGCACCCGAGATCATCAAGGTGCTCATGGGGTACGGGGAGATGGTGACCATCGCTCAGACCCTGAGCGACGAGGCCATCGAGGTGCTGGCCACCGACTTCAGCCGCGAGATCGAGATCGTGCACGCCGCCGACGAGGAGGCCGCGCTCGAGGCTGAGGCCGTGGATGACCCGGCGGATCTGAGTTCACGGGCTGCCGTGATCACGGTCATGGGTCACGTCGACCATGGCAAGACGAGCCTTCTGGACGCGATCCGCCACACGACGGTGGCCACCGGTGAGGCGGGCGGTATCACGCAGCACATCGGCGCCTACCAGGTGAAGCACAACGGCGAACGCATCACGTTCATCGATACGCCGGGTCACGCGGCATTCACGGCGATGCGCGCCCGCGGCGCCAGGATCACCGACATCGCGGCGATCGTGGTGGCGGCCGACGACGGCGTCATGCCACAGACGGTCGAGGCCATCGCCCACGCCAAGGCCGCCCAGGTGCCGATCGTCATCGTGGTCAACAAGATCGACAAGCCCGGGGCCAACATCGACCTCATCAAGCAGCAACTCGCGGATCATGGCGTCGTGCCCGAGGACTGGGGCGGCGACAACGTCTTCGTCGAGGTGTCTGCGAAGAAGCGCCTCGGTCTCGACCACTTCCTCGACATGCTCCTGCTTGTCGCGGAGGTGGGCGATCTCAAGGCGAACCCCGACGCTACGGCCAGTGGCTACGTCATCGAGTCGCGGGTCGACCCCGGTCGCGGTGTGGCGGCGACCATTCTCGTCAATCGGGGAACGCTCCATGTGAGCGACGCGGTCGTGGCCGGTGAGGCCAGCGGTCGCGTGCGCGCCATGCGTGATTTCAGGGGCGAGCCGCTGAGAGACGGCGGGCCCTCGACCCCGGTCGAGATCATCGGCTTCGACGATCTGCCGGTGGCGGGCGAGTTCTGCCGGGTAGTCAAGGACGAGCGGACGGCACGTTCGCTGGCGCAGCGCAGGGCCAACCGGCTCAAGACCGAGGCGCTGGCCAGGCAGCACGCGCTGACCTTGGACGATGTGTTCGCCAGGATCGCCGCCGGCAAGGTGCTGGACCTGAACCTCGTGCTCAAGGCCGACGTGCAGGGCAGCATCGAGGCGCTGAGCGATGCGCTGCTGAAGATCCAGCACCCCGAGGTGAAGGTGCGCATCATCCACTCGGGCGTCGGCGGCATCAACGAGAACGACGTCATGCTGGCCAGCGCATCGTCGGCGATCATCATCGGGTTCAACGTGCGCCCCAGCCCCGCGGCCACGACCCAGGCCGAGAGCGAGGGCGTGGACGTGCGCACGTACCGCGTGATCTACAAGGTCACGGAAGACATCACGGCCGCGTTGGTGGGCATGCTCAAGCCCACCTACACCGAAGTCGTGTTGGGGCAGGCCGAGGTGCGGACCACCTTCAAGGCGTCGAAGCTCGGGACCATCGCCGGCTGCATGGTCACGCACGGCGCGGTCTCTCGCAACGCCAGCGTGCGCGTGCTGCGCGACGATGTCGTCGTCCACGACGGCAAGATCGGCTCTCTGAAGCGCTTCAAGGAAGACGCGCGGGAGGTGCTGGAGGGCTTCGAGTGCGGCATCCTCGTGGACGGCTTCAACGACGTCAAGGAGGGCGACGTCCTGGAGGCGTACGAGACCAGAGAGGTGGCCCGTGACGCATGACGCGGGCATCGGCGTACTGCTCGCGGAGCTGCACTTCCCGGCCAGTCGCTCGCTCAAGGACAAGCGGGCCCCGCTCGCGTCCCTGCGCGATGTCCTTCACGGTCGCTTCCGCGTCTCGTTCAGTGAGGTCGGCCTGCAGGAGGCGTGGCAACGCGCGCAGGTCCTGATCGTCTTCGCCGCGTCCTCGATCGCCCGGGCCCGCGAGCGTCTCGACGACGTCGACCGCTATCTGCATGGGCAGGAGTTCGAGGTGTCGCGCGTCCTGCTGAAGACAGTCGACCCCGTGGGTGCGCTGTGGGACTTCGACGGCTGAGGGTCAACGAGGCGATCAAGGAGACCCTGTCGACGGTGATCGCGGCCGAGGGCCTCAAGGATCCGCGCGTCGGTTTCGTCACCGTGACGGGCGTCGAGGCGACCGCCGACGTGCGCCAGGCCAAGGTCTTCGTCAGCGTGCTGGGCAACCAGGCTGAGCGCGAGGCGACGATGGAGGCGCTGACGCGCTCGCGCGGCTACCTGCAGTCATGCCTAGGGGAGTCCCTGCGCATGAAGCGCACGCCTCAACTGCAGTTCGTCTACGATGACACGCTGGACAACGCGCTGCACATCGAGAAGCTCCTGAAGCGCGAGGAGGAGGTCTTGGGCAGCGAGCCTCCGGAGGTCATCGTCGGCGGTGAGGCACCGTCCGTCCCGGAGGCCGAAGAGGAAGACCCCGAGGACGCACGGGCGTGAGGGTCGTGCCAGCCGATCTCGCCGCCGTCTGCAGACGTATGCGGGCCGAGGCCACTGCCGCGCTGGCGGTGCACGAGAACCCCGACATGGACGCGCTCGGCGCCGCCGCCGGCATGCTGGACCTCTTCGCGCAGCTCGGCATCGAGGCGCGCCTGCACGTGGCCGAGGGGGTGTCCCTGCCCCTCGAGGAGTACCTGCTCCCGCCCGGTAGTGTCGAGCGCGGGCTCCCCGACGCTGGGGCCTCGCTCTACGCCCTCGACTGCGGGAGTCGCGCCCGGGTGGCGCTCGCTCTCGATGACTGGGAGGGATTCGTCGTCAACATCGACCATCACCGCGACAACAGCGGCTTCGGCGATCTCGTCCTTCTGAGGACTGAGGCGAGCAGCACGTGCGAGATGGTCTGCGAGCTCGCCCATGCACTTGAGCTCGTGCCCGGGGCGCCGGCCGCGACGGCTCTGTACGCGGGCATCTCATTCGACTCGGGTCACTTCCGGCACTCGAACACCGGCGCGCAGACCTTCTCGTGCGCGGCCTGGCTCAGGGGTCTCGGCGTCGACGTCACGGCTGTCTACGAGCGCCTCTACGAGCAGCGTTCGCTCGCGGAGCCCTTCTTCTGTGGGCGCGCGCCGTGGCATCCGCCGAGCCGACGGCGGAGGGCCGGGTCCTGCTTGCCACGGTGACGCTGCGCGACTACGCGGCGACGGGCGCGCGCGATGAGGACGCCGAGGGCATCGTCGAGACGCTGCGCAGTGCAGCCGGCGTCGAGGTCGCGGCGGTGGTGAAGGAGCAGAGCGCGGGGACTCGGGTGCGCGTGAGCATGCGCTCGGACGCCCTGGACGTGAGCGCCGTGGCGGCTCTCGCGGGCGGCGGAGGGCACCGTCTGGCGGCTGGCTTCTCGAGCGACGACAGTCCGGAGGAGGTGACCGCGTGGCTCAGTTCCGAACTCGCAAAGCGCCTGTCGATGGAGTCCTGCTGATCGACAAGCCCGTCGGTCCCACGTCCCACGACGTTGTCGCGCGCGTGCGTCGGCAACTGCGCCCCGCGGTGAAGAAGGTGGGGCACGCCGGCACGCTCGACCCGTTCGCCACCGGGTTGCTGGTCGTGCTCGTCGGAAGAGCCACGAAGCTGGCGCGCTTCTTCGTCGATCTTCCCAAGGAGTACGTCTGCACGGTCAGGTTCGGCGTACGTTCAGACAGCGGCGATCTCACCGGGGAGCTGACGACGACCGGCTCGACGACGACGCGGGAGGCTGTCGAGGCGGCCTTGCCGCGCGTTCCTCGGGTCCGTGCAGCAGCGCGTGCCCATGACGTCCGCCGTCAAGGTCGACGGCGAGCGCCTCTACAAGAAGGCGCATCGCGGCGAGATCGTCGAGACGCCGATCAAGCGAGGTGGAGATCACCGCCATCGAGGTGCTCTCCTTCGACGAGACGTCGCAGTTCATGCGCTGCCGCATCGCGTGCTCCAAGGGCACGTACGTGCGGCAGCTCGCTATCGACTTGGGTGAGGCGGTCGGGTGCCGGGGCTCACCTCACGGAGCTGTCGCGGACGGCGGTCGGCGACCTGACCCTCGAGGACGCTCTGGGTCTCGCCGCATTCGAGGAGGCTGTCGAGGCGCGAGAGTCCGGCGACGACTGTATCCCGGCACTGCTTCCCTCCGCCGGCGCCCTGCAGTTCATGCCGGCCGTCCAGTTGTCGGCCGCGCAGGTCACGGCGGTGCGCAACGGCGCACGGTTGCCCGGTGGCCCTCAGGAGCCGGTGCGAGTGACGTACCGCGGCGAGCTCATCGCCATCTACGGGCCATCGGAGGAGGGCCATGCCCTCAAGCTGCTCGTGAAGTTGTGATGGAGATCATCACCGGCCTCACCGGCCTCACCGGCCTGGCGGACCGTCCCCGAGCCCTCGCCATCGGGACGTTCGACGGCGTGCACGCTGGCCATCGTGCCACCATCGAGCGCGCCGTCGAGATGGCCCGGCGGCGGGGCATCTCGAGCGCCGTCCTCAGCTTCAATCGTCACCCGCTGTCGGTCGTCGACCCCCAGCGTATGCCGCAGCTCCTCACGCCACTGGCCGAGAGGATCCGCCTGATCGACGAGATCGGGCCGGACGAACTCATCCTGCTGCCCTTCGATACCGGCCTGTCGGCGTTGAGCGCTGAGGATTTCTGCGCCGATCTGCTTGCCGGGGAGCTGCAGGCGCGAGCCGTCGTCGTCGGAGAGAACTTCCACTTCGGGGCCGGCGGGGCCGGGGACGCAGCCTCGCTGCGTGCGCGGAGGCGCCGAGCACGGCTTCGAGACGGTCGTGCTGCGACTCATGACGAGTCACGGGGAGACGATCAGCTCGACCCGAGCCCGTCCTCTTCTCGGCGCCGGCCAGATCGAGGAGGTGCGCGAGATCCTCGGGAGGCCACCGTCGGTGACCGGCGTCGTCGGACGCGGGGAGGGGCGTGGCAAGGCTCTGGGCGTTCCGACCGCGAACCTGGTCGTGGCTCCGGGCACCATCAGCCCCGGCTGCGGCGTGTACGTGGCGCGAGTCCTGGCTCGCGGGATGTGGTATCGGGCGGCAGTCAGCATCGGCCGCAACCCGACGTTCCACGATGAGCGGGAGCCGGCCGCCCCTGTCGCGACTGAGGCGTTCCTGCTCGGCTTCGACGGCGACCTCTACGGAGTCGAGATGCGGGTCGACGTCCTGCACAGGATTCGCGGCGAGCGCCGGTTCGCATCCGCCGACGAGCTCGTGGCACAGATGCGCCGCGACATCGCCGTGACGGCGGCGTTCGAGGACCCCGCTTTCGACGCGGTCGACGTGGCCGGCGTCGTCATCTCCTGAGCCGCCGTCGTCGCTCTGGCCCAGGTTCTCCGTAGACCTGCCCTATGTTACCCTACCCGCGACCGACTACTCGGTTGCGGGCGGCCTACCCGCTACTGGGTTTCCGGATACTCCTGCAGGGGAGGTGATTCCCATGGCACCCACCAAAGAAGTCAAAGAAACCATCATCGCCAAGCACGCCCAGCACGACGGCGACACCGGCTCACCCGAGGTCCAGATCGCACTGCTGACGGCGCGCATCGCGACCCTCACCGAGCACCTCAAGACCCACAAGAAGGACCACCACAGCCGTCGCGGCCTGCTGAAGATGGTCGGTCAGCGTCGTCGTCTGCTCAACTACCTCCAGGCGCGCGACCTCGAGCGCTATCGCTCGCTCATCAAGGAGCTCGAGCTCCGCAAGTAGTATCGACAGACCGGCCCTATGCCGGCTGTGTCGTCCGCTGCATCGTGCGTGCGGGCGGCGAGAGTGCCCGTGCGCAATGGGGTGCCGGGCCCAGAGACGAAGGAACAGATGAACACAGTCGAAGTTGAGATCGGCGGCAAGACCATCACGCTCGAGACCGGGCGTCTGGCACAGCAGGCCAACGGCGCCGTCCTCGTGCGCTGCGGAGACACCGTCGTGCTGGTCACGGCGGTCGGTCGCACAGAGGCCCGCGAGGGCCAGGAGTTCTTCCCGCTGACAGTCGATGTGGAGGAGCGGCACTACGCCGCCGGCAAGATCCCCGGCGGCTTCATCAAGCGCGAGTCCCGACCGAGCGAGAAGGCCATTCTGGCGGCCCGCCAGATCGACCGACCGATCAGGCCGCTGTTCCTGAAGGGCTACATGAACGAGGTCCATGTCGTGGCCACCGTGCTGTCCGTGGACCTGGAGAACGCCCACGACCTCCTGGCGACCATCGGGGCCTCGGCGGCGCTGACTCTCAGCGAGATCCCGTTCCAGGGGCCGGTGGGATCGGTGCGCGTCGGCCGCGTTGAAGACGAGTTCGTCATCAACCCGACGCTGGCACAGGTCCAGGAGGAGTCGGAGCTCGACCTCGTCGTCACCGGGACCGCGGGACGCCATCGTCATGGTCGAGGCCGGCGCCCAGCAGGTCCCCGAGCCGCTGATCGTCGAGGCTCTTCGCCTGGCGCACGACGAGATCAAGAAGCTCGTCGACGCCCAGCTCGAGCTGCAGCGTCAGTGCGGCAAGGCCAAGTGGGTCGTGCCGGAGTGGACCGTCGACGAGAGCATTCTCGCGGAGGTTCGCGGAGGGTACGCTGCCGATCTCGAAGCCGCCACGCAGGTGGCGGACAAGCAGGAGAGGCGCGACGCCGTGGCCGACGTCAAGCGGCGCGCGATCGAGACGCTGCTCGACGACAGCACGCCGGCGGAGCGCGCGGTGCAGGTCCGGCGTGCTCTCGCCAAGATCGAGAAGGACATCATCCGCGATCGCATCGCCGTGGAGAAGATCCGCCCGGACGGTCGCGGCACCGACGAGATCCGGTCCATCAGCAGCGAGGTGGGTGTGGTCCCGCGCACCCACGGCAGCGCGCTCTTCACGCGTGGCCAGACACAGGCGCTGAGTCTGCTCACTCTCGGGGGTACGGGAGAGTTCCAGCGCATCGACGGTCTCGGCATCGAGGACAAGAAGCGCTACATCCATCACTACAACTTCCCGCCGTACTCCGTCGGCGAGACCGGTTTCATGCGCGGCCCCAAGCGGCGCGACATCGGCCATGGAGCCCTTGCCGAGCGGGCGCTCCTGCCGGTGCTCCCCGACGAGGTCGACTTCCCGTACACGATCCGCATCGTCTCCGAGATCCTCGAAAGCAACGGATCGTCGTCGATGGCCAGCGTCTGCGGCTCGACACTCTCCCTGATGGACGCCGGCGTGAAGATCAGCGACCCGGTCGCCGGCATCGCGATGGGGCTCATCAAGGAGGGCGACGACTACGTCATCCTCACCGATATCGCGGGCGTCGAGGACCATCTCGGCGACATGGACTTCAAGGTGGCGGGCACCGCGGCCGGCATCACGGCGCTGCAGATGGACATCAAGATCACGGGCGTGACGTTCGAGATCCTGACCGAGGCTCTGGAGCAGGCCCGCAGGGCCCGGCTGTTCATCCTGGAGCGCATGCGGGAGACCCTTCCCGAGCCCCGCGGTGAGCTGTCGCAGTGGGCGCCGCGCATCTTCTCGATCCAGATCAACCCGGACCAGATCGGGCTCGTCATCGGCAAGGGCGGGGAGACGATCCGTGGTCTGACCGACGAGTTCGGCGCCGATATCGATATCCAGGAAGATGGCACGATCTTCATCTGTGCGCCCGACCAGGAGGCGGCTGAGGGTGTGATCAACCGCATCCAGTCGATGACCAAGGAGGTCGAGGTCGGTGACGTGTTCACGGGGCGCGTCGTGAAGACCACGGACTTCGGCGCCTTCGTCGAGCTCAAGAAGGGCACCGATGGGCTGCTCCACATCTCGCGCCTCGGCAAGAAGGGCGAGCGTGTGAAGTCCGTCGAGGACGTCGTGAAGCGCGGCGACACGGTGACCGTCGAGGTCGTCGAGATCGACAAGGCCCGCAACCGTATCGGGCTCTCCCTGCTCAAGGCGTCCGACTCTGGGTGAATCCGGACAGACGATGAGACCCCCAGAGGCGCATCGCCTCTCGACGCTGGACAACGGTCTGCGAGTGGCCACCGAGCACATGGACAGTGTGCGCTCGGTGGCCCTCGGGGTCTGGATCGCGGCCGGTTCGCGGCTGGAGCCGCCCGAGCAAGCCGGCGTATCGCACTTCATCGAACACCTTCTGTTCAAGGGCTCTGAGCGCTACAGCGCGCTGGACATCGCGCGGATCTTCGACGACATCGGCGGTGAGCCGAACGCGTCGACCTCGAAGGAGAGCACGCTGGTCGACGCGCGCTTCCTCGACGAAGACCTCGACATCGCCTTCGAGGCGATCGCGGAGATGGTGGCGCGTCCCGCGTTCGTCGACCTGGATCACGAACGCGCGGTGGTGCTCGAAGAGGTCGCGATGTACGAGGACTCGCCGCCCGAGCTGATCCACGACGACCTCTCCGAGGTCGTCTTCGGGGCCCATCCTCTGGGGCGACCGATCATCGGTCGCAGCGAGACGCTCGCGCAGCTCGATGTGGCCGCCGTCCGCGGCTACCACGACACGCACTACGTCAATCCCGGGGTCGTCGTGGCGGCCTGCGGCCGGGTCGATCACGAGCACCTCTGCCGACTGGCCAGCGAGCACTTCCGACCCGAGCCCGGGGCGGTCGTGCGGCGACCGGAGCTGAGCGCACCGGGCTTTCGCCACGTGGCCCAGTTCTCGCATAAGGACACCGAGCAGTACCACGTCTGTCTGGGTGGCCCCGGGCCGCGTCGCAGCGACCCGGACCGCTTCGCAGTGTTCGTCGTCGACACCATCCTCGGGTCGTCGTGGAGTTCGGGTCTCTTCCAGGAGGTCCGCGAGAAGCGTGGCCTGGCCTACTCCGTCTACTCGTACACGTCGCAGTACTCGGACGCTGGCCTTACCGCCATCTACTTCGGGTCGCGTGCGGAAGCCGTCACGGAGGCGATGACCGTGATCCTCGGGGTGCTGGGCGATCTCCAGCAGAGGATCGACGACGACGCCGTCCGGCGCGCCAAGAATCACATCAGGGGACAGGTCGTGCTGGGCATGGAGAGCCCCACGAGCCGCATGCACGCCCTGGGGCGTGCTGTGATCATGGAGATGCCGGTGCTCACCGTCGACGAGTTGCTGGCCCGCATCGACGCGGTCACGACCGATGACGTCAGAGCAGCTGTGCTGCGCTACTACGACCTGCAGAAGTGGTCGACGACCTGCATCGGCCCTCGAGCGGAGCCTTTTCGGGCCGTCACCCGGGAGTTCGCCTGGGAGGAACGATGATCGACGTCCTGATCAGTGGCGCGGCCGGGAAGATGGGGAGTCTGAGCGCCGCGACCATAGCTGCCCAGGGCGACCTGCGCATCGTGGCGCTCGTCGATCCCAAGCCTGGTGCGAGCGCCGGAGGCGCGCCCAGTTTCGCGAACGTAGGCGAGGCGCTCGCCGCGACCTCTCCAGTTGCCGCGCTCGAGTTCAGCGTGCCAGCTTCAGTCTACGAGAACACAAGAGCGCTTCTGGAGGCCGGCGTGGCGACCGTGGTCGGCGCCACCGGCCTTTCGGACGGCCAGGTCGCCGCATTGGGCGCGATCGCCAGTGCGCGCGACACCGGTCTCGTCATCGTTCCCAACTTCGCGCTCGGCGCCGTGCTGCTCATGCAGTTCGCCCGCCAGGCGGCGAAGTACTTCGATTACGCCGAGATCATCGAGATGCACGGGGCGGACAAGCTCGACGCGCCCTCAGGCACCAGCCTGCGCACCGCGCGCCTCATGGACGTGACTCCCCAGTCCGCCCCTGAGGCGGCCGCCGTGGCGCCGCCGGCCCGCGGCGTGGTCGCCGAATCACGTCCACATCCACAGCGTGCGGCTGCCGGGCTTGGTGGCGCATCAGGAGGTGCTCCTCGGCGGCGAGGACGAGCTTCTCACACTGCGGCACGATTCCCTCTCGCGGCGTTCGTTCATGGGCGGCGTGCGTGCTGGCCATGCGGCGGGTCACGGGGGTCAAGGGGACTGTCATCGGGCTGGAGAACCTCCTAGACTAAGGGGAGCGTTTGCAGACCGCCGAGACCCAGATCTGAGGAGAGGTGCCATGACCGATAGCTTCGGGACCATTCTCACCGCCATGGTCACACCCTTCGACGCCGACCTGCGGGTCGACCATCGGCGACTTGCGGATCTGGCCCGTTTCCTGATCGCCAACGGCTCTGACGGCCTCGTCGTGGCCGGCACGACGGGCGAGTCGCCGACGCTCACCGACGACGAGAAGATCGCGATGGCAGACACCGTGGTCGAGGCGGTCGGCGATCGGTGTCCGGTCGTCGTAGGCACAGGGTCAAACGACACCGCCCACAGCATCCGCCTCACTCAGCTCGCTGAGCGGGTCGGCGCGCACGCGGCTCTGGTCGTGACCCCCTACTACAACAAGCCGCCCGAGCGCGGGATCATCGAGCACTTCCGCGCCGTAGCGGGTGAGACCAGCCTGCCGATCATCATCTACAACATCCCCGGAAGATGTGTCGTCAATCTGTCGCCGGAGGCGCTGGCCACGCTCTCCGAGGTCGAGAACATCGTCGCGGTCAAGCAGGCGAATCCCGACCTCGACGAGACGCGCCGGCTGCGGGAGCTGCTGCGAGATGGGCGTCTACGCGGGCAACGACGACATGCTGCTCGATGTGCTGCGCCTGGGAGGATGGGGCGGCATCTGCGTCGCCAGTCACGTCGTCGGCGCTCGCATGGCCGAGATGGCCCAGGCTCATGCGGGCCGGCGACGAGGAGGCAGCCGCCGCCATCGATGCGGACCTTCAGCCCCTCTACAAGACCCTGTTCGTCACCGCGAATCCGATTCCGGTCAAGGCGGCGATGAACCTTCTCGGACATGAGGTGGGAGGCTTGCGCCTGCCGCTTCTGCCAGCCACCCCGGCCGAGTCGGACATCGTGGCCGCCGAGTTGCGCCGACTCGGACTCGGGGCCTGAGATGAGCGGGGCGATTATGGACGACGAGGTCAGGATCATCCCGCTCGGCGGGATGGGCGAGATCGGCAAGAACATGACGGCGGTCGAGTATCGCGGCAAGATCGTGGTGCTTGACTGCGGCGTCGAGTTCCCGCACGACGACATGCTCGGGATCGATCTCGTGATACCGGATATCCGCTGGCTGCTCGAGCGTAGGGACGACGTGCTGGCCTTCCTCATCACGCACGGTCACGAGGACCACCAGGGCGCCCTGCCCTTCGTGCTCAAGCAGCTCAACAGGCCCGTCTACGGCAGTCGATTCACGCTGGCCCTCGATCAAGTCGAAGCTCGACGAACACGGTCTCCTCAAGACGGTCGAGCTCAACGAAGTGAACGACGCCTCGAAGGTCCGGCTCGGGCCGTTCGGCGTGTCTTTCGTGGCCGTGAGCCACAGCGTCCCCGACGCTCTGTCGATCGTCCTCGAGACCGATCTGGGTGCCGTCGTCCTGACTGGGGACTACAGGTTCGACCACACGCCGATCGACGGTCGCATCACGGATGTGAACAGGTTCGCCCAGCTCGGCAAGCAAGGGGTGCTCGCCCTTCTCGGCGACTCGACGAACGTCGAGGCCCCGGGGTCCACCGCCTCCGAGAGCACGATCGGCGAGACCTTCCACCACATCTTCGCGGAGGCGGAGGGACGCATCATCGTGGCGAGCTTCGCCTCGCACATCCATCGCGTGCAGCAGGCCATCAACATCGGGCACCTGCACGGCCGCAAGTTCGCCGTCTCGGGGCGCTCGATGCAGAAGAACGTCAACATCGCACGCAACCTCGGCTACCTCGACGTGCCGGAGGGCGCGATGATCAAGCTCGCCGACATCGACGACTACCGCCCCGAGGAGATCCTCATACTCTCAACGGGGAGTCAGGGGGAGCCTCTCTCGGCGCTCACACGCATGGCATTCGGCGGTCATTCTCAAGTGGAGCTCCGCGAGGGCGACACCGTGGTGATCTCGGCGAAAGCGATCCCGGGCAACGAGGTCAGCGTCATGACGACCGTCAACCGGCTGCTCAAGGCCGGCGCCAGAGTGATCTATGGAGAGGGCAGCGGAGTCCACGTCAGCGGTCACGCCGCGCGTGAGGATCTGCGCATGATGCTCAACCTCCTGCGCCCGCAGTACCTGGTTCCGGTTCACGGAGAGTACCGGCACCAGCACCTGCACGCCGAGCTAGCGCGCCAGGTCGGCTTGCACGACGAGGACATCTTCATCCTTGAGAACGGCGACGTTCTGGCGATGGATGCCGAGAACGCCGAGATCATCGGCAAGGTACCGGCCGGCATGGTCTTCGTCGACGGCTTCGAGCTCGGCGACGAGGAAGGGATCGTGTTGCGGGACCGGCAGCAGCTGGCCGGCGACGGTATCCTGATCGCCGTCGTCACTGTCGACGGGCAGAATGGCGCTACCGTGGCCCCGCCCGAGCTCGTGGCTCGCGGCTTCCTGCACAACGACGATCGTCTCAAGGACGTGCTCGACGAGTGCCGGACCGCCCTCGACGAGCTGATGGAGAAGCTGGGCGAGGTCCACGTCACAGGTCGCCGTCTCATCCAGGACGACATCAAGGAGAAGCTGGCCGAGATCGTGTACACGCGCACCAGGCAGCGTCCGCTCATCCTCCCGGTGGTCGTCGAGGTCTGATCGCGGTCGGGTGCGGCCTCGCGTGCTGCGAGGGATTCGGCACCCTTCTGTTGAATACCCCCCCTATGGCGACAGCCCGCTCCAAGCACGCTCGGCAACGCGCCGGCGGCGCGTCCGCTGCTCGCCCCTCGGCTGCCCGTACTCCCTCCGCCGGGAAGCGATCGTCGGTAGGGCGCGGGCGCGAGCTGGCGGCGATCGCCTGCGTCGCCGTCGCCGTGTTCCTCGCCTTCGTGCTCTACTTGGGGTGGGACGGCGGATCGCTCGGCCGCTGGCTGGGCGATGCGGCGCGCTGGACGCTGGGCCTGCTGGCTTTTGCCTTGCCCTTCCTGCTCTGCTTCTTCGCCTACCTTCTCGTCGCGCCTGATGACCGGCGGCCACGCCGGGGCGTGAGCTGGGGCGTGGCTCTGCTCATCGGTCGCGTTTCTGCTGGCGGCGTCGGCGGATGCGCTGGGCGTGTTCGGCGGCGAGCGTCCGCAGCAGCTGTTCAGGGCCGCCTACATGAGCGCCCACGGTGGGTTCGCCGGGGAGATCATGTGGGGCGGACTGAACCCCGTCGTCGGCCGCATCGGTGTCGAGGTCCTATGTGTCGCGCTGTTGGTGGCCGGCCTCCTGCTCGTCACCGGATCCTCTCTGCGGCACTGGGCGGCCGGCTCGGGCCGACACATGGCCTCGGCGGGCCGGGTGGCACGCGGTCAGGCCGAGGCGCTTGGTGTGCGGCGGCGCGAGGCGGCGATCGCACCGCTCGCCGGCGCGGACCAGTCGGTCACCGGGGATGCGTCCGACCTCGCGTACACCGCGATGCTGCCGGCTGTCGACGACGAGCCCGAGCCGGAGGGCCCTCCTCCGCAGCTCATGGACGGCGCCGAGGACGCGTGGGACGTCTTTGGCGAGCCGTCGGTGACGCCAGACCGCGCGACGTCGGCGACCACCGAGTCGACCGGGTCGCCAGCCGCCGGCGACGAGGTCACCGAACAGATGTCGCTCGCGGACGAGGCGGTCGATGCGCCGGGGGGGAAGAGACGGCGCTGGCCCTCATGGGCGTCGAGCGACGTGAGTGGACGCTGCCTGAGCCCGGACTCCTCCAATGCCTCGGCGAGGGCTTGAGCGAGGCGCCGGAGACGATCAGCAAGGTCGCGCAGCGGCTCGTGGAGACCCTGGGCCACTTCGGGGTGCAGGCGCACGTCATCGGCACTGTCTCGGGACCGCGCGTCACGCGCTACGAGCTGCAGCTGGCGCCGGGCATCAAGGTGAGCCGGGTGGCCGGTCTCAAGGACGACATCGCCTACGCGCTGGCAGCCACCGACGTACGCGTGCAGGCGCCCATCCCAGGCAAGACGGCGGTAGGCGTCGAGGTGCCGAACATCCAGGCCAACTACGTCTCCCTGGGCGACATCCACGGACCCTTGCCCGCGCAGGCGTCGCCGATGTCGTTCTGGCTCGGCAAGGACGTCACCGGCAAGGCCGTCCCCGCCGACCTGGTCAAGATGGTCCATCTGCTCGTCGCGGGGACCACCGGCTCGGGCAAGAGCGGCTGCCTCAACGCGCTGATCAGCTCGATCATGCTGCGCGCCACTCCGGACCAGGTCCGGATGATCATGATCGACCCCAAGAAGGTCGAGCTCTCCACCTTCGACGGGATCCCCCATCTGCTCGCTCCGGTCGTCACCAACATGAAGCAGGCGACGTACGTGCTGGACAACATCTGTCGCGAGATGGACCGCCGCTACGAGGTGCTGTCGCGGCAGGGCTGCCAGGACGTTCGCGCGCTGAACAAGAAGCTCGTCCGCAAGGGCGAGGAGTCGATGCCCTACATCATGGTCATCATCGACGAGCTCGCCGACCTCATGATGGTGGCCCCGTCAGAGGTCGAGGAATCGATCATCCGGCTTGGCCAGCTCGGCCGCAGCTGCGGCATCCACCTCGTGGTGGCCACGCAGCGGCCGTCGGTCGATGTCGTCACCGGCATGATCAAGACCAACATCCCGTCGCGCATCGCCTTCGCCGTCAGCTCTCAGACCGACTCCCGCATCATCCTGGATCAGGGCGGGGCCGAGAGCCTTCTGGGTATGGGCGACATGCTCTTCAGCCCCATGGGCAGCAACCGCCTGCTGCGCGTGCAGGGGGCTCTCATCACGGCTCACGAGATGAAGCTCATCACCGAGCACTGGAAGCAGTCAGGCGAAGCCCGACTTCCGCGAGGACCTGCTCGAGAGTCCCGCCGCCGCCGACGGGACTCAGCAGCAGGGTGTCCCGGCCGGCGACGAGCTGCTTGCGGAGGCCATCAAGACGGTGGTGCTCACGGGTGCCGCCTCGGTCGCGCTCCTCCAGCGCCGGCTGCGCGTCGGCTACGCCCGCGCCGGCCGCCTCATCGACATCATGGAGGAGATGGGCATCGTCTCCGGCTACGACGGCAGCAAGGCGCGCTCCGTCCTGATTGGCGAAGATGGCCTGCCCTCTACGCTGGCGCGCCTGCGCGGGGAGGAGACGGCCGCCGAAGGCGACGAAGAGGACGTCGAGCCGCAGCCAGGTGAGATCTGATCTGATGTGGCGCTGCGCCTCCATCGGCAGACGAGCTCGCGCCATTTGTCTTCGCGTTGCCTGCTGAATAGACTGTGTCTCTTGGCGCTCGGCTTCCAGAGACCGCCCCGGGCGACGGAGGAGACAGTCATCCACTGTGTTTGAGATCGGCAACACGCTGCGCGAGGCGCGTGTGCGTCGCAAGCTCACACTCCAGCAGGTCGAGGAGGACACGAAGATCCGTGTCAAGTACCTCCAGGCCATGGAGAACGAGGATTTCGACATCATGCCCGGGACGACGTACGTCAAGGGCTTTCTGCGCACATACGCCACCTATCTCGGTCTCGATCCCGAGGTCATCATCGATGAATACTGCTCTCGTGACGTAGGGCACGTCGAGCAACAGGACTCGTTCGGCGGAACGTCAGTGATCGGCGCCCCCCGCGGCCACAGGAGGCGGAACACCGTACTCTTCGTCGCTGTGTTCAGCCTGCTCGTGCTCGGGGTCATCTACGTGCTGAGCCGCAACGACGGCGCCAACCAGCCCCCTCCTCTCGACGCAGCCGGGGCCACTGGGAATCACGACCAGCCCTTCGGCCAGCGCGAAGCCCTCGCCGACGCCCTCTCCGACTGCTCCTTCGGTCGTGCCCGGAGAGCTGCGTATCAGCGCCGTGGCCGACGCGTGGGTGGAGGTCCGCAAGGGCAGCGCCACGGGAGACGTGCTCTTCTCGGGAACGATGAAGAACGGCAAGACCAGGGTCTTCGTCGCCGACGTGCTGTGGCTCCGGCTGGGGAGTCCACCCAACGTGCGCCTGCGCGTTGAGGGGCGTCGCATCAAGCCGATCGAGGAGCCCGGCCCGATCGACTATCTCATCCAGAACGGCAAGCTAGACAAGCAGGGGTGACATGGCCAAGGAAGCATCGTTCGACGTAGTCTCGCGCGCCGATATGGACGAGGTGCGCAACGCAGTGAACTTGACGCAGAAGGAGATCTCGACGCGCTACGACTTCAAGAAGAGCGTGAGTTCGGTCACCCTGGAAGGTGAGGCCCTCGTCCTCGTCTCGGATGACCAGGGCAAGCTCAAGCAGGTCGTCGAGGTGCTCGAGGGGAAGCTCGTGCGGCGCAAGGTGCCGTTGAAGGCCCTTCAGTACGGCAAGGTCGAGGATGCTCTCGGAGGCACGGTCCGTCAGCGAGCGCCCATCGCTCAAGGCATCTCCGACGACAAGGCCAAGGCCATCAGCAAGTACGTGCGCCAGAACTACAAGAAGGTCAAGGTCCAGATCCAGGGCGACACGCTGCGCGTGTCCTCGTCCAGCAAGGACGAGCTCCAAGCCGTCATGGCCGCCCTCCGCGAAGAGGAGTGGGGGATCCCCTTGCAGTTCGTGAACTATCGCTGAGGCGGCGACGGTCGCCAGCTTCTTCATACAGACTCTGGGCTGCCCGAAGAACGAGGCCGATTCCGACGCGCTCGCCCGGCGCTTGAGCGCGGCCGGGTATCGGGAAGGCGCCCCCGGCGACGCCGGCCTGGTGGTCGTCAACACGTGTGGGTTCATCGACGCCGCGAAGGAGGAGTCGATCGCTGCCATCCTCGACGCCGCGGAGGTCGCGCACGCGCGCGGCGCCCGCGTCGCGGCGGTCGGCTGCCTCGTCGAGCGGCACGGCGAGGAGCTGGCGGCGGAGATCCCTGAGGTCGAGCTGTGGTGCGGGCTCGATACGGCTCCGCTGCTGGATGCGCTCTCCGAGATCGCCAGCGGCAGGGGCCGTGGACCGCACGTTCCCGCCACGCAAGACACGGCCCGTGCACGCCTTCGTGAAGATCTCGGACGGCTGCGATCGCGCCTGCGCCTTCTGCGCCATCCCGCTGATCAAGGGCGACTATCGGACGCTCACGCCCCAGGCCATCCTGGAGAGCGCGCGCGCCGCCTTGGGCGCGGGCGCGCGCGAACTCGTGCTGGTCGGGCAGGAGACTTCGCGCTGGGAGCAGCCCGGATGGGGCGGGCTGGAGCGGCTCCTGGCGGAGCTGACTGCGCTGGAGCCCGCTCCGCTGTGGCTCCGCCTCCTCTATCTGCAGCCCGAAGGTATCGACGATGCGCTGCTCGAGGCGATGGCGCGGTACGCGGTCCACTACGTCGATATCCCGCTGCAGCACGCCTCCGGGCCGGTCCTGCGGCGGATGAGGCGTGCCGGCGACGGAGACGGCTTCCTGAGGCTCCTGGAGCGCATTCGGGCCGTGATGCCCGGCGTGGCGATCCGGTCGACGTTCATCGCCGGATCCCCGGGGGAGACCGAAGAGGAGTTCGCGGAGTTGCTCGACTTCGTGCGCGCCGCCGGACTGGCAGCTGCGGGGGTCTTCGTCTTCGACCCGCAGGAGGGTACGTCGGCTGCCGGCATGGGCGACCAGATCGCTGCGGACGTGGCCCTGCGCATCGAGCCGCCGAGCTGGGCGAGGTCATCGACGAGTCGCCGCCGAGTACTGGCTGGCTCTGGAGGGACAGTCGCTCGACGTGCTCGTCGAGAGAGGCACGAGCCGGGAGGACGGTGTCGCCGTCGGTCGCTGTGCCCGCCAGGCGCCCGACATCGACGGTCGCGTGCTGCTCAGTGGTCGCCGCACCCGGCGGGGCGAGCTGGTGGATGCTACCGTTGTCGGCGCGGTTGGCTATGATGTGGAGGCCATCTCCGGGAGCCGCACGCCATGACCAGCCAGTGGAACCTCGCCAACGCCATCACCATCGCGCGGATCCTCCTGATCCCGGTCTTCCTCGTCGTCTTGCTTTCGGGATTGCCGGAGCCCTACGCCGATATCGTGGCCGCCGCCATCTTCATCCTCGCCGCCGGCACCGACAAGCTGGACGGGTACGTCGCTCGCCGGCAGCAGTCCATCACGACGCTCGGCCAGTTCCTCGACCCCCTCGCCGACAAGCTGCTGATCGCGGCGGCGCTGCTCGCCCTGGTCTCCCAGGGGCGCGTCGCGGCGTGGGTCGCCATGGTCATCATCGGCCGCGAGGTCGCCGTGAGCGTGCTGCGCATCGTCGGACTGTCCCAGGGGGTCTCCATCCCCGCGGACCGCTACGGCAAGCTCAAGACCGTGCTGCAGATCGGCTACGTCCTCTACGTTCTCCTGCCGAGCGCCGATCTCGCCGAGATGATCGGCCTGTCCGCCGGCTTCGCGACCGGTGTCCAGTGGGTCCTGACAGCCTTGGTGGTCGTCGTCACCTTGGTCAGCGGCGTCAACTACTTCCGCAACGCGCGTGGGCTCATCCACATGCCTCGGGGGCCAGCTCGGTGACGGAGGGAGTGCCCTCGGCGGCCGTCGTGCTCAGCGGCGACGAGCTGCTCGATGGGTCCGTGGCCGACGAGAACGGACCACGCTTGGCCGCCGAGCTGAGTCGCCGCGGCGTGAGGATCACGAGCATCCTGGCGGTGGCCGACGATGCGGAGCGTCTCGGCGCGTCACTGCGATTCCTGCTGGACGCCGAACCGGATCTGCTCATCGTGAGCGGGGGGCTGGGTACGACCCATGACGACCTCACCGCGCTCGCGCTGGCCGACGCGCTCGGCGTCGGTCTCGACGAGGACGCGGTCGCGCTGGCCATGCTGGAAGGCGCACTGCGGGGCATCGCCAAGCGTCGCGGCATGACGGTCCGGGAGTTGCTTCCCCAAGCGCGGCGTCAGGCACGGATTCCCGCCGGCAGCGTTCCCTTGCCTCCGGCCGGCGTCGCGCCCGGCATCAGCGCGAGGCGCGGGCGCACGCGCATCTTCGCGCTTCCGGGCGTCCCGTGGGAGTTCCGGACGATGTGGGAGCAGGTCGCTCGCGGCTTGTCCGCGGAGGGCTTCTTCCCAAACGTCGTCCGGCGGGTCGTGCGCGTCTACGGCAGTGGCGAACCAGCCGTGGCGGCAGTGCTCGAGGGCGTCCCGCGAGATCTGCTGGAGACAGGTATCACCGCGGGCGGGGGTGAGGTGGGCGTGAGACTTCGGTATGTACCCACGGTCGAAGCGTCGGCGCAGGCCGATGCCATCGTCGCCGGGTTGGAGCGGGCGGTCTCCGTGTTCAGTGTCGACGGCCGGACCATCGACGACATGGTGGCCGATCAGCTGGCCGGTCGCGGAGCGTCGCTCGCCGTCGCCGAGTCGTGCACGGGAGGCGCTCTCGGCGGCCGGATCACGGGCCGCCCAGGCAGCTCCAGGTACTTCCGTGGCGGCGTGATCGGCTATGCGGACGACGTCAAGGAGGAACTCCTCGGCGTACCGTCCTCCATGCTCGCCCGGCATGGTGCGGTCTCCGCGGAGGTCGCGGCCGCCATGGCCGAGGGCGTCAGGGCGGCTTGTCGAGCCACGTACGGGTTGAGCGTGACAGGCGTGGCCGGGCCAGAGGGCGGCACTCCTGAGAAGCCGGTGGGACTCGTGTATCTGGGTTGCAGCGGGCCTGCCGGGACGAGGGTCTCTCGCGAGAGCCTCCCGGGGGATCGCGGCGGAGTGCGAGCCCACAGCACGACACGGGCCCTGCACCTGCTGCGCGAGGAGATGGCCCTGGGCGCGACCATTGGCTGAGGGCGAACGGCGCGCGGCGCCTTGCGTCTCTTTGTCGCCTGTGACCTGCCAGACCACACGAAGGAGGCTATCGGCGACTGGCAGAGGCGCGTCCTTGAGCCGCGCCCCGAGCTCCGCCTGAACCACGCGCTGCATCTGACGCTGTGCTTCCTCGGACCCACCGATCCCGGCCACGTCGGGCGACTCGTCGACGCGCTCTCGAGCGTCTGCTGGGCTCCTGCCGAGGTCCGCGTCGACGGGCCGCTGTTCCTGCCTGCGCGAGGGCCCCGGCGGGTCGTCGCGCTGTCGCTGAGCGACTCCGCGCGGTGGCCTGCACCTGTTACAGTCCAGAGTGAGCGCCGCCCTGGCCGAGCAGGCTGGCCTTGAGCCCGGGAAGCGGCCCTGGAAGCCGCATGTCACGGTCGCGCGGTTCCGTCGCCCTGGTCAACCGTTTCCCCTGCAAAACGTCAACATCCCGGGGTTTTGTGTCGTCCGCATGGCCCTGTATAGTAGCCTTCTGAAGAGGGCCGGAGCCGTGCACACTCCACTAGCGGTGTTTCCCGCGTCCTGAGCGAGAGAGGAGCGCCACCTTGGACAAGGACAAAGCCCTCGAGGCAGCCGTCACTCAGATCGAGCGTCAGTTCGGCAAGGGAAGCCTCATGCGCCTTGGTGATCACTCCGTCAACGATGAGATCCAGTGCGTCCCCACCGGATCCCTGGCGCTCGACATCGCCCTCGGCGTGGGGGGCATCCCGCGCGGGCGCATCGTCGAGATCTACGGCCCTGAGTCGGCGGGCAAGACCACACTCGTCTACCACCTGATCGCCGAGGCCCAGCGGCTCGGCGGGCAGGCGGCCTTCATCGACGCCGAGCACGCCATGGATCCCACGTACGCCAGGGAGATCGGAGTCGACACCGACAACCTGCTGATCTCGCAGCCGGACTACGGCGAGCAGGCGCTGGAGATCGCCGAGATGCTGGTACGCAGCGGCGCCCTCGACATCGTCGCGATCGACTCGGTGGCGGCGCTCACGCCCAAGGCCGAGATCGAGGGTGAGATGGGCGACAGTTTCGTCGGACTGCAGGCCAGACTCATGAGCCAGGCGCTTCGCAAGCTGGCCGGCACGCTGAACCGCTCGGGCACGATCTGCTGTTTCACGAACCAGCTGCGCGAGAAGATCGGCGTCATGTTCGGCAATCCCGAGGTCACGACCGGCGGCAAGGCCCTCAAGTTCTACGCGACCATCCGCCTCGACATCCGCCGCATCGAGACGCTCAAGGATGGCACCGAGGCGGTCGGCAACCGGGTCCGCGTCAAGGTCGCCAAGAACAAGGTGGCCCCGCCGTTCAAGACGGCCGAGTTCGACATCATGTACGGGACAGGGTATCTCTCGTGAGGGTACACTCCTCGATCTCGGCGTGCTTCACGACGTCGTCGCCAAGAGCGGCGCCTTCTTCAGCTACAACGACGACCGGCTCGGGCAGGGTCGCGCCAACGCCCGCACCTTCCTGAAGGCCAACCCGGACATGGCTGCCGCCATCGAGACGGAGATCCGCAGGAGGGCCGGGTTGCCGCTGGCTCCCGGGGCGGCAGCCGCCGGTGGCGGCGCTGTGGCTGTCGACGCGGTGACTGGCGAGGTCCTCTAGGTGCGCGCGTGAGCACCGTCACGGCTCTTCGGGCGGCGCGAGGCGGGCATGTCGCCGTCCACGTCGACGGGTGCTGTGTCTGTACCGTCAGCGAGTCGCTTCGTCGCTCGCTGGAGTCTTCACGAGGGCCGGGTGCTCGACGGTGACACGCTGGACCGGATGCGGGCCCAGGCTGCGGCTGAGCGCGGCGCTCGCGGACGGGCAACGTCTCCTCGGCCATCGTGCCCGCAGTCGCCGCGAACTGGAGACGCGGTTGCTCGAGAAGGGGCACGACGAGGGAGCCGTCGCGGCAGCTCTGCAGCGGCTCGCGAGCGTCGGCCTGCTCGACGATGCCGACTTCGCTCGGCGCTATGTCGCCGACAAGCAAGGCCTGAACGGGTGGGGCGTCGTTCGCATCCGTCGTGGTCTGGCGCAGCTCGGCGTGTCCGCCGACCTTGTCGACGCGGCGCTCACCGGCGAGCAGTCGGGCAGTGACGAGGCCGAGCTTGAGCGAGCGCTGCGGATGCTGAGCCAGAAGGGCGCGCCTCAGCATCCCGCTGGAGACAGCGCGGCGGCGCGCCTATCAGGCGCTGCTGCGCAGAGGTTTCTCTGCGCCCTGTGGCCTACGCCGCGGTTCGCTCCTGGAGCGACGAGAGGCCCGTCGGGTCGGACTGACGGTCCGGCGCCGCGCCGCCGCGCGCGGTGGCCGCAGAGAATTGACTTCGTCCCTTCGAATCCCCTACTATCCGAGAGCGCGACCTGTGTGCGTGTTCTGTGTATTATCTCGCTCTGGCGATACTCCGACGTCTTGCGTCGACTGGCTGGAAGCTCTGACAGGGGAATGAGTGTGGACATCTCAGCAGGAGGCTCCGTAGGTTCGTCGTTGTCCTGACCCCTGGACGTTGCATGGCCGATGACGAGTATCCCTGACGCTTCGCCTTGAGCGAGCCGGACACCGGCCGGGCGCGTGCCCGGCCTTTTTCGTGCCGTGAAGGGATTGAACGATGACTCTTGTGTACGTGTTGTTGATAGCCGCGGCGTTGGCGGTGGGCATCGCCGTCGGATACGTCATCCGACGCTCCTTCGCGGGCGGCAAGGCGGCCGCCGCGGAGCGCGAGGCGGAAGGCCTCGTGCGAGACGCCAAGCGCGAGGCGGAGGCGCTCAAGAAGGAGGCGCGCCTCGAGGCCAAGGAAGAGGCCCACAAGGTCCGCAGCGAAGGCGAAGCAGAGCTGCGCGACCGCCGCGACGAGATCAGCAAGGTCGAGCAGCGCCTGCTGCAACGTGAGGAGCAGCTCGACACGCGGGCTATCGAACAAGATCGGCGCGAGCAGACACTGAGCGATCGCGAGGGGGCGTGCACGCAGGCGGCCGAGGACGTCAAGGCGGCGCACGAGGAGGCCGTGGCACGGCTGGAGAGTATCTCCGGCCTGAGCAGGGCCGAGGCCCGCGAGCTCATACTGACGCGGACGGAAGAGGAGGCTCGCCACGACATGGCGAAGCTGGTCCGCCATGTCGAGGAGGAGGCGCGCCGCGAAGCCGACAGGCGCGCACGCAACATCCTCTCTCTCAGCATCCAGCGGACGGCGGCCGACCATGTCGCTGAGACGACCGTCTCGGTCGTGCATCTGCCGTCGGACGACATGAAGGGCCGCATCATCGGCCGCGAGGGACGCAACATCCGGACGCTCGAGAACACCACCGGTATCGACTTCATCATCGATGACACCCCGGAGGCCGTCGTCCTCTCAGGCTTCGACGGCGTGCGCCGCGAGACTGCGCGCCTCACCCTCACCAAGCTGATCGCGGACGGTCGCATTCATCCGGCGCGCATCGAGGAGATGCACGAGCAGGCGAAGGCCGAGGTCGAGGCGGCGATGGAAGAGGCCGGCGAACAGGCCTGCTTCGACACCAACGTGCACGGCCTGGCGCCGGAGATCGTCAAGGTCCTCGGCCGCCTCAAGTACCGTACGAGCTACGGCCAGAACGTGCTGAACCACTCCATTGAGGTCGCCCACCTGGCCGGTCTGATGGCCGCCGAGCTTGGCGCCAACGTGAAGATCGCGAAACGTGCCGGATTGCTGCACGACGTGGGCAAGGCTGTCGATCACGAGGTCGACGGATCGCATGCCGTGATATCCCAGCAGCTCGCGAAGCGCTACCGGGAGTCGCGAGAGCGTGCAGCACGCCATCCTGGCTCATCACCGGCGACGTCGAGCCGCAGACCGTCGAGGCCGTGCTCGTGCAGGCGGCGGATGCGATCTCCGCAGCCCGCCCGGGGGCGCGCCGCGAGTCGCTCGAGAACTACGTCAAGCGGCTCGAGTCGCTGGAGCGCATCGCAGAGAGCAAGAAGGGCGTCGAGCGGTGCTTCGCCATGCAGGCTGGGCGTGAGGTCCGGGTCATGGTCAAGCCCACCGAGATCGACGATGACGCCACGGCTGTTGCTGGCTCGCGAGATCGCCAAGGAGATAGAGGACCAGCTCGACTACCCCGGTCAGATCAGGGTGACCGTGATCCGCGAGAGCCGCGCCGTCGATATCGCCAAGTAGCGACGGTCGGCGTCGCGTGGCACGCATGCGCACCTACTACCTGCGCTCGTTCGGGTGTCAGATGAATGCGCACGACGCGGAGCGCATTCGTGCGCTGCTCGAGGCCGACGGACTGCGGGCCGTCCCGGAGCCAGAGGCGGCCGACGTTCTCGTCTACAACACCTGCACCGTGCGGCAGAGCGCGGACGACCGGCTTGCCGGGCACCTCGGCGATGCGGCGCGGCTGAAGAAGGAGGACCCGCGGCGCCGCGTGCTCGTGACCGGATGCCTGCCGCAGGCCGAGCAGGAGGCCTTCTTCCGTCGCTTTCCCCATGTGGACGGCGCACTGGGTCCGCAGAACCTGCACCGCCTTCCGGCGCTGCTGGCCGCGGTCGAGGCGCGCAGACGAGACCTCTCAGCCGCCCTCGGGCTACTTCGAGGACGGCCCGAGCTTGAGTGGCGAGCTTGCGGGCCGCCGCGAGCGCCCCTTCCAGGCATGGGTACAGATCATGTCCGGCTGCACGAACTGCTGCTCCTACTGCATCGTTCCCCGAGCGCGCGGACCAGAGCGCAGCCGGAACCTGGATGCCATCGTCGCGGAAGTCCGGGGGCTCGTGGACGACGGGGTCCGCGAAGTCACCTTGCTCGGCCAGAACGTCAATGCCTTCGGGCACGATCTGCGGCGCGGGGGGTGGGAGGATGCTCCGGACTTCCCGGCGCTGCTGCGAGCTCTCGACGAGATCTCCGGTCTCTGCCGGATCCGCTTCATGACCTCGCACCCCAAAGACCTCTCGGACGATCTGGTGCGGGCGCTCGCCGAGCTTCCGAGTGTCTGTGAGCATGTCCACCTGCCGGCTCAGGCGGGGTCGGACCGGGTGCTCTCTGCCATGAATCGAGGCTACAGCTCCGCCTCCTATCTTGAGCGGGTCCGTGCTCTTCGCGATGCCATCCCCGAGGTCAGCATCACGACCGACCTGATCGCCGGCTTCCCCGGCGAGACCGAGGAGGAGTTCGCGGAGACGCTCGACCTGGTGCGGCAGGCCGAGTTCGACGGCGCCTTCACCTTCCTGTTCTCGCCGCGTCCCGGCACGGCGGCCGCGGAGATGCCCGGCCAGGTGCCTGCGGAGGTCAGGAGTGAGCGGGTGCAGCGGCTTGTGGCAGCGACCCAGGAGTGCGCGCGGGCGAGCCACGAGCGACTCGTTGGACACACCGCCGAGGTCCTCATCGAGGGGACCAGTCGCGACGGGCGGCGTCTGCGCGGCCGCACGCGACAGAACGTGACGGTCAATGCCGTCGGAGCCGCCCGGGCTGGTGCTATAGTGACTGTAGAGGTCACCGAGGCGACTTCGACCACGCTTCGCGGAAGGCTCTGACCGGACGCAAAGGAGGTGCCGACCATGCAAGGCTGCGTTTGCCCTCATCCACCTCTGCTCATCCCCGAGATCGGCGGTGCGTCGCTGGACAAGGTGGACGCCACGGTGCGGGCGATGCGGCGTCTCGCCGACGCCGTGGGAGAGCCTGAGACCGTGGTCGTCGTCTCGCCGCACACGAACGGGTTCAGCGACACTCACGTCGTGAAGACGGCCCCGCGACTTGGTGGCGATTTCGGCCGCTTCCGGTGCCCGGAAGCGGCATTCAGATTCGACAACGATCAGCCCTTCGCCGAGCTTCTGCTGGCCCTGGCCGGGGACTACCGGCGGCTGAGGTTCGCGCCCGAGGACGACGATACCCTCGACTGGGGCGTCCTTGTGCCGCTGAGCTTCCTGAGGCCTCGCCGGATCGTCTCGCTGTCGATTGTCAGCTCGTACGAAGAGCATCGCACGATGGGTCAGCTCGTTCGCCGCTGCGCCGAGGAGCTTGGTCGCGACACGGTCTTCCTCGCCTCCGGGGACCTTTCTCATGCCCTCTCACGCTCGGCCCCGGTGCCCTACGACCCGCGCGGCGCGCTCTTCGACGAAGCGGTCGTTCGTCTTCTGGAGATCGGTGACTTCATCGCCTTGAGCGAGATCGACCCTTCGCTGGTGGAGGGAGCCGCTGAGTGCGGCCTGCGCAGCATCATCGCTCTCGGGGGCTTCCTCGGCGACGACGCGACCGTCGACCCCCAGGTGCTGAGCTACGAGGGACCCTTCGGCGTCGGCTACATGGTCGCTCTCTTCGGTGCGCCGGACCCTCGAAGGTCGCCGGTTCCGACGTGAGCGACGGCGAACTGCCGGCCCGGGAGCCTCCGGGACCGGCGGACTACGCACGGTCCTGCGTCGAGTGTCTGGTTCGCGGCGAGCGGCTTCCGCAGCCGCCCCGGCATCCGCTGTATGGGCACGCGGCCGCGTGCTTCGTCTCGATCAAGAAGCATGGCGACTTGCGCGGCTGCATCGGTACCCTGACGCCGGCGGAGCCGGACCTGGGACGCGAGATCATGCGCAACGCGCGTTCTGCCTCGCTCAAAGACCCTCGCTTCGCGCCCGTGCGCGAGGAGGAGCTCTCGGCGCTCGCATACTCGGTCGACATCCTCAGCCCCAGCCAGCCCTGCACGTACGCCGATCTGGATCCGGCGCAGCTACGGCGTCATCGTGAGTGCCGGCTGGCGCCGCGGCGTTCTCCTGCCGGATCTGAAGGGCGTGGACAGCGTGGAGGCCCAAGTAGGCATCGCCCGGCAGAAGGCGGGCATTCCCGACGGAGAGCCCTTGCGATCTGGAGCGTTTCCGGGTCACGCGCTGCGTGGAGGGGGAGTCGAGCCGATGCCGTCCACGCGGCCGACTCGGCGGTGGGCGACGGGGGGACCGCCGCCGAGGGTGAGGTCGATGCCTGAGCCGCCGCTGGTCGCGCTGTTCGGGGCGACCGCGCTGGGCAAGACGGAGGTCGCGATCGGGCTGGCCGAGCGGCTCGGCGCGGAGATTGTCGTCGCCGACTCGATGCAGGTCTACGCGGGGCTGACGATCATCACCAACCAGCCGAACGAGGCCCAGCGCGCCAGAGCGCGCCACCACCTCGTCGGGTTCGTGCCGCCGCAGCGAGACTTCACCGTCGCCGAATACGCCCGAGAGGCCCACGCGGTGATCGACCGTCTGCGGGCCGCCGGCCGGCCCGTCGTCCTGGAGGGCGGATCTGGTCTCTATCTTGCGGGCCGCCCTCGGCGATCTCGACTTCGCGCCGCCGTCCGACCCCGAGATGCGCGCCGAGCTCGAGGAGTGGTGGCGACACGATCCGGAGGCGGTCGCGGACGAGCTGCGTCGCCTCGACCCAGACGCGTTCGTGCGTGTCGACAGCCGCAACCCGCGGCGCGTCATCCGCGCGCTCGAGGCGGTGCGCTCTACCGGCCGCGCCCTCTCGGGAGCGGAGCGTGACCAGCTCTGGGGGTCGCGCTGAGCGCTACCCCCACCTTCTGGTCGCGCTGCACCCCGACGACGATCGCCAGGCGCTGAGGCGCCGCATCGATGAACGTGTCGAGTGGATGCTCGGCGCCGGCGCGCCGGCCGAGAGTCGAGGCGGCGCGGCAAGCGGGTCCTCTCAGCCGCACGGCCCTGCAGGCCATCGGCGCGCGGGAGATGAGCGCGTATCTTGACGGCGAGACCACGCTGGCCGCCGCCGGCGTCGCGATGAAGTCCCGCACGAATGCGCTCGTGCGTCGCCAGCTCACCTGGATGCGCAAGCTGCCCGGGGCAGCCCGTGTCGCGACGTCGGCGGGACCAGAGGCGGCGGTCGAGTCAGTCATGGCTCTCGCGGATCCCGGTGCGTGGTAAGATGCACGCTCACCTGAAGGTGAGCTAGCCACCAGACAAGGGGCATGACTCGTGCAGAAGCACTGGCAGGGACTGGGCAGGGTCCAGTTCTCCAAGTGGCAGGGCTTGGGCAACAACTACATCATCTTTCATCATGAGCAGGTCCCGTTCGAGCTCACTCCGGAGCGCGTACGCCTCCTTTGCGACCGCAATCTCGGCATCGGCGGAGACGGCATCCTCGTGATCGGCGCCCGGACCGGTGAGAACCGTTTCGACCTGCGCATCCTCAACCCGGACGGCAGCGAGGCCGAGATGTGCGGGAACGGAGTGCGCATGGTGGCGCGCAAGCTGCAGATGGAGGGAAGCATCACGGGCGATTCGGTGGTGCTCGACACCGCCGCCGGTCCGATCGTCCCCCAGCTGGGCGATGGCTACATGGTGACCGTCGACATGGGCGTCGCGCGCTTCGGCGGCGAGAAGCTGGCGGGCGTCGAGGGCGAGGCCGTCGAGGCTTCGCTGCACGCCGCCGGCCGCAGCTTCGCCTTCACGTTCGTGGACGTCGGCAATCCGCATGCGGTCATCCAGTCGCCCTGGCCGCTCGAGCTCGTGCCGCTGCACGAAGTCGGACCGATGATCGAGGAGCACGCCTATTTTCCTCGTAGGACGAATGTGGAGTTCGTGAAGGTCGTGAACGAGCACGAGGCCAAGGTGCGTGTGTGGGAGCGGGGCGTGGGGGAGACGCGGGCCTGTGGCACGGGCGCCACGGCCACTGCCGCCGCCCTCGTGCGCGCTGGCCAGTGCGTCTCTCCGGTCACCGTCGAGCTTCCGGGCGGCAGGCTGGAGATCCAGGTCCGAGCCGGACTGGCGCGTGTTCATGACCGGCCCGGCAGAAGAGATCTACCACGGCGACCTTTCGTCGGAGTTCCTTGAGCACCTCGAGTGACACGCGCATGAAGTTCTCGCAACGCGTGCTCGATCTGCCGCCGTATCTGTTCGCAGGCATCGAGCGCCGCATCGCCGAGCGTCGTGCCGCAGGGGCGGACATCATCAGTCTCGGCATCGGCGACCCCGATCTGCCCACGCCGGCACACATCGTCGAGGCGCTCACGTCTGCAGCACACGATCCGGCGACCCACCAGTACCCGAGCAATCAGGGAGAGCTCGGCTTCCGCGAGGCGGTCGCCGGGTACTATCGGCGACGCTTCGGTGTGCACCTCGATGTCGCTACCGAGGTGGTGCCCCTTCTCGGAGCCAAGGAGGGCATCGCTCACATCTGCCTGGCCCTTCTCGACCCGGGCGATGTCGCCCTGGCGGCGGACCCGGGGTATCCGGTCTACACCACCGGTCCGCTGATCGCGGGCGGGGTCCCGGTGCCTCTGCCGCTGGTGCCCTCGCTCGGGTTCCAGCCGGATCTCGAGGCGATCGACCCGGACGTGCTCGCGAAGGCGCGCATGATCTTCGTGAACTACCCCAACAACCCGACGGGTGCGGTGGTCGAGGACGACTTCTTCGCCCGCCTCGTCGCCTTTGCGAAGGCCAACGACCTCATCGTGGTACACGACAACGCCTACGGCGACATCACGTTCGACGGCTACGTCGCGCCCAGCTTCCTCGAGACTCCCGGTGCGAAGGAAGTCGGCGTCGAGGTGTTCAGCCTCTCCAAGAGCTACAACATGACCGGCTGGCGTGCCGGCGCGATGGTCGGCAACGAGGACGTCATCGACGCCTACTGGCGCCTCAAGACGAACATGGACTCGGGGATGTTCGCCGTCGTGCAGCGCGCCGCCGCGACTGCGCTCTCATCGTCGCAGGAGTGCGTGCGCGAGATGTGCGACATCTACCAGCGACGTCGCGACATCCTGGTCGAGGCCCTCACCGGGCTGGGCATGACGGTGAGCGCTCCCAAGGCCACGATCTACCTCTGGGTCGCGGTACCCGATGGTCACACCTCGGCGAGCTTCACAGAGCTGATGCTCGATCAGGCGGACGTCGTCGTGACTCCGGGCGCCGCCTACGGCGACTCCGGCGAAGGCTACGTCCGTCTCTCGCTCACCGTGCCCGACGAGCTTCTGCAGGAAGCGGTGAGCCGCATCGAGGAGCGTGTACGGATCTAGCGGCCTCCGGCAGTCTGCGAGTCTCGTCGTGAGCGCCGGGTCGCGGCTCGTCGAGACCGAGGCTACGCTCCGGCGGCCACGCGCCGTCGTCTTCGCCGTCGTGCCCGGTGGCTCTCGCGCGCCCGGAGCGGAGGAGCCGCTCGCTGAGATCAAGGAACTCCTGCGCTCGGCGGACATGGATTGGGTCGCGGACGTGATCCAGCGCAAGGAGAGACCCCACCCTCAGACATACCTGGGCAAGGGCAAGCTCGACGATCTCAAGCAAGCGGTGAAGGATGCCGGCGCCACCGTCGCCGTGTGCGAGGACGATCTGACGCCGGCCCAGGTGGCAGCCATCCTGGATGTGGTGGACGTGGACGTGCTCGATCGCACCGAGCTGATCCTCACCGTCTTCAGCAAGCACGCACGCACTCTCGAGGGGACGCTGCAGGTGCATCTCGCCCAGCTCGAGTACGAATTGACGCGCATGCGGGGCAAGGGTCTTGATCCTCTCGCGGCTGGGCGCCGGCGTCGACATGCGTGGGCCGGGCGAGACCAAGATGGAGGTGGATCGGCGCGTCGTCCGCAAGCGCATCCAGACGCTGCGGCGACGCATCGAGCAGATGGCCGGCGCGCGCCGGACTCAGCGCGCCCGCCGCCTGCGCGCGGCCGTGCCGCTCATCGCGCTGGCGGGCTACACGAACGCCGGCAAGTCGACACTGCTGAACGCACTCACCGACGCCACGGTGCCGGCCCGCGACCGGCTGTTCGAGACGCTCGATCCGACGTCGCGGTCCTATCGCTACCGCGACCGCGACTACGTCCTCACCGACACGGTGGGTTTCATCCGCAAGCTGCCACATAGTCTGGTCGACGCCTTCGCCTCGACGCTCGAGGAGACTACGCTTGCCGATCTCGTGCTCGTCGTCGCGGACGCGGCCCTTGAGCCGGACGAGATCGCCGCTCGCGAGCAGACGGTGTCCGAGGTGCTCGACATGCTCGGTTCGCGAGCGCCCCGCGTCGCGGTGTTCAACAAGATCGACCGCGTCGAGGAGAGCAGGATGGTGCGGCTGCGGGCGCTCTACCCCGAGGCGGTGTTCATCTCCGCGATCCAGGGCCGGGGTCTGGACGCCCTGCAGGAGCGCCTGGCGGAGTTCTTCGATCGGACGCTGAGGCGGGTCCGGCTGTTGTTCCCCTACACTGCCGCCGCCGAGATGCACCGCCTCAGGGGCGTCGCCAGCGACGTCCACGAGGAGCACACGGCGGAAGGCATCATCTTCGAGGGGAGTCTGCCCGTCGCCGAGGCCGGCCGCTGCGCACGTTACCGTATCGCCGCCTCGCGGGACGACGGACGGGCGGGTGAGCGGCCGGGTCTCGTCGGTCGACGAAGACGCCCGCGACGCCGATGGCGCCTGACACGATGCACCTGAGTGCTCCGGACGGCCTGTGCGTTTCGGTCAAGCTCCTCCGTCCGTCGGCGCGCATCCCTGAGCGCGCCTACGAACACGATGCGGCCTACGACCTCTGCGCCGCCGAGGAGGCGCAGCTCGAGCCGCTCGCGCGCGTCGTGGTGGGCACGGGAATCGCCCTGGGGCTTCCGCCTACCCTCGCTGCTCTCACGTTGCCGCGTTCTGGGCTGGCCGCGCGGCACGGGATCACCCTTGTCAATGCACCTGGGCTGATCGACCCGGGCTATCGCGGCGAGCTCTCCATCATCCTGCTGAACACCGATCGTCGGGAGCTCGTTTGCGGTTCGCATCGGCGATCGCATCGCGCAGCTCCTGTTCCTTCCCGTCACAGCGGTCTCTCTGGCGGCCGGCGACACTCTCGACACGACGCAGCGCGGCGAGCAGGGGTTCGGGTCAAGCGGGCGCGAGGGTCTGTCGTGACGCCGGCTCTCGGTGGAGCTTCGTCCGGCAGCGAACAGGTGTTCGTGCCCGACAAGCCGACGTTGCGGGTGGCCGGCCTGCTCGTTGAAGACCGGCGCGTACTGATGGTCGAGCAGGGTCGCGGCGATGAGCGGTACTGGCTCGTGCCGGGCGGCGGCGTGGAGTTTGGCGAAACGCTGTCCGAGGCGCTGCGGCGCGAGTTCCTTGAGGAGCTCGGGTTGCGCGTGGCCGTCGGTCGGCTACTGGCGATCGTCGAGTCGATCTCGCCGGATCCGGACTACGCCAAACACGTCGTGCACTTGCTGTTCGAGATCTCGGCCGCCAAGGAAGTCCCGCCGGTTCGGCAGGACGACGCCATCCTTGGCGTTGCCTTCCTGGATGAGGTGCAACTGCGCAACGCCGACGTGCGGCCGCCGATCAGCGAGTTCCTGAGCGCCTGCGCTCGCGAGATTCCTGCGACGCCACAGTTCCTCGGGAGACGCTGGTAGCGGCCACCGCCGTCGGCCGGCCTCGGGCGGACAGCCGCGATACCGCAGTGAGGGGTATGCGTGCGTCGAGCAATGCACGATAATGACCGTTATGTAAAGCTAGCGGATGCTGCCGGATGCGCCTTTCGGGACCGGGCAGCCGTCGTGCCTCTCCACCGCTCCGGCAGTCCCGCTGCCGCGGTGGTTCCCTAGGCCGCCATTCCCGCGATCGTGCCGCGGTGGATTGGTGAGCCCGACCGTGAAGGTCACTCGCGCTGAGCCGGACCTCAGTACTTGATCAGGCTGAAGACGTCGTGCTCACCGATCTTGCGGCGTCCATCCAGGGCCTCCAGCTCGACCACGAACGCACAGCCGACGACGTTGCCGCCCAGTTTCTCGATGAGCTCGATCTTGGCCTTGGCGGTGCCGCCGGTGGCCAGGAGGTCGTCGTGTACGAGGACGTTCTGGCCAGGCTTGATGGCGTCCGAGTGGATCTCGAGCGTGTCCGTGCCGTATTCGAGATCGTACTCGGCCGCGATCGTCGTGAAGGGCAGCTTGCCAGGCTTGCGCGCACACACGAAGCCGGCCCCGAGACCGTAGGCTACCGCGGGGCCGAGGATGAACCCGCGCGCCTCCGCTCCGAGCACCATGTCGATGTGCTTGCCAGTCCCGTACTCCATGATGCGATCGACGGCCTCGCGCAGAGCGACGGGGTCCTGCAGAAGCGGCATGATGTCGCGGAAGAGGATGCCCTCTTTGGGGAAGTCGGGGATGTCGCGCACGAGCAGTGCTGAGATCGATGGATGAATCTGTCAAGGAAGCCTCCTGGGACTCAGCTGGGCGCCGGCCCGCTGTCGGGACGCCGAGGCCTCAGCGATCGCTGCGGTTCGCCGTCAGCTCGCGCAGCCCGCGGGCCAGCAGCAGCTGACGGAGTTGTGAAGTCGCCTGGACGATGTCGTCGATCTGATCGAGGCCTTCACGGCGTCGTTCGGGACGGCTCGACTTGAGGGCCGGCAGCAGAACCTGCTCGATGAGGCCGATCTCTCGATCGACAGCGCTCTTCAGTAGGCGCAGGTTCTTCGGCCGCAGCCCCATCTGGGCGAGCTGGACCGCCGCGCCGACGATGCCCGCTTCCGTCTCGCGGTAGCGGCGCACCCCGCCCACCTGCTGGGAGTGCACCAGCTCGTATTCCTCGAGCTCCGAGAGCAGTGAGACGTCGGCTCCGGTGAGCGATTGGATCTCCTCCGAGGCGTAGTCGCGCTCTTCCGCCGCGAGCAGGTCCGTCTTTCTCAACCCTTGCCGTGTGGACGGCAGCGGGCTGGCCGGATTGCGCTCCAGTTCCCGCCGGATCACCTTGAGAGGCAGATACTCGTCGCGCTGCAGGGCGAGGACACGCACGAGGCGGCCGAAGTCCTCCTGCGAGTAGAGGCGGTAGCCGGACTTGGTGCGGCGCGGACTGACCAGCCCCTGCTCCTCCAGATAGCGTAGCTTGCTGACGCTGATGTCGGGGAACTCACGCCGCAAGGCCTCGACCAGAGCGCCGATCGTGAGCAGCCTCTCGCCGCCGACATCGAAAAGGAGTTCGCTATCGCTCACGAGGCCGCCGGCGCGGGAGTGTGCCTCACGGCACGATGAACGTGAGCTTGTACTTGCCGATCTGGATCTCGTCGCCGTCCCTGAGCACGGTCCGTTCGCGACGATGGCGGTTGACGAAAGTGCCGTTGAGGCTGTCCTGGTCGATGATCACGTAGTCGTCGCCCTCTCGGGTCATGACCGCGTGGTTACGGGACACGGTGACGTCATCGAGGAAGATGGCCGCCTTGGTGTGGCGCCCTATCGTGATGCGCCCGCCGATCAGGGCATAGGTCTCACCGGCGCGGCCGCCGCCGCTGCGAATGACGAGACAGGCCTCCGTGCCGGAGATGGCGGCCATGGGGATGGTCTCACCGCTCTCCCCACTCGATTCGTAGCTGAGCGTGGTCTCGGGATGGTCGGCGATGAGAGCCGCTCCGCAGCGTACGCAGTAGTCGGCGCCTTCGGAGTTGCGGCTCCCGCACTCGGGGCAGAACAACGTCAGACCTTCCCGGGATCCTCGGGCTCTTGCGTGCCTGAGGCGGGCCCCGACGGCTCGGTCTTCCTCCCCGCCAAGATGCGCGACAGGCCCTCAAGGTCTTCGACGGAGATCACCGGTTCGCCCTCATTGTGCTTTCGCTGAAGGCGCATGACGAGCTCCGCGTGGAGGATGTCAAGCTTGCCTTGAAGGACACGCCGACGACGGGAGATGTTCTTCTCCTCGATCTCGAGCTCGGCGATGAGGGCGCGCAAATCTTCGTCGGACCGTGAGACCAGATCGACGATATCGTCCATGGCGCGTCTCCTCTCTGTGCGGCTGGGATGGATGAGCCGATCGTACCTGACCAGACCTCAAGGTTCAAGTTCAGCTTGAGACGTTCCCTGGCGGGTCGGTCTCCAAGGTCCCCCTCTCGAGGAGGTGCTCGAGGGCTGAGAAGACATCATACTCATCGACGGCGCCAGAATCGAGCATCTGGTCGAGCAGCGCGTCGACTTCGGCGGTCGCGGAACCGAGGCGCGCAAGGACGGCAGCTTCGACGGGGTCGGCGGGGTCCTCCTGGCGAACGGCGAGTACGTGCGTGCCGCTGGGCAGTCGCTGACGCATCCGGCGTGTCTCGTCGAGCCGCCGCATCCCCTCCATCAGAAGCGAAGGTGTTGCCAGGCCTGACTGCGCCGGACGGGGGCTCGAAGTCGGAGTCGACGCTGAACGATCCCTCCGAAAGGGCGAGGAGCGCGTAGAAGGCCTTCGTGCCCACGAGTGGGCCGCACTTCGCGTCGACGAGCAGTCCGTCGGCGAAGGCCATCTCGCCCGCCGAGACGTCTCGCTCGTCGTACAGGGCGAGGAGGCCGGTCTTGCTGCCCAGAGACATCATCTCGACGAGGTCCACAAGCTGAAGCTCCGACAGACTGCCTCTGAGGCTCACGCAGACCTCCTCCCCCGTGACCGCGGCGGTTCCGCGGAGAACCCCGGTTCATTGCTGCATCCTTCGCAGCGGGCCTGGGTCTTCCTGCACCCGCCGCGCACGTGAGCACGGCTTCGGGGCTTGGTCCGCGCTGGTGTATACTTCGCTGGCCGCCGGTGGTCCGTGGGCCGGCAGCGTCGACCGGAGGCCGTCACCCTATCTGGAGGACTGCGTGACAAGGCGCAAAGGACTCGTGATCAACGATCGCCAGCTCGATCGGTGCGACGACCTCCTCAGGAAGCTCAAGGAGGTCTCCGGGTCCAGCTTCCTCGCCCTCATCAGCACCTCGGGGCAGCCCATCACCACCGCCTCTGAGGAGTACCATCCCGAGACGTTGTCACTTGCCTCGCTGGCGGCCAGTTCTTTCGCCGCCACGCAGCAGCTCGCCAGGATCCTCGACGAGAACGAGTTCACGCTACTCTTCCACGAGGGCAGGGGGCTCAACCTGCACGTCTCGCAAGTCACCGACCAGGTGCTCCTCATCGTCACCTTCGGACGCGAGACGCAGGTCGGCAAGGTGCGTCTCTACTCGCAGCGTGCCATCGAGGTGCTGCGACAGATCTTCGAGGGTCCGGACGACAGCGTCACGCCGCAGATGGACGCCGAGTTCGAGAGTGCTGCCGCCACCGCCATGGATGACCTCTTCAGAGACGTGTGAGGCCCCGCCTATGCCGCTGATCAACTTCGCCGCGCGCGAGATCAACTACAAGATCGTCTACTACGGCTGCGGTCTGTGCGGCAAGACGACCAACCTCCAGTACATCCACCGCAAGATCAACCCGCAGGCCCGCGGCAAGCTGGTCAGCATCGCCACGGAGGAGGAACGCACGCTGTACTTCGACTTCCTGCCGCTGACGCTCGGGCAAGGTCAAGGGCATGCAGACACGCTTCCATCTCTACACCGTTCCGGGTCAGAGCTACTACAACGCGAGCCGCAAGCTGGTGCTCCAGGGCATCGACGGCATCATCTTCGTCGCCGACTCACAGATCACGCGGCTCGATGAGAACGTCGAGAGCTACCTCAACCTCTGGGACAACCTGCTCGGCCAGGGCGACGACCTGAGCAAGCTGGGGTTCGTCATCCAGATGAACAAGCGCGATCTCGGCGACATCTTCTCCGTCGAGGACCTCAACGAGCTGCTCAACCACACAGGGTCGGCGGTCACCGAGGCGAGCGCCATCACGGGTCAGGGTGTCTTCGAGACCCTCAAGGTCGTGTGCAAGCAGGTGATCGCCAAGACGGGCTGAGAGGCCCAGCTGCCGATCAGCTCGTCCCTATCCGCTTCACCCAGTCGAGCGGCTCGTAGCGCGAGACGTAGCTGTCGCGGAACAGCACCTTGCCGTCGGCCTCCCTCACGGTGCGCCGCACCTTCACGCTGCGACCGTCCACCCCCCTCTCCCAGCGGACGACGCCGGGGCCGAGATCGGCATCATGGATCACGCGAGGGTCGGACCTGCCGTGAGCAGGCTTACGAATATCATAGAACTCGCTCGTGGTGAAGCCGACCTTGCGCCCCGTCCTCCCCACGATGGCCACCCTGAGGGAGCCTCCCTCGACCCAGCTTCGGATCAGGAGCGAATGTGGCGTGTCGTTGCGGAACTTGAAGTCGATGGCTCCCCAGGCGACGGTCGCGTCTCGGCCGACGGGGTAGTGCGAGATGTACAGCGAGTGGGGACGGCGGTCGACCACCGGCAGGCCGGCGACGAGCACGGCGTTGAAGAGCGTCGTCGCGTACTGGCAGATGCCGCCGCCGACGCCCTGGCGAAGCACGCCGTCGGCAGCGATCACCGGAGCGAAGTCGAACCCGCGGTTGACCGTGCGTGGGCCCATCGTGTCGTTCAGTGAGAAGGTCTCCCCAGACTCGACCACGGTTCCATCGACGAGCTTCGCGGCCAGAGCGATGTTGCCGGCGCGCGCCTTGTTGCTCGGTTCGAAGTACGTCGTGAACTGGGATCCGAGCGACGACAGGCCCATGCTGCGCACGTCCTCGCTGGAGAGCTTGGGCAGGGCCGGCGAGGTCGATACCATGACGGTGCGAAGGCCGCCGCCGACGGCCGCCGCGTCGAGGTCCTCGAGGAGGAAGTCCATATCGAGCGTCTCGCCGTCCTTGCTCTCCTTCACCGTGATGCCGCCCCTGGAGTGGACGATGATCTTGGCGTCGACAGAGGGGCGCTCGGCCCAGGCGAGGAGCTTGCGCAGTCTGGCTCGGGCTTGGTCGTTGCGGAACGTCAACGGGTACGTGCCGGCGTCGGCGCCGGTGTTGACGCTGAGCAGGCCGGCGATCGCTCTCGGCTTGAGTACGATGGTGCGCGACCCATGGCGTAGCGTGATCGGTCGCTCGAGGTAGGCGGCGGCAGCGCCGGCTTGCGCCTCGGCGGCGGCGTTGCTCACCCGTGGCGGCACCGCGGTCTGTGGAACCGGGCCCGAGTAGGTCGACCCCGTGGCCGCACTGGCGGCGATCAGCCGGCTGAGAGCGGCGGCATCCACAGTGCGTCCGTCGCGGCCGGGGACCACAGCGACGGAGCCTTTGCGAATGGTCAGGCGGGCGTCGCGCGCCGGCTGGTCGACGGCCTCGCGGACCGCGGCCAGGCCTTGCTCGAACTCGGTCGCGTCGATCTTGAGAATGGGCGCCACGTCTCCGCCGCCACCGGGAAGCCACACGCGAAGGCCGAGCAGTGGGATGTCATGCCGACCCTGTGAGGCCGCCGCCGCCGCGGTGGCGGCGGCGTCGAGGCTGACGCCGAGCTGCGTCAGCGAGAGCGTCAGTGGCTCTTCCCCGTCTGCCGCCTGCAGCTGGACTATCGAGATGCGGGGCCAGAGCTCGCGCTCGAGCATCTCGGTGGCCGTGGCCGTACTCTGGCCCTCGAGTCCGACGTTCGCGACGCCGACGCTGGCGGCGACTCGGTCGTCCATAGCGAGCTGTAGTACGGCGAACGCGCCGAGCGCCCGCCACCAGCAGGAGGGCGGCGGCGGTGCTCCACGGGTGGCGCCGGTACCAGGCTCTCCTGGGCATCCTACCGGCCATGATCGCGGATGGATTCGCGCACTGTTCCTGCCAGCGTCTCCGCGAGATGCTCAGACTGAGCCCGGTCGGCGCCCTCCGCGTATACGTGGAAGATGGGCTCGTCGGCGTCGGGCAGAAGGTGTATCCAGGCGTCCTCGCGGGCGACACGGACGCCGTCCACGAGGCTGAGCTCGCCGCCGTCCCTCTGTGCCTCGCGCTGCAGCGTCTCGGTCGCAGTGCGCATCACGCTGCCCTTGAGCGCCCAGGGGCAGCCGAGGGTCCTGTGGACGAGAGAGCTGTCCGGAATCTCGGCGATGTGCTCGCTGAGGGGTCTGGCGTCCAGAGCCAGCAGCTCGAGCAGGCGCCCGATACTCATGACGGCGTCGAACGCGGGCAGGAACTGCGGGAAGATGTAGCCGCCGCCGAGCGAGCCGGCGAACACGACATCGTCCTTCGATCCGGCACGGGCGACTGCCGGGAGCGAGACCTCGGTGCGGACGATCTCGACGCCGGACTCTGCCGCCAGTCTCTCCGCGAGCTGCGTGATCGTGAGCGGCAGGACGATCGTCTGCCCCGGTGTCGCCTGTCGCGCCACGAGCCGGACGAAGAGCAGGAGGGCTTTCTCGAACGGGACCTCAACGCCTCTGTCGTCGACGATGTACAGGCGCTCGGCGCCTGGGTCGATGACGAGCCCGAGGTCGGCCTCCATCGTGCGCACAAGGCGCTGCGTCTCCTTGATGTTGGCGTCGAGCTCGTCTGGCCTGGGGCTCGTCTGGCGCTGGTCGGTGTAGGCCCGCAGGGCCAGTACCTCCGCGCCCATGTCGCCGAAGACGTGGGGCAGCGTGAGCGACGCCGGCGACCAGGAGTAGTCGACGACGAGCCGATAGGCGCGGTCTGCGGATACGCTCCATATCCCAGCAGCGCTTGAGGCCGCGCACGTAGGTCTCCATGGCGCGGTCCGGGAATTCGGTCTCGCCGAACTCGCTGTAGGAGGCGCGCCGGAAATCCTGTCGGCTGTACAGCTTCTCGATGTCCTTCTGCCGGCGCTCGCTGATATCGAACCCCGGGTCCTCGAATACCTGGATCTGGATGCCCTCCGGGTCCCAGCTCGATATGCGCACGTGCATGCCCCCTTGCGCCATGCCGTGCTTCACGTCGAAGCGGTTGGTGGCGCTGCTCGCCGCGCGCAGGTCGCGCACCACGACACCGGTGCTGTTGAGACCGGCGATGAGGGCTCGCTTGATGACTCGCGAGGCGGGATGTGTGTCGCGGCTCGTGGTGACGCGCGCCCCCTTCGGCAGCATCGTCCCGTACGCCATCGCCAGATTCAGCGCCAGTTCGGCGGTGATGTCGACGTTGATCAGGCCGCTGACGCCTTCCTTGCCGAAGAGCCGCGAGCTGCCGCGCGACTCCCAGATGATGCTCGAGTTGACTTGGGCGCCGGCGTCGACGGTCTTGTACGGGTAGATGTTGACGTCCGGTGCGATGAACGCCTGCTCGCCGATGACGCATTCGTCTCCCACGGCTACGCCCTCGCTGCATCTGACCCCGGCCTTGACATCGCAGTGCCTGCCGATAACGCTGCCGTGGATCCTGGCTGAGGCGCCGACGTAGGTGTTCGACCCGATGACGCTGTGTCGCGTCTCGGCGTGGCCCTTGACGACGACGTTGCTGCCGAGCACCGAGTAGGCGCCGACGGAGGCGCTTGCGTCGATCCGCGAGAAGTTGCCGACGAAGGCGGGGCCGGTCATGTTCTCCAGGGAATCGAGGTTGACGCCGTCGCCAAGGAAGATGCGATGCTGCAGCTCGACGCCCGGGATGGTCGCTTGGACCTTTCCGTCGAGAAGGTCGCAGTTGGCCGAGCGATACTGCGAGAGGCTGCCGATGTCTTGCCAGTATCCGCTGGCGACGTAGCCGTAGAGAGGCGCTCCCGTGGCGAGGAGTCTGGGGAAGAGATCACGGCTGAAGTCGAAGGACTCGTCTTCTGGGATGTGGTCGAGGACACTCGGGTCAAGGACGTAGATGCCCGTGTTGACCGTGTCGCTGAACACCTGACCCCAGGTGGGCTTCTCCAGGAAGCGCTTGATGCGCCCCTCATCGTCGGTGACGACGACACCGAACTCGAGAGGGTCCGCCACGCGCTTGAGGGCGATGGTTACCATCGCGCCGTGTCGCTGGTGAAACGCGACGATTTCGGCCAGGTCGAAGTCGGTGAGCGCATCTCCGCTGATGACGATGAAGGCTTCATCGCGGAGGTGATCCTCCGCGAGCTTGACGCTGCCGGCAGTCCCGGCCGGCGACATCTCCACCGAGTAGTCGATGTTGAGCCCGAGGGACGATCCATCCCCGAAGTAGTCACGGAGGGTCTTCGGCATGAACATAAGGGTGACGACCGTGTCGCGGATGCCATGCCTGGCGAGCAGCTCCATGACGTACTCCATGCAGGGCTTGCCGCACAGGGACACCATGGGCTTCGGCTGGTTGCTGGTGAGGGGGCGCAGGCGGGTGCCCTCGCCCCCGGCCATGACGACTGCTCTCACGGGCCTCACTTCCCTGCTCGAGCGACCGAGACGCTGGACGGCTCCCCTTCTGCCTATGGTACCAGAGCCGCAGAGGGCGGCCCCGCGGACCAGCCGCCCTCTCTCGGGGCTGTGCTAGAATCTGCAGTACGGTCGGCGTGTGGCGCAGTCTGGTTAGCGCACTAGTCTGGGGGACTAGGGGTCGGAGGTTCAAATCCTCTCACGCCGACCATTCCCTTTGCAGGGGTCTCGTCCTCTCCCCCACTTCCTGCTATTCCCGACGGACCTTCGTCCTGCCGCCCGTCTGCCGCCTAGGACTTCCCACCGCCTCTCTCCTGCTCGCTATAGGGCCTGCCACGCGCAGCGCCGGCGTGTCCTGGACACGGCGCACAGTGTGCGTGTGGTCCTCGACGGCTGTATCGGCATGACCGGGGCGATCCGCGACCGCCCGGACGATACTCCTCCGCCTCCTCGGCCCTAGGGTGTCGCGCTCAGCGTTCGCATCGTGTCTGCTACGCGTGACGCATCCCGTCCCAGAGCAGCGCATCGACCTCCAGCACAGCCTGCTCGCTGGTGAGCCCGCTGGCGCTCAACACGCGCTCATCTCGGGTCACGAAGCCGATCTGCCTGAGCACCTCACCGAGGAAGCGGACGTTCACGGGTCGGATCTCCCCGGCCTTCTCCGCGTTCTGGACCAGTTCGATGATCCGGTCGATGTAGCGGTCTACGACCGTCGTGCTCCACGCCAGCCGCATCGACTCGTAGTGCTCGACGTCGGCGAAGAACGTGAGGGACATGGGGCGGAGAGCCTCCGCTCCCGCCCGGAAGTAGGTGCGGGCGCGGTCCGAGGCGTCTCCGCATTGACTGGCGCGAGCCTCGAGGCCCTCGAAAGTGATTCTGCCCCATCGCTCGATTGCCAGTATCAGGAGGCTCTCCTTGCTCGGCGCGATCTTGTAGAGCGTTGATGCTGAGCAGTTCAGTTCTCGAGCTATCTCCGAGATCTGGACCTTCGAGAACCCACGCACCACAATGATGCGCATCACACCATCCAGAAGCTCGTCGCGGCGACCGTCGTCGAGCCGCTTGCGCACCTTCTCGCCTCCCAAGCCGCTCGTCCCATCTGCTCTGCGCATCTTGCCGATCGTGGCCTAGCCTATGGTAGCTATCGGCGTATGGCAATACACTATGCACTACGCGATACATGCGCTGTCGAAACCAGGAGGATGCCGTGTCGAAGTCCGTCGGAGAGCTCGTCGCCGAGGCGCAGGCCCAGATCGAGAGCGTGTCCCCTCAGGGCGCCTCCACGGAGGCCGCATCGGGTGCCGCGGTTCTTCTGGACATTCGCGAGCCGGTCGAGTGGGAGCACCACATCGGCGGAGCCGTGCAGGTCCCCAGGGGACTGCTCGAGTTCGTCGCCGATCCGGCGAGCCCCCGCCACAACGCCGAGCTGGACCCAGGCCGCAGGGTGATCGTCTACTGCCGCTCCGGACATCGAGCAGCTCTCGCCGCCGTCACCCTCCAGAGCATGGGCTTCGAGAATGTCGCCAATCTCGAGGGTGGCATCACCGCCTGGCGGGAGGCTGGGCTGCCGATGGCTGAGCACCACGAAGGACTCTGACACCGCTCGATCCGGCGCAGCTTGAACGTACCGACAGACGAAGAGAGAGGACCAGATGATGGCCGAACAGGAGCGAGTCAGCACGACGGTGCCGCTGGACTGGAACGAGGTGTGGTACACCAACTGCCCCATGGTGTCCGCCAACAACGTCGACCAGGAGCTGGGGTGGTGCCGCGAAGAGTTCAAGAAGATCGGCGTCGAGTACGCCTACTTCCGCCACGCGCCCGAGAACAACTGGTACCCGCACTACATCCACAACCTCGACAACCTGGTCCGCTTCGGCGGCCTCTACCCGCCGATCCACGTTCACGCCGACATCCGCCGCACCGTGCTGCTGGGGGCGACGTGGGTGTACGAGGGTGGCTGCATGGCTGTGCGCTCCCGGGAGCCGATCTTCCGGATGAATGATCTCAAGGGCAAGAAGATCGGTATCTCCAAGAGCCTGAACACCATCAAGAACGACTGGTGGCGCATCCAGGAACACATGGGCATCGAGAACATGCTGATGCTGAACGACATGACCATGGACGATATCGAGCTCGTGGAGTTCCCCTACCCGGACGACTGGTACGACAAGCCCGAGATGCTGGTCCCACCGATGAACAACCCGTCCGAGCTCTGGCTGCGGCGCGACCACAAGCACGACCTGGCCTTCCGCCCGCTGGAGACGGCGCTCTTGAACGGCACTGTCGATGCCATCTACACGCAGAGCAAGGTCTTCCAGCACCTTCAGGAGGCGACCGGCCAGGTCAAGATGATCGAGGACCTCTCCAAGTATCCGGACTGGACGATCCAGGTCGCGAACACGCCCGCCGTCATCACCTGCACCGACGTGATGGCCGACGAGCACCCCGAGCTCGTCGTCGCCTACATGAAGGCCATGGTCAAGGTCGGGCGCTGGGCGAACGAGCACAAGCGGGCCGCCGGGGCGATTCTCAACCGACAGACGTTCTACCTCGACGCTGAGGATACCTACCAGGGCATCAAGGATGTCGACATGGTGCCGAGCTTGAGCGCGCAGAACATGGAGTGCATCGAGATAGGCAAGGACTTCATGCTCAGCCACGGCTATATCAAGAACGACTTCGACGTGGACGAGTGGGCGCGCCCGGAGTTCCTGGAGCAGGGTGTGAGGGAGTGGCTCAAGGAGGAGTGGGAGCAGAGGAGCTGGAGCAAGCTTTCTGAGGGGGGCACGCTCGAGGAGGCGATGCAGCTGCGGCTCGGGTAGCCGCGAAGCAGGCGAAGGAGGCGTGAACATGGCGGATCAAGAGGTCGCCGTCCCGGCATCGAACGAGACGAGCCTGGGGCTCTACGCGACGCCCAACGAGGCCTACGAGATGTGGAAGACCGACCCCGACGGGGTCGGGTTCCTCGACGTCCGCACTTTCGAGGAGTACGTCTTCGGCGGCCACATCGAGACGGCGAAGAACGTGCCCTTGGTGTTCCCCAGGTTCGACCCCGAAGGTCCGTCCATGCCGGGCCGGCCTCCGGGGTGCTCTGGGGAGGCCAACCCCGACTTCGTCGTCAAGGTGAGGGAGGCTTTCGGCGCCGACGACACGATCCTGGTCATGTGCGCGACCGGCGGTCGGGGCGCGATGGCGGTCAACGCGCTCGCGCAGGCTGGCTCCAGGCACGCCTACAACATCGTCAACGGCTTCGAAGGTGACAGAGTCGACGACCCCGGCAGCGTCTATCACGGCAAGCACATGCGGAACGGCTGGAAGAACGCCGGCCTCCCGTGGGGCTACGACTTCCACCCGGACCTGATGTGGGTCGACAGCGAGGAATGAGCCAACCGCCGGAGCGCATGCTAGGCCATGGCGATTCGGGGCGAGAACACCGCGAAGATGCGAGGCCGGGCCTCGGATTCGGGCGCCCTCATCATTGGAGGTGATGCGCTTGAACAGATATGGACTTGAGCGAGAGGTGCGCTGGTGGAGTTCCGGGTCCCAGAAGCCCTCCTAGAGATCACTCCGCAGAAGGTGAGGGTGAGTCCACCGGGTCGGAGCTCAGTCGGACCGCGTCGGAGGTGAACGTCAAGTCAACCCCGCCAGCAGATCCCAGCCCTCCCCCGCTCCTCGCGCAGGCACCTGGTTGCGTCCCGTCGTTGCTCCGCTAGGCGCCACGCCCTCTCGTGAAGCAGTCCGCGAAGGACTCCCCCGACTCCCACGATGCCTCCCACTCCCTCCAGAGACGCTGGCGGCAGCTCTCAGATGCGACGGGGAGTTGAGCGAACAAGGCGAACGACGTGCGGCGATGCTTGAGCGTAACGCTGAGGCTGAAGTCCCGCGGCGCAACCAGGAGTTCGGCACCGCTGCGCCACCACATGGCCTGCGGATCACCGGCTGCCAGCAGCTCGAGGAGCTCGCGGGTGCGGCCGAGGGACCGTACGCGGGCGAGGCTCAGCTTGCGGCCGGCGTGCTCCTCGTCATAACCCGTGATGAGGTGCCAGAAGCAGTTGTCCCTACCATCTGCTGCCTTCCCTTCGCCTCCACGCACAGGCTGCTCCCAGAGACGGATGTCCGCATTCTGCACGATCGCCAGATACTGCCACTCAGCGCGCTGGAGGAGTTCGTCGCACCCAATCCCGGCGAGCGAGTCCCCGCCGCCCGTCTGCCGCCCAGATTCGCCGGAACGTCCGACCTCGGGGGCGGTTGGGGCGTCCGAACGGTCGCGGGAACGGTGGCAACGTCCCCGCAAAGAGAAGACTTCTTCGCGAATTGCGTGAGTGGCCATCACTCCTGCCTTTCGTCTGGGGGGCCGGGGGTCGGCCGGAGGTCGAGACCCCTCAAGTTGCTCGGCCCCTCGTGACTAGCGCGCCGCATCACCGTGCGCGATGGTGAGGATGGTACCGCCGAAGCCCACCACCCACCCCCTGTCGCCGCTGCTGAAGGCCACATCTGAGAGCTGCGTGGAGACCCCGGAGCGCCGCTTGGTCCAGTCGTCTCCACCGTTCGTCGTGGAGAGGATGATCCCGCCGAGGCCGACCGCCCAGCCGTCGTCGGCGTCGGTGAAGGCGATGGCGGAGAGGGTCTCCGTCGTCCCCGAGCGCCGCTTGCTCCAGCTGTAGCCGCCGTCCGTCGTGGAGAGGATGGTGCCGCCGAAGCCGACGGCCCATCCGTGACTGGCGTCGGCGAAGGCGACGTCGGCGAGCCATGCATGCGTGGGGACTCCTCTGAGGCTGCTCCCGTCCTCGCCGGTCTCGTTCGTCCCCGAGCGCCGCTTGGTCCAACTCTCTCCGCCGTTCTCGGTCGCGAGGATCGTTCCGTTCCAGCCCACCACCAGCCCGTGATCGGGGTCGATGAAGGCAAGGGCGTAGAGGGCTGCCTCAGTCCCCGAAGGGCGTCTGCTCCAGGTCGCTCCGCCGTCCCTGGTCGCGAGGATCGTTCCGTTCCAGCCCACCACCAGCCCGTGATCGGGGTCGATGAACGCGACATCGCTGAGGGCCTCGCCGGGCGCCGATCTCTGCTTGCTCCACGTCTCTCCGCCATCCTGAGTCGCGAGGATGATGCTCGCGTCGCTGTTCACCGGGCGTCCGACCGCCCAGCCGTGACTGCGGTCGGTGAAGGCGACACCCGAGAGGGTCTCGCCGCTGTCTGAGCGCTGCCTGGTCCACGTCTCGCCGCCGTCCTTGGTGGCCAGGATCGTACCGCGGGAGCCGACCGCCCAGGCATGCTCGGCGTCGACGACGGCGACGGCCGATAGCCGCGCGCTGCTCCCCGAGCTCTGCGTGCTCCAGGTGTGTCCCTCGCTCGGAGGTGCCGCCGACGTCGCAACGGTCGTCTGAATCCCGCAGGCCGCCGCCGAGAACAGGACGACGATGGCCACGAGCGCGATGGTGATGGTCTTGTACATGCACCCCCTGAAGGCGCTCTGGGTGTCCGCAGACTGCGGTCCACACATTGGTGTGTATCGTCAGGGGAGTCGTGCAGCTGAAGCGGTCGTCGACTTCTGGTCGTGAGTGGCGGACCAGTCCTGGGTCGCGCTGGGCCGCCGACGACACTGCGGTGCTAGACGAACTGCTCCATGAAGGCGTACTCGGGCGTGAACTCCCCGTGATGCAGGATGAGTGCGCGCTCAAGCTCCGGCGGCAGCGCCAGCTCGTCGTGCGGCGCTCCGAAGTCTGCAGCCGCCAGGCCTGGGACGAAAGGCGCGAGGGCCGCGCTGAACGCCTCAGAGGCCTCCCGGGGCAGCTCGCACGGGAGATTGCCCACGGCCATCACCACCGGGCCGTGGCCTTCGACACCGTCGCGGGTCGTGTCCTGCTCGGGGTCGTAGACGTACGCGGGCGCGTCGATCGCGGTCTCTCTGGAGGTGAACTCGATCGAGCCCCCGATATCGCAGCTCACATCACCGATGACGCGCAGCAGTGGAGGGCCGCCGCCAAAGAGCTCTCGGGCGGCGGCCTTCGTCAGCAGCCGGGGGTAGGGCGTGTCCCAATAGATGCAGTTGATCAGGGCGGTGAGTCGTGGCAGCCAGTGCTCGAACTGTCCGCGGTACAGCTCCGGATGCTCGAAATACGTGGGCAGGTCGAAGGAGTCAGACGGGGCGCGAGGAGCGACCATCTCGCGCTCCGTGAAGACGACGAAGTGTGCCCGGCGGGGCGCCTCCTGGCCGACGAAGAGGCCGGCGAGATCGGAGGGGGCGACGGAGATCGCGCCGAGTGCCGTCAGGACCTCCTGCGCCCCCTTGGAGACGTTCCCGTAGCCGGTCACCCCGATGACGAACGGCCGGATGTCGGCGGGCAGTCCCTGGGCCTTGATGAGTCGCCCGACAGCGCGAACGGCCGCCAGCGCGTCCTCGAGCGTCGCGTACCGGTAGGTCTGTTCGAGATGGGCGAACGGGTTGGGCGTCAGTCCTTCCCGGGCGAGGCGCCGGCCGAGCGCCCACAAGGTGTCGATGGCCCCGGCAAGGCCCGCGAACCGCGAGAAGTAGATGAGGCGCCTCCCGCGCTCGTCGCGGACGCGCTCGTAGTCGACGAGCTGGCAGTCGAGCTCGACCAGCCGTCGAAGCATGTCCATGTTGTGCGGCTGACCTTTGATGGTGTGCGAGAAGAACACGTAGGTCTTCCGCGGCAGCAGCAGCTCCGGAGGGATCTCCTTGACTGCCAGGACGATGTCGCAAGCGCTCAGATCGTCGCTGATCCGGGCCCCGGTCGCCGCGTACTCCTCGTCTGTGAACGCGCGCAGTCGTGAGGGCTGGACGACGAAACGCACCTGCTCGGAGGCCGTGATGCGGGCCACATCCTCCGGGAGCAGCGGAACCCGCGCCTCCCACTGGTCCTTGTCTTCTCTGCGGATCCCGATGTAGCGCACTCGAAGCGGCCCCGATCGGAGTGTCATGTGACCTGCGGACGTCGTGGCGCCCGCTGTGCAGCATCATGATAGCGCAGACGCCCGGCTCCGGGGGCGACCGAACGAGCCGGGGCTGTGGAGCGTCGAGAAGCTAGAAGCCGACGGCGGCGGTGTGCGAGCGGCCGTTGCCGCCGTTGCCGTTGCCGTTGCCGCCGCGCGGCTTGGTCAGGGCGTCGCCGATATCGTCTGGGACGGGCTGACTGCGCAGCAGGATGCCGTAGAGCTTGTCGGTGAGCGTCGGCGCGCCGTCGAGGACAGCCACGAGCTGACGCAAGCGGTACTCGATGAAGAAGTCAGGCTCTACACACAGAGCCTCGGCGATCACCGCGACGACCGGATCGGCGGGGACCGGCCGTGTCGCCTTCGTGAGGTGGTTGAGATACCCGGCCGAGAGCTTCGTCTTGTAGGCGAGCTGTCGGTAGCTCAGGCGCCGCTCGTCCATCAAGCTTTTGAGTGCCTGCGGAAATCGCTCCTGCGAGAACCTGTTCTTGGCGATTGGTGTCGTGTACCCAGCGGTCATCTCAGGAGCAGGTATCGCCCGATGTCGCGGGATACTTGAGCCCTTCCAGGTCGCCCTGTCGTCAGATCTGGCGACGATTCGAGGCCGTCGGTCGCCTAGCGAAGCCGAGATGCCTCGCGCAGGGCGACCGCGACCTCCTGGGAGGCGACGTCCCGGCGTTCGCCGGAACTGCGTCGCTTCAACTCCACGATGCCCTCCGCTGCCCTCTTCCCGACGACGACCTGAGCGGGGCAGCCGAGCAGGTCGGCATCCTTGAACTTCACGCCGGCGCTCATGTCGCGGTCGTCGAAGAGGACATCCAATCCGGCCTCGGTCAGCTCGCCGTAGAGCTGCTCCGCGAGCTCGCGCTGCGTATCATCCTTGACCCGCACGAGCACGAGATGGACGTCGAACGGTGCGATGCTATCCGGCCAGACGATGCCGTTCTCGTCGTGGTGCTGCTCGATGGCCGCGGCTGCGATGCGCGCCAGACCGATGCCGTAGCTTCCCATGACGATGGGCTGCTCTTTGCCGGCCTCATCGAGGAACGTGGCGTCCATGGCCACCGAGTACTTGGTGCCGAGCTGGAAGATGTTGCCGACCTCGATGACTCGAGCGCCCTGGAGGCCGGCGCCACACCTGTGGCAGGGGTCGGAGGTCTGGGCGGCCCGCAGGTCGTGGAACGCGGCCTGGGGCACCATGTCGAGCGTGATGCCCGTCCGGTGATGGCCGGTCTGGTTGGCGCCGGCGACGTAGGAGCCTCGGCGCAGCACGTGGTCGGCCAGCACCGGCAGCGACGTGGGGACCGGGCCGACGGAGCCTGGCTCGACGCCCTGGGTGGCGAGCACCTCGTCGGGCGTCGCCAGGCGGAACGGCGCCCCGAGCGCTCCGCTAAGCTTCGGTTCGCTGATCTCGTGGTCACCGCGCAGGAGGACCATGACGGGGCCTGACCGCATCTCCTCCCCGCCTTCGGCCACGATGATGAGAGCCTTGATGAAGGCGCGCGGCGGCAGCTCGAGGAAGGTCGCCACCTGCTCGATTGTCATGGCGCCCGGCGTGGGCAGGACTGCTTCGACCGCGACGTCGGTCGACGGTGGCTCGGTCTCCGGGCGCGGATTCTCGCCGTCGTCTCCGGCTACGGCGGTCTCCGCGTTGGCTGCGTAGCCGCATGCCGGGCAGAACACGATCTCGTCCTCACCGGACTCGGCGTACGCCATGTACTCATGACTCACGGAGCCGCCCATCATGCCGGAGTCGCCCTCCACCATCATGCAGTCGACCCCGCAGCGAGCGAAGATGCGGTCGTAGGCGCCGATGTGTCGGGCGTAGCTCTCCTGCAGGCCCTCCTGGCTGACGTCGAGGCTGTAGGAGTCCTTCATGATGAACTCGCGGGTGCGCAGGACGCCGCTCCGGGGACGTGCCTCGTCGCGCTCCTTGGTCTGGATGTGGTACCAGAGCTGGGGCAGCTGGCGATAGCTGTGCACCTCTCGAGCCGCCAGCCAGGTGACCACCTCCTCGTGGGTCATGGCGAGTGCCATGTCCGTGCCCTTGCGGTCCTTGAAGCGAAAGAGCTCGTCTCCGATAGCGCTCCAGCGGCCTGACTGCTCCCAGATCTCCGCCGGGTTGATGACCGGCATGAGCAGCTCCTGGCAGCCGATGCCGTCCATCTCCTCACGTATGATGGCGGCGACTCTCTGCATGACGCGCCAGCCGGCCGGCAGGTAGACGTAGATGCCCGCTGCGAGTTGGCGCACGAGCCCGGCGCGCACCATCAGCTTGTGGCTGACGGCCTCAGCGCCGGCTGGATCCTCTTTCACGGTGGGCAGCAAAAGCTGGCTGGCGCGCATGTGACCTCGCGATGGGGTGAGTGGTGGACGAGGGCCAATGCTACCAAGCCGACGCCTGCGGTGCAGGGTGTTGAGAGCGTGGCGACCGATCAGGTGTGCTGCGGCGCGCCGTGCCCCGAAGGTGCTCCGTGTCTACTCCCGGTGAGCCTTGACGCTGAAGCCGCTCTGTAGACTGAGCTCGTCGCGGCGGGCCTCCTCGAGGTCGGCGGCCACCATCTCCCGCACGAGCTGGTCGAAGCCGATCGTCGTCTGCCAGTCCAGCTGCACGCGAGCCTTGGTGGGGTCGCCGAGGAGGCTCGCCACTTCGGTCGGTCGGTAGTAGCGAGGGTCGACCTTGACGAGCGCTTCGCCGGGCTGGATCGCTCCCTCGCCGGTGGGGGGTCCGTAGCTGTCGCGGGCTCGCTGGAGCAGACTGGTATCGATCGAGTCGACGACGCCTACCTGCTCGACACCCGTCCCCTCGAAGCGGAGGCCGACGCCGACCTCGGCGAACGCCGCCTGGACGAATTCGCGCACGCTGTGCTGTTCGCCGGTCGCGATGACATAGTCGTCCGGTTCGTCCTGCTGCAACATGAGCTGCATCGCGCGTACGTAGTCGCGGGCGTGCCCCCAGTCGCGCAGCGAGTCCAGGTGCCCGAGCCACAACGCGGCGTCGAGTCCCAAGGTGATGCGGGCGACCGCGCGGGTGATCTTGCGCGTCACGAAGGTCTCTCCACGAATGGGGCTCTCGTGATTGAAGAGGATGCCGTTGCTGGCGTGCAGGCCGTAGGCCTCGCGATAGTTGACGGTGATCCAGTAGGCGTAGACCTTGGCGGCTCCGTAGGGGCTGCGAGGGTAGAAGGGCGTCGTCTCCCGCTGCGGGACCTCTTGCACGAGGCCGAACATCTCGCTCGTCGAAGCCTGATAGAAGCGCACGCGATCCTCGAGCTTCAAGATGCGCATGGCCTCGAGAAGCCGCAACGTGCCGATCGCATCCGCGTTCGCCGTGTACTCGGGAGTCTCGAAGCTGACCTGGACATGGCTCTGGGCAGCCAGGTTGTAGATCTCGTCTGGCTGCGTCTCCTGCACGATGCGGATGAGGTTGGTGGCATCGGTCATGTCGCCGTGGTGCATGAAGAAGCGGCCGCCGGGCACGTGGGGGTCCTGGTAGAGGTGGTCGACGCGGTCGGTGTTGAAGAGGCTCGAGCGCCGCTTGATGCCGTGGACCACGTAGCCCATGTCGAGGAGATGCTCGGCCAGGTAGGCGCCGTCCTGCCCGGTGATGCCCGTGATGAGGGCAGTCTTGCTCATGTGGTGCTCCTCTTCGAGATCTGGCCGCCGCCGTTCGCCAAGTACCAGTCGTAGGTGGTGCGCAGGCCCTGTTCAAGGTCCACCGTGGGGCGCCATCCAAGAGCACGCAGCCGGCTCACGTCCATCAGCTTGCGTGGCGTGCCGTCCGGCCGCGAGGAATCCCACTCGATGGGTCCCTTGTGGCCGACGACGCGCTGCACCATGGCGGCGAGGTCGCGGATCGTGAGGTCCTCGCCGCAGCCCACGTTGATCATGCCGTCGGGCACCGAGGCGGCCTCGACGTTCTGCAGGCAGAACACCACCGCATTGCCGACATCGTCGACGTAGAGGAACTCACGCAGCGCCGAGCCGGTTCCCCAGAGGCGGACCGGCTCGTGACCGGACACCTTGCCCTCGTGGAACTTGCGGACGAGGGCCGGGAGTACGTGGCTTGTCGCCAGGTCGAAGTTGTCGCCGGGCCCGTAGAGGTTGGTGGGCATCAGCGAGAGGTAGTCCGTGCCGTACTCGCGATTGAGGCTGCGACACATCTCGATGCCGGCGATCTTGGCGATCGCGTAGGGTCGGTTGGTCTCTTCGAGCGGGCCGGTGAGGAGATCCGCCTCGGTCATCGGCTGCGGGGCCTCGCGCGGGTAGATGCAGGAACTGCCCAGGAAGATGAGGCGGCGGACGCCTGTCGCGTAGGCCTCGCCGATGACATTGGTCTCGATCTGCAGGTTCTGATAGACGAACTCCCAAGGCTGCTCCCAGTTGGCGAGAATGCCGCCGACCTTGGCGGCGGCGACGATCACGACGTCTGGTCGCTGCTCGGCCATGAAGCGTCGGGTCGCCTGTTGATTGGTGAGGTCGAGCTCGTCGATGTCTCGCGCCACGATGTCTGTGTATCCGGCGGAGTGAAGCGCCCTGAGGATGGCGCTGCCGACGAGACCGGTGTGTCCGGCCACGTAGATGCGTGACTGGAGTGAACTTGTTGGGGACGTCTGTGCCACGGCCGGAGTCTATCAGTCGGAACGCCGATGTGGAGGTGTCGCCACCCCGGTGTCGAACTCGGATACGAGTTGCCTGACTACAGTCTTCTGGTTGGGGGTAGGATGAGCCCGAACTCCCCTCCAGGGGGTCAGTTTGTGTGAAACCCGGCGGCAGGCGCCGGCGGTGTGATTGAGGGGGTGAACAATGAGGACCAAGCTTATGACGCTGGTGGCGCTGGCCGTGGTGCTCGTCCTTGCATTCGCGGTCGTCGCACAGGCGGCCGTCTCGCAGGCGACGATCGACGCGATCATCAAGGACGCGGCCGACGGACAGATCGACGGCGACTGGACGGCAGCCGAGATCGACGCGGCGCTGGCATACCTGGAGAACGATCCGGCGAGCACACAGTACTCGGACGTGAAGGGTGAACTCGAGGACTACCTCGCCAGTCTGCAGGATCCGGCGGCGCAGAGCGGTGAGCTCGCCTTCACCGGCGCCCCACTGCTGTTGCTGCTGGCCGGCGGTGCCGGTCTGATCGGCGGCGGAGCATTGCTGCGCAGACGCGGCTAGCAGAGCCATCAGGTGTGATGTGCGTCGGGGCGCCCCTCGGGGCGCCCCTTCTCATGCCCGGGTAGCAGCGGCCCCGGGAGGCTCGGAGGACGAACGCGAGCCGATGAGAGCGAGGAGCGCGTCGACGAGCCGCTCTTTGGGCAGCGCCTCGACGCGCTCACCGTGGTCGAACAGTACGCCCTCTCCCCCACCGGCCGCGATGCCGAAGTCGGCGTGGCGAGCTTCCTCCGGGCCGTTGACGCGACAGCCCATGACGGCCACCGTGATCGTCTGAGTCGCAAGCGCGGGGTCCCCGCTCAGACGTCTCTCGACCTCCTCAGCCAGACCGACGATGTCGATCTCCGTGCGGCCGCAGGTCGGGCAGCTGATGACCTCCGGGCCGCGCCGGCGGAGTTGGAGTGCGGCGAGGATCTTCCAGGCTACGCGCACCTCCTCGACGGGGTCTCCCGTCAGGCTCACGCGGATCGTGTCCCCGATGCCATCGGCGAGCAACGTGCCGATGCCGACGGCGCTCTTGATGGTGCCTCCCCACACCGTGCCGGCCTCCGTCACGCCAATATGGAGGGGGGCGTCGGTACGGGCGGCGAGGAGACGATAGGCCTCCAGGGTGGTCGGCACGCTCGAGCTCTTCACGCTGAGTTTGTAGGCCGGGAACTCCCACTCGTCGAACCGGTCCGACCAGCGGAGGGCGGCCTCGACAAGCGCCTGCGCCGGATCGCCCTCCGCCCTTCCTCGCAGATCGCGCGGCAGCGAGCCGGCATTGACGCCGATGCGGATGGCGACCGGCCACGTGCCTGCCGCCGCCGCGGCACGCACGATCTCGTGGACGTGCTTCGCGGCCATCGTCCCCGGATTGATGCGCACTCCGGCTGCTCCGGCGGCGATGGCCGCGATGGCCAGCCGCCAGTCGTAGTGGATGTCGGCGATGATCGGCACGGGCGAAGCGCCGACTACCTTCGCGAAGGCGGCGGTGTCGTCGGCGCGCGGCAGCGTCACCCGCACCAACTCGCAGCCTGCGACGGCGAGCGCACGAACCTGTGAGAGGGTGGTTTGAGCGTCGCCGGTCTGCGTGCAGGTCATGGACTGCACCAGGATGGGTGCCCCACCGCCCACCGGCAGGCCCCCTACAGTGATCTGGCGGCGGCTAGTCAACAGCGACGTCAGGGTGGCTACGCTGCCTGTGCCACTCCCAGGTCTGGGAGAGCCCGGCGGAGAACTCGGTCGCGGCTCTCCAGCCGAGGACCCAGGCTGCGCGACCTGCGTCGGCACACGAGTTCCGGATGTCGCCCGTCCGAGGCGGCGCGAAACCCCGCTCGATGGGCCGGCCCGAGAGCTCCTCCAGGCGGCCGAGGATGTCCAGCAAGCTTGTCTGAGTGCTCGATCCGACGTTGGTCACCGAACACCCGGAGAGGGGCTTGAGAAGAGCTTGCGTGAGGGCCTGGGCGACATCTCCGACGTAGACGAAGTCGCGCGTCTGGCGCCCGTCTCCGTAGATCGTGACGGCCCCGCCGGACGCCGCGGCGCTCATGAAGCGGCTGATGACGCCTGAGTACTCCGACGTGGGGTCCTGACGCGGCCCGTAGACGTTGAAGAAGCGCAGGCAGACCGCCGTGATCTCTTCGGCATCGGCGGCTGCGGCGCAGACTTCTTCGGAGGCCAGCTTCGCCGTCGCATACGGGCTCAGAGGCCGCAGCGGGGAGGTCTCCGCCACCGGCAGGCGGGCGGCGTCGCCGTACACCGCGCAGCTCGAGGCGAGGACGACGCGCGGCACCCCAGCCTCCACCGCGCGGCGCACGATGTTCACGGTGCCCCCGTGGGTCACGCTGTTGGCACCGACCGGGTCCTCGACCGAGAGGGCGACCGAGGCCACGGCAGCGAGGTGCGCGACGGCGCTGCATCCGTCGAGTGCGTCGCGCACCCGGAAGTCGTCACGCACGTCGCAGTGCATGAGCTGGAAGTGAGCGCCGTGAGCCGCGGCAAGGGCCTCCGCCCCCTCGAGGTTCTCGCGCTTGCCCGTACTGAAGTCGTCCAGCACCCGAACGCTGTGGCCCCTGCTCAGCAGGGTGCGAACAAGGTGGGAGCCGATGAACCCCGCCCCCCCGGTGACGAGGACCAGCTCCTTCGCAGGGTGATCCCCGCGTTGAAGGCGGCTGTCACCCGCCAACGATCCTCTGGATATCGTTGAAGGAGAGGAAGACGAACAGCGCGATCATCAGCAGCGTGCCCACGGCGACGATACGCTCGAAGACCCTGGCATCGAGGCGCTTGCCGCGCACGCGCTCGAGCAGGTTGAAGGCGATGTGTCCTCCGTCGAAGGGGAGGATCGGCAGGAGGTTGATGACTCCGAGGTTGATGCTCAGGAAGGCGAGCAGCACGGGGTACCAGTTCTGCTCGACTGCTTGTCTGCTCACGTTGAGGATACCGATCGGTCCCGCCACGCCATCCTTGCCGGTGGCGCTGATCTGACCGGTCACGAGCCACGAAAGGCCGACGAAGAGGGCCACGATGAGGTCGCGGGTTCCGGTGATGCCAAGCCACACGGTCTCCAGGGGCCCCGGCCGTTCGGTCACGACCGCGGCGCGGACGCCCATGTAGCCACTGCCGGGCAGTTGCGGGTTCTCGACGAGCTTCACCCGTGTGGTGCGAGGTTCCGCTGTGGTCTCACCGGCCACTCCTGCGCCAGTCCCACGGAGATAGGCGAGCTCGATCGTCTCGCCGGGGCGCGCGCGAAAGTAAGCGGAAGCTTCGTCCCACGACGCGAACGCCACACCGTCGGCGCCCACGAACACGTCCCCGACCTGGATGCCGGCTTGCGCCGCCGGCCCATCGGCCAAGACCTCGTCGATGGCCAGCGTCGCCGACGGTACTCCCTGGATGCCGATGAAGACGATGAGGATCACGGCCGCCGCTACGAAGTTCATCAGTGGACCGGCGAGTATGGCGAGGTTGCGCTGCCAGATGGGCTTGCGGAAGTAGGCGCGATCGCCGGTGCCCTCGGGAACCTCCTCCTCAAGCGTCATGCCGCTGATCTTGCAGAAGCCGCCCAGCGGGATGATGCCTATGCCGTACTCGGTCTCACCCCACGTGTGCCTCGCGGCGGCCGGCGGAAAGCCGACGTAGAACTTCTCGACGCGCATACCGAAAGCCTTGGCAGCGATGAAGTGACCGAATTCATGCACGGTGATGAGCAGAGCCAGTCCGAGGATACCGACGAGCCAGACCCACTGCCCCGTCGCCAGCGTCGCCACCACGGCGATGCCCAAGAGAAGCGACCACGGGCTCACTGGGCGGGACGGTCCGGCCTCAGTCGTCGTCTCCACGGGCGCCTTGGCGCTCGTCTTCTGGTCGAGGTCGGACATGACATGAGGATACCACGGAGCCAGGCACGGGCTCGTCGGTGAGGACGTGCGCCGACGCTGGCCTCACGGCCGGCCGGTCGCCTCTCGCGCGAACTTGCGGGCCTCAGCGTCACAGGCGTAGACATCATCCAGGCTCGAGATGGACTCGTCGCCGAGCCAGGTCAGGCATCGTTCGACCACCTCGGGGATCGCTTGAAAGGCGATGTGCCCCTTGAGGAAGGACTCCACGGCCACCTCGTTGGCCGCGTTCAGCACGATCGGGGCCGCGGCAGTGCACACCGGGGAGGCCGGACGCTCTTCGTCCATGAAGGCTGAGGGGGCTGGTCTGGCCTCGGCCGCCGCCGCCAGCTTGCCGGCCTCCACCGCCAGATCGAGACAACGGAACGTGCCTGTGTCTGGGCTCTCGAAGTCCAGCTGATCCGCAAGCAGGTCCAGTCGCCGCACCATAGGCAACACGGGGCGCCGTGGGTACGACAGCGCGTAGGCGATCGGCGTGCGCATGTCCGGTACGCCGAGGTGGGCAAGCACGGCGCCGTCGGCGAAACGCACCATGCTGTGCACGATGCTCTGTGGGTTGAGCAGTACGGTGATGCGCTCGTAGGGCACGCCGAACAGGCGATGCGCCTCGATGACCTCCAGACCCTTGTTCATGAGTGTCGCCGAGTCGACACTGATCTTGGGCCCCATGGCCCAGGTGGGGTGAGCCAGCGCTTCAGCCGGCGTCACGAGGGCCAGCTCGTGTGTCTTGCGGCCGCGAAACGGGCCTCCCGATCCGGTGAGGAGGAGTTCCTCGACCGCCGACGGCTCGCGCGGCTCTGGACCGTCGGCTGCGAGGCACTGGAAGAGGGCGCTGTGCTCGCTGTCGACCGGCAGGATCAGCGAGCCGCCGCGCCGCGCGGCCTCCAGCACGAAAGGACCTCCCGCGACCATGCTCTCCTTGTTCGCCAACGCAAGGGTGGCGCCGCACTGAAGCGTGGCCATGGTGGCGCGCAGCCCGGCGGCTCCTACGATGCCGTTCAGCACGGTGAGGGGCGCGTCGGCTTCGGCTGCTGCGCCGGCCGCGCAGCTGATCAGATCGGCTAGGCCGGAGTCTCCCGAGCGGACGGCGAGCTCGGGTCTGCGCGCCGCTGCCACCTCAGCGGAGACGGCGTCGCGCAGGCACACGTCGCGGACGCCGTGCTCGGCAGCTTGTTCGACGAGTAGTTCGGAGCTCGAGTGGGCGGCGAGACCGGTGACGACGGTCTGCGGCATCTGACCGAGCGCCTCGAGGGCTTGGCGTCCGATGGAGCCCGTCGATCCGAGTACGAGGACGTGCCTCGGCTGCGTGTCGGGGGAGCCCGTCGTCATGCCGGAAGCGTACCACGGGCTGTCGAGGCGGTCGTTACCGAGGGAGCCGGTCAAGGACCTCGTCGACCGTCTCTGACGTGGGCATGCGGTGGACGACGTACGTGGGACGAACCAGCACCGGCGGGTAGTCGAGGCTCCCACAGGCCGCACGCAACTCCTCGGGGTCGAGCCCGGCAGTGGCGAGGAAGTGCACGACCAGCGTGGGCACTTCCTCGTGGCGCCTGTAGTAGTCGATGGTCGACCGGGGCAGTGCACTTGCAGAACCCTGCTCAGGCGTCCGTATCCAGTATGAATTGGTGGCCGCGTCGCCACTCCAGTAGAGGTACAGGCCAGAACCGCCGTAGAAGACAAGGAGCTTGTCGCCCACCCTCTCGTGGGCGGCGAGGTCTGTGGAGAGTTGCGTGGCGTAGGCGTGCTTTCTCTCCGGGACACGGATGCCCCACCAGGGTCCGTCCTCGAAGCGCTTCGTCGCCTCCGCCGCTAGCGGGCCGGCCTGCTGTCGGAATTGGAAGCTCACTGCCACGCCGAGGACGGCGAGGAGGACCGCCAGCGACAGCCAAGGCAGGCGCACGCCGGGCCGTGGCACCGCCTCCAACGCCCAAGCGAGAAACAGGGCACTCGCCAGGATTGCGGGAAAGAGCCCCATGGAGGCATGGACGTAGCCCAGCGAGCTCGTGTAGGCGGCCATTGCTCCGGCGAACAGGGCGGGAATCCAGACCCACATGAGAACCCGGGCTCCGTCGGGCCGCCGCTCGCGCGGGATGAAGAGGTAGAGGTAGGGCGCCGCAGCCGCGTACATCAGCACGAAGCCTGCTGTACTGAGTGCGGGGCGCTGCCCGGCGAGCCATAGCGCCACGGGCAGTCCGGCGAGGAGAGAGCGCCCCAGCGGCGGCCACCGTCTGTACACGGCGTAGATGACTACGGCGATGATGACGAGATAGGGGCGCGACCAGAGGAAGCTCCACGACCCCGAGACGATCTCGTAGACCTTCGTGGCCCCGCCCAGCTGGCCGAGCTGATGGCCTATCTCGAGCGTGTAGTGCCAGCAGCGCACGAGATTCTCGGCGCCGAAGCTGAGGATGACGAGGCTGATCGGGACGAGCGTGAGCGCGCCGCCCAGCGCCCACGCGCTCAGGACCTGCCACGCCGTGCGCCCGGTCGGTGGTCCCTGCGGGTCGGGGGCGTACGCGAAAGTGCCCTCTGCGAGCACGGCGACGCCGCCGCGCCCCAGCGCGAAGGCGAGAAAGACTGCATAGAACGGGAGCACGAAGAGCAGCGTCGGATACGCGACCACTGCGAGCCCGAGCACGGCGCCCGAGGCGAGCGCCCAAGCTCTCGAAGGAGGCTCGATCACGGCGCGGAGCCCAAGGATCGAGCCCAGAGTCAGCAGCGCCGCTCCCATGGGGCTGGAGCTGACCTGTGGCGTGTCCCACGAAAGAGAGGCGACGCAGAGCGCAGCGACCAGGAGAGCCAACTCCCACCGCAGGAGCCGGCGCAGGACGATGAACGCTCCCAGCGCCACACCGACAGCCATGAGCAGGTACACGTGTCGCCCATAGAGGATGAGGCCGGTCACATCGTAGTCGCGCAGGACCGCAAACAGCTTGACGAGCGGATAGACGAGGAGGCTGGGGATCTGGGAGAGATCCTCCTCGTTCACGAAAGGCATGTCCCCAAGCGCCCAGCGCCAGGGCACGACGAGAGACCCGCTCTCATCCGCGAGGTCGCGACTCTGGAAGAGCCGGTACCAGGCAAGCCCCAGCGCGAGGGCGGTGCCGCCAAGCGCCAGGCCGCCAAACGCCTTGGTCGCGAGGCTCCGTCTGCTCAGGCGCTGGGCGCCGGGACCGTCTCCCACGAGCCGGCGTCCGCGATCAGTAGCCGAGCCCGACGGTGAGCAGGTAGTAGGACGCGACCGACGCCCAGATGAGCGCGTCGAAGCGGTCGAGTACGCCGCCGTGGCCCGGCAGCCCCCGGCCCGAGTCCTTGATCTGCACGTCGCGCTTCAGCAGGCTCTCGAACAGATCGCCGAGTGGTCCGAACACGGCGATGACTGCGCCGAGCAGCAGCGAATCGATCGGCGTAGCGTCCGTGTACAGACCGATGACGACGACGAGCAGGATCGTTCCGGCCACGCCCCCAGCGAACCCCTCCCATGTCTTCTTGGGGGAGAGCTTGGGCACCATCGGCGTGGAGCCGAAGTACTTGCCCGTGAAGTAGGCGACCGTGTCGCCGGCCCACGTTCCGAAGACGACCGTGAGGACGATCGCCAGGCCGCCGTCGAGCTGACGCAGGAGCAGGAGATGAGAGAACCCCAGCCCCAGATAGAGGATTCCGAGGAGGGTGATAGCCATCCGGACACTCACACCGGGCCTGGGTCCGATGAGGAGGCCCGAAAGCGAGACGAGCAGCGCGCCCAAAGCGATCGCCCCGAGTATTCCGAGTGGCGTGTGGAACCACGCCATGTACATCATGGCCGCGACTGCGAGGAATCCCCCGAGAGGCAGAGGGCGGTACCGCCTCATGACGCGGAAGAACTCGTTGAGGCCTATCAAGGCCAGCGCCAGCATCACGAAGAAGAAGACCAGCCCTCCGTTGCCGATGACGACGATCGTCAGCAGAGCGAGGACGGCGCCGGTGATGATGCGCGTGATCACGACGCTTGAGTCTCCATCACGCGGCCTCCGAAGCGGCGTTGCCGCCGCCCGTACTCCGCGAGCGCCTCATCGAGAGCCGCCTCGTCGAAGTCCGGCCATAGCGTATCTGTGAAGCTGAACTCGGAGTAGGCGCACTGCCAGAGCAGGAAGTTGCTGACGCGAAGCTCGCCCGAGGTGCGTATGAGCATCTCCGGGTCGTGCATCTCGGGGGCGTAGAGGTGGCGGCGGAAGTTCTCTGGGGTCGCCTCCTCTTCGGCGGCGGCGAGGGCCGCAGCTGCGTCCAGGAGCTCCTGCCGCCCGCCGTAGTTGAAGGCGATGTAGACGGTCATGCCGACATTTGCGGCGGTCAGCGCCTCGGCCTCCTCCATGCGCTGAAGGAGCTGCTGCGGAACGCCGTCTCGGCGGCCGACGAAGCGCACACGGGCGCCTCGCTCGTGCATGTCTGGTACCTGGGTGTCGATCATCTCGACGAAGAGATCCATGAGCGCGGCGACCTCGTCTGGAGGCCGATTCCAGTTCTCGGTCGAGAACGAGTACACGGTCACCTCCCGGATGTCGCGCCTCATGGCGTGCTCGAGTATGCGGCGCAGCGCCTTTGCTCCAGCCCGATGGCCTGCGACAACGGGCAGACGTCTGCGCTGCGCCCAGCGTCCGTTGCCGTCCATGATGATCGCCAGGTATCGGCACCGGGATCCGCCGGCGGCTGGGGCAGCCTGGTCGCCCATCCGGCGCATGCGCCAGCGGGCCATCCAGGTCCGCCAAGGTGACAACCTTCCTCCCCGCGCCGCTAGGCTCCTCCCGGATGGGGGTTCAGACATCCAGGATCTCGGCCTCTTTGTGCTTCAGCAGTTCGTCGATGCCGTGCACATGCTCGTCGGTCAGCTTCTGCAGGTCGTGCTCGGCACGCCTCTCGGCGTCCTCGCCGACCTCTCCCTCGTGCACGAGTTCCTTGAGGTCCTTCATGCAATCCCGGCGGACGTTGCGCACGGCGATGCGCCCGTCCTCGGCCAGTCGATGAACGAGTTTCACCAGCTCCTTGCGGCGCTCCTCAGTCAGCGTCGGGACGGGCAGCCGGATGAGAATCCCGTCGTTGCTGGGGTTGAGACCGAGGTCGGACTCCATGATGGCCTTCTCGATGCTCTTCATGGCCGTCTTGTCGTACGGCTGCACGGTCAGCATCCGCGGCTCGGGGGCCGCCACGTTGGCCACCTGCTTCAGCGGCGTCGAGGTCCCGTAGTAGTCGACGTGGACCCGGTCCAGCAAGCCGACGCTGGCGCGCCCGCTGCGCACGGTCGTGAACTCCGTTCTCACGGCTTCGACTGCCTTGTCCATGCGGCGCTTGGCGTCCGCCAGCAGTTCCTTCTCCACCGATCCTCCCCTCCGGGTCAGTTCCTGACGGGCGTGTGCACGAGGGTGCCCACGCGCTCGCCCGAAAGCACGCGCACGATGTTGTCGCCGGTCATCCTGAACACGCAGATAGGCATGAAGTTGTCCATGCACAGGCTCAGCGCCGTCGTGTCCATCACCTTGAGTCCGCGTTCGATTGCCTGGAGGTGCGTCAGTTGCGGGATGAACTCCGCTTCTTCCTCTCGCTCCGGGTCGGCAGAGTACACGCCGTCGTACTCGCGCTTGGCCATAAGAATGGTCTCGGCTTCGAGCTCGAGAGCCCGGAGCGCCGCTGCAGAATCCGTGCTGAAGTACGGGTTGCCGGTGCCGGCGGCGCAGATGACGACGCGGCCCTTTTCGAGGTGCCTGATGGCGCGGCGCCGAATGTATGGCTCGCAGACGTCGCGGATCTCGAAGGCGCTCATGACGCGAGTGTCGACGCCCTCGTCCTCGAGCGCATCCTGCAGGGCGAGCGCGTTCTGCACAGTCGCGATCATGCCGATGTAGTCGCCGGTGGCGCGGTCCATGCCGGCCACATGAGCCGACATGCCCCGGAAGATGTTGCCGCCACCGACCACGATCGCAATCTGGACGTCGAGGGTGCGCGCCACCTTGATGTAGCGAGCGATTTCTCTCGTCGTCGAGGGATCGATCGTCTTCGTCTTGCTGCCCAGCGCCTGGCCGCTCAGCTTGAGAAGAACGCGGTGGAAGGCGCTGCTTGGGGGATCGCCTTCCATGCTCGCTAGCTCTGTTCGGAGGTCTCGCCGAGCTGGAACCGCACGAAGCGACGGACCTCGACGTTCTCGCCGATGACGCCCACGAGATCCGTGCGGAGTTGCTCGATGGTGCGGTCCGGGTCCTTGATGAAGGCCTGCTCCATGAGGCAAGTCTCGGCGAAGAACTTCTCGAGCTTCCCTGCGACGATCTTGTCGAGGATGTTCTCGGGCTTGCCCTTGACCTGCTCGGCGTAGATCGCCTTCTCGCGGTCTACGACATCGGCGGGGACTTCGTCGCGCGTGACCCACTGCGGCGACGCGGCGGCGACATGCATGGCGAGGTCGTGAGTGAACTGCCTGAACGAGTCGCTGCGGGAGACGAAGTCGGTCTCAACGCCCACCTCGACGAGAACGCCGATCTTTCCGCCGGCGTGGACGTACGAATCGACGGCGCCTTCCTTGGTTGCGCGAGAGCTCCTCTTCTGGGCGCTCGCGAGACCCTGCTTGCGCAGTTCGTCCATGGCCCTCTCCTTGTCGCCATCGGTGGCGGCGAGGGCCTTCTTGCAGTCCATCATTCCCGCTCCGCTCTTCTCGCGAAGCTCCTTGACTAGTGCAGCAGTAATCTCAGCCACAGCACGATCCTCTCGTAGGGTCGGCGGTTGTCGTGGGGGTCGGTCACGACTCCTTGTCGCCCGACTCGGCAGTCGGCTTGGCCTCGGCAGTCGGCTTGGCCTCGGCGGCCGGCGCGGTTTCCTTCTCGGTCTTGGCGGAGGACGCCTCCGTCTTCGCCTCGGAAGCTGCTGCCGTTTCGGGAGCGTCGGCCTTCTTGGCCGCCGGCTTCGCGACACGTTTGGTCGCGCTCGCCTTCTTGTCCGGCTTCTGCGCCCCCGGCTTGGGGGCCGTCTCCGCGCTGGTGGTCTTCGCGGCAGCGGGGGCCTCGGCTTCTGCTGCCGCAGCTTCGGCGTCGGCGGTCGCCGCCGCAGCTTCGGCCTCAGCGGCCTTGACGGCCTCTGCGACGGCGGCATCCTCAGCCGCCTTGCGCTCGCTGGCGGCCTTCATCTCGGCCTCGGTGAGGAGCTGACGTCCTTGGGCCACCGCGTCGGCCATGACGCTGATGATCAGGGCGCAGCTGCGGATGGCATCGTCGTTGCCCGGGATGATGTAGTCGATCTCGTCCGGGTCGCAGTTGGTGTCGACGAGGCCGATGATGGGGATCTTGAGCTTGCGCGCCTCCTTGACGACGATGGCTTCCTTGCGCGGATCGACGACGAAGACGGCGGCGGGAAGACGCTCCATAGTGCCCACGCCGCCGAGGTTCTGCTCGAGCTTGCGCAGGTCGGCGCGCAGCTGCATCGCCTCGCGCGTCGGCAGGAGGTCCAGGGAGCCGTCCTGCTCGAGGCGCCTCAGCTCGTGCATGCGCTTGATGCGCTTGCTCAGTGTGGCGAAGTTGGTGAGCAGTCCGCCCAGCCATCGATTGCAGACATACGGCATGCCGACGCGCTCGGCCTGCTCCTTGATCTGCTCCTGGCACTGCTTCTTGGTTCCCACGAAGAGGACGGAGCCCCCGCGTTCGGACGTGTTCTTGAGGAACGCGTACGCCTCATCGATGAGGACGGTGCTCTTCTGGAGGTCGATGATGTAGATGCCGCCGCGCTCGCCGAAGATGAACTGCTTCATCTTGGGGTTCCAGCGACGCGTCTGGTGGCCGAAATGGACGCCGTTGGTGAGCAGGTCCTTCATGCTCACGGTGTGCTGCGGTGCAGGCAAGATGCCCTCCCTCTGAAGCGGTTGCCGGGCGGAATGAGCCGGCGCGTCTGCGCCGGGTCTGGCCGCCCGCTCTGGTGCCGGCGGGAGATCCGTGGAATCGAGAGCTGGTGCTCATGGCACCTTCTGCTCGACACCGCCACAGACCGGGAATCCGCCGGGTCGACATGGACATAACGACCCAGAATCATACCAGACGGGCACCTCGGCCGCCATTGCGCTCAGCGCGGCAGCCTGGCCGTCAGATGATGGCGGCGGGCTCGATCTCGTCGCGCAGGCGGCCCTTCAGTCGGAGGACGGCCTTGGTGTGCAACTGCGAGATGCGGGACTCGGTGACCCCCAGAACCTCGCCGATCTCCCTGAGCGTCAGGTTTTCGTAGTAGTAGAGAGCGATGACCGTCTTCTCGCGCTGGGGCAGGGCGTCGATGGCCGCGGCCAGGCGCGTGCGGATCTCACTGAGATCGAGCATGCGCGAGGGGTCGTTGCTCTTCGGGTCTTCGATCGTGTCGATGAGCGCCGTTCGGTCGCCGTCCGACCCAGATACCGGCCAGAGCTCGTCGAGCGCAACGACGGACGTGGTGGAGATCTGCGTCAGTGACTGGCGGAACTCGGCGACGGTGATATGCAGCTCGTCGGCGATCTCCTCGTCGGTCGGCGCGCGGTGCAGCCGGTTCTCGAGGAGCGCACAGACGGCCTCGATGTCGCGCGCCTTGCTGCGCACCGAGCGGGGGACCCAATCGAGTGAGCGCAGCTCATCGATGATGGATCCCTTGATGCGGGAGATCGCGTAGGTCTCGAACTTGATCTGCCGCTCGGGGTCGAACCGCTTGAGGGCGCTGATGAGACCGAGCAGGCCGTAGCTGATGAGGTCGGCCTCGTCTATGTGGGCAGGCAGGCCGTTGCTCATGCGCCCAGCCACATACTTGACCAAGGGTGCGTACGAGAGGATCAGGCGGTCGCGCGCCGCCTGGTCGCCGTGATGCTTGTAGCGCGCCCAGAGCTCGCGGACCTTCTGCTCATCTAGTTTCGTCGTCGCGCTCATTCAGGCCCTCGGGTGGTGAAGGTCGTACATGCGCCGCAGGTGCGCTCCCCCAACGTGCGCGTACACCTGCGTCGTCGATACCGACGCATGACCGAGCAACTCTTGAATCACTCGCAGATCTGCCCCTCGCTCCAGCATGTGTGTCGCGTAGGCGTGCCGAAGCATGTGCGGTGAGGCTTCGACGACGCCAGCCCGTCTGCAGTACCTTACAACGAGTCGACGAATGTCCGAAGTCGAGAGGCGCCGGCCGTTGTGGGAGACGCAGCAGCGGCGAGCCTCGCTCCGGGCTCGGCGTGGGCGAGCGATGACTCGCCTGCCAGCGAGTGGCGCGCGGCCGCGCGCGAGGTAGCGATGGAGGGCCGCCGCTGTCTCCGCTCCCATCGGCACGACTCGCATCCTGCCGCCCTTGCCCCTCACGCGGAGCTGCTCCTGGGCCTGCTGCACGTCGTCGAGCGAGAGGTCGACGGTCTCCTGGCTGCGCAATCCACAGCCGTAGAGGAGCTCCAGTGCCAGGCGGTCCCGCAACGAGAGAGGCTCCACGCCACCGGCGGCCGTCAGCACGGAGTCGACCTCGGACACCGTGAGGGTTCGGGGCAGGCGCCGTCGGCGCCTGGGTCCGGGCAGCGTCCGCGACGGATCGGCTTGGAGCACGCCGTTCTCGGTGAGGTAGCGCAGCAGACCGCGCAGCGTCGAGAGCTTGCGCGAGAGGGTCGCCGGCGCGTACCCTCGCCGGCCCAGGTCGGCCGAGAAGGCGCGCACTGAGCGGCGATCGAGTTCCTCCACGGTGGTGCCGCGAGCCGCGAGCCACTCGAGAAGCTGGGCGAGATCGGCTCCGTAGGAGCGGCGAGTGGACGAGCTGGCCCCACGGACCTCGAGGTCGCGGAGATAGCCGGTGCAGCGCCGGTTCGGGTCGGCAGCGACTCGCGACTCGTTCTGCATGGCGCGCTGCGGCGATGTGGTCAACGGGCACCCCTTCGTGGCGCCCTAGGCTTCAACGCCGGGCTCTCTCACTCCTGCACAGGCCCCGCCAGGATCCGACGCCGCCACATGGTCCGGACGTGATCAGCTCTGGCGTAGACGGTACACGCCGCCGTCGACCGGATACACGAGGCCTTCGACCTCAAGCTCACTGAGAGCGGCGCCGGCAGTATGGAAGGGGACGGCGCAGCGCCGCGAGACCTGGTCGGCACTCATCGGGCCTGCCCGGAGAGCCGTCAGCACGTTGGTGACAACGCCCGAGCCATCGTCGAACTCCTGCTGAGGGTGGCTCAGCCGCCTCTCGTTCGGCGATATGGCGGCCGGCGGTTGCATGCCCAGTGGGATGATCGCGGCGAGTACGTCGTCGGCTGATTCGCACAGCGCGGCGCCCTGCCTGAGCAACGCGTGCGGTGCCGCAGAGAGCCTCCTCCCCGCCTCTCCGGGCACCGCGAGGACGTCGCGGCCGAGAGCGAGGGCGAAGTCGGCCGTGAGGCGCGCGCCACTCCGGTCGGCACCTTCGACCACGACGACTGCTCGCGCGAGCCCGGCCATCACTCGATTCCGCGCGGGAAAGCGCCAGGCCCGGGCGGGTACTCCCCAGGCGAACTCCGAGATGAGCAGGCCGGTACGTCTGACCGCATCGAAGAGCCTGCGATTGGCACGTGGATACACGACGTCGGCACCGCATCCGAGGACTCCTACAGTCGTCGGCGCACGCAGCTTCAGCGCCGCGTCGACGGCTGCGGCCTGGGCTGTCGCATCGATGCCCATGGCCAAGCCACTGACGACGAGGACGCCGCGCGAGGTCAGGTCGCGGCCGAGACCGGCCGCCATCTCCTGTCCGTAGATCGACGGTGCCCGGGTGCCGACGACCGCGACGACTGGGCGAACGCAGAGAGCTTGCAGCCTGTGGGTGCGCTCCTCGTCCGGGCAGTCGTGTCGCACGAAGAGGCACAGCGGCGGGTCGGCGAGCTGCCTGAGAGCTGGTGGGTAGAGCGGGTCGCACCAGGCGACGAGCGCGCGACCCTCCCCCGTGGAGTCGAGCGCGTCCAGGTACTGGCGCGGGGAGAGGTCGAGAACCGACTCGAAGCGGGATCTGGCGCGCTCGTCGTCGCCGGTCGGTCGCGCGCCGGCGGCTTCAGGTTCCGGCGATCCCTCAGCGCCGCCGAGTGCCATCTGCCTTCCTCTCGCCGACACTCGCAGCGTTTCGGCGAGGTCCCCTGGGTCCATGTCGACGACCTCCGAGATGCTGCCGTGGATCTTGACGAGACGCCTGATCAGCCCTGGATGGCACGAGGCCAGCCCGCCCAGCCAGACACAGATCGCGCGCCGATTCGCGGTTGGCCTGCGTGGCTTGGCCCGGCCGTCCGAAGATCCGCTTCGGCCTCCACGGCCCTCACCCTCCACGGTCGCTCCTCGGGCGGTAGGAGAGGCTCTCGGCGACATGGTGCGGGTGGATGACTGCGGCGCCCTCGAGGTCGGCGATAGTCTGCGCGACCTTGACCACCCGATCGCAGGCGCGGGCGCTCAGCCGCAGACGCTCATAGGCTCGATCGAGCAGGGCGCTCGCATCCGGATGGAGAGTGCACAGACGGCGCAGGTGACGCGCGTCCATGTGCGCGTTCGCGTAGGACCCGGTGTCCGCGAGGCGATGAAGCTGGCGTTGCCGCGCAGCGCCGACACGCCCGCGAATGATCGCCGAGGTCTCGCCGCGCGCGGCGCCCGCACGGTCCCTGGCGGACACCCTGGGTACCTCGAGATGCAGATCGATGCGGTCGAGCAGCGGGCCGCTCAGCTTGGAGGAGTACTGCCGCACGCGGTAGCTCGGGCACGTGCACTCGCGGGAGCGGTCGCCACGATAGCCACAGGGGCAGGGGTTCATCGCCGCCACCAGCATGATACGCGCGGGAAACGTCATCGACGTGAGCCTGCGGCTGATGGTGAGCCGGCCGTCCTCGAGCGGCTGCCGCAGGCCTTCGAGGGCGGAGAGCCGGAACTCCGGGAACTCGTCGAGGAAGAGGACCCCGAGATGGGCGAGGCTGATCTCTCCCGGACGCGGAGTGGTTCCGCCACCGACCAACCCGGGCGAGGAGATCGTGTGATGCGGACAGCGCAGGGGCCTTCGAGTGATGAGGGGGACGCTCGCGGGCAGAAGACCGGCGACGCTGTAGATGCGGGTTATCTCGATGGCCTCCTCGATGCTGAGTGCCGGCATGATGCTCGGAAGGCGTCGGGCGAGCATGGTCTTGCCGGCACCGGGCGAGCCGCACATGAGTACGTTGTGGGCTCCCGCGACGGCGATCTCAAGGGCACGCTTGACCTGTTCCTGGCCGCTGATGTCGGCGAAGTCGGCATCGCTTGGAGGAGCGTCGTCGAGCAAGTCGCCGAGGTCGGCGGCAGGCGCTGTCTCCCCGCCCCCCGCGGCCAGCTGTCGAACCGCCTGCCCGAGGCTCTCCGCTGGGTAGACTTCGAGCCCGGGCACGAGGGCTGCCTCGGCCGCGTTCGCGGACGGTACGAGCAGGCCTCGCACCCCGCGCCGACGCAGACTCTCGGCCAGGTCGAGAGCGCCCGCCACCGGGCGTACGCTGCCGTCCAGGCCGAGCTCGCCGACAGCGGCCAGCGGGCCGCGCTCGCCGCAACCGTCGGTCGCCTGGCCGGTAGCCACGAGAAAGGCGAGGGCGATGGGCAGGTCGAACGATGGCCCCTCCTTGCGAAGGGAGGCGGGGGCCAGGTTCACTGTGATGCGCCGCGACGGGAACTCGAAAGCAGAGTTGACGATAGCGGCGCGAACCCGTTCGCGGCTCTCCTGTACCGCGGCGTCGGGCAGGCCGACGATGCTGAATGCCGGAGCGGCGGCCACGACATCGGCCTCGACTTCCACCGGGTGGCCCTGAAGGCCGCTCAGGGCTTCGCTGGCGATGTGGGCGAGCACGGACCCGCGCTACCCGTCGGCCATGAACGCGGCCGCGAGATGACGAATCGCGGCGGGTGACCTGCTGGCATCCACGGCGATGATGTCGAAGCGCACCTCATCGACCTCGTGCAGGGCCCATGGGCGACTCGCCAGCCACATCTCGGCGAGCCGAGCCACCTGGCGTCGCTTGCGGCGATCGACGGCGTCTTCAGGCGAGCCGCAGATGCCGCTGCGTCTCGCCTTCACCTCGACGAAGGCAAGGACGCGGCCACGGCGCACGATGATGTCGAGCTCACCGCGGCCGACGCGGACGTTGCGCCCGAGACAGAACCATCCTGAGCGGCGGAGATGCTCGGCGGCGGCTTGCTCGGCAGCCCAACCGAGTGTTTGGCGAGTGCTCACTCCCAGACAGTAGTGGAGCGAGACTCGCCGGCACATGCTGCCGATCAGCTTGGCGAGGTGACGTTCCTGATTGTCAGGGCGGACGTCACCGGCGTGGTCGCGCGACGGGCCCTACAGCCCTAGGTCAAGCTGGCTGTACGCGACACTGGCGAACGACAGGCGATGGAGTTCACAGACACCGTGCTCGGCGATGGCGTCGTGATGGACGCGCGTCGCGTAGCCGACATGGCGGTCGAATCCATACTGCGGGTAGCGATCGTGAAGGCTGATCATCAGCCGGTCACGCGTCACCTTGGCGACGATCGAGGCGGCGGCGATCGCCGCGGAGCGCCCGTCGCCGCCGACGACGGCCTCGTGGGCCAGCGTGAGGCCCGGTAGCCGGAATCCGTCGACGAGGATGACGTCCGGAACGGGTAGGAATGCCCGGAGGGCCGCCTCGAGAGCGGCGAGATTGCTGCGATGAAGGCCCTCGCGATCGATCGTGTGCTGGGAGCAGCACACGATGGCGACCTGCTTGGCGCGGTCGCAGGATCTCGCCGTAGAGAAGCGCGCGCTCCGGCCTGTCGAGCCTCTTCGAGTCGTCGAGAGCGGCCAGCGCTGCGAAGTCGGCGGACCCGAGGTCGCCGTAGTCGAGGCAGACTGCTGCGGCGACCAGCGGGCCGGCAAGGGAACCGCGGCCTGCCTCGTCGGCGCCGGCCACGGTGCGGCCGGCACACAGCGTCGATGTCGAAGGCGAAGCGCGTGTTGCCGGCGGGCTCCGGGCTGCGCACCCGGACCGCACCGCTGGGCGTGTCGGGACTCCTCTGCGGTCGCCGGACTCCGATCCGCCCGCTAGTCGTCGACCCCTCCGATGCGAGCGAGAGGCCAGTAGCGTCCGAAGGTCAGCCCTACGAGCTGGTCGCGGGGCACCGGTCCGAACTCGCGGCTGTCGCCGCTGTTGATGCGGTTGTCGCCCATCATGAAGTAGTTGTCGGCGGGCACGACGAATGGCTCCTCGAGCCCCCAAGGCATGCCGTTCGCGAACGACTCAGTCGGGACCGGACCCTCCGCCGTCTGAAGCACGTACGACTCGCTCAGCGCCTCACCGTTGACGTAGAGAACGCCTTCGCTGACGGACAGCTCGTCCCCGGGCATGCCGACGATCCTCTTGATGAGGACGGGCCCGTCAAAAGGGGGATGGAAGACGACGACGTCACCTTGCTGTGGGTCCGAGAAGCGCCAGGAGATGCGGTCCACGAGCACACGGTCGCCCACGAGCAGCGTATTCTGCATCGACTCCGAGGGAATGCGATACGGCTTGACGAGGAACGCCTGGATGAGCAGCGCCACGCCGATGGCGACGAGGGCGAGTACGGCGTACTCGGCGAGCGTGCGCTTGCGCGAGGACGGCTTGCGTCCGCCTTGGGGCTCGTCACTCGCATGTGCGTCCTGGGTCACTCTCCCCCCTCTGCGCCTTCGCGGCAGGAGTGTATCAGAGCCTCCGGCCCGTTCAGATGAGCGACAGACTGAGGGCGGGATGAGCAGCAGACGACTCTGTCCTCGCGGGTCGCCCGGGCACTGTCCGATGCGAGCCGACGCGTAGCCGCGAACACAGCGCACGGAGGTCGTGGAGCGGACTGCCGGCACGGCCATCGCGGGCGCATGGCCTGGAGAAGTCGCTGGTCCGGTGAAGGGTATTGCCGATGACGGAGCGCCGCTCCGGGGCGGATGAGCCGCTCTAGCGCTGCTTCTCGCGCACCCGGGCCTGCTTGCCCACCTTGTCGCGCAGGTAGTACAGCTTCGCGCGCCGCACGTCGCCGATCGAGAGCACGTCGATCTTCTCGATCTTGGGGGAGTGCACGGGGAACGTGCGCTCGACGCCGACACCGAAGGACTGCTTGCGCACCGTGAAGGTCTCACGTGCGCCCGCCCCCTGCCGCTTGATGACGATGCCCTGGAAGACCTGGATACGGTGGCGCGTGCCCTCAACGACCTTGAAATGGACCTTGACTGTGTCGCCGGCCTTGAACTGCGGGATGTCGTCGCGCAGCTGCTGGCGTTCGATGTTCTCAATGATGTTCACGGATCCTCTTTCCGAGCTCAACCCAGCGTTGCGAGCGCAAGCCGACGGGTAGTGTAACAGGCTCGCGGACGCGGCGCAAAGCGTGGCAGGTCGGCGCGATGGGCCAGCGGTGCCTCGCTCCGCTACGCCTTTCGCTCACCTTCGAGGTCTTCATGGGCCACCCGCTCCTTTCGCCAGGCGGCGATCGCGCCGTGGTGCCCGCTGAGAAGCACCGGAGGCACTGACCAGCCCCGGAACTCGGCGGGTCGTGTGTATTGAGGGTACTCGCCACCGCCTTCGAGCTCGGGTGAGTGAGACTCGCTCACGATGCTCTCGGGGTTGCTGATCACACCCGGCAGCTTCCGAGTGACCGCGTCGAGCAGCGCCATGGCGGCGATCTCGCCGCCGCACAGGACGTACGGGCCGATGGAGATGCGATCGCTGACGATGTGGCCGACACGCTCGTCGATGCCCTCGTAGCGGCCGCAGAGAAGGACGAGATCGTCGGCGGCCAGCTCGCGAGCCAAGGCGTCGGTGAGCGGGACGCCCTTGGGCGTCAGCTCGACGACGCGCCGCGTCTCGCGAAGGCGCTGAGCAGGAACGTCGAACACCGCCTCGAGGGCCGCACAGACGACATCGATGCGCAGGACCATGCCCGCGCCGCCGCCGTACGGCGTGTCGTCGACCTGCAGGTGGCTGAGGGGCGTGTGGTCGCGGAAGTTGGTCAGCCCGAAACGATGCCCGAGGCGCTCGGCATGGCGGACGTGGACCTGAGACAGGTACCAGTCGAACGCTTCGGGGAAGAGCGTGAAGACGTCGCAGCGCACCGTCAGCCCGCAGTCTTGTCTTCGTCGAGCAGGCCATCGACCACGCGCGCGATGCGGCCGGCATCGTCCACAGACACGAGCTCGTCGACGAGAGGCACGAGCAGTTCGGCGCCGGCCGGTGTGCGGACGACGAGCACCTCGTGGGCGGGGCTCTGGATGACGTCATGGATCGTGCCGAGGAAGCGGCCGCCGACGGTCTCCACCCGCAGGCCGACCAGTCCGCCGATCGTGTAGTGGGGCAGTGCGTCGAGTTCTCCGCCGGTGGCCAGCAGCTCGCCACCCTGCAGGGCGATGGCCTCCTCCCTGCTTCCCGCGAGATCGAGCAGGACGAGGGGCCGGCGATCGGTGCCGCCGACACGCTCGGCCGCGCACGGCAAGAGCCGGCAGGCGCCATCGGGTCTATCGCGGTCGGGCCCCGCGACGTAGAACTGGGCTCCGAGCCGCAGGTACTCGAGACCGTTCGGGGAGAGGTTCAGATACAGCTCGCCGCGCAGTCCATGGACCTTGCCCAGGATGCCGCAGACCCAGAGCCCGGAAGCGCTCATGGCAGGGGAGCAGATCGCGTCGTCGACAGTGCGGGCTCCAAGCCGCCTAGTCGACGATCTCGACGACGACTCGCTTGCCGTCGCGGACGGCGGAGGCCTTGATGATGGTGCGCAAGGCACGGGCGATGCGCCCCTGCTTGCCGATCACCTTGCCGACGTCGTCCTTGTCCACGGAGAGTTCGAGCAGGACCGTGGTATCCGTCTCGGTGACCAAGACGCGAACCTCGCCGGGGTTGTCGACGAGGGACTTGGCCAGGTACTCGAGCAGGTCCTTCAACATGCCGCTCCTCCGTCGGACCGGGGTGGACTGCGTTGCCTACTTGCCGATCCCCTTGATGGCGAGCAGCTTCTGCACGGTGCGGCTTGGCTGTACCCCTTCCGCCAGCCACTTCTTGGCCTTCTCGGCGTCGATCTCGATGAACGACGGCTCGGTGCGGGGGTTGTACTGGCCTATCGTCTCGATGGCGCGGCCGTCGCGGCGGGCTCTGGAGTCGACGACGACGATGCGGTAGATGGGCTTCTTGGTGCTCCCGACCCGGCTCAATCTCATTCGTGCTGCCAACTTGCTTCCCCTCCTTGGGGTGAGAGAACGTCGCTGCGACCACGACGGCGACAGCGGATTGCGCATACTTCGCGGCTCAAGCGAGCCGCCCGACTCTCTATTCTACCCGCTCAGGCCCGGCAGACGAAACCCCTTCTGTCGCCCGCTCGCCAGACCCTTCATCATCTTCTGCATCTCGCGGTACTGCTTGAGCAGCTGGTTGACCTGCTGGACGCTCGTCCCGCTGCCGCGCGCGATTCGCCGCCGCCGGCTGCCGTCGATGAGATCCGGGTGACGGCGCTCCAGGGCGGTCATGGAGAAGATCATGGCCTCGATGTGGTCGAGCTGACGGTCGTCGACCTGCACGTTCTTGAGCTCCTTGATGCCGGGCACGCCCGGCAGCATGCCGATGATGCTGGAGAGAGAGCCCATCTTGCGTATCTGCTTGAGCTGCTCGAGGAAGTCCTCGAAGGTGAACTCGGCGCGTCGCAGGCGCGCCTCCATCGCCGCCGCCTGCTTCTCGTCGAGGGACAGCTCAGCCTTCTCGATGAGCGAGAGCACATCGCCCATGCCCAGGATGCGGCTGGCCATGCGGTCGGGGTGGAAGACGTCGAAGTCACCGAGCTTCTCGCCACTGCTCGCGAACTTGATGGGCTTGCCCGTCACGGCGCGCACGCTGAGTGCGGCGCCGCCCCTGGCGTCGCCGTCCAGTTTGGTCAGCACGACGCCGTCGAGGTCGATGTGCTGTCGGAACTCCTCCGCGGCGTTGACGGCGTCCTGGCCCGTCATGGCGTCGACGACCAGCAGGATGTTGTGCGGCTTGACGGCGTGGCGAATGCGCACGAGCTCGTCCATGAGCTCCTCGTCGATGTGCAGCCGTCCTGCGGTGTCGATGATCGCCACATCGCCGTGCTGGCGCGCGTACGCCACGCCGTCGCGGGCGATGTCGACGGGGTCGACGTCCTGGCCCCGGTGCGTAGATCGGAACGTCGACGCGCTCGGCGAGCGTCTGCAGCTGGTCGATGGCCGCCGGCCTGTACACATCGGCGGCGATCAGGACAGGCTGTTTGCCCTCCTTCTTGAGGAGCTGGGCGAGCTTGGCGCAGGTCGTCGTCTTGCCCGATCCCTGGAGGCCTGCGAGCAGAACGATCGTCGGGGCGTGACCGCTGATGGCGAGCTTGGAGTCGCCCCCGCCCATGAGAGCGACGAGCTCCTCGTTGACGATCTTCACGACCTGTTGCGCCGGCGTGAGGCTCTCCATCACCTCGGCGCCGAGGGAACGCTCCTTCACGTGCGCGACGAAGTCGCGCACCACCTGGAAGTTGACGTCGGCCTCCAGCAGCGCCAGGCGGATCTCGCGCATCGCCGCGTCGACCTCCTGGGCGCTGAGCTTGCCGTGTCCCTTGAGGCTCTGCATGACGCCCTGAAGGCGGTCTGTGAGTGCATCGAACACTGTCGGCCCTCGGCTCGGTTCCGCGGATGGCCATCTATGGTAGCACGAGAGGTCCGGGCTCACTCCATGGGGGAAGGGCACCCCAAGCGGCATCGCCGGGGACGCCTCGCGATCCGTTGCGCGACCTCTCCCCCACCGCTCGTCCGGCTTGGCGCCGGGGCGAGGAGCGGTCAGTGTGCGCGGCTTCGGCGCCCCGCGCGACCCCTGGGCGCACGGCCGGGCGACTGCGACGCCAGGTCGTCGCCGGATGACTCAGTCGTCGGCCTCTGACTCGTCGGCGCTCCCGAAGATGGCTCGTGCGAACACCTCGGGCTCGAAGGGGCGCAGATCCTCGAGCCGTTCTCCGACCCCGATGAGCTTGATCGGGATGCCGAGCGTCTCGTGGATGGCGACGACTATGCCGCCCTTGGCCGTGCCGTCGAGCTTGGTGAGTACGACCCCGCTCACGTCCACCGCCTGCTGGAACTCCTGGGCCTGTCGCAGACCGTTCTGACCTGTGGTCGCGTCGATCACGAGCAGAGTCTCGTGCGGTGCTCCGGGCATCTGCCTCTCGATGACCCGGCGCGTCTTCTCGAGCTCCCGCATGAGGTTCACCTGAGTGTGCAGGCGGCCCGCCGTGTCGACGAGCACGACGTCGGACTCCGCGGGAGCGGGCGGCGACCAGTCCGTCGTACACGACAGCGGAGGGGTCGCCTCCCTCATCCTGCTTGACGATGTCGCAACCGACACGCGAGGACCACTCCGTGAGCTGCTGCACGGCGGCGGCACGAAACGTGTCGCCGGCGACCATCATCGGAGTCTTGCCAAGCTCGTTGAGGCGCCAGGCCATCTTGCCGATGGTGGTCGTCTTGCCGGCACCGTTGACGCCCACCATGAGGATGACCGACGGCGTGGCCCTGACGTCGATCCTCTGGCGCTCCGGGTCGTCTGGTCGCAGGATGTCGGCGATCACGGATGAGAGCTCGTCCAAGCACGCGTCGCGGTCGCTGATCCCCTTCCGAATGCAGCGCTCCTCAAGCTGGTCGACGATCCGCAGCGTGCCCGCCATGCCCACGTCGGCGACGATCAGCATCTCCTCGATCTGTTCGTAGAGCCGTCTGTCGACGCCGACGTAGACGGTCGCCAGCAGTTGGTCGCGAACCGCGGAGCGCGCTCTGCCGAGATTCTTGCGGAAGCGGGCGACCAGACCCTCTCGCTCGCGCTCCTCTTCGGCGAAGACGGCCTCCGGGACCTGTTCGACCGGCACACCCATGAAGACATCGTGCCACTCCACTTGCTTCTCCTCCGTCGTCGGTTCGCCGGCCGCCTGCCTGCGCTGCCTGACTCCGGCTAGTTCGCCTCACGGTCGATGGCCTTCTCGGCCATGCGCGCGCTCACGACCTGCGAAGCGCCGTCCGGCCCCATGGTCACGCCGTACAGCACGTCGGCGGCGTCCATCGTGCGCTTCTGGTGCGTGATCACGACGAACTGCGTGCGTTCGCGGTAGTCGCGCAACAGCTGCACGAGGCGGCCGATGTTGACGTCATCGAGGGCGGCCTCGATCTCGTCGAGGACGTACAAGGGGCTGGGCCGGGCCAGCACGAGAGCCATGAGGAAGGCGATCGCCACGAGGGCGCGCTCGCCGCCGGAGAGAAGCTGCAGCCTCTGTCCGAGCTTCTTCGCCGGCTTGACCTGGACGCTGACCCCGCCCGCACCGTCCTGCTCGCTCGGTTCCACGAGCTCGAGCGAGCCGCGGCCGCCCGGGAAGAGCACCGAGACCATGTGCACGAACTGCTCCTGCACGGCGGCGAAGGTCTCCGCGAACTCCGAGTCGACCTGGCCGGTGAGCTGCTTGATGAGCTCCTCGAGGTCGGCTACGGAGCGCTCCAGATCCCGGCGTTGGTCGCGCAGAAAGGCAGCGCGCTCTTCGAGCTCCGCGCACTCGGCCGCGGCGAGCGGGTTCACCGGGCCGATGCGTTCGCGGCGGCGCGCGAAGAGCTCGAGGCGCTTGCGCAGCGCCTGCTCCTCGGCGTCATCCGCCGGAGCCGCGAAGCCAGCCCGGTCGATCTGCTCGCTGATCTCGTCGAGAGCGGCGGCCAGCTCGCGGCGCCGGTCCTCGTGGCGAGACGCCGCTCACCTGCACGGCGAGTCGCCGCTCGTTCGCGCCTTCGAGCTCGCGGCGCAGAGCGGCCTCTCGCTCGGCGAGCGCGCGAAGCTCGCTGCGATCCAGAGCCGCATCGTCGCGAGCGCTGGGCTCGACGCCTGCCGCGACGCGCTGGGCATGTCCACGAACTGCCGCGATGCGTGCGGCGAGCGCCTCGCAGATGTCTCTCACGGCCGGCAGCTCGACGAGTCGCCCATCGAGTTCCTCGAGGCGGGCGCGCCCGGCGGCGGCGCGCTCACGGGCGGCCGCCCGCTGCGCCCTGGCGCGGTCTTCCGCGGCGCGTCGCTCCTCGAGCTCGACGCGACGCCGTGTCACGCGTGTCTGCGCGGCAGCGTAGTCGGCCTCGATGCCGTCCACCTCCGTCTCGGCGGTATCGAGAGCCGGGCGCAGCTGCTCGGCTTGGAACAACGCTTCGGCGGCCGAGGCAGCGGCGGCCTCCTTCGGCAGCGCCCGCTTCCGCGCGCTCTGCCGTGATCGCCTCAAGGGCACGCCGATCGCGCGCGGCGACCGCCTCGAGATCTCGCCCCCGGGAGCGAAGGGCTTCGAGCTCCCGCTCCGCTTCTCGGCGGCGATGCGCGCCTCGCGCTCGGCCGCCGCGAACTCTTCATGGGCGTCGCGCGAAGCTTCCGCTCTCAGCGTGCCTCAGCACAGCGGCGGCCGCTTCCCGCGCCACACGGCCGCGGACGTCGCCGATCCGCTCCTCGAGACGCTTGAGGGAAGCACGGCGCTCCAGCAGCAACGCCGTGGGAACTCCGCCCGCCAGGCCCATCTGCCCGGCCAGTGGGCGGTAGAACTCCCCCTGCCGGGTGACGGCGAGTCCCGCGAAGCTGCCCGGGACGCTGCGCAGGTCGTCGACCAGCACGACGTCGGCGAGTGCGTTCTCGAGCTCGTCGCGGCCCCCGAGGTCGACCTTGTCCAGGAGTGGCACTGCCCCGGGAAACGCCGTTCGCGGCCGTGCGCCTGAGGCGGTGACGACCAGCCGCACCAGACCGATCCCCGCCTCCCTCAGGGCGCCGAGCAGCGACCAGTGATCGATGTCTCCGGGTACGGCCAGCGCAGCTCCCGTCGTCTGGGACAGCGCTGCCGCCAAGGCACGCTCGTACCCTGCGGCGCAGGACACTGAGGCGGTGATCGAGGCGGTGCCGGGGTACTTCTCGGCCACGCCGAGCACCTGCGCATCGACATCGCGAAGCTCGCGGAGTGTGGCGCTCAGGTGCTCCGCCTCCTCCTCGATGGCACGCAGTTCGCCGACGGCGGCGTGGTGGCGCTCACGTGCTTCATCCGCCGCTTCATCCGCCGCCAGCGCAGCCGCCGATGCGGCTGCAGCTGCAGCTGCAGCCGCGTCGCAGCGAATCGCGCGCCGAAGACTCCGCCGCCTGAGCGGCGTCGCCGGCAGCCGCGTTCTCGCGCGCCTCCTCCGTGAGATCGCGATGCTGGACGAGGAGGCGCGCCTCTTCGCCCGCCAAGGCCAGTCTGCGCCGCTCGAGGCGCGCGGCTGCCGCCAGAGCTGCTTCGCGCTCCAGCGTGAGCCGCGCCAGCGCGGCACGCCGCGAAGCGAGCGCCCCACGCGCGGCCTCCAGCTGCGTGGCGATCGCCACCGTGCGCCGCCACGGCGTCTTCAAGTTCCTCTTCGAGCTTCTTCTCGACTGGCGACCATGCATCGCCGGCGGGTTCCTCGGGGAGGCCGGTCAGCTCGTGGAGCAGGCGCTCGCGTTCAGCCGTAGCGGCGCGCTCCATCTCCTCGACAAGGCGCAGGCGCTGGTCCGTGAGCCGTTGTGCGCTCTCGAGGCGCCCGTCGAGCATTCGGGAGCGCAGCAGACGCTGGGAGCGTCGTTCGCGCTCCGCGAGCCGGCGGGCGAAGGACTCCTCTTCGGCAGTTCGTGCCTCAGCCACTCGAGCAAGGCCTTCTTCGTCGCGTCTGCAGGTGCCCTCGATGGCGGCGAGCTCTGCCCTGACCGTGTCGAGTTCGGCGTCGAGCGCCGCGACGGAGCCGGTGAGCAAGCGGCCGCGGATCTCTCCGACGTCGGTCTCGATGCTCTGGAGCTGCTCCGCGGCGGAGGCCTGCCGGCGGAGCGGTGCGAGCTGGGTACCGACCTCCCGCTCGAGCAGGGCGGCCCGTTCGAGGTTGCGGCGCACCTCGCGGAGCTTGAGCTCGGCGCGCTCCCTGCGGCGTTTGAACGCCCCGAGTCCGGCCGCCTCCTCGATCTGGCTGCGCCGATCCTCGGGCTTGCCCGCGAGGAACGCCTCGACCTTCCCCTGGCCGATGATCGAGTGCATCTCCTTCCCCAGCCCGACCGGGGCAAGCAGCTCCACGACGTCCGTGAGCCGACAGCTCGACTGATTGATGAAGTACTCGGAGGTGCCGTCTCTGGCGACGCGTCGCATCACGCTGGCCTCGGTGGTCGGCAGCGGAAGAGCTCCATCGGCGTTGTCGAAGGTGAGTTCGACCTCGGCGCTGGCAAGGGCACGGCGGCCGTCGCTGCCCGCGAAGATCACGTCATGCATGGACGAGCCTCGCAAGCTCGTGGGGCTCTGCTCACCGAGCGCCCAGACGACGGCGTCGGCGAGGTTGCTCTTGCCGCTGCCGTTCGGCCCGATGATCACGCCGACGCCGGGCTCGAAGAAGAGCGAGGTCTGCTTGGGGAACGACTTGAAGCCCTTGAGGCGCAGTGCCTTGAGGTACACGCTCAGTGGGCCTCGAGAGAGGCCGCAGGACGACTCGGCGGCGTCGCGCGCGTCTCGGACCGGGCCTCGGCTTGTCACTTGTTCAGCGCCTCCCGGGCGGCGTTCTGCTCGGCGCGCTTCTTGCTGCTCCCGACGCCACTGCCGAGAGCCTCGTCGCCGACCTGTGCTTCGACTTCGAACTCCCGGTCGTGAGCGGGGCCCTTGGATGCGAGGACCCTGTACCGGACCGTCCGGCCGTCTCGCGCGAGCTGCTCCTGTAGCTCGGTCTTGTAGTCGACGTAGCTGTTGACCGCGTAGTCGATGTGCTCGTTGAAGACCTCGACGACGGCCGGGCGCACCGCTTCATAGCCGAAGGTCAGGTAGACGGCTCCGATGAGTGCCTCGGTGAGGTCGGCGAGCACGTTGTCGTTGGTCTCGAGTTGAACGGCTTCTCCGCTTTCCCTGCTCTGGACGGCGCGCTCGCGCAGCTGCCTTCCGAGTCCGAGCCGGGTCGCGACGCGCGTGCAGGTCGCCCGGCTCACGACGTATGCGCGCAGACGCGCGAGGTGCCCCTCCGGGAGGTCCGGGAAGCGTCGGTACAGCTCAGTGGTGATGCAGAGGCTCAGGACGCTGTCTCCCAGGAACTCGAGTCGCTCGTAGGACTCAGCCCGCGTCGCTGCCCACGACGTATGCGTGAACACCTGTTGCAGAACGGCGCCATCGAGCTGTTCTGCCAGAACCAGAAGTCGGTGAGTCACTCGAGCGCCTCGCAACAGCGGCGAGGGGACGCCCTCCGCCGCGCGGAGAGAGGCTCCCCTCGGCGCTCTCCTAGAGGAGCGCCAGTCTACGCGTCGTTCCTCAGCATGACGAAATCGACGGCGTCGCCGACTGTCTTGATCTCGGCGGCTTCCTCGTCGCTGATCTTGATCCCGAAGTCTTCCTCCATGGTCATGACGAGCTCGACGAGGTCGAGGGAATCGGTCTCGAGATCCTCCTGGAACCGCGCTGTCATGGTGACCTTGTCTTCGTCGACACTGAGCGTGTCGACGAGGATCGTCTTGACCTGCTCGAACACCTCTTCGCGCGTCATCGATCAACCTCCAGACGTGTTTCGCCAGAGTCTACACAATGCGTTCAGGGCGAGAAAGCTCGGTTCCCAGTTCGCGGGCGATGTTGGGCTGCAGGTCGCTCACGACGCCCCGTCGTCCCTGCAGGATGGCGTTGGCGATGCCCGCGGCTCTGGAGTTGCCGTGGGCGACCACGATGGGTGCGTTCATGCCGACGAGGAGCGCCCCTCCGTATCTCTCGGGATCGAGGACGGCCCTGATCTTGAGGAGCTCGCTCCTGAGGAGCAGCCCACCGATCTTGGTGACGGTGGAGGTGTCGATCGTGCTGCGCAACGCGCTCAGGATCGCCCGGGCGCTGCCCTCGATCGTCTTGAGCGCCACGTTGCCCGTGAAACCATCGGCGACCACCACGTCGACGACTCGGTTCATGATGTCGCGGCCCTCCACGTTGCCGTAGAAGGCGATGCGCGGGTCGGCAGCCAGAAGCTGATGCGCCTCGATGATCTCGGGGGTGCCCTTGGTGGGCTCTTCGCCGATGGACAGCAGCCCGACCTGCGGGCTCTGGCAGGCCCATCACCTCTGTGGCGAACGCCTGGCCCATCACGGCGAACTGGAGGAGGTGCTCCGGACGGCACTCGGCGTTGGCGCCGACGTCGAGAAAGGCGACCGGCGTCGGCATGCAGGGCATGATGGTGCAGATCGCCGGACGGAGGACACCCTTGATGCGGCGCACGTAGAGGACGCTGGCGGCGACCACGGCGCCCGTGTTGCCTGCCGAGACGAAGGCGTCGGCCGCACCGCTGCGCACCAGGCGGAGGCCGACGACGATGCTCGAGCCCGTCTTGTTCCGCGCCGCGTGAGCCGCCTCTTCGTTGTAGCCGATGACATCGGGAGCGTGCACAACGGAGACGTGCTGGCAGTCCTGCGGCAGAAGCGGCCGGATCTGCGCCTCGTCGCCGACCAGCACGACTTCGAGCTGATCGCTGGCGACCCGCAGAGCCCCTCTGACGGGTTCGTCGGGGGCGTGGTCACCTCCCGCTGCGTCGACGGCGACGCGCACCGTGCCCTCGTGCGCCTTGGCGCTCCAGGCCGCGGTGACTTCGTGGGGTGACGTGTAGCGCCCCATGCCGGTACCGCTCATCCCTCGAGATCGGCGACGAGTCGGTCCAGGTCCAGGGACTCGGTGATGATTCGCGCCATCAGGTCGATCTTGGCGCTCTGGCGCACGCGCATGCGACCAAACAGATGGCGCAGGGCGTCGGCAGCCGTGACGGTGTCGCCGGCTACCGAGATGAGAGCGACGCCGCGCTCCTCGGCGCGGGCGAGAATCGACGGCTCGGGGATGTAGTTGCCGGTGAGGACGACCGCGACGGTTGGCGTCTCGAGCGCGCTGAGGATGATCTTCGTCCGGTCGCCGCCCACGATCACGGCCTTGTCCGGAGTGAGCTGGAAGTGGTGCAGGGCATGCGAAGGGTTCATGGCGCCGATCATGTACGTCTCGACGAGCTCCTCCGCGTGGCTCTCGCCACAGAGGCATGCGCCGTCGAGCGCGTTCGCGAGTTCGGCCACGGAGACGGCGGCCAACCGCGGGTTGGTCGCCAGCTCGCCGTAGCTGGTTACTCCGGCCTGGGACAGCAGGGGGACGTACTGATCGCGCACGAGGTCGAGACGTGACTCAGGCACCATGTTGAAGAGAACGCCCAGGAGGCGGTGCTTGAGAGCCTCCTTGACGTAGAGGACGTCGTCCAGGAGGCGGGCTCCGGCGAACTTGGCGATCAGGAGGGTCATGAGGTCAAGTTGTTCCACCACATCGGCTCCGCTGGCGCGCAGAAAGCGTCCCTGCCAGATCTCGCCGAGACCCTCGCAGACGACCATGTCCTTGCTCTGTCGGACCCTCTCGTAGGCTGCCGTGACGCGGCTCATCGGGTCAGCCTCGGACGGGTCGAAGACGTCGTGGAGGGCGTCTTCGTGGAGCACCACAGGGCAGATGTCGCTGAGTTCATCGTCGAGCTCGAGGAGGTCGGCGACGAAGCGGGCATCCTCGTCGAAAGGAGCTTCGTCGTCGGCGAGGGCTGCTGCGGAGACCACCCCCACGGGCTTGAAGTACCCGACCTTGAGGCCGCGTTCGCGGAGAGCGAGGCACAGACCGCTGGCGACGGCGGTCTTGCCTCCGCTGGCTTGGGTGCAGGCGATGTAGAGCGACTTGGGCACGAGACCCCGGACGCCTACTCAGCCTCTACGACGATGACTTCGCGGCCCTTGTAGGTGCCGCAGTTCGAGCAGGCGCGATGCGGCAGCTTGGGGCTCTTGCACTGCGGGCAGAGGCTGGCGGTCTCGACGCTCAGCTTCTGTTGGGCGCGGCGGCTATCGCGCTTCGATTGGGATGTCTTTCTCTTGGGTACGGGCATGCGGCTCTCCTCGGATCAGGCAGACAGGGAACTGTACCACACGGATGGCGTCTACGTTGCTCCGTGCTGGTGGCCGGGGTCGGCGTTCAGGTCGACCCCGCACTCCGGGCAGAGGCCGCGACAGTCTCTGCCGCAGAGGAGCTTGACGGGCAGCGCCTCGGCGATCAGGTCGCGCGTCCAGCGCTCGACATCGAGAACGTTCGCGCTCAAGTACCCGACGGCGTCTTCATCGTCGACCTCGGATTCGCCGTGGCGCGCGTACTCGACGGCGCGCACTCTCACCGGGACGACCGCTTCTGCGAGGCAGCGTTGGCAAGGGCCGACGACATTTGCCTCGAACTCGGCGACGAGAGTGACGCTCCCGCCCACGCGACCCGCGGTGAGCAACAGGTCGACGACATCGCCGACCAGCTCGTACTCGATCCCGCCGAACACGAACGGTGCGACCTCGACCGGGAGTCGACGCCAGGTCTCGCCGGACGCGTCGAAGCGCAGCGACCGCAGGTCAAAACGGCGCATGGGGACCGCTTCAGCGGGCTACGACGAGGCCCGTGTCACGGCTGCAGATCGTCGTCTGGACGGCCCTGCAGGCGCTCACGCCCTCGTCGTACCGCGGCGATGAACTTGTCGAGGTTCGTCTCGAGGTTGCCGAGGACCTCATCGGCGTAGTCCTCAGCGCCCAGGCGCGTGGCACGCTCTCGCTCGCGGGCGTCCTCCATGATCTGCTGGGCGTTGCGCTCTGCGAGACGCACGATCTCGGTCTCCGAGGCCAGTGCATCAGCGCGCTCCTGCGCGTCCGCCAACAGCCTCTCGGCCTCCTGCTTGGCCTCGGCGAGCATCTCCTGACGCTCCTTGACGATCCAGCGTGCCTGCTTGATCTCCTCGGGTATCGTGGAGCGCATCTGGTCGAGGATGTCGTAGATCTCCTCGCGGTCGAACATGACGTTGTCCGTGAGTGGCACGGAGCGAGCGTTGTGGATGATATCGTCGAGCTTGTCGATGAGAACGAGGACGTCCATGGTGATCAGCAACCCTCCTTGGGTAGCTTAGCCGCGTGTAGGGAACATCTCCGCGAGGCGGCGTGCCACCCCCGGTGGCACGAGGTCCGCTACGGAACCTCCGAAAGCAGCGATCTCTCTGACCCCACTGGAGCTGAGATAGCTGTGCTCGGGGGAGGCCATCATGAATACGGTTTCTACGTCGGGGGCCAACCTCCTATTGAGCTGAGCCATGGCGAACTCGTACTCGAAATCCGAGATGGCCCGCAGTCCCTTCAGGATGACCTGAGCCTCCCACCTGCGGGCCAGATCCACGACCAGTTCGTTGAACGGGTCGATGATGACGGTCTCGTGTCCCGCCAGCGCCTCTCTGAGAAAGGCTTCGCGCTCCTCGGGCGAGAAGAGCGGTGCCTTGCGCTGCGGGTGCTCGATGAGGCCGACGACCACGCGGCCGAACTTCGCAGCGCCCCGCCGGATGATGTCCAGATGTCCGACAGTGACCGGATCGAACGTGCCTGGGCAGATTGCTGTGATGTTTCGGGGCATCAGCCACTGCCCGGAGGCTCAGGTGGCCTCTCCGTCGTCATACTCTGCTCCTTCTGCGCCCTGCAGGTCGTCCGCCGCCAGGAACGTGACCTGGGTGTCGCCGTAGCGTTTCTCACGCACCACCCGCCAAGGCAGCGCGACCTTCGCTCGTCGGGCCGCCTCGACGACCAGTACTGCATCTGGCGCGAGCACCGGCGTCAGGAGCTTGACCAGGGCGGGCTGGACCTCCGCATAGTGATTGTAGGGGGGGTCTATGAAGACCAGAGTATACAGCGACCCATTCAGGGCGTCAGCCTTCAGTGCTCGGTGCACGTCGGCGGCGCGCACGTGGGACCGCCTGTCGTCAGACGGCGAGCGCGGGCGTCCGTCGGTGGCGAGGCCTCCGGCTTCGACACGCTGTAGGTTGGTGCGCAGAGCCCTCAGTGCGGCGCGATCCCTCTCGACGAAGACACATGATGCGGCGCCCCGGGACAAGGCTTCGATCCCGAGCCCGCCGCTGCCGGCGAAGAGGTCGAGGACGCTGTGACCTGCCGGCGGCGCGTGCCGTACTGCGTTCCCGCCGGCGGCGCCGGTCTCCGGCAGGGAGGCGAGCACATCGAAGATTGCTTCGCGCACCTTGTCGGATGTCGGCCGGGTGCCGCTGCCCGGCGGGGCAACGAGTCTGCGCCCGCGCCACTCCCCTCCCACGACCCTCAACGGCCCATCTCCCTCCGCGGCTGCGCCTCGATCGGTGTCAGGCAGGCGTCTCCGCGCCTGCCGTGCAAGGATTCCCTCGCGCCCGCATCATACCGGCCGTGGAACCGAGGTGCGTGTCCTGGAGCGTCTCCGACCTCATTCCTCGTGGGCCAGCACGACGGGGCGCGGGAGTGGAGGCGTGTCGCTCACCGTGAAAGCGTCCGAAAGGACCTCGCCAGAAGTGGAGCGCCGCAGAGAGTCGCGAGCGAAGACGGCTGCCAGTACGTCCCCCGTGGCCACCTCGTCGCCGAGGCCGCGCCGCAGGAGGACTCCGGCGGCCGGATCGACGGCATCGTCGACGGTCTGACGCCCGGCTCCGGAGAGCTGAGCCGCTCGACCGACGGTGCGCGCGTCGATCGCCGTCAGGAAGCCCGCGCGCGGTGACCGTACTTGGTGTGCCGCGAGGCGTGGGTACTCGCCCGGCTTCCAGCGACCGCCCTGCACGTAGCACCAGCGCTCGAAGTGTTCGGCCGCGCGACCATCGGAGAGCGCTGTCTCGGCGCGCTGCCGAGCCTGTTGCTCGTCCATGCCGAGATCTGCCAGCGGGAGCAGCGCGGCGGCCAGCGCGAGCACCGTTTCGCGAACGTCGGTGGGGCCTTCTCCGCAGAGGACCTCCCACGCCTCCTCGACCTCGAGGCGATTTCCGACGGCGCGCCCGAGCGGGGCGTCCATTGCCGTGTAGATACACGTCGTCGGCCGGCCGTAGGTCGCCCCGACGAGCCGACAGAGACGGCCCACGTTCTTCGCGTGGGCCAGGTCGGCCATGAAGGCGCCGCCGCCCACCTTGAGGTCGAGGACGAGGGCGGAGGTCCCGCCGGCGATCTTCTTGGCCATGATGCTCGCCGCGATGAGTCCATCACTGGGGACCGTCGCGGTGACGTCGCGCAATGCGTAGAGGACCCTGTCCGCGGGAGCCACGCGATCGCTCTGGCCGACGACTGCGACACCTATGCGTTCCAGTTGCCGTACGTACTCCCCTTGTGGGAGTTGCAGGCGGAATCCCGGGATCGACTCCAGCTTGTCGAGAGTGCCGCCTGTGTGTCCGAGGCCGCGGCCGGACATCTTGCCGAAGATCGCGCCGCATGCGGCTGATCAGCGGCGCCAGCACGAGGGTCACCTTGTCGCCGACCCCACCGCTTGAGTGCTTGTCGAGCACGGGCCGTCGAAGGGCGCTCAGATCGAGTGTCTTGCCGCTCTCGACGATAGCCCTCCCCAGCTCGACAGTCTCGTCGTCTTCGAGGCCGCGAAGCACGATGGCCATGAGGAGGGCGCTGGCCTGATAGGCCGGCACCGTGCCGTCCGTGACCCCCTGGACGAAGGCGTGGATGTGCTCGGCGCTAAGGACTCGCCCATCCCGCTTGCGCGCGATGACATCGTTCACAAAGTCCATCGGCTTCTCCTTAGACGTTCAGGTCAGTTCGGGCCAGCGCGCCTGCGCCGCGGGCAGGAGCGCTGTTGCGAAACGCATGGAGAGCCGGCCGGCGGTGGCCAGCACGTCCTCGTGCGATCCGGCATCCGCCGACTGGTTCACGACCAGCGAAAGCAACAGGCAGGCGACGCCGGCGGCGTGGGCGGCACGAACCTCGGGTGCCGCCGACATCCCGACGACGTCGCCGTGGCGCGAGAGCCACCGAGCCTCGGCCGGCGTTTCGAATTGAGGCCCTGCGACGGCCACGTAGGCGCCGACGCGGGCCGGCAGCGCGACGCCGGCCACGGCGTCGGCGACCTGCGCGGCCTGCGGTCGCGTGCAGACGGTCAGCACGTCCGGTGCGGATCCGGTCGGGGGCATCTGCAGGTCGACCACGTGGTCGCAGACCACGACAGTTCCCCCAGGCGCCGAGCGCAGGCTGCCGGACGCGTTCGTGATCACCAGCCGCCGGACGCCGCAGGCAGACAGATCGCCCACCGTTCGCTCGAGTTCCGCGCTACTCCAGCCCTCGTAGCGATGTGGCCGCCCGCAGGCCAGCGCAAGCTTCACCTCTCGGCCCCCGGGAGTCGAGATTCGCAGCAGCTGCAGCCTGCTGGCATGACCGGCCACGTCGCTGCACGGCCAGTCGAGCGCGGCGTAGTCGAACTCCTCGTCAAGCGTCGCGCCGCCCGGTGCAGCCGCCAGGCCGGACCCGAGCACGGCCGCTGCGTCCGGGGCCCATGCGCCGACGCGGGCGAGAGTCGCCGCTGGCGCCGTGGAGGCGAGGCGCCCGTGACCGGCGGTGCGCTTCACGCGATGACCCGTCCCGACAGAGGCGGCTCCTCGTTCGTGAGGCGTGCGAAGGCGGTCGCCCCGACGTCCTCGAGAGCGCCGTCGTAGCGACCGGGGGTCAGGCCGAGAGCCATCAGCGGCGAGTACTCGCGCGAATGGTCGGTGCTCGCCGTCGTGGGGTCGACGCCGTGGTCGGCACAGAGCAGCATGGCGTCGCCGGGGCGAAGCAGAACCTCCCATTCCGCGACGGCGGCGTCTGCCACAGCCAGTCCGGCCGCGAATCCCTCGACGTCGTTGCGGTGCCCCCAGACCTGGTCGAAGTCGACGAGGTTGGCGAACAACAGCCCATGGTTCATCTCACGCAGATGGCGTGCGCAGGCGGCGATGGCCGCGTGGTTGTCCGTCGTGTGGTCGTCGACGTCCACACCCCGCTGCGCGAAGATCTCGCCGATCTTGCCGACGCCGATCACGGGAACGCCGCGCTCGCGAAGGAGGTCGAGGTATGTCGTCCCAGTCGGGTCCAGAGAGAAGTCGCGTCGTCGCGACGTCCGCTCGTAGTGTCCCGATGCTCCCGCGAACGGGCGAGCGATGACTCGCCCGACGGCGTGGGGACCCTGCAGGATGTCGCGCGCGACCGCGCACCAGCGGTAGAGCTCCTCGACCGGTACGACGCCTTCGTGGCAGGCGACCTGGAAGACGGAGTCGGCCGACGTGTAGACGATCGGTCGTCCACTCGCCATGTGCTCGTCGCCGAGCTGCTCGATGATGCTGGTGCCGGAGGCGGGCAGGTTGCACAGCACGCGCCTCCCGATCGCCGCCTCGAATGGGGCGATCACGTCGGGCGGAAACCCCTCGGGGTAGGTGGGAAACGGCCGTTCGAGCACGACCCCCATCATGGCCCAATGACCGCTCGTCGTGTCCTTGCCGGCGCCCCGCCCCAGGAGCCGGCCGTAGGTCGCGTCGTCCCGCACCGCGCCGAGAGGCAGGTCGATGAGCTCGCCCAGGCCGAGGCCGGCGAGGTTCGGCATCTGCACCCTGCTCCGCTCGAGCACGTGCCGCAGCGTGCTGGAGCCTTCGTCTCCGTAGTCTGCGGCGTCGGGCTGCTCCCCGGCTCCGCAGCCGTCGAGGACGCAGATGAACACGCGGCTCATGACCCGTCTTCCTCACCGGACGTTCCGCGATCCGAAGCTTTGGGAGCGCCGCGACGCCGTGCCCGCGGGTGCGTCTCAAGAAAGACCTCGCGCAGGTGCTCCACAGTGACGTGGGTGTACACCTGGGTCGTCGTGACGTTCGCGTGTCCGAGCATCTCCTGCACGCTGCGCAGGTCCGCGCCCCCGGCGAGGAGGTGGGTCGCGAACGAGTGCCGAAAGGTGTGGGCGCTGGCCTTACCCTGCATGCCGGCCCGGCGGAGGATTCGGGTGAGGATGTGAGCGACTCCCTGCCTGGTCAGAGGCCCGCCGCGGGCGTTCAGAAAGACCTGCGAGAGGCGCCGACCGCGCAGGAGTTGGCGGCGGCCGTCGCTCAGGTAGCGGTCGAGAGCCCGGACGGCGGCTGCGCCGATGGGCACGGCGCGTTCCTTCTCTCCCTTGCCGAGACAGCGCACGAGCCCTCCCTCCAGGTCGACATCGCCCTCTCGCAGGCCCAGCAGTTCGCTGACGCGGAGGCCGCTGCCGTAGAGGAGCTCCAGAATGGCGAGATCGCGCTGATCCGTGGCTTCCGTCGGCACGATCGCGGCGAGGAGAGCCTCGATCTCATCGACCGAGAGAACATGCGGGAGGTTCTGTGGCTTCTTCGGCGCACGCAGCCGCGCGGCGGGGTCGTCGCGTCGGACGCCCTCACGCACAAGGTAGGCGTAGAACGATCGCAGGCTGGCGGTCCGCCGTGCGACACTTGCGGCGGCGCCGTCACCTCCCTCTTCGGCGAAGTATGCGCGCAGGTCTTCCTCCCGGGCCGTGGCGGCCTCGCGAAGCTCATGGGCCGAGAGGAAGGCGCCGTAGCGCGATAGGTCGCGGGCGTACGCGGCGAGAGTGTTCGGGCTCATCCCGCGCTCGTAGTTCAGATAGTCGAGGAACTCAGTGACGGATGGGTCGCGTGGTTCCGCGGAGGAGTCGCCTTGGCGGGCCATCAACGACGTCCCTCGTCAGGCGACTGCGGCGCCGGCGGCACGCACCAGCGCATGAGCCAGCCCATAGACCTGCACCAGGCGATCGAGCCGCATCTGCTCTTGCGGGGAATGTACGCGCTCGTAGCCGACGCCGAGCGTCAGAGCCGGCAGGCCGCGGGCGTTGAAGACATTGCTGTCCGAACCGCCGTTGCCGGCGAGCGAGGTCATGATCAGGCCGGCCTCGGGTATCGCGAGCGTCGCCAGTCGCACTGGCAGGGAGTCGCTGCCGTGGTGATAGCTGCGGAAGTGCTCTTCGAGATCGATATCGACGTCGATGCCCGTCTCGGCGGCTGCGATGGTGATCGCCTGCACCATTCGCTCGACGAGCCGGGCGACCTTGGCGTCGTCGCGACTGCGGGCCTCGGCGTGGACCACGCAGCGGTCGGGCACGACATTGTGCGCGATGCCCCCGGAGACGACGCCCACATTGGCCGTTGTCTCATCGTCCACGAGCCCCTGCGGCATGGCGACGATTGCGCGCGCCGCCGCGAGCGATCGCGCTGCGGCCCTCTTCCGGCGCCATGCCGGCGTGTGCCGCCACTCCGCGGAATCTGGCGGTGACCGACTTATGGGTGGGTGCACTGACGATCACACTGCCTGGTTCGCCTGAGCTGTCGAAGACGAACATCGCCTGAGCCTGGAGGCTTTCAGGGTCGAAGGCCTTGGCCCCGCGCAGACCGACTTCCTCTGCGGTGGTCAACAGGACTTCGAGGTCGCCGGCCGGCCGCTTCTGCGCCAGATCACGCAGTAGAAGCAGGAGCACGGCCACGGCTGCCTTGTCGTCGGCGCCGAGAATGGTCTCGCCGTCAGTGCGCACGACGCCGTGCTCGCAGACGATCGTGGGGGCCCGGTCGATAGGGACCGTGTCGATGTGCGCGCAGAGCGCCACGGGGAGCCCCCGTTCACAGCCTTGGACGCGAACCAGCAGGTTGCCCGCGGAGAGCGGGCCGACGGCAGTGGCGTCCTCGTCCACACTGAACCCCAGGTCTTCGACGTACTCCTTGACGAAGTCCGCCACCTCACGCTCCTCGCCCGAGGGCGAACGGATAGCCGCCAGTCGCGTGAACAGGTCGCGCAGATCGCCTAGGTCTGCGCCGGACACACGCTCTCCAGCTCATCGTCGCGTTGACTGCGCAGCTGCGCCGCGGCTCCCACGAAGTCGCGAAACAGCGGCGCGGGATGCGTGGGCCGTGACTTGAACTCGGGATGGAACTGGGAGGCCACAAACCAGGGGTGATCGCGGAGCTCGCAGATCTCCACCAGCCGACCGTCGGGGGACGTGCCGCTGATTACGAGACCGGCCGCTTCAAGGCGAGGGCGCAGTTCGTTGTTGACTTCATAGCGGTGGCGGTGGCGTTCCTGCACCTCGTCTGTTCCGTAGGCGGCGTGCGCCCGCGTACCGGCGACGAGTCTCACCAGTGACGCACCGAGGCGCATCGTTCCGCCCATGTCCTCGATGGCCTTCTGCTCCGGAAGCAGGTCGATCACCGGGAACTCCGTCTCGGGATCGAACTCGGTGGAGTTGGCGCCGCCCATGTCGCAGACATCGCGAGCGAATTCAGCCACGGCGCACTGCATGCCGAGGCAGACGCCGAGAAACGGCACCCCGTGCTCCCGGCAGTAGCTCACGGCCTCGATCTTGCCCTCGATGCCGCGCTGTCCGAACCCTCCCGGGACGATGACACCGTCGACGCAGGCCAGCCGCTCCGCCGCGGAGGCCGCGGTGAGATCCTCGGAGTCGAGCCAGATCAGGTCGAGCTTGCGGCACTGAGCGATGGCCGCGTGCTTGAGGGCCTCCCAGACGGAGAGGTAGGCCTCGTGGAGCTGGACGTACTTGCCGACCAGCGCGATGGTGACGGGGAGGCAGCAGGCGTCGATGCGGTCCACGAACGCGCGCCATTCTTCCAGGTCGGGCGGGCCGGTCTCCAGGTGCAGCCTTCTCACGACCAGGTCGTCGAGATGCTCCTCGTGCAGCAGCAGCGGCACGCGGTAGATGTCGTCGGCGTCTCGCGCCGAGACGACTCCGTCCAGATCGACGTCGCAGAACAGAGCGATCTTCTCGCGGATCCCCTGCGAGAGGGGCTCTTCGGAGCGCGCCACGATCACATCTGGCTGAATACCGATCTCGCGAAGCTCGGCGACCGAGTGCTGGGTGGGCTTTGTCTTCAGTTCACCGACGACACCCATGACCGGCACGAGCGTGACGTGGACGTACAGGACGTTGTCGCGCCCGATGTCCTTGCGGAACTGGCGGATGGCCTCGAGGAAAGGCAGGCTCTCGATGTCACCGACCGTGCCTCCGACCTCTGTGATCAGAACGTCGACGGCGGTGCTCTCGGCCAGCCGGTGGACTCGGCTCTTGATCTCGTTTGTGATGTGGGGGATCACCTGCACGGTCCCGCCGAGATAGTCGCCGCGTCGCTCCTTCGTGATCACCGCGTCGTAGATGCCGCCGGTGGTCACGTTGGAGTCGCGCTGCGCGTACTCGTCGAGGAAGCGCTCGTAGTGTCCCAAGTCGAGGTCCGCCTCGGCGCCGTCCTCGGTGACGAAGACCTCGCCGTGCTGGAAGGGGCTCATCGTGCCGGGGTCGATGTTGATGTAGGGATCGAACTTCTGGCTTGCGACCCTGAGGCCGCGTGCCTTGAGGAGGAGTCCGATCGATGCGGCTGTGATCCCCTTGCCCAGTCCCGAGACCACGCCGCCCGTCACGAAGATGTGCTTCGTCATACCCCCTCAGCCCCTTCTGCCGTGGGTGATCGCGGCGGCTCCGGACGGCCATCTGCCGCGACTCCCAGGCCTGCGAGCGCCGGCAAGCGATCACAGCGCAGAGCAAAGCTGCAGCAGACGAGCGAAGGGATTTCTGGGACCGGACTCGCGCCCGTTCGTTGCAGACGGGCCGGCGCGACTCTATGACCGGCGAGCCCTCGAATCACGTGGGAAAGTATACCATCGTCCGGCCGCCTCGCAAGGACACATGCCCCGCCGACTCAGGCGGAGCGTTCGGCCTTGGCCAGCAGCGCAGCGGCGTGCTGGCGAGCCGCGGGGTCGTCGCCCGCCGCGCCGAGCATCCGGCAGAGCTCGGCGAGTCGCTCGTCGCCGTCGACGTGCCGGACCGTGGTCTGCGTTGTGCCCTCCGCCGGATCGCTCTGCTTGACGATGGCGAAGTGCCGCTCGGCGTAGGCCGCCACCTGAGGCAGGTGCGTGATGCAGAGCACCTGGCGACGCTCTGCGAGCCTCGCCAGGCGCTCGCCGAGGACGCTGGCTGTGACTCCGCCGATGCCTTGGTCGACCTCGTCGAAGATGAGCGTCTCGACGTCGTCTCCGAGCGTCACGATGCCGCGGATGGCCAGCATCGCGCGTGACAGCTCGCCGCCGGAGGCCGTGTCACGCAAGGGGCGCGCGGGGACCCCGGGGTTGGCGCTGAAGAAGAACTCGACCTCGTCGGCCCCGTGCGACCCGAGCGCCGACCACCCTTCCCCGCGGCTGGCGACGCCGATCTCGAAGGTGGCATGCGGCATGGCCAGGCGGCGCAGCTCCTCCTGGACCTCGGCAGCGAGCTCTGGAGCCACGCTGGCCCGCTCGACGCTCAGCTCCCGGGCGACGCCGACGGCGTGCTCCTGGGCGGTACGCAGGGCCTCGCCCGACTGCTCTTCGTCGGCTGCCTCGTCCTCGATCTCGTGCAGGCGCCGGCGGGCCTCTTCGAGGTGGGCGAGGACTTCGTCGGCCGAGGAGCCGTACTTGCGCAGCAACGACCTTACCTTGTCGTGGCGCAGCTCGATGGCGTCGCGCTGTGCGGGGTCGACGTCGAGGTCCTCGAGGTAGCTCTGGAGCTGTGTCGCGAGGTCGTCGAGTTCGGCGCTCAGGCTGTCGAGCCTCGCCCCAAGCTGGCCGAGGTCCTCGTCGAGGACTGCTGCCTCGGCGATCAAGCGCTGGGCGACGCGCACGCTGTCGAGAGCGGCGTTCTCGACTTCGCCGGCGAGCAGGGTGAGTGCCCCGCCGGCGCGCTCCAGCAGCTTGCCTGCGTGACGCAGGCGCTCGCGCTCTCGCGCCAGGCGCGTGTCCTCTCCAGGCTCGAGGCGCACTTGCTCGATCTCGGCGATCTGGAAGCGCAGCATCTCGATCTCGCGCTCGCGTTCCTGGTGGGCGGAGCGCAGCTCACCGTGCGCGCGCTCCAGGGCGCGAGCCCTACCGAGCGCCTCTGAGTACTCTCGATGGATAGGGGCGAGCTGCTCCGGCGCGGCGCCGTCCAGCATCTCGAGCTGGCGTTCGAGCTGCAGCAGGCGGGTGTGCTCAAGCTGTCCGTAGAAGGCGAGGCGCTGACGCAGAGCTTCCTCCACGGCGCCGGCGGAGCTCATCAGGCCGTCCAGTCGAGCGCGGGCCCGGCCGCCGCGGGGCAGCTCGCGGGCCACCGCGAGGGTATCGTGATCGCCCTCGAAGAGCGCCTGCACGAGAGCTCGGTCGGCACCCGGACGGATGAGCTGCTCGCCGCCCTTCTGGCCCATCAGGAGCCCGATAGCCTGGGCAAGGAGAGTCTTCCCCGCTCCGGTCTCGCCCGTGATGACGTTCAGTCCGGGGCAGAACTCGAGCCGCGCCTCGGCGATGAGCACGAGGTTGTCGATAGAGAGCTCAGCCAGCATCGCGGCGGTCGAAGAGCTTCTGCTCGACATTCTGGTAGAAGGAGCCTGCCGCTCGTCATGAGGAGACGCGCGCGAGTACCGCCCGCTGTGATGCGGACCTCCTCGTAGCGCGACAGCCGGGCGACCGCATCGCCATCGACCACGACGTCGGCCTGCTGCGAGCGTGAGATATTGCGCGCCGTGATCTCGTGGTCCGGACGAAGGACCACTGGCCGGAAGGCGACTGAGTGCGGCGCGATGAAGTTGAGTACGAGCACGTTGGTGCCCCACTCGACGACGGGCCCGCCGCACGAGAGATTGTAGGCGGTCGAGCCCGCAGGTGAGGCGACGATGAGGCCGTCGCACGCCATGCTCCCGACGGCCACGCCGGCGATCTTGTACTCAAGCTGCAGCACGTGCCGCGGGGCGACCCTGCTGAGGACGACGTCGTTGACGGCGGTGAAAATCCGGCCCCCGACCTGGGTCTCGACCGTCAGCAGATCGATGACACGATGCTCCCCACGCACGATGGGCTCGAGCTGCTCCATCCAGCCCTCGCGCGGAAGTGCCGCGAGAAAGCCCACGTTGCCGTAGTTGACGCCGAGGGTCGGCACGCCGCTGCCGAGCAGCTGTCCGAGGGCGCGCAGTACGGTGCCGTCGCCGCCGAAGACGAGGCAGAGGTCGGCGTGTCGGACGGCCGCGTCGTCGATCACCGTGAAGCCCAGTGCGACGGAGTCGGGGTGCTTGGTCGCCTCTCGTTCGGGCATCAGAAGCTCGAGCCCCAGCCGCCGGCCAAGGACCATGAGGTCCGCCAGCGCGGCGTGCGCCGCCTCGCTGTAGAGATGCGTACCCACCGCGATGCGCCGCAGAGGTTCAGGCATGGGCCACCGCCACCGCCTGGGCCACGGCGCCTGCGACCTCGATCGAGGCCGCCGGGAGCGGCTCCGCCGCATCGCAGAAGTAGACGAAGTACTCCACGTTCCCCTTCGGTCCGGGATGGCCGGAGTCGCAGACACCGAGCACGCTCGCTCCGTGTCGCACGAGCCACTCGCAGACAGTCTCGAGCACGTCGCGGTGCACAGCCGGGTCGCGCACGACGCCGCCCTTGCCCACGCGTTTGCGACCCGCCTCGAACTGCGGCTTGACGAGGACGAGACCGCGATACCCGCGGCGCAGGCATTCTAGCACGGGCTCGAGGGCGACCGTCAGGGAGACGAATGAGAGATCGGCTGTGACGAACGAGGGCGGGAACGGGAGACGTTCACGGGTCAGGTGACGAGCGTTGGTGCGATCGCAGACGGTCACTCGAGGGTCCTCGCGGAGCTGCCAGTCAAGCTGGCCGTAGCCGACGTCGACGGCCACGACACGGGCGGCGCCACCCTGCAGGAGGCGGTCGACGAAGCCTCCGGTGGAACTGCCGAGGTCACACACGTCCTCGCCGGCCACGCTGACCCCCAGCGCTGCCAGCGCATGGTCGAGCTTGTCGCCGCCGCGCGATACGAAGCGCCGCCGCGCCACGACCTCGAGCGTGGCTCCCGGGTCGATCTGCGTGCCGGGCTTGTCGACGACGCGCTCGTCGACGCGTACCTCGCCTGCGAGCACTGTCGGCCTGCGCCCGGGAGCGTGACGCGAAGAGCCCCCGCGCCACGAGCAGTGTGTCGAGTCGCTCGCGCGGGCTGGCCATCTACCTGGCCGTGGCCAGGCTGTGACGGGCCGATGCGGCGGCGGCGATGGCCTGCGCCGTCAGTCCGATGTCCTCGAGGAGTCGCGGGCGGTCGCCGTGTGGCACGAACGCGTTCGGCAGCCCAAACCGGAGCACCGGGACACCCGCACCGGCGTCGCTCAGCTGCTCCAGGACGGCGCTTCCGAACCCGCCCGCCAGTACGTTCTCCTCGATGGTGATCAGACGCTGGTGCTCCGCCGCGAGCCGCTCGATCAAGCCGGCGTCGAGGGGTTTCGCGAAACGGGCGTCCACCACGGTGGGGCGCCTGCCGTCGGCGCGCAGCAGGGACGCCGCCTCGAGGGCGATCCCGACGCCCGTGCCGATCCCGATCAGCGCGACCTCACGGCCCTCTTCGAGGACCCTTCCTTCGCCGACAGGGATGGGGGTCAGCTCCGCGGGTTGCATGAGCGGCGCCTCCATGCCGCGTGGATAGCGGATGGCGACCGGTCCGTCGATGGTCACGGCGGTCGCCAGCATGCGCTGCAGCTCCTCCTGGCTCGAGGGAGCCATGACGGTGAAGTTCGGGATAGCTCGCAAGTAGCTGAGATCGAAGGCGCCGTGGTGCGTGGGGCCATCGTCGCCGACCAGGCCGGCGCGGTCGACGCCGAAGATCACCGGCAGATTCTGAAGCCCGATATCCTGGACGAGCATGTCGAAGGCTCGCTGCAGGAAGGTCGAGTAGATGGCGACCACCGGGCGGAGGCCGCCGATGGCTAGGCCGGCAGCGAAGACGACGGCGTGCTCCTCGGCGATACCGACGTCGTAGAAGCGGTCCGGAAAGCGCCGCTCGAAGGCCTCGAGCCCTGTCCCTTGTGTCATGGCGGCCGTGAGCGCCACGATGCGCTCGTCGTCCTCGGCGAGCTGCACGAGCGCCTGGCCGAACGCCTCCGTGTAGGTTACGCCGACCGTGGCTCGCTTTCGCTGGCCGTTCCCGATGTGGAACGGCGCGGTGCCGTGGTAGGCGTCAGGGCGCGTCTCCGCGGGCTCGTAGCCCTTGCCCTTGATCGTCTTCACGTGGACGACGACGGGTCGGCGCGTCTCGATCGCCTGCGTGATGCTCGACCGAAGGGCGTGCATGTCGTGGCCGTCGATGACGCCGATGTAGGCGAACCCCAGCTCCTCGAAGAACATGCCCGGGACCAGGAGCGCCTTCATCGAGTCCTTCACGTCCTGGCCGAGGCGGTACGCCTGTTGCCCGATGGCGGGAATGCGGGCCAGACTGCGCTCGAGATCCTCACGCAGGCGGGTGAGGGTCGGATCAAGCCGGATCCTGTTCAAGTACAGCTGGAGGCCGCCGACGTTCGGTCGGATCGACATCTGATTGTCGTTGAGGATGACGACGAGGGGCGAGCGCAGGTGCCCCCCCTGGTTGAGGGCCTCGAAGGCGACGCCGCCCGTCAGGGCGCCGTCGCCGAGCACGCAGACCACGGTCTGGCCGGTCTGGCCGGTCGCCCGCGATCTTGGCAGCTTCCACCAGGCCGAGGCCATAGCTGATCGAGGTCGAAGCGTGGCCGGTGCCGACGATGTCGTGCTCTGACTCGCGTCGGCTGGGAAAGCCCGACAGACCTCCATGCTGACGGATGGTGTCGAACTCCGCCCGACGGCCGGTGAGGAGCTTGTGCGCATAGCACTGGTGCCCGACGTCCCAGATGATCTTGTCCTGCGGACTGCGCAAGATGCTGTGTAGCGCCACCGTGAGTTCGACGGTTCCGAGACTGGGAGCCAGGTGGCCACCGACCTCGCTTACGCAGGAGAGGATCGCCTCGCGAATCTCGCCTGAGAGCAGACTCAATTCGCGTTCCGAGAACTGGCGGAGGTCGGCCGTGTCGGAGATCCTGGAGAGGTAGCGCATCGTCGCAGGAGTATAGCATCCGGCTCACTCGGGCGCGGGCCCCGTGCCTTGGATCAGCGTCGCCGGTGGCGGATGTAGGCGGCTACCGACGCGAGATCGGAGGTATCGCCGGGGAGGGCGGCGATTCGCTGGCCGGAGCGCTCGTACACGGCGTTCGCAAGATGCTCCGCGCCGTCCATACCGAAGCGCGAGACGTACGTGATCTTGTCCTGGGCGCGGTCCTTCCCCACGCTCTTGCCAAGCTCACCGGCGTCTCCCGCCTCATCGAGGATGTCGTCGACGATCTGGAACAGCAGACCGACCTCCGCCGCGAAGGCGCGGTACGGCGCGACGTCCGGGGCGCCCCCGAGGAGGGCCCCACACACGACGGCCGCCTCGATCAGCCTCCCGGTCTTCAGGGCGTGCAGGAGGCGCAGATCGACGTCGTCGCGTGCCGCGCCGGTGACATCCATGTACTGGCCGCCGACCATGCCCTGCACTCCCGTCGCGCGGGCGATCTCGCTCGCCACCGCGAGGACGGTGACCGGAGTGCCCTCCTGTCGGTCCAGGAGGATGCGGAAGGCCTCGGCGAACAGTCCGTCGCCGGCCAGGATGGCGATGTCCTCGCCGAACCTCACGTGGCATGTGGGGCGGCCGCGGCGCAGGGTGTCGTCGTCGATGGCCGGGAGGTCGTCGTGGATCAACGAGTACGTGTGGATGAACTCGAACGCCGCCGCGGTCGGGAGCGCTCTCGCCGGGTCGGCGCCCAGACTGCGCGCCGCAGCCAGTGTCAGGACCGGGCGGATGCGCTTGCCGCCGGCGAGGAGCGAGTAGCGCATCGCCTCGACGAGGCGCGCGGCTCGAGTGTCGGCTCCGAACTCGACCGCGAGGAGGTACTCCTCGACCATCGCGAGCAGGTCTGTCGGATACGTTCCCCTGTCGATCTCCTCGGGCATGGCAGCGGAGAGGTGCCCCTAGCCCGAGGCGTGCCCGACCCGCTCCAGGAGCCGGCCGGCCTCCTCGACCAGCTCGGTGGCCTGCTCCAGCAGGGTCAGCTCGACCTCTCCGGTGCCCGAGCCCGCGAGGCGCTCCTCGAGATCCTCGATCTGCCCCATCAGTGCGTGGACCCTCTCCGTCGGGTCCGCCATGTCGTGAGACCCGCTCGCTCCGGACGCTGCCTCAGTCACCGCCGCCGTCCTCCTGCTCGCGCTGCGCGGCCCCCAGGATGCCGTTCACGAAGGCGCCGGCCTCGTCGGTCGAGTAGCGCTTGGCGAGTCTGACCGCCTCGTCGATGGCAACGGGCGCCGGGGTGACGCCGCTCTTCATCTCCCACAGGGCGAGGCGGAGGATGCTGCGCTCGAGAGGAGCCATGCGGCTGAGCGGCCACGCGCTGGAGAGCATGGCGAGCTGTGCGTCGATCTCTTCCCGCTTCGCCAGGACTCCCTCCACGGCGTCGATGGTGAAATCGTCAGGCGCGTAGCCCTCACGTCGTCGTTGGCCATCGACGAGCTCTTCCATGCGACAGCGACGTGACCTCACGTTGATAGAGCAGGAACAGCAGCATCTCGCCGTGCCTGCTTCCTGCTGGGTCTCGTGGCGCTCAGTGTGGCGTCGCCGGCTCGAGATCAGGTCGGCTCGATGGCGAACAGGGGCTGTCCGTACTCCACGGTCTGTCCATTCTCCACCAGGATGTCGCGAACGACACCGTCGATGTCGGCGGTCAGTTCGTTCATCATCTTCATCATCTCGAGGATGCAGAGCGTCTGACCGGCCTCGACGGGGTCGCCGATCTCGACGAACGTCGGCGACTGAGGCGAGGGAGCTCTGTAGAAGGTCGCCACCCACTTGGAGCGGACGACGTGGTGTCCGTTGGCGCTCGCATCCGCGGCCTCCGCCGCGGCGGTGCTCGCCGCAGCCGCCCCCACCGGAGCCGCCACGGGTGCAGCCCCCGCTTTGCGTACCGTGACCTTGAGGTCGCCTTCCTCGATCACGACCTCATCGACCTCACTGTCCTCGACCATCGTCAGGATCTCGCGCACACGGTCTGCCGAGGAGTCGGCGAGCGCCGCGCCGATCTGCGTGGCGAGGTAGCGTTCGTGCATTCCGAACACGTCGGCCTCGGCACCGACCTGGTGCCGCTCCAGATAGGTCCGTGCCGTCTGCGGGAAGAGCGCGTAGCTGATGACATCCTCCTCCGACCGCGCCAGGTCGCCTATCTCCTCCCGGTACCCCTCGACCGTCTCGTCGACGAGATCGGCCGGCCGGCCCGTGATGGGCTTCTCGTCGCCGAGCACTCGTTTGACGACCTCGTCCGAGATGGGACCGGGCGCCGCGCCGTACATGCCGCGGATATAGGCCTTCATCTCGTCCGGGACGATGTGCCAGCGACGGCCGGAGAGCACGTTGAGGACGGCCTGAGTCCCGACGATCTGGGACATCGGGGTCACCAGGGGTGGGAAGCCGATCTCGGCGCGAACGATCGGGATCTCCTCGAGCACCTCGGGCATACGGTCGAGAGCGGTCTGTTCCTTGAGCTGGCTCTCGAGGTTGCTGATCATGCCTCCGGGCACCTGATGAGAGTACACCTGCATGTGGGTGAGCGAGGTGACGCCGCGCTCGTGGCCGATCTCGACGCGAACCCCCTCGAAGTACTTGGCGATCGTGAAGAGCTTGTCGAGATCGAGTTCGGTGTCATACGGCGTACCGATCAGCGCCGTCACCACCATCTCGGTGGCCGGCTGGGAGTTGCCGAAGGCGAGCGGCACGGTGGCCGTGTCGATCACGTCGACGCCGGCTTCGACGGCCTTCAGGTACGTCATCGGCGCGAGGCCACCGATGTAGTGGCAGTGGAGCTGGATGGGGACGCTGATCTCGGCCTTGAGGCGCCCGATGAGCTGCTCGGCGTAGTATGGAGAGAGGAGTGCCGCCATGTCCTTGATGCAGATGGAATCGGCGCCCATGTCGACCAGCTTGTGGGCGACTTCGAGGTAGTGATCGAGCGAGTGCACCGGCGAGATCGTGTACACCACCGCGCCCTGGAAGTGCTTCCCGGTCTCCTTGATCGCCGCGGCGGCCGTCTCGAAGTTGCGGATGTCGTTGAGCGCGTCGAACACTCGGAAGATGTCCATCCCGTTCTCGGCCGCCTTGTGCACGAAGCGGCGGACGATATCGTCGCCGTAGTGACGGTAGCCGACGATGTTCTGGCCGCGCAGCAGCATCTGCAGGGGCGTGCGCACGACGTGCTTCTTGATCAGGCGCAGACGCTCCCACGGGTCCTCGTCGAGGAAGCGCAGCGAGGCGTCGAAGGTCGCGCCTCCCCAGCACTCGAGCGAGTGGTAGCCGATCTCGTCCATCTGCTCGAGGATGGGAAGCATCTCGTTGGTGCGCATGCGCGTCGCCCACAACGACTGGTGGCCGTCGCGCAGCGTCGTATCGGTGATCTGTACTTGACGGGCGCGCATCGCGTCCTCCTGTCCCCGGCGCGCCGTCAGGCGCGGCTCAGATACTCCCTGGTGCGCGTGTCGACCTTGACGCGCTGACCCTCTTCGACGAACAGCGGCACCTGCACGACGGCGCCTGTCTCGAGGACGGCCGGCTTCGTGGCCCCCTGAGCTGTGTCGCCGCGCACGCCGGGATCCGACTGAGTGATCGTCAGCTCGACGAAGTTCGGCGCCGCCACCTCGAACGGGGCGTCGTTGATGCAACAGGAGCTCGACCTCCATGTTCTCCACGACCCACTCGAGCGCGTCCTTCGCCATGGGGCGGCTCACGGAGACCTGCTCGTACGTCTCATTGTCCATGAGGACCACTTCGTCCTCGGTCGAGTAGAGGTAGGCCATCTTGCGCGACCGGGTGTGCATGCGCACGAACTTCTCGCCGGCGCGGTAGGTCTTGTCGAGGACCGCGCCGTTGGCGATGTTGCGCACTTTGGTGCGCACGAACGCGCCACCCTTGCCAGGTTTGACGTGCTGGAACTCGACGATCGTGAACGGCTGACCGTCGATCTCGATCGCCATGCCGCTCTTGAACTGGTTCGTGGAGACTACTTCTGCCATGCGGATCCTATGTGAATGCGAAGGTGTGAACGGACCAGAACGCTAGTAGGCCATGATACAGCAAGGTCGCGCCGGGGTGTAGCGGCTCAGTCGAGGACTTGCAGATCCTTGGCATGGGTCGTGAGACGCTCGCAGCCGTCCTCTGTGACGAGCACCGTGTCCTCGATGCGCACGCCGGCGACACCCTCGACGTAGATGCCGGGTTCGACGGTGCAGACCATGCCCGTGCTCAGTACGTCCCCCCTTGTGCTGCCCAGGTCCGGTGCCTCGTGGATCTCGAGGCCTACGCCGTGGCCGGTGCCGTGGCCGAAGTCGTCGGCGTGGCCGCCAGATGCGATGACGCGGCGGCAGGCGGCGTCGACGTCGTCGCGGCCGTGGGCGCCGCTGCGCACGGCCGCGAGTCCGGCCATCTGGGCGTCGAGGACCAAGGCGTACATCTCGCGCAGCTCCGACGCCGGCTCGCCGGCTGCGAACGTACGCGTGATGTCGCTGCAGTAGCCGTTGACTCTCGCGCCGGTGTCGATGACGACGAGCTCCCCGGCAGCGATGACCCGGTTGCCCGGGAGTGCGTGGCCGTGGGCTGCGTGGTCACCCGCGGCGACGATCGCAGGAAAGGCCTCGCCCTCAGCACCCAGCCGGCGGAAGGCGCTCTGCAGCGCCCAGGCGACCTCAGCCTCGGTGCGGCCCGCGAGCCCCTGGAGCGTGACCGCCCGAAGAGCCTCGTCGGTGATCGCCGCGGCACGCCGCATCTGCTCGATCTCGTATGCGTCCTTGACCGCGCGCAGGCGGCTCACGCGGCGGCGCAGGTCGCGCAGGCGACCGTCGTGGCGCCGTCTCAGCCGGCGGTACCCCGCGTAGCTGAGATGCGTCCCCTGAAAGCCGAGAGCCGCGGCCGGCCCGAGATGCGCGGCTGTGGCAGCGGCCGTCTCGGAGATCAGGTCCCCGTGGGTCTTGACAAGCTCGAAGCCGGCGACTTCCTCGCGGACCTGCGGCCAGTAGCGGGAATCGGTGCAGATGAGCGCCACATCCCGACATCACGACGAGGGTCGCGTCCTCCCCTCGAAACCCCGAGAGGTACCTTACGTCGTGGCTGTCGCTGACCATCAGGGCGTCGAGTCCGGCCTCGGCGATGAGGTCACGGCAACGGCGCAGACGATCGGCCAGCGCCAGCTTCGGTGGGCCCTGTCGTCTTTGCCGGAGCGCGTCGGCTCATGGCGTCAGCGCTCGCTGGACAGCGTCGGCGAGCGCCTCCACGGCATCCATGTACCCTTCGGCTCCCTTCCCGCTGATGCGCACGGTGGCGAGGTCGGCGATGACCGAGAGACGACGCCACTCCTCACGCTCGTCGACAGCTGACAGATGGATCTCAGCGACGGGGGCCTCAACCAGTTCGAGGGCGTCGCGGATGGCGTAGCTGTAGTGCGTCCAGGCGCCGGGGTTGATGAGCACCCCACCGGCCCCCTCGCGGGCGATCTGGTGGAGCTTCTCCACGAACTCGCCCTCGTGATTGGTCTGGAAACAGCGCAACGAGAAACCTCTGCTCGCCGCGCGCTCGGCGACCATGTCCTCGAGTCGTTCCAGTGTGAGAGTCCCGTAGTGCTCCGGATCGCGTCGGCCGAGCATGTCGAGGTTGACCCCGTGCAGCAGCCAGAGCGTCTTCAACGGCGTGTCAGCCACTCGACCGCTTCCCGTTCTATCGCGGCGGAGACGGGCACGCCGATCACCGGGCTGCCCAGCTGCTCCAGCAGCACGTAGCCGACGCCGTCCTTGCCGGCCTTCTTGTCGCGTCGCGTGAGGTCGCAGATCAAGTCGACCGGCACGTCGGTCACGCGCTGCGGCAGGCCCAGTCCGTCGAGCAGCGCCTGTCCCCGGGCGGCATCGGCAGCGGGCAGGCCGCAGAGCTTCTCGGACAGCCAGAGCGCGGCGCGCAGGCCGAGCCCCACAGCCTCGCCGTGCGAGAAGCGCGAGAACGCAGTGGCCCCCTCGATCGCGTGGCCGATGGTGTGGCCGAGGTTGAGGACGGCGCGCGCACCGGACTCCTCACGCTCGTCGGCAGCCACCACGTCGAGCTTTGCGCTGGATGCACGAGGCGACCAGCGCCTCGCTGATCTGCTCGGCAGGAGAGGCCCTTGCGAGCGGCCAGACCCTCGCAGCTCTCGAGCAGCTCGCCGCCGTCCGCCAGAGCGTACTTGGCTACCTCCGCGGATCCGCTGCGCAGCTCCTGGCCCGGCAGGGAGACCAGCGTGTCGACGTCGACGAACACCAGGGAGGGCTGGTAGAAGCAGCCGACGTAGTTCTTCCCGGCGCGGAAGTCCACTGCCACCTTGCCGCCGATCGCCGCGTCGACCTGCGCGAGCAGCGTGGTGGGCGTTTGGACGAAGCCGTATCCCGCGTTGGTAGGTGGCCGCGACGAAGCCGATCAGGTCGCCGATGACGCCGCCTCCGAGCGCCACGAGTGTGTCGCTGCGCCGCAGTCCGCGGTCGTACAGCACACCGTAGAGCTCTTCGGCGCGGGCCAGGCTCTTCTGGGCCTCCCCGGCCGGGATGACGATCTGGGAGACCGGATAGCCTGCTGCCCTCAGGCTCTCGCCGACGGTGCCGAGGTAGAGAGGCGCCACGTTCTCGTCGCAGCACAGCACGATCTGGCCTCCGGGAACGCGCGAAGCGAGCGCCCCGCCGAGCGACGGCAGGCAGCCCCTGCCGACGAGCACATCGTAGTCGCGGGAGGACGTGACTGCGGAGAGTCTCTTCATGGCTCGCCGGCTCCGTCGAGTCGCCCGCTCATGCCCCACGCTCTCCCGTGTACGCGCCCGTGGCCGCCGACGCGATCCGCGCCACCTCGTCGGCCACATCCGATTGCGGGCGGCGACCGTCGTTGACCACTGCGTCGGTCGCGACGGTGGCGTAGAGAGCAGATCGCTCTTCCAGGAGGCGGCGGAACCGGTCCTTGTCCGAGGCCAGAGGTCTGTGACCGGCCGACCTCTTGACGCGCGCCCAGAGAACGTCCGCCGGAGCCGTGAGCCAGACGACATGCCGCAGGCGCCCGAGCGTCTCGCGAACCTCGGGGCTCAGCACGGCCCCTCCGCCCAGGGCGACCACGGAGGGGCGCTCGAGCGCCGCCGTGAGCGCCGCGCACACCTCGTCACGTTCGAACTGGCGAAACACCTGCTCGCCGCGGGCGGCGAAGATCTCGGAGATGTCGCCGTGGCGTTGCTCGACGAGCACATCGCTATCGACGAAGGGGCAGTGGAGCTTGGCCGCTGCGAGCCTTCCGATGGTGCTCTTGCCGACTCCCATGAATCCCACGAGGGCGAGTGCTGACGGAAGGTCCGTGGTCGAGCTCTGCCCTGGTCGAGGCACTCACCGGCGCCGACAGTGCTCGCGGTGGCGGGCGGCAGCCGCCTCGAGCTCGGCGACCGTCGCGCCGCCGAAGCGCTCGAGCGCCGCATCGGCGAGCGCCAGGGAGACGACGGCCTCGGCTACGACCCCGGCGGCGGGCACCGCACATACGTCCGACCGCTCGAAGCGCGATTCCACGGATCGATGCGTTCCGAGCTCGACGCTCTGCAGCGGACTCCGAAGCGTCGCGATCGGCTTCATCGCAGCGCGCAGGACGATATCGTCGCCGGTGGACATCCCGCCCTCGATGCCGCCGGCGTTGTTCGTGCTCCGTGTGTAGCCGCACTCCGCTTCGTGGCCCAGCGGGTCGTGCACCGCGCTGCCGGGGAGCTTCGCGGCAGCGAAGCCGAGCCCGAACTCCACCCCTCTGATCGCCGGGATGGTGAGTACCGCTGCCGCCAGCCGTGATTGGAGCCGGCGGTCGCCGTGGACGTAGCTCCCGACGCCCGGCGGATACCCGACGGCAAGGATCTCAACGACGCCGCCCAGCGTGTCCCCGGCAGCGGCGGCCTCGTCGATCGAGACGCACATCCTGGCGCTGGCGGCGGGATCCGCGCAACGCACGGGGTCGGCCTCGACGCGTTCGAGATCGTCCGTCTCGAGCCGCTCGCCGGCATGCTCCCCACCTATCGCGACGACATGGCTGACGACGCTACAGCCGATCCGCCGTAGCAGCAGTCGCGCCACTGCGCCGCAGGCGACCTTCGCGGCTGTCTCCCGGGCGCTGGCTCGCTCGATCACGTCGCGGATGTCGTCGAGGTCGTAGAGCAGCGCTCCACCGAGATCGGCGTGCCCCGGACGTGGCACGCGCACCGGCGCCGCCCGATTCGGCGTCGTCGTCGGGGCGGGCGATCGCCAGCGTCGATCCCCAATTGCCTGCGTCACGATTGGCGATCGCCATGGCGATCGGCGCCCCGGTCGTGCGGCCGTAGCGCACACCCCCGAGCAGCGTGACCCGGTCCCTCTCGATGGCCATGCGCCCGCCCCGGCCGTAGCCCTGCTGTCGACGGGCCAGATCGCGATCGATATCGGCGACGTCCACGTCGAGTCCGGCCGGGCATCCCTCGACGATCGCTGTGAGCTGGGCGCCGTGCGACTCGCCCGCTGTGAGGAATCGTAGTCTGCTCATGGCACTACCCTATCGAGACCGGGTGCCCGTGGGAAGACGGGCCGGAGGCCTAGTCCGCTGGCAACGGAGCGGGGACCGGAACAGGACGGGGCGGCATTGCAGCCGCCCCGTGCGTACCTGCGGATCCGGCTGGGCTCTACTTCACGACCACTTGGCCTGCTCGCAAGGTGATGGTCTGATCGCCATGCATGATCGTCACGGTCTGGGCAGCCTGGTCGATCGACAGGACCTTGACCTCGCCCCACGTGGTGCTGAAGGTCTGCCCCGTCTTCTTGTCCGTGTACGTCTTCTTGTCGATCTCGAGGGACACGAGGGAGGTCCCGTTGCTCTCGTTGATGCTCAGCACCGTGATCGAGTGGCCCGATGCCGTGGACGTCGTGGTGCTGCTCGCGCTGCCGGTGCTGACCACCGTGAGTGTGTAGGACGGACCACCGTCCTGAGTGACCTTGACGCTCTCGCCGACGCCCACGGTCACAGAGGAATCACCGTTCTCGAACACCCCGGAGAGGAGCTTGAACGTGACGCTGCTGGCGGTGATGCTCGAGATCGTGAAGACGGCGCCACCTGGGGGCACCTCATCACCCGCGGATACCGTGGAGGCGGTTCCGTTCACGGTGATCTTCGCCTTCAGGCCGGTCGTGCTGGTATTCGTCGTCGTGCCGGTGGTGGCGCCGGTGCTACCGGTGCTCGCCACGGTGAGCGGGATGAAGGGGTCCTTGCTCTTGAACTTGTCGAGCAGCGGCTCCTGCTTCGCCGGGTCGACGGCGAGGGGGTCGTCGTCTGTGGTCTGCGCGGCCACGGGCGTCGTGGCGGCCGGCGAGGGCGTGGCCTGGCTGGCTTCCGTGCTCTCCGATGAGTCGCCTCGGGAGAGCACCACTGCCAGCGCCAGTGCCGCGCCGAGGACTAGCGCGATGACCACGAGGGCGAGTCGGCGCTTGTTCTTGATCACGTTGCACCTCCCGCGCTCGCCGCGGTGGACGCACCGCCACCCCAGAGGTACGCGTTCAGGACGATGCTCACGGTGAGCGGAGGAGAAGTGGCGGAGGTCTCGGTCAGCAAGGGCCTGGACGGCCATATTGACGCTGACCACCTGAAGAAGCCGGCCCGTCACGCGGAAGTTGGCGTTGTTGAACGCCACGTAGCTCTCAAGCCGGTTCAGGAAGTCCTCGGTCTCGAAGAAACGGCCGCTGACCTGGACGTTGACCGCCTGGATGCCGAAGGGCGCACCGGGAGAGGATTCGCCGCGCGTGATGCCGACCAGCCCGACGCCGGATGATGAGGCGGTCTTCGTCAGCTCGACGATCAGCGAGGGGATGCCCTCGCTCACCGGCAGCATCTTGCCGAGTCGCACGATCTCGGCGCGTGACTGGGGGGCGGTCTTCTTGTAGGCCTCGAGCCGAGTGACCTGCTGTCGTGAGGTGTTCAGGTTCGCCTGAGCGACCTGCACCTCATCCGTCTTCGTCGGCGATCTCGCTGCGCGTGGGGCTGAGCAGGAGGAAGTACCAGGCGACCGCGATGACGACCGCTACGACGGCGGTGATGATGTAGACCTCTTTGCCGCGAGCTCTCTTCATTGTGTGGCCCCCGCGGTCTGCAGAGTGGTCGTCGGCGGTGACTTGATATAGGACCGCAGCGAGGCGTTCACGGTGAACGTCACTGTCGAGCCTGAAATCGCGGCTGCGACGGGGCCGGTCGACTCCGTGGAACTGGCGAGCTGGATGTCGGTGAGCTGCGGGATGAGGCCGAGGCGCGTCATGAACTCGGCCACGTCCTTGTGCGTGTAGGTATCGCCGGTGAACGTGACGTCGACGGTCGGCGTGGTGTCGGCGGTCGTCTCGGGCTGAGCCGGCCCCGGGAGCATCTCCGGCGGGACGACGCAGTTCATGGTCTGCAGGCGAACGTTCTCAGGAATCACTAGACTGACCTCTTCGACGATGTTGGACCAGGGCACACGCGCGTCGTAGATGTTCACGGCGGTCTCAGTCATGGCCGTGCGCAGGTTGTGGATGTCGGCGTATGGCTGGAGTTCCGCAAGCTGCGCCTGGACGATCTGGTTCTCGGCGTTGAGTCGATCGAGTTCGGCCTGTCGGTCGTTGACCACGCTGTTCTGCTGGAGATAGACGGCGCCGAGGGCCAGCACGAGCACGACGAGGCCCAAGATGGCATACAGCATTCCTCGATCGCGCGACGCCTTGACGCGCTGTTCGGGAGGCAGAAGGTTGAAACGCTTCATGGCCGCCTACTCCTCGCTGTCCAGGCCGAGACCCAAGGCGACGGCGAGGCGCGGAGAGATCGCCTCAAGGTCGGCTCTGGGGAATGCTCGTCTTGTTCTCGCTGAGATGCTGCAGGGGATTCCCGAGCGCGACGCTCAGGTGGAGCGCTTGCGCCAGGTAGTCGCACATGTTGCGCGTCAGGGCGCCCTCGCCGCTGAGCAGGATCTCGCCGATCTGCCCGGGGTTGTCCTGGGAGTGGTAGTAGTCGATCGACCTGCGCACCTCGTCGGCGAACGCCTCGCAGGCGGTGTCGAGGACCCGATGGACCTCGGCCAGCGTCTCTTGTTCGAGGTCCGCGAACGGCGGCTCCGAGCCGGTGAGCCCCACGTTGAGACGCAGGACGTCGGCCTCATCGTGATTGATGCCGCGGTTGGTCATCAAGCGCCTCAAGAAGCGCTTCGCAGCCGAGGTTCACGACGCGCGTGAACTGGGGTACTTCGTTGACGGCCACGACGAGGTTGGTGGTGCTGGAGCTCATGTTGACGAGCGCCGTCGCCTCTCCGGCAGATTGCGAACCCTGATCGACGAACGCAACCGGGGGAGCCATCGACCGCATGAGGGCGAACGCCTGCAGGTCGAGGTCCGTCGATGGTGAGTCCGGCCTTTCGCGCTGCCTCTACGAACTGCTCGACCATCTCTCGTTGCGCCGCGACGATCAGCACCTTCTGGGAGCCGCCGCCGTCTGGACCAGAGCTTGTCGTCAGTACCTCGAAGTCGAGGATGGCGTCAGCGAGCGGGATGGGAATGGCCTCCTGGGCCTGGAACTCGATCGCGGCGCGCAACTCCTTCTCGTCCATGATCGGGAAGTCCATGGTGCGGACCACGACCTTCTGGTTCGCGACTCCGAGGGCGAACCTCTTGCCGCTGAAGCCGCTCGCCTTCCAGAAGGACTTGAGTTCCGCGGCGAGACCCTCTACGTCGACGACCTCGCCCTCGAACATCAATCCCGGTGGGAGGGATCGGACGGCAGCATGAGTCAATGCATGCCCCTGCCGCGAGCCGTTCACCTGCGCCCCGGCGATCGAGGACTGCTCCAAGTCGATCCCGACGCGCGGTCCACTCTTCCCCATTCCAGCCCCTTCACTCACATCGCCGCTCTGGCGGCGTTGTCGGCAGACAGCACGGATACCTTTAGACGCAGAGTTCGCCGAGCTGCTTTCGGCACCTTCCCTGCACATGGCACAAGTCTCTCATACTGGGTAAACGAGGTACAGAGCATTCGTCCGGCCTCCTGCGTCTGAGGGTCATGATCCGGAAAGCGCGACGATGACGGGCTCAGTGAGGCCCGGGAGAGGGCGCTCTCGCCAGTCGCGGGGCACCTCGAAGTGCGTCGGCGCATCGATCAGAAGCTGTTGGGCGTGGACGTGGCCGGCATAGCGAGTGGGCCCCCTGACTTCGAAGTCCTCCGGCGACCACGAGTGCGCCCCGCGCGAAGATCGGTGGCGAGTCGGGAAGCCCGAAGCACGCGTCGCCGTCGACGATCAGCACGAGTGGACAATCCGCAGCGCTGCGCGCGCCAACGATGAGGAGCGTCGCGTCGGCCACGGGTCGTACGAAGTACGACGATGGCCTCGACGCCGCCGTTCGCTGGGCGGGCGGGCAGACGCGCCAGATCGAGGACGCCGTCGATCAGAGCATCACCGGGAGGGATGGCCTGCTCACTCAGCGCGCAGAGCAGGTCCTGGTCGAAGGCGCGCGTGAGGTCGGCAAGGCCGTCTTCGGGCGTGTGCGTGTCAGTGTCGTCCGTCCATGCGGAGGCCTCTCCCGGAGCGTGAATCTCATTGCCGTCTGCCCAGATGCCGCCCATAGCGCGGACGCCGGCCATCGACCACATCTCCGGATGCACCTCGTCGCGCGCGGGGGCAGACGGGCCGCAAGGTCACCGCTTGTGAACCGCAGCCATTGGCGCCCTCGCAGGCAGCCGCCTGTGTAGACGCCGCTCCCGCTGATAGTGGTCGGGGCCCGGAGATCCACGTCACCCGAGACCACTACGCCCTGCGAGACGAGCTCCGGGCGAAGCTCGACGATCGCCTGAAGGCTGCGCTGGGCGCGAGCATCCATCGATGTGAGGTCGAGCGTGAGCCTTGGCGTCCCTGCAGCCGCGGGGATCGCTGGGCGCCAGGTGGCGGCCCAACGGCTGCCCGTCCCTGGCGCCGATCGTCGAGTGCCGGAGCGAGTCTGCGGAATCCAGCGGAGCTGGCCACAGACGTCGTCGAGTCCCTCATTGATCGCTGCCGTGGCGGCGGCTGCCTGACGGTCTACGCCCGATATCTCCTGCTGCGCGGAGGCGGCAGCAATGCAGAGCGCTGCTAGCGTGCCCGCCAGAGCGATGATCACCAATGCGGCAACAAGAGCGTAGCCGTCTGCGCGTCGGGGGCCCTTCATCGGGCGCGCAGTACCACGTCGCAAGCGGCGCTGGAGGATCCCAAGGGCGTTGACACGCCGACCCTGATGCGCACTCTGCTGACCGTGTCAGGCCACGCCGGCTGGGCCAAGTCGATTGGCGCCAAGGGTTCGCCGTGGTGGTCGAAGTACGTGATCGTGAATGACTCGACGTTGTCGGCGAGGTATGTCGCCGTCGTCTTGCGCCACAGAACTCGCCGTGGCGCGCTCCAGGCAATGAGGACCGTCTCACGCGTCTGGCCAGGGTGAGCATGCGTCAGCTGGAGACAGCGCTCTGGCGACGCGCCAGGTGGCGGGGCGAGCAGTGCCGTAGCGCACTCGAGATCGGCTGCGATGCTGCGCGTGGCGAAGGCAGATGACGTCGCGGCCTGGGCTCTGGCGTCCGCGGCACGAGCGACCTCGGCGACGTTCCAGAGCCATGGCCAGGCGGCAGCGAGCGCGACCGCCGACAGGGAAAGAGCCACAAGCAGTTCCGTGAGCGTCGCTCCGCCCTGGCTGGGGACTCCCCCGATCGGACGGGACGCGCAGGGCCGACGGGCGATCAGCCTAGCCCTCACGAGAGCCTCCGAGAGCAGACGCTATAGGGCTGACTCTGGTTCGCAGCGCGCCGAGGATCATCTGAGCGGACGCAGTGGCGGAGCCTCGCGACGCCGTGAGGCGCAGTTCCACCGTCGCCGCAGGGAGAGGCTGAGTACCCCAGACGCTCCAACCCTGCAAGGACGCCGCGGGCACGGGTACCCACCCTGCGTGGCTTGCGTCGCACGAAGCGCGCCTCGCTGAATATCTCGAAGCCTTCAGTGGTACGGCTCGCGACGAACACGCCGACGCCGCCCTCGACGTGGTAGGAGCCGTCGCCGTCGTGCCCTGCGTCTGCGTGCGGAAAGACCTCGCCGAGCAGCGAGCGCGGGTCTGGGCTCCACGCCACGCCCGCGACAGGTGGCGCCGTCGTCCGGCGGAAGGGCAGGGAAGCCAGACGCGCGCTTTCGGACCCCAGGATCCCCTCCAGCGTGTCGCGCCTCTCGACTTGCCGATCCGCCTGGAGCGCCACCGCCAGACTGGCGCTCACCGCGAGGCAGGTGGCGAGCAGAACGGCGACGGCGACTATGGCTTCGATGAGCGAGAACCCTCTGCCCGAACTGCTCATCTGCATCGGATGCAGCCGCCCAGCTGCAGGACGACCCGGTTGTCGCCGCCCACGGTGAAGGTGCCGGCTCGCGGACTCCCGTAGCCGGGCAGGCGGGGCCATCCCCGCGGACCGAACTCGACGACGGCGGACGGGTAGTTGCTTCCGACATCCGCCCCCAGCCCACCGGAGGCGACGAGCGCGGGCCCACTCGAGGGCCCGGCGCCAGTCTGCGCCTCGTGCACTGTGTAGGCGCCGTCGCCCGCTATCGCCACCGTCACTGTCGTTGCGTGCGCCTGGGCTCGGGACTGCGCGGCGCGCAGAACGAGCGCGAGCATTCGCGCCCCCGCATCGCCGGCCAGCGTGCGCCGCGCTGCGCCGACCCCAGGGATCGCGATGCCCGCCAGGAGCCCGCCGACGGCGAGCACGGTCATGAGCTCGAACAGGGTGGAGCCTCTCTGCTGGCGCATTCCTCACCTCCGGCGGGAGGGGGTCGAACGAGGCCGGGAGGATGCCTCGTGTCGACCCGGGGGGAGAACGCAGCCAGCCTAGCCGAGCAGGCGGAAGGTCACGAGGGTGACGGAGTGGTCACCCGGATGACGTACCGCCTGCTCAGCGATCGGGGAAGGCGAGACCGAGGTACGCGTCGATGAGCCACTGGCCGGCGAACAGGGCGACTATTGCGCCGGCAGCCAGGAATGGTCCGAAGGGAACGGCGGTCTTCGCGCCGGCCTTGCGCACGCCTATCACAGCGACTCCGATAAGGGCGCCGCTGATGAAGCCGATGAAGACGGCAGGGACCACGGCGGCGCCGAGGTACACGCCCATGCAGAGTGCCAGCTTGACGTCGCCGAATCCCAGACCCTCGACATGTCTCAGCCGGTAGTAGGCTTCGCCGATCAGCCAGAGCGCGCCCGCGGCAGCGAGCCCGGCCAGCGGCCACTCCCACCAAGGGCCGTCACCCAGGGCGATCATCAATGGAAGGCCGATGAGCGCCGCCGGGAGGATCACGACGTCGGGGATGATCATCGTCTCCAGGTCCACTTGGCTGATGAGGATCATCACCGAGACGAAGATCAGATGCGGGACGAGCAGCCAGCTCAGGCCATCGAAGGCGGCGACGGCTACCGAACAAGACGGCAGTCACCCCCTCCCCCACCGGGTAGCGCCAGCTGATCGACGTCCCGCAGTCTCGGCAGCGCCCTCGGAGGATGAGCCAGCTCATCACAGGGATGTTGTCGTAGGCGCGGATCTGATGGTGGCACTTCGGGCATGCAGAGCGGCCGCTGCTGATTTTCTCCTCATGAGCGAGTCGCCAAGCCCAGGCGTTGAGGAAGCTGCCGATGAGGAGGCCGAAGAGGACGGCGATGACCACGAGGGAGGCCGTCACGGGCGGACCATGGTCAGCGCGCGACTCACTCGTACCCCGCGAAGAGCTCGGCGATGAGTTGGTTCAGCTCGTCCTCGGGCATGGTGTCGACGAGCGGAGCCAGGGCCTTCATCCGGGCCTGCTTGCCCTTCGGCAGGATGCGGTCGAGACCGTCGACGGCCTTCTGGCGGGAGTACTTGTCGCCGTCGGCGTAGACCTGCCCCCACATCAGGACGGCCTTCTGCGTCTCTCCACCCTTGCCGTGAAGCACCGCAGCGAGCCGTTTGAGGTAGTCGGGGCTCCCCGGCATCGCGGCAGCCTTCGAGTACCAGTCCGCGGCGATGCGGTCCTTGTCCTTGTTGCTGGCATATGTGTAGGTGAAGTACCCGAGGTATGACGGGAATCGCCAGTCGTCGGGGTTCGCGGCGAAGCCGCGTTCGAGCATCTCGTAGCTGGCTCCTGGTTGCCCGGCGTCGACCAGGCCGAAGGCCCCGAAGCGGTACGGCCGCGTGAAGTGTGGACTCAGCTCCGTGACGAGGTCGACCATCTGAGGCAGTGAGTCGAGGCGCCCGTCTCCATTGACGTGCTCGCCGTAGTACTGAACCATGTTCAGATAGTAGACGTCGGCGATCGACGTGCGGAAGCTCGGCGAGAAGTCGAGAAAGACCTGCGGTGGAGGAACGAACACCCGCGGCTCCGCCGGAGCCTTTGCAGGCCGCGTCGCCTGGTAGGCCAGCACTCCTGCGGCACACGCCGCGACCACGATGATGGCGACCACTCGTCGAAACACGCTCAGAACTCCTTGCGGCGAAAGACGACGGTAGCCAGCGCCAGGGCGACGACGATGTAGGCGAGCAGGTACGCCGCCCACAGCCCGATCTGCCCCCAGGCGAGCGTCTGCTCCCCGACGGCGCCGGCCTTCACGTCGACCGCCGAGAAGTTGGGGATGATGACGTAGACCACCCAGGAGAGGGCCTCGGTGACGGGATTGTCGCCGAGGCGCGTCAGAGAAAGGACGTTGTGGCTGAGCTGCCCGGCCACGAACACGCAGATGCCGAGCACGGCCGCTAGGATAGCCGAGCCCAGGGTCGAGAAGAAGACCGTGACTGCGACGACGGCGAGAAGCTGCACGTAGATCATGAGCACGGCGAGGAGCACCATGCCCGAGGCCTGCCCGGCGACCAGCCAGACGAGCGCGAAGAGGAACAGCCCCATGCCGGTGAGCACAACGGCCATCGTGCCGCAGAGGCCGAGGAACTTGCCGGCGATGAACGCTGCACGGCTCACCGGCTTGGAGAAAAGCACGAACACGGTGCGCTTCTCGACTTCCTTGTGCACCAGGCTGGCGGCCACGAACACCGCCACGATGAGCCCGAAGCCCGTGACTGCGACCAGACCCGAAGTCGATGATCATGCGTCCCTGCTCGCCGAGGCTGATGCTGCCCAGCCAGAGGCCGCCGGCGATCATCAGCAGGGCGAACACCACGATGACCGCGAGAACTCTGTCGCGGATCGTCTCGCGGAATGTGTTCATGGCGATGGCCACGACCTGGTTCATGCCGTCACCACCTTCATGAAGAAGTCCTCGAGGGAGGCCGCCTCGTTCAGGGCCTCGGCGACGGCTCCGGTCCATACGACGCGGCCGGCGCGCATGATGGCGATGCGCGAGCAGAGCTCGTGGACATCGCCGAGGATGTGGGAGTTGAAGAGTACGGTCTTGCCGCGCTCGTGGAGGTCCTGGATGATGCGCTTGACCTCGACCCGGCCGACCGGGTCGAGTCCCGTCATGGGCTCGTCGAGGAGCACCAGCTCCGGGTCGTTGATGAGCGCCTGCGCGATGCCGATGCGCTGCAGCATGCCCTTGGAGTACTTGCGCAGGTGGATGTCGGCCGCCGCCTCGAGGCTGACGTCGCACAGCAGTTCGTCGACGCGCTCGTGGCGCACGTCCGGGTCGAGCGCGAAGAGACGGGCGCAGAACGCCAGGAACTCGCGCCCCGAGAGATAGTCGTAGAAGTAGGCGTTCTCCGGGAGGTAGCCGACGCGCGCGAGCCCGTCGACGCCGAGGCGGGCGTTGCCGGCCGTCGGCTCTCATCAGGCCGAGGGCGACCTTCACGGTCGTCGTCTTGCCCGCTCCGTTGGGCCCCAGGAGGCCGAACACCTCATTCCGGTTGACGACGAGATCGACGCCCTTCAGGATGTCAACCTTCCGGCGCCGGAACCCGACGGCGACCGTCTTGTGGAGGCCGCAATCAGAACGGCCGGACCGCCAGCGTCGTTCGCCGACGGCTCGATGCTGGTAGTCAGGTCTTCCTGAACCATTCCCTCGCATCCGCCTTTCGCAGGGTCGTTCCAGTCCGAGAACCGCTCGTCGCTCGCAATGGCCCGGTGCGATCGGACGGCGACGCAATTGGGTGTTCGCCGCCCACCGCACTCACTCCTGTGCGCGGCGACCGTGGGGCCCAACGCAGCGGGACGGGGCCTTATGGCCCCGTCCCGCTGCACACGGCTTCTCTTAATGGAGTTGCCTAGCGCACCACGAAGTTGCCGCCGCTCAAGACACCCAGGAGCGTGTAGTCGGCTCCGGCGACAGACGCGTAGGTGAAGTTGCCCAAGGCGCCGTCGTTGGCCATAGCGGCACCGGTGAACGAGTTGTCCGGCCACGGGTCGAGCTGAGGCGTGACGTCGGCGACGATGGTGGCGGTCAGCGGATAGACGTCGTTGTTGTCGACGGCGTAGCTCTGCACGCCGATCTGGATGCTGTGCGTGCCTTCCTTGACGCCTGCGTCCTTGGCCTTGGTGCGCTGGTTGAGGAACATCGGGATCGCGATCGCGGCGAGGATGCCGATGATGATGATCACGATCAGGAGCTCGATGAGGGTGAAGCCCCCCTGCTTTTTGGTGAAACGCTTCATGTTCTGCCATCTCCTCTCTGTTGGTGCGTTGCCCCACATGTACACGACTGCGTAGTACGACTTGCCGACCCTGCTTCCTGCGCGGACCCCACAGAAGAAGCCTGCGAAGCTCTGGCTTGGCGCGGCCGGGCTTCACAGGCTTTGTTGAACGCTCCTGTAGCGGCAGCTCAGCCGACTCTGTGAGTCCTGTAGCTTTGCGCCCCACCCTCGCGGGTGGTTTGCCTTTATCGCTTTCGTCCCTAGTGTGCCTCCTTGTGCGTTTCCTAGACACTCTTTCGGCAATCGCGTGTTGACACTTTAGGCGACTGTCTGACGCACACCTACTCTGCCCCGATCAGGCACTCCCAGACTGGAACAAGCGTCTAGTGGTTCGTCGACACGTGGTCGGCGGCGAGGAACTGCGTGATCGGTGAGCGGCCGACGGATGCCCTCGTGTGGACGGGAGTGGCCATCGAGGGGCAGGCCGTGCGCCAGTCGGGGGACGCCTCAGCGCGGCGCTGACGCTGCCTGCAGCCGCGCAGGCGGGTCTCTTGCCCGCACTATCGTGAAGCGGCCAGCCGCGCAGACGCTTGGCGAAGTCGTGCGAGCAGCTTGATCTGCTCGCGCGAGACCTTCGACTCAAGCCGAGCAGGTCTGCGACCTCGGACTGCGTGAGTTGCTTGAAGAAGAGGAGGTAGACGAGCCGACGCTGGAACCCAGTGAGAGTGTCGAGAGCGTCGTAGAGGACGATCCGGTCCTCGATGGGCAGCGCGAACGACTCCTGCCGCAGGGCCCGTACGGACTGGCGATCTGCCTCGATGCCCATGTCGTCGCCGCTGTACGGCTCGTTCTGGCTGTGCAGATCGATGCGCGCGTAGAGGCGCATGACCTCGAGGATGCCGTCTTCGTCGATGTTCAGAGCCGCCGCGATCTCGCCCAGCTCCGGAGCCCGGCCGAGCTTGTGCATGAGCTCGTTCGACTTGACCTGGATATCGGCGTAGACCTTCTTGACCCAGCGAGGTTGTCGCAGGAGCAGCGAGTCGCGCAGATGGTGGCGCAACTCGCCGTCGATGATCGCCGTCGCATAGGTCGAGAAGCGCGTGCCCCGTGTGGCGTCGTAGCGCTGTGCCGCCTTGATGAGCCCCAGATTGGCGACCTGCAGAAGGTCCTCGTAGGACTCGTTGGCGTACGCGAAACGCTTGAGGATATGGTGCAGCAGGTTCTGGTTGCGGCGGACGAGTTCGTCGAGCGCCGCGGCCGACCCGCTCGTCGCATATCCGGCGATCAGCTGCTCGTTCTCCACGGCAGATCCCTTCCGCGACCTACTTGACGATGTTCATCATGTTGAAGATCGGCAGGTACATCGAGATGACGACGATGCCGACGATGATGCCGACGCCGAGCATGAGGATGGGCTCGATGATCGAGGTGAGCGACTTGATGCTGGCGTTGACCTCGTCCTCGTAGAAGTCGGCGATCTTGCCCAGCATGGCGTCGAGCGAGCCCGTCTCCTCGCCCACGGCGATCATCTGCGTGACCATGGGCGGGAACACCGAGACCTTCTCGAGAGGGGTGGTGATCGGCTCGCCCTCCTTGACGCTCTGCTGCACATCCTTCATGGCGTGCTCGATGACGGCGTTGCCGGCTGCCTGGCCGGTGATCTCGATAGCCTGGAGGATGGGCACGCCGGAAGAGATGAGCGTGCCCAGGGTGCGCGAGAAGCGCGCGATGGCGAGCTTGCGGACGATCTGGCCGATGCCCATGGGGATGCGCAGCTTGAAGCGGTCCCACACCATGGCGCCCTTCTCGCGTGCGCTTGAGCCGGGCGACGACCCAGATGAGGAGGATGATCACACCCAGGATGACGAGACCCCACCAGCTGCGGAAGATCTCCGAGAGGCCCACCATGATACGCGTGAGGAGCGGCAGCTCGGCGTCCCCGAGTTCCTTGTACATGCCGGCGAAGATGGGGATGAGGAACATCACCATGCCGACCAGGACGAGGATGGCGAACACGCCGATGACCACCGGGTACACCATGGCCGACTTGACGGCGCGGCGGATGCTGTCTTCCTTCTCCAGCTGGGTCGCCAGGCGGTTGAGCACCTCATCGAGGATGCCGCCGACCTCTCCGGCGCGGACCATGCTGACGTAGAGCCGGCTGAACACCTTGGGGTGCTTCTCGAGCGCGTCCGACAGGATGATGCCGGCCTCGACGTCGGCGCGCACGGCGCCGATCGACCTTGGCGAGCTTCTTGTTCTGCGTCTGCTCCTCGAGCACGTAGAGACAGCGCAGCATCGAGAGACCCGAGTTGACCATGGTCGCGAACTGCCGCGAGAAGATGGTCAGGTCCTTGGGCTTGATGCGACCGCCGAGTCTCGATCTGCCCGATGCCGCGCTTGACCTCGTTGAGGTCGAGGACGGTGAGGCCCCGGTGACGCAGGGCAGCGGCCGCGGCGGCCTTGCTGGCACCGTCGATCTGTCCGCCCGCGGCCATGCCTCTGGCGTCGAGCGCCTTGTAGGCGAAGGTGCTCATGATCCTCCCTTAGACCCCCATCGGGCACTGGTTGCCCGACCAGCCGCTCCAGCCCGTTCGGGTCGCTGGAGCGATGCATGGCCAGCTCGCGACTGATGATGTTGCGGCGCACCAGGTCGGCGAGCGCCGCGTCCATCGTCTGCATGCCGAAGGCCGACCCCGTCTGCATGGCCGAGTAGATCTGGTGCGTCTTGCCCTCGCGGATGAGGTTGCGCACCGCGGGCGTCGGCATGAGGACCTCGCAGGCGACGACGCGACCGCGCCCGTCGCGGGTCGGCAGCAGCTGCTGCGTGCAGACGCCCATCAGGGTGGTCGAGAGCTGCACGCGGACCTGCTCCTGCTGGTGCGGCGGGAAGACGTCGATGATGCGGTCGATCGTCTGCGGCGCGTCCTGGGTGTGCAGGGTCGCGAAGACGAGGTGCCCGGTCTCGGCCGCGGTCAGCGCCGTGGCCATCGTCTCGGTGTCGCGCATCTCGCCGACCAGGATGATGTCCGGGTCCTGGCGCAGAACGCTCTTGAGGGCGCGGTTGAAGCCCTTGGTGTCGGCGCCCACCTCGCGCTGGTTCACCATGCACTTCTTGTGGCGATGGAGGAACTCGATGGGGTCCTCGATCGTCATGATGTGCTCGTCGCGTGTCTCGTTGATCTCGTCGATCATCGCCGCCAGCGTCGTCGACTTGCCCGAGCCGGTCGGCCCGGTGACGATGACGAAGCCGCGCGGCTTCCTGGTGAGCTCGTGCAGCGCCTTGGGCAGACCGAGCTCCTCGAGCGGCCTGATCTGGATGGGGATCAGGCGGAAGGCCGCTCCCAGGCTGTTGCGCTGGAAGAAGGCGTTGACGCGGAAGCGCGCTCTGCCCGGGACCGAGTACGAGAAGTCGATCTCCCACTCGTTCTCGAGGCGCTGGCGCTGGTCCTGCGAGAGGATGCTGTAGATGAGCTCGCGGGTGTCGTTGGCCTCGAGCCTCGGGTAGTCGAGCCGCTCGAGCGCGCCGTTGATGCGGATGATGGGCGGCGACCCCACCGAGAGGTGCAGGTCGCTGGCATCGCGTTCCAGGACCTCGAGAAGGACGTCGACCAGATCCATCTCCACTTCCTTCGTGCGGTTGTCAGATGATGACGCGGGCGATCTCCTCGAAGGAGGTCGCCCCTTGCAGTACCTTGTCGATGCCGTCCTCGCGAAGGCTCTTCATGCCCTCCGCCTTGGCCACCCGGGAGATCTCGTCGGCGCTCTTGCGCTCCACGGTCAATCGGCGGATCGCCTCGCTCACGATCATCACCTCGTAGAGGCCGAGACGCCCCTTGTAGCCCGTGTTCTTGCACCGCGGGCAGCCCTTGGCGCGATGCAGGACGACATCGTCGCGCTCCCACACTTCGGCGGGGAAGTCGTTCTTGCGCAGCATCTCGCGCGTCGCAGTGTAGGGCTCCTTGCAGACCGTGCAGAGGCGTCTCGCGAGGCGCTGGGCCAGCACGCAATCGACCGCCGAAGACGAGAGGAACGGCTCGATGCCCATCTCGGTGAGCCGCGAGAGCGCCCCAGGGGCATCGTTGGTGTGGAGCGTGCTGAGCACGAGGTGTCCGGTGAGCGCCGATTCGACGGCGATCTGCGCCGTCTCGCGGTCGCGGATCTCGCCGATCATCACGATGTCGGGGTCGCAGCGCAGGATCGAGCGCAGCGCGGCGGCGAAGGTCATCCCGGCGCGCGTGTTGACCTGGACCTGGTTGATGCCGCCGAGGCGGTACTCGACCGGATCCTCGACGGTGATGATGTTCTTCTCGGTGGAGTTGAGGATGTTGAGCGCCGCGTACAGCGTCGTCGACTTGCCGGAGCCGGTGGGCCCCGTCACCAGGATGGCGCCGTAGGGCTTCGTGAACGACCCGCGGAAGCGCTTCAGCGCCTTCTCCGAGAAGCCCAGATCCTCGAGGTCGAGCATGACGTTGGACTTGTCGAGGAGGCGCATGACGATCTTCTCGCCGTAGACGGTCGGCAGAGTGGCGACACGCATGTCGATGGGCCGGCCGCCGACCATGAGGCCGATTCGACCGTCCTGCGGAACGCGGCGCTCGGCGATGTCGAGGTCGGCCATGATCTTGAGGCGGCTGATGACGCCGCTCAGCATGCGCCGCGGGACCGACATGATCTCTTGCAGCACGCCGTCGATGCGGAAGCGGATCGAGAGCTCCTTCATCTGCGGCTCGAAGTGGATGTCGCTGGCGCCGTCGTCGACAGCCTGGGCGATGATCGAGTTCACCAGCTTGACGATCGGCGCCTCATCGGTGGCGTCGCGGATGTCGGCGACGTCGGCGCCGTCGTCCAGGTCTGCCAGGTCGGCCTCGTCCAGATCGACCTCGGGGCGGTCGCGGTAGATCTTGGAGATGGCGCCGTACACGTCCTCCTCGCTGGCGATCGCCGCCTGGATGCCGTAGCCGGTGATGATCTCGAGGTCCTGGAGCGCCAGCAGATTCTGGGGGTCGACCATGGCGACGAGCAGCGTGTTCTCGTCTACATAGCGTATGGGCGCAGCGCCGTACCGTCGCGCCAGCTTCTCGTCGATCGTTCCGGCGGCGGCGGGTTCGAGGGTCGTGTCCGAGAGGTCGAGGAAGGCTACGCCGAACTTGTTGGCCAGGGCCTTCGTCAGATCGAGCTGACTGATCGAGCCGTCATCGATGAGGATCTGGCCGATGCGTTGCCGCGTCTCCTTCTGCTTCGCCAACGCCGTCGTGATCTGCTTCTCTGTCGCGAGACCCATGTCCTTGAGGATGTCGCCGAGGCTGAGCTTGGAGGCGCGCTGCGTGCGCACGAAGCCGTCCAAGGCATCGGCGGTGGTCACTCCACGCTCGCCGTTGGAGCCGTTCCCATTGGCTTCGGGCACGGAATCACTCGCCGGCAGGTCGAGCCTCTCGACTTCGGGCTGCTCGAGCAGGACGATCGCCTCGTCGACGGCGATGCCCTCGTCAGTGTCGAACGTCGTGGACTCCAAGTCCCCACTTCCCGATTTGCTCATGAGTTCAGTGCAGTCTGCATCACGTCTGCCGGTGGCGCCTGACCCGTCCAGAGTCGGAAGGCCCCAATCGCCTGGGCCAGAAACATGGCTTTGCCGTCCACCGTCTGGGCCCCCCGGCTGCGCGCCTGCCGCAGCAGATCTGTCTCCGTGCGGCCGTACACAACATCGAATACGACTTGCCCTGCTGACACTGTATCGACCAACGACGCGGGGACTTTACCTGCTCCTGTCATCCCGAGGGAGGTCGCATTGACAAGCAGGCTCTGCTGCGCGACATCCGCCGGCGTGAGTTCGTCGAGGGGAAGCCAGCGGCAGGCGGCGCCGGGCACGCCGGCTTCGGCGAGCGCGGCGAGGCGCTCGGCTCCAGCGCCGGTACGATTCACGACCGTGAGCACGGCGCCCAGCCTCGCCAGCGCCAGCGCGACACCTCTCGCGGCGCCCCCGGCTCCGAGGACAAGGGCGCGGGAGCCGCGCAAGGAGTCTCCGCATACGCCGACCAGCGCCGTGCGTGCGCCGTCGATATCGGTGTTGTAGCCGCGTAGCACGCCATCTTCGACGACGATCGTGTTGACCGCCTGCGCGAGGCGGGCGTCGTCGTCGAGCCAGTCGAGCCACGGGATCACGGCTCCCTTGTGAGGGACGGTCACGTTGGCGCCGCGGAAGCCAAGGGCGACAAGGCCGTTGACCGCGGCGCCGACGTCCTGGGCGCGCACCGGCAGCGGCACGTAGACCATGTCGAGGCCCGCTGCTGCGAAGGCGGCGTTGTGGACCGCCGGCGACAGCGAGTGCGCTACGGGGTCGCCCATGATGCCTATGACTTGTGTCGTTCCCTGGATCGTCTCGTGCCCCCGTGTGAAGTCCCGTCAACGGCGGTTCTCGGGCGGCGCGAGGCAGCTTCGAGGGAATCGCCGACGAGCGTGTCGCCCTATTGATTGGCGGAAAAGGGGGCGTCTCCTGCCCCGACCTGGCGCTGCCCCCGCCTACTGGCTGTTGCGCACGGCCTTGGCCTGATTCGCGAGGAACTCCTCGTAGGTGCGCGAGAAGTAGTGCTTTCCCGTGCCGTCGGCGCGCGCCACGTAGTAGCGGTAGTCTACTGCGGCTGGGTCGGCGGCGGCCTGCAGTGAAGCGAGTCCGGGGTTGGCAATCGGCGTCGGCGGCAGGCCGGCGTTCGTGTACGTGTTGTATGGTGAGTCGATCTTGAGATCCTCGAAGGTGAGGAGGGGCTTGGTCTCTCCCAGGGCGTACTGGATCGTCGCGTCGATCTGCAGCAGCATGTCGTCTTGCAGGCGGTTCCAGATCACCGCCCCGACCAGCGGGCGCTCATCCTCCGCCTGCGCCTCGCGTTCGATCATCGATGCGATGATGACAACTTCGTAGGGTGTGAGGTTCGCCTTGTCGGCACGCCTCATGTCGACCTCTGCGAAGCCTTCCTCGAAGGCGGCGAGCTGTCCTTCGATGAAGGGTCTTGCCTTCACTTCGGGCTCGGGCTCGTATGTGGCTGGGAACAGCAGGCCCTCCAGCGTCGTCCCGGTCTTGTAGCCCTCCAGCCGGATCTTCGGAGGATCGTCTCGCGCGATTCGAATGTAGTCCTCGGCCTCGACGCCTTCGACCCTCTCGGCCACAAGAGCGGCCGACTGCCTGAGCGTGCTCCCCTCGAAGATGGTGACCTTGACCGTGAGGGGCTTCTGCCCCTCCACGAGAATGGTGACGAGATCCGCATACGGTTCGTTCTCGCGCAGTCGATACGTCCCGGCCTTGAATTGCGAGGAGTAGCCATCGGTCTTCGCGCGGACTACGAAGGCCCCCGCGTGCTCGACGACACCCGCCGCTTCGAGCTTGTCGGCGATCGTACTCAAGCTGTCGCCCGCGGCGATGACCACGGTGACCTCCTCGCCCACCGCGCCGCTGGAGAAGTAGCTCCGTGCATACCCCGCACCCATTCCGGCCAACAGCGCGAGGATGGCCACCAGGACAAGGCCGATCAGACGACCCCGCCTTCGCCGACGCTCAGGCGGCCCGCGGCGTGAACGACGCACGAAGCTCAGATCGTCGTCAGAGTGCGCGGGTCCGTCGCTCGCCCAGCGGTCGTCGGGGTCATAGCGAAACCACTCGCCATCGGACTGAGGCGGTCCGCCCGGAACGTGGGGACCACTAGAAGGTCGGCTCACCGATCATCCTCAGGTAGTCCTCGAGCAGCGTTGCAGCGGCCCGCGCGTCGCGCGACGCGCGGCCACCGCGCTGGTCAGCGATCCTGCTCGTGAAGCGCTCGTCGTACAGCTCCACGGGAAGGGCCACCGCCAGCCTGAGGCGCTCCGCGAAGGACCGCGCGTGTCGCGCCTGCTCGTGTTCGCGGCCGTCAAGGGACACGGGCAACCCTACCACGATGAGTCCGGGCGCTTCGGCCTCGAGCAACGCGAGCAGCGCCGAGAAGCCCGGCGCCGTGTCAACCTTTGCGAGCGTGGTGAGAGGCCGCGCCAGAGTGGCCGTCTCATCCGAGATCGCGACCCCAGTACGCACCGCTCCGTGATCGAGAGCGACGATGCGCATGGCTACTCCTCCAGCAGGCCTCGGGCTCGGGCGACGCCCGCCTCAAGGGCCGCGGCGATGCCGGCCTCGTTGGCCCCGCCCCCGCGTGCCAGGGTCGGCTTCCCTCCGCCCCTGCCGTCGACGGCAGGCAGCATGGCCTTCAGGATCTCACCGGCGTGGACACCGCGACCCACTGCCGCATCGCCGGCGGACACGACCAGAGCCGCCTTGCCACCCAGGGCCGCCCCCAGAAGGACGATGGCCTCCGGGTGGCGCGCATGCACTTGATCCGCGAGCTCGAGCAGCTCAGCGCCGTCGGCCACATCCGGCGCGCCCGCGACCAGTGACACGCCACCGACGGGCGTCATCGCGGTGAGCAGGTCCTCCAGCCGGGTCTGCCCTCCCCCACTCTCCGCCGCCTTGAGCTTGGCCTGCGTCTCGGCGAGTCGGTTCTTGAGCTTGTCGACCGTCGCGCCCAGGCGATCGGGCTTGACGCCGAGACCTTCGGCGACCTCGTCCCACTCCTGCTCGAGCCTACGGTAGTGGTCGATGGCCCTGGCCGACGTGATGGCCTCGATGCGGCGCGTGTTGGCGCCGACCGACTGACTGCTGGTGATCCTGAACATGCCGATCTGGGAGGTCGACGTCACGTGCGTGCCGCCGCAAAGCTCGCGGCTGAAGTCGTCGATCTCCAGCACGCGGACGAACTCACCGTACTTGTCTTCGAAGAAGGCCAACGCGCCGATCTCGGCTGCATACTCCTTGGTCGTCACGAACGGCCGCACAGCGTGGCTCTCGACGATGCGCCGATTGACGAGCTCTTCGACCTGCCGGAGCTCCTCACGTGTCGGCGCCCTGCGAACGTTGAAGTCGAAACGCAGGCGTTCCGGACGCACCATGGATCCGGCCTGGCGTACGTTGTCGCCAAGCACGATGCGCAGAGCGTTGTGCAGGAGATGCGTCGCGGTGTGGTTGCATGCGGTCTGGTGACGGCGGACGGCGTTGACCATGGCCTTGGCACGTTCCCCGGCGACGACCTCGCCTTCTACCTGACGCGCCACGAGCACCTGGTCGGTGTCGAAACGCAGGACCTCGTCCACATCGAGCTTGCCCGAGTCCGTGTGCACCCACCCGACATCGGCGACCTGTCCGCCGCCCTCGGCGTAGAACGGCGACTCGGCGAGCTTGACGACGAGACGGCCGTCGGACAGCTCGTCGCAAGCCCGTATGACTGTGAAGACCTCGAGCTGCTCGTATCCGACGAACGAGACGGCAGCCCGGCATGTACGCCGCTGGAAGCTGTTGAGTTCGTCCGTACCGGCCAGACCCGCGTCCTTCTGCGCCGCTCGAGCCCGCCGGCGCTGCTCCTCCATGAGGTGCTCGAAGCGCTCTTCGTCGACGCTCATCTCTGACTCGGCGGCGATCTCTCGCGTGAGGTCGAAGGGGAAGCCGTACGTGTCATGCAGCTCGAAAGCCACTTCGGCCGGAAGCTCGGAGCCTGCGTCGCGCGCGCGCCGCAAGGCCTCGTCGATGATACCCATGCCCTGATCGAGCGTACGGCGAAAACGGGCTTCCTCCTCGACGAGGGCCCGATCGATCTCCGACCGCGCCGCGACGAGTTGCGGGTAGGCGGCGCCCATCTCATCCACGACTTGCCCGGCCAAGGCGGCCAGGAATGGCTTGTCGATGCCGATGGAGACGCCCTGCTGCACGGCCCGACGAATGATGCGCCGCAGTACGTAGTCGCGGCCCTCGTTGCCGGGCAGGACACCGTCCATGACGAGGAAGGCCGCCGCTCTGGCGTGCTCGGTCATGACCCGCAGTGCACGAGTCGCAGCGGCCGAGTCGTCCGTCCGCACGTCTGCCAGGCGCGACGCCGTAGCCATCAGCGAGGCGAAGAGATCGGTCTCGTAGACGTCGCCTGCGCCTTGCGTGATGGTGGCCAGGCGCTCGAGCCCCATGCCCGTGTCGATGCTCGGCTGGGGCAGCGGCGTGAGAGCCCCCGTGGCGTCCATCTCGTACTGGACGAAGACGAGGTTCCAGTACTCCATGAAGCGGTCGCAGTCGCAGCCGGGCGCACATGTGGCGCAACCGCAGCCGAACTCGGAGCCCAGGTCGTAGTAGAGCTCGGAGCACGGGCCGCACGGGCCCGTGGGCCCGGCCGGCCCCCAGAAGTTGTCGCCGCGGCCGAGCCGTACGATGCGCGTGGCCGGGACGCCGCAGCTCTGCCAGAGTTCCACGGCCTCCTCGTCTGCCGGTACCTCCGCGTCGCCGCCGTACACCGAGATCCAGACCCGATCGCGATCGATGCCGAGTTCGTCCGAGAACTCCAGAGCCCACTTGATCGCCTCGGCCTTGAAGTAGTCGCCGAACGAGAAGTTGCCGAGCATCTCGAAGAACGTGAGGTGGCGGGCGGTCTTTCCGACGTTCTCGACGTCCGAGGTCCTGAAGCAGCGCTGGCAGGTGATCATACGCCTCGCCGGGGGAGTCCCCACACCCAGGTAGTAGGGCTTGAACTGCTGCATGCCCGCCGTTGTGAACAGCACGCTGGTATCGCCGGCGGGAACCAGGCTTGCAGGCTCACCCTCGATGTGTCCGCGCGCGGCGAAGAAGTCTCTGAACAGGTCGCGGATATCGGCAGCCTTCAATGGGTCCCTCACGTCGTCCGAAGTTGGTTCTACAGGTCGTCGCCGGTGCTCGGCGAGCGCTTGGCCGGCGGAGCATTGAGCTCACCGATCTCCTCGCGGAGCTTCTCCAGCGAACGCCGGATGAGGCGCGAAACGTGCATCTGCGAGATGCCGACGCGCGACGCGATCTGGCTCTGGGTAAGGCCCTCGAAGAAGCGCAGGTGGAGGATGTAGCGCTCGCGGCTTTCGAGCTTGGCGAAGCCCGGGGCCAGCATCGTGCGATCCTCCATCGTGTCGTAGGCGTCCTCCTCGCCCCCGAGATAGTCCACGAGGCTGGCCTCGTCGTCGCCGGAATCGCTGTTCGGGGACGCCTGAAGGGAGATGGAGTTGTAGGCCTGGCTTGACTCAAGCGCTTCGAGGACTTCCTCCGGCGTGGCGTTGGCCGACTCCGCGATCTCGGCGATGGTCGGCGAACGCTGCAGCTTGGGAGTCAGCTCGTCGATCACCTTGTTGACGCGGATGTTCAGCTCCTGCAGGCCGCGAGGCACCCGCACCGACCAGCCCTTGTCGCGGAAGTAGCGCTTGATCTCGCCGACGATGTTGGGCGTGGCGTAGGTCGTCAACTCGACACCCCGAGCAAGGTCGAAGCGGTCGATGGCCTTGATCAGGCCGATCGCCCCGACCTGGACGAGATCGTCGAAGTGCTCACCGCGGGAGGCGTAGCGCCGCGCCAGCGAGCGCACCAGCGGCATGTACATGGTGATCAGCTGCTCGCGCGCCTTCTGGTCGCCGTGCAAATGGTAGCGGCGCAGCAGGTACTGATCCAGCTTCTCCGACTCGTCGCGACCGCGGCCTTCGACGTCGTCGTGCGCATCCACGCTCACGAGTCCACATCCCGATGGCGCCGGAGGAGCACCACGCTGAAGGCGTCGCTTGGATCGACCACATTGACCTCATCCATGGTGCGGTGCAGCAAGCGGCAGAGGTCGATGCTGTCGCAGGCCTGCACCTCGGCAGCCACTTCGGCCAGCAGGCGCTCCGAAGAGAACGTGCCGATCGTGAGCTGCAGGTGGTCTGCCGCCACCAGCATCTCGAGGCGAAAGCACTCGAGTGATTCGTAGCTCAGCGCGGCGCGCAGCAGCTCCTCTGTGCCGAGGTAGAGGTCTTCGATGTCGTCCAGCGAGTAGCCGAGCCGCGCACCGAGACCGCCGAGCACTCTGCGGACCGCCGAGAGAGCGCTGAGCGAAGCCGGCACCTCGAGGTTGATCCTCTCGGTCAAGGTGCGCTCCTTCAGCTCCCTGGGTGCGTCGGGGTGGCGGCGGGAGGAGCTGGCTTCGGGGGCTCAAGCTGGCCCGAGAGCTCGGAGTCGCGGGCGCGCGCCGCCGTCTTGCCCTCCTCGAGAGCCAGCGTGGCACGCTGCTTCATCTCGCCGACTGAGCGTCGAGCGGCGGACGGCAGTTGCGCCACGATGTCGAGGTAGGAGTCGCCCGTCGCGACGTGGCGCTTCTTGACGTAGTAGGCGAGGGCGGCGCCGGCCGCCACTCCGCCGATGATCAGCCTTGCGGAGAGACCCATGGCTCAGGTCTCGCTTGGGGGAGTCCCCGGATCGTCGCCTGCCGCGCTGGCCGCTGCCGCCGTCTCGGATGCGGCGGAGGCGTCCTCGGACGGGGCGTCTTCAGCGAGGTCGTCCCGGTCGCGTCGCATGAACGAGGACATGGCCGTTTGCACGCCGGCGCTGAACGATGCCGCCTTGCGCGCGGGCTTGGAGACGGCGCCTTCGACGATGTTGGCCATGGAGTCGATCTTGTCGGTGATGTCGGCGACGTCCTTGGTGATGTCGTCGACGTTGCCGAGGTTGGCGTTGACGCCGTCGAGAGACACGCCGGCCTTCTTCATCAGCGGTACGACCTCTTGATCGACGTCGGCCAGCACCGTGTCGACGCGATCCAGTGCCTTGGCGGCCTTGATGAGCGCATAGGCCATCGTGATCGCGACCAACACGAAGAAGAAGGCGGCGGCGTAGCGCAGTACCTCGGAAGAGGTCAGCGCGATTGGCGCGAGTATGGCTTCCATCAATCGCTCCTTGCCGACTGGGTGAGCCTCCGGGACAGGCCGAACCCTATCACACTCCCTGCCTGACGAGGGGCGGCTCGGCGATCACCGCGCCGCCCACCAGAACGTCGTCACGGTAGAACACAGCCGACTGCCCGGGGGCCGCGCCGCTGAACTCCTCGGCTAGGTGGATCACTGCCGTCGCCGCCGAGCGCCGCTCGATACCCGCGACCGGAACTGCGGCGGAGCGGTAGCGGAGTTGGACCAGCAGATCGCGTCCATCGCCGAGGTCACGGTCGACCATCTCGCGGACCGCCACCTCTCTGACTTGGAGCTCCTGGCGAGGACCCACCACCACCTCGTTGTGGTGGGCACGTCGCTCGAGCACGTACAGGGGCTCCTCAGACGCGATCCCGAGGCCGCGGCGCTGCCCGATCGTGTAGCGCCAGTGGCCCTTGTGCTCGCCGAGAGCGCGGCCCTTGATGTCGACCACGGCGCCCCGAGCGGGCCCCGCACCGCGACTCTCGAGAAAGCCTCGGTAGCCGTCGGGCGCGAAGCACACCTCCTGGCTCTCAGGCTGCGTTGCGGAGGGGAGCCCAGCCGCTGCCGCGGCTGCACGGACTTCGCTCTTGGTCGACTCGCCGAGGGGGAACTCGAGACGTGCGAGGATATCGGGAGGGACGGCCCACAGCATATAGGTCTGGTCCTTCACAGCGTCGGCGGCGCGGGCAAGGTAGGGCTCGCCGCCCCTCCACACGAGGCGCGCGTAGTGGCCCGTGGCGACCCGCCTGACGCCGAGCTCGTCGGCCAAGCGGACGAGGGCCGCCAGCCGCCGGGGATTGCACCTGACGCAGGGGTTCGGCGTCTCGCCGGCGACGTAGGATGCGACGAACGGTTCGACGACGCGGGCGGCGAAGTCGGAGGCCTCGTCCAGCACGTGGAAAGGCACCCCAACGGCTGCAGCCGTCTGCCGCGCCCGCTGCAGCGCACCCGGCGAGCAGCAGCTGCGCTCGTCGTCGCTGGGCCAGAGTCGCACCATCGCCGCCTCCAGCGCGCGCCCCTGCTCCACGAGGCGCAGCGCCGTCACGGCGCTGTCCACCCCGCCGCTCAGTGCGACGAGGGCTCCGGTGCTTTTGGGAGCGTTCCGAGGACCTCCTCGACCTCGGCGGCGCGCCCGTTGTTCTCGAGATAGGCCTGAATGGCGAGATGCAGGGCGTCGGCGGCGAGGTTAGAGCAGTGCATCTTGCTCGGGGGCAGGCCGCCGAGGGCCGCGGCGACGGCCCTGTTCGAAAGCCCGCCGGCCTCCTTCAGAGTCTTGCCCGTGGCCATCTCCGTGATCATGCTCGATGTCGCCACCGCGGCCCCGCAGCCGAAGGTCTTGAACTTGACGTCCAAGAGGCGATCGTCCTGGACGCGGATGCTGATACGCATGACGTCGCCGCAGACGGGGTTGCCGACCTGGCCCACCCCATCGGCACCCTCGATCTCCCCGACGTTCCGCGGATCGCTGAAGTGGTCCATCACGAGGTCCGTGTACATCATGACCCCTTGCCGTAGAGGGGGCTCATCTGTCGCAGATTGTCGACGATCGGCGGAAACGCCTCGACGAACGCATCGACCTCTGCTTGCGTGTTCTCGCGACCGAGGCTGACCCGTATGCTGCCGTGCGCCTCCTCGGCCCCCACTCCCAGGGCCATGATCACGGCGGAGGGCTCGAGCGAGCCGGAGGCGCAGGCCGAACCACTCGACACCATGAAGCCTGCGGCATCGAGCCGCAGCAGCATCGACTCGCCCTCGACGAAGCGGACGGTGAAGGCGGCGTTGCCCGGCAGCCGACGCGACGGATGGCCGAGGTAGCGGGAGCCCGGCACGCCGGCGAGCACGCCTGCCACGAGACGATCGCGCAGCGCCTCCAGGCGTGGACTCGTCTCGGGGATGCCTGCGGCCGCCAACTCGATGGCGGCGCCGAGCCCGACGATACCCGGCACGTTCTCCGTCCCGGAGCGCAATCGACGCTCCTGTCCGCCCCCATGGGCGATTGGAGTCACACGGATCCCGCGTTTCAGGTAGAGGGCCCCCACACCTTTGGGGCCGAAGATCTTGTGCCCCGAGATGCTGAGCATGTCGATACCGAGGTCGACGACGTCGATGGCGAGCGCTCCGACCGACTGGACGGCGTCCGTATGGAACACTGCACCCTTCTCGTGGGCGATACGCGCCAGCTCGGCGATGGGCTGCACGGTCCCGATGACGTTGCTGGCGTGGAGTACCGAGGCCAGCTTGGTGTCTGGGCGAAAGGCCTTCTCGTAGGCCTCGAGGTCGATGGTCCCATGCTCGTCGACCGGTACGAAGTCGACGTCCCACCCGGCGCGATTGAGGGCCCGCGCCGCCTCGAGGACAGCGGGGTGCTCGACGGCGCTGACGACAAGGTGCCCCGGCGCGAGACGCTGAAGGTAGCCGACCAGCGCCAGGTTGTCGGCTTCGGTGCCGCCGCCGGTGAAGACGATCTCGTTGTCGGCGGCGCCCAGAGTGGCTGCCACTCGTGATCGTGCTCGCTCCACGGCGAGACGTGCCCCCCTGCCCAGGCGATGGAGCTCTGAGGGGTTCCCGTACTCGCCGCTGAAGTACGGGAGCATCTCGTCGAGGACCCTCGAGTCGACCGGTGTCGTCGCCGCGTGGTCGAAGTAGATGCTCCTCATATAAGTCCGGCTTCCGTGGTCAGATCGCGCAGTGTGATGTCGGCGAGGGTGCCGCTGATGGCACTGTCCAAGCGACGCCACACTGCCCGTGAGGCGCACGACTGGGAACGCTCGCAACCACCGTCGTCGGGAACGCACCCGACCAAAGCCAAGGGTCCCTCGAGAGCGGTCACGATGTGGCTGACGGCGATCGTCTCGGCACCGCGCGACAGCTGGTACCCACCGCTCACGCCGCGTGTCGTGGAGACCAGGCCGCTTTCTCGCAGGCGCGCGAGGATGCGCTCCAGGAAGGGCCCGGGGATGCCCTCCTGGGCGACGATCTCCGTGAGAGGCACCGGACGCGCCTCGTCATGCTCGGCGAGATAGACCATCGCTCTCAGGCCGTATTCGCAGCGGGACGAGATGCGCATGAGGCTCCTGACAGAGAGTGCATGAAAACCCAACCGGGAAGGTCGGCATTATGGTACCACGCAGCCGTGTGTCGTCAACAAGGTGAACGTCTCGAACCCGAAAGCCGGCGAAGGGAGTCTAGAGGCCGCGTACCGCGTCGGCGACGCGCTGTTCCATGACCTTGAGCCCGATCCATCCTGTGTAGAGCTCTGAGACCTCTCCGTTGCCATCGATGATGGCAAGCACCGGTGGGTTGCTGGCGCGCAACTGACCGAGCGTGTCGCCGAGTTCGGTCGTCTTGACGGCCTCGAAGGAGAAGAACGAGGAGTCGGCCGCATACTGCGCCTTGACCGTGTTGAAGTAGCTCAGCATCTCCATGTCGTCCGAGGCGCCCTGGACGTACACGAGCAGAACGATCCCCTGCTGTTCGGCCAGGCTTTCGGCGATGAAGTCCGGGGTCTCATCTGTGGGGGTGATGGTCAGCGGCTCGTAGCCAGCACCAGCGCTGGCGGCCGTGAGGCTGGAGTCGGAGGCGCTCAGGTTCTCGAGGCCGTAGCTGCTGACCGCGTTGTTGGAATCGGTCGCGGAGGGTGGCGGTGCCGCTGCGGTGGTGTTCTCGGCGGCCACCACGCGCACCACGACCACGCCGCCGAAAAGAAGGGCGCCGGTCGCCAGAATGAGGGCAATCGAGATCAGGAACGATGAGTTGCGTCGTATCGTGCCCATGCATCCTCCCTAGTGAATTGCTCCACCTTGCCGTGCTCGCTTTATTCTCGAACCTGCTCTTGCAGGTGGGTGCCCTCTCGGCTCATCCACGAATGAGTCGACGAACGGGCTCCCTATGTAGACATGTTGGCTCGAGAATGCCACGAGGTCACGCACAAGGTCGAGCTGCGCCATCCTAGCAAACGTCTCCCGATTCACCAAGTATCGAGTACCGTTTCATCAGCACAGTCGGCAATCCTGCACGAACCTTGAGCGTTCAGCTCAATCGGGGCGAATGCGAAGCTCGGCGAGTTGTGCGGCGGAGACTGGGCCGGGCGCCCTCGTGAGTGGGTCGGAGCCCGAGGACGTCTTCGGGAAGGCGATGACGTCGCGGATGGAGGCGGCGCCGGCGAGCAACGCAACGATGCGGTCGAAGCCCAAGCCGATGCCGCCGTGTGGGGGGGCGCCATACTCGAGGGCCTCGAGGAACCAGCCGAAGGATTCCTCGATGCGGGCGTCGTCGAGGCCCAGAGCGCGCAGGATCGCGCGCTGTACGCCCGCGTCATGATTGCGGAGCGAACCAGAACCCAGTTCGACGCCATTGAGGACGAGGTCGTACTGGGCGCCGCGCACGAGGAGCGGCGCGCTGTCCAGGTGAGCGATAGTCTCCGCGGTAGGCAGGCTGAACGGGTTGTGTCCGTAGGTCAGGGCGCCGGTCTCCTGATCCAGTTCGAAGAGGGGGAACTCGACGACCCAGGCGGGCGCCCAGCGCTTGAGGGGCGCCAGTGCGAGCAGGTCGATGAGCGCGAGGCGCAGGACGCCGAGCACTGAGGCCGCCGCGGTGGGCTGGTCTGCGCCGAAGACGATGAGGTCGCCCGGCTCCGCCGCCAGGCGCTCGACGATGCCCCGCTGCTCGCCCTCAGCAAGGAACTTGAGAATTGGCCCGCGGAGGGCTCGACCCTCCTCCACGTAGAGGTAGGCCATGCCCTTGGCGCCGTGCTCCCGGGCGAGGTCGGTCAACCTGTCGATCTGGGCGCGCGAGAGGACAGAACCACCGGGTGCACGAACGGCTCGCACCACGCCACCGCCGGCGACCGCCTCGCGGAACACCTTGAACTCGCCGGCCGCGAAGAGGTCGCTGAGCTCGACGATCTCGAGTCCATGGCGTAGGTCCGGCTTGTCCGAGCCGAAGCGGAGCATCGCCTCATCGTAGGTCAGCGTCGGCCAGGGCAGCTCCAGCGGCCTCTCCCCCGCTCCGACGAAGATCGCCTGCAGGAGACCCTCGAGGAGCGCGCGGATCTGCGTGGCGCTGAGAAACGACATCTCGACGTCGATCTGCGTATGCTCCGGCTGGCGGTCGGCGCGCAGATCCTCGTCGCGGAAGCAACGGGCGAACTGATAGTAGCGGTCGACGCCGGCCACCATCAGGATCTGCTTGAACATCTGCGGCGACTGAGGCAGCGCATAGAAGTGGCGCGGCTGAAGTCGAGACGGCACGAGGAAGTCGCGGGCACCCTCGGGTGATGAGCGTGTCAGCTCCGGCGTCTCGACCTCGAGAAAGCCCTCGGCGTTCAGGTAGTCTCTCGCCGCCTGCGAAGCGTTGTGGCGGAGCTCCAGATTGGCGAGCAACGGACCGCGCCGCAGGTCGAGGTAGCGGTACTTCAGCCGCAGTGTCTCATCGACATCGACGTCGATGGCGGCTACGACCTCGAACGGCGGAGTGCGCGAGGCGCTGAGGATCTCGAGCGACGTGAGGCGGACCTCGATCTCTCCGCTGGGCAGGTCCGGGTTGACGGTCTCGGGAGAGCGGGCCACGACCTTGCCGCGTACGGCGAGCACGTACTCGGAGCGCACCTGTTCGGCCTGCGCGTGCGCCTCGGCGGCGACCGAGGGATCGAGTACCAGCTGCACGACCCCGCTGCGGTCGCGCAGATCCACGAAGATCAGCTGGCCGTGGTCGCGCCGGCGAGCGACCCAGCCGGCGAGGCGGACCTCCCGTCCGACGTCGGCGGCTCGCAGCTCGCCGGGGTGAGCATCTCGCAACATCAGGCGTCCTCCTCGCGCAGCTTCACAGCGTCCCTCCGAGCCGGCCTGCGACCAGCCCGACGAGCTCCATCGCCGGTACATCCTCTTCGCGGCCGCCGTCCATCGTGCGCAGTCGGACCATGTCGGGAGCGAGCTCGCTCAAGCCGACGAGAACGCTCCAGGCAGCCCGCATCCGACCGGCATGTTTGAGCTGACCCTTTGGGCTCCGGCCGGCAAGGTCCATCTCTGCGGCGATGCCCCTGCCGCGCAATTCCTGAGCGAGGCCGAAAGCGATTCCTCGGGCATCTGCAGAGAAGGTCACGATGAACACCGCAGGCGCAACACCAGGTCGTGGCTCCGCACGTCTCACCTGGGTGATGCGCTCCAGGCCGCTCCCCCAGCCGACGCCCGGTGTCGGCTGACCGCCGAGCTGTTCGATGAGCCCGTCGTAGCGGCCGCCCCCGCCGACCCCGCTCTGTGCCCCCAGTCGGTCGGAGCTGAACTCGAAGGTGGTGCGGGTGTAGTAGTCCAGTCCGCGCACGAGCCGATAGTCGAGGTGCGGCTCGAGACCGGCGCGGCCCACGAGCTCCAGCACGACGTCGAAGTGCTGCCGGCAGTCCGGACAGAGGTGGTCGATGATGTGCGGCGCCTCATCGAGCACCGCTCGGCATGATGCGACCTTGCAGTCGAAGGTGCGCAGGGGGTTGATCTCCAGTCGGGAGACGGCACTCCCCACACAGCTCGCTCTCGCGGCCCTTCAGGTACTCCCGCAACCTGGCGACGTAGGCCGGTCGACACTGACCGTCGCCCATGCTGTTCATGCTGAGGCGTGTGTCCGCGACGCCCACCTCAGCGAAGATGCCGGCGAGCAAGGCGATCACCTCGGCGTCGACCGCGGGATCGGCCGAGCCGATCGCCTCGGCGCCGATCTGGTAGTGCTCGCGGTATCGACCGGCCTGCGGCCGCTCGTAGCGGAACATCGGAGAGTAGTACCAGAGCTTGACGGGCTGCGGCCACTTGTGGAGGCCGTGCTCGAGGTAGGCGCGGCACACCGGCGCCGTGCCCTCGGGGCGCAAGGTCATCGAGCGCCCGCCCTTGTCGCTGAACGTGTACATCTCCTTGCGCACGATGTCGGTCGCCTCACCGACTCCCCGCTGGAAGAGGTCTGTCGCCTCGAACTCCGGCGTGACGATGCGGTGATACCCGTATGACGCGAAGACGTCGGCCGCCGTCGCTACCACGCGATCTCGCTCGGCGGCTTCGTCGCCGCAGCAGGTCGTACGTGCCCTTGGGGGCCTGGATGTGGCTCACCAGCGGTGCTTCGGGTCGTGGCGCAGTGAGCCCAGGAAGGGGTTGACGGCGAGTTCACGGCCCAGCGAGGTGTCCGGACCGTGGCCGCAGTGGACGACGGTATCGGGCGGGAAGCGGCGCATGAGGTCGCCGATCGAATCGAGCAGCTGGTCCATGTCTCCTCCCGGCAGGTCGCTGCGCCCGATGCTTCCGCGAAAGAGAAGGTCCCCGCAGAAGAGCTCTCCGCCGACGGAGAACGTGAACGACCCCAGGGAATGCCCCGGAGTCGGGATGGCGGTCACGGCCACCGGCAGCGCAAGCTCCTGCTCGCCGTCGATGGTGTGCACGCTCCCGACAGAGTCGATCTCGTAGCCGGCCATGCTGCTGAAGCCGCCCTGGGCGATATCTTCGGCGTCGGCGGCACCCGCGAACACCGGAACGGCGTAGTGGCTGGCCAGTGCGGCCACTCCGCCGATGTGATCGAAATGGCCGTGTGTGACGAGGACGGCCGCGGGTCTCACACCGAATCGACCCATCGCCTCGACCACGACTCCCGCTTCGTCGCCGGGGTCGATCACGAGGCCCTCCTGGCCCTGGATCACGAGAAAGCAGTTGGCCTGCAGAGGACCGAGCTGCAGTGAAGAGACTTGGAGCGAATCGGGCACGGAACCTCGAGCGGTAGGCATTCGTGCGGAGCGTATCAAACGCCTCCCCGAGGGTCGACCTTGGCGGGTCGCCTCGCGTCCGCCGCGGCGACTAGGTGCCCAGCACGCGGTAGGCGTCGTAGACCGTGTGGATGCTGCGGATGTTGCCGAGGATGTTGTCGAGCTGCCGGACGTCGCCGACCTGGAGCGTGAAGCGGTCGCGCACGGCGCCGTCTGAGAGGGTCTGCATGCTGCCGCCGAGGATGCTGACTCCCGAGTCGGACAGCGTCCGTGCGAGATCCTCAAGGAGGTGGTTCCGGTCGAGGGCCTCGACCATGATCTCGACGTGGAAGGCGTTGTCGGCGAGCCCCTTCCAATCGACCTTCATGAAGCGCTCCGGGTTCTTCATCAGGCTGCGAGCGTTCTTGCAGTCACTGCGGTGGATGGTGATGCCCTTGCCCAGCGAGATGTAGCCCACGATGTCGTCGCCGGGGATCGGCTTGCAGCACTTGGCCATGCGCACCATGATGTCGCTCATGCCCTCGACGGCGATCCCCAGCTCGCCGGAGAGGGCCTGGGGCTCGTCCGCGTCGTGGACCGGCTTGGCGGCCAGAGGCTCCGCCCGCGGCGCCGTCGCCTTCAGCGTGCCCGAAGCCTGCAGCACCTTGGTGGCGACGGTCTTGACCGGCACTCGGCCCGATCCGATCGCCATGTAGAGGTCGTCCGGCTTGCTGAAGCCGATCTCCTTGCAGATCTGAGCGAACGCCTTCGAGCTGAGGATCTTCGCCGTCGGCAGACCTTCGCGGCGGAGGACCTCCTGAAGAAGATCGCGCCCGGAGTGCTCAGAATCCTCGCGCTGCTCGCGGCGGAAGTGCTGCCGGATCTTCTGGCGCGCCCGCGGCGTATTGACGATGTCGAGCCAGTCGCGCGACGGGCCGCGGCTCGACTTGCTCGTTATGACCTCGACGATATCGCCGGAGCTGAGCTTGGTGTGCAGGGGGACGATGCGTCCGTTGAGCTTCGCCCCCACCGTGTGGCTGCCGACGTCGGTGTGGACTGCGTAGGCGAAGTCGATGGGCGTGCTCCCCGCGGCCAGGCTCTTGACGTCGCCTCTCGGCGTGAACACGAAGACCTCATCCTCGAAGAGGTCGACCCGCAGCGTGTCCATGAACTCGCCTGAGTCGCCGGTCTCGGACTGCCACTCCATCATCTGGCGCAGCCATGCGAGCTTGTCCTGGTCGCGTTCGCCTCTCTCCTTGTAGAGCCAGTGGGCGGCCACTCCGTACTCCGCGGTCTGGTGCATGTCGAAGGTGCGTATCTGGATCTCGAGCGGCTTGCCGCCGGGCCCGATCACCGTGGTGTGCAGCGACTGGTAGAGATTGAACTTCGGCATCGCGATGTAGTCCTTGAAGCGCCCTGGGAGGGGCTTCCAGAGGGAGTGGATGATGCCCACGGCTCCATAGCAGTCCTTGACGGAGTCGACGAGGACGCGGATGCCGGTGAGGTCGAAGATCTCGTTGAACTCCTTGCCGCCGCGACTCATCTTCGTGTAGATCGAGTAGAAGTGCTTGACGCGCCCGCCGATCTCGGCTTCGATGCCGGCCTCCGCGAGCGCCTCGCGCAGGAATCCGGTCGCCTCGCTCCACGTAGTCCTCGCGGTCGCCGCGCCGCTGTGCGACCCACCTCTGGATCTCCTGGTACTTGCGCGGGTGCAGCGAGGAGAACGCCAGATCCTCCAGCTGCCACTTGAGGTTGTGGATACCGAGGCGATGAGCGAGCGGCGCATAGATCTCCAGCGTCTCCTTCGCCTTCTGGATCTGCTTCTGCTTGCCCAGGTAGCAGAGCGTGTGCATGTTGTGCAGGCGATCGCAGAGCTTGATGAGAATGACGCGGATGTCTGTCGCCATGGCGATGATCATCTTGCGGTAGTTCTCGGCCTGCTCCTCCTCCTGGGAGGTGAAGTGCATCTTGGTGAGCTTGGTGACTCCGTCCACAAGCATGGCGATCTCGGCGCCGAACTCGCTCCTCGATCCAGCTGAGGGGTGTGCCCGTGTCTTCGACGACGTCGTGCAAGAGGGCGGCGGCGATGGTGACTGAGTCGAGCATGAGCTCCGCCGCGTTGAGGGCGGTGCCGACGGGGTGATGGATGTAGGCTTCGCCGCTCTTGCGGCTCTGCGGCTCATGGAGGATGGCCGCCGCCACGAAAGCTCGGGTGATGAGGTCGCGGTCGGCGTCCGGATTGTAGTGCGCCAGGGCCTCGAACAGATCGTCGAGCAGCGGCGCGTACTGCTCCGGGACGTGCTTCAGAGTCTCGCTGTCAGGCAGGTCGGCAGGAAGTCGCTTGTCTGAAACAGTGTGTGCCATGCTCCGTAGCTCTCGGTCTGCGTGATATCGGCCTTGGCGGCAGGTCGCTCGAGCCAGTACGTGTCGGCGGTGACGTGCAGGAGATCCGCTTCGCACAATACCCGGAACGCAGCGACCAGTGCGGAGGACGACGGCAAGAACGGCTCGCCCCCCAGGAGCTCGTCCTCGAGCGCCTCGTCAAACCGGCCCGACCCCGCTCGCGCGGCACGCCAGACGCGTCGCGCGACGCGATCCAGATCGTATTCAGCTTGGCGCATCTTCCCCGCAAAGTCTACTTCGGCAGGCCCCCAGGCGAAGTGCAGCCATGCGTCGGGACAGGCTTCGGCCACGACCTGGAGCAGAGCCTTCGTGAAAGGAGGATCCGCGAAGACGACGTGTCCGAAATCGGCCAGAGCGACGGCGAGCTCGGCGGGTTCCAGGGCAGCCGCCAGGTCAAAGCCCGCCATGACCACGTCCACGTCGGGCGCGAGGCCGAGGCGGCCCACGCAGGCGGTGTGCAGATAGAGACCGCTCTGCTCGATCTGCGGCGCCAGGACGTCTCGGCGTGAGCAGTGGTCGACGGCGGCCCACGTCGGCGACCAGCACGAGGACGCGCTCGCCGCCGGTCGCGAGGGCGCTGAGCGCGGGCGCCAGCGGCTTCTCGCGGCGGTCGACGATTCGCTTGGCGAGCACCAAGCGCGGCGAGCGCGCAGGTGTCTCGGAGCGGACGGGCCGACGTGTCGGGCCGTCGACCGAGCGCTCGCCACAAGTCGATGCCATGGAGACGGTCTGGGCAGCTCGCGTCGCAGGCGGTGCGGCAGAGATCGACCGGCAGCCCTTCGCGGCGCGCGAGGTCCTTGACCTCCACCTGGGCGCTCACCGTGCCGTTGTACTCGTTCTTCGACAGGGCGAGTACCACGTCGTGCCGCCCGGGCGCACCGATCTCGTCCAGGGCCGAGAAGTTGAAGTGGATCGCCTTGCAGGAGGAGCCGTCGCAACGCACCCGGTACTGCATGTGCCTGCCGTTGCGCGTCAGGCGGGGAGCCACGAGATCGGCGCCGCGCAGCAGGAGCGTCACGCTTCGATTGCCGAAGCCGTGGGGGGCCAGAAGCTCAAGCTCGTCCGCGAGAGCCAGGGTCAGCTCGTGACCCCCGACCAGCGCGTCGATGCGACGTGTGCGGGTGAGATCGTCGCCAAGGGTGTCGGCCGACCCGCGCGACGAACGTCTCGCGGAACGGGCCGATGTGGTCGCGGCGCAGGCGCAGCCCACACGCCGCACGATGTCCGCCGAAAGCCAGCAGGTGCTCGGAACTGTGCTCGACGGCGGCGAGCAGGTCGAAGCCGGCGATGCTTCGGCCGGAGCCCTTGGCGTCGGTATCGCCTTCGCTGAGCAGGATCGTCGGACGGTTGAAGCGCTCGGCGACGCGCGAGGCGACGATCCCGACGACGCCCTCGTGCCATTGCGTAGACGAGAGCACAAGGGCCGCCGGAGCCGGCTCGCTCACCATCGCGCACGCCTCCGTCATGATCGCCTTCTCGATGGCTTGACGCTCGCGATTGAGTTCGTTGAGGCGCAGGGCGAGCGGCAGAGCATCGGTGCGCGTCTCGCAGTCGAGGAGCTCGAGCGCCAGGGAGGCGTCCTCCAGGCGGCCGGCCGCGTTGAGGCGCGGCGCCAGCCGGAAGCCGACGACGCCCGCGGTGACGGCGTCGGCCTTGACGTCGGATACCTCCATCAGAGCCGCGAGCCCCGGTCGTGGCGAGCTGCGCAGGCGCCCGAGGCCCAGAGCGGCAAGCACGCGGTTCTCGTCGATCAGGGGCACCATGTCGGCGATGGTGCCGATGGCGACCACGTCGGTGAGAGAACGCAGGGCCAGCGGCACCTCGACGAGAGGCGCGTCTGGCTCCTCGATGAGGGCGTGGGCCAGCTTGAACGCCACTCCGACCCCGGCGAGGTCCGGGCATGGGTACCCCTCGAGCTTCGGCGTCACGACGATGCAGTCGGGTAGCCCGCCCTCCATCTCGTGATGGTCGGTGACGATGACGTCCATCCCCAGCCCCTGAGCTCGAGCTACCTCCTCGCGGGCGGTGATCCCGCAGTCGACCGTGATCAGCAGCCGCACCCCGGCGGCGGCGAGATCGTCGACCGCGGCAGATGAGATCCCGTAGCCGTCGGCGAAGCGATTCGGCAGACGCCAGCGCACGTCTGCGCCGAGATCCCGAAGGACGCGCACGAGGAGGAAGGTCGCGGTGATGCCGTCCGCGTCGTAGTCGCCGTGGACGGCAATGGGCTCATTGCGCTGTAGGGCCGTGTCGATACGCCGCCTGGCGGCGGCCATGCCGAGCATCGCGTACGGATCGTGCACGCGGAAGTCCGGATGCAGGAAGGCGTGCGCCTCGCCGGCATCGCTGAAGCCGCGGCGGACGAGGATCTGCGCCAGCACCTCGCTGACGCCGAGTTCGGCGGCCAGCCTACGCACGTCGGCGTAGGGGGCCGGCGCAATGCGCCAGGACGCCTGATCGGTCACGACAGCTTCACTCGCCAAGTCTACCCGGGGCCGAGGACAGATGGGCGCGTCGTCGCGGGGGCGACCTCAGTCCGTCGTCGGTGGAGCCTCGGGTTCCGTCGGGGCCGAGTCGCCCATCGGCGTCACGGGGGACACCTCTTCCTCGGTCGGCGCTGGCGGCTCCACGGGGATTCGCGCCTCGGCCGCACGAAGCCGTTCGTACGTGGTCTGGAGTTCCGCCTCGAGCTTGCGCTGAGCTGCGACGGCTGAGGTGCGCGCCAGAAAGGCGGCGACGAGACCCGTCAGGAGAAGAGCCGCACCGACTACGAGCGTGATCCAGAACGCCGACACATAGCTCCAGGACACGACCACGAAGTCGACGTCGAACTGCAGAGAACGGTTGAGTCCGCCGATCCCGACCAGCGCGAGGGCGACGGCGACGAGGACGATGAGCGCGTTGCGCACCGGAGAGACCTCCTGGTCTTGAGTCGCGTGCCGGGAAGTATAGCAGCGGCACCAGTGGCGGCCCACTGCCTCATCGTTGGCCCGAGTCGCCTCTCAGGGGGACGACTCGACGGTCGCTCGCTCACGAGCGCGGCCGATCCACTCCTCCAGAGCGGTCGCGCGGCGGCGGCGGGTGAGTTCTGTCGTGATCTCCGCCGACACCCTCTTCAGCGGCAGGACCGTCTCCGGGCGGCGATCGACGACCTCGTAGAGGTGCCACCGGCTCAGGGCGAAGACAGGCTCCGACACGCCGCCGCGACTCACCGGGGCGAGCGCCTTTCTCACTTCTGCGGGCAAGGACGACAAGGCCACCCAGCCCAGCATCCCGCCGTCGTCGCGCGTCGCTCTGTCGATGCTGTGGCGGCGCGCGAGGGTCGAGAAGTCCGCCCCCTCAGCGACGTCCCTGCCGACCTGAAGAGCGACGTTCCGGCTGGGCAGTGTGATGCTGCGCAGGCGCACCTGTGCGGGACGTGTGAACAGCTCGGCGCGATTCTCGCGATAGAACGTCTCAGACGGCGTCCTCCGAGGCGCGTACGTCGGCGTACATCTCGTCCTGCAGGGCGCTCTCCAGCAGGCTGTAGCGAATCGCTGCGTCGAGTTGCTCGAAGGTCATCGCCGCGCCACTGAGCGCTGCGGCGAGGGCCTTCTCGCCGCCGATGCGCTTGCGGAGAGCGTCGAGGCGGGCTTCGACGCTCCGCTCCGGCACCGTCACGCCCAGGCGTTCGGCCTGGCGGCGCACCAGCAGGCGGCGCACCGCCTGTTCCCGGGCTCGCTCCGCATCGTCCTCGGCGCCACCGAGCCGTGCCTCGGCGCGAATGGCGTCGACATCCGCTTGGGCGACAGTGATGCCCTCGACCTGGAAGAGTTCTTGCTGGGCGGGGCTTGCGGAGGCTGTCGGCTGCGCGGCGCGCTCGCCGCAAGCCGCCGACCCCGAGGGAAAGGGCGCCGAGGAGGGCGCAGAGACCGACGCACGCGAGGCTGCCGCGACGAAACGCGCCGATCAGTCCCGCTCCCGACTGCCGTCGGCGATGAACGGCTCTTCGCCCACCGAGCGTGTTCCGTCGCGGAAGCGCGCCGGGAAGTAGCAGGCCACCTGGTGGTGCTCGCCGGCGTCGCCGCCGGTGCTCGCCAGGGTCGGCATCTCCGTCGTGCATATCTCCTGGACCCGCTGGCAGCGTGGGTGGAAGACACAGCCCGTCGGCGGGTTCGCCGGGCTGGGTACGTCTCCCTCGAGGATGATCCGCCGCCGCGCGCGCTCCGTATCGGGGTCGGGTATGGGGACGGCCGAGAGGAGCGCCTCGGTATAGGGGTGCTGCGGCCTGTCGTAGAGCGTGTCGCTGTCGGAGATCTCCACGATCTTGCCCAGGTACATCACCGCGACCCGATCCGACGCGTGCTTGACGAGGGACAGATCGTGAGCGATGAAGAGGTACGTGAGGCCGAGATCGTCCTGGAGGTCCTTGAGCAGGTTGATCACTTGGGCGCGGATGGAGACATCCAGGGCGCTCACGGGTTCGTCGCAGATGATCAGCTTGGGATTGAGCGCCAGAGCCCGGGCGATGCCGATGCGCTGGCGCTGACCGCCGGAGAACTCGTGCGGGTAGCGCTCGGCGTGCTCGGCGTTGAGGCCGACCGTCTCGAGGAGCTCGTAGACGCGCGCCGTGCGCTCGGCGGGCGTGCCGATGCTGTGGATGTCCAGCGGACTCGCCGACGATGCTCCGCACTCGCATGCGCGGATTGAGCGACGCGTAGGGGTCCTGGAAGATGATCTGCATGTCCCGGCGCAGCTGCTGCATCTCGCTGCGTCGTGCAGCCATGACGTCGATGCCCTCGAAGGTCACGCTGCCCGCGGTGGCGTCGATGCAGGCGCATCACCGCCCGACCCGTCGTGGACTTGCCGCAGCCGCTCTCGCCCACCAGTCCCAGCGTCTCCCCCGCCTCCACCGAGAAGCTCACCCCGTCGACCGCGTAGACGTGGCCCGTGGTCCGCTTGAGGACCCCTGTCCTGATCGGGAAGTGCTTCTTCAGGTCCCGGACTTCGAGCAGGCTCATGCGACAGGGTCCTTGACGTGCTGCAGCCCGGCGCGCAGCGCCACGCGCTGCTCCTCCGGCAGCCAGCAGTTGACGCCGTGCTGCGGCCCGACGATCTCGAGCGCCGGCCACGTGGTCGCGGCACTCGCTGCGCTCGTAGCCACACCGTGCAGAGAAGGGACAGCCATCCGGCCAGGGAGATGAGGTCCGGCGGCTGCCCCTTGATCGGGGTGAGCCGGGTCTTGCGGTCCAGGCGCGGCAGCGAGCCCAGCAGTCCCCACGTGTAGGGGTGATGCGCGTTGTAGAAGATCTCGTCGACGTCGCCGTACTCGACCGTCCGGCCCCCGTACATGACCATCACTTTGTCGGCGATCTCGGCCACGAGGCCGAGGTCGTGGGTGATGAGGATGACGGCTGACTCGTAGGCCTCCTGCATCTCGCCGATCACGTCGATGATCTGTGCCTGGATGGTCACGTCGAGGGCGGTGGTGGGCTCGTCGGCGATCAGGATGTCCGGGTTGCAGCTGATCGCCATGGCGATCATCACCCGCTGGCGCATGCCGCCCGAGAACTCGAAGGGGTACTGGTTGACCCGCGCCGGCGCGTCGGGGATGCCGACCCGCGCCAGCAGCTCGGCGGCCATCGTCCAGGCCTCGTCCTTGCGCCTTGCCCTGATGCAGCGTGATGGCCTCGGCGATCTGCTTGCCGACCTTGACCACGGGATTCAGGCTGGTCATGGGGTCCTGGAAGATCATCGCGATGTCGTTGCCGCGGACCTGGCGGATCTCCTGATCGCCCAGAGTGCGCAGGTCGCGGTCGCCGAGCATGATCGATCCCTCCACGATCTTGCCGGGCGGATCGGGGATGAGGCGCATCAGCGACAGGGCGGCGACCGTCTTGCCCGAGCCCGACTCGCCGACGATGCCGAGTGTCTCCCGGCGATCGAGAGTGAAGCTCACGCCGTTGACCGCCTTGACCACGCCGGCGTGGGTGAAGAAGTGCGTGGACAGGTCGCTGACCGTGAGCAGTCGCTCGGCCATGCGCCTACTCCTTGAGCTTGGGGTCGGTGGCGTCGCGCAGGCCGTTGCCGAACGAGATGAACCCGAACACCGTCGCGACCAGGGCCAGGCACTCGGGAAGACCAGCATCCACCAGCTTCCCGCCAGGAGATAGGTGAGGTAGTCGGAGATCATCTTGCCCCAGGAGGCGTCCGGCGGCTGCAGGCCGATGCCGAGGAAGCTCAGCGCCGCCTCCGTGACGATGGCGCCGCCGATGCCCATGGCGATGGCGACGTAGACCGGCGCCATCGTGTTGGGCAGCACGTGGCGGAAGATGATGCGCAGATCGCTGGCCCCCTGGGCGCGGGCCGCCTCGACGTACTCCATCGTCTTGACGGTCAGCACCGAGCCGCGGTTGAGGCGCGCGTAGGTCGCCCAGCCCAGGATGCCGATGGCGATGAAGACGTTCCACAAGCCGGGTCCGAGCACCGTCATGAACAGCAGGACGAAGAGGATGTAGGGGAAGGCGAAGAAGACGTCGGCGGTGCGCATGATGACGGCGTCGGTGCGTCCTCCGTAGTACCCGGAGATCGGTCCCAGGATGAGGCCGATGGTGAGCGCGATGGCGACTGCGATGACGCCGACGAGCATGGAGATGCGCGTCGCCACCAGAGTACGCGAAAGGATGTCGCGGCCCAGGTAGTCGGTGCCGAACGGATGCGACCACGAGGGCGGCGATCCCAGCCCCTTCGGAGACAACTCGTAGTTCACGGCGTTGGGGTCGTAGGGCGCCAGGTAGCCGGAGCCCGGATCGCCGGTGTTCAGGCCGACGAGATTGGCGATCTCCTGGCTCAGGCCCACGGCGAGGAAGACGACGATGATACCCAGGCCGACGACGGCGAGGTGATTGCGCTTGAGGCGCCGCCACGTATCTGCCCAGAGACCCAGCGGACGCCTGCCCGAGAAGGCGACTCCTCGACGATGTCGCGCTCGCTGACGCGTACTGACCGAGACGTCCGTCGTGATGACGGTTGCCGCTGGTGTCGCGCTCGGCCAAGGAGTTCAGCCTCTCCAGCCGGATGCGCGGATCGACCCAGGCGTAGCCGAGGTCGACGAACAGGTTGGCGAACACGTAGATGAAGGTCGCGAAGAGCACTCCTCCCGCGACGACCGGGAGGTCGCGGGCGCCGATGGCCTGGTAGATCATCGAGCCCGATCCCGGGTCGCGAGAACACGGTCTCGGTGAGGATGGCCCCGGCCATGAGGGCGCCGAGATCGATCCCGGCGATGGTCATGACCGGGATGATGGCGTTCTTGAAGGCGTGCTTGCGGACCACCTGGCGCTCGGAGAGGCCCTTGGCGCGCGCCGTGCGGATGTAGTCGGAGCGGATCACCTCGAGCATCGAAGCTCGCTGCATGTACGAGATGTAGGCGACTCCGATGAGACCGAGCGTGACGGCGGGAAGAACCAGCGTCATGAAGCTGTCCCAAGACGCGGGGATGACCCACAGGACGTTGTCGCCGGCGCCGGTGAGCGGGAAGATGTCGATGCCGAACCACTGCTGCAGCTTGAGCGAGAAGAACCACTGAACGAAGAGGCCCAGCACGAAGACCGGAATGCCCCAGATGATGAGCGCCGTGGTCGTGAGGGCCGTGTCCCAGAACGTGTACTGGCGCAGCGCCGAGAAGATGCCGAGCGGGATGCCCAGCAATTCGATCAGCACCGCCGCCATGGCAAGCTGGATCGTGTTGGGGGCGTTGTCCGCGGATGAGCTCCGTGACCGGCTGCTGCAGGGCGTAGGACTCTCCGAGATCGCCGTGCAGAAGACGCCCCAGGAACCTGAAGTACTGCACGTAGAGAGGCTGGTCGAGGCCGAGCTGGGCTGAGATCGCGGCGACCTTCTCGGGCGTGGCGTTCTTGCCGGCGAGCTGGCGCGCCGGGTCGCCGGGGATGGCGAACATGATGAGGAACGTGATCAGGCTGACGCCGATCAGCACGATCACGAGCTGGAAGAGACGCCTGATGATGTAGGCCAGCATGGGCTCTAGCCTACCGGCTCAACGCTCCCGCCGGTACCTCCGGGGGATGCGGAACGCAGGGTCTCGGACAGCACGCGGCGGCCCGCCGCGCGGAGCGCGGCGGGCCGCCACACGAATCACTGCGCGCAGTCTGGATGGTCACGACTGCCTGCGCAAGCCTCAGCGTCGCTACTTGACCCACACGGTCCACATGTCGGTGAAGCCCATGGGGTTGTGCACGAAGCCGCCGATGCGGTTGTTGGTGACGCGGAAGTCACGGTAGTAGTACAGCGGGATGGCCGGCGCATCCGTGAGGATCGATCTTCTCGGCCTGCGCGTACAGGTCGTGCCGCTGCTGCGTCGTCGATCGTGGAGCGGGCCTCGTAGCAGCGAGGTCGTCGACCTCCGCGTTGGAGTAGAAGCGTGTAGCTGCCCGTACGCGCCTGGTCCGACTGGAACAGCGGGTACAGGAAGTTGTCCATCGACGGGTAGTCGGCGATCCAGCCCATGCGGAAGAGCTGGCTGCCGCTGCCCGAGTTGCTCTTGGATGAGCTTGTCGAGGAACGTGCCCCACTCGAAGTTGCTCAGCTTGACGCTCGATACCGGCGTCCTTCCAGCCGGCCTGCAGCGCCTCGGCGATCTTCTGGTGAGCTCGTCGGTGTTGTACCAGTAGTTGAGGGTCGGCACGGCGCCGAGACTCCGATGACGATGGCCTTGGCGTCCTCCGGGTCGTAGGGTAGGGCGACTGGTCCGGCGACGTAGCCGGGGATGCCCTCGGGGACGTAGCCGGTGGCCGGCAGGGGCACGCCCTCGTTGACGATGTTGATGACGTTCTGGGCGGTCGGCCGACTCGGTGAGCGCCTGGCGGAGCTCGAGGACTTCTCGCCGAGCACCGGGTCGGTCATGTTGATGCCGATGAAGTACATGGCCAGCGTCGGCCAGCGCTTGGCGGTCCACTCGCCGCTCGTGACCTTCGGGCTTGTTCTCTGCAGCGTGCCACCTGGCCCGGACGGCACGGCGGTGTAGTCGATAGTGCCCTTCTGGAACTCGAGCCAGCTCGTCGGAGGCCTCGAGGATGATGGGCATGTTGATGTTGTCGACGTAGCCCGCGTTCTCGGTGTCCCAGTAGTCGGGGTTCCTCACGAGCTGGACCGACTGGTTGTTCTTCCACGACTCGACCATGTACGGGCCGGTGCCGACGGGCTTCTTGCCGTACTCCTTGTCGCCGACCTTGTTGATGTACTCGACCGGGGTCGCCGCGGCCACCGTGTGGCCCAGCGTCTGCGGGAACTCCGCGAACGGGTAGCGCAGCTTGACCTCGAGCGTGTAGTCGTCGATCGCCTTGACGCCGGTGAGGCCCTTCTTGGTGTCGACCTGGTAGCCGCCGTCGTCGCAGCCCTCGACCGGAGCCAGGATGTACGAGACGTAGCGACTGGTTCTTGGGGTCGGTGACGCGGTTCCACGAATCGACGAAGTCCTGCGCCACGACCTCACGGCTCACCGGCGCCGCGTACATGACGCCCTTCTTGAGCGTGAAAGTCCAGGTCTGTGAGTCGCTCAGTCTCCCACTTCTCGGCGATGTCCGGCTCGGCGACCATCTCGCCCTTGTCGTTCAGGACGTACTTGGCGAGGCCCTGGAACACCTGATGGGCGACCTGCGCTGCCCTCGGACTCCTGCGCGTTGAGCGGCTCGATGGAGACCGGGATTGGCGCTCAGCGGGTAGTTGTAGGTCCCGCCCGGCTTCGGCGTCTCGGTGGTGCTGGTCGTGCCTTCGTCGTCGCTCGCCACCGCAGCCGCTCAGAGCAAGAGCGCCGACGACGAGAATGGCGCCTGCCAGCGGCAGAACGCGCCATCTCCTGGTGAGAATCTTCAATGTGCCCTCCTGGACGGTCGAGACATGTTCCCTCCGCGAGCTGCAGCGTGCGCTGTCGTCAGAGCGGGAGGATCACCCATCAGACAAGCTCTGCCTCCTTCACCTCCCGATATGCGTGTGACTCCGTTCTTCGCTCTCTTGTGCGCACATCTTGTCTGCCCTTTGAGTGCCGGCGATCGCGGCGGCGCTGAAGATCGAAGCGGCCGCCATCGGGTCTAGCCGATCCGCCAGACGAGAAGCAGCGTCGTGATGAAGAACGCGACCCCGGTGATGACCGTGTAGCGGGTGAGGTTCCTCTCCATGACGCTCGCCGATGAGGCGAACGAGAAACCGGTGACGCTCGCCATGCCGGAGTCCTTGCCCGAGTGCAGCAGCACGAGTGCGATGAGCGTGACCGAGACGATCAGATGCAGGACGACCAGTATGGCGTTGAGCACGGAGTTCCCCCTTTGGAGACTGGGCAAGCGCGTACGAGAATACATCTGTTGCGCGCGTGAGTACAAACATCGGCACGGCTGGCCGGAACGTGGAATCGGCGAATCAGCCAGCCGCTTCGAGCAGGGCGATGCCGGTCATGACCGGCGGTTGGGCGATGCCCATGAGGGCGAGAACCGTCGGCGCCACGTCGCAGAGGCGGCCGCCGGGGCGGACGCGCACGCCTGGAACGGTCGCGATGAACGGGACGCGGTTCGTGCTGTGGGCCGTGTTGGCGCCTCCCGTTGGCTCCAGCATGTGGTCGGCGTTGCCGTGGTCGGACGTGATCAGGCAGACGCCGCCAAGCGCGGCGACGGCGGCGGTGAGCCGTCCCACGCACTCGTCGACCGCCTCGATGGCCTCGACGGCGGCGCTGATCACCCCGGTGTGGCCGACCATGTCGGCGTTGGCGAAGTTCACGACGACGAAGTCGAAGTCGCCGCCCTGCAGCCGACGGACGAGCTGGTCGGTGACTTCGTACGCGCTCATCGCCGGACTGTGGTCGTAGGTGGGGACGTCCCGCGGGCTCGGCACCAGGATGCGCTCCTCCCCGTCGGGCGGAGGCTCCACCCCGCCGTTGAAGAAGAACGTGACGTGGGCGTACTTCTCGGTCTCGGCGATGTGAAGCTGGCGCCGCCCGTGCTCGGCGAGGACATCCGCCAGCACCTGCGTGGGGTGCTCCGGCGGGAAGGCGACCGGCACCGGGAACTCCCGCTTGTACTCGGTCATGGTGACGAAGTCGACGACCGGGGGACGCGGACCGCGGTCGAACGGCTCGAATTCGCTCTCGAAGAACGCCTCAGTGAGCTGACGAGCGCGGTCGGGCCGGAAGTTGAAGAAGAGGCAGACATCACCATCCTTGATGCGCGTGTCGTGCTCGGGCGCCACGATGGTGGGCCGGACGAACTCGTCGTCCTCCCCCCGTCGGTAGGCCGCCTCGACGGCGGCCTGCGCGTCGGCGGCGACGAAGCCCTCGCCCGTGACCAGGGAGTCGTAGGCCAGCTTCGTCCGATCCCAGCGCGTATCGCGGTCCATGGCGTAGTAGCGACCGCAGACCACGCCGAAGCGGCCGATGCCGAGGCGGTCCATGACCGCCTGCACCTCGGCCAGGTAGCCCTTGGCGCTGCGCGGCAAGGTGTCGCGCCCGTCGAGGAAGGCGTGGACGACGACGTTGGGGACGTGTTCGCGGGCGGCCAGGACGAGGCACGCCTCGAGGTGCCCCAGGTCGCTGTGCACTCCCCCGTCGGAGACGAGGCCCATGAGATGCAGCGTGCTCGAACGCCCGGACGGCCTTGGCGCAAGCCTGCCGCAGCACGCGGTTGTCGAAGAACGTGCCGTCGGCGATGGCTGCTGTGATGCGCGTCAGGTCCTGGAAGACGACCCGGCCTGCTCCGATGTTGAGATGTCCGACCTCGGAGTTGCCCATCTGGCCGGGCGGCAGCCCCACGGCTAGGCCGGATGCTTCGAGCTCGCCGCAAGGGAATTCGGCCTCCAGCCGATCGAAGACGGGCGTCCGCGCTTGACTGATGGCGTTGCTCGGCCCGGGGGGCGCGCTGCCCCAGCCATCGAGGATGACGAGCGCCACGGGGCTGTACAGCCGTCCTGTCGGGGACAGCGCAGGGTCGCCAGGCGGCGCTTCGCCGGATCGCGTGCCTGTCACACGCTCTCCACGAAGCGCGCGATCCGCGCGAACTCGTTGGGCTCGAGACTCGCGCCGCCTACCAGCACGCCATCGATGTCCGGCTCGGCCATCAGGGCGTCGATGCTTGCCCCATTGACGCTGCCGCCGTACAGAATGCGCACGGCGTCGGCGGCACCTCCGAAGCTGCTGCGCAGCCGCTCACGGATGAAGGAGATCGTCTCCTGTGCCATGTCGGGTGTGGCCCGCAGGCCGGTGCCGATCGCCCAGATAGGCTCGTAGGCCACGGCGACGAGCGCGAACTCAGCCGGGCTCACGTCGGCCAAGCCGGTGTCGATCTGGCGGCCGACCTTGCTTTCGGTCAAGCCGCCTTCGCGCTCCTCGAGTGTCTCTCCGACACAAAGGATCGGGCGGATGCCCTTGTTCAGCGCGGCTCTCACCTTATGGGCCAGCATACGGTCTGTATCGTAGGGAAAGTCGCGCCGCTCGGAGTGGCCGAGGATGACGAACTGTACGCCCAGCTCGCGCAGCATCTCCGGGGAGACCTCGCCCGTGTAGGCGCCTTCGTCGCCGGCGGCCATGGTCTGCGCTCCGACGCCGACGTTCGTGCGCAGCGACTCCGCGACAGCGGTCTCCAGGCACACGAACGGTGGGCAGACCACGATGTCGCGCTCGCCGGCGGACCGCACCAGCGGGATGAACTCACGCAGGTACTGCATCGTCTCGGGGCGCGTCTTGTACATCTTCCAGTTGCCGGCGATCAGGGGCCGGCGACCGGCCGCCACGGTACCGCCGCGTTCCATGAGCGCTTCGACTCCCGGGAGCGACCGCCCCTCGAGGAACTCCATGGAGGCGCCGCCGCCCGTGGAGAGGTGCGTGAAACGCGCCTCGATCCCGAACTTGCGGGTGGCCGCGACGGTGTCGCCGCCGCCGGCCACGGTGACGGAGGCGCTCGACGCGATGGCTTCGCCGATCGCCTGCGTGCCGGCTCCGAAGTCGTCGATCTCGAACAGGCCCATAGGTCCGTTCCAGTAGATGGTGCCGGCGTTGCGAAGATGGTTCACGAACTCCCGCACGGTCGCCGGACCGATGTCCAGGGCCATCTGGTGCGGCTTGATGGCATCGACCTCGACGACCTCCGTCTCAACACCGCCCGTCGCCTCTTCGGCGACGACGACGTCGGTCGGCAGCAGGAGTTCGCACCGCGCCTTCGCAGCTGCCGCCAGGACCTCGGCAGCGACGTCGACCTGCTCCGACTCGCACTTCGAATCACCCACGTCGTGCCCTTGAGCGACGAGGAAGGCGTTGGCCATCGCCCCACCGATCAGGACTGTGTCGGCCAGGCTCAGCATGCGCTGGATGAGCGAGATCTTCTCCGAGACCTTCGACCCGCCGAGGACCACGACCAGAGGTCGAGCCGGGTCGCGCAAGAGGCGGGCGAGGATCTCGAGCTCGCGGATCATGAGCAGGCCGGCTAGCGACGGCAGGTAGTGCGTGATGCCTTCGGTCGACGCGTGGGCGCGGTGGGCCGTACCGAACGCGTCGTTCACGTACACCTCGGCAAGACTCGCGAGCTGCTTGGCGAAGCCGCGGTCGTCGGACGTCTCCTCGGCGTGGAAGCGCAGTGTTCTCGAGCAGCATGATCTCGCCCGGGTGGAGCTGATCGGCCGCCTCCTGCACCACGGATCCGACGCAGTCGTCCATCTTGCGGATCTTGCGACCCATGCAGTTCCTGCAGGCGGCGAGCGATAGGCTCGAGGCGCATCGCCTCGATCACCTGGCCCTGAGGTCGACCCAGATGTGACGCGAGGATGATCGGGCAGTCCTGCTCCAGCAGGTAGTTGATGGTGGGCAACGCAGCGCGGATACGCATGTCGTCGGCGACTTCGCCACGCACGACAGGCTCGTTGAAGTCGACGCGGCAGAACACGCGCTTGCCGGCCAGCGGGTACTCGGTGACAGAGCGTTTCATCGCGGATCTCGCCTCCCCCTCAGGACTCGTGCAGCGGTCGCCCGACCTGCCCGGCTCCGCCGGGTGACGGCCGCCTCAGCCCGGGTCACGATGAGTGCGCTGGCCGCCCGGCGGAGCCCATGGCGGGTCTGGCGCCCTGCTCTCACAGAAGCCGCTGGGCGACCTCCACCGTGCGACAGGCATAGCCCCACTCGTTGTCGTACCAGGCGATGGTCTTCACCAGCCGGCCGCTCGACATGGTAAGCAGTCCGTCGAAGATCGCGGAGTGGGGGTTGTGCACGATGTCGGCCGAGACGATCGGGTCCTCGGTGTACTCGAGGATGCCCTTGAGCCGATCGCTTTCCGCGGCCGATCTCATGGCGGCGTTCACCTCGTCGGCGCTGGCCTCGACGGCCAGCTCCGTGACGAGGTCGGTGGCCGAGCCGGCCGGGACGGGCACGCGCATGGCGATGCCGTCCAGCTTGCCCGCAAGGTCGGGGATGACGCGGCCGATGCCCTTGGCCGCCCCCGTCGTCGTCGGGATGATCGAGACCGCCGCCGCCCTGCTGCGGCGCAGGTCCTTGTGGCTCGAGTCCACAAGGCGCTGGTCGCCGGTGTAGGCGTGGATGGTCGTCATGAATCCGCGCACGATGCCGAAGGCATCGTCGAGCACCTTGGCCACCGGCGCGAGGCAGTTCGTCGTGCAGCTCGCATTGGAGACGATGTGGTCGCGCTCCTTGTCGTAGGCCTCCTCGTTGACTCCCAGGCAGATGGTCACATCCGGGTCCTTGCCGGGCGCCGTGAGTAGTACCTTCTTGGCGCCGTTCGCGAGGTGCCTTGAGGCATCCTCCCGTGCGTTGAAGGCGCCGGTAGCTTCAACGACAAGATCGATGCCCAGCTCTCCCCAGGGCGTGGCGCCGATGTCGTGCTGTGTGGAGTCGATCCTCTTCCCGTCCACCACGAGCGTCTCGCCGTCGACCGTGACGGTGCCGGGGTACGGTCCCTGGACGGAGTCGTACTTCAGGAGGTGGGCGAGCATGTTGATGTCTCGGCGGTTGTTGATGGCGACGATATCGAGATCGTCGATGCCGCTGGCAATGACATGCCGCACGAACAGACGACCGATGCGGCCGAAGCCGTTCACTCCCATGCGTGTGGCCATGGTTCCTCCCGGTCCCCGTAGCTTCCCTGTGCAGCGTACCAGAGGGCGGCGGCTCTCGGCGAGGCTCGGCTGTTGCCGCCGCCCCAGGAGAGCCGAGGTCACAGTGAGTCCGCCAGCGTGAGCAGTCGGCGCATGCGATGATTGACCGCCGACTTGCTCACCGGCGGACGCAGCAGCTCACCGAGTTCGCTCAGCGACAGGTAGGGATACTCGACGCGCAGCTCCGCCACGGCGCGCTGCTCAGCGGGCAGCGAAGCCCAGCGCGAGGAGGCCATGAGCCGGCGACCGGCGGCGGCTTGCCTCTCCCCCGCCGCAGCGGATCGGTGGGCGTTGGCTGCGTCGCAGTTGGCCCGTCGATTGGCCTTCTGGCGCACGTCGCCGAGCACGACGTGCTCCTCCCAGCGCAGGCAGGCGCTGTGTGCGCCGAGGACCGCAAGCAGATCGGCAGTCGTCTGAGAGCGCTTCGTGTAGCAGGCGACGTTGCGAGAACGACGGGCGGTCTTGAACTGCAGCCCCAGCCTTGCGAGAAGACCCCTCACCTGCTCGGCGAAGCTCTCATCTTCGATAGTGAACTCGGCATGTACGGCGCAGCCGGGGCTCGATATGGAGCCGCAACCGATGAAGAGGCCGCGCAGGAAGGCCTCCAGGCAGCAGCGCTTCTCGACGAGGCGGCGCGGCACGCGCATCTGCAACCGCAGGTCGTCCGAGAGGACGCCGAGCTCGTTGAGCAACTGCAGGTCGCGGGACCCGTCGCCGAGCACCACCTCGTAGCGCAGGCCGACCGGAGCGACGCTCATGGTGCGCAGGAGGGCCGTGACGTCGAACGACTTGACCAGCGCGAGGATGTGTCGCGCCGTGGCCGGGAACCTGACCGAGGCCCGCACGCCGTAATGGCCCCCGGCGCTGATCTCGAAGACGCCGGCACCGAAGACGATGCCTGAGAGCTGCGCCTGGCGGCAGTGACCGGCCGTCGGCACCGTCTGGCCGAGCTCCAGCTTGACGTCCCGCGAGAAGGTCATCTCTCGTCCTAGAGAAGGTGCTCCAGAGCCTGAGCGAGACGTTCGGAGTCGTGCCGGACGACGCCGCTCTCGGCCGCCACCGAAGCGCTCACCACTCTCACGCCCATCTGTCGGATGCGCTGGTCGTCGATCGTCACCGGCTGCGCCCCGAGTCTTTCGTAGTTGGCGACGACGTCGTCGGACACGGGGCTCTCGTTGACCAGCACGACGTCGATCACGCCGCGCATGCCATGCCGCCGCAGGGCATCGAGGTGGTCGCCGGCGCTGTACCCGTCGGTCTCGCCGGGCTGCGTCATGACGTTGCAGACGTACACCACCGGCGCGCGCGTCTCCATGAGGGCGTCCCGCACGTCGGGGATGAGCAGATTCGGGATCACGCTCGTGTAGAGACTTCCGGGCCCCAGAACCACGAGATCGGCGCTGGTCATCGCGGCGATCGCCTGCGGCAGAGCACGCGCCGTGTCGGGAGTGAGCCAGACACGACGCGGCAGACGGTCGGATGCCGTGATCGTGCTTTCGCCGCTGACGCGAGCGCCGCCCTCGAGCTGGGCGTGCAGCATCACATCCTCGAGGGTGGAAGGCAGGACGCGCCCTCTCACCTTGAGCACGCGCGTCGACTCCTGGACCGCCGCCTCGAAGTCCCCGGTCACCTCCGCCAAGGGCGGCCATGAACAGGTTGCCGAAGCTGTGCCCGTGAAGCCCTCCGCTGTCGGGAAACCGGTACTGGAAGAGCTGGCTCATGAGGGATTCGTCGTCGGCCAAGGCGACGAGACAGCTGCGCAGATCTCCGGGCGGCGGCATACCCATGTCACGGCGCAGCAGCCCCGGAGCTGCCGCCGTCGTCGGCCATCGTGACGACCGCCGTGAGATTGCTCGTGCGGCTCTTGAAGCCGCTGAGCAGCGCCGCCAAACCTGTGCCGCCACCGATGGCGACGACGCGCGGCCCGCGCGCGAGCCGGGCCGCCGCACGGATCTCGCTCGCCGTCTCCGGGGTCGTCCTCTGGAAGATCCAGACCTGCCGCACTCCCAGCAGCAGCACGATGCCACCGACGACCATGGCGTCGAAAGCGAGCAGAAGCGCCACCCAGGGCCGTCCCAGAAGCCACCCCATGCCGAGGCCACGCATGAGCTGCGGCGACCACAGCACGGCGATGGCGCTCAGGCCTCCGTAGACGAGGAGGACGCCGCCGGCGAAGGCGAGCAGGAGCCAGCGTTTGAATCCGAGTCCGGGGTAGAACCAGTCGAGGGAGGTGCGCATCAGTCTCTCGTGATGTCCCGGTGCCTGACGATCGTGTAGTACCCCTGCTTCTCGTAGGTCCGGCCGAGCAGCTCGGCGATAGCGACCGAGCGATGCCGGCCCCCGGTGCAGCCGATGCCGATCGTGAGGTGTGCCTTGCCTTCGGCGGCGTACCGCGGGAAGAGGAAGTCGAGGAGCGGAAGGAGTCGTTCCAGGTACTCCTGAGTGCCCGGGGACTGCATCACGTAGTCCCGCACCTCGCTATCGAGTCCGGTCAGCGGCCGCAGACGCAGGTCGTAGTGAGGATTGGGCAGGAAGCGCACGTCGAAGAGCAGGTCGGCGTCGATCGGGATGCCGTACTTGTAGCCGAAGGAGACAACGGCAAAGACGATCCTGGAGCGCCTCGTGTGCTGGATGAGGTCCTCGTTGAGGCGCGCCTTGAGCTGGTGGGCTGAGGTATCGCTCGTGTCGACCACCAGGTTGGCGCGCTCGCGCAGACCGGCCAGCAGGCGGCGCTCCTTGCGGATGCCGTCGATGACGCTGCCGGTGCCGGCCAGCGGGTGGCGACGACGCGTCTCCTTGAAGCGCCGCACGAGGGCCTCGTTCGATGCCTCCAGAAAGACCAAGGCGTGCTCCACGCCTCGCTCATGCAGCTCATCGAGGCACTGCTCGAGGCGTGTGAAGTACTCGCCCCCACGCACGTCGCTGACCACCGCGACTCGGTCTACCTTGCTGCCCTCGCGACGGAAGAGGTCGACCAGAGTCGGCACCAACTCAGGGGGGAGGTTGTCGATGCAGAACCACCCCGCGTCCTCGAAGGCATCCATGGCCAGTGACTTCCCGGCCCCCGAGAGGCCGGTGACGATCACGAACTGCAGAGCCTCCGTCATGCGAGTCTCCCCCCGTTGAGCCGGACTGCCTCGAGCGCGAGGAGGCGCTCCTTCCAGACCGGGTCATCGCCGTACTGCCCCAGGTAGCCGTCGCTTCTGATGACGCGGTGGCAGGGCAGGATCACCGGGAGCCGGTTGCGGGCCATGGCAGAGCCGACGGCTCGGTATGCGCGTGGACTTCCGGCCGCGGCCGCGAGATCGCCATAGCTGAGGACGCTGCCGCGAGGGATCTGTGCAAGCGCCGCGTAGGTGGCGCGCTCGAAGGCCGTCAGGCCGACCGCCTGCGCGTACGCCTCGATGTCCAGGTCAAAGGACACCGCCTCGCCGGCGAAGTAGCGCTCGAGCAGCAGCGCCCAGTGACTGGGCGCGTCCGCGACAGCGAGCTCGTCTGCGCCGGGGCCGGGCAGGCGGACCTCAAGTGGCAGGTCGCCGCTGGTCAGCAGGCGCCCCGTGCCAAACCTGCACACGTACGTCTCCTCGCGTCGCGACGTCGCGATGGGCATCTCAGCCTGCCTTGTGGAGATGCGCATACAGGTCCCTCGCCACCTTCGCCGGCAGTCCCGGCACATGCTCGATCTCTTCGCGCGACGCGATGAGGAAGCGCTCGGGGCTGCCGAAATGCTCCAGAATCCGTCGTCGGCGCACGGGGCCGACCTGCGGTAGTTCGTCGAAGACCGAGGACTTGCGCAGGTCTGCGTCCCGCTTCTGACGATGGTACCGCACGGCGAAGCGATGCGCCTCATCGCGAACGCGCTGCAGAAGAAGCGAGGCGGGGTCGTCGGGGGGCAGCGGCAGCGGGTCGCTGCGCCGAGGGACGAAGACCTCCTCCCTCTGCTTTGCCAGACTCACGACGGCGACGTCGACTTCCGCGCCGCGCAGAGCCCCCGCGGCCGCCGAGAGCTGGCCCTTGCCACCGTCGATCACGACGAGGTCGGGAAGGGCGGCGAAGCTCTCGTCGTACGTGCCCTCCGATACCGCCGTGTGCCGCTCGAAGCGTCGTCCGACGACCTGGTTCATCATGTCGAAATCATCCTGGCCCGTGTATCGCGCAGCGAGAACTTGCGGTAGTGCGCCTTCTTGGGCAGCCCTCCCTCGAAGACGACCATGGATCCCACGGGATGCTCTTCGCCGAGGTTGGAGATGTCGTAGCACTCGATGCGAAGCGGCAGGCGCTCGAGTCCAAGGGCATCGCGCAGAAGCTCGAGAGCCTCGATGCGTGAGACCCTGCCTCTCCGCTGCTCCTCGACCTCGTGCTCCGCCGCCAGTTCGGCATTGCGCTGGGCCAGTTCCATGAGGCGTCGTTTCGGTCCGCGCTGAGCCGCGCGGACCTTGACGCCTGAGCCGCGCCGCGTGCTGAGAAGCGCTGCGACACTTCCAGCATCGGCGAGCGGCGCGATGACCTCCGGAGGGATCGCGGGTCCGTCCCAGTAGTACTCGAGGAGGAACTCCTCGAGCACCTCATCGGTGTCACGACCGTCGGAATTCTCCACGTAGAACGACTGGCGACCGACCATTGCTCCCTCGCGCAGGCGGAAGACCTGCACGTTGGCGCCGGGCTCGGTCTGATGCAGTGCGATGACGTCGAACGACTCGCTGCCCTCCAGCCTGGCGTTCTGGCGTTCGCCCAGATGCCTCACAGCCGCGAGGCGATCGCGCAGCACGGCGGCCTTCTCGAAATCCTGTGCCGCCGCAGCCGTCGCCATCTCACGTTCGATGCCGACCTCGACGGCGTCCAGCCGACCGCGCAGGAAGTCCACGGCCTCCTCGATGACCGCCGCGTACTCCTCGCGCGTGACACGCCTGTCGCATGGCGCCAAGGAGCGCTTGATGAAGTGCTGCAGGCAGGGCGAGCCGCTGGAGCGCCCTGGCCGTGCGCGCTTGCACTTGCGGTAGGGGAAGATCCGGCCGATCACGTCCAGTGTCTCACGCACCTTGCCGGCGCTCGAGTACGGCCCGAAGTAGAGGTTCCCCGGCACGTGTCGCCCGCGGAAGAAGCGCACGCGCGGCCACTCGTCACGCAACGTGACCTCGATATAGGGGTAGCTCTTGTCGTCGCGAAGGCGGAGATTGTAGGGCGGTCGTGCCTCCTTGATGAAGCTGTCCTCGAGGATCAGCGCTTCGCTCTCCGAGGCGGTCACGACCCACTCGATATCGTGCGCCTGGGCGAGCATCTCCGCGGTGCGTCCATGCGCGACACCGGCTGGGCGGAGATAGGACCTCACGCGCGTGCGCAGTACCTTGGCCTTGCCTACGTAGAGCGCCTCGCCGCGCACGTCCAGGAAGCGATACACGCCGGGAGCGAGCGGGATGCGCGGCAGAATCTCGCGCAGGCCCGCCAGCGTGTGAGAAGGGGTCCTGTCAGGCTGCGTCATCGCTGCGATTGTACCCCGAACGACGACGGGGGGTCGCGCTCGGGACTAGCCCTTGGTCCGTCTGCAGCACTCTGGCCAGGAACTCGCCGGTGTGGGAGACGTCCGCTTGCTCGACGAGGTCCTCCGGGGTGCCCGCAGCGACGACCGCGCCGCCCTCCTCCCCGCCCTCCGGCCCCAGGTCGACGATCCAGTCGGCCGACTTGATGACGTCGAGGTTGTGCTCGATGACTACCACGGTGTTTCCGGCGTCGACGAGGCGCTGCAGCATCTCGAGCAGCTTCTCGATATCCGAGAAATGCAGCCCGGTGGTGGGCTCGTCGAGGATGTAGAGCGTCTTGCCGGTGGCCACCTTGCTGAGTTCACTGGCGAGCTTGACGCGCTGCGCCTCCCCGCCGCTCAGCGTCGTGGCCGGCTGGCCAAGCTGCACGTAGTCGAGGCCGACGTCGGCGAGAGCCTGCAGGCGGCGGGCGATGCGAGGCACGTTCGCGAAGAAGGTGACCGCCTCTTCGACGCTCATCTCCAGCACGTCGGCGATGCTCTTGCCCTTGTACCAGACCTCGAGCGTGTCGCGGTTGTAGCGCTTGCCGCCGCAGGCCTCGCAGGGCACGTAGACGTCCGGCAGGAAGTGCATCTCGATCTTGATCTGCCCATCACCCTTGCAGGTCTCGCAACGCCCCCCTTTGACGTTGAAGCTGAAGCGACCGGGCCTGTAGCCGCGAAGCTTGCTCTCCGGCGTTTGCGCGAAGAGCTGGCGGATGTGGTCGAAGACACCTGTGTAGGTCGCCGGATTGGAGCGCGGTGTGCGGCCGATGGGCGACTGGTCGATGTCGATCACCTTGTCCAGCAGGTCGGCCTCGTCGATGGTGTCGTGTGCTCCCGGGCGCAGCTTCGAGGTGCGGTTCAGACGACTGGCCATGCCCTTGTAGAGGATCTCATTGATGAGCGTCGACTTGCCGGACCCGGAGACCCCGGTCACGCAGGTGAAGGCCGCCACCGGGAACGCCACGTCGATGTCGCGCAGATTGTGCAGACGTGCGCCGCGCACCGTGAACCACTGCAGCCCAGGGCGCCGCTGCGCCGGCACGGCGATCGCCCGCCGCCCCGCGAGGAAGTCGCCCGTCACCGATCCTCGATCGTCCATGATCGTCTGCGGCGATCCCTGGGCGACGACATGCCCGCCGTGATCGCCGGCCCCGGGTCCCATGTCGACGATGTGGTCGGCAGCGCGCATCGTCTCTTCGTCGTGTTCGACGGCGATCACCGTGTTGCCGAGATCGCGCAGCCGCAGCAAGGTGTCGATGAGCCGACGGTTGTCGCGCTGGTGCAGGCCGATACTGGGCTCGTCGAGGATGTAGAGGACCCCGACCAGCGCCGAGCCGATCTGCGTCGCCAGGCGGATGCGCTGGGCCTCGCCTCCGGAGAGTGTCGCCGAGGCGCGCTGCAGCGTGAGGTAGCCGACGCCGACATCGTTGAGAAAGGTCAGGCGCTCGACGATCTCCCTGATGACGCGGTCGCCGATCATGCGCTCTGTCTCGGTGAGCGGAAGCACGCGCAGTGCGCCGAGCGCGTCACGCACGCTCATCAACGTGAACTCGTGGATGTTGTGATCGCCAACCGTGACGGCGAGACTGGTGGGCTTCAGGCGAGCGCCCTGGCAGTCCCTGCACGGACGCTCCGCCATGTACTCCTCGATCTTCTGGCGCACCATCTCCGACTCCGTCTCCACGTACCGGCGCTGGAGGTGGGCGATGACCCCCTTGAAGCTGGCGGTGTAGTGGCGCATCTGGCCCTGGTAGTTGCGGTAGCTCATCGCGATGCGCTGCTTGCCCGTCCCCTGAAGGTAGAGCTCGCGGTGTTCCTCCGGAAGGTCGTCCCACGGCACATCGGTGTCCACGCCGAAGGTCGTTGCGATGGACTCGAACACCTGCTCCAGCCAGCCGAAGGACAGCTGCCCGTAGGGCAGGAGAGCGCCCTTGTCGATGCTGAGCGACCCATCGGGTACGATGAGTGCCGGGTCGATCTCCTGCGTAGAGCCGAGCCCGTGGCACGCCGGACAGGCGCCGTGCGGGCTGTTGAAGCTGAAGACGCGCGGCTGGATCTCGGGGAGCGAGATACTGCACTCGAGGCAGGCGAACTTCTCGCTGAAGGTGAGCACGTCTCCATCGGCGACCTCGACTTCGACCAGTCCGTCAGAAAGGCGAGCGGCGGTCTCGACCGAGTCCGTGAGCCGTCGGCGCAGGTCCTCCTTGAGGACCAGGCGATCCACGACTACCGCGATATCGTGCTTGTGCTTCTTGTCGAGATCGATATCCTCCTCGAGTTCACGGACCAGACCATCCACCTTGACGCGGGTGAAGCCGTCTGCCCTGAGCTCGTCGAGGAGCTTTCCGTACTCGCCCTTGCGGCCGCGTACCACTGGGGCCAGCACGCTGAATCGGGTCCCGTCGTCCAGGTCGAGAATGCGGTCGACGATCTGCTGGACCGATTGACCCGAGATGGCGCGTCCGCACTGGGGGCAGTGCGGGTGGCCGACGCGCGCGTAGAGCAGGCGCAGATAGTCGTAGATCTCGGTGACGGTACCGACCGTCGAGCGCGGATTGCGTGACGTCGTCTTCTGGTCGATCGAGATCGCCGGCGACAAGCCCTCGATGCTGTCGACGTCGGGCTTGTCCATCTGGCCGAGGAACTGGCGCGCGTACGCCGAGAGAGACTCGACGTACCGTCGCTGGCCCTCAGCGTAGATCGTGTCGAACGCCAAGGACGACTTGCCGGAGCCGGAGAGTCCCGTGATCACGATGAAGCGGTCGCGTGGCAGGCGCAGCGAGATACCCTTGAGATTGTGTTCGCGCGCACCGGTGATGACGAGATCGTGGTCCATACGATCAGTGTGACAGGTGTGGCAGGACGATCCGGTGGACGGACCGCAGGTAGGTGGCCTCAACCATCGGTGGTCTCCCTTCGGGCGAGTTCCTTGCTGAGTTCCTTGATCTCGTCGCGCAACTTCGCGGCGTACTCGAACTTGAGTTGATCGGCCGCTTCGAACATCTCGGCTTCGAGACCGGTGAGCAACTTCTCAAGGTCGGCCTTGGGCATCGCGACCTTCTTCGCGACCGCCTTCGCCGCGCGACGGCCCTTGGTCGGCACCGCCGCCGCGTCGCTGACCATCTGGGCGATGTCGCTCACGGCCTTGACGATGCTCTTCGGCTCGATGCCGTGCGCTGCGTTGTAGGCCTTCTGGCGCCGGCGCCGCCGCTCGGTCTCCTCGATCGCCGAGTCCATGGCCGCCGTCCTGCGATCCGCGTACATTATGACCATGCCCTCGACATGGCGGGCGGCGCGTCCGATGGTCTGGATGAGCGCCGTCTGCCCGCGCAGGAAGCCCTCCTTGTCCGCGTCGAGGATGGCGACCAGCGTGACCTCAGGGAGGTCGAGTCCCTCCCGCAGCAAGTTGATCCCGACCAGGACGTCGAACTCGCCGAGGCGCAGGGCGCGAACGATCTCGATGCGCTCCAGCGTGTCGACCTCGCTGTGGAGGTAGCGCACCTTGAAACCGTTCTCGAGCAGGAAGTCGGTGAGGTCCTCGCTCATGCGCTTGGTCAGCGTGGTGACCAGCACGCGCTGGTTCCTGTCGACTCTGCGTCGGATCTCGTTCATGAGGTCGTCGATCTGACCTTCCGTGGGCCTCACCTCGATCTCGGGGTCCACCAGACCGGTCGGCCGGATGATCTGCTCGGCGATGTTGAGGCTGTTGGCGAGTTCGAACTTGCCTGGCGTGGCGCTCACGAAGACGATCTGCGGCACCCGGGCGAGGAACTCGTCGATGCGCAACGGGCGGTTGTCGAGGGCGCTGGGCAGGCGGAAGCCGTAGTCGACCAGCGTCGTCTTCCGCGAACGGTCGCCCTCGTACATGCCCTGGATCTGCGGCAAGGTCATGTGGGACTCGTCGAGGAAGCAGAGGAAGTCGTCGGGGAAGTAGTCCAGCAGGCAGCTCGGCGTGGCGCCGGGCTCCTTGCCGAGCAGGACGCGCGAGTAGTTCTCGATGCCGTTGCAGAAGCCCATCTCGCGCAGCATCTCCATGTCGTAGAGCGTGCGCTGCCTCAGACGGTGCGCTTCCAGGACCTTGCCGTTGGCCTCGAACCACGAGCAGCGCTCGTCGAGCTCGTCGCGAATGTCGATGAGAGCGCGCTCGACCGCCGGGCTGTTGGTGACGAAGTGCGTGGCCGGGATAGATGGCGACGTGGCGGGGTTTGTCGATGACCTCGCCGCCGACGGGGTCGTAGTTGACCAGTTGCTCGACCTCGTCGCCCCAGAGCTGCACGCGGATGGCGGTGTCCTGCGCGGCCGGCCATATCTCGATGGAATCGCCGCGCACGCGGAACTTGCCGCGAGCAGGGTCGAAGTCGTTGCGCGCGTACTGGATGTCGACGAGCTTGCGGAGGATCTCGTCGCGGTCGACGGTGTCGCCCACCTGCAGCAGCACCATCTTCTCGAGGTAGTCCTCGGGCGATCCCAGGCCGTAGATGCAGCTGACGCTGGCCACGATGACGACATCGCGGCGCAGGAAGAGCGACGTCGTCGCCGAGTGACGCAGCCTGTCGATCTCATCGTTGATCGACGAGTCCTTCTCGATGTAGAGGTCCTGCGCGGCCACGTACGCCTCTGGCTGGTAGTAGTCGTAGTAGCTCACGAAGTACTCGACGGCGTTGCCCGGCAGGTACTCGCGGAACTCGTTGCAGAGCTGCGCGGCGAGCGTCTTGTTGTGAGCGATGACGAGGCTCGGCTTCTGCACCCTCTCGATGACATTGGCCATTGCGAAGGTCTTGCCCGAGCCCGTGGCGCCGAGCAGCGTCTGGTAGCGGTCTCCGCGGAGGATGCCGGCGGTCAACGACGACACGGCCTCCGGCTGGTCGCCGGTGAGGCCGTAGTCCGACTGGATGGCGAAGCTCGTCATCCCGAGGACTCTACCAACACGAACACCTGTTCGCAACCCAGCTGTGGTTCGCGCGTGACGGCGTCAGCCTCAGCGGTCCACCGCAAGCTGGTCGGCGTAGGCCTTCCGATATGCCTCGCGAACACGAAGGACGTCGCTCCACGTAGGCCCGCGTCTCGGGGAACGGGATGTCGCCGGCTCGCAGTGAGTGGCCCTCCGCCGCCGCCCCGGCCTTCCACTCTCCGACCGCTCCCCCACCCGCGTTGTAGGCGGCCACGGCAGACAGGGTGTCTCCGTCGAACTGGTCGAGCACGGTGCGCAGGTAGTAGGTGCCGTAGCGAACGTTGACCTTGGGGTCCTCGAGATCCGCCTCGACGAAGGAGCTGCCGCCCGTCTCGTCGGCGATCTGCCGGGCCGTCTCCGGCAGCACCTGCATGAGGCCGACCGCGCCTTCGAGGCGAGTGGGCCCGCTCGTCGAAGCCGCTCTCCACGTAGATGACGGCCGCGACGAGAGTGGGATCGACGCTTGTTCTTCCGCGCCGCCGAGCGTATGACCGCATCGTGCTCCAGAGGGTAGACGGCGCGCGAATACCAGGTCGGCGCCACGGAGTCACTCAGGTCTGGGGCCAGGCGCTGCGCCACGCCCCACGCACCCAGCAGCGCCACGGCGGCGAGCCCAATCCAGACGATCCGTCTCACGCCTCCGCCTGAGTCGCGCCGTCGCCTCCGGCGGACGCCAGGATATGCGCAACGGTCTCTCTCAGGAACTCCCTCAGGTCCTTGCGCGATCCGACATTGTCGAAGGCGAAGTCGCTGCGCGCCACCTTGTCCTCTTCCGGCATCTGTCGCGACACGCGCCGCGCCAGGTCGGCGCCGGTGAACTTCGAGCTGAGGCGTCGACGACGAGTCGCGGTCGGCGCCGTGATGACAAGCGTGAAGTCGAAGTCCGCCGCGAACTCGCCCTCGAAGAGCACAGGCACCTCCACGGCCAGCAGCGCCGGCTGTGGGTCAGCGCTCTCGCGGTCGGCGGCCCACTCGGCGATCGCGCGCCGGACGTGGGGATGGAGTTGGTCTTCGAGCCACGCAAGCTCCTCCTCGTCGGCGAACACGATGCGCGCCACGGCCGCTCGGTCGACGCCCTCATCGGCGATGGCCGCGAAGCCGAAGTGGTCGCGGATCACGGCGACGATGTCTGGGCGGTCGTACAGGTTGTGCACGATGTCGTCGCTGGAGACAACGGCGGCGCCCAACTCGCGCAAGTATGCGAGGGCGGTGGACTTACCGGAACCGATGCCTCCGGTGAGCCCCAGGCGCGGGATTGCATGTCTGTGCTCGTTCGTGGCGATCATAGGTGGCGCGACGAGGACGGCCGCACTGCCGCACGGACATCACGGCCGCCCTCGCAGAGGTTCGCTCAGTCGTCTGACGGGTCGGCGGCAGGCAATGCCTCGGCGGGCGCTTCCTTGGCGGCCTTGCCGGTCGGGAAGACCTCGTCGCTCAGCCCGAGCACCGGCTCGTCGGCCTCGGGCGTCTCGGCAGGAGACTCCTCAGGTGCTTCCTCAGAGGTCGCCTCGGCTTCCTCGACCGAGGTTTGCTCCTCTGTGGCGGCCTCCGCCTCGTCGTCCGTCGCCTCGGCCGTGGGCTCGCTCTCGGCGTCGCTGCTCTCGGGCTCCCCAAAGGGATGAAGCGGCTTGACCCCGTCGCCGTCGACTCGCTTGATGCTGAGGCTCAGGCGGCGGCGCTGGGAGTCGACTTCGATGATCTTGACCTGCACCGTCTGGCCCACGGAGACGACCTCGTCCGGGCGCTCGACGTGGCGATTGGCAAGCTCGCTGATGTGCACCAGGCCCTCGATGCCGGCGTAGATCTCGACGAAGGCGCCGAAAGCGACGATCTTCGTGACCCGGCCATCCACGACGTCGCCGACGTTGTGCTGCGCGACGATCTTCTGCCAGGGGTCTTCCTGGGTCTGCTTGAGGCCGAGGCTGATGCGCTGTCGATCGCGGTCGATGTCTAGCACCTTGACCTTGACCTTCTGATTGACCTGCAGGACCTCGGACGGATGGTTGATGTGCGTCCAGCTCAGCTCCGAGATGTGGATGAGTCCGTCGATGCCGTCGAGGTCGACGAACGCGCCGAAGTCCACGATGTTGCTGATCGAGCCTTCGACGATGTCCCCGACGGTGAGGTCGTCGATGATCTGCTGACGGACTTCCTTGCGCTCCTCTTCGAGCACGGCGCGCCGCGACAACACGACGTTGTTGCGATTGCGGTTCATCTCGATGACGCGGCAGTTGATCTCCTGTCCCACATACTCTTGGAGATCCTGCACGCGACGGATATCCACCAGCGAGGCAGGAAGGAAGCCGCGCACGCCGAGGTCCAGAATGAGGCCACCCTTGACGACCTCGATCACGTTCCCGGTGACTGGCTCCCCGCTCTCGAAGGCGGCCTCGATGCGCTTCCACGCCTTCTCGAACCGGGCGCGCTTCTTGCTGAGAATCAGGCGCCCGTCGGCGTCTTCCTTGGTCATGACGAGCGCGTCGATCTCCTCGCCGAACTCCACTTCGTGGGAGGTGTTCACGTTCTTGCGGATGCTTAGCTCGTTGACGGGGATGACGCCTTCCGATTTGTAGCCGATGTCGACGAGGATCTCGTCCTTGTCGATGCGCACCACGTTGCCGGTGACGATGTCGCCTTCGGAGAAGACGTTGATGGTGAGGTCGTAGTTGGGGACTATCTCGCCGTCGACCTGAATGAGGTAGCCTTCGCTGCCCTCCACGATGCGAGGATCGTTGGCCGCTGCGAGTTGCGTGTCGATGGTTTTCTCAGCCATAGGGTATCGTGAGCCTCCCGCTCTTTGTCACGGTCCGTCGTTGTCAGATGATGGACGCGCTCGCAGACCGTGGCGAGGCGCGCCCAAACTCAGGGAGTATAGCACGGGACCCGCTAGTTCTTGGCGGAGAGCCAGTCCTTTCCGACGCCGATCTCGACCTCCAGTCCCGGCTCCATCTCGTAGGCGGCGCACATGGCCTCGGCCAGCAGCGATCGACAAGCCTCGACCTCTTCTACCGGCGCTTCGACCACGAGTTCGTCGTGCACCTGCAGGACAAGCCGCGACGACATGCCGCGACGCTCCAACTCATGACTCACCGTCACCATCGCCACCTTGATGATGTCGGCGGCGGTGCCCTGAAGCACTGTGTTCACGGCCAGACGCTCGCCGAGCGAGCGCGTGCGAAAGCTCGGCGAGCGGAGCTCCGGCACGGCTCTGCGGCGGCCGAAGAGCGTCGTCACGTGACCCGCGTCGCGCGCCTCGGCCATCACGCGACGACGGAAGTCCGTCACCTTGGGGTACTTGGCGAAGTAGGCATCGATGAAGTGCTTGGCCTCCTCCACCGGTATGTCGACCTGATGCGAGAGTCCGAACGCCGAGAGCCCATACATGATGCCGAAGTTGGTGGCTTTGGCGTGGTCGCGCTGGCGCTTGGTCACGGCGTCCTCGGGGATGCCTGCGATAGCGGCGGCGGTCACTCTGTGGACGTCCTCCCCGCGACGGAAAGCATCCAAGAGGGCCGGTTCCTGCGAGAGGAACGCCATCAGCCGCAGTTCGATCTGGGAGTAGTCGGCGACGATCAGACGCTCGCCGTCGGCGGCGATGAAGCAGGCCCTGATCTCGGCGCCCAAGTCGGTGCGCACTGGGATGTTCTGCAGGTTCGGGTTCGAGCTGCTGAGCCGACCGGTCGAGGCGACCATCTGGTTGAAGGTGGTGTGCAGGCGACCCGTGGTCACGTCGAGGCGCTCCGGCAGTGGCTCAAGGTAGGTATTGAGCAACTTGGTGAGTTCGCGCCATTCCTCGATGGCCGGCACGATCGCGTGTTCTTCGCGCAAGCTGCGCAGCACCTGGGCGTCGGTCGAGAAGCCGGTCTTCCCCCTCTTGCCTGGCTCTAGGCCGAGTTTGGTGAAGAGGACCTCCGACAACTGCTGCGGCGAGCCGATCGTGAACTCCCCGCCAGCCAGCCGGACTATCGTGTCCTGCAGCTCGTCCAGCCGATCGCGGAGCCGCGCCGTGATCTCGCCCAGCCGGTAGGGGTCCATGCGAATCCCGACCGCCTCCATCCGAGCTAGCACGTGGACGAGCGGCAGTTCGATCTCGCGGTACAGGCGCTCGAGGCCAAGATCGACCAAGGGCGAATGCTGCTCCGCAGCCACCCGAGCCGTCAGCACGGCTCCTGCGGCGGCTCGTTCGCTCGCCTCGCCGAGCGATCCGAGTTCCGGGTCGGCGGTCGTCGCGCTACCGGCCTCGTCGCTGCCGGCGAGAGCGGATAGCGTGCGCTCCCTCTCGGGTAGCTCGGGCGCCAGGAGATAGGCCGCCACGGCGGTGTCGTGCCCCGGCCCACAAGGGGCGGCCGTGTATCCCGGCTGCGACTTGGCGTCGTGCACGACGATGTGCGCTGCGAGACGCCAGAGGGCGCCCAGTTGTTCCTCCTCGATGCCGCAGACCTGCACGACGCCGGGCACGTGCGCCGCCACCGCGAATCCCGCCTCCTCCGGGAACGGCTCGAGCGCGACGGCGGCCTCGCCCTTCTCGAGAGTCGCGGCGATGGCCCCGAGCCCTCCCTCGACGACCACGCGGGGGGTCGGAGCAACGCCTGCGGCGCGATCGACGGGGTCGGAGCTGGCAGTGCTCTCGGCGGATCTGGGCCTTCCGACCACCGACCCCTCCTCCTCCCCGCCTTGAGTGCGCGGCAGTTGCTTCAGTCGGCGCCGCAGGCTCTCGAACTCGTACTTCTCGAGAAGCGCATCCAGCATGGCGACGGGGATCTGGTGGCTGCCGCGACCCACGAGTTCGACCACGTCTGCTTCCAGCGGCACGTCACAGACCATCGTGGCCAGCCGCACCGAGAGCCGCGCCGCAGCCTCGTGCTCCTCGAGGAGTGCACGGCGCTTGTCGCTCTTCACTTCGTCGAGGCGTCCGTAGATCCCGTCGATGCTGCCGAACTGCTGAAGCAGCGCCGCAGCGGTCTTCTCGCCCACGCCCGGAATCCCGGGTATGTTGTCGCTACTGTCGCCTTTGAGGCCGATGAAGTCCGGGATGCGGTCGGGAGTGACGCCGAAGCGCTCCACCACGGCAGCGGGCGTGTAGATCTTGACGTCGGTGATGCCGCGGCCGGTGCTCATCACCCAGACGTCCTCGTCCACCAGCTGCAGGGCGTCGCGATCGGCGGTGACCACGATCGAGCGAACGCCCTGCCGCTTGGCCTCTTCGGCAAGCGTGCCCAGAATATCGTCGGCCTCATAGCCTGGCTTCACGAGATTGACGATGCCGAACGCTTCCATGACTTCGGGAAGCAGACCCCACTGTCGCGAGAGAGCGTCCGGCATGCTCGGGCGGTGCGCCTTGTACTCCTCGAACTCCTCGTGCCTGAAGGTCTTCTCGCGCGCATCCCAGGCCGCGACCATGAAGGCCGGCCGATAGTCCGCGACGATCTTCAGGAGCATCTGGCTCATGCCGTAGAGGGCGTTCACGGGGAAGCCCTCCCGCGTGGTGATGCCCTCGGGCAAGGCGAAGAACGCGCGATAGGCGAGGCTGCTTCCGTCGAGCAGAAAGAGACGGTTCTCAAGTGAGGCGTTGGCCATCGGACGATTCTACCGGCGCTCGCCGCTCAGTGCAGCGCGATGAGCCCGGCGCGACAGCGTCGGCAAGCCACAGGGCATCGCCGCAGACTCACCTTGGGGTATGGCCGAGCGAGGGGGCGGACGGGAGCGAGTGGTGTCGGAAGGGGGACTTGAACCCCCATGAGGTATTCCCTCACAAGGCCCTCAACCTTGCGCGTCTACCAATTCCGCCATTCCGACACGAGGCACAGAGTATAGGCAACCGGTGGACGACTTTCAACGCGGACGTCGCTTCGCCGGGGGCGTTGTCCAAGACCCCTTCGGGTATCCTCTCGGGGTCGAGATTCTCACCGCTCGTACGGGCACGGCGTGTGCCTCGAGCGGCCCAAGGATGAAGGGAGAACGTGACAGCGCGCATCCTCGTCGGGAGCTGCTCGTGGACCGACCCCAGCCTCATCTCCTGCGGAGGTTTCTACCCGCCCGGCGCGTGCACCGCCGAGACGCGATTGCGCTACTACGCGCGGCAGTTCCCCATCGTCGAGGTCGACTCTACCTACTACGCGCCGCCCTCCGAACGGAACAGCATCCTGTGGGCAGCCCGAACACCGGCTGAGTTCGTCTTCGACGTCAAAGCCCACGCCCTCCTGACGGGACATCCCGCGCGCATCAGCCTCCTGCCCGTCTCTCTGCGTGAGAGCCTCTCCGGCGGCGCGGCCGGCAAGACGAGCGTCTACTCGGGCGACCTCGGCGCCGAGGGCCTGGATCGACTCTGGCGACTGCATCGCAGCGCCCTGGCGCCCCTGGCTGCGGCAGGCAAGCTAGGCGCCGTGCTCTTCCAGTTCCCTCCGTGGTTCGTACGCTCGCCGCGAAACACCGAGTACCTTCGGGAGATCCCACAACGCCTGCCGCACTGGAACGCGGCCGTCGAGTTCCGGGGCGGCGGCTGGATGGTCGCTGACGCCGCCGCGCACACCCTAGGCCTGCTCGAGGACCTCGGCCTTGCCCACGTGAGCGTCGACGAGCCCCAGGGATTCGCGTCCAGCACCCCGGCCGTAACCGCCGCCACGGCACCTCTCGCCGTCGTTCGCCTGCACGGCCGCAACCGCGAAACGTGGAACGCGAAGACGTCGACCGCCTCTGAACGCTTCAAGTACATGTACAGCGACTCCGAGCTGAAGGAGTGGTTGCCCAAAGTGCGCGAGCTGGCTCGCCAGACGGAGGAGGTCCACGTCCTCTTCAACAACAACTACGAGGATTGGGGGATGCGCAACGCCCGGCGTATGGCCCAGCTTCTCGACGTCTCGGGCACGGAGCAGTCCGAGCTCACCCTGGACCTCTGGCAGGGATGAGTCGCGACGCGGCGCACGGATGAGTATCATACGGACCTTGCATGTTCCTTCTCCCCAGGCAGGGATGGCTGTGTGATGTTTCGTGAGGCGAAAGAACCTGCTCGCCGGCGCATGAAAGACTGCGCGGCCTGATGCCCGTACCTCTCGACGCCGCCGGTCGGAAGGGCCGTTTTCGCGGCACGCTGCTGGGTCTCGCCGTCGGCGAAGCGCTGGGCGCCCCAGCCGACTTCCTCACTGCCGACCAGATCGTCGAACGGTTCGGCGTCATCTCAGACATGCTGGGGGGTGGCTGCAACGACCTGCAACCCGGCGAGACGTCCGACGCGACCGAGATGATGCTGTGCCTGGCGGAGAGCCTCGCGGAGACCGGCGGCTTCGACGCCGAGGACGTCATGGACCGCTACCTCGCCTGGTTCGTCGGCGTCCCGCACGACATGAGTCTCTCAGTACGCACGGCGCTGCTCAGCTATCGCTCCGGCACGCCCTGGGACCTCGCTTCACGTCGTGCCCACGAGATCCTCGGAGGTCCCACGGCCGGCAACGGCAGCCTCATGCGCTGCGCGCCCTTGGCCCTTCGCTACCTGGACGACGCCGAGACCCGCCATGCCGTCTCGCAGCGGGAGTCCACACTGACGCACTTCGACCGGCTGGCGGGCTCGTCGTGTCTCGCCTTCAACGACCTCCTCGCGGCTGCTGTCCACGACCAACTCGCGACGCAGCTCCCCGCGATCGCGGACGCCATGCTCGACGAGGACAGGCGGGTGAGCGCGGCCCTGCGAGAAGCCGTGGAGGCCGAGCCGGAGGAAATCCACAGCTCGGCGTTCGTGCTCGACACCCTGTGCGCTGCCTCTTGGGCGGTGCTGCGCACGGACTCCTTCGAGGAGGCTCTCATCTTGGCCGTCGGCTTGGGCAACGACGCCGACACGGTCGCGGCCGTCGCCGGCGCTCTTGCGGGCGCAGTCCACGGTGAGGCCGGTATCCCTGCCCGCTGGCTGGAACCGCTCTTCGTGCGCGAGCGTATCGTTGCCGTGGCCGACCGCCTGGCCGAGCTCCCCGGTCCGGCCTGACCAGCTGCTCGCGCGGTCGGCGGAGCTCTCCACCGGCTCATCGCAAGACCACTTCCGAGCATCGAGACCAATTGCTCCCGGGCGGCGCTGCAGGAGCCGCCACAGCCTTGGTTGCATCCATGCTCTCGACACTCTAGCTTTGACTGCCGTGCCGGGGCTACACGATGGGCTACGGAGGAACGCTCGACTCGTGGCTAGAAGAGACAGGGGGAAGACGTGAGCTGGTTCACCAAGCTCGCGCTGAACAATCGCTCGATCGTCGGACTTGCGGTCGTCGCCGCGGTCCTCTTCGGCGCCTTCGCGATTACCTCGCTGAAGGAAGAGCTCATGCCTGACCTCGCGTTCCCCTACGTCACCGTCTTCACCGTAGCTCCAGGAGCTGCCGCCTCGGACGTCGAGCGAGACGTCACCACGCCGCTCGAGCAGGCTGTCAAGGTCACCAGTGGCATCAAGGAGTACGACTCCTTCTCGAACGACGGGATGAGCATCCTGACCGTCGAGTACGAGTTCGGCACTGACATCGACGCCAAGCAGACGGAGCTCCAGCAGGCCGTCGGAGCAGTGCAAGGCCTTCCGCCGGGCACGCAGACGCCGGAGGTCGCCGCGCTGAACTTCGGCTCCATGCCCGTCATGCAGCTGGCTGTCTCGTCGGAGCTGCCCCCGGAGGAGCTTGCCACACTGCTGGGGACGCAGGTGGTACCCCGCCTGCAGGAGATCTCGGGCGTCCAGGCCGTCACCCTCTCGGGCGTGCAGCAGATGCAGCTCGAGATCCAGCTCAAGCCAGCCGTCGTCGCCGGTCTCGGTGTGACACCTCAGGAGATCGCTGCGGCCGTGCAGCAGGCGAACCTGGCGACCGGCGCCGGCACCGTCACCTCCGGGAGCCTCGTCTACCCAGTGACCGTGAGCGCCACGGCGCGTACGGTGGCCGCCATGGAGCGTCTGGTCATCGCCCCCGGCTCACCATCTGCCGACAGCGCCGCAGGGCCGCAGGCCGGCGCCACGACCCCCGCCGGGAGTGGAGCACCCGTCACGTTGGGACAACTCGCCGATGTGCGAATCGCCCCGGCTCCACTCACCGCGATCACGCGCACCAACGGCGAGCCGACGATCGGTGTCTCGGTGAGCAAGTCCTCCAGCGGCAATACCATCGACATCGCCGACGCGGTGGCCGAGAAGCTTCCGGAGATCACCGACAGCCTTGGCGGCCAGGCGACGATCACGACCGTGGTCGACCAGTCTCTCTATATCAGGGACAGCATCGAGTCGCTCTGGCGCGAAGGACTGCTCGGGGCGGCTTTCGCGGTCCTTACCATCTGGGTCTTTCTTCGCAGCTGGCGATCGACGCTCATCGCCAGCCTCTCGATCCCCCTGAGTGTTCTGGGCGCCCTCATCGTGCTCTGGTCGCGTGGCGAGTCGCTGAACATGCTCACCCTCGGAGGACTCACCATCGCCATCGGGCGCGTGATCGACGACTCCATCGTCGTGATCGAGAACGCCTATCGGCACCTGCAGGAGGGCGATGATCCCCGGACCGCGGCCTACGCCGCCACACGGGAGGTCTCCGGCGCCATCACCGCGAGCACGCTCACGACCGTCGCGGTGTTCCTGCCTCTGGGCTTCGTGAGCGGCTTGGCGTCGGAGTTCTTCAGGCCGTTCGCCTTGACCGTGACGTTCGCGCTCCTGGCCAGCCTGCTTGTGGCGCTCACCGTGGTGCCGGTGGCGGCCAGCTGGATCCTGACGAAACGTCAGGTGGGACACCGCGATCCCGATGCGCTGACCGGTCTTCAGCGCGGCTACCTGCCCATCCTTCAGCTGGCCCTTCGCCACAAGCTGATCACCGTGGTCCTCGCGGCCGCTGTCTTCGCCGGAACGATGGCGGCTACCCCCCTTCTCAAGACGAACCTCTTCGACAACTCCGGGCAGAACACCATGACGATCACCCAGCAGATGCCCGCCGGCACGAGCCTGGCGGCCACCATGACGGCCGCCGAAGACGTAGAGGAGATCCTCGCAACGACAGAAGGTGTCGACATCTTCCAGGTCACCGGCGGCGCCACCGGAAGCCTCTTCGGGGCCGGTGGTGGTGTGAGCGCCTCCTCCAGTCAAGCGGCGTTCACCGTGCTCACGGACCGCGAGTTCGAGAAGAACGCCGTGCTGGAAGAGGTGCGCTCCGAGATCGATGAGCTCTCCGATGCTGGGATCATCGCCGTCAGCGGCGAGGATGCCTCGTCGTCGATGGGGAGCATGTCCACCATGGAGGTCAGGGTCTCGGCCGCCGACCCAGCCGTGCTCAGAGAGGCGAACGACCTCGTCCTCGCCCGGATGAAGACCGTCGAGGGCCTGATCGACGTGCGCTCGAACCTGAGCGACGGCCGTCCCTCGGCGATTGTCGTCGTCGACCAGGCAAAGGCAGCTGCAGCCGGCGTCAGCACGACGACACTCAGTCAGTACATGACGCTCATCCTGAACGGATACCCGATCGGCATGGTGCCCACGACCGCCGGTGCTCTGCCTGCGCAGATGACCCTGCAGGGGGTCACCGCTCCACCGATCCCCGGCGCGGTGTCTCGACTACTCGCCGAGATCCCCGTCCCCGGTGCCGACGGCATGGTGCCGCTGGGCAAGGTGGCGCGAATCAAGGAGTTGCAGGCTCCGGTCCAGGTCACCCACATCGACGGGGAGCGCACGGCCAGTGTCACTGCCGCTGCGGCCGACAACGATATCGGCGCTGCCTCCGCCGCAGTCAACGATGCACTCGACAACGTGGAGTTGCCCGCCGGCGCCACATGGGACCTCGCCGGCGCGACCGAGCAGTCCAACGATGTCTTCAGGACGCTCGGCATCGCCATGCTCATCGCCATCCTGCTCGTCTACATCATCATGGTCGTGACCTTCCACAGCCTCTTGAACCCGTTGATCCTACTCGTGAGCATCCCGTTCGCGGCTGTCGGCGCCGTCCTGCTCATGCTCATCACCGACACGAGCCTGGGGATGCCGAGCCTCGTGGGTCTCCTCATGCTCATCGGCATCGTCGTGACCAACGCGATCGTCCTGCTCGACTTGATCGAGCAATTCAGGCGCCAGGGCATGGACGCGCGTACCGCCGTCATCGAGGGCGGCAGGCGGCGACTTCGTCCCATCCTCATGACAGCTGTCGCGACAATCCTCGCGCTTCTCCCGATGGCGCTTGGTCTGGGAGAGGACGGGTTTCTTTCGACCCCCCTCGCCGTGGTCGTGATCGGCGGATTGCTCACGTCCACGGTGCTCACGTTGATCCTCGTGCCGGTCCTGTATCTTGCGCTCGATCGCCTGCGCACGCGTCGCGAGACCAGCCCCGCCGCCGAGCAGGCTTCGGCCAGGCCGGCACCCGTCGCGGACTGACGGACTGACCCCCGTCGCGATGCGGGATCGCTCCGCACGAGGTACGCTTGCCACCACAGGCTCGGGCCGCAAGCCGGTTCGGGCACGCCGCCAGCGAGAGGAGAACCAATGGCGAAGTCAACCGCCCGGAAGGCCCCTAGGAAGGCCTCGGAGAGCCAGCCGCCCGCGAACCCCCGGAAGCTCGCCAAGTACGCGCTCATCAAGGAGCTCAACAAGGATCTCGCCAAGGAGTTCTCGGCGCTGGTCCAGTACGTGCAGCATGCTTCCGTGATCACGGGGCCGCAGTACGATGCGATCTCTGCGGAGCTCGTTATCCACTCCAACGAAGAGCACGGCCATGCCATCTCCCTGTCCGAACAGATTGCCTTTCTCGGAGGGATCCCGGCCGTGGATGTGGCCGACATCCACATCTCGCCCGACTCGCGCGTCATGCTCGAGCAGGACCTGGACGGCGAACTCGATGCCATCGCACGCTACAAGGAGCGCATCTCGCAAGCGGAACTCCTGCAGGAGTACGGGCTGCGACGTGCCCTCGAGGACATCCTCATCGTCGAGGAGGAGCACGCCCGCGACCTGCAGAGCGCACTGGAGCTCTAGACCTCCCTCGGCTCCTCGAGCCTGACGCCGTGCCAGTCGTCTCTCCCCGGATCGTCGCTCTCGACGTCGAGACGACCGCACTCGATGCGACTGACGCACGTCTCATCGAGATCGCGGCGGTGCTGCTTGGGCCGGGCCTGACGATCCAACAGCGATTCACCACTCTCGTCGACCCTGACGTCCCAGTTTCGCTCGCCGTCACGCGGATGGTCGGACTGTGCGACGAGGACCTGCGGGCAGCGCCCAGCGAAGGCCAGGCGCTGAGTGAGCTGAGCGACTTCGTCGGCGATGCTCTGCTCGTCGGCCACAACGCCGCCTTCGATCGCGCCCATCTGGCGGCCGGCGCCCGGCGAGTGGGCCTGCCGACTCTGACCAACGACTGGTTCGACACTCTCGAGGCGGCACTGGTGCTCTTCCCTGAGCTGGACGGCCACGCCTTGTCCAGCCTCGCCGAGCACTTCGAGTGCGGACGCCGTGCCCACCGAGCTCTGCCCGATGCGGAGACCACCGTGACCGTGTTCCGGCGCCTGTGTGCACGTGCGGCCGCGCTCGGCACGGAAGAGCGTCGTCTCCTGACTAGAGCCGGCTGGGCCCCGCTGGGCGTTCTCGACGCGCTGGAGATTCTGCCGGACGCACCGGTGCCGGTCCTGGCCGGCGACGACGAGACCGAAAGCTCGGCGACGGCAGCGCCCACCGTACTCCCCGTGACTCCAGACGGGTGGGCGGCCGAGATGGGGACCGACGGGGACGGCGAGCCTGGTCTTGCCGCCAGGCTTCCCGGGTTCAAGAGGCGTGAGGGCCAGGAGCAACTCGCGGGAGCCGCCGCGGAGGTGTTCTCGCTCGGCGGCGTGGGCCTGTTCGAAGCCGGGACCGGCAGCGGCAAGAGCCTCGCCTACCTTCTGCCGGCTGCCTTTCGCAGCGCCGCCACCGGCCGCCGCGTGGTCGTGAGCACGAAGACGAAGGCCCTCCAGCGACAGCTCGGCGCGCACGAGTTGCCACTTGTGGCGGAGGCACTGCCGGAGGGGTGGCGCTGGGCGATCCTCATGGGCCGCGAGAACTACCTCTGTCGACGACAACTCGACGCGGCCCTAGCTTCCGCCGGCGAGACCCTACCAGACACCGACCGCTCGCTGGCGCTCGTCTATCTCGTTGGCCGCACGCGGCGCGGCGATGTGGACCTCTCGGCTCTGCCCTACGGCGCTACGAAGCGGCTGCCGGCATTGTCTGGTCTCGCTCGGGAGCTGCGTTCGTCGCGAGCGACTTGTCTCGGCCGCCACTGCCCGCGACGCGCCAGCTGCCTGTGGCGTGTCGCCCGCAGTCGCGCCGAGGCCGCACACCTCGTGTGTGTCAACCATGCGCTTCTCCTGGCCGGCCGCGAGACGCTCCCCTCCTTCGAGGATGTGGTGATCGACGAGGCCCACCTTCTCTACCACGAGGCCACAGATGCGTTCGGCGACGGCGTTGACGCAGCCTCCCTCGCTCAGCTGCTCTCTGACTTGCGTCGAGGTGGCCAGCGTCCGCTGGAGGGGCGCCTGCGCTCCGCGGCTCGCAAGGCCGACTCCGCGGCAGCCGGCACGCTTGCGGCAGCAGCCGACGCCTGCGTACGCGCTGCCGATGCACTGCCCGGGCTGGTGCTCGCCGTCGGCGAATCCCTGACGGCTGTCGCCCACGCCGCCGACGAAGCGGAGCGTGACCTAGACACCGCAGCTACGGGCAACCGCCAGACGAGCGACTATGACCTCAGCGTCTGGCTGACGCCGGGCCTGCGAGAGCAGCCGACGTGGGACGACTTCGCGACGGCCGCAGCCCTCCTCGGCGAAGGTTTGGCCGCGCTCGCCGGCGCCTGCGCCGCGGCTGCCGAGGTGCTTCCGGAGGACCACCGGGAACACGCCGCTGTTGCGTCCATGGCCGACCAGTCCGCGGCCTTCGCTGAGTTGCTTGACGAACTGCCCTCGTTCTCGGCGCCCGAGAGCGTTGTCTGGGGAGAGGTCGAAGCTTCGCATACGGCTGCCTGGCTCGGCCTTGGTGGCAGAGAGCTCGCCACGCGATGGTCGCTCAAGCGAACACCCCTGACCCCGGCGCGCCAAGTGCGCCAGGCCCTCTGGGACCGCTTGCGCAGCGCGGTACTCACCAGCGCGACACTCACGGTCGGGGGCTCCTTTCACTACTTCCGTGGCATGACGGGCCTTGATGCGGACCTCGACGTAATCGAGCACGTGTTTCCGTCACCGTTCGACTTCCGTCGTCAGGCTGTCCTCGTGCTCGAGCATGACCCCCACGCGGCTTGGCAACCACACGAGGCCTCGCAGCGCCAGGGCGAGAGACTCAAGCGGCTTGCCGATGTGACACGTGGGCGGACGCTGGCGCTCTTCACCAACAGGCGCGACATGCACCGTGTGGCGGCTGCCGTCGGGGCCCATGTCGAGGAGAACGGAGTCCTGGTCCTGGCTCAGGGGCTGCATGGCAGCGCGGCCGCACTTGCCGATGAGTTTCGAAGTCACCCCGGGACGATCCTCTTCGGCGTCGACACGCTGTGGACCGGGCAGGACTTCCCCGGAGGATCTCTCGTCTGCCTGGTCATCGCCAAGCTGCCCTTCCCGCGGCAGGATCCGCTCTTCCGGGCACGCTGTCGAGCCTGTGAGGAGTCAGGCGAACGGTGGTTCGAGCGCTTCTATCTGCCCGAAGCCGTTCTCAAGTTCCGCCAAGGCTTCGGGCGACTGATTCGCACCGAGACCGATTTCGGTGTGGTCGTCGTCCTGGATCACCGGCTCGCTCAGAAGAGCTACCGGCGGGAGTTCCTCGGCAGCCTGCCTGACGTCCAGGTGGTGGAGTCTGCCCCGCACGAGCTTCCCGCAACGGTGGAGGAGCATCTGCGACGGCTGAGTGCCGAGGCCCGCGACCTGTCGGAGGAGTGCTGACCGAGGCAGGGCCCGCGACCAGATAGCCGAGCCACCTCGTCCTCCGGCGCTACCGGCGACCCCTTCTCCTCGACCGATCGCTACAGGTCAAGGCCCCTGCGACCGATGCAGCTTGCGCGGCGCAGACGCGCGCGAGGGCGCGGGGACCACAGGTCATACCTCCGCACGCTCTGATCGTCCAGGAACGCGGCGGTCCGTCGGACGAACGGGAGGAACTCGATGCGGGAGCGGCGCGAGGATCGTTGCGACAGGCCGCACGGAGCCCCAGAGCAGCACTCAAGCCTGGATCTCACTACCGGCGGATGGTGCTCAGCCCGTTATGGGGACGGGAGATCGCGCCCGGCGGCGGGCCGTCAGGTCAGGGCCCGCCCGTCGCGACCTTCGATGCCTCGCTGCGTGTCTCTCGAAAGGTGAAGGCGGCGGCCGGGCCGGTGATCTGGAAGATGCGCCTGAGCGTCGGATTTGTGCAGACGAAGAAGAGGCCATCTCACAGGTGCATCCTTCTCTGGCCGGCCACCAGGACCTCCAGTCCCGTGGAGTCCATGAAGGTGACCTTGCTCACGTCGACGACGACCCGCCGAAAGCCCCGCTGCGGCCCTCCCGGATGATCCATCGCGGCCGTGGCACCCGAGCACCAGCGCCGCGAAACGGAGGGTCCGCCCGCGGCAAGACCCCCTCGAGGCATCCTTTGAGGCCCGCTTGGGAACAGTGAGAGACGCCATGCATCTGTTCGGGTGCGTTCTCCACTCATCTCCGAGGAGTTGACTTGGAACTGTACACCCTCACACTGGCCCTCGACGCTTCCGCCGGTGCGGCCCTGCGCAACTGGCTTGCGGGGATCCTCGAGGAGAGCCCTGTCGCCCGCAGTTCATCGCGAGAGATCGTTCTCGCCGCGGCGGAGGCCGTGAACAACGCTGTGCGCTACTCCGCCCCCAAGGGCACCACCGTCACCGTCACCATGACGATCGTCGGGCGCGATGTCTTTCTCAGAGTCACCGACCGCGACAGCGTACCGAGGCAGCGCACAGGCGAGGGTGATCCACAGCCAGAGCCGAAGGTCGCCAGCAGTCTGGGCCTGGCGCTGATGCAGGGCCTCATGGACGAGGTCGACCTGCACGAGACGGACGAAGGCAACACCGTCCGCTTGGTCAAGCGGCTGCACCTGCCGCTGCCCGACGAGGAAGAGGACCTCGCCTCCCGGCGTCGAGAGCTTCGTGCGCACCACACCCCAGCCGTAGCAGCGCCCGGGCGCGAAGTGGTCGTAGGCGAGGCGCCTGCCTGAAGACCGCCGCTCGCCTGCTCCTGTCCGGGCCCAACGAAGACGAAAGCCCCCCGCTCGCCGATCGGCGAGCGGGGGGCTTTGCGCTCCCTGAAAGGGATGAGCCTGTCGAGACTTCTTACTCGACGGCGTCCTTGTAGTAGTCGCCCCAGAAGCGGTCCATGGCCTTGCGCATGATGGCGCGAGACTTGTACATGTCCCAGCTGGGATCTTCCGCGATCTGCGGATGACGCGGGTAGGTGATCGGCGCGCTTGAAGTAGTCGAAGAGGCCGCCCTTGAAGGAGTTCAGACCGTTGTGGGTCGGCATCGACTGGCGGTAGTGACGCACGGCGCCGATGTCGAGTGTCGTCTGCATCGTGGCCTCGACGGCGGCCTTCGGGCAGGCGCACAGGATACGGCCCTCGAAGTCGGTGATGATGGCGCCACCCTGCATGCCGTACGGCGGCATCTCGATCGGCGACCAGCCCGAGTGCGGAGCCACTGTGTAGCAGAGGTTGACGACGCTGTACCAGCGGTTCTGCAGCTCGAAGTACTCGAGCGGCTCGATGACCCACGGGTCCATGAGCAGCTCGGGGTGATACATGGCCTCGGCGCCGTTGAAGGCCAGCTGACGAGCGCCCTCAGGGGTCATGCCGTCGTTGCAGATGTATGGCGCCCCAGTTGCCGATCTTGGTCTTGGCGACGGGGTAGAAGGGATACTTCTCGAGGTCCCAGCCGATGTCGATCAGGTCGTAGGGGCTCGGCCAGTACTCATCGGGGATCCAGGGGTTGCACTTGTGGTAGCGCAGGACGACGTCGCCCGTGTCGTCCTGGATGATCGAGGTGTCGAAGGAGGTCTTCGGGAACTCCGGCACGGTCGAGCCCATGCCGTACATGACGAAGGTGTCGTACTCCTTGCACCAGCTGCCGATCTCGTCGGTGATCGAGCCGGGGACCTCTTCGGAGGCCTTCAGGGCCTCGTCCATCGAGCCGGCCGGATAGCCGTTGGCCGCGTACTCGGGGAACGCGACGACCTTGATCTGCTTCGCGTAATCGGTGCAGGAGGCGTCCGCCGTGTAGCTGTACTGCTCGTAGGTGTACTCGAAGTAGTCCTTCATGCGCTTGAGGTTGCGCTTGGTGGCCTCGGGGCCAACGTGCAGCTCAACCGGGCTGTACTGGATACCGCATACCATGTAACGCTGAATCAGATCACCCATAAGTGACTCCCTTCCGGCTTCGATTCCAATGCAGAGATCCGAACTACGACTGTTCCCCCTTCTGCCGCCTCCTTTGGGTCGCGCGCCGCACCAATCACGGCCGATTTGTGCAATGTACCACAGTGCAAGCCAGCCTACACCGCTCTCCGTTGGGCACCTCCCCACTCGCGCCCGCGGACTCGTACGTCGCCTGCGCTGAGGCCGTGTCGTGCAAGCAGCGCCGTGGTCACGCAGCCTTGCTTCGCGCCGCCTGCGTCCGTCGCTTCTGGAACGCCGCCATGCGGCAACGCTGGCTGCAGTAGCGACGCTTGGTGTTGGAGCTCCTGAAGACGACTTCGCAGCTCTCGTGGGCGCAGCTCCGCTCGCTGATCGATCCGCTGCGGCGCGGCACCCTGACGCTTGGCGCCACAGCAGGTGTGTGGGCTGCACAATAGGACGAGGGGTTGTACACCGAGAGCCTGGTGGAGCACCCCGGTCGGGCGCACACACGCCCCGGGGCATACACCGCGACATTCGCCGACGCTGCACGCTCGACCCCTCCGTGGAGCGAGGCGCGGATGACAGTTGAACCCATCGATCCCCCTCGGCTTCGAGACGTGTCGACTCGCGTTCTTCTATTCCCCAAAGAGGCAGACCTCTCACCTGCGCTCGAACTTCGACGCCGGACGACGCCGTTCAGGCGTTCGAGAGTCGATGGACGATCCGCACCAGGCCGAGGGTGTCTCGCGTGCAGTACGCCTGGAGATGGCCCCGAAGTCTCTGGCGACGCTCCTCGTGAGTGCTGGTCATCGACGCCTCGTGGTAGGCGGCCTGAGCCGAAGGACCATCGCTCACCTCTTCGAGCACGGCGTGGTCGAGAGCGGGGTCGATCGTCGGCAGGACCGTCTTGAGCGAGTGCGAGCCGGCAAGAGCAGGGTGATGATAGTGATCGCGCGTGAGGCGCATCAGATCTACAAGGCGTCCCGCGATCCTGTTCAGAGCGGGCGCCAGATCGGGATACATGCGGGCCATCTCGACGAGCCGCCACTTCTCGGCGTCGTGATACACGAAGACCGGCCCTCTCGTATCGAGCGCCGAGATGAGCGCCTCGGCTGCGGCACGCATCGGAGCGCCGCCACTGACGTCGAGGAATTCGCGCTGATTCAACTCGCCCGGTCGCTCTTCGACGTGGCATGACCACTGAAAGACCAGATGCTGGTACGGACTCGTCCCAGCCCACGGTGGGATCGCGAACTGCACCGTCTCGAAGTCGAGATAGAAGCGCGGATACGGCAGCCCTCTGAGGTAGGTCGCCGCAGCTGCGTCCACGGTGGCGTCTTCACCACCGACTCGGTCGACCGGACGAGACGTGCTACCGGCCGGGTCGACGCCGCGGGGCATCCTCGGCTCACCTGCCTCTTGCTCGCGACAGGTGGCCACGAACGGGCAGTCGAACGGACGGTGGCACTGGAGGCCCATCCGGACCGTCGGCTGAGGCCCGCCGAGGAGTTCGTTGAGACCGCGCACCCATCCCGGGACGCGAGCCATCAGAGGGCGGACCTGATCGGCGACGGGAATCTCCCGCAGCAGGCCCCGATAGTCGCGACCGCCCGGGTAGACGAAGGCGGTGTCGACGACGGCGACGCTGATCTGGTCGAGCGGGACGCCCGCTCCTTCCGTCACCCACGCCTGAATAGCGACGTCCTGCAAGTGGTGCTCCTTGACGCGCGTGGCGGACTTGACCTCGACCATCTTCCAGACTCCGTGTTGCCGGTCGAGCACGTCGGAGCGCACGAGCACGCCACGGTGCCGGAATGCGGCCTCAAAGAGAGTCAAGTCGCCGGTCGCCGTCAGACCGGTGGCCGTGTCCCGCAGCGCGGTGCTCAGTCTCGCGTCCCCAATCAGCGTCCCGGGCCCGAACAGCTGCCGCGCGATCTCCCCCACGTCGTCGCCCACTGAGAAGCGGCGCCCGGCATCGGTGCTGTAGCCCTCGCGCTCGGGCCGGTGGACGGCCAGCCACAGGCGCCTGCCGCACTGCAGGCCGGCCGTGATCCGGGACTTGAACAGACGAAACGATCGCATCGAGTGAATCCTATCCTCCAATCCAGCCGGCCTTGACACGTCGACTCGTGTGGCCCTTCGCTGTGGCGTCCGCGACGTCGGTTAGGATACGCGCTGACTCAGGAGGGCCGATGCCCCGCATTCGCTTGGTCCACGCAGCGGACTTGCACCTCGACACACCGTTCGAAGGAATCGCCGGGCCTGCGCCGCAGGTGCGCGAGGCCCTGTACGAGGCATCTCTGGACGCGTGGGATGCTCTGGTCCGCTTCACCATCGCCGAGGACGCATCGGGGCTCCTCCTGGCCGGAGACCTCTACGACGGCGAACGTCGTGGCGTTCGGGCCCAGTTGCGGGTTTTAAGCGGCCTGCGGGAACTCGCTCAGGCCGGCGTGCAGACCTTCATCGTGCACGGTAACCACGACCCGCTCGGTGGCTGGTCGGCGATCCGCGAATGGCCGCCAGGCACCCACGTGTTCGGCCACGAGGAGGTCGAGGAGGTGCCGCTCGAACAGTCGGAAGCCACAGTGGGCCACGTTCACGGCATCAGCTACGGCCGGCGGGACGTCGCAGACAACCTTGCGCGGCGCTTCCGGCGAGGCGCCGCACCAGGCCCGCATTTCGGACTGCTCCACGCCAACGTAGGCGGCTCGCGCGAGCACGCGGCCTATGCCCCCTGCAGTCTCTCGGATCTTCAGCAGACCGGCATGGACTACTGGGCCCTGGGCCACATCCATAGGCGTGAGGTCCTGCGCAGCGGCGATCCCTGGATCGTCTATCCCGGCGATCTCCAGGGCCGCAGCGCCAAGCCCTCGGAGACCGGGGCCAAGGGAGCGTACCTCGTCGAGTTCGACACGGACGGGGGCGGCATCCTCCCTCCGACGTTCCACCCCCTCGATCGCGTCCGCTTCATTGCCCTGCACTATGACATCGCCGCCTGCCCCGACCTCCCGGCGCTGCACGCCGGGCTCCTCGACGCCCTCACCCGACTGCGCGACGAACATGACGGTCGCGGTCTGCTCGTGCGCATCGTCCTTGAGGGCCGCGGTGCTGTCGCTGCCGACCTTCGTCGTCCCGAGGCGCTCCACGAGATCGGCTCCGAGCTGCGCCAGGGGTTCGCGGACTGCAGACCCTTTCTCTGGGTCGAGGTCCTGCGCGACCGAGCGGCACCGACGCTGGACCTGCCGGCTCTGCGAGCGCGCGCCGAGTTCTCGGCCGAGGTCCTCGACCTGGCGGAGGGACTCGAGGCCGAGCCCGAGGCGCTGACCGCGTTCATCGCGGAACGCAGCACTCAACTTGCCACCGGGCAGGTGGGCAGGCAGGTACGGGACCTGCCGAGGGACGCGGACGCGGAGATTTTGGCCGAGGCGCTCGCCCGCGTGCTCGACCGCCTCGAGGCGGGTGACCAGGCATGAAGATCGAGGGCTGGCGGGTCGACGGATTCGGCGTTCTGCGCGACATGGAGGTCTCTGATCTCGAATCGGGAGTCACCGTCTTCCTCGGCCAGAACGAGGCGGGCAAGAGCACGCTGCTCGCCTTCCTGCGCACCATGCTCTTCGGGTTCGCCGACCGCCGGACGCGCGAAAACCCCTATCCCCCGCTCGCCGGTGGTCGCCACGGCGGTCAGATCACGCTGAGCGACGAGCACGGGCTCTGGGCTTTCGCCCGTTTCAAAGAGAAGCCAAGGGTCGTCACTGCCTACGGACCCGACGGACGTCCTGGCGGCGAAGAGGACCTGCGTCGCCTTCTCTCCGGCGTCGACGCCACCCTGTTCAGGTCGGTCTTCGCGTTCAGCCTGGACGAACTCCAGCGCTTCGCCACCCTCGATGCCGCAGGCGTCCGTGAGCGCATCTTCTCCGCTGGCATCAGTGGCGCGGGGCAGTCGGCGCGGGCAGTCCTCACGGAGCTTGCCGACGAGGAGGGACGTCTCCTCAAGCAGCGCAGCGGAAGGGCCACCATCAACGACCTGGTCCGCAGTCTTCAGCGAGCCGAGGAGGATGTCCAGAAGGCCGAGCAGGAGGCCACCGGGTATGCCGATCTGGCACGTGCCGAGGACGCGCAGCGGACGTCTGGCAGACGATCTCGATGTGCGCCTCGCCGCTTTGGCGGCGGAACGCCGCAGATACGAGATCCTCGCCGCCCTGCGCCCCGACTGGGAGGAGCTGGCGGCCGCGGACCGCCTGCTCGCCGAGCTCCCGGCGCCGAGCGGTCCAGACCTGCCGGCAGTCGCGAGCGACCTCAGGCAACGCCTGAGCGTTCTGCGAAGCCGCGAGGAGACCCTGTCCCGCCTCAAGTCCGAGCTGGCCTCGGCGAGCGCCGAGCTGGGTGCCCACCTGCAGCATTTGGGGCCGCAGTGGATCGCCGCGCGCCTGCAGACGGTCGACGACTCCATCGCCGAGCAGGATGCAGTGCGCGTGTGGAAGCGACGGCTCGACGGAGCCGAGGTCGCCGCCGAGCAGGCGGAGCGCGATCGGAGGGCAGCCCGCGCGGACCTCGCGCAGATCGCCGATGACCACGATCGCTGCTCCAAAGAGCTGCCGGCGCCCACGCCGCCCTCAATCGAGGCCTTGGGCGAGCGCGACGTGCTTGTGCGGAGTCTTCGCGCCCAGCTCAGAGACCTCCAGATGGCGGAGCTCCAGCTGCGCGCCGGCCATGGGACCCACGCCGGTGTCTGGCGATCGGGCGCCGTCAGTGCTCTGGTCGCGCTCGCGGCCGCGCTGGTCGCCGCCGCGGCCGATGCCGCACAGCTGGCACTCGGGCTCGCCGCGGGAGCGGCTCTTCTCGGCCTCATGGCGGTGCTTGCTCGGGCGAGCACTGGGCGCGCGGGTGGCGTCGACCCGACCGGCGCCGCCGGCGGGATCGACCGCCTGCGCGCGGAAGTCGCGCAGGCCAGCCGCCGCCTTGGTCTCGGGGACGACCCGTCCGAGGCTGGGCTCAACGAGCTCGAGGCGAGGCTCACGAGCGCGCGCGACCAGCGCGTCGCCTGCGACGGCACCGAGGCGCAACTCCGCCAGATAGCAGGGAGACGCGCGAGCGCGCAGCGCCGGGTGGCGGAGTCGTCGCGGGTGGCGGAGGGTGCTGAGAGAGAGGCCGAGGCCCAGCGCAAGGCCTGGGCTGAGTGGGTTGCCTCCCGGGACCTCCCAGACGTCTCCCCCGAGGGGATGATTGACCTCTTCGTCGAGGTCGGTCAGGCACGAACGGCGCATCAGTCCCGAACGAAGGCGGAAACAGCGATCGCGGCCATCGAGAGCGAGCGCGCGATCTGGACCCAGGAGGCCGAGACAGCCTTGGTCGATGCCGGCATGACGACGGCCGCGGTCTCCGACGCAGCACTCGAAGCCGGAGTGGTCGCACTCGACGAGGCGCTGACCCGGCGAACGATGGCGCTGGAGCGTCGTTCCGGCTGTGAGCGGCGTGTCAGCAGCGGCGTCTCGAACCTCCCCGCCCCGAAGCAGGCCCGCCGCGACCTCGCGGAGGGGGATCCCGTCCTGTGGGCGGCGGAGATGGAGCGTCTCGACGCGGAGATCTCCGAGACGAACGGCGCCAGGACGATCGCCATCGAAGGGCGGCGCGACGCGCAGCGCGCCCGCGAAGCGCTCGAGGAGTCGGCGGACGTGCCGCGCTTGCGCATGGAGCTGGAATCGCTGCGCGCCGAACTGGCGCTGGCAGCTCACGACTACAGGGTAGTCGTGACCTCGGCAGGCCTCGTGCGGCGCACGCTCCAGAACTACGTTCGCGACCGGCAGCCGGCCGTCCTGGCGCGAGCCTCCGAGGCCTTCGCCACGGTGACCGATGGGCGCTTTCGGGCAATCGTGCAAGAGGCGGCCGACGACGCCGATGGCGTGTTCGTCGAACAATGGGACGGCGCGCGGCTGACCCCGGACGAGCTCAGTCGCGGGACCTGCGAACAGCTCTACCTGGCTATCCGCCTGGCGCTCGTCGGGGAGTTCGCCGATCGCGGCCAAGAGTTGCCGCTGATCATGGACGATTGCCTGGTCAACTTCGATCCCGCCAGAGCCGCGGCCATGGCGCGGCTCATCGTCGCTGCGGCCTCCGAGGGTCAGTGCCTCTTCTTCACGTGCCACCCAGGCGCCGCGGCGCTGGTGAGGCGAGAGTCAGGCGAGGGGGCGAGGATCGTGACCCTCCCCGCACGAAGCTGCGGCCCGGGAGTAGACCCTTCCGGCTCCACCTGTTGACAAGGACGGAGACACATGGTCGGCCCTGAGGGTCTCGATTGGCTCGCCCGTGGGTATCACTAGCTCCACCGCGACTGGAGGAAGAAGATGCAGTACCCACGAGCCCGCAGCAGCCGCCTCTCCACTGCCGTGGCGCTGGTCGCGTTGCTGGCGATCACCGCGCTCTTCATCCTCGCCGGACCCGCCTAGGCGGGTCTGAGGCCGCTCGGCCGCTGATCTACGCCGGCGGACGAGCAACCTGGTGAGCCGCGAAACGTGCGCGCCTTCCTCCGCCAGATGGCAGCCGCCCTGATCTCGCCCTGCTAGCATCAAACACCCGCAGCGCCGTCGGTGCGCGCCGGCTCTTCGCATGGCGGACGCCGATGTCCGGTAGAATCGGGCCCATGACCCGACGCGAAGCCCTCCGCCGCCTGACCCGCAACCGCGAGAAGCTGCGCGGCCACAACGTCCGCCACGTCTTCCTCTTCGGCTCGACGGCGCGCGATCAGGCCACCGCACAGAGCGACGTCGACCTCCTGGTCGAGTTCGACCCCGAGGCACGGGTGGGGCTCTTCGAGTTCGTCCGCGTGCTGGACCACCTCACGGACATCATGGACACTCGCATTGACCTGGCGACTGCGGACGCACTCCGGGTCGAGATGCGTTCCGGGATCCTCGCAGAGGCGATCCGTGCCTTCTGAAAGGCGCTTCCGGCGGGAGACCGGCTACGCCGAGCGTCAAGCGAAGCTCCGCTTCCGCGACTGGCGCTTTCGCGTGCGGGATATCCTGGCCGCTCTGGCGGCGATCGCAGAATACACCAGGGCGATGGCCTACGAGGATTTCGTCGCCGACGCAAGGACCATGGACGCGGTGATCCGCAACCTCACGACTCTCGGCGAGTCGACCCGCTGGATCCCCGACACCGTACTGGACGCCCATCCCGCCGTTCCATGGCGCACGATGCGCGGGGTCCGCAACGTCGTGGTCCACCAGTACTTCGGTATCGACACCAGGATCCTCTGGGCGACCGTCGAGAACGACCTGCCGCCGCTTGTGCCGCAACTCGAAGAAGTCCTCAGGAGCTGAGGCCGGATGCAGCACAGCCAGGTCCAGATGCGCTACGCCAGTCTTGGCTTGAGGTTCGCCGCCATCATGATTGACACGGTGGTCCTCTTCTCAGCCCTCGTGGCCCTTCTGCTCATCGCCGCGGCCGCCGGCGTGCTCGAGCTCCCGGACCCCGCGACCACAAGCCCTTTCAGCAGCGACATCGTCGTACCGTCCTGGATCTACGTCGCCACGTACAGCATGTTGTTCGGGTACTACGCCCTGCTTGAGGCGTTCACGGGCGGGAGCGTCGGCAAGCTGGCCTTGGGGTTGCGCGTCCGCATGGATGACGGCCGCGAGCCCACCACGTCGGCCATCGTCGTCCGCAATCTCCTGCGCATTCCGGAGGTCCTCTTCTGGTACATCCCCGCCGGCGTTTCGGTCCTCATCAGCAAGCGTAACAAGAGGCTCGGCGACTTCGCCGCGGGCACCGTCGTCGTCCACCGCGATTCGCCGCCCGCTTTCGACCGCGGCGCGGGGCCGCTCGCCCAGGTTCCGCCGGCCCCTCACGATGCGGCCCCGCTCGAGGTGGCCTCGCCGGCGACGCTTGGTCCGCCGGCCGAACTCGACTTCGCCGGCGTCCTCGCACAGTTCAAGACGGCCGTGTTCGCGACGCGTGGCGCCCACGACACGTACCTGCGTTTCTCTGAGATCGAGCTTGCCAGAGAAGCGACCATGGCAGACGACGTCACGCGCGAGTACTCAGCGGAGTACGTCGCAGCGTGGTACTCGCTGTCGGAGGCAGTGCACGCGATGAACGAGGCACGCGCCACGGCGGCCGCCGCCTGTGCCCCCTCCGGCACCGACCTCGACGCGGCCCTCGCGGCGCAGCGCGACCTGGCCTACCTCCTGCGCCAACTGGAGCCCTACCTCGAGCCTGGCGCCGGCGAGCACCTCCACGATGCCTACATGCGGGTGGTTCGGGGCGACACCGGGAGCTAGCGTGGGTAGGGTCTCACCGTCGCGCCCCGTCCGCCGACTCCCTGCGCGTCAGCCGCTCTCGCCGAGGAGTGCCTGGATCGTCTCCATCCATTCACTCACGACGATCTCCTGGGGGCACTGCTCCTCGCACTCACGACAGGCTGTGCACTGTTCGGCGCGAACGCTCTCGTTGAGCCAGCTGTAGTAGATGCGCTGGGAAGCGACATCACCGTACATCTGGGCGTCGTTGTAGAGCTGCAGGATCTCCGGGATGGCGACGCCATGCGGGCACGGCATGCAGTAGCGACAAGCCGTGCACGGGATGGGGCTGAGTTTGCGATAGAGGTCACGCACCCGGGCGACCGCCGCGAGTTCTCTGTCCGAGAGAAGATCAGGCCGCGAACGGGCGGCGTAGGTGAGGTTCTCCTCGACCTGCTGCATGGTGCTCATCCCGCTGAGCAGGAATGAGACCTCGGGGAGGCTCCAGACCCACTGCAAGGCCCACTCCGCCGGCGAGCGGCGCACCGGCGCCTCGCCCCACGCTGACGCCACCGACGGCGGCAGATTGCGGGCCAGCATGCCGCCGCGCAGCGGCTCCATGACGATGACGCCTAGCCCGTGACCCGCAGCGAGCTCGAGGCCGCGACGCCCCGCCTGGAACTCCTCGTCCATGTAGTTGAGCTGGATCTGGCAGAACTCCCAGAGCCCGCTCGCGGCGACGATCTCTGCAAACAGATCGTAGCGTCCATGGAAACTGAAGCCGAGGTGTCCGATTCGGCCGTCGGCGAGCGCGGCCTCGGCGGATGCGAGCTGCCCCTGGTCGAGTACGCAGCGCCAGTTCGCATCGTCAAGACTGTGAAGCAGGTAGAAGTCGATGGACTCCGTCTGCAACCGCTCGAGCTGAGTGGCGAGGATGCGGTCGAAGTCACCCGCTCGCTGGACATGCCAAACGGGCATCTTCGAGGCGATCTTGACCCTCTCGCGATACCCCCCCTGCAGTGCGGAAGCGACCCAGGCCTCAGACTGTTCCCCGTGGTACATCCACGCCGTGTCAACATAGTTCACGCCGCCGTCAATGGCCCGATGGAGCATCGCCGAGGCTTCGGGATAGTCGATCCTGGTGTAGTCAGGCTTGCCGTCCGGCCCGGCGAGGACCGGCAGCCGCATGGCGCCGAAGCCCAGCGCCGAGGGCCTGAAGTCGAGCTCTCCGAATTGCCGGTACTGCATGATGTGATCGTACCGGGTAAGGCGCCCAATGCCTATCGACGCGCCGCGCTCTGAGGTAGACTCTTTCCCGCGCCGCATCCGGCGCCGCTCCGCGGCGCCTTCGCCACGACCTCGAGGAGCACCGTATGACACTTAAGCTGGGCCTGCCCAAAGGAAGCCTTCAGACCGCCACGTTCGAGCTCATGCGCCGTGCGGGCTACGTCGTCACGGTCGCCGAGCGCTCCTACTACCCCGTGATCGACGATCTCGACGTCTCATGCATGCTCGTGCGTGCTCAGGAGATGGCGCGCTACGTCGAGGACGGCGCCCTGGACTGCGGTCTGACTGGCCATGACTGGGTAGTCGAGAACGACGCCGATGTCCATGCAGTCTGCAGCCTCGTCTACGCCAAGCAGAGCTTCGGCAAGGTGCGATGGGTGCTGGCGGTCCCGGAGGCTTCCGACATCCGATCGATCGCCGATCTGGAGGGGAAGGTCCTGGCAACCGAGCTGGTCGGCGTGACCAAGCGCTGGCTGGCCGAGCGTGGCGTGCAGGCCAAAGTGGAGTTCAGCTGGGGCGCGACTGAGGCGAAACTGCCCCAGCTCGCCGACGCCATCGTCGAGGTCACTGAGACAGGTTCGTCGTTGCGCGCCAACAAGCTGCGCATCGTCGAGACCGTGCTGGAGTCGTCGACCCAGTTCATCGTGAACAAGGATGCCTGGAAGGACCCCGCCAAGCGCTCCAAGATCGAAGACATGGTCATGCTCCTGCAAGGCGCCATCGCAGCGCTCGACAAGGTGGGTCTCATGCTCAACGTCAGAGCCTCCGACCTCGAGGCCGTCGTCGGAGTGCTCCCGGCTCTGCGCAACCCGACCATCTCGCCTCTCAGCAATGACGGGTGGCTGGCCGTGAACACGATCATCGAAGAGAACGTCGTGCGGCACATCCTCCCGCGCCTCAAGGAGGCCGGCGCCGAAGGCATCGTCGAGTTCCCGCTCAACAAGGTCGTGATGTAGAGCGGCCCGTCCCACGACGGCCCGCAGCCGAGCCGAGCGAGTCTAGCCCGCGCCGAGCCGCGCCACGGCCTCCCGTGCGCCCGTCGTCGTCAGGGGCTCGTAGGTGTTGCGCAACTCGTGCTCGGTCACAGGCAGCCAGACATAGCCGCCGCGCTCGTCGCCGAGGGAGACGGCTTGGCCTTGCAGCAGCCGCCAGGCGGTGAGCGCCGCCATGAGGGTGTCCAGCGAGGCGGCGTCATAGTAGTCGTCCCAGCGCAGGCCCAGCCGCCGAAGCACGAGGATGCGCACGTGCAGGCCTTCCCGCGTGTGCTTGCTCGGCGGCGTGCCACGGAGCGCGGCGACGAAACCGCCGTGCGGGTAGACCTCGAGGATGGCGGGCGCCTGACCGAGTGCCCCCGGAAGGCTCCCCGCGGAGGGCGTCTCGTACCCGCGGTGACGGAACTCCTTGAAGTACTCCCAGCCAGCCTGGGTGTGAGCGTACCGCCGCCGCTCTTCGTCTGCTCGGGCGCGCGTCGGCACCGGGGTGACGGCAATTCGCCGCCGTAGCAGTTCGGCATCGGCGCGGCGCACGGGCGCGACGCCACCGGCAGCCCGGCGCGGACGCTGCGCCGCGGAGACGGCCACGGCCGATGGGGCCCACCCATCGATCCACTCCAGAAGGCGTCCGCGATCGCCTGCGACCCGCTCGTCGCCCTCCCGCCAAGCTACCACTTCCAAGGCACGACGCTCGGCGCGGACCGCCACCGCCACCGACGGCCGGCTGGCGGCGACATCGACTCCGACGACAAGCGGGACGGCGTCCACGACCGAATCAGCCGCGTGGCTTCTCAGGGTCCGCCGACCCTCAAGGGGTGGGCGCTCGCGACGTGCGCGTCGTGAACGTCGGCGGGTTCTGGATGAGGCGCTTCACAGAGCACTGATCGACGGCGCGCATGATGGCCGCCTCGTACTTCTCGGGGAAGCCTGCGGGCAGATGCAGGTCGAAGCTGACCGCCCCGATCATGCCCGTCGTGGAGTCGCGCCCGGTCGTCATGGTGAGACCCGAACCCGCCGGATTGATCCCTCGCTGCTTCATGAAGGCCAGCATGAAGATGCCGGCGCAGGTTCCCAGGGAAGCGATGAAGAGGTCGAATGGGGCCGGTGCCGTGCCGTCGCCGCCACCGCTGACCGGCTGGTCGGTCTCGATGGTGAAGCCCTTGTACTCGGCATCCACCCTGAGGTTGTCCGGAAAGTTGACCTTCATCTCCATGCCGTGCTCTCCCGTCCGTTGCGGCCGCTGCCCCTGCCTGTCGCCCTTATACCTGCCCGTCGGGACCGACACAAGTCCCGGCACCGGGGCGCCCGCGCGATAGGTGACGGCCGCCTGAGGTGAGGTGTGTCTGCGTCGGCGGCTCGTAGTACGTCGCGAGGTCTCCCCAAGGAATAGAATCCATGCCATGGCAGAATCCGCCGACGCACTCCTCATAGCGCTCAGCGACGACCTCGCTGCGTCCGTCGCCTTGGCCAAGCAGGCGGAACTGGAAGTGGCATCCGATCAAGCGCCTCCGATGGCCATGTGGGGCGCTTTCGACGGCGGGCGCATGGTCGGCACCGTGTCACTCAACGACTACAAGGGCCTGCCGATCGTGGGGCGCATCGCCGTGGAGCGAAGCTACCGCGGGCAGGGTCTCGGCCGGCGCCTGCTGGCCGCGCTCGAGCAGGAAGCGCGCAGCCGCGTCCTGCCGACGCTCTGGGCGACGGCACGCGCACCGGGCTTCTTCGTAGCCAACGGGTTCGCCGTGGTCTCTCAGGGCGCCGAGCAGGCACTCCTTCTGTCGGAGTGTGCCGACTGCGATCAGCGCGGCAAGATGTGCCACCCGCAGGCGGTGCGCAAGGAGCTCGTCTCCTCGACGCCGTGAGGCAGTCCGTCACTGACGCTCGGCGCTCTTTCCGCTGTCGAACGGGCCGTCGAAGCTGGTGATCAGTGGCGTCGTCCCGAGGTCGCGCAGCAGCTGGGCGTAGTCGTACTCGACGCGCACGAACTCGACGACCGGCGAGCCGGCCGTGCGTGATGAGGGGTCGACTGTGGCATAGCAGGCACGCCAGTCGCCGTCCTTGGGGCGCCCGACGCTGCCCACATTGGCGAAGACCATGCCGCCGACCCGGCGCACGTAGGGCCGGTGAGTGTGGCCGAAGAGTATCGCCCGATACGGGTTGGCACGGGCCATGCGCTCCAGGGCAGAGACCGGCCGGTCCTCGAAGAGGTACTCGTTGATGCGTCGCGGGCTGCCGTGGACGGCCAGCAGTTCGCCACAGGGAGTCTGCAGCACGAACCTGTCCGCGAGCGCGCGAAGCTGCGCCTTCACCTCTTGGGTGACGGCCTGCCTCGTCCAGTCGAATGAGACATCGCCTTCGAGACGCTGTTCCTCCGTCGCATAGGCGCAGCCGCAGGAATCCAGCTCGAAGCCGATGCCCTGATCATAGTTGCCGAGGAGTGTCGAGATGCCCCACGCATGCACGAGCGCGACGACCTCGTTGGGGGAGGGGCCATACCCGATGAGGTCCCCGAGACAGAGCGCTTGAGCGTACCCTCGGGCGTTGACATCGGCGAGGACCGCCACGAGTGCCGGAAGGTTGCGGTGAACATCGGAGAAGACGGCGAACGGCTCTTCGAGCGGGAGCACCGCCATCCGTCCTCCTCCCCATGCTCTCGTCGTCAGCGCAGACGACCGGCGATTGACACCCTGCGACCACGAAGCTAGCTTCACCAGAGATGCTTGTCAACGAAGCAGCCGGGTAAAGGCCTCTGGGCTCGCGAGATCGCATGGGCGCCGTGAAGAGCACAGCCTCGTGACAGAGAGCATGCTGAAACGCCTCTCCTTCCTCGATCGCTACCTGACGGGGTGGATCTTCCTCGCCATGGGCATCGGGGTCTTCCTGGGCTGGGCTTTTGCCGGCTTGCCCGGATTCATCAACAGATTCACCTCCGGTACGACCAGCATCCCCATCGCCGTGGGCCTCATCGTGATGATGTACCCACCCCTTGCGAAGGTCAGGTACGAGGAACTCGGCCACGTCTTTCGCGACCACAGGATCCTCGGCCTCTCACTGGTACAGAACTGGTTCATCGGCCCCTTCCTCATGTTCTTCCTGGCCATCATCTTCCTGCACGACTACCCCGAGTACATGGTCGGTCTCATCATGATCGGGCTGGCGCGCTGCATCGCCATGGTCATCGTCTGGAACCAGCTTGCCAGGGGCGACACCGAATATGCTGCCGGCATCGTCGCTTTCAACAGCGTCTTTCAAGTGCTCTTCTACAGCCTCTTCGCGTGGATCTTCGTCACCAAGCTGCCGCCGCTCTTCGGCCTCTCGGGCAGCGCCGTCAGTGTGAGCATCACCGAGATCGCCAAGAGCGTGGCCATCTACCTGGGTATCCCTTTCGTGGCTGGCATGCTAACACGCTATGCCGGCCTCAAGTACAAGGGCCGGGAGTGGTACGAGGCGGTCTTCATTCCGCGTATCAGTCCGCTGACAATCATCGCGCTCCTGTTCACGGTTCTCGTCATGTTCAGCCTCAAGGGCGAACTCATCGTCGATCTGCCGCTCGACGTCGTGCGGATCGCCATTCCCCTGCTCATCTACTTCGTCATCATGTTCTTCGTGAGCTTCCTCATGGGCTGGAAGATCGGCGCCGACTACTCCAAGACGGCGACTCTGTCGTTCACCGCCGCCAGCAACAACTTCGAGCTCGCCATCGCCGTGAGCATCGCCGTCTTCGGCATCGACTCGGGACAGGCGTTCGCCGCTGTCGTCGGGCCTCTGGTCGAGGTGCCCGTCCTCATCAGTCTTGTCGGGGTGGCTCTCTGGCTCGGGCGGAAATTCTGGCACGTGACCGACGAAGCCGTCCCGGCGGCGGTTGCCGCCGGCAGCGACGACCGGGGCTGCGACCCGCGGAAGTGACCACGGAGCGAGTCCCGCGTCACTGGGTCGGGGCCCGTCAACTGACATCGATGTGGCATACTAGGTGGACCGGACCGCAAACGTTCGTCATGCGATGCGCGACGACGACGCTAGGGCGGGTGTATGTACCTCATCGCCGATCGGCAGGAACTCTCCAGAGGCGACCTCGTCAGCCTCACCGTCGAGGCTCCGCAGATCGCACGAAAGATCCAACCCGGCCAGTTCGTCGTCCTGCGCGTCAACGAGACTGGCGAGCGCGTGCCGCTGACTGTCGCGCACAGCGACCCCGCGAACGGCACGATCACCATCATCTTCCAGATCGTCGGCAAGAGCACCGCCATGTTGGCGTCGCTCGGCGTCGGTGACGCCGTCAAGGACGTGTGCGGCCCGCTCGGTCGCGCCGAGACGTTCGATCCCATCGGCACGGTCGTCGGCATCGGTGGCGGTTCAGGTATCGCGGTGCTGCACCACCTCCTCACGGGACACCGCGAGGTGGGCAATCACATCATCGGGATCGTCGGCGCGCGCCAGAGGGACATGCTCATCCTGGAGGACGAGCTGGGGAACCTCTGCGACGAGCTCATCGTCACGACCGACGACGGCAGCTACGGGCTTCACGGCAGAGTCACCGACGCCCTGCAGGCCCTGGTCGAGCGCACCGAGAGAATCGACCAGGTGCTGGCGGTCGGCCCCTTGGTCATGATGCGCGCGGTCGCGGCGATGACCCGCATCTACGGCATTCCCACACAGGTGAGCCTCAACCCGGTCATGGTCGACGGCACGGGTATGTGTGGCGGTTGCCGCTGCACCGTCGGCGGCGAGACCCAGTTCGCCTGCGTCGACGGCCCGCAGTTCGATGCCTTCAAGGTGGACTTCGACGAGCTCATCCAGAGGAACCAGATGTATGCCCGGGACGAGCGCATCTCGCTGCTCACCTCCGTCAAAGCGCACTGACCGATGACGATGACTCAGGTCGAGCTCTCGACCCTCGCCCAGCAGGGCGATCTCGCGAGTTTCTGCCCGCACTGCCACGGACCGCTGAACGTGTTCGACGAGGCGACGCGCCGGGTGTGGATGAATCTGGTGGTCGACGTGGGCGGCGAGACGCATACGGTGCACCTCGACCCGCGCCTCGACGGGTCCGCGAGCGTTGACGCGGGCCCCTTCTCCGGCGACGCTGTGGCGACCGACGTCCGCTGTCCCCACTGCGCCGGTTCGCTGGTCAACGACGACGCCCCGTGCGAGCGATGCGGCGCACAGCTCTTCACCGTCGACATCTCGCTGCACACCCGAGTCGCCCCGCTCTCTCTCGCTCGCGTGCGGGATGCACCTGGTACGGCGTTCCGAAGCGCACGCGCGCCAAGGTGCTGGCGGGCACGCCGAGGCAGAAGAAGCCCGAGCAGGACGCCAGCCTGCGTATCCGCAACTACAACGAGGTCAGCTACGGCTACGACACCGAGCTCGCCGTCGTCGAAGCGGGCCGCTGTCTGCAATGCAAGAAGCCTGACTGCGTCAGTGGCTGCCCGGTAGAGATCGACATCCCCGGATTCGTCAGTCTCATCGCGCAAGGGGAGTTCGCTCAGGCGGCGCAGGTCATCCGCGAGAAGAACGCCCTGCCGGCCATCTGCGGCCGAGTCTGCCCGCAGGACGATCAGTGCGAGCGACGCTGCATCCTCGGTAGCAGAGGCGAACCTGTCGCCATCGGCGCTCTGGAGCGCTTCGCCGCAGACTACGAACGAGAGACCGACCAAGTCACCTTGCCCAGGAAGGCTCCCAGGACGGGTCGTCGTGTCGCCGTCGTGGGCAGCGGCCCGGCCGGGCTCACGATGGCCGCCGACATGGCGGTCAAAGGTCACAGCGTGACGATCTTCGAGGCGCTGCACAGCCCCGGCGGAGTACTCGCCTACGGTATCCCCGAGTTTCGCCTTCCGAAAGCCATCGTCGAGTCGGAGACGGACAATCTGCGTCGTCTTGGCGTACGGTTCGAGCTCAACAGCATCATCGGCAAGCTCTATGGACTGACCGAGCTACTGGACAACGGGTTTGACGCCGTCTACGTCGCCACCGGCGCAGGGCTTCCGGGATTCATGGGTCTGCCTGGCGAGAACCTCTGCAACGTGGTCTCTGCAAACGAGTATCTGACGCGTATCAATCTCATGAAGGCATACCGGTTTCCCGAGTACGACACCCCGGCGCCGAAGGGTGCCGAGGTGGCGGTCGTCGGCGGTGGCAACGTCGCGATGGACTGCGCTCGCACGGCGCTGCGCATGGGCGCGCGCCACGTGTCCCTCGCCTACCGGCGCACACGGGACGAGATGCCCGCGCGGACAGAGGAGATCGAGCACGCCGAACAGGAAGGGCTGCGCTTCGAGTACCTCACCAGTCCCATTGCCTATGAGGGCGACGACCAAGGCTGGGTCAGGAGCATGCGCTGCGTGCGCATGAAGCTCGGGGAGCCAGATTCATCCGGCCGACGACGCCCCGTGCCCGTCCTCGGCTCGGACTTCCTGATCGGCGTGGACATGGTCGTGGTCGCGGTCGGCGCGGGGCCCAACAAGGCCCTCTTCGAGGATGCCGCAGGTCTGGAGCGCACGCGCAGAGGCTACATCCGCTCCTACAGCGATGCCGGCCGTACCAGCGTGCCTCTCGTATGGGCTGGTGGCGACATCGTCACAGGGGCGGCCACGGTGATCCTGGCGATGGGCGCCGCGCGCAGGTCGGCGGACGACATTCACGCCTACCTCAGCGGCGGCGGGGGAGCTGGCTCTAGTCGCAGACCTGGTTCTCCGCGGCGAGTACGCGATGGGCAAGCGCTTGGTAGAACGACTGGACGCCCTCCTGGACCTCGTCGGCATGGACCGCCTCGAACTCCTCCGTGAGCTCTTGGAGGTCCCCCTCGGTCAGGTAGTGCGAAGCCGTGTCGAAGAACAGCGTCTCCTCGATGTCGATATGGCACCGGTTGACCTCGATGTACTCGCGCATGCCACTCGCAAGCTCGCCACGCAGGCCGGTACTACCCGCCTTGAGCGCCGCCAGCGTGTCATAGAGGGTGTCGAGTCTGCCGCGGGACCATTCGTGCTCGCCGATCATCTGCTCGAGCGGCTCATCCTGCTCGGTGCTCCCACGTTTGTGACAGCGCGAGTAGAGCAATCCCTCTTCCTTGGGGTCGTGCAGACCGTCGTTGAAGTATCGGAAGAACTCGAGCATGTCGGCGACGAAATCGACGTGGCAGCGCCCGGTCGCATCGATGTGATCGCACTCCTTCTCGGCCGCATCGAGGACCAAGCGATGCTCTTGTTCCAAAATCCTTCTCCAGGTCATGGACTTCTCCCCGCGACTGGTCCCACCGCGCGCCTGCATGCTTCCAGCAGGGACATGCTACCGCGCCATTCTCCTCGCTACCGCATCGTTTCTGCGCTTTCGCCTGGCGGGCACGTCGGATACGCTGGGCCCGCAGAGGCCCGGCAACCAAGCCGGAGCCGATCGCCGGAAGACGAGGAGTGATGCAGCGATGACGACGAAGCGTTCACCTGGCGGTACCGTGATCCTCGCGCTCGACCAGGGGACAAGCAGTTCGCGAACCTTGGTCGTCGACGAGACGGGCACGATCCTTGCCGTCGCACAACAGAAGCTGGAGCGCACGTACCCGCAGCCCGGGTGGGTCGAGCAGGACCCCGAGGAGCTCTGGCAGGCCCAGCGCGCCTCCGCGGTGGAGGCCTTGGCGCGCAGTGGCGTAGCGGCCGCTGACGTTGCCGCTCTGGGCATCACCAATCAGCGCGAGACGACGATTGTGTGGGACCGCGCGACCTCGGAGCCCATCGCTCCCGCCATCGTCTGGCAGGACCGGCGTACGGCGCCTCTCTGCGAGAGCCTCCGTGAGGCTGGCCACGAGGCGCTGATCCGGCGAAGGACGGGACTTCTTCTCGATCCGTACTTCTGTGGGACCAAGCTGGCATGGCTGCTCGAGAACGTGCCGCTGGCCCGCGAGCGGGCACTGGCCGGTGATCTGGCCTTCGGTACTATCGACAGCTGGTTGACCTGGAAGCTGACCGCGGGACAGCGGCATGTGACCGATGCCACCAACGCCTCGCGCACGCTCCTCTACGATATTCATCGTGGCCAGTGGGACGATGAACTCCTGGACCTCTTCGGCGTGCCTCGCGCCATGCTGCCTGACGTGTGCGACACGAGCGGGGTCGTCGGCGAGGCTGACGTCGCGCATCTTGGAGCCAGGATCCCGATAGCGGCACTGGTCGGAGACCAGCAGGCGGCCCTCTTCGGTCAGGCGTGCACCGTACCCGGCATGGCCAAGGCGACCTATGGAACAGGCTGCTTCCTTCTCATGCACACAGGCGATACCGCTCCTGCCTCCGGCCACGGCCTGTTGACCACGGTCGCCCTCCAACGCGCAGGGCGCCGTCACTACGCCCTGGAGGGAAGCGTCTTCATGGCCGGCGCCGCGATCCAATGGCTGCGCGACGGTCTGCGTCTCTTCGACGATGTCGGGCAATCGGGAGTCCTCGCAGCGGATGCGCCCGAGAGCGACGGCGTCTACTTCGTGCCCGCTCTGGCCGGCCTGGGCGCACCCTACTGGGACGCGCACGCTCGCGGCGCCATCTTGGGGCTGAACGGCGGCACGACGACCGCGCATATCGCCCGGGCTGCCCTCGAGGGCATCGCCTTCCAGGTGGCCGACCTCTATGCCGCCGTCGCCGCCGATGCCGGGCTGCAGCCCGGCGAACTGCGCGTAGACGGTGGCGCTGCTGCGAACGACGTCCTCATGCAGATCCAGGCAGACATCCTCGGCCTCGGCATCGCCAGAGCGGCCCAGAAAGAGGCCACGGCGCTGGGGGCGGCGTCTCTGGCGGGCCTCGGCGTCGGGCTCTGGGAGGACGAGACGCCGATGCAGGCGGGCTGGCAGGCCGACCGTCGCTTCACGCCCGACCTGCGGACCGACAGAGAGGCTCGACTCAAGGGCTGGCACGCGGCAGTCGCCAGCGTGCGCGCGTTCGCGGCGCCCGAGGTCTGAGCCCCGACGCGCCTCAGGCGCCGCGGCGCGCCAGCCAGCGCCGCAGACTGCCCTCGATCGCCTCGCGCCCGTCATCGACCCGGTCGTGGAACCGCACGCTGCGCCGCCGCACAGCCTGGAGCTGCGGCGGAACGAGGGCATTCGGCACGAGCTCGATGACTCGATCGAGCAGTTCGATGTCGCCTTTCCCTCCGGGCACCGGCTGGCCTGGCGCGATGCCCTCCAGCCCGCGAACGACGTCGGCGGCGAACTTGCTCCAGTGAGCGGTGCTGACGATGAGTACCGGAGAATCCTCCTTTTGCAGGACCCCGGCTACCTCCCAGGCCACCGCCGTGTGGGGATCCAGAAGATAGGCGTGGTCGCGCTGCACGCGGCCGATGGTTCGCAAGCAGGCCGCGTCGTCGACCCAGCCGCCGCGGAACGAGGCACTGAGCATGGCGCGCGTGTCGGGGTCCACGACGAAGCGGCCCGTCGTCTTGAGATCCATCATCCATCGGCGAATCCGCGCAGCATCCCCAGACAGGTGATACAGCAGGCGCTCTAGGTTCGAGGAGACGAGGATGTCCATCGACGGGGAAGCCGTCTTCACGAGACCTCGCTCCGCGATGTCGTACACGCCGGTAGCCAGGAAGTCGGCGAGCACCTTGTTCGCGTTGCAGGCGCAGAGCAGACGGCCGATGGGTACGCCCATCTGTTTGGCGTAGTAGGCGGCGAGGATATTGCCGAAGTTTCCGGTGGGCACACAGACATCCAGCGGGGCACCGGCCGGTAGCCCGTGCTGTGCCACCATGTCGGCGTAGGCGCTCACGTAGTAGACGATCTGCGGCATCAGTCGTCCCCAGTTGATGGAGTTCGCTGAGGAGAGAGACAGAGCGTGACGGCCGGCCAGCTCGGCGGCGAAGTCGGCATCGTCGAAGACTGCCTTGACGGCTTTCTGGCAGGCGTCAAAATCGCCGTCCAGGCCGAATACGCCGACGTTGTCGCCCGGCTGCGTGACCATCTGCAGCTCCTGGAGCGCGCTCACTCCGCGTGCGGGGTAGTAGACACACACGTTGGTATGGGCTCGATCGGCGAAGCCGTTGAGCGCCGCCACTCCGGTGTCGCCGGAGGTCGCCACAAGGATGAGGAAGTCGAGCGCCGAGGTCCCGCTATCGTGAACCTGGTCAAGTGCCTGGCTGAAGAACAGCGGCATGCACTGCAGAGCCATGTCCTTGAAGGCGAGAGTCGGGCCGTGCCACAGCTCGAGGATGAAGCGGCCAGGAGCGGCCTCGCGAACCGGCGCGATCTGCGAGGTGTCGAAGTTGGATCGGTAGGCCGTCGCGGCGATACGGCGCGTCTCCTCGTCGGCGATGTCCAGCCCGAAAGCGAGATACACGAGTGCGGCGCGCTCGTGGTAGGGACGCGCCGCCACCGCCAGGACCTCCCCGAGTGAGAGATGCGGGAGCCCTTCAGGAACAAACAGGCCGCCACCCGGTGCTATGCCCTCGAGGATCACGGTCGTGAATGGACGTGGCCGCTCGATCAGACCACGGGTATCTCGGTAGGTGATCATCGTGGAGAATTCTACCGCAGCCGAGTCACCCTTCGCGCAACACAGCGCCTAGCTGCTCGAGAGAGATGCGCGCGCCGCTCAGCACGCAGACGACGCGCTTACCGTGCCAGCGCTCTCTCGACTGGAGATACGCGGCAACCGAGACAGCCGCGGCACCCTCGATCATCACACAGTGTTCGCGCATGACCTGGCGTATCGCCGTCGCGATCTCTGCCTCGCTCACCAACACCCACTCGTCGATGCACTCGCGCAAGATCGGATAAGTGATCGCTCCCGGCTCCACCTGGCCGACGGTACCGTCCGAAAGGGAAGGCTGCCACGGCAGCTCGAGCAACTCGCCGCCGGCAGCGAGCGAGGCCGCGATGATCGGAGAGTTCGCCGGCTGGCAGCCGACGACTCGAACTGAGGGTTCGACCTCCTTGAGATAGCCTGCGATCCCCGCTGCCAGACCCCCACCGCCCACCGGGACGAAGACCACGTCGACGGACTCGATCTGGTGGAGCAGGTCCACGGCGACGGTGCCTTGACCTCCGATGACTTGTGGATCGTTGTAGGGGCTCACGAACAGACGCCCGGTGCGCTCAGCGTCACGTCGTGCCAGTGACTCGATGCCGCCCGGGTCGCCACCTTCGACGACATGCAGGTCCGCGCCGCACTCATGTAGCGCGCTCAGCTTCGCCTGGCTGATCTGGTCGGCGACCCAGATCTCGCCCTGCGCGCCGACAAGGCCCATGGCATGGACCATCGCCATGGCGTGGTTCCCCACGGAGGCGGTCACGAGGCCGCCCTGGAGCTCGGAAGTACTCAGGGAGCGCAGTTTGTTGATGGCGCCGCGCGCCTTGAACGAACCCGTGACCTGAAGGTTCTCCATCTTCAGGAAGGCCCTGCCACCGCCACCAGGGTCAAGACCCCGTGAGGCATCGCAGGGCGTCTCTCGGACGAACGCCTCGAGGCGCGTCGCAGCCAGCCCTACCTCGCGGCGCACGTCGGCGGGGGCAAACGAGGGTGCGCTCAACCCGCTGCCCCGCGCTCCAACGCCGGGTCGACGGATCCGGCGGGACGCGCCCGGCGCTGCCGGGCCGGGCGCGGGGGCGCCATGGCGACGCCCGCGAGTATGGCCTCGAGGTATGCCTCTCCAACCTCAGGGCCCGCGCCGCCCGGTAGAATGCGGATGCGACCAGGGTCCACGCGGTTCGCGGCGAGCTGGCACGCCACCTCGCGCGAGGGTACATACACCACATCCAGCAATCTGCCGAACAGGATCCCCCGAGGCCGTCCGGCCCTCTCCTGGGTCCTGCAAGAACCGGTCGTCTTTCGCGACGCCGCCCCCGTGGTTGCGCGGGAGGGCAAACCGCGAATCCGCCCCGTGACGGGGAGATGCAGCAGTCTGGCGGCCAACAGGCCGATCGCTCCTACGGCACCCGTCGTATCGATGTGCACGGCGGTGAACGCGTTCTGCTCGACGTAGTCGAGCACATCCAAGGCCGACGGGATCGCAGCATCACCTTGGCCGCCGCCCCTGCGAGGCTGACGGGCGATCGCCTCGAAGTTCACCGTCCCGTCCTTCTTCGCTGTAGGCTCCGCCGTGGAGGTGAGGACCTCGATGTCGATGCCGCGCTCGGCCGCCGCCGCGATGAGGCCCCGGGCCGAGCGCAGAGGGCCATCCTCCTCTGCCCCGGAGTCGGTGAACACAGCCACTTTGCCCGGGTCAGGCGGGCGGTCGAGGAAGTGTGTGGCCAAGCGTCGTTGCGAGGCGCGGTCGCGGCTCTGCACACTCCATGCGATGAAGTAGGACAGCTCCAGGAAATGCACCATCCCGACGGCGAACGCACAACGCAGGATCTGGGGCAGCGACGCGCTAGGGTCGCCGGCCAAGACGGGCCGAAGATGGAGAGACGTGACATCGTGCGTGAGCTGACGCACGACCGTGAAGAGACGCCGGTTGAGATCGCCGCTGCCCACGCTGTCGAAGCACTGCGGATCAGCCAGCAGGGTGCCGATCTCACGCTCCAGCAAGGCCTCCCATGCCTGGCCGCGACCATCACCCTCCCTGTAGAGGCCAGGGGCCAGCCTGCGCACCCCTTGCACGGCCTTCTCGAGGAGAGGCACGTGACTTCCTATCGGGCCAAAGCCCCGGTTGAGCAGGCGAAGAGCCCGGCGAGGCGGTGTCGGGTCGTCTAGCCGCAGGATCTCGCGGATACGCCAGAACGACGCCGCGTAGATGCTATGGGCAAGCAGCCTAGCGTCGCCATCCTCTCCGGCCGGAGCGCACTCCCCGCGCTCCACAGCGGCGAGGAAGCCACTGACGGTGCCATCACCGCCGGCCACTGTATGGGCTCCGGCGACGAAGAGGCCGCTGTGGTCGTCGGACCCCCCCGTGAGCGACTTCCTCCACGGGGTCTCACCCCAGGGCTCGATGCCCTGCCTTTCGGCCATACTCATGACCGTGTCTGGAGTCAGGCCCCCGACGATCTCCTGCAGTAGGCCGTTGCAGCGATGGACCCGGCTACCGTTCACGCCTTCGAGTACGTTGAAGAGCAGCAGCAGCTTCTCCACGTGATCTGGCGTGAGGGCGTCGGTCATGTCGAACAAGGGGTGGGCGAGGAAGTGGCAGACGCCAGCCTCGCGCAGGTAGGCACTCAGGTCGTAGACTGAGGTCCGGGCCCGCGCCGCCTCGGCGAACTGGGCCTCGTCGATATTCAACGTCACGACGTGGACCCTCACGCCGTCCTCCGGAAACCAGGTATCGAACTCACAGCTCAGAAACGTATCCGGGAGATGCGCGACGGCGAGTGAGCCGGCGAGGGTGTTGTGGTCGGTGATCGTCACGAAGTCCATGCCTCGCGCCTTGGCGGAGGCATACACCTCGAGAGGGTCGGTGTACGATTCGCGACCGCCGAGAGCACGGATCCCCACGCTGGTGGGGTCGCCGGAGCAGCGCGAATGAACGTGCAGATCGGCCCTATACCTCATGCCTGGATTCACGGCACCAACTCTACTCCGTCCGGCGCCCGCCGCGTGTCCGGCGGCAGATGCAGTGGCTCAAGCCGCGTGCCGGCCGGCGAGCGGTCAGGCCGAGGGTTCTTCGGGCGCGATGGGCGCCGCGGGAGCCTCAGGCAGGTCGCCATCGGACGGTGGCGCTGCAAGCGGGTCCGACGCAGAACGCCACGCATCGGCATCGGGCGAACTCGGCGGGGGCATGACCGCGGGGCCGGCGGGTGGCGAATGCTCCGAAGGCTTCGGCGAATCCCCGACGGGGGACTGCTCCACGGGAGTCACGGGGTAGCTCTGCTGGGCCGGCGGGTACGGCTCCGTTCGCGCTCCCTCGGCCGGCGGGTACATCGGCGGCGAGACGGGGGTCACGCTGTCGCCACGGAGTGCGGCCTCAATCAGATGAGCCTCGCTGCCAGCCTGGAAGTACATGGCGACGACGTACGCCAGCACAAACGGCGTGAGGAGCAGCGACGCTACCGAGCCCACTATCGGAATCACCCCGAGGACTCCGCCGATCACGCTGATCACGATCGTCATGACCAAGATGGCGAGAAAGGTGATCCACCAGCCCGAGGCACGCACGACCTCACTGCTCCGGCTCAGAGCGGCCGTCGCCGAGAAACCCTTATCGACGATGACGGGGAACACATAGACCCAGCGAGTGTAGAGGTAGATCCATGCGATGGCGGCGACGAGCCCGGCCACAGCAGCTACGACGCCGAGCGTCGCCGACGACGCAGCAGCAGCGGCCAGCGCAATCGCCACCGGCACCGCCGCGATACCTGCGAACACAAGGCCGATCAAGACTGATGCGCCGACGACCGTGCCGAAGAAGCGGAAGCCGTCGAAAGCGTCGCCGTAGCCCATGGCCCTGCCCTCACGCACACGCCGAACGACACCCGAAACGAGGCCAGCGTACAACGGCGCGCTGAGCAGCAGAACAACGACGACGAGCAGGATCGAACCGACGACGAGCAGGCCCCAGCCGAGGGAGCTCACCCCCGTGATCTCGCCCTCCTGGGAGATGCTGGCGCCGGCGAACGTCGCGCCCAGCGTGGCTGCGAAGATGATGCCGCCGGCCAGCATCGGGACCAAGCCCGCGATGAGCGCGCCGACGATCAGGGGTCCCACATCCTTCAAGAACAGACCCCATGCGTGCGAGAAGAGTTTGCCGATATCCATAGTCGCGGGCGCTCCGTGTCTCGGGTCAGTGGTGAGAGTGCTCAATCGCCTCGGTGACCAGATGCCCCTCGCCGATGACCTGGAAGTACATGCTGATCACGTAGCCTACGCCGAAAGGAACCGCCAGGAGTCCGATGATCAGCCCGATGACGGGGATGCCGTTGAGCACCGCCAACACCACTCCGACCACGACGGCGCCGACCAGCCAGGCCGCGAACGTAGTGAAGAGGCCCGGGACTGACGCGAGCGTTCTGCTCTCCGACATCGCATCGGACAAGCCGACCCTGCGATCCCCGATCAGCGGCAGCGCAAAGATCCAGATCGTCGTCAGGAACAAGCCGGGGACGATGAGGAGGATGTACCCGAAGCCGATGACGACGCCGAGCACGACGGCGGCAATCGCGAACGAGCCTATTTGATCGAGATCCTGCATGTCCGCGTACTCGGCCGCCCGCCGCTCCCGCACTCGCCGAAGCATCATGTGGAAGACGACGGCGTACATCCATGCGTAGACGACGATCGCCACGATGGCGATCAGCAGGGAGCCGAACACGGCCGACCCGACCGCGAGGCCCGACCACTCACCGCCAAGCGCTGTGAAGCTGCCGAACACGAGAAGACCGATCAGGAGGTTCACGACCCCCACTGCGACTGCCGCAATCACGGCCGTGGCGATCAACGGCCCGAGATCGAGCCTGAACAGACCCCAGGCATCCTTGAAGCACTTGCCGATGTCCATACCGCCTCCTTCGGGGAGTAACGTATCGCGACCGGGATACGACGTCCACCAGATGAATTCGTTCCCCGCCGCTGTTACCCTTACTCCAACCACGAGGCGTCATCGCTCCCGATCGCTGCCGCCCGCAGTCACGCGTCGACGGACACACCCTCATCATGAGCATCGTCACCTTCAACAATGTCGAAAAGACGTTCGGCGGCCAGCGGCTGTTCACCAACGCGAGCTTCGCGATGCACGATCGCGACCACGCTGTGCTCGTGGGACGCAACGGTACCGGCAAGACGACCATCCTGCGCCTCATATCGACTGACGAGCACGCGGATGCCGGGATCGTCGCGCGCGCCCGTGCGTCTCGCGTGTGGCTTCATGACCAGATGCCCGAACTCGAACGGGACCGCAGCGTTCGCGACTACCTTCAGGAAGCCTTCGGCGAAGCGGTCGAACTCGAAGCGGCCCTGCGCGCCGTCGAGGAGCGTCTTTCCGGTCTCGCGGAGCACAGCCCCGAGCTACGCGACACGATGCGGAGCTACCAGCAGCTCCAGCGTCGCTTCGAGGCGGCCGGTGGGTACGGCTATCGGAGCCGACTCAGCGCCGTCGTCGAAGGCCTCGGCCTGCCCGAGGAGATGCTTGATCGCCGGCTCCTGTCCCTGTCTGGCGGCGAGCTCACCCGCGTCACGCTGGCGCGAGCGCTTCTCGCCGACGCCGATCTGCTGCTGCTCGATGAGCCCACCAACCACCTCGATATCGATTCGGTGGAGTGGCTCGAGGGCTACTTGATGGACTACCCACGGGCGTTCCTGCTGGTCACCCACGATCGGCGGCTGCTGGAGAAGGTGGGAAGACGCGTACTGGCCGTGGAGCATCAGTCAGTGCACACCCAAGCCGGCGATTTCAGGACCTACCTCCGCGAGAGTGCGGCTCGCCTCGACCTGATGCAGCGGACCTACGAGCAGGATGTCGAGAAGATCCAGCAGCTGCAACGCTTCTACGATCGCTTCCATGCGAAGAAGGACAAGGCGAAGCAGGCGAAGGCCAAGCTCACCCAGATCGAGCGGATTCAACGGCACCTGAGGAAGCCGCCGAAGCAGGGCAGGAGCTTCAAGCTTGGTCTGCCGCAACCGACACCCTCCGCACGAGTCGTACTGGAGATGAGGACGCCGGTTTTGGAAGTCGGCTCCGCCAACGATCCCGGCGGGTTCCACGCCCTCGTGCGCGATCTCGATCTCGTCCTGGAACGCGGCGAGAAGGTAGTCCTCCTCGGGGCAAACGGATCCGGCAAGACCACCCTCGTGGAGACCGTTGCCGGGCTCCGTAGCCTGTCCCGCGGCGCGTCTCACCTCGGCCACAACACACGAGTGGCGTACTACTCCCAGCAGGGGCGAGAACTGGTCGAGACACAGACGTGTCTGCAGACGGTGCTCCCGCTCGTCGGCCACGCCGAGGAGGAGGCGCGCAGCCTGCTCGGACGCTTCCAGTTCGGCCCCGACGAGGTCGAGAAGCGCGTGGAGATGCTTTCCGGCGGAGAGCGCAGCCGGCTCCGCCTGCTCACGCTCTTGGTCGGCGACGCGAACTTCCTGCTGCTCGATGAGCCCACCAACCACCTGGACATGGGCTCCGTGGAGGCGCTGGGCGATGCGCTCGGCGACTACACCGGGACGCTCTTGCTGGTCACCCACGACCGGTACCTCATCGACAGGGTGGCATCGCGCGTGCTGGAGATCCATGACGGGCGACTCCTGAATCACCTCTCGGTTGCGCGCTATTGGGAGGCTCGTGCCGCACGCGCTGCCGGCGGCGGCGCAGACCAGCCTCAAGCAGCGTTCGGCGCGGACGCCGTCGCGCCGGGCGTGAGCAGGAGCCCCGGACCTCGCGGCGCCCCGGCGGCGCCGGCCGGCGCCGCGAAGACGCGACGGAGCCCATTGACGGCCGAAGAGGCACGTCGCCAGCGCGCCCGCCTGCGCGCCGCCGAGGCCGCCGTCCTGCGCGACGAGAAGCAGTTGGGCGAGGTCGACGGCGAGCTGGCCGAGCCCGAGATGTACGCCGACCGTGCGAGTCTGAACCGTCTCCTCGACAAGCGCGGCAGGATCGAGGCACGTCTGAAGAACGAGTACCGGGAATGGGAGCGACTCGTGGACGAGCAGGCGTAGACTTGGTCGCGCGCGGTGGCCTGCCGACCCGCCCTGCCGAAGTCGAGGCAGCCGCCATCGTCGCCTTCCGGGCGCGCCTCCTTGCCTGGCACGAGGCAAACTGCCGTGACCTCCCCTGGCGGCACGCTTATGACCCGTACGCCGTCCTGGTCAGCGAGGTCATGCTGCAGCAGACGCAGGTCGGCAGAGTCATCCCCATGTACCACTCCTGGCTCCGTGCCTACCCGCGCCTGGAAGAGCTCGCGGCGGCGCCGCTCGACGACGTTCTTCGCCTCTGGCAGGGGTTGGGCTACAACACCCGAGCGCTGAGGCTCCGGGAGTGCGCGAGCAGTGCTGTCGTCGCCGCGGACGGAGAGGACGCGTCGCTGCCGCGCACGCTCGCTGAGCTGAGGAAGCTGCCGGGTATCGGACCGTACACCGCGAGAGCGGTCCTGATCTTCGCCCACAACGACGACCTGGCAGCGGTAGACACCAACGTTCGCCGCGTGCTCACACACGAATTCGGGCTCTCGCCGACCCTCCCCCCGGCCGCTCTGCAGTCAGTCGCTGAGGCGGTGCTGCCACGTGGACGCAGCCGCGACTGGCACAACGCTCTGATGGACTACGGCGCGCAGGTGCTCACGGCGCGCGCCACCGGCGTGCGGCCGCCTGGCCGCCAAGGCGCGTTTGTGGGCTCACGTCGATGGCAGCGCTCGCGACTCCTGCGCGCTGTTCTCGAGCACGGGCCTCGTCCGATCGACGAACTGGCCGTGACGCTGGAGCTCTCTCCCGACGCCGTGGCCGACCTGGTCGCTCTCCTCGAACGCGACGGCCTCGTGGCGGTCGGACCCGGCGGCGTACGGATCGCCTGAGTCGCCGAGGCCGCTCGCCGCGATCAGGTGCGGAACATCGTGAGCAGAAACACCAGCTCGCCAGGTGCCTGCACGGCATGCTTCAGATTGGCAGGCATGTAGAACAGCTTGCCGGGGCTGGCCTCGTAGCGCGCACCGTCGAGGACTACCGATCCCTCTCCTCGCAGGATATGGATCACCGCAGGAACGCTGGCGGTGTGTTCGCTCAACTCCTGCCCTGGGGCAAAGGTGAAGTGCACGATCTTGTGATGCTCGTTCTCGACGATGGCCTTGCTGACGATGCCCTGGTCGGCGACTTGAGCCATGGCCTCGAGGTCGGCGACGATCGGCTGCGTTGCTTCCACGGTGTCCTCCCGCTGCGGCTGGGTTCCTGTCTGCCGCCACGACCCTACCCTGGCGCCAGTTCCGTACACCTTGACCTTGGTCATCCGTCCTCTCGCCGAACGCCTCGACGGACGATCCAGGTCCTGGATGGTAGGCGGGACGCCCGGTTGACACGCCTCACTCCCCCTCGATAGGCTCCTTTGTGGAAGTCCGCACAAAGACGCACCAAGGAGGTGGCATCATGCAGAACCAGATGTTCCGCTCACTGCTGAATTTCTTCGAGGGTACCGGCCGAGTGATCAGCACGCCGTCTGGCGATGCGCGAGGCCTCGTCCGCGTCTATCAGACCCGCGAGATAGTCCGGCGGGGCCGGAGCTTCTAGGCCGGCGCGGGAACCTCTCCCGCCGCTGCACGGCACAACCTGTCGCACTTGGCTGGCGCTCGCTTCGGCAGCGCAGCGAGGCTCCTATCATCACCGCCGGCTCGAGGCGCTGACATGCCGTGGAGCACACTGGGTGCTCCGGCCCTCACGGCGTTCGCGACATCTCTGCGAGACTCAGTCGATGAAGTAGGCCGGATAGGTCCGCTGTCGCTTCTTGCGCCGGCCGTAGGTGCCGGCGAGCTCCAGGAAGATGCCGACGTCACGCTCCAGATCGCCCTGGGTCCCGTCGAAGTAGAACGTCCTGATGGGCATGTTGTCGAGGTCCTTCTGCAGTTTCGGATAGATGGCCTCGGTGACGATTCCGTTCATGCAGGAGAAGGGGCTGATGTCGATGATGCCGTCGGCGCCTTTTCCCTGAAGGTAGACCGCCTTGCCGCTACTCAAGACCATCTCGCCGAGGGACCCCGTGTACGGCAGGTAGGGGTAGCTCATCTCGAGCACCTGGCGTACGTCCTCGGGCTCCTCGTAGCCGACGAAGTCGGCGGCGAACGGCGCATAGAGCGTGTGCTCATCGCTGCGCATGACCTTGCCCTTGATGAAGCGGATGGCGTTGTCCTTGCCGAGCTGCCGCTTCTCCTCCGAGAACCGGCGGCGCTCCTCCTCGTTCGTGTACCAGACCCATTCGCCGATGTCGGCGAGCCAGCACTCCCCGCCGGCCTCCTCGACGACGCGGATGAGGTCGAAGTTCGAGTACGTGTTCAGGCGGCAGAAGATCTCTCCGACCACGCCGATGAGGGGACGCGACCGGTCGTAGCGGGCAGGCAGCGCGCGAAACCCATCGCGAACGCTGGTGAGAGCGGCGGCGATCGCCCTGAGGCGCTCCTTGTGGGACACCCCCATCATGCTCACGGCCGCACCGACCCCCTCGAGGCCCGCCTGGTACAGCGCGTCGGCGCTCCCCTTCTCGATCTCGTACGGGCGCGCCTTCAGCAGCAGCTTCATGAGGATATCCTGGCTGATGACAGCGTGCCAAGCGGTGCGCACGAGGTCTTGCGAGTAGGCCCCGATGGACGAGTAGCCGTCATTGGAGCTGATGGTCATGATGGGGACGTCGTCGTAGCCGAGCTCGTCGAACTTGGCGCGGATCAGGTGAAGATACTGGCCGAAGCGACAGGGCCCATTGGCCGTCGGCATCAGAAAGGCGACGTTCTCGCGGCCCTCGTCTTCGATGACGCGCAGGTAGTCGCCGAGCGTGATCTTCTGAGGGTAGCACTCGTCGCCGGACGTATGGCGACCGCCAAGCTCGAGCGTGCGCTCGTCGGAGTCGCTGGTGGGCCACGCCTCGAAGCCGATGGAGCGGATGGCTGCGGCGAGCAGGTAGCTGCCCCCGTACGGCATCTGCGCAAGGTACAGGCGACGACCTTCGAGGCCGAACTCCTCGATGGCCTTCTCGATCTGCGGGTCCCGCTTGATTTCAGTCGTGGCCAACGCCGACCACCTCCTCGCGCGGAGCGCACGCGCCGTCGTCCTCCGCCTGCGACCATGTACGCAGGAAGCCCTTGCTGTCCAGGTACGCCTCGCAGCGCGTCATCGCGCCGGCGTCGTTCTGGTGCTCGTCGAACTGAAGGCTCAGGAACGGCTTGCCGGAGGCCGCCCGGATGTAGTGCTTGATGTATGAATCCGGTCCACACTTGAAGTTCGTCATGTAGATGACGTGCAGATTGTCGTAGTCGCGCACGAACCGAGCCGCCTGAAGGATCTTCCGACCGTAGTTCCAGAACATGTTGGGCACGATGTCATCGAGCTCGATGCCGGAGATCGGGAGGAAGTCGAGCGGGATGAGGTTGACTCCGTAGAACTTGCGAAGCTTGCGCGGGATATCCATGTTGATGCCCTTGTCGTACATGTTGTACGAGCGTCCGACGAGGACGATGCCGGCCTCCCCGGTCTGCGCTAGCGTGTCCAGGGCCTCCCGTCCAGCATCGAGAAGGGCACCGCGAAACTCCTGCTGTGCGGCTTGGGCGCTATCGAGGGCGAGCCCCAAGCGTGCCTTGTTCGCGCCGAGCTGCTCAGCCATGCCTGCCAAGTCGCGCATCAGGGCCTTGCGGCCGTCGCGGAACTTCACGCGCGGTGCGAGAAGCCTGTCGCTGTTCTCCTCGATTCCAGGCGCGGTCCGCACCACGAAGGGCAGCGTCTGTCCCCACGGGCAGGCGTGCGAGTTGTACTGCATGAACTCGGTCTCTTCGTTCACCTGGTTCGGCAGGAAGATGTAGTCCGCGCCCTCTCCGATCAGCCATTCGACGTGACCGTGGGCGACCCTTATCGGGAAGCACGGCTCCGCCACCGTGAGAGCCACGCCGGCCTCACGGATCTGCCTGTCGCTCTCCGGCGACAGCAGCGGCCGCAAGCCCAGCTCGGAGAAGAAAGTCGCCCAGAAGGGCAACCTGTCGTAGGTGTACATGCTGCGCGGGATACCCACCACGGGAGCAGACTGCCCGGCCTTCGCCACTGCGGCCTCGTAGGGAGCGAGAAGTCTCGCTTCGCGATACGCGACCAGATCGGCGATCACCGGCTGCTTGTCGATCTTGGCGGGCCGGCGGTAGCGGTCGGAGCACTTGTCGCCCCAGTACGTCTTCTGGCCCTCGATCGTGAACTGGCGCACGTCGCAGGCGTTGGTGCATGCCTTGCAGACGAAGTCGACCACTGTGTAGTCGACCTCCTCCAGGTCCCACCCGCGGAACGACGTGGCCTCGCCCGTGCGCTGGGCGCGCTCGCGGGCGAGGAGAGCCATGCCGAGGGCGCCGATGACTCCGTTGTGCGGCGGGACGATGACCTCCTTGCCGAGGATCTGACTGAAGGCCGCTGCCACGGCATCGTTGTAGGCGGTGCCGCCCTGGAAGAAGATGCAGTTGCCCACGGTCCGCTCGCGCACCAGCCGATTCAGGTAGTTGGTCGCGATCGACAGCGCCAGGCCGGCGACCAGATCCTCGCGCCGCGCGCCGCGCTGCTGATACGCCATGACGTCGCGCTCCATGAAGACGGTGCAGCGCTCGCCCAGCCGTATGGGAGCTGGCGAGCTGAGCGCCAGACTCGCGAACTCGTCGATGATGTTGATGCCGAGCTTCTCGGCCTGCTCCTCCAGGAACGAACCTGTGCCGGCGGCGCAGGCCTCGTTCATCGCGAAGTCGACCACGATCCCATCCTGCAGGCTGATGAACTTGGAGTCCTGACCACCGATCTCGAATATCGTGTCGACCTGACGGTCGATCTTCCGGCCGATGAAGTCGGCGCCGGTCTTGTGAGCGGTGATCTCATCGGTGATCACGTCCGCCCCGCACAGCTCACCGATGAGCTCGCGCCCTGAGCCGGTCGTACCGACGCCGAGGAGGTTGATGCGCGCACCGATCTCCGCGTGGACATCGAGAAGCGCCTTGCTCACGACCTCGACCGGCCGCGCATCCGTCTTGGTGTAGATCTCCTTGATCACGCGGCCGTTCGCATCCACGACCGCCAGGTTCGTGGAGACGGAGCCGATGTCGATGCCCATGAACGCGTCAACGACCTGGTCGTCGACGAAATCGTACGACGTGGCCATGTCCCGCAGCAGCACGACGCGCTCCATCGAGAGTCGCTCGGCCACCGGGAAGTCCGCGGCCGGCAGCCGGTCCGCCTCGAGCCCCTCGAGCGCCGCGTCGCGCGCCGCATCGAAATCCGCCTCGATCAGTGCCGCGCCGATGGCGCCCATCGAGCTGTGAAACTCGGGAACGAACAGCGCTTCGTCGTCCAGGTCGAACGCCTCGCGCAGGGCCTGCACAGCGCCGACGTTGGCAGCCACACCGCCGATGAAGGCGACAGGAGCCTCGACCACCTTGCCCTTGGCGATCGTGCCTTTGAAGTTGCGGATCACGGCGTCACAGAGACCGCGCAGCACCTCGGGTGGCTGATAGCCCTTCTGCTGCGCATGGATCATGTCGCTCTTGGCGAAGACGCTGCAGCGACCGGCGATGCTCGCCGACTTCTCCGCGTCGAGCACGATGTCGCCCACATCCTCGATCTCGTACAGCAGGCGGCTGGCCTGTTGGTCCATGAAAGAACCGGTACCCGCGGCGCAGTCGCCGTTGGTCTGGTAGTCGGCGATACCCGCGCAGCCCCCCGCCTCCGCGGCCTCCAGGCGGATGAACTTGGAAGTCTCGCCACCCATCTCGAAGACCGTGTGTGTCTGCGGGTGCAGCACCGTGATGCCGCGTGTGATCGCCTTGAACTCGTTCTCGAAGCCCGCCTCGAGGGCCTGGGCGACCAGGCGCCCTCCGGAACCGGTCACGCGAACACCAGCGACCTTGCCTGACGGCAGGACCGCGAGAAGTTCGTCGACGAGTGCCTTCGTGGCTTCACCGGGGCCGCCCTTGATGCGCCGATACCGAGTCACGAGCAGCGGGCGCCCGTCCACCTCCATCAGCCCCTGGGCGGGCACCGTGAACAGGTCCGGGTGGCGAGACAGCAGTTCGGAGAAGAGTGACGCGTCGGTCGGTACCGCCGACGAGCGCCGCCTTGAGGCTGATGCAGCCGATGTCGAGGCCGAGCGAGGTCATGATCCGGTGTGATGGTGAATGGCGAGTACCTCCCTGGAGACCCGTTTGCGCCTGCTGCAAGCCTACGCGCTGCGGCTCAGCTTCCAGAACACACAAAAGAAGACTACTTGAGTCCGCAATGCACGTCAACGGCGCCCGATCTCGGCAATGATTGTACACCAGGCGGAGGGCGAACCGTCACCCGAACTGGTCGTTCGTCAGTCTTCGGGCGCCTCTGCCCCACCCCTACCATGACGACATGGCGAACCGGCCGGCCGCCGCCCGCAAACGCACGACTGGGAGCAACTGTGAACGAATCGACCACGCTCACCAACCGCGAGCGCCGCGAGAACATCGCGTTCCTCGTCCAGGCCTGGAGCGCCGATGGCCGGCGACCGGCGGAGGTCCTGGACAGCGACGAGCGCGAGAGCTTCGAAACCGGCGACCTGGATGCGCAGACTGCGGTGTTCTTCAAGCTGCTGTGCTACGGCGCCCTAGCGGCACAGCCGGCCCCCGAGGCGGTCATCGACGCAGACTGGCACCGCCTCGAGACAGCCGGCGTCGTCGACACGCTGTTCGCCGGCGAGTTCGACCTGCAGCGCTACGCGCTCGATCCGCCAGTCTCGCGAAGCGACAGCAAGGGCAAGATCATCGACTTCACCCGCCTTGCCGAGACCCGCGATACGTGGCGCGGCCTGCTGCCGCGACCGTCCGAACCGGACGTCGCGGTCGATGTACTTCATGCGTCCTCTGGCGGCGCGCTGAAGTCGCGCTCCTTCTGGGTCGTTCGCGAGATGCGCCGCGCCCGGCTCTGGAACGACGACGCCCTGGACCGCTTCGCCTGCGTGCCCGACGGGCGGGTGCGCAAACGTGCCGTGCGCATGGGGTTGATCGACCTGCCAGAGAAGGCAGACACGTTCGCAGACATGAAGGCCGTCTCACGCGCCCTCCATGCCGTCACGCAGCTCGGCGAGGCGCCAGACGGCACCTTCGACCTCCCGATCAGCATGGCCGCTCAGCGCTGCGAGCTGTGCGACGCCGCACGAATGGCGGCGTGCCCCCATACCGCACTGCCGCCGACGCCGGGAGCTGAGCGCCGGATAGAAGCGCGACACGGCCGCCGGACACCCAACCGCGCCTGTCCGGCGGCCGTGTGCCATCGCCTGATCCGTTCGCTGCTGGCCGCCGCCAGGCGGCGGCTTCAGCGAGGCGCGTGACCTGCCAGACCCGCCGGCTCCGGCGGCTGGCTCGCATCCGGGTCACCCTCTTCCGGGGGCGGGCTCGTGGGGGAAGGCTGCTCTGCAGGCTGGCTCGCCGCAGATGCATCTTCGGGTTGGTCCTTCATGCACATCTCGCGCCACGGCCGATCGAAGACCCGCCTCGCCTCCGCCGAGTAGTCATCGAGCTCTTCGTCGAGGTCCGTCAGCATCACATCGGCGCCGTCGTGCGTGGGGTGAGCACCGGAGACCGACATGATCTCGCGGGAGCACTGCGGATTGTCGATCCACATGCACGGCATGAGCAGGTTGTGATTGAACGGCTGCCGACTGCGGATCTCTTGGAAGTAGGGTGAGTTGAAGGCCTCGAGGAGACTGACCTCGTGGATGTTGTCGGTCGCGAAATGGGTGAAGATGCACGGCTCGACCCAGCCCTCAGCGTTGATGTGCATGTAGTGCCTGCCCGCGATGCAGCCCCCGACCCAGGGCGCGTCACCCCAGAAGTCGACCGGGAAGAACGGCTTCTCGCTCCTCAACCGATTGATGCCAAGCCGGAACTCCTCGCGATCCTGAGGCGTGAGCATCATGTGCGTATCGGGGTCCCGTCCTAGAGGCATGTACATGAAGTGCCAGGCGATCATCGCGCCTTTGGCGATCAGGGAATCCACGAACTCGTCGCTGATCAGGAGCCGCCAGTTGCTGCGGGTGACGGTCGCGGAGTAGCCGAACGGGACACCCGCTTCGCCGAGACGATCCGCCGCCTCCATCACCTGCTGGTGGACCCCGCGACCGCGCCGATAGTCGGTCATCTCGGGTGCCCCCTCGACGCTCAGCATGGGGGCGATGTTCCCGACTGCGGCAATCTCGTCTACGGTCTCGCCGTCGAGAAGCGTCCCGTTCGTGAAGACCTGGAAGTACGCGTCGCGATTGGCCCTCGCGAGATCGATCAGGTCGCCGTAGATGAACGGCTCGCCGCCGAGGACCGTGAACGTGTAGACCCCCATGTCGTTGCCCTCATCGACGATCCGCTGCAGCAGGTCGCGATCGAGATCCTGCCTTGCGGAGTACTCCGCCGCGTAGCAGCCCTCACAGGCGAGGTTGCAGCGCATCGTCGGGCTCATGAGGATGGTGGTTGGGGCCACCATGCCCGTCCTCTCGTTCAGCTCCCTGCGTTTGGCAGCGCCGCGCAGCAGAGTGTTGACGATGAGGCACTCGATGAAAGCGTCGCGGCAGCGGGGATTCAGCCGGGTCGCCACGTGCCGGGCCATCTGCAGCGCAGGATGGTCGTCCTGGATCCTGCTGCCTACGAACCTGACGGACGCCTTGTGCTGCTCTGGCGTGATGCGCTCCGCCACCTGGAACGCCCTGACGATCTTCCTCTTGTCGTCACTGGAAGCCAGCCTGAGCATCTCCTTGACCGCGCGTCGCTGTATCGAGCTGTAGAGCCCATCGGTACCGCTCATGCGACCCCCTCTCTCGCCCCGCCTACGCGTCTGACACCGAGCCCGCGCCAATGCGTCCGCCGATGCACTGTGAGGTAGGCTCGGGCTAGATTCGGATGTCGGGCACACACGCCGCACCATCCTCGGCGACCCGACCCCGCTTCCCCCTGTTCAGTATCGCACTCGCGGCGAACGGCTACTCAGTCAACCAGCTGGCTGTGCCTATTGTACCCACAGCATGGCAAGCCAGGCTCATCCCATCCGGGTGGTTTCCGGGAATCGTAACACCTCCTTCTCGCCGACGCGACGGCTCGGACGGGCCTCCCGGCGTCTCCACACGGGCAACACTTCCTCGTCGCGAGACGCCATCGCGCCTCATTTCCCGCTCGAAGACGTCGTAGGGACTCGGAGCCCCAGAGTTCGACGCACGAACACCTGCCCCAACGGAGGCCATGATGAGAGTGAGACCGAACGCCACTAGGATCCGCCGTCGCCTTGGCGATGTTTGCCTGTTTGGTCCTATTCCCGGGCTCAGCACTCGGCAAGGGTGAGCCGAAGGGCAAGATCAACCCGAGCGTTCGCACTGTGCTCGAGGCCACCCGAAGCTATCAGGCCGTCCCCGTGATCATCTCCGCTCCGGGTGCCGTGGAGGGTGTGGCCAACAGCCTGCCGCGCGGCGTGCGCATCACCAAGCTGCCCCTAGTCGACGGCGTCGCCGCCTTCCTGACCCACGCAGAGATAAACTCCCTTGGCCGCCTACGTAGGGTCTCACGAATCGTCGCCGACAACCCCGTCTACGGGTTCGGCCACCAGGAGTCGATGAGCATCACCAACCTCGCCATCGGGCTCGGCGACCTCGCCGCGCCCGCGGAGGAAGGGCCACTGGCGCGGCGTCACGGTCGCCGTGATCGACAGCGGCGTCGCCGTCAACGCCGACCTCGGCCGCAGCCGCCTCGTCGGCTGGCGGGACTTCGTGAACAGCCGGAGGGCACCCTACGACGACGCCGGCCACGGCACCTTCGTCGCCGGCCTCATCGCCGGCGACGGCACCGCCTCGCTGCCGCTCGACGACGGCGGCTACGCCACCATGCAGTTCCGCGGCGTCGCGCCCGCAGGCCGGACATCGTCGCCGTCAAGGTGCTCGACAGCACGGCCACGGCCGCGCCTCGACGCTCATCGCCGGCATCCCCTGGGCGGTCGAACAGCGACCGCTACGGCATCGCGTGTGATGAACATCTCGATCGGCGCCGACCCGGCGGCCCGGCCGAGCTCGACCCCGATGGCGATGGCGGTCGCGCTCGCGTGGGACGCGGCATCATCGTCGTCTGCGCCGGCCGGCAACGAGGGCGAGTTCGGCCCCGGCGGCATCCTCTCCCCCGGCAACGAGCCCCACGTCATCACCGTCGGCGCCACCGACACGCAAGCAGACGGCCGACGCGACGACGACGCGTCGCGCTACAGCTCGGTCGGCCCGACGCTCTACGACGAGTTCGCGAAGCCGGACCTCGTCGCCCCTGGCAACCGCTACATCTCGCTTGCGGACGCCCGGCAGCTTACATCGACACGAACTTCCCCGAGAACCTGTCGCCGCTCGCCGACTACGCCCCGAGCGCTCCGGCGAGCACGCCCCGACTACTTGACGCTCTCCGGCACGAGCACCTCGGCTCCTGTGGTCGCCGGAGCCGCCGCCTCTGATGCTCGAGGACGACCCCACGCTTACCCCCGACGACGTCAAGCTCGGCTCATGGTCACGGCCGATCTGGTGCCCGGGGACTGACGTCCAGGCCAGCAGGGCGCCGGCGCGCTCGACGTCCCGGGGATGCGCTGGCGGAAGTCTCGTCGCGCTGACGGGTCCGACACTCTCGCCATACGCTGGAGAACGGAAGGAGCAACTTCAAGCGCGGCGACTACGCCAAGTGGGAGAAGCGCGGCTGGACCCGGTACGGCTGGACGAAGTTCAAGTGGACGAAGTTCAAGTGGACGAAGTTCAAGTGGACGGAAGTCGCAATGGACCGAAGTGTCGAAGTGGGACAAGTACAAGTGGACCAAGTTCAAGTGGACCGTCCTCTACAGGGGCAGTAGCCACCGCCGACGCAGCTGGGATCGGTGCGAGACGGCCGACCGTCGTCGCTCGGCCGTCTCGTTCTGCGTCTCGGCCTTCTCGCTCGTCGCCGCCGGCTGCTTGACATGGGTGACCTACCGCGACGGCGTTTCGCTCTCGTGGGCGCTCCTGGCGTTCGTCCTCCTCGCGACACTGGCCGACCTCCGCGAAGTGCGGCTCCCGGGAGTCGGAGTCGTCGGCATGTCGTTCGTCCCGGCGATGACCGCCCTGATAGTGCTCGGCCTCTGGCCCGCCATGGTCGTCGCCATCGTCTCCGGCGCCACTTCCGCAGGCTTCACGCGCGACCCACAGAAGATCATCTTCAACATCAGCAACTGCGTGATCTCGACCTTCGTCGCCGGGCTGGTGTTTCTCGCCCTTGTCCCCGAGGACGGTGGCCTTGCGACGCAGGTCTTCCCCGCGTTCCTGGCGACGGGCGTCGACTTCTTCGTCAATACCGCCGCCCTCGCCGGAATCGTCGCTCTGAGCACCGGCGCCTCGCCTCTTTCGTTCTGGCGCCAGAACTACCAGTGGGCACTTCCGGGTTACCTCGCCGGCGCAACGTTCGCGCTGCTGGCCGCGTGGCTGTTCGGCATACTGGGCGTGGCCGGTCTGGTCCTGGCGCTGCCCCCGGTCGTTCTCATCTACTACTCGTACGAGATCTATGTGGGCAGGGCGCGAGAGCGCGTGACCTTCGACGGCAGAGAGAGGCGTCTTCCAACGTGAGCTCTCCGCCTCTGTCGAGCTTCACGACGAGCTTCGCGGCGCTCAGCTCAAGATCGCCGCTGAGATCGAGCGTGCCCGTCGCATCCAGACCGACCTCCTGCCGGCCAAACCGCTCGAGATCGTCGGCCTGGAGCTCGTTCACCGCATCGAGTTCCTCGGCGAGATGGGCGGAGACTACTACGACTACCTCCCATTCCCAGACGGCCGCGTCGGCGCTCGTCTGCGGCGACGTGATGGGCAAGGGCCTCGCCGCCGCGCTGATCATGGCTATGGCCCGCTCGCTCCTCCACAACGCCATCGCTCCCGGCACGAGTCCGGGTGCCATACTGGGCGAGGTCAACGACGCTCTGACGCGTGATCTCGAAGGCCAGCGTCTTCCGTACTTCCTGACGCTGGCCCTCGCGGTCTTCGACCCACGGGCAGGCACGCTCGCCATAGCCGGCGGGGGCCACAACCCCGTCCTGCTGACGGGTCCCGACGGTCTGCGTGAGGTGCCCTCGCGAGGCGCGGCCCTCGGAGTCCGCGCACACTTGGAGTTCCCTGAGGATGTGATCGTGCCCGAGCCCGACGACCTGCTGGCCCTCTACACGGACGGCCTCACAGAAGCACGCGACCCGAGCGGGCGACTCTACGGTCTTGAGAGGCTCGAGGCCGCACTCGAAGGGTATCGCGGGTGCGCGACAAATGTGACACTGGATAGTGTCTGGAGCGACGTCGCCGCTTTCAGGGCGGGCATGCCGGCCAGCGACGACGCGACGCTTCTGCTGGCGCGGCTCTCATGAGCCCGTCGCCGGACCACGCCGTACTTCACCGGCCCGCGCCGGGGCAAGCGAGGCTCAGCATGGGTGAGAACACCAACGGACCGCCGCCTACGCTACGCGTCTTCCGCTACCGTCTCGGCGAGGAGAGCATTCGCACCATCATCGGGCCTGCGGCCCTCCGCCTGCCGCACGCCGACCTGGCGACCCATGCCATGGAGGCGCTGGCCACGAGCACCTTCATGTTCTACACCGTCGCCGAACCCGGTGACTTCTTCGCCGACGAGCTCTGCTTCGTTCCCAAGGGAGACCGCTGCGACATCCTCAGTATACACACGAATGGCTGGCAGCGCCGTCAGGGCGATCTCCGACGCAGCCTCCTCGAGATCCTGAACCACCTGGCCGCCGCCGTGGCGTGCGGGAACCTCCTCATCCTCGATCGCTCTGAGCTCGTAGCCCAGACATCCGCCGGCGATCAGCTTATCCGGCTCGGCATCGAGGACAGCGCATCGCTGGCGCTCGCCCGGGAGGCGACCGACCTCGCCCTGGGGAGCTGCGGGGTCAGCGGCCTCCTCAGGCAGCGGACCGTACTCAGCACCTCGGAGGCGGTCACCAATATGCTCCTGCACGGCGGCGGTCGCGGCACCGTCACACTGCGTCGCCTCGACAACCGCCTGCGCATCATCGTCGCCGATCAGGGCGCCGGACTCAATTTCCTCAACTGGAAGGACGAGTCCTCCGCCGATACCCCAGCCTCCATGGGCTATGGCTTGAAGATCATCCTCGACTACCTCGACTCAGTGGGGCTCCACAGCGGCCCCACCGGTACCACACTCATCCTTGACCGCAAGACGGACTGAGGGGACAGCATGCTGCAGATGACCACCGCCCCGGGCCCCGCCCCTACCATCTACCTCGCGGGCGAGATGGACCTCGACTGCGCCGACAGGTTGCGGGAAGCGATCGCCGATGCGGCCCGCGGAGCAGAAGTGGTCATCCTCGACTTCGAAGGCGTGGAATTCATCGACTCCTCCGGCACGGGCATCTTCGTGCGCCTCTGCCTGGACATGAAGAGCCAAGGGAAGCCACTCGTGGCCCGCAGTCTGTCGCCCGCCGTTCGCGGAGTCTTTGAGATGCTGCGCGTCCGGGATCTGGTCGGGGAGGAGGCCTTTCCCGACTGACGCACCGCGATGCGCCGAGCGCCTTCATCGAGGGGGCTCGGACTCCGGGCAGGGGAGCCGCTGTGGTGGCGAGGGACAGAATTGAACTGTCGACACCGCGATTTTCAGTCGCGTGCTCTACCAACTGAGCTACCTCGCCACAGTGCTGCGCAGAGAGCCTGCGAGCGCGGTCCATGCTACCCGTGAGGCCTCACGGAATCAACCAGGCTCAGTCGTCCGACACCTCTAGTTCGGACTCCTCGCAGACGCGCTCGGCCTCCTCCTCGGGCAGGAACACCCTGATGAGATCCTGCTCCTGGCCGCGGGGCAGGAGGCAGATCACATAGTCGCCCGGGAGTATCTCCGACTGCCCTCGGGCTACGAGGGCATCGCCGGCGCGAAGGATGGCCACCAGAAGGACGCCCTCGGGCAGATCGATGTCTTGCACGAGCGTATTCGCGAAGGGCGAGTGGTCGCCGACCTCGAGCTCGACGAGTTCGATCTTCTCACGCTTCAGCGAGAGAAGATGGACGAACTTGTGGGCTGGGAGCTCGTGCATGATCAGGTTGAGCATGCCCGTGGTGGCGCTGACGGTGTTCTCGATGCCGAGCAGGTCGAACGTGGACTGGTTGAACGGGTTGTTGACGCGGGCGACGACCTTGGGAACGCCGAACTTCTGCTCCGCGATCTGGGCGATGATGATGTTGTCTTCGTCGTCGCCCGTGACTGCGACGGCCATGTCGGCGCGGCCGATGCCCGCCTTCTCGAGCACCCAGATCTCGGTCCCGTCGCCGAAGATGACGCGATCGTCGCCGACCGCCTTGGAGACGACGTCGTAGCGGATCGCCCGCTGCTCGACGACGACGATCTCGTGACCGAGATTGATGAGCTGACGCGCCGTGTTGAGCCCGACCTTGCCGCCACCCACGATGAGCACGAACATCGCTCAGCCCTCCTTCGGCGGGACTCTGCAGGCCCGCACGGCCTCGAAGAGCGTGGCACGCAGTTCGCGTGTCGGGCAGACGATGCGTATCCCCGCCTGGGCGAACATCTCGGCCCGCAGCGGGTCGAACACCCGGGCGACCACGCAGCCGATGCCGTACTTCTTCTGCGCGATCTGGGCGATGACCAGGTTGGTGTTGTCGCCGTCGGTGCAGGCGACAAACGCAGTCGGCGTCCTCGATGCCGCGCCTTGCGGAGGACGCTCAACTCGAGCGCCGGACCACGGATCATGTCCCCCGGGAAGTTTTCGCCCAGGAGGTAGAACGGCGTCGGGATTCTCGTCGATGACGGCCACCTCGAAGCCCTCGTGGGCGATGTCGCGCGCGAGGCCCGAGCCCACGCGGCCGCAGCCAGCGATCACAACATGCATTGGTCACCTCTCACTTCGTCGCCGGGGAGCCGGCGCTGCCTGGATCCGCCGGTTCGTCCGGCACGTCGTGAGGCCTGGGTACCTCGATGAACCCAGAGCCTTCCGTGGGATAGCCGCTAGGCACGATGTGCAGCAACACTTCGCAGGGGGCATTGTCTACCACGTAGTCGATGGTGCGTCCGAAGACCTCATCCCTGATGCGCCGCTTGCGCATCGTGCCGAGTACGATGACCTCCGAGCAGCTTGTCCTCGGCCTGCTCCACGATAGCTCGCCCGGCCTGCCGCGCGGCGACGATGTGCGGGCGTGAAGTCCACCTTGAACTGCGACGCGATCAGAGCCGCGGCCTGGAGGCTCCGCTCGGCCTTCTCGCGCTCGCGAGTCGAGGTGCGCGTCGAGCGCCAGGTTCAGCGGGACCTCGATCACGTAGAGGCCGTGGATCGAGGACTTCTTCTCGGTCGCCAGCTGGCAGGCGAGGACCATCATGATGTCGCTGACCCGCGTCCCGACGATGGGCACCATGATCTGGTGGTACCCGATGTCGGCCGTCATCGAGACCGGCATGACGGTACGAGGGGCCTCCTTGGTGAGCGAGTAGCCCATCGACTTGCGGTAGATCACGTACATAACGAGCCCCGCGATGATCCAGCCAAACCCGATGATGCGGCTGCCGGGCTGGAACCACACGATCACCAGCCACGCGCCGAAGGTGCCCAAGCCTCCGATCATCGCCGTGACCGGCAGGAGGTAGCCCTTGACCCGTATGTTCAGCGGCGTGCGCCAGGGGCGCTCCAGGTCTGGCTCCTTGATGCGCAGCACGATGAGCGAGACGTGAGCGGCCGTGAACGAGATCATCGAGCCGAAGACGTAGAGGTCGACCAGAAGGCCGACCTGCCCTGGGAGAATCAGCACACAGGCGACTGCGCCGAACACGATGATGGAGACGTACGGCGTCATGCGCTTCGCATGGAGGCGACCCAGCATAGGCGGCAGTTGCCGATGCTGACCGAACGAGTAGGTGAGCCGCGAGACGCCGATGAGGCCCGCATTCGTGCGCGGCGACCAGAATGGTCGCCGCCAGGACGCCGACCCACGGCACGAGGAGGGTCTTGGCCCAGGCCACGCTCTCCGGGAGGGAGAGCACTACCCCCAGCACGGGGCGGTCGCTGTAGTTGCTCGCCAGCTGCGTCCCGTAGAGGGTGGCGAACTCCACATCGCCCACTATCGAGACATCGCTCTCGGCCGGCTGCTGCGCGGGGATGACCATGACGCCGTCGGCGTTCTCTTCGACCGGCACGTACACAGGCGGTCTCTGGATCGTCCGCGAGCACGTAGGTCCCTTCTGGCTCGCTCGGAACGACCTCGACGGGAAGGGTGTGGACGGGCGATCGGTGTCCATGGGCACGACGTTCTTCCCGATCGGCATCGCCGACAGCCCCGCCAGCGGCATGGCGATGTAGATGACAAGCACGACGACGATGACCATGTTGATCGCCCGCGGCAGGTCCCGGCCTGGGTTCTTGGCCTCCTCCGCCATGTTCGAGATCGTCTCGATGCCCGTGTAGGCGACTGTTCCGATCGCAAGGCCGTACAGGAAGTTGCGCCAAGTCGGAGCGATTCCCCACTGGATCTGCTCGATGAGGATCTTCGGCTGGAGCAAGAGCACGAGGGCGAGGGTCACGACGATCAACTGAGTGGCGAGGTCCATCAGCGCCAGTACGATGTTGATGCGCGACGCCTCTTTGATGCCGACCACGTTGATCGCCATCAGCAAGATGGCCGTGATAATGCCCCCGATGGCATTGAAGGGGTACTCCCCGAGGATCGGCCAGAACACCGAAAGGTACTGGGGAACGAACAGGGCCGAGATGGCGATGGTCGCCGTGTAGACGAGCATCTGCCCCCATCCGATCCCGAAGCTCGCGAACTCGTTGAAGGCCCGGCGCACGAAGCTCGCCGCGCCACCCGCCTCTGGCAACGCGGCTGTCGCCTCGGCGTAGGTCCATGCCGTCATCACGAACAGGAAGCCAGTCAGGATGAAGACGAGAGGTGTGGCTCCCAGCGCCGCAGCGGCGACGACACCCAGCGCGTAGTAGATCGAGGAGCCGACGTTGCCGTACCCCGTGCTGAAGAGCGCCGGCACGCCAAGTACCTTATTGAGCTCCTCGCCCTCCCTATGCTTGCGTCGAGCCATTGCCCCCTGCTAGTGCATCATGGCACCGGCGGGCTCGGAGCGATAGAGACGCTCTCAGCCCAGTGATGCTCGGGAGAGGGGCACAGACACGGCCACGCCCCCGTGCGCCGAACCCCGGCTGCGTGCGCTGCTCCGCCCCGGCCCCCCCACGGACACCCGCTGCCTCAGCACGTTCCGCCTGACGACACGGCGTTGCGCGGGCAGGAGGTTCTCGTTTCACGCTACCATCGCTCCCGGCACGAGACAAGCATCTCCGCGCCCGCGCGATGATCGTGGCCCGCCCCCGTGCCCTGTCTCACGCGCGCGGGAGAGCTGGCCCCGGTCGCCCTCGGCCCTGAGCCGAGCTCACGATCCCGGGCCCGCAGATCCGGATCGCTTGCTCTCGGGCGACACGGGACCGCCGGCACCCGACTTCCCAAGGGCGACCTCCCTGGGCACGAGGTTGAGCAACACCTCGCACGGGGCGTGGTCGAGAACGTAGTCGCTGGTGTGTCCGAAGACTTGGTCTCTGATACGCCGTATGCGCATGGTGCCGAGGATGATGACTTCGGATCGCCTGAGCGTGGCTTCTTCCACGATGGCCCGACCGGCCTGTCGGGCGGCGACGACGTGCGGCGTGAACTTGACCTTGAATTGCGACGCGATGAGCGCCGCCGCCTTGAGGGTCTCATCAGCCTTGGCGCGCTCGCGGGTGAGCTTCGCGTCGAGTGGCAGGTTCAGCGGCACTTCGATCACGTACAGGCCGTCGATCGACGACTTCTTCTCTGTCGCCAGCTGGCAGGCCAGCACCATCATGACGTCGGTGACGCGCGAGCCCACGATAGGCACGAGAATCTGGTGGTAGTCGACGTCGTCCTGCATCGACTCCGGCATCATCGTCGTCGCCACGCTCTTGGTCAGCGAGTAGCCCTTCGCCTTCCGGTAGGTCAGGTACATGAGAAGACCCACACCGAACCACAGAAAGCCGATCAACCGGCTGCTGCTCTGGAACGACACGATCACAACCCAGACGGCGGCGGTGCCCAGACCGCCGAGGATCGCCGTCAAGGGAAGGAGTCGACCCTTCACCCGGATGTTGAACGGGACGCGCCAGGGACGCTCCAGGTCTGGCTCCTTGATGCGCAGCACGACCAGCGAGACGTGCGCCGCCGTGAACGAGATCATTGACCCGAACACGTAGAGGTCGACCAACGGGCCGACGTTGCCCCGGATCATCAGGAAGCAGGCGATCGTGCCGAACACGATGATCGATACGTACGGGGTCATGCGCTTGGCGTGCATGCGACTGAGGATCGGCGGCAGCTGACGGTGCAGGCCAAGGGAGTAGGTGAGGCGCGAGACGCCGATCAGCCCTGCGTTCCTGGCGATGACCAAGATGGTGGCCGCGAGGATGCCCACCCACGGGCCCAGTATGCCCTTGACCCACCCCAGATCGTCCGGCAAGAACCTGACCATGCCGAGCACCGGGTCCGCCGCGTAGTTGCTGCCGAGCTGGGTCCCGTAGAGCGTGGTCAACGGCTCTCCGTCGATGACCTCGACGGCTCCCTTGGCGTCCTGAGCGGGAATGAAGACCTCGCCGTCCTCCTCCTCGACCGGGACGTAGACCGTCTGTCGATGGGTCATCGGCAAGTGCGTACGTGCCCTCGGGCTCCGCGGGGATCGACCTTCACGGGGAGCGTGCGGCCTGTCCGCTCGTTCACGGGCACGGTGTTCGAACCCACGGGCATCGCCGACAGGCCGGCCAGCGGCATGTCGATGTACACGACCAGAACCACCACGATGATCATGTTGGTGGCGCGCGGCAGGTCCCGGCCCGGGTCCTTGGCCTCCTCGGCCATGTTCGAGACCGTCTCGATGCCGGTGTACGCCACCGTCCCGATGGCGAGGCCGTAGAGCAGGTTGCGCCACGTGGGAGCCACGCCCCAGTGGATCTGCTCGATCAGGATGTTGGGCTGAAAGAGCAGGACCAAGGCGATCACCATGATGAGCACCTGCGTGGCCAGGTCGAGCATGGCCAGCAGGATGTTGATGCGCGCCGCCTCTTTGAGGCCGAACACATTGATCGCCATCAAACAGATGACGGTGACGATGCCGCCGATCGTGTTGTAGGGCCAGTCCTTCAGGATCGGCCAGAAGACAGAAGGTATTGCGGCACGAACAGAGCCGAGATGGCGATAGTCGCGGTGTACACGAGCATCTGGCCCCAGCCGATGCCGAACCCGACGAACTCGTTGAAGGCGCGCCGCGCGAAACTCGCGGAGCCGGCGGCCTCGGGCAGAGCCGCAGTCGCCTCGGCGTACGTCCAGGCCGTCGCCACGAAGAGCAGCCCAGTGATCACGAAGACGATGGGGGTGACCCCGAGAGCAGCGCCCGCGACGACGCCGAGGGCGTAGTAGATGGACGACCCGACGTTGCCGTACCCTGTGCTGAACAGCGCCGGTACGCCAAGTACTCTGGTGAGATCCTCGCCCTCTCGGTGCTTGCGCCGAGCCATCAGCCCCTCCGGGGGCTCACAGTGTGCGCCAGCGCACGATTGCGTACACGAGCAGCAAGACCCCGGCGATCAGCTGCACGGAGACTGGCCAGAGACCGTCCCAGGCACCCCTGACCATGAGCAGTGCTCCGAAGACCCCGGTCACCGGGTGAGTATCTGTCGTGTCCTTTGCACTCAGTGACGACCCGTGGGTCACTCCGACGACGCGCAGTCGTGGCGGGCGACTCTGACGAGCCAGCCCGCCACGACTGTGGGCGTCGCATCGCTGGGTTCCTAGTAGACGAGGAACGGGATGACGAGCAGAGCGACGATGTTGATGACCTTGATCATCGGGTTGATGGCGGGGCCCGCGGTGTCCTTGTACGGGTCGCCGACCGTGTCGCCGGTGACGGCCGCAGCGTGGGCGTCAGAGCCCTTGCCGCCGTACTCGCCGTCCTCGATGAGCTTCTTGGCGTTGTCCCAGGCGCCGCCACCGCTCGTCATGCTGATGGCGAGGAAGATGCCGGTGATGATCGTGCCCATGAGGACGCCGCCGAGCACCAGGTAGCCCTTGGAGCCAAAGGCGACGCCGATGATGATCGGCGCCAGCACGGGGATGGCGGCCGGCAGCAGCATCTTGTTGATGGCCGACTTGGTGACGATGTCGACGGCCTTGGCGTAGTCCGGCTTCGCGGTACCCTCCATGATCCCGGGGATCTCGCGGAACTGACGACGCACCTCCTCGACCACTTGCGCCGCCGGCCTTGCCGACGGCCTGCATGCAGAGCGAGGCGAACAGGTAGGGCAGCATGCCGCCGATGAAGAGACCGGCGAGCACCCATGGATTGTCGATCATGAACGAGAGCGCTCCCTGGAAGTCGTACTCCTGCAGGAAGTGCTCCTGCAGGTCGAGCGTGTAGGAGACGAACAGGATGAGAGCCGCGAACCCTGCAGACCCGATCGCGTAGCCCTTGGTGATCGCCTTCGTGGTGTTGCCGACCGCGTCGAGCGGATCGGTCGTGGCGCGGACGGCCTCGGGCATGTCGGCCATCTCCGCGATGCCGCCGGCGTTGTCGGTGATCGGACCGTAGGCATCGATGGCCACGATGATGCCGGTCATGGAGAGCATCGCCATGACCGCCACGGCGATGCCGTAGAGGCCCACCCTGCCGCCGCCGACGACCGAGTAGCTCGTGAGGATGCCGGCCGCGATGACGATGACCGGCAGAGCCGTCGACTGCATCGAAACGGCGAGGCCCTGGATGATGTTCGTGGCGTGACCGGTCACGCTCGCCGCGGCGACGCTCTTGACCGGCTTGTAGCGAGTCGCCGTGTAGTACTCGGTGATGACCACGATGAGAGCCGTGACGACGACGCCCGTGACCGCTGCCCAGAACAGTCGGCCAACGCTCGGGTACACCGAAGACCTCCTGCGCGACCTTGTTGCCCATGAGCCAGTTGGTCACGGGGTAGAAGAGCGCGATCGCGACGACGGCCGACACGGCGAGGCCCTTGTAGAGGGCGTTCATGATGCTGCCCGAGCTGCCGAGGCGCACGAAGAACGTGCCGATGATGCTGGCGATGATGGAGACGCCGCCGATGACGAGCGGGTAGACGACCGCCGGCTGGTAGTGGACCGTACCCTCGACTTGGATGAGCATGTTGTCGCTGATCCCGGTGACGGCGCCGCTCGACCTTGAAGGTCAGGAAGGCGAGCAGCATCGCGGCCACCGCGGTCACCGCGTAGGTCTCGAAGAGGTCGGCAGCCATGCCGGCGCAGTCGCCGACGTTGTCGCCGACGTTGTCGGCGATCACGGCCGGGTTGCGCGGGTCGTCCTCGGGGATGCCCGCCTCGACCTTGCCCACCAGGTCGGCGCCGACATCGGCGGCCTTGGTGAAGATGCCTCCGCCGACTCGGGCGAAGACGCTGATGAGGCTGCCGCCGAAGCCGAGTCCGACCAGGGCCGCAACGTCCCCCGTGGCCCAGTAGAAGCCGGCCACGCCGAGCAATGCCAGGCCCACGACCATGAGGCCGGTCACGGCGCCGCCGCGGAACGCGACGGTGAGCGCCGGGCCGAGACCCTTGCGCGCCGCCTCCGCGGTGCGGACGTTGACGCGGACGCTGACCATCATGCCGATGTAGCCCGCGGCTGCCGACAGCACCGCGCCGACCACGAAGCCCGCAGCGGCATGCCACGCGTAGGTCCAGTCCTTGCCGACGCCGAGGGCGACCAGCAGGATGACGAAGACCCCCACGCCGACGATGGCGATCGTACGGTACTGGCGGTTGAGGTAGGCCTTGGCGCCCTCCTGAATGGCCCCGGCGATGCGCTGCATCGCTTCGTCGCCCGCCGGCAGCTGGAGCAGCCACCTGATGAGCAGGATACTGTAGACGACCGCGATCAGCCCGCAGATGACCGCCAAGAGCATGGCGTTGTTGGACACGAACGACTGCACTGCATGACTCCTTTCTGACCCCATCGGGCCCGCGCCTGTTCAGCCCCGCGCGGGCCTCTCCATTGTGACGGGCGCCAGAGACGCCCTGTGCCGTACGGTCGCAAGGACCGCCCTCTTCACGAACGCGATCTCAGCGGAGATAGTCGCCGATCAGCAGGTCGAGCTTGTCCTTGGTCGCCTGAGGAATGAGGCTGGCAGGCGTGTTGATGGCGTGCTCGACGGCATGGCGGCAGGCGCAATCGCGCTCGCCGTCGAGGTTCGCGACGACCCGCCGCACGATCGCCTGAGCTGTCTCGACGTTTCGCCGGACGTTGGCGACCACCTGCTCCAGCGTCACGTCCTCCTCGCCCTCATACCATACGTCGTAGTCTGTGACGAGGGCTATGGTCGCGTAGCACAGCTCGGCCTCACGGGCGAGCTTGGCCTCCTGGATGTTCGTCATGCCGATGACATCGAAGCCGAGCTGCCGATAGACCTTGGACTCGGCCCGTGTGGAGAACTGCGGTCCCTCGATGCTCACGTAGGTGCCGCCCTCGTGGATCGTGGCTCCCGTCTCGCGGCCGGCGGCGACGATCAGATCGCTCACATAGGGGCAGAAGGGATCGGCGAAACCCATGTGGACGACCACACCGTCGCCGAAGAAAGTGCTGGGCCGCGCCTTGGTGAGATCGTAGAGCTGATCCGGGACCACGACGTCGAGCGGCCGCAGCTCCTCACGAAGGCTGCCGACGGCGCTCGCCGACAGCACGTGGCTGACGCCCAGAGCCTTCATCCCCCAGATGTTGGCCCTGTAGTTGACCTCGCTCGGCAGGAGCCGATGGCCGCGGGCATGTCGCGGCAGGAAGGCCACTGGCACCCCCGCCATGTCGCCCAGGAAGAACCGGTCGCTGGGGGGGCCGAAGGGGGTTTCGACGGCGACCTCTCGAGCGCTGTCGAGCAGCTCGTAGAAGCCGGATCCCCCGATGACACCGACCCTTGCTGAGTCCTTGATCACGGACGCGATGACCCCCCTCATACTGTGCGAGGCCGGAAGTATACAGGGAGGTGGGCGGGAGACAAACTCCCCGCGCGGGTGATGATAGGCTGTCCTATCTCTTCCGACGGCGGCACGCGCCGAAGGGGTCTGAGAGCGTGCGTCGCGGGCCGGACTTCGAGCCACTCCAGCAAAGGAGCGAACGGTGCCGAAGAACAAGGTCGTGCCCATCGAGGAAGCAATGTCCCCCGTCAAGAGCGGGATGAGCATCGCGATGGGCGGCTTCATCGGCCAAGGTGACCCTCTCACCCTCCTCGATCACCTGAAGACGGTGGATGTCGGCGACCTGACGATCTACGCGAACGATGCCGGCTACCGCGAGCGCGGCATCGTCGAGCTGGTGAAGCTCGGCAAGGTCAAGAAGGTGGTCGCCAGCCATGTCGGCACGACACCTGAGATCGGCAAGGCCATGAACGAGGGCCGGCTCGAGGTCGAGCTCGCACCACAGGGCACCCTGGCCGAGATGATGCGCTGCGGCGGTGCCGGCCTCGGGGGATTCCTCACGCCGACCGGAGTGGGCACGGTCGCCGAGGAGGGCAAGCAGCTCGTCACCCTCGACGGTCGCACCTACATCCTCGTTCCGGCGCTCACCTGCGACATCGCCCTGGTGCGCTCCCATGCCGGCGACACGTGGGGGAATCTGATCTACCGGGGAACGGCGCGCAACTTCAACGTGCCGGCCTCGATGTGCGCCCGGCACACCATCGCCGAGGTCGAGAACCTCTACACGCTCGGCGAACTCGACCCCAACGCCATCCACACTTCCGGCATCTTCGTCGATGCCGTCGTGCGCGCCGACCTCGAGTACTGCGTCCAGCGCGAGGAGGTCCGCGATGCCTGACGCCAAGAAGACGATCGCGGCGCGGGCCGCTCGCGAGCTCCGTGACGGCCAGATCGTCAACCTGGGGATCGGCCTGCCGACCCTGATCGCCAACTACGTGCCGGACGGCGTCGACGTCGTCATCCAAACGGAGAACGGGGCGATCGGCGTCGGGCCCGCCCCCGAACCCGGGTGCGAGGACCGTGACCGCGCCAACGCCGGGAACCAGCCGATCACGCTCTTGCCGGGCGGCAGCTACTTCGACTCCGCCACGTCGTTCGCCATGATCCGCGGGGGACACCTGGACGCCACGTTCCTCGGCACGCTTCAGGTGGACGAGAGCGGCAACATCGCCAACTACGTCGTGCCCGGCAAGATGCTCGCCGGCATGGGCGGCGCCATGGACCTCGTGACCGGCGCCAAGACCGTGTACATCGTCAGCGAGCACTGCGCCAGGGACGGGAGCTCGAAGCTCCTCAAGCGCTGCACCTTCCCCCTGACCGGCGCCCAGGAGTGCGACGTCATCATCACCGAGAGGGCCCTCTTCCGCCGCCATCCCGGCAACGGCTTCGTCCTCGAGGAGGTCGCCGTGGGCTACACGCTCGAGGCGATCGCGGCGTGCACCGACATGGCGTACGCCGTCGCCGACGACGTCCGCATGGACGCCTTCGGCGACTGACCGAGCTCGAGCCCGGCCACGACAGGAGGCCTGCGATGAAGGACCTGAAGCCTGAGTTCAGCCGCAAGGAGTGGAAGGACTGCTGCGGCAAGGGCTGCAAGAAGTGCGAGATCGCTCAGACGTATATCGGCGCTCACGGCAGGCGTACCGGCCTCGTGCGGCTCAACGAAGACCGCAAGGCGGCCCTGGCCGCGAAGGGCGGCAAGAAGAAGAGCGGCAAGAAGGGCAAGAAGGGCGCGAAGAAGAAGGCTCACAAGGGAAAGGGATAGCCCAGACCTACGTGAGGCTCGAGGAGCGAGCTGAGCCGCGACGCGAACCACCCACCCATAGGACTCCAGACTGCCCGGAGGCCGTGGCCTTCGCGCGGGCTCAGATCTCGGCGATCACCGTGGCCAGGTCACGACTGAAGTCGGCGCCGGCGACCGTCGGCCAGACCTTGGGGAAGGTCAGCACAAGCCGCTCCATCTCTTCCTGGCGCGCCGCCATGTAGCGCGCTGCCCCCGGCGCCACGATCAATTCAGTCGGTTCTGGCAGTGTGTGGCCGTGGTGGCGCCATTCGCCCCAGGTGATGAAATCACGCAGGATGCCGCAGGTGACGACCGCATCCTGAAGGTCGCCGAGGTGATCCTGCATGCTCTTCACCGTCTTGATGAGTGGCTTCGCGCGTCGCCCGAGCACCCCCTCGAAGAACTCCAAGGTGTAGCGAAGACCCTTGCAGGCCTTGCGAAGGGCGTGATAGCGGGCCAGCGGTGTCTCCGCGCCATCGATCTGGCCCTCGAAGGCCCACACGACGGCCATGTCCTTATAGAGGATGCCGGGCAGCACCTGCGCCACCCGCTGAGGTCGCGGCCCGCCGGTCATCGCCGGCACGAACCGCTCGAGTGGTCCGTCGAGGAGGTCGGTCGCGGTCTCGAGGAAGCGCCGGTAGCGATCCCCATCCAGGTAGCTGACGAGATGCTCTCGCTGCAGCTCGTGCTCACCGCGGCAGGCGTCCATCAGGCGATCGAGTTCGTGGGCCCGAGCTCCGGGCAGAGCATCGAGGTAGGAGCGGGTCTTCTCGACGAACACGTCCAGATCGCGGACTGCGCCGAGTGTCTCGCCCGTGCGCCGCAGCCCCTTCCGAAGGGGGCGCACGGCATCGGCGTCCAGGTAGTCGGCGAACACGCGAAGAGCCATGCGCATACGCCTCGTCGACACACGCATCTGGTGCAGCTCCTCGGGGTCTTCCCCGAGGCGCGTGCCAGCCTCATGTGCCAGCATCGCCTCGAAGTGAAAGCGCAGCGTGCTGACGGCGGCCGCCGTCATGGTGTCTGTCGGCTCGATGTCGGGGCGTCTCTTGCGCGTTGCTTTGGGCGCCGCGGGAACTTCTGCAGGCCTGTCGTCGGCCTCCTGAACAGGGTTGGGCGCCACGCCGGCGTCCGCCCGGGCTGCCGCGTCCTGATCAGCCGGCCCGGGCACCGGTGGTGTCGGCCGCCCCACGAGACCGTAGATCGCCACGCCCTCGCGACGATATCGCGCCAGCCAGTAGCGTACGCGCCGATCCGAGATCCCCGCCCGGCGCCCGGCCTCGACCTGGGTCAGGCCGTCGTCCAGCGCCAGCAGCGCCTGGGCTCGGCGTCCGCGTGCGCCGCTCGCGCGAGCCTCATCTTCGTGCAGCGTCCGCTCGCCGGACGGGAACAGGCCCTGCCTCGACGCACCGGCGGACTCGGCCTCCATCACCTCGAGAGCGCGCGCGAACTTCGAGCGGGCCTCCGGTCGCAGCGGACTCATCCGCCGCAGGGCCGCGGTCAGGCGACTGAGGTCGTCCTCGGTGCCATCGGGGCGCAGCTCGATCTCGGCTTCGAACCAGCGATGTTCGCCGGCGCCGTCCAGCAGCACCCGGTCGAGACTCAGCTCGGCGACCTCCCGGCCGCCGTCGAAGACGCGCCGCGCCAGCCGCTCCTGACTGAGCCGCAGGAACGGTTCCGGCGTCGCGTCGCCGCTGATCGCGAGCACGCGCTCGCGCAACTCCCCGGGCTGCCACTCCTCCGGCGGTGCGTCCGCCGCGACCCTGGCCTCCAGCTCCTCGCGGCGCAGGACGCCGCTTGCATCGGTCACGATCTGCTTGAGCGTGAGGCGTACGCCGCCGGATGTCTCGCGGCGCCGCAGATAGTAGCCGCTCGCGAGAAAGCGACGGTCGGCGGTGTCGAGGAAGGTGTCCCGATCGTGGCGACGCTCACCGGCGTCGAGTCCGTAGCCCGCCAGGTCCGGGACGGTCTCAAGCCGTTCGAGAGCGGCGATACTCGGGACCGCGAACTTCACCTCGATCTCCACAAATCTCACGCTCCCGTCATCTGGCTCGGGGTCAGCAGCGACACCAGCACGCCGTAGACGAGGTCCCCGACCCGCTCGACGATGTCGACGCGCGCCAGCCCGCCCTTCTTGAGCTGGACTCGCCCGCCGCCGATGAGCTGCGCCACCGTGGCACTGAAGTCGGGCTCGTGGCCGACGATCATCAGGCTCTCGCGCGCCGGCGTAGGTGTCGATGATCTCGACCAGCCGCTCCCGATCGAAGCCGGGTGCCAGGCGGCTGTCCTCGACGAGGACGCCGTCGGCCCCGAACTCCTCGGCGACGATGGCCGCGGTCTGTTGCGCACGCGCCAGAGGGCTCGTGACGATGAACTCGGGTGCCAGGCCCATCTTGCGCAGATAGACCGCCTCGCGACGCATGAGGCTCACGCCCTCATCCGTCAGGGGGCGCAGCCCATCGTCCTCGAACCATGTGGCCCGCGACTGGGACTTGCCGTGCCGCAGGAAGTAGATCCTCATGACGTACTCATCTCCTCACCGCGCGCCGCTTCGCGGGCTCGAGCCACGAACCACTCCTGGCTGTTCAGAGGCGCCTCGCCCTCAGCCGGCCAGATGTGCTCCCAGCCATCTCCATGCAATACCCGGGTCTTCATGTTGTCCGCAAGGTATACGGCGAGGATCTCATCGCGAATGCGGGCTGCCAGGCCTTGGTCCCGGACCGGGAACAGGATCTCGACGCGCCGATTCAGGTTGCGCGGCATGAGATCGGCGCTCCCCAGGAGCACCTCGCTCTCCCCCCCGTTGCGGAACCAGTAGATGCGGCTGTGCTCGAGGAAGCGTCCGACGATGCTGCGCTCGGTGATGGTTGTCGCTGAGGCCGGGCACGCCCGGCCTCAGGCAGCACATGCCGCGCACGATCAGATCCACTTTGACGCCGGCCTGCGAGGCGCAGTACAGCCTGCGGATCAGGGGCTTGTCGATCAGCGCGTTCATCTTGAAGATGAGGTGCGCCTCCTCCCCGCGCCGGGCGTGCTCGATCTCACGATCGATGCGTTCTTCGAGCCCTCGCCGCATCGTGTGTGGCGCCACGAGGAACCTCCGATAGGTGCCTCCTGTCGAGTAGCCGGTGAGTGAGTTGAAGACGACGGAAGCGTCGGCGCCGAGGTCCTCGTCGCAGGTGAGGTAGCCGAGGTCGGTGTACTGCCTGCTCGTCACGCTGTTGTAGTTGCCCGTGCCGAGATGGACGTAGCGCCGGATGCTCTCGCCCTCTTTGCGCACGACGAGCATGATCTTCGAGTGCGTCTTGAGGCCGACGAGACCGTAGATGACGTGCACGCCCTCCTGCTCGAGCGACTTCGCCCAGCCGATATTGCTCTCCTCGTCGAAGCGCGCCTTGAGCTCGATGAGAGCGGCCACCTGCTTGCCGTTGGCGGCCGCCTCCATCAGGGCGTCGACGACGGGGGAGTTGCGACCGACGCGGTACAGCGTGGTCTTGATGGCGAGCACGTCGTTGTCCTGCGCAGCCGCGTTCACGAAGTCGACCACGGGATCGAAGGAGTCATAGGGATGGTGCAGCAGGATGTCGCGCTGCCGTATCGCGGCGAAGACGTCGACGCCTTCGGCGTCGTCCAGGGCGGCGGGCACCGCCTGCACCAGAGGGGGGAACTGGAGCTCCGGGGCGTCGATCCTCCCCACGTCCCAAAGACTGCCCAGACCCAGCGGCGAGTCGACCGTGTAGAGATCGTGCTCCTCGAGCTCGAGGTTCTCCCTGAGGATCTCGCGGATGTGCTCCGGCATGGTGGCGTCGGTCGTCACCCTGATGACGGAGCCGAACCGGCGTCGCCGCACGAAGCGCTCGATGGTCTCCAGCAGGTCGTCGGCCTCGGCCTCCTGGATGGCGAGGTCCGCGTCGCGAGTCACCCGGAAGGGACTCGACTCGACGACCTCCATCCCGGGGAACAGCGTGTCGAGGTGGGCGGAGATGAGCTGCTCGAGCCACGTGAACCAGTGTCCCTCCTCGGAGCCCGGCGGGGCACCGCGACCAGACGCGGCAGCGACGGCGGCACCTTGACCCGTGCGAAGTGCTCCTCGCCCGACTGATCGCGCACGACGACGGCCAGGTTGTGGCTCAGGTTGGAGATGTGAGGGAAGGGCCTCCCGGGGTCGAAGGCCAGCGGCGTCAGGACCGGGAAGACCCTGGTCTCGTAGTAGGTAGCCAGAGCGCCCTGTTGGGACTCGTCCAGCTCGGCGAAGTCCACGATGTGGATGCCGGCCTCCTCGAGCTCCGGCAGGAGCGCCCCGAAGACCTCGCGCGCCGCCTTCATCTGGGCCAGGGCTCGCTCCCGGACCAGCGGCAGCAGCTGCTGCGGCGTGTAGCCGTCCGATGACTCGGTCACGCCTGCGTCGACCTGCTGGCGCAGGCCGGCCATGCGCACCATGAAGAACTCGCCGAGCACCGACTGAGCGATGCCGACGAACCTGACTCGCTCGAGCAAGGGGTTGGCGGGGTCGCGGGCCTCGCCGAGGATGCGATCGAAGAAGTCAAGGAGAGTCAGGTCACGATTGATGAAAAGGTCGGCATCCGGCAGGTCTTGTCCGGTCGCCTCCTCGCACGGACTCGCGACCACCGCGGAACCGGTTGACCTGACCTCGGATGTCGTCGGGATCCCGGGGTCCTCGGGGTCCGCCATGCCTTCCTCCTCGCACCAGGGAGCGCGTGTCGCGCCTGCCCTGCTCCAGCCTCGACTACCGGACCCGGCGATCATCCATCGGTGGCATGCCTCCGTACTTCACCCTCATCGGGTGGCTGCGGCGGCCGGGCTCTCCCAAGTGGAGTATACGTCCCATCGTGCGCGGCGACCACAGAGACGAGCGTGACGGCGGCAGAACGGCGTTCACCGCCGTCCCGCCGCCGTCACGGATCGACCATCTCCGCCGTGCGCGCTTCACCCCATGACGTTCTCCACGCTCTCGACGCCCGGCACCACGTTCTTCAGGTGCCGCTCGACGCCGTTGGTCAGCGTCATCTGAGACATCGGACAACCAGCGCAGGCGCCCTGGAGGCGGACCTGCACCACACCGTCGACGAAATCGACGAACTCGATGTCGCCACCATCGGCCTGCAGCGCGGGACGGATGTCCTCGAGCGCCTGTTCGACCTGCTCCTTGAGTTCAGCCATTCTTCTTCACCTCCTCGCCGCTTGAGGGCGGCTGCCGGCATCGGGCGCGTCGCGCCCCGAATCGGTCAGAGCCGCAAACGTCACGCTCTCCAGCTCGTCGTTGACGAGCGTCTCGATCCCATGCCAGAAGTCGTGCGTGTCGCAGGGCCGCTCGGCACAGGGTTCCGCCCGCCGCTGACACCGACAGAGCAGGATGGGGCCCTCCACGGCCACATAGACATCACGGACTGTGATGTCGTCCGCCGAGTGCGCCAACACTACCCCTCCCTGCCGGCCGCGCATAGTCCGTACGAGGTCTGCCCTGGCCAACTCCTGGACGACCTTCGCCAGCCGCGCCGCGGATCGATTGGGCGGCGGCGATCTCGTCGGTGTGCACGACAGCGCCCGGGGGGCGCGAGGCGAGCTCGTACACGGCGCGCACGGCGTAGTCCGCTTGGGTCGAGAGCTTCATGGTCTCTTTGTACACTAACTATCCGACAATGTCCACTTTTAGACGTCCGACCAGACCCTTGCCAGGTTGGCGGCGTGGACCTGCCCATACGGCCCGTCGACCTCGACCCCGGGGTCCACGAACTGCGAGACTGGCAGATCGAGATCCTCTGCGCTCGCGCCAGACTGCTTCGCCGCGCGGACTGCGGCAACGAGGCCGGCGATGTAGCGCTCGTTGGCGTCGAGCAGCGCCCTCCCCATCGGCGGTCCGTGACTCGGCACGATGAGATCGGCCGCGAGCTGCCGAAGCATCGCGATGGTGCGCAGCCACGGCTCTGCCCCGCCGCTCTGGCTGAAGCTCGGAAACGGCCACTCGAGAGCATCGCCGGCGAACAGGATGCGCGCACTCTGGACGAAGACGGCGACCGAGTCCTCGCTGTGTCCGGGCGCATGGATGAGGCGCACCACATCGTCCTCGTCCACGTAGTCGAGGCCGACGTGGAAGGTGATGGACGGGAGCGAAACGCCTTCCGGCGGCGCCGGCGGCACCGGTTCGCCGCCGGCCACGGGCCGAGCCAACAGCAGGCGGCGGCAGGCGACGTGCGCGACGATGTCTTCACCCGCGAAGGCCGCGTTGCCGTAGACATGGTCCCAGTGGTGATGGGTGTTCACGACGATCACTCGACGAGCACCGGCTCGCTCACGCCACAGATCGACGATCGGCTCCATGTCGGCCGGTCGCGTCAGTGTGTCGATGACGAAGGCGCGCCTCCGCGTCAGCAGCGCGGCGCTCACCGTGGGAAAGCCGGCGGCGTCCGCGTGCGCCAGCCAGATGCCGCTCCTCAGCTGTTCCACGTCACGAGGCGCGATCAGGCGGTGAGAGCCGCGGTGCGCCACATCACGATGACGACCAGCACGGCGACCAGGCCGACGAGCAGTGCGACGTCGCGGACGCCGAACGGCGCGCGGAGGTCGCGGCGTCCGAACCACGTGAGAGCCTCCAAGGCCGCGATGCCGCCGATGAGACCGCCGATGTGACCCTGCCAGGAGATGCCCGGCACCAGGAAGGTGATCACCAAGTTGATCAGGATGATGGCGCCCATGCTCCTGAGGGCCTGCCCGGCGGCACTGTCGCGGTAGTGCACGCTGTAGACGAACAAGGCGCCGAAGACGCCGAAGATGGCGGTCGAGGCGCCGATGGTCACCGAGAACGGCGCCGCCAGAACGTACACGGCGACGTTCCCCGCGACCCCGGCGAACAGGTAGATGGCGATGTACTTGCCCCTGCCGGCGATCGTCTCGAGGTACGTACCGCCGAGGTAGAGGGCGTACATGTTGAAGGCGATGTGCAGCAAGCTACCGTGCAGGAACATCGCAGTGAACAGCCGCCAGTAGTCGCTGCCCTCGGCCACGTACGCGGGGACGAGAGCGCCCATCGAGACCAGGGCGCTCGTCGAGCCTCCGCCGAAGAGGCCGACAGCCCCGAGGAGGACCTCGACGGCGAACAGGGCGATGTTGACGGCGATGAGGACTCTGGTGACGGGAGCGACGGACGCCATGCCGCCGCCCTTGCTGCCCCAGCGCGAGCGTATCTGGCCGCGCGTCACCACCTTCGCGCGGGAACCCCTCGCGTTGCTCTGCTTGACGCACTCCGGACAGCGAAAGCCGACCGGCGCCACGATCATGCAGTCGTGGCAGATGGGGCGGCCACAGTTGGAGCACGACACGCCCGTCTCGCGATCGGGGTGCCGATAGCAGGGCCGCACGTCGAGACCCTCGAGCGAGTCGGAGTCGAAATCCGACGGCATGCCCTGGCTCCCGTCCTGGGGAGGTTGGCTCATCATCGGGGCTCCGCGGCGGTGGGCGGCGTCTGTGCGAACAGCTCGCGTAGCCAAGTCGGCATCGGTGTGCTGCGCCACGACTCGCGCTCGCACACGGCGAGACGCGTCCATCCCGACACGAGCAACAGCCCGTCGCGCACGATCTCGTACTCGCAGGTGAACGAACCCGGGCCGACCGAAGTGATGCTCAGGGACACCTCGAGGAGATCGTCGAGGTGTGCAGGACGCAGGTACTTGAGGCGGGCCTCGACGACCGGCAGGACGATGCCGCGCGCCTCCACCTCGGTGATCGGCACGCCGAGCGCCCGCAGCAGCTCGACGCGCACGACCTCGAAGTAGGTGAGGTAGTTGGCGTAGTACACGACGCCGGCCGCATCGGTCTCGGCGTAGCGCACGCGCAGCCGCGTCGTGAACCTAGATTGCGACCCGGCCTGCGAGGGTTGCGTCTGCGGCGGCTGAGGGCTGCTCATCGCATCCGAGTGTAGCACGACCCCGGAATCGACCGATGTGCGGCCACGCCCTGCTCGGCCGCTCCCCTCACGCGTAGACCTGCCCAAGACACTCGTCGAACACGGAGAGCGCCAGGTCCATCTCGCTCTCGCTGACGTTCAGGGCTGGAATGAAGCGCACGCAGCTTCCGTGGGGTCCCGCCCCCATGAGGATCACCTTGCGCTTGGCGGCCTCGGCGATGAACGCCGCGGCAGCCGCCGCGTCCGGCTCCTTTGTCCCCGGGAGCACGCACTCGATGGCGCACATGAGGCCCTTGCCACGCACGTCCCCCAGGCCCGGATACCGCTCCTGCTTCGCGCGAAAGAAGTCGAGCAGCCTGCCGCCCTGCCTCTCAGCGTTGCCCGGAAGGTCCTCCTCCTGCATGACGTCGAGCGTGGCGACAGCGGCGGCACAGGCGACGGCGTTGCCGCCGTAGGTGCCGCCCATCGACCCGGGAAGCAGGCGTCCCACAGCTCCCTGCGCGCCGCGATGGCCGACACCGGATATCCCGAAGCCACTCCCTTGGCGATCGCCACGATGTCCGGCACGATGCCGTAGTGCTCGAAGCCGAACCACTCGCCGGTACGCCCCACGCCGGCCTGATCTCGTCGAGGACGAGTTGGGCGCCGATCTCGTCGGCGATGGCCCGCAGTTCCTGCATGAACTCGGTCGTCGGCACGACGAACCCGCCCTCCCCCTGGATCGGCTCCACGACGATGCAGGCGACGTCGTCGGGGTAGATCTCGGCCCGCAGGACGCGCCGCAGATCCTCGATGGCGTAAGTCGTCGGGTCCTCGCTCGCGGGGGTTCTGAATGGGGGCAGTAGCGCGCGTGGTAGATGCCGCCGACGAGCGGCTCGAAGTGACCGCGGTAGTGTACCGCCGAGTCGGTCATGGCCATCGTCAGATGCGTACGGCCGTGGAAGCCACCCTGGAAGGCGATGACCCCCGGCCGTCGCGTCGCCTGTTTGGCGAGCTTCACCGCGTTCTCCACGGCCTCTGCCCCGGAGTTCATGAACATGATCTCATCTATGGGGTCCGGCAAGAGGCCGGCCAGCTTCTCGCTGAGGTCGAGCATGGGCTGGTGGCGGTAGATGCCGGTCTGCGCGTGGGAGCACTTGGCGGCCTGCTCCTGCACCGCGCCGACGACGCGGGGGTGAGCGTGACCGGTGCCGACGACAGCGATCCCCATGACGAAATCGAGCCACTTGCCGCCCTCGACGTCGTAGACCCAACTCCCCTCGGCATGGTCGATCGTGATGGGCGTGATCGGCTCGAGGAAGTGAGGCAGGTGCTTCATGATCGCCGGCTTCTCCGACATGAGCGAGACCTCCAGACATGACCGCACGGGTCCGTGAGCGTCGATTGTGAGACTGCGCAACTCTAGCAAAGACCGCGCCGAGCCGCTCAGGGGGCGCTCACTCCAGCTCACGAGGCCGGTAGCAGCCCGGGACGGCATCCGGTAGAATTCCCTCTCCGCGTCGGGGTGTGGCTCAGCTTGGTAGAGCGCTCGGTTCGGGACCGAGAGGTCGGCGGTTCAAATCCGCCCACCCCGACCATCGTCTTACTCCAGCTCCAGCAGCCTCGCGTAGGCTTCCGGGTTGTAGCCGACGATGAACTCCTCACCGATCTTCACGAACGGGAAGGAGCGAGCGTTCCTCGACGTCATCTCCTCCTGGATGCGGGCCTGCACATCCTCCGGAGCGAGGTCGTAGTCGATATAGGTGAAATCGACGCGGCGGTCACTCAGGTAGGCCATGGCCTTCTTGCACCACGGGCAGGTACTGAGCGTGTAGAGCTCGACCGTCTTGGGTTGCAGCATGATCACGTTCCCTTGAGCCAATGATTGGTCTTATTAGTCTTCCGGTGGCGACTGCGGCGAGCGGCGTTGCGATGGTCACGAGTGACAGCATTCGTCCATCGCCGGGTGGTCGCAAGCCCTAGGTCTCACCTCTGCGCCGTGCTCGTCATCCGCTCGAGGGCGGCCCACAGACGGGCTTGGGCGTCCCGGTCGAGACTGGAGGCCGACGAACGTGTTCCACGACCCTCCTCGCAGTAGACCCCCCCGAGATGCCCTCGACCGCCGGTGAGGAGGCCAGATAGACGCTGGTCGCCGCACCCGTGGCGGCGTCGATTCCGTCCAGTTCCGGCCACCCCGCGCGCAGCATCCCAGTGTTGACGTTGCCGGGATCGAGGCAGACGGCGGTCACGCCGAGGTCCTCGATGATCCGCCGAGCAAGCTCGAAGGTGAGAAACGCCAGACGTTCGACTGCTCGTAGGCGACGAGAGGGTCGTAGGAGCCTTCGAGCCGCAGGTCGTCCCTGTGCATCTCCCCGGCCCGGTGCGAGGCGGACTCAGGTTGACGATGCGCGCCGGAGCGCCGGCCACGAGCAACGGCACAGATCCCGTGCGAGCAAGAACGGCGCGACGACGTTGACGGCGAAGGTGAGCTCGAGTCCCTCGGGAGTGACGAGACGCCTGGGCACGTCGATGCCGGCGTTGTTGACGAGCACATCCAGACGCTCGCAACGCCGGCGGACCTGGGCCGCGAGAGCACGCACCCGTTGCCGCGACGAGAGATCGGCGAGGTAGAGCGCGGCTCGGTCGGGCGATCGAGCGGCCGCGGCCGCCTGGACTGCCGCGAGGGCGGCGGCTCCGCGACCCGGGTCGCGGCCGTGGAGGAGGACTGTCGCCCCCATGGCCGCCAGGCTGGTCGCCGTCGAGAGGCCGATGCCGTCCGTCGAGCCCGTGACCAGGACCGTCTTGCCGGCCATCAGGCCGGGTGACGCATGCTGGGGGCGTTGGCTGCTCGTCGCAGATCCTTCCCTTCCCGCAAGGCGACGCAAGGCGCGCCCGAGAGAGCTGAGCTTCCGGCCCACTGTACGACGGTCTACGTCCCAGCCATAATGATGCCCATGGAGAGGACGCTCCACGAAGGGCCGCGTTCTGCGCGGGGCCACCCGACACGTCCGCCGGTGACGCTGCTCTGGTTCCGTCGCGATCTCCGCCTGGGCGACAACCCCGCGCTGGTGACCGCGGTAGCCGAGGCGCGGCAGAAGGCGGAAGCCTCTTGCCGATCTACGTCTGGGAGCCGAGAGCGCGGCGCCGATGGGCACCCGGGGCCGCGTCGCGCTGGTGGCTGTGGACGTCGTTGAGCGCTCTCACGACTGACTTGCGACGCCGAGGGTCGCGACTGGCCATCGGCCAGGGCGACCCTGCCGTGGTCTTGCCCAAGATGGCCCGGGCGACAGACGCCGACGTCGTCGCGCGGCAGGTGCTCGAACCTGATGAGCGCGCCGACGACCTGCGGGTGACGGCGGCACTTGCAGGCGGTGCGAAGCCCGTGCTCGTCCCGTCGGCCAATCTGCTCTACGACCCGGCGGCGGTCCTCACACGTGAAGGCCGTCCGTACGGGGTGTTCGCTCCGTACTGGCGCAGCTGCCTGCGCAACGGGCCCCCGCCCATGCCCCTCCCCACACCCCAGTCACTCCCGCCGCCGCCTGCCGTTCCCTCAACCCAGACCCTGGCGTCACTGAAGGCGGCAGCCGTGCCGCGGTGGTCGGCCGGGTTCATCCGCTTCTGGCGACCGGGAGAGGAAGGCGCCCCGCCCGCCTCGTCGGCTCTCGAAGACGACCTGATGCCAGTACGCCGACAGCCGCGATCGCCCCGAACTCAGGGGACGTCGCGCCTGTCCCGCACCTCCGTTGGGGTGAAGTGAGCGGCCGCCAGGTATGGCACGCCGTCGCCGGCGACTTAACGAGGCGGGTCTCGAACTCGAGGTGGCCCTCGCACCGACCAGCGACCGGGCCGCGGAGCTCGCCGGTCTGGGGCGCTCCGCCGCGCCTTCGTGCGACAGCTCGGCTGGCGCGAGTTCGCGCACCATATCCTCCTGCACTCCCCGCATCTGCCCGAGCGCCCACTACAGCAACACTTCGAGGCCTTTGCCTGGCGCGACGATCCGAACGGCTTGGAGGCCTGGCGGCGCGGTCGCACCGGCTATCCGCTAGTCGATGCGGGCATGCGCGAGCTCTGGGCGACTGGCTGGATGCACAACCGAGCGCGCCTCGTCGCCGCATCCTTCCTCGTCAAAGACCTGCTGGTCTCCTGGAGAGAGGGCGAAGACTGGTTCTGGGATACCCTCGTCGATGCAGATCTCGCCGACAACGCGCTCGGATGGCAGTGGGTCGCCGGTTCTGGGGCCGACGCGGCGCCGTACTTCCGCGTCTTCAACCCGACCATTCAGAGCCACCGCCACGACCCAGAGAACGCCTCTCGCGGCGCTGGCTCCCGGAGCTCGGCACGGAGCCTGCGGACGCCGCCTACCCCGAGCCCATCGTCGAGCACGGCGAGGCCCGCTCCCGCGCGCTCGCCGCCTACGCCGCCATGCGCGCCAGGGCGCACTGACGCGACACTCCTACTCCAGCGTCACGATCCGCGCGTGTGGCCGCCCTGATCGCCGCGTGAGCAGAGCCGCGCTGCGGGACATGCCGAACCGCGACCTGCCCGCCGATCCAGGATTCAGCTGGAGCGTGGTCTGACGCCACTCCACCGCCGCCCTGTGACTGTGCCCCGTGATCACGACATCGACGCCCTCCGCCGCCGGATCGCGAAGGCGCAGCAGGTCTGCGCGGATGTGGCACACGACGATGCGCAAGCCGAGGGCATCGACCTCGGCCTCCAGCGCGACGCCGGGCAGCAGCTCGGGCGCATCGGTGTTGCCGAGCACCGCCGTGACTGGAGCCACCCGACTGAGGCGCTCGAGAACGCCGCCGCCGATGTCGCCGGCGTGGACGATGTGCTGCGCCCCTGCGAACAGGTCGTCGAGGAGTGGGTCGTAGTGGCCGTGCGTGTCGCTGACGACGCCGATGAAGGGCTCGGGGTCCACGTGTGTAGGATACAGACGAGCATGGGTCGAGTGCAGCGCAGTTTCACGACGGCGACGGGGGTCGATCATGAAGGGATTGGCCGGCAAACGCGTCGTGATCACCGGCGGCACCAGCGGCATCGGCGCGGCGACGGCGCGCGCTTTCGCGACGAGGGCTGCGACGTCGTCGTCCTGGCGCGCCGCCCCGGGCACGACGTGATCCAGTGCGACGTCGGCGACCGCGCGCAGGTCGACCGCGCCTTCGCGCGCATCGGCGACCTCGACGTGCTCATCGACAACGCTGGGACGAGCTACCGGCCCGGCCGTCGACATCACCGAGGAGCACTGGACGGAGGTCCTCGCCACCAACCTGACGGCGCCTTCTGGGTCGCGCAGGCCGCCGGCCGGCGAATGCTCGCGGGCGCCGGCGGCGCCATCCTTTCACCGCCTCGACCAACGCCCTCGTCGGCTACCGCCACTACGCCGACTACAACGCCACCAAGGCCGGTCTCGTCAGCCTCAGCCAAGTCGCTGGCGCTCGAGTGGGCGCCCAAGGTCCGCGTCAACGCCGTCTGCCCCGGCTACGTGCTCACGCCCATGCAGGAGGCCGAGTACACGCCGGAGATGCTCGCCGAGTCAACGCGCGCATCCCCTTGGGCCGCCACGGCACGCCCGAGGAGCTCGCGGGCCTCTTCGCCTACCTGGCCAGCGACGAAGCCGCCTACTTCACCGGCGCCGTGATCGTCGATGGACGGCGGCGACACCGCCGGCAGCGTCGTCAGCGGCGGCGGGCCTGGCGCCTGACGCGCGAGCGCGTCACCACCGGCTGGCCCGCCGCCGCAAGTCGACTTGCTCAGTCCTGTTCGTCGATACGCGCCTTGAGGATCAGCGCGGACTTGCTGGGATGATTCGGGTCAGCTGAGGCCCGATGCACGCGGTAGTGAAGCGTCGACGCCTCATTGACGCTGCTTCGCTGCGTCTGCGATACCGGACACGCTGAGCTGGAACGGCTTGCCGAAGACGTAGTTGGCGCTCTCAAGTCCCTCGAAGTGATCCGTCCAAATGGTGGGGTCTTCCCACTGGGGCACTCCGGAGCCGGCGAACATCCTCCACTCGCCGCCGAAGACGACATTGAGGTTCTCGTTCGGATAGGCGTACGTGACGTCGAGAATCATCTTCCCGCTCAACCGCGGATCGGAGCTCCGCACGTCGTAGAAGACGCGCTCGATGTAGCCGTCGAAGGGGGTCCCATCTAAGCGAGATCATCGCACGTACCGAGCCGGTCCGTCTCGATCAGCCGCCCATTGATGTCGTGCTTGCCGTCGAACTGCTTGCCGGGCGGGTTGCCCTCGAAGGGGCTGACCGCCACGCAGGCCCGGCTACCAGAAGCAGCGGCACGACCATCACCGCGGCGAGGACCAGCATCCGGCAGAACCTCTTCATGGATCGTCTCATTGCTCGCTCCCATTCGTAGAGATGCCCCGAAATCGGGTGACCACGGCGCCGGTAATCGGGCCCACGACGCGCTGAACAAGGATACTGCGGTCATGACCCTGACTTGTCAACGCGATGGAGGCAGGGAGAACGCGCAAGCACCGACGGTCCATGCTCATCGAGGACTCGCTTGAGAGGGGCATCGGACGATGCGCCGTCGACCGGCGTCGGGAAGGACTGGTAGCGGCGGTAGGACTCGAACCTACGACACGCGGATTATGATTCCGCTGCTCTGACCGACTGAGCTACGCCGCCACGGCGTTGGTAAGGTACCACAGGCGCAGAGGACGCTCAATCCACCGCCCGAGAGCCTGAAAATCGGTTGAACGACCCCACTGATTGCGGTAACCTCTGTCGGCTCCCGGGGGAGTGCCCGAGTGGCTAAAGGGGGCGGACTGTAAATCCGTTGGCGCAGCCTACCTAGGTTCGAATCCTAGCTCCCCCACCAGCATCGCCCGGTTAGCTCAGTCGGCAGAGCACCTCCATGGTAAGGAGGGGGTCCACGGTTCGAGTCCGTGACCGGGCTCCACTCCTTCTCCCGCGCGCCTCAGCAGATACGGGGCAGCAACTCACCCACCGGCATGTCGAGCACCCGGCGTGTGCCGTACTGCGTACGCAGGGCCACGCGGCCCTGGTGTGCGGCAGTCACGACGCCGATGCGCCGCGCATCCCGCCCGTGGTCCGTGCCGCGCACGGCGGCCACCACGGCGTCGGCCGCCTCGGGCGCGACCACCAGCACCATCTTGCCCTCGTTGGCCAGCGTCAGTGGGTCGTAGCCGAGGAGGTCGCAGACCGAGCGGACCGCCGGAGCGACCGGGATCGCGTCCTCATCGACCTCGACGCCGAGGTCCGCAGCCTCAGCCAGCTCGGCCAGCACCGTCGTCAGGCCGCCGCGCGTGGGGTCCCGCAGAAAGCGCAGCGCCCCTTCCCCGCCGCTCTTGCGCACAGCGTCGATGGCGGTCCGCACCAGATCCCACAGAGGCGCACAGTCGCTCTTGACGGCGGCACTGAACCTGAACTCGCCCCTGGCGGCCAGCACCGCCACAGCATGGTCGCCGACGCTGCCGCTGAGGATGACGGCATCCCCGGCGCGCACCTTTCTCGCCCCCAGATCGTGCGCCACGGCGATCTCGCCCATCCCCGTCGTGGTGATGAACAGGCCGTCACAGGCGCCGCGTTCGACGACCTTCGTGTCGCCGGTGACGATCGGGATCGCGGCCTCGCGCGCCGTGGCCGCCATGCTGGCGCAGACGGCGCGCAGCTCCTCCAGACGGAAGCCCTCTTCGATGACGAAGGCGGCGGCCAGCGCCAGCGGCCGAGCCGCCGCCGTCGCCAGGTCGTTCACCGTCCCCGCCACGGCCAGACGGCCGATGTCGCCGCCGGCGAAGCGCAGCGGCTGCACGACGTGCGCATCGGTGGTCAGCGCGACGCGGCCCCGCGGCGCCAGCACCGCCGCGTCGTCCAGGCGGTCGAGGATCGGATTGGAGAAGGCCGCGACGAACACGTCGTTGACCAGGTCGCGATAGAGCCGGCCGCCGCTGCCGTGGCTGAGCAGGATGCGCTCGCCGCCACCGCGCGGGCCCCGTCGCCGTCCCCCTCGCCAGCCAGCCTGCGTGACTATCATCGAGTCCCCGGAAGCGGTAGCGGGCGGCACAGGCCCCTTCGCTGCTCACCATGCAGGCGCCGACCGGGTCCTGCGGAGTGCAGCGACGCCCGAAGAGAGCGCACTCGGCCGGGTCGGTCACGCCACGGAGCACCTCGCCGCAGCGGCAGCCGGCCGGCTCGAGCGACGGCTCCGGATCCACCGGGAACCGCTGCGCGGCGTCGGCGTCGGCGAACGCCGCGCGCAGCCGCAGCCCCGATCCGGGGATGACGCCGAGCCCTCGCCAATCGGCGTCGTCCGGCTCGAACACCTCGTCCAGCAGCCGCTGAGCGACGACATTGCCCTCCGGACGCACGGCGCGCGTGTACTCGATCTCGATCGCCGGCTCGCGCAGACGCACGAGCATGAGCAGGGCCAGCAGCACGTCCTGTGCCTCGAACCCCGCGACGACCCCGGCGACACCGTACTCGCGAGCGAGAAACTGGTAGCAGGCGGTGCCGGTGACCACGCTCACGTGGCCCGGCAGGAGAAAGCCGCTGATGGGGGTCTCGCCGAGGTCGAGCAGCGCCCTGCAGCGGCAGCGGCATGGTCTTGTGCATGCTGAGGACGGAGAAGTTGGCGATGCGGCGCTGCCGCGCCTCGAGCAGTGCGGCGGCGACGGTCGGCGCCGTCGTCTCGAAGCCGATACCGGCGAACACGACCTCGCGTTCGGGCTCCGCCGCCGCCATCTCGACCGCGTCGCGCGGCGAGTAGACGACGCGCACGTCGGCGCCCGCCGCGCGTTCGGCCGCCAGGCTGCTGCGCGACGCGGGCACGCGCAGCAGGTCGCCGAACGTGACCATCGTCACCTGCGGGCAGCCGGGCGAGGGCGATCACGCGATCGAGGTCATGCATCGCCGTGACGCAGACCGGGCAGCCTGGTCCCGAGACCAGACGCAGTCCCGGAGGCAGCAACTCGCGCAGGCCGTACCGCGCGATGGCCATCGTGTGCGTCCCGCAGACCTCCATGACGGTGAGGCCGGCGTGGGTCTCGGCCGCCAGATCCGCGGCCAGACGCCGCAGGAGGTCAGGCGTCGCCGGCATCAGCAGGCGGCGCTTCTCCACAGGCGGCCAGTTCGGCAAGCAGCGCTATCGTCTCCTGCCGCCTCGGACTCGTCGAGCACGCTTATCGCGAAGCCCGCGTGCACGAGCACGTAGTCTCCCAGCTTCGCGTCGGGCACCAGCGTCAAGCTGGCGCGCTGTTCAAGACCCTCAGCAGCGATGGTCGCGATAGCCCCATCGACGGCGGTGATGCGCATGGGAAGGGCTAGGCACATGGTCAGTCCTTGGCGTCGGGCGGCTCGCCAAGCAAGCCGCGTCTCTTTAGGACAGTATAGCCTGCGACGGCGGCCTGCCCCAGCGCCACGCCGCCGTCGTTGCCCGGCACGAGGCCGGCGGGCAGAAGCTCGAAGCCGTCCGCCGCGAGGTCGTTCTCGCAGAGGTCGCTGAGGAGCCGGTTCTGGAAGACGCCGCCCACCAGGGCGACGGCCGCGAGACCGGTCCCCGTGCGAACCCGGCGACAGCTCTCGAGCACGACGGCCGTGACCGTCGCGTGCAAACGCGCGCCGACCGCGCCGGCATCCTCGCCTGCCTCGAGGTCGTCGAGCACGCCGGCGAGGAGCGGCGCCAAGCGGACGACGGCCGGCCGGGGGTCGAGATCTGAGGCGGTCTCCGCATGGGCGGCGACCCACCCGGCGGCTCCCAGCCGCGGCCCTGCGGCCGCGACCGCGACGTCGCCGTCCACGGCGAACGGATACGGCTCCGCTGTACGGGGCGTGTGGGCCGCCGACAGCATCTCCAGCTCGATCGCCGCCTGGCCCTCGTACGTGACCACGTGCCGGACGCCCGCCAGAGCGCTGACGACGTCGAAGAGGCGTCCGCAGCTCGTCGTGAGCGGCGCGTTCAGCGCCGGTCCACCTGGTCCTGCAGGGCGGCCAGTTCCTCATCGCTCGGCAGAGGTTCGCCCTCAACGACCCGCTCGCGCAGCAGCCGCGCCGCCCGCTCGAAACCTTCCTGGCCGAGGAGCGCGTACGCCCAACCCGCGGCGGTCCGCCAAGGCCTCTCGATCGCCGCTGCCCCTCCCGGAAGGGGCAGCTCCTCGAGGTGCGCCACACGGCGGTAGCCGAGCAGGTCGCACACGAGGACCTCGCCGCCCCAGAGGCGCCCGTCGTCGCCGTACCCAAGGCCGTCCATGCTCACGCCGATGGCCGGCGACTCCCGGCCGCACTCGACCAGCCGGGCGGCCACGTGCGCGTGGTGGTGCTGGACCGCGACCTTCTCGTGCTGCGGCAACGTCTGCGCGTACTTGGTCGCGAGGTACTCCGGGTGCAGGTCGTAGCCGACCACCTCCGGGCTCACGCCGAACAGCCGTTGATAGCGTGCGATGCTTGCCTCGTAGTGCTCCAGCGTCTCGAGGTTCTCGAGGTCGCCGATGTGCTGGCTGAGGAACGCGTCGGCCTCGCGCGTGAGGCAGAACGCGTTCTTGAGCTCAGCGCCGCAGCCGAGCGTCTGCGGTAGCTGGCGCGGCAGCGGGACCGGCAGCGGAGCGTAGCCCGCGCGCGCGCCGCAGCAGCCGCGGCCTGCCGCCCTGCACGAGGGCGACGGAGTCGTCGCAGCGCGCAGCGATCCCGCGGTCGTGCAGCAGGTACGCATCGGCGACCGGAGCCAGCCGCCCGATCTCCGCCCACTCCATGACGATGGGCTCCTCGGCCAGATTGCCGCTCGTCATGACCAGTGGTCGCTGCGGCGGCGCGCAGCAGGAGGATGTGCAGCGGCGTGTAGGGCAGCATCGCCCCCAGGTATCCCTGACCAGGCGCGACCTCAGGTCGACCGAGGCCGCCGGTCCGTCCCGGCGCCACGTCGAGCAGCACGATGGGGTGCTCCGGCGAGGTGAGCAGCTCCTCCTCGTGAGCGCCGACGCGGCAGTGCTCCCGCAGTTCCTCCAGTCCGGGGAACATCACGGCGAGCGGCTTGTGAGGGCGGCGCTTGCGCGCCTTCAATCGCGCGTACCACGTCCCCGGCCGTAGCGTCACAAGCCAGATGAAAGCCGCCGAGGCCCTTGACGGCGAGGATCTCGCCGTTACGCAGCAGCTCACCGGCGGCCCTGATCGGGCCTGCCGGGTCATCTGCAGTGCCCACGGTCAGCGTCTCCAGATCCTCGCCTGCCCCGGCGCTCCCGCCCGACTCCGGCCCCCGCCTGAGCAACCGGACCTTTGGGCCGCAGACCGGGCAGGCGTTCGGCTCCGCGTGGAAGCGACGATCCGCTGGGTCCTCGTACTCCCTGCGACAAGCCGGGCAGAGCGGGAAGCGCCGCATCGTCGTCCGCTCGCGATCGTAGGGCAGATCCTCGATGATGGTGAAGCGCGGGCCGCAGTCGGTGCAGTTCGTGAACGGGTACTCATAGCGGCGGTCCGCTGGGTCAAGCAGTTCCCCACGGCATGCCGCGCAGGTGGCGATGTCTGGTGGAACGAGCTGGTAGGCGCCTGGATCGGCGACACTCTCCAGGATCACGAACCCGGAAGCACCCTCCGGCGGCGCCGGCGTCGTTTCGCACGACGTGATACGGGAGCGCGGCGGTGCCTCGGCCGGCAGCGCAACGCACGAAGCGATCGACATCGGGCGCTGCGCCCTCAGCGAGTATCTCCACACCCGCCGACGTGTTGCGCACCCATCCGTCGATGTCATGGCGCCGGGCAAGGGCATACACGTAGGGCCGGAACCCGACGCCCTGCACCACTCCGCGCACCCACATGTGGACGGCACCGCGTTCCCTCTGCTGCACGTCAGGCCTGCCCACGTCTGCACATGGTGCTCGCGCGATGGTCCTCATCGATCCTGGCGTCGAGGAGCACCAGACCGGCGACCTCATCGATGGTGTCGCCCTCGGCAATCAGCTCCGGCACCTCCCATGCGCATGCAGTGACAAACGAGGGTCCTCCGGAGGCTCCACCCCGGACACACTCCGCACGCAGTCAGCTTGCGCAGGAGCTTCGCCGCGACGCGACGACGACCCACAGCATCGGTGTCGGCATGACCGACTCGGCTGCGCTGGCCGACACGGGAGTCCTACCACTCGGGGCTGTACTGAAGGGGAGGGCCGACCGACCTCAACGCGTAGCGATCCGCAATCTGCCGCGCCGCCGTGACGACCGCCTCCTCAGTCGGCTGCGACAGACCCGGCTCGATCATCTGGGGGATCACGCCAACGTCGCACGCGACGACGATCACCCTGACGCCGCACTGATCCTGCAACTCGCGCAGCATGTTCGAAGTGGGCACTTGATGCAATGAGAAGTCATCGATCTTGTTCAACGGCAGTGCTTCGGCCGACATCTCGAAGACCTCACCGTTCTTCCGCCCCCAGTCAACAGCATCCACGATGACGATCTCCTCCGGGCGCGTTTCGCTCACGGTCACGGTGAAGAGGATCCTGCGTGCTCCGGTGCCCACGTCCATGACGTAGATGTCGTCGGGGATATCGTATTGGCCGATCAGGTGGCGCACCACCTCCGGCCCGAAGCCATCATCGCCGTACAGGACGTTGCCCACGCCCAGCACCAAGGCGCGCGCGCTGCAGAAAGCTGGCAGCGCATCGGAACTTGGGGTGGCCTCACTCCCGCTCATGCTCAGCCTCTCCGGTCAGAGAGGAAAGACGAAGGCGGAGAGACGCTCTCTCCGCCTTCGTCTCCTCATTGGGGCGTACAGAGCTAGTCTCAGGTACTCAAAGTATCGATCACGGCTCCGTCCGGCCCGACGATGTCGAGCTTCACGGCCAGCGCACCATCCAGCGAGTGCGTCGAACATGAGAGGCATGGGTCGTATGCGCGAATCGCCATCTCGACGGTGTTCAACGTTCCCTGATCGTACTTGCCGTCCCTGATCAGCGTTTCCGCCGCCTGCCTCACCGACAAGTTGATGGCTGAGTTGTTGTGGGTGGTGCCGACGATGAGATTGACGGCGTCACCATGCCGTTCTCGTCGGTGGTGTAGTCGTGGATCAGCGTTCCACGCGGGGCTTCGGTATGGCCCACGCCCCGGGCAGCGCGCGGAGTCACCTTGACTCGCGTCTCGCGGCTGGTGATCATCGGGATCGTTGAGGAGTCAACGGCCAGCTCCGCGTTGTGGAGCAGTTCGATCAGGCGAGCCCAGTTGTACAGCAGGGTGAGCTGGGCCGGGCGGCCGAAGCTGGCGCGGATACTCCTCCAGCTCCTTCTGAGCCAGAGGCGTGGGGATGTAGTCCGCCACGTTCAGCCGCGCAAGCGTATTCGTCCGGTACAGACTGGGCGCGTCGTCCTCGAGCGCCCATGGGCCCTTGTTCTTGGCATACGGGAACTTGAGATATGTCCACGGTTCCACGTGCTCGCCGATATGGTCGACATAGTCGCCCGGCATGAAGTCCTCGTAGCTCCCGTCGCTGGTCATGAGGCGCAGCTTGCCGTCGTAGAGGTCGAGCGCGCCGTCGTCGGTAACCGTGCCCATGAAGCCGCTGGTTATCGTGCCCACCGTCTTCACCGCGTCCAGGTACTTGGGGAAGATGCTCTCCTTGGCGAAGGCCATGCCGAACTTGGCGAACTCGAGGCATTCCTGCGCCATCGGCAGAAGTGCCTCGCGCTCCTCCGGCAGAAGCGGCTTGCTGAACCCGCCCGGCACAGAGGCAGCGGGGTGGATTGCCTTGCCCGCGACGATCTCCAGCATGTGGGCTGCCATGGTCCGCACCTTCACCACTCGCCTGGCGATATCCGGCACAGCGTCTACCATGCCGATCACGTTGCGCACGGGATACTCGGCGTCGGGACCCATCACGAAGTCCGGACCGGCGAGAATGTAGAAGTGGAGGATGTGTTCCTCCATGAAGGCGATGCTGTTGCAGAGTCGCCGCAGCAGCACGCCGGCCGGGGCCGGCTCAACGCCGAACACGGCGTCCGTGGTCTTGGACGAGGCCAGATGATGCGACCACGGACAGACCCCACAGATGCGGGTGGTGATACGCGGCATCTCCTCCACGGGGCGACCAATACAGAACTTCTCGAAGCCACGCAGTTCGATTACGTTGACGCGCGCATCGGCCACGTTGCCGAAGTCGTCGAGATCGATGGTGACTTTGGCGTGGCCCTCGATCCGACTCACTGGTTGGATGTTGATTGTCGTACCCATATCGACTACCTCCTTGCCCGCTTCGGTTGAAGACGGCCGGCCCCGGCATAGCGATTGAAGGTCGCCGCCCGATCGGGGATCTGCTTCGGATCCAGCCCGATCGTCGAGAGCGCACCCATCATGTCGACCATCGGGTTCGCATCGCGGGTCAACGGCCCGAAGCAGCCGCGGCAGGGCATATACGAGACGACGCAGCGCGGGTCGCCGTCGCCCATGCCCCCGCATCCGGCGCGGGTCGCCGGGCCTTGGCAGAGGAAACCCTGCTCCATGAGGCAGCGAACCTGGGAGAGCGGCTCGCCGACGCCCTCAATCGCCTCCAGCGGGCGCTTGAGATCTGACACGGCCTTCTTCTCGCGAATCGTCGGGCACGTATCACACACGCTCTTCTGGGAGAGCTCGAAAGGGGCCCCCGTAAGCAAGTGCATTGATCGCGGCAACGAACATGTCCGGCGTGGTCGGGCAGCCCGGCAGATCGATATCGACTTTCACGACCTCGTGCAGCGCATACACCCGGTCGAGCAGGTCGGGCAGACCTTCGGTCGGTGTTGCGCTGGCATCGGTCGTCGGCTCATTGCGATACACCTGCTCGAACAAATCTTCCAGCGGGTATTGATTCGCCAGGGCCGGGACGCCACCGGACGTCGCGCAGGAGCCCATGGAAATGAGCGTGTTCACGCGGGATCTCATCAGCTCGGCTATCTTCTGATTCTCCTCGTTGCGAACGCCGCCGGTGATGATGCCAACATCCGCCTCAGGGATGTCCATCGCGCTCTCCTCGCCGGTCTGCCCATAGAGCTTGTGATCCATGAGCACGGGCATGTGCACGAACTCCAGTTCGGGCAGGACGTCGAGCAGTGGCTCGCCGACATCCAGGATGGTGACTTCGCAGCCGCCACAGATAGCGAACCACTCTTGGGCTACTTTCACAGCCATTGCTCCTCCTTCTCCCGCCTGCTGATGATGGATCCTATCGAGAAAGGTCTTCCGTGGTCACTGGTCTTCGCTCATCCATATGGGCTTGGCCCGACCTCCTTGACCCCATCCACCATCTCGTTCACGACTTCCGCGAAGCGAGGGCCTTCGGACGCCGCGACCCACTCTAGCCGAAAGCGCTCCGGCTCTAGATCGAAGTCCTCGAGCATCAAATCGATTGCCTCAGCGCGGGCCTTGGCTGCCAGATTACCTTCCAGGTAGTGGCAGTCGCCTTCGTGGCAGCCACAAATCAGCACGCCATCAGCGCCATTGGTCAGCGCATCCATCACCATGTTGGGATGCACCATGCCGCTGCACTGCACGCGAATGATGCGGACGTTGGGCGGATACTGGATGCGCGACGTGCCCGCCAGATCGGCGGCGGTATATGAGCACCAATAGCACGTGTAGACGATGACTAGGGGTTCAAAATCGTCGTCAGACATGCTACTTCCCCAACGCGGCCATCGTCATCGCACGAAGCTGCCCCGGCTTGAAGTGCCAGACGAAGATGGCGTCCTTCGGACAGGTAGCAGAACACGTGCCGCAGCCCTTGCAGGCGGTCTCGTCGACGACCACCTTCTTCTTGAGCTGGCCGCCCTCGTCCTCGTATTCGACCAACGTGATCGCATCGAACGGGCATGGATCAACGCAATAGGCACAGCCGTCGCACTTCGACTCAACCACGTGAGAAATCATGGGCTCGATCTCGATGACGCGGTTCGACAAGACCGTTGCCGCGCGACCGGCTGCCGCCAAGGCCTGAGTCGCGCTCTCGGCGATGGCCTTCTTGGGGTAGTGCGCCATGCCGCACAGGAAGACACCGTCGCTGGCGAAGTCGACCGGGCGCAGCTTCAGGTGCGCCTCCTGGAAGAACCCATCCTGGGTCAGCGGCACCTTCAGGAGTTGGGCCAGTTCGGCAGCGTCTGGCTGCGGCACGGTGGCGACCGACAGCACCAGCTGATCGGCATCCAGCCGCACGTCCGAGTCGAGCATCGCATCATGCACGAGGATCTGGAGAGCACCGTTCGCACTGACCTCCGGCGGGCGATCGGGCTCGAAGCGCATGAAGAGCACCCCTGCCTCGCGCGCCTCCCGATAGTAAGGCTCGAGCAATCCATACGTGCGCATGTCGCGATACAAGCACATGCACCTCGGTCGCGGGACTGACTCTCTTGATCTCCAGCGCGTTCTTGACGGCCTGCGCGCAGCAGAGTCGACTGCAGTAGGGACGCTCAGTAGTGCGCGAGCCGACACACTGGACCATGACGACCGACTTCAGTCGGCGCACGTCGTCGGGCCGGTCGGCAAGTGTCGCTTCGAACTCCACCTGTGTCACGACACGGTCATCCTGACCGTAGAGGAATTCCGTCGGTCGATACGGCTGACCGCCGGTGGCGACTATCGTGACGCCGTGCTGGACGACGATGCCATCCTCGGCTTCTTCGCCCTCTTCGCCCTCGGCATCGGCAGGACCTGCGACCTCGCCATTCCCCGCCGTGCGAAGCGTCGTCTTGAACCTGCCCAGGCTGCCCGCGAACGACGAGATCTCGGAGCCGAGGAACGTCTGGATGTTCGCGTGGTGCAGCGTGCGATCCATCGTTTCCTCGAGCAGACCCGCCGGATCCGCGTGGCTCAGCAGGAACCGCAGATGGAGCATGTTCCCGCCAAGCTCCGGCTCCCGTTCCACCAAGGACACCTTGAACCCCTGATCAGCGAGCTCGAGCGCGGCCCTCATTCCGGCCAGCCCGCCGCCGATGACGAGAGCGTCGTGGTTGAATTCGAGCTCCTTGCGTTCGAGCGGCTCGATCAGCCTCGCCTTCGCCACGGCCATGCTCACCAGGTCCTCAGCCTTGGTCGTCGCCGCATCAGGCTGATCGCGATGGACCCACGAACACTGATCGCGGATGTTCGCAAGCTCGAAGAGATAGAAATTGAGGCCGGCCTCGCGAATCATGTTCTGGAATAGCGCCTCGTGCGTGCGCGGCGTACAGGAGGCCACCACCACGCGATTGAGATCGTGCTCCTTAATCGCCTCGCGGATCTTGGCCTGAGAATCGATCGAGCATGTGAACAGAGAGTCGTCGGCAAGCACGACGCCGGGCAGCGTGCGTGCGTAGTCGGTGACCGACTCTATGTCCACCACTCCGGCGATGTTCGTGCCACAGTGACACACGAAGACGCCGATGCGGGGCTCCTGCCCGGTGACATCGATCTCCGGCGGATACTCCACAGGTCGAACCAGTGTGTGGCGCGCGTCGGCCAGCAGAGTCATCACGCGCGCGGCAGCCGCGCTTGCGGACATGACCGTCTCGGGAATGTCCTTGGGCTCGGCCGACGGTCCGCAGACGAACACGCCCTCGCGACTCGTGTCCAGCGGCGCTGTGCTCCCCGTGGAGCAGAACCCATCGGCCGTGAGATCGACACCGATCTCGCCAGCCAGGGTCGCCATGCCGCTCGGTGGCTGCAGCCCGACCGAGAGGACCACCATGTCGAACGTCTCGGTGATACGCCGTCCGTCGGGCAGTGCGTACCGAAGCTCGAGATTCTCACTCTCCAGATCCTGCTTCACGGCAGGCGGAATCGCGTGCACATAGCGCACCCCGGATTCCTTCGCTCGCTCGTAGTATGCGTCGAACCCCTTGCCGTATGCCCGGAAGTCGATGTAGAAGACCGTGCACTCGGTGCCGGGAGCGTGCTCCTGCGTGATGACGGCCTGCTTCGTCGCGTACATGCAGCAGACCGCGGAGCACCAGTTACGGTCAGCACTGCGGGATCCGATGCACTGGATCCAGGCGATGCGCTTGGGTTCGTGCCCGTCGGAAGGCCGTTTCAGATGGCCATCGTACGGGCCGGTGGGCGACAGAATGCGCTCGTACTCCTGGCTCGTGACGACGTTGGCGAATCTCCCGAGGCCGTACTCGCCGGCGACAGTCGCGTCGTACGGCTCGAATCCGTTGGCCAGCACCACCGCTCCGACTTCGAGCTCGATCTCCGTGTCGCGCTCCTCGTGCAGCAGGGCGCCGGGACCGCAGGCGTGTACGCACTCCATGCACTCGCTGCAGATGGCGCAGTCGAGGCAGCGCTGGGCCTCGCGCACCGCCAGTTCCTCTGTGTAGCCCTTGCGGACCTCGTCGAAGGTGGTGCGCCGTGTGGCACCGTCGTGCACGGGCATGGGCACGCGGCCTTCGACCGCGGTCTTGGCGAGGACGTCTGGGTCGGGCTCGGCGACCGGGAGCGAGTCGTCCCAGAGGGTGATGAGTCGCTCACCGCGCAGCTGGTTGTGCATGGCGGCGGCGGCGCGCCGGCCGGCGGCGATCGCCTCGATGGCCGTCAGCGGCCCGATCGCGGCGACGTCTCCGCCGGCGAACACTCCCTCGCGTCCGGTGGCCAGCGTGGCGGGGTCTACGGCGACCTGATCGCGCTCGAGGACCACGCCCTCGAGGTCCTTGGCGAAGTCGTCCACGAGGGCCTGACCGATGGCCATGATCACCGTATCGCAGGCGATCTCGATGAAGGCGCCCTCGATGGGCACGGGACGACGACGGCCGCGCTCGTCCGGCTCGCCCAGCTCCATGCGCTGCAGCCTGATGGCGGTGACCCTGCCGTCGTTGCCCAGAATCTCGACCGGAGCGACCAGGTACTCGATCTTGAGCTGCTCCTCGAGGCCCTCCTCGATCTCCTCGGGAGAGGCAGGCATCTCGGCGGCGCTACGCCGGTAGGCGATCGTGACCTCGGGGAATCCGCCGGAGGGCGTCTGGATGCGCAGTGCGCTGCGCGCCGCGTCGAAGGCCACATCGCCGCCGCCGATCACGACCACGCGTTCGCCGACCTCCGGCGGACGCTCGAGATTGACCTCGCGCAGGAAATCGACAGCCTGCAGCGTCCCGGTGAGATTGTCGCCGGGCACCGGGGAGGGCATGCCCTTCTGGAGTCCGACGCCGAGGAAGACGGCGCTGTAGCCGTCGGCCAGCAGGGAGTCGACGGTGAAGTCGGCGCCACAGCGCTGGTTGAGGCGCAGGTCGACGCCCAGGGCGCAAATCTGGTCGATCTCGCGCTGCAGCACGTCGTGCGGCAGGCGGTGATCGGGGATGCCGACGCGCAGCATGCCGCCGGCGACCGGAAGCGCCTCGAAGACGGTGGTCGCGTAGCCGTACTGCGCAAGGTCGCGGGCGGCCGACAGGCCGGCGGGGCCGGCGCCGATGATCGCGATCTTCTCGGCGTGCTGCAGCGGCAGCGGTTCGGGGAGTTGCGCTGGGCCGGCGACGTCGCAGACGAAGCGCTTGAGGCTGGCGATGGCGATCGGCTCGTCGACCTTGCCGCGCGTGCAGTCGGTCTCGCAGGCGTGGGCGCAGATACGGCCGCAGACCGAGGGGAAGGGATTGGGCTCCGCGGCCACGCGGTAGGCCTCGGCGAACTTGCCCTCGCGGATCAGGGCGACGTAGCCCTGGGCCGACGTCTGCACTGCGCAGGCGCTCTTGCAGGGCGCGTAGCCGAGCTTATCGACCGCGTAGGCATTGGGGATGGCTTGGGGGTAGAGCTTGTAGATCGCCTTGCGCTCGCTCAGGCCCTCGTTGTACTTGTCCCGCACGGTCACGGGGCAGACGGGCACGCAATCGTCACAAGCCGTGCACTTCTCCATGTCTACGTACCGCGCGTTGCGGCGCACCGTTGCCGTGAAGTTTCCGGCATCGCCGCCGAGCTTGAGCAACTCGGCATCGGTCAACACCTCGATGTTGCGATGACCGGCCGTTTGGCCCAGACGAGGGCTGATGGTGCACATCGAGCAGTCGTTGGTCGGGAATGTCTTGTCCAGCTGGGACATATGCCCACCTATCGCGGGCTCCTTCTCGACGAGATACACCTTGAAACCGGACTCCGCCAGATCGAGGCTCGCCTGCATCCCGCCGATCCCCCCGCCGACGACCAAGACTGCTCCAACAGGCTTGCCGTTCTGGTCTAGCGGTGTGGGAAAGCTGCCTTCCATAGTCACCCTCGCTCCGCCATGGACCCTGCGGGCGAGCCCACCCGGCTGCATTTCGACGCCATCAGCGGCAGTGGATCGACGACATGGCGTTTGAGACCCAACGACTTGGCCGGTAGGTCCATCGCGTAGCCCATTACTTGCGAGAAGTAGAGCACCGGGATGTCGACCGATCGCTGCATCCGGGCTCCGATCTCGGCTTGCCTCGTGTCGAGGTTGGCGTGACACATCGGGCAGGCGGCGACGATCGCATCGGCGCCGACTTCAAGTGCAGACTCGATCAGTCCCTCGCACAGGTCCACGACGATGTCGGGCTTGATCAGACTGTAGTGCGCGCCGCAGCATTCCGCCTTCCCCGACCAGTCCACAGTCTCGACCCCGACCCAGTTCATCAGGCGGTCCATGCTCTGCGGATTCTCGGGATCGTCGAACTCCATCACCTCCGCCGGACGCGAGATGTGGCAGCCGTAATAGCAGACGACCTTGAGATCCGAAAGGTCGCACCGGACCGACTCCCTGATCCGCGCCTCGTAGCCGTCGGAGGTGAGGACCTCCAGCGGGTGAACGATGCGAGGTGCGGCGGACAGCGGCAGACCAAGCAGGTCTTCGACCTCAGCGCGGAGGGCAGCATCATCGTTTACACGCTTCGCGGCATGCTTGAAGTGGTAGAGGCACGCGCTACAGGGCGTTATCAGTTGGTCGTAGCCCGCACGTTTGGCCCGGGCGACATTCCACAAAGGCGTTGCCAGTCCCATGAGTCGCGACATCGACGAAGCCGCGACAGTGCCACAGCAGATCCAGTCGGCCACGTCCTCGATAGGCACCTTCAGATGCGCCAGCAAACTGCGAACGGAGTCGTCGTATTCGGCACTGATGCCTTCGAGGGAACAACCGGGGTAGTAGCCGTATCTCATGCGCCCGTGGTCCTCCTCACCGCGTCCGTCGTCGGACGGGATCGGCGATCGACCTCGAGGGTCCGCTGATGGAGCTTCCGGAAGCCACCGCCGTGCAGCGGCAGAGGGGGCAGCTTGACTCGTCTGCGGGTCGTCAGTTTCCAGGCCAGCGGCAGATCGTGGAAGAGGTTGCCGGTCAGCAAGCGTGTGATGGCGACGACCGAAGCATCGTGGATCTTTCCGTTCAGGCGCATGTTGTTAACGAAGCCCCGGTAGTAGATACCGACCTCTTTGACCGCGGGCTCGTGTCGCTGCAGCGCCAGAATGCGAGCGGCGTTCATGACTGCCGCCGGTTCGGCCTGCTGCGGACAGCGTGCCGAACACGTCTCGCAGCCGAGACAGAGCCAGATCGCTTCGCTGGTGAGCACGGTTTCTTCCTCGTGACCCAACCGCGCGTGATGCATCACCTGGGCGGGCTTGAGATCCATCCTCTCGGCCATGGGACACCCAGCCGAGCACTTCCCGCACTGGAAGCACAGATTGACGTTGTGTCCAGTGAGGTGTTGGAACTCGTCCCGTAAGGTCGTTGTGCCGATGAGAACGTCCCTGTCGTCGGAGAACGGACCACTGCGGGCAACATGCCCAAGTTTATCAGCGCAGTGTGCAATGTGTTCCGCCGATTGTCAATGCACCCGCAAGGGCTGACCCCCCATGACGCTCGGGAGCCTGGTCGAATGGCGCCGCGCAGCGGCGGCCTGGCTCGCTAGCAGCTCCTCGGCCAAGCGCGCGCAGGAGTGATCGCCGGACACCGGCCACGAGGGAATGCTCATCCGGCCCAGGGGCTGGCTCCCGGTTGCAGGCAGGGCCCCCACCGCGATATACACTCCAACGCGGTCGTAGGGGACGACCGCTAGAGTCAGCGATCTGGCGAGACACCGCACCAGGGACGTAGCAGCGAGCCATGGGGGGTTCTATGAGGACCGGCGTGTATTTCTGTGAGACTGGAGAGCGCGACTGCATCGATCGCCAGGCCGTGCTGGACTACACCTCCAGTCTGCCCGACGTCGTGCTCGTCACCGACCTCGGCGCTCTCCCGAAGCCGGACCCGGAGGTCCTCGCTGCGGGCATCAAGCGAGAGGACCTCACGCGAGTCGTGATCGCCGGCGACGCGCCCGGCTTCTTCAAGCAGGCGTTCACCCACGCCATGGCCCTTGCCGGCCGTGACACGTACGAGGTCCACCTTGCCTCGTTCCGCGAGCACTGCGCCGACAGCGGCATGGGGACGATACGCGCCAAGTCCATCGTAGCCTGCGCGACCATGGCCGTTCCGTTCCGTCTGGCCGCCGTGCCGGACACAAGCCCGGTCGACCCGAACACGCTCGTGATCGGCGCCGGCATCGCCGGCATCCAGGCCGCGCTCGAGATCGCCGACGCAGGCAAGCAGGTCTTCCTTGTCGAGCGCACCGGCACCATCGGCGGCCACATGGCGATGTTCGACAAGACCTTCCCCACCCTCGACTGCGCGGCGTGCATCCTCACCCCGAAGATGGTGGCTGTCGGCCAGCACGACCACGATCGAACTCATGACCAACAGCGAGATCGAGGAGGTCGGCGGAGAGCCCGGCGCGTACAAGGTCGATCGTGCGCAAGAAGGCGCGGCGAGTCATCGAGAAGGACTGCGTCGCCTGCGACGTCTGTGCGCGAGGTCTGCCCGGTGCGGGTCGTCAGCGATTTCGACAACGGCATCGCCGAGCGCAAGGCCGCCTACATCCCGTTCCCGCAAGCCGTTCCCAACGCCTACCTCATCGACGCTGCCGCATGCACCTGGGTGCAGAGCGACGGCACCAAGTGCGGTGTGTGCGTCAAGAAGTGCCCCAAGGACTGCATCGACCTCGATCAGGCCGATGAGCTCGTGGAGTTCACCGTCGGCAACATCGTGCTCGCGACGGGCTACGATCTCTACGACGCCCATCGCGTCGAACGCTATGGCTACGGCAAGCTGCCCAACGTGCTCATCGTCGCTCGAGTTCGAGCGCCTCACCAACGCCTCCGGTCCGACCGAGCGGCAAGATCGTCTCCAAGTCCCTGCAGCTACAACAAGCGCAAGAAGGCGGACGAGTGGGTGTTCGACGCCGAGAACGGCACGCCGCCCGAGAGCGTCGCGATCATCCACTGCGTCGGCTCGCGCGACGCCAGTCACAACGACTACTGCTCGCGCGTCTGCTGCATGTACTCGCTGAAGTTCGCCCACCTCGTGCGGGAGAAGCTGCCGGACGCGGACTGCTACGAGTTCTACATCGACATGCGCGCCTTCGGGAAGGGCTACGAGGAGTTCGCCGAGCGCATCAAGGCTGAGGGCACGCACATCGTGCGCGGTCGCACGGCCAAGGTCGTCGAGGAGGACGGCCAGCATGGTCATCAAGGGCGAGGACATCGTCAGCGAGCGCATGATCGATATTCCCGTCGACATGGTGGTCCTGGCCGCTCGGCCTCGTGCCCGCTGCAGGGATCGAACGAGCTCGCCGAGCTGCTGAAGATCGATACGGATCGCTACGGCTGGTTCAGCGAGCTCGACTACAACTCCGACCCCACGGACACGGAACGCGGGGGCATCTTCGTGGCCGGCGTCTGCCAGGGGCCGAAGGACATCCCCGACACGGTCGCCCAGGCGTCCGCCGTCGCCGCCGGAGTCCTCAAGAGCATCGCGATCGGCCGCGGCGTCGACAGCGATGCCGAGCTTCCGCTCGAGCGACATCGAAGCGCGGGCCGCGCACCTCGATCCGGGTCTAAGGAGGCGCTGGATGGCGATACGAGTCAACCCCAAGTTGATACGAAGAGCTCGAGGTCTACGGCGGCCGAGGACGTGAACAAGTGCTACCACTGCGGCAACTGCTCTGCCGTGTGCCCCTTCTCCGAGGAGCCGTACATCATCCCGCGGCGCGCCATGCGTTCGCTCCAGATGGGCCTCGAGGAGAAGCTCGAGAGCGACCTCGAGCCGTGGCTCTGCTACTACTGCGGTGAGTGCTCGGAGGAGTGCCCGCGAGGCGCCGAGCCGGGCGAGACGATGATGAGCCTGCGCCGCTGGCTCACCGCCCGCTACGACTTCACCGGCATCTCGCACCTGTTCTATCGCCGTGGAAGTTCGAGCTGCTCTCCATCATCATCGTGGCCCTTATCACTGGCGCCGCCTTCCTCGCGTTCGGCTTCTCGCAGGGCGACATCAATGTCTACAGCGGGCGAGAACGCGTTCCTGCCCGCATCGAAGGTCCACATCTTCGACTGGGCCCTGGCCGGCTTCCTGCTCTCGCTCCTGGTCATCAACTGCACCCGGATGTGGTGGTTCACGGTGGGACGGGACAAGTCGCACCCGATCTCCGCGGGCGCTACGTACGCAAGGCCTACCTGCTGCCGCTGCACTTCATCACCCAGAGACGCTACAGCCAGTGCGACAAAAGCGCCCGTGGGTCCTTCACCTGGCGCTGATGCTGAGCTACATGACGATGCTGATCCTGATCATGTTCTTCCTCGGCGAGATGGCCGCCGGACCCGACATCGACTGGAGGGTCCATGCTTTCGGGCTTCTGGCCACGGTCGGCCTTCTCGACGACCACCTTCCTCGCGCTGCGTGGCAGGGTCATAGGCGACGTGATCCCGAGAAGGTGGACGCACTTCACCGCACTCGCACGAGACCGACTGGATCTTCCTCGTCCTGCTGGCGACAGTCGCCGCGACCGGCATCCTGCAGTTCACCCTGCACCGCTCGGGCGCCGACGCCGCGGCCAACGTCGCCTACGTGATACACCTGATGGCCGTGGTCCCGATGCTGGCTCTCGAGGTGCCGTTCAGCAAGTGGGCCCATCTGGCCTACCGGCCCCTGGCCATGTACTTCGCCGAACTGCGAGCTGAGGCCATACCCGTGCCACGCCCGCTGACCAAGCCGGAACCATCGCCGGAAAACCAGTCTGCCACCGCGGCCTGAGGGGGCTTGACATGGACGAGATGAATCAGGAACCGAAGATCGGCGTCTACGTCTGCAAGTGCGGCACCAACATCGCCAAGGTCGTCGACTGTGACGGTGTCGCAAGTACCATCGGCGACATGCCCGGCGTCACCGATCGTCCAAGTCCTACAAGTACATGTGCTCCAACCCCGGCCAGGAGATGATCGCCGCAGACATCAGGGAACACGGCCTCGAGCGGGTGGTCGTCGCCGCCTGCAGCCCGCGCATGCATGAACGGACGTTCCGCAATGCGCTGCCAGCAGGCGGACTGAACCCCTACTTCGTCGAGATGGCCAATATCCGCGAGCAGTGCAGTTGGGTGCACGACGACAAGGTCCAGGCCACCGCAGAAGGCGAAGGACCTGGTCACAGCCGCCGTCGACAGGGTCGCGTGGCAGGAGCCGCTCGAGCGCCTGTCGGTCGACATGTGTCCCAACTCCTCGTCATCGGCGGCGGCATCGCCGGCATGACGGCGGCGCTCGACCTGGCCGACGCGGGGGGTCAGGTCTACCTCGTCGAGCGCGAGCGACCACCTGGGCGGCAACGTCGCCCGCGTCGATCTCACCGCCCCCTATCTCGACTCGGCCCGCGACATGCATCACCGAACGCCTGACACGCGTGATGGAGCACCCGAAGATCGAGGTGTTGGTCGAGTCGCAGGTCCAAGAGGTGAAGGGCTTTGTCGGCAACTTCAGGCGACGATCGAGACGGGCGACAACGGCAGCAGTTCCTCACGCAGCGTCGATGTCGGCAGCGTCGTCGTCGCCACGGGCTACAAGGAAGTTCGACGCCTCGCGCGTCACGCACTACGGCTATGGCAAGCTTCCCAACGTCATCACCTCATTCGAGTTCGAGAAGATGCTGCGTGAGGGACGCGTCGAGACGAAGGAGGGCAAGGCGCCGCAGTACGTCACCTGATCCACTGCGTCGGCAGCCGCAGCCAGGAGTACCACTCCTACTGCTCGCGCGTCTGCTGCATGACGGCTCTCAAGTACGCGCACGAGATCAAGTCCGCGGTCCCAAGCGCCTATATCAGCGATGTGTACATCGACATGCACGCCTTCGGAAAGGGCCACGAGGACCTCTACCGGCGCACGTCCGAGGCCAAGACGCTCTTCCTCATGTTCGGGAAGAACGACCTTCCGGTGATCCGCAAGGCGGCCCCGAGGACGACTGCGAGCATGCTCATCGAAGTCAACGAGACAGCTCTCGGGCGAGTCGATCGAGATCCCGGCCGACCTCGTCATCCTGATGGTGGGCATGGAGGCGCGCGACGACTGCCGGGACAGTCGCTCGCCTCGTCAACATCAGCCGTCGACAAGGACGGCTGGTTCATCGAGAGCCATCCCAAGCTCGACCCGGTCGCGACCACGACCGACGGCATCTACATCGCGGGCGCGTGCCAGGCCCCGAAGGACATCCCGGACTCGGTCGCCCAGGCGCGCGCCGCAGCGGCGCGGATCCTGGCCAAGATCGCCCACGGCACGATCGAGATCGACGCGGTGTTCGCCGAAGTCGACGACGATAAGTGCTCCGGCTGCCGAATGTGCAACGAGCTCTGCCCGTACGCCGCCATCGAGTTCGACGAGGAGACGCACCGCAGCCACGTATCCAGCGCCCTGTGCAAGGCCTGTGGCGCCTGCGTGGCGGCGTGTCCGTCGGGCGCGATCAAGGCACGAGCACTTCACCGACGAGCAGATCTTCGCCCAGATCGAGGGGGTACTTGCATGACGTTCGAACCCAAGATCGTCGGCTTCCTGTGCAACTGGTGCTCGTACACCGGAGCCGACCTGGCCGGCACCAGCCGCATCCACTACGCTGCCAACGTGCGCATCATCCGCGTGATGTGTTCGGCCCGCATCGACCCCACCTTCGTGCTCAAGGCCCTCGGCGACGGCGCCGACGGGGTCCTGATCTGCGGCTGTCACCCGGGCGACTGCCACTACTCGGAGGGCAACTACAAGACGATGCGCCGCTTCCCGCTGCTGAAGAAGCTGCTCGCGGACTACGGCATCGAGGAGGAGCGCGTGCGCCTCGAGTGGGTGAGCGCCAGCGAGGGTCAGCGGTTCGCCGACATCGTCAATGACATGACCGAGCGCGTCCGTGAACTGGGCCCGAGCCGCATCAAGTCCGGCGCTCGCTGTCGATCATGGCGGAGAGGTGAGCCGTGGCTGAGAAGAAGCTACAGATCGCGATCTACTGGGGCGCGCGCCTGCGGCGGCTGCGACGTCGTCGATCCTCGACACCAACGAGTTCATCCTCGACGTCGGCGCCTCTGCCGACATCCGCCTCTGGCCGATCGCCGCCGACGGCAAGTACAAAGACGTCGAGGCCATGGAGGACGGCGAGCTCGACGTCACCCTCTTCAACGGCAGCAGTCCGCAACTCGCGAGAACGAGCACGTCGCCAAGATGCTGCGCCAGAAGAGCAAGATCCTCGTCGCCTATGGCTCCTGCGCCCATATGGGCGGCATACCGGGGCTCGCCAACCTCACTGCCTCGCGAAGAGATCTTGGAGACGGCCTATCCTCGACAATGCGTCGATCGAGCCCGGCAACCGCACGGTCCCGCTGCCGGAGAGCGTCGCCGACGGCTACGACCTCGAGCTCCCCAACTTCTACGACCGCGTCTACGCGCTCGATCAGATCATCGACGTCGACTACTACGTGCCGGGTTGTCCGCCGCAGCCGGACCAGGTCAAGGCGGCGATCCTGGCGGTCGTCGGCGCCCTACGGGCACCGTGCCGGTGCCACCCAAGGGCGCCGTCGTCGGAGCCTACGAGCGCGCGCTCTGCGACGACTGCCCGCGCACGAAGTCCGAGAAGAAGATCACCCGCTTCTACCGGCCCTGGGAGATCATGCAGGATCCGGATGTCTGCCTGATGGAGCAGGGCATCCTCTGCGCCGGCATGGCGACGCGCGCCGGCTGTGGCGTGCGCTGCCCGAGGAGCGGCATCCCCTGCCGCGGCTGCTACGGGCCGACTGCCCGGCGTCGTCGATCAGGGAGCAAAGCTCATCAGCGCCGTGTCGCTCGATCATCGACAGCAAGGATCCGGAGGAGACTCGAAGAGATCTTCAGGACGCTCCCGGACTTCACCAGCTTCGCCTATCGCTACGGCGTGGCGACTTCGCTACTGCAAAGGAGTCACGAGACATGACGCAGCACGATCAATATCGACCCCATCACCCGACTCGAGGGCCACGGCAAGATCGAGATCTTCCTCGATGACGACGGCGCCGTCGAGGAGACTGTTCTTCCAGATCCCCGAGCTCCGTGGCTTCGAGCGTTTCGTCGTCGGGCGGCCGATCGAGGAACTGCCGCGCATCGTGACCCGGATCTGCGGCGTCTGCCCTGCCAGCCATCACATGGCCAGCGCCAAGGCCGTCGATGGGTGCTTCGGCAACGAGGTCGCGCCACTGGCCCACAAGCTGCGCGACATGTACTACCACGCGCACTTCATCCACAGCCACATCGCCCACTTCTACGCTCTGGCCGCGCCGGACTTCGTGCTGCGGGCCCGACGCGGACCCCGCGACGCGCAACATCCTCGGCGTCGTGCACAAGGTCGGCCTTGAGATCGGCGGCGCGGTGATCGACGCGCGCGGCAAAGCGCAGGAGATCCAGCGCATCATCGGCGGGCGGAACAACCAGGCATCTGGTGCCTGCCGGGCGGCGTCGCCAAGGGCCTCAAGCCTGAGGAACTCGAGGAGATCAGCCCTGGTGAACGAGCTGTACGACTTCACCCAGTTCTCGCTGCAGCTCTTCCGCGACATCGTGCTCGGCAATCCCACCTACGTGGACCTGATCGTCAACGGTCCGTACTACGCTCGACGTGCACAACATGGGACTTGTCGACGAGAACAATGCGCCCAACTTCTACGACGGCAAGGTCCGCGTCGTCGACTACGAGGGCAACGAGATCTGCAAGTACGCAGCCCCGGACTACGCCAAACACGTCGCCGAGCATGTCGAGCCGTGGAGCTACCTCAAGTTCCCCTACCTCAAGCAGCGGGGCTGGAAGGGCTTCGTCGAGGGCATCGACTCGAGCCTCTACTGTGCCACCCCGTTGTCACGGCTCAACGTCGCCGACCGCATGGCGACGCCCAAGGCCCAGGAGGCCTTCGAAGAGATGTTCGAGGTGCTCGGTGGGCATCCCTGCAAAGCTCTGCTCGCCAACCACTGGGCGCGCCTGGTAGAGATGGTCCAGAACGCCGAGATGCTCAAGATGTACTGCGACGACCCAGAGATCACCGGCGACGAGTTACCGCGTGATCCCGCAGCAGATCACGGGTGAGGGCGTCGGTATCGTCGAGGCGATGCGCGGCACGCTCACGCATCACTACACCTGCGACGAGAACGCCATCTGCACGAGCGCCAACCTCATCGTCGGGCACGACCAACAACAACGCACCCATCCAGATGGTCACGAAGAAGGTGGCCCAGGCGCTCATCAAGCCGGGCAAGGAGCCTGACCAGGGAATCCTGAACATGGTCGAGATGGCGTTCCGCGCCTTCGACCCATGCTACAGCTGCGCCACGCACAGCCTGCCCGGCGAGATGCCGCTCCAGGTGCGGATCCTAAAGGGCGGGGAGCTCTACAGGGAGTTCCGGCGCTGTTGCTGAGGGCGAACCATGAAGACCAGCACGTGAGCGACCGGAGCCCCGGCCAGCAGCCGGAGCTCCGGTCGACTGCGGCCGGCCGCCAAGCCGGGCCCCCCCACTCACCGACGCGTACCGTTGTCCTCGGCATGGGCAATCCCGTCCTCAGCGACGACGCCATCGGCATCGTCCTCGCGAAGAGACTCAACTCGCGCCTCGGAGAGATCCCCGGCGTCGACGTGATCGAGGAGTGCTGCGTCGGCGGCCTCAACCTGCTCGAACTGCTTGAGGGCTACGACCGCATGGTAGCTCTGGACTCGATCAAGACCATTGGCGGCACCCCGGGCAACTGGTACGCCTTCGACGCGACCTCTCTGCGCGAGACCATGAACCTGCGCAACGTCCACGACGCCAACTTCGCCACCGCACTTGCCCTGGGCCGCGAGATGGGCAACCACCTGCCGAGCGACGAGGAGTGCCACATCGTCGCCGTTGAGATCGCCGACAACATGACCTTCGCGGAAGAGCTCACGCCCGCACTGCAAGAGGCGCTGCCGCAGCTGCTGGCCGACGTCGAGGCGCACGTCCTGGAGTTGCTCGATACGAACGCCTAGAGTGCGTTTTCGGGAGCGGTCTGCGGCGCATGCCCCCGCTTTGCGTCGGCCTACCACTTTGCCCTAGAATCCCTAGGCCTGTTCGAAGGGCCGACGTAGCTCAGCTGGCAGAGCACATCACTCGTAATGATGGGGTCCCCGGTTCGATTCCGGGCGTCGGCTCCAAGCAATACCTCCTTTCCTATCGCCAGAGCAATGCGACGGGGCAGGTCGTTCGCACTCCATTTGTACTCCCCGCCTTTCACGACTCGCCGTCCACGACCGCGGCCAGGCGCGCGGCTGCGCCTTCGTGCAGTGACGGAGTCGATGATCGTCATCTCCGGCCTGGTCGCCGTCTTCAACAGTGAGTTCTACGTGGTCGGCACGGAGTACATCTTCCAGTTCGACGCCTCGACCTGGGGCTGGATCCACCTGATCCTCGGCGCCGTCATCCCGGTGGCCGGCGTCGGCCTCTTCAGTGCGGCGACCTGGGCCCGCGTGGTCGGCGTGATCATCGCCATCGTGAACCTGCTCGTGGCCTTCGCCTGGCTGCCCTGGTACCCCTTCTGGTCGATCATCTTCATCGCCGTCTCGGTGCTCGTCATCTGGTCGCTCACGGCCCACGGACGTGACATCACGAGGGCGTGACTGGCTTGTACTCCTATGGGGTAGCCAGCGGGACCTCGACACACGACAGTGCCAGGCCCAAGCCCGACCGCATCGACAGATCCACAGGAAGGGGCGTGTGATGAGTCCGGATGAAAGAACGCCAAGCAAGAGATCGAGATGATGTACGTGCAGAGCGCCGCGGCCTTCGCCTACGACGGCGCGAGCCTGACGCTCGAGGGCATCGCGCCGTCGACCTCTCTTCTCGGACCGCCCCGACAGGGTGGTCGGCCACGTGAGCGCCCAGGACTTCGTCGGGCTGTGGGGTGAGGGCGAGAACAGCTTCGCCGCGGACCCGCCCAACGCCGTGATCGCGTTCCTTGCATCCGGCGAGGCCGTACCCGACGATGTCGCCGTGGTCCCGAGCGAGCCACGGCTCGATGGTGACCGCCTCAGCTACTCCTGTCAGCCGCTCGAGACGGCGCCCCCGCCGACGGCCGGCGCCTGTTCGCTGTTCATCGATCCGCTCGGCCGGCCGCTCTCTCCGGTCTCGGTCGCGGGAGTGCATCGTCGCACCCGCCGCCGCGCCCGCCGGCGCGGGGCTCAGCCCACGACAGACCTTGGGTGACGACCACCCCGGGGCGGAAGCCGAGCGCCCGTGCTGCGCTTCGCGACGCCGATGAGCTTCCGGCTGCGGGTCGGCCGCTTCCTTGTGTCATAGTCTCACTGGTCGCCCTTGGCAAGACGAAGGTGCTCAAGGCGATCACCTGGGGCCTCACCTGAGGCTGAGACGGACGTTGCCTGCACGCCGAAGGAGGGCTGCATGAAGAAGGGCTGTCTATCCGCTGCTCCCTGCAGGCCGTGGCGAATGAGCGGGTCGCGAGAGGACGTACAGATTCGGCGGGGGCTGCGATACCTGTGTGCTCGCGCAGCCGGTGAGCACTGGCTGTGCGCCACAGACGGAATGTCGACGCTACTCCCCCGTCTCCATCGCTACGAGTAGGTCCACTTCCGATGCAAGCAGATTCGCTTCGCCCTCGCTGCCGGACGGTAGGGGCATGGCCGCTCCCCTCATGGTGCGGCGAGCGGGGTGAGAGGGGTGCGTCGTGAGCCTGATTCGCAGTGTGTTCGGGGTTGTGGCCAAGATCGCCTTCGGTCTCTCCGTGCTCGTTGTCGGCGTCTTTGCCATCGCATGGCCCTTCGCTATCTGGGACGAGGAGGAAGCAGCACTCACGCCCGGCCAAGTCGACCACATCGTCGCGACTGGCGACCCGTTCATCACGCTGCCCCCAATGCACCGGGAGGGGGCCGTGCTGCTCGCCGTGGCCCTGATCATCGTAGTGGCAGGTGTCCGGCACCTCTACATGGAGTTCTTCGGCGCAAAGTGGCGGGGAGGCTGAGCCGGATGGATGGAGCGGGCACCCAGAACGGTTGTGCGCTGTGAGCGCCTACGCCCTTCTCTTGGGAGACACCAGTACGCTGCTCGAGACCGCCATGTGGGGGTTCATCCTCCTCGCGGGCGCCGTGTTCATCGTGGGCGGGATCTATGGTCTCAAGGGTGGCGCCCACGGCGGGGCAATCGTGTTTCTCGTCGTGGGGCTGGTCCCGTTCGTCGTGCTTGCAGCGGTCCTCTTCCTGGGCGCCTGATGCCCGCCTAGTCCGAAGCCTCCCCGCTCAGCCGCACGCCACGGCTGGCGTTGCCACAAGCTGCGCCAAGGCTGATGTGTCAATCGCGTGAGGTATGCGTGCCGGCGCCCTGCATCGACGAATCCGACCGCGTGAGTGTTGCTCGGACCCACCCCGGGGCACCGGGCGGGGGCGTCGCCCTGCGCATCCTGAACCCGGACGGGTCTGAGGGCGAGAAGTGGGCTTTGGGCCTATCCGCTCTGCCGCTCGCCGTTGCCGCTCATGGCCTAGCAGTTGCCCTCGTGCCGGCAAGCGGGCAGGAGTCCGTACAGGTGGTCCCAAGCGATGTTGAGGGCTTCCTCGGTCCGCAGACGCGGGTCGTCCTCGACGGTGCCGAGGAGTTCGTCCGTGGTCTGGACCTCAGGCGGGTCAGCAGATTCCGGGGGATTCGGACCGGTTGCAGCTCCCGGCCCCACCCGATCACCCGCGAGAGAGCGGGACTGAGGTCCCTGTACCACGCGCGACTGGCGCACCAATCCTCATCGGCCCTCGAACTGGCTGGCGATGTCACGCGTCGCGCGCTCAAGCACTGAGAGCATCGGCTCAGCTTCGACAAGCGCTTCCCATGTCGGCACAGTGGTCCTCCGGTCCAATACGCCTACCGTATGCCCGATCGGGCCAAAACTGGTTCACTGACCGAATTCCATGAGGCAGGAGCTCCTCCCTGAGCAGATCTCGCCGCATTCGCTTGTGCGCTCGGATTCGCGGTCGATGGCGAGGCGGGTCGCCAGTATGCCGATGCGTCTCTATCGGCCCCGCCGAGCACCCCTGCCGCAGCTCCGGTAGACTTCGTTGGCTATGAACGCGAGCCACGGGGCGTCATCTTGCGCGGCCTCTGGGGCTCCCTTGAAAGTTTTGCGCTCACCGATCGGCGCACGGCGGGGATGGCCGTCGAGCGGGCGCGTTACGGCCGCCCTTCTCGTCCGTTCTTCAGTCAACACATAGTCCATAGCCGAGACACCGGCTTTTTCGGTCTCTTCGCCCGTCAAGATCGTGGAGTCGGTCGGCCATAGTTCGAGGGCAGCCATAGGTTGCGGAGACACGGCTAGGCGGCGCTGTTCGTAAAGCGGGGCTGCCATGGCCTTACGGCGGCGCGACCTGGCTGCGTCTGCCGTCGCACGGGGAATCGGCCTTGCTCTCGGCAGGGCTGACGGCTATCGATACTGAGCGATGAACCTAGGCGTTTGTACGAGCGCCATCCCAGTACGCCCGGGTGGGCGTCGTCGTCGGCTTCGAGTTCAGCATGGGCCCCGCTCGCCCGTCGCCCGTCGCGGGGGGCCAGAAAGGCGGAAGGACTAGGTTCTGTGTGATCGCACTGAGCCGGCGCGGGCGTCGCTCTGCCCTCGCCGGCCCGACCAGCCTCTATTGATCCGCTTAGGGCTGACTCCTGGCGCTCGTGTCCGCGTTCTTCTTTGCTGTCTACTTTCTTCAACGACATGGCTGAGTTACTCGCCATGGCGAAACGCGGACGCGTGTGGATTCCAGGAGGCAGCGCGCGCTCCAACCCTATCCATGGCGCCGATCTCACGGAAGTCTGCCTCGACGCGGTGGGCAACTCCGACGCGTCACGTTCGTGGAGATCCCGGCGGGCGGGCCGGACGCGCTGACCATGCGCGGGGTGGCGAGCTCGCCTTCGGGGCGCTCGGCACCCAGCCACGGTCAGCGTCGTCCCGCCGTGGATGCTCACGGCGGTCAGCGCGGGGGTTCCGCCCAATCAACACTCAACCTCGCGAGCCTCATACTCATGATAGTCGGCTCTCGAGACTGGGCGACTTCCGGTGTGATGCATACGGTACACATCGACTCCGTGAGTTCCTTCGGCGAGATCAGCGGCAAGCACAGAGTGAGCGCGAAAGCGCGTGGACGCAGCTCAGGAATGAACCATGATCCTTGCAGGCATGCCGGGGCGCCGGCATCGCGCCCGCTGGTATCATCAGAAGCGCAAGGAGAACCATCACCCAAAGAGGTCCACGTCGTGAGGGGAGTCCGCAGCCATCATCGCCCTGCTCGCTGCCGCATTGCTGGCCGGCTCACTTGCGGGCTGCGGCGGCGACACGGACTCGGAGGCACCGGCGGCGGTGGAACAGACGACACCAGCCGCACAGGAATCTGCTCAGAGCGAGCCCGAGACCGGCCTCGAGCCCCCGGCCGCAGCCAAGATCGGTGACACCCTGGTAGTCGGCAAGCTACGAGTAAACCGTGAAGGGCACCGATTCGAACGTCAGGAGTCAGGTCGGGGGCGGCCCATACTTCGGCGTCAACGTGCAGCTGGAAGACCTGGGGGATGAGAAGATCCAGCAGCTACCCGATCACGTATGCGACGACGGCCGATGGCACGATCAACGACGGCTTGGTCGGGGAACAAGCCGGCAAGCCCCACGCAGGGAACCTGGAAGATGGCGCGCTGTCGGCAGACTACGGTCTACAGCCCCGGCGCAGTGCGTGAAGGCTGGCTCATGTTCAAGAAGAAGCCGGACCCACTGACCACACTCTATGTGTCGTCTGGAGTCGGCGTGGGTGTCTGGGACATCGCGGAGTAGCGTCATTCTCGAAACTGTGAATGGCTCCGCGGCCCACAGGCCGCGATCGTCCTGCGAGAACAGGCCTACTGCACCCGGCGGCACAGCTCCTTGTGCAGGCCCTGACCGTTGGGCGCCTAGGATCCGGCGAGCCAGCTCATCGTCTTGTCGGCCAGCCGGTCGAGCGCCGTGACCGCCAGAGCCAGGTGTTCATCGCGCGTATCCTCCTCGCTGGTGTGCGAGAGGCCTCGCACGCTCTGGACGAAGAGCATCGCCGTCGGCACCCCGCTCGAGCCATCGCGGCGGCATCGTGAAGTGGGCCGCTGGGCAGACGGCGGCAGCTCCCCGCGACCTCGTGGACAGCCTCGTCGGCCATGTCGATGAGCTCCTCATGGAACGTGACCGGGTCGATGCGCCACAGCGGCGTCCATCGAACATCGACGTCCTCTTCGCAGGCGATGCGCTCGCTTGCCCCTCTCGCCTGCTGCAGCATGTCGGCCAGACGCTCTGCGTCCAGGTGCCGCTGATCGAGCGTGATCTCGCAGCGGCCGACGACGGCTGTGGGGATTCCCGGCCGCGTGATGCAGCTCCCGACCGTGGAGACGCCGCCCCGGCGGATCGCGATCTCGCGGATCTCCAGGCTCAGGCGCGCGGCGGCTGCGAAAACATCTCGACGCGTCAGCATGGGCGTCGAGCCGGCATGCGCCGTCTGCCCGAGGAAGGCGATCGTGTGGCGCTCGATGCCGAAAGTGCCCAGCACCACGCCAAGCGGCCGGTCCATCGACTCCAGCACTGGGCCCTGCTCGATGTGCAGCTCGAGGTAGGCACCGGCGTGTCGGAGCTGGCGCGCCGATTCTGCGATACGGGCCATGTCCACGCCAAATGGGCCGACCGCGTCCTCCAGGCGGAGCCCCCCGCAGTCGGTCAGGTCACGCAGGGCATCGGGGTCCATCGACCCAGCGACCGCACTCGAGCCGAAGAGACTGCGCCCGAAACGGGCCCCCTCTTCGTCTGCCCAGTCGACGAGACGCACGGTGACCGGCGGGCTGCCCTGGCCTGCGATCCGGCGCATGACCTCGAGCCCGGCGACGACACCCAGGCAACCGTCGAGCCAACCACCGTCGGGCACGGAGTCGAGGTGACTGCCGATCAGCAGCTCGCGGCCCGACCGGCCGCGCAGCGTGACCCAGAGGTTGCCGGCCTCGTCCTGTTGGCTCTCTACCGGCAGATCCTTGAGCTTCTCACGAAGCCACGCGCGAGCTGCCGCCCACGGCTCCGTGAAGGCGACGCGCTGCGCCCCGTCGGCGTCGCCGGTGAGCTCTTGCAGCTCTCTGAGCTCGCCGATCGCGCGTTGCGGCCGGAGGACTGAGCGTCCCGTTGGCGTCATGACGCCTCAGCCTGCTCCTCGCGCCGCCCCACGACCGTCGTGCCCGCCAGGATCACGTGAGGTAGTTCGATGTGAACCCGGTCGGGTGCGCGTCTGCCGTAGTCGTCGACAGCGTCGAGGACGCCCTGCTCCTCCGGGGTGAGCGTCCACCCGAGCAGCTCGATCAAGATGTGCACCGCATCGAGTTCGTTCAGGTAGTGCCTCCAGCTCCCAGTGGAGACATTGCAGCCGACACAGGAGATGCCGCCACGGTAGCCCCGGTCGAACATCTCCCGTCGAGCGGGCTCGACCTCGCCGGCAGAGACCGTGATGGCCAGGCGGTTCTGACCCTCACTGTCGGCGATCAGCTGGAGCCGCGGACCACCCTCGCTGCCCCCGCCGGCTGCGTCGCGTTCAACGATCTGGAACTGGAAGCGCCGCGTCTCGGGGGCGGCGATGGGCCACTCGGCATACGTGCTCGAATCCTGAGCCATCATCTTCTCCTTCAGTCGGCCAACCGTGCCCGGCTCCGCCATTCTCTTGCCCAGCGAGACCATGGCGGGAAACCTGGCCTGGCTCGGCGCAGCACCTATGCTACGCTACCGCCCATGGTGGAGACCGCGGCGAGACGGCGACGTTGCCCGTGGGCGTGAAAACCAGGACCGATCCTGACGAGTGCGGAGCCGGCGCATGCTCGACAGTCCCAGATTCACCAAGATCGTCCTCGTGCCTGTACGGCCTCGGCAGCATTGCCATCGCCATCCCGCTTCTACTCTACGGACACGCCGGAGAGTCTGGCAGAGACGACCTCCGGCAGAATCCTCGCCGCGGCACTGGTGGCCCTGGGTCTCGGCGCTTTCGGAGCTGCCCGCGATCCCTGGGGCAACCGGCTCCTCATCAAGGTGCTGATCGCCTTCACGGGGTTGTCTGCCCTGGCTGTCGCCTACCGGCTCGCCGCCGGGCAGCACGAGAACGACCCAGCCTGGCTCGTGATGCCGCTCGCAGTCGCCGCGCCGATCCTGCTCGCTGTCTTCTACCCCCGTCCACCGCACGACTGGGCTAGGCTGACGCAGAGCACTTCAGCACGACCACGGAGAGAACAATGGAATCTTCTGAGGAAGAGCAGCAGCAGAGCCGAGAGCCCCGACGCAAGCCGCACGCCAGTCCGCCCCGGCCCGACGCCAAACTACTGGTCTTCGACATCGAGATCACTGGCCTGCCCGAGAACTGGCAGGCGCCCTACACCGACGTCGAGAACTGGCCGCGCCTCGTGTCGATCGCCTGGACGTTCATGAGTGGGACGGGCAAGAGAGGCGCGACTCGCTCGTACATCGTCAAACCAGACGGATACGAGATCCCCAAGCTCGCGGCGAAGGTCCATGAGATCTCGACCAAGAAGGCGCTGAAGGAGGGCACCCCGATCGACTACGTGCTGGCCGACTTCACCCGGTGTCTCGAGTGGGCGGACCTCGTCGTGGCACACAATCTCGCGTTCAAGGAGACGGTGCTCCGCTGCGAAGCGTACCGCCTGGGGCTCGAGATGCCCTTCGACGACAGCACGCGCGTCTGCACCATGAAGAGCACCAAGCGGATCTGCCGGATCAGGTTCCCCGACCTCAGCGGCTACAAGTACCCGACCTTCGCCGAGCTGTACAAGCACTGCATCAGGCGCGGCTACCGCAGGCCGTACGGCGCTGTCAACGACGTCGACGCGCTCGCGGAGGTCGTTCAGTACCTGCTCAGGAAACGGGTGCTCAGGGTACCCGAAGAGTGCTGAACAGCTCCTACCTGGCCTTGCCGTCGCGCTCCTGCGCCTCGCGCGCGTGCCTGAGTACCAGACCGACGTCGGTCCTCAGGGGGATGCCTCTGCGTCGCGCGAGCTGCTCCTTGACCTGATCGCCGTACTCTTCATGCTCGAACTTGGGGACGAGCAGGACCGGCACCTTCGCCGACTGCATCACCTTCTCCGCGACACTGCCGGGGCCGAGGAGTCCGCTCAGGCGACCCATCCCCCGCGCCCCCATGACGATCAGTCCCACGTCCTGAGCCTCGGCGAAGTTCAGGATCTCCTCGGCCTCGTTGCCGTGTCTCACCGCGACCCCGTGAGGGATCGTCGTCGTGGCCCCGTAGGTGCGCTCGAGGAAGTCGATGGCTCTGGCCTTGTCGGCATCTTCGGACGACGACCTGGCAGGAACCACGTGGAGGATATGCAGGTACCCGCCCGACAGCGATGCGAGGTGCGCCGCTTCCTCGAAGGCCCGATCAGCGTTCTTCGAGAAGTCCGTACAGAACAAGATACTCCGGTACTCCACCATGCTCCCCCCTTTGGCTGCCGTTGAGGCAAGCCAACCCTAGCACGCCATGCTCACTCTCTCCCATACCCCGCGGCGCAGCGACGAACCCCCGTCGAGCTACCCGGCCCAATCGAGGCAGGCCCCGGCGACGTCAGTCGCCAGCCGACCGAGATCTGTCGGACGCTTCCTGGGGTCCTTCTCGAGGCAGGCCATGATCGTCCGCGCGACCTGCTGCGGGATGTCCGGCCGAAGCTCGCGTGGGTCCCTCGGGCGCTGCCGGCGGTGCATCTTCATGAGCGCCGCCCGATACGCATACCACTGCGCCTCGGACTCCGGTTCCAGCATCTTGGACGGCGCCTCGAAGAGATGGGCGCCGGTCAGGATCGTCCAGCCGACAGCGCCGAGGGCGTAGACATCCACGAACGGCGCCGTCGAGCCGCACCACTGCCGCGGAGCGGTGAAGTGCTCCTGGCCGGGCGCGTTCACGTCGGGCGGGCCCAGCCGCTCCCCCGGGTCGCCCGACTCGCAGGCCAAGCCGAAGTCGGTGAGTTTGGCCTCCGGCGTCCCGTCGCCCACGCAGTACAGCACGTTCCCGAGGTTCAGATCGCGGAACGTGAACCCTGCATCGTGAACGTGGTCGAGGGCGGCGCAGAGCCTCACGAAGGTGTCCGCTGCGAGCGCGGGAGGAAGCCCGCTCGGATACACGTCGTTGATGAGGTCGTGAAGTGTCCCCCCGTCGCAGTACTCGAGGACGAGGTAGAGGGCCTTCCCGTCGGGGATCCGGCGGATGAAGCGAACGATCGCGGGATGATCGCCGACGGCTTCCCAGATGTCGGCCTCACGGGTGAGCTGCCTCCGCCTGTAGGCCTTCGCCTGGTAGTCGGTCTTCAGACACTTGACAGCGACCGTCGCGCCCGTGGCCTGCTCGCGGCCCCGGAAGACGCAGCCGAACCCGCTGGCGGCGATGAAGTCCTCGACGATGAGCGAGTCATCGAGCAGGGTCCCGTGATCCAGCTCACAGCCGTCGCGAGCTTCGGCGCTCATGCGACCCCCTTCCGCCTCCCCATCGGCCGGAACAGCTCCATTATGCCCCGCCACGAAGACTTCGTACGGCAGCGCCGTTGGACGCTATGGGGAGACCGCCACACCGCCGGCACAGCCAGACGTCGAGCGTCGCCAGCCGGAGCGGCCCTCAGCAGACACGCTGACCCGCGACCAGCCGACTGCAATCCTGCGGCGGCGTCTCAGGCGGTATGGCGGCCGCCGGCGGGTCCACGGCCGAGGCCTGCCGCGCCTTCCAGATGAAGGGCAGCGCCAGCAGCTGGAGGGAGCCTCCCACCACCCAGGCCGCGGGAATCGACGTGGCGCGAGAGAGGTAGCCGAGCCCCACTTGCCCGGCAGCACCGCCGGTCTCGAGGAACATCGCGTCGATCGAGATGACCGTGGCGCGTTGCGCAGACGGGATGTGCGCGTTCAGCCACGCCTGACGGACGGGCTGCTGGATGCCATAGGCCAGTGTGGACATGAGGTACAGCGGAACGGCGACCCAGAAGGCCTGCACCAGCGCCGCCGCCACGATAGCCACCGACTGCAGGCCGACCATGGTGAAGACTATGGTCGAGCGCCGCAGGCGGGTCCTGGAGAGCGGCCCCACCAGCGCCGCTCCGGCGATCGCCGAGAGCCCTATCAGGCCGGCGATGATCCCGTTCACCCACACGAGGTCGCGACCCAGAAGGTCGAGGAAGTAGCGCTGCCAGGAGTAGTACCCGTACATGAAGAAGGCGCCCTGCACGAGCCCCGCAATCATCAGCGGCCGGACGACCCTGTTTCGCACGCCAAGCTCGATACCGGCCTTGGCGATGGTCCGCGTCTCCTCGCCGAGGCGTGAGATGCGAAAGCGACGCGGCACGAAGCCGAGGTCGTGCATGAGGAAGAACCCGAGAAGCGCCGCCGGCACCAGCAGGACCGCCCGGGCCACGTAGGGGATGGCCAAATCGATCTGTCCCAGCAGGCCGCCACTCACGGCTCCCACCAGCATGGCGGCGCCCATGGTCATCCCTCCGCGGGCGAACACGACCTCCACCTTGCCCTGGTAGCCCACGTACCCGAGCGCATCGTACATCCATGCTTCCACGGCGCCCGTGAAGAACGTGTAGCCGAGGCCCAGCAGGACGGACGCCAGCATGAAGGCCGGCAGACCCGCCTGGATCTCCCCGAGCCACACGTACAGCAGGGTGGCGACGAACAGGATCGCCGTGCACAGCAGATACGAGGCCCGGCGGCCGACCGTGTCGGCAACGACGCCGGTGGGCACCTCGAAGATCACCTGACCGGCGGCGAATGCCGCGTTCGCGACCATCACCTCGAAGATGTCGAGGCCGGCGTCGAGCAGGAAGAGCGTGTTCACGCCCCAGATGAGGGCCTGCGCGAAGGTGGTGACCGCCACGATGGCGACGTAGCTTCGTATGATCTTCCGTCCGGGCAAGTGACCTCCACTCCCTAGTCGCCGCGCTTGAGGTATTGCCCGGTCGTCGGCGTGCTCAGTCCTCTGCCACTGGCTGTTGGGTACAGGGCGAAGGCGGGCATGGTATCAGCGACGTGCCGTGAGAGACAGTGGATCGACAGGAGGCCGACATGAGCGAGAGACGAGTGATGGCGGGTAGCGTCGCGATCGGCGACCTGCGCGTGGGCCGCATGGCCTACGGGGCGATGCGGATCACGGGCCGGGGTGTCTGGGGCGAACCCCGCGATCGCGGCGAGGCGCGCCGTGTACTGCGTCGCGTGGTGGAACTCGGGGTGGACCTCATCGACACCGCCGATTCCTACGGTCCGGCCGTGAGTGAAGAACTCATCGCCCAGGCCCTCCATCCCTACCCGGAGCATCTCGTGATCGCGACCAAGGGCGGAAGCCTGCGTCCAGGGCCAGGGCAGTGGGTGCGCGACGGGCGGCCCGAACACCTGAAGAAGGTCTGCGAGGAGAGCCTGGCGCGCCTGCGGCTGGAGCAGATCCCTCTCTACCAGCTGCACAGCCCGGACCCGAACGTCCCCATCGAGGACTCGATCGGAGCGCTCCGCGAACTCCAGCAGGAGGGCAAGATCAAGCACATCGGGGTGTCCAACGTGACAGTGGATGAGCTGGAGCGCGCTCAGGCTGTCGCGCCGATCGTCTCGGTGCAGAACCGCTACAACGCGCTCGACCGGCACTCCGATGCGCTCGTCGAGAGATGCGAGACAGCAAGGACTGGCCTTCCTGCCGTGGGCGCCATTGGCGAAGGGCGATGCGGATGTGCCGGAGGCACGGGCCATCGCCGACCGTCACGGCGCCTCAGCGCGTCAGGTCCTCCTGGCGTGGCTGCTGGCTCGTTCGCCGGTGATTGTTCCCATCCCCGGGAGCGGATCCATGGCTCACGCCCAGGAGAACATCGCGGCCGCGGCCCTGGAGCTCACGGCAGACGAACTCACTCGTCTGGACCGACTGGCCTGAGCGCCTCGATGGCCGCCGCGAGGCGCGCCGGCTCGTCCGTGCCGATCGAGACGCTGCGACCGCCGGCCAGGCCCAGGCGCACGGCCTGACTCCCACGGACCTTGTAGAGCCAGCCCGCCGGCGTCAGGCGCAGTCCCCAGCCGTAGTACCAGGGCACCTCGACCTGCTCGACCGTGCGGATCGCGGAGAGATCGATCCGGCGCCGCAGGAAGCCCCGCCGGAAGCCGACCGTCAGACGCTCCCGCGTGATCTCGACCGTCATCGCCGTGAACGCGCAGCCGAGCGAGGCGAAGAGCGCGACGCCGGCAAGGACCAGCCACACGTGAGGTTTCCGCCGGCGCACATCGCGGACCAAACCGCGCAACTGCGTCACCAGGCCAAGGCCGAGACCGATCATGGCGATGTACGACGCCACCTGCGTATGCCGGTAGAGCGGCGACGCTGCCTGCTTGCGAGTCCACCCTGCCTCCTTCCGTCGACGGACAACCGTTCGCCCGCAGCATACCTCGGCGAGAGCCGGCAGTGTCGCTGCCGGGGCCAGCGGCCTGCGCTTGACGTGACGCTGTGTCAGAATGTGCCGTCAGCGTCGCGACGGATCAGCCGCCGCCTGGCCATGGCAACGCGCCGGTCGCCTCGTGGCGTCCGGCCAACCCCCATACCCCGGAGGTAGTCAGCATGACCGACAGAGTCCGCGAGATCCTCTCCTGGTACAGATCCGACAACCCAGGTACCCTCGCCAACCTGTACCGACTCCTCAACGCAGGACGTCTGGCGGGCACCGGCAAGCTGGTCATGCTGCCCGTCGATCAGGGCTTCGAGCATGGGCCAGCGCGCAGCTTCGCGCCCAATCCGGCCGGCTACGACCCCCGCTACCATTTCCAGCTCGCCGTCGACGCGGGCTGCAACGCCTATGCCGCGCCACTCGGCTTCATCGAGGCGGGTGCTGCCGAGTTCGCGGGCCAGGTGCCTCTGATCCTCAAGGCGAACAACTCGGACTCCCTCTACTCCAGCGGCGACCCCATTCCCGCCGTGACGGCCTCGGTCGAGGATGCCCTGAGACTCGGCTGCGGCGCCATCGGCTTCACCATCTACCCCGGTTCGGCGGATCGCAAGGCGATGTACGAGGAGCTCCGTGAGCTCACGCTCGAGGCCAAGGCGGCCGGCCTGGTCGTCGTCGTATGGAGCTACCCGCGCGGTTCCGGGCTCAGCAAGGAGGGCGAGACGGCCGTCGATGTGTGTGCCTACGCCGCGCAGATCGCCGCGCAGATCGGAGCGCACATCATCAAGGTCAAGCCGCCGACCGCCCACATCGAGATCGACGCCGCGCGCAAAGCGATGGAGGCCGCGGGCGTGAAGACGGACACCCTCGCCGATCGGGTCGCGCATGTCGTCCAGGGCGCGTTCGGCGGACGCCGTATCGTCATCTTCTCCGGAGGCGCGACCGCGAGCACGGAGGCTGTGCTCGAGGAGAACCGCCAGACGGCACTCGGCGGAGGCTTCGGCACGATCATGGGTCGCAACTCCTTCCAGCGGCCCTACGGGCAAGCGGTGGACCTCCTGCAGCAGGTGATGGAGATCCACGCGACGACCTGGCCCACGTAGGCACGAACACACACGCGACGAGCCTGCGGCCTCGGACGGACGAGTCGATGCTTGTTCCCAGACCGTCACGCAGACTAGAATGCTGGACCAGTTACCTGAAACCGGAGGGAGGACCATGCGTCCAGTCGTCAGAGTCACCGCGCTCGTCGTGTCACTCGTCCTCGTCCTCGCAGCCGTGGCCTTGGCCTCCGGATGTGGCGACGACGACACAGCTGAGGAGTCCCCAAGCCCAGCCGCCACCAAGGCGTCGTACGCCATCGGCATCACCCAGATCGTCTCCCACCCGGCGCTCGACGCGTGCGTCGAGGGCTTCAAGGAGGCGATGGCCGAGAAGGGCTTCACCGAGGGCGAGAACGTCACCTACGACGTGCAGAACGCCCAAGGCGACATGGCCACCGCCTCGAGCATCGCTCAGAAGTTCGCCAGCGACGAGCTCGACCTGATCCTGGGCATCGCCACGCCCACGACGCAGGCCATGGTCAAGGCCGAGAAGACGACACCGATCGTCTTCACCGCCGTCACCGATCCCGTCGGCGCCGGCCTCGTCAAGGACGCCGAGGCGCCCGAGGCCAACGTCACCGGCGTCAGCGACATGCTGCCGGTCGAGCCCCACCTCGAGCTCATCAAGGAGATCGTCCCCGACGTCCAGACGATCGGCGTCCTCTACAACGCCGGCGAGACCAACTCGGTGTTCCTCGTCGAGGCCGAGAAGGAGGCCGCCGAGGCCATGGGCATCAAGGTGGTCGAGGCTACGGCCAGCAACTCCTCCGAGGTCCAGGCGGCGGCCAAGTCGCTCGTCGGCCGCGTCGACGCGATCTCGGTGCTCACCGACAACACCATCGTCTCGGCCCTCGAGACGGTCGTCAAGGTCTCCCAGGAGAACAAGATCCCGCTGATCGCCGGCGACACCGACAGTGTGAAGCGCGGCGCCGTGGCCGCCTACGCGTTCGACTACAAGGACCTCGGCATGCAGGCTGGCTACATGACCGCCGAGATCCTCGCTGGCAAGGCCATCATGGACATCCCGGTCCAGTACGCCGAGAATCTCATGCTCTCCGTCAACCCCACAGCCGCCGAGGCGATGGGCGTGACGATTCCCGAGGACCTCGCAGCCGAGGCGGACGAGACCTTCTGAGAGCGTCGTCGCCCGCGCTCGTCGCACGGGCGACTCGATAGACCACGGGGCCGGGCCGCGCACGCGGCCCGGCCCCCCACGTCTGGAGCCGTCGTCAGTGGAAGCCATCTTCGCCAACGCGTTCGAACAGGGCCTGCTGTACTGCTTCATGGTCCTCGGCGTGTTCATCACCTTCCGCGTCCTCGACTTCCCTGACCTCACGGTCGACGGCAGCCTGCCGCTTGGCGCTGCCGTGACGGCGGCGCTGATCACAGCCGGTCAATCGCCGCTCCTCGCCACGGGCATGGGCGTCCTCGCAGGGCTGTGCGCGGGCGTTGCGGTCGGACTGCTGCACATGCTGCTCAAGACCGGGGACGCCAGCAACTACGGCCCCAAGCTACTGGCCGGAATCCTCATGATGACGGCCCTCTATACCGTCAACCTGCGCGTCATGGGGAAGGCGCAACACACCGCTGCTCGGCGTCGAGACGATCTTCGAGAAGCTGGGCGGCATGCTCTCCGTCGTACTCACCTCCTGGAGCCTGGTCCTCGTGCTGCTGGCGCTGGCGCTGATCGTCAAGTTCCTGCTCGACTGGTTCCTCCACACCGAGATCGGACTCTGCCTGCAGGCGACAGGGGACAACGAGCAGATGATCAGGGCGATGGGCACCAACACCGACCTCACCCGTATTCTCGGGCTCGCCATCGCCAACGCTCTCGTCGCGCTGTCCGGCTCACTGGTCGCTCAGCAGCAAGGGTTCGCCGACGTGGGTATGGGGATCGGGACGATCGTCGCGGGCCTCGCGAGCGTGATCATCGGCGAGGCGCTCTTCGGCATGCGCAGCATCAGCTGGACGCTCTTCAGCGTCATCGGAGGCTCCATCGTCTACCGTCTGCTGATCGCCGTAGCGCTGCGGATCGGCATCGCTCCCACCGACCTGAAGCTCCTCACGGCCCTTCTCGTCGTCGTGGCGCTCTCCATACCCACCATCCGCGCCAAGGTGGTGCGCGCGTGAGCGCCCCGCAGACACTTCAGCTGGAGGGCCTCCGCAAGGTCTTCTTCCCGGGCACGCCCAACGAGGTCGTGGCCCTGACCGGCGTCGACCTCGAGGTGCCGGCCGGCCAGTTCGTGACGATCATCGGCTCGAACGGGGCCGGCAAGTCGACGCTCCTGAATGCGCGTGGCCGGCACGTTCGCCCTCACCTCCGGCACGGTGCTCCTCGGAGAGCAGGACCTGACGAGCCAGCCAGAGTACGTGCGCAGCCGCATGATGGGCAGGGTGTTCCAGGATCCGCGAGCCGGCACGGCGCCTTCGATGACCATCGAGGAGAACCTCGCGATCTCGCTCCTGCGGGCGCAGCGCAGCGGACTCCGTCGCGGCGTGACGCGCGCCCGGCGCGAGGTCATGCGCGAGCAGCTCGCACGGCTCGGCATGGGTCTTGAGGGCAGGCTCGGCGCCAGCGTCAGCAAGCTCTCCGGCGGCCAGCGTCAGGCGATGTCGCTCCTGATGGCGACGATCGCCGAGCCCAGCCTCCTGCTCCTCGACGAGCACACCGCGGCTCTGGACCCGAAGGTGGCGGCGACCATCATGGAGATCACCGCGACGATCGTCGCCGAACGCGGCCTCACGACCATGATGGTCACACACAACATGGAGCTGGCGCTGCGCTACGGCGACCGGCTCATCATGATGCACGGCGGACGCGTCGTGCTCGACGTGGGCGCCGAACACAAGAAGACGCTCACCGTGGCGGCGCTCATCGAGAAGTTCCATGCGGTCGCCGGCGAGGCCTTCGCCGTCGACCGCATGCTGCTCGAGTAGGGTCCCTCCTTACGCCAATCCGGCGCGGGCCTTGAAGCGCTCGACGCAGTTGATGGGGATGTCGAGCGTCCGCGCGATGTTGAACTTGGCCTCCATCATGCCCGCGTCGTCGGGGCGCACCGACGAGGTGAACGGCAGGATCCCCAGCCCCTTCTCGATGCGGATCTGCTCCATCGCCACGGGGTCGCTGAGGTCTCGCGTGCCGCAGCCGAGCTTGTCGGCCACGTACTGCTTCGCTTCCTTGAGACGCATCCTCCGGGTCATTTGCATACGTGCGACCAGATCTCCAGCCGCTCGCATCCCGCCCATGCCCGAAGCCTGCGTGTGAGCAGACTCCATACCAAGGGAGTCGCCGGTGCCCGCCTAGTAGCCGTCGATCTTGAGGATCTCGACGAAGGCCTTGGAGGCTCGCGAGGTGGCGTCGGCCGGCGGGTAGACGCACGTCGGCACGCCGCCGACGCCCATGCCCACGTTCACGTGGACGGGGATCTCGGCGATCTCCATGGCCGGCTTGATGAACGTGATGGCGCGGGCGATGTTCCAGGCGGTCGACTTGCCCGTGTTGATGTTGACGGCCGGCCCGTAGATGCTGGCGCCGGCCGCCTGCACCATGCGCAACTGGTCCTTGGGCCACATGCCGGCCAGACGCTCGCCGTCGAAGGTGAGCTGGCCGTGCATGCCGAGCACGAACTCGCTGGCCATGCCGATCTCGATGCCCAGCCAGGGGTACTTCTCGCGCAACATGCGGCACGCTTCGAGGCCGGCGAGGAAGTCGGCGTCGCCGGCCGCTCCGGTCGTGTCGAAATCGATGCCGTCGGCGCCCGCGGCGACCAGGTGGTCGGCGACGAAGTTGATGTCGTCGACGAGCATCGCGGCAGCCTCTTCCTGCGCCTGCCGGGCCTCGTCGATCTTGCCCAGGGGCAGGAGCTCCGACCAGTTCGGGATAGGGCCGTCCGGCGTCGAGTAGCGGCCCAGGTCGGGCATCGCCCCGTACTGGACCGGATTGGTGAGCAGGGCCTGGGCGATCTTCATCGACTGCCCCTCGTGGGCCACGTTGGTCTTGATGGCCTTGTAGGAGTAGTCGATCTGCCAGAGCTCGACGATGTCGACACCGATCAGCGCCTCGTACGACTGCAGGTCCTGCACGCGATTGCCGATGTGCTTGGAGCCCGGTACCGTCGTTGGACAGGACGACCTCGTCGCCGATGTCCACAGCCGTGAAGCGTGCCGACGACCCGTAGATCTCGAGAAGATGGTCGAGTTCGTCCTGCGTGAGCTCCGGGACCTTGGCCTTCTTGGCCGCTATCTGCGTGCCCGCCTCGAGATCGGCCCGGATCTCGGAGCGAGTCATCTCGATGAGCGATCCGTCGCCCATGCGAGTAGGGACGCTGGCCTCCAACGACACCACCTCCTCGGACTCTCCTCCATCGGCCGTCACCACCCGACAGCCGAGTCTCCCATCAACCATACAGCAGCTGGACGAGGCGAAGCCAGCTAGTATGCTTGCGCCATGCATCCGCTCCGCAGTGTCGTCTCCCGCCTCGCCAAGCGCCCTCACTGGCGCCTACTCGCCGTCTTCACGGCGGTCGCCCTCATCGCGAGGCGCGACAGTGGGATGCGGCGATAGCGTCGCCGAAGAGTCGGTGGCGCCGGCCGTCCTTGCGACGGCGCCCGCCCCCAAGCGTCAAGGCGGCGGCCGGCATCCTGATAGACCGCTCCACCGGAAGGTGCTCTGGAAGAAGAACCCGAACCAGCGCAGAGCGCCGGCGTCTCTCACCAAGGTGATGACCGCCATCATCGTGCTCGAGAGAGTCCGCAACCTGAACTCCAAGTGCACGGCGCCGAGAGCCGTCGCCAAAGACCTCGGCAACTCCGTCGGGCTGAGGCCGGGAGACCGCATCACGGTCCGTCAGGCGCTGCGTGCCACGATCGTGAAGAGCGCCAACGACGCCTGCGTCACCTTGGCCTACCGGGTCGCCGGCAGCGAGACCGCTTTCGTGCGCCTCATGAACGCCAAGGCCCGCTCTCTCGGTCTCGACGACACGAAGTTCAAGAACTCGCGCGGCAGACCCGTGAGCGGCCACTACATGTCGGCCGATGACCTCGCCCGACTCAGCCGCTACGCGATGAGGAACGCCAAGTTCCGTGGCCTCTGCAAGCGCCAGACGGCCGTCATCAAGTGGCCCGGCCATGCGGTGCGCGTGGAGTCCCGCAATCGCCTCCTCAACTACGACTGGGCCAACGGCATCAAGACGGGCGCGACCTCCCAGTCGGGCAAGTGCCTGCTGGGTTCCGGCAAGTACGACCGCCGCAGTCTCATCCTGGTCACACTGAAGCAGCCGACGCGCGACCAGGAGGAGAAGGATGCCGTCGCGATGTTCAAGTGGGGCGACGCTCAGTACGAACAGCGCCTCATCATCAGTGCTGGCGACCTCGTGACCACCGTACCCTTGCGCGGAGGTGGCGCAGTGCGCGCGGTCGCCAAGACCTCCCTGACCAAGACCGTACGGCGCGCCGCCGAGGCGCAGGTGCGCGTCTCGCTGCTGGCCGCGCCGCCACTGGCACGCATGCCGGCGGCCGGCACGAAGCTTGGCAGCATCGCCTACAAGGCGGATAGCCAGAATCTGGGCACCGTCGATCTGGTCGCCGACGGCTTGGCGGACCCTTCGGCGAGCCCGCTCGCACCCTGACGCAACCCGGTCCGCAACGACCGCGACCGTGCATCGGCGGACGAAACCGAATCGCCGACGTACTCATGGTCTGCCTGATGCGCGACCGCTCCCCAGGCTCAAGGGCCGGGCCCCGGGCGGGATGGAGGCAGGTTCGCTCGGCTTCGTGAGCACGTAGGAGCCACTAGCGACTGCAGCAGACCGAGCAGATAGGAGAACGTCATGAGCAAGCGGTGGCGGAGGACGAGCGATGCGCAGTCGCCGCTCGTGTGGTACGGGAGAGACGCGAAGAAGATGAAGCGCAAGGTCTATGAGCGCGAGCTGGCAAGACTAGAGGTGGAGCTCGTCAAGCTCCAAGGCTGGATCAAGCGGGAGAGCCTGAAGATCGCGATCATCTTCGAGGGACGTGACTCGGCGGGCAAGGGCGGCGTCATCAAGCGCATCACCTACCGGATGAGCCCTCGAACCGTACGCATCGTAGCCCTGCAGTCCCCGACGAGTCAAGAGAAGTCCCAGTGGTACTTCCAGCGCTACGTGCCGCACCTCCCATCCGCGGGCGAGATGGTGCTTTTCGACCGCAGCTGGTACAACCGCGCCGGTGTCGAGCGCGTCATGGGCTTCTGCACCGACGATGAGCTGGCCGAGTTCATGGCCACCGTCAGCGGCTTCGAGAACGCACTGACCCGCTCGGGCACCATCCTGCTCAAATACTGGCTCGACATCGCCGACGAGACACAGGAGGAGCGTTTCCAGCAGCGGATCGAAGATCCGCGCAAGCGCTGGAAGCTAAGCCCCATGGACCTGGAGGCTCGCTCGCGCTGGGTCGACTATTCACGGGCTCGCGACGCGATGCTTGCCGAGACGAGCACCCCCCATGCGCCGTGGTACATCGTCGATGCCAACGTCAAACGGCACGCTCGGCTCAACATCATCTCGCATCTGCTCAGCCAGGTCCCCTATCGCGACCTCACGCCCGACGCCATTGGAGCTCCCGCCGCGCCAGAAGGCCGGGCGACTATCTGCCGCCCGACTTCTCGACGTACAACTTCGTGCCGACGCGGTTTCCGTCGTCCGGCCCGGCTGCAAACCGACTCCGCGACTGATTGCCGCCACCGAATAGTGGGTACATAATGGCTGCGGTAGCCGCACTACCGGCACGAGGCCTCCCGCGCCAATTTTTCGGCGGCGGGAGGCTTTTCTGTGGCAGGCTCGGCGGTTCGCCAGTTCGACCCTCACAGCAGCGCCCGGCAGGCACTGACGACCGCAGTGGTCCTCCTGCTACCATGACCTCGCGATGACTCGACAGGACCCCCGCAGCCAAGATGCGGCTCAAGCCAGGAATGACGGCCGCTCTGCTGCACATGCCGACAGACCTCCGGGAGCGACTCGGCGTCCCCGCTGGAGTAGTCCTCGTTGACGATCCCGCTGACGCCGAGTTCGTCCTCGACGTGGTCACGACCGAAGCGGAGGCAGAGGCAGCCCTCACGGCGCTGGCTCCCCATATCTCCTCGACGATGCTCGCCTGGCTCGCCTATCCGAAGAGCTCGAAGGCGGCGGGACACGACCTCAGCCGTGACACCGTGTGGAGGTCCGCACGCACCGTCTCCCTCACCCTCGTGGCCAACGTGAGTGTCGACGAGACTTGGTCGGCCCTGCGGATACGGCCCGCCGAGGGAGTCCGCGGAGGCGGTGACGTGTCCAGTCCGGCATGTCCTTCGCACCTCTCTGGCTCCGCCTCGCGCACGGCCACGGGACCGCCCGGCTGCGCGCCGGCGGCCGCGACTGCGCGCACCGCCCATCCCGCCAGCCCAGACGGCTCGACTCAGGCGGCCTTCGCCGTGTAGTCGACCGCTTCGGTCTCTTCGGCCCAGGTGAAGCACGGCTTGCTGATTGCACCGGCGAGGTCCATCGCTTCTTTGAGGGCCGGGTCGGCGGCGAACGCCTCAGCCTGCTCTCTTGAAGGGAGATGTCTGACGGGGGTGATGCTCGTGGGAATCGCCGAGGCTCCGGCAGAGCTCGTGGCCGGTCGCGCCGTGACGTGCGCGCACGGCCAGGTTTCGTCGAAGATCCGCTTCCGTGCGTCGTAGTCACGTACCTGGTGCTGAACGATGAGAATCATGATCGCCTCTCCGAGGAGGCGGAAGCGCCGTTCCCATCCGGAATCGCGCGCTTGCCCGCATGGTGGCTTGCAGCGCATCATCGACATCCCAACCGAACGGGACACGAAGACCGCGGACCTGAGCACGCCCATCCATCGCCGATGGGGGAGCCTGTGCCGCCGCCTGCGCGTTCCCTGGCGTTGCGCCCATGTTGGACACGCGCAGTCATCTGGCGCCCGACAGGCAGGAGTCAGCCACGGGGCTCGTCCCCCGCCATCGCTGCAGGCGAGCTTGCGTCGCTCGAAGAGTAGTCCGTCAGTACAGGAACACAGAGGGAGTACAGATGGCCATGCAGGGGATCCTTCTGTGGCCATTCTCGAGCCTAATGGAGCCGGCGGGCGGAATCGAACCGCCGACCTGCCGCTTACAAGGCGGCTGCTCTGCCACCTGAGCTACGCCGGCCCGCTCCCCAAGCGATTCCTGCAAGTGTAGTCGAGTAGGCATGGCTACGGAAACCACGCTACGCTACTCGAGCTCCAGCTGGCGCCCTTCTTCGTCCGGGGTCGCCGTCTCGCCTGCGGCCAGCAGCGACAGCAGACCATCCTCGTCCAGCGTAGACACACCCAAGCGTTGCGCAGACGCGAGCTTGGAGCCGGGAGCCTCGCCGATCACCACGTAGTCTGTGGCCTTGCTCACCGAGCTGCTCACGCGCCCGCCGGCAGTCTCGATGCGCGCCTGCGCCTCCCCCCGCGTCAGCGTCGGCAGCCTGCCGGTGAGCACGAAGACCTTGCCTTCCAGCCGCCCGGCAGCACGCGGGCCGCGCTCGTGGCGCAGGCACACGCCGGCGACGCGCAGCTTGTCAATGGTCTCGCGGTTGCGCTCCTCCTCCAGGTACTGCCGCACCGCTTCGGCGACCACAGGGCCGACGCCAGGGACGGCCGCCAGCTCGTCGGCCGAGGCCGCCATCAGGTCGTCCATGGCCGGGAAGGCCTCGACGAGGGCCTGCGCGGTCACAGAGCCGACGTGGCGGATGCCGAGGCCGAAGAGGACGCGGGCGAACGGCCTCGTCTTCGACTCAGCGACGGCGGCCAGCAGATTGTCGGCGCGCTTCGTCTCGCCGAGCACGAGGCGGCCGTCCGCATCCTTCGCCTTCTTGCCGCCGAAGCCCGGCAGGCTGACGACTTCGTCGCCCTCCAGGCGCACGAGGTGCTCGCGGCGCAGGTCGTAGACGTCGGCGACGTTGCTCAGCAGCCCCTCGCCGTAGAGCAGCTCGACCGTCTCTTCCCCCAGCCCCTCGATGTCCATGGCGCCCTTGCTCACGAAGTGCTTGATGCTCTCGACGAGTTGCGCAGGGCAGGACTTGTTCGGACAGCGGACGGCGACCTGCCGCGTCTCGCGAACCACATGCGAACCGCAGGCCGGACACACGGGCGGCATGCGCCACTCGGGCAGCGCCGCGTGCCGCGCTGAGCGCTCCACCTGCCCCCTCTCCCCCTCCGCTACGCCGCTGGTGAGCGGCGCGACGACCTGGGGGATGACATCCCCGGCACGCTGCACGATGACGTCGTCGCCGGGTCGCAGGTCCTTGCGCCCGATGTCGTCCTGGTTGTGCAGCGTGGCGCGCTCGACGGTGACGCCGCCGACGAAGACGGGCCGCAGCACAGCGAACGGCGTGAGCACGCCGGTGCGGCCGACCTTGACGTCGATGCGCTCAAGCCGTGTCGTCGCCGTGGTCGGCGCGAACTTGAAGGCGATCGCCCAACGCGGGTCGTGAGCCACATGGCCGAGCGCCGCCTGCAGCTCCGCCGAATCGACCTTGACGACGGCGCCGTCGATGTCGTAGTCGAGCTCCGCTCGGCGCTCCTCCCACGCGCGACACGCGGCGAGCGCCTCCTCGATCCCGTCGACGACGTCGATGTGCGGATTGACGCGCAAACCCCTGCGGCGCAGCCACTCCAGTGTGCTGTGGTGATCGGGCAGATCGAGGCCTTCGCTCCAGCCGATGCCGTAGCACCACAGATCGAGGGGCCTCGAGGCTGCCACGGCCGGATCGAGCTGGCGCACGGAGCCCGCGGCCGCGTTCCGCGGGTTGACGAAAGTGCTGAGGCCGGCTGCGACGCGCGCCTCGTTCAGCCGCGCGAAGGCGGCGAGCGGAAGGTAGACCTCGCCGCGCACCTCGACCACCGGCGGCGGATCCTCGCCGCGCAGGCGCAGCGGCAGCGAGCCGATCGTCCGCAGGTTGGCCGTGATGTCCTCTCCGACTTCCCCATCGCCGCGGGTGGCGCCGACGACGAAGACGCCGTCGCGGTAGACGAGGGAGACGGCCAGGCCGTCGATCTTCGGCTCGACGACATACGCCGACCTCCGACCCTCGAGCTCCGCCGGCCTCGAGGTGACGGCAGTTGCGCCGGTCCCAGGCGAGCAGTTCGTCCTCGTTGCGCGCATTCGCCAGAGAGAGCATCGGTTCGAGGTGGCGAACCTGCTCGAACCTCTCGAGCGGGACCGCCCCGACGCGCTGCGTCGGCGAGTCCAGCGTGCGGAGGCTCGGGGAACTCCTCCTCGAGCCGTTCGAGCTCCTGGTACAGCGCGTCGTACTCGGCGTCGTCGATCTCGGGCTGATCGAGGACGTAGTACAGGTAGGCGTGGTGGTCTATCTGCTCGCGAAGCCGCGCGGCGCGCACAGCGCCCCTCTGCGCATCCGTCACGTCTCTCCCTTCCCGCCCTGCAGCCGCAGCGATCGGCGGACAGTCAGTCCGTCGCGTCCGCGTCCCCGCCGACGCCGGCCGGGATGCCCTCTCCGTACAGGCACAAGGCGAGCAGCTCGCCGGGTTCGTCCACCCAGTAGCTGGGGGCCGAGGCGAGCAGCGCCTCGCGACCGAACACGCCCCAGCCGACCGCCGCGGTGGTCATGCCCGCCGCGCTGCCGGCCTGGATGTCGAACGGACTGTCGCCGACGTAGATGGCGCCGGACGGGGACGCGCCCAAGCGCTCCAGGCACAGGCGCAGAGGCACCGGCGACGGCTTGTGCTCAGCCGTGTCGCTAGCCGTCACGACCGCGTCGAAATGGTCCGCCAGCCCCACCGCCCGGAAGGCCATCTCCGTCGTGTCCCGGCCCTTGCTCGTGACGATCCCCAGGCGGCGGCCCGCCGCCTTGAGCGCGACGAGCACCTCCTCGATGCCCGCGTAGCCGCGGATGAGCTCGTCGTGGCGGCGATGATTGTACTCCTGGTAGACGTCGTACAGCTCGTGTGCGTGCTCCACCGAGAGCACCTCCATCTGCGACATGAGGGGCCGCCCTACGCCGGCGGTGATGACCTCGTCCGGCAAGACGCCGCCGAGCACGGTCCGCGTTGCGTGGCGAAACGACTCGACGATCAGCTCGACCGAGTCGACGACGGTGCCGTCGAGATCGAAGAGGACCGGGTCGAACCCGTCGGGATACGCGGTCTCAGGCATGCAGATGCTCCAGCTCGAGGTCCCAGGAATCGAGGTCGCGCAGCAGCGCGGCGTCGAGGAGATCGTAGCGCAGCGGCGTCACGGCGACGTACCCTTCGCCGATCAGAGCAGTGTCATCGGCCAGCTCTCCGACCCGGCTCGTCGCGAGACCCCTGCGAGCACGCGGACGCTGCGGGAGGCGCATCGGCGGCGCCGAGGCTCGCGCCGGAGAGCGGCACGTGTCCGTCGCCGTCGCCACTCAGGAACACCCTGTCGTGGCAGCTCGCGCCGCTGAGGCGGGCCGGACGGATGCCGGCGACCTCGCTGAGAGGCATGTCCGGCAGATTGACGTTGAGGACCGAGCAAGGCGGAAGACCGTGGGCGATCACACGCTCTACGATGACGCGCGCAAGAGGCGCAGCTTCCTCCAGCCAACCCGGCCGCCTGCTGTGGACGGAGAATGCGATGCCCGGACGACCGCGCAGCGCCGCCTCGAAAGCGGCCCCGACCGTCCCGGAGTAGCTGACGTCTGAACCCAGATTGGGGCCCATGTTGATGCCCGCGACGACCAGGTCGGGCAGCGGGGCATCGATCCCGAGGAAGCCGACCCTCACGCAGTCCGCCGGCGTGCCGTCGCAGGACGTGCCCTCCCAACCGCCACCGAAGGCGACTGGGGCGAGGTGGAGAGCCCGGTCGATCGTGATGCTCCTCGCCACCCCGCTGTTGTTGCTCGCCGGAGCGATGGTCGTGACCGCCCCCAGGCCCTCGACGGCCCGGCGCAGCACCGCGATGCCGGGAGACTCGATTCCGTCGTCGTTGGTGAGAAGGATACGCGTGCTCATCGACTCATTCTATCTGACGCCTCGCAGTCAGGCAGGACGACACGGCCCGACGTCGTAGATATGCCCTGAGGAAGGCGAGTCGACGAGGACACCCATGCCAGCGGCGCATCCTGTTGCGAGCAGTCTCTACGGCCGACGAGTCGTCCTGCGCCGTATCGTCGCCCTCGTCGCTGCCTTGGTCGGTGCCTCGATTCTCGCGACGGTCGCGGGACCCGCCTACGTCTGGCCTCTCTTCGTGTTCCCACTCTTCCTGGCCGCCGTCTTCTTCTACGAGCCCGGCAGCCTCCTCGTAACGTTCTGGCTGGGCAATTTCTTCGTGCTGTCCTATGGGTTCGGAGCTGCCTTCACGTCCGCCCGCATATATGAGGCTGGCCCTCGGGACGGCCCTGTTCCTCCTCGCCGGCCTGCTCCTCGGAAGGAACCAGCGCAGGAGTCGCGAGGCGAACGCACGACTGACCGCCTCCTCGCTCACCGACCGCCTCACCGGTCTCTACAACTACGGCTCCTTCGTCGACCACCTGCACCGCGAGGTCACCAACGTGGACCGCTACGGCGGAGAGATCAGCTCTGATCATGCTCGACCTCGACCACTTCAAGCAATTCAACGACCAGTACGGGCACGAGGCCGGCAACGACCTGCTCGGCAAGGTCGGCGCGGCGCTGGACGTCCACCTGCGCGATGCCGACATCGCCGCCCGCTACGGAGGCGAGGAGTTCGCCGTGCTCATCCGCGGTGACGAGGTCCATGCCTTTGAGCTCGCCCAGCGGCTGCGGCGCGCAATCGAAGACATCGCGGTCACGGTCAGGGGTGGTCAGCTCGCCTCCACTACCATCTCGGCGGGCATAGCCACCTACCCCGACGGAGCGGCCGCCGAGGCTGAGCTTGTGGAGCACTCCGACGACGCGCTCTACGAGTCGAAGCGGAGAGGCCGCAACCGGGTGACGATCCACACCGGCGCCCCGGCCCGGCAGCGCCGGGCGGCGAGCCTCAGCGCCTGAACGACACACGAGGGCAGGCGCGTGTCGGACCGCGCGTAGTGCTCCCCGCAGAAGAGCTCGACCCCGCTGCGCGCAAGGAGTTGCTGGTGCTCGGCGTCCTGCACGCCCGTGGCGATCAGCTGGGCGCCGACGCGATCGCCGAAACGCACGAGGAGCTGCATGACGTCGACGGCGGTCGGATCGCCCCCGAGACTCGTCAGCGAGCACAGGGTCGAGGCGCAGGAACTCCGGCCGGGCCTCGGCGATGAGCTCGAGCATCGCGTACTGTGCGCCGAGGCCCGAGAAGCACAGCTGGAACCCCATGCCACGCACATCGGCCAGCGTCCGTAGCGTCGACGCCGTGTTCACGGCCAGCTCGTCCGCGTCGAGCTCGAAGACGACGTGCTGCGGCACGAGCGCCGAGTTGAGTGCGTAGAACTCGCTGAGAGCCACCACGGCTGCGTTGGGCAGCTCTGCCGCGGCGCAGCCGAGGAACAGCAGATCGTCGGGGCGCAATCCCGAGGCCGCGCTAACCGTGGCCATGCGCGCTACCACGCCGTAGGAAGGAAGCAGCGTGGAGTGCTGGGCGACGTCGAGGAGCACATCCGGCAGGCGCAGGGGCGAGTGGAAGGGCCCGCGCACGCTGCTGCGGTACCCGATCACGGTCTCCGCCTCGGCATCGACGACCGGCTCGAAGAGTGGCTCGAGCTCGCCGCGATCAATGCAGTCGGCGAGAGTCCTCTCCAGCTCCGCATGGTAGGCCGTCGCCTGATCGTCGGCCGCCTGCATGGCAAGCGCGATGCCTCGTTCGAGGCTCTGTTCGAATGTGATCTGCATCGTCACTGCTGAGGACCGCGGCGCCCACCGTTGGATGCACACGATCGTAGACTCCGGGAGCCAGGTCGTTGAGCAGGAGCGACTGCAGGCGCTCGTACACCCTGCGCGTCACGGCCGCAAGGTCGTAGTCGCTGATGATATCGCCTGTTCGTGGCGGCGAGAGGAGCACGATGAAGGCATCGTCCGTGAGCGTGAAGTCGCTCACGGCGTCGAGCTGCCGCAGGGTGCTCCCGGCCATGCCTTCGAGGCTGGCGGCCACCGCATCGAGGATGTCGGCGAAGATGCGCCAGCCGAACATCGGCTCGAGACGGCCGTAGTTCTCGAGATGCACGTAAAGGATCGCGACCCTGCCGCGCTTATCGAGCTGTACGCGGATAGCGTCGGCAACGAGGTTCAGGGAGGGGAAATGGGAGGGCCCATCGCTGACGAGGCTGCGCAAGCTGGTACGCGCCTTGCGCAAGGAGTCGTCACTAGGTCGCTGCACGCTGCTCACCGCCCGGCCCCCGAAGCTCAGGTCGCCTTCTGCTTCTCCTTGGGTTTGTCGTCCTTCCGAGAAGAGCTGCCCGACGACGATGCCGACGCGCCGCTACCGGTGTAGCGAGAATCTCCCTCGATCGCGCGGACGGCGACAGGATCCCCCTTCTCCGCACGACGTTCCTTCTCCTGCTGGAGAACCGAGTAGCCGTCGGGACCGTCGGACCCCTTCTTCTTGCCCTTTCCATAGTCCGTCGTGTAGAAGCCAGACCCCTTGAAGTGTATGGCCACGGGATGGAGGACCTCGCGCAGCTTGCCCCCGCACTTCTCGCACTTCTCGAGCGGAGCGTCACTCATCTTCTGGAACGATTCCTGGACGGTGCCGCACTCGGTGCACTGATACTCATAGAAAGGCACGCACATGCTCCTCTACGTGATCGACGAAAGCTAAGTGTAGCACAGGGGCTCTGCGCGGCTGGCCCAAGCCCAGCGCGAGGGCTTCGCCATCTCAGCGCGGCTCACGGCGCGAACGGCGGCAGATGCCCAGCGATGATGAGCCCTGGTCGCCAGGCACGGATGCGCCGCCAGGAGTCCAGCAGTCGCGCCGCATCGATGCCCTCCGGAGCCATGTCATCGAAGGGCCGGCGCGACGGACCCACAAGGTCGCCACAGACCACGACCACGCCAGCCGAAGTGTCCACCGCGTAGCTCACGCTGCCCGGCGTATGCCCCTCGGTGAGGGCCCATCGCACGCCCGGGACGAGCTCGCCGCCCGTACCGCGTAGCACTCTGACCTCGCGCTCCGCGAGGAGCGCCCCAAGAGCGGGCCAGTGGCCGGCGCTGGTCTCGCGCTCATGGACCACAACCGGGAGCGAGAGGTCGGCGAGCGCCGCCGCATGGTCGTCGTGGGCGTGCGTCAACGCGGCGAATGCAAGATCTCCGTCATCCAGCCCGCGCTCCTCCAACGCGCGCACGATGGGCGCGTTCTGCATTTGAGGACCGGGGTCCACAAGGAAGCTGGAAGGTCCTCGCACCAACAGGCTGTTCGGAAAGGTGGTCATGCCCGTGACCGCCTTCTCGCGCCGCCGGCGCGCATACTCGACGAAGGCCTCGGGCGAGCGGTGTTCCGGCGAGACATCGACACGCCCGCCCTCGACGCTGAACACGAAGCGTGCCGTCGGGATCAGCAGGTCGACGCTGAACGACGCCACCGCCTGGCTATGCCGTCTCAACTGCCGGTCGGGCCGGCGGCGCCGGGAGGCCGCGAGGTCGGCTCAGTGGGGCTCGGCGCCGGACGTGACGGCGCCTCACGACCCCCGGAGTCTCGCCCGAGCCGCGAGCACGGCGTGCCGCCGAAGGACGCGAGCGACCCGTCGCCCGAGCGAGAGGAGCCTCGCAGTCGTGGGAAGGAGACGCGCCGAGCCCGCCCGAAGCGCCGCCCGAGCAGCGCGGCCAAGGCCGCGCCGACGGCGGTGCTGTCTACCGGAATGCGGCCCCTGCCCATGGACCCACTATAGTGACGCTACGCCGCGAACACTAGGGAGCCGTCCTCGAGGTCGACGTGGATGGTGTCGCCCTCCGTGAACGTGCCGCGCAGAAGCTCGCCGGACAACGGGTTCTCGACCAGTCGCTGGATGGCCCGCTTGAGCGGCCGCGCGCCGTACTTCGCGTCGTAGCCCTGCTCCGCCAGGAACTCCGTGGCGGCGGCACTGACCTCGAGCTTCATGCCCTGCCCGCTCGACGACTTCGCCGAGGCGCTCGAGCAGCAGGTCGACGATCTGCGGCGAGCTCGTCCCGCGCCGAGCGGCGTGGAACACGATGATCTCGTCGATGCGGTTGAGGAACTCCGGCCGGAAGACCTGGCGCAGCTCGTCCATCAGCACCTCCTCCGACTCCGTCGTAGTCGCGCCTCCAGCGCTCGGCGTCGGAGATGCAGGTCGACCGCCGACGTTGCTCGTCATGATGATGACGGTGTTCTTGAAGTCGACGGTGCGGCCCTTGCCGTCGGTCAGCCGGCCGTCGTCCAGGATCTGCAGCAGCACGTTGAAGACGTCCGGGTGCGCCTTCTCGATCTCGTCGAAGAGGACGACGCTGTACGGCCGCCGGCGCACCGCCTCGGTGAGCTGGCCGCCCTCCTCGTAGCCCGACGTATCCGGGCGGCGCCCCGACCAGGCGCGCCACCGTGTGCTTCTCCATGTACTCGCTCATGTCGATGCGGATCATCGCGCTCTCGTCGTCGAAGAGGTACTCGGCCAGAGCTCGCGCGAGCTCGGTCTTGCCGACCCCGGTCGGCCCGAGGAACATGAACGAGCCGATCGGGCGGCGCGGGTCCTTGAGGCCTGCGCGGGCGCGCCGCACGGCCTCGCGCACGGCGGTGACGGCCGGTCCTGACCGATCGACTCGACCGTGCAGCTTGTCCTCCATGCTCAGGAGCTTGTCCGTCTCCTCCTGCAGCATGCGCTGCACGGGGATGCCCGTCCATGTGCTGACGATCCCCGCGATGTCGTCCGCGTCCACCGTCGCGTCAGCAATGCCCTTCTCCGCCAGCCACGCATCCTTGGCCGTGAGAACGTCGACTGGATCTTGTCGGTCTGCTCCTTGAGCTGCGCGGCGCGCTCGTACTCCTGCTCCTGGACGGCCGCCGCACCTTCGCGGGCGAGCTCCTGCAGACGAAGCTCCATCTCCCGCAGGCTGGGCGGCAGCATCGTCGACTCGATGCGCAGTTTGCTGGCCGCCTCGTCGAGCAGGTCGATCGCCTTGTCGGGCAGAAAGCGGTCGCTGATGTAGCGGTCCGAGAGACTCGCCGCAGCGACCATCGCGGCGTCGGTGATCTTCACCTTGTGGTGCGCCTCGTACTTGTCGCGCAAGCCCTCGAGGATGACGACGGTCTCCTCGACGCTCGGTTCTCCCACCAGTACCGGCTGGAAGCGGCGCTCGAGGGCGGCGTCCTTCTCGATGTGCGCGCGGTACTCGTCGAGTGTCGTCGCCCCGACGCACTGCAGCTCGCCGCGAGCGAGCATCGGCTTCATCATGTTGGAGGCGTCGAGAGCGCCCTCGGCGGCGCCGGCGCCGACCACGGTGTGCAGTTCGTCGATGAACAAGATGACGTCCTTCGAACGCTGGATCTCGTCGAGGGCGCCCTTCAACCGCTCCTCGAACTCCCCTCGATACTTGGCACCAGCTACCATCGCGCCGAGATCGAGGGCGAGCACCCGCTTGTTGCGCAGCAGTTCGGGCACATCGACGGCCACGATCTTCTCGGCCAGGCCGTCGGCGATCGCCGTCTTACCGACCCCGGGCTCGCCGATGAGCACTGGATTGTTCTTTGTGCGGCGGCTCAGGACCTGGATCACCCGCTTGATTTCGGTGTCGCGACCGATGACCGGGTCGAGCCTGCCCTCGCGCGCCATCGCAGTGAGGTCACGCGTGTACTTCTTCAGCGTGCCCTCGCCCGTCGCGGCGGCTTCGTAGTCCTCGCCCGTCGAACGGATCTCGGCGATGGCACGACGCAGATTCTCCTCGGTCATCCCGGCGTCTCTGAGGATCGCGCTGCCTGGGCCCTCCCCTTCGAGGAACACCCCGGTCAGGAGGTGCTCGCTGCCCACGAACTCGTCGCCGAGTCGCTGTGCCTCCTGAATGGCGAGGTCGAGTGAGGCCTTGGCTCGGGGCGTCATGTAGAGCATGTCTGCCTGATCGGCTGCGGCAGCGCCCGCCGCCTGGTTCTGTGCCAGCTGATTGGCGCGCGTCATCGCCGCGCCCTTGTCGATATCGAGGAGGTTCAGAATCTGCTCGACCACGCCCCCAGGCAGACTCAGCACGCCGATGAGCAGATGCTCGGTACCGAGCACGTTGCCGGGCCCGCGACGGACCACGCCTTGAGCCGTCTCGATGGCCTCGCGCGCCCGTTCTGAGAACTTGCTCACATCCATGACTATCGTCCCTCCTGCCAGATCACCCGCGACGCTGGCGCCGGCCGACCGGGGTGATCTGCGTCTTGGTCACAGGAACCAGCTCGAGCCGATGCTCCCTCTCGACGCGCTCGACTTCGCGACGCATCAGGAGTGCAGCCTCTTCGAGGCCCGCACGCAGGCGCTCGACCTCGCGTGCCAAGGCCTCCGCCTCGGCCTCCATGGTCAGGACGCGCTCGACTCCCGCCAGGTTGAGGCCCATGTCTGTGAGCTCCTGGATTCGCCGCAAGCGCTCGAGGTCTCTCGCCGAGTAGCGCCGCGTGTTCTTGGCCGTACGTTGCGGGCACACAAGACCGCGGCGTTCGTACAGCCGCATCGTCTGAGGGTGCATGCCGGCGAGCTCGGCGGCGGCCGAGATCAGGAACAGCGGCCGCTGGCTCTCGTCGTTCTGCCCTCGCGGGATTCCTTTCGTACGTCGTGCCATGGCCTACCCAAACGCCTCGGCGCGCGGATCAGGGAGGATCTCTGCGAGGTTCTCGAAGAGCTCGCGCTGCTCCTTGGTCAGCTTGTCGGGCACCTGCAGACGCAGGCGCACGTGAAGATCGCCGTGGCCGCCCTTGAGCTTCGGTGCGCCCTTGCCGCGCAGACGTAGGGTGCGCCCATCCTGGGTTCCGGACGGCACCTTGAGAGCGACCCTGCCGCCTCCCGGAGTGGGGACCTTCACGCGCGTGCCCAGGGTCGCCTCGGCGACCGTGATCGGCAGCTCGAGGACCACATCGTCGCCGCTGCGCTCGAACAGCTCGTCTTCCTCCACCTGGACGATGACGTACAGGTCTCCCGCCGGTCCACCGCGAGGTCCGGCCTCGCCCTTGCCCTTGACGCGGATCTTGTTGCCGTCCTTGACCCCCGGGGGGATCTTGACCGAGTAGCGGCGGGTCTTGTGCTCGACGCCCGTGCCTCGGCACGTGCGGCACGGGTGGGGGATGATCGTGCCCTGGCCCTGGCAGCGGGGGCAGCTCTGCGAAAGCGCGAACGGGCCCTGATTGCGAGCCACGACGCCGCGGCCCTCGCACTCCGGGCAGACCTCGGGGGTCGTGCCGGGCTTGGCGCCGCTGCCGTGGCAGGTCTCGCAAGCCACCGGCTTCTCCACGGGCACGCGCACGGTGGCGCCATGCAGGGAGTCCTCGAAGGTCAGCGTCACCGCGACCTGCAGGTCGTCCCCGCGTTCGGGGCCCTGGCGCCGGGCGCGCCCGGCGCCACCGCCGAACAGGTTACCGAGGATGTCGCTCAGGTCGCCCACGTCGAACTGGGCGCCGCCCTGCCCGAACATGCTCGGGTCGAACCCGCCCGGGGCCCCGTCGGGCCTGTAGCCGCCAGCACCCGGACCGAATGCGCCGAGACGGCTCATCTCGTCGTACTGCTTGCGCTTCTCTGGATCGGAGAGCGTCTCGTACGCCTGGCTGACCTCCTTGAACTTCTCCTCGGCCACCTTGTCGCCCGGGTTCTTGTCCGGGTGATGCTCGCGAGCGAGATTGCGAAAGGCCTTCTTGAGGTCGTCCTGGGTGGCATTCCTCGAGACTCCGAGTGTCTGGTAGAAATCGCCCATGCGTCAGCGGGCCACGATGACCTTGGCCGGGCGCAACAGCCTGCCGTGCAGCAGGTAGCCACGTTCCAGGACCTGGACCACCGTGCCCTCCTCCTCGCTCTCGGACTCCTGCGTCAGGACAGCTTCGTGGACGGCGGGGTCGAACTGCATGCCGACCGCGACCTCCAGCTCCTCGAGGCCGTGTGCCGCGAGCGCAGAGCGCAGTTGCTCGGCCACTAGCTGGAGGCCCTCCGTCAGCTGACCCTGATCGTGCTGGTCGGCCGCCTCGAGCGCCCTCGCGAGATTGTCGACGACAGGCAGCAGGGACTCGACGACGACTTCGGCTGCACGCAGCCGCGCCGCCTCGCCGTCGCGCTGCACCCGCTTGCGGTAGTTGTCGAACTCCGCCTGAAGGCGCTGGAGGTGGTCGAGGTACTCGTCACGCTCGCGGGTCACGCGAGCGAACTCGTCCTCGTGCTCGGCACTCTCGAGCGCGACCTCTCCGGTCGCCGGCACTTCCGCCGACATCCCTCCCTCCCCGCCCTCTGCCGCTGCAGGGTCGGACTCGAGCGGGCTCTCCTGGCCTTGCTTCATCTCCGCCATAGCTGTCCTTGTGCTCCTCGATCGGGGGGACGCGCAGCGCGCCTGGCGCTCCGCGCGTCCCCCACGTCTCGTTTGGGTGTTCCGACCTACGCCTGATCGTCCTCGAGGCCCTGCGTGTCGACGGTCTTGGTCGTGTCGACAGGCTTCGTCGCCTTCACCTCGATGCGCTTCGGCTTCTCCTCTTCGACCTTGGGCACCGAGATCGTGAGGATGCCGTCCTCGTAGCTGGCCGAGATGTCCTCGGCCCTGACCCCCTGAGGAAGGGCCAGGCTGCGCTGGAAGCTGCCGAAGCGCCGCTCGACTCTGTAGTAGCGCTCCTCGTCGACCGCCTCCTCGAAGCGACGTTCACCCTTCACGGTGAGGACGTTGTCCTCGACTTCGATCTGGATATCGTCGGGGTTCATCCCCGCAAGCTCCGCCTTGAGCACGACGGCGTCCTTGGTATCGAAGACGTCGATCGCCGGCAGCCAGCTCTCCTGACGCCCGCCCCAGACCTGATCGACCAGCTTGTTGATCTGGCTCTGGGTCTGCTGCGTCATCTCGCGAAACGGATCCCATCTGATGACCGCCATGGTCTACCTCCTGCGTACAGGTTCACTCGTTCTCTTCTTCGTCGATGACCTCGTAGTCGCCCTCCTCGACGTGCTCATCGTCGCCGCCGTCTCCCTGAGGAGGCTGCTGCTGTTGAGCCTGCTGGTACACGGCCTCGGCCAGCTTGTGCGAGGCCTGCATGAGGGCGTCCGTCTTCTCTTTGATGACTTCCTGGTCGTCGCCCTCGAGCGCCGTCCTGAGCTCCGCGGCAGCCGCCTCGATCTCCGTCTTGGTGGACTCGTCGACCTTGTCGCCCATGTCACGCAGAGACTTCTCCGTGCTGTAGAGCAGGTTCTCGGCGTTGTTCTTGATCTCGACCGTCTCGCGCGCCTTCCGGTCCTCGTCGGCGTGCGCCTCAGCGTCCTGCATCATGCGCTCGATGTCCTTCTCGTCGAGTCCGCTGCTGGCGGTGATCGTGATCTTCTGCTCGTTGCCGGTCCCGAGGTCCTTCGCGCTCACGTGGACGATGCCGTTGGCGTCGATGTCGAACGTGACCTCGATCTGCGGGATGCCGCGCGGCGCCGGCGGAATGCCCACCAGCTGGAACTTGCCCAAGGTCTTGTTGTAGCGGGCCATCTCGCGCTCGCCCTGGAGCACGTGGATCTCGACGCTGGTCTGATTGTCGTCGGCGGTACTAAACGTCTCGCTGCGCTTCGTCGGGATGGTGGTGTTGCGCTCGATGAGCTTGGTGAAGACGTTGCCCTTGGTCTCGATGCCGAGACTCAGCGGAGTGACGTCCAGAAGCAGGACGTCCTTGACGTCGCCGGCCAGCACGCCGCCCTGGATGGCTGCGCCCACGGCCACGACCTCGTCCGGGTTCACACCCTTGTGCGGGTCCTTGCCGATGAGCTGACGGACACGCTCCTGGACCGCAGGCGTGCGCGTCATGCCGCCGACCAGGATGACATGGTCGATGTCGGAGGCCTTGAGGCCCGCATCGGCGATGGCGCTGTTCACCGGAGCGACGACGCGCTCGACCAGGTCATGCGTGAGCTCGTCGAACTTCGCCCGCGAGAGCGTGAGGTCAAGATGCTTGGGTCCGTTCTCGTCGGCCGTGATGAACGGCAGGTTCACGCTCGTCGTGGCAGTCGTCGACAGCTCGATCTTGGCCTTCTCGGCAGCCTCGTACAGGCGCTGAAGGGCCATCTTGTCCTTGCCGAGGTCGATGCCCTGGCTCTGCTTGAACTCGGCCACCATCCAATCGACGATCGCCTTGTCGAAGTTGTCGCCTCCGAGGTGGGTGTCGCCGTTGGTCGAGCGCACCTCGAAGACACCGTCGCCGAGGTCGAGGATCGACACGTCGAACGTCCCGCCGCCGAGGTCGAAGACGAGGATGGTCTGGTCGTGCTCCTTGTCGAGACCGTAGGCGAGTGCCGCCGCGGTCGGCTCGTTGATGATGCGCTTGACGTCGAGTCCTGCGATCTTGCCGGCGTCCTTCGTGGCCTGGCGCTGGGAGTCGTTGAAGTAGGCCGGCACGGTGACGACCGCCTCCGTGACCTTCTCTCCGAGGTACTCCTCCGCGTCGCGCTTGAGCTTCTGCAGGATCATCGCCGAAATCTCGGGCGGCGTGTATGAATTACCGCTGACGTCCACGGCGGCGTCGCCGTTCGCGGCGGCCTTCACGTGGTACGGCACGATCGTCATCTCTTCGGCGACGTCCCCGAACTTGCGACCCATGAAGCGCTTGATCGAGAACACGGTGTTCTCGGGGTTGGTCACCGCCTGACGCCGGGCGACGCTGCCGACGAGACGCTCGCCGCTCTTCGAGAAGGCGACCACCGACGGAGTCGTGCGCCCACCCTCGCTGTTCGGTATCACCGTCGGTTCGCCGCCCTCGAGCACGCCCATGCAGCTGTTGGTCGTGCCGAGGTCGATGCCGATTACCTTGCCCATAGAGCTCCTCCTTGGGAATCACGGAATGACACGCGGAATACCTGAGCGTGTGAGTATCATATCTTACCACGGCGCGGCTCCTCTCAAACCTCACCGCGCCCTCATATCTGAGTGCCATCGTATCATATCATGGGCGACCGCGGAGCGACACCCTGGAGCGCGTGTCGCAGCCAGGAGCGCCGGCCACACGACGCGGCAGGCCCGCTGTCCTGGGGCGTTCCCGGAACAGGGCAGCCCAGCAGAGGGCTTGGCCGGAAGAGGCGATACCTGGAAGCGAGACTGCCCACGCGGGGCTGCTGCGCGGAGCGAGATCGACGCGACGCCGAGCCCTGGGTTCAGGGGGTCTCCGGCCCCGCGATCTGTCCCTCGCCAGCGGCATCGAACAGGCGGCTGACCTCTGCCCACACCGTGTCGCGGTGCGCCTTCAGCACGGCGTCCGGCTCCGCCGCCTCCCGCAGTCCGACCTTGACGAGAAGCATCCCGGACTCGACGAGTCCGCCCAGCATGCTGATCCCGGTGATCTCCTCAAGCCGCGAGGCCGTGACGATGTCGCGCACCGTGCGCCGGCCATCGACCTGGGCGAGCACCCACGCCTCGTCGCGTCCGCCTGAGGCGAGATCCTCGGCCTGCGGATGGTAGGCGTTGCGCACGAGCACCGTGTCGTCCTGCCCCAGCACCTCGACGGCGCGGCAGAACTCCTCGCCGAGGTACGAGATGTCGATGAGCACGGCCTGCGTATCGATGGTGATGAAGTCCGCGTCCGGGCGGCTGGTGGTCCGTGATGAACAGGAACTCGCCGCTCGTCTCGACGCGTGCGGCGATCAGCGTGTTGGCGACCTGCCGGGACAGCACCTCACGCAGGTCGCTCTCGGCCACGAAGCCACGCTCGACGAGCAGTGTTCCGAGGGGCCGCGGGTGAACCTCCTGCTGGACGAGCGCTTGCGTCAGCTGGGGCTCGGCGATGAGCGCCTTCTCGACGAGGCGGCGGCCGATCACCGGAGCCGACGGCGACGCGTGTGGAGTCCCGCGTCTCGGCGATGCGCCCACGCACGAAGTGGACGTCGATGAGGCGCTGCGGGCATTCGATGTGGAGCGTGCCGGACAGCTTCGTCCGGCCGAGTGTCTGGAGCATCTCGACCACGCCAAATGTATCGAGCGTGCCCTCCATCGTCGTCCGAGTCTATAATCCAAGACGATGAACGTCGACCTCCACACTCATACGTATCCGGCGTCGAGCTGCTCGCGGATCAGCTACCGGGACTACGTCACCTGGTGCTATCAGCATCGGGTCGAGGCGATCGCCCTCACCAACCACGGCGACACCGGCGACGCCCGACGACTCGAGGGCGCCCTGCGCGCCGATGGGGTGCTGCTCATCCACGGAGTGGAGATAAGCACGCCGCTAGGCGACTTCGTCGTGTTCTCGCCCGACCTCGACTACCTCGACGGCTTTCGCGACCGTCCAGGACGTGCCCGTTCCGGGAGAACTCGCAGATCACGCGGCCCTCGTGTGGGTACATCCGGCGGCCGGTGGCGGCCGCAGCCGGTCTGCGTACTCGCCCGGCATGGAAGCCCTCGTCGCGGACGTCGTCGACGCCGTCGAGGTCTACAACGGCAACTGGCTGGGCGATCAGTACGTCCAGTCCGCCGACGCGATCGCCGCCGAGCTGGGCGTGGCGCGTACGGGGGGCAGCGACGCACACGAAGTGACGCGGCTGATGGCGTGCTACACGGAGGTCCCCGACCCCGTGCGCTCCACCGAGGACGTGGTGACCGCCATCAAGCAGCGGCTCACCGTCCCACACCGCACCGGGGCGCCTCGCAGGAGGCGCGGACTCGGCATCTTCTAGGAGGCCGTATGGAGTCGTTCGAGGTGCACACCGATCGGCGCGTCAGCGTTCGTCGACATCACGCCGCGACTCATGGCCGTCGCGCGGTCACTCGGAGTGACGAGCGGAGCTCTCGTGGCCTACGTGCCGCACACGACCGCCGGCATCACGATCAACGAGAACGCCGACCCGACGGTGCGCTCCGACATGGAGATGGCACTCGACCGCATGGTGCCCGACACGCTGGCCTTCGCCCACAGCGAGGGCAACTCCGACGCTCACGTCAAGGCCAGCCTCATGGGGAGCAGCGTGACCATTCCCGTCGTGGACGGCCGGCTCCAGCTCGGGACCTGGCAGGGCGTCTACTTCGCCGAGTTCGACGGTCCTCGGCGACGCCGCGTGCTCGTCAGCGCCCTGGCCGGGAACTGACGTTCCGCGACTCCGGCTAGCGGCCGAGGGCGCGCTCGATGTGATGCTTGAGCGGATCCGCGTCGAGCCTGCCACCACCGTGCTTCAGCAGCAGGCGCTCGGCGGGGTAGTGCTGCCCCTGCGACCAGAGCTCGTTGATCCAGGCGGCCGCGTCGGGCTGACGGAACCAGTCCATGCCGTACCGATCCTGCAGCATCATGCGCAGGGCGCCCTCGAACAGCCAGGCGCGGAGGTAGCTCGCGCAGTAGAAGCCGTCATCGACGTCGGCAAGGTAGCTCTGCGGCGGCACGTCGATCATGAGAGCCGTGCTGAGGCGCCTGGAGTACGCAGCGGCCATGGTGTCGAGCGGGCCCGTCTGGACGTGCAGCTCCGTCTCGTAGGCCAGCTTCGCGATATAGCGGCGCATGAAGAAGAGGTCGTTCGCGTTCGCGAAGCGAAGATACTCGTCGGCATCCGTGAACCCCAGGGAACTCGTCGAGCCAGCGCCGGTTGAGCAGCAGATGCTCGAACAGGAAGGCGAATGCCTCGGTGACGGCGTTGTCGCCGAGAAAGCGGTACTCGAACGGGAGGTCCGGGCGCACGTGGGCGAAGTGCTCGGCGTGCCCCGCCTCGTGCAGGAGCGCCGAGTAGTCGTCCTGCCCGCCGTGGGGGAGGACCACGAGGTAGATCTCCTCGGGCACGCGCACCGGAGAGCAGAACGCCCGTGGTGACTTGAGCTCGCGGACCTCGGTGTCCAGGTGGACGTTGCCCTGCGCATCGAGGTCGATGCCGAGCCCGGCGAGCGTACTCTTGAGCGTCGGCACCAGCCGGTCGGCCCGGAAGACATGGTCGTAGTCGGGAGCCCGCCACAGGTAGGGCAGGTCGGCGTAGCGCAGCTTGCTCATCGGGATGCCGAGACGCTCCCGGACGAGGTTGTCCATGACGCGCTCGTACAGGCCGGCGGTGTCGCTCAGGAAGCCCTCGAGCTCGGCGCGCAGGCGGCCGTAGTCGATGCCCTGGACCTCCTCGTACAGCTCGAGGTAGTTGGGATAGCCGAGATCGACCGCGAGGTCGTGGCAGCGGCGCCACAGCCGGTCGAGCAGCGGATTGAGCTGTGCTGAGACCGCCGCGAGACGAGCCTCCTGGATGCGCTCGCGCCGCCCGAAGTCGGCCTCATTGGCCTGCGCCACGCCCGCCTGCCGCAGACTGATGGTCTCCCCGTCCACGACGATCGTGGCCTGGCCTTCGGTGTTCGCGAGCTCGTCGCCGAGGTGCTTCGTCTCCTCGCCCATGTAGCCGTCTACGGTGAACGCCAGAAGGTAGGCCAGGCGACGCTTCTCGTCGTCCACGGCCGCGTCGTAGAGCTGGTTGAGCTGAGCGATGGCCTCGCGCGTGAAGAGATCCGGGTAGCGATCGTACACAGCTGCCGTGTCGCAGACGGCCTTCCGGCCCGAGTAGTGCTCGTAGCCCTCCTTGTCGAGCGCGCCGATGAACTCCTCGGCGCGCTGCCGGTAGCGTTCGAGATCGAGCATCGTCACGAGTCTCTCCTTGAGCAACGATGATAGCGGCGCCAAGCCGCCAGTGGCCGCGGAAGCCACTGTACCAGTTCGCGAACCGCATGCGCAGGCCTTGGCGTTGCTGTGTGGTGGACAATCGCCGCGGTTCGCTGCCGCAGTCGGCAGCGGATACACTCGGTGAATGCCGCCACGCACCGGAGACATCGTCGAACTCGACGTCGACTCGCTCGCCTACGGCGGGCAGGGCGTCGCACGACTCGACGACTTCGTCGTCTTCGTCCGCGGCGCCGTCCCGGGCGATCGCGTCCGGGCACGGGTGACCAAGCGCAAACGCAGCCATGCCGAGGCGCGGGTCATCGAGACGCTCACCCCCTCCCCACGACGCGTCCCGCCGCTCTGCGCCCACGCCGCGGAGTGCGGCGGCTGCGAGTGGCAGACCTTGTCGTACGACGCCCAGCTCGAGTTCAAGCAGCGCCAGGTGGTCGAGTCTCTGCAGCACATCGGGCGCCTCGAGGGCTACGCGCTCGACCCGATCCGCCGCATGGACGATCCGTGGCGCTACCGCAACAAGATGGAGTTCTCGTTCGGTCAGACTCCCGGCGGCGAGCTGCTGCTCGGCCTGCACCGCCGCGGCTCCTGGAACGAGATCGTCGAGACGTCGGCCTGTCGGATCGCCTCGGAGCGCATGGTGCGAGCCCGCACTGCCGTTGCCGAAGCCTGTCGCGCCCTGGACCTGCCGCCATACTCGCGCGACGACGCCACGGGACTGCTCAGGCACCTCGTCGTGCGCGAAGGAAGCGGCGGCGACCTGCTGCTCAACCTGTTCGTGAAGTCCCGCTTCTCCGAGGAGGAGGAGCTGCTCGAGAGAGTCGCGGCCGAGTCCGGCTGCACGTCGTTCGGCGTCACCGTCAACTCCACCCCCGCCGACGCCGCTGTCGGCGACGGCCCCTTCATGCTCCTGGGAGAGCCGTACCTGCACGAGACGCTTGCCGGCGTCGACCTCCGAGTGCCCGCGACGGCCTTCCTGCAGACGAACAGCGAGATGTGCGAAGTCCTCTACGCGACGGCGCTCGAGTTCGCCTCTCCGGACGGAGCCCGCCCCGCCGTCGACCTCTACTGCGGCATCGGCTCTCTCAGCCTCCCGCTGGCGCTCATCGCTACGGACCGTGCAGGCCGTCGAGATCCAGGACGAGGCGATCGCGGCGGCGCGCGTCAACGCCTCGCTCAACGGAGTCCTCAACGCCGACTTCCATGCGAAGGACGTGCGGCCGTTGCTCAGGTTCCCTCCCCACCCCACGCTGGACGCCGAGCGCCAGCGAACGGCCGAGCGTCCATCCGTGGTGATCGTCGATCCGCCGCGCGCGGGCATGGCCCGCAAGGCGCTGCAGCGTGCCGCCGCCCTCGGCGCCGACCGCTTCGTCTACGTGTCGTGCAACCCCACGACGCTGGCCGGCAACGGGGCGGAGCTGTGCGAGCACGGCTACCGCCTCGAGCGCGTCGCACCCGTCGACATGTTCCCGCAGACGCACCACGTCGAGACGGTGGCGCTCTTCGTCCGTCAGGACTGAGGCTGTTCGCGAGCTCTGCGGAAGGCCGGCGGCGCGCGCGTCGGCGCCGGGCCTCGCGCCGCGCCACAGCAGATCGGCGTTCACGGCCAGGAACGAGAGCGAGAGCAGCGGCAGCGCCGGTAGTGCCGTCCACCACATCGCCACGGCCAGGGTCACGAGGAACGAGGCGATCATGACCACGGCGCTCAGTCGTTCGCGCAGCCCGAAGCTCCGTGCCGCCCCCAGATAGAGCGCGAAGAAGATGACGTCGCTCATGCCGATGGCGGAGTGAGCCTCGCTCCACGCGTACCCGAACCACGTCATGATCACGGCGAAATAGCCGATGAGCACCGGCCCGTCATCCAGGATCTTCCTGCGTCGGCCCGATGGCGACGCTCACGATGTCGGTCACGGCGGAGACCACGGCCACGACGATGATCCAGCTGACCCGTTCGATCTCGGCGGCGATCCAGAGTCCGAAAGCGGCGGCGGCCACGATCTTGGCGAGGTTGGCGAACGGGACCGCTCCGAGCCACACAAGAAGCATCGCCAAGGGCAAGGCCACGGCGACGATCAGCAGCAGTCGCCTGCCGAGCGCGGCCAGAGGGCACAAGGCCCCACACGATCGCCGCCATGAGCGTCAGTGAGATAGCCGAGGAGAGCATGCACGTTGAGACTGACGGGCAGCGCCGGCAGCAGTCGGCTGGCGAAGCCCCAGACGACGAGGAGGACGCCCGCGCTCACGGCAAGCGCGAGGCGGCTCCCCGCCTCAGTACGGCGGGATGCTCTCGTACCACTCACCGAGCCTGCGGAAGGCTTGCCAGAACTCGGCTTTGAGGCGCTGCTCGTCGAGAGATGCATCGATGTCCGGGGTGATGAGAGCCTGGGTGCCCGGCGTGAAGTCGAGGATCTCGCCGGGTCTGTACTCGAGCTGCCGACCGATCGGTACGTCCGCGTCGTTCAGGGCCGCCACCGTCTCCTCCCCCATCGCCACGATGAGCTTGGGGTTCACGGCCGCCAGTTCGCGGTGAAGATGCTCCAGGCATTTGCTCTCCGGTCGCGTCTCCTGCACGTCTCCGCACTTGACGACGTTCGTGCCGTACAGCTGAAGCGGGTCTATCTTCAGCCGCTGGCAGCTCTTCATGAGGGCGGCGCCGCTCCGACCGAAGAACGCCACGCCCTCGTGCAGTTCGGAGGGACGCGCCTGATACTTGAGGAGGAAGATGTCGGCCATCGGGTGACCCGAGCCGATCACCGGCATGACTCGTGCGTGGCGGCAGCGGGAGCACCTCAGGATCTCGCCGGTCAGCTCGTTGATCTCCGAGATGGCTCGGGTCAAGTACTTGTCGTAGATCTCGTTGGGTTGCGCCACGCGATACCTCGGCTCGAGTTGCTGCTAGGTAGTTCGCCGCCAGGCCGGCAAATCCCTCGCGCGCTGTCGGACTCGTCCACCGACTTCGGCGCGGGTCCGGCCTATCCGGGCGGCTCTTGGTCTTCGCCGGCCTTGCCTGGTCCCGACGATCGTCGTCTGAAGGAGCTTCAGGGACTGCAGATACAGCCGGCTGCGCGGCCGCCGCACGATCCGGCTCTCGGCCAGAGCCGCGACGAAATCGTGCGGTCCTTCGAAGTCGTCCATTCCGCAGAGAGCCGTGCCGATGCCCGGCAGCACGTGCGAGTCGCTGCCCGCCGCCGCCGGGATCCGATAGCGCTGGGCGAAGCGTTCCGCCAGCTCGTTGAACCCCGGGAAGGCCAGACGCGAGTTGAACACCTCGAGCACGTCGATGCCCGCAACGTTGGCGCGCAGCACGCGAGGGCTGGGGATCGTGTGCAGACGGTCGAACGGGTGCGGCACATAGACGATGCCGCCCTGCTCCTTGATCGCCTCGATGGTCGCCGCGAACGTCATCCCCCCGGGGATGGTCTTCTCGAGGAAGAGGCCGACGACCTCCCCTTCGCTGGTCTTGACCTCCTCTCCAACGATGACGCGCACTCCGTAGCGATCCGCTACTTCGCGCGCCTCCAGACCGCCCTCGGCCGTGTCGTGGTCGGTGATCGCGATCACGTCGAGTCCGACCTCACGGGCCCGCTCGAGGATGTCGGCGACCTGCATCACGCAGTCCTTGCTGTGATGGGAGTGGATGTGGAAATCCGCGAACACCTCGCGCTGCTGGCGACGGCGGCGCGGCAGCGGCTGGCGCCTGCGCGCCGCGACCTCCTCGTACACGCTCTCGATGGCGCCCGCGACCCGGTCCCAGTCGTACTTGCGCACGCTGCGCAACCCCTCTCCAGCAAGGCTCGCGCAGAGGGACGGCTCGTCGAGCAGGCGCCGCAGAGCTGCCGCCAGAGAGCGCGGCCGGCGCGGCACCACGAGCAGTCCTTCCACCTCGTCGTGGACCACCTCATCGAAGCCGCGCACGCGCGAGGCCACGACCGCGTCACCACTGGCCATGGCCTCCAGCAGAGCCATGCCGGCCGTCTCCGGGCCCAGCGACGGAGCACAGAAGACGTCCGCGCGCCGGTACAGATCCGCCATGCCCTCCTCCGAGACGCGACCGTGGAAGACCACGCTCCCCTCGAAGGCCGGCGGGACGAGACGCGCATAGCGCCGGATCTGGCTGTCTGCGCCGCAGACGTCGAGCGTGAGCTCACCGGCGCGGTCCTCGAGGAGGCGAAGGGCGCGCAGGAGCACGCCCAGTCCCTTGCGGCGCGATTCCGCGGCGGCGAACAGCAGGCGCATCGGGCCCGGCTCTCTCGCGCCGCCGGGCCGGAAGCGCTCCAGATCGACGCCCGGCGGGATCACGCGATAGGCGCCCGGAAAGACGGTCGCTGCCGCGTCACGCGACGCCTGCGAGGAGGCGATGGGAGCATCGAGCGAGTCGAACAGGCGGCGCAACTGCGGCCGGGTGGCCCAGAAGGGCGTGAGGGGTTCCGGATTGGCGTGGAACGTCGCCACCAGTGGGCAGCTTGCATTGCGCACGGTGGTCCAGCCCAGACCGGGTACGAACGGCTCGATGAGGTGCAGCACGTCGAAGTCCTCCGCCTCAAGAAGGACGTCGATGTTGGCCATCAGATCGGCGGGTGCCGCGATCAGCTTGATGCTGCTGCTGTAGCGCACCCCGTACGTGGCCCCCGCGAAGAAGTACCGCGGCGACGGCTCGTCGGCGAGGAACACCGACTCGCGCTCCCCGGTGAGCACGGCCTCCACGCGCCGCCTGGCGTCCTCGACCTGGGCGAGATCGGCGCTGGGGGCGATGACGGTCACCACGTGCCCGCGCGCCACGAGCCGAGCGGCCAGGTCCCTCACCTGGCGGTTCACGCCGGACGGCGCCGTCCAGACGAACGGCGTCAGGATGCCTATCTTGCGCCTCATGACCGCCATGCTACCGCAGCGCCACGCACGAGGCTGCGCTGCGGTATCGCGAGGGACTCAGCCCTGGCAGACGGCGGTCGCCCCGGGACCCTCGCCGCGTATGAAGCCCTCGGTCATCTGGCGGCACTGGTCGTCCGGATGCTGCACCGGCGGCGACTTCATGAAGTAGCTGCTCGGCCCCTCGAGCGCCCCCGCCAGGCCGCGGTCCATGCCGATCTTGGCGCAGCGGACCGCGTCGATGACGATGCCCGCAGAGTTGGGCGAGTCGACCACCTCGAGCTTGAGCTCGATGTTGAGCGGAACGTCGCCGAAGGTACGGCCCTCCATGCGGATGTAGGCCCACTTGCGGTCGTCGAGCCACTCCACGTAGTCGCTCGGGCCGATGTGGACGTTCTTGGCGCCCATGTCGTAGTCGAGCTGGCTCGTGACGGCGTTGGTCTTGCTGATCTTCTTGGACTCCAGCCGCTCGCGCTCGAGCATGTTGAGGAAGTCGGTGTTGCCACCCACGTTGAGCTGGCTGGTGCGCTCGAGCCGCACGCCACGCTCGCGCATGAGGCGCGTGAGTACGCGATGGACGATGGTGGCGCCGACCTGGCTCTTGATGTCGTCGCCGATCACCGGGACGCCGGCCTCGACGAAGCGCTTCTGCCAGTACGGCTCGCGCGCGATGAACACGGGAATGCAATTGACCATCGCGCAACCCGCGGTGAGGATCTGCTCCGTGTACCACTTCGTGGCTTCTTCGCTGCCGACGGGCAGGTAGTTGACGACCACGTCGGCCTGGGTCTCGCGAAGGATGCCGACGATGTCGGCGGTCGGGCCGGGAGCCTTCTCGATGATCTCCGAGAGGTACTTGCCGAGCCCGTCGTGCGTCATGCCCCTGGCCACCTTGACGTCCTTCTTGGGGACGTCGCAGAACTTCACGGTGTTGTTCGGCTTCGTGAAGATGGCCTCGCTGAGGTCCTTCCCGACCTTGTTCTTGTCGATGTCGATGGCCGCCACGAACTCGATGTCGCGGACGTGATAGCCCCCGACCACGGGGTGCATGAGGCCGGGGACGAAGTCCGTCTTCCTGGCGTTCTTGTAGAAGTCCACGCCCTGCACGAACGACGACGCACAGTTGCCGACGCCGATGATCGCCACGCGTACTGGATTGCCCAAGACTGGTGTACCTCCGCTCTCTGCGGCCGTTCAGTGGCCGCCTTCATGCGCAGAGCTCGCGGGATCTCAGAACGATCCGGGCGAGCTCGCGCCAACGCGCGAGAGTATATCACGGGCCGTGTGGCGCACGCCGCAGGCCTCCGCGTCAGCCGGAGGGCATCGTCCTCAGGGACGCAGCGTGCCCATGACGTGGCGCATCCGCTGAGCTACGGTCACCGATGTGAGCACGGCGAGAGCGTAGATGGCGATAGTGAGGATGCTCACACCGCCGATGGACCATGCGGAGAACAGGAACCCCACGTTGAGCACGACGATCCGCTCCGGACGCGACATCAGGCCGACCTTGCATTCGACGCCCAGCGCCTCGGCGCGGGCTCGCGTGTACGAGACGAGCTGGGCGGCCCCCATGGCGACGAGCACCGCGACACACTCGTACCAGCGTTCGTGGCGGGCCATGTAGATGACCAGGGCGCCCCAGATCAGCATCTCGGACATGCGATCGGTGGTCGAATCGAGGAAGGCCCCGGCCTTGCTGGCGCCGATCCCGGCCCGAGCCACAGCGCCGTCGAGTGCATCGCAGACGCCGGCGATGACCGAGATGACCGCCGCCGTGACGAAGTGCCCGGTGACGATGAACGGCACCGCCACGGCGTGCAGAAGAAGGCCGGTGATGGTGAGCATGTCGGCCGTGACGCCGAGACCGGCGAGCACGACGCCGACCTTGAAGAAGCGGCGACGAGCTCCGTCCGTGTAGCGCGTCTTGAGATCCGTCACGTCAGCCGTCGCGTTCGTGCACAGGGACGACCGCCGGTTCGGGCTCGATCAGCTTGCCGGACTGGCCGGCCCGCAGGTTCACGGCGAAGACGTACGCGGCCAGCACCACCAGTCCGCCCGCGACTGCGTCGATGATGAAGTGATTGCCGGTCGCCACGATGCTCACCAGCACGAGGACCGGATACGCGAACGCTCCCCAGCGCAGCCAGCGCTGACGAACGAGCAGGCAGAGGATCAGCGCCACGAAGAGCGCGTAGCCGAAGTGCAGGCTGGGCATGGCGGCGTACGGGTTCCCCAAGATGCCGTTGTCGAAGATCTCGGAGCGCACCCCGTGCAGATAGTGACTATCGACCATGCCCGAGGTGAAGATCATCCGCGGTGGCGCGGTGGGCAGCAGGTAGAACATCACGAGGGCCATGAAGTTCATCCCCAGGAACCAGTTGCGGAAGAGCGTCCAGCGATCGCGATGCTGCGTGAACACCCATATCAGGGACCCGATGATGAACGGCAGATGGAAGCTGTCGTAGGCCCAGATGAGGAAGCTCATGAGCGGATCGACGGCGCTGATCCGCGCCTGGATCCACGGCTCCCAGTACATGCCCAGGGCCTTCTCGAGATTCATGAAGAAGGTGCCGTTCTCCATGGCGACCGTCTGGCGACCCTTGACGAGCGTCCGCGAGAAGTCGTAGGCGGCGTAGGTGGCGAGCATCAGGAATCCCTGGCGAAGGACGTCCTCCGCGGCGCGTGGGGTGATCGAGAAGCGCGTGTCGTCCAAGTACGGACCCACCGTTGGGCCTATTTGCCTGTCCGACACGTCCATGCCTTGCTCACAGCGGTTGCACGACCATCACCATATCTCGACAGACGATAGCAGAGGGGCGAACGGGCGGGCAACTGACGACCGCCTCGAACGAGGGCCCCAGACCGGACCGGTGCAGGCCGAGATGTATCCGCGCCCGCGACCACGAGGTCAGGGATGGGCCACGGTCGTTGCGTCGGCTCCTACCCTGTCCGGCTCTCGTCTCATCTGAGCCTACTCTTCCCTGGAGTGCGCTCGCTTCCTTCTGCCCACTCCTACCCGATTTCGGGCGGAGCTTGTCCAGACCCGTTGGTCTCCCCGCGCAGGCACGAGGAGCAGGGGTCGACCCCGGACGAGCATCCACGGCTCCGCGCTGTTCCTCAGTGGTGCAGAGGTTGCGCATATGCCAGAATGCTCGAACACAGCCAAGCGATGCGACCGCGGAGGACGTCCTAACGGAGGCAGACAGCCTTTCGCGCGTTCGAAGTGGTTCTGGGTCCGGCGCGACGGGGGCAGGCTTCATGGCGTTGCTCTTACGTCGGTGCTATCGAACGCGTAGTCGAGTTCATCTGGGGCGATGACATCGGCACCGGCTTCGTCGACGGTGAGCAGCGCCTGGATGGCCCAGACGAGCAGCGGGGCGAGGGCGAAGTTGAGCACCAGGGCCACGACCACCAGCCTGAGCTTCTTGAGCGGGGCGACGATCTGCGTGATCGTGAGGCTCAGGCCCATCGCCAGCATGGAGGAGACCACGAACACGAGGGCCGCCACCTGCACGATCACTCCCAGCACATCATCCATGCTCTGCGGTCCTCCATCGTCGCTGGGAGCGCTGCGGCCGCTCCCCATCCGCTCCAGTCCGCATGATATCCGCATGGCCGGTGCGCGCACAGTCGGCAGCCCGAGGTCGGCGATCGCGTACCATCGCCGTTGCTCTTCGCTTGACCCACGGCTATGCTACGCCCCTCTGCCGACAGGCCGCCGCTCAGGCTGCACGAGCTGCGACACACGTGGGCGACGCTCGCTCTGCGTGCCGCCGTCCATCCGCAGATCGTCCAGGAACGGCTCGGACACGCAAGTACCGTCATCACGATGCATACGTTCGGTCACGTCCTCCCAGACATGCAGGAGTCGGCGGCGGAGATGGTGGCGGCGCCTGCGGATGGGAGGGCCTGATCATGACCTACAGACTGCAGGAGAAGTCGATCGAGCTCACGCTCGGATGGAAGACGTTGCCGACTGAGTATGAGACTCGCCAAGAGGCTGTGGCCATGGCTGTCGCTCTGGCGCTCGACGGCAGCAATCGCGGCATCGGACCTCGAGCGACGGCCCCGCGTGACTACCGCGTCATCGACGCCGAGGGGGAGCAGGTGACCCTCTGCCCGGCACACCCCGCAGCCGCTGAGCGCTGGCGCCGGTCGCACTCTGAAGCTCAGCAGGATGGACGCACGCCCCGGCCCTCCGGGGCATGCGGCCCGGCACCCCGGAAGTAGCTCGTCTGCAGGAGCTTCGCGAGAGGCTGGTGGGCCGTGAAGGATTCGAACCTTCGACCTTGGGATTAAGAGTCCCCTGCTCTACCAGCTAAGCTAACGGCCCACGTGCGCGGGGCGCCATCGTACCAGCCCGCCACGGTCTTGCCAAACGTCGCGGCGGGCGGGACACGACTCAGAGATCGACCACGCGCCGACCAGCCACTTCGTAGCCCTCGTCGCGCACGGCGGCCTCCAGAGCGTCGAGCGTGACCTGGTCGGCGTCGAAATCGATCGTGACGCTCTTCTCGCTCACATCGACGACGGTCTGCTGGACGCCGGCCACGGCGCCGACGGCGCCCTCGATGGCCATCTTGCAGTGGGAACACGAGATGGCGGGCACGTCCAGGATCGCCTGTGTCGCGGTCATCGTCACTCCTTCTCGGCGAGCGGGGAGATCGAGATCCTCCAGCCGATAGGTGGCGGAACACCCCTCGCCGTGGTCGACAGTGACGCTCTCGACCGGAGCCAGGAGGTCCGTGACTCTTCCTTCCCCGCCGGGCGTCGCGACAATCGCCCCGCGCTTGGGGGCGCGCTTGCGGAACGACACATACACCGGATGCTCGTACTTGAGACAGCACATGAGACGGCCGCAACAGCCGGAGATCTTGGTGGGGTTGAGAGGCAGGCTCTGGTCCTTGGCCATGCGGATGGAGACGGGCTCCTGGTTGCCGGCGAACGTGGCGCAACACAGGCTGCGACCACACTGACCGAACCCGCCGACCATCCGCGACTCCTCGCGAGCGCTGACCTGCCTCAGCTCGACGCGACGCTTGATCCGCTCGTTCAGGCGACTCACGAGCCCGCGGAAGTCGACTCGCTCCTCCGCGAAGAAGGTGATCGTAAGCTTGCCTCCGTCGAAAGCCTGGCGCGCCTCCACGATCTTCATGTCGAGCCCCAGCTCGGCGACGAGGTCGCGACAGGCGCGCTTCGCCTCGCACTCGATGTGGCGATACGACTCGACGAGACGCTCATCGTCTGGCGTTGCCCTGCGGATGATCCTCTTGAGGCTCCGTGGCGCCCGATCGGCCGGCACCTCCTCGGGACCCTTGACCAGGCGGCCGAGATCGGCCCCCTTCGTGGTGTCGACGACGACCCGGTCGCCCAGTCGGAGCTCCATCTTGCCGGCGTCGAACTCATGGACCCTGCCGCCGCTACGGAACACCACGCTCCCGATCCTAGGCACTCCCTGAGACCTCCTCGAAGCGCGCGAACAACGCCTGCAGCGCGAGCTTCTGATCGACGTTCAGATACAGGTCCTTGCGAGTCCGCGCCACGACCGACAACAGACGCGCGTAGTGCTCTGGCGCGGCCACGGCCGAATCGACGAGCTCCGCTTCGCGGTCGCAATTACAGAGTACCTCGGATGCCCCGCAGGCGACCACCCACAGGTCGCGCAGCCACGATCCCAGCACGTCGACGGCGTCGTGCGCCGCGAGGCGGCCGAGGCGCGCCTCCTCCCTCCGGGCTCGCGCCGCGGCGCTGTCCTGCTGCCACTTGAGCTCGCGCTTCTCCTGGAACTGCTGCTCAAGGTCGCTCATGCGACGCGCCGAGGTCTGCCTGGCTGGTCTCCCTGATTCGCGCCTTGTGGCGCTGGAGAGCGTCGATGAACGCCGCCTCCGCCGCCTCCGTGCCGGAGCTCCTCCCGGCCGCCAGGATCGCCGCCTGCCTCAGGTACTCGCTGCGTCGGGCAGGTCCGAGCGCGTCGCTCGCCAGCCGCTCGGCGCTTTCGACTGAGCCAGACGCCAGCCGCGCCAGGGCCTCGGCCGTCGCTCCCTCGAGACCGTGCTCCGTCTGGAGATAGGCGATCACCTCGCCGTCGCTCAGCGGTCGGAACTCGATCTGCCGGCAACGAGACACGATGGTCGGGAGCACGCGCTCGAGGTGGTCCGTGACGAGAATGAAGTGCACGAAACGAGGCGGCTCCTCGATGCTCTTGAGCAGCCTGTTGGCGGCCGCCGGATGCAGGGACTCGACCTCGGGAATCACCCACACGCGAGAGCCGGCCCCGAAGGGCTTGAGGCTGAGATCGGCGATCAGCGGCTCCACCTGATCGACGCGGATGACATCGCCCTCGCGTTCCAGCACATGGAGGTTCGGATGAAGGCCCTGACGCGCGCGCTCGCACTCGGGGCAGGCGCCGCAGGCACCGCACGAGCTGACGAGGGCGACCGCCAGCTCGCGAGCGAAGGCCGTCTTCGCGAGACCTTCGCGCCCGGTGAACAGATAGGCATGGCTCAAGGTTCCCTCACGAAGCGCCCGCGCGAAACGCTCCTTGACCCGCTGCTGGCCGGCTATCTTCTCGAGCATCGTACGCCTCAGGAGACGACGAGGCCGGCGTCCGCGATGACTCCGCGCACCACCGCCTCGACGTCGCGGGCCACCGCACGGATGTCGCCGGAACCATCGACGACATGCACGCGCTCCGGGAAGCTCTGCGCGACGGTCGCGAACCCCCGCCGCACGCGCCTCTGGAAGTCGATCCCTTGGGCCTCGATGCGGTCGGGCGAGCCCTCGATGCGGCTCATGCCGAGGACGGGATCCACGTCGAGAACCACGGTGAGATCCGGCAGCAGGCCGCGCAGGCCCGGTCGGTTCACGGCCAGAACGGTGTCGACACCAAGCCCGCAGGCGTACCCCTGATAGGCGAGGGACGAATCGACGAAGCGATCGAGCACGACCACCCTTCCGCGGGCGAGCTCCGGGAGCAGCACGCGAGCCACGAGCTCCGCGCGGGCAGCTGCGTACAACAAGGCCTCCGTCCAGGGGTCAGGATGGTGCGGCCCGTGCAGGAGCGCGTCGCGGATGGCCTCGCCGACCGGGGTTCCGCCCGGCTCGCGGACGACGGAGCCGGGCGCCTCGGCGGGTCCGACGGGCAGACCCGCGGCCGCCAGGCGGTCACACAGAAGGCGCGCCTGCGTGGTCTTACCGCAGCCGTCGCAGCCCTCGAGGGTGATGAGGAATCCACCCCGTTCGGTCACCGGTCGCTCCTTGCTTCATCCGCGGAGCCGCGCACGACGTCAGGCCCTCTTCGTGCGATGCTTGCGGTACTTCTCCTTGCTCGGGCAGTCGATATCGACGCATAGCACCCACGGGCGTCCTCGCCCTCCGCCGCCGACGACCCTGATCTCTGGCCATCCGCACCAACCGCAGCTCCTGCTGGTCGGAGTGATGGTGCCCCGCTGCGGCAGGGGGAACGTCTGTCCGCAACCGCGGCGCGGACGCTCGGCCTTCGCTGCGGGCGGCCGCGGAGTCTCGCCTTCTCTGCCCACGCAGGCGACGAAGCGCTTGCCCGTGCGCCCGCGTATGACCCGGAGCTCGCCCCCGCAGTGCTTGCACTCACCCAGCGCGAGGTCCTCGCGCACGCTGCCCTTCACGCGCTCTCGGATGTCGTCGATGTGGCCGTCGAGAAGCCGCCAGGCTTGCTTGAGCATCACCTGGCTCTCGTGCACCACCTCCTCGCGCCTCATGGCGCCCTCGCCGATACGATCCATCTCGGCCTCGAGCTCCGCGGACATCTCGCCGGAGGAGATGTCGAGCGGCGCCTCCTTCATGGCGACGTCGAAGCCCGCGATGACCGCCACACCCAGCTCTGTGGGCTCCATCGGATCGTCGCGCACGTAGTTGCGGTCGTAGAGGTGCTGGATCAAGTTGGCCCTCGTCGCCTTGGTGCCCAGACCAAGCTCTTCCATCTGCTCGATCAACGCCCCCTGGCCGTAGCGAGGTGGCGGCTGCGTCTCCCCGCGCTCCCCGAACACCCTTCGCACCGCGAGGACGTCGCCCGACCTCCATCGACGGCAGGGTCCGGTCGCGCTTGGCCGCGAACTCCTCGTACACCTCGAGGAACCCTGCGGAAGCGACGCGGCTGCCGCGCGCCAGGAAGGGCTCTTCGCCGACGGTCATGTCCAGGCGCTGGCTCTCGACCACGGCCGCCGGCAGCAGCGTCGCGAGGAAGCGGCGCACGACCAGCTCGTACACCTTCGCCTGATCGCCGCCGAGCTCGCCGCGCGGCACGCCCACCGGGTAGACCGGCGGATGGTCGGTGGTCCGCCTCTTGCCCTTTGTCGGGGTGAGCTTCGCCTGGTGCGCCAGACGTGCCGCCGATGCCGCGACCGGCGGCCAGGTCGCCAGCAGCTCCAGGCTGCCGTGCAGGTCGAGCGACGGCGGGTAGACCGTGTTGTCGGTGCGCGGATAGCTGATGAGACCGTCCAGGTAGAGGGACTCCGCCGCGCGCATGGCACACGCGGGGGACACGCCGGCGTTGGCGGCCGCGCTCATGAGCGCCGTCGTGTTGAAGGGCGCGGGCGGCTTGACCCTGCACGGCTGCGCCTTGCAGGCGCTGACGACGGCACTCGTCGCCGTCGCCCGAGCCAGAACCGTCTCCATGCCCTCAGGAGTGGAGAAACGCCCCTTGGCGTGTGCGGCCTCCAGCTCCTCGTCGTCCGCCCCGAGCATGGCCTTGATCTCCCAATAGGGGACCGGCACGAAGGCCCGGCGCACGAGCTCCCTGTCCACGATCAGGCGCAGCGTCGGAGTCAGCACCCTCCCGAGCGACAGGTGCTCGGAGCCAACGCGGTAGGACGCCAGCGACATGAATCGCGTGAGGACGGCGCCCCAGATGAGGTCGATGTCCTGGCGCGTGCGCGCCGCCTCGGCGAGGTTGAAGTCGACGGTCGCCGGCTTGGCGAAGGCCGCGCGGACCTCTTCCTGCGTCAGTGCCGAGTAGCGGACGCGGACATGGCGGTCGACCGCCACGGCGTCCACCATCGGCCTCACGCGCAGATCGCCGTTGCCGCCGGAGGCGGCGAGAGACGCGCGCGCCTTGCCGCGGCCCGTGGCGACCGCTGCTCGGCTTCGTCCTCTTCTTGTCGGGCTTGTCGTGCGGGTGGCGCTTGAGCGCGTCCCCGCGCAGGATCTCGAGCGCCTCGTGCCCGATGAGTTCGCCTTCGCGATCGTAGTCGGTCGCGATGACGACCTCGGTGGCACCCTTGGCGGCGCTGCGCAGCGCCAGCAGCGTGGTGGCGGTGCCGCCACCGACCACCCAGGCGAGATCGGGATCGTCGATCATCTCGCCGAGGTGCTTGAGACTCCACCTTCGATACGACTTGGGGAACACCGTCTCCATCACGTGACCGCGGAGCCCGACGGCGACGGCTTCGTCGTCGCCATGCTCGAAGTGGTAGGAGTTCACCTTCTGGCGGCCACGCCCGTGCTCCTTGACCGTGACCGTCCCGCCCAGGATCTCTGCGATCTTGCGGGCTGCGGAGTCCTTCTCGGTGACGATCAGTCTCAAGCGTCTACCTCGACTGACGTGGCCGGCGGAGCGGCGTCTCCGGGAGACAGGTCCTGCGGCCCCGCCGTGATGATCGACGCGCTACCGCGTCAGGCGAGTGCCTCGCCGGCGGCGGCGCGCGTGGCCTGGATGGCGAAGACCTGATCCAGGCCCGTGATCGACAAGACCCGCTCGACGACAGAGGTCGTCACGACCAGCACCATCGCTCCATCGACATCGTGCACCCGACGCAGCCCGCCGATGAGCACGCCGAGAGCTGTGGAGTCTATGAACGTGACGCCGCTCAGGTCGACGACGAGCCTCTCGACACCCGTGTCGAGCAGTTCGAGCATGCACTCCTTGAAGCGCGGCGCCGTGTAGATGTCCACTTCGCCGGCGAGAACGACGACGCCGTAGGCGCCATCACTCCGCTCGCTGAAGACGCTGAACATATCAGGCATGGGCCGGACTCCCTCGTCGCCTTCGGCGACTCCGCCTACTTGGCCGCGTTCTGCTCGATCCATTCCCTCACCTCGGCCGCCTCTGGCGAGTCAGGGTCGAGCTCGAGGTACTTCTCGAACGCAAGCGCCGCCGTCTTGGTGTCCCCGGCGTTGATCGCAACGTTCGCCCAGTCGAAGTACGCCTGCGCGTCGTCGGGCGTCAGGGACGTGATCTGCGCATAGACGCCGGCAGCTTCAGCGTACTCGCCGAGAAAGAGATGGACGTCCACGAGCTGTTCGAGCACCTCGGCCGCCTCCTGCCTTGCCTCGGCGCCTTTCTGCTTGGCGAGCACGGCGGCGGCCTTCTCGTACAGCTCCGCGGCCGTGCGCCAGTCGGCCAGCTGCGCATCCGAGCCGGGCGCCTGCTGGTTGGCGCGCACGACGTACGTGTCGGCGAGGCCCCGAAGCGCGACCACGTCCTTGGGGTCGGCCTCGAGAGCCGACTCGTACGCTGCGATGTCCTCGGCGATCTCGTCCTCAGCCGAGGCTGCCACCGCAGGCGAGGTTGCCACTCAAGGGGATCATGACCAGGAAGCCGACCATGACCACGGCCATGAATCCGAACACCCACTTCTGCCACCGCTTGACACGACTGCGATCGAGCAGCACTTAGTGTGTCGCCTCCCCGGGCGTCTGCCACCAGCCCGACGTCGGCGGCGCCGACCTGCACGTCCCCGGCGCGGACACGCGCCCGCAACTGCCCCCGGACCTCGGAAGCCGAGTTGCGAATGGCCTCCGCATCGAGACCCGTGAATCGGCCGTCCCGATAGAGTTCTCGGCCACCCACGACCGTGAGGAGGATGTCGTCCTGGTTGGCGCCGTAGACCAGCGCCGAGTAGGGGTTGCCGATAGGCGTGAGGTGGGATTTCGAGACGTCGACGGCGATGAAGTCCGCGAGCTTGCCCGGCTCGAGACTGCCCACGTCCTCCTGCATCCCGAGCGCCTCGGCCCCGCCCAGCGTGGCGATGCGCACGCACTGCTCCGCGTCGAGGACGGTGACGTCGCGTTCGACGGCGCGCTGCAAGAAGAGCATCGTGCGCATCTCGCCGAACATGTCCATGATGTTGCTGGAGGCGGGGCTGTCGGTGCCCAGACCGACTCGGACTCCCTCGTGGAGCATGTCGGTCACGGGCGCCACCCCGCAGCCCAGCTTGGCGTTGCTCTTGGGGCAGTGGGCGACCGCGACCCGCTTCGCCTTCAAGGTGCGGATGTCGTCGATCGTCACCTGGACGCAGTGCACGGCGAGGAAGTCCGAATCGAAGACGTCCCACTGCAGCAGGTACTTGATGGGTGTGACGCCGAATGGCTGAACGAGCATACGCTCCCAGCCCATCTTCTCGCGGAAGTCGTGCGCCAGCTTGCCGGAGCCGGAGCGCACGTAGGTCAACTCGTCCCTGCTCTCGGCGACGTGGCTCATCACTCTGAGGCCCCGCTCGCGGGCCAGCTTTGAGATCGCCTGGTACAGGCGGCTCGATACTGCGTAGGGAGAGTGCGGGGACAGCCCGACATCCAGCCGCGGCGGGCGCCAGCTTGCGCACCTCGGCCAGGCGACGCTCGACTTCGGCCATGGTCTCGTCGATGCGCGCGTCGTCGATGCCGAAGATCTCCAGGTAGACGCGTCCGCGCAGGCCTGCCTCGGTGAGGGCCTCCAGCGCCGCGCCGCCGTAGCTCGTGTCGGCGAGCGTCGTGATCCCCGACGCGATCGCCTCGACGGCGCCCAGCCGCGCGCTCACCAGATACTCGTCGGGCGTCAGCGCCGCCTTCACGTCGATGAGGCTGACGATCCAGTCGCCGAACTCCTCGATCGTCGAGAATACCGCGCAGCGACGAGTACTCGATGTGGCTGTGACAGTTGACGAAGCCCGGCATGATGATCGCTGGCCCAACGTCGACCACGGTTGCCGCGGGATGGGCGGCGAGCAGATCGGCGGAAGGGCCAACGCCGAGGATCCTCTCGCCACTCACGGCGACGGCTCCGTCGGCCACGGCCGGCGCCGACACGGGAATGACCCAGTCGGCTCGGTAGATCGTCATGTCGTTGCTGGCTGCCATCGTCCTGTCCGATGTCGTTGATGCCTTGCGCGGACCCCGCCGCGTGGCCGAGTATAGGGGAGCCCATCGAGAGGTGGCAAACGCCGCGGGAGTCCCCCTCGAGGCACACGAAGCTAGGTACAGCGTAGTCCCTGCAGAGTAACCCAGACCACACGCCGCAGGCCACACAGATCACAGCGGGCTCCATACGCCAGCAGGTCAGCGCACAACGCAGGTCCTTGGCGATCGTGGAGTCCGGAACAGGACGTGCTCATTGAGAGCGATCGACCTCAACACCGCGACCCGGGACCTTCTCGCCCCGGTCTGCCGCGATTGTGTCTGGTGGCAGAGCCGAGACGACGCTCCCGCCGGACCCGACCTGCGCCGCTCGTGGGAGCATGAGGCGGAGGCGGAGGCCGGCTTCTTCGGGCGCGCCCTTGTCGAGGGCGACGCAGTCATCGGCTACATGCATGCCGCCGCCGCACGCCTCGTCCCTCGCGGCCAATGCCTGCCGGCTGGCCCCCCCTCCCCGGACGCCTACGTCCTCACCTGCTCCTATTTCCACGACGAGGAGTACCTCCACGGTTTCCAGCTCCTCCTCATGGAGCTGGAGGCGGCTCTCAAGCTCCGGCGGGTCACGGCCCTCGAGGCCTTCGGCCTACGGCGCTCCCGTCCTGGCGACCGGTTCCGGGGCTACCTCCGCGAGCAGAACCTCTTCCACCCCGAGGTCCTCGAAGGAGGCGGCTTCCGCGCCGTGCAGGTCAGAGGTGGGGTGGCGCGATTCCGCCTCGAACTCGCGACGATCGTCGCGGCCCCGCGCCACAGCATGGTCTGGCAGAGGCAGGCCGAGGGCGCGGTGTCCGTTCAGCCCGTCTGAGAAGCAAACGCCGGCACCCAGCGACACCACCACGGACCGCTTACGGGAAGAACCGCGGCAGCCGTTGCTTCCAGTCCTCGGGCAATACGCCGTCGAGCGCGTCATCCAGAGTGACGATACCGAGCGGCCGATGCTCCTCGTCGACGACGGGGATGGCGAGCAGATCGTACTTCGTCATGATGCGGCCGACCTCTTCTTCGTCCGCATCGGCCGCGATCTCCACGACGGAGTCGTCCATGATCTCCGCGAGAGACGTGTCGGTCTCGGCCAGGACCACGTCGCGCAGGGTGGTGATGCCCGCCAGTCGCTGCGTGGCATCGACGAGGTAGAGGTACGTCATCGCATGCGGTTCGGGCCGCTCGCGCCGGATCCATTCCAGCGCGGCGGCGGCGCTCGAACTCACCGGAAGGGTGACGAAGTCGGTCGTCATCAGAGACCCGGCGGTGTGCTCGCGGTGACTGGCGAGCTCGCGCAGATCCTCCTCGCGCTCGTCGGGCAGTCGCGCCAGAAGCTCCTGGGAGAGGTCGTCCGGAAGATCGCTGAGGATGTCTGCGGCGCGGTCCGCCTCGACCATCTCGAGGACGGCGACGGCGCGCTCGAGCGACATCTCCTGGATCGCCGCGCTGCACAGCGACGCATCCATCTCCTGGAGCGTGTCGGCAGCAAGCCCGGTCTGGAGCGCGGCCAGCACGGCGGCGCGCTCCCGCGGGCCGACCTGGCTGACGATGTCGGCGATGTCCACGGGGTGCAGCTCTGTGAGCTCGGCGAAGGCCTCGACGAAGCTCAGCCGCGAGAGCCGCAGAGCGATGAGATTCACGTCCTCCCACGGCACGTTGTCGCCCTCGCGCCGCGACAGGCGGCGCGATAGGAAGCCGAGACCGATGCGCCGCGCCAGAGCCGCCGAGCCGGCATCGACGCCCGTGACCACGAGGTTCCCGTCGCGCGCCGCGAGCTGGACGTCCTGCACGCGCACGAAGACCCTGCGGCGCATGTCCAGCACCTGATTGTCCAAGACTGAGTCGACGAGCGCCAGCTCGTCTCCGCCCAGCGAGGCCGGCTCCAGCTCGGCGGCCAGGCAACCGAGCCGCAAGACATCGTTGTCGACGTCGATCTCGGAGACCTGCTCCCACGAGACGCGCAGCTGATCGTCGCCGCACTCGACGAAGAAGCCGGTGACGAGGGGAGTCGCGGAAATCGAGCGAGCGACCACGTCCAGAAGGTCGCCCACAGCGATGCCGCCGCTATCGATGACGCTCATGTCCTCAAGCTCAGATAGGGCCAACGAACCAGGTTCGTCGTCCACCGGCAGACGCACATCCCTTCTCACACGTGCCTTGACGCGGGCCGCGAGGATACTCGGCGGCCCGACGGTCGTCAACAAGGTGCGGCCCTGCCTGGCAATCGCGGGCACCACCCTGGAACGCAGCTGCCCGCCCGCTCCGGCGTCCGGGGTGGCCGCGTCGCCATCCCGCAGCGATGTGCGCCGTCCTTCGGCCTCACAGCGAACCAAGACCCGGCCAGTCCCGGCTGCGCCGCCGCCGGGCTGGCGTCCATGGTCCACGCTTGAGGATGGACGCCGAGCCCGGCGACTCAGCTGGACGAAGGCGTGGGCGTCGGGGTGGGCGTGGTGTAGGCGTCGGGGTGGGCGCCGGAGGCCCGCTCGAGACGACGAAGCTGACCTTCGAACCCTTCTCCACCTTGGTGCCCGCAGGCGGGTCCTGCCGGATCACCAATCCCGCCGGCACGGTCGTGCTGATCTCGGAGGTCACCGCGCCGAGCTTGAGCTTCGCCGCAGCGATCGCGTCCTCGGCGGCGACCGGCGTCATGTTCGTGAGATCCGGCACCGTGGCCTGTGGCTCACCGCTGCTCACCCAGTAGGTGACGGAGTCGCCGCGCTTCACCTTGGCCCCGGATTCCGGGTCTTGCTTGAAGACCTCGCCCTGAGCGACGGCGCCCGACTTGCCCGACTTCTCCACCCCGCTCAGCCCGTTCTCCTTGAGCCACTCCCGGACCTCGTCGACCGACCAGCCCTTGAAGTCCGCGAGACTCACTGCCTCGGGTCCCTTGCTCACCCACAGTTCGACGGGCTCGCCCTTGCGCAACTCCGTACCAGCCTCAGGCGCCTGGCGCACCACCTGACCCTCGGCGTACTCGTCCGAGAACTCCTCTCCGGCGACGTTGGCTGTGAAGCCGCTCTGTTCGAGCTGGGCGATGGCTGCTGCCCTGCCCTTGCCCACCACCGAGGGCACAGTCTCGCCGCCGCCGAAGACGCTCATCAGACCCCAGGCGACACCAGCGATGGCCAGCAGAAGAGCGACGACCAGAAGGATGGTCAGCCAGGCACGGCGTTTCGGAGGACGTTCCGAGACGCTCTCCTCCAGGGGCTGTGCGGCTATCACCGCGGTCGTAGCGACAGGCACGCCCATGACGCGAGTCCGCTCCGCGCTCGGAATCGAAGGCTGCGGCACCGATAGGGCCCCCGGCCTGCGCCGATCTCAGATCGCGCGCGAACTCCTCGCTCGTCTGATATCGCTCGCCGCGGTCCTTGGCGATCGCCTTGAGTACGATCTGGTTGAGCGCGTAGGGCATGCCGGGCACGAGCTCTGAGGGCTCAGCCGGCATCTCATTGACGTGCTTGAGCGCCACCGTCACAGCCGTGTCGCCCTTGAACGGCACCGCTCCGGTCAGCATCTCGTACAGCACGATCCCGACCGAGTAGAGGTCGGAGCGCTCGTCGACCTGGAGCCCCTTCGCCTGTTCGGGCGCAAGGTACTGAGCCGTGCCGAGGACCGACCCGACCTCGGTCATGCCCGAGTCGCCGGCGCGGGCGATGCCGAAGTCCATGACCTTGACGTTGCCCTCGCCGTCCAGCATCACGTTCTGCGGCTTGATGTCACGGTGGACGATACCGCGACGATGAGCGAACGACAACGCCGACAGGAGCTGGAGTGCTATGCGTGCGGCCTCAGCCCCCCCGAGGCGACCCTCGCGGCGCACGAGGTCCTTGAGGGTCTCACCCTCCACGTACTCCATGACGATGTAGTAGGCGCCCTCGAGTTCGCCCCAGTCGTACACACTGACGATGTTGGCGTTGCTGAGGCCCCCGGCTGCCTTCGCTTCTCGCCGGAAGCGCTCGACGAACGTCGGGTCGTGCAACAGTCGCTCCAACAGCACCTTGACGGCCACTTGGCGGCCGAGCGTGAGGTCCTCACAGAGGTAGACATCGGCCATGCCGCCGCCGCCGATCTTGCGGACCACGCGATAGCGGCCGCCGATCACCTGGTCTGGCTGAAACGCGTCACTCACGACTCGTCACCTTCTCTCCCTCTCGCCTGGCAGACCGTCGACTCGCCCGATGCCCTCCCTTGCCGTCTGCGCCTCACGGGCAGAGCCGCCTGCGCCAGAGCCTCCCTGAGCACGGCGGCGGCGAGCGGCGCAGCCGTCTCCCCGCCGGTCGACAGGCTGTCCTCGACCACGACCGCTACGGCGACCGTGGGGTCGCTCGGCCGGCGCGAAGGCGATGAACCAGGCCAGATTCGTCCCGTCCCCTCGCTCCGCGGTCCCGCTCTTGCCGGCGACCGCGATGCCCTCGAGCGCCGCCGCAGTGCCCGTCCCCGAGGAGACCACCCGCTGCATCATGGTGGTCAGCGTAGCAGCGGTCGCGGGCTCCATGGCGGTGAGCCACTCCTCCGGCGATGCCTTCTGCAGCGTCTCGCCCGACGGCGACACGATCTCCTCCATCACGTACGGCCTCATCACACGCCCACCGTTGGCCACGGCGCCGGCGACGAGCGCCATCTGCAGACGGCGTGGCCAGGACCTGCTCCTGCCCACATGCCGCCCAGGCGACGGCCAGGGGATCCATGAACGCGTCGGGCGCGAGCAGCCCATCCTCTCCATAGCGTCCGCTGGCCACCACCTCGCCCTTGGGCAGAGCGAGAGGCGGCACCTCGTAGAACCCGAAGCCCTGCATCGAGGCCGTGAGGCGCTTGCGCCCGAGGCTTGTTGCCCACCTTGCCGAAGGTCGTGTTGATGGAGTACGTGAGGGCCGTCGAGAAGTCGTGGGCGCCGAAGACGGCGTCGCCGTAGTTCGTGACCTTGCCGCCGAAGACGACGTAGGTTCCGGTATCGATGAACTCGGTGTCCGGAGTCACCTTGCCGTCTCCAGATACCAGACGCGGATGTGACGACCTTGAACGACGAGCCCGGCGCGTAGAGCCCCTGCGTCGGCCGATTCAGCAGCGGAGCCTCCGCGTCCTGGCTGAGCCGCTGCCACGTGTCTTCGAGGCGCGCCGGGTCGTAGGTGGGGGCCGAAGCGGAGGCGATCAACGCTCCCGTCTTCGGGTCGAGGGCCACGATCGCGCCCTTCTTTCCCCTGAGCCCCTGCTGAGCCGCCTTCTGCACCGCCGGGACCAGCGTCAGCTCGCACGTCGGCGCCCACCGGCTTTCGCCCCAGCACCCAGTCGGCCCAGTTCTCCAGCCCTAGCGCCCCGGTCTGGCCGGTGAGCTCGTCGTTGTACTGCCGCTCGAGGCCGCTGCGCCCGTACTGCGCGCTGTCGTAGCCGACCAGCTGCGGAGCCACGGTGCCCTGGGGGTACTCGCGCTGGTAGTAGCCGGAGCGTCGCCGCGAGCTGGCGATGACCGACCCATCGAACCCGGTGATGTCGCCTCTCTCGATTCTGAGCTCCTTGGCGAGATTCTGCTTGTTCTCGGGTCGGTCGGCATACCAGTCGGCGCGCACGACCATGATCCAGGTCAGGTTCACGATCAGCGCCAGGAACAACACGACGCCGACCATGAAGAGTCGCGAGATGGCCTTGTTCACCCCGACCCCCTACCCTCTCCCCGCCAGCCGCCGGCGCTCGAGCTCCGTCGCCCTCGCGCACAACGTGAGAGCGGTGCGAGACCATGAGCAGCAGGGCGACGAGCATGAGATTCGCCGTGATTGAGCTGCCGCCGTAGCTCACGAAGGGCAGGGTGATGCCGGTCAGCGGGATCATGCGGGTCACGCCGCCGAGGATGATGAAGGTCTGCAGTCCGAAGGCGACGGCGAGTCCGCCGGCCAGCAGCTTCGAGAAGCCATCCGGTGCGCCGACCGCGATGCGGAAGCCGCGCCAGATGAAGAGCAGGAAGAGAAGCACGACGCCGATCGCGCCGAGCAGGCCCATCTCGTTGGCGATGGCGGCGAAGATGAAGTCCGTCTGCAGGTCGGGGACCACCGGCTGCCGGTTCGCGTACAGCAGAAAGCCCCGGCCGAACCCCGCCCCGAGGACGCCGCCGTCGGCGATCGTGAACAGCGACTGCAGCAGCTGGTACCCGGTGGTCGTCGCGTACGGCCAGGGGTCCAGCCACACGCCGAAGCGATCCTGCACATGCGGCACGACGGCGACCGAGATGGCGGCGGCGACCAGGAACAAGCCTCCGCCCAGCACGACGTACACGATGCGCGCCGTCGCCATGTACATCAGCGAGACGAAGATCGCCATGAAGAGCAGCGACATGCCGAAGTCCTTCATGAACACCAGCATCGCCAGCGACAGCACCCACATGACGAGAAGAGGTCCGAAGTACTTGGTCGCCGGCACGGGCACGCCGAGCACATGCCGCGTGGGCACCGAGAGGAGCATCTTCTTGTCGTTGAGATAGCCGGCAAGGAAGATGACGATGGCCAGCTTCGCGAACTCCGACGGCTGGATGGAGAAGCCGAAGGCGTGGATCCACAGCTTGGCGCCGTTGATGGTGGTCCCCAGCAGCGATGGTGATGACCAGGAGCGCAAGCCCCAGCGCCCCCATGATGTAGCGGTAGCGATCGAGCCTCATGTAGTCGCGGACCAGGAGCACGGTGATGACGAACAGGCCGGCGCCGACCAGCAGCCACTGCCCCTGAAGGAGGGCGAGGGCCGGACGGATGCGGAAGATCTCCGCGAGGCCGACGGCCGCCAGCAGCGCGGTGATGGGCAGAAGGAAGGCGTCGGCCTGCGGAAGCACGAAACGCACGAGCAGGTGCAGGCCGAGGAAGATCGCCGCGAAGACCAGCCCGTAGACGAGCGACACCCGGCTGATCTCCCGATAGCGCCCGGCGTAGACGGACACGTAGGCCATGGTGCTGATGGCCCCGGCGACAGCCAGAAAGACGAGCTCGGTGTTGCGCCTGCTCACTGCCACATCTCCAGGTCGCGGGCAAGATCGAGAGCGCTGTCCTTGCTCATCAGGTCGCGTCCGTCCACGAGCTCTCGCTGAGCGTCGGTCAGCGACGTGTACGTACGCGAACTCGAGCGATAGACGACGTGCAGCGGCACGGGACCCACCTCGACCGGTACCCCGCTGTAGAGCGTCAGTCTGTCCTCGTCCACGGACACGTAGAACACCGAACTGAGGACTACGGCGCCCACGAGACCGGCGCCGACCAGGAGCGCCAGGAGGCCGGCGAGACAGCCGAGACGCCGGGCGCCTGCCTTGCTCGCATCCCCGGCGGACTCCTTCGACGACTGCGCCGGAGCGGCAGCGGCCCCGGGCTCATCCGCGTCGGCGGCAAGCCCGCCGTCCGGATTCTGCCCGTCTTCAGCCGGACCCTCGGCAGCCTCGTCGCCGAGCGCCACTCCAGACTCGCCGCGGCGGGTCCTTCCTCGAAGCGCAGCACGATCGCGGTGATGTTGTCTGGCCCCCCGTGCCGGCGCGCCTCGGCGATCAGCGTCGCGACCGCCTCATCGGGATCCTCGAGGCCGAGCGCCTCAGCGATGGCCCGATCGGTCACGGGGCCGCTGAGCCCATCGCTGCACAGCAGCAGAACGTCGCCCGGGCGCAGGTCGACGGCGAACTCGTCGAGGTCCACCGACTCATCCGTGCCCAGTGCCCGACTCAGAACGCTGCGGTGAGGGTGAGCGGCCGCTTCCTCCTCGGTAAGCCGCCCGTCGCGCACCATCTCGGCGACCAGCGAATGGTCCTCGCTCACCTGCGTGAGCTCTCCGTCGCGTAGCAGGTAGGCCCGGCTGTCGCCGATGTGCACGAAGTGGCCCGTGTCCTCCTCGAGCAGCGCCGCGGTGAGCGTCGTGCCCATGCCGGTGTGACCTTCGTCTTCGCCGGCGCGGGCGAACACCACGGCGTTGGCCTGGTCCGCGGCGACCAGCAGCGTCGATCCGTTGGCGACACCGGCGGTGAGCGCCTCGGCGGCGAGTCGACTGGCGACCTCGCCGGCCTGCGCGCCACCCATTCCGTCGCAGACGGCGAAGAGGGGCGGGGCCGCAACGAAGGTGTCCTCGTTCGTCTTGCGGCGGAGGCCGATATCGCTCAGCGCGCTGTGTCGGGCGACAAGCGTCACCGCGGGATCACTCCTCGTAGCGGAAGACGGTCTCGCCGATGCGCAGCCGGCTCTCGTACTTCAGCTGAGCTTCTGTCACCCGCCTGTCGTTGACGAACGTGCCGTTGGTGCTGCCCAGGTCCTCGACGAAGTAGAACTGCCCCCGCGGCACAAGACGAGCGTGAGCACCGGAGACGAAGTCCTCATCGAGCAGTATGTTGCTTGAGGCCGCACGCCCCACCGTGATCCATCCCTCGAGCGGAAAGACCACGCCGGCGGGCACGATGGGACTCTGCTCGACGACCAGTCTCGGGTCGATGTGTGTCCGGAAATCCAAGCTCTCGCCGTCCATCGAGCGGTCGCTGGCCCGCTGCTCCCGCCGGGTCTCGCGCTCCTCGGGCGTGAACGGCACCATCGCCGGCGCCGCCGCCGGAAGGGCGACATCGGGAGCCGACGCTGCGCCGACCTCTCCCCTGACATTGCCGACCGCCGCTCTCACGAGTCTCCAGATGAAGATGTAGAGGAGCACGACGATGCCGATCTTGAGGATCAGCAAGACGATATCGATGTCGATCACCGGCGACTCCCGCGCGCCGCGCGCGCAACCTGCGCGCACGCCGCGCTCACCTCGAACCTCGCCTCACAGCAGCCTCTCGAAGACTAGCTCAGTCGAGCCCATCTCGATTCGATCGCCGTGCTGCAGCACGGCCTGCTTGACCGGGCGGCGGTTCACGCGCACCCCGTTGGTGGAGTCCAGGTCGCGCAGCATGTAGCCGTCGTTCTGACTGCGCAGCTCGGCATGCTGCCGAGAGACATTGGGATCGTCCACGACGATGTCGCAGCGGCGACTGCGCCCGATCACCGTCACGGCGTCGTGCAGCTCCCACTGGCCCTGGGGGCCGCGCAGCACCGCGCGCAAGGCTCCCGGGCCAGGCGGCACCGGGGCGGCCGGCGGTCGCGCTCCCTGGTAGAGCACGGTCTGGTCGATCGCAGGCCCGGCTGCCGCGGCGGCGGCGGCCGCGGGCGCTACGGGCGGCGCGGGGGCAGCTCGGCGGACGGCGGCGCGGGGGCAGACTCAGCGGCCGGCGGCTCACTCACCGTGCGCGTGCCGATGCCGAACTCGCCCAGGTGCAAGTCACCGTCCTCGTGCAGGTCGATGCGCGGTGGCGCGACGAGAGTCCAGCCTTCGCGTCGCGCGAACGCGATGACGTAGCTGGAGAGCTCCTCTTTCAGCGAATCGGCGTAAGACGAGAGCTGCTTGTGGTCGTCTCGCCCAAGATAGATGTCGAACTCGTTGGGCACGTAGACGTTGGCGACGCCCACTCTCTTGTGATCGCCCATCTCCTTGGCGAGCTTGTGGGCCAACTCGACCGGCTGCACGCTCGCCTTGAAGGCGCGCCCGAAGCCACCCTCGACCAGGCCTTCCAGCTTGTTCTCAATCCCCTTGAAGATGCTCATCGTCTGGCTCCTCCGGCCGGCTGCCCGCCCACAGCGCCAACGGCAAGAGTATCACGCAGGCTGCCGCGACCACGCTGAGCAGCGCCGTCGTCAGGGACACGACTGTGTCCCACGCGACGGCGGGCACGACGGTATAGGCCAGGTACACGCCGGAGAAGCCCAGCGCCCAGAGCCAGAAGCGGCGCTCGAGAGAGCGCTGGGCGAAGGCGAGGCCCAGCACCGCGGCCAAACCCGCCCAGACGGCCATCTGGAGAAGACCGGCGGGCGAGATGACGACCTCGAACAGAAGAGACGCGACGGCGAGCGGATCGCCCTCCCGGGAGAGGATCCTGGCCAGCGCGGGGCGTGCCTCGTACTGGCTGAACGGTCCGGGGTCGCGCACCAGCATGAGGTACAGAAGCGTGGCGACGCCGGCCCACGCGGCCGCGATGGGGCCGCGCACGCGGCCGAGAACGACGGCCGCGGCGGGCGCCAACAGGGTGAGGTACAGCGGTGCGAGCACCAGCGCGAGCACCGGCCATACCACGACCACAGGCCGCGAGCCGGCCAGCAGAAACGCCGCCAGCGCGAGCACCAGATACGTCACCCCCACGCTCGACGACACGTTGAACAGGGGAAAGGCGAGCATCCCGAGCAGCCAGGCCAGACCCAGCCGCGGCGCGACGACCCAGGTCGCGGCGCCGATCGCCAGGAGCGGCAGCGTCCAGCTCTGCGGATAGGCCGGCAGGGACTGGAGGACGACGCCTGCGCCCACCGTCGCGAGGGCGGCGCCGCCGACACGCTCGGCGTTCGCGCCGACCCGCGTGAGTGGCCGCGTGAGCCCTTGCACCCGCCGCCAGCGGCGGGCGTACAGACTGCCGCTCTCGAGGATCTCTCGCAGCTCTTCCGAGAACTCGGCCGCCGTGGGACGATCCGCGGGGCGAGCGGCGCAGGCGTCGCCGATCAGATCGATGAGATCGTCCGGCAGGTCTGGCCGCAGGTCGGCCATGGACGGCAGGCGCGCCGCGGCAACGTTCGCCAGCGTCTCGGCCGGCGTCTCCCCGCGCAGGGGATGCTCTCCGGCGAGCAACTCGTAGAGCATCATGCCCGACGAGTACACGTCGCTGGGCGTCCCGACACGGCGTCCGGCGGCCTGCTCGGGCGACATGTAGGCCACCGTGCCGACGACGTCGCCGTCGTGGGTGAGCGTATCGGCATCGAGGAGGAGGGCGATGCCGAAGTCCATCACCTTGACGTGTCCCTCGTGATCGAGCATCACGTTCTGCGGCTTGATGTCGCGATGCACGATGCCCTGGCTGTGTGCGAAGGCGAGCGCCTCCAGAAGCTCGGCGCCCACCGCGACCACGTCGGCGTCGTTCAGCCCCTTGGACAGGTGGTCCAGAGAGTCGCCCTCGACGAGCTCCCAGACGATGAAGCTGCGCTCCCCGTCACCGAACCAGTCGTACAGGGCGACGATATTCGGGTGAGTCAGAGCGGCCGCGGCCTGCACCTCGCGCAGGACGCGAGCCGACATGTCGCGCCCCTCCGGCACGATCTTCACCGCCACGCGCCGCCCGAGGGTCAGGTCGAAGGCTTCGTAGACGTGGGCGAACCCGCCGCTCCCGATCTTCTCGATCAGTTCGTAGCGCTCGCGCCAGTCGGCGTTCAGAGGTGCTGTACTTTGGGCTGCGACGGCCATGGAGAGGGTCCGATCACTTTCGGTTTCCTCGATATTCGGTGTGGTACAATCCCATCCCTGTACGAGCGCTGGGCGAGTGGCGGAATTGGCAGACGCGCTAGGTTCAGGGTCTAGTGCACTTACGTGCATGCGGGTTCAAGTCCCGCCTCGCCCACCAGTCTCATAGTGAACAGGAGTCCGCCGAGTGGATCGTCCCGAGACCGGCACCCCCGGAAGCTCCCCGCCAGAGTCCACCGGCTCGACTCCTCCCCCCCGCCAGCGCCGCCGCCCCGATCGCAAGCGCACACGCAGGCAGCGCATCGCCATCCTGGCGATCATCCTCTTCGTGATCGTGTTCGCGCTGGCCTGGGGAGCGCGGAGCTGCCAGCAGAGCCGCAAGGTCGACGCGTACCGGACCTACCTCGAAGGCGTCTCCGCGGCGATCGAGGATTCCGCTACGCTCGGCAAGCAGCTCAACCAGATCTTCACCAACCCCACCAAGTTCTCCCGCAAGGAGTTCGTCGCCAAGCTGGATGAGCTGATGGTCATGCAGAACGAGATCGCCGCGCGCGCCGAGGGCTTCGAACCGCCCAGCACCCTCAGCACCGAGCAGGCCGTCTTCGTCGAAGGCATGAGAGTGCGCGCCGAGGGCTTCAAGCAGTTACAGGCCGTGCTGCTCGCCAGTCTCGACAACGAGACGGTCCGCCCTGGGGAAGTCGCCGCGCTCGGGGGCTACTTCTCCGGTCCGGATGCGTACTACATGAGCCGCTTCTACACGCAGACGCGCAACGTCATGAGCGAGGAGGGCGTCTCGGACGTGCCGGTACCCACCGCCACGTACTACCTCACGTGGAGGCCCTTCGACCGCGCGACCATCGAGACCATGCTGAGCAGCGTCGGCAAGTCCACCAAGCTCTCCGGAACCCACGGCGTCGCGCTCGTCGGCGTGGCCGTGCAGCCCAAGGATGTGGGACTGCAGAGCGGCAAGACCACCGAGATCGCGGCCACCCCAGACCTCGGCTTCGACGTCAGCGTGATGAATCAGGGAAGCGTCACCGAGGAGAACGTCACCGTCAAGGGAGAGCTCACGATTTCGGGAGGCGAGGTACTCACGCGAACGACCGCCATCGAGACCATCACCGCAGGCCAGACCCAGAGCGCCGCCCTCACGGGGTTCAACATCCCCGCCGAAGCTCTCAGCGGCAAGGTCTCGACCCTCAAGTTGACTGCCGGCCCCGTGCCCGGTGAACGCGTGGCGACCAACAACTCCGGCTCCTACAAGATCCAGTTCAAGCTCGAGTAGCCGGGCATGGACGCCCTGCGCGACATCGCTCCGTACGCAGCCTTGGCCGGTGTCGCCCTCGCGCTCATCCTGCTCGTCGCCGTCATCGCGCTCTGGATCAGCATCCGCCGGTTGCGCCGCGCGCAGACCCTCGTCCTCGGGCAGCACGAACAGACCGACGTCGTCGCCCACGTAGTCAGCCTCGACTCGCAGGTGGGCGACATGCGCGAGGCAGTCGAGGCTCTCACCGGCGACCTGCGAGACCAGCGAGCCCGACTCGATCACACCATCACCCACCGGGCCATCGTGCGCTACGACGCCTTCCGTGACGCCGGAGGCGAGCAGAGCGCCTCGCTCGCGCTGCTCGACGATCACCGTTCCGGAGTCGTGGTCAGCACGATCGCCGCGCGCGACTTCGCCCGCGTGTACGTGAAGTACCTGCGCGAGGGGGTCGCCGACCGCGATCTCTCACCGGAAGAGCAGGAGGTGATCGCCGCCGCGGTGCCTCGACCCCTCGAGGGCGTTCTCCAGCTCGACGAGCCTAGGCCGGCCGAGCCTCCGCCATCGCCGCCGGAAGCTCGCTATGCCGGCGGTTCCCCGTCCCAACGAGCGGCATTCGAGCGCCTCGCCGGTGGGCCTGCGTCGCGCCCGGAGGGTCCACGGCGCGAGGACGGCGACGACCGCCCGGGCACCTGATACCCTTGGCACGCACGGGAATCAGGCGGCGAGCGCGGGAGACGAGTTGGCGGCAGGGAGCAAGCGGGTAGCCTTCCTCGGACCCGAGGGGACGTTCACCGAGGAAGCCCTCCTGGCCGATCCGCCGGACGAGGGGTTGATCCCCTTCCCTCACCCCTCGATCCGCGAAGTCATGCTCGCCGTGCGCGACGGTGAGGCGGCGCTTGGCATCGTCCCCATCGAGAACTCCCTCGAGGGCTCTGTGGCCCTGACCCTCGACCTCCTGGCGTTCGACTTCGACGATCTCTTCATCGTGCGCGAGGCGGTGCATCCGATCCGCCACCAGCTCATCACGCGAGCGCCGATGGACCTGGCGAGGATCACCAAGGTCATCAGCCATCCGCACGCCTACGGTCAGTGCCGCCAGTTCCTCGACGAGCACCTCCCCGGCGTCGAGCACGAGGCCGCCAACTCGACGGCCGACGCCGTGCGGACGGTGAGTCGCGTCGATCGCCCGTGGGCGGCGATCGGGACGAAGCTGGCCGCGGAGATGTACGAATGCCTCGTGCTGCGCGACGACATCGAGGACTCCGCCGAGAACCAGACGCGCTTCGTCTACCTCAGCAAGGAGACGGCGCCACAGGACCTCGAGGCGCGCTACAAGACGAGCCTCGTCTGCACGATCGGCGCCGATCAGCCTGGCAGCCTGCTCCTCATCCTCTCGGAGTTCGCCCACCGCTACGTGAACCTCACGAGAGTGGAGTCGCGGCCGTCGCGAGAGGGCCTCGGCAAGTACATGTTCTTTCTCGACATGGAGGGCCGTCTCACCGACCCGGCTATTGAGCAGGCGCTCAAGTGCCTGGCCTGCAAGCTGCCCTGGGTCAAGGTGTTCGGCTCTTTCCCGACGTAACGGTCCACGTCACCACGGGAGGCGATCATGCACAATGCCAAGTGCGACATCCGCAGCGCTCTCGACGCCGACCGCAGTATGCTTCTGCTGCTCGCCGAGGAGACGCTGCATCCGCTGGCGACCGGAGCCGGCCACCCCGAGCGCTACCACGCCTCGGAGCTCCTCAATCTGCTCGACCGCGCCGACGTCTTCGTCGGCGAGATCGAGGCTGAGATCGCCGGGTTCATGGCCGTGGAGGGCGAAGAGACCGGACTCGCCCTGCGCTGCCTCTGCGTCAATCCCGGATTCGAAGACAGCGACGTGGCCGACCGACTGCTCGAATGGGCCGAGGGGCTGGCCGTGAACCGCAGGCTCGATCGACTGGTCGCGCACGTGCCGCCGGCCGACCGCCAGTCGCTGGAGCTCTACCGCAGCCACGGCTTCATGGCCTCTGAAGACGACCGTCGGCCGGAGCTGCTCAGCGTCGTCAAGCGCCTGCCCGTCGTCGAACCCTGAGCCCCCCGTGGACCTGACCCTCGTCCTCGTACCCTACGACCTGGGGCGCGAGAACGTCGGCAGCGGACGAGGGCCGCAGGCCTACCTTGACGGCGGCGCGGCCAGAGGCGCTGCGCGCCCGGGGGCACGAGGTCGAGGTGGTGACCGTCAGGCGCAGCGGCGCCTTCACCAGCGAGCTGGATGCGGTGCTCGATGTGGACGCCGCCGTGGCCGCTCAGGTTGCGGCAGCCGTAGGGGCAGGCCGCTTGCCTCTGGTGCTGGCCGGCAACTGCAACGTGACGCTCGGCGTACGCTCCGGGCTACTCGCCGCATCGGCGCCGGCCGGCGAGCCGGACGGCGCCACGATCGTCTGGCTCGACGCCCACGGCGACTTCAACACGCCTTTGACGACCCGCACAGGCTACCTGGACGGCATGCCCTTGGCGATGCTCACGAACCGCGCCTACCCCACCCTCTGGCAGCGGCTCGGCGGCGCACCGCTGGACGAGCGTCTCGCACTGCACGCCGGGGGAAGAGACTTGGACCCAGGCGAAGCCGCCGCTCTGTCGTCGTCACGGGTGATCGTCGTGAGCGGCAGCGCCGTTCGCGACCGCGGGCTCGGCGACGCGCTGAGACCGGGGCTGGACGAGTTGGCGCAGAGGACGAAGGACGGACGCGCGGACCTCCCGCCCGCGCACCTGCACGTCGACATCGACGTCCTCGACCCGACCGTCGCGCCCAGCGTCGCCTTCCCGGCGCCGGGCGGCTTCACCCTGGCTGAACTGCTCGCCGCCATCGATATGGTCGCAGCTCGCTTCAGGGTCGAGGCGCTCTCCCTTACGTCGTTCACACCAGGCGGAGCCGATGACACGACCACGCGCGCCGCCGGTCTCGCGACCATGATGATGGTGGCGAGCGTAGCCCGACCGTAGCGTCCGGATCTCAGCGGTAGACGTACACGCGCTCGCCGACGAAGGAGCGATCGTAGACCCAGTCGGCGACCCACATCGGCTCGCGCACGCAGCCATGACTCGCGGGATAGGGCGGGACCGAGGGATATCCGTGAATGGCGAAGTTCCCGTAGAACCCCATCGTGCGGTACAGAACTGCGCCGCCTGAGAAAGACAAGGTGAAGGCATGCTTCTGCTGGATGCGGAAGCGGCCCTCCGGCGTGTTGCCGGTCGCCCCCGTGGAGATGGCGATGAGAGCGCGCACGGCGCCACCCTGGACGAGCATCATGATCTGCCGCCGTTTGTCGACCTCCAGATGGTCGTAGGGACTGGAGTAGCGCGGCCGGACCGTCTTCGCGACGTCGAGCTTTCGCCAGTCGTCGCCGCTGACGACGTAGGTACGCGGCAGCCGGTACGCCTTCTGGAACGCCATGACGGCGTCGGCGCCACCCCTGGTCAGCGTGTCGCCGACCGAGGGGACGCGGATCTGAAGCCTGCGCAGACCCGTGAGGAAGCCGCGCACGCGCAGACCTCTGGAGCCCACCCTGAGCGTAGCCCCCCGCGTCCGGAGACCCTTCGAAGTGTTCCGCAGGCCCAGACCGGCGAAGGCCTGGTAGGACGACTTCACCGTGAACAGACCGACGCCGCGCATCGGCAGCGCGAAGATGGCTCTGCCGTCGCGCACCCGCTTCCTGTGCGTGGCGATGCGCTTGCCGTTGTGCCAGACCGAAGTCGTGATCGAGGCCGCGTAGCTGCTCGGCTTGACCCGGACCACGTAGCGCAGACTGAGGAACGGGATGGGCGTGCCATAGCTGGTCGTAGCCCAGGGCTTCACGACCAGCTGGCGCGCCGGGCTGAGCCGTACCGTCGGCGACCAGAGCGTGCGACCACCGCTCCACCACGCTTCGGCCGGATGTCGGCGCTGAACCGCCCATCGGCGCCCGCGCGACCGTCCCGACGTCCGTCCCCGCCAGAGCGATGGCGACCTCCTGTCCCTCGGATGCCGGCGAGACGACGCCGGAGACGGTGACGACGGACCCGTAGATGACCTTCGTCTGAGAGAGGACGCAAGACACGCTGCGGAGAGGCGACGGCTCGATGCTCGGTGTGGGCGACGGCTCGACGCTGGTCGAAGGCGAGGATCCAGGCCTTGCGGTGAGCAGGCTCTCCCCCGGGCTCGGACTCGGCTCGGACTCGCCTCCGACGGACTGGCCGAGGCGACAGGCAGAACCGCCGTGAGCGCCAGAAGCACCGCGGCAAGTGGAATCACCCGCCGGCCACGGACGCGTGGCCTGCCCTTCGGTGTGACCCTATCCATCAGTGGCTCCTTCCTCCCCACGGGGACGGCGCGCTGCGCAGCGCGAGCCTAGCATGAGCGCGCCGCGACGGTCGAGCCATTGCGGTACGATGTGTATCCAGTCACGAAGCCACCCGGAGGCTCGCGATGCTCGACGTGAAGATGCTGCGCTCCAACCCGGACGAGGTCCGCGAGGCTTTGGCACGCCGCGGCGCGTCCGCGTCGTCGCTCGACGAGTTCCTCGCGGTCGAGCGCCGGCGCCGCAAGCTGCTCACCCAGGTCGAGACGATGCGCGCCGAGCGCAAGCGGACGAGCGACGAGATCGCCGCCGTCAAGAAGGGCGGCGGCGAAGCCGAGCAGGCGATCGCCGCCATGCGCGCTCTGGGCGACACCATCAAGCAGGGCGAGGCCGAGCTGGCGGAGATCGACGAGGATCTGCGCGCGCAGCTCCTCGAGATCCCCAACCTCGTGCTCGACGACGTCCCCCCGGGCGGCGCCGCCGACGCGGTGGTGCTGCGCTCGGTCGGCGAGCCTCCCCGCTTCGACTTCGAGGCCAAGGACCACCTCGACCTCGGTCTGGCCCTCGACGTCATCGACATGGAGCGCGCCGCCAAGGTCAGCGGATCGCGCTTCGCCTACCTCAAGGGCGATCTCGTGCTTCTGCAGTTCGCCCTCGTGGGCTACGCCCTCGAGATCGTCTGCGGCCAGGGCTTCCGCCCCGTCGTGCCCCCAGTGCTCGTGCGTGAGGAGGCGATGTACGGCACCGGCTTCTTCCCCACCGACCGGGCGCAGATCTACGAGACGCTGGACGGCGATTGCCTGGTGGGCACGAGCGAGGTACCGCTGGCCGCCCTGCACATGGGCGAGTTCCTCGAGGCTGCCGATCTGCCCCTCCGCTACGCCGGCTACTCCACCTGCTTCCGCCGCGAGGCGGGCGCCGCCGGCCGCGACACGCGCGGCATCCTGCGCGTCCACCAGTTCGACAAGCTCGAGATGTTCAGCTTCTGCCTGCCCGAGCAAGCCGCCGCCGAGCACCAGCGCATCCTCTCGGCGGAGGAGACGATCCTGCAGGGCCTGGGCATCCCCTACCGCGTCGTCAACATCGCAGCCGGCGACCTCGGCGCCCCCGCGGCGCAGAAGCTCGACTGCGAGGCCTGGCTGCCCGGCCAGCAGCAGTACCGCGAGGTGACCAGCTGCTCCAACTGCACCGACTACCAGGCCCGGCGCCTCAACTGCCGCTACCGCACCGAGAAGGGGCCACGCTTCGTGCACACCCTGAACGGCACGGCCATCGCCCTCGGCCGCACGATCATCGCCATCATGGAGAACTACCAGCAGCCCGACGGCAGCATCGCGGTCCCCGAAGCCCTGCGCTCGCGGATGGGCAAAGGACGTGATCGCACGCTGAACGCGGTCGAGACGAACCACCCGCGCAGGGCTGCGACGGGTGGAGCCCGACGCTAGTCCACAGGCTCCGCCGGTCCGAACCCCGGCCCGCGGCCGTTCTCCCGCCAGGGGATGATGTACGCGTAGACGTCGACGCCGGAATGAGCGTTCTCGAGCAGGGTCCTGGCCCGGCGCAGGTCGCGCGCGAGCAGTTCCTGCTGATCGAAGCCCAGGCCGCCGAGCGCGCGCTCGTAGGCTCCGCACTCCTGGTGTGATACGAGGTGGATGGCCTGGTTGCCGTGCATCTCGATGATGGGTGCGGACACAGTCGAGGGCGACGCGGCGCTCCGCCCCTGAGCGCGTGAACAGAAGCGGCCCCCCCGGCAGGAGGATGCGGTCGGCGTCGGTCTCGCCGAGCTCCTCCTGGAGCGTGCTGAGCGGTCCGGCGATGCGACCGTCCGAACAGGCGACGATCAGTACCTTCATCGCGCCGGAGTATGCCAGGGTGGATCTCATCAGGACCACCACTTCGCAGAATTGCTCGGCCATCACTCTGGGGCAGCTATCGGCAGCTCCCGTCGAAAGGCTGAGAAGCAGATGTCGAGCGGGCAGGGCGTCGTCGACGTACACTAGTCCAGTCAATCATGGGATGAGGGGGCTCACGATGACGACGAACGGCGGGTTGGTCGCCCGCGGCGATGCGGTTATGGCGGATCTGGCTGCCGCACGCGACAGACTCCGGACGGCTCTCGAGGCGTGCGCCACCAAGCATGCGGCAGCTCTGCTCGAGGCGCTCTGGTGGAGCCTCGCAGACGCTCCCGCGATGGGCTTCGAGATGATGGCATCCGCCCGGGAGCTGACGCACGTTGCGAGCGCTATCGTCAGTGACGAGACTTGGTGCGGCAGAATCCCCTCGCAGGTCTGGCGCAGGCCGAACTCATCACGTCCAGGATCACGCTCGCCGCGCGGCGCCAGAACGCGTTCTCGCGGGAATCGACCGTGCACTATCTCCACGCCTCGGGCGACCTGCTCGCAGAGCTCGTCGACAGCGCGCTGACCCTGGGCGTGAGGAAGAGGCGCTGCACCCTGGCCCGCGTAGTGAAGAAGCTGAAGGGTCGACCCGGCTGCAGAGGACTGCTAGCTGCCCTGAAGGAGCTGAACACCTCAGAGGAGTACAAGGCCCTCGCCGGCGCCAAGGTGTCGAAGCGCGGAGCCTCCCGCCGGGCGGCATCGACGCGTCCGTGGGAGAGGAGCATCCCGGCGCGTCGCTCGAGGAGTTGCGCACTCAGGCGGACGCCCTTCGCGGACTGGAAGCCCGCATCCTCGAGCAACTCGCGAAGCTCGTCTCCGCTCCTCCGCCTGCCCCGCGCGCGAGGTAGACTAGAGCCTCGGAGGGGTGGCAGAGAGGTCGATCGCACCGGTCTTGAAAACCGGCAACGGCGCGAGTCGTTCGTGGGTTCGAATCCCACCCCCTCCGCCAGCATCGACGCCGATCCGCGAGCGCCTATCGGCTTCTCGCCACCCGCTCCGAGCTCGTGACACGCCTCAAACCCCATTGCTCGCGTACCCTCCATCCTGTACAGTGAGCAAGCACTACTCTTGTGCAAGAAACCACAATCCTCGTCCACGCGATAGGTGCCTCAGATCGCGCTGGGACGGGATAAGGAGTTGTCGATGGAAGAGTTGACCCTCGCCGTCCCGGGCATGTGGGCCGATCACCACGTGATCTCCGTGCGGGATGTGCTCAAACAGGACGCCGGCATCTCGTCGATCGTGGCCAGCGCCCGCGACACCGCCGTCCGTGTCGCCTACGACCCCGCACTGACGAACCCGGAGCAGATAGCCACGCGCCTCAGCGAGGGCGGCTATCCTTCCGGCGAGCGCCAGGAGGCAGCAGCACCGCCGACCGACAAGCCCGCATGGGCGACGTCCGGCGTGCGCGCCACCGCCACAGACCCGACCGATCTGATCATGTCCGGAGACCACCGCAAGTACTGACGCAGCGCCCGACACCGAATGAGCACCTCGTCGACAGCGCTGCCGTCGCCGCCCACGCGGAGACCGACATCGCCGTGCGCCCGAGCCCATCAGGCGGAGGCCGCGACCGAAGGAGCTGACCCATGGATGACGTGAAGAGCGAGGACGTCAAGGCCGAGACACCGAAGAGCATCGATCCCGCCGCTCTCGAGATGCTGCTGCACGCAGACGACTGCGGCATCGAGACCGCTTTCGGTCGCGCCGACCACATGAAGCCTTGCCCCATCGGCGAGACCGGCGCCTGCTGCCGCATCTGTTCGATGGGCCCGTGCCGCCTGGTCGGCAAGGACGCCGAGAGCAAGGTGGGCATCTGCGGCGCCGACCTGCCCACCATCGCAGCGCGCCACTTCGCCCGCCAGGTCGCGGGCGGCGTCGCCGCCCACTCGGACCACGGCCGCGACATGGCCATGACGCTGCACGCGGTGGCCAGCGGGCAGGCGCCGGGCTACACGATCAAGGACGAGCAGAAGCTGATGGCCGTCGCCGGCCATATGGACATCCCCACCGCCGGCCGCGAGGTCAACGACATCGCCCTCGACGTCTCCGAGAAGGCCCTGGAGCAGTTCGGCCAGCCCTTCGGCGAGATCGTCTACACGCGGCGCGCCACGCCCAAGCGCCAGGAGCTGTGGAAGAAGCTGAAGCTCACGCCGCGCGCCATCGACCGCGAGATCGCCGAGGTCCTCCACCGCACCCACGAGGGCGTCGACCTCGACGCCGAGAACATCCTCAAGAGCGCCCTGCGCTGCTCGCTGGCGGATGGCTGGGGCGGCGCCATGCTGAGCACCGACATCAGCGATATCCTCTTCGGCACACCGTCGCCGCTCTCCAGCGAGGTCAACTTGGGCGTGCTCAAGAGCGACCAGGTCAACGTCGTCGTGCACGGCCACGAGCCGACGCTGTCGGCGATGCTCGTCGAGGCCTCGCGCGACCCCGAGCTGATCGCCGAGGCCAAGGCGGCCGGCGCCGAGGGCATCAATCTGGCCGGCATCTGCTGCACCAGCAACGAGATCCTCATGCGCTACGGCATCCCGCCGGCGGGCAACTTCCTGCACCAGGAACTGGCCGTGCTCACGGGCGCCGTCGAGGCCATGGTCGTCGATGTGCAGTGCATCATGCAGGCGCTCGGGCCGCTCTCGCAGCGCTTCCACACCCAGCTCATCACCACCTCGCCGAAGGCGAAGATCCCCGGCGCGGTCCACGTCGAGTTCGACGAGCGTCGCGCCCCGGAGACGGCCGCCGAGATCGTGCGGATGGCGATCGCCAACTACAAGAACCGCGGCCCCATCCACATCCCCGACTACCACGAACCCCTGGTCGCCGGCTTCAGCCACGAGTACCTGAACTACATGCAGGGCGGCTTCCATCGCGGGTCCTTCCGGCCGCTCAACGACTCCGTCATCGCCGGCCGCATCCGCGGCCTCGCCGGCGTCGTCGGCTGCAACAACGTGCGCGTCACGCAGGACGAGGGCATCGTCACGATGATCAAGGAGTTCATCGCGCGCGACGTCATGGTCGTGGTCACCGGCTGCGCTGCGACCGCCGGCGCGAAAGCCGGCTTCCTGAGCCCCGAGATCCTCGATGCCGCCGGTCCGGGCCTGCGCGAGGTCATGGAGGCGATCGGCATCCCGCCGGTGCTCCATCTCGGCTCCTGCGTAGACAACTCCCGCATCCTCACCGTCCTCACGCAGATCGCCACCGAGGGCGGCCTCGGCGACGACATCGACGAGCTGCCCGCCGTCGGTCTCTGCCCAGAGTGGATGTGCGAGAAGGCGATCGCCATCGGCACCTACTTCGCGGCCTCGGGCGCGCACGTCGTCTTCGGCGTGAGCAGCCCGGTGAAGGCCTCCACCGTGGCGACTCGCCTGATGACGGAGGGCTGGGAGGAGATGGTCGGCGGCGACCTCGAGTTCATCCCGGACTGGAACGAGATGCTCGCCCGCTCGCTCGAGCTGATCGACGGCAAGCGCGCCGCGCTCAAGCTCAAGCCATACGATCCATCGCAATTCGGCGACAGCGGCGACACACCGTACTTCGCCGCCATCCGCGAGTACCTCACGGCGCAGGACGAAGTCGAGACCGTCGGATCGGCGGTCTATCCGCTGGCCGACGGGCACTCGCACGACCACGGGCCCGGTCACACCCACGCCGAGGGAGAAGATCGATGAGCCGCTACATCGCCAAGCGCGCCATCCGCGGCGCCGGCGCCATCGTCGCCGAGGCTGAGGCGATGGTCAACGATGCCATCGAGGAGTTCGGACCAGAGACCCCCGTCGCGTTCACCAACACCGCCTACTTCCTGCCCGTCGTCTACGCCTTCACCGGACGCAAGGTCGAGACCCTCGGCGACCTGCCGCCCGTCCTCGAGCGGGCCAGGTCTCTCCTCCACCCCCTGCCCGCCGACTCCATGTGGCTGCCCTACCTCGGCGAGACCCTCGACAGCGGCGTCGCCACCCTCTTCGCCGAGGAGGTGATCGAGGGGGTGCGCTTCGTGCGTAAGCAGGAGCCTCAGATCATCAAGCTCGGCAACGGTCAAGAGCACGGCGAGCGTTTCACCCCCGGCGCCCTGACGGCCCACGGCGACAAGATGAAGCTCAACGGCCCCATCGACGACATCCAGCTCCGTGCCTGGGGCATCCAGCTGGTCGACGGCCGCATGCCCGGCTTCTGCGCCATCGTCGGGTGCGCCAAGAGCAACGAGGTCGCGGTCAAGATCGTCCGCGAGCTGCAGAGCCGTGGCATCCTGATCTTCCTCAGTGGCAATGTCAACGGCCGCAGCATCATCCATCAGCTCCAGGAAGAGGGCATCCAGCTCGGCTACGACACATTCACGGTGCCCTTCGGCGTCGACACCGTCTCCGCCGTCTATGCCCTCGGGTTCGCGGCCCGCTCGGCGCTCACGTTCGGCGGCATGGATGCCGGCAACGCGCGCGACATCATGCTCTACAACAAGTTCCGCGTGTTCGCCTTCGTGCTCGCCCTGGGCGAGGTCGACGATCTCAAGTACGCGACCGCCGCCGGGGCCATCAGCTACGGCTTCCCGGTGATCGCCGACACGCGCATCCCGCAGATCCTCCCGACCGGAGTGACGACCTACGAGCATGTCGTGAGCATGCCCTTCGGCGAGATCGCCGGGGCCGACGACATGGAGCGCACCGAGAAGCTCATCCAGCGCTGCATGGAGGTGCGCGGCGTCAAGGTGAAGATCGCCAAGGTGCCGATCCCGGTCTCCTTCGGGTCGGCCTTCGAGGGCGAGCGCATCCGCAAGGAGATCATGTACGCGGAGTTCGGCGGCAGGCACAGCCGCGCCTTCGAGTACCTGCGCATGCGCCCGTCGGACGAGGTCGAAGACGGCAAGATCACCTGCGTGGGCCGCGACTTCGACGAGTTCGAGGATGGCGAGGCCGTCGCTCTGGGCCTGGTCGCCGAGGTGTCCGGGCGCAAGATGCAGCTTGACTTCGAGCCGATCATCGAGCGTCAGATCCACTACTTCATGAACGGCGTCGAGGGCGTCCAGCACAACGGCCAGCGCGACATCGCCTGGATACGCGTGAGCAAGAACACCGTCGCCAAGGGCTTCCGGATGGAGCACTTCGGCAAGGTCATCCACGCCCGCGTGCACGAGGTGTTCGGCAACATCGTCGACAAGGTGCAGGTGTACATCACGACCGATGCCGCCGAGGTCGACGTCCTCATCGAGGAGGCGCGCGACGCCTATCGTCAGCGCAACGAGCGTATCGCCAACCTCACCGACGAGTCTGTCGACACCTTCTACTCCTGCCTCCTGTGCCAGAGCTTCGCACCCAACCACGTCTGCGTCGTGAACCCCGAGCGCGTCGGGCTCTGCGGGGCCTACAACTGGCTCGACTGCAAGGCGTCGTTCGAGATCAACCCGACCGGCCCCAACCAGCCTGTGCCCAAGGGCGTCGTCATCGACCCTGTCAAGGGCGAGTTCTCGGGACCCAACGAGTACGTCCAGGCGCACTCCAACCAGTCGATCGACCGCGTGACCTTCTACTCGATCATGGAGGCTCCGATGACCTCCTGCGGCTGCTTCGAGTGCATCATGGTGCTGGTGCCAGAGGCCAACGGCTTCATGATCGTCAGTCGCGAGGACCCCAGCATGACACCCTGCGGCATGACGTTCTCGACGCTCGCCGGCACGGCCGGCGGCGGCATGCAGACACCGGGCATGATGGGCATGGGCAAGTACTACCTCACGAGCGAGAAGTTCATCTCCGGCGACGGCGGAATGCCGCGTGTCGTCTGGATGAGCTCGTTCCTCAAGGAGAGCATGCGTCCCGATCTTGAGGAGATCTGTGAGAGAGCGGGTCATCCCGGCCTCCTCGACATGATCGCCGACGAGACGGTCGCCACCTCCGTCGAAGAACTCCTCCCCTTCCTCGAAGAGAAGGGGCACCCCGCCCTCGTCATGGAGTCTCTCTTCTGATCCGCGAACACTTGGAGTGCCGATGACCCCACTGGAGACACCCGTAGAGAAATGGTCCGGCTCCGTGCGTGAGGTGACGCTGGGCGGCGGGACCCGCTCCTCCGTCACCGTTGGAGGCGAGACCACGCTGCCCTTCCTCGAGTTCGAGGGCGCGATGCCGCATCGTCCTGCCCTCGCCATCGAGATCGAGGACAGGAAGCCAGAAGGCTGGTCGCCCGAGCTGCAGTCGGCGTGGGGTGAGGTCATGGACGATCCGGCGCAATGGGCGCGGCGGGCCGTCGAGCTGGGCGCCGACCTCATCGCCCTGAAGCTCGACGGCTGTCATCCCGACCGCGGCGACCACGACGGAGCCTACGCCGCGGACAAGGTCAAGGAGGTCCTGGCGGCCGTCGACGTTCCACTCCTCGTGTACGGACCAGGCACCGCCGACAAGGACAACGAGGTCCTCGTCGCGGTCGCCGAGGCGACCAAGGGCGAACAGCTCGCACTCGGTATCTGCGAGGAGAAGAACTACCGCACCATCGTCGCCGCGGCGCTCGGCAACGGCCACGTCGTCGTCGCCTTCTCGCCGATCGACGTGAACCTCGCGAAGCAGCTCAACATCCTCATCTCTGACATGGGGCTAGCGCTGGACCGAGTCCTCATGGACCCCAACACCGGCGCCCTCGGCTACGGCCTCGAGTACACCTACTCGGTCATGGAACGCCTGCGCCTTGCGGCGCTCATGGGCGACGCCATGACCCAGCAACCCATGGTCTGCGGGGTCGGCGGGGAAGCATGGCGCCAGAAGGAGGCGCGCGCCGTGGAAGGCGTTCCTGAAGCCTGGGGCGATCTGTCCAGGAGAGGTGTCGCCTGGGAGATCGGCACCGGCATGACGCTGCTCGAAGCCGGCGCAGACATCCTCCTGATACGTCATCCCGATTCCCTGAGCGCGCTCCGTGCAGCGCTGGACGACCTCGTGAAAGGGGCCTGACCGTGGCACTGACCGGACTGCAGATCTACAAGCTCCTTCCCCAGACCAACTGCAAGGAATGCGGCTTCCCGACCTGCCTCGCCTTCGCCATGAAGCTCGCCCAGAAGGGCACCGAGCTCGACAAGTGCCCGTACGTCGGCGATGAGGCGAAGACGTCGCTGGACGCGGCCTCGGCGCCGCCCATCAAGCTCGTGACGCATCGGCTCCGGCGAGCGCGCCTTCGAGATCGGCAACGAGGTCGTGCTCTTCCGCCACGAGAAGACCTTCTACCACCAGCCGGGCATCGTCGTGCGCGTGCAGAGCGACGACCCGCGACTGGCCGAGATCGCCACCGAAATCGGGGCCTACGAGGTCGAGCGCGTCGGCATGAATCTGCACCTCGACGGCGTCGCCGTCCAGCAGTCCGGCGACGACGCGGCCACGTACGCCGCCGCCGTCAGCGCGGTGCGCACGGCCGCCCCCGAGCTACCGCTCGTCCTCGATGAGCGCCGATCCGGCGGCCGTCGACGCAGCTCTCGCTGCGGGCGCCGCCGCCGAGAAGCCGCTCATCCACGCCGCCACAGCCGACAACTGGCGGGCCATGGCCGACGTCGCCAACAAGCACAGCTGCCCCCTCGTCATCCGCGTCGAGAACGGCGATCTCGTCGCCCTCGCCGAGCTCTCCGAGAACGTGCGTGGCGCCGGCGTCGAAGACCTTGTCCTCGACCCCGGCGCCACCTCGCTGGCCGGCGACCTCGTGGCGTTCACGCAGCTGCGACGGCTGGCCCTGAAGAAGGGCGCCCGCGGCTTGGGCTTCCCCATCATCGCTGACGCCGGCGCCCCCACGTGGCAGGCCGAAGCCGCGCTCGCCAGCCAAGCGATCGCGAAGTACGCAGGGATCGTCGTCGTCGACCACTTCGAGCCCGGCGCGCTCTACGCCCTGCTCACTCTGCGTCAGAACATCTACACCGATCCGCAGAAGCCGATCCAGGTCGACCCCAAGCTCTACGAGGTGGGCTCCGCCGATGCCGACAGCCCCCTGCTGATCACCACCAACTTCTCGCTCACCTATTTCTCGGTCTCGGGAGAGGTCGAAGGATCCGGACTGCCCACGTGGCTCCTGGTGGCGGACTGCGACGGCCAGTCGGTGCTGACCGCCTGGGCGGCCGGGAAGCTCGACGCGGAGAAGATCGCCAAGTCGGTCAAGGCCGCCGGCATCGGCGACAGGCTCAACCACAAGAAGCTCGTGATCCCGGGTCACGTGGCTGGTCTTTCCGGCGAGGTCGAAGAGGAGCTGCCGGGCTGGCAGATCATGGTCGGCCCTCGAGACGCCGTCGACATCCCGGCCTATCTCAAGACAGTCTGGGCAGCGTAGGGAGACGATGAGCGACTCGCCTGGGACGACGAGCAAGACCGTGATGGCCACGGTCGCGTTCTCGCCCTCCGGCGAGAGCATCGAGGTGCCCATCGGCACGAGCCTGCTCGACGCAGCTATCCTCTGCGAACTCGATCTGCCTGCCCCCTGCGCCGCGCAGGGGCGCTGCGGCCGCTGCCGCGTGCGCATCACGGCCGGCGAGCCAGCGCGCCGCAGCAACGCCGGCCTCGAGGTGAGTGAGGTAGCTGAGGGCTGGGCCGTCGCCTGCCAGACCTATGTGGCGGGTCCCATCGAGGTCGAGGTCCCGCCCCGAAGGCGCGAGCGCGTGCGCCCTCACGGCCACGCCGTCGCCGAGCCCGAGTCCCTTCCCATCAGCTGCGAATGGGAGCAGAACCCGGCGATCCGCACCTTCTCCATCGCCATCGACCCCCCCTCCCTCTCGGACAACACCAGCGACCTCGACCGCCTCAAGCGCGAGTTGGCGCGTCAGGCGTTCGTGCCCGACCTGCGGGCCGAGCTCCCCATCCTTCGAGAACTCGGGCACACCCTGCGTGCCTCCGACTGGCACGTGCGCGTCACCCTGGAGATGAGCGATTGGGCCTACGGCAGCTATCTGCCACCGCGCCTCATCGACGTGCGCCCGGCGACCGAGTCGCCGGGCGACTACGGCCTCGCCGTCGACGTCGGGACCACCAGCATCGTCGCCTACTTGGTCGATTTCGCCAGCGGCCGCATCGTCGACACGGAGAGCTCCTACAACAGGCAGATCAGCTGCGGCGACGACGTCATCTCGAGGATCATCTACGCCCGGCGCAAGGGTGGCCTCGACCATCTCCAAGAGCTGGTCGTCCGCACCGTCAACGATCTGATCCAGCAGCTCGCCGAGCGCAACCACATCGCGGCGCGTCAAATCTACGAAGTGGCCATGGCCGGGAACACCACGATGACCCACGTGCTGCTGGGCATCGACCCGCGCTACCTGCGCGAGGAGCCGTACATCCCGACCGTCTCGCAGCCGCCGCGCCTCCAGGCCACCGAGCTCGGACTCGACGTCAATCGCCTGGCGCGGGTGCACTGCCTTCCGGCGGTGGGCAGCTACGTGGGCGGCGACATCACGGCCGGTGTCATCTCCTCCGGCATGTTCGCCACCGACAAGCTCACGCTCTTCATCGACATCGGCACGAACGGCGAGATGGTCCTCGGCAACAAGGACTGGCTCCTGTCATGCGCCTGTTCGGCCGGGCCTGCGTTCGAGGGCGGCGGCGTGAAGCACGGCATGCGCGCCAGCGAGGGCGCCATCGAAGACATTTACATCGACGACAAGCTGGAGCCCTCATTCCGCACGATCGACGACGCCCCGGCCGTCGGCATCTGCGGCAGCGGCCTCATCGACCTGCTCGGCGAGCTCTTCTTCACCGGGCTGCTCGACAAGTCCGGGCACCTTGATCGCAAGGCGCCGACCGACAGGATACGCGTCGGCGAGCGGAGCGGCGGAGTACGTCGTCGCCCGCGCGGGCGAGAACGGCGCCCCTCACGACATCGTCATCACCGAGACCGACGTGACCTCGCTCCTGCGCGCCAAGGCCGCCATCTACGCGGGCTACGAGGTCCTCTGCCGCAGCGTCGGCATCGATCTCGCCGAAGTGGAACAGATCCTCATCGGCGGTGCGTTCGGCCAGTACATCAACGTCGAGAAGGCGATCCGCATCGGCCTGCTCCCCGATCAGCCGGTCGATCACTTCCGCTTCCTCGGCAACACCAGCGCCCAGGGCGCCTACGCCGCGCTGCTGTGCGTGAACACGCGGCAGAACGTCCGCGACATCGCCGCCAAGATGACCTACCTCGAGCTGAGCGCCGACAACAGCTTCATGGACGAGTACACGTCGGCGCTCTTCCTGCCGCACACCGACCTCGACGCTTTCCCCACCGTGCGCGCCGCGCTCAACGAGCGAGGGATAGGCGCGCCGGACCAATGATCGACTGCACCCGCGGAGGCTGACCGCAATGACCACGACCATCGCCGTCGCCGGCAAGGGCGGCACCGGGAAGACGACGCTTGCCGGTCTCCTGATCCGCCGCCTGGTGGAGGCTCACGCCAGCCCCATCCTCGCCATCGACGCCGACCCGGCGAGCAACCTCAACACGGTGCTGGGCCTGCGGCTCGAGAAGACCGTCGGCGACGTGCGTGAGGAGACCAGCGAGAAGGCGCGGGCGGACCTGCTCGAGGCAGGCGTCGCGAAACGCGACCTGCTCGACTACGAGATCAACTCGAGCGTCGTCGAGGGCGTCGGCGTGGATCTGCTCGCCATGGGCCGCCCCGAAGGGCCCGGCTGCTACTGCGCGGCCAACAACATGCTGCGGGCGATCGTCGACACCATCGCCGACGGCTACCCTTGGGTCGTCATCGACAACGAGGCCGGCCTGGAACACCTCTCACGCCGCACCACGAGAGATGTCGATGTGCTCTTCATCGTGAGCGACGCCAGCGTGCGCGGCATCACCACAGCGGGCCGGGTGCGCGCCGTGCTCGACGAACTGAAGACCAGGGTCGACCGACACTTCCTGATCGTCAATCGGGCCGGCCACGGGCTCACCCCGGAGCTCGAGGACGCGATCGCGGCTCAGGGTCTCGAGCTGCTGGCGGTGCTTCCCGACGATCCCATGGTCGCGTCCTTCGACGCGTCAGGCTGGCCCATCTTCGAGCTCCCCGACGACAGCGCGCTCAAGGCCGCGTTCTCCCAGGTCCTCGAGACGCTCCCCATCGACTTCCACGACAAGGAGGCGGCAAGTGCTGCTCATCGGTGAGAACATCCATATCATCGCCCCACCCGTCAAGCAGGCGATAGAGGCACGGGACGCACGCGCCATCCAGGAGATGGCCGTGCGTCAGGTCGAGGCCGGCGCCGCAGTCATCGACCTCAACATCGGGCCGCAGAAGAAGCACGGCCACGAGGTGATGCCGTGGATCGTGCAGGCTGTGCAGGAAGTGGTCGACGTCCCGCTCTCACTCGATACGACAAACCTGGCCGCGATGAAGGCGGGTCTTGAAGTCTGCAAGCAGCCGGCAATGCTCAACTCGGCGTCCGCGGATCCGGACCGGCTCGACAGCGTGATGCAGCTCGCCGCCGCCCACGATGCGCGCGTCATCGCCCTGACGATGGGCGTGGACGGCATCCCGACCACCGCCGACGGCCGGGGCGGGATCGCCATGGAGGCCTTGCTCCCCGCCGCCGAGGCCGCCGGCATCCCCATGCCAGACGTTTTCCTCGACCCGCTGGTCCTCACCGTCACCTGCAACCAGGACGTGGCCGAGGCGGCAGTCGATGCGATCCGCATCTTCACGCAACTCTCCGACCCGCCGCCGACGACCGTCGTCGGCCTCTCCAATGTATCGAACGGGTGCCCGTCGGCGATCCGCAGCCTCATCAACCGGACCTACCTGGTGATGCTGATGGCCGCCGGTCTGGATGCGGCCATCGCCGATCCGCTCGATGCCCAGCAGAACGAGTTCATCCGCATCGTGGAGCAGCGCGACGCGAGCACGAGCCTCGGCAGGCTCCTGCTCGCGCTCCACGACGCGACCGCCGCCATGGAGGACCTCGACCCGGCGATCGTCGACACCGACGACCCTGACCAGGTCGACGTCTACAAGACCTATCGCATGCTGCGGAACAAGGTCATCTACGCGGACTCGTACCTGCGCATCTGATCGGGATCAGTCGTAGCGAGACGCCGAGGGGCGCCGGGCCCGCAGGCCCGGCGCCCCTCGGGCGACTTCGTGCCGCTCCCGAGCCTCAGGCGGTCTCGCCGGTGGTCGCTTCCGCAGCGCCCTCCTGCTCGGGCGGTGTGTAGCTGCTCCACGGATCGACGTTGTCGCCGCCCCAGCCGCAGCAGCCACCGTCGCCCTTCATCATCTTCCAGGCGAAGTACGCGCCGGCGGTGATGAGGACGAGTAGCGCGAAGATTATGAGCTTCTTCATGTAGGTCCCTCCTCCCGTTTTCGCTCCCTGCATCTTACCCTAGAGACCGCGATTTCGCGCGCCTTCTTTGCCGAGCCTAGAGCGGCGTGGGATGGCCAGAGACCCGTCGCTCGCGTAGTCTTCGCCGCATGTGGGTCTCGACGCATGTCCTCGCGGGCCTCGCGATCGCCGCGATCCTCGGCGGACCGTGGTGGCTGGTCGCTGGCCTCGTGGTGCTGGCCCACGTCGTCATGGACTTCATCCCCCACTGGGACTACAGCGCCCTGAGACATCCGGCCCCGTACGCCGCTGGAGACTTCCTCGCCAGCCTCACGGCGCTACTGGTCTGCTGGCTCGGCCTCGGCATGCCGTTCTGGATGGTCTTCATGGGTGCCCTCAGCGGTGCGCCGGACTGGGACGTACTCATCGCCACTTGGCGAGGGGAGGGAGCACGCCAGTGGTTCCCAAGCCACTGGCGGAGCTTCCCCCACGGTCGTTGCGGGCGTCCGTTCGGTATCGGCGTGCAGATCGCGATCATGGCGGTGAGCGCCGCGGCGATCGCCGGCCGGTGGCCATACTGAACCCGCGGCGATACCTGAGCCGGTCGTCCCACGGCCTTCCGGCTTGAGCTTTGGCCGCGAGAGGTGTTCACTCTGGCCAGAGAGTAGGGCGTCCCACGAAGAAGGAGCAGCCGTGCCGTATGACGTTCAGGTGAAGGATCTTCCCCCCAGTTCGCGCTGACGGTGCGCAAGCGCGCATCCATGGGGACCATCCCCGAGGCGTTGGGACAGGCGTTCGCCGCGATCATGGAATGCGCCGCCACTAGGGGAGCACAGTACGCCGGACCTCCCTTCGCCCTGTACCCTGCAGAGGTGACTGCGGAGTTCGAGGTCATCGTCTGCATACCCGTAGCCCCGGGGGCGAAGGCCGCGGGTGACGTCGCCGCCGAGGAGATCGCCGGAGACACCGTCGTGAGCACGACGCATATGGGTCCGTACTCCAGCCTGGGTTCAGCCTACGGGGCGCTCCAGGCATGGATGGTCGCCAACGAGAAGAAGCCGACCGGGCCCTGCCGTGAGGTCTACTTGAACAAGCCGGGAAGCGTCCTCGACGGAGAGCTGATCACCGAGGTCTCCTGGCCCTTCGTCTGACCCTTCAGGGTGTGGCCACGGGTCCCGCCCGGCGAGAAGATACGGTAAACTACGGGACCGCGACGCAGTCGTGCGTCGCCACCTGTGGAGAAGTGGCCGAGTGGCTGAAGGCAACCGCCTGCTAAGCGGTTAAGGGGTGTCAAGCTCCTTCCCGGGTTCGAATCCCGGCTTCTCCGCCAGCCCCTCCCTCCGGGCCGCCGGCTCCTCCCTGAGGGTTTCCGCACCCGCGTTCCTCCGGTATACTTCGACGTCCGCGCGCCCGTAGCTCAGCTGGATTAGAGCGTCGGTCTACGGAACCGAAGGTCGCAGGTTCGAATCCTGCCGGGCGCGCCACTGGATCCCCTGCGGAGCGCCCATTTCCTGTGCGCCCGCCAGCCCCCACCGCCTGAGCCTGAGAAGTCCGCCTTCGGCACGGGATCCCAGGTCCGTCTCATCATCAGTACGCCCCGCAGGCCGTGCCGCCAAGCGCCGGCGGTCGTCCACACCTACATCGGAAAGGGGGTCTTCGCCGGAACTCCTCTCGCATGACCGCTACGCAGCGCCGTCAAGTCGATGGGCTCAGAAGCCCCACCGCGCCGTATCCCGCAGAATGACCCTGTCGAGGCTCGGGTCCGAGACCGCCGTGCGCAGGCTTGCGTTCTCGCGCTCCAGATGCCTGAGGCAGTGAGCGCGAAGGCGAACGTGGCGACCGGTGCGACAGCTCGCCGCCTGCCGGCGGCCGTCGCTCAGTCGCCGGCTCGCGTGAGGTTGCGTCACGGCCTGGGCAGACTAGGCTCAGGAGGTGGGCGTGACCAAGTACCTGCTCGCCGGGTTCGCCGTGAGTCTGGTCGCCGCGATGATCGTGCTCGGGGTGCATGCCCCTGACTCCCCCGAGCCGTTGCCCGCGGGCGCTCCACCGGAGCAGTTCTCGGCGACTCGCGCCCTCGTCGCGCTGAGCGCGCTGGCGGAGGCGCCGCGTCCCCTCGCTTCACCCGCAGCCGAGAAAGCGCGCGCGACGATCGTCGCGGCTCTGGCAGATCTCGAGCTGAACGCGCGTGTGCAGACGACGGCGGTCGTCTCGGAGCAGGATCCGAGCGTCGCCGGGACCGTCCACAACGTCGTCGCCCGACTGCGCGGCTCTGAGTCCTCGCGAGCGATCGTACTGGTGGCGCACTACGACTCGGTAGCGACCTCTCCCGGCGCCGCCGACAACGCGAGCGGCGTCGCCGTCTTGCTGGAGACAGCTCGGGCGCTGAGCACAGGGCCACCTCTGCCCCACGACGTCATCTTCCTGTTCACCGACGGGGAGGAGCGCGGCATGCTCGGAGCGCAGGCCTTCCTGAGGCACGATCCCTGGAGAACGAGAGTCGAAGTCGTGCTCAACGTCGACAGCCCGGGTTCATCGACGCAGGCGGTGATGTACGACGTGGGGCCGGGCAACGAAGAACTCGTGCGGGCGCTGTCGCGAGCAGCCCCGCGCATGTCCACCTCATCGCTGCTGTACGAGGTGTCGCGACGTCTGCCGGTCCAAACGGACCTGCGCCCCTTCCTGGCCGCGGGTATCCCCGGCATGACCTTCGCCTCCCTCGACGGTCCGGCGTACTACCACACGGCGTACGACGACGTTTCGCACTACGATCCGCGAGCGCTGCAGCACCTGGGGCAGACGGTTCTCGGGCTGACCCGACATCTCGGCGACGTCGATCTGGAGAGGGCCGCTCGCCTCGATCAGCCCGACGTCGTCTTCTTCGACGTCGCCGGCCGGGTGTTCGTCTACGGCAGGGGCGCGATCCTCCCGCTGCTCGCGTGCGCCGGGCTGCTCGTTGCGCTGGCAGCGACCGTCGCCGCCCGCCGCCGACTGCTGCGCCTGAAGGGCCTCGCGCTGTCGCTCCTGGCCGTGCCGGCGGCCGTCGGGGCGGCGCTGCTCGTGATGACGCTCGTCTGGAGCATGTACCGCACCGCCTATGCCGAGCGCACTTGGAGCGACGTGGGCATGGTGATCAGCGACCTCTATCGCGTGGGGCTGGTGCTGCTCGCCCTGGCAACGGCGATCGGCGTCTTCTCCCTGGTGGTCACTCGCGTGCCGGTCTGGGATCTGGCGACGGCTGCACTTGCTTGGTGGCTGGCCGCCGCCGCAGGCGTCAGTGTACTCGTGCCAGGGGCCAGCTACCTGTTCACCTGGTCTCTGGGCGCTGCGGCCCTCGGCCTGCTGGGTGCGGCCCTCGTCGGCGAGCGCAACGAGGGCTGGCCGGCGGCCTTCCTCGCTCTGCTCGGGGCCGTCCCGGCCATCCTCCTCGCCACCAACGCGGTGTATCTGCTGCTTGCCTCGGAGGGCCTGAAGCAGGCCATCACCGTGGCAGCCGTCTCGCTGGTAGCCAGCCTGCTGGTCATTCCACTCGACGCCGTTAGCAGGGTCTTCAGGCACTGCCTGCCCGTAGCACTCGCGGTCGCCGGAGGGGTCGTCCTCTTCGCGGTCGGAGCGGCGGTCGTTGGGCAGACCGAGCACCCGCAGTTCACGAGCGTCCACTATCGGATCGACGCGACTGGAGCGGCGACGTGGCAGACCCTCGACCTGGTAGACGAGTGGACGCGGCAGTTCGTGGGAGAGCACCCCCGCGCGGTCTACGAGGCGGTCTACTTTCCCGCAGATGGGGATGCGACCGATCGCGACGGGGCCAGCGCCGAACGTGCCGCTACCGCCACCGCAAATACGAGTCCTGAGCGACGTCACGCGCGGTGAACGGCGCATGGTGCGACTGCGACTGGTCTCCTCGCGCGCGGCCCCCGTGCTGAGTCTGCTCCTGCACACTGCGGTGGGCAGAGTCACGGCAACCGTCGACGGCTTGCCGCTCGCCCCGGGAGACACGACGATCCTCGACAGCATAAGTGTTCGCTGGCGCTTCGACTACTACGGATCCGCCCTCGAGCGGGATCGACGTCACGTTGCGATTCGCTGCTGGGCCCTCCGTTCTGCTGCGCGCCGTGGACTCCAGCTACGGAATCCCCGGGCGACTGGCGGACCGCTACGACGAACGACCGGCCGACATGCTGCTAGGCGGCATCGGCGACACGACGCACACCGAGACGGTGCTGCGGCTGTCAGCGACTGACGCACCCGGGGAGCAGCCGTCGTCACCGTGAGGCCAGCAGGCGGACGCGGCCGGACGTACCTCCGCGGCCTGGTCATGCCTCCGCGTCTGGCTCCGCGTCGTGCAGCAATCCATGCGCGTCGTCCAGCACATCGAGCCCGAACTGCCTGGCGCCCTCGACGGTGGCCTGCCGACCCGCCTGCGCATCCGCGCCGCCGTCCAGGACCGGAAACGCCTGGCTCTCCAGGTAGTCGAACGCCGGCGTCTCGCCACCTTGCGTCGAGTACGACCACGCTGTAGCGTCGCCAGCCGAGGTGCGGGACAGAGCACATGCTGTAGTCGGGTGGACTGCCCGTATCGTGCTCCGATAGCTGGACGGTCACCCCGCCGTGACGCAGGACTCGATGCCCGTTGGTCGCCAAGGCTCTCCCGACCGGATCGGGAGCTCCCGGGTCAGGGTCTTCGATCCACTCCCACTCGCTCATCTCCGCCTCCTCATTGCCTGCCCACGAGTCTACGAGAGCACGCCGACGAGCACAATGCGGCGGTGGCGGCGCGGCAGCGAGACCGCGTCAGTCGCGTCCGCCGAAGACCATCAGGAAGTAGATCAGCTGGCTGACGGCGGCGAGCGCGCCGGCCACATAGGTCATGGCGGCGGCCGAGAGCGTCTGGCGTACGCCGGCCGCCTCGGCGTCGTTGGTGACGAGCCCGAGCTCCGAAAGCTGGACGGCGGCGCGCCGCGAGGCGTTGAACTCGACCGGCAGCGTCACCAGCTGGAAGAGCACGGCGAAGCCGAAGACCACGAGTGCGAGGGTGATCAGCCCGGCGATGTTCAGGATGACTCCGCCGATGAGAAGGAAGAACCACGCTTGCTGGCCGAACGAGGCGAGCGGCCAGACGGCCGAGCGCAGAGTCATCGGGACGTACGCGTTGGCGTGCTGCAGGGCGTGCCCGACCTCGTGCGCCGCCACAGCCGTCGAGGCGACGGAGCGTCCCTCGTAGACAGGCTGCGAGAGGTAGATGCCCCGCTTGCGCGGATCGTAGTGGTCGCTGAGGGGTCCGGCCTTGGACGCCTGGACGGGCACGGCCCTGAGCCCGTTGCGATCGAGGATCTCGCGGGCCACGTCGGCGCCGCTCTTGCCGGTCGAGATCGGTATCTTGCTGTTCCTGGCGAAGGTCTTGCGCAGGCGGCTCTGAATGACGAGGCCGATGATCATCGGGATGCCGAAGAACAGCAGCAGAAGCGTAAGGTCGCTCATGGTCGGAGACTCACCTCTTCTCGCCCAGAGGGGCAGGATACTGTCGGAGTGACGTGCCTGCAGTATACCGCGTGCGGTATGTGCCCGGTATTCCGTTTCAGGCCGCATTCAGGCATGATGCACCCATGCCCGGCCCCTACTTTCCCCGCCACGAGTACTTCATGCGCCTGGCGCTGCGCGAGGCCAAGCGCGCCGCGGACCACGGCGACGTGCCCATCGGATGCGTCATCGTGCTCGACGGCGAGGTCATCGGAGCAGCCGGCAACGAGCGTGAGGTGCGCCAGAGCCCTCTCGCTCACGCCGAGTTGCTCGCCATCGAGCAGGCCGCGGCGCGCATGGGCAGCTGGCGGCTGCTCAACACCGTGCTCTACGCGACGCTCGAGCCCTGCCCCATGTGCGCCGGAGCGATCGTGCAGGCGCGCATCCCGCACCTCGTGTACGGCGCACCAGACGAGAAGGCCGGGGCGGCCGGGACCTTGTACAACATCTGCAACGACGAGCGCCTCAATCACCGCGTCGAGATCACCGGTGGGCTCCTCGCGGACGAGTCGGTCGCTCTCCTGCGCGCCTTCTTCCAACCGCGCCGATAGCGGCGTCACGACAGACGAGAGACGGTGGCATGGACCCAACTGAGCTGCGCGACCGCGTCGGCGACCTCTTCCCTGAGCTGCGCATCGACCTCGAGCGCCTGATCGGCCTGCCGTCGGTGGCCTTCGAGGGCTACCCTCAGGGACCCTTGCAGGAGACCGCAGACGCCGTCGCCGCTCTTGTCGCCCTCGCCGGCATGCCGCAGGTGGAACTGCTCGACCTCCCCGGCGCACCACCGGTCGTCTACGCGGCGCGCCCGGCGGCGCCCGGCGCGCCGACCGTCCTGCTGTACGCCCACTACGACGTGCAGCCCGCCGGCGATGAAGCGAAGTGGACGAGCCCGCCCTTCCAGCCCGACGGAGCGCGACGGGCGCCTCTACGGCCGCGGCGCCTGCGACGACAAGTCCGGGATCGTCATGCACACCGGCGCCCTTCAGGCCCTCGGCGGCGACTGCGCCGTCGGGATCAAGATCGTCATCGAAGGCCAGGAGGAGACGGGCTTCCGAGCGCTCGAGGATTTCGTGCTCGCGCATCCCGGCCTGTTCACCGCCGACGCCATCGTGATCGCCGACGCGGGCAACCGCAGCCTCGGCGTGCCGACGCTGACCACGTCGCTGCGCGGGCTGGCGGCGGTCGACCTCGAGGTCGCCACGCTCGATGGTCCCGTGCACAGCGGCTCGTTCGGCGGCGCTGCTCCCGACGCGCTGATCGCGCTGGCGCGCATCATCGCGACGCTGCACGACGCCGACGGAGACGTCGCCATCGAGGGTCTCGATCGCATCCGCTACGACGGCGCGGAGTACGACGAGGACGCGTACCGCGAGCACGCGGGCGTGCTGCCCGACGTGGCGCTCATCGGCAGCGGTGACCTCGCCGAGCGTCTCTTCGCCCGTCCGTCCGTCAACGTCATCGGCATCGACGCGCCGGTCGTGAGCGGGGCCGCCAACTCGCTGGTTCCGCGAGCGCGGGCGCGCGTGAGCGTACGGCTGGCGCCGGGCCAGGATCCAGCGGCGGCACAGCGGGCTGTCGCGCGACACATGCTGTCCGTCGCGCCCTGGAACGTGCGGGTGACGACCACGCCGAGCGGCATCGGCGACGGCTACCTCGCAGAGACGGGCGGCCCCGTCCACGCGGCGGCAGCCGAGGCCCTTCGAGTCGCCTTCGGACGGGATGCCGTCCACTTCGGGCAAGGCGGCTCCATCCCCTTGGTGGCCGCCTTCCACCAGGCTGTGCCCGGCGCCGAGATCGTCCTCTGGGGCGCCGGCGAACCGCGGTGCAGGGTCCACGCCCCCGACGAGAGCGTCGACCTCGCCGAGCTCCAGCGCTGCGTCCTCGCTGAGGCCTTGTTCCTCGCGCAGCTCTCCGGCTGACCGCTCGCCACCTCTGGCGTATACTGTCTGCTCGCTCTCGATAGGGGCGCGCGGGGCATCGCGGAGAGGTGTCCGAGTTGGCTTAAGGAGCGCGACTGGAAATCGCGTGGGCGGGGGTAACCTGCCTCGAGGGTTCGAATCCCTCCCTCTCCGCCAGTTCCTCTCTCTGGAGTGGTCCTCACGGCGCGCTTCACGCAGACCTCGCGGAGAGGTGGCAGAGCGGTTGAATGCGGCGGTCTCGAAAACCGTTAGACCGGGTCCTCTCGGCGTCTCGGGGGTTCGAATCCCCCCCTCTCCGCCACTCGTCGCGCTCTGCAAACCTCGTCATCAGCCCTCACGGAGACCCCGGTTCACCGTGCTCGACTTGATCAGTCTCTGCCGTCGACGACACCCTCCCGGGACCGACGACGCAGTCGAAGCCCGAGTGCGAACGCGCTATGATTCTGCGCGGGGCGCGCCAGCAGCCCTGAGTAGGTTGAAGGCACACGGGGAAGACAGCGTGTCTGCAGGGCACGCGGGCCGAGGGGGACCACATGGCTGACATTACGGAAGACACCGAGGAGGCCAACCCGCTGGCTGACGTTGAGGATGAGGACGACGCGCCCGCCGCGCAGCCACAGCAGCCATCACTCGCTCGGTCGAGGTCCTCGTGGTCATCCTCCTCTCGCTAGCGACCGTCACCACCGCCTGGAGCGCCTACCAGGCGACCCGGTGGTCCGGCACACAGGCTATCAATTCGGGTCAAGCCGATGCTCTGAGGGCCGAATCCACCAAGTGGTCGGACCGCGCCAACTCGCTGAGCATCGTCGACGTGCAGTTGTTCACGGCGTGGGTGGCGGCGACGGGCGATGACGACACGGTCAGAGCCGACTTTCTGCTGGAGCGGTTCCGCGACGAGTTCAAGCCTGCCTTCGACGCGTGGCTCGCATCCGTCCCTGATCCCCGGAAGACCATCCCCGAGGGAACACCGTTCGACAGACCAGAGTACCAGCTCGCAGCTCGAGCCGAGAGCGAGCGGCTCAACGAGGAAGCCGCCGACCACGTCGCGGCCTCCAGAGAGGCCAACCAGCGCGGCGACAACTTCATCGTGGTGACCGTGCTCTTCGCCGCGGTGCTGTTCTTCGCCGGCACGGTGGGCAAGCTCAAGTCGCGAAGCATCAGACGCATGCTGCTCGTCCTCGCGAGCGTCGTCTGGGTGGCTGGCGTGACCATCATGCTCCTCCTGCCTCAGAACGTCGGCTTTTGACCGTCCTTGCTGAGGCCGCCGGTGAGTCTCTCAGTCGCCACCCTCAACATCCTGGACGACCTGGCCTACTGGCGGGAGCGCTCGCCACTGATCGTCGAGGAGGTCCGGGAACTCCGACCGGACGTCATAGCTCTCCAGGAGGTCTCGCTGGCCTCGCCGTCGGTCAAGCTGGAGGGGGCCCGCAGCAACGCGCACTGGCTGGCTGACCAACTCGGCGGATACGGCGTCGCCCTCTGCCCGCACTCCAGCCATCCCGCCAGCGATTCGCTTGCCATCCTGACGACGCTGACGGTGGACTCGCACGACATCCTCAAGTTCGAGGCCCAGGGCCGGCAGGCGCAGCGGGTACGGATTCGGCGCGACGACGAGACTTGGACCGTGGTCAACACGCATCTGTACTGGCACCCATTGGGTGATGCCACTCGAGTCCAGCAGGTGACCCAGCTCAAGGAATGGCTCGACGGCGCCGCGCCGGCCGTGGTCTGCGGTGACTTCAACGCGATGCCTGCCTCCGGGACGTTGCGCCGCTTCGGCGAGCGTTTCACGTCAGCGCACGCGGCTCGCCACGGCAAGGACCCGCTCCTCACGTACCCCACCCTGCTGCGGCGCGGCAGCGGACTCAGGCACTGGGGCCGCCACGCCACTCTCCGCGCGAACGGTCTCATCCGCCTGCGCCACAACATGCGCTTCGGCGGCACCGTCGACTACATCATGGTCGACGCCGGCGTTCGGGTGGAGGAGTGCGACGTCGTCTTTCGACGTCCATCGCTTCTGGACCCGCGAATCTACGCGTCGGACCATCTCGGCCTCTTCGCGACCCTCGGACGGCCCGACCCCATCGCGCCCGTCGCGAGTGCAAGTCCGAGCGAGGACCGCCAAGAGTGACCCGCGCGATCTAGATCGATCTGAGCGCGATCGTGTTGCCCTCGCTGTCCTTGAACCACGCCACCTTCACGCCGTCGAACTCCGCGATACCCTTCACGGTCGTGAGTCCGATATCGGGCAGGTCGAAGTCCTCGAAGACCACGCCCTTGGCGCGCAGGTCGTCGCTGACCTCGTCGAACCTGTCCAGCGGAACGCTGAAGCCCAGCGTCGTGTTCTCCGGAGCGGGCATGCCCGGACGCTCGTAGATCATGACACTGCTGCCGTCGCCGGCAGTGAAGATGCCTTCGCTCGTGGGACCGGCGACGCTCGCCTCTCTCAACCCGAGCACTTCGGTGTAGTACTTCTTCGCACGGACGCTATCCTCCGAGCGCAGGACACCGTTGACAGAGAACTCACCCAATCTGGCCATGATGACCATCCCTTCCAATGGACGAGGGGGCGCATCGCGCCCCCTCCGAATACCCGTACGTATACCCTCTCCCCACGCAAAGGACTCGCCCTGGCGACCGCCGAGTTCCAGCGAGCAGAGAACGCTCCACTGCGACGAGGTCACGGCGAGCGCTGCGACACCGGCTTGCGTCGGAGGCGTCTTATCGCCATGCTTAAGGCTTAGAAGCAGCGGCCGCGCTGACGGAGGTAGCGGCCCGGAAAGGACATGCGCATGCCGAGCCCCAAGACCAAGCCGCGAGGCGACAAGAAGCGAGGGAAGCCGTTCGATCCCTCGCGCCGTCGCTTCTGCCACTTCTGCAAAGAGAAGATCGACGAGGTCGACTACAAGGACGTCACAGCCCTCCGGCGCTTCATCAGCGACCGTGGCAAGATCAAGTCGCCGAGGGTCACCGGCACCTGCCGGCGTCACCAGCGTCAGCTCGCCGCGTCCATCAAGCGGGCCCGTGAGATGGCGCTCTTGCCGTACGTCGCCGAGGGCAAGGGACTGGGCGACGGAGGCGGACGGCGCCGGCCGCGCTGACCGCGCAGCACCGAGCGAAGGTAGCGACGACTCGGAGAGTTGCGCGACTTTCCTCTTGCTTTCCAGTATACTGTCGTCAACGGGGCTAGTCGGCTCACGTGTTCGCGGGGTGACCTCCCGCAGCATTGTTGTCTTGACCTGTGCGGATGGGTGGCGAGTTGGTCACGTCCCCCTGTACGTCCCGCAGGACAGAGGGGTGTTTTACATGGCAGAAGGTACCGTCAAGTGGTTCAACGCGGCCAAGGGTTATGGCTTCATCTCGCGCGAGGATGGTGACGATCTCTTCGTTCACTTCCGCGAGATCCAGGAAGAGGGCTTCAAGAGCCTCGACGAGGGCCAGAAGGTCTCGTTCGACGTCACTCAGGGCCAGAACGGCAAGATGCAGGCTAGCAACGTCCGTAAGACCTGACGCTGTACTTCATCTGAGAGTTCACCGGAAGGCGGCCGACAGGCCGCCTTCCGTCGTTGCGGGCACCCAGAAGCGGAGCATGAGATTCAGGCGTGCACCGATCGAACTCGCTGACCGTCGACGGTCTCACCTTCGCGATCCGTTGGAGCGCGCGCCGCGCCACCGTCGGCATCACGGTCGCTCGCGACGGCGACCTGCGGGTCGCCGCCCCGCGTGGCACCTCTCCCGCAAGACTCGAGAAGGCCATCCGCACGAAGCTGCCTTGGGTGCGTCGCAAGCTGGCCGAGTTCGCGGAGATGGGTCCTCCCGCCGAGCCCAGACGCCTCGTACCCGGAGAGCGTCTGCCGTATCTGGGCCGCACCTATCGACTCACGCTGGCAGACGCAGGTGGGCAGCCGGTCCGCCTGACACGTGCCGGCTCGAGATGTCGCATCACCTCGACGGAGCCGCTCGCGAGGCGATGCTCGACCTGGTACGCGCGGCGGGCGCGCCTGCGCATCGGCCAGCGAGTGGCTCACTTCGCTCCCCTTCTGAACGCAGCTCCCTCGGCGGTCGTGGTCCGCGACCTCGGCCGGCGTCGCTGGGGCGTCTGCCACACAGGTACGCGGGTCGTGTCCTTCCACTGGGAGCTCGTGCTGCAGCCGATGAGGATCGTCGACTACGTCGTCGTGCACGAACTGGCCCACCTCCTGGAGCCCAACCATGGGCCTGCCTTCTGGCGCCACGTCGAGGAGGTGCTGCCGGACTGCAAGTCACGGCGACGCTGGCTCTCGCTGCACGGTCAGAGACGGGTCTTCTGAGGCCCGGGGGAGCTTGCCCGCCGCGGAGGCTGTGGTATCCTCGGCCTCCCGCGACAGGATGCGACGCAGTGTGCGGGAACCAAGCTCGGGCGATTAGCTCAGTGGGAGAGCGCCCGCCTCACACGCGGGAGGTCGTTGGTTCAAATCCAACATCGCCCACCACGTCTACCCGTCTGCCGACCTGTTCGCGAGCGGTGCAACGACCCTTCCCACGCCCTCCTGTTCTCCCCCGCGACCCATGGCCGACCGCCAGGACCACCCGATTCGGGTGAGGCGCGGCGGTCCGGAATGGGAGACCCCCATAGGCGAAGAGGCGAAGGAGCCGACCGAAGGCCGGCCCGCGGAGGTGCGACGAATGGGCAGTTCCGAGCAAGGGTGCCCAGAGATGCCGTGCACATACGAGGTGACGGTCGCGGGCGCCGTCAGCCCGGCCATGGCCGCCGAGTTCGGAGCACTGAGGGAGCCGGGAAGGACCACCACGACGTTGGTCGTGGAGATCCGTGACCAGGCTGAGCTCCAGGGGATCCTGCGGCGCATCGAGGCCTATGGACTGAGTCTTGTCGCGGCAGGACCGCGCCGCTGAGAGGGAGCGGGAGACCCCCTGCGCCACGAGGCCCGGGGAACGAGAAAGCCCACCTCGTCTCCCTGGGGCTCGTTGCGTGTGGCGGCGCCACAGACACGAGCGCGCGGCACCGACGCAGATGGAAGTACGACGGCCGCATTCGCTGGCCGCGTCGTACGAGAGCATCTCTGGCAGCGCGACGCTCAGAAACCCCCTCGCCGGCGAGCACGGCGACGCGACCGGCGATGCACCCCTGCGATAGAGACCGGGGAGAGCGGCCTGCCGAGCGGATCGATGAACAACGTGCACGGGCCCGAGGTGAGGGGCGGAGAGCCCTCGAGCAGATCGCGTGCGTACGCAAGGCTGTCACCCTGCATCGTTGGGTCGCGCAGAACGACTACGGCATCTTCGGGGACGTCGTCGCCAGACTCAAGTAGCGCCAGCACGGCGTTGGGCGGATTTTCGGCGAAACTGTTCTCGCCCTCGCCCCACAGGCCGACGAAGTCCTCCGCGGTCACGTAGCCCACCACTCGCTCCGGTCGATCTGAGAAGTACAGCGTCGAGGGAGCGATGCCGTCGAGTGTCAGCGTGGAGCCTTCGAAGCTCGACCCTCGCGCCGTCTGCACGTACATCATCTCGACTTCCTGCGAACGGTCCTTCCTGTCTGGACTCATCAGCTCGCCTACCTTCCTCATCGCGTTTGCATCGACCATGGGCAGCACACCTGGAGGTCGACCGGTGAACCTCACCCGAACGGGGTGGTCATCAGGCGGCGCCGCGCCCTGAGGTAGGGTGTCGGGCGACCACTGCACGGGGGATGGCTGCGACGCTCCGGGGACGCGAGCACGCGAGCGGGCATTGACGCGGGAGGGTCAGCATCGGTTCAATGGCACTGCACGGCCCGCAGCATGCAGAGGCGGCCCGGCACAGCGGGGATGACCTCCAGGCGTGAACGACATCGGAGAGGATCGAGCCATGACGACAGACGCCACACCAGCCGAGCGCCACAGCCAGGGCAAGGCGCTGCGCCAGGCCACGCCCCGCTCCAGCCACGCCGAGTGGACGCCGGCCGCGACGCGTCCCGACCCCGTCGAGCTGATCAGTGGCCAGGACGCCGCCCGCCTGCCGTGGCTCGTGCCGATCCGCCACGGGCGCATGGCGGTCTCGCCCTTCAGCTTCTACCGCGGCGCCGCGCGCATCATGGCCGCCGACCTGGCGCAGCAGCCCGGCGAGCGGCCTGCCGGTGCAGCTCTGCGGCGACGCCCACCTCTCGAACTTCGGCTCCTACGCCTCGCCCTCGCGCGCCCAGGTCTTCGACGTCAACGACTTCGACGAGACCCTGCCCGGCCCCTGGGAGTGGGACCTGAAGCGCCTCGCGGCGAGCGTCGTCGTGGCCGGCCGCGAGTGCGGCTTCGAGCAGCAGCAGATCGAGGCCGCGACCATGAGCTCGGTGGCCGCTTACCGCGAGGCGATGGCGCGCTTCGCCCAGGCCGGCACCCTCGAGCTCTGGTACTCGTACCTGACCCTCGAGCAGATCCGGGCGGTGCTGCCCAAGAAGGCCGACCAGAAGCGCTTCGAGAAGACCCAGCAGAAGTGGGCCTCCAAGGACAGCCTGAAGGCCCTCGCCAAGCTGGCCGAGCCGGTCGGCGAGAGCTTCCGCATCAGGAGCGAGCCGCCCCTGCTCGTGCCCCTGCGCGAGCTCGCCGCCGAGCAGCACCCGGAGGCGCTGCGCGAGGAGGCCGAGGCCAGTCTGGCCGCCTACGCGCACACGATGAACAACGACCGCAAGCGCCTGCTGCAGCGCTTCCACCTCGTCGATGTGGCCCTCAAGGTGGTCGGCGTGGGCAGCGTCGGCACCCGCTGCCTGGTCGTGCTGCTGCAGGGCAAGGACTCAGGCGACCCGCTCTTCCTGCAGGTCAAGGAGGCCGGCGAGTCGGTGCTCGCCGAGCACCTGCCGAAGAGCGTCTACGCGCAGCAGCGGGCGGCGCGTCGTCGAGGGCCAGCGCCTCATGCAGGCCGCCAGCGACATCTTCCTGGGCTGGTCGGAGGCCCGCTCGGGCATCCACTACTACTGGCGCCAGCTGCACGACATGAAGGGCTCGGTCGACATCGAGGCGATGGACGCGCGCCGCCTGAGCGCCTACGCAGGGCTCTGCGGCTGGACCCTGGCCCACGCCCACGCACGCTCCGGCGACGCCCTCGCCATCGCCGGCTACCTCGGCTCCGGCGAGAGCTTCGACCGGGCGCTCAGCGAGTTCGCCGAGCGCTACGCCGACCAGAACGAGCGCGACTACGAGGCCTTCACGGCGGCCATCGCGGCCGGCACCATCGACGCCCAGTCGGGCTGAGGCACCGGCGGGGACCTGCCTCGCCGCCGGGCGGCGGGCACGCAGGGCGCCTACGAAGAAGGATCGGACCGCATGAAGGCACCCGAGGACGAGGCGACCGAGACGGGCAGAGATGCACCCCGCGCCCGGCTTATGCCCAAGTCGAGGCTGGACGCGTTCACCGACGGCGTCCTGGCGATCGTCATCACGCTGCTCGTGCTGGAGCTGGAGGTACCCGAGGAGTCGACGGAGCTGCTCGCCGCGCTGGGGAGCAGTGGGCCTCCTACCTCGCCTACATCGTCAGCTTCGTCTTCGTCGGCGGCATCTGGCTGGCGCATGTCGATCTCACGCGCTTCATCAAGCGCAGCGACAGCGTCTTCATGCGCCTCAATCTCGTGATGCTGCTCTTCGTCTCCTTCCTGCCGTTCACCACCACCCTCGCGGCGACGCATCTCACCGACGCCGGCGAGCGCGTCGCCGTCGTCATCTTCGGTCTCGACCTTCTCCTCGCGTCGCTGATGATGAGCGCGCTGGCCGTCTACGTCGCCAGGCACCGCGACTTGTCGCCGACGAGGTCGACACCGATGAGGCACGCGCCTTCGTCCGCAGGCGCTGGGTCGGGGTGGTGGTGACTGGGCGCAGCGACGGCCATCGGCCTGGTCGCGCCGAGCCTCGCCGTGGCCCTGTACCTCATCGCTACCCTGACGTTCGTCGTCGAGCCTCTGGTGCGTCTGCAGCGTTCGTAGCCTGGCGGCGGGCAGGAGAAGACGATGCCGGCCGCCGCTCCACGCAATAGCGAGAGCGCCGCAAGACCATTGCGCTCACAACTTCTGCTAGTGATAGTCTTGCGCACGTTTTTCGGCAGTTCGGCGGACAACATCGGCGCCGACCCAGTTCGCGGGCCCCCGAGCCACGGGCGTTCGGCCCACGCGAAGCAAGAGGCGGCCCATGTGACCGTCGGCTGACCCTCCCGCATGGCAATGCCCGCAGGCAGCGCCAGCGGCAAGTCGCCCGCGTACTCGCCAGAACCTTGTTGCGGGAGCGCCCAGTCCGGCAAGGACCGATGAAAGACACAGGGAGGTAGTCAGGGTGGCAGACGAGCAGAGCATCTACTATCCATCGCCAGAGGCCTCGAAGAACGCCTACATCAAGAACATGGAGGAGTACGAGGCGCAGTACAAGCGGTCTATCGAGGACCCCGAAGGGTACTGGGCCGAGTGCGCCGAAGAGTCGCTGACCTGGACCAAGAAGTGGGACACCGTCCTCGACTACAGCTGGGACCCCACGCCGACCATCAAGTGGTTCGAGGGCGGAGAGCTCAACGTCACCTACAACTGCCTCGATCGCCATGTGGAGGCGGGCAAGGGCGGCAAGACCGCGGTCATCTTCGAGAGCGACCAGGGCGACAACATCAGCTACACGTACCAGGAACTCCTGGATGAGGTCTGCAAGTTCGCCAACGTCCTGAAGAAGCACGGCGTCGAGAAGGGCGATCGCGTCGCCGTGTACCTGCCCATGATCTCCGAGGTGCCGATCGTCTTGCTCGCCTGTGCGCGCATCGGCGCCGTCCATATGGTGGTCTTCGGCGGGTTCAGCGCCGACTCGCTGCGCGCCCGCATCGACGACTGCGAAGCCAAGGTGCTCGTCTGCGCCGACAAGGGCTACCGTGGCGGCCGCATCATGGCGTCCAAGACCAACGCCGATGACGCCATCAGCGGCGAGACGCTCGATCGAGACCGTGATCGTCATCAAGCGCGTCGACGGCGACGTGCCGATGCAGGACGGCCGCGACGTCTGGTACCAGGACGAGATGGCCGCCGCCGACATCACGACCGATTGCCCGGTCGTGCCGTGCGAGTCCGAACACCCGCTCTTCATCCTCTACACCTCCGGCTCCACCGGCAAGCCCAAGGGCGTCCTGCACACCACTGCCGGCTACCTCCTGTACGTGCACGAGACGGCGAAGTACACGTTCAACCTGCACGAGGACGACATCCATTTCTGCGCCGCGGACGTCGGCTGGGTGACGGGTCACAGCTACATCGTCTACGGCCCGCTGTCCAACGGGGTCACCACGGTCGTCTTCGAGAGCATCCCGAACTACCCCGAGCCGGACCGCTACTGGCAGGTCATCGACAAGCTCAAGACGACGACGCTGTACACAGCCCCGACCGTCATCCGCAGCCTCGTCGGCCAGGGCGCCGAGTGGCCGCAGAAGCACCCCATGTCCAGCCTGCGCATCATCGGCACCGTCGGAGAACCCATCGACCCCAACAGCTGGAAGTGGTACTACGACAACGTCGGCAAGGCCAGCATCCCGCTCTGTCGACACGTGGTGGCAGACCGAGACGGGCGGCCACATGATCACGCAGCTGCCCGGCGCCACGCCGATGAAACCCGCCTCGGCCGGCCGTCCGTTCTTCGGCATCCAGACCCAGGTACTGAGAGACGACGGCAGCGAGGCAGACGTCGGCGAACAGGGGCACCTCGTGATCTGCGCGCCCTGGCCGGGCATGCTGCGCGGCACCTGGGGCGACGCCACCGGCACGCGCTTCAAGGAAGTCTACTTCAGCATGTTCAAGAACAGGTTCTACACGGGCGACGGCTGCGTCATCGACGCCGACGGCGACCACTGGCTCAAGGGCCGCATCGATGACGTCTTGAACGTCTCCGGTCACCGGCTCGGCACCGCCGAGATCGAGAGCGCGCTCGTCAGCCATGTGGATGTCGCAGAGGCCGCCGTGGTCGGCTATCCGCACGACATCAAGGGGACGGGCATCTACGCCTACGTGGTCCTGAATGCCGGCTACGAGCCGAGCGACGAGCTCGCCACGGAGCTGGAGAACCACGTCCGCAAGGTCCTCGGCCCCATCGCGAAGCCCGACAAGTTGCAGTTCACCCCCGGGCTTCCCAAGACCCGCTCCGGCAAGTGCATGCGCCGCATCCTGCGCAAGATCGCCGAAGGCGAGCTGGACTCCCTGGGAGACACGACGACGCTGGCCGATCCGGCGGTCGTCGAGGACCTCAAAGAGAACCGCAAGTAGGAGAGATCGGGCCCGAGCCGCTCCACGGCGAGCGGCGGCAGGCTTCGAGATCGCACAGAGGGCGGGCCGCCGAACAGGCAGCCCGCCCTCTTGCCTTTCTCCCTGACGCACGACCCGCGACGGGCGCAGGCACCCGGGGAGTGAGGGCAGACGCACGGCGGGAGCGGCGCACATGAGCACACGCAACCTGTTCGTCCGCCGTCTCTGATCGGCGTGGTTCAGGCTCGGCGCGAAGAAGGGCCCGATTCTTGGACAGCTTGGTGTTCGGGATTGGCGGAACCCATGTGGAGCTCCACCACGACACCGCCTTCGACTTCCCGTCTTTCGACCAAGCCTGGCGCGCTCGAAGATCCACGTCACTAAGGTCTTCAAGTCCCCGGCGCCAGCCTGGCGATCCCCAACTGTCGCTGCGCATGTAGCGCCGCGAGGTCGGAGAAGCCTCCAGAGACGGGGCGCCGCGCCGATTCAACGAACGCCGCCGGCGCGGGATGATTGTTGCCTATTCACATCGTAGAGTATTCACGAAGACGACGAGCGAGAGGCGGAGCACAGAGCGATGGGCACACGCAACCTCAAGAGGCTGTTCGACCCGAGGAGCGTCGCGGTGATCGGCGCCTCCAACAAGAAGGGGTCCGTCGGCCACACCCTCTTCCACAACCTCATCAGCGCCGAGTACGACGGCGTCGTCTACCCCGTGAGCACCTCTTCCCCATCGGTCCAGGGCATCCATGCCTACACGTCGATCGCGCAGATCCCCCGAAAGGTCGACCTTGCCGTCATAGCCGTGCCCGCGAAGTCCGTCCCGGACGCCATGCGCGAGTGCGGCGAGGCCGGCGTCGGCGGCGCCGTGATCGTCAGCGCGGGCTTCAAGGAGGCGGGCGAGGCCGGCAGGCGTCTCGAGCAGCAGGTGAGCGAGATCGCGAGAGCTCACGGCGTACGCATCCTTGGACCCAACTGCCTCGGCTACATCCGACCCGCCCATCATCTCAACGTGACGTTCTCTCACTTGATCCCGCCAGCAGGCAACGTGGCCTTCTTCAGCCAGTCGGGGGCTCTCGGGACGGCCATCCTCGATTGGGCGACCGCCAACGACATCGGCTTCAGCGCCTTCGTCAGCGTCGGCTCGATGGCCGACGTCGACTTCGGCGACCTCATCGACTACTACGGCGCCGACCAGCACACGACGAGCATCATCCTCTACATCGAGTCGATCACGGACGCACGCAAGTTCATGAGCGCCGCCCGCCACTTCGCGAAGAGCAAGCCGATCATCGTCGTGAAGAGCGGCCGCACGGCGCGCAGCGCACTGGCGGCCGCCAGCCACACCGGCGCCATGGCCGGAGACGACACCTTGTACAGCGCCGTGTTCCGGCGCGCGGGAGTGGTGCGTGTCGACAAGATCGAAGACCTGTTCGACGCCAGCGAAGCGCTAAGCCGCGTCGGCAGCCCCCGCGGCCCCCGGCTCGGGATCGTCACGAATGCCGGTGGGCCCGGCGTGATGGCCTGCGACCGGCTGCTGCACCTCGGAGGCGAGCTCGCCGAGCTCGCGCCGGAGACGGACGCACAGCTCGCGGCCTGCCTGCCTGAGTTCAGCGCGCGCGGCAATCCGGTCGACGTCGCGGGAGACGCCGACGCCGAGCGTTTCGCGCTGGCCACGCAGGCGCTCATGGACGACCCCAACTGCGACGGCGTCCTCGCGATCCTGACGCCACAGGCGATGAGCCAGCCGACCGCCACCGCCAACGCGCTGGTCCGGGTGTCCCGCACCCACCAGCTCAAGCCTCTTCTCACGGCGTTCATGGGCGAGACCAAGGTCGCCGAGGCCATCCGGGTCCTGCACGAGCGCTCGCGTGCCCGCGTTCAACACACCCGAGGACGCGGTGGGGGCCTACATGTACATGTGCCAGTACACGCGCAACCTGGCGAACCTCTACGAGACGCCGGCCGATATCCTGCCCGCACTTCGAACCCGACCGGGACGTCGTCAAGAAGACCTTCCTCGATGTTGCCCGTGAAGACCGCGCGATCCTCACAGAGCCGGAAGCCGATCGCGTCATACAGGCGTACCAGATTCCCGTCGTGTCCACGCTGGTGGCCACGACCCCAGAGGAGTGCGCGGCCGCGGCTGAGAAGATCGGGTTCCCCGTGGCCGTCAAGATCCTCAGCCGCGACATCAGCCACAAGGTCGACGTCTCCGGCGTCAGCCTAGGACGTGTCGTCCGCCGCGGACGCCGCCGAGCAGTTCACCGAGATCATCGAGAGGGTGAAGGAGGCGCGCCCCAAGGCGAGGATCGAGGGCGTCGTCGTGCAGCCGATGCGAAGCAAGGGCCACGAGCTGATCATCGGCTCCAAGAAGGACCCCACGTTCGGGCCGGCTCTCATCTTCGGCATGGGAGGAACCAGCGTGGAGTACCATCACGACGTGGCCGTCGACTTCCCCCCGCTCAATCAAGCTCTGGCGCGGTCGATGATCCGAAGCACCAAGGTGAGCCAGCTGCTCGAAGGCTACCGCGGCACGGAGCCCGTCGACATGGTGGCGCTCGAGCAGGCCATGGTGAAGGTGAGCTACCTTCTCGTCGACTTCCCCGAGATCCTCGAGATGGACATCAACCCGCTGCTCGTGAACCAGGACGGCATCCTTGCCCTCAACGCGCGCATCGTCATCGACCCCCGGGCCGTGCGCAAGATCACACTTCCCGGCTCCCATCTCATGATCTCGATGTACCCGAGCAAGTACCGGTGGGAGATGCCCCTCGGGGACGACAAGATCCTCATCCGCGCCATCAGGCCCGAGGATGAGCCACTCTGGACGGACATGATCGCCTCGCTCTCACCAGACACCGCGCAGTACCGGTTCTTCGGCCCGCTGCGTGAGATCACGAAGGCGATGCTCATCCGCTACTGCCACATCGACTACGACCGCGAGATCGCCCTCGTCGCCATCCGCAAGGGCGAGGCGGGCGCGAAGCGACATGATGCTGGGCGTCGCGCGGCTAACGATCGAGACGGCCAACCCCTCCGAGGGCGAGTTCGCGATCCTCGTGCGCGATGACTTCCAGCGAAAGGGCACTCGGCACGAAGCTCATGGAGACGCTCATCCAGGCAGCACGCGACCGCCACGTCCTCAAGGTCACCGGTCAGGTGCTCACCGTCAATGTCGGCATGACGCAGCTTCGCCGAGAACCTCGGTTTCGACGTACGGGCGAGCGACGAGCATGATATCCACAGCCTGACGCTCAGGCTCTGACGCCCGGGGCGCTTCTCGCGCATCGGTGCGCCCACGCGCTCACAGCTTGCTTCGCAGCCCGACGGGCCTTAGTATCTTGCACCGGTCGCGCTAGGCGGGGAGCTAGCGGTGCCCTGTACCCGCAATCCGCTACAGCGGGGCTGAATCCCCGCCCGAGGGACCGCTCTGCGAGGCTGTCAGTCGTGTGCGGTGTTGAAGGTCGGGTCCTGCGCAATGGAACCCTGCAAACCCCGTCAGGTCCGGGAGGAAGCAGCGGTACACAGGCCATTCCATGTGCCGCAGGGTCGCCTGACCGGAGCTTGCGCCCGGCGAGGACGCTCGGAAAGCGCGTTTCGACGGCGGGTGCGCGACCGACTCCCTGCCATCCTCACCAGGGGACGCACACGGACCACCAATGAAGCGCTCCCTCTACCGAGAGTACCGGCCCCAGACCTTCAGTGAGCTGATCGGTCAGGACCACGTTGGGCGAACCCTGCACAACGCGGTCGAGACCGACGCTGTCGCTCACGCATATGTCTTCGCCGGACCACGCGGTACCGGGAAGACGAGCACCGCCCGTATCCTTGCCAAAGCGCTCAACTGCGTCGGGACGCTTACCGAGCCGACCGACAAGCCCACCCCCACTCCCTGTGGTGTCTGCCGCCACTGCGTCGCGATCGCCGACGGCGTCTCTCTCGACGTCGTCGAGATGGACGCAGCGTCGAACCGCAGCATCGATGATGTGCGCGACCTGCGCGACAAGATCGCCTTCGCTCCGATCCACGGCCGCTTCAAGGTCTACATCATCGACGAGGTCCACATGCTCACCCGCGAGGCCTTCAACGCCTTGCTCAAGACGCTCGAGGAACCGCCGACCAACGTCGTCTTCGTTCTCGCCACCACCGAGCCCCACAAGATCCCGGAGACGATCCTCTCGCGCTGCCAGCGCTTCGACTTCCGGCGCCCCCACGTGCGCGATATCGCCCGCTTGCTGGCCAGCATCGTGGAGCGCGAGAACGCGCGCACCGATGCAGAGCGCGGCGGGCCGCGCGTCGAGATCCAGGATGCCGCCCTCGAGGAGATCGCGCGCCACTCTCAAGGCGGCTTCCGTGACGCGATCGGCACGCTCGACAAGCTCATCGCATACTCCGAGGGAGCCATCCGCCCCACCGACGTGCTCGAAGCGCTGGGCGTGACCAGCGCCGACCTGCTCTTCGAACTGACCGACATCGTGATCGAACGGCACACCGCGGAAGCCCTCCAGTTCGTGCAACGCCTGGCCCATGACGGCATCGACTACTCGCAGTTCATCCGCGACCTGCTGCGCCACCTGCGCCAGATCTTCCTGCTGCAGCACCTGGAGGAGGCTGCCCGCGACGAGGGGGCGCTGCGCGTCCTCGCGCAGACCGTCGAGCTCGACGAACAGCGCCTCACGCGGCTGCTCCCGCAGGCCAACAACCTGCATCCCCGCGAGGTCGTGCGCCTCATCGAGACGCTCGGCGAGGCGCAGCGTGAGATCCGTGACGGTCTCGACCCGCGTCTGCAGCTCGAGCTGGCGCTCGTCAAGGCGACGCGGCCGCAGCTCGACCACACGGCGGCAGCCCTCGAGGAACGCCTGCGACGCCTCGAGGCCGATGTCGTCGCGGGAGCGACGCGACCGGCGCCGCGCGTCGACGAGCCCCACAAGGTCTCAGTCGATGCAGCCGTCGGCGACGAGGCAGGCGACGAGGAGCGACCCCCGACGCCGACCGACGCGGCGGAGCCCGAGGGCGCAGACCTTGGAGCGCCCGCGGAGCCGCCGAGGAGGAGGAGATGCGGCTCCCCGCCGCCGAGCTTTCGCTCGATCGCGTGAAGCGCGCCTGGGACCTCATCCTGCAGCGCGTACAGGCGAGCAGCGTGAGCCTCTTCGCGATGCTGCGCGAGGCCCGCCCCGCTGCGCTCGAAGGCGAACGGCTCACGGTCACCATCCCCTCCAACATCGCTCTCGCCAGAGCCCGCGAGCCGGGCAACGCCGATATGCTGATGGCGGCGATCGAGGGCGCCCTCGGGGTGCGGCTCGAAGCCGTGTTCCTGCCGGCGGAGGCCACGGAGCGCAGCCCGGTCGAACCAGACGACACACCTGCCCCCCAAGGCCTGGATTTCACAGAGCAGATCCGTCACGCGCAAGAGAAGCTCGATGCCGAGCTGACTACCAGACGAGCAGTAAGGAGAGACCGATGTCCAATCCCCAGTACAACAAGATGATGAAGCAGGTCCAGGAGATGCAGGCCAAGATGGCCCTCGCTCAGGAGGAACTTGCCAGCCAGACGGTGGAGGCCAGCGCCGGCGGCGGCATGGTAACGGTCGTCGCGACAGGCGCACTCGAGGTTCGCGAGGTCCGCATCAAGCCCGAGGCCGTCGATCCCGACGATGTTGAGATGCTGCAGGACCTCGTGACCGCGGCGACGAACGAGGCGCTGCGCGCGGCCCAGGACCTTGCTTCGCAGAAGCTCGGTGGAGCCACCAACGGGCTCGACCTGCCGAACATCCCCGGCCTGTTGTAGGACGGGCGCCCGGGCCGGCATGGCTCGAGCGGTGACCATCCCCGCCGTGTTCGGCGCGGGACTGGTTCGGCGCTCTGGGCAGCTCGCCCGCCCGTCCTCTGTCACAGGAAGTGCATCGAGACGAATGCTGATACGATCGCGCAGACGTGTATTCGCCAGCGGTTGAACACCTGATCGTCGAGCTAGCAAAGCTCCCCGGCATCGGTCCCCGCACCGCTCAGCGCCTCACCTTCCACATCCTAAAGCTCCCGCCGGCCGAGATTCTGCCTCTGGCGGCGGCGATCTCCCAGGTGAAGGAGAAGATCGGCTTCTGTCGCCGCTGCTTCAACCTTGCGGAAGGCGAGCTGTGCACGATCTGTGCCGATGCCCGCCGGGACCCCGCCCTTCTCTGCGTGGTCGAGCAGCCATTCGACATCGTGACTATCGAGCGTACGCGAGAGTACCGCGGGCTGTACCACGTCCTCGGCGGGGCATTGAGCCCGATCGACGGCGTCGAGCCGGGCGACCTGCACATCGCAGAGCTCACGGCAAGAACGAGGGATGGCGTTCACGAAGTCATCCTTGCCACGAACCCCACAATGACTGGCGAAGCAACGGCGCTGCACATCGCCGAGCTGCTTCCCGCACACGTCCAGGTCACCCGCCTGGCGAGCGGGCTTCCTGTCGGGGGCGATCTCGAGTACGCGGACGAACTCACCCTCGGCCGGGCGCTGGCCGGGCGGCGCAGCCTTCGACCGGGTGAGGAGTGACCCGACGGGCAGCCCAGCAGGTAGGCAGCCTCGAGCCAAAGGCCGCCCCATACGCGCCATCTGGACGACGGGCAGGGGTGACACACGCCGTGTAGACTGAGCCTGGCTACCAGCCGAACGAAGAGAGAGGGCCGCCCGACACGTATCGGCGGCCCTCTCTTCTTCTGTACGTCCACGGTGACGGATGACCCCCCGGCGTCGGCGGCCGCTTCCCGCGACGTACTACCTCACTGCGTAGACACGGATGATGGTAGCCCGGTCGCTCTGCTTCTCGGCCATGAGGGTGCGATCGAGACAGGTGACATAGGTTCGCGTGAGTGCTGGTGCGCCGACAGTCCCGGACCACCAGTCGCCCTGTTCGGGGTCGCCGCTCTCGAGCACGAAGCTCACCATGTCGCTGAGGCGCAGCGCCCGTACCTCGACCGTCGTCCCCCTTCCCGCAGGTCCTTGCCGGCTCGCCTGGTAGAACAGGTAGGGACCGACGAAGCAGGGATCGACGGCAGATCCACCCTCCGCGAAGACGCGTCCCGAAGGGTCTCGCAGGTACAGCAGAGGATACGTGGCCTCTTCCGCCGGGAACGGCGCCCACGCGAGCCAGCCGTCGCGCCACGCCGGCCAGTGCGCCAGCGAATGCTCGCTGGCCACGTCGAAACCCGCTACCGGCTGCCTCCGATGGAGATCAAGCACCGCGAGACGCGTCCCCGACGCCTCCTGACGTCGGATCTCACCGACGATCGCCCGGTCCCCCATGATGCTGACCGTGTTCACGAGGCCTCGTGAGCGCAGGAGGACTCGCTGCTGGCCGGAGGCGAGATCGCGCATCGTCAGCCGGGAGTTGCCGGCGGACCCGGAACTCGTCCGCGCAGTCGCTACCCACACGAGGCGCGACCCATGGAGATCGAACATCGGGCGCGCCGCCTCAGTGTTGACGGCGGATGCGATGAGCACGGGCTGGCCGATCTCCAGAGAGGCTCGACGCAGCGGGGCCGCGTAGAGCTTCCAGTCGACGGCCTCGACGAGGTCGTCGCCGGGACCGACCTCCTCCCACGCCAGCCACGAATCCGAGAGATGGACGGTGCCTATCCAGAACCCGGCGTCGGCGTTGCTGGCTCGCGCGAGGATCTGCCGGCTCCTGCCGCTGGCGACATTCATCAACCAGAGTCGCTCATGCTCGCCGGCATTCCTCATGAGAGCTGCCGTGCGTCGGTGAGATCGGGTACGCGCCACGACCCAGGCCGCCGGTACTCCCAGTACGGAAGCGAGAGGCGCTGAGAGGACCGGCTCACTGCCTCCGCCGCTCCGACCTCGACCTTCGTCCACGCCGTCGTCGCGCCGGAGGCCGACGGGACTCCTAGGCGGGATGAAGACGGCGACGGACCAGGAGCCGATCGGTCTTCACAACCCGATATGGCGCCAGCCAGAGCCAACAGAGGCAAGAGCACGGCCCAAGCCCTCCTGCATCGCCGGCGGTGTAGCCGCACTCGCCTCATGCGTCAGCCTCCCCCCGCAGGCGGTTCAGTACACGACCTGCCGGCTCGCGCTGGCCACAACACCGGCGGCCATGACCGCCTTGGCGTACGTCTTCTTGCCGTAGGTGGAGCCGCCCGCCCTGCCGTAGCCGAGGGGTGGCGCCGCGTTCTCCGGGTAGGGATCATCGATGTAGATCTTGCCGTACCGCCAGTCGAAGCCACGGCCACTAACGATGTGGCCGCGGTGATTGACCCGGTAGTTGGGCCACTTGCTCGCGTAGATCCTCAAGCCGTAGGCCACGGGCCGACCCTTCACCTTGATTCCGTACTCCGTGCGGCTGTAGATGGACGTCGCCGTGTTGCCACTCGAGTACGTGTAGCCCTTGCGAGTCTTGGCTTTCAAGCCCATCGCCATGACCCACATACTGCCGCCGTACGCGTCTGTCCACAAAGAAGCTCCGTTGTACCGGTATGAGGCCCACCTCTTCTGCGGCCAGTGCCGCCTCGCGCCGCGCAGGTAGTGGTCGATGATGGTCGTCGTGGCCGGAACGCAGTAGTCGTTGCGACGCTGCTTGTGGCTGGTCGTGCCCAGGACGCGGTGAGGGGCGTCGACGGCCATCGCGATGCGCCTCGCGCCGCTTTGGCCGGCGCACCACTTCTGGTACGCCGCATCTCGCTGCGCGAAGTAGGACCTTGCCGAGGCCGGGATCTGATCGACCGCGGCTGGGTCGTCGATGAGGGCTGTGGCCGACGCGACCGCCGGCAGACAAAGCAGGACCAGCGCGCCTGCCACCATGGGGGGTAGAGCTCGACGGGTCTTCACGTGCGCTCCTTCACTCGAATGGACGGGGATGACCGTGTGCTCGCCGCCCGTTCTGCTGGCCCGCCTCCTCAGCACCGCCGGGGCTTGCGAGCAACGACACCCGGTACGTGCGCAGGGAGGGCGCCGTGCAGGTTGCGCCTCGGCCTCGCGCCGCCACGGTACCCGCAGCCAAACTCAGACGGTCAAGACCCCACAGGGGTGGCAATCCGTCGACAGGCTCGGGCCTCCCGAAGCATCAACCGGCGGGCCGTCGCCCACGACGCTGGTCGTCCCGCAGCGCCGGCGTCAGCCTGCCGTCAGCTCACCCCGGTCGTTCATGACCTCGATGCCGGCGTGCGCGCCGGCACCCTCGAAGAGCGTGACTGCGCGCCAGCCCCTCAGCTCGCGCAGGCGCACCCACAGCTCTCCGCCAATGGACTCGACGGCGCGCCCGCCCATGGCGCCAAGGACCGGTGCCTGCAGGACGCCGGCGGCGGCCCCGGAGCCGCGAACCTCGAGCTCCTTCGATCGGTCGCGAAGCACGGCCCGGAAGGACCCGGCCGTGTCCGTTTCGACTACGGCCAGCCAAGCACCCGTGTAGGTCGCGAACCGATGCAGCCGCCCATCGACCAAAATGCCGGCGATGTGGCCCACGAAGCTGCCCGACACCCAGGGAATCCTCGCCACCGAGCAGGTGACCGACACGCCGGCCCGGGAGAAGTGGTTGGACTGAGCCCAGACCCAAGAGCTAGGGAAGCTGCGCCCCCAGTCCTTCTCGACATAGCCGCGTCCGCCCTGGAAGTCCATGTGCTCCCCATCGATGGTCAGCCTGCCGTCCAAGGAGTGTTCCATGGAGAGCACGCCGTGATAACACTCCATGCGCGGGACGTAGCGGTACCAGCCCATGATGCCGGGGGAGCGCGCCGTCACAGGCCACGAGGCCCACGGTCCGAATCCCACGTAGCCGGACACGGTGCCGGCGTCGTCCCGCAGATCGAGACTCATCCCTTGCTCGGTGAACGTGCTGGCGCCGACCGTGACGGCGAACGGCGGCCGCCGAGCGAAACGGAAGGCGGCGGCCGGATACGAGAAGAAGCGCGTACGACCACCCTCGCGGATGAGCTGGACGAAGGACTGAGAGACGCGCCCATCCTCAGAAAACGACACGCCGGGGATAGCGGCGACGGCACGGCGCGACTCCCCGTCCACGGCCTTGAAGTACCACCCCTCGAAGTAGCGACGCTGCGTATCGCCGCCTTGATACAGGGCCGGGTTCCGCAGTCTTGTCAAGGCGTCGAACATGGCATCCTTCCCGGGTCGTAGAATCGAGTCCTGGCTCCGTATTCCCATAGTGCGCATCGGGCTATCCCCTGCCCGTAGGCGCCGCGAGAAGGAGCGCCATACGACGCCACATAGGTGGACCCCGCCATGGCTGCTTGATACCGTGAACCGACCTACGCCCGTGGGAGGTCCGTGGACACCCGAGCAACCGACGAGCCGGACGATCAAGCACTCCCAACCGGCGATCCAACACCCGCCAGCAGCAACGAGATGAAGCCCCAGGACGCCGCTCACTCCGCAGACGCGGCCGGCGCGTGGAGCAATGCCCCATCACCACCCTCGCCCGGCCTCTCCTCGGATGAGGCGGCGCGCCGCCAGGCCGCCGGGGAAGGCAACGACGCGCAGATCCGTACGGGCCGCACGTACGGGCAGATCGTCCGCGAGAACGTCTTCAACTTCATCAACAACCTCTTCTACATCATGGGCACGCTGCTGCTCATCCTGGGGAAGCCGCTGGATGCCGTCGTCGTCGTCTCGGTGATCACGGCGAACACCGTGATCAGCTTGGTGCAAGAGATCCGTGCCAAGCGCGTCATGGACCGCATCGCCATCCTCATGAGACCCAAGGCGACCGTGCTGCGTGACGGGGAACTCCACGACCTCGACCCGTCTCTGGTCGTCCGCGGCGACATCCTCTACCTGCACCCCGGCGATCAGGTGATCGTCGACGGTCCCATTGTGGGCGCCGCGCGCATGGAGGTAGACGAATCCCTGCTCACGGGCGAGTCTGACCTCGTGCTCAAGCATCCCGGTGACCCGCTGCTCTCGGGCAGCTTCTGCGTGACGGGAAGTGGCTACTACGAGGCCGAGCAGGTCGGGCTGTCCAGCTTCGCCAACAAACTCACGGCAAAGGCCACGACGTTCAAGCGCGAACTCACTCCGCTCCAGCTGCAGATCACGAGGATCATCCGCGTGTTGCTGCTCGTCGTCGTCGTCTTCGAGATCCTCGTGTGGGTGCGCAACACCGCCGGCGGGATCCCCTTCGTCGAGAGCGTGAGGATGAGCACCGTCATCCTGGCGCTCATCCCCAATGGTCTCGTCCTCTCCATCGCGCTCACCTACGCACTGGGGGCCGTCCGCCTGCTCGGGCAGAACGTGCTCGTGCAGCGGTTCAACGCCATCGAGTCACTGAGCAACGTCGACGTGCTCTGCACCGACAAGACCGGCACCCTTACGTCGGGCGTGATCACCATGGAGGACGTGCTGGTCCTTGCAGACGGCGAGCGGACGAGCGTCGAGCGTGCTCTCGGCGCCTTCGGCGCCAGCACGAGCGATGCCAACAAGACCATCGAGGCGATCCGCCACGCCCTGCCGACGGCACGTTCGCCGGTGCTCCACGAAGCTCTCTTCAGCTCAGCGCGCAAGTGGAGCGGTCTCGCCTTCGAGGGCAATGGCGACGGCGCTCCGCGCGGCAGCTACGTCTTCGGGGCGCCGGAGATGGTGGCGCCGGCGCTCACCGCCGGATCGGGCGAGTGGCAGGCTCAGGCGGACGCCTGGGCGGCGCAGGGCCTGCGGGTACTCATCCTCGCGGGCGCACCGGAGCCGACGCCCTTTGCCGACGGTGAGGATCCTCCGGAGCTGCCGAAGAGGCTCGCGGCTCTCGGTCTCATCAGCTTCAGCGACGAACTGCGGCCCGGCGTCCGCACGACGCTGGATGAGTTCTCCGCAGCGGGAATCGAGGTCAAGATCATCTCCGGGGACAATCCCAAGACCGTGAGCGCTCTGGCGACGCAGGCCGGCGTCAAGAGCACGAAGCGCTACCCCGACGCCGCGCGATCGTCGAATGGCGGCGACCCCGCAGAGACGGTCGTCGCCGTCTCCGGCGCGGACCTCGAGGGCCTCTCCTCCGAGGACGTGGCCGACGCCGCCGAAAAGGCCACCGTCTTCGGCAGGGTGACGCCCGAGCAGAAGGAGGACCTGGTCCAGGGGCTGCGCAGTCGCGGCCGCTACGTGGCGATGATCGGCGACGGTGTCAACGACGTCATCGCCCTCAAGCAGGCCAACGTCGCCGTCGGCATGCAGGGCGGCAGCCAGGCGGCACGCGGCGTGTCCGACCTCGTACTGCTCAACGACACCTTCGCGCCGCTGCCCTTCGCCTTCCGCGAAGGACAGCGCATCATCAACGGGATGAACGACATCCTGCACATCTTCATGGTCCGCATCCTCTACAAGACGACGATCATCGCCGCGATCGCCGCCCTGGGCGGCTTCCCGTTCGCGCCCCGGCAGGCCGCCCTCTTCACTTTCGTGAATGTGGGAGTGCCGGCGGTCGCCTTCGCCGCATGGGCCAGACCCGGACCCACACCCAAGGTCGGGCTGTTCAAGCTGCTGGCGCGCTTCGTCCTGCCAACCGCGACCCTGTTGCTGCTCTCATCGATCGCCGTCTACCAGATCTTCGCCATACCCGCCACGAGCACATACCTGGCAGCTCACCCGGGAGCCAGCGCGACCGAGTTGCTCGAGAACGCCCTTCCTGTGGCTCAGACGGCCCTCACGCTCTACGCGTGCTTCTGCAGCATCATCCTAGTCCTGTTCGCGGTGCCGCCAGTCAAGTGGTTCGCCGGAGGAGCCAAGCTGCGGGGCGACTGGCGCATGGTCGGCGTCGTCGCGGCGCTCTTCGCCTGGATGGTCGGCGTGCTCGCTCTACCTCAAGGGCGCCTCCTCTTCGAAATCGAGGAGCTACCCGTGTGGCAGTACTTCGCGCTCTTCGGCGCCTCCCTCGTCTGGATGCTCCTCTGCCACCTCGTGTGGCGAAGTCGCGTCCTCGACCGCTGGCTCGGCACCGTCGATGACCCCGGCAACCTGCTCGCCAAAGAAGAGGTTGCGGAAGCGGTCGCAAGAGCCAGCGAGGCAAAGGCGAACGCCGCCTGACGGCGCTGGGCAGGCGGGACCGAGGTGATCAGGCGACCCCGGCCGACGGACACAGGCCGGCCAGGGGACATGCTTCGCAGCGAGCCCGGCGCGCGTGGCAGACGCGGCGCCCGTGTCGCACGAGACCCACGTGCGCCGCGTACATCTGCCCAGGATCGTGCCCGACCATCTCCGTCAGCAGCGGATGGGCCTGCTCCGCAGTCGTTGCCTTCGGGATGAGCGCCAGCCGGCGAGCAACCCGATGCACATGCGTATCGACCGGCATCGTGGGACGGCCCAGCGAGAACAGGAGGACGCAGGCCGCGGTCTTCGGCCCGACGCCCGGCAGACCGGTCAGCAAGCGAGCCGCCTCGTCGTCACCCAGCGCGTCGAGCGCGCCCAAATCCGGCGCCCCGCCAGGCGGGCTCAGCACGACGAGGATCCGCTTGATCCGCGGAGCCTTCGTGTGCGCCAGGCCCCCGAGGGCGATCGCCTCCTCGATCTGCGCGACATCGGCGTCGCGCGCCAGCTCCCAGCGGGGAAAGCGCGCCTTCAACGCCGCGAACGAGCGCTCCGTGTTCACATCGGCGGTGTTCTGCGAGAGCACGGTGAACACCAGCTCGTCCAGGGGAGGATAGCGCGCTGCGAGCACAGGACGACCGTACTCCGCGTCGAGGATCTCGACGATCCGCTGCAACGCCCTCTCCTCAGACTCCCTGGCCATGGCGGCAGCCTATCACCGCGATTCGCCGTCCTCACGAGGGGGGATAGTACGATCAAGCCATCGCGGAGGGGGTGAGCTACAATGAAGGGTGTCCTTGTCTACGGCACGGCGGGGCCGCTCCTGCTTCTGAGTTCGTACCCGACGGTAGATCACCCCGACCTGATCATGAAGCTCCAGGCGAAGGGTATCGACAAGTTCATGGCATGGGAGGTCCCCGTCGAGCGCTGCCACGACCTGTATGGGTACTCCTTCCGGGACGATGCCGCCGACCTCGAGACGCACAACGACATCCACGTCCTCGACACCGACGGTCACCGCATCTTCCTGAACTTCTCGTTGCGCGAACTGGGCCCAGGAATCATCTACGAGGATCGTGGGGTCTCGACGATCGGTTGAGGCAGCGCGTTCAGCCGACCGCGTGACGCCTGGTGGGGCTGGCCAGCGAGCGGCGCGCGACGGCATGGTAGCCTCACCGACATGACGTCTCGGAGCCCCCACCCCGAAGTCACCCCGCCGATGGGCTGGCGATTCTGGATCGACCGCGGCGGCACCTTCACCGACATCGTGGCGCGCCGGCCGGACGGAGAGCTGGTGGTCCGCAAGCTGCTGTCCCAAGACCCGGCGCGCTACGACGACGCCGCCGTGGAGGGCGTGCGCAGGACGCTCGTGGAGCACGGCGGGCAGGCGCCCGCGAGTCGCATCGACGAGGTGCGCATGGGTACGACAGTCGCCACCAACGCTCTGCTGGAGCGCAGCGGCGAGCCCACCGTCCTTGCCATCACCCGCGGCTTCGGCGATGCCCTGCGGATCGGCTACCAGGACAGGCCGGACATCTTCGCCCTCGACATCCGTCTGCCCGAGCCCGTGTACGAGCGCGTTCTCGAGGTCGACGAGCGCATCGCGGCGGACGGCGCCGTCGTTCGGGGACTGGATGAGGACGGAGTCCGGCGCGACTTTGAGGACGCCCGCCGCGCCGGCTTCACCGCCGTCGCCATCGCACTACTGCACGGATACCGCTATCCCAAGCACGAACGACGCGTGGCCGCGGTGGCCGCCTCCGTCGGCTTCACCCAGATCTCGGTCTCCCATGAGGTGAGCCCACTGGCGAAGCTCGTCAGCCGCGGCGAGACGACGGTCGTCGACGCCTACCTCTCCCCCATCCTGCGCCGCTACGTCGACAGCGTGGCAACGCGCTTCGGCGGCGATCCCGGTTCCAACAGCGGCTCCCGCCACCAGAACGCCCGCCTTCGCTTCATGCAGTCGCACGGCGGGCTCACCGACGCCCGCCTCTTTCGCGGCAAGGACAGCGTCCTCTCGGGTCCCGCCGGCGGCATCGTCGGCGCCGTGGAGACCTGCCGCCGCGCGGGCTTCGACAGAGCTCATCACGTTCGACATGGGCGGCACCTCGACAGACGTCTCGCACTTCGCCGGAGAGTACGAGCGCAGCTTCGAGAACCTGATCGGCGGCGCGCGGCTACGTTCCCCGATGCTGCGCATCCACACGGTCGCAGCCGGCGGCGGCTCCGTCTGCGGGTTCACCGAGGGCCGCTATCGCGTCGGGCCCGGAAGTGCCGGAGCAGACCCCGGTCCAGCCTGCTACGGCAAGGGTGGTCCTCTCACGGTGACCGACTGCAACGTCGTTCTCGGCAAGCTGCAGCCGGCTTTCTTCCCCGCGGTCTTCGGGGTCGACGGCAGAACAGCCGTCGACGCCGAGGCGGCCCGGGACGCACTGTCGACGGTAGCTGCGAGCCTGCGCGAATCAGGACTCGAGCCGCCCGCCCCGGAGCAGCTCGCCGACGACTTCGTGCGCGTCGCCTGTGACGCCATGGCCCGCGCCATCAAGCGCGTATCGACCCAACGGGGGTTCGACGATCACGGACTACACGCTGTGCTGCTTCGGCGGCGCGGCCGGCCAGCACGCCTGCCTGGTGGCCGACGCGCTCGGCATGAGCACCGCGCTTGCTGCATCCGCTGGCCGGAGTGCTCAGCGCCTACGGCATGGGGCTCGCCGACGTGCGGGCGTTGCGCGAGCAGACGGTGGAGCTGCCGCTCCGCGAGACTGCCGAGGACGGCGAGGGCCGAACCTCGAACGACGTTGCTCACGGCGCCGCGGAGGAGCAACTGGCTGCACTGCGGGCCTCCGCCGCAGCCGAGCTCGAGGCGCAGGGATTCGCCGAGGACGAATTCAGCGTCGAGCAGCGCGCGGCCATCAAGTACGCCGGCACCGACGTCGCCCTCGAGATCCCCTGGTCACATCCCGGTGCCATGGGCGACGCCTTCCGCCAGCTCCACCGGCGACGGTACGGCTTCCTCATGCCGCAGCACGAGCTGATCGTCGACAGTCTGGTCGTCGAGGCAATCGGTCACCACGATCGCGACGGCGACGGGGTCGACGGGCGCGGCCGCGGGCGGCGCCACCGCGACCGATGCGGCACGTCCTGCCGCAGACCGTACGGCTGTACACGGGCGGCGCGTGGCACTCAGCGCCGGTCGCCCGCCGCGACGAGCTGCCGCACGGCGCCGAGCTGGCTGGGCCCGGCGATCGTCTGCGAACCCACGAGCACGACCGTGATCGAGCCGGGCTGGCAGGCCGAGATGCTGGCCGGCGGCGAACTGCTCCTGCGGCGCTGCGACCCGTTGCCGCGACCCTCCGCCGACCTCTCGCGGCGCTCGCCCCTTCTCCTCGAGGTCTTCAACAACCTCTTCATGTCAGTCGCCGAGCAGATGGGCGCGACGCTCGCCAACACCGCCAGCTCCGTCAACATCAAGGAGCGCCTCGACTTCAGCTGCGCCATCTTCGACCGCCAGGGCGACCTGGTGGCCAACGCCCCACACCTGCCCGTACACCTCGGATCCATGGGAAGCTCCGTCAAGGCGGTGATGGAGCGACACGGCCACGAGTTCCGCCGCGGCGACGCCTACCTCCTCAACTCGCCCTACGCCGGCGGCACCCACCTCCCCGACCTCACCGTCGTGACCCCGGTGTTCGTCGACGCCTATCCTCTGTTCTTCGTCGCGTCGCGCGCGCACCACGCCGACATCGGCGGCATCACGCCGGGCTCGATGCCGCCCGGCAGCCGGACCATCGCCGAGGAGGGCGTCCTCATCGAGGACTTCCGGCTGACCAGCCGCGGCGAGCTGCGCGAAGCGGAGGTCGCCGCGCTGCTCGGCGCCGGGCCCCACCCGGTACGCGACCTCGCCCAGAACCTCGCCGATCTGCGCGCCCAGGTGGCGGCCAACGCCCGTGGAGTGACCGAGCTGCAGCGCGTGGTCGACGAGTTCGGCTCCCCTGTCGTGCAGGCCTACATGCGTCACGTCCAGGACAACGCGGAGGAAGCGGTGCGCCGCGCGATCGACCGTATCGGCGACGGATCGTTTCTCCAGGAGATGGACGACGGCAGCGTCGTCGCGGTGCGCGTCGCCGTCGATCGCGACGCCCGCCGCGCGACGGTCGACTTCACCGGCACCTCGCCGCAGCGGGCCGACAACTTCAACGCACCGCGGCCGTGTGTACGGCTGCCGTCCTCTACGTCTTCCGCACCCTCGTGGACGCCGACATCCCCCTCAACGCCGGCTGCCTGAGACCGCTGACCGTCGTCATTCCGCCGGATTCGATGCTGCGACCGCACTACCCGGCCGCCGTGGCCGCCGGCAACGTAGAGACGTCGCAGGCGATCACGAACGCCCTGTTCGGCGCCCTCGGCGTCTGTGCCGCCTCTCAGGGCACGATGAACAACCTGACGTTCGGCAACGACGCCTACCAGTACTACGAGACCATCTGCGGTGGGGCCGGGGCGGGCCCTGCCTGGGACGGCTGCAGCGCCGTCCACACGCACATGACCAACTCGCGCCTCACCGACCCCGAGGTGCTCGAGTCACGCTATCCGGTGCGGGTCGAGGAGTTCCGCCTGCGCCGGGGCAGTGGCGGCGACGGCGCGCACCGAGGCGGCGACGGCGTCGTGCGCAGACTGCGGTTCCTGCAGCCCCTCATGGCGGCGATCATCTCGAGCAGCCGCCGGGTGCCGCCGTACGGACTCGCCGGCGGCGGACCCGGCGCACCTGGCCGCAACTCGGTCCTTCGCGCCGGCGGCGCGGTCGAGAGACTCCCCGGAGTCGTCGCCGTGGCGATGCAGGAGGACGACGAGCTCATCGTCGAGACGCCGGGCGGCGGCGGCTACGGCGCTGCCGCCGGACCGACATCCCGACCGATCAGGACCTCTGAGCGCGACGGCGTGCCTGTTGCCGCCGGCGCCGGCCGAGGAATGCGCCGACAGCCAGGCCGAGGAGGACACCGACGACGACGGTGAAGACAAGCATCACCCAGAGGGCGAGGGTGAAGTTCCAGAACAGGAACGTGAACTCGACGCTGGTAGGAATTCTGGAGGATGAAGACGATGACTGCGAGGGCGACCAGCGCGAGCACGACGAGCTTGATGATGCCGCCGGGAGAAGGGCCGGACCTCTCCTGAGTTCGTCCGCACTTGGACGGGCGGCTTCGTCGTGCTCATGCTGACCCCCTGGAAGTAGATGCCATCTGATTCGACGCGCGGCCCCGCTCACCTTGCTGCTGCGCGCAGCCCCCCGGCCTGCAGGAAAGTTTCCGGACCAGGTCGCCCCTAATTGGACTCGAGCGAGGGCGGACCGATATAATCCGCGTCGCACAGGTAGCATCGCAGCGTCTCGCGATCGCCTACCGTTCATGGGCCCGCTGCTGCGCAGTCTGCTGAAGGAGTGGTATGTCGGGACACCCCCCAAGTCCACCGGAGCCGCCCTCGTGCTGGGCGGAGGCGTCGCCGGGATCCAGTGTTCGCTCGACCTGGCCGAAGGCGGCTACAAGGTCTACCTCGTCGAGAGGGCTCCGGCCCTCGGCGGGCACATGGCCCAGCTCGACAAGACGTTCCCTACCAACGACTGCTCCATGTGCACGCTGGCGCCCAAGCTCGTCGAGGCCGGCCGCCACCTGAACATCGAGATGATCACGAACTCCGAGCTCATCGGCCTCGAGGGTGAGCCCGGCCACTTCGAGGCCAAGGTCTACCACCACGCCCGCTACGTCGACCCCGACCTCTGCACGAGCTGCGGAGAGTGCGTCGCCGTCTGCCCCGTCACCGTCGAGGACAGGTACAACGAGGGCCTGAGCGAGCGCAAGGCGATCTACAAGCTCTACCCGCAGGCCATCCCCAACACCTACGCGGTCGACAAGCTGGGCCACGCGCCCTGCAAGCGCGCCTGCGCCGTGCATACGTCAGCGCGCAGGGCTACGTGGCCCTGATCGCGCGACGGGCAAGTTTCGCCGAGGCCTACACGCGTGGCCAGCGAGCCCAACCCGTTCCCCGCCGTCTGCGGCCGCGTCTGCACGCACAAGTGCGAGGCCGACTGCACGCGCGGCGAGGTCGACGAGCCCATCGCCATCGCCGGCCTCAAGCGCTTCGTCGCCGACTACGCCGCCGCGAACGTGGCGCTGCCCGAGAAGCGCGCCGGTGACGTTCACGGAGAAGGTCGCCATCGTCGGCGCGCGGCCCCGCGGTCTCACCGCCGCCCGCGACCTCGCCCTCCTCGGCTACGAGACCACCGTCTTCGAGGCGCAAGCCCGAGCCCGGCGGCATGCTGCGCTTCGGCATCCCTGAGTACCGCCTGCCCAAGGCCGCGCTGCAGCAGGACATCGACCGCATGCTCGCCCTCGGCGTCGACCTGCAGCTCGGCAAGCGCCGCCGGCACCGACTTCACCGTCGACGGTCTCTTGCCTAGCGACGGCGACGGCTACAAGCGCCGTCTTCCTCGCCGTCGGCCTGCAGGGCGGCCGCACTCTGCCCATCCCCGGCGCCGACGCCAGGGGCGTCCTCGACGCCGTCGAGCCTGCTCGAAGGCGACGACGCTCGGCGAGCAGGTCGACATGGGCAAGAACGTCGTCGTCATCGGCGGCGGCGACGTGGCCTTCGACGCCGGCCGCGCGCGCCCAGCGCCTGGGCGCCGACGAGGTCACCATCAACTGCATCGAGGACGACCAGACGTCCCCGCCTCGGACGACGAGATCGAGGAGGGTCTCGATGAGCGGCATCGCCCTCAACTGCTCCTGCATGCCGTCGCAGATCCGGTCACCGACGGCACGGCCGCGCCTGCAAGGTCGAGTTCCATCGCCTGCACGCTGGGCGACCCCGACGAGCGCGGCTGGCGTCCGCCGGTGCGCCATCGACGGCACCGAGCACGAGACTCGACTGCGACACGGTCATCTTCGCCATCGGCCAGAGCCTGGTCGACGACTTCCTCAAGGCCCACCGAGGGCATCGCGGTCGAGCGCGGCCAGATCGTCGCCGACCAAGCCACGCTCGCCACCGGCCGCAAGGGCGTGTTCGCCGGCGGCGACGCCGCCGCCAGCGCGCCGCTGGACGGCCATCGAGGCGTCGCCGCCGGCCGGCGCGCCGCGCGCCGCATCCACAACCACCTGCGCGGCGAGAGCCTCGTCGCCGTCTGGGACGACTCCATGGACGAGGCCAAGCCCGACGCCGGAGTTCTCGCCAAGACCGAGGCCATGGCGCGCATGCTGCCACTGCCCGGCACGACGGCGCGCAACGGCGCACCAGCTTCGACGAGGTCAGCACGGGCTTCACCGAGGAGCAGGCCGTGCACGAGGCCAACGCGCTGCCTCGACTGCGCCGTCTGCTCCGAGTGCATGGAGTGCGTGCGCGCCTGCGGACCCGGCGCCCTGCTGCACGAGCGAGCGCGACAAGGAGATCGACCTCGACGTCGGCGCTGTCGTCCTGGCCACGGGCTACGACCTCCACGACCCCGGCGCGAAGAGCGAGTACGGCTACCGGCGCTACCCCAACGTGTTCTCCGCGCTCGAGTACGAGCGCCTGCTCAGCGCCTCGGCCCGACCACCGGCGACGTCAAGCGCCGCACGCGACGGCGCGCACCCCAAGAGGATCGCCTTCATCCAGTGCGTCGGCTCACGCGACCAGGAGCACGAGTACTGCTCCAGCGTGTGCTGCACGTTCGCCAACAAGCAGGCGATGCTCACCATCGACCACGAGCCGGACTGCCAGCCCGAGATCTTCCTCATGGACATGCGTGCCCAGGGCAAGGGCTTCGACGCCTTCTACCAGCGCGCCGTCGACCAAGGGTGTGAAGTTCATCCGCTCGCGGCCCTCATACATCAAGGAAGACCCGCTGAGCCGACGACCTCCTCATCAGCTGGGAGGACGAGGCCGGCGGGCTGCACGAGAGCCGCTACGACATGGTCGTGCTCTCTGCCGGCCTGGAGCCCGCGCGCAAGGCGCAGGAGGCCGCCGGCCACCTCGGCATCGCCCTCAACCGCCACGGCTTCTGCCAGCTGCAAGGAGTTCGCGCCGCTGCAGACGAGCCGTGAGGGCGTCTTCGTCGCCGGGCCGTTCGGCGAGCCCAAGGACATCCCCGACTCGGTCGCCCAGGCCTCGGCCGCGGCGGCGAAGGTGATGACCAGCCTCGCCGACTCGCGCGGCACGCTCGACCGTAGACAAGGACACCCGGCAGAGCGCGACGTCAGCGAGGAGGAGCCGCGCGTCGGCGTCTTCGTCTGCCACTGCGGCACCAACATCGCCGGCGTCAGTCGACGTCGAGAACGTCGCCGACTACGCGCAGACCTCGCCCGGCGTGGTGTACTGCCACCGACACCGATCTACACGTGCTCCAGCGACAGCCTGGCGCAGATCCGCGAGAAGATCGAGGAGCACGACCTCAACCGCGTCGTCGTGGCCAGCTGCACGCCGCGCACGCACGAGCCCATCTTCCAGGACACGCTGCGCGAGGCCGGCCTCAACCCGTACCTCTTCGAGATGGCCAACATCCGCGACCAGGCGAGCTGGGTGCACAACACCGAGCCGGACGAAGGCGACCGACAAGGCCCGGGACCTCGTGCGCATGTCGCGTCGCCCGCGCACGCATGCTCGAGCCGCTCTACAAGAGTCGACGTCCCGCTCACGCACGCCGCCGTCATCATCGGCGGCGGAATCGCCGGCATGACGGCCGCCGACGCGCTCGGCGAGATGGGCCACGAGGTACACCTGGTGGAGCGCGGGCCGCAGCTCGGCGGCCACGTGCTCGAGCTCGGCCGACACGATCCAGGGGGACGATCCCGCCGAGCTACGTCAGGCCGACTCGAGCAGAAGCTCGTCGACAACCCCAATGTGCAAGCATCCATCTGGAGTCGGAGCTCGCCGACTTCCAGGGTTTCATCGGCAACTTCTCCGGCGTCATCAAGCCGCAGCGACGGCAAGCGCACGCCGGTCGACCACGGCGTCGTCGTCGTGGCCACCGGCTCCCGCGAGGAGCGCCCCGCGCTGTACGGCCTGGGCGACAACGAGCAGCATCGTCACGGGCATCGACCTCGAGAGCATGCTGAAGGACGACGACCCGGCTCTCGACGACGTCCGATCGGTCGGCTTCGTGCTCTGCGCCGGCTCGCTCGACGAGAGCCACCCCTACTGCTCGCGCACCTGCTGCCAGCAGAGCATCAAGAACGCCATCCGCCTCAAGGAGCAGCGACCCGGACCGGCCCGTCTACGTGTGGTTCAAGGAGATGCGCACCTTCGGCTTCCTCGAGGAGTACTACACGAAGGCTCGCGAGCTGGGCGTCATCTTCACGCGCTACGACAACGACAGCCCGCCGCAGGTGAGCGTCGAACGGCGACGTCCGGGTCGCCTACCGCGACCCGCATCTCGCGGCGCGACATCGAGACTGCCGCTCGACCTGCTCGTGCTGGCCACTCCCGCGCGTGCCCTCCGACGGGCGGCCGCCGAGCTCAGCAAGCTGCTCAAGGTGCCGCTGCACCAGCGACGGCTTCTACCTCGAGGCGCACGTCAAGCTGCGTCCCGTCGACTTCGGCAGCGAGGGCATCTTCCTCTGCGGCTCGGCGCACTACCCCAAGAGCATCGACGAGGCGATCAGTCAGGGCTACGCCGCCGCGGGCCGGGCGGCCGGCGATCCTGGCCAAGCCCGTCATCAAGGCCGGCGGCGTCGTCGCCGAGGTCGACGAGGAGAAGTGCGCAGCCTGCCTCACCTGCGTGCGCATCTGCCCCTACGAGGTCCCGGTCATCGACCCCGAGACCAAGAAGGCCAAGATCGAGTCGGCCGCCTGTCAAGGCTGCGGCATCTGCGTCAGCGAATGCCCGGTGAAGGCCATCGTCCTGCACCACTACACCGACGCGCAGGTCTTCGCCAAGGAAGAGGCGCTCTTCATGGAGGTGAGCTGAGGTGGCCGAGGAACCGCAGGCCGTCGCGGCCGAAGCGCCACAGAGACCGGTGGACCCGGACTTCGAGCCGGAGATCATCGTCTTCGCCTGCCACTACTGCGCCTACGCCGCCGCCGACCTGGCGGGCAGCATGCGACTGCAGTACCCGTCCAATATCCGCATGATCAAGCTGCCCTGCACCGGCAAGCTCGAGATCATCCACCTGCTGCGGCCATCGAGGCCGGCGCCGACGGCGTCTACGCCGCCGGCTGCCTCGAGGGCGAGTGCCACTACCTCAAGGGCAACCTGTGGGCGCGCAAGCGCATCGACTACGTCCGGGACCTGCTCGCCGAGCTGGGCTCGAGCCCGAACGCGTCGCCATGTACAACATGTCGTCGGCCATGGGTGCGCAGTTCGCCGAGTCGCCGACCGAGTTCACGGAGCGCATCAAGCAGCTCGGTCCCAGCCCCGCAAGGCGGCCCGGCGTGAGTCCGCACCTCGCCGCTCGCGCAGCGTTCGGCGACGTCGCCATGACCGACGAGCAGGAGCCGGCCGCCGCAGCCACCGCCGAGGAAGGAACGCGCCCATGATCACCGCTGAACGCAAACCCTTCGACGAGATCCTGTCGCTCCTCGAAGGCAAGAAGAAGGTCCTCGTCGCCGGCTGCGATACCTGCGTCGCCATCTGCCTCACCGGCGGCGAGAAGGAGGCCGAGATCCTCGCCAGCGAGTTGCGCATCAAGGCGCAGCAGGAGGGCCGCGAGGTCGAGGTCGAGCACATCGCCGCCATCCGCCAGTGCGAGTGGGAGTACCTCGACATGATCGCCGCAGAAGGTCGAGGAATGCCGATGTCGTGCTCAGCATGGCCTGCGGCATCGGCATCCAGAGCCTGGCCGAGAAGTTCGCCCCCAAGCTAGTCATGCCGGCCGTGAACACGAACATGCTCGGCATGCCGCAGGAGCACGCGGTATGGCTCGAGCGCTGCGTCGCTTGCGGCGAGTGCCGCATCGGCCTCACCGGAGCCATCTGCCCCGTGGTGCGCTGCAGCAAGAGCCTCATGAACGGCCCGTGCGGCGGCTCGCATGACGGCCTCTGCGAGGTCACAGGTCCGGAGAAGGAAGAGATCGAGTGCGCCTGGGCCCTCATCTGGGAGCGTCTCAAGGCCCAGGGCCGTGAAGAGCTGATGTTCGCCGACCGGCCGCCGAAGGACTGGAGCAAGAGCAGCTCCGGCGGCCCGCGCAAGATGGTGCGTGAGGAGGCGAAGCCGGTATGACCGCGAACCGAGCTGAAGGCCGGCAGCAACCTCGAGAAGATCCTCGCGGCGGGCCAGTTCGCCGTCACCGGCGAGTGCGGCCCGCCCAAGAGCGCCGACGGCAGCGTCATCGAGGAGAAGGCCAAGCTCCTCAAGGGCTACGTCGACGCCGTCAACATCACCGACAACCAGACGGCCGTGGTCCGCGTCTGCTCCATGGCCGTCCGGCTACGCAGGCCCAGCAGAACGGCCTCGAGGCGATCATGCAGATGACCTGCCGCGACCGCAACCGCCTCGCCATGCAGGCCGATATCCTCGGCGCCTCCGTCCCTGGGCATCAAGAACATCCTCTGCCTCACCGGCGACCACATCAGCTTCGGCAACCACCCGCAGGCCAAGGGCGTGCACGACCTCGACGCCATCAACCTGATCAAGATGTACAAGGACATGCGCGACGAGAGCAGGTTCCAGTGCGGCGACGAGATGGCGGTCGCGCCGCAGCTCTACATCGGCTGCGCCGAGAACCCCTTCGCCGACCCGTTCGAGCTGCGCGCCCTGCGACTGCAGAAGAAGATCGAGGCCGGCGCCGACTTCATGCAGACGCAGTGCATCTTCAACCTCCCCAAGTTCAAGAAATGGATGGAAGAGGTGCGCGCCCTGGGCCTGCACCAGGAGATCAAGATTCTCGCCGGCATCACCCCGATCAAGGGCGCCGGCATGGCCAACTACATGAAGAAGTTCGTGCCCGGCATGGACGTGCCGCAGGAGATCATCGACCGCATCGCCGCACAGGAGAAGGGCGCCCCGCAGCAGGCGGAGGGCAAGAAGCTCGCCGTCGAGATGATCAAGGAGATCGCCGAGGTCGAGGGCGTCGCCGGCGTGCACATCATGGCCGTGGAGTGGGAGGCCGGCGGTGCCGGAGATCGTCGAGGCCGCCGGCCTGCATGCCGCGGCCCGCGCGTGGCGTGAGGAGGCTGGCATGACGACCTGCCACACCGAACACCACACTGGCCAGCGACCGTCAGCGACGGGCTGCGGAGAGAACGTCTTCAAGTGCTACCAGTGCAAGCGCTGCACATCCGGCTGCCCGGTGGCTCCGTACACCGACATGCATCCGGCGACGATCATGCGCGCCGTCCAGCTCGGACAGCCCGACATGATCTTCGACGACAAGTTCCTCTGGCTGTGCACCGGGTGCGAGACGTGCACGACGCCGGTGCCCGCAGGGCATCGATGTAGCGGCCGTCATCGACGAGCTCAAGATCATCGGCCGCCGCGAAGGCCGCATCCCGGCCGACGCGCCGTTCGCCAACATGGTCAAGCTCAACTTCGACTCGATCAGGCGCTGGGGCCGGCTCTTCGAGGTCGAGCTGCTGATGCGCGACAAGATGACCCGCCCGAGCTCGATGTTCGACGACGTGGGAATGGGCCTCAAGATGCTGCGCAAGGGCAAGCTCGGCCTTCTCCCGGCGCGCGGCGCCGACAGGGCGGCCGTGGACCGCATGGTCAAGGCATCCGAGGCCATCAACAAGGCCAGGGCGCAGCCCCAGCAGGAGCAGGGAGTGCGATGATGGGCGCGAGGACGATGGCCTACTATCCCGGCTGCTCGCTGCACAGCACCGCTCGCGAGCTCGACGAGAGCTTCCGGGCCACGGCCGCGGCGCTCGGCCTTCAGCTGCAGGAGATCCCCGGCTGGGTGTGCTGCGGCAACACCGCCGTGCACTCGAGCAACCGGCTGCTGGCCGCCGCCCTGCCGGTGAGCGAGCTCGCCAAGGTCGAGCAGCTCATGGGGCTCACGAGCGTCGCCGTCCCGTGCGCCGCCTGCTTCAGCCGGTTCATGGCCGGGGCCCATGCGATGCAGGACCAGGAGGCCGCAGCCGACATCGCGGCTGTGGTCGGCCACCCCTACGAAGGCACGGTGACTATCCGCAACCTCGTCGACGTGTACTACGACGAGATCGGTCTCGAGGTCCTCAAGGCACGGGTCGATCCGGCCGTTCGACGGGCTCAAGGTCGCCTGCTACTACGGCTGCCTGCTGGCCCGACCGCCGAAGGTCACCCTCGCCGAGGACCCGGAGTACCCGACACACATGGACGATGTCGTCGAGACCCTGGGGTGCGCGCCGGTCCAGTGGAACTACAAGACCGACTGCTGCGGCGCCAGCTTGGCTCTCTGTGAGCAGGACATGGTGATAGACCTCACGCACAGAATCCTGCGCGACGCCCGGGACTGCGGCGCCGAAGCCGTCGCCGTCGCCTGTCCGCTCTGCCAAGTCAACCTCGACACGCGCCAGGACGGGGTGGCCAAGAAGTACGGCGACTGGCAGCGAATGCCCATCATCTACCTGAGCCAGCTGGTCGGCCGCGCGATCGGCGTCGACGACGCCCAGCTCGGCCTCAGCAAGCACATGGTCGACGTCACTGCGGCGATGCGCTGACGGCTGCCGCTCACGCCTGCGTCGTCGCCTGGTGCACGCCGATGCGATTGCCCTCGCTGTCCTTGAAGAAGCCGATGCTGCCGATCATCTCCCCCATGAAGGTGACCGGCGTGAGCACCTCACCGCCGGCCGCGAGCGCCCGAGCCATCATGCCTGCGGCGTCGCCGTTGCTGTTGAGGTAGATCGTGCAGCCGTCGGCACTCGGCCGCCGGCCCTCGCTGAGGTCAAGATCGCCGGTCACCTCGTCCGTCCCCCCAGGTAGCAGCGCCACGGTGCCGTCGGTGCCGTCCATGAGCGCGATGTCCGCCTGGAGCACCGCGCCGTAGAAGGCGCGAGCGCGGTCCATATCCGTGACTGGGATATCCGCCCAGACTATCGTGTTGGCCATGTCGTCCTCCTTGCTCGCCGATCTGATGGAAGAGCATCACCGCGCCTCAGCCCGCTCGAAACGCCGGTCCCCTCGATCGGCTCGTTCCCTCCGTCAGCCCCCACGTCCTGCCCGCAAGAGCACGCGGCGAGTATGATGTGACCTGACGGAGGACGACATCCAGAAGCGAGGGAACCGCCATGGTGGATATCCAGATCTACACACGGGAGTGGTGCCCGTACTGCGCCAAGGCCAAGGCCCTTCTGCGCGCGAAAGGGCTCGAGTGGCGCGAGCTGGACGTGACCCGCAACAAGGAACTGCAGCGCGAGATGCTCGAGCGCTCCGGACGCCGCACCGTGCCCGAGATCTTCCTTGACGGCGAACTCCTCGGCGGCTACGACGACCTTGCCCGCCTCAACGCCTCCGGCGAACTCGACGGCCTGCTCGGCCTGGCCCCGGCCGAATTCAAGACCATCTACGATGTCGCGATCATCGGCGGCGGGCCGGCCGGACTCACCGCAGCCATGTACGCGGCGCGCAAGAACCTCAGCACGATCCTCGTAGCCGCAGACATCGGCGGGCAGCTCAGCACGTCGCGCGAGGTCGCCAACTACCCGGGCTACGACAACATCACCGGTCCGGACCTTGTGCAGAGGCTGTTCGCGCAGGCCAAGCAATACGGCGTGACCGAGCTCATCGGCGAACGGGTAGCCAGCGTGCGCGTCGACGGCCGGGCCAAGGTCCTCGAGCTTGAGTCCGGACGCGAGATTCGCTCGCTGACGCTGATCATCGCCAGCGGCGTGCAAAAGCGGCACCTCAACGTGCCGGGCGAGAAGGAGCTCTCTGGCGTCGGTGTCTTCTACTGCTCCACGTGCGACGGACCGCTCTTCCAGGGACTCGACGTCATGATCGTCGGCGGCGGCAATTCCGCCCTGGAGGCCGCACTTGAGCTGAGCGCCATCGCGCACAAGGTCTACCTGGTAGCCCTCGAGGGCCTCACCGGGGACGGCGTCCTGCAGGACAGAGTCAATGCCAGCCCGGACATTGCGTTCCTGCCGCACCACAAGGCGAAGGAGATCCACGGTACCGAGCCGGGTGGACGGCATCACGGTGTTCGACCGCGAGACGGGCGAAGAAACGCGGCTCGCCGCCGACGGCGTGTTCGTCGAGGTCGGCTTCTTCCCCAACACCGGCTTCGCCCTTGATCTCGTGGACACGAACAAGATCGGAGAGATCGTCGTCGACCGCCGCTGCCGCACGGGCGTGCGTGGCGTGTTCGCAGCGGGCGACTGCACGGACATCGAAGACAAGCAGGTCGTGATCTCCGCCGGCGAGGGTGCCAAGGCGGCGCTCGTGGCCTTCGAGTACTTGATGCTCCAGCATTGAGAGTCGGCCGCGCCGCCGTCCGCCGCCGGAGACTGACGTTCCACCCCTTGAGCCGTCGGGTACGGTGTAGGCGAACGACGACAAGGAGCCCGACTCATGACCACCATCCCGCAAGAGTTGCACGACCTTCTGGCCGGCGGGCACAACGTCTGGATAGCCACGGTCGGTCCAGACGGCATGCCGAACGTCTCCATCAAGGGCAGCGGCGCCCTGCTCGACGACGAGCACCTGTACTTCGCCGACATGTTCTCTCACAAGACGCGGGAGAACCTCGAGAACGACAACCGCGTCGCCGTCGGCATCCACGACCCGGAGAGGAAGGTCGCGATGCAGGTCAAGGGCCATGCGGAGCTCATCGACCACGGCGAGGTCTTCGACCAGGTCAACGAGAAGCTCAAGCCGATCAGCGCCGCACAGCATCTTCCGCCGATGAAGTACGTGGTGCGCATCACCGTGGACTCCGTGTGGGACATGGGCCCCGGGCCGCACGCCGGCGACGAGCTCCGCTAGTCGCCCCGGCCGGGCCACGTCCCCGGCGATCCACAAGCAAAGGAGCAGGCCAGATCACTGCCCTGAGTCTCGACCCAGCCTGGTACGACGCCATCGCCGTGCGCCGTTCACGCCGCCGGTTTTCCGGCCGCGACGTCGAGCCAGCATCGATCGACGCCCTGCGGTCCTTTTGCCAGACGTTCCAGCTCTCTTCGGGCGTGCGAGTCACCCTGATCGAAGGCGGCGCCGACGATCTACACGGGGATCCTCGACCGCGGCGCGAGGGCATACGGCCGTATCGAGGGGGCCCCCTGGACCGCGGCCTTCGTCGGACCCGAGGGCAGCGAGGTCGAGGCCGGCTACGTCGGCGAAGCCTTCATACTCGAAGCCACGCGCCTCGGGCTCGGCACCTGCTGGGTCGCCGGGATGTTCGACCGCGAGACGGTGGAGCCGTTGGCCTCCCTTCAGCCTGGCGAGCAGGTCGTGGCGGTCACGCCGGTAGGCCACCCAGTCGAGCGCAAACAGATCATGGAGCGAATGATGAGCGCCGCAGTGCGCTCCGCCGCTCGCCGGCAGGTCGAGGAGATAGCCCCTGGACTGAAGCGCGGATTCGGGCCGGACCACGAGGCATGGCCAGACTGGGCCGTGACGGCAGTGGAGGCCGCCCGGCTGGCGCCCTCAGGCGCCAACCGTCAACCGTGGCGCTTCCGTCTTCGAGATGGCTCCCTGGTCATGGGCCGCGCCGAGAAGGTGTACTGGACCGCGCCCATCGACTTCGGTATCGCCATGCTGCACGTGGAGCTGGGAGCCGGCCACGAGGGCGTTCGCGGCGCTTGGGACCGACTGCCCGACCCGGATGTGGCCCGCTTCGTCCCCGTCGCCGATCGGCCGACGGCGGGTCAGGCCGGCGAGTCGGGGAACAGTCCGGCGCCCGCTCGGGCCGTCGCCCCCGACGCCGGTGAGCCTCACCCTCTAGCTCAACCTGAGAGAGTCCGTGGGCCGTGAGTCACGCCCCCGAGCCGTGCGGCCCCCGGGTGAGAGACACGCTGGCACCGACGAGCGCCAGCACGACACCGACGAGCATGGCGTAGCGGTAGCCGCGCACGTACCCTTCGGCGGCCTGCGCGGCCAGGCCCGCCCCTTGGCCCTGCAGCGAGAAGAGCAGGCGTCCGCCCTGTCCCCCAGCTGGCTCGCGGCGACGCCCCCCAGCACGGCGAAGCTGAGCGTCATGCCGGTCACGCGCATGGTCCCGAGAAAGGCGCTTGCCAGGCTGAGCTGGTCGCTGCGCACGGCGCCCATGACCGCGGAGCTGTTGGGCGCGCTGAAGGCAGCCATGCCCAGGCCGACGACCGCAAGACCGACGACGACCCGCTCGACCCCCGCCTCCTGCCCCATAGTCGCGAGCACGCCCATGCCGAGAGCGATCGTGAGCATCCCCGTGGTGGTGAGCACACGGGAACCGACACGATCGCTCAACCGGCCGCTCAGGGGGCTCAGCAGGGCCATGATGAACGGCTGGCTGAGCATCAGCCAGCCGGTGACTGCGGGCGATCGCCCCTGCACCACCTGGAGGAAGATGGCGGTCAGGATGCCGATCGCCGCAAGGGCCATGTAGTTGATGAAGGCGGCGAGATTGGCGGCCGCGAAGAGGCGGTTGTGCCGAAGCAGGTCGAGATCGAGAACGGGGTCCCGAGACGCGCAGCTCCGTGACCACGAACGCCGCCAGGGCGAGACCCGAGACTGCCAACAGCGCAACGCTCTGCGGCGCCATCCAGCCCCACTCCGCGCCGAAGGTCAGGGGCACGAGCAGACATATGAGGAACAGGCTGAGCAGGATCGTCCCGAGAGCATCGGGGCGCGACGCCTCCCTGCGGACCGAATCCCGCCGCGGCAGCAGGAACCAACCCCAGAGGAGAGAGATGGCCCCGACCGGCAGATTCACGAGGAAGACCCAGCGCCAGCCGAGACCGCCGGCAAGGAACCCTCCGAGCGGCGGACCGATGCTCAGCCCGAGATAGATGGCCATCACATTGATGCCGAGAGCGCGACCGCGCTCGTGCGGCGGGAACACGGCAGTGACGATCGCCGCCGATGTCGCACTGAGCAGCGCCGCTCCGGCGCCTTGTACGATGCGACTGCCGATCATCCAGCTGGCGTTCATGCTCAGTGACGCCAGAAACGACCCCACCGTGAACACGGCGATGCCCAACAGATAGTAGCGCACGCGGCCACGGTGGTCGGCCACCCTTCCCATGGGGATCAGAAGCACCGCCATGGTCAGCAGATACGCGGCCTGCACCCACATCGACGTCGCGAAGCTGAGGTCCAGGTCAGGGCTCATCACCGGCAGCGCGACCGCGACGATGGCGCTGTCCAGGGGGCTCATGAAGGCCCCGATGGAGGTCAGGGCGAGAAGGCCCCAGCGGCGCCGGTGCAAGTCCTCCGACGTGATACGGCGCAGGGGCAGCATGACGAAAGTCTAGCTTCATGCGGACGACCCGGCGACCTCCCTCCCCTGGGCCTCGCTCAGGCACAGCGCCGACCTCCGGTCAGCCCAGCGGACCACGCGACGGACCCGCGCGAGGCGCGCGAGCCGCCCAGCATCCTGTGCCAGGGCGGCGCTTGACAGGCGCGTGCCACTGCCCTAGCGTTCATCCATCGTCAGAGCAAGGTCGGCGAACGAGCAACGCTGGGTCGTGTTCACCGGGAGGTGTCACATGCTTGGCCCGTGGCAAAGGACATACGCGTCACACCGCAGCTAGTCGAGGCGCAACGCCTCGCACTGGCTCATAACGTCGTTCCCGTCACCCACTCGTTCGTCTCCGATCTCGAGACCCCCGTCTCGGCATTCCTCAAGCTCGGTACCCCACGGCGCGCCTTCCTGCTCGAGAGCGCGCAGCAGGGTCAGCACATGGGCCGCTACTCGTTCCTTGGCGTGGGCGCCCGTGCCCTCGTCACCTACGCGAACGGGCGCCTGACGATCCAGGAGAACGGCGACCGTCTCGAGGTCGAGCACGACGATCCCTTCGCCGCGGCTGCCGAGCTCCTCACCAGCTACCGCACCGCCGGCGAACGACGACCTGCCGCCCCTCGCGGGCGGCCTCGTCGGCTACTTCGGCTACGACCTCGTGCGTCACCTCGAGCCGCTGCCCAACGCCCCTCCGGACGACCTCGGCCTTCCCGAGATGGCCTTCCTGCTCGCCGATACGGTCCTCGTGTTCGACCATCTCAAGCACACGATCACGGTGGTCGCCAATGCCTTCGTCGAGGGACGCGACATCGATGGACCATACGAGCGCGCCGTCGAGCGGATCGCCGACGTCAAGGCCAAGCTCGAGCAGCCACTTCCGTCGCCTGCCTGCGGTCAGCCTGGGCTCCCCGGTCAAGGCGTGGCCGGCGAGAAAGACCCGCGGGGTGATGCCTCGCGCCCCGTGACCTCGTCGATGAGCCGCGAGGAGTACGAGGCGGGCGTCGAGCGCCTCCGCGAGTACATCTACGCCGGCGACGCGTTCCAGGTCGTCCTCAGCCAGCGCTTCCGCACGCCCATCGACGTCTCGTCGTTCACGGTCTATCGCGGCCTGCGGGCCGTCAATCCGAGCCCTTACATGTACTACATCGCCTTCGACGACTTCGCTCTCTGCGGCTCGAGCCCCGAACCTCTCGTCACTGTGCGCGACGGTCACGTCGAGACGCGACCGATCGCCGGCACACGCAAGCGCGGCGCGACCGCGGCCGAGGACCGCAGGCTCATGGCCGACCTGCGCGCCGACGAGAAGGAGTGCGCCGAGCACCTGATGCTCGTCGATCTGGGACGAAACGACCTCGGCCGAGTGTGCGTGCCGGGCAGCGTCACGGTCGACGAGTTTATGGGCATGGAGTCGTACTCGCACGTCATCCACATGGTCTCGAACGTGAGCGGTACCCTGAGCGAAGGGATGACCCCGACAGACGCCCTCAAGGCGGCCTTCCCCGCGGGCACGGTGAGCGGCGCCCCCAAGGTGCGAGCCATGCAGATCATCGACGAGCTCGAGCCCCTGCGGAGGGGTCCCTACGCCGGGGCCATCGGCTATCTGAGCTACGGGGGCGACCTCGACACCTGCATCTGCATCCGCACGATGATCGTGAAGGATGGCGTCGCGTATCTGCAGGCCGGCGCGGGGATCGTCGCCGACAGCGACCCCGGCCGGGAGTACGAGGAGACACAGAGCAAGGCCGCAGCCTTGCTGCGCGCCATCCAGCTCGCGCACGAGGAGTTTGCCGGTTCCGCGCGTCCAGAGACCAGCGACTGGGGGAAGTGACGATGCCCTCATCGGCCGACGCACGCGTCTTCGTGATCGACAACTACGACTCGTTCACGTATAACCTGGTCCAATACCTGGGCGAGCTCGGAGCGGACATCACCGTGCGTCGCAACGATCGCGTGACGATTGCCGAGATCGCCGCCGAGGACCCCACGCACCTCCTCATCTCGCCCGGTCCGTGCACACCCAATGAGGCAGGCCTCAGCATGGACGCAATCGTCCACTTCGGCGCCCGACACCTCCCGGTACTCGGCGTCTGTCTCGGCCATCAGGCCGTCGGACAGGCCTATGGCGGAGTCGTTCACCGTGCCGGCGAGCCTGTGCATGGCAAGACCGACCAGATCAGGCACGACGGCCGCGGCATCTTCGCCGATCTGCCGGACCCCTTCACGGCGACCCGCTACCACTCCCTAGTGCTCGACCGCGACCTGCCACATGACCTGGAGCTCACGGCCTGGAACTCCGAGGGCATCGTCATGGGGGTGCGCCACCGCGAGCTGCCGGTACACGGCGTCCAGTTCCACCCCGAGAGCGTGCTCACCACGGCGGGCCTCGACCTGCTGCGCAACTTCCTGGGCATGGGGCCCGCCTCTGACCAAGCAACTGCGACCGCTGGAGCACAGGAGGACCCACGTGCCGAATGACGTCATCACCGCAGCCCTGCAGACGCTCACCGCTGGTCGCGACCTCACCGAGGACGAGGCGCGCGGTGTCCTGCTCGAAATCATGGCCGGCCGCGCCGGCGATGCGCAGACGGCCGCCTTCCTCAGCGCCCTACGCGTCAAGGGCGAGACGGCGGCCGAGATCGTCGGCATGGCGCGAGCCATGACCGAGCTGGCAGAGAAGGTCGAGGTCGATGCCGACGTCATCCTCGACACCTGCGGCACCGGCGGAGACGGGGCCAACACCTTCAACATCTCGACGGCGGCAGCCATCGTGGCCGCCGGCGCCGGTGTGACGGTGGCCAAGCACGGCAACCGCTCGGCCACCAGCAAGTGCGGCAGCGCCGACGTCCTCGAGGCGCTCGGTGTCGCCATCGACATCGAGCCGCCGCTGGTGAGTCGCTGCATCGCCGAGGCTGGAATCGGGTTCATGTTCGCGCCACGCCACCACCTGGCCATGCGGCACGTGGCGCCGGTACGCCGCGAGCTGGGCATGGCCACGACCTTCAACCTCATCGGCCCTCTTGCCAACCCAGCCGGCGCCAGGCACCAGCTCATCGGTGTCGCCGACCCGCGCTACATCCAGCGTATCGCCCAGGCCGTTCGCCTGATGGGGTCGGCGCGCAACCTCATCGTGCACAGCGAAGACGGGCTCGACGAGATCTCGACCACCTGTCGCACCGACGTCGTCGAGGTCTTCGCCGACAAGGGACTCGACGCGATCTACGAGCTCCAGCCCGAGGCATTCGGGATGCGCCGCGCCCGGCTCGAGGAGCTACGCGGCGGTGACGCCGACGAGAACGCGGGGTACCTGCTCGAGGTGCTGGACGGCGTCGACGGGCCGCGCCTCGACATCGTCCTGCTGAACGCTGGCGCTGCCCTCTACATAGCCGAGACCGCTGCGACCATCGCCGAGGGCGTCGAGACGGCGCGGAGCGCCGTCGCTTCCGGCGCCGCCCGCGCCAAGCTCGAGGCCCTCATCGCGACGACGAACCGCCTCAAGGCGGCATCCGCATGACCGAGTTCCTTGCAGAGATGGTCGCCGGTGCCCGTGAGCGCGTCGCGGCAGCGCGCCAGGCGGTGCCGCTGGCACGTCCAGCCGAGGAAGACGGCGGCGGCCTGTTCGCCGCGCTCGCGGCGCCGGCCGCCAAGGACGGCATCGCGGGAGCGTCGGGATCCCTGGCGCTCATCGCCGAGGTCAAGCGCCGCTCACCGAGCAAGGGCGCCATCGCGCCCGATCTGGACGCCGTCGCCCAGGCCCGCGCCTACGAGGCGGCAGGCGCGGACGCCGTTTCGGTGCTCACCGAGCCCTCGCGCTTCGGCGGCTCGCTCGAGGACCTACGCGCCGTCGCCGCAGCTGTCGGTCTGCCGGTGCTGCGCAAAGACTTCATCGTCGATCCGTACCAGATCTGGGAAGCGACCGATGCGGGCGCCGCAGCCGTTCTACTGATCGTCGCGGCCCTGTCGGACAGAACGCTGGGCGACCTCTTGGAGGAGTGCCGGCTCTGTGGGCTCGACGCACTCGTCGAGGTGCACGACGAGGCCGAGATGCAGCGTGCCTTGGCGAGTGGGGCTACACTGATCGGCGTGAACAACCGCGACCTCCGCACCCTGACCGTCGATCTCGGCGCCACCGAGCGCTTGGCGCACCGTGTGCCGGCGCACGTGTTGCTCGTGAGCGAGAGCGGCATCGCAGACGCAGGCGACGCGTGTCGCATGGCGCTCGCCGGCGCACGAGCCCTCCTCGTCGGCGAGACGCTGGTGCTTGCCGGCGCCGGAGACCTCCCCGGACGAGTCCACGCTCTGCGCAGCGCCGGCAGATCTCTCGGAGGCGAGCGATGACCCTCGTCAAGGTCTGCGGCCTCACTCGCGAGCGCGACGTAGACCACGCCGTCGAGATGGGCGCCGCCGCCTGCGGTTTCGTGTTCAGCGCGAGTCCCCGTCAGGTGGCGTCGGCGCGTGCCCGCGAGCTGGCCACAAAGGCCCGCGACGTTCTCACGGTCGCCGTCGTCACGACGGAATCCGACGAGTGGATCGCGGCCGCGCTGGTCGTGAGCGGTTTGCGCGCCGTCCAGCTCTCAGCAGGCGCGGACGGACCCTCGGTCGCGGCGGTGCGGAGAGCGGCCGAGCGACAGGGACTGCGGCCCCTCGTGATTGCTGCGGCAGACACGCCCGACGCAGCGTCGGCCGACCTCACGCTGCTCGACGCGCGCCGCCCCGGCGTCTACGGAGGCACCGGCGCCGCGCTGAACTGGCGAGCCCTTGCGCAGACTGCACTACCCCCCAAGGAGCGCCTCGTTGTGGCGGGTGGCCTTGCACCAGGCAATGTTGGTGAGGCGGTCGCCGCCCTGCAGCCGTCCATGGTCGACGTGTGCAGCGGGACGGAGGCAGCTCCCGGCGTCAAGGACGAGGACCTGCTGGCCGGGTTCTTCGCCGCCGTCGCCGACGTCGACTACGCGCGAGGTGCTTCTGCATGAGTATCCAGTCCCACTTCGGCCCCTACGGCGGGCGTTTCGTGCCGGAGACACTCGTCCCGGCGCTGGACGAGCTCACGACGGCCTACGAGGAAGCCCGCGCCGACGCCACCTTCCAGTCCGTGCTCGCGGGCCTCCTTGCCGACTACGCAGGGCGGCCGACGCCCCTCTATCACGCCGGCAGGCTAAGCAAGCTCTGCGGAGCCACCATCCTCCTCAAGCGCGAGGACCTCTGCCACACTGGCGCCCACAAGATCAACAACGTCCTCGGACAGGCGCTTCTGGCAAGGCGCATGGGCAAGCGCCGTGTGATCGCCGAGACGGGTGCCGGCCAACACGGCGTCGCCACGGCGACCGCCTGTGCTCTGCTCGACCTGGAGTGCGTCGTCTACATGGGCGCCGAGGACATCCGGCGGCAGGAGCTCAATGTTGTGCGCATGGGGCTGCTGGGCGCGCGCGTCGTCACGGTGGAGAGCGGCTCGCAGACGCTCAAGGACGCAATGAACGAGGCGCTGCGCGACTGGGTCACGAACGTCGCGACCACCTTCTACGTCATCGGCTCGGTCGCGGGTCCCGCGCCATACCCGGCGATGGTGCGCGACTTCCAGGCCGTGATCGGCGACGAGGCGATCGGACAAGTGAGGGAGCGCTTCGGCTGCCTCCCCGACGAGGTCGTCGCATGTGTCGGCGGCGGATCCAACGCCATCGGGCTCTTCCACGCGTTCCGCGACCTCCCGGTGCGCTTCACGGGCGTCGAGGCAGCCGGCGAGGGCCTCGACGGTCGTCACGGAGCGCCGCTTGCGAAAGGCAAGCCTGGCGTGCTGCACGGCTGCTTCAGCTACCTCCTGCAGGACGCCTGGGGCCAGGTGGCAGAGGCTCATTCCATCTCTGCGGGGCTCGACTACCCCGGTGTCGGCCCCGAGCATTCGTGGCTCAAGGACTCCGGGCGGGCGCGATACGCGGCGGCCACCGACGCAGAGGCCCTGGCCGCCTTCCGCACGCTCGCCCGCCATGGAGGGCATCATCCCGGCGCTCGAGAGCGCCCACGCCATCGCCTACGTGCTGCGCGGCCCGTCGAGTGGACCCGCGTTCACCCCGTCGGGCAGCTGCTTCTCCTCTGGCGACATCGTCGTCGTCAACCTGTCCGGCCGAGGAGACAAGGACGTCCACGAAGCAGCCCACCTGCTTGAGCAGGCGACGTGAGCCTCCCCCTCACCCCGCGCCTGGACCAGGCCTTCGCCACACCGCGCGCACAGAGCGCGGCGCTCATCCCGTACCTCACCGGCGGGCACCCCGATCTCAAGACCAGCCACCGTCTAATCGAGACGCTGATCGACTCCGGCGCCGACATCGTAGAGCTCGGCATCCCGTTCTCGGACCCGATCGCCGACGGGCCCGTCGTGCAGCAGTCCACCCACCAAGCGCTGCTCGCGGGGGTAACGGCCGACGACGTGCTGCAGCTGGCGGCCGCGCACAGTGCGCACGTACCATTCGTCCTGCTCACCTATCTGAACCCCGTGCTCGCCTACGGACCCGAGCGCTTCCTCGCCAACGCGGCGGAGGCGGGCATCGAAGCTCTGGTCATCCCCGACCTGCCGCTCGACGAAGCACTCGCGCCCGGCGGCGACACAGCCGCTGCGCAGGGCGGGTTGATGGCTCTGGCCGCGAGCGCACCGCATCGGCCTCGTGCCGATGGCCACCCCGACGAGCACCGATGCACGCCTCGACATGCTCGCCGAGGCGGCCACGAGCTTCGTCTACTGTGTCGCCGTGACGGGCGTGACGGGAGCGCGACGGGACGTAGGCACGGACCTCCCCGGCCTCATCGGACGTCTGCGGACCCGCACGAGAGCGCCGCTGGCCGTCGGCTTTGGGATCTCGACGCCCGAGCAGGCGCGGGGCGTCGCCCGCCTCGCAGACGGCGTCATCATCGGCAGCGCCCTCATCGACCTGATCGCACGAGGCGATGACGCCGACAGCGCCTGCGCCGCCGTGGCGAAGCTCGTGCAAGGCCGCGAGCAGCGCGATCCGCCGCGGCTGAGGCCGACCACCGAGTCGGCAGACGAACGCCACGATCCCGTCCTGGTCCGCTGCGCGGCCTTCAGCCGCCGGCATGCCGGTAGGCGATCACTCTCACTTGCTCGACCGTGATCATGCCGCTGGTCCATCATCGCGTCGACGATCGGCAGAAAGGCCTCGACCTTCTCGGGTGAATCGACGATCTCGACGACGACCGGCAGATCCTCGGACAGTCGCAGGATCTTCGCGGTGCGAATGCCGCTGTTGGCGCCGTACCCCAGCGCGCCGCGAATGCACCGTAGCACCGGCAAGACCATGCTCGCGAGCCGCCGCGACGATCGCTTCGTAGAGCGGCTTCCGATGGTGCTTATGCTCGGCGCCGATGAAGACACGCAACAGTTCGGCGCTCTCAGTCAGATGCATCCTTCCTCCCCCTTCCCCTACACCAGTCGCGAGATAGCGAGCCCGGCGAAGACCGCCACCGCCCCGAGACCGTTCTGCAGAAGCAGGTTGCCGGCCATGCTCAGCCACTGAGCATCACGCGCGAAGTTGGCCGTCTCGACCATCACGCTGGAGAAGGTGGTGAAGGCGCCGAGGAAGCCGATGAAGACGACGACGCGCGCCTCGTTGCTCAGCGCCCATCGGGTCTCGAAGAGCCCGAAGAGGACGCCGGCCGCAAGGCAACCCACCGTGTTCACGACCATCGTGCCCCACGGGAAGTGCGCGCCCAGGCTACGCTGCGCGAGACCGGAGAGCCCGTAGCGGCAGAGCGCCCCGAGAGAACCGGCCACCGCCAGCAGCAGCAATCTGGTGGCCATTCCTCTCCCTCCCCTAGAGCTGGACCTGGCGCGCGAGGCCGGTCGGGACGGCTCCATCTAATCACGGCCATGCAGGGCCGCCAAGCGCTCGCGGACCTAGGAGGCGAAGGAGACACCGAGCGCCGTGGCGCAAAGGCCGCCCCAGAACCCGGGTACCGGCATTCGGACCGGCCGCCCAGTGCATGGCCGCGCGCATAGTATGCCAAACAGCTGATTGACGTCCCCTTTGCCCCGCTGCTACTGGCCATGGCCGTGCCCGGCTCCGATCGCTCCGAGGCCCAATTGGCCCTGAGTGGCGGTGTGGGGGCTCCCCTCTCCACGGTGATGTGCGCTCGCTGCCCAAAGGCACGAGGGGTGGGAGTCTGGGATGGTGGGCGACGTTGGAATTGAACCAACGACCTCCAGCTTGTCGAGCTGGCGCTCTCCCAACTGAGCTAGTCGCCCACGCAGAGACGGCAGTATAGCAGAGGCCCCGGTGAGGATTCCAGCGACCGGCGCGCGGCGAGCCGCGCGCCGGTCGTGCGTATGAATACTCTGCCGTCAGCGCGCCGCAGAACGACGCGGCGGGCGGCGCTTGATGCCCTGCGCTGCAGAACGACGGGCACCACCGTTCCACACGAGCTTACCTTGGCGTGCCTGGACTTGATGGGACTCCGGGATGGCGCGCTTCTCGTACTCGAACTCGGGCAGGTCGTGGCGCGCGATCGTGGCGCCGATGAGACGCTCGATCGCCTTGAGCTCGTGCACGTCCTCCCCGGTGAGCAGGCTCACGGCGATGCCGCTTGTGCCGGCGCGGGCGGTGCGCCCGATGCGATGCACGTAGTCCTCGGGATTGGTCGGGATGTCGAAGTTGATGACGTGCGTGATGTTGTCCACGTCGATCCCGCGAGCCACGACATCGGTAGCCACGAGCACGGCCGTCTTGCCTCTCTTGAAGCTGTCCAGTGCCCTCTGCCGCTGCCCCTGCGTGCGATCGCCGTGGATGGCCTCGCAGCTGACGCCGGCCTTGTTCAGCGTGGTCGCAAGACGCTCTGCGCGCCGCCGCGTCCGCGTGAACACCAGCGTGCGGTCGGGATCGTGATGGCGGAAGTACTCGACGAGCAGGTCGACCTTCTGCTCGTTGTTCACCGGCAGGATCCTCTGGTCGACGTTGTCGACCGGCTTGGCGCTGCCGCCGAGCTCGATGAAGACGGGCTCATGCAGAGTATCCTCGATGATGCTGAGCACCTGCTTGCTCATCGTCGCCGAGAACAACAGATTCTGACGCTTCTTCGGCACGGCGTCGATGATGCGCTTCACATCTGGCCAGAAGCCCATGTCGAGCATGCGATCGGCCTCGTCGAGCACCAGGGTATCGACACGATCGAGGAGGACGTCACCCTGCCGCAGCATGTCGAGCAGGCGGCCGGGAGTGGCGACGAGGAGATCAGTTCCTCTGCGGACTCGCTTCGCCTGTGGATCGTAGGGAACGCCGCCGAAGACGGCGGCGACCCTGCGACCCGTGTACGTCCCGAGCGTCTCGCCGACCTCCTCGATCTGCCCGCACAACTCGCGAGTGGGCGTCACAACGAGAGCCGTAGGACGCGCCGTACGACCGTCGGCGACCGTCGATTGCGTCATGCGCTGCAGGATGGGCAGCACGAAGGCGGCCGTCTTGCCGGTGCCGGTCTGCGCACAGCCGACGATGTCGCGCCCGGCCAGAGCGCGAGGGATCGCCTGCTCCTGGATGGGCGTCGGAGCCTCATAGCCCATGGCCGCCACACCGGCGAGCAAGTTCGGCACTGAGGCCGAGCTCGGCGAACTTGGGCAGACTGACCTCCGGCGTCGGACCGTCAGGGCGCTTGGCGCTCTTGCGCGGCTCGTAGCCCGTGTCGACCCCAGAGCCCTTGCGAGCATCCCGCTCGCGGCGCGGACCGCGGCTGCGGCCGCGATCGCCGCGCCGTGATCCGCCGTTGCGGTCCGTGCGGCTTTCCTGCTTCCCGCTACCAGACCTGGCTTCGCTTGTGGTGCTCGTTACGGCCGGACTGCTGGGAGTTCGCGGTCTTCGTGTCCTTGGTGGTGGTGTCGCTGACTTGCTTCACTGATGATCTCTTTTCTGACGGATCCGCACGCGGCAGCACATCGAACGCCCCGATGCGAGCGCGGTGGCTCGCCGGGCACGAAGGGGTGCGCGAGGAATCGTCGAGGATGGGCCACAGTAGGAGTGGCCGAACAGACTACGGACGAGTGTTCCTTTCCATCAAACACTGCCCGGTATTCACAGAGTCTGGGTCTGAGGGGGGAGGATATCGCGGCGCATCATGATGCTGCGCAGGCGGAGAACCGGCTCCCGTGACGACGAAACACACCCTAACAGGTCTGATTAGGGCTGACAAGCCCCTGAGCCCCTGCGGCCCGCCCTTCGGCGACGCCCCAGTCGTGCCCTTCAGCGTGCGCACGCAGCCGCGCCTTCAGCCCCGCGTCGCAGAAGGCGCCGTCCAAACCATGCGTGTACATGTCCCTCGATCTGTGTCCCAGGCGTATCGCCACCTCGCACTCGCGCGCAAGGTCGGTCTCCATGAGGGCGGGGTCGTCGGTCGAGATCGAGCACTTCACGCCTGCCGCCAGCATGTGCGGCAGCGGGTGCTCGCCGAGCGACGGCACGACGCCGAGGCGCAGGTTGCTCGTCGGAGTGACGTCGCAGACGATGCCTCGCGACGCGATCTCTGCCAGCAATCCAGGGTCCTCGACGGCACGCACGCCGTGACGCAGCCGCTCGGCGCGCAGGACGTCGAGCGCCCCGCGTAGCGAGGCCGACCCCTGCGTCTCGCCGGCGTGCGGCGCGGCCCTGAGCCCGCCCACGCGTGCGATGGCGAACGGTCCGCGCGAACAGCTCGGGTGGGTACAGACGCTCGCTGCCGCCCAGACCGAGCCCGACGACCCCGCGTTCGCGGAACCGCACCGCCCATCGCGCCACGCTCTCCGCGATGTCCATGGGGAAGTCGCGCGTGATGTCGGGGGTGAACCGGACCTCGACGCCGTGCAGATCGCGCGCTTCGTCCGCACCGGAGCAGTAGCCCTCGAAGACCTCCTGCCACGGCGTCCCTCGACGCACTGGTTCGGCCGGCGAGAAGATGGCCTCGATGTAGACGCAGCCCTGGGCCGCCGCGGCAGCCGCGTAGTCCACGACCACCTGGCGGAAGTCGCGCTCGCGCTGCAGAACAGCCGAGGTGGAGATCCAGACCTGGATGAACTGCGCGAAGTCCGTGAATCTACGAGCCTCATGCAGCTCTGTCTCGCCGACGCCCGGCAGGGCCACCTGATTGCGCTCGGCGATCTCGCGCAAACGCGCGGGGTGCACGGTCGCTTCGAGATGGACGTGCAGTTCGATCTTCGGGTGGAGCGTGGCCTCTCCTACTTGCGTGCCTTGCTGCCGCCCGCGCGCCAGACGAGATACGAGTGGACGAAGCCGTCCAGTTCGCCGTCAAGCACGCTCTGGGCATTGCCGACCTCATGGCCGGTGCGCAGGTCCTTGACCATCTGGTACGGGTGCAGGACGTAGCTGCGGATCTGGCTGCCGAAGTCAACGTTCAGCACCTCGCCGCGCTCGCGCGCGAGCTCGTCGGCGAGCTTGCGCTCCTCGAGCTCGACCAGCTTCGACTTGAGCATGCCCATCGCCACCGTCTTGTTCTGCAACTGTGAGCGTTCGTTCTGACACTGGACGACGATGTTCGTGGGAAGGTGTGTGATGCGCATCGCGGAGCTCGTCTTGTTGACGTGCTGGCCACCCGCGCCGCTCGAGCGGTAGGTGTCGATGCGCATGTCGTCGTCGTTGATCTCGACGTCGACGTCGCTCGCTGACCAGCGGGGAGGCGTCGACCGAGACGAAGCTCGTGTGACGGCGGTTGGCCGAGTCGAACGGGCTCATGCCGGACCAGCCGATGGACGCCCTTCTCGCCTGGTCAGCAGGCCGTAGGCGTTCTCGCCCTCCACAGTGAGCGTCGCGCTCTTGAGGCCGGCCTCGTCACCCTCCTGCATGTCGTTGATCTCGACCTTGAAGCCGCGCTGCTCGAACCAGCGCAGGTACATGCGCAGAAGCATCTCCGCCCAGTCCTGCGACTCGGTGCCGCCGGCCCCGGGGTGGATGGTGAGGATCGCCCCGCCCTCGTCGTACCGGCCGCTGAAGAAGCGCTTCTCTTCGCCGCGCTCGGAGGTCGCCCTCGAGCTGGGCAACGCCGGTCACGAGCTCCTCCAGGAGTTCGTCATCGACATCTCGTCACCGGCGGTCTCCTCGCGCAGCAGCTCCTCGGTGGATTCGAGATCGACGAAGCGTGCCTCCGAGGCGCCGAACTCCTCGAGGCGCCGCTTGATGCGGCTGTACTCGGCGGAGACCTTGGAGGCCCCCTCCTGATCGTCCCAGAAGCCCGAGGCGCGCATGCGCTCCTCGAGAGCCTCCAGATCTGGCTGTCAGCTTGGGGGGGTCAAAGATAGCTCCGCAGCCAGCCAAGGCGCCCACGGGCTTCCTTGAGCCGCTCACGGAGCGAATCGAGTTGAACGAGTGCTTCTGATGCTGTGGGACTCATGACGACGTAGTGTACCCGAAACGATACGAGCCCACAGCCGCGAACACCACACGAGGTGACTCGCGTGGTGAACGGCGAAGCAGGCGGCGCGGCATGGTTCTCACCTGGGCTCAGGCACCGTGGCACCGCTTGTACTTCTTCCCGCTCCCGCAGGGGCACGGGTCGTTGCGCCCGACCTTCTCCTCCGTGACGCGCTGCTGCACCGCAACGCCACCGGCGGCTTGCCCCGCGCTCGCGGCAGCGCGACCGCCGGACGCAGCCAGATTGCGCGGCGGAGCGTCCGTGAGACCCTCGTCCGGAACGTCGAACTCGCCGGCAGCCCGGGCGGCTCCCGAGAACGAAGTCTGTGTGATCAGATCGTCGCCGCTCGTGTAGTTGACGCGCACGAGCGGCTCGTCGAGGGTGACGGAAGTGAACACCGCGAGATCCTCGGCGCTGTTCTTCATCAGGGTCGTCACGGTGCTGGTCTTGATTGAGTTCATCATGTCCTGGAAGAGCTCGAAACCCTCGCCCTTGTACGCGACGAGCGGATCGCGCTGACCGAGAGCCCGCAGGTGGATGCCCTCCTGCAGATAGTCCATGTCGAGGAGGTGGTCCTTCCAGCGCGAATCGATCACCTGAAGCATGACGGCTCGCTCGACGACGCGCATCTGCTCCGTTCCGATGAGCCGCTCGCGCTCTTCGTACTGCGCGAGGGCGTCGTCGACCAGCGAGATCGACGACGTCTTCGATGATCGCGGACTCGAGGTCGATCTCGCTCTTCGCGACGCGTCGGATCGTAGGTCTGCTTGAGGTCCGATGAAGAGCGCGTCGAGGTCCCAGTCCTCGGCGTACTGCACGTCCTCGAGGCGCGCCCGCACCGTCTCCTCGACGAGCTCTGCGACCATCTCGCGCACCTGTTCGCCGAAGTCCTCGCCCATGAGGATGCGCTGGCGCTGGTCGTAGACGACACGCCGCTGCTCGTTCATGACCTCGTCGTACTTGAGGACGTTCTTGCGGCGCATGAAGTTGAGCTCCTCGACCTTGACCTGCGCCTTCTCGACCACGTTGCTGAGCATCTTGGCCTCGATCGGCTCGCCCTCCTCCGGGCCGAGACGGCTGAGGACGCGATACATGCGGTCGCCGGCGAACAGGCGGATGAGCTCGTCCTCGGCCGACAGGTAGAAGCGGCGTCTCCCCCGGGTCGCCCTGGCGACCGGATGCGCCCGCGAAGCTGGTTGTCGATGCGTCGGCTCTCGTGGCGCTCGGTGCCCGAGCACGTAGAGGCCGCCGGTCTCGCGCTCGGCCTCACCGAGCTTGATGTCGACGCCGCGGCCGGCCATGTTGGTGGCGATCGTCACCGAGCCCTTCTGGCCGGCGTTCATGATGATCTCGGCCTCGCGCTCGTGCTGCTTGGCGTTGAGGACGTTGTGCGGGACCCCGTGTCGGTCGAGCAGCCGCGAGAGCATCTCGCTGACCTCGACCGAGACCGTGCCGACGAGCACCGGCTGCCCCTTCTCGTAGCGAGCCGACGATGTCGTCGACGACCGCCGCGAACTTCTCCTTCGCCGTCGTGAAGATGAAGTCGTTCTCGTCGAGGCGGACCATCGGAGCGTTGGTGGGGATCTGCACGACTTCGAGGCCGTAGATCTGGCGGAACTCGTCCTCCTCGGTCTTGGCGGTCCCGGTCATGCCGGCAAGAACGTCGTACATGCGGAAGTAGTTCTGCAGGGTGATGGTCGCGAGCGTCTGGTTCTCCTCGCGGATCGGGCACCTTCTCCTTCGCCTCGATCGCCTGGTGGAGACCCTCGGAGTAGCGACGCCCCTCGAGGATGCGGCCGGTGAACTCGTCGACGATGAGCACCTCGCCGTTCTGGACGACGTACTCGACGTCCTTGTGGTAGAGCGCCTCGGCCCGCAGCGCCTGGATGAAGTGGTTGACGAGACCGCCGTTCGAGTCCTTGTAGAGGTTGTCGATGTCGAGAGCGCTGCTCGACCTTGGCCACGCCGCTCTCGGTGACGGCCACCGTGCGCTGCTTCTCGTCGACCTCGTAGTCCTCTTCGGGAAGCAGGCGAGGCACGACCCGGGCGAACTGCCGATACGTATCGGCGGCCGTCTCGGGCGCGCCGCTGATGATCAGCGGCGTGCGCGCCTCGTCGATGAGGATGGAGTCGACCTCGTCGACGATGCAGAAGGAGTGGCCGCGCTGGACCATGTGCTCGCGCCGCATCGTCATGTTGTCGCGCAGGTAGTCGAAGCCGAACTCGGAGTTCGTGCCGTACGTCACGTCGGCGGCGTACTGCGCGCGTCGTTCGGCCGGGTGTCATGCCCGCCTGGATGATGCCGACGTCGAGGCCGAGGAAGCGGTAGACCTGGCCCATCCACTCCGCGTCGCGCTTGGCGAGGTAGTCGTTGACGGTGACCAGGTGAGCGCCGTTTCCCGTCGAGCGCGTGAGGTACATGGGCATGGTCGCGACGAGGGTCTTGCCCTCGCCGGTCTTCATCTCGGCGATGTCGCCCTCGATGAAGGACGATGCCGCCCATGCACCTGGACGTCGAAGGGCCGCATGCCGAGGGCACGCTGGGCCGCCTCGCGAGCGACCGCGAACGCCTCGAACAGGAGGTCGTCGAGCAGCTCGCCGTTCGCGTAGCGCTGGCGGAACTCGGCCGTCTTGGCGCTGGAGCTCGGCGTCGCTCAGCCCGACGAGATCGGCTCGAGTGGACCGACGTGGGTCATCTGCTCCTGGAGAGCCTTGATGCGCCGACCCTCGCCGGCGTGCATCAGCTTGTCGACGATCTTGATCACGGTCGCGCGCACTCCCGCTCGGCTGCGGTCTGCGTCAGTGTCGTCGCAGTGCGACCGCGGCGACGGCGCGCGCGCCGGCCGGCCGGACGACGGCGCACGGCGCGCTCGCACCCGCCGTCGCCTCAGCTCGCGGCTCGATGAGGCCGTAGTGGCCGTCGTTGCGCCGGTAGACGACGTTCGTGCGACTCGACTCCGCGTTCGTGAACACGAAGAAGTCGTGGCCGACCAGCTCCAGCTGCAGCGTCGCCTCTTGAACCGACATCGGCTTGAGCGCGAACTGCTTCGACTTCACGACGCTGGCCATTGTCGCCGACAGTCTCGACGTCGTCCTCGGGAGCGGCGGCGACAGCCACGCGGCCTCGAGGTCGGGGATCGATCGCGGCCTCGATGGCGCATCTTCTCGTGGCCCCTGCGAGTCTTGCCGTGCACCTTGTCGTGGTACTTCTTGGCGCGACGGATGAGCTTGTCCATGACCAGGTCGATGGCCGCATACATGTCGGTCGAGGACTCGCGCGCGCGGATGCACCGGACCACGCGTGAAGATCGTCGCCTCGGCGATGCACGGCTCGGGGATACTCGGGTTCTTCTCGACCATGAGCTCGAGCTCCACTCGCGTCACCTCGTCGATGCGCCGCTGCATGAGCAGCTTGTGGACACGCTCGAGCTTCTCCTCGGCATACTCCTGAGAGGCTCGGTGACAGTGACGTTGCGGCCTTTGATCTGGGTTTTCATCGACATCGCTCCTTCCGGACGGCTGGTCTAGCGATGCTTGGGACGGGACGGCGACGCGACGGTGCGCGCGAATGTGAAGACGTGGGGTTCGAGATCGGCTCTGAGAGCACTCTGCACACTGGTTCAATGTCTCGCCTGTGGTGTACACATCGTCAACTATCATAACCCGCTTGAACCCTCTTAGTACCCGGTCGGCCTCCTCCTGCAACGCGAACGAACCGTGCGACGTTGGCCGCGCGAGCGGCGCCGGGCGAGGCCGCTCTGGCGCGCGCCGTGGCGCACGCGGCGCAGCAGCGGCGCAGAGGCGACGCCCGCAGGCGGGCCAAGCCCCGCGCGAGCAGCTCCGCCTGATCGAAGCCCCGCTCGAGCGTGTGCGTCGCGATGACCCGGCACCCAGGTGACGACGATGTCCTCCGCAGCCTGGCGACGCTCCCGCGACGTAACCGGTCCTGCACACGCAGCCACGAAGGCGGACGCCGAGCGAACCGACCATCTCGTCCGCAAGGGAGCGATAGGCGCGGAACTTGCAGGCCGTGACGAGGGCGCGCGCCGCCCCCTCGTAGGCGAAGGCCGCCGAGGCGGAGACGAACCAGAGACCTCGGCCGCGGCACTCGCGGCAGCTGCAGGCGCCGCGGAGCGATCGCTGGGCGCTCCCGCAGTGCCGGCAGCGCTGCGGCGGGCAGCGCACGGAGAGGTCGCTCGCGCAGGCCGCGCAGAGCCACTCCCCGGCGGCGCTGCACTGCACGCAGCGCTTGGGAAGGACGATGTCCAGCAGGCCGCCGAGGACGGAGCCAGGGCGTACGGCTGCTCACGCATCGCGAGACGCGCCGTCGGCGGCGCTCGGCTCGATCGAGCGTGCCCGGCTCGAGGCGTGCTCCGGCACCCACGACCGTGCCGACCGCCACACTCGATCGCTCGCCGATGACCACGTCTTCGTGGACCACCGCGTGCTCGCGGACGATGACATGGCGGCCGAGGATGCTGCCCGTCATGCGGGATCCCCGGCCCGCCTTGACCCCGTCCCAGTGGATGACGCCCGTCGAGGACCGCGCCGCGCTCGATGACACTCCCGTCACCGACGATCAGGGGCCCGATGAGCTCGCGCCTCTGCCTCCACCAGACAGCCAGCTCCGAGAGCACCGGCGGCTCAAGGTAGGCTCGCCGGGTTCGATCACGGTCCCCTCCCCCGCCCACACGCTGGGAGCGATCTCGCGCCCCGGCTTGTCGAGAGCGACGCGGCCCAGCAGGGCATCGAAGTTGCTCAGCCTGTACTGCTCGATGTTGCCGACGTCGTTCCAGTAGCTGCACGACTCCCAGCGCGTGAAAGCGGCACGCCGTCGGCAAGCAGCGCCGGGAAGACGTCCTCGGGCCCAATCGACTGAAGGCTCCCGCCGGGACGTAGTCGAAGATCTGGGGCTCGAACGCGTAGATGCCGCAGTTGCAGAGGTCGGAGAGGCCTCCGCGACCGGCGGCTTCTCCTGGAAGCCGATGATCCGGCTCGTCGCCGTCAGCCACGACCACGCCGTAGAGCGAGGGGTCTGCCGACCTCCTTGACGGCCATCGTCGCGATGCCCCCAGAGGCACGATGGGCGGCCACGAAGGCCGTGAGGTCGATGTCGGTGAGCCCGTCGCCGCTGACGACCACGAAGGTGCCGTCCGCGAACAGCTCGCGAAACGCGCCGACGCCGCCGGCCGTGCCGAGCAGTTCGTCGCTCGCACGTTGTAGCGCAGGTGCGACGCCGAACGCCGACCCGTCGCCGAAGTAGGTCCGGATCTTGTCGGGATGGTAGTGGAGGTTGGCCGCCACCTCGAGGACGCCGTGACGGCGCAGCAGATGCAGCATGTGCTCCATCACGGGTCGATTCAGGATCGGCACCATGGGCTTGGCCGTGAGCCCGTCAGCGGGTGCAGCCGTGTGCCCAGGCCGGCGGCCATGATCATCGCCTTGCAGGGCGAGGCCGGCCGCGCCGTCGCCTGGTCCGCGGAGGGCCGGGTCGTCACGCCTGACACTCCGCGTCCCGGCAGACCGCCGCCAGAGCCGCGCCGTACGGCGGCCGCAGCACGCCGGCCTCGGTGATGATGGCTGTGATGTTGGCCGCCGGAGTGACGTCGAAGGCCGGATGACGGCGCCGGCGCCCCGACCGGCGCCGACCTGCCGGCCGCGCGAACGACGTGACCTCGCGCGGGGTCGCGCTCCTCGATGGGGATGCCGCTCCGCCGGACGAGATGCTAGTGTCGACGGTGGACAGCGGCGCGGCGACGTAGAACGGCACACCGTGCTCCTTGGCGAGCACGGACACGGTGTAGGTCCCGATCTTGTTCGCCGCGTCGCCGTTGGCGGCGATCCGGTCGGCGCCGACGACGACGCCGTCGATCTCGCCGCGGCTGAAGAAGTGCCCCGCCATGTTGTCGCTGATCAGATGGTAGGGGATGCCCTCGACGCCGAGCTCCCAGGCGGTGAGCCGGGCGCCCTGGAGCCAGGGCCGGGTCTCGTCGACGAGCACGGTGATGTCGCCGGGTGCAGCGCGTACGCCGAGCGGATGACGCCGAGCGCCGTGCCGTAGCCCGCCGTCGCCAGCGCGCCGGCGTTGCAGTGCGTGAGGATGCGGTCGCCGGCGGCGAACAGCGCGGCGCCGTGCTCGCCGATGCGCAGGCAGCGGTCGACATCGTCGTCGTGGATCGCCTGCGCCCGCTCCAGCAGACGAGCCGCGCACGACCGCCGGCGCCGCCGGCGCACGATGCTCCCACTCGGCGCGCATCTCGTCGACCGCCCAACGGAGGTTGACAGCCGTCGGCCGCGTCGCCAGCAGGCCCTCGGCGGCCGCCTCCAGCGCGGCCCGGAACGCGCCGGATCGTCGCTCACCGTCGGCCGCCGCCTCGCGCCGCGAGGGCCAAGCCGCCGGCCGCCGTGACGCCGATCGCCGGCGCCCCTCGGACCGTCATGTCGCTGATGCGTCCGCGCGACCTCCCGCCACGTCACGCAGTGGACGTAGCGCTCCTCGTGAGGGCAGCGCCACCTGGTCGATGAGCACGACCGCGTCGGGCGAGGATCTCGACCGTGCGCACGCGAAGCCGCGAGACGCCGGACGGGCGACGTCTCGTCGCTCAGGTGCTGCTCGGTCAAGGGTCGCGCCGAGCGGCTCAGGTCCCCTGGTCCCATGAGGCGAGGTACTCCGCCTGCTCCTCGGTCAGCGTGTCGATGCGACGCTCATGGTCTCGCAGCTTGAGCCGCGCGATCTCGTCGTCGATGTCCTTGGGCACCACGTAGACCTTCTTCTCGAGCTCGTCGTGGTGCTTGACCATGTACTCGGCGCTGAGCGACTGGTTGGCGAAGCTCATGTCCATGACCGCCGCGGGGTGGCCCTCGGCCGCCGCCAGGTTGACCAGCCGCCCTTCGGCCAGCAGGTAGATGCGGCGGCCGTCGGCCATCGTGTACTCGTCGACGAACTCGCGCACGGTGCGCTTCTTGACCGCCAGCTCCTCGAGCGCCGGGATGTCGATCTCGACGTTGAAGTGGCCGGTGTTGGCGACGATGGCGCCGTCCTGCATGGCCTCGAAGTGCTCTGCGCGCATGACGTGCATGTTGCCGGTCGCGGTGACGAACAGCCGCGCGACGCGTGGCGGCCTCGGCATGCCGGCATGACGCGGAAGCCGTCCATGACCGCCTCGAGAGCGCGCAGCGGGTCGACCTCGAGCGACGACGACGTCGGCGCCGTGCCCTTCATGCGCATGGCGAGGCCGCGGCCGCACCAGCCGTAGCCGGCGACGCAGACAGTCGTGCCGGCGATCAGCATGTTCGTGGCGCGCATGATGCCGTCGAGCGTGCTCTGGCCGGTGCCGTAGCGGTTGTCGAACATGTGCTTGGTGTTGGCCTCGTTGACGGCGACGATCGGGAACATGAGACGGCCCTCGGCTTCGAGAGCCTTCAGGCGGATGACGCCGGTGGTGGTCTCCTCGGTGCCGCCGATGATGTCCGCCGCCATGTCGGGGCGCTCGCCGTGGAGCACGCCGATGACGTCGGCGCCGTCGTCCATGGTGATATGGGGACGGTGGTCGACGACAGGCGTGGATGTGCTCGTAGTAGGTGCTCGTCGTCCTCGCCCTTGATGGCGTAGACGCGCACCCCGTAGTCGTTCACGAGAGCCGCCGCGGTGTCGTCCTGCGTGCTCAGCGGGTTGGTGGCACAGAGCACGACGTCGGCGCCGCCGGCGACCAGAGTGCGCATGAGGTTGGCGGTCTCGGTGGTGACGTGCAGGCAGGCGCCGACGCGCATCCCCTTGAGCGGCTTCTCCTTCGCGAAGCGCTCGCGGATCGCCGCCGAGCACCGGCATCTGCATGTCGGCCCACTCGATGCGGCAGACCCCCTGCGGGGCAAGCCCGATGTCCTTGATGTCGTAGTCGGAAGCCAAGAGACCCTCACTCTTCGTCGCGATCGTTCGCCCGCAGGACGCCACAAGCGGCCAGCGTAAGGCCGTAGTACGCAGCAATGATGGCGGCTGGAACCAGCGTGTCGGAGACGGCACCACAGGCGCTCTCTTGCACAGCCCCGCACCTCGAACGGGGTGAGCCGCTCGGCGTCGCCGACACCAGCCACAACGCCCGATGAGTATACCCGAGGTCCGCCGCGGGCACGAACGGCGGCGGGTTGATATACGCCGGTCAGCGCCGGGAAGGCGCGCGCCATGCCATCCGGCCAGCGACCGCTGAGAGGGCCGCGCAGCTCCAGGTTCGACGTGGTCGGCGACAGCCAGCAGCAGTCGGGCCCGCCGGGCGGCGCCACGGCGTGGTCGACCAGCCTGACGGCACGACGATCCCGACACAGGCGCCGCGCGGGCTGCAGCGCGAGCGCGCGAACAGCCGGCCGTGGAACGGCCGTGCGGGCCGCAGGTCGGCGCGCTCGAGCAGGCACAGCTCGGCTTCCGGGAAGAGTGCGGCCGCAGCGCGACGCGGCGCGGATGCGTTCGCGACGAGCGCCGACGGTGACGCGCACGTCACTCACGGGGTCAGGCGCCGGCGGCGCCGGCCAGCTTCGCCTTGAAGTCCTCGATGGCGGCGACCGGCGTGGGGTCGACGCCGTAGAGCAAGGCGAGGTAGAACGAGGCGTAGTCGCCCAGACTGGACGAGCGAGAAGAGGCGCGCCAGGCGGCGAGCGGCCGTGCGCCCAGACGTGCTCCACACCGACGCCGCGCTCCGCGAGGACCGCGGCCGTGAGCTCGGCGCCGCAGCATCAGGCGCGGATCGAGCTCCTCGTCGTTGAGGAACACGACGAGGGTCTGCGGCAGACAGTGCGGGAAGGCTCGTCCACCCCATGATCTCGTTGTGGTCCAGCTCGGGCAGCTCGTTCCAGAAGGCCGGCGCCTTGGCGTTCTCGTTCACCTGCGCCTTCCAGCGGCGGGCCACCGGCACCGTGGGCGCCGACCCGTAGGCGACGACCTGGCGGCCGTGCATCAGGTGTGCCAGCCCTTTGGCCGTGGGGCCCCCCGGGCCGACTCGGCGCCGTCGCGGCTGCGGCAGCCGGAGCCTCGGGGCCATGATCCGCGTTGCCGCGGCGCAGCACAGCAGCCGCCTCCGCGACGTTGCGCTGCTGAGGTCGGCACACAGGCGGGCTGTCTCAAGGACGGCGAGCAGCGGCGCCGACAGATAGCCGAGCGACGCGCGAGGCTGCAGGCCGCCGGGGACGCGCACGTGCGGCAGACCCTCGGCGTCGGCCAGCGCCGCCAGTCGCCCCCCGGACGACACGCAGACCGGTGGGCAGCCCCGAGCAAGCGCCGACTCCGCACAGGCGAGAGTCTCCTCGGTGTCGCCGGAGTAGCTCACCGCGACGACCAGGGTCTCCGGACCGACCCAGCTCGGAAGCGCGTAGCCGCGCACGACGGCTCGACGGCACCGTCAGCTCAGGCAGCGCGGCGAGCACGATGTCCGCGCCGATCGCCGAGCCGCCCATGCCACAGATCACCACGCCGGTCGGGCGCGACGGGAGGGGACGGCGCGGCCGGCCTCCGCCGCGTCAAACGGCTCCATGCCAGACTCTGGCGCGCCGTCGCATAGGCCGTCGTCAGCTGCTCGGGCAGGGCGGCGATGGCCCCGAGCATGTTCCCACGGTCGAGCGCCGCGACCGTCTCGGTCCCGAGATCGATGCGCTCTGCCCGACCCGCGTCCAACTCAGGCCTCGCGGATGGTCCCGAGGACCAGATCGCGCTTCTCCTCCATCAGCTCCTCGCTGTCGGCACCGAGGTTGAGGCGCAGAAGCGGCTCCGTGTTCGAGGGGCGCACGTTGAAGTGCCAATGCTCGTAGTCGACGGAGACGCCGTCCAGACGCGTGATCTCACCGTCGCCGAAACGCTCCTCGAGGCGTCGCAGCGCTCCGTCGACATCGTCGACCGTCGAGTTGATCTCGCCGGTGATGAAGTACTTGGTGCGCAGCGGCTCGAGCAGTTCGGCCAGCGTGGCCTTCTTGCGTGAGAGCAGATCGAGGATCAGCAGCGCGGGGATGAAGCCCGGAGTCGACGTTGTAGTTGTCGCGGAAGTAGTAGTGGCCCGACACCTCGCCGCCGAAGAGGACTCCCTCGCGCCGCATGCGCTGCTTGAAGAACGCGTGCCCGACGCGATTGAGCGAGCGGGACGCCGCCGTTGGCGCTGATGACGTCGGGCACGGCGCGGCTGGCGCGCAGGTCGTAGAGGATGGCCGCGCCGGGCCTCTCGAGCAGCAGCGCCTCGGCGAGCAGCGCGGTGACGAAGTCGCCGGGCACGAACTCGCCGGTCTCGTCGATGAAGAAGCAGCGGTCGGCGTCGCCGTCCCAGGCGATGCCGAGGTCGGCCTTCTCGGCCATCACGCGCTCGCGAAGCTCGCGGCGGTTCTCCTCGAGCAGCGGGTTCGGCTCGTGGTTGGGGAACGTGCCGTCGACCTCGAAGTACATCTCGACGCCGTCGATCGGGGTGTCGTCGAAGACGCGCGGGCGCGAGCTTGCCGGCCACGCCGTTGGCGGCGTCCATGACGACGCGGTAGGGCGCGAAGGCGGTGACGTCGACGAGCCTGTTCAGATGGTCCACGTACGCGGGATACAGGTCGACCGCCGTCCTGCGTGACCTCGCTGGGCTCGTCGCGGCGGCAGGCCGGCCATGGCCTGGCACGACGCTCGCTTGAGCTCGGGAATGCCGGCGTCGCCGCTGAGCGGCAGCGCGCCCTGCGCCGACGAGCTTCATCCCGTTGTACTGCGGCGGGTTGTGAGAGGCGGTGATCATGGCCCCGCCGTCCAGCGCCCGCGAGGCCACGCCGAAGTAGAGCATCTCGGTCGGCACCAGCCCGAAGTCGGCGGTCCTGGCCCCGGCGGCGGCGGCGCCCGCGGCGAACGCGTCGAGCGAGCCCCGGCGACGACGGGCCGCGGGTCCATGCCGACGCCGAACGCGGAGCGCGCCCAGCTGCTGGGCCAGCGCCGCCGCCGATGATGTAGGCCGTCGCCTCGTCGAGCTCCTGGGGATACAGGCCCGCGCACGTCGTAGGCCTTGAAGATGCTGTCGGGGATCATCGTCACCTCTCTTCCACGAAGCCCGTCCGAGAACTGGACGGCATTGTCCGGCAGGACCGTGCCCGGGATAGAGGCAGATGCCCCCGGCAAGGCGATTCCCGGCACCGACCGAACAGTCCTCGCCCAGTACGGCGCCGCTCAACTGAGTACCTGCGCCGACACTGCTGCGCCGTACCATGACGCTGCGCTCGACCTGCGCATGCGGCGCCGATCGAGACACCCTCCTGAACCACCGACTCGAGCACCGACGCGCCCTCGCGCGAGCACAGCGCCGGCGCCCAGTACGGCGAGCGGTCCGACCTTGGCCCCCGGCCCCACAGAGACGCCCTCCCCGACATAGCACGGCGGGACGAGATGCGCACTGGGATCGAGTCTCGGCCGAAGGCGCCACGTAGAGGTACTGCTCGCCGAGGATGCCGGCGACCGTGGTGTCGACGGACCGCTCGAGGATGTCGAAGTGAGCCTGCAGGTAGCTGTCCGGGGTGCCGATGTCGCGCCAGTATCCGCTCATCCACGTAGCCGTACAGCGAGCCCGCCCTGGCCAGCTTGGGGAAGACGCCCCGTTCGATCGAGAAGAGGCGGCCCGCGAGGTACCATCTCGAGGACCTCGGGCTCCAGCACGTAGACGCCGGCGTTGATGAGCGCGGCGCCCTGCCACTCCCCTGGCTTCTCCAGGAAGTCCGCGACACTGCCGTCCTCGCGCAACTCGACCAGGCCGTAGCGGCGCGGATCGTCGACCGGCGTCAGGAAGATCGTCGCCATGCCGCCCTTGGCGGCGTGCAGGTGCGCCAGCGCCGTAAGATCGACATCGCTGAGCACGTCGCCGTTGAAGACCAGGAACGGGCCATCGTCCAGCACCTCGTCGCAGTTGGCGATGCGCACCCGCCGTGCCGAGGGGCTCCGCCTCGACGGCGTAGTCGACCTGGAGACCGTAGGCGGACCCGTCACCGATCTCCGCCTCGATGGCCGCCGCCAGGAAGCCGGTCGAGAAGATGGCGCGGCGCACCTCGTGGCGAGCCAGAAGGTCGAGGATGTACGCGACGAAGGGGCGCTCCACGACCGGCGCGACCGGCTTGGGCGCTCTCGAGGTGATCGGCCGCAGACGAGTTCCCGCCCCTCCGACGAGGATGACCGCCTGCTCGGGGAGTCCGTCGCTCTTCCCGCTCACACCACGACCTGGGCAGGCTCGCTGGCCGGCAGCGGCTCGTCCTCCGAGACCCCGATGGCCTCGTACTCCATTCCGGCCGCAGCGGCCACGGCAGGGTCGATGCAGTTGCGGCCATCGATGACGATCGGGCGCCGCATCGCCGCCGCCGCGGCGACCCAGTCGAGGCGCACGTACTCCGGCCATTCGGTCACGAGCACGACGGCATCGGCGCCCTCCAGCGCCTCAAGCGGCTCCTCGACGATCGTCACACCCGGAAATAGCGGGTGACTGCCGGCGGCCACCATCGGGTCGCAGGCGCGGACGATCGCACCCTCGTCGCGCAGTCGCGCCGCGAGCACGATCGAGGCCGCCTCCCGCAGGTCGTCCGTGTGTGGCTTGAACGTCAGGCCGAGAAGCGCGACGGTCGTGCCGTGCAAGGCGCCGAGACGCTTCTTGAGCTTGCCTACCACCCGCCGCTTCTGCAGGGCATTGACCTCGAGGACGGCGTTGAGGAGCTGGAAGTGGTAGCCGCTGTTGCCCGCCAGCTGCTTGAGAGCCTGCACATCCTTGGGGAAGCACGAGCCTCCGTACCCGATGCCGGCCCGCAGGAAGTGGGGACCGATCCGGTGGTCCAGACCCATGCCCCGGGCCACCGTGCGGACATCCGCGCCGACCTGCTCGCACACGTTGGCGATCTCGTTGATGAACGAGATCTTCGTAGCGAGGAAAGCATTCGAGGCGTACTTGACCATCTCGGCAGTGGGAACGCTCGTGTGCAGCACGTCCGTGTCGATGCCGCGGTAGAGATCCTCAACGGCGACGGCGTCCTCCTTGCGGAAAGCGCCGATCACGATGCGGTCCGGCTCGAGGAAGTCCTGGATGGCGGCGCCCTCCCGCAGGAACTCCGGGTTGGAGGCGTAGGTCATCGCCGTCGCGCCGAGCGCTTCGAGATCGGCCATGACCTTCTCTCCGGTACCCACCGGGACAGTGCTCTTCATGACGAGCAGCCGCTGCCCTCCTCTGGCGGCGATCTCGCGCACCACGTACTGCACGCGGGAGAGATCGGCGTCGCCCGAGGGCGATGGCGGGGTGTCGACGGCGATGATGAGCACGCGGCAGGCGTCGAGCAGCTCGTCGTAGGAGGTGGTGAACGACAGCCGCGGCCGGTTGTCGTCGATCAGCTTCTCGAGGCCTGGTTCGTAGATCGGAATCTCGCCGCGGCCGAGACGCTCGATCTTGGCGGCATCGATGTCCATGCAGACGACGCGGTGGCCGAGATGGGCGAAGCACACCGCCGAAACGAGGCCGACGTATCCTGTTCCGACGACCCCGATCGGGGCAACAGCATCCATGCCGGGACACACCTCCATGTAGACTCAGGGAGCATCCACCTGCACCCGCCGGGAGTCTACCACAGGCCCTCCGCCGCCAGCCTCAGCGTCCCCGAGCTCGAACCAGCTCGAGCTGCAGCTCCGCATCAAGCGGATTCAGCGAGAGCGCACGCTCGAAGGCGGCGGCGGCGGCCTCCTTGCGGTCGAACGCCTTGAGATAGAGCAAGCCCTGCTGACGATGCACGTCGTAGTTGTCCGGCTGCAGCTCGGCGGCAGCGCGCAGAACGGTCAGCGCCTCGCGATTGCGACCGAGCTGCTGGAGAATCTGGGACTCGGTGATCAGCGGATCGGCGGCCAGAGGATTATTGCGGGCAGGCCGCCCGGGCGTGCTCGAGGGCCCCCACCGCGTCGCCTTCCGCGGAGGCCGTGAAGGCTGCATTCTCGGCGCGCGCCGCAAGATAGGGGAACGCCCAGCTGACCGCCAGGAGCACGAGAGCCAGCGACGCTGCGGCGCGGAGTGGCACGCTGAGCGGCCGTCGCGCCCCGCGGGCAGCCGAGAGACGCTCGGCGGGGTCGTCGGGCAAGCCCTCCGGCGCGAGTCCGCGCATGCCGCGACGCGTGCCGAGATACGCCGAGCACGTTGCGGCGAAGAGGAAGAACAGGGCGCCCACCGCCGCCATATCCCAGTCCCAGTCCCACGAGATGTGGACGAGAAAGCCGACCACCCCGGCCTGCAGAGCGACCAGCAACGGTCGCAACGGATCGCCGCGATCGGCGAACGGATTGCCGATCGCCGCGGCGGCGAGAAGGCCCAGGCTCGCCGCGAACAGCGCCAGGCCGACGATACCGAGCTCGCTGAGGACGTTCAGCCACTGGCTGTGGGCGTGCTTCACCACGCCGGGATCTGTACGAAAACGGTAGTGCGTGAGGGGGAACGTGCCCGCGCCGGTCCCGCTGAGACGTGCATACTCCGACTGATCCAGCGCCTCGCGCCAGAGAGGCAGCCGGTACGTGTTCACGGAGACAAGCCGACCGGCGCTGTTCGTGGAGCTCGCCTCATCGCCGTCAGAGACGAACGACTGGACTCGCTCGCGAGCCCACTCCCCACCGCCGCGCGCGTCGACGTACCGCCAGGTACCGCCGACTGCGACGCCGACCAGCACGACGAGCACCGCCGAACCGGCGGCGAGACGGACGCCCCGCGGCCAAGGCACGGCGGAGTGCGCGACAGCGACCGCCGCCTGCGCCACGATCGTGGCCCCACACGCGACGAGCGACCACACCAGCAAGGTATGCCCCTGCGATGAGCGCAGGGCTGCGTCGGACGTCGCCTCGAAGAGGGTCTCCAGCCCGCGCAGACGCCAGATGACCGAGCGCCGCGGGAGCGACGATGGCGACGAGACTCACGAAGCTCGCCAGACGCGTGGTCGAGAACGCGAAGTAGAAGAGGAGGAGAACAGCTGCGGCAAGCCAGCCGCCGCGAGAGAACGCGAAGAAGAACGCGAAGCACAGTGGGACGGCGGCGCCGGCCGCGACGGAACGCCACAGCGCCCTGATGGAGCGATCTCCGGCGACCGCCAGAGCGATCGGGAGGCCCATCGCCATCATGAGCGCAAGGACGTTCCAGTACCCCAGCGGACTCGCGAGACGCGCGTACTGGTGAGCGTGAGTCACGACGTCGGGGAGCGCCTTGCCCAGGAACGCGTACACGGCGACCGCGACCGCGACCGCGAGGAAGCCGTATCCGGCGACGCGCAACTGAGGGCCGCGCACCGTGACGAGACCGGGCATCGCCGCTACCGCCAGGTAGAAGGCCGCCAGGTTGAAGGCCATCCAGCTCAAGTCGGGACCGAACGACCACAGCACCGAGAGCCCGACCCAGGCGACGAACAGACCGAACGTGGCCAGAGCACTCAGGTACAGCAGAGGGGGCCGCGTCCTGCGACGCAGGAACCACACCCACACGGCCGCGATGAGCAGATAAGCGATGGCGACGGGAGAGCTGCGACTGATGATGTAGCCGCCGGAAAGGAAGGAGAAGACGGCCACGGCCGCCACGGTGACGGCGAACGGCAAGACATCGCGTGCGCCTCGAGCCCAGCCCCGATCGTCTCGCCCGTCTTCTCGCCTATCGTCCATCTTCCGCAGTATACTTGGCTCGTGACTGGGAGTCCGGGAGATGAGGGGGAACGATGAGGACCAAGCTTCTGACGATCGTGGCGCTGGCCGTGGTGCTCGTCCTTGCATTCGCGGTCGTCGCACAGGCGGCCGTCTCGCAGGCGACGATCGACGCGATCATCAAGGACGCGGCCGACGGGCAGATCGACGGCGACTGGACGGCGGCCGAGATCGATGCGGCGCTCGCCTACCTGGAGAACGATCCGGCGAGCACACAGTACTCGGACGTGAAGGGCGAGCTCGAGGACTACCTCGCCAGTCTGCAGGAGCCGGCGGCGCAGAGCGGTGAGCTCGCCTTCACCGGTGCCCCACTGCTGTTGCTGCTGGCCGGCGGTGCCGGTCTGATCGGCGGCGGAGCGTTGCTGCGCAGGCGCGGCTAGCAGAGCCATCAGGCGTGACGTGTGTCGGGGCGCCCCTCGGGGCGCCCCTTCTCATGTCCCGGTGGCAGCGCCCTCGGGAGGCTCGGAGGACGCCCTCTCCCTACCGGCCGGCCCCGATGCCGAAGTCGGCGTCATTCGTCGAGGACGAGCGTCAGGTCGGCCGGCGCAGAGTCGGCGGCCACGAAACTGTTTCGCCGCATCCCCAGATCGCCGCCGAGAGCCAGCGCCGGCCTGCGCATCCCTTCCCGATAGTACAGCGCCCCCTCGTCCAGGACCGGCTGCCACTCAGAAGAGGAGAGCGCCGTCGGCTCGTAGCCCCAGAGACGCAAGCGATCCATGGCGCGTTCGGCCGACCCCCTGCTCGGTGCGATCACTCCGACAGACACTTCCCGGCCGGCCGCAAAGCTGAATCCCAAGCGCGTCGAGGCCAGGCGCGGCGCCAGGACGCCGGGCCAGCAGGCCCGGACCAGCGTCTCGACGTTGGCGCGCGCGACCTCGCGCGACGACTCAAGTCGTGACGCCCCACCGTCAGTCTGCGCCGTCCCTCCGCCGGAGATCCGCGAGACCGGCAACCCGATGGACTCGATGACCGCCGCGAGCCGACCCGTCTCCACGCCTCCGCGACCGCCGGCCTGTTCCGCCGGAGCGCGCCAGGGCAGACTCATCACCGCGGGCTGGTCCCGGCGGCTCATGAGCACACCCAGTTCCTGAAGGGCACTCGCCTGGCCCTCCGTCTGGGCGTCCGCTCGCGGCGGCGCCACGAGCACCGCGAGCGGACGCCACTCGTTCAAGACGGCCCTGACAGCGGTCGCCAGCCTCGCCGGCGCGGCCCTCACGACGCGCACGGCGACCGGCGCCCCGGATGAACGACCCAAGCTCTGGCGTACCTCGTCGACGTAGGCGTCCACGGCCAAGGCGCCCTGAGGCACGACAATCAGGACTCTCGCCTCGCGTCGGCGAGCCACAGCGACCGGCTCGCTGGGAGGCGGCCTCAGGCCTACCTCAAGGCTATGACGCAAGCTCCGCAGTGCGATCGGATCGAGGTCCCATGCTTCGGCCCCGCGGCACGTATCCACGACCGCGGGGCAGGCGCGTACCCTGACCTGCGATGGGCGAACGGTCTTGAGCGTCTTCGCCAGTGACGTGGCGGCCTGCAGATCGAGTTCGTTTCGCACGATCCCGAAGCCCAGTACGTAGTTGGCGAAGGCGACGACGTTGAGGTCCTTGAGCTCTACTTGAGGCAACGACAGCCGCAGTGTCTCGTACTGCTCCGGCCAGGGATCCCCCACGCCCCGCCCCTCCCAGGCCCGCCCTGCCGCCGCGTACAGGCGCAGGCGTGGCCGCCCCTGACCGCCGCTCACCATCGGCGCGACGGCAAGGCGGAGGCCGTCGCGGTCGAGACTGGCCCATGTGTCCATCTCCACGCCGAGGACCGTGCTCAGAGCCGCAGCCGCGGCATACGCCCCGAGGTCGTCGACGATTCGATCGAGCGGCACATAGCCGCCGCCGGGCACATACCCCTGAGTCTGAGGAGCAAGGACGCTGGCCGTCAGCGAGCGGCGCTTGTGGTCGACGTGTAGCCACACGACTCCTGTGCAGTCGCCGTTGCCCGCGCCCAGCACGAACACCGCGACATCAGTCGGCGGCGACGACGCGAGACCTCCCTGAGGCGAGAAGCCCACCACCTTCCGCCACGGGCCGGGAGTGGCCAGCAGAATGACGACGCCCAGTGTGACGAGAACGCCGAGCAGCAGCGCAGCCCAAGGATCCAGCCTCCCGAGAACTGCCCGCAGAGACCTCACTGCACGCGTTTGAACGACGTCGCGAGTCCTAGCATGAGATCGTTGGAGAGGTCATTGTGCAGACTGTTCTGGACCCAATAGAGCGTGTTCTTGCGCTTCCACGCCACCATCCGAAGGTGAGCTCCCTCGTAGAAGAGCAGGTACTTCGTCCCCTTGATGACCCGGGTGTCGCTGGGCTCCCGCGATGGCCGGCGGGTTGAGCCAGCGCATCGTCTGGATGCTCCAGTAGCCTCCACTCGGGCGTCTTGGCCACGGCGACCGCGGCAGGCGACCGTCTTCCCTTCGTATCGGTGAGCTTGTAGGCGCGGAACTCGTCGTACGTGAAGCCCGGGGACCAGCCGCTCGGCATCTCGAGGCGCAGTGGGGTCTTCTGCGCCAATGCCGACCAGGACCCCGCATCGTAGTCCGCGTCGGCGAGCAGCGTCTGCTGGGGCTGCACGACCTTCTCGGGAACGATGATCGTCCCGTCGATACGACGAGGTGACGAAGACCCTGATGCCTTCGGCCCCACCAGGAGCACGGTCCATGAGGCGCAAGTCTGAGGGCGAGAATGTCGCAGCTACGGCCTTCGCCTGGGCGGCGAGGCTCTTGTGCGCGTAGACCACCGTGGTGGTGCCGGGGAACTCGGGGACGTCGGGACCGGTCTTGATCCTGTAGCCCAGCTCCGCCAGCTGATCCGACCGCAGCGTCGGCCAAGCCGACGATGCCGCTGGCGTTGCTGACAGTGACGTCGTACATCTTCTGTGAGACGCCCTGGGACTTCTTGGAGACCGCCGGTTGGGTCGGATTCGTGAACTCCGCGACGGCGTTGGCGATCTCCTCCTGAGTGGGAGTCACGTAGGAGATCCCGTCGATGGTCGGCGTAGCTCCCTCCACATGCACCGTATGTACCTCCGATGCATCCACCTGGAACACGAGCTCGACCAGAGGCTTCAGGCGCTTCAGAGAGTCGATGTCCGACGTCGTCTCGGCGGTGATCGCCTTGATCAATCCTGGCGACCCTCGTCCAGTCCTCGCTCCAGCGATCGGACTGACGCTGCGCCTCCTTCAGGAAGAGCTGTTGGCGCTGCATGCGGCCGAAGTCGCCCGTCTCGTCGTGGCGAAAGCGCACGAAGTCGAGGGCATCGTGCCCGCGCATGAGCTGGTAGCCCGGCTCGATGTCGATTGACTTGTAGCTGCTGTACTCTGGATTGAAGTAGCGTCGGTCCACGGGGACGTACACGCCCCCGAGGGTATTGACGGCGTGCCAGAAGGCCGCGAAGTCAACGACGACGAAGTGGTTGACGGGCAGGCCGGTGAGCTCGGTGAAGGTCTCGACGACGAGAGCCGGACCGCCGTAACGAGTAGGCCTCGTTCATCTTGCTCAGCCCGTAGCCCGGAATGTCGACCCTGAGGTCGCGGGGCACGGACATCATCGAGATGCTCCTCGTGTCCGGATCGAGGCGGACGAGGATCTGCGTGTCGGAGCGGCCGGGGTCGCCTTCCTGCGGCTCGTCCCGTCCGATGAGCAGGATGTTCACAGCCTCGCCGGGCAGCGCCGGTCGCAAAGCCTTCTGCGTCTTGGCGACGACCTCCTGGACCTCCTCGGTCCTGTCGCTCACCGTGCTCACGGTGCCGCTCGCCCATCCAAGAGCGAGGCCCGGCGTGGCGAGCATGACGACGACGACCGCGACGCCCATCAGCTTCAGTACGACATGACGGCCGAAGGCAACGTAGACCGTGACCAGGGCGATGGTGAACAGGGCGACGGCCGGCGCCCCAAGCAGAGCCCACTCCGGGACCCTGCCGGAGAGCCTCGCGATATCGACCGCCGCAAGCGAGTTGGCTACGATGTCGCGGCCGTGAAGCCAACCGATCAGCGCGACGCAGACCAGCAGGGCCAGCAGCAGGCCTCCGAGCAGCCAGGCGCCCAGGCGGGAGCGCCCGCGAGCCATCCGGGACGCGGCACGACCGCGACTCGCTCGCGAGCCACCCGGCGCGCCCGAGACACTTCTCACCGGCTCGTCTCTACCGGCTCTGTAGACCCTGTACTCGGCCATGCTGCTCCGTCGGATGCGCCTGTCTCAGGCGCCGCGTACCACGTCGTCCCCGCACGTCCCTGGAGACGCCTCCGCCCCCGCGAAGGTTCGCTCATCTGGCCCCGTGCGCGTCACGCTGGCGCCGAGACTGCTGAGCTTCCCTGTCAGGTCCTCGTACCCGCGATCGATGTGGTGGATCGCACGGATCTCGGTGAGCCCGTCGGCGACCAAGCCGGCCGTCACCAGCGCGGCTCCGCCGCGCAGGTCCGGGGCCTCGACGACCGTGCCGCGTCAGCTGCCGAGGCCCGGCCACCACAGCGTGATGCCCACTCGGGCTGATTCCGGCCCCAAGCCGATTGAGCTCGTCCACGACTACGAAGCGGTTCTCGAACACGTTCTCCGTCACGATGGAAGTCCCTTCGGCGAGCGACAGAAGCACCATGGTCTGCGCCTGCAAGTCCGTCGCGAAGCCGGGGTGGGGCAACGTCGACACATCGGTCGGAGTCAGGGGGCCATCACGCCGCACGGTGATGCGCCCCTGCGCCCTCCGTCACCTGCACACCCATCGCACGCAGCTTGCCGAGAAAGAGCTCCAGATGGCGTGGCTCGAGACCGACGGTCGTAACGACCCCGCCGGTGGCGGCCCCCATGATGAGATAGGTCCCCGCCTCGATGCGATCCGCGATCACTTCGTGCTCGACGCCGTGCAGTGAGTGCCCGCCCTCGATCCGCAGCGTGCTCGTGCCACCTCCCTCGATCACCGCGCCCATGCCTGCGAGGAACTCGCAGAGGTCGATGATCTCGGGCTCGCGCGCGGCATTCTCGATGACTGTCTCGCCCTCGGCAGCCGTGGCCGCCATGACGAGATTCTCCGTCGCTCCTACGCTTGGGTAGTCCAGCGAGACCACGGCGCCCTTCAGGCGCTGGCTGTGGACCCGGATGAAGCCGTGGTCCATCTCCACGGTCGCCCCCAGCTTCTCAAGCCCACGGAGGTGGAAGTCGATGCTCCGTGGCCCGATGTTGCAGCCGCCGGGCATTGCGATCGTCGCCTCGCCCAGGCGAGCGACCAGCGGTCCCATGACGATGATACTGGCGCGCATCGTGCGCACGAGTTCGTAGGGGGCGCAGCCGTTCAGCCCGGGGCCCGCACGAACGGTCAGCCCGCCATCTGCCTCCGTGACCTCCGCGCCCAAAGCGCGCAGCATCGCGACCATGGTCGCGACGTCTGCGATGCGCGGCACACGCCGCAGGCGGCACGGCTCGTCGGTGAGCAGGGCGGCCGCCAGCAGCTTGAGCACCGAGTTCTTGGCGCCCGAGAGAGCCACCTCGCCGGTCAGGCGGCGGCCGCCGCCTACCAGCAGGCGAGCATCCTCTACCGTCAACCGGTCCACAAAGCGATCACCGGCACGAGCCAGCCCGGGCGGGCCCGGGAATCAACTGCCACGGCGTCGAGCTACGTTCAACCGGTTCTCGGCACGCCGCAAGGCCTCCTCGGCGCGGTAGTAGTCGACCTCCGCCTGCTCTCCCGGGTCGGAGCGTGCCTTCAGGCGCTCTTGGTTGCGCTCCTGAGCCGCTTCGGCGCGCGCGATGTCGATCGCCCCGGCGCGCTCGCCATGATCGACCACGACGAAGACCGTGTCGAAGAGCACCTGAGCGTAGCCGACACCCGTCGCCACGTACTCCCACGTACCGTCGGCCTTCTGCAGCCGCGTTTCGCCAACGCGCAGGAGGGTCACCAGCGGCTCGTGGCGCGGCAGCACCCCCATCTCGCCATCGACGCCGGGCAGGACCGCCATGACGGCCTCGTCGCGATAGACCTCGCCGTCGGGAGTGACGACCTCGACCTGCAGTGCGCGTCCGTCGGCCACGATCGGCCTCAGACGCTTTCCGTGGCGGCCATCTTCTTGGCCTGCTCGACCGCCTCTTCGAAACCACCGACCATGTAGAACGCCTGCTCGGGCAGATCGTCGCCCTTGCCGTCGACCACATCCTTGAAGCCGCGCACAGTATCGGCCAGGGAGACGTACTTGCCGGGGATGCCCGTGAACTGCTCAGCGACGTGGAAGGGCTGCGACAGGAAGCGCTCGATCTTGCGAGCACGCTGCACGACCACCTTGTCCTCGTCGGATAGCTCGTCCATACCGAGAATGGCGATGATGTCCTGAAGCTCGCGATAGCGCTGCAGGATCTCCTTCACTTCGGTCGCGACGTCGTAGTGCAGATCGCCGACCGCATCGCGAGAGAGGATCCGCGACGTGGAGTCGAGCGGATCGACAGCCGGGTAGATGCCCTTCTCCACGATGGCACGGGACAGCACGGTGGTGGCATCGAGGTGAGCGAACGACGCCGCCGGCGCCGGGTCGGTGAGGTCGTCGGCCGGCACGTAGATCGCCTGGACCGACGTCACCGAGCCACGCTTGGTCGACGTGATGCGCTCCTGCAGCTCGCCCATCTCGTTGGCCAGGGTCGGCTGGTAGCCGACGGCGCTCGGCATGCGGCCGAGGAGAGCCGACACCTCGGATCCGGCCTGCACGAAGCGGAAGATGTTGTCGATGAAGAGGAGCACGTCCTGGCCGCCCATCTCGCGGAAGTACTCCGCCACGGTCAGGCCGGACAGGCCGACGCGCAGGCGAGCGCCCGGAGGCTCGTTCATCTGGCCGAAGATGAGCGCGGTCTTGTCGATGACACCCGACTCCTTCATCTCGAGCCAGAGGTCGTTGCCCTCGCGCGTGCGCTCGCCGACCCCGCAGAACACGGAGAGACCGCCGTGCTCGGCGGCGATGTTGCGGATGAGCTCCTGCACGATGACGGTCTTGCCGACACCGGCGCCGCCGAACAAGCCGATCTTGCCGCCCTTGACGTACGGGGCGATCAGGTCGACCACCTTGATGCCGGTCTCGAAGATCTCGTCGGTGGGGTCCAGGGACTCGAAGGGCGGGGCGGGGCGGTGGATCGGCCAGCGCTCGACGTCGCTCAGATCGTCCTCGAGGTTGTCGATGGTCTGACCGGTCACGTTGATCAGCCGTCCGAGCGTGCGCTCGCCGACCGGCATGCTGATCGCCTCGCCGGTGTCGATCACCTCGACGCCGCGAGCCAGCCCGTCGGTGGAATCCATGGCGACAGCTCTGACCTTGTCGTCGCCGAGATGCTGCTGGACCTCGCAGATCACCTCGCGAGCGCTGTCGCCGTCGCCGATGGTGACCTTGACGGCGTTGTAGATGGCCGGGATCTCGTCCGGGAAGCGGACGTCGATCACCGGCCCGATCACCTGGACCACAGTACCTGTGTTCATACTCTCAACTCCCGCTTTTCCGTATGGAGCGCGACAAACGCCACAGCTGATTACCCGAGCCCTTCGGCGCCGGCCACGACCTCGAGGATCTCCTGTGTGATGGCCGCCTGACGAGCGCGGTTCGAAGCCAGCGTCAGGCTTTCGAGCATCTCTTCCGCGCTATCGCTGGCGTTGCGCATGGCGCTCATGCGAGCGCCTTGCTCGCTGGCGCTGGACTCGAGCAGCGCGCGGTAGACGGCGATCTCGACGTAGGCCGGAAGGAGGCCCTCGAGGAGGGTGCTCGCACTCGGCTCGTAGATGAACGTGACTGGCCCGACGTCTCTGCCCTCGCCGACCACAGCTTCGCGTGGCACCGGAAGGATGACCTCGTCGAACAGGGTCTGCTCGATGGCCGAAGTGAAGTGATTGTAGACCAGTCTCACCCGGTCGACCTCGCCCGAAGTGTAGAGATCGATGAGGTACCGGGTGATCTCCTGCGCGTCGCTGTGCTCAGGCCTGTCGCTCAACCCCTGCCAGCTGCGCTCGAGGCTGCAGCCCCGGAACTTCAAGGAGCCGATGCCCTTGCGACCGACGGCGATGACGCGCGTCTCGACGCCGTCGGCACGCAGTGCGCTCTCGATCTCCACGGCCTTGCGCACGACGTTGGCGTTGAACGCGCCCGCCAGACCGCGGTCCCCCGTCATGGCCACGACGGCCACCGTGCGCACCTCGCGCTCCTGCAGCAAGTCGAACTGGCGCGACTCGAGCGAGTAGGTCGCGAGGTCGACCATCATCTCCATCATGTCGCGAGCGTAGGGGCGCAAGGACTCGATGCGCCGCTGGTTGCGGCGCAGCTTCGCGGCGGCGACCATCTCCATGGCCTTGGTGATCTTGCGAGTGTTCTGGACCGAGGCGATGCGCCGACGGATGTCACGCAGCGACGCCACGTCAGTCTCCCGCCTCCTCGGCGGCGGCCTCGGATCCGGTCGACTCGGCGGCGACCTCCGCAGCTGCCACCTCGACGGCGGCCTCCGCCGCCACCGTCTCTGGAGCGAACGAGGTGTGGTACGCGTCGAGCGCCTCCTTCAGAGCAGCCTCGCTCTCGGGCGACAGCACCTTCTCGTCGCGAATAGCAGCCAGCACGTCAGGATGCTGACTGCGCATGAACTCACGCAAGCCGTCGCCGAACGCCGACACGCGCTCCACCTCGATGTCGTCGAGGTAGCCTTGCGTGCCCGCGAAGATCACGGCGACCTGCTCTTCGACCGGCAGCGGGTCGAGCAAGCCCTGATTGAGCAGCTCGATCATGCGCTCGCCACGAGCCAGCGACTTCTTCGTGGACTCGTCGAGGTCCGAGCCGAACTGCGCGAACGCCTGGAGCTCGCGGAACTGCGCCAGGTCGATGCGCAAACGACCGGCGACCTGCTTCATCGCCTTGATCTGCGCGTTGCCGCCCACGCGGCTGACGGAGATACCGATGTTGACGGCCGGCCGCACGCCGCTGTTGAAGAGGTCGCTCTGCAGGAATATCTGGCCGTCGGTGATCGAGATGACGTTCGTCGGGATGTAGGCGGAGACGTCGCCGGCCTGCGTCTCGATGACCGGGATAGCGGTCAGTGAACCGCCGCCGAGATCGTCGCTCAGCTTGACGGCGCGCTCGAGCAGGCGCGAGTGCAGGTAGAACACGTCACCAGGAAACGCTTCGCGCCCAGGCGGGCGGCGCAGCAACAGCGACATCTGGCGATAGGCATCGGCCTGCTTGGAGAGGTCGTCGTAGAAGCACACGGCATGACGGCCGCTGTAGAGGAAGTACTCGCCCATGGCGGCGCCCGCGTACGGAGCCAGGAACTTGAGCGGCGCCGACGACGATGCGCTGGCGACGACGACGATGGTGTAGTCCATCGCGCCGTATTCCTCGAGCTTGCGCACGACCTGCATGACGGTCGAAGCCTTCTGCCCGATGGCGACGTAGACGCAGATCTCGTTCTGGCCCTTCTGGTTCAGGATCGTGTCGACGATCAGCGACGTCTTGCCTGTCTGCCGGTCGCCGATGATGAGCTCCCGCTGACCGCGACCGATGGGGATCATCGAGTCGATGGCCTTGATGCCCGTCTGCAACGGCTCCGTCACGGGCTGACGGGCGACGACGCCCGGCGCCTTGAACTCGACCGGACGGAAGTGCTCGGTGTCGATGGGGCCCTTGTCGTCGAGCGGGCGACCGAGCGGGTCGACCACGCGACCGACCAGCGCCTCGCCGACGGGCACCTGCAGGACTCGACCAGTGCGCTTGACGAGGTCGCCTTCCTTGATGAGGGTGTCCTCGCCAAGGAGCACGGCGCCGACGTTGTCTTCCTCAAGGTTCAGGGCGAGACCGGTGACCTCGTGCGGCAGCTCGAGCATCTCCAACGCCATGCAACCACGCAAACCGTAGATACGAGCGATGCCGTCGCCGACCTGGAGAACGGTCCCGACCTCACCGACTTCAATCTCGACCTGATAGTCCTCGATCTGTGCCTTGAGGACCGACGCGATCTCTTCTGGGCGCAGCTTCACTCCATTTCCCCTCTCAGTTCTGCCGTAGCCAGCCGGCGGCGCAGCTGGCGGATACGCGCCTGCAAACTACTGTCGACGAACACATCGCCGACTTGGAGGACAAGCCCTCCGATGATGCCGGGATCGACACGCTGAGTGAGCTCGACTCGGCGGCCGGTCACCTCTTCGACCCGCGCGACTATCTGCTTGCTCGCCTCGGGACCGAGCTCGATCGCGGAGGTGACGTCGACCTTGACCAGCCCAGCCGCCTCAGCGGCAAGGGCTCCGTAGGCGTCGTTCAACTCGCCGAGCATGGTGGCCCGCCCTCGCTCCAGGAGCAGCTGGAGCGTGTTCGCCACGAGCGGCTGCCCCGTGCGGGTGATCTCGGCGACTACTCGCTGCTTGGAGCTCAAGTCGATCTGGGGGTCGGCGAGCACGTCTCGCAGCGGAGAGGACGACGCCAGCGCCGTCACGAATGCGTCGAGGTCCTCACGCACGGCCTCGACGGCGTTCGCCTCACTCGCCGCATCGAACAGAGCTCTGGCGTAGACGCGTGCGACTTGCTCTGTGCTCAACCCTTGTTCTCCAGACCGAGTTCTTCGATTCGTAGCTCGGCCAGCGCCTCGTCGATGAGTCGCGTCTGGTCGGCCTCCGTGAGGCTGCGCACGGTCACCTTCTCCGTAGCCAGTGCCGTGAGATCCGCGATCTGACCCTTGAGCTCGCGCAGGGCGGCTTTCGTATCGCGCTCGATCTGCTCGTTCGCCTGTGTCAGCACGCGATCAGCCTGCGTGCGCGCCTCGGCCATGATCTCGGCCTTGGCGCTCTCGCCGGTGGTGCGTGAGCGCTCGAGGATCTCCTCGGCCTCGCTGCGCACCTTGGCCAGCGTCGCCTTGTACTCCTCGAGCAGACGCGCCGCCTCGACGCGAGTCTCTTCCGCCACATCCATGCTGTTCTGGATGCTCGCCCGCCGCTCGTCGATCACGCGCTGGATCGGCCCGAAAGCGTACTTCCACAGGACGAACACGGCGATGATGAAGGTAATGAGCGTCCAGATCGAGAGACCTAGCTGGGACTCAAGCATGCTGGGCCACCTCCTTTCGCACGTCGTCCGTTGGCAGTGCCGTCATGCCCGTTCAGACAACGAAGAGCAGGATGAGACTGACGACGAAGGCGTACAGCGCCAGTGCCTCGATGAGGCCGATACCGATGAACATGTTCGTGCGGATGTCGCCTGCGAGCTCGGGCTGACGCGCGATGCTCTGCAGAGCGCTTCCGATCATGCTCCCCATACCGATGCCAGGGCCGATGACCCCGAGCCCGATTGCCAGACCGGCACCGAGCAGCTTGGCTGCCTCTGCATCCATTCAGTGACCCCCTTGGTCGACTCTCTCCCGCTGCTTCCGCAGCACAGTTTGCTAGTGCTCTTCTTCCAGCGCCCCGCCGATGTAGATGGCGGAGAGAATGGCAAAGATGAACGCCTGGATGAAGGCGACGAAGATCTCGAACAGGTAGAGCGCGACGGAGGCGCCCTGCAGGGCGATCGAGGTCGCCCACATGGAGAAGACCACCGCCATGGCGTAGAACACCGCCAGGATGGCGTGGCCGGCAACGATATTGGCGAAGAGACGGACGGAGAGCGAGACGAAGCGGAAGATCTCGCTGATGAGGTGCAGAACGAAGAGCATCTGCTTGAGGACAGGCGGAGCGCTCGGGATCACCATGCCCTTGAAGTAGCCGCCGACGCCCTTGGCCCGAATGCCTGCGTAGTGCGTGAGCACGAACGTGCAGAGGGCGAGCGCGGCCGTGACGTAGAGGTTGGCGGTGGCGCCATAGTACGCGAGGCCTTGATGATGGCCGAAGGGCATCGGGATGAGACCGATGAGGTTCGAGATGAAGATGAAGAAGAAGACGCCGGCGATGTACGGGAACCACGTTCCCTGGCCCTTGCGCATGACGGAATTGACGATGCCCTGCCGGGCGAGATCGTACAGGCCCTCGAAGAGAGCGAACACGCGACCGCCGGTGTTGTTGAGGCTGCGACGGAGGATGATCACGCCGATGATGATGGCGAGCCACCGAAAGCCAGAGATAGACAACGGCCTTGGTGATCGAGAGATCGAAGGGGCCGATGGGGGGGATCGAGATGAGGGGCTCGAGCTCGAACTCGGCGCCGACATCGACGCCCTCCTCCTCGTGTTCGGCTCCACCGGACTCGGCGGCGTGGTCGCCCGCCTCCTCAGCGGTGCTGTGCTCCGTCGTCTCGGAAGCCAGCACAGGCGCACCGGTCAGGAACGTTTGTCCCATGCCGGGAGCGAACGCCACGGCCATCACGACGACGATGGAGACCACCAGCCCAATCAGCAGCTTGCCCTTCCTCATTGAACTCTCACCGTCCCCACTGGCCCGCGGACGAGCGGAAAGGTGGACACACGCACGCCCAGATAGATGGTGAATGAGGCGACGAACGCAAACACCGTCGTCGCGAACTCCGGTCGCCATAGCATGGCGACCAGCACGAGCACGCCGAGTACGACGACGAAGCGCAGCACCATCCCGGCCAGCGCCACTCCGACCGACGCCGCGAGGGGCACCATGGCGCCGACCCGCAAGGTGATGGCCTCAAGCGCCCAGTAGGCCAGACCGAGAGAGGCTCCGACGACGGCCGCCCAGACCGGGCGGTCGAGAAGTGCGGCCGTCACGGCGCACAGCACGATCACCGCACTGAGCACGACCGGCGCAACGAGTCGCGAACGAATGAGAGCCCTCCCCATCTACGTGTCACTTCGTCTCAAGGTAGATTGCATAGAGCGCCAGCGCGAAACCGGCGAATACGCCGATCACCGTCACCAAAGGTAGGGTGCCTATGAGCCTGTCTATCCCGGCCCCCAGGCCAAGACCCGTGACAATCCCCCCCAGCACCATGAAGGCAACCGTCTCAGCCGAAGTGGTCGACTTGCGACGCTCGTTTCGTCCGTCCTTCTGGCGCTCTGGGGTCACACTATACCTTCCGTCACAAATGCAAGCAACACGCCAGACGCGCGTGCTCCGTCAGGCACGGGTGTCCCCTCCCGACATGGCCTCCACCGGGCGGGGTCCTCACCCCTCGGCGCCGTCGGGCGGCTCCGCGCCGAGCGCTCCGAGACGGCGCGAGCGGTAGCGACTCAGCAGTTTGGCCATGTAGGCGGTGGCGACGCCCGCCGCCACCCCCAGGATGATGGTGGCAAGCCGGTTCTCCCGCTGCATGGCGATCGCCAGGCCGCTGAGGAGGAGACACCACGAGTAGAGGAGCAGGACGCTCTTGCGCTGCGAGAAGCCGTGCACGAGGACGAGGTCGTGATGGACGTGGTCCTGACCGGGTGAGTAGAAGGGCACGCCGCGCCGCCAGCGCCTCCACACGATGAGAGACAGGTCGATGAACGGCACGCCGAGGACCAGCAGCGGCAGTATGAGCGCGATGGCCGCCGTGCCCTTCATCACCGACTGAACGCTGATGCAGGCGAGCACGAAGCCCAGCAGCATCGAGCCGGCGTCGCCCATGAAGATGCTGGCCGGGTGGAAGTTGAAGCGCAGGAAGGCGAACGTCGCCCCGGCAAGCACCGCCGCGAGGATGCCCATTGCGGGGAAATGCGTGCTCAGTGCGATGATTGAGAACGTGACGGCGGCGATGCCACACACGCCGGCGGCGAGCCCATCGAGACCGTCGATGAAGTTCACCATGTTGATGATCATCGCCATCCAGAAAGTGGTGAAGAGGATCGAGGCGATGGTCGGAAGGTACAGCATCGTGTCGGTGAACGGCACGCCGATGCGAGTCACCCGGATGTCGAAGTACATGGCCACGCCGATGGCCAACAGTTGACCGAAGAGCTTGACGATGGGCTCGAGTTCGTAGAGATCGTCGAAGAGGCCCACGGCGACGACGATCGTGGCGCCCCCGATGATGCCCCAGACGGGGCGGTCGACGGACACCAGGAGCATGACGGCGACCAACCACCCGATGTACATGCCGAGGCCGCCGAGCAGCGGCGTCGCGAGGTCGTGCATGCGACGATCGTCGCTGGGCGTGTCGACCACACCGGTGCGTCGCGCAAGACGGCCCATCAACGGTGTGAGCACGTACACGATCGCGCCGGCGATCACCAACCCCAGCACGGCCGAGCTCAGCGGGCTCGACATGCTGAGAGGACCCCCTATGGCAGTTCCTCCCGTTGCAGCATCACTCCGGCCTCCTCGATCAACGCCAGAGAAAGCTCGTCAGGGTATCCCTCGATGAAGTGGACCTCTCTGACGCCACAGTTGATCAACATCTTCGCGCAGAGGACGCAAGGCTGATGGGTGCAGTACAGGATGGCCCCATCGATGGCGACGCCGTGAACGGCCGCCTGGATGATGGCGTTCTGTTCGGCATGAATGGCTCGACAGAGCTCGTGGCGCTCGCCGGACGGGATGCCGAGCTGGTCACGCAGGCAGCCGACGTCGAGACAGTGCGCGACGCCCCTGGGGGCGCCGTTGTAGCCGGTCGCCAGTACGCGCTTGTCGCGCACGAGCACGGCGCCGACCTGACGGCGAAGACACGTGGAACGCGTCGCCGCCTGGACTGCCAGCTGGAGGAAGTACTCGTGCCAGCTCGGTCTGCGACTGGACGCCCCCTCAGGACGCGGTCGGTGATCGGCGCTCTCACTCACAGGAACTCGTAGAGCGGGAAGTGATCGAGCAGCTCGACGACCTCGCGGCGGATCTCGTCGAGAGCGGCGTCATCATCCCTCTGCTCCAGAGCGCGCAGCATCAGCTCGCCGGTCTTGCGCATCTCCGCCTCCATGAAGCCACGGGTCGTCACCGCCGGAGACCCGACGCGGAGCCCGCTGGCCACGTTGAACGAGCTGGCCTCGAAAGGCACGACGTTGCGATTGGCTGTGATGTTCACGCGCTCGAGGAGTTCCTGACACTGCAGGCCGTTGAGGCCCGTGCTGCGCAAATCGACGAGCGCCAGGTGCACATCGGTGCCGCCGGAGACGAGGCGCAGACCGCCGGCGGCGAGGGTCTCGGCCAGCACGGCGCAGTTCGCGACGATCTGCTGCTGCAGCCGCCGGAACTCCTCGCTGGCGGCGATGCGCAGGCACACGGCCTTGGCCGCGATCACGTGCATGAGCGGTCCGCCCTGCATTCCCGGGAAGACGGCGCGGTCTATGGCCCTGCCATACTCCGCGCGGCACATGATGAGTCCGGCACGCGGCCCGGTCAATGTCTTGTGCGTCGTGCTCGTCACCACATCGCAGTAGGGCACGGGGTTGGGATGCACGCCCGCGGCGATCAGACCGGCGATGTGCGCGATGTCGGCGAGCAGCAGGGCGCCCACCTCGTCGGCGATCTCGCGGAATGCGGCGAAGTCGACCATCCGCGGGTACGAGCTGTAGCCGCAGATGATGAGCTTGGGCCGGTGTTTGAGCGCCAGCGAGCGCACCTCATCGAGGTCGACGATCTCAGTGTCGGGGCGCACGTGATAGGGAACCACGTCGTAGGTGCGTCCGGAGTAGTTGATGTTCAGGCCGTGCGTCAGATGACCGCCGTGAGTCAACTCCATGGCCATCAGCGTGTCGCCCGGCTCGAGCAGCGCGAACAGCGCCGCAAGATTGGCGGAGGAGCCGGAGTGCGGCTGCACGTTCACATGCTCGGCGCCGAACAGGGCCTTGCAGCGGTCGATGGCCAGCGTCTCCACCTGGTCGACGATTTCGCAGCCGCCGTAGTAGCGCGCCCCCGGCAGGCCCTCCGCATACTTGTTCGTAAGCACCGAGCCCGTCGCCTCGAGTACGGCGCGGCTGGCGAAGTTCTCGCTGGCGATGAGCTCGAGAGTCTCCTGCTGGCGGGTGAGCTCAGAGCGCAGGAGCTCGTTGAGCTGCGGGTCGAGATGGTAGAGCGGCTCGCGACGCCACTCGCGGCCCACCGGGCTCACTGGGAGGCCTCGTCGCCGATCTCGATGAGCTGCACCCGGTGTTCGTGCCGCCCACCCTCGAACGCTGTCGCCATCCAGACCTGGGTGATCGCCCATGCCTCGTCCTCGCTCAGCACACGCCCGGCAAGGCAGAGCACGTTCGCGTCGTTGTGCCTCCGCGACATCTCGGCCAGGTGCGGCGAAGTACAGGCCGCGGCGCGCACGCCTTCGTGTCGATTGGCGGCCATACAGACGCCGAGACCCGTGCCACACACCAGAAGGCCACGGTCGACCTCACCCCTCGCCACCTGGTCGGCCACACGGTGAGCGTAGGTGGGGTAGTCCACCGAGATGTCGCCCGAATCGACGCCGACGTCGACGACCTGATACCCCTGTGAACGCAGGCGGCGCACCACCGAATTCTTGACGACGTACCCAGCATGATCGGCGCCTGCGGCGATCTTCAAGGCCAGCTCCCTCGTTCGAGTTCCGGCGGCCACGCTATCGCGACCGGCCCTGCGAGCGGCCGGCGCGAGGGCGCGGGAGCATCTCACGACAGGCCGATTCTATCAGCCCGGCAGGTACAGTTCGCCCCGAGCGACGAGCTGCACCGCGCCTCCCACCAGGACGTCGGCGAGGCCGGGGCTCACGCTCACGGTGAGACGACTGGGCCGGCCCACGTGCTGGCCCTGCAGCACGACGCGCTCCTCTTGCGGCGACAGCAGGCCGGCGCGCGCCATGTACGCGGCCAGTGGTCCAGCGGCGCTTCCGGTGGCGGGATCCTCGGGTATGCCGAGCAGCGGGAAGAGACCGCGCGCCTCGACCCAGGGGTCCGTGACGCCGGTGAACGCGCAGGGGTAGACCTCGGCGTGGGCGTCCTCGAAGGGCTCAAGGATCTGCATGTCGGGAGCCACGCGCGCGAGCGCCTCCGTGGAAAGGAGCGGGATGATCGTGTAGTTGAGGGCGGTGCCCACGGTCGTCGGCGGGAGGTCCGGATGCAAGTCGGAGGTCGCCAGCCGAAGGACCGCGGCGGCCTCCTGCGGAGCGACCTGCGACCCGAAGCGTGGCGGCCCCTGGTGCACGGTGGCCGCCACGGGCAGCCCTTCGCGAACGTTCACCTCTACCACGGTCGGACCCGCATCGAGTTCGAGCACGACACGTGTCACCGGCTCGACCGCCTCAACGTGTCCGAGGCGCACCAGCTCACAGGCCGTGCCGACCGTGGGATGTCCGGCGAAGGGCAGCTCCGCGACGGGCGTGAAGATGCGCACACGAGCGTCGCCAGCGGCTACGGCGGCCATGACGAAGGTCGTCTCCGAGAGGTTCATCTCGCGAGCGATGGCCTGCATCTGATCGGTGGACAGGCCGTCGGCCGACGTGAAGACGGCCAGGGGATTGCCTGTCAAGGGCTGGTCGGCGAACACGTCGACCTGGTGGAAGCGCAAGGTCCTCACGGCAATGACTCCTTTCCCACGGTCGTCGCCACGCGGGCCGCGACCTCGGATTCAGTGAGGGCGCCGGCGCGCAGCACGCGCCAGCGTCCGGTCTCCGTGTACTCAGCGAAGTCCACGACGGTGGAGGCGACACCGACCACGGGCCCGGCGTCGAGCACCAGATCGCAACGTGCCAGCAGACCTTGGTCGACTTCGTCGAGAGAAGCCGGCGGAGGGGCGCCGCTCGGGTTCGCGCTGGACGCGACCAGCGGGAACTCCAGCGCCTCCAGACGACGCGCGGCCGCGGGCCACTCCGGCACGCGCACGCCGAGCGTCGCGGTCACGGGCGGAAACGTCCATCCCGGCGGGTACGGCAGCACCAGGGTCAGCGGCGCCGGCAGCAACGCCCGGCAGACTGCCAGAAGCCGCGGAGCAGGGCGCACCTCAGCCTCGAGCATGGCCAGCGACGAGAAGACGACCTGCAGCGGCTTGCGTGGGTCGCGCCCCTTGGCCGCGACCAGCGCGTCGCCGACCCGAGGCGTCAGCGTGCCTCCGACTCCATACACCGTGTCGGTCGGGAAACAGACGAGATGCGCGGCGCGAATGCGCGCGGGGAGCGCCGCGGCGCCCGCCCCATCGAGGGCGGCGAGATCCACGCGTTCGGGGCCAGCCATCGCCTGCCCTGCTCAGCTGAGCGGTGGGGCGCCCGTCGCTCCCGCAGGCCCCCCGGAGCCCTCGGCGGCATCGGAGATCGTCCCGGACAACGGGATGCGCACGGGGATGCCACGCGCCGAGAGGTAGGCCTTCGTCTCGGCCAGCGAGTAGGTGCCGTAGTGGAAGATGCTGGCGGCAAGGACGGCGTCGGCCTCGCCCTCGAGTAGGCCCTCTGCGAGATGCTCGAGTGTCCCGACCCCTCCCGAGGCGATGACCGGCACATCGACGGCGCGGGCGACGGCGCGCGTGAGCTCGAGATCGTAGCCGTCCATGGTGCCGTCGCGGTCCATGCTCGTGAGCATGAACTCGCCGGCGCCCAGCTCGGCGGCCCTGACCGCCCACCCGACGGCATCGATGCCGGTAGGGGTGCGGCCGCCGTGCACGTAGACCTCCCAACGCGGCGACGCGGCCCTCCTCCCCGCTGCCCGCTGCGCGCTTGGCGTCGATGGCCACGACGATGCACTGGGCGCCGAACCGCTCGGCGCAGCGGCGCACGAGCTCGGGATCCTCGACGGCCGCCGTGTTCATGGTCACCTTGTCGGCGCCGGCGGCGAGGATGAGTCGCACGTCCTCGACGCTGCTCAAACCGCCGCCGATGGTGAACGGGATGAAGACCTGCTCGGCGCAGCGTGACGCCAGTGCGGCGATGATGTCGCGACGTTCGTGAGAGGCGGTGATGTCGAGGAAGACGAGCTCGTCGGCGCCCTCGGCGTCGTAGCGGGCAGCCAGCTCGACGGGATCGCCCGCGTCCCGCAACCCCACGAAGTTGACGCCCTTGACGACGCGTCCGTCGCGCACGTCCAGGCACGGGATGACGCGCTTCATGTGCATGACGTGCCCCCTTCGCGACGCAGGCTCAGTCGGCGAACACGGCCTGCGCCTCGGCCACCGTGAACGAGCCCTCATAGAGGGCGCGGCCGACGATCACGCCGACGACGTTGGGCGCAGGGAGCTTGGCGAGCAGGCGCAGATCGTCGAGCCACGTGACGCCGCCCGACATGATGAGTTCCAGCGGCGTCGAAGCGGCGAGCTCCTCCAGGCCCTCGAGGTCTGGCCCGCGGAGCATGCCGTCGCGGGCCACATCCGTGTACACGACACGCTTCACCCCCTTCTCCTCGAGGATCTTCAGGAAGCGCGTCGCGGACATCTGTGAGCGGCGCTGCCAGCCGTGAGTGGCGACCATGCCGCCGCTGCAGTCCATGCCGACGACGAGACGATCGCCGAGCCAGGCGAGCGCCGAGTCGAGAAGGTCGGCCGCCGTCATCGCGGCCGTGCCCATCACGACCCAATGCACGCCGATGCCCGCGATGTAGGCGAGGCTCTTGGCGCTGCGCACCCCGCCGCCGTACTGAACGGGGATGTCGACGGCCTTGACGATGCGCTCCACGATGTCGACGTTGCTCATCTCGCCGGTGCGCGCCGCGTCGAGGTCGACGACGTGCAGCGCCTCCGCACCATCGGCCTGCCAGCGCCGCGCGAGCTCCACCGGATCGTTGCCGAACACCGTGGCGTCGTCGAAGTCGCCGCGCCGCAGGCGCACGGCCTTGCCGTCCTGGATGTCGACAGCCGGAAAGATGATCATGACGTGCGCACCTCCCGATGGACGCGCTGCACGAACCCGGCCAGCAGGCGCAGACCGGCACGCGAGCTCTTCTCCGGATGGAACTGTACCGCCCAGACATTGTCGCGCGCCACCGCGGCGACCACCGACCCGCCGTAGTCCGTCGTGGCAGCCACGATCGACGGGTCGGTGGGAGACGCGGCGTACGAGTGCACGAAGTAGACGGCGACGCCGTCGGGCAAGCCGTCGGCCATCTCACGACCGGCCGCCGTCCACTCAAGCTCGTTCCAGCCGATATGGGGCACCTTGAGCGCCGTCTCCAGCCGCTCGACGGCGCCCCCGAAGACACCGAGACCGGACCAACGACCGCCCTCCTCGCTGCTCTCGAACAAGAGCTGCAGGCCGAGGCAGACGCCGAGGAACGGCACGCCGGCGGTGATGCGCTCGAGGACCGCGGCTCCGAGACCGCTGCGCTCGAGCCGCTCGGCGGCGTCGCGAAAGGCCCCGACGCCGGGGAGCACGACCGCGGCGGCCGAGCGGACCGCGGTGGTGCTTGCCGTGACGCGCGCCTCCGCGCCGCTGCGCTCGAGCGCCTTGATCACGCTCGCGAGGTTGCCCATGCCGTAGTCGACGACCGCCACGACAGGCCTGCCGGGGTGCCGCGCCAGCGTCAGAGGATCCCCTTCGTGGACGGCACACCCGCATCCGTCGTGCGCTCGCAGGCCTCGAGAGAGCGCCCGGGCGACGCCTTTGAAGACCGCCTCGACGATGTGGTGAGCGTCGCCTCCGGCCAGCAGGCGGATGTGCAACGTGAGGCCGGCCTGCATCGCGAGGGAGCGGAAGAAGTGGGCCGCCAGCTCGCCGTCGAACGCGCCGATGCGAATCCCGGCGAGCTGCAGATCGTGCACGAAGTACGGCCGCCCCGACAGGTCGAGCGCCACCATCGCCAGGGCCTCATCCATGGGGAGCAGGAACGAGCCGTAGCGACGGATGCCTCGCTTCTCGCCGAGCGCCTCATCGAAGGCCTGGCCGAGCGCCAGACCGATGTCCTCCACGGTGTGGTGACCGTCGACGTCGAGGTCGCCCACCGCCTTGACGGTGAGGTCGAAGCCGCCGTGGTGCGCGAACAGCTCGAGCATGTGGTCGAGGAAGCCGATGCCCGTCTGCGCATCGGCCTTCCCGGAGCCGTCGATGCAGAGCGTGAGGGCGATGTCTGTCTCGCTGGTGGTGCGGCGGACCTCTGCGCGGCGCTGCGTCATGCCCTACTCCTCATGGAGGCGGAGGCGGGCCGAGCGGGCGTGCGCCCTGAGTCCCTCCTCATCGGCGATCGTCGCCACGTGCGCCGCGAGGGCCGCGGCGGCGGCGCGATCGAGTTCTACCACAGCCACCCGCTTCTGGAAAGCAGCCACGGAGAGGCCTTGGGCGAAGCGCGCCGAGCCGCCGGTCGGCAGCACGTGATTGCTGCCGGCGGCGTAGTCGGCGAATGCGGTGGCGGCGTACGGTCCCACGAAGACGGCGCCGGCGTTGCGGATCGCAGGCACCAGCGCCGCGGCGTCGGCGACGTGCAGCTCCAGATGCTCGGGGCCGAAGACGTTGCAGAGCGCCACGGCGGCACTCCGATCGGGGCAGGCCACGACGGCCACGTTCTCGTGCGCGATCCCGAGCTCTGATCCGAGCCTGTCGACCTCCCGACCAACGGCCTCGCCGAGCGTGCCGCCGATGTCGGCGAGGCACGCCATCGAGCCCGCTCCGTGCTCGGCCTGGGCGAGGAGGTCGGCGGCCAGCCACTCGGGCGAGGCCGTCTCGTCGGCGACCACAAGCACCTCGCTGGGGCCGGCAAGACCGTCGATGCCAACCTCGCCCATGACCTGGCGCTTCGCCTCGGTGACGTAGGCGTTGCCCGGCCCCACGATGACGTCACAGCGCGGGACCGTAGCGGTGCCGTAGGCCATCGCCGCGACCGCCTGCGCACCGCCGATCGGGTAGAGATCGTCCACGCCGAGGAGCTGGCAGGCGGCGGCCACGCCCGCAGCCGCGCAGCCGTCCTGGCGCGGGGGCGAGCAGGCGACGATGCGGCCGACACCGGCGACCTGGGCGGGGATGGCCGTCATCAGTACGGAGGAGGGGTAGTTTGCCAGGCCGCCCGGCACGTAGAGGCCGGCGACGGCCAGCGGGACGACCTCCTGCCCCACCGCTTGCCCCTGAGGGAACACCGCGCGCCAGGCAGTCGGCGTCTCGCGCCGGTGGTACTCGCGGATGTTGGCGGCGGCGAGCTCGAGCGCCTCGCGCAGGGCGGGCGCCAGCTCCGCGAGGGCGTGCCGCCTCTCCCCCGCCGAGACGGCGTAGTCCGAAGGCAGATCGACACGGTCGAGGCGCGCAGTGTGCGCCTTCACGGCCTCGTCGCCACGCCCGCGCACGTCTTCGACGATGGCGCCGACGATAGCGCGCACCCCCATCGCCGACGGCGCGAAGTCGCGCAGCGCGGCGACCGTAGCAGCAAGGTCGTCTGACCAGAGCAGTGTCCTCAAATCTCCACCTGGGCCGCTCGAAGGCTGTCGACCAGGGTCGAAAGGCCTGCACTTCGCAGCGCACGAGCCTGGCGTCCCGCCACGAGTCGAGCGCCGCAGAGGGCGATCTGCTCGCAGACGACCAACTGTGCCTCGCCTCGTGGAAGCAGGTGCTCGAGCTCGACGACGCCGTCGGCGAGCCCGAGCTCGACGGCAAGCCCGGGGGCGGCCAGAGTCAATGGGTCGACCTGCCGCCCCGACTGGGCGAAGTGGCGACGCGTCGCTCGCGGGTAGCGCGTCGCGATCCGCAGACGATGGCGTCCGGGCCGCGTCCCAGACGCAGCCTTGGCGTAAACGAGGCGTTGACTGGCGACCTGGAGGTCGAGGAGCTCGCTGAGATCGAGCTCGTGCTCGAGGAGCAGTTCCTTGCCGACGATACCGGCGTCCACGCCCCCAGCCACACAGACGGCCAGCACGTCCTCCCCTGACGCCACCAGCCATTCCATGCCGTCCGCCGCGATCAGTGCGGGGCCCGACGTCGAACGCAGCGACGCGGTGGGCAGGCCGGCGGCGGCCAGCAGGTCGATCACGTCGGACGGCACAGTAGCGCCATCGCTGGCCAAGGCCAGCTTCACGCGCAGCTCCCGGGGCGGCCCAGAGCGGCCAGCGCGTCCCGCCAGTTCCCGGAAGCACTTCTGCCGTTAGCGAGCTCGACCCGGTAAGTGTTGCCATTTCGGTAGACACAGGGCCGTGAGCTCGTCTCGGCATCGCTCGGCAGCGCCGCCACCGACCAGCCCAGGTGCCGCAACTCCGCCGTGCGAGCCGGCGACCCGAGGCCGCCGACGAAGACCAGGGCGGGCGGTCTGGTCATCGGCAAGACACCGGCCTCATCCAGAGCCTCTTCCAGGCGGTCTAGCCCGATGGCGAATCCCACCGCCGGCAGGTCCCAGTCGAAGCGGGAGAGCAGTCCGTCGTAGCGGCCGCCCGAGGCGATGGGCAGCCCGACACCGGGCGCGTAGGCCTCGAAGACCAGGTCGCTGTAGTACGACAGATCCTGAAAGAAGCCGAAGTCGAACGTGATGACATCGCCGTAGCCTGCCTCCTCCACAAGGTCGTGGATGCCCACGAGCTGATCGATCGCCGACTCCATCCTTGGGCTGGTGGCGAGCTTGCGAGCTTGCACCAGGCTGTCGCGCGTCCCGCCCAGCTCGATGGTCCGCTGCAGCATCTTGCGCGCCGCGTCGCCGAGCTGCGACTTGCCGGCGATGCTCTCGAGCAGCGGGTAGTCGCGGTCGGCGAGCGCCTCGAGGAGCTTCGTGCGATCGTCCTCAGCCAAGCCAAGCGACTCGACCATCGCGCGATGGAAAGCGACGGTGCCGAGAGCGACGCGGTAGTCGCGCAGGCCGAGGCTGCCGAGCGCGTCGCAAAGCAGCGTCACGACCTCGGCGTCGGCCTCCGCCGAGCGCAGGCCCAGCAACTCCGCCCCTGCCTGTACGAACTCCCCGTCCTGACTGCGCTGCGGCGCCCAGGGACGAATGGCCGGAGCAACGTAGGACAAGCGCAAGGGCAGCGGTCCGTCGCCGTAGCGAGCTGCTGCGAGGCGCGCCACGGGCACCGTCATGTCGGTGCGCACCATGAGCTGTCGACCTTGCTCGTCCCACAGACGGTAGCCTGCCTCGAGCGTGTCGTCGCCGGCGACCTCGAGGGTCTCCGCGAACTCGAGCCACGGGGTCATCACCTCGCCGTAGCCGTAGGTCTCGAAGCGGCGCAGCAACAGCGCCTCGACGTCGCGCCGCTGGCCGGTCTCGGGCGGCAGCATGTCGCGCATGCCCTCTGGGATCACCAGTCCGCCCTCCACGCCGCAGCGCTCGACCTCATCAACCCGTCCCGACGCAGCTCTCGCCGAGCAGCGCCTTGAGCTCCGCGTAGAGACCGGCGACCGGCGCCACGCGCAGGCCGTCGCCGACGCGCAGACGTGCCTGCCGATCGTCCGCCACCATCTGTACGACCACCGGCACGTGCCCGGGGAAGTCGGCGAGGACGCGCCGCAGGTCGTCGATCGCCGAGGGAAGCGCTCGTGCGGCATCGACGGTGACCGTGAGCGGACGGTTCTCGCTGACCCCGCTGAAAGGCAAGCACCTCCAGGACGATCAGTGTGGTCTCGGCCTCGGCCTTGCGCTCGACGCGCCCCTTGATCTTGACGATGCCGTCCTCGACGAGAAGGTCCTTGGATTGTTCGAACACGGCGGGCCAGGCGCGGCACGCGACCCCGCCGTCCACGTCCTCGAGACGGAAAGCGAGCCACGCGCCGCCGTTCTTGCTGACCTTCTTCTGGGCGCTGGCGATGATGCCGCCCGTCCAGACGACTTCACCGTCGTCTCTGCCGTCGAGGGCAGCCACGGCCGCCTCGGTCTCGTCGCGCAGCTGCTCTCGCAAGCCCTGCAGCGGATGGGACGAGACGTAGAGTCCGAGGGCCTCCTTCTCACCCTTGAGCAGGGTCGCCTGGTCGAACTCACGCTGGGGGACCTGGGGCTCGTGCTCCTGGGCGTCCTCAGGGGTCAGGACATCGAAGAGCCCGCCCTGGCCGTCCGCGGCGTCCTTGCGCCGCCGTTCGCCGCCGGCCATCGCGGCGGAGAGCGTCTCGAGCATGCCGCGCCGCGGGTCGCCGGTACTGTCGAAGGCGCCGCTGCGAATGAGCGCCTCGAGAGTGCGCTTGTTGGCGACCTGAGCGTCGATGCGGCCACAGAAGTCGTGGATCGAGGTGAAAGGGCCGGCGGCGCGCGCGGCGATGATGGACTCGATCGCGCCGCGCCCCACGCCCTTCACCGCGTTTAGACCGAAGCGGATCTTGCCCCCGACCGCGGTGAAGCCGACGTCGCTCTCGTTCACGTCTGGCGGCAGCACCTGGATGCCGAGCTCGTGGCACTGGTTCACGTAGAACGGCACCTTGTCCTTGGTGTTCATGACGCTCGAGATGAGCGCCGCCATGTACTCGACGGGGTAGTTCGCCTTGAGCCAGGCGGTGCGATAGCTGATCAGCGCGTAGCAGGCGGCGTGGCTCTTGTTGAACGAGTAGTCGCCGGTGGCCTCGAAGCTCGCCCACAGCTTCTGGGCCACTCCCGGTGGCACGCCGCTGGCGCCAAGGCCCTGCATCAGCGGCTCCTTGAGGGAGGCCATCAGTTCCTTGTTCTTCTTGCTGATGGCCTTGCGCAGATCGTCCGCCTGGGCAGGGCTGAAGCCGCCCACCCGACGGGCGATCGCCATGTACTGCTCCTGGTAGATGGTCACACCGTGCGTGGGCTCGAGGATGGGCCGCAGGGCCTCGTGGTCGTACACGACCGCGCTCGGGTTCTTCTTGTTGCGGGCGTAGGTGGCGATGTACTGCATCGGGCCGGGGCGGTACAGGGCGACGATGGCGATGAGATCCTCGAAGCGCGTCGGAGCCACATCGCGCAGGGCCTCGCGCATGCCGGGACTCTCGAACTGGAACACGCCGGTCGAGTCGCCCCTGGCGAGCATCGCGTAGGTCTTCTGGTCGTCCAGCGGCAGCTTGTCGATCTCGATGCACAGCCCATCGGTCTTCTCGATGATCTCGAGCGCGGCCTCGATGACATCGAGGTTGCGCAGACCGAGGAAGTCCATCTTGAGAAGACCGAGCTTGGCGACATCGTTCATGTCGAACTGCGTGACGAGCTCGGCGTCGCCCTTCTTCTGCAGGGGCACGTAGTCGGTGAGGGGCTGATCGCTGATGACGACCGCCGCCGCGTGGATCGAGTCGTTGCGGATGAGGCCCTCGAACGACATCGCCAGGTCGACGACCTCCTTGACCTGAGCGTCGGCCGCGCACGCCTGGTACAGCTCCGAACCCTCGTGCATGGCCTGCGCGAAGGTCGCCGGCGGCGCCTGCTCGGGGATCATCTTGGCGATCTTGTCGCCGACCGCGTAGGGCAGGCCCATGACGCGCGCCGCGTCTCGCGTTGCGGCGCGCGCCGCCATCGTGCCGAAGGTGATGATCTGCGCCACGCGGTCGCGCCCGTACTTCTCGGCCACGTACTCGATGACCTCGTCGCGACGCGCGACCGAGAAATCGATGTCGATGTCGGGCATGCTCTTGCGGCCGGGGTTGAGGAAGCGCTCGAAGAGCAGGTCGTACTTGAGCGGATCGAGGTCGGTGATGGCGAGCGCGTAGGCGACGATGCTGCCGGCGGCCGAGCCGCGTCCGGGACCGACGGCGATGCCGCTGTCCTTGGCGAACTTGATGAAGTCCCAGACGATCAGGAAGTAGGCGTCGAAGCCCATCTCGCCGATCACGCCGAGCTCGAAGTCGAGGCGCTCGCGCACCGCCGGGCCGGGGTCGGCGCCGTAGCGGCGCTCGATACCGCGCTCGCACTGCTCGCGCAGGTACGAGGCCTCGGTGTGTCCCTCCGGCACGGGATAGGCGGGCAGGCGCGACGCCCCGAAGTCGAGCGTCACGTTGCAGCGCTCGGCGATCTCGGCAGTGGCCTCGCAGGCACCGGGATACTCCCGGAAGCGCTCGGCCATCTCATCGCCGGACTTGAGGTAGAACTCGTCGCTGCCGTAGCGCATGCGGTCATCGTCGGCGAGGTTGCTCTGCGTCTGGATGCAGAGCAACGCGTCGTGTGCGCGACTGTCGTTGTGGCAGAGGTAGTGCACGTCGTTGGTGGCTACGGTGCGCAGGCCGGCCCGCTCGGCGAGCAGAGCGAGCTTGGGGAGCATCTCGCGCTGCTCCGGCAGGCCGGCGTCCTGTAGCTCGACGAACACGTTCTCGGAGCCGAGCAGCTCCGCCAGGCGCCGCACGTCGGCGAGCGCGGCGTCGTCGTTCCCGTCCTTGAGCAGTAGCGCGGCACGCCCGCTGAGGCAGCCGGTGAGCGCGATGAGGCCCTCGTGGTGCTCGCTGAGCAGCTCCCAGTCGGCGCGCGGCTTGTAGTAGTAGCCCTCGAGATAGGCGCGCGTGGAGAGCTTGACGAGGTTGCGATAGCCGGTCTCGTTGCGAGCCAGGAGGGTGAGGTGGGCGTTGCGCTCCTTGACCCCTGCGCGCGAGTGCCGGTCCGTGCCCATGTAGAGCTCCAGGCCGATGATGGGCTTGATGCCCTCTTCGAGGGCGGCGCTGTAGAACTTGACGGCGCCGCCCAGAGTACCGTGGTCGGTGAGCGCCACCGCGGGCATGCCCAACTCCTTGGCTCTCCGGACGAGGCTCTTCACACGGCAGGCGCCGTCGAGCAGCGAGTACTCGCTGTGGACGTGAAGATGGACGAAATCGGAGGCCATTGAAGGTATCGATTCTAGCACGGAGGACCGCTGCGCCGGGCCATCACCGCGATCGCGATGCACGGCACTCCGCGGCCGCGCGCCGGAGACATGGCGCCGTCGCGGCGCAGCCCGCACGACGAGCGACCACCCCCGCGCGGCGAACGGCCCGCGGCGGCCGTCGGCAAACGGGCCGCGGCCAGATCCGTGTGGTGAGGCCGCCGGGCATCTGCTACCGTCACCTGGGGATGCCGGGCGGCAGCGCCGTGGCATCCTCTGTCCCGCCCGGCGAGTCCCTGAGGAGATCCCGCCATAGCCGAAGCGCCCCACAGGGGAGCAGATAGTGTGCCGGCTCAGTCGAGCCCTGAGAGGGCCGCATGAGCGCCGCCCCACGCCATCTCCAGGAACTCCTCGCACTGGCCGGCGATCTCGCCTACGACGCGGGGCAGGTCCACGTCGACGGTCTCAGAAGCGCCCTGCGTATCGAGACGAAGTCCACTCAGAGCGATCTCGTGAGTCAAGTCGATCGGGAGGCGGAACGCTGATCGTCGATCGGCTCAGGGAGGCCCGGCCGGACGACGCGCTACTGGCGGAGGAGGGGTCGCAGAAGAGCGGGACGACCGGCGTGCGCTGGGTGATCGACCCGCTCGATGGGACCACCAACTACGTCTACGGCTACCCCGCCTTTGCCGTGTCCATCGCCGTGGAGATCGACGGAGAGCCGCGGATCGGCGTCGTCTACGACTCAAGCGCGGAGCACATGTACCGGGCCCTGCTGGGGTTCGGAGCAGTCTGCGACGACCGGCCGCTGCAGGTGGGAGAGCCGCCCGCTGTCTCGAATGCCCTCGTGGCCACAGGGTTCTCCTACGAAGCCGCTCAGCGGGAGCATCAGGGGCTGATCGTGTCGCGGGTCGTCGGCAGGGTGCGCGACATCCGCCGGGGAGGGTCGGCGGCGCTCGACCTGTGCCGCGTCGCCGCCGGCCAAGTGGACGCCTACTGGGAGCTCGGACTGTCGCCCTGGGACTACGCGGCCGGCGGCGTCATCGCGCGGGAGGCCGGAGCCGATGTGCGCTTCCTCGCCGTGGTGAACCGGAAGGGTCCAGCCGTGGTGGCCGCGCCCCCCGCACTCATGCCGGACTTCCTCAGTCTGCTCCGCGAGACGGGCGCGCTGGCCCCGACCTGACCCGCCTCGAGTCGAAGGCTCAGGCCACGGGGCTGGTGAGAGCGCCGATGCCCTCGACGAAGATCGTCACCACCTGCCCGAGCCGCCAGAGGTCCGACGCCGGGCGGCGTCCCCGTCAGGACCACGTCGCCCGGATCGAGGGTCATGACCCCGCTCACGAACGAGAGCAGCTCGAGCGGCGAGACGACCATGTCGCCGACGGACCCATGCTGCACCTCCACGCCGTCCAGAAGCGCGCTCACGCGCGCTTCCGGCGGCGGCGCCTCCGTCACCAGCCACGGCCCGAGCGGGCAGAAGGTGTCGAAACCCTTGGCGCGCGTCCACTGCCCATCGAGCTTCTGCAGATCGCGGGCCGTGACGTCGTTGCCGCAGGTGTAGCCGGCGACGTAGTCGGCGGCCTCAGCCGGCGAGACGTCTCTTGCAGGGCCGGCTCACCACGACGGCAAGCTCAGCCTCGTAGTCGACCCGGGACGAACGGGCCGGCCGCACGATCGTCTGACCCGGTCCGATCACGGCCGTGCGCGGTTTCATGAAGAGGATGGGCTCGGCCGGCACGGCCATCTCGAACTCCTCAGCGTGGGCGCGGTAGTTGAGCCCGACGGCGATGATCTTGCCGGGCACGGCCGGCGCCAGCATCTCCACTCGCGCGAGCGGAGCCTTACCGACCAGACGGACGCCGGGTTCCCAGGCCGGTCTGTCGAGCAGTTCGACGATGTCGTGCACGAACCGGCAGTAGTGCTGGCCGTCGCCCGCCGCGACGCGCCCAAGCGCTCCGAACGGTGGGGCTCCCGGCAGGCGATCGCTCATGTCTGCTCCCGGCGCAGCATGCCGAACTCGATGGAGTCGACGAGAGCCTCCCAGCTCGCCTCGATGATGTTCTGACTCACACCGATGCTGCCCCAGCTCTCCTCCCCGTCGCTGGCGTCGAGCAACACGCGGGTCGCGGCGCCGGTGCCCTTGTTCTCGTCGAGGATGCGCACCTGATAGTTGACGAGCGAGATCTCGTCGAGGTTGGGGTACTTGCGGGCGATCGCCTGGCGCAGCGCCGAATCGAGCGCGTTGACCGGCCCGTTGCCCTCGGCGGTGCTGATGATGCGGTCGCCGTTCACGTGCACCTTGATCGTGGCCTCCACGACCGCCTTGCCGTCTTCGCGCTTCTCGACGATGACGCGGAAGCTCTCGAGGCGGAAGAGCGGCTCGCGCGGCGCCAGCTCCTCGCGCAGGAGCAACTCGAACGAGGCGTCGGCGGCCTCGTAGTGGTAGCCGCTGTGCTCTCGGTCCTTGAGACGCTTGAGTACCGCGCCGATGCGCTCGTCGTCGCCCTCGAGCTCGAGCCCGATCTCCTGCGCCTTGCGCAGCACGGCCCCCTTGCCGGAGAGCTCGCTGATGAGGATGCGCTGCTCGTTGCCGACCAACGCCGGGTCGATGTGCTCGAAGGTCTGCGGCGCCTTCTGCACGGCGGCGACGTGCAGGCCTCCCTTGTGCGCGAAGGCGCTGCGCCCGACGTAGGGCGCGTGCGCCCAGATCGCCACGTTGACGATGTCCGCCACGAAGTGTGCGGTCTCGCTCAGGCGCTCGAGCTGCTCGCCGCCGAGCACCGGGATGCCCATCTTGAGCTGCCAGGGCCGGGATGATCGAGACGAGGTTGGCGTTGCCGCAGCGCTCGCCGTAGCCGTTGATCGTGCCCTGCACCTGGCAGGCCCCGGCGGCGACTGCGACGATGCTGTTGGCGACGGCGCAGTCGCCATCGTTGTGGACAGTGGATACCGACCGATGCGGAGACGCCGGCGACGACCTCGCGGACGACCGTCTCGACCTCGAGCGGCAGCGTACCTCCGTTGGTGTCGCAGAGACAGATCGTCTCTGCGCCGGCCTCCGCGGCGGCGCGCAGCGTGCGCAACGCGTACTGCGGGTCGTCGGCGTAGCCGTCGAAGAAGTGCTCCGCGTCGTAGACGACGCGCTTGCCCTGCGCGCGCAGGAACTCGACCGACTCGCTGATCATGCGCAGATTCTCGTCGCTGGCTGACGCGCAGCACCTTGCTCACGTGCAGGCCCCAGGACTTGCCGACCACGGCGACGGTCCCGGCGCTGCCGTCGGCGAGCACCCGCAGGTTCGGGTCCTCCTCCGGCGGCGACACCCCTGCGCCGCGTCATGCCGAAGGCCACCAGCTCCGCGTTCACGAGGCGCTCACGCTCCATGCGGCGGAAGAACTCGATCTCCTTCGGGTTGGAGGCCGGGAACCCACCCTCGATGAAGTGCACCCCGAGCTCGTCGAGCTTCAGTGCGATGCGCACCTTCTCCTCGACGGAGACGGACAGACCCTCCTGCTGCATGCCGTCGCGCAGGGTCGTATCGTAGAGCTGTACCGTCACGGCCGGTCATCTCAGCCCTCCACGGCCTCCATGTAGTGCGCGAACTCGTCGTCGCGACCGCCGACGATGGCATGGAACTTGTCCTGGATGCGCCGCGTCACAGGGCCGGGCTCGCTGATGAAGTGGTCGTCGACTTCGCGGATCGGCACGATCTCGGCCGCCGTGCCGGTGAAGAACAGCTCGTCCGAGAGCACGAGGTCGCTGCGCGTGAGAGTGCGCTCGCTGACATCCAGTCCCAGGCTCGTGGCGATCTCCATGACGCTGTCGCGGGTGATGCCCTCGAGGATGCCGTCGCAGGTCGGCGGCGTCACCAGTCGCGCCGCGACGCACGGCGAAGATGTTCTCGCCCGAACCCTCGGCCACGTGCCCGCGCTCATTGAGCATGATGGCCTCGTCGTAGCCCGAGTTGGCGACCTCGACCTTGGCGAGGATGCTGTTGAGGTACTGGCCGGAGGCCTTGGCGGCGCGCGCCAGCGATGAGTGGTCCAGAGCGCGCACGCTCGACACCTTGGCGCGGATGCCCTGCTCCGCGGCGCCCTCACCGAGGTAGGCGCCCCACGGCCAGACGGCGATGATGGCGTCCACCGGCGCGTGCAGCGGGTAGACCCCCATCTCCCCGTAGCCGCGGAAGACGAGCGGGCGGATGTAGCAGGCAGTGAGGCCGTTGGCCTTGATCACGTCCTTGGTGGCCCGCATGAGCTCTTCGTGAGAGTACGGCACCGGCATGTAGTAGAGCTTGGCCGAGCGCTCCAGCCTCCTGAGATGCTCGTCGAGGCGGAAGACGGCGGGACCGCGCGCCGTGTCGTAGCAGCGGATGCCCTCGAAGACGCCGGAGCCATAGTGCAGGGCGTGCGTGAGAACGTGGACTTTGGCTTCGGCCCAGGGCACGAGGTCGCCGTTCATCCAGATCTTGTCCACTGCGGGAATGGGCATCTGTCCTCCTCGCCTGCTGTTGAGCGCTGTCAGTCCGCCGCCAGAGCGGTCAGGATGTGGTCTGTCATCTCGGTGGTGCTGAGCACCGGCTCGTCGGCGGTGGCGATGTCGGCGGTACGCGCACCGTACCAGAGCGCCGTCTCGACTGCGCTCTCGACGGCACGGGCCGCCTCGACCTCTCCGAAGCTCAGGTCGAGCATCATCGCCGCACTGAGGATCGTCGCACACGGATTGGCGAGGCCCTGGCCGACGATGTCGGGCGCCGAGCCGTGGATGGGCTCGTAGAGCGACACTCCCTCGGCGCCGACGCTGGCGCTGGGCAGCATGCCGATGCTGCCGGTGAGCATCGCCGCCTCGTCCGAGAGCACGTCACCGAAGAGGTTCTCGGTCGCGATCACGTCGAACTGCTTGGGGTCCCGGATCAGCTGCATGGCGCAGTTGTCGACCAGCATGTGGCGCAGCTCGACGGACGGGTGTCCTCTCAGCCACCGCGATGGCGACGGCCCGCCAGAGGCGCGAGCTCTCGAGGACGTTCGCCTTGTCGACGGAGTGCACCAGACGACGACGTCCTTCGGCGATCCGGAAGGCGTAGTCGACGAGGCGCTCGACCTCGGCCTCGGTGTAGATCATCGGTGTCGTAGGCGGTGTCGCCCACACGCTCCCGCCTGCCGAAGTAGACGCCGCCGGTCAACTCGCGCACGACGAGCAGATCGACGCCGTTCAGCACCTCGGGCTTGAGCGTGCTGTTGTGGGCCAGGGCGGAGAAGCTCTTCACGGGCCGCAGGTTACGCGAAGAGCGCGAGGCCCTGGCGCATCCCCAGGAGGCCCTGTTCCGGACGCGGCGTGTCGGGGTCGGTCGTATCCCATTTCGGGCCGCCGACCGCGCCGAGCAGCACCGCGTCGCAGCCGCGGCAGCGCTCGATCAGCCCGTCTTCCATCGGCGCACCGAAGGCGTCGATGGCGATGCCGCCGAGCATGCCCTGCTCGTACTCGAGCGTGAAGCCGAAGCGCTTGCCGGCGGCGTCCAGCACACGCTGCGCCGCATCGACGATCTCCGGCCCGATGCCGTCGCCGGGCAGAAGCATGACCGTGTAGGCGCTCACTCGGCCGCCTCCGCCGCTAGACGCGCCTTCACGTAGGGCAGCAGGCCGCCGCGGTCGATGAGCTCCTGCATGAACGGCGGAAAGGTCTCGGCCGTGTACGTCTTTCCCTGCGTGAGGTTCTCGACCGAGCCCGCCGAAAGATCGACGCGCAGGCGGTCGCCCGTCCTGGCATCGCGCGCGGCCTCGGGACACACCACGATCGGCAACCCCGTGTTGATGGCGTTGCGGTAGAAGATGCGGGCGAACGAGGCGGCCACGACGACGCTGACCCCGGAGGCCTTGATGGCGACCGGCGCGTGCTCGCGCGAGCTGCCGCAGCCGAAGTTCTCGTCGCGCCACGATGATGTCGCCCGGCTGCACGCGCCCCACGAAGTCCGGCGTCGATGTCTTCCATGCAGTGCGCGGCCAGCTCGGCGGCGTCGCTCGTGTTCAGGTAGCGGGCAGGGATGATGACGTCGGTGTCCACATCCCGGCCGTACGCGTGGACGGCGCCCTCGTAGATCATCGCCTTGCCCCCTTCGTTCGTCTCCGGCGTCACGACGCACCTCCGACCATGTCCGGCGTCGCGATGTGGCCGGACAGCGCCGAGGCGGCGGCCACGTAGGGGCTCGCCAGATACACCTCGCTGCCGGTGTGGCCCATGCGACCGACGAAATTGCGGTTCGTGGTCGCGACGGCGCGCTCGCCCTCGGCGAGGATGCCCATGTGACCGCCGAGGCAGGGCCCGCAGGTCGGCGTGCTGAAGGCGCAGCCAGCCTCGATGAGGGCCTGCATGGTGCCGTCTGCGGCGGCGTCCAGGCACACCTGCTGCGTGCCGGGCAGAATGATCGACCCGCACGTCGGGGTGGACCTTGCGGCCGCGCAGGATGGAGGCCGCCTGGCGCAGATCGGCGAGCCGGCCGTTGGTGCAGCTGCCGATCACGACCTGGTCGATCCTGATGCCCGCCAGATCGGCTGCGGCTGCCGTATTGGAGGGCAGGTGCGGCTTGCTGACCGTCAGCGGCACGGCCGCCGCGTCGATCTCGATCACCTGCGCGTACTCGGCGTCGGCGTCGCTCGCGAACACTTCGCCGGCGGTGCGCGCTCGACTGCCGTCGGGCCGGACCGCAGGTACTCCTCGGTCTTCGCGTCGTGGCCGACGATGCCGCTCTTGCCGCCGGCCTCGATCGCCATGTTGCACATGCTGAAACGCTCGTCCATGGAGAGACCCTCGATCGCCTCGCCGGTGAACTCCATCGCCTTGTAGAGCGCGCCGTCGACGCCGATCAAGCCGATGGTGTGCAGGATCAGGTCCTTGCCGGTGACCCAGGGCTGCGGTCGGCCCGAGTAGACGAACTTGATGCTCTCGGGCACGCGCAGCCACACACGGCCCCAGGCCATCGCAGCGGCGAAGTCGGTGCTGCCCATTCCGGTGCTGAAGGCGGCGACGCCGCCGTAGGTGCAGGTGTGGCTGTCGGCGCCGATGACGACGTCGCCCGGCGCCACCAGGCCCAGGTCGGGCAGCAACACGTGCTCGATGCCGACCCGCCCGATCTCGAAGTAGTTGAGGATCTCATGCTTGCGGGCGAACTCGCGCAGCCTCTTGCTCTGACCGGCCGCCTTGATGTCCTTGTTGGGCGTGAAGTGGTCCGGCACCAGGGCGATGCGAGCCGGATCGAAGACCTTCGTGAACCCAGCCTTCTCGAACTCGGCGATCGCCAGCGGCGCCGTGATGTCGTTGGCCAAGGCCAGATCGACCTTCGCCTCGATGATCTCGCCCGCGTGCATAGCTTCTCGCCCCGCCGCTCGGGCGAGGATCTTCTCAGTGATCGTGGAACCCATTCAGACCTCCCCCGCCGCCGCGGCGTTGTTGACCGCGCGCACGTATGCTTTGGCCGACGCTTCCATCACGTCGTAGCTCACCGACTGGCCATTGAACGAGCGGTCGTTGACGATCACCGCCACGCGCACCTCGGCGAGCGCGTCCTTGCCGGCCGAGATGGCACGCACCTGGTAGTCGGCGAGACTGCCGTCGATGCCGACGGCGTCGTCGATGGCCTTGAACACGGATTCGACCGTCCCGTTGCTGAAGCTCCTGCCACGCTTGATCTCGCCGCGCGCCTCGATCTCCACCTGGCTCGTGGGGATGATCGTCGAGCCAGCCTGGGTGACGAAGCTGCTCAGGCTGAAGACATCCTGACGCTCGCGGATCTCCTCGCTGACGAGCGCCTCCAGGTCGAGCACCGTGACCTGCTTCTTCTTGTCGGCGACCTCCTTGAAGCGCCGGAAGGCGTCGTCCAGATCCTCGTCCGAGAGGTGGTAGCCCAACTCGGCCATCTTGGCGCGCAGCGCGTGGCGGCCGGAGTGCTTGCCGAGCACGATGTCGCTCTCGGCGAGTCCCACGTCGGCCGGCTGCATGATCTCGAAGGTGCTGGGCTCGGCGAGCACGCCCGCCTGGTGGATGCCGCTCTCGTGAGCGAAGGCGTTGCGGCCCACGATCGCCTTGTTGCGCTGGACGACGTAGCCCGTCAACGTGCTGACCAGACGACTCGTGCGCGCGATCTCCTTGGTGTCGACGCCGGTCTCGCAGTCGAAGAGGTCGCCGCGCGTGCGCAGCGCCATCACGACCTCCTCGAGAGACGTGTTGCCGGCGCGCTCGCCGATGCCGTTGACGGCGCATTCGATCTGGGTCGCCCCGGCGCGCACCGCGGCCAGCGAGTTGGCCGTCGCCAGACCGAGATCGTTGTGACAGTGGACGCTCACACAGACGTCGGCGCAGCGAGGGGCAAAGCGCGTACAGCTCGCGGATGAAGTCTCCGAACTCGACGGGGACCGCATAGCCGACGGTGTCCGGCACGTTGATGGTCGTGGCGCCAGACTCCACGGCGATGCCCAGGACCTCGGCCAGGAACTCGGGCTCCGAACGGCTCGCGTCCATCGCGCTGAACTCGACGTCGGCGCCGGCGTGGGCGCTCGCCAGGTCGCGCGCCAGGCTCACCATGGCGCGCGTGCCGGCGAGCACCTCCTGCGGCGTCTTCTTGATCTGATGCTTCATCTGCACGGGGCTCGTGCTGATGAAGGTGTGGATGCGCGGCCTCTCGGCGACCTTGACTGCGTCCCAGCACACGCGGATGTCCTTCTCGATGGCCCGCGCCAGCCCGGCGACGCGCGGCCCCGGGACCTCCGCGGCGATCGTCTTGACGGCCTCGAAGTCGTCTGGCGAGGCGATCGGGAACCCGGCCTCGATGGTGTCGACGCCCAGCCGCGCGAGCTGGCGGGCGATCTCGAGCTTCTCGCTCCGATTCAGCGTGGCGCCCGGGGCTTGCTCACCGTCGCGCAGAGTGGTGTCGAAGATGTTGATGTAGCGATGCGTACTCATGAGGTACCCACACCTCCCAAGGCGGGTGTCGTCGCCGCTGACGTTGCGCAGGGTCCGGACGGGGTCCGGAACGGGGCCCTTAGGGCCGGCAGGTGTCTACGCTTCCCCCCGAGGGGGGAGAAGGAGGAGGGCGCTCGGGAGGGTGAGCACGCTGGCGCGTACCTCAATGTGGTCCTCCCGGCGTGTGCTGCGACTACGCATCGTCTTGCGAGTGTATCGAAGCCGAGCCCAAAGGTGCAAGCTTGTGCCTGGGATGGCCGGACTCACGCCCGGAACCCCTCCTCGCCCTCGCAGGCCCCTCTGCCCCGTGCCGCATCCGCTGACGGCGGGCGGGGCCGCGACAGCACCCGCCACGGCCGCCGCTATTCCGCTCAGCGGATGACGAGACGCCCTGACCCGGCCATCTGCTGCTGGGTGCCGTCCGGCAGCGTCGCGTAGACGTAGTAGCGGTAGCTGCCGCGCCCGAGCCAGCAGCGGCTGATCGTGTAGGAACTCGTCTTGTTCAGCGTGCGCGAGAGGAACCTGGTGTAGCGTGAACGGTTCTTGGAGTCCCTGATCTTGAACACGACGTCCGCCTTGGTGGACGACGGAGCCGACTCGCCGACGCCCGGCGCGTAGAGCACCTTGAATCTGAACACCGCCGGCCGGCCCCGACGAATGGTGAAGTTCCTCGTCGCCTTCGTGACGAAGGTGGCCCCGTTCGTCCAGCGATCGCCGGGTCGCTCACACAGGTCACCGGGACGATGTCCGTGGCCCTCTCTCCAGCCCGGTCGGTGGCGTTCACCAAGACCTTGTAGGGCCCATCAGGCGCGGGGATCCTCTCGCCCTTGAACTCGATCGTCCCGTCCCATGTCACCCTGCGGGTCCCGGCCCCCACCCATTTCCAGTCGCTCACCGTGCGCGCTCGTCCTCCATCTGCGTGCCGGATGGTCACCCGCGTCCGCACGGGCTCGCTGACCGAGTAGGACACGCGGGAGTTCTGCCTGGAGCCATCGTCCGCTCGCTGCATCTCCGAGGGATCGGCGACGAGGGAATCGATGCGCGGCGGCTCGGTGTCCACGACCACCTCGAGAAGCGCCGCCCTCGCGGTGCCACGCGAACTGCTCGCCGTCACCTTCACGGTGTAGCCGCCGTCCGGCACTACCACACCGCCGCCGTCCTTCCCGTTCCAGGCACGTGAGGGGGCCGTACCCGAGCCGCTGAAGCTGCGCACGACCGTGCCGCCCGGCGCCGTGATCCGCATCTGCCAGCTCACCTTCTCGCTGGCCGTGAATCGGATGGTCGTCGTGTCGTCACGCCCATCGCCGTCGGGACTGAAGAGGGCCGCGGAGACGGTCGGCGAGTAGATCTTCGGCAGGCCTCTGCTCGCCGCCGATGTACGGACGCCGGGCAGCTTGGCATACAAGGCGGTCGCCCGGGCAGGCTGGTGAAGTTGGCATTGCGATGGCCGCTGATGGCCGGCAACACCACCGTCTGGCCCGCGTCGTACTTCTCGTCCGCCCGGCACGTCATCCGCGCCGAAGAGGTCGGCTTCACGTGATGGACGTCGAGCTTCCAGGCGAGCAGCTTCTTGAGAGCCGTGAGGGATGCCGCCGGAGGAGACGAGGAGCCGAACGAGCCGATGAGCGCGACGCCCGTGCTCCCGGTGTTGAAGCCGTAGGTCTGGGCGCCGATGACGCCCGCCGTGACACCCCCGTAGCGCCCTTCGTAGATCGTGCCGTAGCGATCGATGAGGAAATTGTAGCCGAGGTCGTTGAACCCGACACTGCGTACATGGTAGTAGTAGATCGCCCGCACGACCGCCCGTGCCTCGCTGCGCGAGTAGCTGTTGCCGTTCACGGTATGGTGCACGAACGCCATTTGACCGGCGCGAAGCCGGGATCGGCGCGCCGCAACGACTCGTCGGCTCCCCACTGCGACCGCGTCACGATCGTAGGCTTGCTGGCCTGAGCCGCCGCGGAGTCCGCGCGGCCCAGGTGCGCGATCGAGGCGGCGGCCGTCCGGAACGCACCTTCGACCCGATCAGCGACCGTGGTCTCCCCGATGCTGTTCACGAACGAGAGCTTCAGGTCCTCGACGGGTCCGTTCGTCGTGAACTGCACGTAGCGGCCGTGACCGACCCAGAACGGCTCGGCCATCAGCGCCTGCGCGCCCAAGTCCCCGGGCGCCGGCGCGAGATCGAGAGTCATCGAGTCCGACCACGTCTCGCCGTCGAGGCTGACGCGGCACACGACCTGGGGATCGCCGTCGCCGGCAGCCTGATCGCGCCGCCCCACAGCACCCAGGAGATTGAACTCGAAGCCGGGGTCGACAATGACCGCCTCCGACCACTCGTCGGACAACGGCGCGGCGGCTATGGCGCCGTCGTCGGCACGACCTGCCTGCAGGGCGCTATCGGCATCGTCAGTGGCTTGGGCCTGCGGCATGCCTTCAAGCTCCGGCGAGCAGCTCCTCCGCGGGCGGCTTCACGCCCGACGGCACCGAGCCTGGCGCGATCTGCTCCACGTCGACGTTGCGCCCCCGCACGGAATCGGCATCGACCCACTCCGAGTCGGCATCACTGACCGCGGGCACTGCCCAGATCGTCACCAGAACTCCTGCGATCAGGGCGACCGATGTGCTCACCGTGTACGTCGCATGCTTCCCTCCCCGTCCGACTGGATAGTCGCCGTCCCGAAACCTGGTGACGACCCTTCCTTCGCCGCGCCATGGTACCTGACACTTCGCTCGAAGCGCGAACCCCTTGGTGCCTTCGTCCTTCGTCGCCGTCATGCGGCGCCGACGAGCGAACCCCTGCGCCTCGCTCACCGAGCGGTCACCGTCAGCTTCTTCGTCGCGCTGTAGCCGGTGCTGTTGGCCGCATTGGCGGGCATCCTGGCTCGCATGTGCCAGGTCCGCGCGTTGGTCATCTTCACGACCACCGAGTACTTGCCCTTGCTGCTCAGGGCGTCCGTTCGCCAGTTGATCCAGGAGCCGCCCGAGGCCGGCCGTTTCTGGATCGTGACCACGCCGCGACCCGCACTCCCTGCGGCGGTCTTCACGGAGCCACTGAAGGTCACCCGCTCGTTCACCTTGACCTGTGAGCGTGAGAGGTTGAGCGTCGCCCGCCACTTCGGCGGAGGCGTGACCGTCAGCTTCTTCGTCGCGCTGTAGCCGGTGCTGTTGGCCGCATTGGCGGGCATCCTGGCTCGCATGTGCCAGGTCCGCGCGTTGGTCATCTTCACGACCACCGAGTACTTGCCCTTGCTGCTCAGGGCGTCCGTTCGCCAGTTGATCCAGGAGCCGCCCGAGGCCGGCCGTTTCTGGATCGTGACCACGCCTCGACCCGCACTCCCTGCGGCGGTCTTCACGGAGCCACTGAAGGTCACCCGCTCGTTCACCTTGACCTGGGAGCGTGAGAGGTTGAGCGTCGCCCGCCACTTCGGCGGAGGCGTGACCTCCGGCTCGTGCCATACGGTGAACGCCTTCAGACAAACATTGCTGCGTATGGGCGATCCTACCGCCCCCATATCGGTCCAACTGCTCCCATCGGGGCTGGCGAAGCTCTCGTTCGCAGCCGAACTCGCTCCGCTGGAGTAGTTCTCATATCGGATACTCGATGGCGACGGGGAACTGAGTAGTGGGCGCCACGAGTTTGACGATGACGTAGAACGCCTGCCCGGAACTCAAGGCCTGCGGCTCGGGGAGCTTGATGGTCCGATAGCCCGGCACGGCGATCGACCCAGTCGTCAGCAGCTGACGACCGGCCAGCGTCGTGCCGTAGTACACCTCATAGGCGGTATCCGGCGCAGGTGCGTAGAAGGCGACCGCCGCCAGCCCCTCGTCGGTGGCGCCGGCCACGAAACGGTTCGCCATCCACGGCCAGCCGACGTACGCAGTGGCCCCGAGCTCATCGTGCTGGTACGCCGCACTGTAGTTCTGCAGGGGCTCGGCCGTGAAGACGGCATTGTCCTCACCAAGGACGGCGTCGTGGTAGGAGACGTAGAAGTAGCCCCCGAGTCCCCACGCGGACCCCCAGCTGTTGCGGACGATGAAGGCGCCGTCGCCAGGGGGCTGGGTCGCGAAATGGGCGCGGCTGTAGGCGTCGTCCCAGCCGACGATGGCGATGCCGTGATTGGCGCTGCTCGGAGCCGTCGTAGTAGAAGGCAGACTGCGCCGGCTCGTAGGCTGCCGCCTCCCAGCGAACGGTGGAGAACACCGCGCCGTGGGTCTGCAGCGCCCACTTGATGGATCCGTTGTCCGCGGCGTCCGCGCGCGGCGGCAGATAGAGGATGTCCTGGACGTGGCCGGCGGCGGTCAGGCCGGACGGAGTGACGCCGTCACCGTAGGGATCGTCGCCCTCGTTGACCGGCCCAGACCAGCGCCCAAGGTAGGCGCTGGCCATGTCCTTGTTGCCGCCATCATTGATGCCCCAGTCGAAGCCGTGCCGCAGAGCCATGTGCTCCTCGGCGTAGTCCTCTGCGCTGCCGGGGAGAAGAAAGGACTCAAGGGAGGCGTAAGCGGCGAAGGTCCAGCAAGCGCCCCATGGACCTTGATCGCGCACCGCGCCCAGCTTGCCGCGGGCGCGCAGGTCGAACGCCTCCGGGTTCGATGTGACCGGGACCGGGAGGCTGGCTCCCTCCATGTGGGACAGATCGATGGGCGAAGGAATGAGGCCGAGGGCGCCGTGCTCGGCGAGGGGCGGCGCCAGGAGGGCCGTCCTCTGCCGGCTCTGATCCAGCTCCATGAATCGAACGAAGTCGGGATCCGCGGGGGCGAGAGCCGGAGCGCCGGCGAAGGCGGAAGCGACTCCCGGCAGCGCCAGCGACGAGGACGAGCACGCACAGGGGCAGCCATCGCCATCGCGGTCGCTTCGTCGTCATCGACATGCTTCTCCTCTCCCCCGGGAGCGATCGATCTCCCGATCGTCGAATCTCGCTCGTCCCCCCCGGACGCGTCGTCGACGGGCCAGCCTCACTTCCCGACCGTGATCGTCGTCGTCGGCGATTTCGCGGAACCGCTTTGGTAGTAGTAGCGCGTCGTCTGAGCCGGCGTCAGGGTCACGCGGTACGTCGAGTACGCGGCGGTGTACCCGCCGCTGAGGGTCTGCGAGTGACGCGTGGTCGGGACACTGCGACTGACCCAGGCGCCGTCGCGACTCTCGTAGAGCTTGACGGTGGCTCCCGAGGCCAGCGCGGGGTAGACGCGCCCCGAGAGGATCACGCGCCGGCCACTCGCGACAGTCACCTTGTCGGCGGCGCGCGGGGCGATCGAGACGCCCTTGACGGTCGCCCAGGCGCTGTTGAGTCCGAGCTTGGAGCGCAGCGTGCTTCCGTGGAGGTAGGAGACGCCCGAGCTGCCGATGACGGCCGCCTTCACGGTTCGGGGTGAGGTGCCGGACTTGACGCGATAGACGGCTCGCAGAGAGCCCTTCACCGAAGCGCCCAAGGAGGCCGTGAGCTGGGCGCGAGTGCGCTTGATAGGACCCCAGGTGTGCTTCGTCGAATAGGAGTCATAGGGGTCCTCGACGCCCTTGAGGTAGGGCAGCGCCGAGGTCTGCCAGGCAAGCTCGACGTTCTCGGTGCGACCTCCGGAGGTCGAGAAGTAGAACGCCTGGATGGGCTGGCCTCCGTAGCTGGGCACCACCCCGGCGGTCGCCTTGATGGCGGCATCGGTCCGGGAGGCCTCCCTCGACGTTCCGCTGTAGGCCTGGGAGCGCGTATCGCAGTACACGTCCCACTTTCCGGTCGCGGCCCGTCGCGCCCGCTCTGCGTAGGAGCGCGCCGCACAGGCCTGGGCCTTCAGGGACTCGACAGGCCAGGATGTGGGCACTTCGTGGGGGACCACGCCTCGAAGGTAGCTCTCCAGGGCGACGTGGTTGATCATCATCAGCGACGTTCCGGAGGCCACGACGCGGATGGTCCCGCGATGCGCTCCGGTCTGCTGCATGTCGGTAGCTGTCACGACCCGCATCTGGCCTTTGGTGGGCGCGAACGTGACGGCGGCGGTGAAGTCCTTCCTGAACCCGCCGGCGACGACCCTGTACTTGCCGTTCACGTAGGTCGTCGTCGCGGTCGTGCCGCCGGGGATCGTGACTGCGGCGGCGCTGCCGCGCACGGTGAAGGCGCTGGCGCAGGTGAGCTTCACGGCCTGCAGTCCACTGCGCAGCCGAACGCGGATGGTCGAGTTGGGCACGGTACTGAAGCCGATTCCGGTGTAGTAGTGCTTGAGAATGGTCTTGTAGGCGGATCCGTGCTTGGCAAGACCGTAGGCGCCCCACTGCGACATGCCGATGCCGTGCCCCCAGCCGCGGCCGGTGATGGTGAACGACGTCTCCTCCTTGCCAGAGACGGGAGTAGCAGTCGCCTCGACGACCGTGAGCTCGCGCACGGGCGCTGTAGCCGGTCAGGTTGGCGCTGTCGGCGGCCATCCTCGTGCGGAACTGCCAGCTCTGGCGGTTGGTCATCGTCACGGCCACCGCGTAGCTGCCGTCGCTCTTCAGGGTGGCGCTGCGCCAGTCGATCCACTCGCCGCCGCTGGCGCGCCGCTTCTGCACGGTCACCTTGCCGCTGCCGGGGCTGCCGCTGGCGCTCTTCACGCTGCCGCTGTAGGTGACGCTCTCGTCGACCTCGACCTGGGAGTCGGAGAGCTGCAGGGCGACCACCCAGGGCAGCGGGCTGCCGACCGTGAGCTCGCGCACGGGCGCTGTAGCCGGTCAGGTTGGCGCTGTCGGCGGCCATCTTCGTGCGGAACTGCCAGCTCTGGCGGTTGGTCATCGTCACGGCCACCGCGTAGCTGCCGTCGCTCTTCAGGGTGGCGCTGCGCCAGTCGATCCACTCGCCGCCGCTGGCGCGCCGCTTCTGCACGGTCACCTTGCCGCTGCCGGGGCTGCCGGTGGCGCTGCGTCACGCTGCCGCTGTAGGTGACGCTCTCGTCGACCTCGACCTGGGAGTCGGAGAGCTGCAGGGCGACCACCCAGGGCAGCGGGCTGCCGACCGTGAGCTCGCGCACGGCGCTGTAGCCGGTCAGGTTGGCGCTGTCGGCGGCCATCTTCGTGCGGAACTGCCAGCTCTGGCGGTTGGTCATCGTCACGGCCACCGCGTAGCTGCCGTCGCTCTTCAGGGTGGCGCTGCGCCAGTCGATCCACTCGCCGCCGCTGGCACGCCGCTTCTGCACGGTCACCTTGCCGCTGCCGGGACTGCCGGTGGCGCTGCTGCACGCTGCCGCTGTAGGTGACGCTCTCGTCGACCTCGACCTGGGAGTCGGAGAGCTGCAGGGCGACCACCCAGGGCAGCGGGCTGCCGACCGTGAGCTCGCGCACGGGCGCTGTAGCCGGTCAGGTTGGCGCTGTCGGCGGCCATCTTCGTGCGGAACTGCCAGCTCTGGCGGTTGGTCATCGTCACGGCCACCGCGTAGCTGCCGTCGCTCTTCAGGGTGGCGCTGCGCCAGTCGATCCACTCGCCGCCGCTGGCACGCCGCTTCTGCACGGTCACCTTGCCGCTGCCGGGACTGCCGGTGGCGCTCTTCACGCTGCCGCTGTAGGTGACGCTCTCGTCGACCTCGACCTGGGAGTCGGAGAGCTGCAGGGCGACCACCCAGGGCAGCGGGCTGCCGACCGTGAGCTCGCGCACGGGCGCTGTAGCCGGTCAGGTTGGCGCTGTCGGCGGCCATCTTCGTGCGGAACTGCCAGCTCTGGCGGTTGGTCATCGTCACGGCCACCGCGTAGCTGCCGTCGCTCTTCAGGGTGGCGCTGCGCCAGTCGATCCACTCGCCGCCGCTGGCACGCCGCTTCTGCACGGTCACCTTGCCGCTGCCGGGACTGCCGGTGGCGCTGCTGCACGCTGCCGCTGTAGGTGACGCTCTCGTCGACCTCGACCTGGGAGTCGGAGAGCTGCAGGGCGACCACCCAGGGCAGCGGGCTGCCGACCGTGAGCTCGCGCACGGGCGCTGTAGCCGGTCAGGTTGGCGCTGTCGGCGGCCATCTTCGTGCGGAACTGCCAGCTCTGGCGGTTGGTCATCGTCACGGCCACCGCGTAGCTGCCGTCGCTCTTCAGGGTGGCGCTGCGCCAGTCGATCCACTCGCCGCCGCTGGCACGCCGCTTCTGCACGGTCACCTTGCCGCTGCCGGGACTGCCGGTGGCGCTGCGCACGCTGCCGCTGTAGGTGACGCTCTCGTCGACCTCGACCTGGGAGTCGGAGAGCTGCAGGGCGACCACCCAGGGCAGCGGGCTGCCGACCGTGAGCTCGCGCACGGCGCTGTAGCCGGTCAGGTTGGCGCTGTCGGCGGCCATCTTCGTGCGGAACTGCCAGCTCTGGCGGTTGGTCATCGTCACGGCCACCGCGTAGCTGCCGTCGCTCTTCAGGGTGGCGCTGCGCCAGTCGATCCACTCGCCGCCGCTGGCACGCCGCTTCTGCACGGTCACCTTGCCGCTGCCGGGACTGCCGGTGGCGCTGCGTCACGCTGCCGCTGTAGGTGACGCTCTCGTCGACCTCGACCTGGGAGTCGGAGAGCTGCAGGGCGACCACCCACTTCTGCGGATCAGTCGAGGAGGACCTCAGCAGCGTCGAGGCTCCCCGGCTCACCGCCGGCAGCTGCCCATAGAACTGATTCCCCGGGCAGGCCGTGTAGTTGGCGTCGCGATGGCCGGCGACGACCGGGAAGCTCACTCTCTGGCCCTTGGTGTATCTGTCCGTCGCTCCACAGGTCAGCGAGGCAGTACCGAGCGGGTCGAGCCCATGCAACTCGAGCTTCCAGGCCAGCAGGCGCTTGAGGGAACTCAGCGCCGCAGTTGAGGGAGCTGAGCTCGTGTAGGTGCCCATGACCGAGATGCCGGTCGAGCCCGTGTTGAAACCGTACACATGGGCGCCGACGACGCCCTGCCGGGGACCGCCCGCGCGACCAACATAGATCTTGCCGAAGCGGTCGACGAGGAAATTGTAGCCGATATCGTTCCAGCCGAGACTCTGCGTGTGGTAGGCGTAGGTGCCGCGCACGAGAGCCGGAGCATCGGCCTGCGAGTAGGTGTTCCCCCCGGCGGTGTGATGAATGAAGGCCATCTTGACCGGGGCGAAGTCAGGGTCGGTCTTGCGCAACGACTCGTCGGCTCCCCAGCCCGCGCGCGTCACCAGCGGAGGCTCAGCGACAGCAGCCCCGGCGGCCTCCGTGAGCTGCAGTCCGGCGACCGTGGCCGCAGCCTTGCGCAACGCCGCGACGGCCTGCTCGCCAGTGGTGCCGCCGCCCTCCGTGTCGAGAGCCACGAGGCGTACCCCGGTCAGCTCCACGGGCGCGTCGCCTGTGACTGCACGGGCGCTCAGCTGTACTCGGCTTGCCGGCCCGGTCCAAAGCGCTTCGGTGAATGCGCGCGGTGCGTCGGTCGCGTCTGTCGCCCTCTCGAGAGGAGCTTCGTACCACTCGCTCCACGCCTTGCCGTCGGAACTGGTGCGCAAACGCACGACCAACTCACCCTGTGTCTGCGGCATGTCGCAGAGCACACCGAGCATCGTGAAGCGCAGGCCGGGATCGAGGGTGGCAAGAGCGGGTGAAGGGGCGGGCGCGGGTGAAGGGACCGGAGCTTCGGTCGTCAAGGCTGATGCCGGCTCGGTCGACCGGCGAGACCGGCATGCGCTGCTGCAGCTGCAGCGTGCGGGTCTTGACCGGCGAGGTCCGCATCCAATCCTCCGCCTCGGCGCTGGCGCGAGGCGCCACCCACACGACCACGAGCAAGGAGAGCAGGGTCAGGGACGCGATGGCCGCGGCTCGCGCCGATCTGCCGAACATGCCGGTTCTCTTCACCTTCGTTCGCACAGACTTAACCTTCGGCAGCACGGCAGAGACCATGAGCCCCGAGAGGACCCCGCGTTGCCTGCTCTGTCGGCGACTCATAGGGCCCGGGCCTTGAGGACCAAGGCTCGTCGCAGGGCGCGGTCGACGAACCCGCCGGACCGATATCGCCGCAAGACCCTCACTCGGGTTTCGGGCGAGGGGCGCACAACCCTTCGAGTGCGTCGCCCCCACGAGGAAACGAGCCCCCAGCCACGTGCTCTCGTTGGCCACGAGGGAACGCGCATACGATGCAAACGGGGCGCCCGAAAGGGCGCCCCGCTGCCTTCGCTGCTGTCTCCGCGGCTGCTACAGCTTCACCCGCTTGCCATCGCCAAGTCCGCAGTGCTCGACAAGGTCCGCGAGCTGCTCCTGGGAGAGCGGGTCGTCGACCGTCAGGCCCATCACGGCCATCTGGTCCTTGACCTCGCGGCCGACACTCATCTGGCCGATGTTGATGCCGAACTCGCCCATCTTCGTGCCGATCTTGCCGATCATGCCCGGCACATCCGAGTAGCGCAGGAAGACCATGTTGGGCGCCGGCTCGATGTCGATATCTTGCCGGTAGACCTTGACAAGCCGAGGCCGGTGCCGCAGGCCGAGAGCCGTGCCGCTGACGCTCAGCTCACCCTGCGCGTCCTGAGCCGTCACCGTGATGAGATTGAGATAGTCGACGGCCGCCGGCTGCTTGGACTCCTTCGCGGCGATGCCACGCTCCTCGGCGATGGCCTGGACGTTGACGAAGTTCACGGGCCCGTCGACCTTGTCGGCAAGGACACCCTGCAGGACGGCCATAGTCAGGATGCGCGTGTCGTAGCGTGCGATACCGCCCCCATAGGTGATGTCGAAGCTCTCGACGGGACCGTCGGCGATCTGCACGATGAGCTTGCCGAGCTTCTCGCAGACCGTGAGGAACGGCATGAGCTGGTCGGCGTCATCGCCCGGCGAAAGCGGGATGTTCACGGCGTTGCTCGCGAACTCGCCCTTGAGAACCGCCGCCACCTGCTCGGCGATGATCGTGCTGGCGCGCAGCTGCGCCTCCACCGTGGAGGCGCCGAGGTGCGGCGTGCAGACGACGCTGTCGTGCTTGAAGAGGGGGCTCTCCGTAGTCGGTTCCTTCGGGTACACATCCACCCCCGAGGCGGCCACCTTGCCGCTCTCGATGGCGCGCCCCCAGGCATCCTCGTCGATGATGCCGCCACGCGCCACATTGACGACCCGCACGCCATCCTTCATCTTGGCGAACTCATCGTCGGAGATGAAGCCGATGGTCTCGGCGTTCTTCGGCAGGTGTACGGTGATGAAGTCGGCCTCGCGGTAGATCCGGTCGGGGCTGTCGGCGCGCTCCAGGCCAAGCTCGACGAAGCGCTCCGCCGGTACGTAGGGATCGTAGGCGAGCACGTTCATGCCCAGGCCGCGGGCGTCCTCGGCGACGAGGAACCCGATGCGGCCGAGACCGACGACGCCGAGTGTCTTGTCGCGCAGCTCGACCCCGTTCTTGCCCCACTTGCCCTTCTCCCAACGACCAGACTTGAGATCGGCATAGGCCTGAGGGATGTTGCGGGCGCAAGCCATGATCAGAGCCACCGTGTGCTCGGCGGCCGAGAGGACGTTGCTCTGCGGCGCATTCACGACGATGACGCCGCGCTTGGTCGCCTCCTTGACGTCCACGTTGTCGACGCCGACGCCGGCGCGGCCCACGACCTGCAGATGCTCGCCGGCCTGGATGACCTCGGCGGTCACCTTGGTGGCCGAGCGGATGATGAGCCCGTGGTACTCAGGAATGCGGCGCAGCAACTCGTCGGCGTCCCACTCCAGTCCTAGGTCTACCTGGAAGCCCAGCTCCTCGAGGTACTTGATCCCCTCCGGGGAGAGCTTCTCCTTGGCGAGGATCTTCTTCGTCTCGGTCATCGGCTCTCCCTCGCTCACAGCTGGACAGTGCTCTGCATGAAAACCCGCTCGGCTGCGGCCAGAGAAGCTCCGAACGGCACGTCGTAGCCTAGCTCGGCCAAGACCATCTCGACGGTCGACAGGCCGACGACGATGTCGGAGTGGCCGAAGTAGCCGCAGTGCCCGAAGCGGAAGATCTTGCCCTTGACGGCGCCCTGACCGCCCGCCAGCCACACGCCCCACTTGTCGCGAGCGATCTTGCCGATCCTGCCGCCGTCGACCCCCTCGGGCACCCGGACGGCCGTCACGGAGTTGGCCTCGGGATCGTCTGGTGCGAAGAGTTCGAGACCGAGGGCCTTGACGCCTTCGCGGCAGGCACGGCCCAGCACGCGATGGCGCTCGAACACGTTCTCGAGACCCTCCTCGCGAATGAGTTCTACGGCGGCGTTCTGGGCGACCATCAAGGAGACGGCCGGCGTATACGGCGTTTGCGCTGCGTCGCCGGTCATCTTCTTGCCGTGTGTGACCCAGTCGAAGTAGAAGCGCGGCGTCTCGCACTTGTCCACGAGCTGCCAGGCCTTCTCGCTGACCGCCACATAGGCAAGGCCCGGCGGCACCATCAGCGCCTTCTGTGAACCGGTGACGCAAACGTCCACGTGCCACTCGTCGGTCTTCAGGTCGGAAGCGCCGAGGCCGCTGATGGCGTCGACGACGAGTACGGCCGGGGTCTTCGCGACGATCTCTCCGATCGCCTTGATGTCGTTGAGGACGCCGGTCGAGGTCTCGGAGTGCTGCACGTATACGGCTTTGATGGCGGGGTCGTTCTGCAGCGCCGCCTCGACGTCGGCCGGGACGGCCCTCGTGCCCCACTCGTATTCCAGCGCCGTGACCTCGGCGCCCCACGTGGTCGCGAGCTTCATCCAGCGCTCGCCGAAGTTGCCGACGGAGGCCACGAGGACGTGATCCCCCGGATTCACCAAGTTGACGACGGCTGACTCCATCGCGGCCGTACCCGAGGCGGCAAGGACGATGATGTCGTTCTCCGTCTGGTAGATGTACTTCATGCCGGAGACGACATCTTTGAGGATCTCGGTGAAGCGCGGCGCGCGGTGATGGATCACGGGCTCGGCAAGCGCGGAGAGGACTTCGGGCGGCACCGGTGTCGGCCCGGGAGTGATGAGGAAACGCTTCAGCATCGCTTCGTCCTTTCGTCTGTGCTCGGAGACCGGCGCCCCGACTCCGGCGGACCTTGTGAAGAGGGATACAAGTCGGTCATTCTAACCAACTTGGGCGCGGCATGGCGAACGGCCATCGGGGGCTCCGCCGGCCGCAGAGAGAACGGCCGGGAAACCGCCACACGGACAGGCGGGCCGCCGAGGACAAGGCCCAGACGAGCCGTGCGGCAAGAGGCGAGGACCGGTTGGAACGGCCGGCGACCACGAGAGTCGCCGGCCGTTCCGGCCGCTACGACGGGTGAGGAGTCCTGCTCCTCATCAGCCCGAGCGGGGACAGCCTCAGACCTCGATGTCCAGGCCGCCCTCGTCGATCCAGCTCATCATGCCGCGCAGGTCCTTTCCGACGCCCTCGATGAGGTGATCCTTGCCCTGGCGTTGCAGGGCATTGAAGACCGGGCGATTGGCCTGGTTCTCGAGGATCCACTCGCGCGCGAACTCGCCACTCTGCACGTCGGCGAGGATCCCGCGCATCGTCTCGCGGACCCGCTCATCGATGACGCGCGGGCCACGCGTGAGATCGCCGTACTCGGCCGTGTCGCTGATGCTGTAGCGCATGCCGGCGATGCCCTTCTCCCACATGAGGTCGACGATGAGCTTCAGCTCGTGAAGGCACTCGAAGTAGGCGATCTCGGGCTGGTATCCGGCTTCCACGAGCGTGTCGAAGCCGGCCGCCACCAGCTCGGTGCAGCCACCGCAGAGCACGGCCTGCTCGCCGAAGAGATCGGTCTCGGTCTCCTCCGCGAACGTCGTCTCGAGGCCGCCGGCGCGCAGACCGCCGATGCCGCTGGCGTAGGCGAGCGCCTGCGCGCGCGCCTTGCCGGTCGCGTCCTGATACACTGCGATGAGCACAGGCACGCCCTTGCCCTCCTCGAACTGCCTGCGCACGAGGTGTCCGGGGCCCTTCGGGGCGACCATGCTGACGTCCACGGTCTTGGGCGGCACGATCTGGCCGAAGTGGATGTTGAACCCGTGCGCGAACATGAGCGTAGCGCCGTCCTTGAGATTCGGCCCCACATCGTTTCTGTACACGATGGCCTGCGTCTGATCGGGGACGAGCATCATCACGACGTCGGCGCGCTTTGTCGCCTCCGCGGCCGACAGCACCGCGAACCCGGCTTTCTCCGCACGCTCGGCGTTGGGCGTGCCCGGCAGGTCGCTGACGACCACGTTGACGCCGGAATCGCGCAGGTTCTGGGCGTGCGCGTGGCCCTGGCTGCCGAATCCGATGATCGCCACGGTCTTGGCAGTGATGAGGCTGAGATCGGCGTCCTTGTCGTAGTACATGCGGTGTCCTCCTCTACGCGCCCCGACGGGCGACTGCAATCCGAGCATGAGAGTCTAGTGTGTCGAGCCGGGTGCGGCAACGCGGACGCACGAGTCCTCAGCCGCGCTGCTCGGCCCCACCGCAGCCGCACGCACGTGGTATCGGCGGACGCGTACCAGTCGAACGTCACTGCACCGCAGCCCTCCACGGGCCAGTCGCCCGGCTCGCCGGAGACAACGGCTCCTCCCGCCGGGTAGTCCGAGGCCGAGACGTCGACCAGTTGGGCGCCGTCCTCGCTGGACGTGTACTCGTACGAGACGCTCGCGTCGAGGGACCGAATTCCGGCCCATCCGGCGCTGAACTCGAGGTCGCCGGCGTCAGTCGTGGCCTCGGTGACGGAGCCTCGGCTCCGGCGAGTTGAACGAGACACCGCGGAAGGTCTTCACAGCCGGCGGTCATCCGGCCCACAGGCTCCCCCAAGGTCGACGTGGTGTCATGGGCTCGCCGCAGTCACTCGGACCGGAACGACAAAGGATCCTCATGTCAGTCTTCGCCTTCATCGCCGCCGACCTGGTCGCCATCGCCTTCATGGTCTTCGCCCTGTACTTCCCGCGACACCGCCGCCGCGACCTCATCGTCGCCTTCCTGTCTATCAACGTGGGCGTCATGGGCGTCACCTACGCGATGGCCACCACGGACCTGTCGCTTGGCTTCGGTCTCGGCATCTTCGCGGTGCTGTCGATCATTCGCCTGCGGTCCACCGAGATGGACCACGCCGAGATCGCCTACTACTTCACCGCGATTGCGCTCGGCTTGCTGGGTGGTTTCCCCTCGATCTCGCCCTATGTGAGCTTCACGCTCATGGCCGTCCTGCTGGGCGTCATCGCGGTGGGCGATCACCCCGCGCTGTTCTCTCGCGCCCGCCAGCAGACCATGGTGCTGGACCGTGCCATCACCGACGAGGCAGCGGCTCGCGACCTGCTCGGCGCCATCCTGGGGGCCCGCATCGACCGCGTGACCATGCGCAAGGTGGACTTGGTCTCTGAGACCACCGTGTGCGACGTGAGGTTCACCCTGCCCACCACCACCTGGAACGTCGATGACTCCCTGGACGCCCACATCGACGCCGCGACGGTCGAGTCCCTCGCGAGCGCCAACGGGGCGGGTGTGCGATGACCGCCTGGATGGACGCAGTACGCGTGCTCCCCGCACTCACGCTCGACGAGGTGAACCAGGCGGCGGCGCTGCAGACCAGGGTCGACCGCAAGTACATCGCGCAATCCCCAGCGTGGGAGGCCGTGCTCGCCTCGCTCGACGGTGCGCCGAGCGTGCTCGAGATCGACGGTCGCCGTAGCTTCCACTACTCCTCGACGTACTACGACACGCCCGAACTGGACAGCTACAGGGACGCAGCCCGCAGGCGTCCTCGCCGCTTCAAGGTGAGGACCAGGCACTACCTGGACACCGGCACGAGCGCCGTCGAGGTGAAGCTGCGGTCCTTGTCGGGGACCACGTCCAAGAGTCGGCAGTGGATCAACGCCGACGCCACGCTGGGGTCGGGCTCACTGCCCGCTGCGGCAACCGCCTTCGTCGGCGCATTCGAGCCGATCGGCGACAGGGTCCACGAGCTCACCGACGTGTTGACCACGTCGTACGAGCGCGTGACGATCGTGACAGCCGACGCACGGGTCACCGTGGACCGGCACGTCGCGGCGGCTGACGCCCGCGGCAACCACATGGACTACGGCGACCTGCTGATCGTCGAGACCAAGTCAGCGGGCCGAGCCGGTGCCGTTGACCACGCGCTGTGGGCGGGCGGCATTCGTCCGGCCCCCATCAGCAAGTACTGCACGTCGCTCGCGGTGCTGCGCCCCGAACTCCCCTCAAACCGGTGGTCGCGCACCATGCGCCGCTACGTTCCCACCCCTGCCGCGCACGCCGCGGCCGCCCGGAAGGGCTTGGCATGAAACACCCCTCCACCTTCCTCGCCGTTCTCACCCTGTCCGCAGCGCTGCTCCTCGGCAGCTGCGGTACAGACACCGGCACCACCACGGTCGCCGCCGGAGCCGCGAGGTCCGCCGTGGCCGCATCGTCTGTCACGGGAGCCGTTGCCGAGCTGAGTTACACGGACCTCGGAATCGACGAGGCGAACCTATCCTTCGACACTGCCGACGCCGTCGATGTCGGTCTTGCCGACGGAGCGTCGGAGGGCGGCAGCGGCGTGAGCGTCGACGGTGACAGCGTCACGATCACCGCAGCCGGCACGTATCGCGTGCGCGGCACGCTGTCCTCGGGCTCGCTCGCGATCGACGCGCCCGATGGGGTGGTCAACCTCGTGCTCGACGGCGTGGACATCACGGCCGCGAGCGTGGCCGCGATCAACGTGGTCGACGCTGAGCAGGTGGTGGTCTGGCTCGCCGACGGCTCCGACAACGTACTCGCCGACGCCATGGGTTCCGTCGTTGATGAGACGGTCGAGGACTCGCCAAACGCGACCCTGTTCTCGACCTCCGACCTGTGGATCGCGGGAGAAGGCGCGCTCTCCGTCACTGCACATGCCTCCGACGCCATCACGTCAAAGGACACCTTCGTCCTGGCGGGCGGAGACGTCACGGTCGATGCCGCCGACGACGGCGTGCGCGGCAAGGATCACCTGGTGATCACGGGCGGCACGCTCACAGCGGACGTCCAAGGGGACGCCCTGCGATCCGACAACGAATCGGTCACGGACGAACCAGACGCGGCTGTGGGTGTCATCTGGATCGACGGCGGAACGCTCGACCTCACGGCCGGGTCCGACGCAGTCGACGCCGCACGCCAGCTCACGATGCTGAGCGGAAACCTGACGATCGCCGCGGGCGACGACGGTCTCCACTCAGACGACGTACTGCGCATCGCGGGTGGAGCCGTGAACATCACCGAGAGCCAAGAAGGCATCGAAGGCGCCTACATGTACCTGTCCGGCGGCGACGTCTCAGTGGTCGCCGCCGATGACGGCATCAACGTGTCGGGTGGCGCGGAGGCCCTCACTGCCACGGCCGATGCGGCGACTACCGGCGCGGAGCCGGGCGAGGCCGTCGGCCCGGGCATGGCCGCCGGTGACCAACCGATGGCAGGCGATGTCGGCCCCGAGGGCCAGTTCACCACGACCGAGCCGGTCGAGGATCTCGCGTCGCTCACAGTGTCCGCGATGGTGGGCAGCGGCTTCGGCGGCCCCGCCGAGGCCGACAACGGCACCAGGTTCCTGGAGTTCAGCGGCGGTACCTACGTGATCGACACCACGAGCGACGGCGTGGACGTCAACGGAGCCATGACGATGACGGACGGCACCCTGGTGGTCTCCGGCACGGACGACGCCCGCAACGGTGCTATCGACGTGGACGACGCGTTCACCATCTCCGGCGGAACGCTCGCGGCGAACGGCACGTCCTCCATGGCGGTTGCTCCAGGGGAGGGCTCCACGCAGGCTACTCTCGCAATCACATTCAGCGGCACGGTGCCGGCGGACACGCTCATCACCATCACGTCCGGCGACGGAGAGCAGATCGCCTCCTTCACCAGCCTGAGGGCCTCGCAATCGTTCATCTACTCGTCCGATACCCTCGTGGCAGGAGCCGACTACGTCATCTCGGTGGGTGGCGAGGTCACCGGGACGAGCATCGGCTGGCTGGTGGTCGGCGGCACGGCCAACGGCGGCGACACCATCGGCACGGTCGCCGCGGCCTAGGCGCAGTCAACGCGGCCCGCACTCGGGCCGGGCCGCCTGCGGCCTGCCCCCTTCGTGCCAGGCTCTCCCCCGCTCGGTCACGGCTGCCACGAACGCCGTCTTCGCCTCCGTGTACCGCACCCGGTCACGCGTGTGATGCGCCGCGAGTTGCCGCTTGAGAGCCTCGTACTCGATCGCCGTGTCGGGATGCGCGATCAGGTAGTCGCGAAAGAGAAGCCAGTCGCGGAGCTCAGCAAAGCTGGCGTCGAGCACGTGGATGTGGTGGGTACGCTCGCCGGTCCGCGGGTCACGTTTGATGAACCACGCGTACCAGGGCGGACCTTCGTCGCCGCGCATGGGCCGCCAGAAGTACTCGTACGCCTGCGCCTCGAGGATGGGAGCGATCCTCTCACGAGCCGTCTGCACATCGGTCACCTCGACCAGCACGTCGACGATGGGCTTCGCCGCGAGCCCTGGGACGGCCGTACTCCCGAAGTGCTCAACACGAAGAACGAGCTCCCGGGGCAGACAAGCAAGCAGGAGCGCCCTCTCGGCGCGGAACTGCCCCGGCCAGCTGCGATCGTAGGGCACGATGGCGATCTGTTCTTTCGTGACCCGGCGGACACGTTGCTCGATCGATTCCACCTTGCGCACCCCCATGCCCGACTTCGTCATGCCCGGAGTCGGCAGGATGGTAACTGCCGCAGGGCGGCCATGCGTCCGACGGAGAGGGCTACAGGCGCTTCTTGAAGCCGCGATACGGACCATGCTCGTAGCCGAGCGACTGGTAGAAGCGCACCGCCCCCTCGCGCTCGGCCTCCGTGAGAAACAGGATGGACCCGCAGTCACGCACGGCCGCGAGACGCTCCAGCTCGCGCAGCAGCGCCGAGCCGACGCCCAAGCGCCGCCGGGACTCGTCGACCATGAAGTCCTCGATCAGCAGGAAGGGCCGGCAGTCGCCGTAGAGCTCCTCGCAGAGGATGCCCATGACCGAACCGACGACCTGACCTTCGTACCTGGCGACCAGAAGCAGGTAGTAGTCGTCGTCGTGCAGCCTGCGGAACGTCGCCTGCATCTTCTCCGGCGAGGAGTCCTCTCCCCAGAACTGCCGGTGAAGCTGCGCCAGAGCCGGAAGATCGCCCTCCACGAGGGTATCGATCACGAGTCCCGGGCGACTCACTTGACCCAGCCTGCAGACCTCGGCACGTCATCGCGACCTGAGCACTCCACCCGAGCCTCCCTCGCCAATGGCATTGCGATGTCGCTCCATTGTACGCGGAGACCGGCGGGCCCGGCCCGCCTCACCCCAGCCGGATCTCAGTCGCAGAGCTCAGACACCGGACCACGCCGCGCGCGCCGCCAGCTCGGACTCGCTCGTGACTTCCACGCGGTTCCTGCCGCCGTCCTTGGCCCGGTAGAGAGCCTCGTCGGCCAGCCGTATGAGCGTGTCCTCGTTGTCGATGGTGGGGTCGGGGTACGCAGCCCCACCGACGCTCACCGTTACATGCACGGTCTTCTCGCCCTCCGCCAGAGAGAAGTCCTCGACCGCCCTACGCAGACGCTCGCCCAGAGCCCTTAGGTCCGCGGCCGAGGCCGCCGGCAGCACGGCGGCGAACTCCTCGCCGCCATAGCGGAGCAGGACGTCGCCCTCGCGCAGCGAGGAGCGCGCGATGGCGGCCACCGCCTTCAGCAGCCGATCCCCGGCGAGGTGGCCGTAGGTGTCGTTGATCGCCTTGAAATGGTCGATGTCGAGCATCAGGACGCCGAGAGGTGTTTGCGCGCGCACGGCACGACCGAACTCCTCGCGCAGACGGCCGAGACCGAAGCGGCGGTTGTAGATGCCGGTCAGCGAGTCCAGGGCAGCCAAGCGCTGCAGACGATCGTGCGCCACGGCGTTGTTCAGAGCCAGGCCCAGACCTTGGACGAACAGGTCGATCCGGGCTCGCTCGTCGGCGTCGAAGGGCCGGCTGGCCGCCAGAACGACCACCCCAAGAGGCACGCTCTTGTGCTGGATCGGGAACACGAGGATCTCCCTGGGCCGGAAGTCGGCCATGACCCCATCGACCAGCACGTCCTCTGGGATGGAGATGACCTGCCGATCGCCTCTGTCGGCGGCGAGCTTGACCTGGTCGTTGACGACGATTGCAGCCGGGTCCTTGAGCCCTCGTGAAGCGGCGATCTTCAGCTCGCCCTCCGATTGGTGGAGGACGAGCCCGGCCGCCGCGTTGGTGTGTTCGACGAACTGACGCAGGGCATGATCGGCCAGGCCTTCGATCTCCAGCTGGCTGGTCAGCATGTCCGAGAAGGATCTGACCGCAGCCTGCGCGCGCATCGACTGCGCGAGAGCCTCTACGAGCCGGTTGAAGGCCTGCGCGCTCTCGCCGATCTCGTCCTCCGAGTCGACGGCGATCGCGCAGGCTTCCGGCGTGCATCGCGACAGATCGCCGCTGAAGGCCGCACCGTCCAGGACCTTCCCCACATGGGTCATGCTGTCGACGAGCACCCTCAGGCGAGCGGCGACCACTCGATGGGAGATGAACTGGTTCATGACCCCCGAGAGCGCGCCGGCGAGCAGGCACGCCGTGATGAACACCGGCGTCAGCGCGGTATCGCGCGGCACGCCCAAGGCCATCACGAAGAACGGGAAGGCGGCGCCGATGCCCAGCCCGAAAGCGACCTGCCAAATGGCGAGATCGGTGAACACCTTGCGCGTGATCCGCACGACGACCTCCTTGAAAGGACGGGCGGAACGCAGTTTCCCCGGCCGTCCGCTTCTATCTCTGGGCTCTATCGGACGGAGGGCAACGAACCTTGACGCCAGGGCGGGCAGCCGGAGGCTCAGTCTCGGTCACACGGCTGGCTGAGCGGCCACGGGGCTGCGACAGGAGAGTGGAGCCGGTCCTTCGCCGCCAGCTACTCGCCGTTTCTCAGCATCACGCCACCGATCTCCTTGACCAGCTTTGCCCCGACCATGGCCGTCATCGAGTAGTGGTCGTGGCGCGGGTTGTACTCGACGATGTCGGCGCCGACCACCCGCGCCACCACCCTGTGGATGATCGTGATGACGTCGCGCACAGATAGACCGCCGGGCTCGAAGTGCGATACCCCGGGGGCGAACGCCGGGTCGAGCGCGTCCATGTCGAACGACAAATAGACGGGCGCGCTCAAGTCGGGATCGAACGACGCGACGTCGAAGGACCGCATCTCGTGGATCTCCACACCGAAACGGCCCACCTGTGTCCGCTGCGGAGCGTTCAGGCTGCGGATCCCGACCTGGACGAGCCGCTCAGCCAGCCCCTCTTCCATGATCCGCGCGAACGGACAGGCGTGGGACAGGCGGTTGCCGTCCAGTTCGTCGTACAAGTCCGGATGGGCGTCGAAGTGCAGGATGTTGAGCGGGCCATGACGACGCGCCAGAGCACGAACGATCGGATAGGTAATCGCATGGTCCCCGCCGAGGATCAGCGGCAGGCGGCCCTCGCCAAGCGTTGCGGCCACGTGCGGCTCGATCGCCATCAGCCCCGCCGGCGTGCCCTCGAAGGAGGTGTCGCCAAGGTCGAGGACGCGATCGTCGTCGCCCAGGCACGCGCCGGTCTCGGACGCGAGATTCGCCGACCCACTGTACAGGGCGGCGCGAATCAGCGCCGGCGCCTGGGCCGCTCCGGACAGAAAGCTCGAGTTGGCGTCAGAGCAAACGCCGAGCAGGACCAGCTTGTCGCGCGGCGCTCGCTGGGCCGCGGCGCTCACGAGCCGTGTGAGACCTCCACGAGTTGATCGATCCAGTACGCCTCGTCGTCCCGTCGGTACACGATGAAACGGCCGGCGTCCTCGGCGAGCTTCGCCCGATGGTAGCGCACGTAGATGTGCGCCTTGTCGACCCCCACGATCTCGATCTTCCCCGATTCATGCGATAGACAGAACCGTACTCGGCGAGACAGACCGGAGACCTGCTCCCTCGCCCTCTCCACGTGCCCGAAGGCACTCACCATGGGCAGGGCGAAGTGCCCGACACCCGTGGTCGGCCGACACTGGAAGGCGTAGTACTGCGGGCACCCGGCGTCGGTGCAGCTTTGGAACAGATCCGCGAGCACCTCCGCGTCGTCGTTGATGCCGCACGTTATCGGGCACTGATTGACGCACATGGCGCCGGCAGCTCGCAGCGACGCCAAGGCCGCGACCGCCTCCTCTGTGAGCTCCCGCGGATGATCGAAGTGAGCCATCAGGTAGAAGGAACGGCCGCTGGCGACCACGTCGCCGACCAGCTGCGGCAGCTCGGGATCGTCCAGGACTCGGTACGGGTTGAAGGCCGGGAGCTTGGAGCCCAGGCGGATGGTGCGAACGTGGGGAATCGCCAGGATCTGCTTGACGGTCTCCCTGAGGAAGCCGGTATCGAGCGTGAGGGGATCTCCACCAGTCAGCAGGACGTCCGTGATCTCGGCATGGGAAGCGATGTACTCCAGACCCGGGCGGCAGTCGCGGTGCGTCTCCCGGCTGCCCGGCTGGAACAGGCGCTTGCGAAAGCAGTAGCGGCAAAAGCAGGCGCACTGATCGGTCACGAGAAGCAAAGCCGTGTCGGCGTACTTGTGCTGAACGCCGACGAGAGGCGTGTTGGCAGCTTCGTTCGAGGCGTCGAGCGAGCCGAAATCCACGAGCTCCTCGTCGCTCGGGACGACGAGCCGGCGAATGGGGTCGTCTGGGTCGTCAGCGTCGATCAGCGATGTGTAGTAGTCGTTGGCCCTGAAGGCGAATCGACTGACGACCTCGGGCGGAATATCGACCGAGGCGTAGGCGTCGGTGAGTTCAGCCGTATCGAGGCAACAGCGTGCGGGACGCGCGTGAGAGTCTATGTCGGAGCGCTGTCGATCGCGCACCGGTTCAACTGCAAGCACAAGTTCTCCAGTTCTTCCGGAGCGCGCTGAGAAACGCGGCTAGTAGCCCGCGATCCCCGCACTCCGGACTCTGTTTCCGCATGGCGGCCCAACCACCCTGTACCTGTACCTTCACAGGGGCGTTCGCCCCGGACCAGTCCCATGCGCTTCTGCGCCAGTGGATTTTCCCATGGTCGGAGGCTCAGGACAAGCACACAGCTCTAGATCGGCGCACAGCAGAGGCCACGGGAAGCAACGAAGGCGCGAAAGTCTCAGCCTCAGATAGAGGTTGACCTCCCTCTGCACGGCGCGCTCTCGCGCCGCCCCGGCGACTCCGACCTCACGACTGCCGCCGGTGCGGATACGCCGCCTCGCGATGCTGGAAGGAGAGGATCGCCTCCCTCGTGATCACGCCTCGGTCGATGTCGACCGCACGGCGCAGCGTCTCGTGTCTCGCCCAGCTGTCGCGACCGGCCACGACGGCCGGCAGATGGGCCAGCAAGGGTGTCGAGATCATGCGCGTGGCGCTCTCCCAGAGATAGCTGGGCGTGTGGTCAACGGCGTAGTAGTCGATCGTGCCGAACTTCACGATGGGCTCTTCGAACGTGGTCGGCCGGGCGAAGGGGAACCCCATCCCGGCGTCGCAGCTCACGTCGACGATCAGACAGCCTGGCCTGAGCGACCCGATCTCATCCTCCGCGACGAACATCACCGGACGAGACGGGTTCTGGAGGATGCCGTTGACGACGATGTCCGACTGGCCGATCAGGTCGAGCAGCGGCCGAGTGCCGTCGTCATCGTCGACCACCATACGCGCCTCGCCCTCCTCGCCCCGGCGCATATGGACGTAGCGAAGCCCGAGAAACTCCTCACGAACGGCATGAACGGGACGCTGCGTGCAGATCGTGATGTCCGTGAATCCGCGGCCCATCAGGGCGTTGATGGCCCCACGGCTGACAGCGCCTAGACTGAAGACGAGGGCTTTGCGCGATCTGCCGTAGTAGCCGTCGATGCCTTTCAGCTGGAGGGCTTGCAGCGCTCCGCAGTAGCCGGCCATCTCGTTGTTTCTGTAGAAGGTGTGCAGACCAGGCAGCCCCTCGCGCGTCCATTCGAACATCTCCTCGAAGGCGATCAGAGTCAGCCTGCGATCGATGGCTGCCTGTGTGATCGCTGTCTGCTGGACGCAGTGAGGCCAGCCCCACAGGATGCCCTCCTCACGCAGTTCCTCCAGGTCTTCGAGCATGGGCTTGGGCAGGACGACGACACCGAGGTCGGCGAGGAGCTCGTGGCGCGAGGCCACTCCCCCGCTCTGAGCCGCCATCTCGGCGTCCGAGATACCGAATGCGGTTCCGTACCCCGTCTCGAAGATGAGCTGCCGGCGCACTCGCTCGGGCAGACGCTGCACGTGCTCCGGATGGATCGGCATGCGCTGCTCGTTCTCCTTGCGCGAGCTGCCGACGACGCCCAGTGTCAAGTCAGTCACGAAACTCCCTCCCCGGTGTCCGCGCCCGCCGATACGGCCCATGATACCCCCGCCACGGGCGAAGAGTCCGTTGCCGCCGAGGCCCGACCCCCTAGCTCCGGTCCGTTCGCTTGTGGTGCTCCTTGACCATCTTGGCGAAGGTCTTCCCTCTGCGTCGCTCCTCCGCGCGCAGTCGTGGAACGGTCTTCGCGGCGGCCAAGCGCGCCTCGCGCACCAGCTTGTGGTAGCTCTGCAAGCGCTCCGGGGGCAAGATGCCCGCCTCGACGGCAGCCGCGACGGCGCACCCCGGCTCCCCGTCGTGGGCGCAGTCGCGGAAGCGGCAGCGCTCGGCGAGCTCCTCGATCTCCGGAAAGGCGGCAGCAATGCCTTCCTCCGAGCCGGTGAGCGCCAGGGCGCGCAGGCCCGGCGTATCCACGAGAAGGCCACCGTTGGCCATCTGGATGAGCTCGCGGGCAATCGTCGTGTGACGGCCGCGGCCGTCGCTCACTCGCACCTCGCGCGTCGCCTGCCGATCCTCACCGAGCAGGGCATTGACCAGCGTCGACTTGCCGGCGCCGGACGGCCCGATGAGCACCGCCGTGCGGCGCTCTGCGATGTAGCCAAGTAGAGGGTCCATGCCGGCGCCCGTCAGTGCACTGGTGACGTGCACGTCGGCGCCCAGGGCGACCGTCTCGACTGCGGCCCGCGCGACTTCAGGAGCCGTTGAGAGGTCCGCCTTCGTGAGCACGACCACAGGCACCGCCCCCGAGTCCCAGGCCAAGGAGAGTTCGCGTTCGAGACGCCTCAGGTTCGGCTCGGCGGCGATAGGGTGGACCACGAACACAGTGTCGATGTTGGCAGCCAATACCTGCGCACTGGAGGTGTCGCCGGGATCGCCGCGCGTGATCGCGCTGGAGCGCTCGAGAACCGCGACGACGAGCGGTACGTCGAGATCGTCGTCGGCGGTGATGGCGACCCAGTCACCGACGGCCGGGAGACGCGCCGGGCCGCCGGGCGACTTCATCAGGGCGGCGGACGGTTTGGAGCGCAGCACGCCGCCAGCGGTGGCGACGATGGCGCTGCCGCGCGCCGTGCGCACGACACGAGCCGGCGCCAGCCCCTGTGCGGCGTACGGCGCGAACAGCGCCCGCCAGCGAGCTGAGTACCCGACATCATCAAGAAAGGAGCTATCGGTCAATGCAGGTCCTTTCGACGGAATGTACGCAGACACGTCAGGCACGAAGCAGCGGAACGAGGACGTCGGGCAATCGTAGCACGGCCCCGCGCATCACTTCCGTGCTACCATTCGGCACATCATGACTAAGGCAGGACCCGACGCCTGAGACGCGGGTACCTGAGATCGGAGGAGTCGTGAAACGCACGATGCTGGGCGGCAAGATCCACCGCGCGACGGTGACTGAAGCCGACCTCGACTACGAAGGCAGCATCACCATCGACCGGGACCTCCTCGATGCTGCCGGTATCCTGCCGAACGAACTCGTTCACATCTGGGACGTGACCAACGGGGCGCGGCTGACCACGTACACGATAGCCGGCGAACCCGCCACGGGCGTCGTCTGCGTGAACGGCGCCGCAGCGCACGTCGTCCACCGCGGCGACCTCGTCGTCATCGCGAGCTTCGCGCAGCTCGACGATGCCGAGGCACACATCTGGCGACCCCGCGTCGTCTTCGTGGACGAGCAGAACCGACCGACTGAGGTCAGGCCGGAGCGCGTCCTGGCCTAGGTCGCGCCCGACGCCTCGCCTCGGCCGAGGCCGCTCGCACGCAGCCCGGCGACCTCAGCTGTGGCCAGGCGGCGGCGTCAGTGGAGGAGCCGGAGCCAGAGGATCCGCCGGCACCGAAGCTGGCGCCTGGACGACGGTCGCGCTCGACGACGCTGCCGCCGCACCGGGGCTCAACGTGGCGAAACACTGCCCGACCGAGGAGCGACCGAGAACGATGAAGGCGAGCACCCCGAGCAACGTGCCGTACGGGATGCCCAGGCATGTGATGCCGGCGACGACCATACACAGCACCCGTCGCCGCCGCTTCCGTATCCAGAACCCCGTGAGGACCTGGAGAGCCGCGACAATCGCGCTCAGCAGAACAATGGCCGCGCCGATCGCGGCGAGGAACCATCCGAAGAGGTCCGGCGGCGTCGCCGGACCGGGCTCCGTGACCCAGTCGTTGCTGGGAGTCACGGCGATCATCACGCCCATCGCCACGTACACGAGACCATAGAGAGCGATGAACGCCGTCACGCCTCCCGTCACCCAGTAAGCGATGGCCAGGAACCGCAGCTGCTCCCCGTCCACGATGGCCCGTCGCTCTGCGTCCGTGACCGCCACGGGCCTCCCCTTCGTCAGCCGCACGCACGGTCACTGACCCAATCGGCTCCTACCGCCCGACACATGAGGAAGGCTACGCCGCCCGCGACCCCGCCGCTGCTGCGACCTCGCGGATCGCCTGCACGACGATGTCGGGTTGCGTGAGCTGTGGCAGATGGCCGCTGCGCGCGGCGATCACGTATCTTCCGCGAGGTGACAGAGTTCGCAGGGCCTTCTGGTTGGCGGCCCGCGCACGGTACGCGGCTGCCGGCATCAGCCAAGACGGCGGCCTCCTGCCGCCGGCGACGACGACGAGCGGCACGTCCGGGAAGGGCGTCACGGCCTCCACACGCCGTGCGGTCTCGTCGACGTACTCCGTCTCGACGTGCTCCTGTCTTCCGGCCACCGCGTCGTAGCAGGCGAACGCCTTGCGAACCGCGCGCTGGAGACCAGTCTCGAAGCGCCTCAGCTCCTCCGCGTCCCGAGGGGTGGCCGCTTCGAGAAACACGACGCCCGCGATCTCGTCGGTATGCAGACGGGCGTAGAGGTTCACGTACAAGCCGCCCAGCGAATGCCCCACGAGCACGTACGGGGGTCTCAAGCCAGCGATGGCGAGCAGCCCGCGCAGCGTCTCCACGATAGCATCGCCCGTTTGCGGTACGTCCGGCTCATCGCTGCCGCCGATGCCGAGGCGGTCGTAGGCGAAGACCGTTCCCACATCCCGAAGGCCGGCCGCCACCCTGTTCCATCCCTATAAAGGGCCGCCGGCGCCGTTCGCAAGCACGATGACAGGTCTTCCGCCCCCGGCGATCGCGTACTCCAGTGTGCGACCGCCGACGCGGCCCCGCCTTCGGGAACCTGCGCGGCCTACATGCAAGCTCAGAGCCGAGGGAATCACGGCGATCGGATGTGTCCCGCGACGGCTCGGCGGATCAGCCCGCCTGCGACGCGGTCACATCGCCTCGCAGCTGGCGCCACCCTGCTTGTCGAAGTAACCTTGGTGGTACTCCTCCGCGCGCCAGAAGGTGCCCGCCGGTACGATCTCCGTCACGATGGGATCGTCGTAGGCGCCGGACTCATTCAGCCGCTTCACCGACGCCAGCACGGCCTCCTCCTGCTGCTGGTCATGGAAGAAGACCGCCGAACGGTAGTTGGCGCCGACGTCGGGCCCCTGGCGATCCTTGGTCGTCGGATCGTGGTTCTCCCAGAAGACCTGGAGCAGGTCCTCGTATCCGATCTGACTCGAGTCGTAGGTGACTTCGACCGCCTCGGCATGGTCTGTCTCGTGAGAGCTCACCGCGTCGTAGGTCGGGTCTGACGAGGTCCCGCCCGCGTACCCCACCTGTGTCGCGACGACTCCCGGCAGGTGGCAAAAGACCTCTTCGACGTGCCAGAAACAGCCCGCCGCGAAGGTGGCGGTCTGAACCTGGGCCACCTCTGCAGTCTCCCCCGCCCCCAACGTCTTCAGGGATGTGAACTGCATCGCCGCGGAGTTCAGGCAGTAGCGCAGCCCGGTCGGCTCGGGACCATCCTTGAACACGTGTCCAAGGTGGGCGTCGCAGCGAGTGCAGAGGATCTCCGTACGCGGCAGTCCAAGACTCCAGTCCCGGTGCTCGCTGATGTTCTCAGCCGCGAACGGCTCGTAGAAGCTCGGCCAGCCCGTGCCGGAGTCGAACTTCGCGCCCGAGGAGAACAGCGGCAAGCCGCAGCTCACGCAGCTGTAGATGCCGGCCTCCTTGGTCTTGAGAAGTCCGCCGCAAAACGCGGGCTCGGTACCCTTCCCGCGCGCGACCTCGAACTGCTCGGCAGTGAGCAGCGCCTGCCACTCGGCGTCGGACCTGACGACCTTGGCTACGCTGAATCCTTCAGTAGGATCGCCGTTTCTGTCGGCCAGCCTGACACTCACGCCCGCCGCGACTTCGCCGTCAGCTGAGTCCGCGTTCGGCTGCGCGTTCGCCCAGCGCATGTAGACGCCGAGAGCGCCGGCGGTGGCCAGCGCGACGACACCGACCATCATGGCTTTCGATAGATGCATCTCGTCCTCCGTTGCCGGAACCACTACCCACCATGGTAGCGCGAACTCGGCCGGCGTGCGCGGAGACGGACACGGGTGACCCCCGGGACTAGCGTCTGGCGACCAGTACCGAAGCCCTCTCCAGACGCGACAGCTCGGCCGTCGTCAGGCTCAACTGCATGGCGGCGGCGCTCTCGCGGGCATGGTCGGGTGAGGTGGCGCCGGGGATGGCCACCACGGTCTCGCCGTAGAACGTGATCACCCAGGCCAGAGCGACCTGGGTCGCCGAGACGCCGCGGGCGATACCGATTGAGCGCAGTTCCTCGACGAGCGGAAGCGTGCGGGCCAGGTTCTGGTCTCTGAACGCCCGGCCGGCCGGGGTGACACGAGACCGGCGCCTCGGAGGCAGAGCGGCTACGAGCTCGGCGCTCTCGTGGAACTTCCCCGTGAGGAGGCCTTGGGCGAGGGGGGAGTAGGCGATCAGCGTCACACCCAGCCTCCTCGCGGACTCCAGCACTCCGTTGCTCTCGATGCGCCGGTCGAGAAGGCTGATGGGCACCTGATTGGAGGCGAGAGACAGCCCTTCGGCGCGTAGCGCCGCACTCGCCTCCTCCATTCTGCGAGCCGAGAAGTTGCTCACGCCGACGGAGCCGACCTTTCCGGCGCGGACCAGCTTCGCCATCTCTCCCATCTGGGCACGGATCGACGAAAGGCCCCCGGGGAAGTGCACCTGATAGAGGCCGATGGGGTAGCCCTGCAGGCATCGCAGCCTGGTGTCGATCGTTCGCGGGATGTTCGCCGCCGTCCTCGGGATCGGCAGCCACTTGGTCGCCAACGTGACCGCGCTCGGGTGGACCCTTAGATGGTGGAGAGCGCTGCTCACGGCGTGCTCCGACTGCCCGTTGCCGTACGCTTCGGCGCTGTCGATCCAGTCGATCCCGCCCGCGAGCGCCGCCGCCACGACCGCGTCGACCATGGGCTGCTCGAGCACGGCCCACATGCCCCCCGTGTACCCCTTGCCTTGGGAGAACTGCCAGCTTCCCAGACCGATGGGCGAGAGCTCGATATCCGTGTGACCGAGTCTGCGTGTGGTCACGGCCCGCTCCTCGTCGTGTGTGGACGGCTGCAGGCGCCTCCCCGGAAGCAGCCTGTTCGATCGTCGTGAGCTCCCGTAGGCTACATCATGATACCGGACGGCCGCCGCAGCCCGTATCGCAGGCACACGGCCGGTGGCCTCGCCACGGACCCGACCCTGCCGAGCGGCCTGCTATGGTCAAGCGAAGTGATCCTGCTCTGCGTTCTCGGTCCGTGGCTCGCCGATCGGAACTCCCGGGGGGACCTGACGCCGCCTCAGGTAGCCTCGCAGCCTGCCCTGAGCGTCCCGGGATCCGTAGCGCAGCTTGATGTAGGGGCGATGACTGGCACCCCCCTCGAACTGGTCGCCCATGCGTCGCTTCTCCGCATCATCCAAGTCACGCACTGTGCCGTCGTCGCCCACGTAGACGTACTCGAACCCGTCCTCCCGGGGTCGGCGCGAGCGCATCGCGGCGGCGAGCCATGCCACGTAGCCGCCCACCAAGATGATCGGCAGCGCCACGGCGGCGATCAGGATGGTGTAGAAGTCGCTCACGACGTCAGAGCCCGCGCGCGAGTGGCACGAGGTACGTCTCCGCACCGCCCAGCACCGGCGGCCGGCGGCGCACCGCAGGCGGGTCGCCGGCGGATACCCCCGCCCTCAGTGATCGATCCCACCGAGGCACAGGTACTTGACCTCCAGGTACTCCTCGACGCCGTACTTGGAGCCCTCACGACCCAGGCCCGACTCCTTGACGCCACCGAAAGGCGCTGTCTCCGTGGAGATGAGCCCGACGTTGATGCCCACAATACCGGACTCAAGCGCCTCGGCGACCCGCCAGATCCGGCCGATGTCCCGACTGTAGAAGTAGGCGGCGAGACCGAACTCCGTATCGTTGGCCATGCGGACTGCCTCATCCTCGGTGCTGAAACGCAACAGGGGCGCCACAGGGCCGAAAGTCTCCTCGTGCGCCACGGACATATCCGCGGTCACGCCCGTGAGGACAGTCGGCTCGAAGAAGGTGCCGCCGAGTTCGTGCCGCCGACCGCCGTGCACGATGCGAGCGCCCTTGCTCAGAGCGTCGGCGATGTGCTCCTCGACCTTGGCGATCGCGGCTTCGTCGATCAGCGGCCCCTGCGTCACGCCCGGATCGAGACCATTGCCGACCTTGAGCTGAGCCGCCACGGCGCCGGTCAACATCTCGGCGAAGGCGTCGTAGACACCGTCCTGCACCAGGATCCGGTTGGCGCATACGCACGTCTGGCCCGTGTTGCGGTACTTCGACGCCATCGCGCCCTCGACGGCGGCCTCAAGATCGGCATCGTCGAAGACGATGAAGGGCGCATTCCCACCGAGCTCCAGCGAGACCCTCTTGACCGTCGCCGCGCAGGCACGCATGAGGTGCTTGCCCACAGCGGTGGATCCGGTGAAGCTGAGCTTGCGCACCAAGGGGCTGGCCGTCAGCTCCGCGCCGATGACCTGCGCCGATCCGGTCACGACGTTCAACGTCCCCGCCGGCAAGCCGGCGCGAACCGCAAGCTCGCAGAGCGCCAGCGCCGTGAAAGGCGTCGCCGACGCAGGCTTGGCGACGACGGTGCATCCGGCGGCCAGAGCAGCAGCGACCTTGCGGGTGATCATGGCGGCGGGAAGGTTCCACGGCGTGATCGCGGCGCAGACTCCGATGGGCTCCTTGAGGACGACGATGCGCCTGTCCGCCTGATGCGCGGGCATCGTGTCGCCGTAGACGCGCCTGGCCTCCTCACCGAACCACTCCACGAAGCCGGCAGCGTAGGCAACCTCAGCGCGCGCCTCGGCGAGCGGCTTGCCCTGCTCCAGCGTCATGACGACGGCCAGATCCTCCTGATGCTCCATGATCAACTCAAACCAGCGGCGCAGGAGCTCAGAGCGCTCCTTCGCGGTCCGCGCTCGCCACTCCGCGAACGCCTCATGCGCCGCGGCGATGGCCAGACCTACCTCAGCAGGGCCCAGACTCGGCACACTGCCCAGAGCCTCGCCCGTCGCCGGATTCATGACCGTCAGAACGGCGGCAGAGTCAGCGTCGACCCAGACGCCTCCGATGCGGCACTGCTGGCGCCATAGATCGTGATCTCGCAACTGCATCAGGCCTCCTCCCCGGGACCCACGAGGGCCGTGCCCGCCGTCCACTACACGGCGTACCCTCGGCGTGATCCCCCCACACGCGGGCTTGGTCCGGCGTCGGCTGCCCGCTCTCTCGAGGTCGTCGCGCAGCATCCGGACTACCCCTTGGCGGACCCCGGATGCTCCATGTTCATGTAGACACCGCCCGCCTCGAGCTCCTCGAGCATCTGCTGCAGCCGCTTCTCACGCGTCTCCGGCCGCCTCGCGCGGCCGATCCAGCCCAGATAGTCGTTCTGCTGGTAGGCAGGCCGCGCTCCGTAGGCCCCCATGAGCTCGCGCTCTTCGAGGGCCCACCTGACGGTGTCCGGCATCGGGTGCCGTGGCCGCTTCATTCTCGGCGAATCAATGCCCACCGATCACCTCCTTCGCGCCACCGGAGGTCGCGACCGGCTTCTCGCGCCAGCCAGAGGCTGGCTCCAGTGTACCCCTCGTGAGCCACCCCGGTGATTCCCCGGCAGGCTTGGGGCGACGCGCCGACTACTTGACTCGCAGTACCACCCGGAGCTCGTCGGCGTTCGGCAGCCCCGGCTCGAAGGACCGCCCGTGGGTCATCGTGAGCTCCCCCTCACCCGCGGATCGCGCCACGAATCTCCACACCTCCGTGCCGGCCGCGCCAAGTGCATCCGAGCGCGCCGTGAACACCGGCTTGCCCGCGGCCTCCAACTGCACCGGGGCGCGGCCGTCGACGTCCCAACGGTATCCTGTCGACGGATTCGCAGGCAGAGCGATGTGCAACTCCTGCCCGATCTGCATCGCCTGAGTCGACTCGCCGTCCGCCTGTGTCAGCTCGAGGGGCGCCGGGGGTTCGACTTCCCTGGCGGCGCCGCAGGCCGAGATCGCGGCAACGGCGGCGATCACCAGGAGCCCGGCGGGCCACACCCGTTTCACTGATACGTCCGCCCACCGTGGCGCAGCCAGCCGGCCACGTGCTCCCCGTCGGGATCGATATGCGTCCAGTGGATCGTGCCGCCCTCCTCGTTCCACTCGTACTCGCCGTAGAAGGAGATGCTGGAGCGCACGCGCAGGCCCCGGACACGTGGGGCGAGGTCGATGTTGTGCGCCACCAGAACGGTCTGACCGGAGCCGAGGCGAACGACGAACCTCTGGTGTCTGCTGCCGTCCACGTCGTCGTCCAGCACCCTCACGACGATCCCCCGACCCTCGACCTGCAGGTCCGTGGCGTGCTCTTCGTAGGCCTTGGCCAGGATCGCGTCGCCGGAGGGATCAGTGGCGTCGGCGGGGGTGTCGGCCTCCTTGTTCGGCACCTCCCCCCCGCAGGCAGTGAGGCTCACGATAGCGGTCAGCACGATGGGCAGCGCCAGCGGCACCCTCACGCTAGCCTGCCTCTTCCGGCGGACGTGCGCCGTGCACAGGGTCCCCGCCACCTGGCCTCGCAGGCATCCCCTCGTACTGAACGACCCACTCGCCCCTCCCGCAGTACCAGAAACTGCTGTTCATGTGGTCGCGCTCGTCGAGCCCGATGCGTCGGAAGACGTCGGCCCAGGTCTCGCCGCCGCCGTGCGTGCGCACAAGGTCGCCGCCGGCCGCCTGCTTCTCCCATTCCGGGTGAGCGCGCACGAGATCTGCATAGGTGTGTTCGGCGTGGTCCTCGAACTCGGCGTTGAACAGGAACGCCCTGCGGATGTCGACCCGCGCCAGCGCCCACGACATCACGGTGTAGGAGGCCACCATCAGCTGAGGGATCGGCCGCGACAAGTACCATGAGTCCGTTTGAGCGTCCTGCCTCATCTTCTCCTCGATGAGGAGGAGATGCCAATGCTCGTTGTCCCTCGCCGCGCGCGCCCATGCCAGGACCTCTCGTGCCTCGGCGACCAGTCCCTTGTCTCTATAGTGTCGCGTCATGCTCAGATACTGGCGGTGCTCCCAGGCTCGGTAGGGGACGCCGGCCAGCATCTCGACCAACTTGGCCTTGGAAAGCGTGGTCTTGCTCCCCGTGAGGAGGTCCATTGAGCGGAAGAAGAACCGCGCCGCCGGCGAGTATGGGTAGCGCGGCCTTGCCAGCGACGCTTGCTGCTCTCTCCGCAGATCGATGCCCGCGTGTTCCATGAGTAACCTCCCGCATCGACGAGAACTGGACTCATTCTCTCTCAGTGACCGACGGCGCGCTGGCGCAGGCGCAGGGCGCGCCCCGTCACTGTCAGTCTACCCCCGCAAGCCGCACCACTGAACGACCCCGCACGTGGGTACAATCCATCCGGGAACAGCCTTCGTCAAGGGCGATCCGGGGGTACGCAGTGTCCGAGCCAAGCATCAGCCAAACCGAAGCGACGACCGTCGCATGCCTTGCCATGCGCGGCCCGTATGCACAGATCCCGCAGGGCTACGCCACGCTCTATCAGTGGGTGGAGGCCAACGGCTACGTCCCTACGGGGATGCCGCGAGCCGCGTACCTGACCGATCCAGCGCACACGCCTGAGGCCGAGGCGGTATGGGAGCTGTGGGCGCCGGTACAGCCCGGCCCCCCACCGAGCAGCCCGGACGACAAGGGGCTCGGCATCAAGATCATCGCTCCGCGAACCTTGGCGACCACCGTGCACAAGGGCCCGTACGCCGCCGTGGGCGCCGCCCACGAGGCGCTCGCCGGCTGGCTGGCCGAGCAAGGTTACGAGATGGCAGGTCCGCCGGAGGAGGCCTATCTCACGGACCCAGCCCAGGTGCCGCCCGAGGAGTACCTCACGGAGATCGCCTTCCCCGTGAAGACCAGCTGACGTCCGCGACACGCTCTCCTGCCGCCCGGCGGCTCGAGGGGTCTCTTGCCCGGACCCGCCGTGTGGCTCGGCCACGCAGGCTCGCTCTGATCGAGCCACGTTCGGCCTACTGCGAACGCATGCGGTTGTTCCTCGGGTTGTGCTCGAGTTCCGCGAGTCCCAGCGCCTCGAGCAGCGGCGGGAGGTGCATGGCGAAGCGCCCGCGCAGCGCCTTCTTCAGCCCGTACCAGCCGCCGACCGGATTGTCCGCCGAACGAGCCCACGACTCGACCGCCCCCCGCGCCGCGGTCTTCTGCTCGTCCACGCTGCCGAGCAGCATCCAGTCGCCGTGGGCGACGAGCATGGCGTGCAGATCCTCGACGCTCGCGAGTCGGTAGAGAAGGACCGTCTTGCCCACCGTACACATGAGAGCGGGAGGGTCCGCCGCTTCGTCCCGGTACATCTGGAACTCCGACGACCCGCTCGGGGTCTTGAGGACCCAGGGGTCGTCTCTGCTGCCGGCGCCGCGCGCACTGGTTGTCGCCATGTCTGCCTCCCGAGGACATCCGCTGTGATCCACCGCTTCATGAACCTACCGATTCCCGCTCCGCCCTTGCACCTAGCCGGTCAGAGCGGACCCCTACCTCGACCATCGGTCCGGCGGCCCAGTCCCGCGGGCTGCGCCCCTTTTCTTGGGTCCGTCGTGTCCGTCGCAGTAGTGTTGACGCCTTGGATACTGCGAGTCGTCATGTCCCATGAGCAAGACAGAGAGGAGCACGGTCATGCCGAAGGCGACACTGACGGTCTGGGGCGAAGCCGAATGCCGGCGCCTGCACGGAGCCACTCTCCAGCTACTCGAAGAGGTCGGCGTCGATGTCATGCACGAGCCATCGCTTGAGTCGTACCGGGCTGCGGGAGCACGAGTCGAGGGACGCCGCGTGCGCATCCCCGGCCGCCTCGTCGACGCAGCCCTCGCGAGCGCGCCGCGGTCGTGGCTGCTGAAGCCCCGCGGAGGCGGCACCGAACCTCTCGACCTGCGTGACGGCGAAGTCTACTTCGGCACCGGCTCCGACGTGCTCTACGTTCGTGACCCGCGTAGCGGCGAGCGCCGCCGCGCGCGCCGCAACGACGTCGAGGGCATGGCCGCCCTCTGCGAGCAGCTCCCGAACATCGACTTCGTGATGAGCATGGGGCTGCCCGAGGACGCACCGCAGGCGATCGACGACCTGGTCCAGGTCGTCGCCATGCTGCGCGGCACGCGCAAGCCGCTTCATCGTCGCGCCGCGCGACGGCAGCGTGCTCGAGAGCATGCAGCAGATGGCGACGCTCTGCGGCGAGAAGGAGAGCTTCGCGGTCTATGCCATGCCCTCGCCGCCTCTCATGCACGACCCTGACGCACTGACCAAGGTGATCGGCTGCGCCCTCCTGCGGATCCCGCTGATCTACGCACCGGCGCCAGCGGCCGGCGCCACGGGGCCGTGCAGCATCCCCGGCACAGTGCTGGTCGGCAACGCGGAGGCCCTGAGCGGCCTCGTGCTGCACCAGCACGTGCGATCCGGAGCGCCGTTCGTCTACGGCGCCGGCGGTGGCGCCATGGACATGCGCACGATGACCGATCCCTACCTGGCACCGGACAGCGTACTCGCCCTACAGGCGAGCACCGACCTCGCCCGCTACTATGGCCTCCCGAGCTTCTCCTACGCCGGCATGTCTGACTCGAAGGCGCTCGACGAGCAGTGGAGCGCCGAGGCGGCGCTCTCCATGGCCTACGGCTCCCTTTCGAGGGCCACTCTGCTGCACGATGTCGGCTATCTCGAGTCAGGCCTGCAGAGCTCGTACGAGTCGATCGTCCTCGGCGACGAGCTCGCGGGGTACGCACGGCAGTTCATGCGCGAGGTGCCGGTCGACGACCACACACTGGCGATGGACGACATCCGTGCCGCCGGCCCCGGTGGCAACTTCCTCGGCAGCAGATACACGCGCGAGCACCACCGCGAGTTCTGGAGACCGACCCTTCTCGACCGCGCCACCCACGATCGCTGGGCAGCCGACGGAGCGACGACGCTGAAAGAGCGCGTGCAAGCGAAGGCGACACTTCTTCGCGCGGCACAGAGGCCGTTTGCCCTGTCGCTCGACCAAGACGCCGCCCTCGCCGTCGTCCTCGACGAGGTCCTCGCGGGCCGGGGCGAGCGGGACTAGACGTCCACGACCGCGATCATCGCCGCGACGCCCCGGCCTCACGGCGCGCCGCTAGCGCAGCCGCCTGAGCACGGCGCCTGAGGCCATACGCGCGAAGCCTGCTCCGTGCACCATCTGTTCGATCTCCGCCGGAGTCGGCGGTGAATCCTGGTCCCGGAACATGTAGGTGTCGAGCTCGGTCGTGAAGAACGAGAAGACCTCGCCGTGCCGCCTGTACACGGCCTCGATCTCGTAGTCCGGGTCCTGTGCCGCCAGATCGGCGTCTCCCTCGCGATTGTCGACCAGCAGATGCCCGCCCACCTTGAGGTACCGCTTGCAGACCTGCGAGACCGATGCCGCGTACTGCGAGATGAGCAGGTCGAAGGACTGCTCCGGCTCGTCGAACGGAGAGGTGTACTCCCCGAGGTGGAATCTGATCGTCGGTTCAGCCTCGTACTCGCGCCGTGCTCGGACCAGCTCCAGGATCTCCGGATCCGAGAAGAAGCGCTCGGCCCGCCTGTCCGGGTCCACATGCACGACGGTGGGGATGGCGACGGACGGTGTGACGTGCGCGAGGCTGCCGGGATAGAGGGCAGACTCGATAGCGTAGCGCTCGACCAGACCGGTGAACAAGGCCAGTCGCTCGTCCGAGCTGGCGACGTACTTCTCCCTGTAGAAATCGACCGCGGTACCCATGGCGTCTCCCTGCGAATTGTGGGGCCCCGTTGTCTGCGACCGCAGGGCGTTGCGCGTCAAGCGTAGCCTATGTCCGCACGAAGCGCAGACCCCTGCGATGCCGCCCGTGTTGGGACGCTCGGGTGCAGACGTCACCCAGGGGCAGAGGACTCACGGAGGTCAACTCTTGGGTAGCAGGAGGGAAGGCGGCCCGGAGCCGATCGGAGGGCCGCCCTGGCCCTGGGGACCCTGCTCCGGCGCACCCTCGCCGATACGCCACGGCCGGCGAGCGGTGACCAGCCACGAACGCGGCCCTTCGGGGTCGTCGTCCGAGGCCGCCGTGGTCGCCCAGCGCCCATGGTTCGCCTCGTCCGATCCCATCTGCGTCAGCTCGACCTTCCAGCCCTTCTTCCGCAGGACTGCCTTGGGATCGTCCATCGTACCGACGCAGGGTGCTCCCGCCTTGGCCTGCATCTCCACCCAGGACTGTGTGGACGGCGACGTCAGCGTCGCGCCGTTGATGATATCGAAGGCGAGGTAGCTCCCCGGAGACGACGCGCTCAGGACGCGATCGAGCAGCCGAGCGAGGTCGTCGGGCGACAGGCGGCAGAGGAACCCGTCCAAGAGCCAGATGACAGGCTGCTTCTCGGTGAGGCCTGCCGCCGTGAGCGCCGTCTCCCAGTCGCCGCCAAGATCGACCGCGACGATATGGCGCTCGCATTTCGGCTGTGCGCCCGCCTCGTCCAGGATCCTCTGCTTGCGCTCCAGGACGGCCTCCTGGTCCAGCTCGAAGACCTTCATCCCGGCGGGCCACTCGAGGCGAAAGGCACGCGTATCCAGGCCCGCACCCGCGAGAACGACCTGCCGGACGCCCTCCTCTCGCGCGACGCGCAAGAGGTAGTCGTCGAAGAAACGCGTCCGAAGGACATCTGCAACCACGCTCTCGGCTGAACCCTGCTCGAGCCAAGCCGAACCGTCGGCTCCGGCCAGCGCGCTCGCCCACGGATCGTCGAAGAGACGATCCTCCCTCTCGCTCTCCTGAGCCCGCACGGCGGCGGTCCACGACGCAGCCAGCGTCAGAGGACTCTGTGATGAGACGTTGTCTACCATCGCTCTCCCCTCAAGTCGTTTGCCGGACGGACCCGGCGATGTCGGCGACACTGCCCAATGGAGGGGGCGGCCATGCCGCCCCCTCGCCCCATCGCGGCAAGCGTCGCAGCACAGTCTACTCCACCCGGCGGGAGGGAACCGTCGCCGACCGACCCTCACGACGCCAGCCCCAGCGCCGCCCCTCTGCCCGTCTCCCGGTCTGCCGCTAGCGATACTCCGGATTGGGGTGGTCGAAGCGGCATCCTGCTTCCCACTTCGACCGCTGGTTCCCGTGGGCGGGAATCCCCCCGGCGTCCTTCAGCATGCGCGCCAAGTGCATGAGGTTCCATGTCATGAACGTCGTATTGCGGTTCGTGAAATCGTTCTCCGGCCCGCCTGAGCCGGAATCCAGGTAGGAGGGTCCGGGCCCAGCCTCACCCAGCCAGGCGGCGTCCGCTTGCGGCGGGATGGTGTAGCCCAGATGCTGCAGCGAGTACAGGATGTTCATGGAGCAGTGCTTGGCGCCATCCTCGTTGCCTGTGATGAGACAACCCGCGACGCGCCCGTAGTACGCGTACTGCCCCGCCTCGTTCAAGTCCCCCGAGGTGGAGTAGAGGCGCTCGATCACCCTCGTGCACACGGATGACTTCTCACCAAGCCAGATCGGAGAAGTGACGATCAGCATGTCGGCGTCTCTGACCTTCTCGTAGATCGCCGGCCAATCGTCCTCACCCCACCCGTGCGCCGTCATGTCGGGGTAGACGCCGGAGGCGATGCTGTGATCCACCGGCCGAATCACCTCGACGGTCACGCCGTTCTTCTCCATGATGGCTCTTGAGATGTCGATCAAACCCTGCGTGTGCGAGACCTCCGGCGTACGCTTCAAGGTGCAGTTCAGGAACAGCGCCCGCAGGTCCGAGAGATCCCATCTGCTGGATTCACATACCTCCAGCTGCCTCCTGCTCAGTCCCATGCCTTCTCCTTCGGCCGCCCGCATACGTCTGCCGCCCTAGGAGGGCGGATCAGCTGCCCAGCCCCTACCCTGTTCTTCGCCCTGAGCTAACCTGACGCAGACGCGCCGGGCGGAGCTCGAACACGGTCGCCTCGGGGCGTGCGTTGAATCGCACCTGCTGCAGGTGACCGACGCCGCGGCTGATGTAGAGCCGGCGACCGCCGCCGACGGCGAACTCGCCCGAGGTGTAGCGCCGATTCTCGACGGGAAGCACCGGGGGCGGCAGGAACGGCGGCTTGCACTGGCCGCCGTGAGTGTGACCGGCGAGGACCCAGCCGGTGTAGCCACCCCACCCGGGCAGATCCACGCAGTCCGGGTTGTGACAGAGCGCCAGCACCGGGCGCCCGTTCTCGACGGCCGCCAGCGCCGCCCGGGGTTGGAACGCGTCGGCCCAGAGGTCGTCCATTCCCACGATCTGAAGTCCGGCAACCTCCGCGACCTCGTTCCGCAGCACCCTCAAACCCAGCCCGGCGAGGACCCCCTGGAGCGAGTCGGCAGCTCGACGGTCGGACCAACCAGGACCGTAGTCGTGGTTGCCGAGGACCCCGAGGGTGGCCAGTCGTCCGCGAGGCATCTCTGCGTACACTCGGCGAGCGCGCTCGAGGACTCCGGCGTGGTAGGACGTGAAGTCCCCCGTGACGACGACGATGTCCGGCTCGAGCGCGGCGAGCCGACGGAAGACCTCGACAACAAAGGAGTCAGAGACCCGTGGACCGACGTGGATGTCGGTCAGATGGAGAAGGCGCGTGCCATCGAGGGCCGGCGGGAGTCTGTCGATCGCCATGGGTCGCGTCACGATCTCGAGCCAGTGAGGCTCGACCCTCCACGCGTAGAACCCAGACGCAAGGCCGGCGCCGATCAGGGCGAGAGAACCCGCAAGGAACTGACCGCGGGTGATCGTCGGCCTTGGCCGATCGCATGGTGCGTCGGGCTGGCCAGGCGTCCCACTGGTCAAGGTCGGCGGGACAGGCGGCTTGTTCGTGCCCCCGCCATCGGGCGTCTCCCCTCCCATCACGGAGACCTCATCATGAGGACAGCCCGGCTCAAGGAGGGCCGCCTGACGAGCCCGACACTCCGCGCCAGCTCGACGGTACGCCCGAACGCCGCGCCACTCACATGGCCCTTCGGCTCCACGAGCAGGAAGCGGCCTCCTGGCTTGAGGGCAGCCTGTAGCTGCCTCAGTGTGACCACCTCGTCAGGTACTTCATGCACCATCCAGAACGCGAGAGCGGAATCGAAGACGCCGTCGAAGTGGATGCCGGACGCGTCCACCAGGCGAAGACGGATGCGTGCGCTGAGACCCGTGCTGGCCGCACGCCGTGAGACCCCCGCCAGCATCTGCGGCTGCAGGTCGGCCGCGGTGACGGTTCCCGATGGACCCACGAGGTGCGCCATGGGGATCGTGAAGTAGCCGATGCCGCAACCGAGATCGAGACAGTGGGCGCCGGGCCGGATGATCCCGTCGAGGATCCGCTCCGGCTTCTGCACGAAACGACGAAGCGGGTTGTCGAACGTATGGACGAGCCACCATGGGCAGACACGTGCGTCGCGGCCAGCGCCGCAGCGTGGCCCCACCCGGCGCATCGGCCAACCGCCGATAGTGGGAGCCTCGTCGCGAGGGCCGGCTCGCGGGGAGGCCCGGCCGGAGAGAGCGCTGCCCTCGGCGCGCGCGAAGGCTCTCGTTCTGATGATCGTGGCTCCGCCACGTCGATTCCCGGGAGACTGGCCATTGCACCCAACAGTACACCCCCTCCGCATCCCCCCCCCCCCCAAAAAAAAGGAAAGGCGGTGCAGGCCGGCCTTGCCCAGACATGCCGACCTCGTGGCGAAAACGACTTGAGCCGCGATGTCATGCTGCCCGCCGCTAGCTGAAGCCGGCCTGCCCCCCAGCCGCCACCGCCCGCCCTTGCCGGCAAGAGCCGGCGCCGGCAGACGTGCCGCTCAGGGCCTGGGGTTCGGTGTCTTGACGACGAGCAGGCGCGTGACCGAGTCGCCGGCGTTGCGAATGCTGTGGATGTGCCCCGCCGTGCTCGGGATGAGGGTGTCGCGAACGGCCGCTACCGTCTCCCCCTCGACCTCCACCAGCGGCTCGCCCTCGAGCACGTAGAAGAAGGCGTCCACGGGCGCCTTGTGAGGCTTCACGGACTCCCCCGCCTGCAGTGTGATCTGCGACACGACGACGTCCTTGGTCTTGTGGAGGTGGCGGACGTCCACGCCGTGTGGATTGTCGGCGATCGGGAACTGGTCGGCAGTGATGGCCTTCATGGGAGACTCCTGAGGTCGCGGTGCGCGGGATGCGATCGATCCCGTCACGTACGATCATACCCGACTCCGCAGGTAGGGATTATTGACCGTCGTCAAGTCCGGCAGCTGCCGAAGCACGTTCGAAGAGGCGGGCGGGCCCTATCATCGGAGGAGTCCGCGTCCGGCGCCATGCTCGCTGCCGACGCCAGACCACGTCCTCGAACCGCGGCTCCCTCACGAGAGCCAACGTTCGAACCTCTCGAGAGCCTCAGGCAGATTACTGCGGCCGAAGCCGACACGGAACGCGCCGGACTCCTCGCCGTAGAGAGTACCCGGGAGCAGAAGCACTCCTGCCGTCTCGACGAGATCGGCACAGAACTCGTCGACCCCTCCCCGCAGCAGCCGCGGGAAGGCGATGGACCCCGCCTTGGGGCGCTGCCAGCGGAACAGATCCGGGTGGGAGCCGGAGAAGGCGTCGAGGCGGTCGAGGTTGTCGCGGATGATCTGCACGTTGCGCTCGACGATCACCTCGGCGTGGCGCAGAGCAAGCGTCGCCAGGAACTCGCTCGGAGCGCTGTTGCAGATGGTCGTGTAGTCCTTGAAGGATGCCATCTGGCGGAAGAGCCGGTCATCGCGCGTGGCGATCCAGCCCACCCGCAATCCGGCGAGTCCATAGGTCTTTGACATCAAGCCGAGCGACACGGCGCGCTCGTTCACGTCGGCGAAGGCGGGTAGACGGTCGGCAGGATCCAGCTCCAATCCTCGGTACACCTCATCCGCGAAGACGACGAAGCCGTGCCGGTCGGAGAGCGCCGACAAGTCCCGGACGAACGCCGCAGTGGGCAGGAACCCGGTCGGGTTGTGCGGGAAGTTGACCACCACCACTTTCGTGCGCGCCGTGAGAGCGCTCTTCAGGACCTCAAGATCGAGCTCCCAGGCGCGCTCCGGATCACCCCGCCATTCGGAGACGTCGGCGCCGATGCTCCGCGCCACTTCTCCGAGAGACTGGTAGTAGGGCGCCTGCACGATGACGTGATCGCCGGGGTCCAGAGACACGTTCATGAAGCCGAAGATGGCCTCTTCGGCACCGGAGTGCGCGAGAACGTGGTCGGCAGCGATGTGCGAGTACAGCCCGGCGATGGCGTGGCGAAGCTCAGGATCACCGAGTGACTCCGTGTAGCCGAGCCAGAGCGAGGCGAGTCGCTCGCTCGCCTCAGGCTCGAGGGCGAGCAGATCCTGAAGCTCCATGCTCTCGCAGTCGGAGGGACAGAGAAGGTAGGGAGCCGAGAACTCGTGTTCCGCGAAGTAGCGTTCGAGCTTGAATGGATCAGGCTTCAGGGGGTCTCCTCACTCGGCTGCCGGCGCGCTCTTGGTCGGTGGGGCATCCAGAGGCAACGCGGGCCCCCGGCTCGACGATCTCCGCCACCGCTCTCGCGATCTCGAGATCCGTGGCGGCGGTCCGGGCAGCAGACTCACCTTCAGTCTCGAGAAAGAGCTCGTGAACCCTGATCGCAAGAAGGGCCATCTGCGCCGGCCTGTCCGGCGCTGCTCCGCCGGGGAAGCACTCGCCATGCCCCTGCAGGAAGCGTGCGGCGGCAGCGACTGCCGCGTGCCGGTCACGGTCATCGCTGGCAGGGTGGCTGAACCGCCAGCGTCTAGCCTGCTCGGTGATCGCCGCCCTGTCGGCGGCGATCTTCGCCGCGGCGTACACTCGGCAGTCGTAGCTGCGGCAGGTCAGCGGGCGATGCTCATAGATCGAACACCCTTGATCGCGCAGCATCGGGCAACGACCATGCTCGTCGTAGCCCATGACCACCGTGCCCTTCGGCAGGTCGGGCGCCGGAAACAGAAGCTCTGCCGGTATCCGTGCGAGAGTCTGGGTCTCGTGAGGCGCAATGTGGACGAAGTAGGACGAACTGCAGCAGGCCCTGCACTCTCCGCAGGGCACGTGGGCTGCGCCGCCGTCCGCCTGCGCGGAGCGCGTCATTCGCAACCACGATGAGAACCCGCCGACGGCAAGGTCGTGCGGCTCGTTCACGCCCCGGACTCCGCCCCGTAGCGCGCGTACACGTAGGCCTGGCGCGCCCAGAACTCGAGGTCGGGCGCCGGCCAGTCGGCGCGAAACACAGTGATGGCCGCCCAGTCACGTCCAGCCTCCGAACACGACTCCGCACCACTCGCCAAGGCACGGTCCTTGAACTCGGGAGGGAGGCGGACGCCGACCGTCCCCATGCCGACGGCGAAGGCGAAGATGACGCCACGCGTGGCGACGACGCGGTAGCGGTATCGGGAGGCATCGGGGCAGTAGACCTGTACGTCACCCAGGGGCGCGACGGCTCCCTCGAGTGCCTCGCTCACATCGCTGTGGGCCGAGAGATCGCCGAGATAGGCGAGCACGGAGTCGTTGATCTCGCCCTGGAGACTCTCGGGGATATGCTGCTCCACTCGCCACGCTCCTCGTCCAGCCGGGTCGCGTGAGTGAACGCCCGCGCGTTTCGCAGCGATTCTACCCCCTCAGCGCTCCGTCCGATGCCCCACTCAGGTGCGCCGCTTGCGGAAAGACCGGTACGTGGCCGCCAGCGGAATCGCGAAGAGGGTCGCGAACACCAGGTTCAGAACGGCGTTCGGCCATAAGCCTGTCCAGAGCGAGAACGCCGTGTCGGCGACGAACCATGTGGACAGGGAGACGGCGATGGCCAGCCAGCCGTCCCAGGAACCCCTGCCGAACGGCCCGATCGCGATGAACAGCAGAGCGATCGACCACCCGAGCATCACGGCCCCGAGTACTCCGTGGACGAGCGTGATGTACGGCGTGGCCGAAACGCCCAGCTCTTCTATGCCCGAGGGAGAGGAGAACAGCAGCAGGCCGAAGATCCGGCGGCCGAGTGCGGGAGCGACGACGAGGACGGTGCCGAACGCCGCGACGCCAAGCGCCGCCACGATGAGCCAGTACCGCCAGAAGCGGTCTCGCCTCTGCATGACGACCTCCAATCAGGTCCGGCAGCGGTTGGTCAGCGCGACTACAGTCGGATCTCCATGTCCGAACGGTGCATGCCCGGCCCCCAGCCGTCGACGGTCTCGGAGACGACGACGGCGCCGAAGCGGGCGAAGAAGGGCGCCGACAGATGGCTGGCAGCGATGAGGACGCGCCTCAGCCCCAGGCCGCCGGCGCGAGCGAGCGCACGGCGCATCATGGCAGACCCGACACCCAGCCCTTTCGCATCGGGATCGACTAGGATCCAGCTGAGCCTGCGAAAGTCCGCGTCATCACCGGTCAAGCCGGATGCTCTGACCAGCCTCCCGTCGACGCGCCACACCTCGTAGCCCGGCGGCTCCCCGTCGAGGAACAACGCGTAGTCGCGGCGTTCGCAGGGCGCGAAGTACCGTGGGCAGTTGAGGTCGAAGAGGTCGAGGCACACCCCCTCGTCGGCTCGCTCGTATGGCCCGAATACCACGCCGGCTGTCGCGGCGAGCCGCTGCGCGCTTCTCCGGCTCCACGCACGGGCTCCATTCGTGTCCGGGCTCATGCAGCGATGGCGATCCTCGGGCTCGCCCCCTATCGGGACGGCCCACGTTTGGTCCCCTCCAGGTACACGGCGGCCATCGGCATGCCCTCCACGGGCTCGACGACGCATCGGTCCACGACGAAGCCAGCTTCCTGCGCCCAGTCGATCATCTCCCGCTGCGTGTACCTGAGCGCCACGACGTCCGTCGCTCCCCCGTAGTCGATGGCCCCACTCCCCTCCCACGCAGCGACCAGCATCTGCCCGCCCATGCGCAGAACGCGGCTCCACTCCCGAAACGCGGCCTGAGCCCCCGCGGAATCGACGTGGTGGACGGCGAAGAAGCTCAGCACGGCCGCCGCCGATCCGGACTCGACTCCGGAGAGGTCGCGCATGTCACCGACGGCGGCCTCGGCCCCAGCGCCCAGTCTGGT
>CAVYDV010000007.1:0-69987 GCA_963767505.1 uncultured Thermoleophilia bacterium | reverse complement strand
GCGTCGAGGACCTCGTCGATCCAGCCGAGCCCGGCGATGCCTGCAGGGAAGCCACACGTCGTGAAAGCCAGGACGGCGACGTGGCGAAGCTCCTCGGGTGTCGCGCCGGCGGCCAGCGCCTTCCGTGCGTTGGAACGCACGGATCCCTCGGAGGAGCAGCCGATGGCGATGCCGAGCTTCACGAGTCGCACGTGACGTTCCTCGAGTGGCCCAGCGCCGTCCGCGGCCTCGCCGAGGCCGTCCAGTGCCGGGCGCCACGTCGGGGAAGCTGTCGCGGAACCTGACGTAGACGTTGGGTAGATGCTCCTGGGCCATTTTGGGACCTCCTCTTCCGGATCTGCCGACTTCGATGCATCGAAGTCGGACGGTCGACGCTCCGCCGGTCGGATTCGCCAACCCCTGCTGCATATCAATGCCCCGTGTGACCGCACCCCACGCATTCCGAGGGCCGCTTCCGGGCTCCTGCACAGAGCCTGTGTTACTATGCGCGAGACCATCAGGCAGGCGTCTGTCCCCGGTGGACCGTCCACCGTGGCGACGCGAGGGGGCTGCGTGAGTCACATCCTGCTCTCCGGCAAGCAAGCCGTCGCGTGGGGCGCCCGACAGGCAGGCGCCGCCATCGGCGAGCGACGTCTGGGTCCGCCGTGGGCCGGGGCGCTCGAACGCGGGAGCGAAGGTCCCTGAAGGAGCCGCGCGACCTGTGAATGTCCAGCAGCTGAGCGTCTTCGTCGAGAACAAGGCCGGTCGACTGACCGAGGTCAGCGACTGTGCTCGGAGACGCGGGCGTCAACATCCGCGGCTTCTCAGTCTCGGATACCGCCGGCTTCGGCATCGTCAGGCTCGTCGTCGACGACCCCGAACGGGGTCGTGAGGCTCTCCTCAGCGCAGGCTTCACCGTCAAGACCTCGGACGTTCTCTGTATCGATCTTCCCGACCGACCACGCGGGCTCGCCGGTGTGCTGAAGCGAGTCTCGGACGCGGGAGTCAACATCGAGTACGTGTACTCGCTGATCTCGACCTACGTGGTCATCAACGTCGCCGACATCGACCAGGCCATCTCTCTTCTCGAGAGCCAGCCGGTCGTGCTCGTTAGCCAGGAGGAGATCGCGCGCATCTGAGCTGGTCGGAGTGTGCGCCACAACAGGACGGACGGAGGTAGGCACGATGCGTGGACGTACGTTGAGGATCTTGATGACGGTGCTGGTAGCCGCACTGGCCGTAGCGCTGGCGGTCATGATCGCCGGTTGCGGCGACGACGAACCCGAGACGAGTGAGAGTGCGAGCGGGGCCGCGACGGGGGAGCCGATCAAAATCGGTGCCATCGTCTCTACCTCCGGCACCTATGCCGGCCTCGGACAGCCAGAGCAGAACGCGCTTGAGATGGAAGTCGCCAAGGTCAACGACGCGGGCGGCGTCAACGGCCGACCGATCGAGGTCATCTACGAGGACGACGCCACCGATGAGGCGAAGGCGGTCGCCGCAGCCAGCAAGCTGATCGAGCAGGACGAGGTCGTCGCCATCATCGGCGCAACGGGGACCGGCCAGACGATGGCGACCCGCGGCGACGTGCAGCGCGCGGGCATCCCGCAGGTCTCCATGGCCGGCGGCACGGTCGTCACTGACCCCGTCGACGCGCTCGTCTTCGCGACTCCGTGGTCCAACAACATCGTCGTTCCCTTCACGCTCGCCCACCTCAAGGAGCAGGGCATCACCAAAATCGGCCTGATCTCCGACAGCGGAGGGTTCGGGAAGGACGGCAAGGCAGTTCTGGAGGCGGAAGCCCCGGACGCCGGCGTGAAGATCGTCGCCAACCAGACATTCAACCCCGGCGACACCGACATGACCGCCCAGCTCACCAAGATCAAGAACTCCGACGCTGAGGCGATCGTCATGTGGACAGCCGGCAGTGAGGCCGCGATCATCGCCAAGAACAACATGGCCCTCGACACCGGACTCCCCATCTACGGTAGCCACGGCATTGCTCGCCAGGAGTTCATCGACGGCGCCGGGGAAGCAGGCGAAGGCGTGAACTTCGCGGCCGGCAAGATCCTCCTCCCCGAGACCTACGGCGAGGATACCGAGGAGTACACCGTGGCCACAGGCTTCACGGACCGCTACGAAGAGGCCTACGGCGAAGCCCCGAGCACGTTCGCCGGCCATGCCTACGACGCTCTGTACTTGATCGTCGAAGCGGCCAAGAACATCGAAGGTGACCTGACCCCCGAAGCGCTCCGCGACGAACTCGAGGAGACCGCGGGGATGATCGGCATCGGCGGCACCTTCAACATGTCCGACGATGATCACAACGGTCTGAACGAGACCGATCTGAACATGTACGTGATCAAGGACGGCGCTTGGCAGCAGGTGGAATAGCAGACCGCACAGATCCTCCGGGCCCTCCATGGGCCCGGAGGATCTGTGCTCGCTCGAAACACGCACGCAACGTGGAGGGAACGGGGAGATGAAGGCCGTCGCAGCGAGCAGGGAGGCTCGTCAAGCGGGAAGGGGGCATCCCCCCGACGCGCCCGCGCCGTCGACCTCGCTCCTATCGGCGGATCCGGGCAGGCCTGCACGGACCTCGCCGCAGGCTCCCGGGCGCCCGCGTGGTGACGGAGTTCACTGCGCCAGACACGGCTTCCCCACGCTCGAGCCGATCGCAGGCTGACGTCGTGGACGCTCTCCTGCAGTTCCTCGTCGCCGGCCTCAAGAACGGATCGATCTACGCACTCGTGGCTCTCGGGTTCACCATCGTGTTCGCGGCTACCGGCGCGATCAACTTCGCCCAGGGGGAGTTCTTCATGCTGGGCGGCATGCTGGGCGTGTTCTTCTCCGGCCTTGGGCTGCCGCTTCCGATCGCCGCGGTGGCGGCGATCGCCGCCACCGCGGCGATCGGCGGGGCTTTCGAGCTTCTTGCCGTGCGCCCGATAGGAGGCGGCGACCCGCTGCGCATCATCATGGTCACGATCGGTGGTGCGGTCGTGCTACGACAGATGGCGCTGCACCTCTTCGGGCCAGACGAACGCGCCCTCGCGCCGTTCACCGAAGGCGCTTCGATCAAGGTGCTCGGCGCCGCGATCGAGCGGCAGACCATGTGGATCTGGGTGCTCACCGCGCTGGCCGTCGTGGGCCTGGCCCTACTCTATCGCCGGACCACGTTCGGCCGCGCCATGAGAGCCACCTCGATACGCCGCGATGCGGCCCGCCTCGTCGGTGTCGATGCGGGAGCCATGGTCACGGCATCGTTCGCGCTGGCCGCAGCCCTCGGCGCCCTGGGCGGACTCGCCGTCGCGCCGCTCACGCAGACCGCCTTCCACGTTGGCGCCGGCGTCGGAGTGAAGGGCTTCGCGGCGGCGATCCTCGGCGGGCTCGGCAACCCCGTTGCCGCCGTCGGCGGTGGCCTCATACTCGGTCTTCTCGAAAGCCTCACGGCAGGCTACCTGAATCCGATCTACAAGGACGCCGTGGCGCTGGTGGTCCTGCTCGTCGTGCTGTTCGTGCGCCCACAGGGCCTCTTCGGAGGGTCCGGACGAGTGAAGGTGTGATGGGCGTTCGGAAGCTGAGAACGTTCGTCCCGTTGGTGGCCGTCGCGTTCGTCGCGCTGCTCCCCCTCTTCATCACCGACCGCTTCCTTCTCAAGATCTTCACGTTCGCGGGCATCAACGCCCTCGTGGTCGTGGGGCTCGCGCTGCTGTTCGGCTACGCGGGGCAGGTGTCGCTCGGCCACGCCGCGTTCGTCGGGCTCGGCGCCTACACGTCGCGCCTTCTGCACGGTGCGACTCGGATGGCCCTGGCCACTGGCGTTCGCCGCGTCCGGCGCGCTGGCCGCGGTGGGCGGACTGGTCCTCGCCCTGCCGAGCCTGCGCCTCAAGGGGCACTACCTCGCCATGGCGACGCTGGGCTTCGGGCTGTTGATGACGCTTGCGTTCGTCGAGGCCGAGCCCATCACCGGAGGCGTCGACGGGTTCGGTGGCATACCCTTCCCCACCTTGGGCCCCATCGAGATCCGCGAGGCCGCCTCGCTCTACTGGCTCGTGTGGGCGACGGTCGGCATCGCGCTTCTGATCGCCTTCAACATAACGTCGATGCGACCCGGCCGCGCCATGCGCGCACTGCACGGCAGCCCGCTGGGCGCACAGGCGTGCGGTGTCGACATTGTCGGCGTGAAGGTGCGGACCTTCGTCGTCAGCGCGCTGCTCGCCGGTCTCGCCGGCGCGCTCTACGCCAGCGTAGTGGGCTTCGTGTCCCCGAGCATCTTCACCCTTACGGCGTCGATCGCCTTCATTGCGATGACCGTGGTGGGGGGCGCCGGCTCGCTCGCGGGACCGCTCGCCGGCGCGGTGCTGCTCACACTCGTGCAGTATCTCGACGCGCTCATCCCCGGCATCCCGCGCGACACGGCCCAGACTCTCCAGTCGTACCAGGAAGACATCTACGGACTCGCTATCGTCCTCGTGATCGTGTTCGCGCCCGGAGGGCTTGCCGGCCTGTGGCGCCGGCGGCGCAAGGGGGCCGACACCGCGTGACTCTTCTGCAGGTGCGCAACGTCACCAAGCGCTTCGGAGGGCTCACCGCCGTCGACGATGTCTCGTTCGACGTGTTCGAGGGCACCATCCAGGCGCTCATCGGACCCAACGGCGCCGGCAAGTCCACGCTGTTCAACGCACTCACCGGGTTCGATAGGCCTGACGAGGGCTCGGTCCTGTTCGACGGCATCGAGCTTGTCGGCCGCCGACCGCGAGACACGGTGGTCGCGGGCGTCGCGCGCACCTTCCAGAACACTCAGCTCTTCGAGGCGATGACCGCGGGCGAGAACGTCATGGTCGGCAGGCAGGCTCACCAGCGCCAGGGATTCACGGCGGCGATGCTCAGGCTGCCGATCGCGGTCGCGGAAGATCGGGAGGCCCGCGACGAGGCCGGACGCCTTCTGCGCCTTATCGGCATCGAGGAGTGGATCGACGCGCCGGCTGCCGACCTTCCCGCGGGCATCCGCCGCCTGGTCGAGATCGCGCGCGCACTCGCCACCAAGCCGCGCCTTCTGCTGCTCGACGAGCCGGCGGCAGGGCTCAACGCCACCGAGACCGCGCGAACTCGTCCAGACGCTGTTCCGGGTTCGAGACACGGGCATCACCGTCGTCATCGTGGAGCACGACATGGGTCTCGTCATGGACGTCTCCGACGAGATCCTCGTGCTCGACCGAGGCCGCAAGATCGCCGAGGGACCGCCACGGATGATCCAGAAGGACCCCGCCGTGATCGCTGCGTACCTCGGAGAGGAGGCGGTCGATGATGCCTGAGTCTGGCGCGCTCCTCGAGCTCAGCGCCGTGAAGTCCGGCTACGGGCGCGTAGAGGTGCTGCACGGCATCGACGTCACGGTCGGCGAAGGCGAACTCGTCACCGTGATCGGCGCCAACGGCGCCGGCAAGTCCACCCTGCTCAAAGCCATCGTAGGGCTCGTGCCCGTGCGCGCCGGGACCGTGACCTACGACGGCGCCCACCTGACCGCACCGCGGCCCGAGCGGCTCGTGCGACGCGGCCTGGCACTCGTTCCCGAAGGCAGGCTGCTGTTCGGAACGATGAGCGTACGGGAGAATCTCGAACTCGGCGCCTACGGTGCCGGGCGCGAGCGACGGTCCGCGATCGCGGAGGGGCTGGAGAGGGTGCACAGGCTCTTCCCGGTGCTCGGGGAACGAGCGGATCAGCCTGCGGAGACGCTCTCAGGGGGGGAGCAGCAGATGCTGGCCGTGGCGCGAGCGCTTATGTCCCGACCGCGACTGCTGCTGCTCGACGAGCCGTCCCTCGGCCTGGCGCCCAAGGTCATCGCCGAGATCTTCTCGGTGCTCGAGGAACTGCGTGCCCAGGGGGTCACCATCATGCTCGTCGAGCAGGATGCGCGGCTCGCTCTCAAGCACGCAGACCGTGGCTACGTCATGCGCACCGGCCGCGTGGTACTCGAAGGAACAGCCGACGAGTTGCTCGCCGACGAGTCGGTGCGGACCATCTACCTTGGCGCGTGGCGCGAGGAAGGGGAGGGACCATGATCTGGAACCCCGAGTACGAGTGCATGGACCGCTCGGCATTGCACGAGCTGCAGCTGCGCCGACTCCAGATGACGACCTCGTGGGCCTACGAGCGAGTCCCGTACTACCGCTCCGAGATGGACGAGAGGGGAGTGCGACCGCGAGACATCCGCACGCTCGAAGACGTGCGACGCCTGCCGTTCACCGACAAGGCAGCGCTCAGGGACACGTATCCGTTCGGCATGCTCGCCCTCCCTCTCGACGAGGTGGTGCGCGTCCATTCCTCCTCCGGCACGACGGGCAAGCCGATCGTCGTCGCCTACTCGCGCGGCGACATCAACACGTGGACCGAGCTGACGGCACGAGTCGCCGCCGCGGCCGGCGTCCACCGCGGCGACCTCGTCCAGATGGCCTTCCTCTACGGCATGTTCACGGGCGGGTGGGGCATGCACTACGGCATCGAACGCATCGGTGCGACGATCATCCCCGCCGGCTCCGGGCAGACAGAGCGTCACCTGCTCATGATGGAGGACTTCGGAACGACGGTCCTCGTGTCGACGCCGTCGTACGCTCTCTATCTCGCCGAACAGGGAGAGAAGCTCGGTGTCGACTTCTCCGCGCTCAAGCTCAGGCTCGGACTGTTCGGAGGCGAACCTTGCTCCGAGCCGATGAAGGCCGAGATCGAGGCGAAGCTCGGTATCCGCGCCACCGACAACTACGGGCTGTCCGAGGTGATGGGACCCGGAGTCGCCGGCGAGTGTGAGTGCACCTGCGGCCTGCACGTCAACGAGGATCACCTCCTCCTCGAGGTCATCGACCCGGCGACCGAGGAGCCGCTCGCCCACGGCGAGGAGGGCGAGCTCGTCATCACGACGCTGACCAAGGAGGCGTTCCCGGTCCTGCGCTACCGCACGCACGACCTGACCGTGCTCGATCCGTCGCGCTGCGAGTGCGGACGCACGCTCGCGCGGATGAGCAAGGTGCGCCAGCGTACCGATGACATGCTCATCATCCGCGGCGTGAACGTCTTCCCCAGCCAGATCGAGGACGTGCTCTTCGGGATCGAGGGCGTGCGTCCCCACTACCTCATCGTCGTCGACCGCAAGAAGAACCTCGATGACCTCGAGGTTCGTCTCGAGGTCGAGGAGACCGTCTTCTCGGACGTGATGGCCGACCTGGTCGCCTTCCAGAGCGCCGTCGCGGACAAGCTCCAGTCGGTCCTCGGCCTAAGGGCGCACGTCACGCTGGTCGAACCCGGAGCGATCGAGCGGAGCGCCGGCAAGGCGAAGCGGGTCCTGGATCTGCGCGACAAGGCGTAGCGGAGCTACCCTCCCGGCAAGATCTCCTCGATCGTCTCAATCCCTGTGGCCCGGCCGCCCTCCTGCGTGATGAGCGCGGCGTTGAGGCGCACGCTCCCCTCCGCCACCGCGAACTGCGCCGGCAGTTCGGTGAGAAAGCGCTGCACGATGATGTCCGTGCGCACGCCGATCACCGACTCGAGCGGCCCGGTCATGCCGACGTCGGTGACGTAGGCGGTACCGCCGGGCAGCACCCGGGCGTCGGATGTCTGCACGTGCGTGTGCGTGCCCAGCAGTGCCGTCACGCGACCGTCGAGGTAGTGGCCCATCGCCACCTTCTCGCTGGTCGCCTCCGCATGCAGATCGACGACGATCGCCTCGGCGAGCTCGGCCGCCTCGTCGACGAGTCGATCGACGAGGCGAAACGGCGACATGCCGCTGTTCATGAAGAGCTCACCGGCCAGATTGATGACGGCTACCTCGCTGCCGTCGGTCGCCGGACGGACCGTCAGGCCTCGGCCGGGAGAACGCGCCGGGTAGTTCGCCGGCCGCACGATGCGCTCGTCGACGTTCAGGAAGCCGTAGACCTCCTTCTGCCGGTAGACGTGATTGCCGGTCGTGATCACGTCCACGCCGCCGTCCAGCAGCTTCAGCGCGAGCTTCGAGGTGATGCCGGCGCCGTTGGCCGCGTTCTCGCCGTTGGCGATCACGAAGTCGACGCCGGACTCCTCCTTGAAGTCCGGGAGCCAGCGCAGGAGGGCATCCCTCCCGGGCTGCCCGAACACGTCGCCGATGAACAGGATCTGCATCGTCTCAGTGTACCAGCGGCGGCGCACGAAGCGCGGTGTCCGGAGTGTGCGACGCGGAGAGCAGGGCTTGGCCTCAGCGACTCGGAGGACCGGAGGTCACCCGCCGAGGATCAACCTCACGGCATCCTCGGCCGAGCTCAGCAGCCACTCCGGGAAGACACCGAGGACGAGCACGGCGGCGGCGGCCAGGCTGACCGCGGCGACGACGCCGACCTCGGACGTCCGAGGCTCGACCCCATCGCCGGTCTCCGCCGAGACCGAAGGCCCCGACTCGGCGCCCGACTCCGCCTCCGACTCCGCAACGCCCGCGACAGCGCCCTCGGGAGCCTCCTTGAAGTACATGTGCCAGACGACGCGCAGATAGTAGAAGGCGGACACCGAGCTCATGACCACGGCGAGGATGGCGAGCCATGTGTACCCGCCTTGCACGACTGCGCGTGAACAGGTAGAACTTGCCCCAGAAGCCGATCGTCGGCGGGATGCCGGCGAGCGACACCATGAAAAACACCGTGAAGAGCGCCGCCCAGGGCATGCTGCGGGCAAGCCCGCTCACCTCGTCGAGCGTGTAGCGGAACGGGCGCCGGTTCCGGATCCAGATGAGAACGCCGAAAGCACCCAGGTTCATGAATGCGTAGGCCGCCAGGTAGAAGAGGATGGCAGACATGCCGAGTCGGCCCCCCGGCCCGCCCGCAGCGACCAGGCCGAGCGTCAGATACCCGGCGTGCGCGATGCTCGAGTAGGCCAGCATGCGCTTGAGATTGCGCTGCGGCAGGGCGAGCACGTTGCCGACGACCATCGTCAGCACGGCCAGGATGATCAGAGCATCGACCCAGGTGGCCCACTCGGGGCCAAGCGCGGTGACGAACAGCTTGGCGAACCCGGCGAAGGCGGCAGCCTTGACGCCGACTGACATGAAGGCCGTAACCGGCGTAGGGGCTCCTTCATAGACGTCCGGCGCCCAGGCGTGGAAGGGAACGGCCGAGATCTTGAAGCCGAAGCCGGTCACGACGAGGGCGAGCGCCGCGACGAGCAGCCCGCGGGCGTCGAATCGCCTCCAGGACGCCCAGGCCCTCGGCGATCGCCGCGTAGTTCGTCTGGCCCGTCGCTGCATAGACCAGCGCCAGGCCGAACGCCAGGATGGCGGACGAGAAGGCTCCGGTGACGAAGTACTTGAGCGACGCCTCTCCAGAGCGCTCCTGGCGCCAGAGGTAGCCGGCAAGTACGTACGTCGGCAGCGACATCAGCTCGAACGAGATGAAGAAGGCGATGAGATCCGTGCTCACCACCATGCCGATCATCCCGGTGATGACGAGCAGAAGAAGCCCGTAGAATTCGCCCCGCGCGGCCCGGCGTCGTGCCAGATACGAATCCGAGAGCATGATGCTGAGCACACCGATGACGGCGAAGAGCACCACGCAGAACACGGCGTACTTGTCGAGCGCGACCATACCGGCGAAGCCGACCTCGGGGTCGCGCCCACCGCCACCCCGTGAAGACTCCGAAAGCGCGAGCCATTGGCCGACCGCGACTGCCGCGGCGGCGATGAGTCCGGCGCTGGCCACCCACGCCAGCACAGACTTCCTGCGCGTGATGAGATCCACAGCGAAGACGGCGACGGCCGCCAGCGCCACGACGACGCCCGGCAGGATGATCGCCAGCGAGTTGTTGGCGTCCATCAGAAGTGCCCTTTCGCCCCGGCGATGAGCTGAGCCAGCCCGCTCGTTCGAGCGCTCTCCAGCGACGGCATGACCTCGTCGAGGATCTCCTGCACCGGCACATGCAGGAAGTCGAGGAAGGTGTTCGGGTACACGCCCGCCCAGACGGCCAGCACGACCAGGGGCAGCAGCGACACGATCTCGCGGACGCCGAGGTCGCTCAGACCAGCCGAGGGCGTCACCGCGTCGACGCCGCGATCGTTGAACATCACGCGCTGGAACATCCACAGAAGATAGGCGGCGGCGAGGATCACACCGAGGGCCGCCAGCGCCGTCAACCAGTAGGAGTACTGGAACAGCCCGAGAAGGCTGAGGAACTCGCCCACGAACCCGCTCAGGCCGGGAAGGCCGAGGGAGCCGAGGGAGAAGAACAGCAGGAACCCCGCAGCCACCGGCATCGGCGTCGCCAGCATGGCCATGTCAGCTATCTGACGCGTACGCGTGCGCTCGTACAGGAAGCCGACCAGGAGGAAGAGCGCGCCGGTGAGGACGCCGTGGTTGAACATCACCAGAATGGCGCCCTCCATGCCGATGGCGTTCCCGGCGACCGCGATCGAGGCGAAGATGCCCGCAGTCACGAAGCCCATGTGACTGACGCTCGAGTAGGCGACGAGCTTCTTGAGGTCCTTCTGCACCAGCGACACCAGAGCGCCGTACAGGATGGCGATCACCGAGAGGACGATGATGTACGGGGCAAACGCCACTGCGGCATCAGGGAAGAAGGGAAGGCAGAAGCGGAGCATGCCGTATCCCCCCATCTTCAACAGCACACCGGCCAGGAGCACCGAACCCGCCATCGGCGCCTCGACGTGAGCGTCGGGCAGCCAAGTGTGGAGGGGGAACATCGGCACCTTGATGGCGAACGCCAGGAAGAACGCGAGGAAGGCCCAGAACTGGAGCCGGTAGGGATAGATCTGCTCGCTCAACTCCCGGATATTGAACGTGAGCACTCCGGTGGCGTCGTTGACGTAGTAGACGACGACGATCATGGCGACGAGCATCAGCAGGCTGCCGACGAGGGTGAAGAGGAAGAACTTGATGGCAGCGTAGATGCGTCGCGGCCCACCCCAGATGCCGATGATGAAGTACATCGGCACCAGCATGGCCTCCCAGAACACGTAGAAGAGGAAGAGGTCCGTGGCGCAGAAGACCCCGACCATGCCGACCTGCAGGAGCAGCAGCGAGATGAAGAACCCCATCTCGCGATCCTTGGCGTAGTGCCAGCTCGCGACGATGACGACCACCCCGAGCAGCGCTGTGAGAAACACGAGGAGCGCGCTGATGCCGTCGATGCCGAGCCCGTAGTGGATGTTCAGGGCCGGGACCCAGGCGAGATCCTCGACGAACTGCATGCCTCGCGCCTCGGTGTCGAAGACCGCCAACATGAGCAGGGCCAGCGCGAAGGCTCCCAGCGTGACCAGCAGCGAGATGCCCTTGTACACAGAGGGTCGGCCGCGGCCGACCAGCAGGATCAGGAGCACGCCCGCGAGCGGCAGGAAGGTGATGACCGAGAGGATCGGGAAACCGATCTGCTCCTGCCAGTTCACGTCACACCACCCATATCCAGGCCAGGACAACGAGGAGGATCAGCGTCCCGATCAGCGTGTACAACGCGTAGTTCTGTGCGCGTCCTGTCTGCAGGGGGCGCAGTCGCTCGCCGAACAACTCCCACAGCGCGGCGATGCCGTTCACCGCGCCGTCGATCACCTTGACGTCGATGAACGTCCAGAGCCAGCTCGCCGTGGCGAGGGTGCTGCGGATCGGGACGACCTCGTAGACCTCGTCCATGTAGAGCTTGTTGAGCGACGCCGTGTACGCCCGCGGAAGCCGCCGAGCGAGGCGATCCGGAGCCTCGACGTGGCTGACATAGAGCCTGTAGGCGACGGCGATACCAAGCAACACCACGACGAGCGAGACCAGCATGAGCAGCCCGCCCGATCCCAGCCAGTGGAACTCCTCATGCTCGAGCTCGAAGAACACGGGCTCCAGGAACCCGTAGATCCATCCGCCCTCGGGCGGCCAGCCCACGACGAGACCGAGCAACGCAGCAGGTACCGCAAGCAGGACGAGCGGCACAGTCATCACCGCGGATGACTCGTGTACGTGCGCCCGCGTTGTCTCATCGGCTCGGCTCTCGCCCCAGAAGGTCATGAACATCAGACGGAACATGTAGATCGAGGTGAGGAAGGCCGTGATGATGCCCACGACCCAGACCAGGACAGACTGGTGGAAGGCGCCGGCCAGGATCTCGTCCTTGGCCCAGAAGCCCGCCAGAGGAATCACTCCGACCATCGCCAAGGCGCCGATCAGCATGGTCCAGAAAGTGACGGGGAGCGCCCGGCGCAGACCGCCCATACGCCGCATGTCCTGCTCGCCCGACATCGCGTGGATCACCGACCCGGAGCAGAGAAAGAGCAGGCCCTTGAAGAAGCCGTGAGCGAAGAGGTAGAAGACCCCGGCCACCCACGCCCCGGCGCCCAGCGCCATGAACATGAAACCGAGCGAGGAGATCGTCGAATATGCGATCACCTTCTTGATGTCGTGCTGCGTGAGGGCGATGTACGCAGCGTAGATCGCGGTGAAGGTGCCGATGACCATGACGACCACCATCGCGGCCTCGGAATGCAGGAAGAGCGGGTAGGAGCGCGCCACCATGTAGACACCGGCGTTGACCATGGTGGCGGCGTGGATGAGGGCGCTCACCGGAGTGGGACCCTCCATCGCATCAGGGAGCCAGACGTGCAGTGGGAACTGGGCGCTCTTGCCCACGGCCCCCACGAAGAGCAGCAGGCATATCCAGGTCAGCGTGCTGGCGCCGATCTCGCCGGCGTCGGCCCGCTCGAACACGCCCGTGAACTGCAGTGTCCCGGTCGTCACGAAGATGAGGAACATGCCCAGCGTGAAGCCGAAGTCGCCGACGCGGTTGACCAGGAAGGCCTTCTTCCCCGCTTGGCTGGCGCTCTGCTTGCGGTACCAGAATGCGATCAGGAGGTAGGAACAGAGGCCGACCCCCTCCCAACCCAGGAACATCACGAGGTAGTTGTCGGCCAGGATGAGCATGAACATCACGAACATGAAGAGGTTCAGATAGGCGAAGAAGCGGTAGTAGCCGGGGTCATCCCGCATGTAGCCGATGGAGTAGTAGTGCACGAGCATGCCGATCGGGCCGACGACCAGCAGCATGATGCCGGTCAGACCGTCGACCTGGAAGCCCCACTGCAGATCGAAGGCGCCGGCCGTGATCCAGGTGAACGGCCGGAAGAGGAAGGGCTCTCCGTCGTGCCGGAGGACCCACACGAACGCGGCGATGCACAGCGCGGCCGAGCCGGTGACGAGCGCCGTCGGCAGTACATGCGCCTGCTGCCGAAGGCGCTTCCCGAAGAGCAGCGTGAAGAGGAAGCCAATCAGCGGCAGCAGCGGGATGAGCGCGACGATCCCCTTCATGGCGTCCCCCCCAAGCCCACGCCCATCAGCCCTTGAGCTCGTCGTACTGGTCGACCTGGACCGTTCGCTGGTGACGGTAGTTGGCGATCACGATCGCCATGCCGACCGTGACCTCGGCGGCGGCGAGAGCGATGATGAACAGCGCGAACAGCGTGCCCCCGCCGGGGACGCCGGTGCGAAACGAGGCTGTGGCGACGAGCGCGACATTGACCGCACTGAGCATGATTTCGAGGCTCATGACGACGACGATCACGTTGCGCCGCGCCAAGGCTCCGAAGGCGCCGATGCAAAACAGCAACGCGGCCAGAACGAGCCACCAGGCGAGGGGATTCACCGCGGTCCCTCCTCTCTGCGAGCCAGGACGATGGCGCCGATCATGGCCGCGAGCAACACCAGCGAGATGAGCTCGAACGGAAACACGTAGCGGTTGAAGAGGATGGTGGACAGCTCTCTGACGCCGGGGTTGAGCGTGATGTCATCGATCTTGCCGATATCGGCCGTGGCGATGGCCGCGACGAGTGCCGCGGCGACGACGGCCGCCAGCACGCCAGCGGCGATGGCCTGACGGTTGAAGAACAGCCGGTAGACGCCACCCTGGGCCTCGGTGAGCATGATCGCGAAGATGATGACGATCGAGATGGCGCCCACGTAGACCAGGAGTTGCATGATGGCGATCAGTTCGGCGTGGAGGAGGGCGTAGGCGAACGCAACGCCGAGAAAGCAGAACACCATGGAGACGGCGGAGTACATGATCTTTCTCGACGCGACGACGCCGACTGCGCAGACCAGCACCCATGCGGCGACGATGACGAACAGCCACGGATGGAAGTCGCCGCCCGGCATCAGCCCTCATCCTCCCCTTCGTCGAGGTCGACGGGATCGTCCTTGATGGGCGACCAGACCCAGCCTTGTCCCAGTTCCGCCGCGAGGACGTGGGGGACCAGATCGGTCACTGACTTTCGCGGCGCCTCGGCAGAGCGGGGGTCCCGCTCGTAGAGCGACGCGCCGGCAAGGGCCGTCCTGCTGAAGTCGGCGAGTTCGAAGAAGCTGGCCTGCTCCAGTGCACCGTACGGGCAGACCTCGACGCACTCCCCGCAGAACATGCACCGGCTCTCGTCGAGACCGTATCGCTGCAGGCGGCGCGGGTTCGTGACGATCGCGCCCGTCGGGCATGTCTCGGCGCACTTGCCACACGAAACGCAGCCCACCATCTGCAGGGGCAGGTTGTCGGCCGTGCTGACGATCATGTCGAATCCGCGGCCCATGTTGGCGTAGCAGCTCGCCCCGACTTCTTCGCCGCAGACGATCACGCAGCGTCCACAGTCGATGCACCGATTGGGCTCGCGCATGATGAAATCGTGACGGAAGTCGGCAGGGTAGTCGTGAGCGTCTCCGCCGTGGAAGCGGTTCCTGAACACCTCATACTCGATGCCGTACCGCTGCAGGTCGCAGGTGCCGTTCGAGGGGCAGTAGCAGTCGAGACAGCGTGCCGCGCCCTCCATGGCTTGCTCTTCGCCGAAGCCGAGCTCTATCTGCTCGAAAGTCCCGCTCCGCTCGCCGGCCGCCAGTTTGGGCATCTCCGACGGCGGACAGGGCCGGCTCACGTCCGTGGCCATGTCGATGAACACCGGGGGGATCTCCGCCATGCGCACGATATCCGGGTCGACCTTGTGCTTGGCCGCCAGAGCCTCCACGAACGGAGTCGACTTGAGCTGCATCAGCTGCCTGGATACGTCGGCCATGTCCGCGCCGCGCAGGAAGGCGTCCATGCTCCAGGCCGCCTTCTTACCCTGCGCCACCGCCTGGATCACGGTCTGTGCACCGAGCACGACGTCGCCTCCGGCGAACACGCGTGGGTCGGCGGCCTGGAATGTCCAGTCATCTACCTTGAGCGTGCGCCACTTGGTGCGCGCTACGCCCTGCTCCTCGCTGGTACCGTCGAGTTTCGGGTGTTGGCCGATGGCGACGATCACCTGATCGCACTCGACGATGAACTCGGAGCCCTCCACGGGCACTGGACGGCGGCGGCCCGACTCGTCCGGCTCGCCCAGCTCCATACGAAGCATCTGGATGCCCGTCACCCTGCTCCCGGAATGGCGGTGAAGGCGCCCAGTGACGACGCGCACGGGAGCACACAAGAGCTCAAGCTTGACGCCTTCCTCCTCGGCCTCGTCGACCTCGCTGCGATGCGCGGGCATCTCCTCGCGCGAGCGACGATAGAGGCAGGTCACCTCTTTGGCGCCCTTGCGAATAGAGGTGCGGCAGGCATCCATCGCGGTGAAGCCGCCACCGATGACTGTGACTTTCTCGCCGACGTGCACTTCCCCGTCGCGCTCCAGCTCGCCGAGGAAGTCGACGGCGGTCACGACACCGTCGGCGTCCTCACCCGGGATGCGCATGGCGTTGCTGTTGAAGGCGCCCAAGGCGAGGAAGACGGCGTCATAGTCCGCGAGCAACTCCTCGATCTGGAAGTCGACCCCCAGGCGGCTGTCCGTCTGGAGCTCGACGCCCATGCGCCACAGGACGTTGATCTCCCTGTCGAGGACGTCTCGCGGCAGACGGTAACTCGGGATGCCGTAGCGGAGCATGCCGCCCGGCTTGGGCAAGGCTTCAAAGATCTTGACCGCATGCCCCTCGAGTCGAGCATAGAAGGCGGCGGAGAGGCCGGCCGGCCCCGCGCCCACGATCGCGATGCGCTTGCCGCTCTCCGGTTTGGGCTCGTTCGGCAGCAGCAACTCGCCCTCCTGCTCCCCCTCGAGACACTGATCGGCCATGAAGCGATGGAGCTGGCAGATCGTGATGGACTGATCGACGAGCTGCCGGCGGCACGGGCCTTCGCAAGGCCGCGGGCAGACGCGCCCCAGAGTAGCGGGAAACGGCAGGTCCTCGCGGAGCTTGCGCACGCCGCTCTCGTAGTCCTGCTGCGCAATGAAGTCGAGGAACTGCGGGATCTTGATGTGGGTCGGGCAGGCATCGCGACACGGCGGCGTGCAGAAGGAGTTGTGATCGCTGAGCAGGAGTTCGAGGTAGAGGTGGCGCATGGCGCGCACCCTCTCGGTGTCGGTTCGCACCACCATGCCTTCAGCGACGGCCGTCGTGCAACTCGTCATCACCTTGCGTGCGCCTTCCACCTCCACGATGCAGATGCGACAGGCGCCCAGGGGGTGCAGCCGCGCCTCGAGGCACATCGTCGGGATGTGGATGCCGACGCGCCGCGCGGCCGTGAGCACGGTCTCGCCGTGATCGCACGCCACGTCCTGTCCGTCGATGACGACTGTCACCTGGCCGGGATGGGCCGGCGTGTGCCTGTTGTCTGCGGCGGCGGCCATCGTCTCCCTACGCCTCCCCACCGACGGCCGCCGGCTGCTCGATGCCAGACAGGACGCGCACCGCGTCGAACTTGCACACCTGGCGGCAGGTGTCGCACTTGATGCAGGCGTCCTGGTCGATCACGTGGGTCAGCTTCCGCTCGCCCGTGATGCAGCCGACGGGGCACTTCTTGGCGCAGAGCGTGCAGCCGGTGCAGGCCTCCGCATCTATCGTGTAGCGGATGAGAGGCTTGCACTTCCCCGCCGGACAACGCTTCTCGTTGACATGCGCCTCGTACTCCTTGCGGAAGTACTTGATGGTGGTAAGCACAGGGTTGGGCGCTGTACCCCCAAGGGCGCACAGGCTGCCCTCCATGACGTAGCCGCTGAGTTCCTCGAGCAGCTCGACGTCGCCCTCACGTCCCTCGCCGGAGACGATGCGATCAAGGATGTCGAGCATGCGCTTGGTCCCAAGCCGGCAAGGCACGCACTTGCCGCAGGACTCGCTCTGTGTGAAGTGGAGGAAGAAGCGCGCCACATCGACCATGCACGTCTGATCGTCGACCACGACGATGCCGCCCGATCCCACCATGGCGCCCGTCGCCGCAAGGCTCTCGTAGTCCACCGGCGTGTCGAGCATGCTCGCCGGGACGCATCCGCCCGACGGTCCGCCGAGCTGCACGGCCTTGAACTCCCGCCCGTCACTGATGCCACCGCCGATGTCGAAGATGACATGGCGCAGCGTGACGCCCATGGATACCTCCGCGAGGCCACCGTTGACGACCTTGCCGGCGAGGCTGAAGGCCTTCGTTCCATGACAGCCTTCCACGCCGAGCTGGGCGTAGTCCGCGGCATCGTGGGTCACGATCCACGGGATATTGGCGAACGTCTCGACGTTGTTGATGCTGGTCGGTTTGCCCCACAGGCCGCTGACCGCAGGGAACGGCGGCCGTGTGCGCGGCATGCCGCGCCGGCCCTCGATCGAGGCGATCAGGGCCGTCTCCTCCCCGCAGACGAAGGCGCCTGCGCCGAGCTTGAGTTTCAAGCTGAAGTCCCAGCCGCTCCCGAAGATGTCGGCGCCGAGGTAGCCGGCCGCCTCGGCGTCGGCGATCGCCATGGTCAGGCGTCTGACCGCGAGTGGGTACTCGGCCCGCACGTAGATGTAGCCCTCGTGCGCTCCGATCGCGTAGCTGCCGATGATCATGCCCTCGATGACCGTGTGAGGGTCGCCGTCCATTATCGACGCGTCCATGAAGGCCCCGGGGTCGCCCTCGTCGCCGTTACAGATGATGTACTTCACCTCGCTCCGTGACTGCTGGGCGAACTTCCACTTGACGCCCGTCGAGAACCCGGCACCTCCGCGACCGCGGATCGCGGAGTCTGTGACTTGCGCCACCACCCACTCCGGCGTCTTCTCGGTGAGCACCATGCGAGCCGCCGCATACCCGCCGCGGGCGACGGACTCATCGATACTCTCGGGATTGACCATGCCGACGTTGCGCAGCGCGATGCGCGTCTGCTCCCGGTAGAAATCGATGTCGTGCCAGTCGCGCACACGGGCGCCCGTGTGCGGGTCCTTGTACAGGAACTTCTCGACCGGGACACCGCCTCTGAGGTGCTCCTCGACGACCTTGCCGACGTCCTCAGGCCGCAGGTGCCCGTACAACGTATCGTCGCTGAGCACGACGACCGGACTCATCGAGCACAGGCCGTGGCACCCGATGATTGAGACCTCGACCTTGTCACCGAGACCCGCGGCCTGCACTTCCTGCAAGAACGCCTCTTGCACAGCCGGTGAGCCGGCGAACGTGCACGCGGTGCCCGCGCAGACCGTGACGCGGTAGCCACCGCCGGCGACCCCGGCGACGCGCACGTTCCGCCCCTCGGCCTGGGGTCTCGAGTCGTGTCGCGTCGTGTCGGTCACGGCGCCTTCAGCTCGGCCCTTCTCCGCTTCGACCTCGCGCCAGCATGCCGCGGATGATCTGGCGTGTCTTGTCCGGCGTGAGCCCCCCGTAGGTGAGGTCACCGATACGCATGACGGGAGCCTGCGAGCACGCCCCCATGCAGGCCACCGACGCAGAGCGTGAACTTCATGTCCTCCGTGGTCTTGCCCTCGGGGACGCCGAGCTCCTCCTCGAGAGCCTCGGCGATCTTCCGTGACCCGGCGACGTGGCAGGCCGTGCCGTGGCACACTTCGACGATGTGGTCACCGACCGGTGAGAGCCGGAACTGGTTGTAGAAGCTTGCGACGCCGTAGATGTGTGAGAGGGAGGCGCCAGTCTGCAGGGAGATCTCCTCGAGGGCCCGGCGCGGCAGGTACCGATACACATCCTGCGTGTTCTGCAGGATGGCGATGAGCCCCGTGCCGTGCTCGTAGAAGTCATCGAGCACCGGTTGCAGCATGTCGAGGTCGATGCTGGGCTGAGCGGCGAGACGCGCCCGGGAGATCCGCGCCAGATTGGGCGCCGGAAGCTCGTACTTGCTGGTGTGCTCCACGCGGATCACCTGCACGGGGCAGTTCGTCTCGCAGAGCGTGCACGACCGGCAGCGGGCGTCGCCGCTGCCCGGGTCGACGACGACGCGGAAGAGGCCGCGGCTGCGCGCCGGCAGCCGCTCGCGCTGCTCGGGATACTGCACCGTGATCTTCCTGGCCGGGAGATGCCGGATCGTGGTGCGCATGGCCTTGAACATACCGAGCATCAGGCACTCACCACCGGCACCGGGACGCGCCGCTTGCGCAGACGCCACTTGAGGATCGGGATCGAAGAGCGCGACGAAGGCCAGAAGGGCCAGCCAGCTGAAGACCGCCATGCCCCACTTCCACTGCGGCACCCAGAGCACCACGGCGCCCGCCACGAGGATGTTGACCAAGCCAAGCGGAATGAGGATCTTCCAGGCGAAGGCCATGAGCTGATCGACCTGCAGACGTGGCAGCGAGGTCCTGATCCAGATCAGGAGGAAGACGAGAGCGTATGTCTTGATGAGAAACCACACCAGCGGCAGCCACGAGACGCCCCAGAAGCGGATCGCATCTTCGAAGGGGCCGTGCCATCCGCCGAAGAACAGGGTCACAGCGATCATGGACATGACCGTCAGTCCTGCGAACTCGTTGAGATAGAACATGCCGAAACGCATGCCCGAGTACTCCGTGCCGTAGCCGGAGACGAGCTCCGACTCCGACTCCGGCAGGTCGAACGGGCCGCGGTTCAGCTCGGCGATCGAGGCGATGTAGAAGATGAGGAACGTGAACGGCGCATAGAAGACGAGCCACTGGTAGCCGTCCTGAGCCGCGACGACCTCGCCAAGCCGCAGTGAGCCGACGAGCATGGCGACGACCAGAAGGCTGAGGATCATCGGGATCTCATAGCTGATCATCTGCGCCGCGCCGCGCAGGGCGCCGACGAGGGAGTACTTGTTGCACGACGACCAGCCGCCGAGAAGGATGGCCAGAGTCGTGAAGCCGGTGATGGCGACGATGAAGACCAGGCCCACATCGAGGTCGGTGGCCATGAGTCCCTTCGTGTAGGGAACGACGGTCTGGATCGCCACGGCGCCGATCATCACGACCATGGGCGCCATCGTGAACAGATACCGGTCGGCGAGGGCGGGGCGGAAGTCCTCCTTGCCCATCATCTTCACGGCGTCCGCGGCGCTCTGCAGCAGCCCCTGAGGGCCGGTGCGGTTGGGCCCCAGACGGTCCTGCATGAAGGCCAGGACGCGGCGCTCGAAGACGATGTTGATCAGCGCGGAGACCATGACCACCGTGTAGGCGATGAGCACGAACAGGACCGCGCGCAGGATGCCTGTGAGGAGGTCGTTCATCTGTCGATGCCTCCGAGGACGAGGTCCATGCTGCCTGAGATGGCGACGGCGTCGGCGATCCTGTTGCCCCGCAGAAGCTTCGGGAATATCTGCAGGTGCATGAAGCAGGGGTCGCGGTACTTGAGCCGGTAGGGGTAGCGCGAGCCGTCGCTCACGATGTAGGTGCCGTACTCGCCGCGCGGGTTCTCCTGTCCCACATAGCACTCACCGGGGGGCGGCGTGATCGCGTAGGGTGCACGCAGCGAGCCGATCTGAACCGGGCCTTTCGGCAGCATGTCGAGCGCCTGCTCGATGATCCTCACCGACTGGCGCATCTCGTCCACGCGCACCTGGTAGCGGTCGAAGACGTCGCCATGTTGGCCCAGCGGCAGCTCGAAGTCGAGCTCGGGATAGACCGAGTAGGGGCGTGTGCGGCGCAGGTCGTGGGGCACGCCCGAGGCGCGCGCGCACGGCCCCGTGATCGCGTAGTCGACCACGTCCTGCTGCGAGATCACCCCCTTGCCGACGCATCGCTGCAGGAAGATGGCGTTGCCCTGTACGAGCGATTCGTACTCATCGATGAGCTTGGGCATCCTGCGCATGACGTCGCGACACGTCTCGACCCAGCCATCCGGCAGGTCGTAGCGCACCCCGCCGAAACGGAAGTAGTTGAACATCATGCGCGCGCCGCTCACGTCCTCCAGCAGATCGAGGATGAGCTCACGGTCGCGGAACGTATAGAAGAGCATGGCCGTCCCCAGCGGCGCCAGGTCGGCGGTGAACGTGCCGATGGCGACCATGTGGCTGGCGATACGATTGAGTTCGGCCATGATGACGCGGATGAACTCCGCCCGCCGGGTCGGCCGGATACCGGCCAACTTCTCGACAGTCATCACGTATCCCCACTCGCAGTTCATCCCGGCAAGGTACTCGGTGCGATCGGTGATGGGGATGTACTGGTAGTAGGTGCGCTTCTCGGCGAGCTTCTCCTTGCAGCGGTGAAGGTACCCGACGACGGGGATCACGTCCCTGACGAGCTCGCCGTCGAGAGTGACGACCAGCCGCAACACGCCGTGCGTCGAGGGGTGCTGCGGCCCCATGTTGACGATGACCTCGTTGAACCTGAGGCCTTCGAGGTTCGACCCCTCGCCCCGGGCGTACGCCTCATCGATGCGCCGCTGCGCCAGCTGGACCGCCTCATCCGGAGCGGCTGTCGCGAAGCTGGTCAGGCATGCGGATGGTTCTCGACGAGGTCGACGTAGTCCTTGCGCAGCGGGTGGCCGACGAAGTCGTCCTTGAGCAGGATGCGGCGCAGGTCGGGGTGATCGACGTAGCGGATGCCGAACATGTCCCACGCCTCGCGCTCGAGCCACTCGGCCGCCGGCCAGATGTCGCTGACCGTCTCCACCTCGGGGTCTGTCGACGACAGCTGGACGTGCAGCCGAAGATAGCTGTTGGTCTTCCAGCTGTACAGGTGATACACGCTTTCCAGGCACGTCCCGCGATCGACGCCGGCAATCCAGTTGAGGGTCCCGTAGCCGACGTCATCCTGAGCCTTGAGGCGACGTGCCACGTCCTTGGTCTTCTCCCTGGCGCAACGCGCCACGACCGTGTCCGGCTCCTGCACGCGCACGTCCTCCAGCTCGCCCGCAAACGCGGTCGCCAGGAGCTCGGCGATAGCATCTATCCCCATGGGATTGACACCGACTTCGAGCGCCATGAGCCTCAGCCTCCCCCGTCGCCGGACGCCGGAGGCGCGACCGGAACGAACGAGTGCCGCTGGATCTTCTTCTGCAGCTCGAGAAGCCCCTGGAACAGCGCCTCCGGCCGTGGCGGGCAACCGGGGATGTAGACGTCTACCGGGACGACCTTGTCGACCCCGTTGACCACGTTGTAGCCGTCGTAGAAGGGCCCGCCGCTGTTGGCGCAGGCACCCATGCTGACGACCCACTTGGGCTCCGACATCTGCTGGTAGAGCAGCTCGAGTACCGGAGCCATCTTCTCGTTGACCGTGCCTGCGACGATCATCAGATCGCTCTGCCGCGGAGTCGGCCGGAAGACCTCCATCCCGTAGCCGGGCGATGTCGAAGCGAGCGAACCCGGAGCTCAGCATCTCGATGGCGCAACAGGCCAGTCCGTACTGGAACGGGAACACGGAGTGGGAGCGGGCCCAACTGAAGATGAGGTCGGTGGTCGTCGTGATGACGTTCGGCTTCTGAAAGTGCTCGAGCTTGGGAAAACGCGGCCTGGCCTGGCCGGAACCTCGGCCGGTCATGCCCACTCCAGAGCCCCCTTGCGCCAGGCGTAGACCAGCCCGAAGCCCAGGACGGCGACGAAGAGCGCCATCTCGATGAACCCCGCCGTCCCCAGGCCGCGAAACACGATCGCCCAGGGGAACAGGAAGATGGCCTCGACGTCGAAAATGAGGAAGAGAAGGCCGAACACGAAGTAGCGCACGGCGAACGGCGACCAAGGTCGCCCGACCGGCGGAATGCCGCACTCGTAGGGGGCGAGCTTCTCCGGCGTGAGGTGCTGTGGGTTCACCAGCTTGGAGAACACCAGGATGAGGACGACCAGAGCTCCGCCGGCGGCGATGAAGAGGCCGATGTACAGCCAGTTGGTGAGGTACGCTTCGGTCATCAGAACCAGCCATGAGGAAAATCAGGACCCGCACCGGAAAGAACCGGGGCGAGCCTCTAGGACGCTAACATACCAACACACCTTCCGCCGCGCAAGTACCCAGGAGCGGCGGCGCGCGTCCGCGCCGCTCGTGACGTGCAGGTACTTTGCTATCTCGCACGGCACCGACGCGGCCCCGCGGCAAACCAGGCCAGTTCGGGGCGTGCCGCGTTGACCGCCCTCCCGGGCCAGCCTAAGATGAGATGGTTCATACCCGACGCAAGGACCCACCCGTGAACATCGGCCCCATGGAGATCGCTGATCGTGCTCGTCCTCGCCCTACTCGTGTTCGGCCCCAAGCGGCTGCCACAGGCGGGACGCAGCCTCGGCCAGGCCATGCGGGAGCTCAAGAAGGCGACATCGACGGCACGTTCAGAGCTCGGTATCGACGACGTCGCCGCCGACGTCAAGGACCTGAAGTCCAGCATCAGCATCGATATGAAGGCCGCCGACCAGCCCGCGCCGGCGAAGTCCGGCGATGACGCCGTCACTGCGGCGATCGACGTTCTGCCGGCCGCCGGCGCGCAGCGTCGGCGGGAGACGTGCCGAAGGAGGCGGACGAGATGCTTGCAGACGCCGCCGAAGTCGAGACGGCCGAGGCGCTGGAGGCCACCGCCGAGGCGACGTCGACACGGCCGCAGGAGGCTGAAGCTGACGCGGCAGACGCGCCGGAGGGTCCCGAGGCGCCCCCAGAGCCCAGCGTATCCGCGACGACCTCCCCGCCCGGCGACGCCTGAGGCGCCATGGCGGCCGGCCCCGACGACAGGTTCACCATCCTCGAGCACCTGGACGAGCTGCGCAAGCGGATGTTCTGGGTGGTAGTGGTCCTGGTCGCCGGCGTCATCGCGGCGGCCATCTTCAACGACTTCGTCTTCAGCCTGCTTCTGTACCCGCTCAGGCACGTCCCCGGCCTGGATATCACCTCCTACCAGATCATCACGCTCAGCCCCGATCGAGCCGTTCATGGTCAGCCTCAAGGTCTGGGTAGTGGCGAGTCTTCTCATGACCTCCCCATTCCTCATCTGGCAGCTCTGGGCGTTCGTCGGCCCGGCCTTCACGAGCAGCGAGAAGCGGTACTTCTACCCTGTCGTTGCGGCGACCAGTGTGCTGTTTCTCGGCGGCGTCGCATTCGGGTACTTCTTCGTCCTTCCCAAGGGCCTCACGTTTCTCCTCAACTTCGGGGGCGACACCTTCAATGTGCAGAACCGGGCCACCGAGTACTTCACGTTCGTAGCCCTGTTCGTTCTCGCCTTCGGCCTCATCTTCGAGATGCCGGTCGTCCTCGTGCTGCTCGCCAAGGTCGGCGTGATCAGCGACAGGTTCCTGCGCAAGAACCGCCGCTACGCGATCGTCATCATGGCCCTGTTCGCCGCCCTGCTGACGCCGGGCCAGGACGCCTTCTCCATGATCGCCATGCTCATTCCCATGCTGATCCTCTACGAGGTCTCCATCCCGATCGCGCGAATCGTGCAGCCCAAGGAAGCGGTCCCGACAGCTGCAGACGATGTGGATGATCTCGCGACGGGCGCGACCTGAGCGCACGGGACGACGACCTCGCGGCGAGAGCGGCGTGCCGACTGCATGAACGTTCCGCACGCGTTCACGCGTCTCAGCGAAAGCGGGCTTCCGAGCGTCGAACGGACCCGCTCCAGCACATCGGGTACAATGAGGACACATGTCTGACCAGAGAACGACAGGCCGACGCTTCCAGAGACGTCCGGCGCCGCCAGCGGCAGCAGGGCCGGAAACGACCAAGGCGACGGTGGCTCAAGTTCGTCGTGCTCGCGCTGCTGCTGCTGATCGTGGTCGCGCTGGGCATGAGCGCCGGCGCCATCTACGCCCTCTCGCGCGATCTCCCCACTCTCAGCGAGCTGGAACGACGCCCGAACGCCGTCAACACGACGATCTACGACCGCAACGGCAGGAAGATCGCCGAGCTGCACGGCGCCGAGAACCGCGTGATAGTGCCGAGCGCCAAGATCCCGGAGTCGATGAAGCAGGCGACCGTCGCCACAGAGGACGCGCGCTTCTACACCCACCACGGCGTCGACTCACAGGGTGTCGCGCGTGCGCTGGTCGAGAACGTGCGCGCCGGCACAGTCGTGCAGGGCGGCTCGACCATCACCGAGCAGTTCGTCAAGAACGCCTACGTGGGCAGCGAGCGGACGTACACGCGCAAGCTGCGTGAGGCCGTGCTCGCCTGGCAGCTCGAGGACAAGTGGTCGAAGGACAAGATCCTCACTGAGTACCTCAACACGGTCTACTACGGCGCCGGCGCATACGGTGTCGAGGCGGCCGCCCGCACCTACTTCCACAAGCGCGCCTCCGAGCTGAGGCTCGAGGAAGCGGCGCTGCTCGCGGCGCTCCCGAACGCGCCCACGCGCGCCGCGCCGACGACCAACCCCAAAGAGGCCAAACGGCGGCGCAACATCGTGCTCGAACTCATGGCCAAGCACGGCTACATCACGCCCAACAAGGCGGCGTCCGCCAGCAAGCGCAAGCTCGGCGTCTACAAGCACCCGCCGTCGCTGAACAACGACATGGCCGACTACTTCATCGACTACGTCACGCGCGTGCTCACGAAACGGTACGGTAGCCGCCAGGTGTTCGAGGGTGGCCTCAAGGTCCACACCAGCATCGACATGAGCTGGCAGCAGGATGCCGTCGACATCCTCAGGAACAGCACGGCGCCGCTGAACTTCGGCTTCAAGCCCTCGGCGGCCCTCGTTGCCATCGACCCCAAGAACGGCTACATCCGCACCATGGTCGGAGGCCTCGACTACAAGAAGCAGAAGTTCAACCTGGCCTGGCAGGCGAAGCGCCAGCCTGGATCGTCGATGAAGCCCTTCGTGCTCACCGCCGCCGTGCTCCAGGGCATGAATCCGGACACGACGTACTACTCGTCCAAGAGTCCGATCGTCATCCCCATGGGCGCATACGCGGCGCCGTGGGTCGTGAATGGCGACGGGTCCGGAGGCCCAGAGTCCGTGTCGCAGGCCACCACCATCTCCGACAACGTCGTGTACGCCCAGCTCTCGGTCGATGTCGGCCCCGAGAACACGGCCGACATCGCTCACAAGATGGGCGTCACCAGCAAGCTTGACGAAGTGCCGTCGATCACCCTGGGCACCTCCGGGGTGACTCCTCTCGAGATGGCGGTCGCCTACGCCACTCTGGCCAGCGGAGGCATCCACCACAAACCGCAGGCCATCGTCAAGGTCGTACTGCCCGGTGGCCGCGTCGACTGGAAGCCCAAGACGAAGGGCAAGCGCGTGCTTCCCGCGGGCGTAGCCTCTGTCGTCACCAAGAACCTGGAGCGGGCGGCGAGCAGCGGCACCGGATCGGCCTCCGGCGCGTACTACCCGCACCCGAGGGCCGGCAAGACGGGCACCACCGAGAACGGCTGGGACGTGTGGTTCTGCGGCTACACACCGCAACTCGCCGCCGCCGTCTGGATGGGCGATTCGGAGAAGAACTCGCCCATGTATGGAGCCTTCGGCGGCACGTACTGCGCGCCGATGTGGGGCAAGTACTTCGCCGCCGCCTTCAAGAACGGGCCGCATCCCGGCTTCTCGTATGCGTCGTGGTCGTTCAGCCCGTGGAACGGAGCCTACTCCAAGATGTCAGCGTCACCCGAGCCATCCGAGAGCGGCTCGGCGTCGCCCACGCCCACGCCCACGAGGACGATCAAGCCGACGAAGACGCCGAAACCGCCTCCGGCGCCCGACGCCGACACCGACGCCGACTCCGACGCCGACGCCCACGCCGACGCCGAGCGGCGGCTAGCCCCTTCCGTCGCCGCAAGTCGCGGACGAGCGACGCCCCAGCCGAGATGGGTGACGGTCAGACGAGGCTCGCGCATCTCGCGGGATTCTCGCGGAGGAGCAGGCCGCGGCGCACTGCCTGATCTTCGAGAACAGAGCGCGGAAGCGCGGCCCGCTCACCAGCTCTCGTAGCGCTCGGATCCCTTGCGGTACTCCTTGACCTGCTGCCCCATGCTCTCTGCGATCGTCATGATCTTGCAGGTCATCTCGAAGACGCTGGTCAGCTGGTAGGCCTCCTCGAGCAGGTGCCCGATGGCGAACGGACCGTGGCCGCGCAGCATGACGAGGTCGTACTCCTTGAGCCATTGCGGCAGGAGTGTCGCCACTTCCTTGGACCCCGCCGTGAGTTCGGCGACGACGACCGGCACCTTGTGCAGCAGATACGAGCCCTCGCTGTCGATGGGCACGACCTCGTCGCAGACGAGCGACCGAGCGATGGCGTACGGCGGGTGAGTATGGACGATCGCCTGCGCGGACGTCCCCTGGTAGATGGCACGATGCACGCCGATCTCGGTAGAGGCGAGCATCACGTTGGCGTCGTTCTCCTCGAGGCCTGTGGCGATGATGTCGCGCTCCTCGAGCTGCGCCAGCATCGACCCACGCCGCGTGATCAGGATGCGGTCTCCCATGCGGACGCTCATGTTGCCGCCGTGCGAGCTGATGACGCCGGCCAGAAAGAGATCGCGGCCGATGCGCTGGAACTGCTCGAGGACGGCGGAACTCATCAGCGTGCGTCCGGGGCGCCACGCACGCCCCCGCGCAGGTCGGCCGCGTGATCCGTCAGCCCAAGGCGGCTCCAGCTTGGCGACCGAGGGTCGACCCTCGACGTCCCAGCCGCGCGAGATGTAGTACTCGTCGAGCATCGGCGGCAAGTCTACCACCTGGCCGACGGCCGGCCCGGCGGGCACGGGGTCGTGCAGGATCCGGGCCGGCAGGGTATCGTGAGAGCGGTCGAAGCCGGCCGCGTTGTTGAAGAGCCGCTCGGCGTTCCAGATGCGCTCGCCGAGCAGCAGCAGCTCCTGGGGCTCGATGGTCTCCCCCCACACCGCACTCAGCAGGCGCGCGTAGTAGTCCTCCTTCATGGCGAACGCCGTGAACTTGCAGACGCTCAGGGAGTCGAGCACCGCGTTGAGGTTCTGCATGTTGATGAGAAGACCCGCCTTGCCCAGTGTGGCGAACCTGTCGACCATCTTGGGCACGCCCAGGATCTCGGGGCCGAGCATGTTGGCGCGCAGGTGGCAGCCGCCTCGATTTGACGTGGCGTAGGCGAGGCCCTGGGCCTTCATGCCCCGGGGGTCGTAGGCCGGAGTCTCGAGCGACTTGACGCTCATCGACAGCTCCGGTCGACCGTAGCGCGCCGCCAGCCGCGCCGAGCCGAGCCCGAGCTCGGCGCCCAGGCCCTCCCCCGCGGCGGTCGCCTCAGCCAGAGCGACGATCGCCCGGGCGTCACCGAAGCGCGGACCGGAGAGGAGGCCCTCCTCGGCGAGCTCCATCGCACACGCGATCGTCGCGCCCATGGTGATGGTGTCCATGCCCGCGCGATTGCAGACGTAGCTGGCCTGGACGACGGCGGTGAGGTCGCCGACACCGCAGTCGGCGCCCAGCGCCCAGATGCTCTCGTACTCGGGCCCTTCACCGCTCTCCGAGCCGGCCGTCGTGCGCCGGGCGCAGCCGATGACGCAACCTCGGCAGGCGCTGCGTCGACGCAGGTGCTCCTTCCTGAGTATCTCGCCGGAGATCAGGTCGGCGTGCTCGAACTGGCTCTCCCGGTAGTTGCGAGTAGGCAGCGCTCCGGCCTGATTCAGGACGTTCACGAGGACGGATGTGCCGAACTCGGGCAGTGCCTGGGATGTGATGGGGTTCGCCTTCAGGAGCTTCTCGGCCTCGTACACGATGAACTCGAGACGCTCGGGATCGGCGACGGCGGGCTTGTGCGTGCCGTGGCCGGCGACCACGATCGCCTTCAGCCGCTTGGCCCCCATGACCGTGCCCAGACCGCCGCGGCCGATGGAGCGCCCACGATTGTTGACGATGGAGGCGAACAGGACGCCGCGCTCACCCGCCGGGCCGATGACCGCCGCCTCGCTGTCCGGGCGCACTTCGCGCAGGCGGGCTATCGAGGTCGGCACGTCGAGGCCCCACAGCTCGTCAGCCTGCGACCACTCGACGCCCTCGGCGGTGATCGACAAGTACCCGGGAGCTCTGGAGTGCTCCGGAGACGATCAGGTAGTCCCAGCCGAGACGCCGGAAAGCGTTGCCCCAGTTGCCGCCGGAGTTGCCGTCGAAGACGGTGCGAGTGAGCGGTGAGCGGCTCGTCACGCTATAGCGGCCGCTCGCGGGAGCGCCGGTCCCCGTGAGCGGCCCGGGCGCGAAGATCAGGGCGTTCTCCGGCGCCAGTGGCTCGACGTCGTACAGCCGCAGGCGCATCGCAAGGTAGACGCCCAGGCCTCGGCCACCGAGAAAGGCGCGCGCGACCTCCTGGGGGACCGCCTCTTCGTGGCTGGTCCGACTGGTGAGATCGATGTGGAGACCGCGCAGCGGCCCGAGGGTCGATCGGATGGGACTCACACCCAGATTATAGGGGAGACGGCGACACCGCCGCTCGCCGCACGTCTTCGAGACCGCCGCGGGCAGCTTGCCGCGGGACCCTGGGACCCTTGCGACCCGGGCGCGGGAGCCCTACAGGCTCTTGCGTCTGTCGACGACGCGCACAGCCTTGCCTTCGGAGCGCTGAACGGTTCGTGGCTCCTTCAGCTTGACCGCCACCTGGATGTTCAGCACGTTGAAGATCCGCGTCTGCACCTTTCGCTGGAAGCGCTCGAGATCGCCCATGGTCTCCGGGAAGACCCCCTCGCCCACCTCGACCCAGACCTCGATGACGTCGAGGAAGCCCTCGCGATCGACCACGATCTGGTAGTGCGGTTCGATCTCCGGGATGCTCATGAGGACTTCCTCGATCTGGCTCGGGAAGACGTTGACACCCCTGATGATCAGCATATCGTCGCTGCGCCCGATGGGCTTGCTCATGCGCAGGGAGGTGCGGCCGCAGGCGCAGGGCGTCGAGTCGAGGCTGCAAAGGTCGCGCGTGCGATAGCGGATGAGTGGCTGTGCCTCGCGCGACAGGGTCGTGAAGACCAGCTCACCGACCTCGCCCTCCGGAAGTGGCTGCAGCGTCTCCGGATCGATGATCTCGGCCATGTAGTGGTCTTCGTTCACGTGCATGCCGGCCTTGCAGAGGCACTCGAAGGCCACGCCCGGCCCGCCCATCTCGGAGAGGCCGTATATATCGAGGGCGTCGATACCGAGCGCCGCCTCGATGAGCGTGCGCATCTCGTTCGTCCAAGGCTCGGCCCCATGAAAGCCCACCCTGATCGGCAGGTCCTCGGGGCGAAGCCCGCGATCGCGGGCCGCGTCGCCGAGGTACATGGCGTACGACGGCGTGCAGCTCAGCGCGGTCGCGCCGAAATCGCGCATGATCTTGAGCTGACGCTCAGTGTTGCCGCCCGAGATGGGTACGACCGTGCAGCCCAGCCGTTCGGCGCCGAAGTGCAGACCGAGCCCGCCGGTGAAGAGACCGTAGCCGTAGGCGTTCTGCAGCAGATCGCCCGGCTTGACCCCTCCGGCGGCGAGAGTCCGGGCGATCAGATCGCCCCACGTGTCGATGTCGGCGCGCGTGTAGCCGACGGTCGTCGGGTTCCCGGTCGTGCCTGAGGACGCATGCACGCGGATGATCTCGGAGCGCGGGCGGGCGAACATCCCGAACGGATAGTGGTCGCGCAGGTCGACCTTGGTGGTGAAGGGCAGACGGGCGACATCGGCGCGCGAGGCCACGTCGCCCGGGGCGATCCCAGCCTGGCCGAAGCTCTCGCGGTAGAACGGCACGTTCGCGCGGGCGTTCTGCCAGCGCTCTCTGCAGGCGCTCCATCTGCAGTTCGTCGAGCGCCTCCCGCGACAGCGTCTCGACGGCGGGCTCCCACATCAAGCCCCCGGAGCGATCCGGGAGAAGATGCTCCTCGCTGCGGGTCATAGGGCGCGCACCTCGGCGTCGCTCAGCAGTGTGACCTTGTCTCGAAGCAGGTCGATGGCGTCGTCGATGTCGCGCACGGCGAAGCAGATGTTCTGGAACGAGATGCTGTACAGGTAGTCGATGGAGACGCCCGCGGCTGCCAGCTGATCGAGCACTTCAGCGAGCCCGCCGGGCTCGTCCGGAACCTTGACACAGATGACGCTCGAGAAGTGAGTCGTGAACCCCCCATCGTGCAGCAACTGCTTCGCACGCTCGGGGTCTGCCACGACAAGACGCACGATGCCGTACTCGGCGGCCTCGGTGGTCGAGAACCCGCGGATGTTGATGCCCGCCCTTCCCAGGATGGCCGCGACCTCTGCGAGCCGCCCGCTGCGATTCTCGAGAAACACGGTGAGCTGGGTGACCTTCACGGACTGACCTCCTCGCTGCCGACGGCGCGCCCCAAGGCGAAAGCTCGCTGATTGACATCGAGGGCCTTCGCCGGCACTGCCGCCGCGATGCCGCTCTGCCAAGACGCCTCGCCGAAGGGCAACACGACGCTCGCAGCGCCGAGAAGAGCCACATTGGCGGCTCGCTTGTCGCCCGCCCGGCGCGCGAGATCGGTCGCATCGACGGCGATGAGGCGAACGCCGCGTTCCTCGGCGGCGACCGCCAAGTCCTCCGGGTACGCAGCCTCGCGCCGCAGAACGCTCCCGGGAGCGATCCGCGTGGTCACGGCGCAGACCAGCGTCCCGTGCGCCGCCAGGAGGTCGAGACCCCTCCTGCCTTCCAAGCAGCTCGATGCCGACGATCACGTCGGCATGACGCGACACCGGAGACCACACGTGATCGCCGAAGCGCACGGAGCTCAGGACGCTGCCGCCGCGCTGGGACATTCCCTTGACCTCGCTGGCCTTCACGTCGTGGCCCTCGGCGGCGGCAGTCTCAGCCAGGACGGCGGCGGCCAGCAGGATGCCCTGCCCTCCGACACCCACCAGCGAGACCGTCGTCACGCCGTTCATCCGGCGGCTCCGTCGCTGTCGCCAGGACCTCCGGCGAAGCTCAGAGCTCCGCGACGACACACTTCGACGCAGAGCGCGCAGCCAGTGCACGAATCGGCGATCGTGATCGCCGCGTCGCCGGGGACGATGGACGGACAGCCGAGCTTGAGGCACACGCCGCAGAGGTTGCAGCGCTCCTCCTCAACGAGGATCCTGCCCCTCTTCTCGCGCACCGCCAATGCACAGGGCGCAAGAGCTACGACGACGCCGAGCCCCGGCGCATCGACCTCGTCCCTGATGGCCTCATCGAGCGCCGCGAAGTCGTTGGCGTCGACCGTGACGCAGCGAACGCCGATGCCCTCGCACAGCCCCTGGATGCCGATGGCCGGCCCGTTGCTGCCGTCGGCGTGCAGGCCGGTCCCAGGGTGCCCCTGGTGCCCGGTCATCGCGGTCGTGCGATTGTCGAGCACCAGCACCAGGCCTTCGGATCTGATTGTAGACGGCGTCGATCAGCGGCGTGATGCCCGAGTGGAAGAAGGTCGAGTCGCCGATGACACCCACTGCGGCCTTGCGGCCAAGCGCCTTGTTGAAGCCCGCCATCATCCCGATGCTCGCCCCCATGCAGAGGCAGGTATCGAGGGCGCCAAGCGGGGGCAGTGAGCCCAGCGTGTAGCAGCCGATGTCCCCCATCGCCGCGAGCTTGTGCCGCCGCAAGGCGTGGTACACGGAGCGATGGGTGCAACCCGGACAGAGGACCGGCGGCCGGACCGGCAGGTCACCCGGCGGCGCCTGGGTCGACACCTTCGGCGTCGGCGGAAGCTGCACACGCCGACGCCGTGGCGGACGGCGCTGCAGGAAAGGCTCGATGGCATTGAACACCATCTCCTGGTCGAGCTCGCCGTCGGCTGGGATCGCCTGCTTGCCGAAGACGGGAAGCCCGAGAGCACGCACCTGCTCCTCGATGAACGGATCGAGTTCCTCGACCACGGCCACGCGGGATACCTCCTGGTAGAGCCTTGCGACCTTCGCGTACGGGAGGGGATGCGACATGCCGAGCTTCAAGAACCACGCGTTCGGAAACGCCTCCCGGCAGTATGCGTAGGCGATGCCGGAGGCGATGATGCCCAAGTCCACGCTGCCCGCCTCGAGCACGTTGAGCGGTGACTCCTCAGAGCGCCGTCGCAGCTTCTCGAGACGCTCGAGGACGACGCGGTTCCGGGCGCGAGCGTACGCCGGGACCATCACGTACTTGTCGACGTCGCGCGCGTAGGCGCGGGGTTCAAGGTCCACCGGCACACGAGGCACGACCCGGCCCCGTCCATGGGACAGCCGCGTAGTCGTGCGCAGCAGGACTGGAGTGTCGAACTCCTCGGAGAGAGCGAACGCCTCAGCCAGGAAATCGTAGGCCTCCTGGCTGTCTGAAGGCTCCAGCATCGGCACCTTGGCGAACTTCGCATAGGCACGACTGTCCTGCTCGTTCTGGGACGAGTGCATGCCGGGATCGTCGGCAGTGACGATGACCAGTCCTGCGTTGACCCCGGTGAGAGCCAGGGTCATGAAGGGATCGGCGGCCACGTTCAGGCCGACGTGCTTCATCGTGACCAGAGTGCGCGCGCCGGCCAGGGAGGCGCCCACGGCCGTCTCCAGCGCGACCTTCTCGTTGATGCACCATTGGGCGTGAATGCCGTCGACCGTTGGCGGCCGCCTCGATGATCTCGGTCGACGGCGTACCCGGATAGCCGCAGGCGAAGGCCGCTCCGGCGCGCACGGCACCGTGAGCTATCGCCTCGTTTCCGGAATAGAAAAGCGTCCTCTCCAAGGGGCCCATGTTATCGCGCGCATGCCTCACGCCGCCAGCCGGACGTCGGAGCCGCATCGCGAGGCCGGCTCCCGACCCCTTCGATGCAGGAAACGCGGGAGCGCGACAGAATGACGCTCGCATGCACTGTGGATCCCCCGAGCAGGCCAAGGCGCAGATCCGGCCGACGTCTCTATGAGGCAACCCCCTCGCAGGCGCCGGAACCAGGCCCTCATGCGAGGCCGCTACCGAGTCCTCTTCTTCTTGCTGCTCGGCGCCGGCGCGTACGCCGCCGGCCACCCGGCGGCGCTGCCGCCCGCAGGTCTCGGCCTCGTCATCGGACTCCTTTCGATCGGCGTCGCCAAACGCCGGCCCCAACACCTCGCCCACAGCTTCGCGGTCGCCGATTGGCTCCTCCTGGGCTGTGCGCTGGCGCTGGCGGGAGGCGTCGAGAGCTGGCTTCTGGGCGCCGTGACGCTCCTCGCAGCCGGACAACTGGGTGTCTCTCCGCAGCACGATCGGCCCTATCTCCTCGCCGCGACGCCCCTGCTGCTCATCGTGCTGGCCATCGCCGATCCCAGCCTCGGCGGCAACCAAGCGGCCAGCGTGGTCATCCTCCTCATGCTGCTCGCCGGCGGGGTCATCGCCGCGTACCGCCTCAGCCCTGACCGCAGTCGGCGCGCTCGCCCGGCGAGGATCGACAACGTCAGCGGATGCCTGACTGCTGAGCGCTTGCCGGGAATGGCGGCCGTCCGCATGGGTATCGCTCATGCTCACGACAAGCCGCTCAGCCTCGTGTACCTCCGACTCCAAAACGCAGAGATGGGTCGTGGTCGCCTCAGCAAGCGGGACTACGAGGCGCTGATCAGGCACGTGGCGGCGTGTCTCGAGAGCCAGCTTGGAGAAGACGGTCTTGCCTTCAGTCTCCCTCCGAACGCCTTCGTGCTCCTGCTACCCGGCCGCTCCTTGTCGGAGGCCCGCGAGTCCGCCTCCAGGGCTGCGCGCGAGGTCGCCGCCGGCCTCATTGCGGGACGCCGCCAGACCCTCGCGGCCGGCGCTGCGTCGTTCCCCGCTGCAAGCTCTTTCGATGAGCTGCTGGCCACCGCGCGAGACCAAGCTCAGCCGACAGCGACGGACAAGGCTCTCGCACCCCAAGCCGCCAGACTGGCTGCGGCTCAGTGACACGGCGGCCCCGCGCGGGCCGCGTCTTGCTACCTCCCACCCGCCTCGCTACTCTTGAGGATGTGGAGATCGACATCGCCAGAGAGCAGCTCCCCCACGGAGTGACGGTGCGAGTGCAGGTGAGACTGTCCGGGCGCGAAGCGAACCGCCTCTTTCTTTCGGGCGACTCGCTCATCCAACTGCCGCTGGAGGGTGTTCTGCCGGACGTCGAGAAGGCGCCGATTCCTCGCATGACCATCTTCCTCAGTGAGCTTGCCGGCACGCGTGACGGCCTCACCCTCACGTTTGCGGACGATGCCACCGCAGAGAGCTTCGGCGCGTCTATGCGCGCTCAAATCGAGACCGCCTTGGAGGAATCGTGACCGACCAAGCTGACGCTCTCGTCGGCCGACTCGCCCCGTATCGCCGGATACCCGGGATGATCGCGGCCCTTCTCATCTCTCGCGACGGCTTCCTGGTGGCGGCGGACGCCGAGCCAGACTTCAATGTCGATGCATTCGCCGCCCAGGCCGGCGGAGTGATCGAGTACAGCGCTCACCTCGCCGCGGAGCTCGGCGAGCATGCGGCCAAGTACATCTCGGTGGAGTTCGAAGAGGTGACCATGGTGCTGGCGCCGTTCGGTGATGAGCTACTGCTCGCTCTTGTCGGGCGACCCACTGCTATCGTCTGCCAGTACCGACTCAACACGGAGAACGCTTGACCAAGCTGGCCGCAATGGATCGCGGCCCAGCCGGTACCCCGACAGAAGGGACTCGTGATGGAAGACGCGGCCGAACAGCTTGACAGGCTCGCGCAGAGCGTCGGCGCATGCGTTCAATGCCGAGACATCGTCGCACGGCGACTGCGCTCCGTGCCTGGCGGCGGCCATCCGCACTGCGCCGTGATGGTCGTCGCGCTGGCCCCTGACCCCGCTGACGAGGCGGAGGGACGGACGGCGGGCCGGGAGCAGGTCGAGCGTCTCTCAGAGTTCATGCCGGCCCTGGCCGGCGCTGGCGACAAGGTCTACGCGACAACCCTCCTCAAGTGCGTGGCGCGAGATGCCACGAGCGTTCGCGCGCCCGAGACCGAGGAGCTGGACAACTGCTTCCCGTACTTCTCCAGAGAGCTCTCCATCACCACCCCGCACTACATCCTCACTGTGGGCGAAGCCGCGACACGCTACGTGCTGCACAAGCTGTTCAAGGACCAGCCCTACCGGGAGAGTGACTCACTCGAGTTGCGCGTCTTCGACAACCCGGCCTTCAGGGTCGTCCCCGTGGCCGACCCCGACGAGCTGGCGGCCCGCGATGCCAGAGCACGCAAGAACTACAGCGATCGCCTGACGGCTCTCGCCCAGTTGATGGGTCTCTAGGGCGAAGCTCCTACGGCACGACCACCTGCAGGGCGTGTGGCACGACGCGACAGGTGACGGGCAGGCTGCCGGCGACCTCGCCGTCTGTCTGCACGAGCACTTCCTTGCCATCGTCCGCACAGGTGAGACGGACCTCCTCGGTACGGAAGTACTCGACCTTCGGGTGCTTGACGTGAGCGTTGAGCAGCGCCGCCGTCCAGTACGTCGCCGTGCTGAGGAACGACTTGTCCTTGAGGACGCAGACGTCGAGCAGGCCGTCGCGCATGTCCGCCAGCGGCGTGATACCGAAGCCCCCCCCGTAGTTCGACGAGTTTCCGATGACCACGAAGTAGCCCTCCACGGTGCGCTCCGCGGCCTCGATGCGAATGAGCGGGTCCTCCTTGATGAGGTAGTTGGCCAACCCCTGTACCGCGAACGCCGCCTCCCTGAGAGCCCTCTTCAAGGTGGGGTTCAACGAGGCGACGACTGCTGCGTCCATGCCCACGCCCGCCATCAGGCCGAAGTAGCGATCGTTGACCCGCCCGAGATCGATGGATGAGGTGTTCCCCTTCTCGAGGACACGCACGGCGTCGGGTGGATCGAGCGGGATCCCGAGCTCCATCGCCAGCACATTGACCGTGCCTGTCGGGATGATGGCGAGCGGCAAGCCGCTCCCGACCAGACCGTTCAGCGTCTCGTTGACCGTGCCGTCGCCCCCGATCGCGCAGACCACGTCGCACCCCTCGGCGACGGCCTCCCGAGCAAGGCCCGTCGCATGCCCGACTCCCTCGGTCGCGCGCGATTCCACCTCATACCCGAGCCCGCGAAGGGCCTCAAGCATGAGCGGAACGTCACGCTGATACTCCCCCCCGGAGGCATGGGGATTGTGAATGGCCATCAGGAGTCGGCCCAGGCGCTTCACGGGAGCGCCTTCACTGCGCCGCTAGAGAGGTGGAGGGCGGTGGCGTATCCCGACGCCCGTGCAAGCGCCTCTGCGCGGGCGAAGTCCGAGCCCACGTCGTCAGGGTGGTGGGCGTCCGAGCCGAAAGCCAGCGGGACGCCCAGAGCGGCGGCCTCGACGAGAAGGCCCGGCGCCGGATACGCCTCACCGACCGGTTGGCGCCAGCCGGCCGTATTGAGCTCGATGGCGACTCCCGCCGCCCTAATCGCGGCCAGCGCGGCGGACGCGGCGGCAGACACGCGCTCGGCATCATCCGGCCGGTGTCCGTGCTTCTTGGCAAGATCGAGATGCCCGATGATGTGGAAGAGGCCGGTCGAGGCTGCCTTGGCAGCGAGCTCGTAGCTCGCCAGATACACGTTGTCGACGCCGTAGCGCCCAAAGCGCTGCGCGCTCCGCGGATGGTCGAAGGAGAAGCCGTCGCCGACGAAGTGGACCGACCCTATCGCGTAGTCGAAGGGGTACTCCGCCAGCAGCGCCGCATCCGTCTCCACCGACTGCTCGAAGTAGTCCACCTCCGCGCCCAGCAGGATACGGATCTGCGGAGCGTACTCCCTCGCCAGAGCCTGCACCGTCGCCACGTACTCGCCCACATCCTCGCGGCGCATGGCGTAGCCCGGCTGTTCGTGCATCGAGAGCGGCAGATGATCGGCGAAGCCGATCTCGGTCATGCCGAGCGCGATGGCACGCTCCACGTACTCGCGCGGCTCGCCATCGGCGTGTCCGCACAGAGCCGTGTGAATGTGATAGTCGGCGACCATGGCTGCGAGACGACCTTTCTCCGGGGTCTCGATCAAGCTTACACCCCTGCGGGGGCCTTCCCACTGAGACCTTCAGATCGTGACGCGACAGGCGCACACCTTGAACTCGGGGATGTTGGCCACCGGATCCCTGGCCGGGTTGGTCAGACGATTCGCCGGCGCCTCCCAGAAGTGAAACGGGATGAACACCGTCCCGGGTCGAATGCGGTCCGTGACCTCCGCCGGGATGCCGATGGCGCCGCGACGCGTCTCCACCGTGATGGTGGCGCCGTCGATCACTCCGAGTCGCCCGGCATCCAGCGGACTCACCTCGGCCGACCCCATCGGAACGAGCTCGTTCAGCCCGTCAGAACGGCGCGTCAGCGTGCCGGTGTGGTAGTGCTCGAGCATGCGGCCGGTCGTGAGCGTGAAGGGGAAGTCCCCGTCTGGCTCTTCGGCGGACGCCTGATACACGATCGGGAAGAACTTCCCCTTGCCACGCGTGAACGAGCCGACGTGGAGGATCGGCGTGCCAGGGTGCGACGTATCGGGGCAGGGCCAGCAGAGGCCTCCCTCGTCGAGCCTCGCGAAGGTGATGCCCGCGTACGAGGGAGTGACGCTGGCGATCTCCTCCATGATGTCACCGGCGTGAGAGTAGTCCCAGCCTTCCCGGGCGCCCAGTCGGTGCGCGAGATCCGCGACGATCTCCCAATCGGAGCGCGCCTCGCCCGGCGCCGTCACGGCGCTCCTTACGCGCTGTACCTTGCGCTCGGTGTTGGTGAACGTGCCATCCTTCTCGGCGAAGCTCGCGGCCGGCAGCACGACGTCGGCGTACTCGCGCCGTCTCGCTGAGGAAGAGATCCTGCACCACGAGGAAGTCGAGATCCTTCAGCGCCTGCTCGACGTGCCTCTGGTCGGGTTCCGAGAGCATCGGGTTCTCGCCCACGATGTAGAGGCCCCTAACCTCCCCGGTGGCGATGGCGTCGAAGACCTCGGTCACCGTGAGACCGGGCCGGTCCGGAAGATCGACGCCCCATGCCTCAGAGAACTTCTTCTGCGCGGCCGGGTCGCCGACCGCCTGATAGCCCGTGTAGACGTTGGGCAGCGCTCCGACATCGCAGGCGCCCTGAACGTTGTTCTGGCCGCGCAGCGGATTGACCCCGGTCCCGCGACGACCGAGGTTACCGGTGAGCAGCGCGAGATTGCTGATCGCAATGACGTGCTCCGTGCCGTGCGAGTGCTGGGTGATTCCCATCGAGTAGATGATGGCTCCCCGCTCGGCCCTGCCGAAGACGCGCGCCGCCTCGCGCAGCGCGTCGGCGGACACGCCACTGATCTCCTCCACCAGCTCCGGCGTATACGCGGCGAGGACCGAGGGCATCTCGTCGTAGCCCTCGGTGCGAGTGGCGATGAACTCATCGTCCGCGAGGCCCTCCTCCAGAATCACATGCATAAGACCGTTCAGGACCGCGACGTTGGTCCCCGAGCGAAGCTGAAGATGGATGTCGGCGCGGCTGGCCATGTCGATCTCGCGAGGGTCCGCGACGATGAGCTTCGCGCCGCGGCGCAATGCCTTCTTCACGCGAAGAGCGGCGATGGGGTGGGCTTCGCTGGTGTTGGAGCCGATGATCAGGATGACGTCGGCCTCCTCGAGGTCATCGAACGAGTTGGTCATGGCCCCGCTGCCCAACGACTGGCGCAGGCCGCTGACCGTGCTCGCGTGACAGAGACGCGCGCAGTGATCGACGTTCTGGGTGCCGATCACGGCGCGCATGAACTTCTGGAAGACGTAGTTCTCCTCGTTCGTACACTTGGCCGAGGAGAACCCAGCCAGCACATCCGGCCCGTGTTCGACCTTGATCTCGCCGAGGCGCGCGGCGACCAGCTCGAGAGCTTCGTCCCACGTCGCCGGCACGAGCTCCCCGTGGCGCCGGATCAAGGGCGTTGTCAGACGTTCGGGGTGCCCGATGAACTGGAAGCCGTAGCGGCCCTTGACGCAGAGATTGCCCTCACCCGGCCCCTCGCCGACACGTGATGTGACCTGAACGACCCTGTCGTCCTTGACGTGAAGCTGGATGGTGCAACCGCAGCCGCAGTACACGCAGACCGTGTCGACCAGGTCGACGTCCCATGTGCGGCCGCGGTGCCGGCTGAGCTTGTCCTGCAGCGCGCCTGTGGGGCAAGAGGAGACGCAGTTGCCGCACATCTCGCAGTCCGTGTCGACCATGGACCGGTCGAACGAGGTGGTGACCAATGAACCAAAGCCGCGCTCCGCGAAGTCGAGGACGTGACAGCCTTGCACCTGCTGGCAGATACCGACGCATCGGCCGCACATGATGCACTTGCCGGGATCGTAGGCGATGAACGGCGTGTCCTCGCGGGGAGGGTAGTCGCGCGTCTCGCCGGCATACGAGGTCGTCGAGACGCCGTAGCGGTAGGCCATCTGCTGCAGACGGCATGCCCCAGACTGGTCGCAGACGAGGCAGTCGATGCTGTGATCGCTGAGCAAGAGATCGATGAGCATCCGGCGTTGCTCGTCGATCTCGGGCGTGCAGGTCGTCACCTGCATCCCGTCGCACACCTCGGTACCGCAGGCCACCACCGGAGCAGGCGCGCCTGCGACCTGCACGAGGCAGAGGCGACAGGCCGCGAAGGGCTCGAGGCGGTCATCCTGACACAGTGTCGGGATGTCGATGCCGACCGAGCGAGCCGCTTGAAGGATGGTCGCGCCGGGCTCGGCGGTGATCTCCCGTCCATCGATGGCCAGATTCACGTCGCGTCTCCTCGCTGGTGGCTTCCACCCCTGCCGACGCCTCAAGTGTACCGACCGAATGAGGACAGGGAAAGTCCTCACGGGCCGATGGGGACTACGACATCCCCAGACGACGCACCAGCGAATCCGTCGTCGAGCCTGACAACGGATGTGTGCCCGCCGCACGCATTGCAGAGGAGATGGCTGCATCCGCGGCGAATGCGTTGGAGCACGCGGTGGTAGTCTGGAGGCGTCAGAGGAGGTAGACCATGTCCGAGATGACGCAGGCCGCCCAGGCGAGGGTGATCGTGATTCCGCGCAGGCTCGAGGGGTTCTTCTACGGGCGTCTGACGCAGTACTACTCAGGGCGAAGCGACGTGCGAGTCATCATCGACCGTCGCGACGGAGACCGGCGGCAAGACCGTTGGCTCAGCGGCCCCGGCCCCTTCGCCGAAAGGCGGCGCGGCGAGCGACGTGACGCAAGCGTCGCCTGGAAACTCACCGACATGCCTGTCTCGACGTCTTGATCTGCCGGCATCCGTCGAGTCCAAGGCGGAGACGCGCCGAGGCGCCAGCCTCGTGCTCGGCTAGATCCACCCGTTCTCGCGGCTGACAATCACAGCCTGCGCACGATCGACCACGTTGAGCTTGTGATAGACGTTGTGCAGATGATTGCGCACGGTGCTCTGCGAGAGACCGAGGGCGCGCGCCACCTGCTTGTAGGTCTTGCCCCCGGATAGGAGCCCCAGCACCTCGAGCTCGCGGTCAGTTAGCGGGTTGGGAGTGTCTCCGCGCGGCGGATGCAGCTCACCGAGGTGGACCTTGACCCGTGCCAGCAGTTCCTTGATGTGGAACGGCTTGGTGACGTAGTCGGCGGCGCCCTTCTCGAACCCCAAGAGCTTGTCGTCCATTCCGCGGCGAGCGGTGAGAAACACGATCGGCGAGCGCAGATCGACAGGCTTCGCTCGCAGGCGCTCGTACACTGCATAGCCGTCCATCCCGGGCATCGTCACATCCAGGAGGACGAGATCGGGCAGGTACTGGGCGGCCGTGCGGATGGCATCCCGGCCGTCCGCGGCCACGCGAACGTCGTAGCCTGACGCCGTGAGGGCCTCGCCGACGAGGTGCCGGATGTCCGCCTCATCATCGACCACGAGGATGCGTCGCTTGGCCATCTTCTCACCCTCCTGAGCGTCGTAGCATCGGCGCGAAGACGACTGGCCTTCGACCGCGATCCGTTCCTGTCCACGCGCCCCGGCGTCGCGGCATACACCCTCCGTTGAGATTCGCCCCGTGGAACCAGACTCCCCCAAGCAGGTCGGCACGGAGCGCGCGCACCACTCCGGGCCATCACCTGAGCAGCCGATCGCCTTCTGCGATGAGAAGCAAGACCACGGCGATCACGACGGCCACAGCCCATATGATATCGAGAAACTGGCGGCGCCGGACCGCGCCGATCGTCAGAGCGACGAGACCATACCCGGCGATCGACAATCCCACAACGCCTGTGATGAGGATCAGCCAGCCCATGAAGACCCTGACGGACTGGAGGAGGACGGAGACCGCCCTCCCTCATCGGCCGGACCGCACGTCAGGCGCTGAGCAAGGAATTCCAGAGGATGGAGCGCGCGCCGAGCCGCCAGATCGCCGATCTGGGCACGGCACGACGTACCCGTTGCGAGGACCAGAGCTCTTTCGGGAGCCGCTCTCACCGCCGGAAGCAGGACACGTTCCGCCATGGCCACGCTGATGTCGTGATGGTCGGCCTCGTAGCCGAAGAGACCGGACATGCCACAACACCCGGCGTCGAGGATGTCCACCTGCAACTCCGGGACGGAGCGCAACGCCTCTTCCGTCGCCCTTGCGAAACACAGCGCCTTCTCGTGGCAATGGCTGTGGAGAAGCACGTGTCCTCCCGCGAGGAAACGGAGCCGCTTGTCGCGGGCCAGATCCGCGACAAGAGCGAGAGCAGGGCGAGCCGCCTCCGCCACCTCGGCGACCCTGTCGTCGTCCGGCAGCAGGCGCGCCCAATCGTCGCGGATCATCGAGAGACAGCTGGGTTCGATGAACAGGAGATCGTCGCCGGCGCGCGCCCGCACGTGCAGTGGACCCAGAGCCCGCTCGGCCATGGCGCGCGCTTTCTCGATCTGTCCTGTCGAGAAGGCCGTACGTCCACAACAACCGGCGTCCAGGAGGGTCAGATCGATCCCGGCTATTCGAAGCATCGCTGCCAGCGCCTCGCCGATACATGGCTCTTGGTACTGCACGAAGCAGTCGACGAAGAGCACGGCGCTCCCCGTCGAGCGCAACCTGGGGACCTTATCCGATGCGAGCCTCTGCGTGAGCGACCGCCGCACCACGGTCGGCAGCGGGCGTGTGTGAGCCACGCCCAGACGATCTGCTACGCGACGGGCGATGCGTGTCTTGGCGGCCGCGTTGATCACCGGGGCCGCGAACGAGACCAGAGCGGTCGCACGACGGAGATCGCCGACACCGCGTGCCAACGCGGGCACACCGCTGCGCGCACGCTTCTCGGCAAGCCACTCCGTCTTGAGCGCCGCCATGTCCACGCCCGCTGGACACTCCGTCTTGCAGGCCTTGCAGGCCACACAACTCCCGAGCACCTCGTCGAACTCACTGTCGCCGATAGTGTCGAGTTCGATCGCGCCGCTGAGGATGCCCTGGAGCGCGCTCGCTCGTGCCCGGGTGCTGCGCGCCTCGTCACGGTCCACAGCGGCCGGCGGGCACATCGTGCCGACCAGCTTCTTGCACAGACCCGCCCCGAAGCACTTCTCGATCGCCAGGTCGAACCCACCTTCAGCCGCGTAGGATAGGCGAGGCTTCCAAGCGCCGGCAGCACGGTAGTCGACGCCGAAGCGAAGCCCTTCAGTGACCGGCGTCCCGTCCACCACGATGCCCGGGCCGAATAGACGTGATGGGTCGAAAGCGTCCTTGACCGCGACCATGGCCGTGTAGAGCTCCTCGCCGAGCACTCCGGGCAAGAGACAACTCCGCGAGCGACCACAGCCGTGCTCACCCGAGATCGTGCCGCGATGGGCCTTCACGAGAGCGGCCACCTCGCCGGCCAGCGAGCCCATGTGCCCGACCCCGGCGGCGGTCTTGAGGTCGAGCAGCGGCCGGACATGGAGACACCCTGCAGAGGCGTGACCCGTGAAGGAGGCCCGCAGACCGCGGGCCTGGACGAGCTGCTGGAAGTCGGCGACGAAGTCCGCAAGGCGCTCAGGCGCCACAGCCGTGTCCTCGACGAAAGCCGCCGGTCGCTCGGCTCCGGGGGCGCCCATGAGCAGCGGCAAGACTGCTCGCCTCAGCGCGCCGGCATCCGCCAGGGACTCCGCCGTGTCCAGCCAGCTCACTCCCCCTGCATCCAGCCCAGGAAGTGCCGTACGCAGGCGGCCGAGTCCCTCATGCACATCGTCCTCGCTGCCCTGGTACTCCACGATGAGCATCGCCTCATCCTCCCCGGCAAGAAAGGGCGCCATCGACGCGAACGTCCGCAGGTTGGGAGCGCGACGGAGCGGGTCGAGATCGAGGAACTCGACGGCCGACGGACCAGTCTCGAGGAGGACGACGTTGGCCACGAGAGCCGTCCGCAGATCGGCGAAGGTGAGTGCTGCTCCGAGGCGAGACTCGAGGCAGCGGGTCGAGAGCGACCTCCAGCTCTGTGAACAATGCGAGCGTTCCCTCCGAGCCGGCAAGCAACCTCCCGAGGTTGGGCTCCGGCTCAAGCAACTCGCGAAGGTTGTAGCCAGAGGTGTAGCGCCGCACATCCGGGAAGCCCTTCGCAATCGCTTGGCCGTAGCGCTCTCGTACGGTCGCGAGGGCCCCGGCGAGCCCTTGCGCCCGCAGCCCGTTCGCTCCGCCGCCTAGCTTGAGCCCGGCGGCGAGCTCGCAGCCGGACGAGGCTCCGAAGACAGCAGCGTCCCCGTCGGAGAGCACGGCCGCGATGCGCCGCACCTTGTCCCTCGACTCGCCGTAGATGATCGAGCGCGAGCCCGAGGAGTTGTTGCCTACCATGCCGCCGATGGTCGCCTGTTCGATCGTGGACGTGTCGGGACCGAATTCAAGCCCGTAGGGCGCCGCGGCACGATTGAGGGACGCCTGGATCACCCCCGGCTCCACTCGGGCCGTCGCAGCGTCGGGGTCGAGAGAGATGATGCGGTCGAGCTTGAAGCAGTCCACCATGATGCCGGGCCCTATCGCCTGGCCGGCCAGACTCGTCCCTGCTCCGCGAACGACGACGGGTAGGTCGTAGTCGGCGGCGATCGCGGCGGCGGCGATGAGGTCGTCGGTCGAACCGGCCACGAGCACGACATCCGGCACGACCCGATAGCTGGAGGCGTCGGTCGAGTAGAGCCAGCGCTTGATCCGCGATGTCGATACGTCGCCCGACACGACGAGCCGGAGGGCCTCGGCCGCGGCGCGGGCCTGCGGGCCTATCTCAGCGATGCGGTGCCGAGTTTCCATCTGGCCTAGGATACCGCCTCACAGGCCTCCGAGGCTGAATGACGGCAGCCAGCGGCTCAGGCGCTCCAGCACACCAAGCATGAGCAGAACGCCAAAGACGACCAGCAGGACGCCCGCGGTCACTTGCACCCCCCGATAGTGGCGCTTGATGAACTTGAGCCTGGCGCTCATCCAGTCGAAAGCCAGAGCGGCCAGTACGAAGGGCACACCCAACCCCACGGAGTAGGCGAGGAGCAGCAGGGAGCCAGACCACACGCTCTGGCTCGACGCGGCCATGGTGAGAATGGCTCCCAGGACGTAGCCGACGCAGGGCGTCCAGCCAATGGCGAGCGCGGCGCCGGTCAGAAAGGCGCCGCCGACACCCATGCGCCGCGGAACGACCCTCATGGCCGGCTTCGGCAAGTGAATGACACCGGCCACGACGAGACCGCTGAGCGCGATGAAGGCGCCGGCGGCGATCATGAGCTCTTGCCGATAGAGGAGGAGGAGTCGCCCCACGCCTCCGGCGCCGGCACCCATGAGCACGAACACAACCGTGAAGCCGGCCACGAACAGCAAGGAAGCGCCGAGCACCCGTCGCTGCTGGCCGCCAAGCTCCTCGACACCGACCCCGGAGATGAACGAAAGATACACCGGCAGGAGCGGCAAGACACAAGGGGAAGCAAACGAAAGCAGGCCCGCCAGAAGCGCCAGCCCCACGCCTGTGGCACTCAGCGAGGTGAGCTCGGCGGCGATCATCCCGGGCGCCCTAGCGCCGGAGAGAGCGCCGCGGAGGGCGGCGGCTCATGCTCGCCGGACCCCGTCGTTTCACTGCGCCTTCTCGAGGCTCTCCTCGAATTGCTCGCGGCCGGCGGCGCCGACGATCCTGTCGACCTCCTGCCCGTCGCTGTTGATGAAGATCGTCGTCGGGACCCCGCTGACACCCCACGACGATCCCAGGCTACCGTCGTCGATCACGATTGGGTAGCCCAAGCCATACTCCTTCATGAACCCCACCGCGGCGTCCTCTGAATCGTTCACGGCGATGCCCACGAACTGGGCCTCAGGGTGCGCCGCCGCAAACTCGGCCAAGGCGGGGGCCTCAGCCTTGCACGGGCCACACCACGAACCGAAGAAGTTGACGACGAGTGGCTTGCCGGCGTAGGCGGCCACGCTGAAATCGGCGGGGGCGAGCACCTCGACGTCGCCGGAGGCGGAAGAAGGGGCCGAAGAGTCCGATGAACCCCCGCATGCCACCACCAAGAGAGCGACCGCGAGGGTGACGGCAAGAACCGCGAACTGGAGCTTCCTGCTGCGCATGGTAATCCTTCCGACGCCGCTGTGAGGGAGCCCGGCAGCGCCCGTCTCTTGCCGGCGACGCATACGCCGACGCGATTGCGCTCAAAGGGCTACGCTGTATAATACCTACACGGGTATGTGAGCGCCAACTCCGTGGAGGAAGATGTGGGTTCCTATTCTCTCGTGTGCAAAGACTGCAAGCGCAAGTTCCAGCTCGAGTGTGAGCACCTGCTCCAGAAGGAAGACAGGGTCTGCTCCGAGTGCGGCTCCACACGTGTGCGCCAAAGACTCGTTGGGATCATCCGCAACCTCGATGTCGCCGCGTACGATGGGGAGAAGCTGATTCCCAAGAAGTGTTGAGGCTGACCTCGGCGGCGCGGTCGCGCCGCAGGACGACATCGGTGTGTAGTACGCTACACCCCTGAGATTCAGTGATACCGGTTCCTCGAGAGGAGGGATATGCCTTCATATGATTTGGTCTGCGAGAAGTGCGGCCACGCCTTCGAGATAACCCTGCATCGCTTCATTCGCGACGAGGACAAGGTCTGTCCGAACTGCGGAGCCACGGATGTCGAGCAGAAGCTGTCACAGTTCGAGTTCAGGGGAACACCGTGGAAGCCCACCAAGGGCCGCGTGTTGCCGCTTCGCTCCCAAGCGAAGTTCCCCCCCAAGGGGCCCAAGTAGTCTGTGGGCAGGCCGGAGAAACACATCACCAGGAGGACGCCTTGGCGACCTACGAACTGACATGCGGAGAATGCGGGCACTCCTTCGAGACCTTCCGCCAGGGCTTCCTGCGCGACGAGGACAAGGTGTGCCCGGAGTGTGGCTCCACCGAGGTCCAGCAGAAGATCACGGGCTTCCTGACCGCCTTCGGCTCGAGCACGACCTCGTCGAACTGCGGGCCGCGCATGGGCAAGTTCGGCTGAGGCTGATGCCTTGCGGCGCGGTCGCGCCGCCCGACCTCAGCGACGACGAGCGGGCTCGTCTCGCAAGCATTGGAGCGCCTGTGGATGTCCTTCCGCAGGCGCTCTCTTCGTCTCGTCACCACCGCGGGAGCTGCTCGAGATGGTGCGCCCGCAATCGGACCGGTGCGGGCGGCATCACGCCGGTCAGCCAATCTACCGGCGCCAGTCGTGGAGGCCATGAGTCCCGGGTGAGAGCGCGAGGGGCTGTCAGCCGGCCGCTCGAGGAGCGAGCGAACTGAGCTTGACGGTGCCAAGGACACCCATGAGTTGATCTTGCGCGAGCATCCAGGCCTCGTGGACTGCGCAATCGTCACTGCGCGAGCACTCCTCCGGCCACAGCACGCATGGGTTGAGTGCGATCGGGCCGTCGACAGCCTCAACGATATCTCTCATGCTGATGTCCGCGGCCGGGCGTGCCAAGGCGAAACCGCCGTGCGCTCCGCGCTGCGAAACGGCGAGACCAGCGTGAGCGAGGTTCTGAAGGATCTTGGCCAGAAAGCTCTCGGGAATCTCCTGCGCTCGGCATATGTCCCGCAGTGAGGCCACATGACCCTCGGGATAGCACGCCAAGTAGCTCATGGCACGCAACGCGTACTCCCCGCCACGAGTGAGCTGAAGTCCCATTGTCCATCCCCTCCGACAGACCGGACTGAAACGGTCCTTTTGCACTGTACTGCCGGGCGCTCGTGCCGTCAACTGGTCCACGTCCACGAGAACGCCCTGCAAAAGGCGACACGTGGAGCCGAATCTCGCCTGAGCGCCGGCGCCTTCTGAGAGCGAACGCGCCGTCATCTGCGGAGCTCCTCTCTGGCTTGGCTGAGAACTCGGACCACGTCGACGTCAATCCTCGCCGTGAACGTGCCGGCCTCTTCTGCCTCCAGCTGGATGAAGCCGTCGCTGCCGGCGACCAGCTGACCGTTGCCCTCCAGCTCCCAGTAGGGACTCCAGGTGATCTTGACCAAGTAGGACCCAGGTCTGTCGACCGCGACACTGAACGAACGGTGACCGAGAGCCGTCACCCGCGCCTTTCCTCCATCGAGCCCGACCGCCAACCCTTCTGCCCCTAGAAGACGATAGATGGTCCACTTGCCGGCGCGCTCCGCGACCTCGAACTCCGGAGACTCCGCCAGAAGACGGGCCTCGCGACGACTCCACGGATCCAGAGGAGCGTCGGGAAGGAACACGTACTCGACTCCCATGCTCCGCAACCACCGCGCGTAGGAGGCCGCGTCGTAGGGCGTGTAGAAGAGGCCATTGTGGATCGCGTCTGCCTGCCGGTACCAGCCTCGAGTGATGGGAAACCCCGCTTGCGGAAAGTAGAGAGCCTCCCAGTGTCGGCGCAATGCCACGACATGAATACGATGGTCGCTGTCATGCCTCTCCCGGGCCACCATCAGTGCTGGGGCGAAGAAGGATTCCCTCGTCTGCGGCAGCTCGCGCTCATTGCTGAAGTGATCGATGGGCGTTCCGAACTGCAGAAGAGCGAACAAGACGATGGGAACGATGGCAAGGTCGCCATGCGGGAACGGCCGACGCAGGCGGGAGTGTCTCAGCAGAAACAAGAGAGGCAGACCGAAGACCATGAAGAAGCGGCCTATGTTGTTGCCGATCGGACTGCCCGGCATGACGAACGACGTCACGCAGACTGCCGCGTAGATGAGAAAGAGCGTCACGAACGGACCTCGGGGGTGTACCGCGTTGACCCCCGCTAGGGCGACCCCGGCCAAGGCGAAGCCAAGGTACATGAGGAGCTGACTCGTCTCGTTGAGATAGCTGCCTGGTTCGGCGAACGACCACCCGAAGAGCACACGCACGGCGACCACGGGCACCAGTGGGGCGAAGAACACCGCATACCGTCGACGCGTCTCAGGCCGAGCAACAAGATCCGCGAGCATGAGGATACCGGTGACGACGAAACCCATCGGATTTACGAAGACGCCTATGGCGACGGGGAGAGCGCCCCAGAGGGGCCTCCCCGTCGCCAACAGCGCGAGCCCTCCCACGGACAGCGCCAGCGCGACGACAAAGGGATCCTGGCCGTGAGCCAGGTAGATGGCCATCACCCCGGCGAAGAGCCAGGCTGGCCAAACGTCGTCGATCTGCCACATCCGACGCTGGTAGATGTAGTACAGAGGAGGGATGAGGCCGGCGGCGATCACGACGACCACTCGGGCCGGCACGTACTGCACGAGCCAGTAGTAGCCGAACCCGTAGGTGACCGCTCCATAGCTGCCGCCGTACCAGAAGTTGTCCCAGAACACGGACTGCCCCTCACGCACGAGGGACGCCTTGTAGAGATGCGCGGCCTCATCCCAGCCCGGAACGCCGGCCCACTGCATCAGGAGTGTGATGGCGGCGTAGGTAAGGCTCCCGGTCAGCCACAGCGCAAGGAGGCCACCCCGGGACTTGAGACGCCCCTCGACAGCCGCCAGCGTCACCCCGGCACCGCTGCCGCCGGAGGCCGACCGGGGTCGACCGGGGAGCTCAGACTCGCGCGTCTGCGTCACGCTGCAGGGAGGCGAGACCGGCGACGGCACATATCTGAAACCGGCACGGAGAAAGATGGAGAGGCGACATGGCGTAACTCCCCGCATTCGGCGACCGGACCCTCAGCGACAGCCATCGGTCCGGGCGCGCAGACGCACTCTGGATTGCACGATAGAATACCCTACCAACAACCAACGACGGGCTAGCGTATGGACTTGCGCAAACAGCTGCACGACGTGCTGTACACCCGTGTGCTCTCCTCACTGGCCGTGATCACGGCGGTGCTCTGGGTGCAGCTCGAGGACGAAGGGCTCTCGCCGACACAGCTAGTCGTGGCGTTCGCCGCGCTCGTCGCCGTCACGGTCCCCTTCTTCCTTCTTGAGAGGCATGTGCCTACGCGCGTGCTGGCGGGGGCGATGGTCGCTACCGACATCGCGCTCATCACAGCCGGCATCGCCTACAGCGGCTGGACCCTGAGCCCAGTGGCGATCTTCTACGTGTGGCCGATCGTCCTGGCCGCCGTCTTCCTTCCCGCCTGGGCACCGTACGCGGCCGCGGCGACGGCGGGACTTGCCTATGTCGTCCTCTGGCGCCTGCAGGAAACCGGCTGGCTGGAGGCGCCGGTCACACTGGTGCGGATCGATGTGCCGGCCGACTGGGCGCTTCCCATCGTCTCGCTGCACATCGCCGCGTTCCTCATCGTCGCGTTGCTTGCAGGGCGGCTTGCGGCCGCACTGGTCCGCAGCAGCACCGGGCTGGCCGAGGCGAAAGCGCAGACCGAGACACAGCTCCGGCTCCTGCAGAAAGTCAACGAGCAGCTGATGACGATGAGCGAGAGCAGCCGGCTCCTGCTGCGGCACAAGGACGTCGATACCCTGATGCCGCACGCGCTCGAGAGGATCGGCGACGTAGCCGGTCTCAGAACCGCCTTCGTGCTCGTCCACAACCCCAACTCGGGCGAGTGGGACCAGAGAGCCGCACAGGGAGAGACGGACCAAGCCCTCATAAGGAAGATGAAGGACCTGGGGATCGCGGATGTCGCTGCGGACGGCATGCGGAAGTACGAGACGGTGACCGACAATCGCATTGGACTCCTCCTCAAGGCGATCGAGAAGGCCGGCTTCCACGGCTTCTTGGCCGTGCCACTCGAAGCGAAGAGCGACATGCTGGGTGTCGTCTGCCTCCTCTACCGAAGCGAACAGACCGTCGCCGAGTCGACGCTCTCCACCGTGCGGGCCCTCTGCGATCTCGTCGCTCTCGTGCTGCGCACCATCCAAACCAACGCGGAGCTGGCGCGCAAGAACGCGGAACTCACGCACATCGACGAGCTCAAGAGCGACTTCATGGCGACGATGAGCCACGAGCTACGAACGCCGCTGACGTCGGTCATCGGCTACAGCGATCTTGCTGCTCAGTGGCGCCACAGGGGAGCTCAACGAGAAGCAGACCACGTTCGTCGAGAGCATCCTTCGTGGTGGAGAGACGCTGCTCGGCCTCATCAACGACGTGCTCGACCTGACCAAGATCGAGTCCGGGCGCCTCGAGCTCAACAAGGAGTCGGTCGACCTGAGAGCGGCGCTGCTTGGCGTCCTCCCGGTGGTCAAGCCGCGCGCTCAAGAGAAGCGCATCCGCATCTCGACCTTCCTGCCCACCGACCTGCCCCTGGTCCTCGCAGACCCCGCGAAGTTCAATCAGATCCTTCTCAATCTCTTGACGAACGGCATCAAGTACACGCACGACAACGGCAACGTCAGCGTGGAGGCCCGGCCGAACGGCGACTTCGTTGAGATCTGGGTGAACGACACCGGGATCGGGATCGCCAAGGAGGACCAGGACAAGGTCTTCCAGCGCTTCACCCAGATCGACTCCTCCGCGACGCGCCTGCAGGGCGGCACGGGCCTGGGCCTGGCGATCGTCCGCGAGCTGGTCCAGCTCCACGGCGGCTCGATCCGGCTGCAGAGCAAACTCGGGAAGGGCTCCAGCTTCGTGTTCACCATGCCGATAGCTACGAAGCCAGCCGATCCACTGGCGGCGGGCAAGATCAGCTGAAGGAGGTGCGCGGATGCCAAAGGCCATCCTGGTCGCAGACGACGACCCGGACATCCTGGGAATCGTCTCGATGTCTCTCGAAACGCAGGGATACACAGTCTACAAGGCGACCAACGGTCGCGAAGCGGTCGACGGCGCCCGAGAGCACCAGCCCGACCTCGTGCTCATGGACATGATGATGCCAGTGTTGAGCGGCTACGAAGCGGTATGCGAGCTCAAGTCCGACACTGTCACCAGCGACATCCCCGTGGTGGGCCTCTCGGCCAAGGCGATGACAGTCGACATGGAGCGAGCAAACAGCGCAGGAATCAACGGTTACATCACCAAGCCCTTTCGCATCGCCCAGGTGCTCTCCGTCGTCGACGAGTATCTGGCCGGCTGAACACCGCCCGAGCTGAGGTCCAGACCCGCGTCGGCGATCTCCGGCAGGAATCGGTGAGGGCTCCGCGTACTCCTCACCATGAGGCAACGCCGCCCTCGCCTGACGACTCGCATGATCTGCGTCGCCGACGTGGACACAAGACTCCACTGCAGCACGTACTGCTCCCTGTGCGTCTACTACGTGCGCGACCGCCGAATCGGCGAGCGCCGAAGAGCTCCCCGAACTACCTCAGACCGCCGCGTGTTCAGCCGCCTGTAGGGACTGACGGCCGCACTCCTCATGGGTCGGCGTCAATGTGCCGATATCTGGAACGGCCGCAAGCTCCAGAGAGGCGGACGCAACGGTAGATCCCGGTCATCAGAAGTGGCGCGACGACCCGCGCTACAATCGCGGTCTCAGCCTCGAGGTCAAGACCACGGCGATAGTCGTGGCCATCCTGGCCGCGGTGTTGCTCGGCGTCACCCAGCCGCCGGGCGAGATCTCCTTGTGGGCACTCGCCGCCGCGCTGGTCGTCGCCCTGGTCGCCATCGCGGTCGCCCTCCACATCCTCGTCTTTCGCCCCCTAGGCAGCCTCATCAATCGCTCACGCAAGCGTTTGGGCGACAAGTACGAGCACAGTGACCCAATGTACCGCGACGAGGCCCGCGAGCTCTCCTACCTGGTGGGCACCCTGATCGCCGTCTTCTCGGCCGCTGAGGACAAGGAGTGGGTATCGCAGGGGGTCAAGGAGGACCTCATGCGCGCTAAGGCCCTCAACCGACAGTTGATGGATGTGGGCGAGTTGGGCAAGGAGATGAACTCGTCCCTGCCCTATCGCGAGACAGTCGAGCGCGTGCTTTCGTCCGCAAGGTCCTTCCTGCGGGCCGACTTCGCCGCCCTCCTCCTTCTCGACGAGGACACGCGCGCGTTCTCTCTCGAAGGCGCCCAAGGGACTCTCTCCCCCGCCATGTCGGTGGATTGCTGCGCATCCACGCCGGATTGCCCCGTGCGCCAAGCGGTCACGCATGGCTGCCTCGTGCGCGTGGACCGGCACGTCTGTTCGCTCTTCCCACACACGATGACCTGTCAGATCGTCATTCCCGTGGTGTCCGAGAACATCGGCAACATGGCCCTCATGGTCACGGCGACCAGCGGCGACTACATCCATCTGCTGACCGACGGCATTCTGACGGCGTTGCAGAACCACATCCAGAGCGCGCTCTCGAACGCACACAAGTACGACGCCATCCGCCGGCAGGTAGTGACCGATCATCTCACGCGCCTCTACAACCGCCGGTTCTTCATGCACCGTGCCAACGAGGAGATAGAGAGGGCGCTGCGCCACCAGAACCCCCTCAGCGTCCTGATGGTCGACATCGACCATTTCAAGGCCTTCAACGACGCGTACGGGCACGCCACGGGCGACCGCGTCCTGCAGACCGTGGCTCGCGCCATGGAGGAGGCTCTGCGCACCAGCGACGTCTGCGCACGGTATGGAGGCGAGGAATTCGCCATGCTCCTCCCCAACACGGCGGGAGAGAACGCCTACTACGTGGCCGAACGCGTGCGGCGCACCCTGCAGGGCACCAGGTACACGGGCCTTGGCCTGCCCGCCGACGCCTGCATCACCATCAGCGTAGGAGTCGCGACTTGCCCGCGGGACGCGACCTCTCTCGACGATCTGATGGGCTTGGCCGACGAGGCGCTGTACCAGGCCAAGCATGAGGGCAGGGACAGGGTCATCATGTACGGCGCCGCCTCGCGTGATTGCGTGCGGCACTAGCGAGACACGAATGCTCCTCCTGCAACACCTCGATGGTGGCGGTACGTGCATCGACGGATCCTGCGGATAGCGTGCCGCCCGCCAGCGCCACCGCGATCGATTCGCCGTCCCCCTCCTACGCCCTCCCTGCCAGCACGCCGATGCACATGATCGCCAGCACGATCGCGGTCACAAGAACGTATCGCCGGTCACGTCCCAGGGCATACACGGCTAGATAGCCGGCGACCCGGACGAAGGGCGTCGCGACGAGGACGACCAAGCCGAGCGAAAGGAAGGCGGCCGGCTCCCAGCGCAGTAGAGCCCCCGGCAGCTCGGAGGAGACCACCACCCCGCTGTGCAGCCTCTCGCCCGCGGCGAGCCTCAGAGCCGCTCCCAGGAGCATGAGTGCCACGCTCAACCCGATCTGCGCGGCGAGCAGCCGCTCGACCAACCGCTCGACCATCCTCCCCGGCGCTTGAGCGCACGGCTCCGGGAGGCCGTCTGCACGCCGCTTGCTCACAGACCCACCCCCGCCGCCTCGACGACCATGAGAACCGCGAACACACCTAGAACGAGCCGAAAGCCGATCCCGAGCACCCGCGCAGGCAACTGAGCCGCCAGCCGGGGACCGAAGCGAGCGCCGACCAAGATGCCCAGCGCCGCGGGAACGGCGTAGGCGGGATCCACGAACCCCCGGCCGTAGAAGATGCCGGCGCTGGTCGCTGCGGTCACCCCGATCATGAGGTTGCTCGTCGCGATGGTGGCCTTGAGCGGCACACGCATGAGCAGGTTCATAATCGGCACATTGAAGACCCCGCCGCCGACACCGAGCAGCCCACCGACGTTCCCAGCTCCTATGCTGAGCACAAACCCAAGCCGAGGTCGGCGCACTCCGTAGCTGATGTCGCGGTGCTCCGCGGGATCGTAGAAGCTCCCCTCCAGCAGGCCGGTGCGCTCGGTCGGGCGATCGCCACCGCGTCGGCCCATCTGCCAGGCGACGTAGGCGAGGACGATTGCGAACGCGACCTGCAGCAGCCGGCCGTCCACGAGCACCGCGGTGAGCCCTCCGAGGATGGCCCCGATCGCACTCGCGATCTCAAGAAGGAAGCCGAGTCGCAGATTCGTCATTCCCCGCTTGACGAAAGCGAGTTGCGCCATGGCGGAGGTGGCGATGACACACACCATACTCGTGGCTATCGCGGTCTTGATGGGCAGGCCGAAGCCGAGGGACAGGACTGGCACCATGATGACGCCCCCGCCTACGCCGAGCATGCTCCCGAACAGACCCGCGGCCACGGCCAGAAGCAGGACCCCGAAGAAGACGATCATGCCCACCCTTCTTCTGACACAGGCACGAGTCAGTCGTGCTCAGCGTCGGGGGAACGTCGCAGGCGCTTCACAGTCCCCCGGGACTTCTTGCCCGACAGACGGCGGGCCACCGCCGCCCTCGAAGGTCTCGTCGCCCGGCGCGCAAGAGGGGGAGGCTCGTTGAGCTTGGCCAGCTTCAGGCGGAGCCGGCGAAGCGCATCCATCTTGTTGAGATGCTGGCTGCGCTGTGCGCGACAGGTGACCGTCAGGCCGGTCGGACGATGGCGCAAACGCACGGCACTGTCCGTGACATTCTGATGCTGACCCCCAGGGCCTCCCGAGCGAAACGTCTGCACGTCGCACTCGGCGAGGAGGCGCTCATCGACGCTGCGGTATGTCGATGCGTGGACCCATGACGGCGGTACCGGGCCTCCTCCGGCGAGGCCCCGGCGCTTCCAAGCGTACCATCTCGCGCCGCGGCCTCTGGGCAGCATCGCTCACTCAGTCGCCGCGCTCGGTGCTGACATCCCCCAATCCTTCAAGATGACGTCCAGGACATTGGCCGCCACGCGGTCTGCGCCGGCACGTGTGAGGTGGATTCCGTCAGCGCCGCGCACCAGCACGAGATCGCCGTCGGCTTCACGGAAGTACTCGGCGAAGTCACCCTCCTCGTCGGCCAGGAGGCCCCAAGTCCCGATGTAGATGACACCGGCGTGGTGCTGCGCCTCCGCCTCGTAGAGGCTGTTCATCAGCGCGATGCGGTCACTGTAGCCCTCGTTCCGCATGACCGGGTTGCCCACCCAGTAGACCCGCCTGCTGTTGCGCGTGAGGATGTCCATTGCCTCGCCGATCCGCTCCCCGTAGACACGCTGCCACGCCTTGCTCCCCTCCTTCAGCACCTTGCCCCCGTACATCACGTTCTGCCCGTCGTTGGCGCCGAAGACGACCACCGTAGCATCCGGGTCGAAGCGCACAAGCTCATCGACCATGTGCTGCGGCCAGTCGAAGTAGTCGGGCCTGCTGAGTCCGCTCGAGACCTTGTAGTCGAGCTTCGCCCGGATCAGCTTCGTGTCCTCGGCGAGGTTCTTCAGCGACGATCCGAAGACCTGGGCCATCGAATCCCCGATGATGGACAGGCGCAGAGGCTGCTCCGAGCTGATATCGCGGGGCCACTTGGGTTCGGTCTCGGCGGGGACCTCGGAGAGCGTGTGATGCTGCTGTTCCCCGCGGCCGAGTATGGCGTCCAGAGCCGCGGCCGGTCGATCGAACCGCAGGCTCTCGCTGAGCACCAGCATCGGCTTGAGTAGCGCCAACTGCACGCTGCGCGCTGCACCGAGAGGTCGGCCCTTGATCTCCCTGTCTATGGCCCCGACGTCGAGCAAGCCTGCGAAGAAGAAGCCCAGGAGCATGGCGAGCAACGTCGCCCCCGCCGAAGCACGCCGCATCGGCCGACCCGGCCGACGCGGCCGAGCCGAGCCGCTCTTGGCGCGCTCCCGTCGCCCGTCGTCCCTGTGCTGTCCGTAGCCCTCTGCCATGTGCCAGTCGCTCGTCTATCCCCCGAAGGTCAGAAGCTGAAGTACAGGAACTCGGCCGCGCCCTGCGGCCCCAACGCGTCAATGAGGAAGAGGGCGACGGCCAGCACGGCACCCTGACCGACCCAGCCCACGCGGGCCATCCCCGCCTCGAAACGCTCCATCAGACGCGGTGGGATGTACTGGATAGCGATGCCCAGCGTCACAAGCCCGATGATCGGCCAGGTCACGGCCGAGCCGAGGCTCCCTAAACCGGCCGGAAGCCGCCACAGCACCGCCAGCGCGCCGCCGATCGAATCGGCTCGGAAGAACACCCAGGCCAGGCTGACGAACGAGAACACGGCGAGACGCTGGAGAGCCCGCGAGCGAGGCGTACGCCCAGGCTCCGGCAAGCCGCGTGCCTGGCGCGCCGTGGCGCGAGCACGCTCCAGTGACAAGCCGACGCCGTGAAGGCCTCCCCAGAACACGAACGTCCACCCGGCCCCATGCCAGAGGCCCGCAAGGAGAAACGTGATGATGATGTTCAGATACGTTCGGGCGCTTCCCTTGCGGTTTCCTCCCAGGGGGATGTACAGGTAGTCGCGCAGCCAGCTCGAGAGCGTGATGTGCCAGCGACGCCAGAAGTCTTGGATGGTCCGTGCCGTGTAGGGCGCGTTGAAGTTGTCCGGAAGCCGAAAGCCGAGCAGCAGGGACACGCCGATGGCGATATCACTGTAGGCGCTGAAATCGCAGTAGATCTGCACCGAGTAAGCCAGTATGCCCCACAGGACCTCCCATGAGGAGTAGGACTGCGGCGAGGAGAAGACCCCGTTCACGATGTGCGTCGCCAAGTAGTCGGCGATGAGGGTCTTCTTGGCCAGTCCTCCGAGAATCAAGGTGAACGCCCTGGCGGCGTCGACCGAGCGTGGATCACGGGGAGTGATCAGCTGGGGCAGGAAATCGGCGGCGCGCGAGATGGGGCCGGCGAGCAGGTAGGGAAAGAAGGCCACGTAGACCGCAAAGTCCAGGGGCGGAGCGGGCGCCAGCTTGCCGCGATAGATATCGATCAGGTACGAAAGCATGCGAAACACGAGGAAGGAGATGCCCACGGGCAGGGCGATCTGCAGAAGCGGCAGCGAGACGCCAAGGCCGAGCGTGGTGAGCGCGCGGTCGAGGCTCACGGCGAAGAAGTCGTAGTACTTGAACGCACCGAGCGCAGCGAGGTTGGCAACGATCGCGACCACGAGCCAGCGCTTGGCGGCCCCGCCTCCGCCGGCTCTTGCGCGCGCCCGGCCGATCTGGACGGCCAGCGCCTGATCGACCACGGTCGCCGCCACCAGGAGCAGCACGAACCGCCAGTCCCACCAGCCGTAGAACACGTAGCTGGCGACGATGATCATCGCCTTCCAGAGTCGCAGGCGCGGCATGAGCAGCCAGCTCACGGCGTACACGACAAGAAAGAAGATGGCGAATGTGATCGTCGGGAAGAGCACGCAGCCGACCTTGGTCCCGATGCGCAGCGCCCCACGGAGGGGCGACCCAGCGAAGGGATGCTACAGCACGACGCGCACCCAGTGCAGCGGTCCGCGCCCCGGTCTCCATCGTCCCTGGCACGTCACGCCTGAGCCACACTTCCCGTATCATGAGATCGTGATCGAATCGCCAAGCCACACCCAACACAAGCTCCGCCCCGGGATGATCGAACTCGCCTTCGGAGAGCCCGACCCAGCACTGCTGCCCACTGGCCTGATCCAGGACGCGGCGGCCGAGGCGCTGGGGACGTACGGCCCCGGTGCCCTCGCCTATGGCGCACCCCTCGGGCCACCTGACCTCCGCAAGCAGATCGCGCTTCGCATCGCGCGCTGCGAAGGCCATAAGGCCACGCCCGCGGACATCCTCATCTCCGGCGGCAACTCCCAGGCGCTCGACCTCGTGCTCACCATGCTCACCGCGGTCGGCGACGTCGTGCTCGTCGAGTCGCCCACCTACGCCCTGGCCCTCGGCACCCTGCGGGATCACGCGGTCGAGATCGCGGCTGTCCCGATCGACGAGTACGGCCTCGACCTCGCCGCACTCGAGGAGACCCTGGCCACTCTCCGTGCCGCGGGCAAGAGGCCGCGCCTGCTCTACACGATCCCCACGTTCCACAACCCCGCCGGGCTGTGTCTCTCACCCGCCCGGCGCACACGCCTCCTCGCGCTGGCGCGCACGCACGACCTAATCATCATCGAGGACGACGTGTACCGCGACATCGTGTACGACGTCAGCCCGCCACCCTCGTTGTGGACCCTCGACCCGCAGGCTCCCGTCGTGCGGCTGGGATCGTTCTCGAAGTGCCTGGCACCAGGCTTGCGTGTGGGCTGGGTCAATGCCCGAGCCGACCTGCTGGAACGTCTCTCCGCCGCCGGCATGCTCCAGAGCGGGGGCTGCGTGAGCCAGTACGCCGCGACGGTCGTCGCGCGGGTCATGGCCGGCGAGGGATATCAGCAGCACCTCGCCGGTCTTCGTCGCGCCTACGCGTCGCGCAGGGACGCGCTGGCAAACGCCCTGCGTGAGCACCTGCCGGCGGACTGCCGCTTCACCTCGCCTGCCGGCGGCTTCTTCATCTGGCTGACGCTTCCGCACGACCTGTCCGCCACCCGGCTGCTGCCTATCGCCGAGCAGCACGCCGTCTCGTTCGCGCCGGGAGAGCGCTTCTCGGGCGCCGAGGGTGAGTCCTCTCTGCGCCTCGCGTTCTGCCTCTATGATGAGGAAGCACTGTCGGAGGGGGCGCGCCGCCTGGGAGTCGCCGTTCGAGCCCTCACCGAGGGCCGCAGCGCCTAGAGCGCCGATTCCGCCAGCCCGCCCAGCGAGCGCTCGCGGGCCAGGCGCCCCTCGCGTCGCGGACTAGCGTGAATCGCCGTCGCGAGGATCGTGGTTCGCGCGGGGCGCGGGGCCGCGCGGAATGCGCAGGTGGGGCTTGCCGCCAATGAGGTCCCAGACGCGGTGTTTGCGCTGCAGCCAGCGACGATGGAAGCCCTCGTCACGCCGTCGCGCGCGATCAAGCAAGCCGGGGTTGCCGGCGTAGCGCCTCCGAGCCCAAGGCGAGTTCGGCTTCGCGAGACGCACCGCGCCGATCATCGCGACGAGCGGCACGAAGATGCCGACTGTCCCCATGAACAGCTTCCCCTTGAGGTAGCTCACAACGACGAATGCGGTTCCGCCCAGGATCAGCGTGAATCCGACCCAGCGGGAGATCGTGACGTAGTCGGCCACCTCGTGGACGCCCCTTGGGAGCAGCCCGGTCAGAAGCAGCGTGACGAACGTCACACCCAAGATGACGGCATCGATGGAGGCACGTCCCTCACCGGCCCAGTACACATCCTCCAGGTGCAGGATGAGGGCGAACTCATCGAGCGTGAGCGCGGCGCCGGCGCCAAAGGCAAACGCCAGGATCTCGATCCATGGACTGCGAAGGTCGAAGGCGAACGCCAGGATGCCTGAGGCGACCATGCCGACGATGCCGAACACCGCGTGATGGATGTGCAGGCCTCCGGTAGTCACTATGCTGCTGGGACGCAGCCTTGAGAACACCCCCGCCCGCGCCAGGCGCGTGCTCAGCCGCGTCAGGCCGAACGTGACGAGGAAGCCCACGAGGAGGAAGAACAGCGGCCGCTGAGCGTCGCTGATCACGCTCTCGAAGAATATGGCCGGATAGTGCAGCATCACCTCACATTATGCGGAAGGGAGGGCTCATCGGCCACCCGCATCGTCGTGGCGTCTGGGCCAGTCCACAGCGATGGAGTACAGTAAAGTGCGAGGAGACCATGGACGAAGCCGAAGGCAACGAGCTGAGAGAGACCGCGGAAGGAGGCGCGAGCCACGACCGAGGCACGGCCGCGGTTCTGGGACGGCTACGGCCTCGTCCTGGTGCTCATCGTCGCCACGTACTTCGCGTCGGCGTTGGGTGGAGACAATCCATACGGGCGAGTGATCGCCTTGGCCGTCCTGGCGGCCACCACGTGGGCGGCGTTGCGCGCGTCACATGTAGACCGGCGGCTCCTCGGGTCAGTCGCAGCCGTTCTCGTGATCGTCACACTTTCAGGAATGGCCGTCGGCGTTCTCGGAAGTGACGGCACGGCGAGAATCGTGACCGCAGGACTCACGGCCCTGCTCGTCATCGTGGCTCCGGTGGCCATCGCTCGACGCCGTCTCACCCATCGCGTCGTCGATCTCAATACGCTCTACAGCGCGATCTGTCTGTACCTCATGATCGCGCTGTTCTTCGCCACCTCGTTCTCCCTCCTGGCCTCAGTGCAGGGCGACCCGTTCTTCGCCCAGGACCTCGGAGCGGTGAGGACGACCAACTACCTCTACTTCAGCCTTGCGACCATCACGACGACCGGCTACGGCGATCTGACGGCGAGAGGCGACGTGGGACGGCTCATGGCCATGGCCGAGGCGGTGGCCGGTCAGCTCTACCTCATCACCGTGGTGGCGATAATCGTACAGAACTACAGTCGGGGGAGAGGAAGCCGGCGCGCGGCCGACTAGCCCGACCCTGGCGAGCCGCCCAGCGAGCCCCGGTTCATCGGGTCCACGGGGCGCGGCGACCCTGTCCCCCGGAGCGACGCAGATACTGATGGCTCCAGATTCAGGGCCTTGCCTGGTTCGAGCATCACTGTCCGGATCTCCGGCTGCAGGGTGGCGGCCTCGCGCATGAACATCAGTGGCGCCCGACGATGGATGTCTGGCCGCATCCGCATCAAGGTGGTCCCGGGCAGATGATACGTGCCCCAATGGATCGGGATGACCAGCTGCGGTCGCAGCAGTTCCATCGCCCGGACCGCATGCCGCGGACTCAAGTGCTTGATCTCGGGCAGCCGGGGGCCAAGACCTGCTATCGGCAGCAGGGCGACGTCGAGGCCCGGCCAGAGGTCGGCCATCCCAGGGAAGAGCCCCGTGTCGCCGGCGAAGTAGATGTCCTGGCTGCCGCTGATCACGTAGCCCACGCTAGAAGCACCCTGGCTCAGCGGGTGACGACCGCGTGGGTGCTGGGCCTCAGTAGCCGTGATCCTTGCAGGGCCAAGGCGGATGCTCTCGCCGGGGCCGAGCTCGTGGACCTCCATGAAGCCTCGCCAGCGCAGTGAACGAGCGCTTCCCGGAGGACCGATGATCGGCACGCCCTTGTCGAGCAGGCGCAGAGAGGGTGGGTCGTAGTGATCGAAGTGCAGGTGCGAGATGAGGATCGCATCGAGCCCGGAAAGGGGACCCAGGTGCGGCGTGGGCGTGCGGCGCCAGAGCGGACCCACCTGCTGGCGCAGGAGCGGATCGGTGAGGAATCTCAGACCGTCCAGCTCAACGAGAACCGTCGCATGGCCGAGGAACGTGATGCGGTCCCGGGCTGCGAGCCGCGCCTCCTCCTCGCGCCACTCTGGCCCGCCAAGCTCCGTCATCATCCTCCTTGGTGGTTCGCCAGGAAGCACCCGCTGCTTCGGAATCAAGGCAGGCTACCATACCGACGGGTGGGAGGAGGGCGGATTGTGGGAAGCATGGCATGAGAAGGTCGATACGGGGGCAGACTGGGGACTCGAGTCCGCCAGCGAGTGCGAAGAGGACCCGCTGCCCTCAGACATGGAGAGAAGGAGCACATGATGTCCGGCTCTGAACGAAGAGGTAGCCCATCTGCCGAGGATCAGCGCGCATACGGGCGACAGCGACGCAAGGCCGTTCCTCGCCGGACGCACGGCGCGTGGACCGCGCCCCCGGACCGCCCGGACCCCATCTCCCTGCTGAAGGCTGAGGACACCGACCGGTTCCAGGACCTCGTCCCCATCCGCTGGGGGCGGATGTCTGTCTCGCCCTTCACCTTCTTCCGCGGGTCGGCGGCGCTCATGGCGGCCGATCTCGCGCCCCTGCCGCGCACCGAGCTCTCCGTACAGCTGTGCGGCGACGCACACCTCTCGAACTTCGGCATGTTCGCCTCACCGGAGCGCACCCTCATGTTCGACGTGAACGACTTCGATGAGACCTTTCCCGGGCCCTTCGAATGGGACATCAAGCGCTTGGCGGCCAGCTTCGTCGTCGCGGCCCGCAACAACGCATTCAGTCGGGACGTCGGCCGAGACTCAGCGCTCGCCGCCGCGCGCTCGTACCGGCAACACATGGCCGCCTACGCCGAGATGCGCGAACTCGACGTCTGGTACTCGCGCGTCGTTGCCGACGACGTCCTCCGAGTCTTGCGAAGCACCAAGCGCGCACCTCGGGACAATAGGGTGCGGGCCGCGCTCGCCAAGGCGCGGTCTCGCGACAACCTGCACGCAGCCGGCAAGATGACCGAGATCGTCGACGGCGTGCGCCGCATCGTGGACCAGCCGCCGCTGATCATGCACTTCGAGGAACATCGCGACATCGATGAGGTCCTGGACCTCCTGCAGCCCTACGGCGAGACCCTGACCGACGCCCGCCGCACGCTCCTCGACCGGTTCGACTATCTCGACGTCGCCAGGAAGGTCGTGGGTGTCGGCAGCGTCGGGACACACTGCTTCATCATGCTCATGAGAGGGCGAGACCAGGATGACCCGCTGCTCCTTCAGATCAAGGAGGCGACCCGGTCTGTGCTCGCACCATACCTCGGCGAGAGCAGGTACGAGCACCAAGGGCACAGAGTCGTCGCCGGTCAACGCCTCATGCAGGCGGCCAGCGACATCTTCCTCGGCTGGATGACCGGGCCGAACGGAAGCCACTTCTACTGGCGTCAGCTGCGCGACATGAAGGGGTCCTTCGAGATCGAGCGCGTCAGACCGGCCGGCCTTGAGGTCTACGCCGAGGTCTGCGGCTGGGCCCTCGCGCGTGGACATGCGCGATCCGGCCAGCGAATCGCGATCAGCGCGTACCTGGGCGGCGGCGACCGCTTCGACCGGGCCATCGCCGACTTCGCCGAATCGTACGCCGATCAGGTCGAGAAGGACTTCGACTCGCTGCTCGTGGCCATCAAGCAGAGAAGGGTGCCCGTCATGACCGGAATCTGAGATCGGTGACGGTCTCATGGCTGACGGCGAGGACGACCCTCCTAAAATGGGCGAGCAGCGACGATCGGGAAGGAGAGCACGATGCACATCATCAGCCGTCATATCGACGTACCGGCACCGCTCCCAGTGGTGGAGACCAACTGGCCGCACTTCGTACACTGGGTGCTGACGGGCCACGAGAAGCTGGCGTGCAACGAGTTCGTCTGCGCGGATGCAGCGGCGAGCGGACGCATCAGCTTCGAGCCGCTGGCGCCAGACAGGACGAGGGTACGATTCGAAATGAGTCCCCCGGACGACCAAGACCAGATGCCCATGGCAGAGATCGGGCGGCGGATCATGCACGATCTCGTCGTGTTCAAGAACTACGTTGAGCAAGGAGGCGTGGAGGCCAGGCACCCGACGCCAGAGGAGAAGGCCATCCTCCGCAGAGAAGCGGAGGCCCACGGACGACCGGAGCGGGATAGCATGCTGGCCCCCGAGGACGGCGCCTTCTGGCGACCCTAGCCCGCAAGCCCTCGCCGGCCTCGTCCCTGGCGGACCTAGGAATGCGTAGCGGCCGCACCGACGAACGCCTGCGTGCCGCCAGCTTCAACATCCGCACCGGCTGGGCGTGGGACGGAGCGCAACTCATGGCCGCTGCGCGGTCGAGCCTGCGCGGCCGCACTCGAAGCCCTGAACGCGGATGTGGTGGGGCTGCAGGAAGTCCACGGCTTCCAGCAATGCACGCTGCTGAGGAGACTCAAGGGGTACGCCGCAGCCGGCGCAGGGCGCGACGATGGCCGCCTCAGAGGCGAGCGTTGCAGCGTGTTGTTCCGGCCCGCGCGCCTCGACCTCGAGGCCTGGACGGTGCGCTGGTTCTCGCCGACCCCATGAATCCCGGGCTCACGGGGATGGGGCAATGCCATTACTTGCATGGTCACGCTGTGCCGCTTCCTGGACAGAGCGTCGAAGCAGCGTTTCGGGGTCGCCAACGTCCATTGGGACGGCGCCTCACCGACGATGCGATCGCGGAGCGCCGAGGCGCTGCTAGCTTGGCTGGACCCCGGACTGCCCTGGATCGTGCTGGGCGACCTGAACGCCACCGCCAGGGATCCGGCGGTGGCGCACCTGGTGGCCGCCGGCCTGCGCGATACGCTCGCTCACCTGGGAGAGCGCGGCCAAGGAGCTGCCACGCACCATCCATGGGACGGCAGCACTCGGGGGACGAGGCTAGACTTCGTGCTGGTCACGCCCGAATGGGAGGCACTCGACGCACGGATCGCTCACCTGTGCCCCCGCGGACGGCTGCCGTCCGATCACTGGCCCGTGGTCGCGGACCTGCGCCTCGGCCACGACACGGGGCCCCGAGGCGGCAGGTGCCGAACGGGACTAGTCCGAGCCGCGCCGCCACGTTTGCCGCCCGCTCGCCCAGTCCCTACCGTCACGCCAAACGAAGGTGTCGGCGCGCAGATCGTCTAGGGCTAGTTGCAGCTCGTCGCGCGTGTTCATCACGAACGGCCCATACCTCGCGATCGGTTCCCCCAGCGGACGACCGCTCACGAGCAGGAACCGGACAGGCTGATCATGCGTCTCCACGCGCACCTCGTCGCCGTCGCCGAAGAGAGCGAGCCGCGTAGCGGGCAGCGGCTGGCCGTCGCCGCTGCCTCCGTCACCCTGACGGCCCCCGACCCCGAATCGGCCTTCGCCTTCGAACACGTAGACGAAGGCCGCGTGGCCCCTCGGCACCAACTGCGCGAACGTCGTCGCGGAAAACAACGACACATCGAGATACTCGGGCTCCGCGTAGATCTCAGCGACCGCTCCGGAGACTCCATCCACCTCTCCCGCGACCACCCGGATCACCGACCCGTCCCTGCGCCGCACCTCAGGGATGACGTCCGCTCGCAGGTCCTGGTAGCGCGGCTTCGTCATCTTGAGTGCGGCAGGCAGATTCACCCAGAGCTGGAAGCCTGCCATGCGCCCGTCCGGTCCGGGTCGGGGCATCTCCTCGTGCATGATACCGCCGCCGGCCGTCATCCACTGGACGTCTCCGGCGCCTATCCTCCCGGCGTTGTGGATGCTGTCGCGATGGTCGACCTCTCCGGCCAGCATGTAGGTCACCGTCTCGATGCCCCTGTGAGGATGCCAGGGGAAACCGGCAAGGTAATCCTGAGGATTCTCCGACTCGAAGTGGTCGAGGAGGAGAAACGGATCGACGTACTCGAGGGTGGGCGTGGCGATGCTCCGCCGGAGCCGGACACCGGCACCCTCAACGACCGACTCCGGCTCGATGACGCGCAGCACCGCGCGGGGTTCGATAGTCATGGGGACTCCCTGGTCTGGATTGCAGCTACGCAGTGACAGTTCCCCGAAAATCCCGCCACGTCACGCCGGGTCTTGTCGCTCATGGCGCCGGCGCCTAGCCCCGAAGGCTCTCACCGCCCAAGTCCGCCCGCAAACCCCTTCCCGCCGAGGCCGAGCCCAGCCCGACCGGGGGAGACACCGACGGGAGCCGCCGTGGGGTGCCAGGCCGGCGGACCCGCGTCAGACGCGGAGGGCTGGTCGGGCGCCGCTCGTCGTGCGCCGGCGTGCGGGTCGGCGACGCAACCGCCATGCGAAGCCGGCCAGGCGGCTCTCATCGATGGGGTCGCCGTCGTTGTACACGAAAAGGATCGGCAACCCGGCCTCGCGCCGCAGCTGCGCCTCTGCGATCAGGGCCGGCCCGCAGCCCCGCGGCGCCACAGTGACGAGCCCGTCCACCGGTTGGGTACGCCAGGAGAGAAGGGCGCCGCCGACCGTGGGAATGGTCTCACCAAAGGGATAGCCGCTGATGAGCCGGCGACTCTCGCGATCGACTTGGCGCACGTCGTGCCAGAAAACCCATGGGTGCTCGGCGCGAACGGCTGCGAGCAGCCGTCCGGCGATTGCCCGCATGGCGAGCAGCGTCGCCCGCTTCTTGACCACCTCCACAGTGGATGCTCCATCCTGGATGGCACGTAGCACGAGCAGTTCGAAGAACTCGCCGAAAGGCTCGACCACGACACGCAGCCCCTGAGCCGCCAGCTTGCGCTGCAGATCGTCGTTGCCCCACTCGTCCACGCGCAGGAAGAGATCGCCGCACAGGTACACATCGCGCACCTCGGCGAGCCGCTCGAGGTCCAGAGACTGACGACGGAACGCCTTGGCTGCCTCGGCAAGCAGGTGCTCGATTTCCCAAGCGACACGAAAGGCCGCGGCGACCGGAGCTGCGAAACCCGTCTTGGCCCGCGGTCGCTCAAGCAGACTCTCGAGACGGTCGGAGTATGCCTCGAAGAGCTCGTCGGCGACGCCCGCCTCAAGCTCAGCGGCCAGATTGTGGAAGCGCATCATGTTGAGCAGATCGATGGCGACCAGAGCCGCCCAAGCGATCGGCATCATGCGCGGGTCGCTCGTGACGATGCTGAAGTCGGCGACCTCTACGCGGCCGTCCAGGCCCAATCGCTCGAGAGCGAGCTGCTCGGTCAACGGAAACAAATTGGCCCGACAGGCCTGGAACCCGTTGCCCGCGCTCAGCAGCAGGGCACGTCCGCCCCCAAGGTTCTTTGCCTCCTCGGCCATGAAGCGCTCGAACGCGCCCCAGATGAGCTGATAGGGGAGGCACTCCTTGCCGGAGCAAGCCGCCCCTGCCGCACGCAGGGCGGCGGCGTCCGGCTCGCCCACGTAGCTTGCGGCGAGCCCCGCGCCGCGCATCGCCGCCGCGAGATGGCGGCCCAGACCGCCGCCCACGTGCCCGAAGAAGTAACGATCGTATCCGCCCGGCTCGAGACTGTGCGGCAGGCGCCGGTCGTAGCGGGCCAGACGGTCGTCGGCGTCAGGAGTGGAATGCTCGCCGCTGCGCCAGCCGTGGATGCTGTGCATGAACGCCTGGATCCGTGTCACGTAGCCCGCCCTGCCTCCATGCCCGTCGCTCTCGAGAACGACGTGCGGCCAATCCGCGACGACATCGGTGAAGAGATGCTCGATCATCGAGTTGGGGCCGCAACCGAAAGCCCCCAGGAGGAGCGGGAAGACGTCGCCCTCCTGGACACCAGCGGCGGCGGCCCTGAGAGTCGGGCCGGCGCTTGCCCAGTGCACTCGCTCTATCCCGGAGACACTGGCCGGCACAGGGTAGCAGTCGACCGGCAGCGGCAAGCCACCGTTGGCGGCCACCAGCTCGTGAATGCCGGCATCGAGCACCGCGTCGTGGATCACGTGCGTCTCGCCGGCGATCAACACCACGGGGGAGCCGTGCGTGCGGGCCCAGGCGAGGGCATGCACGCCGATGGCGCGCAGGCCGTCCTCATAGCGACGCTGGTGGGCGAGAGCCGCGTCGTAGGCGGCGCGAAAGGCGGCACGCGAGGGTCCGCGCGAGACACCAGAGCCGTTGGGGCCGGCGGCGAGCGCCGTCGCGGCGCTCTGGAGAGCTCGATAGAAGCTGGGGGCATAGAACCCTTCGCTCTCACGCTCGAAGAAGACGGGGCGAAACACCCGCGTCGCCGAGGCCTCGGCGGCCAAGGCGCGCGCCACCATATCCGGGGCCCCCTGCGTCATCGGGCACGTGTAGGTGACGGCTCCGGCGTTCGGCAACGGCATGTGCACGAACACCGGCGCGACCAGCACGTCGACGTCGGCCCCCGCCAATCCATGCAGCAGCTTCACCGGGGCACACGCGCCCGGAGCGGTACAGCGGCGATCGCCCTCGATCAGCGTTTCGGGGCCAGGGCGGAGCACCTCGACGGCGTATCCCAACTCGCTGAAGAACGTTGAGAAGAAAGGCAGCGCGTCGACCATGTAGTGGGCGTAGGGCAGACCGAGCCGCGGCGCCGACGCGCCGACGCCGCTCCCTCTCGCCGCCCCAAGCAGCTTCCCGAGGAGTTCCTCGCGCTCCTGGTAGGGTGAGGGAGCGTCCTTCGGCAGCTTGGCGGCCGGGGCCGCCACGTCATCGTACTTCGGACACTGGCCGCCGCTCAGCACCTTCTCGCTGTCGCCGGCGACGTCGACCTCAGCGAGTTCCAGTCGGCAGAGATTGCGACAGTCGCGGTCCTTGCACTGGAAGCCGCGGCGCCCGGTGACTCTGGCCTCCAGCACCCGCCCGACATCGATGGGCGCCGCCTCGGCCAGACGCCCGTCATCCAGCAAGGTCAACAGCGCGACTCCCACGGCTCCCATTGATCCCGGGTCCGCAGGCACGTACACCTCCCGCTCGAGTACGGCTGCCAGAGTACGCGCCAGCCCGGGGTCGGACGCGGGCTTGCCCTGGAAGAAGACACGCCGCAGCAGTAGCCGCTGGCCCATGACCCGGCTGCGGAAGTTGCGCACCACCGAGTACTGCAGCCCGGCGAAGATGTCGGCACGCGAGCAGCCGTCGCTGAGCGCCTCCGCGGCTACGTCCGCGACGAAGACCGTACACGTCTGCCCAAGGTCGGATGGGGTTTCGCTCTGCGCCGCCAGGCGACCGAACGCGGCCATGTCGGGAACACCGTTGGCAACGGCCTGCTCCTCGAGGAAGGATCCCGTGCCCGCGCTGCAAACCCGGTTCATGTCGGCATCGACGACCCGGCCGCCCCTGACGTTGATGAACTTGGCGTCCTGGCCGCCGATCTCGACGATCGACAGGCTGTCGCCGTCGTCCGGATCGAGTCGCACGGCCGCGGTCGCGTGCGCAACGATCTCGTTCTGCACCATGAGCCGCTCGCCGAGCTCCGGAAAGACCGCGCGAAACACCGTAGCTGCGGCATCCCGCCCGGAGCCCGTGAGGCCCACCGCCGCGACCTTGCCCGACACCATCTCGCGCACCTCCGCGACCAGCGCCTGAGCCGCCTCCACTGGATTGCCCTCGGTGCGCCGATACACGCAGGCCAGCACATCTCCCGTCGTCGCGTCGAGTAAGGCCGCCTTGGAGCCCGTCGAGCCCAGATCGAGACCCAGGACCGTCGCCTGGACAGGCTCGAGCCGACCACCGCCCGGCGCCTGGAGTCGCGTCACGGAGCCAGGGCCTTCGCGCGCGGGCCGCAGACGCCCGATGCGCGCGTGTGTCATGCGCGTGAGCACCTCAGGGTCGACAGGGAAGGAACTGCGCGGGGCCTCACGGCTCACGTAGCGCAGAGCTCC
>CAVYDV010000006.1:0-19571 GCA_963767505.1 uncultured Thermoleophilia bacterium | reverse complement strand
CAAGAGCACCGTCGCGCGCGCTGTGGCCGTTGAACTCGGCTACGTCTATCTCGACACCGGCGCCATGTACCGGGCGATCGGGCTGCTCGCTACGGAGGCCGGGGCGCCGCTCGACGACGCGGCGTCGGTGATGGCCGTGGCGCGCAGCGCGGGGCTGCATTTCGACGTTGAAGGCCGCCTCTTCGTCGGCCGGCGCGACGTGAGCGCGGCGATCCGCACGCTGGACGCCGCCTCGGCGGCCTCGCAGGTGTCGGCCATACCCGAGGTCAGGAAGCAGCTCGTCGAGCAGCAGCGCGCGCTGGCCGGCGACACCGACATCGTGATGGAGGGTCGTGACATCGGCACCAACGTCTGGCCCGAGGCGGAGGTGAAGGTCTTCCTGAGCGCTCGCCCGGACGTGCGCAATGCGCGCCGGGCGGCGGAGTTCCGCAGCCGAGGCCAGGGCGTCGAGGACTCCGAGGTGCTCGCCGCCCTTCTGGAGCGGATCGGCGCGACTCCACACGCACGGTCGCGCCGCTGCGCAGAGCCGCCGACGCGGTCGAGATCGACACCTCGGAGATGAAGCTGGACGAGGTCGTTCGGGCGGTGCTCTCGCTCGTCGACGAGAAGGTGAGAGTGGCGGGATGAGACCCTGGGGTCTCCCGCTCCGCGGTCACGGTGACAGCGGGCTCTACACGTTCTGCCGCTGGCTAGCCGTGCCCCTGTTCGGCGGTCTCTATCGATGCCGTCTGCGTGGCATGGAGAACCTGCCCGTCCGTGGCCCCGTGATCGTCATCACGAATCACAAGTCCAACATCGATCCGGTCATCGTCGGCATGCTCTGCGATCGTCCGTTGCGGTATATGGCCAAGAAGGAGCTCTTCCGCAATCCAGCACTCAGCAGACTGATCTCGACGCTGGGTGCATTCCCGGTCGACCGCGGGTCCGGCGACCGGGAAGCCCTCACGATCTCGCTCGAGGTCCTGGCGGAGGGCGGGGCGCTGCTCATGTTTCCCGAGGGGCACCGGCAGAGCGACGACGAGGTCCACGAGTTCCTGCCGGGAGTCGCCATGATCGCCTTGCGCAGCGGCGCTCCTGTCGTTCCCCTGGCGATGAGGGGGACGCAGCACTTGCTGCGTGGGGGGCGACCGGGATTGCCTGCCTTGCGTGCTGAGATCGGGCCGCCGATCTCCTTCGACGGCCTGCAGGGCCGCAACAGCAAGAGCTACCACGAAGCGGCGCGTCGCATGCGCGCGGCGGTCGCCGAGCTCTATGGCCGGCTCTGAGCCCTTGGCGGGTGCGGGTGGCGCCGAGCGCCCGCGGTGTGACGAGGAGCTCGATCGCGGACTCCGTCAGCTCACACGCCCCGACGGCGTCCAGATCGTCGTCGCCCGCAACGCGGGCTACTGCTACGGGGTCGAGCGCGCCCTCGGCATCACAGCCGAGGCCCTCGACCACGCTCGCAAGCCCGTTGCGAGCCTCGGGCCCATCATCCACAATCCCAGCGTCGTGGGAGAGCTCGGCAGACGCGGGGTCGAGGTGGTCGAGGAGGTCCGTGCCGCTCGTGGGGGGACACTCATTGTGCGCACGCACGGCGTCGCCCCGGATGTGCTCGCGGCAGCCGAAGCCCGCGGCATCGACGTGATCGACGCGACCTGCCCGTTCGTGGCTGTAGCGCAACGCAAGGCCTCGGTCCTGCAGGATGCCGGGTACACCGTCGTCATCCTCGGCGAGCACGACCACCCAGAGGTGGCCGGGCTCGCGGGGTTCGCGGGCCTCGGGGCGGTGGTCGTTGAGGATGCGGCCGATCTGCCCTGCGACCAGCTGCGCCGCCGGCGCGTCGGCGTCGTCGTTCAGACGACGCAGACCCGAGACAATCTGGCCAAGGTCGCCTCGACCCTGGCTCCGGTCGCTCGTGAGCTGCTCGTCCACAACACGATCTGCGACGCCACCGAGAAGCGGCAGAGCTCCGCCTGCGAGCTGGCCGCCGGGGTCGATGCTGTGGTCGTCGTGGGCGGACGCAACAGCGCCAACACGGCGCGGCTGGCGCAACTCTGTCTCGCGATCGAGGAGCGTACCCACCACGTTGAATCGGCGGCCGAGCTGCGCGCCGAGTGGTTCTCGGGGGCGCGTCGCATCGGCGTCACGGCAGGTGCCTCGACGCCGGACGCCGAGATCGAGGCGACGGTGCAGACGCTCTGGGGGTTCGGTGGCGGCTAGAGGGCTGGGCCGCAGGGTGGAGCCGGAGCCGCTGCCGATCGAAGACGTGCGCGAGGCTGCCGCGCGCGCCGGCCTGCGCGCCGGCGACTGCATCGCCCGACTGAACGGCGTCGCCCCCATCGACGTGCTCGATCTCGAGATGGCGGCCGCCGACGGGACCTTCTCGGTCACCGTGTCGCGCGACGGGCATCCGCTCGATCTCGTGGTCGCGCCCCGGCGTGGGGAGTGGCACGGGATCTCGCTGGGACACGGCGGAATCGGCACGCCGACCGCCGTGTGTCGCAACCGCTGTCGCTTCTGCTTCGTCGACCAGGTGCCGCGGGGCCTGCGAGAGGCGCTCTACGTCAAGGACGACGACTACCGGCTGTCGTTCCTGCACGGGAACTTCATGACGCTCACCAATCTGGAGGAGGCAGACCTCGAGCGCATCGAGGAGCTGCGCCTCGAGCCGCTGTACGTCTCCCTTCACGCCTGGGACGACGAAGCGCGCGTGGGGCTGATGGGGGAGGCCGCGAGGTCCTCCAGGCGGAGCCTGGAGCGGCTCGCGGCGGCCGGCCTCGAGCTTCACCTTCAGGTCGTCTTCTGCCCGGGCTGGAACGGCGGAGAGGTCCTCGCCGAGACGGTGGCCAGGACGGCGGCACTGCCCGCCGTCGTTGACATCGGCATCGTCCCGGTGTCGCTGGCCGCCGAGGGTGATCTGCGACGCGTCACGGCGACCGACGCCGCCGCCGTGTGCGACGCCGTCGCCAGGTGGCAGGCGCTGCACAGGAGGCGTCGCGGGACCGACTTCGTGCACGCCGCCGACGAGTTCCACCTGCTTCGCAGCGAGTTCCCCCGGTGAGCGACGCTCCATACCAGTACGAGAACGGCATCGGCATCGCGGCAGCACTGCTTGCGGAGGCCGAGGAGCTGGGCGCGGGGCCTCGCGGGCCGGCCGCTGTGCGCGCGCTCTGCGGGACGCTCGCGGTACCGCTCATCGAGAGAGCCGCCGAGGTGCTCCACGGCGGCGCCCCGCTGCGCCCGTTCGCGGTTACGAACCGCCTCTTCGGAGAGCACGTGACGGTCACGGGTCTGCTGGGCGGCGAGGAGGTCGTCAACGCGCTGCACGCCGCGCCGCTCGCCGAGGGCGAGTGGCTGCTCGCGCCGCGCGTCTTCCTGCCAGCGGAGTCCGGTCGCACGCTCGACGGTGTCGGCGAGAACGAGCTCGCGGCCGCTTGCGGCGGCCGGCTCGTCCTCGCGGAGTCCCTCACGGAGGGGTTTGCTAGAATGCGCGGATGACCGCCTCCCCACTCATCGCTGTGGTCGGTTCGCCCAACGCCGGCAAGTCCACTCTCGTGAACCGCCTCAGCGGAACGCGCCAGGCTGTGGTGCACGAGACCGCCGGCGTCACGCGCGACCGCAAGGAGGTCGAGGTCGAGTGGGGCGGACGAGTCCTCCGGGTCATCGACACCGGGGGCTACGACACGGGCCAGGAGTCGCCGTTCGCCGGCCCCATCAGGAAGCAGGTCGAGCTGGCGGTCGGCGCCGCCGATGTTGTGCTCTTCGTGGTCGACGGGCGCGCCGGCCCGTTCGTTGACGACCATGAGATCGCGGCGGTGCTGCGTCGCACGCGCGTGCCCGTGCTCCTCGTCGCGAACAAGCTCGACGATCCGGCGGCGCTCGTCGCGGCACCGGAGATATATGAGCTGGGGCTGGGCGAGCCCCTCATCGTCTCTGCGCTGCACGGCCTGAGGACGGGTGATCTGCTCGACCGCCTCGTCGTTCTGGCCGGCGCCGAACGAGCCGACGAGGACGTCGAACCGACGGGTTCCGCCGAGATCCCGGTCGTCATCGTCGGTCGCCCGAACGCCGGCAAGTCGAGCCTCTTCAACGCCATCATCGGCGAGCCGCGCACCATCGTCAGCGAGATCGCCGGCACGACGCGCGACGCTATCGACACCGCCGTGACGACCGAAGAGGGCACGTTCCGCTTCGTCGACACCGCCGGTATGCGCAAGGCGAGCAAGGTCACCGGTGTCGAGTACTACTCGTACCTGCGCAGTGTGCAGAGCCTCGACAGCGCCCACGTCGCCGTGATCGTCGTCGACGGGACGGTGCGTTTCGGTGAGCTCGACCTCTCCATAGCGACGGAGGCGACACGGAACGACTGCGCCACTGTCATCGCCGTCAACAAGACGGACCTGGGCGAAGACGCCATGGCTTCCAGACTCGAGGATATCGCCGGTGTCGCCAGTCGCAAGCTGCGGCAGCGGCCTCTGGTCATCCCCGTCTCGGCGCAGACGCGCCGCGGCATCCGCCAGCTGCTCGGCGTGGTCGCGTCCCTGCACGAGAAGTACGAGGCGCACATCTCGACCCGCGAGCTCAATCGCGCGCTGGCGGCGCTGGCCACCGAGCGCCCGTTGCCGATGAAGCGCGGCAAGCGGCTCAAGACGTACTACATCGCCCAGTTCGGAACATCGCCGCCGCGCTTCGCGATCGAAGTCAACGATCGCACGCTGGTGACGCGCGACTACGGCTTCTTCGTCGAGAACCGTCTGCGTGAGCGCTTCGGGCTCGAGGGCGTCCCGCTGATCATCGACTTCAAAGGGAAGCGCTGATGACGCTCCAGGTCCTCGGGTTCGCGGTGCTCCTCGTGCTCGCCTACCTCGCCGGGTCGATCCCCTGGGGTCTGATCGTCGGCAAGGTCTTCTACGGCGTCGACGTGCGGCGGTCCGGGTCGGGCAACGTGGGTACCACAAACGTGTTCCGGGTCCTTGGCAAGAAGGCGGGGATCGCGGTGCTCATCGCCGACATGCTGAAGGGCTTCATCCCCGCCGCGCTGGCCGTCGCGCTCTTCGACCCCTGGTGGGCGATCTTCATCGCCGCGGCCCCCGAGGTCGGGCACATGTACTCCATCTTCCTCAAGGGTTCGGGCGGCAAGGGTGTCGCCACTGGGGCCGGCATCGTCCTCGCGCTCGTGCCCGTCATCTTCCTCATCGTCCTGCTCGCGTGGATCGCGGTCTTCCTGACCACCCGCTACGTCAGTCTGGCCTCCTTGGTCGCCGCGGTGCTGGTCCCGGTGCTCACATTCCTTCTGCCCACGCCCACCCCCTACAGGATCGCCGCCGTGCTCGTCATGGTCATCGTCTTCTGGGCGCACCGCGGCAACATCCGCCGGCTGCTGAACGGCAGCGAGAGCCGTGCCAAGCTGCCGCGGACGCAGCAATCTCCGGCGACGTCCGGCCGATCGGGGACGTACAAACTATGAACATCACGGTCGTGGGATCCGGAAGCTGGGGCAGCGCCTTCGCCCGTCTGCTCGTGAAGTGCGGCCACGTGGTGCAGGTGCTCACCCTCACGCCCGAAGAGGCGGCGCAGCTGCAGACGACGCGTGAGAATCCGCATTTCCTGCCCGGCGTCTCGCTGCCCGCAGAGATCACGTTCGTGGCCATGGACGACGCAGATATCAGCCCCGCGGAACTCATCGTCTACGCGGTACCGACCCAGGCCGTCCGTCAGGTGGCGCGCTGGGTGGCGCCGTCGCGCGCCCCGGGCTCGCTGCAGTTGTCGCTCGCCAAGGGCTACGAGCTGGGCACACTCAAGCGGCCGAGCCAGGTCGTCCACGAGGAGACGGGCGGGGTGGTCGCCGCTCTGTCGGGGCCGAACCACGCCGAGGAGGTGGGACGTGACATGCCGTCGGCGACGGTCATCGCCTGCGACGACGAGGGAGTCGCCGACGTGCTGCAACGCGCCGTCACGACCGACACGTTTCGCGTCTACACCAACGACGACATCGTCGGCGTCGAGTACTGCGGGGCCGTCAAGAACCCCATCGCTGTGGCCGTCGGCATGTCGGACGGCCTCGGCTTCGGCGACAACTCGCGGGCCAGCCTCATCACGCGCAGCATCGCGGAGATGACGCGGCTGGGAGTGGTCCAGGGAGCCCACCTCGCCACCTTCACCGGTCTCGCCGGCCTCGGCGATCTGATCGCCACCTGTACGTCGCGCCACAGTCGTAACCGGCGCGCCGGAGAGCTGCTGGCCACGGGCGCGACAGCCACCGAGGTGGCTACCGAGATCGGCCAGGTGGTGGAGGGCATCCCGACCGCCTACGCACTCCACGATCTCGCCGGCCGGCTGGGCATCGACATGCCGGTCACCGAGAGCGTGTATCTCGTGCTCGAGGGGGAGCGTACGCCGCGAGAGTGCGTCGCGGACCTCATGGCGCGCGCTCCCAAGCGCGAGCGCGACGCCGGCTAGGCTGGTTCCGACGGCATGCGCGACGACAGACATCGGCCGAAGCTCGTCTCCGTGCGGGATCTCATGCAGGAGGACTACGAGTACGTGCTCCTCGAGCCGCAAGGTGTCGGCTTCGACCCTCGCTTCAGGCCCGAACTCACGCCGCGAGACATGCTGCGCCTGGGTGTGTTCGGCGGCAGATACCTCACGGACTGCCGCGACGAGTTCCCTGATTCCTGGTACGAGGGCGCCAAGCTCTGCCACGAGCGGCACGCCGCGGAACTCAACTGCTTCGGCGTCAACGCTGGTCTGCCGCTCTCTGAGTGGCGTCGGCGTGGGTGGATCCATCCGGAGGACCCGCGCGGCTGGTTCCAGTGGTACTGCCGATACTGGATGGGTCGCAGGCTGCCAGGTGAGGACGAACGGCAGATCGGGCGATGGCGGGCTTTCCGCCGGCACGCGGGCCAGGTGCGCATACACTGCCTGCCGGGTGACCACACGTGTCGGCCGAAGCAGCGTCAGGCGTTGCTGAACTGGGCATACGACAGTCGGTGGCTCTGAGAGCCCCGACCATCGGTTCGGTGCCCATTGCGGTGATGGAGTGCGTGGACGCGCGCGTTCGTTCGGGCGTCGGGAAGGCATAGGCCGGCGGGGTCCTGTCCCGCTGGTGAGGTCGCCACCACTGCAAGCCACCGGGAGAAAGCGCATGCACCAGGTCAAGCGCCTGATCGTGATCCCTCGCTGGGGCGGCACGTCTGCGGATGACTGGTACCCATGGCTCCTGGCCAAGCTGGAGTCGTCTGGCCTCTTCGTCTCGGTCCGCTTCGCCTCGATGCCAGATCCGGAGACGCCCACGATCGCGAGCTGGACGACTGCCCTCGCCCGCGTAGTGGGCGACGTCCCCGATGACGTCCGCACTACGGTGCTCGTCGGCCATAGCATTGGCTGCCAGGCGGTGCTTCACTACCTGCAGTCGCTGCCGCCCGGCATGCGTGTGGCCTCTACCGTCTGTGTGGCCGGCTGGTGGACCGTCGACGAACCGTGGGAGAGCATCGAGCCGTGGATCCGGTACGAGCACGACGACAGCCGTATCGCCTCGGCAGCCGGCACGATCCATGTGCTGCTGTCCGACAACGACCCGTTCACGGCGGACTCGGTTGCCAACGCGGCCCAGTGGAGGGCTCGCCTGGGCGCGCAGGTGCGCCTCGTCCCCGGGGCGAGGCACTTCAACGGCGCGCAAGAAGCCGCAGTCTACGATGTGCTGCGTGCTGTCGCGATGGAGACGAGCCCTCGTGGGGTAGAGCCGGCGGGCAAGAACTGCCACATGGCTGACTGATGAATGACGTCGCGTACAGCGTTCGTGTTGCCACGGGAGCGGACTTGCCGGCCATCCAGGCGGCGCTCGCATGCGCTGTCGACTGGCGTGGTGAGGGTGGCTGGGCTGCTCCGGTTGCGTTCATCGAGTCTCTTGGCCTCGCCTACCTCCTCGCTGATTGGGGCAGGCCGGGCGACGCGGCCGTCGTCGCCCTGGTTGGAGATCTCGCCGTGGGTGCCGCATGGTACCGCCAGTGGAACGAGTCACTGCCTTCCTACGGCTACGTCGACGATGCGACGCCGGAACTCGGTCTGGGCGTGGATCCGGGCTACCGAGGGCAGGGGATCGGCACGGCGCTCCTGACAGCGCTCCTTGCACTGGCGGTCGAGCTCGGCGTTCCGTCTCTCTCGCTGAGTGTGGATCGCGACAACCCTGCAGCCGGGCTCTATCGCATCCTCGGCTTCGAGCACTACGCCGAACTTGACAGCGCATCGACCATGCTCAGGCGGCTCGACTCGTAGCCCGCACAGGTCATGCGCGGAGCGTTCGGCCGGAGCCGATATCGGGCATGGCAAGGAGTGCTGGCTACCGCGGAGGCAACCCCATGAGCGGCCGATCTGATTCGAGCGATTCCAGTCGTGTGACCGTTGAGAACGTCAACGTCCCCGGACGAACCTCCACGGTGGATGCACGGATGTACGACGCCATGCGAGGCGCACTGATGAGAGTTCTGCCCCCGGTGTCGCCAGGCTTGACGCAGACCGAGATGCGAGAGGCCGTCGTCCTCCATCTGCCGGAGGGCCTGTTTCCTGGAGGCGCCAAGGCCGGCTGGTGGGCGAAGACGGTACAGCTTGACCTCGAGGCGAAAGGCGTCGTCGTCCGGGAGCGGTCCAAGCCGCTTCGCTGGCACAAGGCCTGAGCGGACCCTTGAGCAACTGGGCCGAACGGACGCCCGCTCGAGGGGTACTCTTCCGGCAGCGCGGGCGATTCCTGGACGCATCGGGTCACTCGACCCGCTCCGACGGGCTGGATTGCCGTCGTGGTGAGCGTTGGCCTCTGGGCGCGGATGCGGTCTGGCGCTCGCACGAGACGGAATGGTAGAAGGTGAAAGGGAGGCAGTGAATGGCACATCACACCGACGCTGAGGGTGTCAGCCTCGATGATCTTCAGAAGCGCATCGAGGATACTGACCTCGTGCCCAGCCGAGCGTCACTGCTGAACGGGATGGAGACGAAGATGAGGGCGCTCAAGCAGGGAGGTGTCACATCGCTCGCCGGTCTGCGGCACGAACTCAGGAATCCCAAGCGCCTGGAAGCCCTGTCGCGCGCGACAGGGGTAGACAAGCAGTATCTGGTCCTGCTCAGGCGGGAGATAGAAGGCTACTTCCCGAAGCCATCCGCGTTGAGGGCCTTTGACTGGCTGCCAGGAGGAGAGATCGCGAAGCTCGAAGAAGAGGGATGCGCGATACGGCGGCGCTGCACGAAGCAGCAAGCAGCGCCAAGAGTACGACTGAGCTCGCGAGGTCGACAGGGGTGGATGTCGCGGTTCTCGAGACACTCGTTCGTCTGGCCGACCTGACGAGGGTGCAGTGGGTGAGCCCGACGGCGGCCAGGATGCTCCTGGAGGCTGGCTGCGGCAGCGTCTCCGACGTGGCGGCGGCCGATGCCGGGGATTTGTGTGAAGCCTTGGCGCGCGTCAACGAAGGGGACAGGTTCTTCAAGGGAAGGATCGGCCTGCGCGACGTGAGAAGACTCATTCGAGCCGCTGGGTATGTTCCGGGTTGAGCGCCAGCCCGGGGGCGAAGGAGGCTGAGGGTCTCGGAGACGTTCACCGTGGCGAGGGAGTTCGTGCGGAACGCCCAGTATTGCGGGACCGGCGGGATGCGCTCGCGGCGCCGGACCTGAAGTCCACAGACGCGCCCATGGTGGATATCGTCGCGGGTTCGCGACGCTCCCCCGGTGCTTGCGGCTGAAGGATGAGGTCGTTCTGGCCCCCCCGAGGCGCTTCGCACCCAGCGGGCCAGGGACCTCGTCTTCCGCGGCGTCAGGACGCTTCTGGTCGCCGAAATGAGCCGGTATCCGGCGGGCTGGCAGGCGAATCGAGCAGAACGTCAGTGGGTAGAGTGAGTCGGAGGCGCATGCGGCGTCTGCGCCTGCGCGACCGGCCGGCCAGACCCAACTCGCCCGCGGGTGCTTGAGAGCACCCGCCAACAGGGAGGGAGACATGAAGAGGTTCATGTTCCTGCATATCGGATTCATAGAACCCACTCCAGAGACTATGGCGTCTTGGAGGGCCTGGTTCGACGCTATCTCCGAGAAGCAGGTCGACCAGGGTGGATTCAGCGGTGGTCGAGAGATCTCGCAGAGTGGCACAAGGGACCTGCCATGGGACATGGAGTCGATCACTGGCTACAACATCATCGAGGCGGAGAGTCTCGATGCCGCGGAGAAGCTCGCGCAGAGCAATCCTTTCATCGCGAGCATTCGGATCTACGAAATGAGGTCGATGTAGATGGGCCTGCTGCCCGGAGGAGGGTGTCGGGGAGAGCGAGCAGATGAAGATTCGCTGTGAATGGTGTGGGAACGATCCCCTGTATGTCGCCTATCACGATGATGAGTGGGGGGTTCCCGTCCACGACGATCGGATCCTGTTCGAGATGCTGATCCTCGAGGGGGCCCAGGCAGGGCTCAGCTGGCGGACGATCCTGGGGAAGAGAGACGGCTATCGCAACGCGTTCGATGGTTTCGATTTCGCGAGGATCGCAGCGTACACGTCGACCGACATCGAACGCTTGCTCGGCGATCCGGGTATCGTGCGCAACCGCCTGAAGATCGAAGCGACGATCAAGAACGCACGCGCTGCCGTGGCGATGGCTGAGGAGTTGGGGTCCCTGGACTCCGTCCTGTGGAGCCACGTTGACGGCGTACCTGTCCAGAACACGTGGAGCACCTTGAGTGAGATCGCTCCGCGGACGGCGCAGTCAGACGCGATGAGCAAGGATCTCAAGCGACGAGGGTTCGGTTTCGTGGGTTCGACCATCTGCTATGCGTTCATGCAGGCAGTCGGCATGGTGAACGACCACACGACAGATTGCTTTCGGCACAGAGAGGTCAGGGAGTCGGTCTAGGAGGACTTACGGGGGAGAGTGCCGTGAGCAGGAAGCTCGAGAACGCCAAGGATCTGTACTTGCGGGGCATCCGGGACGGCCGGTTCCGTGAGGCGGTCGCGGAATACACGGGAGAGCGGTACATCCAGCACAGTACGGGCGTCAAGGACGGCCGAGACGGCTTCATCGAGTTCTTCGGAGGTTTCATCGAGCGTAACCCCACGCGCGACATCCAGCTGGTCCGCGGCTTCGAGGATGAAAGATACGTCCTGCTGCATGCGCTGCAGTCGCTCAACGGCGGCGAGAGCCAGTGGGTCACGGTGGACTTCTTCGGCACGGACGAGAACGACCCGATCGTGGAGCACTGGGATGTGATCGCACCCTACGCGGCACGGACTCCGAGCGGTCACACGTCGGTGGACGGTCCTACCGAGCTCGAAGACCTGGACAGGACCGACGCCAACAAGGCGCTTGTGCGCGCGATGATCGAAGACGTGCTCATGCGGGGCGGCTCGCCAGAGAGCATCGACCGCTACATCTCCGCCGAGCACTACATCCAGCACAGCGCAGAGGTGCCCGATGGCCTGGAGCATTTCCGCAAGCTGGTGCTCGATCCGGACAGATCCCTCGTCTACGACGAGATCGTGCTTCTGGTGGGCCAGGGGAACTTCGTCGCGACGCTCTGCAAGGCTGCGTGGCAAGGATCCCCATACGCACAGGCGGACATCTTTCGCATCGAGAAGGGCCTGATCGTCGAGCACTGGGATGCGGCCGAGCCGGTCCCGCCTGCGAACGAATCGGTCAACAGCGGCAAGTTCTAGGCAGTGGACCGCGCTCGATGCCGCCCGGGTCCGCCCAGCGGTCGAGCGGACTCGGTGTTCCAAGGTTAGACTATCCGCCGGGTATCGCGGCTCGACGCAGCAGGGGAAGATGCGGGTGGAGACGTGCAGTCTTCCGCTTGGAGCTGAGGCATCAACGGCGCCGGGGCGGGTCCGATCCTGAGGCCCGCTCCGCCAGAACAGGGAGAGAGAATGCGCGCCCTCATCTGTGGCTCGTTCGCATACGATCACATCATGGTGTTCGAAGACCGCTTCAAGAACCACATCCTTCCGGACAAGGTCCACATGCTGAACGTGTCCTTCCTCGTGCCCGAGATGCGTCGGGAGTTCGGCGGCTGCTCGGGCAACATCGCCTACAGCCTCAAGCTGCTCGGAGGCAGCCCCGTGCCCATGGGCACGGTCGGCGAGGACTTCGGCCCCTACGCCCGGTGGATGGACGAGTGCGGCATAGACCGTACCCGCGTGACCGTGGTCGACGACACGTTCACGGGTCAGGCCTTCGTCACCACCGACCTTGACGACAACCAGATCACGGCGTTCCATCCGGGTGCGATGAACTTCTCGCATCGCAACGACGTGGGCGACGTCGAGGAGATAGGCATCGGGATCGTCTCTCCCGACGGCCGCGAGGGGATGATCGAGCACGCGCGCCAGTTCTCGGCCGCCGGCATCCCGTTCGTTCTCGATCCCGGCCAGGGCCTGCCGCTCTTCAGCGCCGACGATCTGCGCCGGTTCATCGACCAGGCGACCTGGCTCGCCACGAACGACTATGAGTGGGAGATGATCGCCGAGCGCACCGGGATGACCGTCGGCGAGGCCCTGGAGCAGCTCGAGGCCGTCGTCATCACCCGCGGCAGAGAGGGCTCCAGCATCTACTCGCGCGACGGACGCATCGACATCCCGGTCGTGTCGGCCGACGAGGCCAGGGATCCGACCGGCTGTGGCGACGCCTACCGGGCCGGCCTTCTCTATGGGCTGGCCAATGAGCTCGATTGGCACACGACCGGGAGGATCGCCTCGCTCATGGGCGCCCTGAAGATCGCCGAGGCCGGGACCCAGAACCATCGGTTCACGATCGAGCAGTTCCGCAGCCGCTACCGCGACGAGTTCGGGAGCGACTTCGAGTGAGCGCGTCTCGCGCCTGGATGTTTCGTCCGTGACGAAGGCCGAGCAGCGGGAGGGATCGTGCGCTGTCGCCTACGAGCCTTCCGCCTCGGCGTTCATCTTGAGGGTCTTCGGAAGCGCCAGCGAAGGCGATGTCGCCGCCTGTCTTCGCAGGTACGATGTCGCGGTCGCAGAGAAGTCCGCCCACAGGCAGTTCAGCGTGATCATCAGCATGGACGAAGGGGCGCACAGCTCGTTGGCCGTGTTGAGACTGGTTCGCGTGTGTCTGGAGAAGCACGAGCATCGTAAGCTCCTGACCGACGTCGTCGCCGTCCACGGGGACCCGAGCGTGGTCGCCATGAGGAATGCTTCCGGCGGCTACGTGCCCTGCTTCGCAGATGAGGATCAGGCCCTGCAGTACCTCGTCGCGGGAAGGTGAGCGACGGGACCCGCCTGAGGGCGGCGAGCGGCAAGCCTGTCGCGAGCCCATTCAAGGGATGGCGCCAGGTCGGCAATGCGTGTACCTTACTCCGCGATGAACAACGATCCCCTCCACGACCTCGAGCTTCTCATGCGCTCCCGGTACGGCGCTCTGCTGCTAGAGACTGCGGAGGAGGACCGTGCCGAAGCGCTCGCGGAGCGCGCCGCCGAGCGGATGCAGGTGGCTGTGTTCGTGTGGCGGCGCGCCACGGGTCTCAAGCGCCTGGGCGCGCCGGCCGGGGTCTACGGCACGCAGGACCCGCGCACGGCTCTGGCTCACGTCATCGAATCCGGTCTGCCCGCCCTGCACGTGTTCCACGGCCTCGGGGCGGACCTGCAGACACCGGAGGTGGCCGATCTCCTGCGCGAGGCGGCGAAGCAGCTCGCCAACCGCTCGGGCTCCGTCGTCCTGTCGGGTGCCGCCGTGGACTTGCCCGAGTCCTTGCGGAGCGTGGTCGGGCTCGTGCGCATCCCCGTCCCGACGCGCATGGAGTACGAGGACCTGCTGCGCCGCGTGGTGCGCGATGTCTCGAGCACGACGAAGATCGGCGTGTCGTTGACGCAGCCGGACCGGGACCGTCTGCTCGCCAATCTGCAGGGACTCACCCTTGCCGAGGCCGAGAAGCTGCTGACCAGGGCGATCGTCGAGGATGGACACTTGGGTCCGGACGATGTCGGGCGAGTCGTGGAGGCGAAGCGCGACCTGGTCGAGCGTGACGGTCTTCTGGAGTACTGCCCGACTGCCGAGTCCCTGGACGACATCGCGGGCTTGGCGCGACTCAAGCAGTGGCTTGGGAAGCGGCGCATGTTCATCGACGACCCGCAGCGCGCCGCACAGTTCGGCCTTGAGTTCCCGCGCGGAGTGCTGCTCGTGGGCGTGCCCGGCTGCGGCAAGAGCCTCTGCGCCAAAGCGGTCGCTGCGGCATGGGCGCTGCCCTTGGTGAGACTCGATCCGGGAGCGCTGTACGACAAGTACATCGGCGAGACCGAGCGCAATCTGCGCAAGGTGCTCACCGCGGCGGGCCGGTTTGCACCTATGGTCCTGTGGGTCGACGAGATCGAGAAAGCCTTCGCTGCCGGCGGTGACGGAGACGGGGGGACGTCCCAACGCGTGCTCGGCACGTTCCTCTCGTGGCTGCAGGAGCGTCGCGGCCAGGTGTTCCTTGTCGCGACGGCCAACGATGTCCAGCGGCTGCCGCCCGAACTGTTGCGCAAAGGGCGTTTCGACGAGATCTTCTTCGTCGACTTGCCGGACGAGGCGGCCCGAGCCGTCATCTTCGGCATCCACTTGCGCAAGCGCAAGCAGGAGCCGGACGACTTCGATCTGGCGCTGCTGGCGCGCCAGTCGGAGGGCTACAGCGGTTCGGAGCTGGAGCAGATCGTCGTCTCAGCGCTGTACACCGCGTATGCGGCGAACGCGCCGCTGACGGACGATCTGCTGCTCCGGGAGGCGCGGCAGACGCCGCCGATCGTCTCGACGGCCCGCGAGAAGATCGCGTTTCTGCGCGAGTGGGCCGAAGACCGGACAGTCCCCGCCGACTGACCGCCCCTGTTCGGCGGCGGCTACCGATCAACGGCGCAACGGGGAGCATACGTCGGGGCAGACCCGCAGAAGGAGGCTCGGTGTTCCACGACATACCTGAGGCCATCGCAGCACGGATGGCGTACCTCGAGGAGATCGACGCCCGCGACCGTGGCGATGGCACGGCGCGGCTGCAGCGTCTCCGTCAGGTCCCTCCTGATGCCGGCAGGTTCGTCGCGTTGCTCGCGGCCGCTGCGCCCCCGGGGTGCTACATCGAGATCGGCACCAGTGCCGGCTACTCGACCCTTTGGCTCGCTCTCGCCTGTCGCCTCGCCGGCCGCCGCGTGACCACCTTCGAGGTCCTGGACGAAAAGGCGAAGCTGGCACGCGAGACGTTCGCGCTCGCGGGTGTGGACGACGTCGTGGAGTTCGTCCACGGCGACGCCCGCGAGCATCTCCCGGAGCTGAGCGACATCGCCTTCTGCTTTCTCGACGCCGAGAAGGAGGTCTATGACGAGTGCTACGAGGCGGTGGTCCCGCGCATGAAGCCCGGAGGACTCCTCGTCGCCGACAACGCCATCAACCACGAGGCGATCCTGCGTCCCATGCTCGACCGTGCGCTCTCCGACGAGCGCGTCGATGCGATGATCGTGCCGATCGCCAAAGGCGAGCTCGTCTGCAGGAAGCGGTAGGTATGCGCCCATCTGCATCTGCGTCTGCACGAGAGCGTCGACTTGGGTCAGCCGGGAGTGGGGGCGCTCACCTGCGGGCACACTCCGGCAGACCCTTGGCGACGTTGGGACTCTGCTGATATGGAGAGACTGGAGAAGATCGCCGTACTTGAGAACGAGGTCCAAGCCGGGCTGCTTGCGGTCGTTCTCGAAGACCGGGGCATACCGCACGTGATCCAGAGCTACCATAGCGTCGCCTACGACGGTCTGTTCCAGCTCTCCTCCGGCTGGGGTCACGTTGAAGCTTCGGCAAGCCGACGGGAGGAGGTACTTGCGGCCATCCAGGATATCCGCGAAGTGCCACCGCTCTCCGAAGACGAAGAGGGACCGCCTGAGGAGGCGTAGGGAACCAGGACTCACCCCGCAGACTTAAGGAGCAAGCCATGGAGCTCGGCGCGTTCTCGATCAGCTTGGCCGTCAAGGATCTGCAGGCGTCGAAAGCGTTCTACGAGAAGTTCGGCTTCACCGTCTTCGCAGGAGACGCTTCCCAGAACTGGTTGATCGTCAAGAACGGCGAGCACACCATCGGCCTCTTCCAGGGCATGTTCGAGAGGAACAGTCTGACGTTCAACCCGGGCTGGGACAGCAACGCGGAGAAGTGCGACCCCTTCACCGACGTGCGGGAGCTCCAGCGCCGGTTGAAGGCAGCGGGTGTGCAGCTGGTGGCCGAGGCCGACGAGACCACCACTGGGCCCGCCAGCTTCGTCGCAGTCGACCCGGACGGAACCCCGATCCTTGTCGACCAGCACGTCTGAGAACGACCCCGGCGCAGCTCGTGCACGAGCTGGGGGCGCCGTGGGAGGCCCCATGGTGCATGGCTTCGAGCCCATCGCCGGTGCCAATGCCCGCGTGCTCATCCTCGGCACCGCGCCCAGCGTGCGGTCTCTCGAACTCCAGCAGTACTACGGGCATCCCCGCAACGCCTTCTGGCCCATCATGTGTGCTCTGTTCGCCGACGGGGAGGAGCTCGGCTACTCCGCGCAGGTCGACCTGCTGGTCTCTGCGCACATCGCGCTCTGGGACGTACTGCACTCCGCCGAACGTCCGGGCAGCCTGGACTCCAGCATCGCGGCCGCCTCCGCCGTGCCCAACGACATCGGGCGCTTCCTTGCCGGACACCCCGACATCGCGCACGTCTTCTTCAACGGCGCTGCGGCGCGGGCCCTCTTCGAGCGCCACCTGTCGTCGCTGCAGGCGACCGATCCGGCGCTGGTGTTCCGGCGGCTGCCGTCGACGAGCCCCGCCAATGCCGGGGTATCGTTCGAGGCCAAGCTCAGGGCCTGGGGCGCGGTCAAGGAGGCTGCCTTGGGAGGCCGGTAGATGCGTCCGACTGAGCCTAGCTAGCACTCAGCCACAGTCGGACCGAGGCGTCGCCCGTTGTATCCTTGCTCGGCGACCTGAAGAACGGAGGATGCGCAGTGACCTGCCCCACCCGCGCGGAGAACGTGTGCACGAGTGGTTCCGACCGCGTGCTTTCGGCCGACGGGCCGTCATGGAGATAAGGGAAGCCACAGCCGGCGATTTCGAAGAGATCTGGCCCATCTTCCGCGAGATCGTCGCTGCCGGCGAGACGTACGCCTATCGTCGCGGCACACCGAAGAATGAGGCCGAGAGGCTCTGGATGCTGCTTCCTCGCAAGACGTTCGTGGCTGAAGAGGCTGGCCAAGTACTGGGAACGTACTCCATCAAGACGAACCACGAGGGTCCAGGCAGCCATGTCTGCAACTGCGGCTACATGGTCTCCTCAAGAGCCAGGGGTCGAGGCCTCGCCACGTCGATGTGCGAGCATTCTCAGAGAACGGCAGGCGCGTTGGGCTACAAGGCGATGCAGTTCAACCTGGTAGCCACAAGCAACGATGTGGCCGTCGGGCTCTGGAAGAAGCTGGGGTTCGACGTCGTCGGACGTCTGCCGAAAGCGTTCCACCATCCCACCCGGGGCTACATCGACGCTCTGGTCATGTACAAGTGGCTGGGGACACGGCAAGACGGCCCACGAGAGCAACACCTCACCTCCTGACGCGCGGGAGGTGAGGTGCGGCGTGAGCGAGCGAGCCGCTTGCCCTGCTATTCGCTCTTGTCGGAGCTCCCTGGGATCTTGTCTTCTGCGTCCGCGGCGACGTCCTTCGCCTTGCCGAGTGCGCCTTCGGCAGTCTGTTTGGCCTTGTCTCCGAGTTCTCCGACCTTCTCACCGAGGCCCCCAGCGGCATCTGTGGCCTTCGCCTTCGCCTTGTCGAACATGTCGCCATACTTGCTCATGGTCGGCCTCCCGCGGGTCGTGGCTCCATTTCTTCATGACTGTACCCAACTGGGCCGTGCGCCACGCCGCCGTTGCGCTGAGACCGCTACGCGCGTAGGTTGTGCACACCATGCGTGCGAGGGAGACGAGGTACCCGGAGTCACTCCATCCGGCGCTGATCGCGCCGTGCGGGATGGACTGCGGTCTCTGCGTCGCCCATCTCAGAGAGAAGAACCAGTGTGGCGGCTGCTACGGCAGCGACGGCAGCAAGCCGAAGCACTGCGTCTCCTGTCGGATCAAGCATTGCGATGAGCTCGTTGAGGGCGGAACAGGCTTCTGCTGCGCGTGCTCCAGATACCCGTGCGCCCGGCTGCGAAAGCTCGACGAACGGTACCGTGCCAGGTACGGGATGAGCATGGTGGAGAACCTCGAGCGTATTCGGGATCTTGGAATCGACGGTTTCGTCGCCACCGAGAGGGAGCGCTGGAGGTGCGCGGCGTGCGGCGCAGTGGTCTGCGTCCATAGGCAGGACTGCATCTACTGTGGCCAGGCACGGAGCCACCCCGCGACGGTGCAGGCCGACGAGACGCGGCGGCGAGAGAGTGGACCGGCTCCCCGAGAGAAAGGGAACGCGTCATGCGCATAGCGATCGCCTCTGATCACGCCGGCCTTTGGTACAAGACGCTCATCGCCGAGCATCTGGCGGCGGGCGGGCACGACGTCGTGGACTTCGGGACCTCCTCGGCTGACGCGGTCGACTACCCGGACTTCGTCCATCCAGCCGCGTCGGCAGTCGCCGGCGGCGACTGCGAGCGCGGCATCGTGCTCGGCGGTTCGGGCAACGGCGAGGCGATCACCGCGAACCGACATCGTGGTGTGCGCTGCGCGCTCTGCTGGAGCGAGGAGTCCGCACGACTCGGTCGAGCTCACAACGACGCGAACATGATCTCTCTCGGCGAGAGCATGATCTCGGCGGAGCTTGCGATCCTCATCGTCGATCGGTGGCTCGCCACGCCCTTCGAGGGGGGACGTCACATCCGCAGGATCCAGGCCATCGATCCGCCCGGGGCGTAGGTGCTGCCCGAGTTGCCCGCAGGGCGCGAGGAGGGACGAGGCATGAGGAGCATCTTGGTCGAATCAGACCGGCTGCCGATTCGGCGCCTCGAAGGGAGTCGACACCCCTTGTTCAGCTAGGCAGGAAGATGCTCCACCAGGATAGCTTCGAGGTGGGGGAACTCGACACGCCCGCCGTCGAGCTCGAAGAAGACGGGAACGATGCGGATCTGCTCTAGCAAATCGAGCTCCGGGCTCTGCGACTCACTCGACGGTAGCACGACGAACCGTGGCGGCAGCCCCTCGACCCACGACCCCTGGTACATCCGGTCGCAGGCCTCGGCGGCGGTGGGCATGAACTCGAACAGGCCCTGGGCCAGATCGCCATCGTCCATGATGTAGAGGTCGCGTCTCAACCCGTGGCTGTCGCTGGCCACACCGTAGCCGAGTTCTCCAAGACGTTCCCGTAGGCGCTCGCGGACCGAGTCCATGAAGTCACTTCTTCCATAGAGGATCCTTGGACAGCCGCGGCAGACGCGGCCAGTACGGCGTGCCGCGTGCATGGCGAGCAGTCTCGCTACGTCGGCACCCTAGCAAACGTCGCAGGGAGCGACAATGCACGGCAAGACAGACAGGGGCACGCGGATGGCGCAGACGTGCTTCGCCGGCAGCGACAGCGGGAGCCGGCGGCATCCGCTGACGGGGCGCTTGCGTTGGTGCCCTGGAGGGTAGTTGATGCCTGGCGCTTGACTTCGGCCGGACGCGCAC
>CAVYDV010000005.1:0-153389 GCA_963767505.1 uncultured Thermoleophilia bacterium | reverse complement strand
CGTAGGGAGTGCAGCCCGTCCACTCGACGCCCCGCAACGAGCGAACGTAGTCGCGGGCGCGCCGCTCTCCGCGGTCGTTGAAGAGTCAGGGGCACTCCTTGTTGGCGACGATCGACTTGACGCCGTCGCGCTGGCGCGGGGCGATGAACGGCCGCCGATGGCGTCACGATACGCGGCGAACGAGAGGTTGACGCCGCAGGCCGCCGCCAGGGCATGCCACTCCAGTGACGGGCATTGACCTCCATCAGGCGGTACCGGCCGTCGCGCGGGTCGCGCTTGAACTCGACCTGACTCACGCCACGGTACGGAGGGCCTCAAGGAGACGCACAGCCGCTTGGGCGAGCTCTGGTTCCACCGGCCTACGCCGGCGAGGGGAACTCCGCGCCGGCACACACGGGTACTGGCGCAGCTTGCGGCCAGTGAAGGGCGAGGGCGCGCGGCGTGCGTCGAGGGAGGAGCCGACGGGCGCGGAGCTGGTCGTCGCCGCCGGGTACGCGCTCTTGAAGCATCAGGATGCCGGGGCGGCGACCTTGGCCTAGACGCGGCGCAGGTCGTCGGGCCCCGGAGACGTCGAGACGGGCCGGAGGAACGCCCTCGAAGGCGAGGGACTCGACGGGCTTCAGCACCGCGGGGAACGGGACTTCGCGCGAGGCCGCCTCCAGCTCGGCCGCCGAACTCACGAACACGGTCTTCGGCGTGTCGACGCCGGCCCGCCGAGCGGCCTCCAGCTGAGCGCGCTTGTCGTACACGCGCTGCATGGCTCCCATCGCGCGAAGGGTACGATGTACCAGGGCGCCAGCCGCTCCGCGTGCCGCGACAACGGCCAGATGTACTCGTCGTGGCTGGGGGACACGACGGCGCGCTGGGGAAGCCTGGCCCCGACACGCTCGAGGTACGTGATGAACGCTTCCTCGTCGTCATGTGGGTCCGGGCAGCGCATGCCGAGCGCGAAGCGCGAACGGAGCCCAATGGCATCGGGATCGCATCGAGAGCCAGCGACGGAACGCCGTGAACGCCGAGGTCGCGGACGATGCCGAGACCACACGCGTACCTGACCTGGAGAACGACGGCCGGAGGCTGCGCCTCGGCCGCTTCCATGAAGCCTCCAAGCCTCACGGAGCCTCCCCTTCGTGCGGGCGACCGGTCCGCGCACGACCCTCCGCAGCTGCCTCACGGCGAGCAACGCTCCGGGCAGTGGATCGCGCCCCGAGTACAGGCCGTCCCCCCTGACGCGCCGATACGACTCCAGCCAGGGCAGCAGCCTCTCCTCCCCGCGGCGAGCGCGAGAATGCATCCCGGGCGTCTGTCAACGATGACCCACCTGCGGCCGTCCATCTGATTCGGTGCCATGTAGGGCTGGCCCATGACATCGCGGTACGCCGTGAGCGACAGATTGACCCCACAGGCACTGGCGAGGCTGTGCCACATCCAGTGACGGGCGTTGACCTCCATCAGGCGATACCGGCCGTCACGAGGGTCGCGCTTGAACTCGACCTGGCTGACGCCGTGGTAGCCGAGCTCTCGGAGAAGTCGCAGGCCCGCCTCGGCGAGTTCTGGGACCCAGGCTCTCGGCCATACTCACGTGGCCGAAGCGGGGCGGATGCTGACGCAGCTTACGACCGGTGAACTGAGCCAGCGGCCGCGAACTCGCGTCCAGGTAGGAGCCAAGCGTGTACAGCTCCTCGTCGCCTCCGGGCACGATGTCTTGCAGCATGAGAGTGCCGCAGTCACGCACCTTGTCGTAGACGCGCAGGAGCTCCTCGCGAGACGACACCTCGAGCACGTGGCGGCGAAAGCGCACCTTGAAGGCGAGGGACTCCACCGGCTTCAGGATCGCCGGGAAGCCGATCTCGTCGGCCCCACGCTCGAGATCCCCATCGCCGTCGACGAACACTGTCCTTGGGATGTCGACGCCGATGCGCTCCGCGGTCTCCAGCTGCTCGCGCTTGTCGAAGAGGCGCCTCATCGTGCCCCAGGGAGAGAACGGGATGATGTACCAGCGCTCGAGACGCTCGGCGTTCTTCGAGATCGGCCAGACGTACTGGTCGTGCGTCGGAAAGAGCACGCACCGTTGCGGAAGGCGGGAGCCGATCCTCTCCAGGAAGGCGACGAACGCCTCTTCGTCCTCACGTGGGTCGGGGCACACCAGCGGAGTCGCCAGCCTCGAGCGAAGTCCGATAGCCCGCGGATTGGAGTCGACGGCGAGCAAAGGGACGCCCGCGGGCGCCAGGTCGCGCATGAGGTCGAGTCCGTTGGCCCACGAGACCTGCAGCACCATGGCCGGAGGGCTCTGCGCCGCCTCCTCTAGGAATCGCCCGACGCGCATCATCGTCCCTTCGCGGCGCCGCGCGCCATTGCACGCTCGTACACCTGATGCGTGAGCCGCGCGTTGCGATCCCAGCCGAGGGCAAGTGCCGCCGCCTTGCCGGCGGCGCCGACGGCCTTCGCGGCCACGGGATCGTCGAGCACCCGCGCGATGTGACCGGCCAGAGCCTCGGAGTCACGAACCGGCACAAGATAGCCGCTGACACCATCGGTGACGAAGTCCTCCGGTCCTTCGCCCTTGCCGGCGATGACCGGAGTCCCTTGCGCCATGGCCTCCGTGTAGACGAGCCCGAAGGCCTCGTCCCAGCTCGGCAGTGCGAAGACGTCGCAACGGGCCATGAGCGCCAGCACGCGAGCGTGGGGAACACGGCCGAGGAAGTGCACCGTATCGGCCACGCCTTGGGCCTGCGCCTGAGCGCCCAGGGCCCCGCGCAGGGGTCCGTCGCCGACGACCGCAAGATGCACGCGGCGACCATCGCGACGCATTCTCCCGACCGCGTCTATCAGATCCCCGATCCCCTTCCGCTCTATGAGATAGCCGACGGTCAGCACCAGCGCCTGTCCGGGGAGATAGTCGTCGGCGGGATCGACGGCCCTCCCCAGACCGGTGGTTCCGTTCAGCACCACGGTCAGGCGCCCAGGAGGCACCACCCCGCCAAGCAGCCCGGCCACCGCACTCGAGTTGGCCATGACGGCGTCGGCCGCGCCGAGCACGCTCTTCGCTCGACGCGCCACGGCGCCTCCCGACCTGAAGTGCTGGTACACATCGGCGCCGTGCACGGTGACCACGTAGGGCACACCGAGATCAGCCGCCAGTCGCTGAGCGAGAGCGCCATCCGGCAGGGCCTGGTGGGCATGCACGAGGTCGTAGGCCTCGGACTTGAGCGACGGCAGCCGCCGCACGCTGCGATACGCGATGTCCCCGAGGCGGTCGAACAGTATGCGCCTCGGCGGCTGCAGCACACGCGGGTACTCGCAGACGACGCCGTCGCGAACGGCCCGGCGCGGCTTCTCGCCGCGGCGTCTCTGGCGCGAGTCGCGCCAGAGGATGCGAGGCGCGTAGGGCGTCGGCGAGACGACATGCACCTCCGCGCCGAGGTCGCGCAGCGCCAGGATCTGTTCGTGCACGAAGAGATGGCGCTCCACTCCGGGGGACGGATAGAGATGCGACACGACGAGGACGTTCATGCCCTCACCTCGGCGCCTGTGAGGCCGCTGTCGACCGCCCGATCGCGCGGCGGCACCAGGAGGCGCGGACAGGGCCGCCTGCGGCAAGGCCCCCTCCCTCGCGGCCAGGCGGGCACGCGAGACCACCGCCAGCCCAAGGCCGTACAGGATCCACATCGGCGCGAAGCTGACTGAGCTGCTCGGACCAAGAGCCCCGACGGTGAATCCCACCAGGGCGAGGACAGTGCCGCTTGCCAGATAGCGCACGAACGGGTCGGGATCGCGCCGCGCAATGGGCCAGGTCGTTGCCACCAGACCCACGAAGAAGATCAGATGCAGAGCGAACCCCACGAGACCGCCATTCACATAGGTCTCGAGCCACCAGTTGTGGAGGTTCGAGATGCCGAGAGCGTTTACGCCCGAGGAGACCATCACCTCCGCTTGGCCGGGACCGGCGCCGACCAGGAAGGTGCCGCCGGCGATCTCCAGCCCCTGGCTGGTGAGACCGGTGCGAATGGCGCCCGAGCCGGTACCCGACCGCGATTGCGCGAGCAGCGACTCGAGGCGGAACTGGCGCAGCATGGAGCTCTCCGAGTCGTTGAACAGCAAGTAGCCCGCTCCGCCGACCAGCACCACGACGACGAGCGCGCCGACGATCTTCCCGGCGCGTGTCGACAAGCGCGGGCCCACCTGGGCGAACAAGACCACCGCGGCGAACGATGAAAGGCCGATGGCGACCAGACTCGAGCGCGAGCCCGTGCGCACGAATGCGGCCGCCCCGAGCACCATACAAGCGACGCTGAGGATGAGCCACAGAGGGCGTCGCGTGAAGAAGAACGCGCAGAGCATGAAGGGCCAGCAGAACGCGATATAGGTCGCGAGGTCGTTCTGGTTGTGAAACACGCTGGTGACGGCGTAGGTCTGCGAGGTCACGGTCGTGAGAAGTCGAGAGGTGGGCAGACGCACGCCGAGACGCGCCTCGAGGACGGTGAAGCCGACGATCAGCACATACGCCGCGAGCATGGTGAAGGCGAAGGCGCGCAGGCGACGGCGGGTGCTCCCGGCAGCGGCCGTCGCCGCCAGCAGAGCGAGCATGGTGACCACGATGGCGAGGTAGTTGAGGGCCGCCGGCTTGTCGGAAGCCCACAGGAGGCCGATGCATATCCAGGCGAACCACAGAGCCACAGGCAGGGCGACATCGCCTGCCGCGAAATGCAGCGGCGTGGGCCGCACGATCAGATACGTCATGCCGACGAACCCGACAAGGACAAGCAGCAGGCGAAACGCGAACAGCTGGGGAAACGAGGGGTGGGCGAACGAGGGACCCAGAAGGGCCAGCGCCGGCAGGGCGATGAGACCGGCGACCAGGAGGTCGCCGATGCGAATCCGAGCGAGGTGACGACGCACGAGAAGAAGGAGCGTCACCAGAGCGAGAGCTGCGAGTAGCCCGTAGCCGACCATAGATCGCTGCGCGACCGCAGCCGAGAGAACGATGGTGAGCGCGACGCCGAAGCCGACGAGCGCGAAGTCGCGACGCCGGAAGCGCGGCTCGGCCGAGACCGTCGCGCCTCCTGGTCCCGAGCGTTGGGTCATGCCGGCATCCTACCACCGGAGCCACGGGCGGGCCGCCGGCCGCACCCTTCCCGGAGGTTCAGGTCGGAACCCGCCGCCAGCCGGTCCAGAAGCGCCGCGAGCTCCGCCGTGAGGCGGACCAGATCGTACCGCTCCAGCGCCTGGCCATCCGCCACAGGCGCTGTGCCGCGGCGCACGCTCTCGACGAAGCTCGCCAGCGGACCCGCCATGTCGTCGTCGGGCAGGACGCACGTGCCGCCGCCCACCTCCGCGAACAGGGCGCGAGCAGCCGAACCGGACGGAGAGATGGCGAAGACGGGCCGGCCGGCCTCGAGGTACTCGAAGACCTTGCTCGACATCGATTCCGGCCGGCGGCCGTTCACCAGGAGCAGGGCATCGGCCGCTCGCTGGTAGCCGAGCGAACGCTCGTGAGGGACGAACGGCTCTACCCGCACTCGCGACTCGAGACCATGCCGTCGCGCCTCAGGGATGACACGGCTCTCGTCGACCCCCACGAACAGCGCCTTGACCTCTGAGGGCAGAGCCGCCAGAGCGGCGAGGAAGGCGCCGACCTGCTGCTCGCGCCCGTACAGACGGCCTGTATGCACCAGCCAGAAGCCGGAGCCGAGGCTGATGTCCTCGTGGGCCTCTGCTCGGTCGAAGCCGTTCGGCAGGACGGCGGCGTGGCCGGCCAGCCAAGGGTGGCGCGTCACCAGATCGTCGACGATCGGTTGGTTCACCGCGGTCACGGCTGCGGCTCTCCGCAGAGCCCATGCCTCGAGGCCGCGATGAGCCCGCCTGTGCGCCTTGGTCGGATAGGCACGGAACTGGTAGTTCGACCACGGGTCGCGATAGTCCGCGAGCCACGGCACACCGCTCAGGCGCGCCAAGCTCGCCGCGACCAGATGCACGCTCGGCCGCGGCGAGCTGGAGAGCACGACGTCGAACCGCTCGCTCTGCAGCAGCCGACGACCCTCCCAGACAGCGGGCCCGATCCAGGCCATGTATGGATCGGGCACAGTGATCCAGCGGTTGATGCGAGTGCTGCGCCGGCCACCACCCAGCAACTGCCGAGGCACGGGCACCGGCGCACGGACCACACGCACAGCCGACTCAGGTGCCACCCCCTGTGCCCGAGCCGTCAGCACGGTCGCTTCCCAGCCGTACTCCGGCAGGTGCCGCAAGAAGCGGACAACGCGCGTGGTCCCCGCGCTCACCATCGGCGGGTACGGGTTCGCCACGACCAGAAGCCTCCGGGTCGCACTCACGGCCTCGAACTCCCCCCCTCAGTCGGATCGACCTCGATGTCCATCTTCCTGCGCTCTCTCGAGAGCCTCTTCCTCGGCCGCCAGCTCATCGTCGTCGAGCCCGCCCTTGAGCCGCCCATGTATCGCGGGCTCATCGGCGGGCGCGGTGTCCTCGGTCGCATCGTTCAGGATACCGTCCCGGGACCCCTCGCCGTGTGGCGCACCCCCCTCGCCGGCGCCACCAGGCTCGGCGGACTCGCGACCGGGCGCGTCTTCAGCCGCATCTGGCGGCGACTCCGGCGACGTAGCTTCGCCCCCAGCCGCAGCCGCTTCCCCCGGACCCCCTGCCGGTCCTCCCCCAAGCAGACGACGTCTGATACCCGCGAGTCTGCGCCTCTCCCCCGGCTCGAAGAAGCCCGTCACCCAGAGAACGAGCGGGAAGAGAAGCAGCGCCGGGGTCTTGATGAGGGTGCGCACGACCAGCTCGTCGTATGGCATGGCTACGTCCTCGCCGCTCAGCCACGCGATGCCCCACACCACGCCCAAGTGTGACGCCGGTGGCGAGGAGCACCTTCAGGAGACGCGCCCATTCGTAGCGGATCGGGTACCAGTGCTGCGAGTAGAAGTAGACGGTGATCGCGAGGATCGCGTATCCGATGACGGTCGTCCACGCGGCAGCCCACATCCCGTACTTGGGAATCAGCCAGAAGTTCAGCGAGATGTTCACGGCCGAGGCGATGGCGAAGAACACGGGGATCATGCGGTTCTTCTTGGCGACGTTCGCGCCTACCCAGAAGACGAAGTACAGCGAATAGAGAACGATCGATAGAGCCAGTACGAAGGTCACGGGTCCGACACTCCAGTACCGCTCGTTCAGGAACGTGTGCACGATGAAGGGCATGTACGTGCCGAGCAGCGCAAGTGCCACGCCGTTGAGGGCCATGAAGTAGGTCGAGCTGCGAGACACCATATGGCGATGCTTCTCGGGCTCGTGCAACCGGGCGTAGTGCCACTGCGGCCAGGCCATGCGAAACGCCATCAACACCAGGTAGAGCGGCTGCGCCAGTGAGTTGGCGACCGTGTAGAGGCCGACCTCGGCCTTGCCCTGGTAGTGAAGCAGAAAGAGGCGGTCGGAGAGCTTGAGCCAGTAGAAGGATACTCCGGTGAAGAGCGCCGGGATCGCGAAGGCGAGCATCCCCTTCATCAGATCGCCGTGCCACCGCCAGTCGACCTTGCGGACGTAGGTCGGCAGCAGGGCCAGCTGCATGCCGGCGGCGGTCGCCAGATTGGCGAGGAGCACGCCCATGGGTCCCCACTCGAACACCGCCACGAAGAGGATCGACAACGGCACCATGACGCCGACGCGTCCCATGGTGTAGGCGCTGAAGCGCCACGGCTTGTGCTCGAGTCGGAACAGCGTGAACGGCAAGTCGTTCAGGTTGCTGAAGAAGAGCGTGAGAAGGGCGACAGCGAAATAGCGCCAGTCGCCGGGGCTGTACTCGGCGCCCATCAGGAGTGGCGCGATGGTCGGCATCAACACCACCAGCACTCCGAGCAGGATCAGTGGATAGACCGTCGACACGTAGAAGACGTTGGTCACCACTCTCTTGCGTGCTTCCACGGATTTGTCGTCGAAGTAGAAGCGACTGAAGGCGACGTCGAAGCCCAAGGTCACGAACACGTCGAGGAGGGTCGTCACCGCGACGACCATGCCGAGGATGCCGTAGTCGCTCGGGCTGAGGAACGCGGTGTAGAGCGGCAGGAGCAAGGCGACGAGCAGCTTCTGCACCGCACGTCCGCCGCCGTAGATCACCGAGTCCTTGAAGAGCAGCGAGTACCCTTGGCTCTTCGGCTTCCTGTTCTTGGGCATGCGCTAGGAGCGCGGGGCGCTCAGGCTCTTGGGCCGCGGCTCGTAGAGCCTCTGGCGCGGCGCCCGGGAGCCGGCCGGGCGAGCTCCGTCGGCGGGCAAGTCGATGGTCTGCATCACGGAAGCAATCCTATCGCGGACGGGCTGGCATGCCCTGTGGCCGGGAGCGAGGCGCCCACCGCAGTGGTCGGCTGCTCGACCGGGCCGAGTATACCGAGTGTCGGCGTCGGCGCTTCCACCTCGCAGCGACGGAGCGCGTCAGAACTGGAAGTACAGGAAGGGACTGGGCTTGCTGAGGGCAAGCAACGATGCCCCCAGGAGCACGCCCGAGCAGAAGCGCGTAGCGGAGCTTCGGCGAGGGCTTGATCTCCCACGTGTTCGGCAGGAAATTCACCCACAGGAGGCCGCCGACGATGAGACCGGCCAACGCTGGGGCCAGCCGCATGGACCCAGCCGCCCGAAACCCCGTTGAGCCCGATCATCGCGCCGAGCACATCGAGCGCGGAGTCGACGGTCGTCGCACGGAAGAAGACCCAGGCGACGACCGCGCAGAGGAACGTGATGACCCGATTGAGCCAGACCCACTTCGGCGTGAAGCCATACTTGCGAAGGGTCGAGTGGACCGAGAGATAGGTGCCCCACAGGAGCCCCCAGATCACGTACGTCCAGGCCGGTCCATGCCAGAGACCGCCAAGAAGGAAGGTGATCAGGAGGTTGCGCACCGTGAGCAGCTGTCGCCCGCGTGAGCCGCCCAGCGGTATGAACAGATAGTCGCGCAGCCAGCCTGACAGCGTCATGTGCCATCGACGCCAGAAGTCGGAGACGTTGGCTGCCTTGTAAGGCGAGTTGAAATTCTGCGGGAAGCGCAGGCCGATCATGAGCGCCACGCCGACCGCCATGTCCGAGTAGCCGGAGAAGTCGAAGTAGAGCTGCAGCGTATAGCCTAGCGCGGCCCCCCAGCCTGACAACAGGCTCAGCTCCGCATGATGGGCGAAGAGGTCGTTGACGTAGGTGGCGAGCACGTCGGCGAAGAGCAGCTTCTTGGCGAGGCCCATGACGAGGAAGAACAGGCCGCTGCCGATCAGCGCCCAGCGAAAGCGCTGCTGGGCGCCTTCGAGCTGTTGCCCGACGTGCTCGTAGCGGATGATGGGCCCGGCCATGATGTACGGGAAGAGTGTGGCCCAGGCTAGGTAGTGGATCACGCTCTTCGCCGGCTTGATCGTGCCGCGATAGACATCCACCGCGTACGAGATCGCCGCGAACGTATAGAACGAGATACCCACTGGCAGAAGCACCTTGAGCGCAGGCAGGGGCTCATCCGCACCGAGCAGACCCAGGAGCCCGTTCATCGAACCCAGGAAGAAGCCGCGGTACTTGAAATAGGCCAGAAGACCGATGTTGAGGGCGATGGCGACGGCGAGAATGGTTCGCGCCGCCGCGGGCTCTCTGCCCGCGCGATGTAGTGCCCCGCGACCCAATCGACCAACGTCGCAGCGAGCAATAGCGGGACATAGCGCCAGTCCCAGAGACCATAGAAGACACAGGAGATGACGACGAGGTACGTCAGGCGCGGCAGCCCACGCGGGACCAGCCAGAAGAGGACGACCGCGACAGGCAGGAAGACGAGCAGGAATGTGAAGCTGCTGAAGAGCACCGCTTGCTCTCAGCCTCCCTGCACTGTCACTGCGGGATACCGCCGGTCTTCTCCAGGATGTAGTCGATGGCGCGGCGTGAGTTGACCGTCGTCATGTGCACACCGTCGTACCACTCGATCGGATCGGCATCGAAATCAGTCTGGTCGGTGAGGTCGAGGAAGACGAAATCGTACTCGCCCTCGCAGAGACGCCAGATAGCTCACGACCTCCTCGTAGCGCTTCCCCCAGCCGAGAGGGCCCACCACCTTGCGCAGCTTGGGATTGATGGGCGTGAGCACGATCAGCGGCGTCGCGCCCTGCTCGTTCATGAACCTCAGGGTCTTCTCGAAGTACTCCTGGGCCTCTGCGTCGGGGCCCTCGCCGTAGACGGTGCGATGCAGATTGCTGTAGCGCTCTACGGAGTCAGGCCAACGCCGCTTCCACTCCTTCTCGGTCCACCGTCGCTCGACGAGGGCGCCGTCGGCGCGGATCGTCTTGCGAAACTTGCTTGTCGTCTGCGCCGCCTTGTCACGATAGAGGATAAGGCGCACGGAGTCCTTCGCGGTGGCCAGTGAGAACATCGTGGTGCGGTTCTCGACTATGGCCTGCGCCAGTTCGACGGGATCGTTGCCCGCACTGGCGATACCCACGTACTTGGCCAGACGAGGCTCGTTCGCCGTGCGAGCGCCGACGGTGACCGGCACGAACGCCTCGACGTCCAGGAGCCAGAGGTATCCCGGGTCGGCGTCCGGCCAGACCTCGTGGATGAACTGGGTCATGGCCCAGACGTCGACCGTCCCGCCGATGCCGTTCACGCCCGCGTTGAACGTTCGCATGACCCGTCTTCTCCTCGAGGAACTCGGGCTCGTAGCGCATGGATCGTGAGCTCCCGAGTACGACGAGTTCCGGTCCCTCCTCGAGGTTCTCGATGGCATCAGCCTTCACCGTTCGATCCGACGTGGTCAGCGTCGGCAAGATATGTGTACCGAGCGAGCCGTAGGGATCCGCGAACGCGTTGAGCGCAACGACCGCCGCAGTCGAGAGGGCCGCCACCACGAGCAGCACGACGACGAAAGCCAACGCCTTGCGTCCCGCTTGCTGATCCATCTCGGGAGGGTCCGGGATGGCCCGCTTCCGGGCAGCGCCTCCGGCCGCTGTCCCAGCTGCCGGCGCCCCCGTACCGGAGCTCTTCCCGTGAGACTGCGCGTCGACCGACTTCTCATCGCCGGCGGGACGAGCATGTGGGTCGTCATGTGGGTTCACAGTGGCAAGGGAAGGTGAAGGATGACGAGCGGTGCGGGGTCAGAGGATACCACAGGCAACCGCGCGCTCCTGCGCGACTCGTTTTGAGGGGTCGTCAGGCGAGGAAGCACGCGATCCTCGAGGCGAGATCGTCGGTCTCGACCTCGTCCACCCCGCGGTGGTCGGTCCTCATGTCATGGAACGCCTGGATGCCTCGCTCCTGTACGAAGCAGCGGACCAGGCGGATGCTCCCGCCGTGCGTCACCAGTACGGCCGGCCGGCCGTACTGCGCGGCATCGCGGAGCGCGGCCAGAACGCGGCGCTGCTGTTCTGCCAGGCTTTCGCCGCCCGGAAACCGAAATACCTCGGGGTGCTCACGGTACTGCCGCCAGACATCCGGTTCCTCGGCCATGATGTCCGCGAAAGGTGCGCGCCTCCCAGTCACCTCGATGGGTCTCGGCCAACCGGGGGTCGACGACCAGGCGGACTTCGTGCCCGATGTGCGCCGCGATAAGCCCGGCCGTCTCCTGCGCGCGCAGCAGATGGCTGGTCACGATCAGCTCGATTCCGCTCCCCGCCAGCGAGCGCCCTTGGTCGCGCGCCTGCGCGCGCCCCGTCTCATTCAGGCCGACCTGAGCCCATCCCTGACAGCGAGCCGGTTCACGGTTCCAGTCGGTCTCGGCATGGCGAACGAGCAGGCACCTCAAGAGACACCTATCCGGACCATCGGCCCTCCGCTCGCGGGTCCTCGGCGACGTGCAAGGTTCAGTGGAAGTGCAGAAGCGTGTCGCCGCGCACGCCTATCCGCAGCGTCTCGACGGAGAGCACTTCCTCAGGCGGGATGTTGCCGAGATTCACGTTGGCGCCGAACTGCTCCACGAACCAGGCCTGCTGGCTCTTGATGGGAGCCTCGAAGAGCAGGTTCTCGGCGCTCACGGCAGCGACGATCCGCTGGAGCAGATCCTCCTTGACCTGCCCTCCCGTCTGATAGATCCCGACAGTCCCCGACTCCCGGCCCTCGGTGATGACCTTCCATGCGCCGGCATCGAACTCGCGCTCGATGCTGTCGACCCATTTGTCCGCCGAGATCACAACGCTGGCGTCCTTGCTGCCGACCTCGCTGAGGACACGAAACTCCCCGCTCAGGCGACGGAGCAACGCCAGCTTGTCGTCCTCTTCCATCGCGACCGTACCGTCCGAGACCTCAAGGCAGTCCATGCCGAGTTCACGCACGACGCCGAGATACTCCTCAAGCTTGTTCTGCCGCAGGCAGAGCTCGAAGAAGGTCCCCCCGAAGCACACCGGGATGCCGAAGCTCTGATAGAGCTCGACCTTCTCTCTGAGGTTCGGCGTCACCACGGCCGTTCCCCAGCCGAGCTTCACGATGTCGACGTAGTCCCGGGCGGACTCCATGAACTGCCGTACCTGCCCCAGACCGTAGCCCTTGTCCAGGACATGCGTGAGACCGCTCTCGCGCGGCTTTGAGGTGCGTTCGGGAAGCGTGAGGAAGTCGAACATGGAGGCCCTCCTGGTGGTGCACGGCCAGCGTCAGCGCTCAGCGCAGCGTACCAGAACGGGTCCGCTGTTGCCCGCCTCGGCCTGACCCCGTCCGCTCCGCACCGCAGGCTCGCGCCCTCCTACATCCTATGAACAGGGCCAATCCGCTCGGAAGAGGACCAGGGCCAGGACCGCGCGCAGCGCTCTGCTCGGTGCATGCACGGTCAGCTGCGCGCCGATCAGCACTCCGGGAAGAGATCCCATGAGCAGAGCACTCACCATCCAGAGATCGACGTTGCCGCTGCCGATATGGGCGATGCTTGCGACAAGCAAGAGGATCGTGGCATGGAAGACGTCGGTGCCGACGATGCGGTCGGTGGTCAAGGGATAGAGGAGGATCAGGAACACGCCGAGGAAGGTCCCACTGCCCACCGAGGTGAGCCCGATAGCGAACCCCGCCGTCGCGCCCAACGCGACCGTCATGGCCTTCGTGGCCGGAGACAGGGTGAGGTTCTCTCTGCGGTGCGTCCTGTCGATGTGCATCACCACTTTGATGATGAGCAGCACGCCGATCGGCCATGAGGGCAGCACCGATGGCCCGGTAGAGAACGCCGTCGATGAGCTCGGCGTGGTTGTTCTTGAGGTAGTTGACAGCTCCGACACCGAGGAGAGTCGCCGGCACACTGCCGCCGGCCAGCCAGAGCGCCAGAGGGACGTCCACGGAGCCCTGCCGCCAGTGCTTCCATGAGCCGAACACCTTCGTCGCCGCGGCGTAGGTCACATCGGTGCCGATGGCCATCGTGGGCGGGAATCCGAAGAACAGGATCAGGATGGGCGTCATCAGCGCTCCGCCTCCCATGCCTGTGAGCCCGACCAAGAAGCCGACGAAGAAGCCCGTGAGGCTGAGATACGGGTTGAGATGGCCGTCGGCCCAAACGTAGCAGCCGGCCACGAAGAGCATCCATGCTGCGAGTCCGAGACCCCATCGCCAGCGCCATGCACCCGCAGGTGCAGGCACGGGGCGAAACGGCGGGAGCGCCTCGCCCTCGAGAGCGGGCGATCCGACTCCGAGAGCTATGTTGTCGGCGTCAGCCAGGACCTCACGTGTGGGCGGCTCCGCCACAGACCCCCTTGAAGGTTCGAAGACCGATGGCCGCTCTGCCCGCTCGCGCGGCCTGGCCGAACCAGAGTATGCACGCGCATCGCTTATCCGTCAAATAAGGCAACCGCCCTGGCGCAGGAGAGGAGGGGCGTCCCCCTGGTGTCTTGACGATACCAGCCCGGCCTGCTACAGTGCCGCATTAGGCGGATGCATCCGCTCCATAAGTTCTATGGCATGACCCGTTGAGGCGCTGGCTGCTCCGGCGCAGAAGCAATCAGGAGGCTTGGCTATGCAGTTCGCCACCACCCCGGAAGAGATCCACCACCTGGTCGAAGAGCTCAACTTCGCGGAGAAGGTCGAGCGGTCGCTCGATCTATCAGCGACGCGCTCCGTGAACACGGCGACGGTCTCGTGGTGGCCAACAGCCTCGGCAAGGACTCGGTCGTGGCATGGGACCTCGCCAAGCGCGTGGATCCCAGCATCCGCGGCTTCATCGTCACCACCCGCTTCAAGCCGGCGGCGACCAAGCAGTTCATGGTAGAGACCGTCGAGCGGTATCCGGAGACGAGAGTATTCGAGAACGACGTCGAGATCCCGGAGAAGCTCTACGAGACCGATCCCGACGAGTGCTGCGACCAGCTCAAGGTCAAGCCCGTGCGCCAGGCCATCGAGGAGATGAACGTCACCTGTTGGGTCACGGGCCTGCGCTGCACCGAGGGTCGCACGCGCACCGACTACCTCGAGGTCGAGGAGCGCGATGAGGGGCTGCTCAAGCTGAACCCGATCCTGCCTTGGCACGAGCGCGAGATCTGGCAGTACATCGCGCTCTACAACGTGCCCGTCAATCCTCTCTACGGCGAGGGCTACCGCTCGCTCGGCTGCGAGCCGTGCACGCACATCTCGACCGGAGCCAACGAGCGTGCCGGCCGCTGGATCGGCACGAGCAAGTGCGGCGGCGAATGCGGCATCCACACGCGACCGCTCAAGGCCGGCGCCAGCGTCTGACGCAGGCACAGGCGCGACGCGCCAGACACAGAGCCCGCAGTCCGACAGGTGGCGACGGGCTGCCGAAGAAGGGCCTAGCCGCCCTCTGGCTTCATCGGCGCCCTTGGGCATACCGTCCAAGGGCGCCGATCTGCGCCGATGACCCGTGGCACCGTCGGCCGCGCCAAGCAGGCGTCATCTGCCCGCCGAAGCATACTGCTCGCGAAAGAACTCAAGGAGAGCCTCGGCGGCACGCGAGAGCACGCGCGTCCTGGAGCGCACCGTGGAGAAGTCGCGCAGGATGCGCAGACCATCGATGGGCACGACGACGAGGGCGCCGTGCTCGACCTCCGGTCCGATCGCCCAGCGGCTGACGAAGGTCACTCCGCCGCCGGCGATGGCTGCCTGCTTGGCCGACTCCATGAGGCCCATCTCCATGACGACGTTCAGCTTCTCGGGCCGCACGCCGTGGGAGCGCAGGTGAGCCTCGACCACAGACGCGCACGCCGGCCCCGTGCTGCTGCACGATCTGCGGTTCGCGGACCACCTCGGCGAGCCTCACGCTCGTGCGGGTCGCCCACGGGTGGGTCGCACCGCACACCAGGACGACCTCGTCCCTCGCCAGAGGCTCGGCGACGAGATCCGGGCGGGGGGCGACGGCGCCTACGGCGCCTACCTCGAACTCGCGCGCCAGCACCCGCTCCACGACGGTGTGCGTGTCGTCGACGTGCAGCGAGATGGCCACGCCTGGGTACTCCGCCTTGAAGCTCGTGAGCATCGCCGGCAGCACGTGCTCGCCGGGCCCGGTCGAAGCCCCGACCACGAGCCTGCCGGCAACGAGCTCGCCGAGATTCTGGATCTCGGTGCACGTCCGCTCGTGGAGGTCGAGGATCTCGCGGCCGTATCGGTAGAGCACGGATCCTGTGTCGGTCGGGGTCACCGTGCGCCGCGAGCGATCCAGCAGAATCGTCTGGAGCTCTCGCTCGAGGCTCTGGACCTGCTGACTCGCCGCCGGCTGGGTGATCAGCAACTCCTCGGCGGCCAGGGAGAAGCTGCGTCGGTCGACGATGCGGCAGAACAGTCTGATCTGTCGGATGTCCACAGGATCATCGTATCGCACGCTCCGCACCTGTCGATCCATCCGATCGCCTCCGCCTGGGACGGCGACGCGCCAGGGCAAGCAGCTCGTCGACGAAGACCCAAGGATCGCGGGGCTCGCGATTCGCCGTACGGGGGTCCTTCTTCCTCAACCAGAGGTCATCCGGTCCGGTGGCCAGCCTCAGACGACCCGTCTTCAGAAGCGCCCGATCGACGGCCGTCAGTGGGCGACCAGCCACGGTGTACGCGGGAGTCCCGAGCGCGGCGGCCTCGCGCGTCATGATGCCGCCGTCGCCGAGAACAAAGTCCGCGGCAGCGATCAGGCCGACGCCGTCCACCATGCCCTCGGGCGCCACCAGCCCGGGTGCGCCGAGGGAGAGAAAGCGCTGCCGCTGTTCCGGGTCGCGGGCAAGCAGTACGAGGGTGACGTTGCGCCGACCGGCCACCTCTCGAACGAAGTCGGCCAGTACGGTCTCGCTCGACCAGGGAACGGCGTCAGTGGCTGTGCCGCTCGACCGCGACGGGCGCACGACGCCCACGACGTGTCGATCATCAACCTCCAGCCTGCGCAGCACCAGCGAATCGGGTTGAATGTCGTGCAGGTAGTACTCCTCTTTGAAACCGGGGTACCTCACGAACCTTCGCGGTGACGGCCTCAGCGCGGACAGGGCTTCCCGCGCGATCGCGTCGGGTACGGCGACCTCGTCGGCCATGCGCAGGCTGAAGGGCATCTTGCGCAGGTCGTCTTCGTCGAGAAAGGTCATCTGCGGGATGCCGAGAGTCCAGCCGGCGAGCACGAAGTCGCTCGTGTGGGTGCCCGCCGCGACGTCGAAGCGACCATCAGCCGCCGATCCCAAGGAGCTGTCGGGTGCGGTTGGCGAGCCCCACTGCGCGAGCAGCCACGCCCCCGCCTCGGTGATGCCCGACAAGCACGGCGGCAAGCCCGTACCGACGCAGGACGAGGTCGGCGCTGGCGAAGCGCCGAGCGGTCACCGTGACTGTGTGGCCGCTGCTCTCCAACCGCTGCACGATCGGCGCGAAGAAGACGACGTCCGCCGCAGCGGTGGTGTCTACCCAGACTCTCACGGCCACAGCCAGCCCGGGATCCCTCGATCGGGAGACGCGCCGCAAGCATCGCGTCGGGTCATCGCGGCTGGCACAAGACCTCGCCGGACCCCGCCTAGGCCAATCCGGCCGCCACCGCGTCGGCGACTTCGCGCACCTGCTCCTCGCTGAGGTTGGGGTGCATGGGGATGGCGAGGTTCTCAGCGGCGGCGGCATCGGTCACGGGGAAGTCGCCGGCTTGGTGACCAAGCTCCGCGAACACCGGCTGCAGTTGGAGAGGCGTCGTGTAGTAGGCGGCGCAATCGACACCGCGAGCCTTGCAGGCCACCGCGATGGCGTCTCTCTCCGGATGACGCACCACGTAGAGGTGGTACACGTGAGTCGAGCCCTCGGGCACGGCGGGGCGCACGATCTCGCGCGGCAGGTACTGGTCGTACCAAGCCGCCACCTGAGCGCGACGCGCGTTCCAGCTGTCGATGACCTCAAGCTCGATGCGGAGGATAGCCGCCTGCAGTTCGTCCAGCCGTGAGTTGAAGCCGATGTCCGTGAACGTCTTCTTATCCTTGCTGCCGTGGAAGCGCAGCTCCCTGGCGCTCTGGATGAGTTCAGCGTCATGAGCCGTGATGAGACCGCCGTCGCCGAATCCCCCGAGGTTCTTGGTGGGAAAGAAGCTGAACACCGCCATGTCGCCGAGGCTACCGGCCCTGCGCCCTTTGTAGGTGGCGCCCCAAGCCTGGCAGGCGTCCTCGACGATGGGCAATGCGCGCTCCTCCGTGACGGCGCGGACGGCGTCCGCGTCGGCAGGCAGGCCGAACAGGTCGACGGGCATCACCGCCTTGGTACGCGGCGTGATGGCGGCTCGCACGGCTTGCGCGTCGATGCACAGGGTGTCTGGGCGGATGTCCACGAACACCGGGGTCGCGCCGGCCTGGGCGATCGCCTCGGCCGTGGCGTAGAAGGTGAACGGCACCGTGATGACCTCGTCACCGGCACCGACGCCGAGAGCGCGCAGAGCTATCGTGAGGCCATCGGTGCCGTTGGCGACGCCCACCGCGCCTGCCGTCCCCATGGACGCAGCGGCTTCCTCCTCGAAGCCCTTCACGTTCGGCCCGAGAATGACGCGCCCGCTGCGCAACACAGCGAGAACGGCAGCTTCAATACGTTCCTGGAGCTCTCCGTACTGCCCCTTGATGTCCATGAGTCCTACGGCCATGCGATGCGTCTCCTTGCGGCGTGAAATCGAGCCTCGAACCTACCATAGCCTACAACGTGCAGCCAGCTGCCCGCATGACCCGGAGCGTCCGGTGGGGTACCCTAGACGGATGCACTCCATCATCGATATCGTCGTCCAATGGGCTACCGGTCTCATCGGCGACTGGGGACTGCCCGCAGTCTTCGTGCTCATGTTGCTGGAGAGCGCCTGCATCCCCGTCCCCAGCGAAGCAATCATGCTCTTTGCCGGATTCGCCGTCAGCAAGGGCGACATGAGCCTGCTCGGCATAACGGTGGCGGGAGTCGCCGGGAACGTCGTCGGGTCGTGGGTCGCCTATGCGGTGGGGCTGTACGGCGGGCGGCCATTCATCGACAAGTACGGCAAGTACATCCTGCTCCGCCACCACCACGTGGAGCTGGCCGAACGATGGTTCGCCAAGTATGGGCCCGCGACGGTCTTCTTCAGCCGGATGCTGCCCATCGTCCGCACGTTCATCTCACTGCCGGCGGGCATCGGCAAGATGCCCTTCTGGCAGTTCACGCTCTACACCGTGCTGGGGTGCATCCCTTGGGTGCTCTTCCTTGGCTGGGTAGGCATGCAGGTCGGCGGCAACTGGGAGGCTATCCGGGAGCAGCTCCGCTGGGCCGACTACGTCGTCGCCGCAGCCCTCGCCGGTGCGGCTGTCTACGTGTTCGTCAAGTGGCGCCGGGGCCGGCGAGCGCGCATGACAACAGCAGCCGAGCCGGCCAAGAGGGCCGCCCTGGACGCCGAACAGGAGATGTAGACGAGGGCGGTGGCCCGCGGCCCAGCGTCAGCCGTTCGAGGCCTCGCGCTTGGTGACCTCGACGAGGTTCCGATAGAGCTCCGCCAAGCCCTCGGCTGAGAGCGGCCCCTTGTTCGCACGGTTCACGAACGTCAGCATCCACTCCTCGCGCGCGGGGTCAAAAAAGTCGACGCCGTGCTGTTCCTTGTAGGCCTTGAGCTGCTTGACCAGCTTGAGCCGCTTGTTGATGGCGTCGATGATCTTGAGATCGTTGTCTGAGATCTGGTCGCGGAATTGCTTGATGACCGGATCGTTGCTCCCGTTCGGCACGTCGTTCGTCTCCCCGTTCTGGCTGGCCTGTCGCCGTCCGGCGTCAGTGGGCCAGCCCTTCCTCGTCGTCGTCATCGTCGTCGAGGTCCTCGTCGTCGAATCCGTCTTCCTCATCGTCCTCATCCTCAGCGAGGGCGACCTCGTCAGGAGTGGCCTCGGCGCCGACGAAATCGTCCGGTGAGACGCTCTCCAGGAAGTCGCGGAAGCTCTCGACGATCTCCTCGGTGTCGTCGACTTCGCGCTCGAACTCTATGGCGTTCTCGTCGATGAGCTCGCTCGAGGCGAAAATGGGTGCTTCGGTGCGGACCGCCAGGGCCAGGGCATCGCTGGGCCGCGAATCGACCTCGATCTCGGCGCCGTCCTTGTTGAGCGTGAGGGTCGCGTAGAAGGTGCTCTCCTTGAGCTCGGTGACGGTGATGCGAGTGATCTCGGCCTCGAAGCTCTCGATGACGCTGGTCAGCAGATCGTGGGTCATCGGCCGCGGCAACTCGGTGCCCTGAAGCTTGATGAGGATGGCGGCCGCTTCGGGGTGACCGATCCAGATGGGCAGGAACTTGTTGCCCTCCATCGTCTTGAGAAGCACGATGGGCTGTTTGCCGATCACATCGAAGCTGACACCGTATATGACCATTTCCTGAAGGTTCATTCCACAAGGAGTATACGTCAGCAGGGATGACGCTCACACCACGCCCGCTCGCCGGTTGACGGCTTGAGGCCCCGTCTCTAGACTGCGAGACTCGCGGGCGCATAGCTCAGTCGGTTAGAGCGCGTCTCTGATAAGGACGAGGTCCGTGGTTCGAATCCACGTGCGCCCACCACGCTCCCCGCGATCGACCGTCGCTGCGCGTCGCTGCCGGCTGGTGGTACAGTCGCGATGACCCACTGCTCTGCGGGCGAGGGAGGCGACATGGCGGAAGAGACCTATCCGGACGACATCGTGTACTTCAGGGAGCATGACTGGGTGCGCGTCGAGGGCGACGAAGCCGTGCTCGGCATCACCTGGTTCGCTCAGGACGCGCTCGGCGAGGTCGTTTACGCCGAGCTGCCCGCACCGGGCTCCACGGTGAGTGGCGGGCAACCGTTCGGCGAACTCGAGTCCGTCAAAGCCGTGAGTGACGTCTACTCACCGGTGACCGGTCAGGTCGTCGCCACCAACGAGCTTCTCCTCGACGAGCCCGAACGCGTCAACACAGACTGCTACGGCGACGGCTGGCTCGTTCGCGTCCGCTTGGACGATGGCGCACAGACCGACGCGCTGATGGACGCCGGCGAGTATCGGGCCTTCCTCGAGGAGGCCTGAGGTTCGGCGGCAACGGCAGATGACGATGCCCAAGTGACAGCGCGGCGGGCGGCCGGGTGAGCTCTGTCAGGGTGATTCCCGACCTGCTCGCGGCCGGCGGGGTCCAGATGGCGTTGGACGCGGGACTTCTGCAGACGGTGGAGATCGTCCTGGCGCGACGCTACACGTGGTCGCCACAGGCGCTGTCTCTGGGCAAGTTCCAACGCGTGGCACTGACCCCGGAACTTCCGTTCGACGTCGTGCGACGACCGTCCGGCGGCCGCGCCGTCCTGCACGGCGAGGACTTCGAGTGGTCTTTCGCCGTGGCCTTTCCAACGGGGGCGTTCGGCGACGGCCCAGGTGCCTCCGTCGACCTGCAGACACCCTACGGCCTCGTCGCCGGCGCCTTCGCCGGCGCTCTCGAGGAGCTGGGGGTCGTTCTCGACGGCAGCGGCGCAGCTGCTTATCGGCGGTCGTCGTTCTGCTTCGCCACCATCATGCGGCATGACCTCATGGCTCGCGGCGAGAAGATCGTGGCCATCGCGCAAGCCCGCGACCGCGGGCGTGTTCTCGTCCACGGCTCCGTGCTCGAGCGACGTCCCCCACGGGAGTACGCGCAGGCCGCAGAGACCCTCCTCGGCGAGCCTTGGGAGGGCGACGGGCTCGCTGGAGGCGGCTACTCGGTGGTCAGAGACACCCTCTGGAGGGGCGCCCTGGCCCGCCTCGAAGCAGGCTTGAGAGCCGTGAGATCCACATAGCGGCACCCATCCGGAACAGACACGGACCACACGGGTTCAAGGGGGGAGTCATGAAGAAGATCCTGGTGCTCGGCGGCGGCCCAGCCGGGTACGTCGCCGCTGGTCGCGCCGCCCAGCTCGGCGCCGCCGTGACGCTCGTCGAAGAGCGCGAGATCGGCGGCACCTGCCTCAACCGCGGCTGCATCCCGACGAAGGCGATGGTGGCGGGCGCCAGACGCCTGCGCCAGACTCGCGCGGCGGCGGAGTTCGGCATCCTGACGGGCGAGATCGGCCTCGACTTCCCGGCGTTCATGGCCCGCAAGGAGAGGGTCACGACGACCCTGCGCGACGGCGTCGTCCATCTCCTCAAGGCTCGTGAGATCGAGGTGGTGGCCGGCCGGGCTTCGCTGGCCGGCCCCGGCCGGCTCGCCCTGGCCGACGGGAGCGAGCTCAACGGCGACGCCGTCGTCCTTGCCACCGGATCGGAGCCCGTGCGTCTCGGCCTCTTCGACTGGAACGATGCCCGCATCATGACGAGCGATGAGCTGCTGCGCATCGATCGCGTGCCGCCCAGTCTCGTGATCGTCGGCGGCGGCGTGATCGGCTGCGAGTTCGCCTCGGTGTTCGCCGCCCTCGGCTCGAAGGTCACGATCGTCGAGATGCTGGACCAGCTCGTGCCCGGCGAGAGCTCACGCGTGGCGCGCACCCTGCAGCAGGCGTTCAGAAAGGCAGGCATCGATGTCCTGCTGAAGACTGCCGTGGAAGAGGCGGGCGACGCAGCCGGGCAAGGGCCCGCGAGCAGCGGCGACAGCGCCAGCCTGAAGCTCCGTCTGACGAACGGCCTCGACTTGAGTGCCACAGCCGTGCTGGTCGCTGTCGGGCGACGCCCAGTGAGTCGGGGCATGGGCTTCGAGGAGGCCGGCGTGCGACTTGACGAACGAGGTTTCGTGATCGTCGACGAAACGCTGCGCACGACACTCGAGGGCGTCTTCGCCGCCGGAGACGTCACGGGACCGCCCATGCTGGCCCATTGGGCCTATCACCAGGGCGCGATCGCCGCAGAGAACGCGCTGACCGGCTCGAGCCTCACCTGCGACCGCACAGCGATACCGTCCGCCACGTTCAGCTCGCCGGAAGTGGCGGTCTGCGGGCTCACCGAAGAGCGCGCGGCCGCGCAGGGGCGTCAGGTCCAAGTGGCTCACACGCGGCTCAATGCCAACTCCAAGGCAGTGATCGAGGGAGAGCCAGACGGCTTCGTGCGCATCGTCTGTGAGCCTGACGGTGGGCGCGTTCTCGGTGCCAGCCTTGTCGGCCCGCACGCATCCGAACTCATTCACGAACTCGTGCTGGCCGTGCACTGCGGGCTGACGCTGAGCGACGTCATGAGCACCATCCACACCCACCCCACTCTCTCGGAGGCCGTGGGCGAAGCGAGTCTCTCCGCCCTGGGGCGCGGCCTCCACAGCCTGTGACCCACGAGCCGTGAGCACTTCTCCAACGGGCCGAAAGCCCAGCTGGCTGAAGGTGGAGGCGCCTCTACCACGGCGATTCCGAGCGACAGCTGCCTTGCTCGATGAGCTGCGGGTGGACACGGTCTGCCGTGAGGCGCGCTGTCCGAACAAGAGTGAGTGCTACTCCGCAGGCACAGCGTCCTTCTTGATCCTGGGCGATGCATGCACTCGCGGGTGCCGCTTCTGTTCAGTCGACCGGGACGGCGCCGGCGCGAGCGCTGTTTCGCGGATCGGTGCATGCTGATCGTCCCCTGCCGGGAGCACCATCCGCGGACGAGCCGCAGCGCGTCGCCGAGGCCGCAGCGCGCCTCCGGCTGCGTCATGCCGTGATCACGAGCGTGACTCGCGACGACTTGCCAGATGGCGGAGCGACCCAGTTCGCCGAGGCCATCGAGGCGGTTCGCCTGGTCGACGCCGGGCGCCACCGTCGAGGTCCTCATCCCCGACCTGAGCGGCGATCGGATGGCGCTGCACACCGTGCTTGCAGCCCGACCGGATGTCCTCGCCCACAATCTTGAGACGGTGCCCCGTCTCTACTCGCGAGTAAGACCGCAGGCCGAGTACCGCAGGTCTCTGGAGCTGCTGGCCCGAGCAGTCGCCTGGGCGCGCAGCACTACCGTGCCCCCGGACGGAGCAGCGCGAGCACCCCGACGGCCGCAGATCAAGAGCGGTCTGATGCTCGGCCTCGGCGAGGACTCTGCCGAGGTGCATCAGACCATGATCGACTGCGTAGCGACGGGTGTCGATGTGCTCACCATCGGCCAGTACCTGCAGCCCCGACGCGACTGCATGCCGGTCGTGCGCTACGTGACGCCCGAGGAGTTCAGCACACTCGAGCGCCTCGGGGAGACGCTCGGCATCCTCGTCCGCGCGGCGCCCTTCGTGCGCTCTTCGTACCGCGCCGGCGAGCTCCTCTCGGCCGCAAGCAGGCCCACCACGGCACGTCCCTCAGCGACTGGAGAATGAGCCCTCGGTCGCGGACCTCGACTCGAGACCGGCCTCTTCTCCGCAACGCGCCGCGCACGAGGCCCGCTCGGTATCTGCGGTAAGCTACTCCTCATGACCGAGAAGATCCGCCTCACGCAGTTCGCAGCGAAGAGCGGCTGAGCGGCGAAGCTGGGTCCGTGCGACCTGCAAGCCGTTCTGGACGCCCTTCCGCGCAGCTCTCCGGAGTTCACGCGACTGCTGGAGACGCATGACGACGCCGCCGTGATGCGCCTCACCGACGACCTCTGTCTGGTACAGACGGTCGACTTCTTCACGCCCATCGTCGACTCGCCCTACTGGTTCGGGCAGATAGCCGCCGCCAACGCTCTCAGCGACATCTACGCCATGGGCGCCCGACCTATCACGGCCATGAATCTCGTCGCGTGGCCCGCCGATCAAGGCATGGCGCCTCTGGCCGACATCCTGCGCGGCGGGGCCGAGAAGGTGATCGAAGCGGGCGCCGAGCTTGCCGGCGGCCACTCCATCGACGACAAGGAGCCCAAGTACGGCCTGGCGGTCACGGGAGTGGCTCGGCCCGGCGACATCGTCTACAACGGCGGAGCCCAGCCCGGCGACCGGCTGGTACTCACGAAACGTCTGGGGATCGGCGTGCTGGCGAGCGCCCTCAAGAACGCGCTGATCGTCGAAGACGACATGCTGGCGGCGATCGAGGAGGCAGCCGCCCTGAACGCCGCGGCGGCGGCGGCCATGGCGGCTGTGGGCGTGCACGCCTGCACCGACGTGAGCGGCTTCGGCCTTGCCGGCCACCTGGGCGAGATGCTCGATGCCAGCGGGACCGGCGCCGTCCTGCGACTTCAGGACGTCCCACTCCACGACGGGGTCCTTGCCTTCATCGAGAAGGGTGTCTACGCGGGAGGGCTGCGCAGCAACCGCGACTTCACGCTTCCGCGACTGGGCGCGGCGGGCGATGCAGACGTCGTCGACCCTGCCGATCCGCGCGTCCTCGCGCTCTTCGACCCGCAGACCTCGGGCGGGCTCCTCATGGCCGTTGCGCCCGACCAGCACGCGCACCTGCTGGCGGAGCTGGCGGCGAACGGCGTCTCGGCCTGGACCGTGGGTGAAGTGTCGGGCGCCTCATCCGGGACCATCTCACTGAGGGCCTGAGTCCGTGGGACGCGCAGGCATGCATCGCAGCGTAGACGACGGCGACGATCTCCGATGAGCCCTGAGCACAGGGCCGGCGACCTCGGCTGGAAGCCCGACGAAGCGCGACTGCAGCTCACTGAGCGGCCGGCACCAGCCCCGGTTCTGCGCGTCCTGTCGGTCATACCGTTCATGCTCGCCGGCGCAGTCGGCGTCATCGCGCTCGTCGCGTGGCTGGCCGTCCTCGTCTTCGGCGCCGGCATCGATCGAGGCCCGGTGTGGCAATGGGCGGCGGGGCGATCGCCCGGGGAGGTCCTCACGCAGGTCGGGCTTCTCATCCTCGTCGGCATCGCCTGTGCCGCCGTCGTAGTCGGCTCCATCTTCGCGACAGGGATCGGCTTCGGAGCCTCACAGCCGCCATGGTTCTGGCCGCTCTCCGAAGGCATCGCCGGCCTCGCCGGCCTCGGCCTTCTCGCAGGTCGTACCATGGCTCCCGACACCATGGAAGCCATCGGTCTGGTGGGACGCGACTGGTACTTCGCAGCCGGCGTCGTCGTGTTCTCGATCATCGTGCTCGGGATGCGCCGGCGTCGCGAGGGAGGCGACGAACACCCCGACGAGAGGGCTGAGAACCATGACTGAGCATGCCGCGCGGACCAATCAGGACACGAGCGCCAGCCTGCGTGCGCTGGCGGCAGTCGATGAAGTACTGCGGGAGCCCGCTGTGCTGGTCCTGCTCGAGCGCTACCCGCGGGCGCTGGTCGTCGACGCCATCCGCACGATCATCGAGCGTCTGCGGGCAGAGATCCTGGCGGGACGGCCAAGCCCGGAGCCAGCCGGCGCACCCCGAGTGGACACCGACCTCACGCCGGCCGCGCTGGCGCCGTGGGTGGCGCGTCTGCTGGAGGTCGCCGCGAGCCCCTCGCTGCGACGCGTGATCAACGCGACCGGCGTAGTCGTGCACACGAATCTCGGCCGAGCCTCGCTGCCTCAGGAGTCCATAGACGCGATCGTCATGGCGGCCTCCGGCTACACGGACCTCGAGTACAGTCTGGCTCACGGTCGACGGGCCAGTCGGCAGGACCACGTCCACGACATCCTGTGCACGGTCACCGGCGCCGAAGACGCTCTGGTCGTGAACAACTGCGCCGCCGCCGTGCTGCTCGCCCTCGCGGCGACCGCCCGTGGCGGCGAAGTGCTGGTCTCTCGCGGCCAGCTGGTCGAGATAGGCGACGGCTTCCGCATCCCCGACATCCTGCGCGAGAGCGGCGCCGAGCTGGTCGAGGTCGGGACGACGAACCGAACCTACCTGCGCGACTTCGAGAGTGCGTGGAGCGAGCGCACGCGAGCCATCCTGCGCGTTCACACCAGCAACTACCGGATCGTCGGGTTCACCGCCGAGCCCACCCTCCAGGAACTGGCGACACTGGCACACGAACGCGGCGCCATCCTGGTGGACGACCTCGGCAGCGGAGCCTTTGCGGACATCGAGCTCCTCCGCGAAGAGCCGGTCCTGAAAGAGAGCATCGCCGCCGGCTGCGACGTCGTGACCTTCAGTGGAGACAAACTGCTCGGCGGGCCCCAGGCAGGCATCGCGGTGGGGCGGCGCCGCGACCGTCGATGCGATGCGTCGTCATCCGCTCGCTCGCGCCCTTCGTATCGACAAGCTTGATCTCGCAGCACTCGACGCGCTCCTTCGTCTCTACCTGGACCCGGCGCTGGCCCAGGAGCGCGTACCCACTCTGAGCCGCCCTCGCGGCCCCGATCGAAGATGTGCGCAGCCGAGCCGAGCGGCTGCGTCAGCTGCTGGCCGAGCCTCGGGCGACCGGAGCAGCCTTGGCTGCGGACAGGGTCGTCGTCATCGACACGGTGGCCCGCGCCGGCGCGGGCGCTCTTCCCGTCACTGAAGTGCCCAGCGTCGCGATCGCCGTCACCGTGCCGCCGGACGAAGTAGATGGCCTCGCCGCGGCCCTGCGCTCCGGCCTGCCCGCCGTGGTCTGCCGCGTGCACGAGGATCGCTTGCTGTTCGACCTCCGGGCCGTACCGGATGCGGAACTCGGCGGACTGGCCACGGCGATCCTGAACGCCCTCGAATGACCGCCGCGGACCCGCCGGACGGAGATCATCGGGCCAGGGCGCGACAGGCCGACGCTCCACCGCTGACCCTCGGGACGGCGGGCCACATCGACCACGGGAAGACGGCGCTGATCGCTCTCCTGACCGGCAAGAACACCGACCGCCTGCGCGAGGAGCAGGAGCGTGGCATCTCGATCGAGCTCGGCTATGCGGAGCTCGATCTGCCAGGCGGAAGCCGCCTCAGCGTGATCGACGTGCCCGGCCACGAGCGCTTCGTCCGCGCCATGGTGGCCGGAGCCACGGGCATCGACCTCTTCCTTCTGGTGATCGCCGCCGATGACGGCGTGATGCCGCAGACCGCCGAGCACCTGTCGATCATCGATCTGCTCGGCGTCCGGCATGGCGTCGTCGCGCTGACGAAGGCCGACGTCGTGGACGAGGAACTGCTCGAGCTGGCCAAGGACGACGTGAGCGAATTCCTGGCCGAGTCGCCGTACGCGAGCAGCGAGATAGTCACGGTGAGCGCCCGCGACGGCTGCGGCAGGGACGAGCTGCTGGCGGCGCTCGAGCGGGCCGCCACTGAGGTGAAAGCGCGGCGGCGCGGCGGTCCGGCGCGCCTGCCGGTCGACCGCGTCTTCCCGCTGAAAGGCATCGGCACGGTCGTGACCGGCACGCTCTGGCAAGGGGAGGTCCGCGTAGGCGACCCGCTGGTCGTCGAGCCGAGCGCCGTGCGGACCGCGGTGCGCAGCGTTCAGTCCCACGACCATGAGGCCAAGTCCGTCCGCGCGGGCAGCCGCATCGGCGTGAACTTGCGAGGCCTCGACAGGGATGAGATCGGGCGCGGTGACTGGCTCGTGGCGCCCGAGCTGGCCGGACACGTGGCCCGACGTTTCGACGCCTGGGTGAGGGTCTTGCCGAGATCGAGGCCGCTGCGCTCCGGCGACAGCATGCGACTGCACCACGGCACGGCGCAGTTCATCGCCCGCGTGGCGCCGCTCGAAGGCCGGGAGATCGCCCCCGGGACAGGGGCGGCGGCGGTCGTACGGCTCGACCGCCCGGCCGCCGTCGAGCCACACGACAGCTTCATCCTGCGCGCTCTCTCTCCCGTGAGCACCCTCGGCGGCGGCCAAGTCCTGGCCATGGCGTCACGCCGCTGGCACTGCCGCGAACGCCACTCGGCGTGCCTGACCGCCCTCACCACCGGTGACGCGCAACGCGCGGTGCTCGAGCTGGCGGCAGATGCCGACCTGTCGGGGCTGGCCGCCGGCGATCTGGCGGCACTGGGCATCGCACCGGCGGAGGCTGGGGCGCTCCTCGCGAAGGCGAAGGCAGCCGGCAAGCTCGAAGCGCTGCGCCACCATCAGAATCCCGCTCGTGCACCGGATGGTCGGAGCAGCAAGCCACGCTGGTTCAGTCCCGGGACCGTAGGGCGACTTCGAACGACGCTCACGGCGGGGGCGGCAGAGCGCACGGCAGCGCGGCCCGATCGTCCTTTCTCGGGAGCCGGAGAACTCGCCGCCCTCGTACCCGGACTGCCGATGGTCGACGTCGACACCCTCCTGAAGGACCTGGCGGCCGAAGGCGAGCTGGTCGCTGGCGAAGGCGGCTACGCGCCCGCCGACGCAGGCGTCCTCGGCGACGACCAAGCCGCGCTGGCGAGGGAACTGCTCGCCCGACTTCGCCACGAGCCCCTCGCGCCGCCGACGCTCGCCAAGCTGGCCGAGGAAATGCGCCGACCGCCCCGCGAGATCGCCACGGTGCTGGACGCCCTGGCGCGACGGGGCGAGACGATCCGCGTCGACAAGGACCTTTGGTTCACGGACGCGGCGGTCGCTGGCGCCCGGCAGGGACTCGAGGAACTGCTGGCTGCCGACAACGAGGTCAGCCTGGCCGGGTTCCGAGACCGGATGGAGTGCGGCCGCCGAAACGCGCAGGCCCTCCTCGAGCTCTTCGACCGGGAGGGCCTGACCCTCCGCCGCGGCGACGTGCGCGTGCCTCGTCGTCGCCGCTGACGGCGGTTCGCTCCCGCCTTCAGGGCAGTGACCGCCTCGAGCGCGACGCCCGCGCCAGCTCGAACGAGCAGCCCGGCGCCAGGAGCAGGGCAGAGGCACCCGCCGCCAAGAGCGGCATCAGTGGGCGCAGCAAGGTATCATGCCCATCATGGCCGACATCCTCCAACTTACATTGCGACAGCGGCTGGTTCGCGCGGCGGGCCTGACCGTGCTCACGGTCAGCGCCATCTTCTGCGTCATGGCCGCCTACCAGTCGCTCACCAGCGGGCGTTTCGACGGCTGGAGCCGCTTCGCCGTCACTGGTGGACTGGTGTTCGCAGCGCTGGCCTGCTTCGGCATGACAGCCGATGCCAACGACTACTGGATGCGGGGGCGCAAGTTCACGCCGGAGAAGACCCGCATGATGCAGTCGGCAGTCCTCTTCTCCCTGGTCGTTTCGTTCGTGTTGAGCGTGTTCGTCTTGAACGCCTTGCTGTTCCTCTGGCTCGCCCCAGCCATCCTGATCTACATCGTATTCGTAGCCAGACCGTCGACCGCCGAGGCCAAAGCCGAGGCCGCGAAGCACCCGCAACGGCAAGCGGCGACAAGCCGCGGCCGACCCGCGGCGAAGCGCCAGCGACGCGGCGGCCGAAAGCGCCGGTGACGCTGTCCGAGCGCCGCTCAGGCGCGCGGGCATCCTTCCGGACTCGGCTGAGTGGAGCGCGCGGCGCGACGGCCCGCCGAGGCCCCGATCCGCACCTGCTTGGCCGGTGCGCAGGAAGGCCAGTCGCAGCGCCTGCAGCCTGAGGCTAGGGGCCTTTCCCGCGCAGACCCGGTCCCGACATCGATCCTCTCTCCATGTCTGAACGCCACGCGAATCGGGCACAGGGACACCCACATAGGACAGCCGTTCAGAGGAGGACCATGAGCGACTCCCTCAGCAGAAGTTGGCCGCCGTTCGACTACGCCAGCGTAGCTGGGACGATTCAGACCCTGCAGCGGTACGCGCAGATCGCCGGCAAGGTGCGACTACAGCTGTCTCCTCCACGCTCTGAGTGGCTTGGCGCCAGCCTGTACATGACGGCGCGCGGCATCACGACGGGTCCCATACCATGGGGGGCACTCGCCGTACAGATCGACTTCGATCTCCTGGATCACGAGATCGTGGCGAGCTCCAGCGACGGAAGGACCCACCGCCTCCCGCTCCTCCCCGCGCCGTGCGTTGGCAGGGTGTGGGAGCAGGTCCACGCGGCCTTCGATGACTTCGGCATCGAACTCGACCTGTGGGCGAAGCCGCAGGAGGTCGAAGACGTCACGCCGCTCGACACCGACGCCATCCGCTGCGAGTACGAGCCCGACGCGGTCCGCACCTGGTTCGCGGCCATGACCGCGTCAAGAAACGTGCTGGAGAGATGGTCGTCGGAGTTCTGGGGCCGCACCAGCATCCAGTTCTGGTGGGGTGGGTTCGACCTCTCCGTGATGCGTTTCAACGGGAAGCGAGTGGCACCGAGACTCGATCGCGGCTACATCCAGCGCTGGGATCAGGTGGGCGAGTACATCGGTGCCGGCTTCTGGCCGGGCAACGACGGGTTTCCGAATCCCATGTTCTCGGCCTATATCTCGCCCCAGCCGCCGGACTGCGATCGAGCGGAGATGCCTCCTGGCGTCACTTGGTCACCAGAGATGGGGCTTTGGATCCTCCCCTATGAGGTGGCACGCGCCGCCGAAGACCCCGACGCGCTCCTGACGAGCTTCCTCGACGGCGTCTACGCGTTTGCAGGCACCGCCGGTGGCTGGGATCTCGAGAGCTTCGCCTACGAGAAGCCCACGCCGTCGGAAAGAAAGTGGTAGCGCAGAGGCGGGCTCGCCGATTGCGCGATCCTTGCGGGTGGCGGCGCTTGCGACGCCCCCGAAGAACGTGCGACACTCGCACTCGATCGACGCTCCCGCCTCAGGGCTCCCCGAGGCGCGAGTAGAGGGCCTACACAGAGGCCCACTGGAGCGGCTTGCGGTCCGGTGACCGCCGCGGTCTTCAAAACCGTCTGCGGGGCGGTGTTCCCGTCCTGGGTGGGTTCGACTCCCATGTCGCTCCGCCAGCTCTTTTGCAGGTGTTTGCGCTACCGCGCATGCCCAATGAGCATCGCGCTCCGTCCGAATCTCCTCACGCGGGGTGCACGCCACGGGGCGAGACTGCTCCCTTTCAGTCCCGCCCCGTGAGCCGTACCTCGAGGCGGCCTGCGCGGCCGCCCCGTCGCTTCGATCAGCTGTCGAACGAGTAGGCGTCTTCGCCGAACTCGGCCTTGTCGAGCCCCCTCTTCTCCAGCTCGTCGGGAACGCGCACATTCTCAAAGAGACCGATGGCCTTCAAGATGACCCAGGTGAGAACGAAGGCGTAGGCGGCAATGATCACCACCGCAAGAACCTGCACACCGAAGAAGCGCGCGTTGCCGAGGAGCAGGCCGTCAGCGCCGGCGGCGTTGACAGCGGTGCTCGCGAATACGCCGAGCAGGATGGACCCCATGATGCCGCCCACGCCGTGCGCCGCAAAGACGTCCAGGGCGTCGTCCCACTTCATGCGCTTGACGAGCTTGACGGCGAGGTAGCAGACCGATCCCGCCAGGAGGCCGATGACGAACGCTGACCAGATCGGGATGTAGCCGGCGCAAGGGGTGACGCAAGCCAGTCCAGCGACGGCGCCGGTGAAGGCGCCGACGAGGCTCGGCTTGCCGTCGACCTTCCACGAAATGAACAGCCAGGTACACATCGCGATCGAGCCGGCGATGTCGGTGTTCACGAAGGCCTGCGCGGCGATGCCGTTGGCTGCCAGGGCGGAGCCGCCGTTGAAGCCGAACCAGCCGAACCAGAGCAGGGCCGTGCCCAGTCCCACGAAGGCGATGCTGTGAGGGATGAAACGCTCGCCCTTGGCGAAGTGGCGGCGTCCCACCACCCAGACCGAGGCGAGCGCTGCCATGCCGGCGGTGACGTGCACGACCATGCCGCCGGCGAAGTCGAGGGCGCCCCACTCGGCGAGGAAGCCGCCACCCCAGACCCAATGCGTGACCGGTACATAGACGAGCAGGCTCCAGAGCGCGATGAACTTCAGGTAGCTCTTGAACTGCACCCGGTCAGCGAAGGCGCCCGTGATCAGCGCCGGGGTGATGATGGCGAACATCTCCTGGTAGGTGAAGTGCGCCACGGCGGGGATGGTCGGTGCCCAAGGGCCTGGCTCCTCCCCGACGCCACGCAGGAAGGCCCAGTCGAGATTGCCGATGAGGTCGCCGAGGCTGTTCCCTGAGAAGGACAGGGAGTAGCCGACGGCGACCCACAGGAACGTCACGATCCCCATGCTACCGAGCTGCTCATCGATCTGCCGCCTCTGCGCCTACCGCGACCGGGCAACGTCCTCGCCAAGACCTGGCGCAAGAGCCTTGTCTTCCTTCGCCAGGTCACCGTCTACTTCGCCATCGGAGCACTGCTCATCAGCATCCTCCAGGTCACCGGCGCCCTGCGGGAGATCCAGACCCTCCTGGTGCCCCTCACGGTCGGCTGGCTTGAGCTGCTGGCAGAGGCGTCGACCGCCTTCGTGATGGGCTTCGTACGGCGCGACTTCGGCGCCGCCGGCCTCTTCGAACTCGGCCTCAGCGGCACGCAGGTCCTCGTCGCTCTCGTGACGATCACCCTGTTCGTGCCCTGCATCGCCTCCGTGCTGGTCATCATGAAGGAGCGGGGAAGGGCATTCACGGCGTTCACGTGGTTCGGTAGTGTCGTCCTCGCCTTCCTCGTGGGCGGTATCGTCGCCAAGGTCGCGGGGGTGGTCTAGGCATGACCTGCAAAGAGTGTGGTCTGGAGCTCGAGAAGCCGACCCTCCGCTGCCCGAGATGCCTCACGCCCATGCCCCTCGGATGCCGCGGAAACTGCGCGGCGTGCGGCAAGAAGAGCTGCTAGCTTCAGCGAAAGGCCTGTCCGTCGGACAGTCGACCGCCTCGACATCGAGTCGCCGGTCGGCGGCAGGACGGTGCCAGAGCACCGTTGGCGCAGGCCGCAGGGAGTGACGCCGGGAGCTGTGTCCGAGCCGAAGTCCGGTTGATCGACCCGCTCAGACTGACTGACCTACCGCAGAGTGGGTACACAGGGCTACAGCGCACGATGTATCGTACCCGTCAACTTGACCCATCAACGGCATAGAGCGAGGGCGAAGACCATGATTGACAGCAGAATGCAGGCAGCGATCAACGACCAGATCAACTGGGAGCTGTACTCGGGCTACCTTTACCTGTCCATGGCAGCCCAGTTCGCAGCGCTCGGGATGCCCGGCGGCCAGAACTGGATGACGGTGCAGTATCAGGAGGAGCTGGCACACGCGCAGAAGATGTTCGACTACGTCACGACACGCGGCGGCAGAGTGAAACTAGAGGCGATCGACAGACCACAGACGGAGTGGGCCGCAGGACTCGACATGTTCAAGGAAGCCTTGGCGCACGAGGAGATCGTGACCTCGCGCATCCACGACCTCGCCTCGCTGGCCCTTGAGATCAAGGACCACGCGACCTACAACTTCCTGCAGTGGTTCATCGCCGAGCAGGTCGAGGAGGAAGAGACGGCCGGCGACATGGTGCAGAAGTTCACGATGGCCGGGGAGCATCCAGCGGGCCTCTACCAGCTGGACAAGGAGCTGCAGGCGCGCGTCTACACACCGCCCGCGCCGGCAGCCTGAGCCCTGCGCGGGCGGTCCCAACCGCCTACGCGCGTTCACTGCAGGCCGAGTATCGCAGCGAGTACCCCTCCGACCGGAGGAAGGACGGCTCCTCAGGTGCCTCCAGGCGGCGGACCGCTCACGTACGAGATGAACAGGTAGAGACTCACGCCACCCGCGACGACCGCCGCGATGCCCATGTCAAGACGCCCAGAACGCCGCACGACGCCGTCCCACAACGACCAGCCGCCCAAGGCCAATGCGAGGACGTCGGCGACGAGGATGATGTAGCGAGCAGTCGGGTCGGCGATCAGGAACGGTCCCGCCAGCAGGCCGACGAGGCCGGCGACGACCGCCACTGATCCAAGGTCCGGCGACGTTCGGCGAACACGCCGCGAATCCTCACCGCCGCGTCCGTGAGCGATCGGCGTCGGCTCAGTGGAACCCGCCGGTGTCTGGTTGTCTGGTCTGCCGTTCATCGCTGCTCACTCCGTGTATCGGCAGGCCCTCGCCGGCCGCAAGCCACTCAGCCAGTGTGCATGAAGTTGATCACATCGCCGTCCTGCACCACGTAGTCCTTCCCCTCGGTGCGCTGCAGCGCCTTCTCCCGGGCTGCGTGGAACGAGCGCAGAGCGATGAGATCCTCGATGCCCACGACCTGGGCGCGCACGAAGCCGTGCTCGATGTCGCTGTGGATGCGCCCCGCCGCCTGCTTGGCCGTCCAGCCGCGGGGCAGCTGCCAAGCCCGGGTCTCGCTGCTGCGGAAGTCTCCGGTGAAGAAGGTGATGTAGCCAAGCACCTCGTAGGCGGCCCGCAAGAAGACGCCGATCGCCCCCTCCTCATCGGCGCCGAGCTCAGCGCGGAACACGGCTGCCTCGTCGGGTTCCAGATCGGCAAGCTCAGCCTCGAGGCGCGCGGCGACGGCGACCACTTGGTCGCCCCGCTCCCGCGCACACGACACGAAGCTCGTGTGAGCGCTCAGCGCCTCGGCGGCACCCTCGTCATCGTCGGTGTTCAGAACGAAGAGGATCGGCCGGTCGCTGACCAGAGCCAACTCGCGGAACAGGGGCTCGTCCTCGGGAGACCGCTCAACGCTCCTCCCCAACCGCCCTTGCTGAAGCGCCTCGAGCAGGCCCTCGAGCGTCGCGAGTTCGTGCTGCGCCGCCCTGTCACCGCCGCGGGCCGCCTTGAGGCTCTTCTCGATTCGACGCTCGACCAGCTCGAGGTCTCCGAGAACCAACTCAGTCTCCACGAGGTCCACGTCCGCGCGCGGATCGACCGAATCTCGCACATGCGCGACGTCCGGGTTGCCGAACGCGCGAATCACGTGAGCGACCGCATCGACACCGCGGATGTCGGCCAGGAACCGATTGCCGAGCCCCTCGCCGCGGCTCGCTCCCTCCGCCAGCCCAGCGATGTCGACGATGTCGATGGTCGCACTGACCTTCCTGGGGGCCTCCAGCACCTCGTGCAGGCGATCGAGGCGCGCGTCCGGGACCGCCACCACGCCGAGGTTCGATTCGGCCGAGGTGTACGCGTAGGCGGTGGCCGCCGCGTTTGCGTGTGTCAGCGCGTTGAACAGCGTGGTCTTGCCGACGTTGGGCAGACCGACAATACCGAGCTTCACGGCCGTTTCTCCAGTTCGCTGGTGAGTAGGACCTCGAGCAGACGCGAGAGGTCCGCAAGCTGCCCCTGCACCCTCCCGGGGTAGTTCTTCTCGATGAACCGCACGGTGTCCTTGGGAGTGTGCCAGACCCGACCATGTTTCGCAGTCTGAGTTCTGCCATCACCCTCGCCTGCCGCCCAGTTGGTGGCCGTGACGGCGGCGGTCGGGATATCCGCCGAGGCGAAGGCCGCATCATCGGAAGCCAGCGCCGCCGTGCCCGGGGACGTGCCCGCACGAGCGGGGGTAGCCCTCAGCGGGATGCCCACCACCTGAGCGGCCGCCAGGACATCGGCGCGAAGCCATCCGGCGGAATACGGGCGGTCGTACGCATACAGGTCATCGCCCCCCGCGACGCCATCCAGATTGATCATGCCGAGTGTGGCGTCACGCTCGACCTTGGGCATGGCGGCCATGAAGTGGCGAGAGCCGAAGAGGCCATCCTCCTTGGCGCCGAAAGCGACGAAGACGATGGTGTACGGAGTCGGCTGTGCCTTGAGCTTCGCCGCCACCTCGAGCAGAAGGCCGATGCCGACGGCGTTGTCGGTGTAGCCGTCACTGCCCGGCACCGAGTCGTAGTGTGCGCCGACGATCAGCCGTTCGGCCGATTCACCCTCCTTGACGGCGATGATGTTCCCCGAGTGCACTCGGTCACCGCCCCGGGTGGAGATGAACTCCTGGAGAAGCGGAAAGTACCCAGACTGTTGCAGCGTGCTGAAGACGAACTCACGTGCCTCGATCTCTCCCCGCGTATCGGCGGCCCGCGGATGCACGCTGCGCGCGAAGACCTTGGCCGTCGCGTACGCGATCGCCCCAGGCGGACTTGACCCAACGTCCTGCGATGGTCTGCCCGTCGACTCGGTGGAGGGGGTCGACTGCGCACAGCCCATCATGCTGGCCGCGGCGATCGGAACCACGACGAGCACCAGCGCCCCCGCGACGACGTGCGCCGTTCGTCCCGCCCACAGGCGCAGACCCTCCGCGCTCACGCCGGCGCCGCGATCAAGAGGACCCAGGCGGTGCCGAAGAGGAGCCCGTAGGCGACGCCACCGAGCACATCGCCGAGGTAGTGAACGCCGAGATAGATCCGACTTAGGCAGAGGACGATGGTCAGGGCGATCAGAGCGGGCAGCGCCCACGGATACATCGCCGTCACCGCGAACGTACCCACGACCGACATGCTGGCGTGCGATGAGGGAAACGACTTGCTCGGCGGCAGGGGGATCTGCCTGGCCAGCGTCGGATCGGCCACCGGCGGCCGCGGCCGGGCGACCATGGCCTTGATGAGGAAGCCCGAGGCCTCGACGAGCGTGACCGGTACCGCGACATAGGCGGCTCTCGCCAGCGGCCTCGGCTCTCCCCACAGCCAAGGCAGCAAAGCGATCGCGTACCAGAGGATCCCATAGTTGGCGGTCAAGGAGAGAGCGCCCAAGGGCAATGTCACCCAGCGGGGGCGCGGCCACTCCACGGCAAGCCAACGAGACAGCTCGCGATCGAGGCGGTCGAAACGGCCGGGCGACGGGGGTAGGTCCGTGGAGCCGGAAGCGGGCGGCATCACTCTCATCGTTCAGTATACTATCCCCCTGTCCGCACCGACCGGCACCCAAGAGGGATCGACCATGCGCACCACGGTGATCATCACCGCTCTCGGCCCCGACAAGCACGGCCTCCTCGCCGAGGTCGCGACGACCGTGGCAGAAGAGAATGCGAACATCGACGACGTGAGTCAGACGGTCTCCAACGGCATGTTCACGATGATCATGTTCGTCTCGTTCGACCAGACGGAGACCACCATGGCCGATCTCAAGACGGCGCTGGAGAGCGCCGGCGAGCGCGTGGGGCTACAGATCCACGTGCAGCACGAGAACATCTTCAAGTTCATGCACCGTATCTAGCACAGGGCGCGCGGCGCAAAGGCGACCGCGACGGGAGGCAACCGTGGTCTTCGTCACCGAGCCCGAGATTCTCGAGACCGTGAATATGATCCGCTCGGAGAACCTCGACGTGCGCACCGTCACCATGGGCATCTCCCTGTACGACTGCTCGGATCGCGACCCCCACAGAGTGGCGGAACTTGTCCACGCCAAGATCGTGCGACGAGCCGGACGACTGGTGGCGGTCGCACGCGAGATCGAGGAGAAGTACGGCATTCCCATCGTCAACCGGCGTGTCTCCCTGACCCCCATCGCCCACGTTCTCGGCAACGACGACCCGGCAGGCCACGTCGAGGTCGCGCACGCCCTGGACGCGGCCGCCCAGCAAATCGGCATCGATTTCGTGGGCGGCTTCAGCTGCATGGTCCAGAAGGGCCTGACGCGCAGCGACGCGGCGCTGATCGAGGCCATTCCCGAGGCGATCAGCACGACGCAGCGAGTGTGCTCTTCGGTCAATGTCGCCTCCACGAAAGCCGGCATCAACATGGACGCCGTGGTGCGCATGGCCGATGTCCTGCTGGCCGTCTCCAAGATGACGGCCGCCAACGACAGCATCGGCGCCGCCAAGATCGTCGTCTTCTGCAACGTGCCGGAGGACAATCCCTTCATGGCCGGCGCACTGCACGGCACGGGGGAGCCGGAGGCCAGCGTCAACGTGGCGATCTCCGGACCCGGCGTCGTGCGCAGCGTCGTCGAACACCATCCTGAAGCATCACTCATAGAGCTCGCCGACCTGATCAAGCGGACCACCTTCAAGATCACGCGCATCGGCGAACTCGTCGCGAGAGAGGCGTCCCAGATGCTCGATGCCGAGATGGGGATTATCGATCTCTCACTGGCGCCCACCCCGGCCGTTGGCGACTCCATCGCTGAGATCCTCATGGGCATGGGCCTGGAACAGGTGGGAGCGCCCGGGACCACCGCCGCACTGGCGATGCTCAACGACGCAGTCAAGAAGGGAGGCACCATGGCGACCTCGTCGACCGGCGGCCTCTCCGGAGCTTTCATTCCCGTCAGTGAGGATGCCGCCATGGCCGAAGCGGCCGCCACGGGCGCCCTGAGCATCGAGAAGCTCGAGGCCATGACAGCCGTCTGCTCGCTGGGTCTCGACATGATCGTCGTCCCCGGCGACATTCCCAGAAACGCCCTCGCGGGAACGATGGCAGACGTCATGGCGATCGGAATGATCAACTCCAAGACCACCGGCGCGCGCCTGATCCCGGCCCACGGCAGGAAGACCGGAGAGTGGGTCACACTCGGTGGGCTGTTCGGCGAAGCGCCGGTGATGGCCGTGAGCAGCTTCGGAAACGACCGGTTCATTGAGCGCGGTGGGCGCATACCAGCTCCCCTGCAGAGCCTGACGAACTAGCAGCGCGGCCACATCCCAGCCGGGACGGCCTCACCCCGAACGATGCATCTCCTCGATCATCGAGCGAATGCGCTGCGCGGATTCGTTCAGGCTCAGCGCCCGCGAGATCTTCTCCGCCTCGGTGAGCTGCATGACGGCGTCCACCGTCTGGCCCAGACGCCGCATCTCGATCGCTTGGTCGACCTCCAGCTTGACCAAGTCCGTGAGCATGCGTCGCACGTCGGCATCCCGTAGATCGACGAGCTTGTTGCTGGTCGTCACGATGATGTCCGAGAGAAGCACCATCGACCCGGCGTCGCCAGACTCGTAGGCCGGCGGCGTGATCGCCTCACCGCTCTCCCCGGACGGGCCGCTCCGAGGGGTCTCCCCCAAGCGCTGCGCCGCCGGCGACAGCTCGCCCGTGACCTCCGTCTCGCCCTGGCGGCCAGATGCGCCCTCAGCGCCGATCGTCGTCGCCCCGCAGTCAGCCTCCCGCGGCTCGTCGCCGCCGGCTCCGGGACCCACGATCTCCTCGGAAACGGGGTCGAGCGTCACGTCCTCGACCGTCTGCTCGACCTTGCCCAGACCCGCAAGCGTGTCCTGCGGCGCCTCGTCGAGGAACGATTTGTCCGCGGATGCCGTCGCCTGTCCCTGCCCGGAGGCGTGTCCGCGACGACGCGTGACCAGAAGCGCGACGATCAGCAGCAGCACGAGTGCGGCAGCTACGGCTATGGCGACGATCTGCACGGTACTCATCTGGCCTCTGGATCCACTTCTGGGTGTGATTGCGTCTCGCGGTCTATTTGTTCGCGCTCGCGCTCGCCATCCCTTGCAGGCATCGGCAGTAGAATGGACGGGTGATCGATCCGCACCTCATCTCTGCCGTGGTGGCGGAGCTCGGCGCCCGGCCCTACCGCGCTCGCCAGATCTACGAAGCCCTGACCCACGGCCTCGTCACCGACTTCGCAGACATGACCGCGCTCCCACTGGCGTTGCGCCAACAGATGGCGCAAGAGCTCAGCCCGCTGACGCTCCGGGCGGCCGAGTCGCAGATCGCCGCCGACCAGTCGGCGCGCAAGACGCTGTTCCGGGCCATGGACGGCCAAGCCGTCGAGGCGGTCTTGATGACCTACCCTTCCAGAGCGACAGTCTGCGTCTCCACCCAGGTGGGCTGCGCTGTGGGGTGCGCCTTCTGCGCCTCCGGCCGATCGGGGCTGCAGCGCGGGCTCACCGCGGAAGAGATGGTCGATCAGGTGTTCCACTTCGCCCGACTGCTCCGCGATGGCGGTCGCCGCGTGACCAATGTCGTCTTCATGGGCATGGGAGAACCCTTCCACAACTACGACGAGACCCTCCGCGCCTGCCGCTTGCTCAACGACCAATCCGGGTTCCGTCTCGCCGCCCGGTCGATCTCGGTTTCCACAGCCGGCGTGGTGTCGGGAATCGACAGGTTCGCCGGCGAACCGCTGCAGATGAACCTGGCCGTGAGCCTGCACGCCGGCACGGATGACCTGCGCGACCGCTTGGTGCCGCTCAACCTCAGCGACCCCCTCGAGGCCGTCTTCACGGCTTGCTCGCGCTACTTCGCCCGCACGCATCGCAAGGTGATGTTCGAGTACGTCGTGCTCCACGGCCTCAACGACACGCCTCGGCAGGTCGAGGCGCTGGCGACGCGGTTGGGATCGCCGCGCTACCACCTCAACCTCATCGCCTACAACGAGACCGGCGGGGAGTTCGTGAGGCCGAGCGAACCTGTCCTGGATGCACTCTGCGCGCGACTGAGAGCGACCGGCGTGCAGTGCACCGTGCGGCGCTCGCCCGGCCGCGGCATCGATGCCGCCTGCGGGCAACTGGCGCGCCTGCGCAGCTGCGGAGCGGCTGCAGGCTGAGCGGCGCGGCCGCTTGAGCTGTCCCACGGAGCGGCGCGCACCTGCTATGCAGCCTCCAGGAAGGTGTGAGTTCATTCCGGTGTGAGCGAGGCGTCAAGCGACACCCCGGCGTCGTCGTCCTTGGAGCGGTAGAGATTCCGTGCGTCACGCAGCCGATCGTATCCTTCGTCCAGCACGGCTCCCAGCTCCCGCCACAGACAGACATCCTGCTTGAGGTGCCTGCTTCTGATCGCATCCGTGCACTCGCCCTCGAGGGGACAGGCGTAGCACACCTCGCGCGCTACCGCCGGAGGCCCCTTTCGCGCCTTCTCACCCTCGTCGATTCGCCGATAGGCGTCGAGGAGCAGTTTCTGAACGTCTCCCTGGATGGTGACCTGGAAGCGCGGCATCTGCTCGGGCTCATCGTAGAGGAAGATGCCGTTCTGCCAGTGAGCGAGCTCGAAGACCTGGTCCATGGTCTGTCCGGCCATGACCCGACGAATCGTCTGCTCCTCCGTGAGCCCCTTCTCGATCAGGCGCTGGCCCAGCGGCTTGAGCTTCTTCTCGTCACGCGATAGCTCCGAGTCCTCCATCAGCGTCTCGGCGAGCTGCTGGGCGTCGAGGCACCCCGCCTTGACGAGACGCGTGCCCAGCTTCTCATCGGTGAGAGGCAGCGAGATGGCCTCCACGCGACCATCGACGAGATAGATGAACCCGTACTCCTCGAAGTCCCGTACCTCGAGCACGCCGCTGGAGGTGTTCTGCGCGAGGAACTGCAGGACACCGGCAAGATTGAATCTATGGATCGACCCTTGAAGGAGCATGGCTCGCGCCCCTGCTAGTTGCCACGGCCTGCTGGGCGTATCGGCACGGGGTGGACGGAATGTTAGGGCGGGGCGGCCGAAGTGCGGCAAATTGACCGCAGTCAGCCCCCGCAGCTATACTGCACGTTCCGAGTGTCGGCTATCGAGCGAGGAAGCTGTGAAGAGGACCTATCAACCGAATACCCGCAAGCGCAGCAAGACGCATGGCTTCCGCAAGCGGATGAGCACCCGTGCGGGTAGGTCGGTCATCAGGAAGCGGCGGCAGAAGGGTCGCAAACGTCTCTCCGCGTAGCCTTCCGGCGCGATGCCACACAGACTCTCGCGTCTGTCCCGCTCCTCAGACTTCCAGCGTGTCTACCGGCGAGGGAACTCCACAGCCTCACGATTCCTCGTGCTCTACTTTTTCAAGCGCCCGGCGGAAGCCGACGCCGCAACCCCTCGGCTGGGGCTGTCTGTCTCGAAGAAGATGGGCGGGGCCGTCGTCCGCAACAGAATCAAGCGTCTCTTGCGAGAGGCCTTCATGAGCAGTGCACAGAACCTATCGGTGGAGTACGATCTAGTGCTTATCGCGCGGCCGCAGTTGCTGGACCTCCTGGCACGCGAGAGCGCGGGAGAGAAGGGATTGGTCGGCGAGGCCGCCCGAGATCTCTTCGACCGCGCCGGACTACTGGCGGAGGCTGACAGGACGTGAGCAAGGTCTTCATCGCCCTCATCAGGGTGTACCAGTACGCCCTCTCCCCGATGCTCGGCCAGCGCTGCAAGTACTACCCCTCGTGCTCCAACTACGCCGTCGGAGCCCTACGCGAACACGGAGCGTTGCGCGGCGCCGGGCTTGCCTGCTGGCGCATCCTGCGCTGCAACCCCTTCAGCAACGGCGGCTACGACCCCGTGCCGTCCCGTCATCCCGACTGCAAGCACGACGACGCCCAGCATGAGATGAGAGCGCGTGGATAGCGTCCCCGGATTCAAGCAGCTCGTCGAGCTCCTCAACTGGATCCTCGTCAGCTACAACGATTTCCTCGCCGGTCAGGGCTTGGGGCCAGACTGGTCGTGGGGCCTCGCGATCATCGGTCTCACCATCACGGTGCGGCTCATCCTCTTCCCGCTCACCTGGAAGCAGTTCAGCTCCGCCCAGGCCATGCAGGCCATCCAGCCCAGGATCAAGGAACTGCAGCGAAAGCACAAGGGCAACCGGGAGAAGCTTCAGCAGGAGACCATGAAGCTCTACCAGGAGCACCGCGTCAACCCCTTTGCGTCGTGTCTTCCTCTCATCCTGCAGCTCCCCGTGTTCATCGGCCTCTACTACGCCATCAGGGGCACCGACTACCTCGATCCGGCCACCACGCAGCAGTTGGCAGATGCCGGCTTTCTCTGGGTCAAGTCTGTAGCAGCGGGGGGAGGCGGCCTCGGCCTCCCGGACCCGACCCACATCCTGCTCGTTCTCTACGTAGTCACTCAGCTGATCTCCACCGAGCTCATGCTTGTGACGCAGACCGACAAGACGCAGAAGATGATCATGCGCTCGATGCCCATCATCTTCATTTTCATTCTGTGGAGGTTCCCCGCGGGCCTGTTCTTCTACTGGGTCACGACGAACCTCTGGACGATCGGCCAGCAGCTCATCATCAGGAAAGTCATGAAGCCCTTCGACCTCACGGCGGCCAGCAGCCAGCCGGAGAAGAAGCGCAGCCGGGTGGTGGACGCCCTCGTTTCGGCCCAGGACCAGAGCGACAAGGGTGGGCCTGAGGGCGGCACGAAGAAGGCCGGCTCAGGCGCCCAGGCGCGGGGTCGATCCGGCCAGAAGCAGACCAAGTCAGGCCAGAAGACCGGCGGAACCCCTGCCAAGTCCAAGAACCGGAGCGGCGCGAAGCCCGGCAGCGGGCAGGGGGCGAGCGGCAGCGCCGGGAAGTCCGGCGGCAAGCGAGCCACGACACGCAGCGGCAACAAACCGCCGCCGGGCAAGGGCAAGAAGAAAGGCGCACGCGCCGGCGCCCAGCAGAGCGCGGGAGGCGGCCTCGGCAAGCCGGCGCCCGACGACAGCCAAGGTGCGCCTCCTCAGGCGCCGGAGGCGCCAGAGGCGCCCGAACTTGGAACCAGTGCGAGCAGCCCGCCGGATGCACCCGATTCCGGAACGAACACAAGCGGCCCGGTAGAGAGCTGATCCTCGACACCAGCCGTCCTCGGCTTGGCGAGAATGGAGGGCAGCGATGGAAGAACCTCGCGATATTCGTCCGGATGAGATAGCGGAAGACGAGGAGACGGAGTTCGCTACCGTCGCCGACGCCGCGACCATAGACGACGCCAAGCGCAAGGCGCTGGACCAGCTGCGCAAGGTCATTCCGTACGTGAACGAGAGAGACGTCGAGTTCATCGTCGTCGAAGAGGGTAGCAGGGGGGGCCTCTTCGGCCGTGGCAAGATGCTGGCCCAGGTCGAGGCGCGGCTGCTGCCCTCCAACGAAATGCACGAGAGCGAGACGCCGCCCAGGGCCGAAGCCGAGGCGCTGAGGGAGTTCGTCCAGACAGCGGTGCGCCTCATGGGTGTTGAAGCGAGTGTCTCCGTCCGCGAGACATCCGCCGGCATCAGGGCCGACATCGCCGGCGACGATCTCGGTCTGCTCATCGGACGTCACGGAAGCACCATCGACGCGCTCCAGTGCATAGCCGCGATAGCCGTGAACGGCGACAGACGCGATCGGCTTCAGGTCATCATCGACGCACAGGGCTATCGTGGCCGGCGCGAGCTGGCGCTCTCGTCCCTCGCCGACCGAACCGCACAGAAGGTCGCGCGCGAGGGCGGCAGCGTCACGCTGCAGCAAATGTCCGCGGCAGAGCGCAAGGTGATCCACCTCCACCTGAAGGACGACACCCGCGTCGAGACCGCCTCGGAGGGCAACGAGCCCTTCCGCGCAGTCGTCATCTCCCGGAGATCTACCGAGTAGAGCGCAGACAGCCTCAAGAATGGGCGCTCACAGACCGATAGGAGGTCGTCGTTCTCCTACGCGGGCGCGGCGATGAACGACACAGTCAAGTCACTCAGGGAGGTCGAGACCATGCGTCACAAGTACCTGTCAACGTGGGCATCGCTGTTTGTCGTCGTGGGACTCTTGCTCACCGTCGCCGCCGGTTGCAGCAGCGATACGGCGTCGAGCAGTTCCTCCCCGGAGGCTGCCGCCGCTGTCTCCGAATTCACTGCCGAGGAGATCATCGAGCAGAGCAACGCCAAGATGGCGGCCGTGAAGAGCGCCTCCTTCGCCGCCGACATGTCGCTCGCAGTCCAGGGCGACGCAGCCCAGGCGACCGATCCGATGGAGCAGGCCCTCCTCGGCGAAGGGATGACCCTGCACGCCGAGGGCAGGAGCGCCGCCGAACCGGTTGCCGCCCAGATGGATTTGAGCGTGACCGTTGCCGACCAAGCTCTCGACTTCGGCCTGCTAGCCAAGGGCGACAAGATGTGGGTGGAGTACGAAGGTCAGTGGTACGTGGTCGACCAGAAGAACTCGTCCGCCCTGAGTACTCAGGCGGAGACCGGCGCGGCCCCCACTGAGCAGCTCAAGAGCTTCGGCCTCGATCCGGAGGAGTGGGGTACGACGTATGAAGTCGTGGGCACCGAGGACATCGGGGACACGCCCACCTACCACCTCAAGGCCACGAGCGATCCGCAGAAGCTAGCCGCAGCTCTTATGCAGGCGGCCAACGACCCAGACCTCGCCAAGAAGCTCGGCGATGCCGAGACCGCCAACCAGCTCAAGCAGAGCCTTGCGCAGAGTGAGGAACAGGCTGCGCAGCTGCAGAAGGCGCTCACCGATGTCTCATTGGACTACTGGGTCGGCGTCGACGACATGCTCATGCGCAAGGCCGAGTTCGCGGCCGCGCTCGACACGACCGAGCAGAAGGACATGGAGGGCGTCGAGGGCATGAGCATCAAGCTCACCGTCACCATGGATGACTTCAATGAACCGGTCAGCGTCGATCCCCCGGCGAAGGCCAAGTCGTTCGACAAGCTCATGGAGACCATCTTCGGCGGCATGACGATGGGTCTCTGAGCCACACCGGCCGATCGGCGACGACGTGGCAACACGTCAAGTCGCCTGGATCGCAGCCAGATGCACCAAGGGCCGGGCGGCACCTCTCGGATGCCGCCCGGCCCTTGGTGCATCTTGGGCGAAAACGATCCTCAGTGATCCCAGTCGAAGTCGCGCGCCTTCGTCTTCTCCCAGTCGGCCGGTTCGTCGTCGCTGCGTTGACCGAGCAGCGACTTACTGAGGATCTCGGGCGGCTTCTGGGCGACGACACTCGGGGACTCCGATTCGCTCAGCGGACGCCCAGTGGCCGGAGCAGGTCCCGCCACCCCGTCCTGACGCACTCGCTGCGCTGCTGCGAGCCCGATTTGTGCCGGCGCCAAGTGGACCGTCCCGTCATCGCGGACACCCGCATTCGGAGGAAGGTCGGAGATCTCCTCATAGCCGCGGTCGGCCATGTTCGCGTCGCCACTGACGGTGTCGACGTGGAAGCGATACCAGCCCATCGACCACATGAAGGTGATCGCGACGTTGGGCTCGTCCTCGGCAGCGGCGTTCACCGTTGGCACGCCGAGCTGCTCGTTTGTCTCCGCGATCTTGCGCGGCACCCCGCTCACGTTGAACAGGTCTACTCCACGCTGCAAGAGAGCGAGTGCGGCGACTTCCGCCTCGCCCGGCGCCGGGACGAATTCCGGCTCGGCCTCTGTGGCCGCGAGCGTCTCGCCATCGACCTCGGCGACGATCTCGATCTCCGCCTCCGGGGCAGGTCCATCGCCGAGCTCGCCGGCGGACTCCTGGTCAGCCTCGGCGACTGCGGGCAACGGCTGCGTGTCCTCGAAAGAGGGCGCCGGCACAGGGGCGTCATCCGTGTCGCTGGACGCCAACTCCGGCTCCTCCTCCGCCTCCTGCGACTCATCCTCCGCCACCGGGGTCGCGATCTCCTCGGCGAACTCCGCTGGAGTCTCGCCCCATGTACGCTCTCCGGGCTCTGAACAATCGGCCGCTAGTCCCTCGGCGTCCTCTGTCGAAACGACATCGGCCTCACCGTCCGCGAGTGACTCCTTCACCCCGTCCGCCTGCGGGGTCTCCGCTGGAGCAGGCTCGCTGGCTGCCGTTCGCAGGCGAGCGACCTCGCAAGCGAGCTCCTCGTTGTGAGCCTCTGCGAGGGCCAGCCGCTCCCGCAACGCCGCAGTGTCGGCATCTCGGGTGCCGAGCTCTCCGGACATGGCGGCCTCGCCCTGCGGCTCCTCGAACCCCTCAAGGGTCTCGCGGACGGGGCCGCTATCGACCTGCGCAACCGCAGCATCCTCCAGCACGTCTTCGTCGAGCGGGTGGTCCGGCCCGCAGAGCGAGCAGATGAGTCGCTCCTCACCGCCAGAACCCGCGACCTTGCGGGTCCATTCGCCGGCGAGAAGAGTACGGCCACACTCGGCACAGACGGCCTGCTCGGGGTCGTCCTTGCCTCGGCCGAAGATGCGTCCAAACATCGTCACTCCCATGTGAGAGCAGCCCGCGAGGGGCCGAATACGGTCGCAAGAGCGCCGCACATGATACCAGAGCAGAGCACGGCTGCGCAGCGGGGCTCATGGCTGAGAGCCCGCAAGGCACCCCGCCTACTCCTCGTCGTCCTCCGACTGAAGCGACGTCTCGTACTGGTCGAGCAGGTCGAGGGCCCGCTCGACATCGGGTGCGGAGACGAGGACCTCGAGATTGCCGACCGTACCCGGCGGGAAGGCGTCCTCGCCGCCGGCCCCGATCATCGTCTCGATGCCAGCTTGCTCGAGCACGCCCTTGATGATGCTCGCCAGCCCCACATCGTTGACATTGGTCACCGACACAAGCTCCATGCGCGTCACCTCGCAGTCAGGGTCGCCGACGCCGAACCGGGCTCTATCTGGAGTATGCCACCGGCATGACAGGTTCCTAACCGGTGCGGCCCGTCCGGTGAGGCATCTGGCCGAGCGGGCGGTCAAAGGGCGGGGTCAGCCAGTCGACGCAGCGTATCGATGTTCTGCTGATCCGGACCTTGACCGTCGTAGCCGGGAACCTCGAGGATGCCCGGTATCTCCGCAAGTCGCGGATTCCGCATGATCGCCTGGAAGGCGGCAAGGCCAAGCTCCCCCTCGCCGATGTTCTCGTGGCGGTCCCGGTTCGAACCGAGGGGCGCCTTGGAGTCGTTCAGATGCATCATCACGAGTCGATCGAGGCCGCAGGCGGCGTCGAGACTCGCCAGTGTCTCCTCGAGACCAGCGGCCGTCCGCAGATCGAACCCGGCCGCGAAGATGTGAGCAGTGTCGAGACACAGCCCGATACGCGGGTGCGAACCGGCTGCGCGGATCATCGCGCCAAGCTCTTCGAAGTTCACGCCCATCGTGCCGCCCGCGCCGGCGGTGTTCTCGAGCAGGATGCGCACCGACGACCCCCCACTCTCTTCGAGCGCCCGCAGGAGAGCGACCCGCACCCGTTCGAGACCGGCCTCGAAGCCGCTGCCCTGATGGGACCCGACGTGGGTGACGATCGCGTCGGCGCCGAGTTGCTCCGCCGCCGACACGGCGCCCAGCAGCGACGCCACCGACTTCTCATAGAAGTCCTCGCGGGCACTCGCCAGATTGATGAGGTAGATGGTGTGAATGACGACGAAGCGGATGGGAGAGGCGGCGCGCGCCGCGACGAATCGCTCGGCATCCGTCTCCCTGTACAGCATCGGACGCCAGGTGCGGGGGCTGCCGGCGAAGAACTGGATCGCCCCGCAGCCGAGAGCGACACCGGCATCGACGGCTTTCCACACGCCCCCAGACGACTTCACATGGGCTCCAATCAACACACCGACGAGTGTACGGGTCGACGGGGGGGCCGGCAACGCAGCAGGATCCGGGCCACGGCGAAGCTTACCCCGGTCCGCATACTGGCGAAGGTGGAGCCTCGAGGGCTTGTGATACTCTTGGCCGACGCGGGCCCCGGGAGTGATGCAGGCCCGTATCGGCCGACCACCCACCCGCGAGGAGACACCAGCACATGTGTGGCATCTTCGGTTTCGCCGGATCACGAGACCGTGAACTCCTCGGCCGCATGGCTGCCGCGCTCGTCCATCGCGGACCTGACGACGCTGGATCGTTCGAGAGAGAGACGATAAGCCTCGGGCACCGCCGACTGAGCATCATCGACCGCGCCGGGAGTCATCAGCCCCTCGCTAACGAGGACGAGACTGTCTGGCTCGTCTACAACGGCGAGATCTACAACTACCGCGAACTGCGCACCGAGCTTGAGGGCGCGGGGCACACCTTCCGCACCCGGGGCGACGGCGAGGTCATCGTCCACGCCTATGAGGAGTGGGGAACGGCCTGCGCCGCGCGCTTCAACGGTATGTGGGCGTTCGCGATCGCCGACCTGCGTGAGGCCGGTGGCAAGCTCATCCTCAACCGTGACCACTTCGGCATCAAGCCGCTGTACTACGCGCGCTCGCCACGTTCCGGCCGTTTGCTCTTCGCCAGCGAGATCAAGGGGCTGCTGCAGGACCGGGAGCTGAAGGCCACGCCCGACGACCAGATGGTCTACGAGTTCCTTCAGCACGGCCTGCACGACCACCGCAACGAGACCATGTTCGCCGGGATCCACCATGTGCCGGCGGCCGCCTGGATCGAGATTCCGCTGGGCGCAGCGCGGCGATCGCGCCGGTCGCCTCCAGCAACGGCGACGGCCCAGGCATGCTCACGGCGCCGCTCCCCAGCCACGCGTACTGGACCCCGCAGCTGACCAGCGACGGCGTCCCGGACCCAGCGGCCTTCCGGCAGCTCTTCCGCAAGAGCGTGGAGCGGCGGCTTCTCTCGGAGGTCCCGGTTGGCTCCTGTCTCTCGGGTGGCCTCGATTCCACGACCATCGTGGCCTTCATGAGTGAACTCCTGCGGGAGAACGCGCCGGACGCCGCCTCCCTACGCGGCCAGCTCAAGACGTTCAGCGCCGTGTTCGATGGCGACCCTATCGACGAGCGCGACTACATCGAGGTGGCGGTGGAGAGCACCGGCGCCGACACGACATACACGAACCCTGACTCACGCGAGTTCCTGAACGAGCTGCGCGAGTTCATTTGGCACCAGGAAGAGCCCTTCGTCAGCACCGGCCCCTACGCGCAATGGTGCGTCATGCGTTCGGCCCGCGAACAGGTCACCGTGCTCCTTGACGGTCAGGGCGGCGACGAACTGCTCGCCGGGTATGTGCCCTACCAGCTCGTCTACCTGCGACAGCTGCAGAAGGAGGGTCGCTACGCCGAGCTGCGCCGCGAGAGCGCCAAGTCCGTCGACGTGCTCTCGCCGCTCGTCCGGCGACGCGTCGCCCAACGCCGCAAGCGGCTCGCCACTCGACAGCTGCTCAGGTCGGACTTCCTCGATCATGTCGTCGATCCAGTGCCCGGCCGTTCGAAGTCCGACCTCAAGCTACGCCTGCTGCAGGACCTGCTGACCTACTGCCTTCCCTGCCTGCTGCGCTACGAGGACCGCAACGCCATGGCGTTCAGCGTGGAATCCCGGGTGCCTTACCTGGATCAGGAGCTCGTCGAGTACGTGCTCAGCCTGCCCGACACCGCCATCATCAAGAACGGTTGGAGCCGATGGATCCTGCGCGCTGGCCTCAAGGGCACCCTCCCGGAGAAGATACGTCTGCGCCGCTGGAAGGTCGGGTTCACGACTCCCGAGATGCGCTGGATCAAGGCGCGACGCGCCGCCTTCACGAGCTTGTATCAATCGCCGACCTTTCAGGCGCGTCCTTACTGGAACGGCGACGGCATCGTCGAAGCGTTCCGCGCCTGCTGCCGGGGCGATGTCGAGGAATCGCCCCTGTTCTGGCGGGCGGCGAACGTGGAGCTCTGGCTGCGCGAGTTCTGCGACAGCAGCGTGGTGCTCGAGGATGCCGACATCGAGGCCGCCCTCACGGCGCCGGCGGAGATCGGTCCGAAGCATCGTGGCGATGTACCGGACGCCGCCGACGCGCGGACGCCGGCGTTGCTCGCGTCGGCAGCCGGGCTCTCCTCGCCGGCCGGCGCCGCCGAGGCGCAGCGTCTCCTCGGCGCGTACAAGCCCAACGCGCTGAAGCACCTGTTCGCGGCCTCGGCCGGCCGCGTGTACGCACGGCTTCCGATCCGCACGGACGTCGTGCGGCGCGGTGACGACCTCGCCGGGGTGATCCTGCGCCACGTGGCTCCCCACGTGAGGCCCGGCGACAGTGTCGCCATCGCCGAGAACGCGGTCTCCGCCGCACAAGGACGGAGCTTCCTGCTCGAGGAGATCCACCCCACGCGCCTCGCTCACGTGCTTGGCAAGGCGGTCACGCGCACGCCTCATGGGCTCGGCCTGGGGACGCCGCAGACGATGCAGCTGGCGATCGACCAGGTCGGAGCGCCGCGGATCGTCGCAGCAGCCGCGGCCGGCGCGGCCGGCCGCCTGGTGCGCAAGCGTGGGCTCTTCTACAGGGTCGCCGGCCGTGAGGTCGAGGCGATCGACGGCCCCACCCCGAACCGCCTGCCGCCGCACAACAGGTCCGCGAGCCTCGGCCCCGCCGACCCCGACGGCGTCGCCGCAGGCCTGAGTCGCGTTCTCCGCAAGGCCGCCGGTGGCCCCGTGGCCGTAGCGGTCATCGACGCCAGCGACCTGGCGGTCACCGTTCTCGGCGCCTCACAAGGCGCCGACCGAGAGCTCATCGCCACACTGATGCGCGACAATCCTCTTGGTCAGGGTCACGAGCAGACGCCGATCTGCGTTATCCGCCCGCTCGGACCGCTTCCTTCGCGGAGCTGATCGGGCAAGGACCCGACGGGCTCGACACGCGCCCGGGCGGAAGCGGCTGATGCACACAGGCGGCGCGAGGCGAGACTCGGCGGGCGCTGCGCGCAACACGTAACCTCCAGCGCGCCTCGTGGTACAAGAACTGAGAGGCGCGCGCAGTGCGACGACGAGGGAGAGCCCGTGGCGATCGTCGAGGTCCAGCAGCTCCGCAAGCAGTTCGATCCGCCCGACGGAGTGCTCGCGGTCGACGACGTGAGCTTCTTCATCGAGAAGGGCGAGGTACTCAGCCTCCTGGGCCCGAACGGCGCGGGGAAGAGCACCACGATCTCGATGCTCTCCTGCCTGCTGCACCCGAGCGGCGGCGACGCCTACGTCGATGGGCATTCCATCATCGCCGCTCCCCAAGCGGTCAAGGAAGCCATCGGCGTAGTCCCTCAGGACATCGCCCTCTACCCCGACATGAGCGCCAGAGAGAACCTCATCTTCTGGGGCAAGATGTACGGACTGAGCGGCACGGAGCTCAAGCTGCGCGTCGACGAAGTCCTCGAGCTCATCAGTCTCGTCGACCGTCAGAAGGACCGGGTCGAGAAGTACAGCGGAGGCATGAAGCGCCGCGTGAACATCGGCGTGGCGCTCCTGCACAGGCCCAAAGTGCTGTACCTCGACGAGCCTACCGTGGGCATCGACCCGCAGAGCCGCCGCTCGATCCTCGACGGCATCCTCTCTCTGCGCGATCAGGGCATGACCATCCTGTACACGACCCACTACATGGCCGAAGCCCAGGAACTGAGCGATCGCGTCGGGATCATCGATCACGGCAAGATGATCGCCCACGGCACGAGTGACGAGCTGGTCGAGGATCGTCGGCGAGGAGGCGCACGTCGAACTCCGCGTTGACCATGACCTGCATCGGCATGGTCGAGCGCTGGGCCGGTGTCCAGGGAGTCAGCAGAGCCACCGTCGAAGAGGAGGAGGCCGTCCTCTTCGTGCAAGACGCGAACGCGGTGCTTCCGCGGCTCTTCGAAGCAGCCGCGACGGCAGGCTCGCGCATCACGGAGGTCAACGTGACCGAGCCGAACCTCGAGATGGTCTTCCTGCATCTGACCGGTCGCGCTCTGCGCGACTGAGGAGGACGGCGTGAGCCCGAGCACCGCCACAGCCCCAGCGGCAGGCGGAGCGCCGTGAGCCGCATCGTCGCGATCGCGTGGAAGGACCTTCGCAGCACGATGCGAGACCTCCCGGCGCTGGCCATGATGCTGCTCGCCCCGCTGGCCCTCGCCGCCCTGCTCGGATTCGCGTTCGGCGGGGGCGAGAGCTTTTCGATCTCGGCCACGAAGGTCGTCGTGGCCGACGCCGACGAGGGCCCGAGCGCGAGGAGCACGCATACCCGACCGGACGCCGGCGCGCTGGTCGTCGGCGTGCTCGAGGGTCCGGGTCTCGCCGACCTCCTCGACGTGAGCGCGGCGCCCTCGGCTCAGGCCGCCCGCGAGGGAGTCGACGACGGCACGGACTCGGTCGCCGTCATCATCCCGGATGTCTTCAGCGACCTGGTCTACGGCTCCACCGGCAGAACGACGATCGAGCTCTACGAGAACCCCACGCAGGGCATCGGCGGCGACATCGTCGAGAGCATCGTCGAGCAAACGCTGCTCACGTTCAACGGCGCGCGTGCCGCGGCCGCCGCGGCCGTCGACCTCGCTCTGGAGGACGGTCAGGCGGCCGAGCTGGCTCGAGAAGCAGCGGCGAAGTACGTGCGCGAGAACGCCGGCGCGCGCGTGCAGGTCGCCCAACGACCGCCACAACTGCCCGATGCCCAGGAGAGCAAGGACATCGGGGTGACTGGCGTCATCCTGGCGGGGATGATGGTCTTCTTCCTCTTCTTCGGTGCGTCGAACGTGGCGCGCACCATCCTCGATGAGGACCAGGCGGGCACTCTCCCACGCCTGTTCACCACGCCCACGCCCCGCCGGACGATCCTCGCCGGCAAGTTCGTGAGCGTCTTCGCCACGGTCGCCGTGCAGGCCGTGCTCCTCCTCGTCGCCGGCCGCCTCATCTTCGGCATCGACTGGGGCCGGCTCGACGCGGTCGCGGCGCTCACGATCGCCGCGGCGGCGGTCGCCTCCGGACTCGCCCTGCTCGTCATCTCCCTGGTGCGCACGCCGGCGCAGGCGGGAGCGATCGGGGCCGGAGTGTACCTGGTGCTCGCCCTGCTGGGCGGCAACTTCGTGGGAACGGCGGCGATGGCGGGGACCTACGCCACGATCCAGAAGCTGACCCCGAACGGCTGGTTGCTGAGGGGCTGGGACACGACGATGCGCGGCGGCGGTCTCACCGACATCGGCCTCAACCTGCTCGTGGCTCTCCTCTTCGCGATCGTGTTCTTCGTCGTCGCGGTCCTGCGCTTCCGAGGGCGGTACGCGTGAGGTCGACATGAGCCGCATCTGGACACTGGCCGCCAAGGACCTACTGGAGACGAGACGTGATCGCCTGGCTCTCCTCTTCACGGTCGTCATGCCCCTCGCCTTCACGGCCTTCTTCGGCCTCATGTTCGGCGGGGGCAGCGATCGCCTGCCCATGGCGGTGCACGATCCCGACACGGGAGCGCCCGCACTGCAGCTCGTCGCCATGCTCGAGGAGTCCAGCGTCGTGAAGGTCGAGATGATGGCTCGGGAAGAGGCCGAAGCAGCCGTTGACGATGGCACGGTCGCGGCGGCCCTGTTGATACCGGCGGACTTCTCCGACAGCGTGGCGGCCGGGCGGCCGGTCGAGCTCACCGTCGTCGGTACCTCAGGATCCTCCGGCGTGCAGACGGTGCAGACCGAGGTCAGCGTCGCAGCGGGCCGGTTGGCCGCGGTCGAGGGGGCTGCTCAGGCCGCGGTCGCGGTGACAGCCCGCAGCGAGGCCGGCAGACAGGACGATACGCAAGACGGCCAGAGTGAGCCGCTACGTCGAGCGCGAGCCGCCGCCGCCCAATCACTTCGCCGACCCGGCCGCCGCCACCAGGATCGTGGCGGCCGGCGCCGCCGCAGGCCAGATCCCCTCGGGCTTCGTTCTGAGCTCGCCCGGGATGATGGTCAACTTCATCATGTTCGGCATGCTCACGGCCGGCATCGCTCTCATCCAGGAGCGCCGCAACTTCACGCTGCTGCGGCTCATGACGACCCGCCTGCGGCGCTGGGAGCTCATCGGCGGCAAGATCGCCGGCATGTTCATCCTCACGTTCGTCCAGCAGGTCATCCTCATCGGCGCCGGGCAACTGCTCTTCGGCGTGGACTACCTGCGCGACCCCGCGGCGTTGCTGCTCATGATGGTCTCGCTGTCGCTCGTCGCTTCCACGCTCGGTCTGCTTCTCGCCTCCCTGCTCGCCAGCGAGCAGGCGATGGTCGCCGCCACGGTGCTGGTCTCCATGGCCGTATCGGCACTGTCTGGAGCATGGTTCCCGCTGGAGATCACCGGGCAGGCCTTCCAGACGGTCGGGCACCTGCTGCCCACGGCCTGGATCCTCGACGGCCTGCGCGGCATCATCGTGCGCGGGTTCGGCGTCGCCGACGTGCTGCCCGCATTCGGCGTGGCGCTGGCGTGGTCGGCAGGGCTGTTCGCCCTGGCTGTCTGGCGGTTCCGCCTGTCTGCCTGAGACCAGTCGTCAGGGCCGTCCGCGGCGGAATGGCCGGAGTCGCCTTCGGACGGCCCACGGACGAGCACCAGCGGGATAGACTCTATGGTGTCGAGTGACGTTCGCGAGCAGTGGCCTCGCGGGAGTCTGAAAGGAGCCATGGTGACCGAGCAGGGGAGACAACGCGACGAGGGCGCCCAGGTCGGCTGACATCGAGCCGGCGGTCCGCAGCATGGCCAGGGAACTCTTCCGCCTCGCCGCCCGGCACAAGACCTCTCCGCTCTCGAGCGAGGGCTGGCAGAGCGCGGTGATGGACTGGGTGATGGCCGACGAGCGCCTCAAGGTCGAGCTCTTTCGCTTCGTCGACGTCTTCCCGACCCTCCGCAGCGCCGACGAGATCGACCGCCACCTGCGAGAGTACTTCGAGCAGCCGGGTCTCGAGACGCCCCGGCTGTCTGCGCATGGGCCTCGCGGCGTCGAAGCAACGTCTGGTCTCCCCGCTTGCGACCCCGGTGATCCGCCGCCAGATGGTCGGCTTCGCCCAGCGCTTCATCCTGGGTCGCGACGCATCCGCGGCTCTGCCCAAGCTTCGGACCCTGCGCCGGCACGGCATGGGCTTCACGCTGGACGTGCTCGGCGAAGCCTCCGTCGGCGATGCCGAGGCCGTCGACTACCAGCAGCGCTACCTCGAGCTTCTCGACGGACTACGGCGCGAGGTCGCCTCATGGAAACCCGATCCCGCCATCGATCGGGCTGCTTGGGGTCCGCTGCCGCGCGTCAACATCTCGATCAAGATCACCTCGCTCTTCTCGCAGATCGACGCGCTCAACTTCCGCGGCTCGGTGGAGGCGGTCAAGGACCGCCTGCGCCCCATCTTCCGCAAAGCCCAGCAGACGGGTGCGTTCGTGAATCTCGACCTCGAGCAGTTCCGCTACCGCGATCTCACCTTCGCCGTGCTTGAGGAGCTCCTCGAGGAGCACGAGTTCGCTGGCTACGATCAGGCCGGCGTGGTCGTGCAGGCGTACTTGCGCGACGCGGAGGACGACATTCGCGGCCTGATCAGCTGGGCCCGCGAGCACGGCCGCGTCATCACGGTACGCCTGGTCAAGGGCGCGTATTGGGACTACGAGACGATCCAGGCTGCCCAAGAGGGCTGGCCGGCTCCCGTCTTCACCCACAAGCCCGACTCAGACGCGAACTACGAACGCATCACGCGCATCATGCTCGAGCATCCGCGACAGATCCGCCCTGCTTTCGCCAGCCACAACGTGCGGTCCCTGGCCCACGCCATCGTCACCGCGGAGGCCCTTGGCATCCCTCGCGACGCCTACGAGCTGCAGATGCTCCACGGCATGGGTGAGCCGATCAAGGCGGCAGTCAGAGAGCTGGGCTTGCGGGTCCGCGAGTACGCGCCGGTGGGTGAGCTCATCCCGGGCATGGCCTACTTCGTGCGCCGGCTGCTCGAGAACACGGCCAACGAGTCCTTTCTGCGACTCGCACGCATCGAGGGCGACGACCAGGAACGGCTCGTCTGGAGGCCGCAGCCCTCACCCGACATCGACCGCGTGCCTCAGCGCGTGCCCGTCTGCGCGCCCACCGACGTGGCCTTCCCGGGTCCGTTCGTGAACCAGCCGCACGCGGACTTCGCGCGACCGGAGAACGTGGCGGCCTTCGAGGCGGCGCTGGATCGGGTCAGGGCGGGCGAGGCGGCGGCCTGCCTCGGCAAGCACTGGCCGCTGTGGATCGGAGGGGAACCCGTAGAGACAGCCGAGAAGCTGACGTCACTCGACCCGGCGCGGCCGCACCGGGTCGTCGGGACGACCGCCTATGCCGGGGAAGCCGAGGCGAGAGCGCGCCGTCGTCGCCGCGCGCGAGGCCTTCGCGGGCTGGCGTACCACGTCCGCGGCCGAACGCGCGGCGCTCCTCTTCCGCGCGGCGGAACTCATGCGCGGCGAACTCTTCGATCTCGCCGCCCTCCAGGTCTTCGAGGCCGGCAAGACCTGGCGCGAAGCCGACGCCGATGTCGGCGAAGCGATCGACTTCCTCGAGTACTACGGCCGCGAGATCCTGCGGCTGGAGTCGGAGGGTCAGCTCGCCGAGACCGCTGACGCTGAAGACGAGGATGCTCTGCGACCTCTCGGCGTCGGCCTCGTGATCGCCCCGTGGAACTTCCCCTTGGCTATTCTCACGGGGATGACAAGCGCAGCTCTCGTGTCCGGCAACTGCGTCATCGTGAAGCCTGCCGGTCCCACGCCGGTGATCGCCGCCCAGCTCGTCAGGATCCTCCATGAGGCGGGTGCACCGCCAGGCGTGGTGAACTACCTCCCGTCGCCCGGCGGCACCGTGGGCGACGCGCTCGTCCGCCACCCCGATGTCGAGCTCATCGCCTTCACCGGCTCCAAGGACGTCGGCCTGCACATCATCGAGCAGGCAGCCAAACACCCGTCACGCAGTGGCGTCAAGCGCGTTATCGCCGAGATGGGCGGCAAGAACGCGCTGATCGTCGACTCGGACGCTGATCTGGATGTGGCCGTGATCGAGAGCATCGCGAGCGCCTTCCACTTCCAGGGGCAGAAGTGCTCGGCCACCTCGCGCATCATCGTGCTGGAGGCCGCCTACGACGAGTTCCTCAAACGCTTCCTCGACGCGGCCCGCTCGGTGAAGATCGGCCCGCCGGATGACCCTGCGAGCCGCATGGGTCCAGTCATCACCGCCACGGCCAAAGCGACCATCGAGAGCTACATCGAACAGGGCATGCACGAAGGCCGGCCGGCGCTGCTCACCGGCCCTCCGGCCGGCGGCTGGCCCGACGAGGGCTTCTACGTCGGTCCTCACGTCTTCGCCGACGTGGCTCCCGATGCCGTCATTGCCCAGGAGGAGATCTTCGGGCCGGTCGTCGCCGTCATGAAGGCGCGCGACATGGACGAGGCCTTGGCCATCGCCAACGGCACGCAGTACGCGCTCACCGGCGGCCTCATCTCGCGAAGCCCCGCCGCCATCGCGCGCATCCGCCGCGAGTTCCGCGTCGGCAACCTGTACATCAATCGCGGCACGACCGGGGCGCTCGTTGAGCGCCAGGCATTCGGCGGATTCAAGATGAGCGGCATCGGCTCCAAGGCCGGCGGGCCAGACTACCTGTCGCAGTTCATGGGTGGCGCTTCCACTCCCGCCCGGGAGGCCGCATCGGCAGACGCCCGCGCAGCAAGCCCGAGCGTTGTCGCGAACAGGGCAGGGTCTCCCTCCCGAGCCGGCCATGCCTGCGGGGAAGTCGCCCGGCGGGCGGCCGATGAGGCTATCGGCCGCGCTGCGGCTGCTGCCGACGCCCTTGGGAGCATGTCGGTGGAGGAGCGGGCGGCGGCGGCCGCACGTGCCGCATGGCTCGTCCGAGAGAACGGGCGCGAGCTCCAGGCGAGGCTGCTCGCCGAGCAGTCGGCGAGCGCCACCGACGCTGTCCGTTGGTGCGCCCGTGAGGTGGCGCATGGCCGCGGAGAACCTCGAGCGCCTTGCCGCGCTCATCCGGGAGGTGGATACGGTACGCCGCATGGGGCATCAGCCGGGCGAGCTCAATCACTACTTCTACCAGCCACGCGGTCTCGTCCTGGTCCTGTCATCGTCGCGGTGGCCGTTGACCAGCGCCTGCACCATGGCGGGTACGGCGCTGGCGGCAGGCGATCCGGTCGTGCTCAAGCCGGGGAGCCGCGCCCGGGAGAGCAGTGCCTATCTAAGCCGACTGCTGCGTCTCGGCCGGCTTCCCCGCCGCCGCCGTCGGATTCCTGCCGGCCTCCGGCAGTGAGCTTGGAGATCATCTGGTGAGCCATGCCGATGTCGACCTCATCGCCGTCACCGGCACCAGGGATGTCGCGCTTCACGTCGTCGCGGTCGCGGGCCGCCACTCGTCAGGCGACCGCGTCAAGCGTGTCTTCGCCGACTTCGACCGGCTCGCTCCAAGGCGCCCAGACGCCGGATACATCGTCCAGTATCTGGAGCCCCGGGTCGTCACCGAGAACACGCTCCGGCGTGGATTCGCCCCGCCGGAGGAACTGCTCGACTCCGTCCGGTAGGGCGGGCGCGAGCACGTCCGACGCGGCGGCCAGGTCGGGGTCTCAGGCGTCGAGCACGGCCAACTCGCGGGGACTGTGATTGAGGCGCTCGGAGCCGTGCTCCGTGCAAACGACGATGTCCTCAAGGCGCGCGCCGTACTCCCCGGCGAAGTAGATGCCAGGCTCGATGCTGAAGACCATCCCCGCGACCAGCGGCCGTCTGCTGCCGGCAGCGATGTAGGGCTCTTCGTGGGTCTCGAGCCCGATGCCGTGTCCCGTGCGATGGATGAACTGCTCGCCGAAGCCGGCGGCAGAGATGAGGTCTCGAGCCGCCGCATCCACTGCCTCGCCCGTCTCTCCCTGCCGGACTGCGACACAGGCTGCTTCCTGGGCGGCCTGCAGCACGGCGTAGAAGGCCCTGACGCGCTCAGTGGGCTCACCGAGCACGTACGTCCTCGTGGAATCGGAGCAGTACCCTGAGGGCATCGTCCCGCCGATATCCACGACGACGACGTCACCGGCGCGAACGACCCTGTCTGTGGCGCCATGGTGGGGATTGGCGCTGTTGGGCCCTGAGGCGACGATGACGAAGTCGACTCTCTCATGCCCGGCGCGCAGCAGAGCCGAGCTGATGTCGTCGGCGACCTCCCTCTCCGTCCGGCCGACGCGTATCCACTCGTCGCATCTGCCCGTGGACGGCGTCGACCGCCAGCCCCGCCTCCCTGAGAGCGGCTACCTCATCATCGCTCTTGCGTGCCCTCAGAGCGCCCAGGACGGGGCCCGCCGGCCGCTGCTCCAGTGCTGGGAGTGCGTTGCGCAGGGCGATCGCTTGGGCCGCCCACATGCGGTCGCTGAGCGCCACCGCGCCTTCCGTGCTGGGAAGGAGTGACGCCACCAAGGCGATAGGGGTCTTCCTCCTCGCGCCAGGCGAGCACTTCGATGCCCGCAGAGGAGATGGGGCTGTCCACAGCCGATTGTCTTTCCAGGAACGGCACGACGATCCGTGGGCTGCCGGCCGCAGGCACGACCAGACAGGTCAGACGCTCCAGGGGAATGGCCTGGTATCCGGTCAGGTAGCGCAGGTCCGGGCCCGGTGAGATCAGGAGTGCGGTGAGACCCGCCTCATTGACGGCTTGCTGCGCCGAGCTGGAGCCGAGCTGTCACATCGGTCGTCGTATGCACGTCACCCTCCTCACGATCCGCACGGACTTGCCAGGATTGGCGCTGGTCCGGACGAGTCTCAGCGCCGGCGGCGCAGAAGCTGGTCTGCCCCCACCGCCAGCAGTATGAGCACGCCTTGGACGACCTGCTGATAGGTCGGATCGATGCCGAGCAGGTTGAAGCCGTTCCCGATCAGGGCCAGAATCAGAACGCCGACGACCGCTCGGCCTATGGTCCCTTGGCCGCCAAAGATGCTCGTGCCGCCGACTACCGTCGCGGCGATCGCGCTCAGCTCGAGTCCGGTGTACATGCTCGCCTGCGCTGAGGCCGCGCGCGACGCCGCGATGAGGCCTGCCGTAGCAGCGAGGCCACCAGACAGAGTCATGACGAGAGTACTGACGATCCTGGTCCGGATCCCGCTGAGGCGGGCCGCTTCTCTGTTGCCGCCCACGGCATAGAGCGCACGACCGTACGTGGTGCGCGAGAGGAGAAGAGCGGTGAACACTGCGGCGCCGATGAACAGCCACGACCCCCATGTGATCCCGAGCACGGGCGAGGCGCGGTTGAAGACGAGGAACGACATGTTGTCTGTGGAAACGATGGCACCCGCTGTGATGACGACGGCCAGACCTCTATAGACGATGCTGGTCGCGAGGGTAGCGATGAACGAGTGCACCTGCATGTAGTTGACGACGAGACCGTTCACGAACCCCAGTCCACAGCCCACGAGGATCCCCAAGGCGAAGCCCACGGCCATTCCATAGTGAATTCGTCGCCTGGACTGTGACGATGGCAGACACTGCGAGAACGGCGGACATCGAGAGGTCGAAGACCCCCGACACGATGCAGAGCGTGGCGGCCAACGTGAGTATGCCGACAATGGCGGTCTGATCGAGCAGGTTGACCATGTTCTGTCGTGTCAGGAATGTGTCGGTCGCGAACGACAGGGCTACGAACAACACCGCGAAGATGACGATGATGCCGTACTCGCGAGCACCGCTGCGCGCTCTTGCCAGCACCGACGAGAGAACCGTCATTCCCCGCCCCGCGTCTCGCTGCCGTGGCCGCTGAAGGCCGCCGCCAGGACGGTCTCGCGGTCCGCCTGACCGCGAGAGAACGTAGCCACGATCAGACCTTGACGCATCACGCACACCCTGTGCGCCATCCCCATGACTTCCTCGATCTCGGAGGAGATGATGAGGAGCGCGTGGCCAGTCGCCGCCAGGTCTCTCAGCAACTCGTGGATCTGCACCTTGGCGGCCACGTCGACTCCGCGTGTGGGCTCATCGACGATCAGCACCGTCCGGTTGTCGCATGAGCCATCTTGCGAACAGAGCTTTCTGCTGGTTCCCTCCGGACAGAGCCCAGACCGGTCCCTCTACATTGCTCGCGCGGATGTCCGTCTGCTCGATCATGGCCGTGGTCTCGCGACGCTCTCTCCTGCGACGCATCACCCGGCCGACGGACAGACGAAGAAGACTCGCCAAGCTGACGTTCTCCCGCAGTGATCGAGGCAAGACGAGCCCGTCTTCCTTGCGGTTCTCGGGCACCATGGCCAGCCCCGCTCGCATCGCCGAGGCCGGGGACGACGTCGAGATGACGCGCCCTTCCACCATGACTTCGCCGTCGTCTGCCGCGTCGACCCCGAAGACCAGCCGCGCGGTCTCCGAACGCCCCGCGCCGACGAGACCCGAAAGGCCCAAAATCTCACCGCGCCGGATGTCCAGAGATACCGGGCCGATCGCCGAGCCGCGACGGAGGTTCCTCACGGAGAGGACGATGGGAGAATCCTCGGGTAGCGGCGCCGGTTCGGGGTAGAGGACGTCCACGCTGCGACCGACCATCGCCCGCACCAGTGTCGCGGGGGAGTGGCTGTCCGGCTGTCCTGTCTCGATCAAGCGGCCGTCGCGCAGCACCGACACCGTGTCGCACACCTCGAGTACCTGCTCAAGGAAGTGGGAGACGAACACAACCGACATCCCCGCATCGGCCAAGCGCCGGATCAGCGCCAGAAGCTGTTTCGTCTCGGTGTCGGAGAGCGTAGCGGTAGGCTCGTCCATGATGATGACCTGCGCTTCGCGGGCAAGCGCCCGCAGGATCTCGACCTCCTGCTGCCTGGCGAGCGGCAGATCCCCCGCAGCGGCATGAGGGGGCAGACTGGCGAAGCCGGCCTGATCGCTCAGCTCCCGAAAGCGGGCGAGGCTGGCACGCCCATTCACCCAGCCCAGTCGTTGGCTGAGCCGGCCCATGAGCACGTTCTCGAGGACGCTTCGCTGACGCACGAGCGTCAGCTCCTGCGTGATCATGGTGACTCCATGCGTCAGGGCTTCGTGGGGCGAGCCGATGCGAATCGGGGTGCCGTCCTTGCGGACGACACCCCGATCAGCGGGCAAGACGCCGGCCAGGATCTTCATGAACGTGGACTTGCCGGCGCCGTTCTCACCAACGAGCCCGTGTACGCCGCCGCGTTCGAAGCCGAGCGTCACGTCGCTCAGCACCGGAACACCGCCGAACGACTTACAAATCCCCTCGGCCAGCAGAAACGGGCACGACTGCGACGTCATGGGACACGCGGAGTCACGAGCGGTTCCTGTCGGTGCAGCCGAGTCGGCTCAGTCGTCGTACCAACCACTCCGTCCTTCGAGGTTCGCCTTCGTGCCCATGACGGAGAAGCCGTTCTCTTCGGCGATCTCCACATAGGTGGTGGACGAGGGCATAGTCTCGCCTCGAGCCACGCCGATACCGACCTCAGCAGCCTTGGCTCCAGCGAAGGTCTCCGGACCGTAGTAGCAGGCGAACCAGCGGTCCTCCTGGACGGCGGTGACGGCCTGGTTGGATCCGCCGTTGCCGATCAGGGCCACCTTGCCCTTGAGATCCGCCGGGATCACGGTCTCCACTCCCGCGATCGACTGAGATGAGCCGATCACGACGTTGACGTCGGGGTGCGCCGCGAAGAGGTCCTGGCCCACCTTGCGGCCTTCATCCTGCGTGTAGCCACCGACGAAGTTGGACACCACCTTGGCGCCGCCCGCCTCGAGCGTACTCACGGCGGCGTCAGTCCGCGCGTTGTCGAGAGGGAGTGTCGGGAAGCCCTGAAGATAGGCGATCTTCGGATCACTTATCGAGGCCTCCTCGGCCGCCTGAAGACCGAGCTCACCGAGGGCCACGCCGTTGTCCGTGATGACGTCGCCGACGAAGTACATCCCTTCGACCTGCGGCTCGGCAGTGTCGTAGCGGGTGCCGATCGGGGTGAACTCGGCCACGACGGCGATTCCCTCAGCGATCGCCTTCTCGACTGCGGGCACCACGGCCGCTCCGTCGTTCGCCTGGATGATGAAGACATCGTACTTGCCGGACGTGATCGCGTCCTGGATCTGTGAGACCTGCGTCGGAGCGCTGAAGGCGCCGTCGAAGAACTTCGCGGTCGCGTTGTTCTTGCCGGCGTAGTCCTCGATCCCCGAGAACGTCGCTTGCGCGAAGGAGTTAGCCTTCGCGAAGCCGAAGAACGCGATCGAGACGGCTTCACCCGTCGATTGACTGGCTGAGGGGCTCTCTTCCGGGGTGCTCGAGTCGTCTCCGCAACCACCGACGACACCCAGTATGACGAGTGCCGCCACAACCACCAACGCTAATATTCCCTTACTTCGCATCACTGCTCTCTCCTTTTGACGACGTCTCTGACAGTCGAGCTGGGCTAGCTTTCGAACCCGTAGATGGTGTCTGCCGCTTCCTGCGAGATGAACCCGTCTCGCAGATCCCTGGCCACAGCATCGTGGTCGCGCTCTTTGGGATCCCCGTAGCCGCCGCCCCCGCCAGTCCGGGTGACAATAACGTCCCCGCGCTGCAAGGGCGAGGCGGTGATCTTGAGCATCGAGCGCTCATCCGGCCGGGAAGGATTCACGATGACCTCCGGGGGCGTGGCGTCGTGCCCACCGAGGAGGCCCCAGGCCGGCGTCTTGGACCGCTCGAACCACAGCATGAGCGCAGCGTCGTCGGCCTCGATCACGTATTCGCGCTCCACGCCGGTGCCGCCGCGCCAGGCGCCGGGCCCCCCGGAGTCGGTGCGAAAGGTGTACCGCATCATGTGGATCGGGTACTTGGTCTCGAGCACTTCGATGGCCATGTCCTTTAACGACCCGTTCACGTTGTTGATGAGGCCGTCCTGGCCGTCGCCGCCGGCCCAGGCGCCCCACCCACCGACCGTGGGTTCGTAGAGGAGGAAGGGCGATCCGTTGCGCGGGTCCGTGCCGCTGATCCCGATGACCTCGGAGTCGCCGTAGCTCGCACACGCGGCCTTCTCGGGCATCACGGGAGCCAGCGCTTTGACCACTAGGTCGATCAGAAGGCCAAGCGGTGTGAAGTACCACTCCACGGGAGCCGGCTCCGTAGCGGCCAGCATCGATCCCTCCCGGACGACGACGTGCAGAGGCCGGAATGCACCACCGTCGACCGGCTTGTCCGGGTTGATGAGGAGCTTGAATGCGACGCGAGCGACCGACACCGCTTGGGAGGCCCCGCAGTTCACCGGGCCTCTGGCGATATCGTCGCTGTCGCTCAGGTCGATGGTCATGTCTTCGCCCGACGACCTCGACCTTGAGACGCACCCACTTCGCAGTCCTCGTCGACGCCGTCATCGTCGATGCAGCCCTCGGCCTCGTAGATGCCGTCCGGGATGGCCGCCACCACCTGCCGCTCGAACTGCTCGGTCTGCCGGTAGATCTCGTCGCGAGCGGCGCGGATGACGTTCAGGCCGAACTTGTCGATGATCGCCTCGAGGCGCTGCTGCCCCGTCGTGACACAGGCGATCTGGGCGAAGAGGTCGCCGCGCGCAGGATAGGAGAAGCGGCTGTTGCGGCAGAGCAGGTCCACGACATCGGGACGCGTACGACCCCCCTCCACCACCTTCAGCCCGCCGACCCGCAGGCCCTCCTGGAAGATATCCGTGGAGTCGGTGGGAGACCCCACGTTCTTGCCACCGACATCGAGCCAATGCGCTCGGCAGGTCGCGAATCCCACAAGCTCGTCGTCGGCGAAGACCGGCCCATAGACAGTCATGTCGTGCAGATGGGTACCGCCGATGTATGAGTCGTTCAGCACCCAGATGTCGCCCGGCTGCCAGACCTCGCGGCCGTACGTCTTCTCGGTGTACTGCGTCACCACCTCGAGATTGCCGAGGAAGATGGGAAGCCCCGCCGATTGACCGAGAATCAGGTGGTTCTCGTCCAGCAGTCCGACAGAGCAGTCCTTCATCTCGTAGATCACAGGCGTGTACGCCGAGCGGATGAGCGTCGCGTTCATCTCCTCCGCGGCCGAGTTCAGGGCCGAGCGGATGATCTCAGTCGTGATGGGGTCGAGCTTGCCATTGGATTCCACGTCAGACCTCCTCAGAGACGCGGACGATGAGAGCGCCCAGTTCATCCACCGTCAGGTGAGTCGCAGGGGGCATGACCGTAGTGGCCGTCTGCTCGACAACGATGGCCGGGCCCTCGATGGTCGCCCCGGGCCGGAGATCGTCGCGGCGGACGATCCGCGTGTCGCGCGCTTCCTTGCCAAACACCACCTGGCGCACTTCGAACGGGTAGTCGGCGTGTTCGTCGGTCGGCACGCGAGGTGGTTCGGATCGTCCCAGATCGCCGAGCGCGACCGTCCGCAAGGCCACAAGCTCCACGGGTGCTCCCGGGTTGGAGTGGCCGAACCGAGCCAGGTGCGCGGCGTCGAACCTCTGCGAGAGCGTCCCGACGAAATCGTCCTGCACAGGCTCGTCCGCCGCCAGAACAGGCACGGTGAGCGTGTACTCCTGGCCAGCGTACCGGGCGTCGACGGCGTACTCCACCTGCACCGACTCCGCAGGTACGCCCTCGTGGGTGAGGGCTTCGACACCCTGGGTCGCCATGCCTTCGAAGCGCAGCGCGATGTCGGCGCGATCGGCGGCGGCCAGCGAGACGTACATGGATTGCGAGAAGTCCTTGCGCAGCACCGTCTCCAGCATGCCCCAAGCCGAGAAGGCCCCGGCGAACGGAGGGACGATGACCTCGCCGATCTCGAGCTCGCGAGCCAGGAACGCGGCGTGCATCGGACCCGCGCCGCCGAAGGCGACAAGAGAGAACTCGCGCGGCTCGATGCCGCGGTCCACGGTGATGTTGCGGATGGCCTGAGCCATCCTGGCGTTCGCGACGTCGCAGATGCCCTCGGCCAGATGGAGCGAATCGAGACGGAACTCGCCGGCAAGCGCAGAGACCGATCGGTTCGCGGCGTCCGCGTCGAGCTGCATCGTTCCGCCGGCGAACCAGCCCGGGTCCACCCGCCCGAGCACGAGGTTGGCGTCGGTCACTGTGGGCCGCGTGCCCCCGCGCCCGTAGCAGGCTGGTCCGGGGTCGGCGCCCGCGCTCTCCGGTCCGACCCGCAGACCGCCGGCCTCGCTGTAGGCGATCGATCCGCCCCCAGCGCCGATGGTATGGATGTTGACGACCGGCATCATCACCGGGAAGCCCTCGAGCTCGGCCTCGTTGCTGACGTCGGCTCGGCCTTCGAGGATGAGGCTGATGTCGAAGGACGTCCCCCCCATGTCCACGCAGATGAGATTTGGGCGTCCGAGCAGACGAGACAGGGCGACGCCGCCCATCGCACCGCCTACGGGCCCGGAGAGCAGCGTGTGCAGCGTGAGCTCGCGTGCTGACGCCGCGGTGACGATCCCGCCAGACGACTGCATCACGTGCACGTGGCGGCTCAGTCCGCGGTCGCGAAGCTCCGACTCGAGCCGTTCGAGGTAGCGGCGGACGACTGGTCCCGTATAGGCGTCGAGGACCGTGGACGAGGTGCGCTCGTACTCCCGCCACTCCCTCGCGACGCGATGGGACAGCGTGATGTGGACGTCCTCGCCGAGCTCCTCGCGAAGGATGGCTTCTGCCTGTAGCTCGTGCTGCGGGGTTCACGTAGCTGAAAAGGAACGCCACGGCGATCGCGCCGAACCCCTCCTGCTTGAACCTCTTCGCGGCGGCACGAACGGCCTGCCTCATCAAGAGCGGCGCGCTCGGTGCCCGTCGGGATCCAGCCTGCCCGGCACTTCGACGATGTCCGCGCGCGGACCAGCGGCGTCAGGCTTGCGGTACTGGACGTCGTAGAGCCTCGCGGCGATTCCCGCGAGCGATGTGATAGACGTCTCCGAAACCCTCGGTCGCCAGGAGGAGCACGGGCACGCCGCGACGCTCCAGGAAAGCGTTGATGCCCTGCGTCGTCCCGTGGACCATGAAGTCGATGCTCCGACTTCGGTCTCGACGACCTGCTCAAGGCCGTTGAGGACCCCCTCGGTGAGATCTGTCGGGAGTGGTCGACGCCTTGCCCGCCGAGAACGCCCGGTCTCCTCCTCGTAGGCGACGACATCGGTGAATGTCCCGCCGATGTCCATCGAAACCCTGTACCTTGTCATGATTGCTCCGCCTGCGCGCCGACGGCATGCGCGACCTCGTAGACGCCGCCTCGTACATTCGCCAAGTCTTCTTCGACGAGCCCCTCGAGATCTGCCGCGAAAGCCCTGCGCACAGGATTGTCGATCCAGCCTTGGTAGGCCTTGCCGGACTCCCAGAGGGCGGTGACGAGCAGGGGCTCCTCCGCATCCGACGGCACCTGTATCTCCGCAGCGAGGCATCCCGGCTGCTCCAGCGCCGTCTCCAACACGCGCTGCTGTCTGTAGTACTCCACCACTGCATCTGCGTTGCCAGATCGAGGGCGAACGTACAGCACGCTACGTACCAAGACCCCCTCCTCTCTGCATCAGGTTGCCGGATGGCGAAAGCCAAGGCCCAACGGGGCACTCCGCGTCTTGGGATGCTGCATGTCGGCAGGACAGCAGCCCGAGAATCCTGCGCTCCGGCCGGCCGGCTGGTTGCCGCGGTGCGAGCATGAGCCGAGAGTTCGGTGGGCCCGTTGACGCGCGAGCCCCGCTGGCACGCCGAGGCGGCAAATCCCTTGAAGGGGATAGCGCTTGTGCGGAATGGCTGCATCCTCCTTCATGGGCTCACATCATATCCTGTCGATGGACCGAATACCGAGGGTCAGGGAGGAGTGCCGCGCACCTGCCCCATTCCGAACGGCTCCGGCGAACGCTGCCGCCCGACGTGACCAGGAAGCGGCGCCCGTCGTCCAGGCAGCCGGCACCGCTCTGGTGGGGCGGTGGACGTCGTCGGGCGTCGGGCAAGGACCCAGCATCAAGAGAGAGAGAAATGGTGCCCCCAACGGAATTCGAATCCGTGCCGCCGGCTTGAAAGGCCGTCACTGATGCGATTGCGGGCCGTTGGCGGCTCCGTTTCGTGTCAACTGTTGCAGGGGCCTGAGCCTGTCTGCCGGCCTGGAAGCGACGCAGTGTTGCCGGTTGGCGAGGGGTGCGGCAACAGATGGGCAACAGCCTTCGCGAGCGGCGACTTCGGGACCTGCGTCGTGCGCTTAGTGTGTCCCGGTTCTCGGGCGCGTCAGACAGAAGCGCGTGATGGACGTCACGGTAGTTCCGGAACAAAGGTGCCCCAGCCGTCGAACTCGCAGTCCATGAACACACCCTGCACGACCATCCACCGCACCCACTCGTCGAGTATCTCGGCATCCACGGTGGTCGGCTTGCTCTTGCCGGTGACGTCACATTCCTTCGAGAGGAACCTCGAACGGCGAGAGATCTCCACGTCAAGGCAGTCGTTTCGTTCGAGGAAGGATTTCAGGGCCACGGCGCGATCCCGATTCGGCGCCACGAAGAAGAAGTCGAGTTGGACGACCGCCTCCGGATCGAGACCCTGTTCCCAGAGACTGGCGAGCGTCTGTTCGTTCATCTCCAGCTGCGTCACGATACTCGCAGCGGCCCTTTCTTCTGATCGTCATTCAACTCCCGCATCGTCTCCCCTCTCGTCAAGCCTTCTGCACACGCCCTGTCTGCCCTACCGCCTCAGTCTACCTCGCCCCTCGGGCGCGTCGGGGGAGGGGCTAGGTGCCCCGACCTTCACGAACACTCCGATGTTCCCGTTTCGGATCGTGTGGAGCAACGAAGACCGAACGCCTGCGCTCATGGCAGCTGCCAGTATCGAGGACGGCGCGGGCAAGGAACTCAAACACATGACCCGGTCGTACCGTTGTGCCGGCCCAGTCGCTCGTGGGTCCAGCTGACACAGAGCTCTCCACGCTCGCCTGGACGACCATCGAGGGCGGTAGGCCGTACTTGGCAAGCTGCTCGGCGAAGCGTCGCGCCGCCAGCCAAGCGGCGACGTCGACTACGGTCTCGGGCTCCGAGGGTGGGTTCAGCAGATCGGCCCGCCAGTGCGGCAAGTGGGGCTCGAGCTGACCGAGGAGCCAGTAGTCCCGGTAGTCAGAGTACCGGCTGGTGAATGTGGAGAGGAAGCCGTCCAAGACACCCCTGATCACGCGGCGAGTGGGCATGGTGCGCCTACAGCCCGGCGAGTAGCCTGTGCGAGGTGCGGTCTGAGGTTGCTACGGAGACTGTTGGACGCGACAGGCTGATGTGCTTGTTGGGCGACTCACGCAAGGAGCCTGGACCTCAGTTCGAGTGCCGACGTGCGGTCGAGGACCTGACCCAGCAGCCCGACTTCGGGCGTCGCCAGGGCGAAGAGCACATCCTGCGTGAGGTCGTCGCCGGCCCTGAGCCCGACGTCGTCGCGCACCTCGAGCAGGTCAGCCCAGTCGATCACCTGCTGCGCGGCAAGTTCGCCGGCAAGGAAGCGGTCGAGCACAGCGACGACGTCCCCGGGCCGCAGCACGACCAGCGGGGCATCGCAATCAAAGGGATAGCGCCGCAGCAATTCGGCCAGCTCGTCGAGCGGGCGGTCTAGGCTGATCAGATGCTGGACTGCGTCACGTCGATCCACTGCGGCCCCGATGGGTTTGCCTAGCGTCTCGCGCAAGACTCGCGCGTTGTGGGCTTGCAGTCTACCTCGGCCTCGGGCGCGTCGGGTTGAGGGGCGTGGTGGAGGCGGGGGAGTGGGTGGCGGGCTACGGAGAAGTAGTCGGCCCCGCCGCCCGTAGACGAAGTAGACGATCGGCCCAAGGATGTCGACGAACGCCATCGGACCCACAGCCACTTCGGGCCGCGAATCTGATCCGCCGGGCGACGCTGAGGTCGACAAGCATGACGATCCCCAGGATGGCCGCAGCGACCCCAGCCTTGATGACCAGACGATTGCGCATGCTCAGATCACTCCACGCGGTCTTGTCCATGACGACCTCCATCACTCGCACCATCCGCACGACTACTGCTTCCGAAGAACCATGAACCTCTGGCCCTGTACCTTGACGACGAGCTCGGCCCCGTCGCGCACGAAGACCTCCCCGCCAAGGGCCTCCCCGCTCGCATCGACCTTCACGAGCTGGCCGTCGATCTCCTTCGCCCGGTAGGAGTTCCAGCACATCAGTCACCGTCAGCGTCGGCACTCTTCTCGATGACCAGCGACGAGCGGTGAGTTGCCCCGTTCTGATCGACGAACAAGTCCGTTGACTCCCAGGTGCCGCTGTAGGGGTCGCCACCGCAGGCGATGAGCGGCAGGGCGAGCAGCAGCACCGCAGAGACCGCGATCGCCACATGGCGCAGCACACTCGGGCGACACACCAGCGGACCTCCCCTTGAGTACGGTGCGGCGTTCGGGCTACGATCAGCACGTCGCGTGCAGTCTACCTCGGCGCTCGAGCGCGGTGGGGTGAGGTGCTTGCCAGGCGACCATGATGCCACTGGCGTCAGAACCCGGCGCCTGCCTGTTCTAGGCTGTAGATGCCCGGGATTTCGCCATCGACGGCCACGTAGGCACCGATGACGTGATCGTCGGCGCTGATCACCCAGAGCGTAGCCGGCGCGTGGCCATGCCTCTCCCGCAAGGGATGGGCGGTGAAGAGCACCTCGCGCCCCCTGTAGGGCCGAAGGTCGAAGCCGCTCTCGAGGCAGGCACTCTGGTAGTGATCCCAGGGGAGGCCGCCGAATGTCTGAGGCAGCGTCATCGGAAGTCCCTCGCTCAGGTGAAGTCCGTACTGGCTCGCAAGACTCGCCGCGGTCTGCTCGGAAGGGCTGGGTGAGGCGGTCGGGGAGGCGGTCGTTGACCCGCCGCAGCCGCCAAGAAGCAGGGCAAAGGTGAGCATCAGAAGGGCGGCGACAATGGCCTTGCGCACGCCTATCAGCTCCACACCGCGACCGCGGCGCTGGCGACCCCCACGCTGAGGTACGTCGTCAGCTTCCAGTGCGGCGGCTCGTAGAATCTGTGCACGACTCCTCCCTCCATGGCCATCCTATCGGCAGGAAGGCGAAGTGCGGTGACAGAGTCGCCAGAACCGACAGATTGGGGCGAAGCGTCAGTTCCGTCGATTCTGTCGTGTCCTCATGTTTCGAGGTCGAGACCCCAGTGACCGTGGTGAAGAACGGCGCGCTTTCTGCTGGAAGCGCGGGCTAGACGCTCACATGGCATCGATCACGTCAGCGAAGCCGCCGTGGTAGAAGCCCATGAACCATTCGATGTCGTTCATCAAGTCCATGGCGAGGCCCCAGCGCCTGCCTTGAGCATCAAAGACGACACGAGTGGAATCGTCCTGAGCGCCCGTGTGCTCGGTGACCAGCCATAGGCTGATGGCGCCCGAGCCATCGTCGCTGGTCGAGAACGTGGCGAGTCGTGGTGGATTGGCCAGATGGGACTCGACCCAGGCACGTTCGAACGGAGGGATGTCTGGAAGCTCAGCTGCCACCAGTTCCCGAATGAGTCCTATGACGTCGGCATCGTTCAGTTGGACTCCTCCGCCTGATGCGTCTAGCGTTTCGCGAATAGCCTGCGCGCGTTGCTTCGAGTCTATCTCGGCTCTCGGGCGCGTCGGGTTGAGGGGCGTGCTAGGGAGACCCCGAGAACGTCTGCCAGTACTCAGTCCTGTAGGCATGTCTCCCAGTCGGGCAGGGTTAGCAGCACGATGAAGTCGGGCAACGCGTCAGGCGAGGGTGCATCCACTCGCGGTGAGCATGCCCGGCTCGCGATCCCAGCCGATGAGGTGCACGACGACAGCGTACTCGCCGGGCTCAGGGCCAGGCGTCCGACGTGCCCATCCGGAGCCCCCTGCACGTACTCGATACCGCTCAGGCAGAGCCCCCCATCGCTCATGAACCGGTAGGGCTCCGACGCGACGTCCAGGTACGTCTGCTCCCGCTCGCTGAGCGCCGCGGGAGAGCTCGCCGACCCGACCCGCACCTCGATCTCGAACGCACCGTCACCTCCGATGTTGATGGGCACGAGGTCACCGGCGCGACATGCCTGCGGATGTCCCCATCCTCACCAAGGTGGCTATCCCACGTCTCGTAGTCGTGCACCGACGTGAATGCAGCCGGACGCCACGTGCAGCGCATGCCGGCATCCGTGGCGTAGGCCCCGCGGAGTCGGTCGCTCGGCTCCGATGCCTCTGGATGACGCCCACCGAGGGCGGCGCGGATGCGGTCCAACATCGGTGTCCTCTCTGGCGCTTTCTGGACAGTCCGCACATCACATCGGCACAGAACGCCCCCTTCTGCAGAAGGCCCTAGCAGCAGGCGCGCGGGTGTCATCGGCAATCCACGAGAGCCTCACCGCCCGCCCAGCGAACTCCGCACCCTCCGCGCCTCCCACTTCCAGTCCTCCACCCGGTACCCCGCCTGCCGCGACTCCCCGCTGAGCACCAGCCCGTGCCGGCGCTTGAGCTTACCTGCGATCTGCCAGACAAGCACGTGTTCGGCCTCGACGCCGAAAGCGGCCAAGGCCTCCCTGAGGTAGAGCGGCTCCCCCGGATGCAGCGCGTCGTGGGTGAGCATGATGCCGGCGACCAGCTCGAGCAAGTTCACGTCGGGCGGTGCCGGGCCCGTGAGCGACGGCGTCTCGGACGCGGCTCCGGCGAACGGCCTGCATGAGGCGACCAGCATGTCGCAGGGATCGCAGAGCTGGTGCCTGGCCGTCTCGTCCTGCTTGCGCCCCCGTCGCAGGTAGCTGCCGCAGCGCTCGCAGGTGGGTCGAGGAGCGACGCCGGCGAGCGGCGCGTGGCCCTCGGGATCGCTCCTCGCGCTCGTCAAGAACGACGGCCTCGCCGACAGCTGTTCACGAGCTCGACGAACTGCTCTGCGCAGTGCACCACGTGAGGTCACGCCTTGTTCGGCGCAGCGCTCGATCACAGCCTGCTGCCCGAGCGAGACGTAGCCCTGCGGATGCCCTGCCGTCTTCGGCCGCTTGACCTCGATGAGCTCGATGCGGCCAGCACAGACGAGCACCAGATCCGGGAAGCCGACGGTCGTGCCGCTGCCCTTGGCGCGCCGTTGCCCGACCTCCATGAGGCAGGCGTTCATGGCGTGAGCGATCGCGCGGCATTCGCTCACCAACTCACGTTCGAGGACCGGCTGGGTCACGCATCGTCTCCTTGTCCGTTCGCCACCGCACCCGGCGAGCATCTGCGACCTTGGTCAGACGCTCACTCGGCAGGCTGGTGCGGGCGTGCTTGTTGACGCCGGTTTTTCCGTTCTGCTTCTCGCTAGGCTTTGCATGCATCTGGACTCTCCTCCAGGTGTCACGCCCCGGGCTGAGCCAACAGCGCCGGGGCACTTGCTTGTCGTTTCTCGCCTGCCGTCACCTTCCGCAGGCTTCCGAGACCGAGGTTCCAGTCGCACTTCGGGCAGCACCTCGCCGACTCTCACCGGCCCAGCGCGGCCGTTCGGCCCTCTCGTCGCCGACTGCGCAGTTCGGACACGAGATCGTCGCCGCAGAGGTCGCCGACGTGGGTCAGGCGCTTCAGCTCGCCGTTCAGGTAGGCCGGCAGGTTGTCGATCGGCTTCTTGCGATGCGCCGCCAGGATGCGGTCCATGGCCTCACGGACGACGGCCTCGCACTTCTCGTCGCGCTCCGGCCGCTCGACCTCAGCGAACTGCGATCGGCAGAGCTCGCAGATCCGTGCCGACCACTTGAGCATCGTGCGGCTCAGGTCGCTATGGCCGCCGTAGAGCGTCGCCGCTTCGGTCTCACCGGCGATCAGGGCGACCTGGTGTCGGTGCCGCAGCGCAGCTCACGGAAGTTGCAGGGATCGCCGTCACAGGTCGGCGGCGACTTGCTCCTGGCCCTGCTCTTGCCCTTGGTCGCAGACCTTCGAGGCTCTTGGTCTCGGCAGGCGGAGCGGAGTTGTTCCACAGGCTGCCGCCGTTGTTCTTCCGAACGGGTACAGTTCAGTACTGAGCAGTACTGGGGCCTCGAGTTCCGCTCGCGCCGAGCGTCTTCGTGCGGAGTCCGTTCGGCAGCTGGCGGGTCTGTACGGACCCGTCGGTGGCGCTAGTGTCTGTGGATGACGCCGTTCCGTGGCGGCATGAGGTCCGTGTGGACCACGAACGTACACCGCGCCCAGCGCTTGCCGTCCTTGCTCACGCCCTCCTTGACTCGTCTGGTGACCCATGGCGGCAGCGGCAGATCAGGGCGCTGAGGACTGGCGGCTTCTCGTGCTCGGTGGAACGCCCGAAGAACAGGTAGCGCTTGCCGTCGGCCTCGTAGGGGACCAGCTTGCCGGCCTCGATCAGCTCGTCACGCCACTCTTCGAGTACCTCGACGTGATGTCTGCGTCCAGGGACTCGGCCAGATGTCATCTTCCACTCGAACGGATCGTCTTCGAGGCAGCCGGAGTCCTCAGCCATCGCCCAGATCCCGTCGTAGGTGGTGCGTTTGTCTCGGTGCCAGCGCAGAGCTCGCCATCTGTGTAGCAGCTCGGCCTTCCGCATGCGGTTGCGGAGACGGGTCACGCGACCACCCCCTTGCCCCTTGCGCCTCGCGACGCTCGCCCTCTCGGCCACCCTGCGGCAGCGACGACAGTTGTAGGTGAGGCCGCCGCGCCACTCTTGTCCGGCGCGAAGTAGTCGGTGTTCGCGGGCAGCTCCGTGTCGCAGGAGGAGCAGACCTTCGAGGATCCCCAGGCGATGATGCCGACGAGGATGGCGTCGGGTTCGTAGATGGCGTCGTCATTGACGCGGCGGCCGCTCATGCCGCCCCCCTCCCGTAGATCCGCTCGAGCAGCTCCGGGTCGAGCCCGGCCGAGGTGTACCAGCGGATGAAGGCGTCGCGCGGCACGATGTAGCGGCCGCCCTTGACGGTGCCGTTCGGCTGCGGGCGCCGCCACGATGCAGGCAGGGGATCTCGCCGCGCATGGCGTTCTCCTCGCCGAGGCGCCGTGCCGCGTTGAACTTGCGCATGCTCGCGTAGACGGAGCCGAGTGAGATCTGCAGCAACTCGGCGATCTGCTCCTTGGCGACCGGGTCGGAGAGCTCGCGCTGCAGGCGCTGCTCTGTCGTCTCGGTCAGTTCTGTGGTCGTGGCGGATTCGGTCATCTCCCCGCCAGCCTTGGCCGTCGCCCTTGAGCTCGGCGTTCGAGCCGCTTGATGGTGGCCGAGGCCTCGGCGACGGTGAGGGCCTTGCGCGAGTCCTTGCCGGTCTCGTCGGCGAGGATGGCCGCAGCTCCTCTCCGTCAGGCCCCTCCTCGAGCTTGCGCCAGGCGGCCTGCAGCGTGCGCATCTGCTGCGGGGTGATGCCCCCGCCGTTCTCCGCCTTGGACCCCGCTTGCCCTCGCACTTCGCCTTGTACTGCCTGCGTCCATGCCGGGCGGCTCGGTGTCTGCCTCGCCGGCGGGCTGTCGAAGCCGATGGGCTCGGGTCCGGCTGCTCCTCGCGACCTCACCCTCGATGGGCTCAGAGGCGCTAGGGGCCCCCTCTCCGGGGCCGTCGTCGTTGTCGTCGCCGTTGCTCCCGAGGCCGAGCCTCTCGGCCACGCGCTCTGCGACCGGCAGGGCGGGCCCGCCGACCGTGGCAGCTGCAGTGCGGTCGGCGAACAACACATCCGTCTCGGCCTGGAGCGCCGCCTGAAGGCGCTTGTCCTTCTCGGGATCCTTCGGCGCCAGCTTGAGCGCGCGGATGAGCACCGTTTTCTTGCCCATCGGCACGTAATCACTGACCCACGGCCCGACCAGCTTGCCCGACCTGTTGGTCGGCCCGAAGCGGTCGCGAACGTCGTCGATCTCAGCCTTGCTCATGACCTCCATGAGCTTGCCGCCGTTGGTCAACGTGATCGTGGCGTAGAAGAGGCGGATGTCGTCCTCGCCGCGCTCGACGTCGAGGTTCGGTGTGTGGTCGATGCGCGGGTCGCTGCCGAGCTGGTAGTGGAAGTGGTCGGCGGCGTAGACGACGCCCATGGTCACCGATGCGACCTCACCTGAGCGATAGGCCAGCTGCGTGAGACCCATGTAGCCGGGCTGGAACTGCGCCTCGAGCGCCTGCAGCTTGCCGCTCCAGCGGGGCAGGATCCAGCCCTCGCCGAACATGCCGGGGCGAAGTCCCGCTTGCGCCGCTGAGAGCAGCGCGCCCATGAAGCTTGCCGGTGTGCACTTCGCCAGGTCAGGCGTCTTGCGCACCTCGGTCAGCACCGTGCGCATCATGCGGTCGACGCCGATGTGCTCGGGTAGCGCCTGCGCCACCTGGCGCTTGAACGAGGCGCTGTGGAAGATGTCCTCGACGCACTCGATGGGCTTGTTGGTGGCCGGCGCCTGCGACTCGTCGCGGCGTGCGACCTCGGTGGAGTCAGTCATTGTCGATCTCCTTGACTAGGAACGGGCGCGTCTCGCTGGTGCGGCTGAACTCCTCGGCGATCGCCGGGTGCGCAGCGCGCAGCGCCTTGGTGTCGATGGTGTGGCGGCTCTGCTTCTTCCAGCTGAGCCGGTAGCCGGGCAGCAGCGCCGCCTCGTGCTCTGCCATCAGCGCGCAGAGCTGCTGCTTGGCGGCGCCGGCTTCGTCTGCGTACTCGTCTGCCTGTGCCTTCAGTGCGCGGTAGCGGGTCAGCAGCAGGTCCGCGGCCGTGTCGCCTGTCAGGTCGAGCGGCGGGTCGGGGATCCGTCTGCGGCCACATGCGCGTAAGCGCCTTGCCGTCGCGCTCGGAGCCGTCGGGCGTCGGTGGCACGCGCGGCTCGACGTGCTTCGTCCAGAACTCGCGGCCCGCCTCGATCAGCCGCTCCTGGACGCGCTTGTCGGCCTCGATCGGCACGATGCGCAAGCTGTCGTCGCCGACGTCGGCGGCACCGTAGCCGAGCGACAGGTCGGCGACAGCGAGCTGCCACTGCACCTGCACGTAGTAGTTGTCGGGCACCTCGCCGGCCTCTGCGTCCCACTGGCGGAACGAGCGGAAGGCGGTCTTGGCTTCAAGCAGTGCGACAGGTGTGCGCGGGTGCTTCTCCGTGGCCACCATGCGGTCGACCTGCGCGCCGGCCGGGAAGCCCCAATCCACACGCATGAGCGGCTTCGGGCAGAAGCAGACGTGTCCCGGCATGGCCCGCTCGAACTCGTCAGCGATGAAGCGCTCGAGGTGCAGGCCGCGACGCATGGCGAGCGTCTCATCGCGGGGCGCGGCCTCGCCGATCTTGTCGAGATAGACGGAGAGCGGGCTGGCCCACGGCGAGACGCCGATGATGGCCGGCAGGTCGGTGCCGCCGAGGTAGCGGCGGCGCTGTTCGCGGAAGGTCGCGATGTCGATGGCGGCGCTCACGATGCCACCGCCTGCAACTCGCGTGCCTCGGCCCGGCGCCGGTCGAAGCGTTCGACGATCGCCTCTGCGGCCTCGGTCTCCGGATACTCGCCTGTGCAGTGCTCGGCCAGCAGCTCGATGGCGACTTCGATCATGCCTTCGAGGCGTTCGCGCTCCTGGTTGGCGATGCGCAGTGACGTACCGAGCTCGCGGTGCTCACGCAGAGCGTCGTTCTGTGCCTGGTCAAGCGCCGACCTGACTTCATGGAATGCGGTGGTGACGAGCGTCATGCCGCCACCGCCTCATGCACGTGCACCTGGCAGCGCGCCAGGAAGGCGGCCTCGTCGAACTCGGCGTCGAGCTCGCAGGCGAGGTCGCAGTAGGAGTCCGCGTGGCGCAGAGCTTCGTCGTGGCGCAGATCCCGGTCGCGCTCCTTGGCAACGAGCTCAGCCACGGCCACGGCGCGATCGAGAAGACGATCGACGCGCATGGTCTTCTCACACTCCAGTTCGCCGAGCGGGTGGGCGCGACAGTACGCGGCGCCCGTGTCGGCCTCGCTGCGGCAGTCGCCGCAGTTGTGGCAGGGGCCGTACTTGAGGATGCTCTTCATCGCGGCCTCGTCTCTCTCAAAGCCGCGACGATCGCGACCGCGCAGAAGCCGAGGAATCCAGCGACGGCGGTCACGGTGGCAGGCAGGGAGTCGGCGAGCACCCCGGCGCCGACGAGAGCGGCGCAAGCGATGGTCACGGTGGTCGTGACGATCAGGGTGTCGCGCAGGAAACGGTGCGCACGGGCGTGCGTGGTGCTATTCTTGGCGATAGTCCCTCTTGGACTGTTGGGGCCTTCAGCTTGCCGGCAGGGGGCCCCTTCTTCTTGGTACATCGCATTCCCCTCTAGTCTGATTGACCCGTCGTTGCGGTGCCCCAGGGCGCCTCCTTCGGAGTTGGCGTTATCGCACTTGTTGTGCGTTGTTGCAGTTTATCGCGACACGAATCCCTTAGTCAAGGGTCATGAAGGAGAGCCTAGAGGGAGTCTGGGTAGGGCTCGCAGCCCTGGAAGCGCTCGTCTATGGACTCTCTGGAGACGTAGAGCCAGCCCTTGCCGCCGCCTGGACGCACGCCCCGAAGCGTACCGCGCTCGACGAGCTTTCGGATCCACGCTCCCGACCACGAGACGCCGTAGCGCTCCTTGATGTACGTCCGTGCCTCGGACACTTTGAGGTAGTGCTCGCCCACTCACGCCCTTCGCGGTCGTAGTCACGCACAGTCTACTCCCTGCAGGCGTTTCAGTCATCATCAGAAGTTTCAGTTTGCGGCACGTCGAAGATGGCGTGCAGGTCGGCCGGATCGATGAACACGCGTCTTCCCTCGTGGACCGCAGGGACGCTCCCGTTTTTCGCCCAGCGTCTCACCGTCGCAGCGCTCACACGCAGATGCCACTCGCGCTCGATGTAGTCGGCGGCCTTGGCCGGGCTCAGGAGTCCCTCGGTCATCTTCCCCTCCTAGGCCGGCCTACGCCCCGACCCACGGCGTTCTCGCGGTGTGGCGCCTGAAACAGCAGGGATCCTGGGCCTCAGCACGGACACGAACAGGTGTTCGTATGGTGCCATGATAGCGACCTCAGACGACGGAATCGAGCTTCTTCGAGGCTGCCGGCTTGAACCACAGTTCATAGAATCCGTTGCCGGTCGCGTAGACGGCGGCCATGAAGGCGAAGACGTCGGTGGCGGTCAGCGATCCCCACTCCGCGACGATGCCGAGCACGTCTCCCGCCAGCCAGGCAGTCGCGATGCCGACGGCTGCTGAGAGGCCCACAGAGAGCGCCCACTTGGCGCGGCCGGTCCAGGTGACTCGCTTGATGAGCTCGACGAGGCGGCTTGAGATGCCGCCGGCGATCAGCAGCATGGCGACGAGCGAGATGATCTCGTAAGGGGTCACGGTCTGGTCTCCTTCTGTCGTGGTCTGAAGTTGTGTACGCAGCCGCCCCCGCGCTGGGCCGTCACCAGCCCGAACACGCCGCAGCGGCCGAGGGGGGAGCCGACGGAGTGCTCCTGCCAGCTGGTGCAGAGGCCGCAGTCGTGGGCCTCAGCGGATCGCGGCGCGCACGACCCGACGCTGCGCGGCGAGGACGGCTCGGAGGCAGCACCGAGATGGGGATCTTCGGCGGGCACACAGACGGGTCCGCCGTTCAAGGGGGAAACGGCAGAGCCCTCCTCAGACCCGCGCAGCGTTGGACCGTGCATGGGAAGGCACGGTAGCGGGCCAGGTCAGGGACGGCTGAATAATCTTGGTGGTAGACCGGTCTTGCAGGAGAAACGGCTTTGTCGCTCAGAGCCGCTGCTATCATCAGGCCCAACTGGCGAAGTCCTTGGAGGCGTGCATGGGACTGTTCTCACGGAAGAGGAAACCACCAGAGCAAGCTGAATTGGGAGAAGTGCCGGTCGGAGATGTCGCCACTCGCGCAAAGAAGAAGCCAGCCAAACAAGGCGGTCTGATCGCCGGGCTCGGCCTGTGGGAGTGGTGGCACAGCGCGTTCACGAATGACGAGCGGAAGTACATCGAACAGAAGTACGACCCCGACGGCGACAAGGGGCTGACGCGGGGAAACGCCGGTGCAGCTCACCAGCCCGCCGGTTTCCTGGTTATTCTGTCGAGCTGGTTCACGCGGTCAGACGAACGACACCTCGCAACGCGAATGCTGGAGAAGGCCGACAGCATCGTTGGAGACGACATCCTCGGCCGTCACGCCGTCTACAGCCAAATGATCGACGCCTACTACGCACAGCGCACAACGCAGTCAGGCGCTCTTGATGCCGCCATAGCTGCCTGTGAGCGTCAGATCGCCATCGCGCCGGAGGTCTGGAGGCGAATGGTGTCAGACGCGGAGGAGAGAGCACGCAAGCTCTCTGAGTTCTGGGGGGAGAAGCGAGAAGTCGTCTTCCAGCCACCATCCCACCGAGGCTTCCAGCAATTGGCCATCATCCGTGAGAAACAAGGGAACCTCGAGGAAGCCCTGCGCCTCAGCAGGGAGGCGCAGAATCAGGGATGGATGGACGGTAAGCAGGACTGGTCGAAGCGCATCGCTCGGCTGGAGGGGAAGATCGCCAAGTGACGAGGCCCATGCACGCGAGAATGGAGGCACAATGAAGCTCGCACTCACCATCATCATCGCCACGGCCATGTTGGCAGGCGTCGCGGCCTGCGGTGAGGAGAGCACTGAAGCGGAGCCTGAAGCCACGACTCCAGAGATCGTGGTTCCCGACTACGAGATCGCCAAGACCGAGGACATCTCGTACGCCGATGTCAAGCGCTACGAGTATGACGTCGTGGTACCGGACAAGGTGACCGAAGAGCAGTTCGAGGTCATCGTTCTGGACGTGATAGAGAAGGCCAAGTCTGAGCACGACTTCAACGCTGTCGTCGTCTTCGCCTATCGCAAGGCCAATGAAGTGGACGGCTTCTACACGGTTGGGAAGGCTGAGCTCTCCCGAGACGGTGACTGGGCTGCCGCCGATACGGTCGACGCCGGCGACTACGACTCGATGGAGCTGGTCGTGGAGTTCGGCTCCGCGATCGAGTAGCCACGCCGCCCGGCCGCTGCGTGGTGGGATATGGGGCCCATCTCCCCTCCCGAAGACGGTGAGGCCTTCCCCGCCTCGTCGGGCGCTGCTGTTCTGCCGATGGTACTCGGATTCCGCATAGCTGGGCCGGCATGTCTGAGCCGGAGGAGCCGGCCGAACGGGATCAAGCACCGAGGCTGTTGTCACCCCTGCAACATAACCGGCTCGCCGTGTGCGGCGCTGGTGGCGGCCGGTGGGTTGACTGAGGCGGGAGACAACTAGCCGGCCGGCTGTTGGTCCGCTTCCTCGCCCCAAGGGAACGATCCTCTCAAGCCGGAGGCAGCCTCCCCCAGAGGCAGCGTGCACACCACGTCTCACCTCGCTTGGCTTTCACAGCCGCGGGAAGAATCAAGATAGGAGGAGGTATCTCAAGGGTGAGAACACCGGAGCGTATGGACGGGACGAGGTGCAGGCCGCCGAGCGACGGGCGTGGGCTCGCGACGAGAGATGCGAGCACTACTACGACGGCATCCACTTCTGGATTACCGACGATGGCAACTGGCGGGCCGCGAGCCCGAAGCTGCGCCTGAGTGGGGCTGGCGCCATCGCGAAGGCTGCACCTGTCCGCTCTGCCGAGCGCGCGATGCGATGAGACGAGACGACCTGGAATCGAAGCGCTGAGACCAGGGGCTTCTGATGAGACAGCATGGGAGGGCGATTCCGCACATGATGCGTGCCTTCACGATCGCGCAGCTCGAGGATCCCCGCGCCAAGACCGCAACCTACGGGGGCGGTCGTGTCTGTGCTGAGCACGACTGCGAGACGCGGCTGTCGATGTACAACCCGTCCGCCTACTGTGCTCTGCACGATCACAGTCGCACCGAGACACGAGCCGCGGGACCGAAGCCCGTCCTCGAGCGCCGCTGCGCCCACGAGGAGTGCAGGATGGTCTTCCTGACCACGAACTCAAGGCGCAAGTTCTGTGGCGAGCGCTGCCGCCAGGCCGCCTTCCTGCGGCGACGAGCTGCCTAGTCCGCCAGCCCCAGCATCGCCTGCTCGTGCGTCTTGGGCTGCCGCTGCGCGTTCCTGAAGGTTTGACCCATTCACAGAGGACAAGCTGGGAGCAGCGCCCACGGCACTCCTACTACGATGCCGGTGTGGCCGTCTGGTACTCGGTGAACACGCTCAGAAGCTCTCCCAACGATCTGGGCCTGTACTGGTCGAAGCCCTCCTGGTCCACGTAGACGAAGTCGTAGTCCACGTCTGACTGCACGCGGTTGATGTCCTCGCACCACTGCCGCAGCCGCTGCCATCTTCAGCGGCACGTCCAGGTCTTCCTGGCCCTTGGTTTCGACAATGACGATCCGCCTGTCGGACAGCTTGACCAGAAAATCCGGGTAGTAGTTGGAGATGTCGCCGTCGGCGTTCACGTAGTCCAGCTTGAAATGCACGGCCAGATAGTTCTTGGCGTAGGACACCACATCGCCGCAATCTTCCAGGAAGCTGGCGAACACGCAGCTCGAAATGGCTGTCGCCGATGATGCGGTTGAAGACGCTCTTCTTCGGGACACAGGTAGCCCTGATCCTTGGCCACAAAGGGGCGGGTCTGGCGCAGCTTGATGGTGTCGCGGATTTCGGCGTCGCCTTTGTCCTGCACGGTCAGGGCGTTGATCGCCTTCTTGAAGGTCTCGATCAGCGTCTTGGTGGCGGCCAGTTCCGACAGGTTGCGCAGGGTGTTGGGGCTTTCCAGTTCCACCGGGCTGGTCAAACAACTCGTCCTGCACGAACGCCTTGACCTTGCCATAGAGCACGTCGTAGCCGCTGACCAGCCGCAGATCCTTCATGATGGTCTGCGCAAAGTAGCCGATCACGCTGCGGTAATCGGCGACGCCGGCCGTGTCGAGGATCGTGGTGTGCGTCACCTCGCCGGTGGTGATGTCCTTGAAGACGATCTCCCGCTGCTCTTCCTCGCTGAACTGCAGGTAGGCCACGCGCTGATGCCCCAGCGCGGCTCACGTCCAGATCGGCCAGGTTCTTGTATTCCCGGTAGACGCGGGGCGTCAGCACCGGGATTTCGATATCCAGCGCGTCGATGTCCTTCTTCTCGTTCTCGTTGTCGACCTCCACCACCAGCGGCGTCTTGGGCCTGGTGCCCTCGCCCATCGCCTTGCGCTCCAGCACCACGCCTTCGGCCTGGATCGATTCCACGAAATCCATGAAGGCATCGGTGCCGACCACGCTGACGTATTCCTCCACGCCGCCGGGGTACATCTTGCGCAGGCCGCGCCCCAGGGTCTGCTCGGGCAGGATGTTGCTCTTGGCTGAATAGGCGCGCAAGCCCGACGATGGTGGTGACGTTGCGCACGTCCCAGCCCTCTTTGAGCATCATCACCGAGACGATGGCCTTGTAGGGGCTGTCCGAGCCCGTCGATCTCGTTGGCCTGCTTGCGCAGTTTCTCCAGTTCCTCCTTGGCCTTGCCCGACTGTCGCTTCGGAAATCTCGCCGTTGTTCTTGGTGTGGATGACCAGCACGGCGTCCTTCAGGTCGGGATAGTGGCCTTCCAGGTACTCGGCCACGTCGTCGCAGTTGCGCGTGTCGTCGGTCATCACGAACAGGATGGCCTTCTTGCCCATCTTTTCGTGCTCGGCATACGCCTTGCGCCATTCGATCACGCCCAGGTGGATGTAGTCGGCATATTTCTCGGTGTACTTGGCGCTCTGGCGCTCGCACGAGCTTGGCGCGGCTGGCGGCATCGGGCAGGACGGGGTGCTTGACCACGTTCTGCGAGATGGCCTCCACCAGCGGGTAATCGGCCACGGTCTGCACGAAGATCGCGCCGTTGTTGTGCTTGGGCGTGGCGGTCACGTCCACCTGCAGGGAGAGGGCGCCCCTTTCTGCTTGCAGGCGGTTGTGGATGTCCTCGATCGACTTGAACCAGGCCATGCGCGGGTCGTGGATGTGGTGCGCCTCGTCGTTCAGCACCATCAGCTCGTCGATGTCGCGCACGATCATGCCCAGGTCCACCTTGGAATCGGTGGTCGCGCCGGTGGGCCGCTTGCCCAGGAAATAGTCCATGGTGTTCTCGTCGTCGGGCGATGGCGGGATGTCGTCGCCGGCATAGACGCGGTGGATGTTGGTCAGGAAGATATTGCCGGTGGGCCGGGTGATGCGCACCTCGTCCTGCATGTGCAGGGTCAGTTGAAAATCGTCGCGCCAGTTGCGCCCGTCGAAGCCGTTGTCCGGGAGCACCGGATCCTCGAAGAAGATGCGCAGCCCCTGAAAGTCCTTGTAGATGCGGTCCAGCACGATGATGTTGGGCGCGATCACCAGAAAGTTGCGCGCCAGGTCGCGACTCCGGCTCGTAGAGCTTGTGGAAGAAGCTCCAGGCCAGCAGCCAGGCTCAGCACCTTGGTCTTGCCGGTGCCGGTCGCCATCTTGATCACAAAGCGCCGCCAGGTCTCGTCGAACCTTCTCAGCAACGGCCGCCGTGGTTCCGGACCCCACAAAGAAGTCGGCAACAAGGTCGCCTTCGTTTGACGAGGCGTTGATGATTCGCTCAAGGAGAGCTTCGGGCTTCTGTGTGGGGTAGTCAGTCCTGGCATCGGACTGAGAGTTTTCATGGAAGATGTCTGTCCACAGGTCATCCATGAAGTAGCCATCAGCTTCATCAAGGAAGTGCTTAATCCTCAAGGTTCCCTGAGAAGTGACATAGATGCGCCCCTCTTCAGCGAGCTTGTCTACGGTTGCCTGTGTAGTTGCTGTGCCAATCTTCTCGTCTTTGAACCGCCTACCCTTGTCGTCTACCTTGCTGAATCTTTCCAGAAGATACTCGTGGCTGTACGGAATCTTCTGAGGATTGTAGACATAGCGTTCGCTGCTCTTTGAGAAATAGAGGATGTCATCCTTGCTCTTTCCAAGACTGGTTCTCCCCTTGAAACCACTCGGAGTCATGCTTCTCCAAACAACATGACCCCTGAAGGCGCTGCCACCAAATATCTCCTCCATCACGAGCCGAATAAGAGAATTGAGCCTCCAGTCACAATGCACATAGATGCTGCCATCCTCAGCCAGCAGATCGCGCATCAGCACCAGTCGCTCGTAGATCATGGCAATGAAGGAATCCGCACCCTTGCCCCAGGTGTCGCGGTAGGCGATCTCTTCCAGGATGTTGGGCTTCTTGGTGAAGGTGTCGTCGCCAATCTCGATGTCCATGGAGAAATCCGCGCCCACGTCGAACGGCGGGTCGATGTAGATCAGCTTGATGCCGCCCTGCGCCTCGATCTCCTCGCGCAGTGGCCCGTTCTTGAGGCTGGAGAGGATCAGCTTGTTGTCGCCCCAGATCAGCTTGTTGGTCCAGCCCTTGAGCTGACGGCCACGCGCGTCCAGTCGAGAAGAGGTCCATTTGCAGCGCCGTCTCCTCGGGCTTCTCGGCGCGCGGCTCGTCCACCTGCTCGATGACTTGGAAGGGCAGGACGACGTTGCAGACCTCGCTGGTCTTGCCGTTCCAGACCAGCTCGACCTCGCGCTTGTCCTCGAAGAGCAGGAAGCGGTACTTGTCCGGCAGCGGCTTGTCGGCTTCGATGAAGCGAATGATCTCTTGCTGTTCTTGCTCAGTCAGTCGAGGCATGCGCTCGTCCGCTCTTCGAGGCGGAGCGTGCTCCGGTTGTCGCCGTAGTAGAGGGTGTTGGGGGCATGAGGGTGAGGGTATCAGCGGGAGACGGTGTGGAGAAGGGAGTCGCCGGACGGCTAGGATGCTGCAGAATCGCTGCGAGTCGTGAACGTGGGATGTGCATGACGCCAGTCGTTTCCACGGGTATGCTGGAGAGTAGGCGCTGACTGACGGAGGTGATGGACGGTGGGACGCAACCTGAAGAATAAGCCTCTCGTCGAGGCGATTCTGGAACTGCAGTGGCAGTTGACTAGTGTGTCTCCCGGCGTCGAGAACGACCCCAACTACCCAATCGTCCTGGGCCGCTTCTCTGAGCGCGTTGAGAAGCAGTATCCCTTCCACGAGCCTCTGCAGCTCGCAGGTTTCCCGGACGAGCTGACAGGGCACCGGGTTCAGCACCGCTTCCGTGTTGGTGAGGATCGTTGGCCTCTGCTTCAGCTCGGTCCTGGAATCCTCACCGTGAACGACACAGGGGGCTACGAGTGGAAGGACTTCGAGCATCGGTGCGTAGAAGCGATCGACCGATTCCTGGACGCGTATCCCAACGGCCAAGCCCCTCAGGCTCAGAAGCTCACCCTCCGGTACATCAACGCTGTTCCGTTCAACTTCAGAAGCGCTGACGTACTGGAGTACATGGGTAGCCACCTGAAGACAACGCTGAGACTCCAGGAGACCTTCTTCGAGAAGCTGCCAATTCAGCCTATGCCCACATCCAGCAGATGGAACGTGTCATTCCCACTCAAGGCGCCAGTGGGGACTGTCGCCATGAAGCTGGGTACCGGGTTCCACCGAGAGCAACCGGCAGTGGTCTGGGAGACACTCGTCATCTCCGATGCAACCGAAGCGCCGAATCTGGGGGAAGGATTCGAAACGTGGATAGATCAGGCTCATGGCGTAGCTGAGACGTGGTTCTTCGAGCTTGTCGAAGGAGAGCTTCTGAGGAGGTTTGAAGGTGAATGAGGAGTCCCTGTGCGGAAGACTGACTGACCTCTCGGATGCTAGTCGGACAAACGAAGAGCTCCGCATCGTTGGAGAAGAGCGGCGGCAGTCGGCATCGGCCACAAGGGCCGGTCGGGAGCTTGCGCCGCCGCACACGCACACCGGGCCGATTGAGAGCGAGCCCCGAGAACCTTCCAGTGCGACCGAGCCTCTGGCTGCGGAACTGCCACCGATTCGCGCAAGGAGAGTGAGCCTAGAGGACGCTCGCAAGCGTGCTCATGAGACGGCGGACTTGGCTGAAGCCGCGCGTCAGCAGTCGCTCGCCGAGGAGGCCCGCCATGGCGTGGACTGGAACACCTCGGAGTGATCTACGAGCATCCCGGCATGCCGGATCCAATCAGACAGGGGGACATCTTCGTCGCCCTTCCGAGACCTGATGTGTCCCTAGACATGGTGGCATTTGCAGCGCCATCGGGCGACATGATGGAGGCCTCCTGGGAGGAGCTCGCAGTACAAGGGAAGCCAATCGAAGCGACCGTGAGCCTCACACCGGTTGCCGCGATAGTGATCACCCAAGACTGCGACGCCGTCAGGAGCCCACACGTGTCGCTATGCGAGATCCAGGAATTCCGTCAGGTGGAGAGGAAGGCGAAGGACACCACTGCCCCCAATTCATGGCGCAAGATCATCACTCAACAGGCCCGCCTAAATCAGAAATGGTTCTATCTCCCGCCTTCCGACGAGCTGGGGTGGAATTCGAAGATGGCGGTGGACTTCCGCCTCACCCTCCGATTGCCCCGAGACGGTCTCGAGGGGTTCCGCAGGTTCCGAAGGGCGCGACTGAACGAGCTTGCGAGAGCGCACTTCAGGGAACGCGTCGCGGACTTCTTCCGTCGCTATCCCTACGACGAGTGGTATGCGCTATCGTCGGAGGAACTCGCCGCGTACCGAAAGGACTACCCGGACGCCGAGCCTTTCGATTGGCAACACGCCGGTGAGCAGTCATGAGCCACCAGTTCACCGCAAGCGCCAACCACGTCGAGACACGGCAGCTCCACGCTTCCTCTCCGGCTCTTCCCACAACTGCCGGGCCAAGTATGCCGCCTATCTAGCAACCCTCCTGCGGCCTCAACGCACCTCCACCACGCACGCACCCGGCTGGAAGTCCTCGGGGTCCGGAGTTGATATCTCATCCCCTCCTTGGGCTCAGCAGTGTGACGGCCTGGTCACTTGACGGCGTTCCACAGCTCCCTCGTCGGCCGCCACGTGGAATCCACGCCCTTGATGCGCTTCGAGACACGCCAAGCGAGCTTGCCGACGATGCGCCTGTTCCATGCAAGCGACCAGCCGACCCCGGTCGGTATGTCGATGCGGTCCTTCGGGTGGTTCTTGTTCCAGGTGAGCGCCCATGTGATCAGAGCGAACTTGAACCGCTTTCGGTACCTGCGCGGAGCCATGACCGTCGCCGGCTTCGTGATCTCGCCCATCGGGAAGTAGCGGCCCGGACACTGCGTCGCGTTCAGCGGCAGGCTGCCGTGCCCGATGTCCTTGATCCCTGAGTGACGCCTGCGGATCTCACCACGCAGCCAGCGGGCGTTCTTGACCTGCGCCGGCGTCGGCTTGTGCTTGTGGAGGGCCCCGACCAGGGCGACACCAATGCAGTGATTGAAGTGCTTCGCGTGACCGCCCATCGCCCACTCGGGACGACCTTGGACGATGTCGCCATTCGGCATGATGAGCCAGTGGTACGGGATGCCGAGCCAGCGGAGCACCTTCTTGGCGTAGCTGTGGATCGACTGCCACGTGTCGCCGTCGCTGGCGGTATGGTGCCAGACGAGCTTCGGCGGCTTGCCCCAGCGCTTCGACAGCGGTGCTCGCCACGTGTACTTCGGGCGGATGATCCTCATGTCTCTCCTTCGCTCGTCAGGCCGCAACGACGCCAAGAGCGACGCAGGCCTGCTGGTAGGTCGCGGTGATCGGGTAGGCGTTGCCGTCCATGATGACGACGGCCTTCCCGTCGTCGCCCTCAAGCACAGCGGTCACGCGGTCGGTGTTGACGATCAGTCGCTTACCGCTGGCGGCCAGCGTGATCTCCTTGTACTCAGCCGTACTCAGCCTCCTCTCGTGACTAGCCAGGCAACGAACAGGGCGACGGCGGCCCCGATGCTTGAGGACATGAGCGCCGACCCGACCTTGGTGCCCAGGGTCCACATGATCCACGTGCGAACGTCGCCCCTCCTGCCGGACTTGCAGCTGCCGCCGGGGGCGCCCAAGACCTCCCTCAGCATGTCGCGCATCTCGCACACCGAGGCGACGAGGAAGCGGTTCACACTCTCCTGATCGCCCGACAGGATGGCTTCGATCTCGTGTTCCTTCATGCGTCCGTTGCTCACGTTGCGCTCCTGCCTCACGTCGGGGTCAGGGGCCTCAGCCAACGTGCGGTGAGGCGCGGCGAATGGGAGAAGGCCTGACAGTCCAGCGAGCCGCCCGAGGATTGCCGAACGAACAGCTGCACTACGTCTTTCAGGGCGCACTCGACCTCGGTGCATGTGGCGATGACATTCGTCCCGCCGCTGAAGCCGGGAACGACGATCCGGCCTTTGGCTACTGCATCGACCTCGATCCACACGCTGCGGGTACCGGTACCGTTGCTCGCCCACGCAGTCCCATAGGTGAAGCCGTAGACGCCGGGGACCTTGATCGTGACACGGTCCGAGGCGGCGGTGTCGAACATGCCGTGAGTGTCGGCGTCGACGGTGGCGCCTGAGAGGAAGTCGATGTCCCGGTCGGTCGCGGTGGGGATGCTCTGGGCGCTGCTCCGGCGCACGTCGACGAAGGCGGGGCCGGTAGGCGTCACCGTGCCGATACCGATGAGATCCATGCCGTCGCCGGCGAGCCACAAGCCGCCACCGACCATCGGGCAGACCGAGGCGAGCAGCTTGACGCCCGACACGGCGGTGCTGCTCCCGCCGAGCTTGACCGACACGCTGCCGTCGTCGGCGATGGCGCTGACCTCGCCCTGGCGCAGCCGCAGGCGGCCGTCGGGCTTGGCGAACAGGGCAGCGATCTCATGCAGGTCGGTCACTGGTAGCTCACCGTCACTTCACGGGCAACGCCGGTCATGACGCCGCTGGCGGTCAGCGGGATCGTCACCTCGTCGACGATGTAGCGGCGGATCGTGCCGTCAGAGTCCTCGACGGACACCACGTCGAGCGGCTCAAGCCCGGGGTGCGGCACCTGCGCCCAGGAGAGCTTCTCGATGCGACCGACCGACTTGGCGAGCAGCGAGGTAGCTGCCGATTCGGCCTGGTCGGTCGTCGTGATGAGGGGCGATGAGTAGAAGCGCGGCACCTGCCCGAACGGCCCGAAGCGGTAGGTCGGGCTCGATGCGTCCTCGTCCCAGGCTTCGCCGCGTACCGGCGTCTCGTTCCCCGACCCCTCACCGCTGGCGATGACGCCGTTGTAGACGCGGTCGAGCGGCGAGACGGTCGTGCGCTCGGTGACGATGGCCGTCACTCCCGGAGCGAAGGCGAACGCCGGCGTACCCTGCACGGCGTCGGGCAGGTTGCGAAGGACGGCGACGCCTCTGGCGTCGAAGATGAGGGCATAGCCGTGCGCCTCGGCGATCTTGCAGGCGTCGGCCCACGGGTCAGAGTCAGGCCCGGACTCGAGCACGGCCTGCGCGCCAAGGATCTCGGGACAGGTGAACGCAGTGTCCACGTCCGACCAACGATCGGTGAGCAGCTCGGCGAGGGCATCGGCGAGGGCGGTGCCCGAGGCGATCTGGCAAGGATCTGTCCACCGCGCCCGCGACACGCGAGCCGACAGGTCGCTGATCGTGACGGTGAGGGCGTCAGCCGGCGCCTTCGCCCACGTCACCTCATCGACGATGAACCTGCCGAGGTCGGCCATCAGGCGCTCGCCGTTCGGGTGGATGAGGCCGCGCTGGATGGCGATCTCGACACCCGGCGTGACGAGCAGGGCCTGAAGCTCGGCGGCGGTGTGAGTGAGGGTCGGAGCGGCGATCGTGAGGCTGCCGTTGCGGAGCTTGGTGCGCCGCGCGTCGGCGGTCACCGATCCACCGGTCACCCAGAGCTCGGCCTGCAGGGTGCCGCCGAGGTAGGCGTTCGCGGTGACGACGGCGACCTGCGCCGCCGAGGCGAGCATCCCGGCCCAGGTGAGGGGCGCGGTAGACTCCGGCGCAGCCGGCAGGACTTCCTCGGCGTCGGAGGTGTAGAAGAGCGGGACGACGGGCATCCAGGCGCTCCGGTCAGGCGCTCGGCGGCTGCGGCATGAGGGCGTCCACGGCAGTCTTGATCGCGGCGGCGTCCTCGTTGACGTGCTGCAGGCTGGTCTTCACCGCGGCGATGATCGCCGGGTCGTTCACGATGTCGACGAGGTACTCGATGCTGGTCGTGCCGAAGCGCAGGTCCATGTACTTGCGCAGAGCGATGCGGACCTGCCGTGCCGCTGCTCCGAAGGCATCGGGCTTGTCCTCGTCGAGGGCCAGGAGCGTGATGAAGTCGGCCCACTGTTCGTTCGGGTCCATGACGTGCGTCCTTTCACCAGAGCTTGCGATTGAGGGTCAGGATGCGGCCTGCGCCGGCGGGCGGACCGCCTCCCGAGGGCTTGAGCGCGAACTGGAAAGCCGACCAGCTCTGCCCACCCCAGTCCTGTGTGCAGCCGGTCGCGCCGACGGCCCCGGCTGAGGCGATGAGCTTGTCGTAGGTGACGCAGGCCCGCCCGCCGCCGCTCTCCCGCTCGTTGCCGAAGCCGTTGCTCGGACTGGCGTAGTAGTCGCTCGTGCCGCCCGAGTCGAAGAAGGCGGCCATGATCGCCATGGCGCCGTTGGTGAGCGTCGTGATGCTTGGAGCCGACGGGTGGTCTGGACTCGGCCCGGTGCCTTCGTTGGTCAGCGAGGGGGCCACGTCGTAGACGCTTGGATCCACGCCGCGATAGATGCGCACCATCGCGCCCCAGTTGACCGAGTCGCCGAGGGCGAAGTCGTAGGAGCTCGGCTCACTGGCGTCCGGCGCGACCCGGCTGTAGAGGGCGAGCCGGAACGAGGCGATGCCCAGAGCTGCGTCGAGGTCTTCGCTCATGGCGTCGCCGCCGTTGTCGCCGGCACACGTGTTTGCGCTGTCCTCGTCGTAGCAGATCAGGGCCAGGATCACGTCGTCGGCGAGGATCGTCTGCCCGTGGGTGACGGTCGGCGCGTTGCTGTTGCCCGAGTTTCCGGCTGTGCCCACCAGGGTGATCGTCACGGAGTGATCTCCCAGCCCTCGACGTAGACGGAGCCGACGAAGGTGCTGTCCGTCGTGTACTTGAGGATGTTGTTCGCAGCGGCGCTGATGCAGGGGAAGTCCGCGTCCCAGTTCTCCGCCCAGCCGCCGTCGTCGGCGAGGGCGAGCACGGGGCCAATCACCGTGTTGCCACTATCCGTGCCGTCGAAGAACTGCACCATCCCACCGGTGCCGCATGAGACGACGAGCTTCTTGAGCACGAATGCCTTTCCGCTGGCCGGGTCCCACACGGTCCCGCCGGTAGTCGATGCCGAGAGGGCGACGCGCTTGCGCACGCGGGTCAGCCCGTTGTCTGCGATCCGCACGTCGCCGATGTTGACGCCGGCGTTGGCGGCGAGCTTGCCGATGGCGGCGGTACCGGCGGGCAGCGCGCCGACGATGTCGACCTGCATCTCGCTGCCGGCGACGGCGTTGTCGATGAGCTCGCAGGCCGTCTTGATGGAGGCAAGGGTGGCCTCTGTAGCTGCGCCCGACGGCAAGGCGGAGGTGATCACGTCGACCTGCGTCTCACCGCCGGCGATGACGTTGTCGAGGACCTGCAGGGCCGTGAGGCAGTCGGCGAGGGTGGCCTGCGTCGCGGCTCCGGTCGGCAGGGCGCACTCGAGGACGTCGGCCTGCACGTGGCCGTCTGTGTCGACGGCGACGTTCTGCCGGTCGGTACCATCGTCGCCCTGGATCAGCATCCCCTCGCCAAGTGCCGCACCCTCGGCGGCGATGCCCTTGCCGAGCTTGACCTTGAGGCCGTCGGCGTCGGCCTCGATGACGGTGGCCACGCCGTTGGCGCTGTAGAGCAGCTTCACGCCCTGGGCGTGGCCGCTGGCACCGCAGTCGTCTGAGTTGAGGACGACCGGGTTGCCGTCCTTGTCGAGGATGCTGATGTGGTCAGCCATGTGCGTCTCCTGCTCTCAGGCCGGTCAGGTGGTGCTCTCGGCGAGGCCGGCGTCTGTCTCGGTGTAGGCGATGACCGCTTCGAGGCGTGGCTCGTCTGAGGCACCGCCCCGGACCCATGAGGTCGCGGTGACGGCGATGTGCTTGGCGAGGCCCCAGCCGTCCTCCAGCAGCGACGGCCCCTTGTAGGCGGCGAAGGCGCGAAGGGCGGCGACGGCGGTCGAGCCCTCGGCGATGACACGGAGCTGACCGCCCTGGCCGCCCGCCGAGCCGAAGACGACGACGGGCTTGTCGCGGTCGAGCGGGTGGAAGGTGGCGGCGGCCTGCTGCGACTCCTCACTGGGGTCGGGCGACACGTGGGCGCCGAGCCAGCTGGCGGTCGGGTCCTCCAGCGCCTTGAGGTTCCAGCCGGCGACGGCAGGGCCGGTCTCGGTGTCGGTGTCCCAGGCAGAGTAGCGGCGCACGGCATCGACCGTGTGCCACATCGAGACGCGGGCGCGGTAGGTGTTGGTGAGGGCGCGCTCGCCCTCGTAGTCGTAGCCGACGAGCTGGTCCGATCCGACAGTCAGCGCCTCGTCGATCATGTTGCGCACGTTGCGCCAGACGCTGCCGACTTGGCGCTGCACCTGCACGAGGCAGGTGGAGGCGTCGTAGCCAGCGGTCGTCGGCGCGTTGACGGTGACGCCGATGCAGTGGTTGGCGCTACTGGCGGCGAGGCTCAGGGTGGGCGTCGTCGGGCTCGGGGCGTTGATCGTGAACTGCGAGTAGCTGTAGCTGCTCCAGGCAGCGACGCCGCTCGGGTGCCGGCGGCTGACCCGCACGAACAGGGTGTAGTCGCCGTTCGGCAGCGGCATCGGTGATTCGACGGTTACGGCGAGGGTCGAAGGAGTCGAGCCGTCGATGTACTCGTCGATCACGTCTTCCTTGGTGAAGGTGAACACGGGATCGGCGCTCGGCGGCGTCGTATGGGTGCCCGAGTAGACGCTGAACTCCACGTCGATGCCGCACATGAACGAGGGCAGATCGGTCGGCACCTGCCAGCTCTCGACGATGGCGGCCAGGGTAGCGGTGAGCTCGGGCCACTGTGTCGTCGCGATGGTGCCGCTCGGCGCACTGACGCTGCTCACGGTGGCGGCCTTCGTGGCGTAGAAGTACCAGCCCGCCTCGTACCAGGAGGCCCAGTTGGCCGAGTTGGTGTGCGGGTCGCGGAGGGTGAGGGCCGGGTAGGCGTAGGCGTAGCCGAGGGCCTTGACCACGTCCTCGTCCCACTCGACGAGCAGACCGGGGACGAGCTGCTGGCCCTGGTAGGCGGCCAGCTCCTCATCGGCGGCAGCGGCGCTGTAGAGGAGGCCGAGGGCGGCGCCCTCGCGGATGGCGCGCGTGCCGTCGGACCTTGCCGTGTAGAGGCCGGCCTTGGCGGTGACCGTCTTGGAGCCGGGCCGCTTGGCGCGCACGAACGGGCAGACGGCGACGATGCGCTCGCCGGCGGCGAGGCTGGGCCAGCCGGGATAGACGGTGTCGATCGGTTTCTTCGGCGCCTTGGTCTTGCCGTAGGTGGCGTCTGCGGAGTCGCTCAGTGTGGTCGCAAGCGGCTGCCCGCCGGTGAGGGTGAACGTCGTCTGGTTGCGCCCGTCGATGGAGCGGTAGCTGCTCGGGTTCTGTGCGTACTTCGGCACGGCTACAGCGCCTTGATCTCGCGGGCGAGGCGCTCAAGGCCGGGCTCGACACCGGCGCGCACGGCGTCGGTGGCCTGCTGCCGTGACAGGCCGGAGCCGCTGACGGTGACCTGCACCGCCCCGGGAGCGATGTAGATCTGGCGGCCACCGGCCCCAGCCAGGGCGGGCGCACCGGCGATGCCAGCGGTGATCCCCGCAAGCTGTGTTCCGAGAGCCGACTCGCGCGAAGCGATACCCGACATGAGGCCGTCCATGATGGCCTGACCGGCAGGGCGAAGCAGCACGCGGTCCTTGTCCAGTGGGCCTTTCCACTCGGGAATCATGCTCGTCACCGAGCTGAGCTTGGACCGTAGCCAAGAGAGCTTCGACTCGATGCCGTCGATGAGGCCCTGAATGAGGTTCGCGCCGGCGTTCCACAGCGTGCTGCCAAGGTTCCCGATCCAGCCCTTGATCTTGCCGGCGAGGCCGCTGAGCAGGGCACGGATGAGGCTGAGCCCGGCCTTGACGGCTGCACCGATGGCGTTGAATGCGTGCTGCGCCGAGTTGCGCATGAAGACCCACGCCGAGCTCCAGTCGCCACGGATGATGGCGAGCACGGCCCGGATCACGTTGAAGACCGCCTTGAGGACGCTGCTGATGATGCTCTTGATGACGGCGAGGGCGGCCTTCACGGTGTCGCCGTGAGCGGCCCACTGGCGGCCCATCCAATCGATGACCGGCTTAAGGCTGCGGAGGATGCTCTTGACGGTCAGGATCGCCTCGTCGATGAGCCCGGCGATGTAGGGCCAGATCTCCAGAGCGATGCCCTTGAGCCACTCAAACGCGGCACCGAGAGCGTCGACGAGTGCGCGGGCTGCTCCGCTGCTGGCGGCTGCCGCGATGAGGTCCATGAAGCTGCCCAGAGCGGTGAAGGCGCCGGTCAGCAGCGGCTCGATGCCGACCAGGGCGCGGTTCTTGAGCATCTTCAGCTTCTCGCCCCAGCTCTCGGTGTCGTCGGCCGCCTTGGTGATCGTGTCCTCGCCGTTGGCGATCGCCTCGTACATGGCGTCGATGTCGAACTTGCCGCCGTGGATCGCGTCGGCGAGGTCGGGCCCGGCCCGCTGGCCGAACAGTTCGATGGCCTTGCCGGTGGACTCCGCCCCGGGGCCGAGCTTCTCGATCTCGCTGACGACGCGCTTGAACGTCTCCGGGGCATCCTCGCCGGCCTTCGCCATGGTTCCGATCCCGATCTTCAGACCTGCCATCACGGCCTCGGTGTTGACGCCGGTCTTGTTGAACTGCGCGAGCAAGGCGAGGGACGTGTCGAAGCCGAAGCCGAGGTTGCGCAGTGGTGCGCCGAACTGGACGATCTGCCCCCCGAGCTTGTCGACAGCGACGCCCGAGTTCTGCGAGGCACGGAACATGCGGTCGAGGGCTTCGCTCTGCTTGTCGCTGGCAATGTTCCAGTCCCCGAAGGCGCGCGTCGCCGTGTCGATGTTGACCCCCACCTCGGTCCCGGTGATACGGGCGAGGTCGAGGAACTGCGCACTGAGGTCTTGCAGAGGCTTGCCGGTGATGCCGAGGCGGGTGTTGAGGTCGGCGACGGCGGTCCCGGCGTCGGCGAAGTCGGCGGGGACGCTCTTGACGACCTCCTTGAAGTCGGCCTTGAGGCCGTCGAGCACCTCGCCGGTCGCGCCGGTGCCGACGCGGATCGTGTCGTAGGCCTTGTCGAACTCGCCGCCGAGCTTGACGGCTGCGATGGCGAGACCGGCAAGCGCAGCAGCAGCGACCGCGGCTGCGGCGACAGCGGCGGTGCCGATCGGCCCGAACTTGCCGGCCAGCATGCCGAGCTTGCCGTCGAGCCCCTTGTCGTCGACGTCGAGCGTCGCTGCCAGCTCTGCGACGGTGAGCGCCACTACTGCTCACCCGCCTTCTTGAAGCGCGCGAAGAAGGCCGGCGCGTCGGCTCCGGTCAGCACCTTGCGCTTGCCGTTCTTGGCCGTGACCTGGCGATAGACGGCTTCACCCGAGAGGCCACCGACGAGCACGCAGAAGCGGCGCCAGCTCATGCCGGCCTCGATCTCGCGGGGCAGGTGTATGGCGTACTCGCGGGCAAAGTCGGCCTCTAGCGCCGCGAAGTGCTCGAGGATGGGCGACGGGCCTTCGTCTTGCTGGCTTTTCCCTCCGCGCTGCCGGTCTCAGCCTTGCCGTTCTCACCCTGGTAGGCGCCCATGATGCGCTTCAGAAGGACAGCCATCTGGTCGACGGTCAGCCCGCCCTCAAGCCACTGGTCAAGCACCTCGGACGGCACCATCTCGGCCATGAAGGTCACGAGCTCGTCACGACCAAGCTCCTCCTCGCTACGCCCCTCGGCCTGCAGGCGCAGCAGACGCAGGACGGGCTTGCCGGGCATGCCGGTGTAGAGCGTCCAGTCCTTCCCGAGGTAGCGCACGACGACCGGCTGCTCGGCCGCCTCCTCGATAGCTGCGTCGAAGTCGATGTAGCGGTCGCTCATCAGGAGACCGTCGGTTCGCCGTAGACCATGAGCGTCGCTTCCCAGGTCGCGAACTCGCCGCCGCCCATCGGTGTACAGTCGACCGAGGCCATGAAGGTCAGCGTCTCCGGGGTGGTGGCCGGGCTCTCCAGCTTGAACTGCGCCCGGGCCGAGGCGTTCATGCCGCGACCGTAGGTCTCAACGGCGGACTGTCCGGCGTCGCGCGTACCGTCGTCCGGATCCTCGTAGCGCTTGCCCTTGAGCTTGTACTCGGCGCCGCGCCCGATGATCGCGGGCTTCGCCCAGCCGCCGTCTGCGGCCACCCGGGCGTCGGCGGTCGTGTTGGACGGCGAGTAGGTGATCCCGTCGTCGTCGAGCCCGCCGATCACGGTCCACACAGGGACCGCGATGGTCCCGGTATTGATCGATATCACGTAGTCTCTGGAGAGGATTTCTTCAGCAGCCATTGCGGCCTCCTAGTAGCGGTGTGCGGTCAGCGACCTCACCCTGAGTTCGTAGTTGAAGGTGAAGCGGTAACGGCCCTTGTCGTCTTGGCCGATGTTCACCGGGCCGGTCTGCAGCGAGGCGGCCCGGATGAGCCGAACATGGTCAGTGCCGCCCGCGTCGAGCGTCACGTGCCGAAGCCCTTGGATCTCGCCGTAGATGTCCTCAGCGCGACGCAGTGGGGTTCCGGGATCTCCGGCGGCACCGCGTACCATGACCTGCAGGGTCGGCTCGTCATGGCCGATGAGCGCAGACGTCGGGTAGCCGCCGGTCGAAAGCAGCATCACGGCCTCGTCGGGTGTGGCCGGCATGTGCTCGAGGAAGACGTCGCCGCCGGAGGCGTCCTCGACGAAGTCGCCGAGGCCGGCGTTGTCGAGCCAGAGAGCGAGGGCGCGCGTGATCATCGCATCAGCCCCCGGATGGTCTCGGCCAGCCAGCCGCCGACGCGACTCGCGTTCTCCTTGAAGGCCATCTCCAGCCACTTGGCGCGCCGGCCGCCGGGATGGCTCAGCGTCGTGTCCTCGTGCTGCTTGACGGCGTAGGCTGAGGCCTCGCCGCCGTAGCCGACCTGGACGCGCAGCTTGGCGACATCCACGCTCACATCGCCGGAGCCCTCGAGGATGCTCTCGTCTTTGGGCACCCCCTGGCTCGCCTTCTGGAGCAGCTCGTTGCCGGCGTCGGTGAGCGCCTGCGCACAGGCCTTGTGCAGCTGGTCGCGCACCTGGCGCCGGTTGTCGCGGACGATGCGGATGCCGCCCGCCATCACTGGTCCCTGCCGAGGTAGACGGTCAGGTGACTGGCTTGCACGAGGAGCTTCGAGGGATGCGCCTTGAGGACGCGGTAGACGGTCCCTTCGCAGGTCGCCCGGTCGCCCTCGGTGACGGATGCATCGGGTCGCATGTAGACGAGCGCCTCGGCGAGCCGTTCCTCGGTAGCGTCTGGCAGATGCACCCATGAGCGCCTCGGTATCAGGCGACAGGGGTACTCGACAGCATCGCCGAAGATCGGCCCGGCGGCACCTTCGCCGGAGAGTGGCTCAACCGAGATCGTCTGCCGCAGCAGCGTGCTCGGGATCATGCGGGCACCAGGAGGTTCATGCTGCGCAGCGCATCCTCGGCCCGCGGTGCCAGACGCTCGGGAAGGCGCATGGAGAGGCCACCGACGCTCACCTGCTTGCCCGCGGACCCCTCGATGTCGATCTCAACGCCGACTGCGATCCAGTACTCGACCTGTGCGCAGGCGGCGTCGCTCATGGCGGCGGCCACGTCGGTGTCTGTCGGCAAGCCCGTCTCGTCGTCAACAGTGAAGGCAGCGTTGATGACGGCGTCCAGGAACGCCGACGCCCTCTCAAGAAGAGCGTCGGCGTTCGCCGGAGCAGCCTCGCCAAGCCACGTCGCCAGCTCGTCGGTGTCGGCGTACGGGTCAGGCATCGCCCGCCCCGTCGGCCTCTGCAGCGGGCTCAGCGACGGGCTGCTCCTCCTCGATCAGCTCAAGGTCAGGGCGCTCGCCGTCGTGCCACATCCGCTCGTCGGTGTGTGGGATGCGATACCACGGCATGTGTCAGCCCTCGCCTGCAGGCTCCGACGCGGCCCCCTCGACGGAGACGGGCGCCGAGCGCTTGCCGCGGGCAGGCTTCGGCGCCCACGGATCCGGTGGCAGCTCGTCGAGCTCCTCGATGACCTTGAGGCGCCCGCTTGCGATCTGGTCCTCAGCCCACGGGTTGAGGTCGAGGTCGAGCATGTGCGTGTAGGCACTCTCTCCCTGGACTCTGACGAAGCGCGCCATGGTCAGGATGTCCGGAGCTTGCGGATGACAGCGATCTCGCCGGTCATGCCGGCCTCGAAGTCGACCTCGACCGTACCGTCGCTCTGACGGAAGCGGGCGTCTTCGAGGTGGAAGAACATGACGGCGTCCTGGGCCATGGCCTGGACAAGGTCGCCCTGGCCGGCGGCGAGCGCCGGTGGGCTGTCGCCCGACTGGAAGGTGACGTCCTTCTCGCCGGCGGTCGAGTTGAGCACCCGCACGAGGCAGTCCTTGAGCGGAGCCGTCGCGGGGATGTACATGCCGTTGGCCTGGTCGATGTCGGTGTGCGTGTCATCGGCCTTGGCGTTGATGGCCGGGGCGATGACGGCGATTGCGGTGCGTGCCATGGTGGGCCACCTCCGTGTAGCCGCCGGGGGCCGCCCGCGCTCAGGCGACGGCGACCCCCGTGAGGGTCAGGGTCAGGTGATCGCAGGCTTCGGCGGTCGCGAGGGCGTCGGGTAGACGACCTTGGCTCCGTAGACGTAGAGCGTCTTGATGGCGTCGGCGAAGCGCCGCTCGGGCTCATAGGCCTTGAACTCCGTGAACTGCTCGGCGAATGTGAGGGCCATCGAGTGCCCGGCCATCGCCAGCCAGTCGTCGCCCGCCGTGTTCGGCAGGTTGTTGGACTCGAGGATGGTGAAGCCGAGCACGCGACCGACGACGCCGCCGGCGAGATTGCCGCCGGACTCAGACCAGGCCGGGTTGGCGATGATGCGGTTGTCCTGCAGCAGCAGGCCGATGCAGAAGTCGGGCAGGAAGCAGTAGCGCCCCTGCGCCGGCACGTTGGCCGCGTTCAGCTTGCTGCGCAGGCTGATCAGCATCTGGAACACCTTGTCGGCCGTGGTGCACTGCGTGGCGCCGAGGGCGTTGCCGGAAGCAGCACGCCGTGTAGTGGCCGATGAGGAACTGGTCGATCGTGTCGGCGAAGGCGTAGGTAGCCTCCTCCATGGCCTCGGTCATGAGGTTGCCGGCGGCCTGGAACTTGTCGACGTCGTCGATCTGGAAGTGCTCGTACTTCTGCTGGTCGCAGACGAGCACCCGCTGCGCGTCGGTCAGGTCCTCCGGCGCGTCGATGTCGGTGTTCCGGGTGTGGTTCTTGACCGTCGGCCGACCGATCGAGGTGATGCGCACCGCGGTCGCCCTTGGTCTTGACCTCGCCTTCCCAGTCGCCGGTTGACGACCAGCGGGCTGGCTGCGACGAGGTTCTTCTTGAGCGAGGAGAGCAGGTTCGCACTCCAGAGCTCAGGAATGAACGTGGTGATGGCCACCAGGGGCCTCCTTTCGAGACGTCGAGACAAGAAGCGCCGCGTTTCACGTCCCGTCGGACGGCCCCTGGTGAGGGCATCTTCCCTGGCCCGAAGGCCCCGTTTTTCGCCCGTCGGCGGCCTCAGGGTGAGGCGGATAAGGTCATTCTAGAGAGACCGGCATCGAGTCACGGAGGTACTTCTGCCCTCGGATACGGCCCTCCGAGCCGCAGCCGCGTTGATGTCGGCCTTGTGCTCCTCGAACTCCGCAGTGCCGGACATCGCGGCGATCTCCGCCTCGCGTCCAGACACGCTTGCCGCCGCCACCCCTGGAAGTCGCCTCCGGAGCGCTGGGGGCCGCCGCCCTCGCCCTTACAGCTCCGGGATGTCGACGAGCACGGCCGAGACGACCTGCTTGACGGCCTCCGCCGACACCACGCCGTCGGTCACCTCGATCTCTGCGAGCTCGGCCAGGCGCAGGACGTGCTCGATGCGGTCCGGCTTCACGCCGAGAGCCATTGCTTGTACCCGCCAGCCTCGGCCTTGACGAGGCTCGCGTGGGTCGTGGCGATTGGTCGCGGCCTCGCGCTGCTCGGCCTCCTGCTTCTCCAGCTTGAGGCGCTCGGTCTCGTCCATCTGGGCCTTCTCGGCGTCGGCCTTGGCCTGGTCCCGGGCTGTCTTCTCTGCCCGGCCTTCTCGGCCGCTTGCGCGATCGGCGTCGAGGCTGTCCGATGTGAAGGCCTGCTGCCGGGGGAGGCTCGATCTCGGCCGGCGCGCCGTTCGTGTCACCGTCGTTCTGGCTGGCGAGCGGGTCCTGCTGCTTCGGCGGCGGCGCCGCGCTCCTCCGTCGCCGACATCTGGCCTGAACCTGATGGATCCGATCGTCACACGTTGCACTCCTCTGGGCTAGATGGCTCGCTTGACCTGTTCGCGCTCGTACTTGCGGCGCAGGCCGTGGGCGTCGACGTAGCTCGCGCAGCTTGGCCTGCCACTCGCGGACCTTCACGCGTGCTCGCTGCTGGCCGATGTCGTCCAGGGACGCCGCCTCGCGGCGCTTCCAGCTGGCGCACGCCGCGCTCCAGACCGCGCTGCTCCTGCAGCGCCTTGTAGCGCGCCGGGTCCGAGTGCTGGATGCCGCTCACGTCGGTGAGGCCCGGCGACGTAGGGGTACGGCTGATGCCCGCAGTTGGGGTGGAACAGCCCGGCCGCCTCCGCCTCGTCGAGGGTCGGATAGCCGGGCGTCGCGCCGTCGAGCGAGACGACCTCGCCCTCCCACGGCGCGCAGTCGGGGCAGCCGGAGTGCGAACCGCCGACGACCACCAGGTCGCGGCCGGCGGCGCGGCGTCTCGAAGCAGCCCAGCTCGCGCGGCCCGTTGGCCGCGGTGCGGCAAGCCATCTCGGTGTAGGTGGCGAGGCTCCAGCGCGTGCCGGCGTCATCGACGAAGCCGGTGACGCCGTGGTCGGCGAACGCGTTGAGTGCCGCCTGGGCCGCCCCACGCCGGGTGAACTCGCCGTGCAGGCCCTCGGCGGTGGCGCGGGCGATCACCTGGCGGTAGATGTCGTCGGTCGCCCGGAGCATGCGCCGGTCGGTGGCCGAGAGACGACCAGCGAGATCTCGAGCCAGGGCCTGGAGTGCGCGCTCGCCCGGGCCGGCTCCAGCGCGTGACTCACGCCAACCTTGCCGAGGAAGCTCGCGGCCTCCGTGGTCCCGACTGCCCAGCAGCTGCGACCAGCTCGCTCACGGCGGCGCTGCGACCCGCTGCAGCCGCCGCACGATGGCGCGCATCTCCCGGCGCACTCCGCCCACCTCGTTGAGACGCTTCTGGGCCCAACCCTCCGAGCCGATGTCCTTCCTCAGGTGACGAGCTACCAGCGCCAGCAACATGAGCTCGGCCTCGCGGCGAGTGCTCAGCGAGCTTGTGGGCAAGTCGCTCCAGCTGTTCGGGGTCGAGCATCAGAAGGCGGGCTCCGGCACCGCGCTGCCGACCTCGTCACGGATGCGCTCGACCTCGGCGGCGAGCTCTTCTCGTCGTCAGCTCGGGCTGGGCATGCGCACCCGCCGTCTCGATGTCGAGGCCGCCTCGGCGCGGCGCAAGTCGAGATGTGCGGCTCATCTCGCCGGGGCCGTGGCCTCCTCCTGCCAGACGACCGTCGGGCGCTCGACGGCGGGCCGCCCCTGAACACGGCAGCATCGACCTCGAGCAGCGCTCTGCAGCAGCGGGCGCAGCTCGCCGGCGCCCAGTAGCGCGCTTGCGGGCCAGCGTCTTGCCGGTCTTGCCCTCGCGGATGCGCAGGGCGGTGCCGTCTCGGCCCGGCCGTCGATGTCGAGGCCGAAGGTCTGCGGTGAGTAGCCGGCCGCCGAGACGATCTCGCGCACCTTGCAGCGACGGCGTCGCAGGTGCTCCTCGGTGCGGATCTCGGGCTGCACCATGGCCGGCTGCATGCCCTCGGCCGGCACGTCGATCTCGGTGAAGACCTCGCGGTCGAGATCGAAGTGCTTGCCGGCACCGCGCTGGCCGGGGTCGTTCGACTCGAGCGTGCCGGTGGGGATGAGGATGCGGCCCTGCCCGAGGCGATGTCGCGCATGAGCCCCGACCAGGTCTCGTCGAGCGAGTCGAGGAAGGGCTCGGCGCCGGCGATGTCGGCGCGGCCCAGAGAGGAGCGCCGGTCGCGCTGGTTGGGACGCACGTTGGGCACATACCAGGCGAGCAGCCGGCTACGGGCCTCGGGCACCCGCAGCTCGGGCGTCAGCCCTTTGGTCTCAGGCACGGCACCAAGGTCGATGCTCGCGCCGAGATGCGTACGGTCGCCCGAGTAGAGGCCGTGCAGGATGAGGCCCTTCTCGTGGCGCTCGAGGTGGCGGTAGACCCTCTCGCCGTCGCGGGCCACTTCGCGCCAGAAGGTGACCGCCATGCAGGCGCCCGTAGCGAAACTCAGGCACCGCGCGGTCGGCGTCGACGTGGGTGATGAAGGGATGGCTCGGCGACCTCGGTGTCCCAGGAGACGCGCAGGTAGCCACCGCCGAGAGCGGCGCAGGTCTCGGCCGCCTCGAGCAGGGCGTTTTGCAGGCCCATCGCGTCGGCCAGCTCCTCGAGGCGCTTCTGGCGCCTTGTCCTCGGCGAAACGGAAGTCGGGCATGTCGCCGAAGAGCAGGTCGGCCGAGGTCTGGGCGATGTCGGCGGCCAGGGGACAGTGCACCGGCTGTGACTTCGAGGCCGAGCGACCTTGCGTCTCGTGGCGGTGGACGAATCCTCCCGTCAGGCGCTCCATGGCACCACCGGTGGAGGGCGGCGTAGCGTGCTCCACGTTCGTGCCGAAGGACCCCGAGTACCACTCGTCCCAGATCGCGAAGTCGAGCTGCGGCACGCTCGCCGGCGGCCAGGGCTGTTTCGGGTTCGCTGGGCAGCGGGCTCATGCGGCCTCCTCGGAGAGATACTGGGAACGCAGCCAGCGCCGCCAGGTAGCTGCGGTAGCTGCGCACGCCGTAGCGTGGCGCGTCGGCGTGATGGTCGTCGCGCTTGGTCGGCGGTCCTCGCCCTCTCCTGCGCCTTGGGGTCCCAGACGTAGCCGCTCATCTCGCGGATCGTCTCGCTCGCAGGATTCGTGGATGCGCAGATGGCCGGAGCCGAGCAGCGTCGCCGTGTCGCGGATGCCGTCGAGGACGGCGTTGTCGGCCGGATGAGGCATGCGCCCGAAGCGGCGCTGCCAGGCGGCGCGGAACGAGAGCGGCAGAGGGGTCGCAGACGACCTTCTCGACCAGGACCGGCAGGCCCCTGCCGTGCTCGTCGAGGAAGAAGCCGTCGCAGCCGGCCGCGAGCCAGTCGTGCAGACGCTCGACGTACTCCGCGTCGGTGAGGCTGCGCTTCTTGCGTCCGTCCTAGCGCCACTCACGGGCCACGTAGAGGCGCGGTTCGGCCGAGACGCCCAGAGCGTGCGGCGAACGGGTTGGTCGTGCCGTAGTCGATGGCAAGGCGCAGCTGGCGCAGTTCGGGCAGCTCCGTCGACGACGTGCTGTCCGCCGGGCACGACGTCGAGCATGTCGTAGATGGCGCCCTCGGCGGCGACCCACTCACCGAGGATCATGCGCCGGTGCCAGAGCCCGGTCAGCTCGCGACTTGAGCGCCTCGACGTAGACCGCGCCGAGGTCTGGTTGTCGGCGAGGCGGAAGCTGAAGCGGGCCAGGTCGAGGTGTCGTCTTCGCCCTGCACCTCTCGCCGTCGCCACAGATCCACAGGGAGGCGCGGTCGAGGTAGTCGCGCTTCAGCCAGTGCATCGGTGAGTCGGGGTTGGTCGTCGCGTAGAGTCGGGCGCCCTCGACCGAGAGACGGGTCAGCAGCATCTTGCAGAACGACTCGGGCAGCACCGAGGCCTCATCGACGTAGGCGCCGGCCAGGGTCATGCCGCGGATCTTCTCCTCGGCGCGCTCGTCGTTGGCGCCGACCACGTAGATGCGCGCGGCCGTAGAGGTGCAGCTCGCCGCGCCCCTGCACGTAGCGGCAGCGCCGCGGGCCGAGCAGCTCTGTGAGCGGGTCGATGACGTTGTGCTTCACGGTGCGCTCCGTCTTGCCCACCATGAGCAGCGGACCATCAGGTCCCTCGACAGTGAAGCGCAGCCAGGCCATGAGGCTTGAGAACGTCTTGCCGGAGCGCACGGCGCCTTCCCAGACGTTGAGCCGGTGTGTCGCGGCACCGACGGGCGGCGCGCTGCTTGCCGGAGAGAGGGCGGACTTCCACTAGCGCTCACCCTCGATGGCGTCGAGGAACCGGCGCAGCTCGTCGCGCCCGTCGTCGCCTTCGCGGCGCAGCCCGAGCAGCTCGACGAGCTCACGCGCAGCGATGACGGCACCTCGGTGGTCCTTGCGGGCATCGGCCTTGGCGTACTGCGTGTCGTAGCGGGCGATCGCCTTGCTGAGCTGGACGGAAGTTTTGACCTTCGCCTCGGCCTCGAGGCGCTCGGTAGCGAGGGCGATCAGCCTCTCGGCGGTGCGCTTGCTCACGCCGAACTTGCTGCGGCAGTGCTCGACGATCCTCCGGTAGCGCACGCCACTCACGAGCAGCTCGTAGACCTCGTCGATGCGCACCAGCGTCTTGGCAGAGAGTCCCGTCACCCACGGCGCTCCTCGGTGACCCCAGCGAAGGTGCGACCGTCGCCGTCGAGTGTGGCTTCCTTGCCGGTGAAGCTCTGCCAACGGATGAGGGCGGCGTCGACGAAGGCCGGCGAGAGCTCCATCGCACGGCAGACGCGGCCCGTGTCGGCGGCAGCGATCAGCGCCGTGCCGGATCCGGAGAAGGGCTCGTAGATGAGGCCTCCGGGCTTCGTGTGGTACTCGATCGGGCGGCGGATCGTCTCGACCGGCTTCATGGTCGGGTGGATCGCTGCCGGGCGCGTCATCGATGCCGCTGCCTATCTCCCATGTTGCCGTTGCCGTCGCTGGCGGCCTCAGGCTCGGCTTGTTGCCTTGGATCCAGCCGTACATGAACGGCTCGTAGTCCCAGAGGTACTGGCAATGCGTCAGGATGCCGCGCGTCTTCTTCCAGATCATCAGCTGGTGCGGCAGGAGCCCGGCGGCACGCCAGGCGGCGTACACGATGTCCAGCCGCATGGCGGCACACCACTGGTAGACAGCCGGGTTCTCGATCGAGCGCATGTTCACGAGCGGTGGTCAGGAAGTCGCGATAGAAGTCGATGCTCGACTCGTGGTCGTGGTACTTGTCCCAGCCTGTTGCCAAGCCGGCAGGCTCTGCGTGGATGCCACCCTTCGTCGTTAGGTGGTTCGAGCCGTCGTAGTCGACCAAGTACGGAGGGTCCGTCGCCATGAGCACCGCCCGCTGGCCGTCCATGAGGCGCTGCACGTCTTCGGGGTTGGTCGAGTCGCCGCAGAGCAGACGGTGGGGACCGAGCAGCCAGAGGTCGCCGGTCTTGCTGATCGGCTCCTCAGGGACTTCCGGGACCTCGTCAGGGTCGGTGAGACCTTGGGTGGGCTCCGCGAGAAGCGCCGCGAGCTCGTCCTCGTCGAAGCCGGTCAGCGCCAGGTCGATATCCTCACCGGACAGCTCCTCCAGCGCGATCGCCAGCAGCTCGTCGTCCCAGCTGGTCTCCTGGGCCGTGCGGTTGTCAGCGAGGCGGTAGGCCTTGACCTGGGCGTCAGACAGGCCCTCCGCGACGTGTACCGGCACCTCGGCCATCCCCAGCCGCTGAGCCGCCAGCAGTCGCGTGTGACCGGCGATGATGACGCCTTCCCCGTCGACGACGATCGGCTGGCGAAAGCCGAACTCGGCGATCGAGCCGGCGACCTTGGCGATGGCGGAGTCGGGCACTACTCGGGCATTGCTCGCGAAGGGGGTGGGCTTCTCGAGGGGCCACATCTCGACGGTGAGTTCAGGCATGACGCCTATCGTGAGCGACGGCGAGTGCGTCTCACGGAGGCATTTCGCCGACGCCCGCGATACTCGTAGGCGTGGTGACCGCCGATGATGACGTGGCCCTGGCGGCGCAGACGAGCGATGTGGTTCTTGGTGCAGACCCAGGCGTCGCGCCCGCAGTGCTCGATGCCGAGTTCGCGGTAGACGTTGATGGGCTTGCCGCGGTTCGCTTCCAGCAGCGCCAGAAGACGATCAGCCAGAGTCGGGTCGTGGAAGGGGTTGTAGTCGCGCTGCGAGCCCTGACACGGGCTGCAGAGAACGTCATTGGCGTGGTCACGGGCGAGGCGGCATCCGCAGCGTCGACAGCAGCGAGAGTCCCGGTGCGAGGCTGAAGGTCTGTCCACGCCCCGACACTACGGAACTGGCGGCACCCGAACCTGAATAATCCTAGCCTTCCGCCTCTTCCGCCGCCGGGATGCTCGGATCAACCGCCCGCAACAGCGCATCGACGTGCAGCGCCGCCGCATCCTGCATGTCCGGCAGCACGTGGGCGTAGATGTTCAGCGTGGTCGAGACGTTGGCGTGACCGAGGCGCTCGGAGACGACCTTCACCGGCACGCCTGCACGCAGCAGCTCGGTGGCATGCGTGTGACGCAGATCGTGGAAGCGTGGCCGCGCGAGCCCGGCCTTCTGCTTCAGCCAGCGCCATGCAGACTCGAAGCCGTCGAACGCCCAGAAGCCGCCGTAGTCGCCGGGGAAGACCAGGTCTTGGTCCTTCCAGGATGCGCCGGCGATGGCGCGGTCGTCCGCCTGCTTGCGACGGTGCTCGGTCAGCGTCGAGAGCAGCGCCTCGGGGAGCGCGATCGCACGCTGCGAGCGGTGCGTCTTCGCAGGCCCGAGCTCTTGGCCGCCGTCGCCGTCACGGCGCAGCGAGCGACGCACCGAAAGGCGCCGGCCGGCGAAGTCGATATCCGACCAGCGCAGTCCGAGGATCTCGCCGCGGCGCATGCCGGTGCCAAGCGCAAGCAGTACCGGAGCATGGATCCCGCGACCGGCTGCAGCCGCCAGCAGCGCCTGCTGCTCCTCGAGCGACAGCGGACAGATCTCTGGCGGCGTCTCCTTCGGAGGGTCGATGGCAAGCATCGGGTTCGTGCGGATGAGCTTCCAGCGCACTGCCATGTCGAGCGCCTGCTTGAGCAGGAAGTGATGCTTGCGCACGGTGGTCGGCGAGAGACCGCCCTCGCCCTTGGCGCGCCCGCTGGCGAGCGCCTCGGCCTCGTAGCGGGTGATGTGCAGCACGCTCAGCCTGGCGAGCTGCACCGTCCCGAGCGCCGGCACGATGCTCTTCTCGACCATCGCCTTGTAGCGCACGTAAGTGGCCGGCACGACGTGCGGCCTGATGTGCTCAAGCCAACGCTTGAGGTAGGCGGCCGTCGTCAGAGTCGTCGGGTCGAAGTAGGCGCCGGTGAAGACCTCGGCGCTGAGCACCGAGAGTTGGCGCTTGGCCTCGCTCTCGGTAGCGCAGGAGACACACTTGCGACGGCGTGCGCCATGCTCGTCGAGCCCGAGCTCAACGGTGACGAGCCACCTCTTTCCGCGTTTCCGGATCCCCATCTGCAGGCTCGATTATCTGCCGTTGTCCGGACGGATGGCAACAGTTGGGCAACAGTCGCCTGAAGAGAAGGTACTGGGGCATCGTCAGAAGACGCGCTGAGCAGGGAAAAGAAATGGTGCCCCCAACGGAATTCGAATCCGTGCCGCCGGCTTGAAAGGCCGGTGTCCTAGGCCGCTAGACGATGGGGGCACGCTCTGCCGCCGGGGGATTATACCTCGGCGGGCACCGGTGTGAGCCGGGCCACCCGCGCGGGGGCGACAGGCCGGCGCGGCTGCGCCGCCGGCGTTCGACACCCTGATCATGACGAGCGTCGGGGGAGAGGGGTCTGCCCTCCAGCCGCAACCGGAGTTGCCGAAAGCCAAGCGCTGCCAAGGCACAGGAGGGGTCGCACGGTCGGCGCGACGGACCAGCTAGTCCTTCTCGCTCACCGTCACGTTCACGCCGGAGTGCCACATCTCCGTCAGGATGTAGTAGGGCTTGCCCTTCTGCAGGCGGAAGGTCATCGTCCCGCCTGATTCGTACTGGCTGCCCGGCTCGATGTACGCCAGTCCCCGCAGGTCGTCGACCGCACCAGTGCTGTTCTCTGGCGTCTGCCCCTTCTTGAAGACGACGATCCCAGCGCTCCACTCGTCCGCCAGCGGGGCCAGCGACCACTCGATCCTCATGTCGCCCGTCTTGGGTGTGAAGAACGGCGACTCGAAGAAGCTGCTGAACGCCCGATTGCTCTGCCTGTTCAGCGAAGCGACGACTGACCAGGATTCCGATCGCGGGCTGGCAGTCGCCGTCGGGCTGGATGTCGGAGCCGATGTCATCGTGGGGTTCGCCGCAGGTGTCGCCGCACTCGTATCGCTGGGCGCCGCCGATGCCGCAGTCCTGTCCGACGCACCTTCTGGCGCCTCGCTGGAAGCCGAGCCTCCACAGGCCGCCAGCAGCGACCCCACGAGCAGAACCGCAAGCAGCACTACGCTGGCTCTCTTCACGACTCGCCCCCTGTCTCATGTGCAGTCGGCGGATTCGAGGGTCCGCTTGCCGGTTCGCCGTGCCCTCGACCCGTGACGTGTCTGTCGCCGATGGGCCGAGGAGCGGAGGACCAACGATGCCGCACACAGACCTCCCACGACCCGGTGGGCCGCACCGGGCTCGAACCCGTGACCTTCGGATTAAAGGTCACGGAGGATCACATGACAACCTGACAGCTTGTCCGGCGAGTATGGCGATCTGCGGCAGCTTCTGTCACGTCGCGCCCGAGCCGCCCTCAGCCAGAACGCGCTGAGACGGGTCGGCAGGGTGGCGTCAGCCGCCGGAGGCCGCCATGGCCTCACGAATCAGCCGGACTCCTTGCGAGGCGTCGTTGGCCCACAGATCGGCCCCTGTCGAGAGCCGCATCCGTTCGTCGACCATGCCGCCACCGATGATGATCGGCAGCTGTCGTCCGATCTCGCCGTGCGCGCTGCGCACCGCCGAGACCGTTTCCCTCATGCCTTCGGAGGCGACGCTGAGGAGCCCCGAGAGGCCGAGGACATCGGGGCGCAGCTCGATGGCCCTGCGTACGACCTCCTCCGGAGCCACGTCGACGCCGAGGTCGTGCACGACGATGCCATAGGAGCTGAGCATCATGCTGACGATGTTCTTGCCCAAGTCATGGATGTCCCCGCGGACCGTGCAGAGCAGCACCGTGCGCTGCCCCTCATCCGCCGTCTTCTCCGGAAGCAGGGGACTGAGGACTTCCATCGCCTGCCGGAAGATCTCGCCGGCCATGATCAGGCCCGAGATGAAGTACTTGCCGGACTCGTAGTGCTCCCCCACCCAGCGCATGCCGACCTGGCACTCCTCGATGATCGCGAGAGGGTCGTCCCCCGATGCGATGCGCGTCGCGATGGAGTCGAGTGCACCCTCCTCGTCCAGCGCGGCGATGCGGCCTGCGAGCGACGAGGAATCCGAGGTCTCGAACTCGGTCATGGGCGGTTCTCCTTCCTTCCTCCCGCGCTCTCACGGGCGGGCCCGCCGACGCTGGCACGAAACGAGAACAGCTCACCGCTGGCGATGAAGCAGCCCCAGCTGATCGGCATCTCGTCGTAGCCGAAGAAGATGTGTTCGAGCACCCACGCCGCATGGCCGACCGGCAAGGCGAGGCGGTCGGCCTCCTCCTCCGTGAGGACGGAGGCGTGAATGGTGAGATCGCCGCGCTTTAGGCCCGTCCCCGCGCCGCCCTCGAACATGTCGCGCAGGGCGGTGACGCTGAGCTCGGCCTCGACGGTCGGCTGCGTCGGGGTCGTAGATCAGGGATTCGCGGTGGTAGATGAGCGGCTTCATGCCTCTCTGGAGGATGCGGCGGATGGACACGACACGCGTGCCGTCAGGCACGCCGAGGTTGGCGGCGGCGCGCGCGCCGGCCGGCACGACGCGTGCCTCGACCACCTTGGCGGTCACGCCCTTGTCGGCGAGGATCTCGTGGAACTCGCTGAGGTCGAACGTGGCTGTCGCGAGGCGCAGGGGCTGGACGAACGTGCCGCGGCCCCGCCTCGTGCGGACGGCACCCTGGTCGAGCAGCATGCCGATCGCGCGACGGACCGTCATCGGGCTCACGTCGTAGGCGGCGCAGAGCTCCGACTCGGTGGGAAGCTGATCGCCGGCCTGGTACTGCCCGCTGGCGATCGCCTGGCGAAGGATGCTGACCAGCTGGGTGTACGCCGGTTCGTAGGACGACCGGTCGATGCCGCTTCCGTGCGGGATGGCTACCATTCGCCGAGTCTCCTCCGCAGCCTTCTCTCCGTGCCCAATGGCATACAAGTGAGAGCTGAACGCTTGCCGTCGAGCCAAATATCTATACATTATGCCCCATGAGCCCGCAAGGCCCGCAGAAGCAGGAGGTGCGCGTGACGAAGAAGCTGACAGACGCCATCGTAAGTATGAACGAGGACGAGGCAATGCGCATCGTCGCCGGCATGCTGGAGGCCGGCGACGACCCTGCCGCCGTGCTCGAGGACGCGAAGGCGGCGATGACCGAGCTCGGCGACCGCTTCGAGCGTGGCGACATCTTCATCCCCGAGCTCATCCTGGGGGGCGAGATGATGAAAGCGATCGCCGACGAGCTGACGCCGCATCTCACGGAGGCGACCAGCTCCGAGAAGCGAGGCACCATCGTCCTCGGCACCGTAGCGGGCGACATCCACGACATCGGCAAGGACATCGTCGTCCTCATGCTCGACGTCAACGGCTACGAGGTCCACGACCTCGGAATCGACGTGTCGGTCGAGCGCTTCATCGAGGCCATCACGGAGCTCAAGCCCGAGATCGTGGGCCTGAGCGGGCTGCTCACCCTCGCCTTCGACTCGATGAGGGCGACCATCGAGGGCATCGCCGCCGCGGGTCTCCGCGACCAGGTCAAGATCATGATCGGCGGCTCGCCAGTCGATCAGCAGGTGCAGGACTACACCGGCGCGGATGGATGGGGCCGTGATGCGACGGTCGCCCTCAAGATGGCAGCCGAATGGACCGGAGGGGAGGGAGCATGACGACCGAGGCCGCACGGCTCTTCCAACAGCGCGAGCAGCGCTTCAACGACGTCGTCGCACTCAAGAAGCCGGATCGTGTGCCGGTCATGCCGCTCTACGTGCACAACTTCGCGACGCTCATCAAAGGCATCTCCAACAAGGATGCCGGGTACGACCACGAGGCGCGCTGGCAGGCCACCAAGGAGGCCACGCTGCGCTTCGGCTGGAACTTCGCCCCCACGAACGACGTTCTGGCCTCGGACTTCTTTGCCTCGTTCGGCAACAAGCAGATGATGTGGGCCGGCGAAGAGGGCGGCCTCCGCGACGACGCGCCGCACCAGTGGGTCGAGAACGAGTACGTCAAGGCCGATGAGCTCGCAGAGTTCATCGACGACCCCAATGGCTTCACGTTCAGCAGGATCCTCCCGAGAATCGGTTCCAAGCTCGAGGGCCTCGGGCAGATCCCGTTGCCACCCCTCTACTGGTTCTCCAACAGCTACTACCTGCAGGTGCTCGGCAACATGCTCTCGATTCCGCCGCTCAAGATCGCGCTCCAGGCGATGCTCGACATGGCGGAGGCGCAGGAGAAGACCAACGCGGCCAACGCCCGATACCTGCAGGAGATGAAGGATCTCGGCTATCCGCCGACTTGGGCCGCAGCGCTCATGCCGGCCTTCGACGTCGTCTCCGATACGTTCCGCAGTCTGCGCGGCAGCACGCTCGACATGTTCCGCCAGCCAGACACGCTCCTGAAGGCCGTCGACGTGATGCAGGAGGCGACCATCGGACATCTACACGCCGCCTATGCCGTCACCGGCGTGCCGCGCCAGTTCATCCCCATGCACAAGGGCGCCGGCGGCTTCATGAGCAACGAGCAGTTCTCCAAGTTCTACTGGCCGACCTTCAAGGGGCTCATCGAGGCCTGCGTCGACGCGGGCATAACGCCGATGCCGCTGTTCGAGGGCGACTACACACCGCGCCTCGAGTTCCTCGCCGACTTGCCGCCCGGCAAGGTCGCAGCGCACTTCGATCGCGTCGACCGCAAGAAGTTCAAGGAGATCTGCGGCGACGTCATGTGCTTCTGGGGCAACGTCCCGAGCTCGCTGCTGGTGACGGGGACACCGCAGCAGGTCAAGGACGACGTCAAAGAGCTCGTCGACCTCTTCGGCGAGACCGGGCTCATCATCGACGGCCCCGGCGGCATCCCCGACCAGGCCAAGCCGGAGAACGTCGAGGCGCTCGTCGAGGCTATCGACGAGTTCGGCCTCCTACTAGTCCGCCGAACGGTTGGGTTTGGACGGTGGGCGGCGCGGCGAGCGGCGCGCCGCCCACCCGCACCCCTTGACACGTCTTCGTCGGGCTTCCTAATATCTATATATACTGTGTGCCGCTGTGCGCAAGGCTGGTGCCGCTGCACTCTCTCCACCCCAGAAGGGAGCTACGCATGACACCGTACAGGCTTCGACGCGTGACGAAGACCGGAGCCATCCTCGCCGCGAGCATCCTCGTCGCGCTCGCGCTCCTGATCGCCGGTTGCGGAGGTGATGGGGGCGATGACGACGAGGGCGGTGATTCCGCCGCTCGCGAAGAGGTCGTCATCGGCGTCGACGCCTCGATGAGTGGACCCCTGGCCGGCTTCGGAGCCTTCCAGAAGTGGGCCATCGAGACGGCCGTCGCCGACCAGAATGCCAAGGGCGGAATCTCCGTCGACGGCAAGCAGGTGAACGTCAAGATCGTCCTGCGCGACGACAAGAGCGACGCCAAGGTCGCCTCGACCAACGTAGACACGCTCATCAACAAAGAGGGTGCGGTAGCGATCCTGGGGCCGGTCACTCCGGCCGTCGGCAATCCGGCCGCCCTTGCCGCCGAGAAGAACGGCATCCCGTACCTCGAAACGGGCAACCCGATAGAGCCTTTCCTGGCCGTCAAGGAGTGGAAGTACGCGTTCAACTTCTTCGTCTCTGGTGCCGAGCTGGGAGACTCCAACTTCAAGGTCATGACTGACCTGGGGCTCAAGGAGAAGACCAACAGCATCGTCGCGACATGCGTCGACAACAGCCCTGACGGCCCCGTGTTCGACGCCATATGGACCGGCGCAGCCAAGAAGTACGGCTGGAAGCAAGTGAAGATGCCCGTGTACCCCTCCACCGCGACAGAGTTCAGCAGCCTGATCGCGAAGATCAAGGAGTCGAAGGCCGACTACGTCGTGGCTCTCGGCGACACGCCGCAGCTCGTCGCGCTGCGCAAGCAGATGGACGCGGCGAACCTCAAGCCGCCGCTTCTCGACTTCGCCCGTGGTGCACAGCTCCAGCAGTTCGCGGACGCACTCGGACCCCTCTCGGACGGCGTCTTCATCGAGAGCTACTGGCTCCCCGAGCTGCCGTATCCGGGGGCCGCTGAGGTCGGGCAGCGCTTCGTCGACGACACCGGCCAGAGCACGGGCCAGATCCTCGGCCTTGAGTACGCCGCCGCGCAGATCCTGATGGACGCGATCGACCGTGCCGACTCCACCGATCCGCAGGCGATCGTCGACGCGATCGCGGCGACCGACGGCGAGTTCGTGTGCGGCGCGGTCAACTTCAACGAGCAGAACGTCTCTGTGATCCCAGTGATCTGGACGCAGTGGCAGGACGAGAAGTCAGTGATCGTGTGGCCTGAGGACGTCGCCAACGGCGAGCCCATCTTCCCTCTGCCGTAAGGCCAACGAGCAGCCGGACGATATCGGCGGTTCGGCGGCCGTTTCGCCAGAGCCCGCCGAGAGCGATCACGGACAGGGGTGCCGACGCACCCCTGTCCGTGATCGTACAGGTCCTCTTCAGCACGTGAACGCCACTCCTTGACAGGCATCCCGAAGAATCTCTATATATAATGCGTTCCTGGTAGATGTGAGTCCTTGGACTCGCGCATGTGGAATCAACAAGAGGGGAGACTATGAGGCGATTCAGGCAGACCGTCGGGGCGGCACTCGCGCTGCTCCTCGTCATGGGCGCCCTGCTCGTCGCGGGCTGTGGCGACGACGGCGACAGCAGCAGCGAGGAGGCAGCCGGCGAGATCGTGGTCGGCGTCGACGCCTCCATGAGCGGCCCGCTTGCCGGATTCGGCGCCTACCAGAAGTGGGCCATCGAAGCAGCCGTCGCCGACCAGAATGAGAAGGGCGGCATCGACGTCGGCGGCGAGATGATGAAGATCAAGACCGTCCTGCTCGACGACAAGAGCGATCCCAACGTCGCCTCGAGCAATGTGGACACGCTCATCAACAAGGACGGCGCCGTCGCCATCCTGGGCCCCGTCGTGCCCACCGTCGGCAATGCTGCGGCACTCGCCGCGGAGAAGAACGGCATCCCGTACCTCGAGACCGGCAACCCGCTCGAGCCGTTCCGCGCGGTCAAGGACTGGAAGTTCGCGTTCGACTTCTTCGTCGCCGCCGGACCAGTCGCCGACAACGCCGTACAGTTCCCGATCGATCTCGACCTCAAGACCAACATGAAGATGGCCATCAGCATGGACAACAGCCCTGACGGTCCGGTGTTCGGCCCGCTCGTGAAGGACGCCGCCGTGGCCGCCGGCTGGGATGTCGTGTTGGAGGAGACGCATCCGGCTTCGCAGACCGAGTTCACCGGCCTGATCACGAAGCTGAAGAACTCCGACGCCGACTACGTGTACGTGCTCGGCGACACACCGACGTTCGTCGCCCTGCGCAAGCAGATGGACGCCGCGAACTACCTGCCGAAGATCCTCTATTTCCAGCGTGGCGCGCAGCTCCAGGAGTTCGCAGATGCAAGCGGCGACCTTGCCAACGGCATCACCCTCGAAGCCTACTGGCTCCCCGAGATGCCCTACCCAGGCGCGGCCGAGCTCGGCGCTCGCTATGCTGAGGCTACCGGCAAGAAGCCCGGCCAGATCCTCGGTCCCGAGTACGCCAGCGCCCAGATCATGATGGACGCCATCTCCCGCGCGGGAAGCACCGAGCCTCAGGCGATCGTCGACGCCATCGCGGCGACCGACGGCGAGTTCGTGTGCGGCCCGATCAAGTTCGCGCCCGATCACACCGCAGAGCTCTCCCTCGTCGTCGCGCAGTGGCAGGACGGCACGTCCAAGCAGGTGTGGCCGGAGGGTGAGGGCTCGTTCCCCGTCGTCTTCCCGATGGAGTAGGCCCGAGACTGTCCTGACCGAGACGAAGAGACGAGCCGATGCCCAGCAGCAACGAGTTGATCACTGCCGTTCTCCACGGGCTGGGCATCGGCGGTCTTTTCGCCGTGATCGCACTGGGGCTCTCCCTGGTGTTCGGCGTCATGCGGCTCATCAACCTCGCTCACGGCGAGTTGATCGTCCTGGGCGCCTATCTCGCATACAGCGTCACTCAGCTGACCGGGATGGACCCTCTCTTGAGCATCCTCATCGTTGCTCCGGCCGTCGCCATCCTCGCCTACCCACTGCAGCGCTGGGGGCTGACGCCGGTGATGAGCAAGGGCGCCGAGGCGCCCTTGCTCATCACTTTCGGCGTGTCTGTCGTCCTGCAGAACCTGTTCATCCTCGCCTACACGCCTGACGTGCGCTCGCTCAATGCCTCCTACGCGCAGGCGAATTTTGCTCTCGGTGACGTGACCATCCCAGTGGTCTACGTCATCACGCTGACTGCCGGCATCTCCCTACTGGCCCTCACACATCTCGATGGTCACGCGCACCGGCTTCGGCCGTCGACTACGCGCGAGCGCCGAGGACCCCTCGGCCGCAGGCATGATGGGCGTCAACGTCCAGCGCATGTACGCCGCGACCTTCGCCATCGCGGCAGGCTCTGCCGCGATTGCCGGCGTACTCGTCGCCCTGGCCTTCTCGTTCGCACCGTCTACTGGGACCGCATACCTCATCACCGGCTTCGCGGTCGTCGTGCTCGGCGGCATCGGCAGCATCAAGGGTACGCTCGTGGGCGGCCTGCTCCTCGGCATCATCGAGAGCGTGGGCGCGGCCTTCGTCGGCGACGGATGGCGTGTCTTCATCGGCGCCCTCGTGGTCCTCATCGTCTTGTCCATCCGCCCGCAAGGGCTCTTCGGGACCGCGGAGAGCGCCTGATGGGGCTCCTCCTCAGCTCGCTCCGGTCACCCAGGGCCCTGCTCGCACTTGGCACAGCGCTCGCCGCCGTGATCGTCTTGGCCACGCTGCCGCCAGTGATAGGCCGCTACTACACGCTGGTCATCTACCAGATGCTGGTCCTGGTCGGCTTGGCGCAAGCGTGGAACATCCTCGCCGGGTACGGCGGCCTCGTCTCACTGGCGCCTGCCGTCTCCGTCGGCATGGGCTCCTACGCAGCAGCGGTCGTCGGCGGACACCTCGGTTGGCCGCTGCCGCTGCTCATCCTCTCCGGCGGTGTGGTCGCCGCAGTGTTCGCAGTCGTTGTCAGCGTGCCGATGTTCCGCTTCCGTGGCCTCTACTTCGCCATCGCTACGCTGGTGCTTTCGCAGGCGGTCTACGTCTTCATGATCAACTGGAACGGCCTCGGAGGCACGACCGGTCTCTTCCTGACCGAGTACATCGTGACCATTCAGACGCTCTACTACTACGGGCTCGGCTTGGCCGTCTTCGCGACGGTCACTGTCTTCGTGGTCCTGCGCACTCGGCTGGGTCTGAGCCTGCGCGCGCTTCGCGACGACGAGGACACAGCTCAGGAGATGGGTGTCTCCACCTTCCGCACCAAGCTCTGGGTCTGGGTTCTCTCCTCGTTCCTCATCGGCATGGTCGGCGCGCTGGAGGCCACAAGGCTCAGCGTCGTGACGCCAGACGGCGCGCTCGCCATCACCTGGACCATCAACATCGTCACGACCACCATCGTCGGCGGCGTGGGAACGATAGTCGGACCTGTCGTCGGCAGCGTGTTCACGGTCTGGCTCGCGGAGAGCCTCGCCGACTACCCTGAGCTCCACGTTCTGATCACCGGCCTCATCGTCATTCTCATCATTCGCTTCGCGCCGGCCGGGATCTGGGGCGTCGCCAAGGCAATCGCCGGAAGGATCATGTCCGCCAGGAAGCCGGCGGCTGCGCCCGAGACGGCGCAGATCGAGGCGGCGCCGCTCGAGCTGACCGCCGAGCAGCGCGCCGCCTCTTCAGCGGCCGCAGCCAAGTTGGCCGCCACGGTGAAGGATAGTCCTGCGAGAGCCTTCCGCCATGGAAACCGTTCTGCTCAGTTGTGCCGGCCTCACGAAGCGCTACGGCGATGTCGTCGCCGCTGACGAGATCGACCTCGCCGTCAGTCACGGCGAGGTCCTCGGCGTCATCGGCCCCAACGGCGCGGGCAAGAGCACGCTCGTCGGCATGCTGAGCGGCGCTCTGCATGCGAGCGCCGGCACCGTCCAGTTCGACGGTGTGGACGTCTCGCACATGCCGTCGTACCGCCGCGCCCGCATGGGCATCGGCCGCACGCACCAGATACCGCGGCCGTTCCGCCACATGACGGTGCTCGAGAACCTCATGGTGGCGCGACACTACGGCGCTCGTTCGTCGAGTGCCGGCGTCCACGCCGATTGCGAGAGGATCCTGCGTGAGATGGGTCTCTGGGAGGTCGCGCACGTCAAGGCCGACGACTTGACGCTGCTGCAACTGAAGCGGCTGGAACTCGCTCGGGCGCTCGCCCTCGAGCCGCGCGTGCTGCTCATGGATGAGATCGGCGCCGGCCTCGTCGAGTCCGAGATCGCCGAGCTCATCGATGTCATCAAGGTGCTGCGGCACCGCGTGGAGGCCATCGTCATCATCGAACACATCATGGATGTGATCACCGAGTGCTGCGACCGCGTTGCCGTCCTCGACTGGGGCCGCCTCATCGCCGATGGACCGGTGCAGAGGGTCCTGGCCGAGCCGGAAGTCGTCTCCTGCTACCTGGGCACGGGCTGCGAGGCCCTCGTGCCCCGCGTCACGCCCCACGAGGTCAAGGACGATGCAAGTCCGATCCTCACAGTGGAGGGCATCTCCGCCAGCTACGGCCACTTCCGGGCACTCTCCGACGTCTCGTTTGACGTGCACCACGGAGAAGTCGTGGCACTGCTCGGCGCCAACGGCGCCGGCAAGACCACGGCCGCCCGCGCCATCAGCGGCATGATCCCTGTGACCGACGGCCGCATCAGCCTCTCCGGACGCGACGTCACCAGCCTGGCCTCGCACGACATCGCTCGCCTCGGCCTCGCGCACTGCATGGAGGGTCGACACATCTTCGCCGACCTGACCGTGCACGAGAACCTGGTGCTCGCCGGCACAGAGTCTGGCAAGAAGGACGGCCTGCAGGGTCGCCTGGACCGCGTCTACAGCCTGTTCGACGTCCTCGCCGACAGGCGCAAGAAGTCGGGCAAGCATCTGTCAGGTGGCCAGCAGCAGATGTTGGCCATCGGCCGTGCGCTCATGGCCGACCCGGAGCTCATCATCTTCGACGAGATCGCGCTCGGCCTTGCGCCGACCACCGTCGACCGCCTCTACGACACACTGGTCAAGATCCGGGACGAAGGCACGACGGTGATCCTCATTGAGCAGAACGTGGAGCGTGGCCTCTCACTTGCCGATCGCGTGTTCGTTCTCGAGAAGGGCACCATCGCGATGGGTGGCACCCCAGCCGACCTGCGCGGAGACCCTCGTCTCGAAGCGCTGTATATGGGCGAGGCGCGGGTCGAGAATCCCGCCCCGGCCGAAACCCCAAGGGAGGAACCATGACAGAAGGGCTGACGCAGGCAATCGTCGACCTTCGGGAAGACGACGCACTGGCGATGGTCGACCAGCTGCTGGCGGAGGGCGCCGATCCGATGGGCATCCTCGACGACTGCAAGCGGGCCATGGACGTAATCGGAGAACGATTCGCCTGCGGTGAGGCCTTCATTCCCGAGCTGATGATGGCCGGCGAGATCATGCAGTCGATCTCGGGGAAGCTCAAGCCGCACTTGACGAGCGCACCGTCTCAGGAGAAGCTCGGGGTGGTGGTGATCGGCACTGTCGAGGGCGACATCCACGACATCGGCAAGGACATCGTTGTGACGATGCTCGACATCGCCGGGTTCGACGTCGTCGACCTTGGCGTGGACGTCAAGGTCGCCGCGTTCGTCGACGTAGCGCGCGACAAGAAGGCGCACGTGATAGCGATGAGCTGCCTGCTCACCAGTGCCATCGACGCGATGAAGCGCACCGTCGCTGCGGCGGATGAAGCCGGCCTTCGTGGGAGCGTCAAGTTGATGATTGGCGGCGCGCCGGTCACCGAGCAGGTCGTGGCCTACACGGGCGCCGACGGCTTCGGCAAGGATGCCGTGGAGGCCGTAGGACTCGCCAAGCAGTGGATCGGGGGTGCGTGAGATGTTCACGGAGAACTGGAAAGAGCTCACCGCCGATCAGCGCTTCGCCGCCCGCATGGAAGCGTGGGCGAATCCCGCCGTCGAGTTCGAGTCTGATGAGGTCAAGGCGAGCTACCAGGAACGTGTGCAGCTGTTCCGTGACGCCATCGAACTGAAGAAGCCGAAGCGCGTGCCGATCGCTCCCTGGATGAGTCTCTTCCCGGGCCTGTCGCAAGGTCTCACCGCCAAAGAGACCTACTACGACTACGACAAGCTCGCGGAGGCGTGGATGAAGTTCCACGTGGAGTATCGGCAGGACGTACTCGCCTTCTCGATCAACATCGTGCCCGTCCACGTATACGACGAACTCGACTACAGGCTCTACGATTGGCCGGGCCACGGCGTCGGGGAGGACTCTGGCTACCAGTACAACGAGGCCGAGTACATGAAGGCTGACGAGTACGACCTGCTGATCAACGACCCGTCGAACTTCTGGCAGCGCTTCTACCTGCCACGCGTCATCGGCGCCCTGGAGCCTTGGGCGACCCTCGACCCTTTCAGCGATCTCGTCGAGGGGCCCATGACGGGTCCGTTCTTCATACCGTTCGGCACGCCTCCGGTGCAGGACATGCTGAAGAAGATGATGGCCGCCGGCAGCGCGGCCCTGGAGTGGATCCAGAGGTTCTCGGCCATGGACGCAAAGGCAATGGCCGCGTTCGGCCTGCCAGGCTTCGCGGGCGGGGCGACCAAGGCACCCTTCGACATCCTCGGCGACACGCTGCGCGGCACCCGGGGGCTCATGCTCGACAAGTTCCGGCGGCCCGAGAAGGTGCTGGAGGCGTGCGAACGGCTGGTCCCGATCGCCATCGACCAGGGCCTGCGCGCCTGCAACATCAACCGGCACCCGATGGTGTTCATCCCGTTGCACAAGGGCGCCGACGGCTTCCTCAGCGACGCCGACTTCCGGGAGTTCTACTGGCCGACGCTCAAGAAGGTGCTTCTCGGCCTCATAGATGAGGGCATCGTCCCGCTGTGCTTCGCCGAGGGAGGGTACAACGAGCGACTCGAAGCCATCCACGACGCGGAGATCCCGGCCGGCCGCATGGTCTGGATGTTCGACGCCACGGACATGCATGAGGTCCGCAAGCATCTCGGCGGGTGCCAATGCTTCGGCGGCAACGTGCCCGGCGCGCTGATCACCACCGGCAGCCCCCAGGGCATGGATGACTACGTGCGCCAGCTGATCGAGGACGTCGCCGGTGAGGGCGGATTCATCCTCGGCTCGGGCATCGTGATCGACGAGGCGAAGCCCGAGTGCATCAAGACGATGATCGAGGCCGGACTCAAGTATGGCGCGCGGGCCTGAGTCCCAGAGCTGCGCCTGTCTTCCGCTGCCGAAAGCTAGCTAGCGCTGCCAGACGATCTCCGCTTCCAGCGCCTGCGCCCAGGCGCTGGTCACGATGCCCGGAAGGACACGCTCGTCGACGCCGAAGACGATGACGGTCACGGTCAGGCTGGCCACCCGAATGGGGCTGCCGGCCAGGCCATCCGTCGTCCGGGGCCTCGCTCGCAGGACGGTGGAATGGAACGTGAAGTCGCCGCCGCCCGGCGTTGCTATGGCGCCCTTGATATGGCCGACGAGGTCGCAGCTCGCCTCGACGAGTCCTGCGTCGAGGGCCGCGAAGAACCGGATCACGGCGGACTCGACACCCCGAGAAGAGGCCGGCGGCGCGAACGCGACCTCGGCGCCAGCGGCAAAGACGGCCGGCCTCGCGTAGGCAGGTGAGTGCCGCAGAACGTTGCGGCCGTGGGGGGTCACAGGATGGCTCCAAGCAGGCGGTCCATCCCGGCGCCGGTCGTAGCGGAGACGGCCATGACCGGTGCGTCGCTCACGAGCCGCAGAACATCCTCCTGCACCGCGGCCAGCGCGTCTCCGGTCACCTCGTCCACCTTGCTGATGGCGACGACGTCGGCGGCATGCACCTGGGCCGCGATCAGAGGCTCGACGACTGCGACCAGCATATCCCAGCGGACCGCGTCGACGAGCGTGAGGACGCGAGTCGCCCCGATATCCGGGAGAAGCTCGCCGACCGGCCCGAGGATGTCGCCGGGCGCGGCGAGCCCCGTCGGCTCGACGATCACCTAGTGCGGGTCGTATTGCTCCTCGACCTTGCGCAGCGTGTCCACCAGGCGCGACTGCAGCGTGCAGCAGATGCAGCCCCCGAAGAGCTCCTGGACGGAGAGGCCGTGCTTGCGCACGTACTCGCCGTCGATGCCCACCTCGCCGATCTCGTTCTCGACGACGGCGAGTCGCAGGCCGTCGGCGACCAACGCCCGCGCGACCTCGAGGAGCACGGTGGTCTTGCCGGAGCCGAGAAAGCCGGCGATGCAGAGGAGGTTCACTCCTCTCTGCCGCCGTCGGCGAAGAGCGCCGGCCGGAAGTCCCTCAGCGTCAGCTCGTGGCCGGGCGGCGCGACCACGAAATCGTCGCCCCAGCCGCCCTCCACGAGGCCGTCCAGGATCCGCGTCGTTCCGGGCACCTCCTCGACGGCCAGGTCGAAGGTGCCGGCGAAGTCGGCGACGCTCGCCCGGTACGGCCCGAGATCGTACCGGCCGGTGTCTATCAGAGCGATGCGCGTGTAATGGCCGAGAAGCAGGCGCATCATCTTCTCGGCGCGCTCGCGCCCGCGCTTCGCCGCGAGCTTCTCATGATCGCTCATGAGAGTGTCGCAAGCCTCGAGGTATGCCCTGGCGACGAAGTAGCTGCCGCGCTGCTTCTCTGTCTCGGCGGCGAACGCCTCGTTGGAGCCCAGCAGCATGGCGATGCAGTCGTCGACCTTGGGGACGACAAGGGTGGCGTGCTCGGTCTTCAGTCCCAGGACGGAGTTGGAGCAGAGGCCGTAGCCGAGCACGATCGTGGCGCCCGGGACGTCGGCGTCCGCCACGGCGACGCGCAGCGCCTCCTTGAGCCGCTGCGGGCTGACGTGCAGCTGCGCCTCGAGCTCGTGGCAGTCGACACCCTCGACGGCCCCCTCCGCGAACTCGCCGAGGACGGCCGGGCAGGCGATGAGCTTGAGGCTGCCCGACCGCCCCTGGCCCGCATTCATGCGTCGGCCGCGGCGTCCGCCATCGCCTTGACGTTCTCGAGCGGCGCGTCGAGCGGGATGTCACAGCCCGACTGGAGGATGTAGCCGGTCGGGCCCACGTCCGCAACGAGCGCCCGACAGTGCTCGTAGACCTGTTCCGGCGTGCCGCTGCTGAGCAGTGCCGGCGGCACGTCGCCCATGATGCACATGTGGTCGCCGACCACTGTCTTGGCCTTGCGGATGTCGGTCATGCTGTCGAGCGAGAGGATGCAGGTCTTCGCCGGGAGCTCGAGCAGGCGTGTCAGGTCGCGCGTCCAATCGGAATCCAGGTGAAGGATCGGGATGAGACCGGCCGCCGCCGTCTGGGCGACGATCTCCTTCATGTACGGGAAGACGAAGCGGTCCCACAACGGCTGCGCCAGCATCTTGCTGGCGGAGCGCCAGCCGCCGATCCAGATACCGGGCGAGCCCACCTGGCGGTTGACGCCGATGCCGGCGTCGTTGAGACCGGGCATCATCGCCTGCATCGCCTCCTCGACCTTGTCAGGCATGCGGTAGAGATCGAACACGAACTCGGTGAACGAGCGGCCGCCGCACAAGTACTCGAACGGCGTCGTAAGGAGGCCCATACTCAGGTAGGGCATGCTCGCGGCGTTCGCCTTGTCCACGACCGCCTGCGAGCCCTGCACGAATCGGATGAAGTCCTCGAACTTCCCGGGGGCCACGCGCTCGTTGAGGTAGGCGGCCTGAAACGCGCCCCAGCCCTCGGCGATGATGGTGTCGTAGTCCTCAGGTGCCATGAGGCCCGTCTCCTCGACCTGCCAAGGCTCATCGTCGCCGAGACCTTCGAAGCCGGGGCGCTTCACCTTCGTCATCCAGAGAAAGCTGAGCGAGGAGACGTCGAACGTCGGGTTGTTGACGGCGTCGGCGTTGCCGACCGCGTTGAAGGCGTCGATGTTCGCCTGCGTCGCGAGCAGCGGGTCGCTGAGGAAAGTCCGCATCGTCATCCCGGTCACGCGGGCACTCCAGGCGACGCCCTCGAGGACGACTGGGACCTTGTCGACCGGCTCGAGGGCCACAGCCCTGCGGATCCGTTCGCGGCGGATATCGGTGCCGGACTCCATCACGACGCACCTCCTTCAACGGCCTTCGTGGCAAGGACGACCGCATCCTGGGCGCTGACGCCGGCGCCGTCGGCGCCGAGTTGCGCGGCGAGGTCGCCGCTCACCGGTCCGCCGCCGATCACGATGGTCACTTCATCGCGGAGGTCAGCCGCAGCGAAAGCGGCGATCGTCTCCTTCATGGCGGGGAAGGCGGTCGTAAGCAGACAGGAGAGCCCGACCACTTGAGCTCCGTTGTCGCGAGCAGCGTCGACGAAGCTCTGCGCCGGCACGTCGACGCCCAAGTCGACCACCTTGAACCCATTCGCCGAGAGCACGCTGCGGACGATGTTCTTGCCGATGTCGTGGATGTCCGTGTGAACGGTGCCGAGCACGACGGTGCCGCGTGTACCGGTGTCGGCGGCGGACTGGTCGAGGCCAATCTCGGCAAGCGCGCGCTTGAAGATCTCAGCCGACATGATGAGCTCGGAGAGGTAGTAGTCGCCGCTCTCGTACTTGTCGCCGATGGTCCGCATGCCGTCTTGAAGCCGACCGATGATGTCGGCCGTCGATGCGCCGGCATCCTTCGCGGCGCGCACCGCGGCCAGCACATCGTCCTCCCGCATCTCGACGAGCAGTGTCGCAACTTCACTCAAGGGGCCCTCCTTCTGCGGCGGTACCGCGTTGGCACGCGGCCATACGGAGTCGGCCGAGCCGACTGCTGGACCTGCTGATCGCTCTCCCCACCGTGAATCATGGGCTCTCGCGTTGGGTGTACGGTACGCGCCAGATCGCATTGCGTCGCCAGGGTTGCGGAACTCGAGGGACAGTCGAGGCGCTGCAGCAACGCCAATCGCGAGGACGGCGCGCCTGGTCGTCCAGCGGCGCTTGGGGTCTTCGCGTGATAGGCGCCGAAGCAGGCGCGGCATACCGAGGCTTGCTCAGGCTCGCTTGCCACATTTGTACATACATTATGTGAATAAGCATAGCGACGAGCGTTCCAGCGCGTCAAGTATCGGGGCTGTCGCGCTCCGCGGGGGCTGGCGCCGGGCAGAGCGCCTTCAGGCGCGCAGGACCGCCGCCAAGGCATTGCATGACCTCGGCTGAGCTCGATGCGGCAACGCCTCCCTCCCTAGTCGTCGGTCCCCGACCCGGGACCCTTCATCCGCCGAATCTCGGCCTGCACCTCGGCCTCCGTCGTCTCCTGCTTGGTGAATGCGTACCAGGCGTGGAATGCCAGGCCCATTCCCCAGAAGATCAGCACCCACATCGGCCAGAACGAGACGCGTGGTCCCAGCGCCCAGATGACGATCAGGAACGCGTTGACCACTAGATAGGTGACGAGGTGCCAGTTGAAGTCGCGGCGCTTCTTGATGCGATTGAGCGCCACCTGGCGCAACTGCTCTTCGCTTGTGCTCTGCTCAACCATCGCTCTCCTCCTATGTCCGGCAACAGCGGGGTGGATGCCATCACGAGAGCCGAAGGCACGCCCTCATCCTTCCTGCTTGGACCTCGTCAGGTGGCCCATCGCCGGTCGGCGTCACCCACACTGATGACAACGTTGCCCCTCTTGTGCCCCTTCTCGATGTACCGGTCAGCCTCGGCGGCTTCTGACAGGGGGTAGCGCCTGTCGATGACCGGTCTGAGCTCGCCCGCCTCGACAAGCTCTCGAAGGAAGTCCAGATCCTCAGCGGCGTCCTGTCGCTTCATCCCCACGTTCATGCATGCCCCGTGTGAAGCGAGCGCCCTTTTGCATTGCGCCTTCGAGGCCTTGCCGGCTGCATCGAGAATCAAGTCGTAGCGCTCGCTTCTCTCTGAGAAGTCCTCCTTCGTGTAGTCGATGACTTCGTCGGCGCCCAGACCTCGCACCATTTCGAGATTCGCGGCACCACATACCGCTGCCACGTGCGCCCCAAAGTACCTGGCGAGCTGTACCGCGAAGGTGCCGACGCTTCCAGAGGCTCCATAGACAAGCACCTTCTGCCCCTTGGCGATCTTGCCCTTTCTGAGGAGGTTCAACGCTGCCAGCCCCCCCGTCGGGACCGCCGCCGCCTCTTCATAGGTCAGGTTGGCCGGCATAATCGCCACCAGCGCCTCTCTTGGGAACTTGCCTTTCTCAGGCAGACACTTGTACTCAGCATAGGCGCCGAAGCGAAGACCGACCGACGAGAAGACTCGATCGCCTTCCCGGAAGCGCTTGACGTCGCCTCCTACCGCTTCGACCTCCCCGGCCAGTTCGAACCCTAGTACAGTCACCTTCCTGGGCCTCACGAGGCCGTTGTAGAGCCTTGCGGCAAACGGGTCGGCCTTCCGCATGCGCCAGTCCCCGGCAGTCGCCGTTGTCGCATGCACTCTCACAAGTATCTCGTTGTCCTTCGGAGAGGGCTTCTCAAGCTCCATGAGCCGGAGAACCTCCGGTGGCCCATACGTCGTGAACACCACTGCTTGCATCTCGGCACTCCCTTCCGGGGAAAGAGGTCGAGTCCGCCGTGACAAGAACGGACGGCCCCAGTGACAGTGTATGGCCTCACGCTGAAGGAATCGACGGAGTCCCGACCGACCGGGCACCTCAACATGCACGCCCGGGTCACGTTGGGGCGCGCCCATAGCCCATGAAGCCCTCCCCAGAGACCTCCCGCTCGAACCAGGCTCAGGGCAGGATGGACCCCAAGGTCTCCGAGTCCCATGCAGCTGCCGCGGACAGATTCCACATCCGTCGCGAAGCCCCAGCCGTTGACAGCACCTGGCTCTGGCGTAGCATGGAAGTAGGCTGCGTACGGCCGGCGGACGGGCGGCGACGGTGTCGCCCCGCGCCGACCACCGCGCGCGCGACTCACGCGGCTGGGCGGTGTTGACCATCCAGAGGCGAGGGGGATGGCTCCGGAAGAGGTTCTTCGGCCGCGTGGCAAGGGGGAGAGATGAGTCCAGACAGGAAGTCCGCGATCTGGGTGGGAGTACTGTACATCGTCGCGTCGGTCGCAGGTGTGTTGACCTTTGTCCCTCTGGGGTCCTTGAAGGAGGATCCGGGCATCCTCGCCAATGCTGCCGCGATGGAGAGCCAGGTGGTCACGCTGGTGCTCCTTGAGCTGACCATGGCCGTGACCGTCGCCGGTGTCGCCTTCATGGTCTATCCGGTCCTCAGACGGACGGCAGACACACCCGTCAAGGAGGGCCTGGCGCTCTGGTACGTCGGTACCAGGATCACCGAGGGCGCGACCTTCGTCGTGGCCGTACTGGCCACGCTGTCCCTCTACTCACTGAGTCAGGAGTTCGCGGCAGCAGGAGCTCCGGAGGCCTCCTACTTCCAGACCGGAGGCACCGTGTGGCTGGCGACGGCTGACTACGCCTTCGCGCTCGGGCAGTCCGTCTTCTGCCTGGGTGCTCTCATGTTCTACTACCTGCTGTTCCGGTCGAAGCTCGTGCCGCGCTGGTTGTCGGCCTGGGGATTCATCGCCGCCCCCCTGATGTTCGTGGCGAGCCTCTCACTCGTGGTCACCGGAGATCCCAACTCGACCTTCTCGACCGCCCTGTACGCGCCCATGGGAGTGCAGGAGATGGTCCTCGCGGTCTGGCTGATCCTCAAGGGGTTCAATCCGGCTGCACTGGCTTCCCCGTCTGCGACGGTGAGCGTCAAGGCGGGGTAGCTCAAGGACTGAGCGCCTGGCAGGGAGCAGATGGCAGAGAAGCGACCATGGGGGCAGAAGACCTCCCGGAGGAGGTCTGTGGTGGGCCGCACAGGGATCGAACCTGTGACCTTGGGATTAAAAGTCCCCTGCTCTACCGACTGAGCTAGCGGCCCGAAACTCGATTGTACCATCGCCTCTGAGCGCGCTTCCCGACGCGCCGAAGCCCCGGATGCCCGACAGTGACAGACCCCCGCCGGAGTGCTCACATCCGCGAACGAGCGCCCTCAGTGCAGAAAGTGACGCCTGCCCGTCATCACCATGGCGACGCCGTGGGCGTCGCAGGCTTCGACCGCCGACTCGTCGCCTTTCGACCCGCCAGGCTGCATGAACGCGGTCACACCGCTCTCGATCGCCATTTCCACCGCGTCCGGGAATGGGTAGAAGGCGTCTGAGCCGGCAACGGCTCCGTGGAGGTCACTGCGGGCCTTCTCGATCGCGATGCGCGTGGAGTCGACGCGACTCATCTGGCCGGCGCCGACGCCCACCGTGACGAGGTCCCGGGCGATCACGATGGCGTTCGACTTGACGTGCTTCGCGACCCGGAACGCGAAGATGAGATCGCCCCACTCCCGCTCGCTCGGATGGCGCGTGGTGGCCACGGTCATCTCATCGCGTTCCTCGACGTCGCTGTCCCTGTCCTGAACGAGAATGCCCCCGGCCACGCGCTTGTAGTCGAGCTCGCCCGGGTTGCTCCGACGACGCTCGTCGCTCCTCAGAATGCGGATGCCCGCCTTCTCCGTGAGAATGTCGAGTGCGGCCTCGTCGTAGCCCGGCGCGAACAGCACCTCGACGAAGAGCTCCTTCAGGCGCTGGGCCAACGGCACGTCCACTGTCCGGTTGACGGCAATCACCGAGCCGTATGCGCTCACGGGATCACAGGCGTGTGCCTTGTCGTAGGCGGCCGCCAGATTCTCCGCAAGGGCGCACCCACAAGGATTGTTGTGCTTGATGATGACGACGCAGGGCAGCGTGAACTCGTCACAGATGGCGCGCGCCGCGTGCAGGTCGTAGAGATTGTTGAAGCCGAGCTGGTTGCCGTGGAGTTGCTCCACTTGCGAGAGCAGATGCTGACGCAGTCCTACCTCAGAGTAGTAGGCGGCGCGCTGGTGTGGATTCTCGCCGTACTTGAGATCGAGGACCTTCTCGTAGTCGCGCATCATGTTGTCCGGGAAGTCGCCCTCGGTCTCGCTGAACCAGCCGGCGATGACGGAGTCGTAGTGGGCTGTGCGGTGGAATGCCCTGGCCGCAAGATCGCGAAGCGTCTCGGTGGTCAGCGCTCCGTCGGTCTGCCTCATCTCCTCCAGAATGCCGTCGTAATCCTCGTTGCTGGTGACGACGGCCACTCCGGCGTGGTTCTTGGCCGCCGCGCGGATCATGCTCGGTCCGCCGATATCGATGTTCTCGATCACGACCGCATCCTCGACGCCGCGTTGCCCCGCGACCTCTTCGAAGGGATACAGGCTGCACACGACCATGTCGATCGGCTCGATACCATGCTCGGCGATGGTGCTCATGTGGCCGGGCACGTCACGACGCGCAAGGATGCCGGCCATGAGCCGGGGATGCATCGTCTTCACCCTCCCGTCGAGCATCTCGGGAAACCCGGTGACCTCTTCGACCTGGGTGACCGGTATGCCCGACTCCTCCAGCGTCCTCGCGGTGCCACCAGTGGAGATGATCTGCACTCCCATGCCGGTGAGGCCCTTGGCGAACGCCTCGAGGCCACTCTTGTCGAACACGGAGATGAGGGCTCGCTTGACCTTCACTGGCTCGCTCCTTCTGACGACGTCCTGCTGGCGGCGCAGCCCGGGCGCTACGGGCTGCCCTGTCCCGAGAGCGTACAAGAAAGGCAGCGCGCGGTGAAGGGCTCAGGCGCTGCGAGTGGCTGACGCCGATCTCAACGCACTGGTCTGGGGATCCTGTCCAGCCTCAGGCGCCGTGGGCGGCGGAGCCGGGGCGGCCTTGGCGGAGGCAGCGGACCGATCGAGGGCCGCTTCGAGCAGGGGCAGGAACCGATGCACCTGGCCACTGCGAATCGCCCAGTCCCGCAGAGTCTCCAGCTTCTTCCGGCCACCGACGTACGCCAGGTGACGGATCAGTTCCCGCGAATCGCCTCTTGCGTGTGCAGGCCTCCACGTTCTGCTCCACAGGCGAATGTCCCGACAGGCGGCCGACACGCCGGCTTCCAGCTGCACCGCGCTCATCGCGGCCGGGACGAGAGAGGCGAGCCCTCAGCCGAGGCGAGCGACGCGCTCACCGCGGACGCTGCGCCGCAGCGCGGCGGAGGCCGAGGCGAGCGCTCCAAGCTCCTCCTCGACCACGCCCACAGAAGCCCGTGCCCTGCCCCTCGGCCTGGCAACGCCCGCCTCGGGCTTGGGCCAGGTGCGCAGCACCTTGAGAGCACCCTGCCGGCCGTGGGCGGCAAAGGCCGCAGCGAGTTCGGCCGTCACCGCGGCATCGGGACTGGCGGCTGCGAACTCGGCCGCAGTAAGCGCGTACGCGTTGCCGTTGAAGCTCAGCGAGAAGCCGCCCCAGTCCTTGACGGCCGCCAGCGACGGAACGTCGGTGATCGAATCACCCACGTACATCACGCCGTCGCCAGAGGCCTGCTCAGCCGCCATGATGTCCTCGAGTGCGGCCAGCTTCATGCCGCCACCGGTCGGGCGCACGGCGGCCAGCATGGCCCCGCTCACGCGACCGTTCATCTGCCGCCAGAAGAGGTCGTCCAGCATGGCTGCGCTCTCTTGGTCGACGAGCTTGAGATCGGCGGCGGAGGCGGCCCCTTCTGGGATCTCGATGATTTCCTGCTCCATCACGGCAGCGACACGCTCGCGTAGCCAGGCCTTCTCGGCGGCGGGCATCTCCCAGGCGTCGAGCCTCAGTCCGGTGCAGCGCACGTTCTCCATCGGAAACCCGCTGAGAGAGCAGAGCGCCTCGAGGTACGGCGTGTACGAAGTGGAGATTATGAACACCGGCAACAGAGTCTGCAGCTTCTCCAGCATCTCGACTGCGCCTGGGACGAGGAGCACCCCCTCGGCGCTGGACGAGAACACATCCTGATCACTGACCTCGAAGGCCTTCAAGAACGGGGGCAGCAGGCGGAGGGTGTCGCCGGCGTTGTAGCCAGGACGCTGCTCGACGTCGGCCAGGAGATCGTCGTACTTGCTGAGTCGGGCGAAGAGCTCGCCCCCGTCCGGGATGAAGCGCTCCGCCGTCTCTTGGGCGTTGTCGTTCCGGGTGAGCGGACCCTCGCAGTCCGTGACGAAGATGCGCGCCGCGCCGCCGGCGGGAGAATGGGTCCCGGCGCTCAAGACCTCGCGACCTCGGCTTCTACGAGGCCGGTGAGATCGAGGGGCAGGCGGACCGCTTCGCCGAAAACTGCGCCACACGACGTGCTGAGGCGTCCCTCCGAGAACTGGCAGAGCGTCTGGTAGAGCAGCGGGATCTCGCGCACCTCGCCCCACTGGCGGATGTGCGCGAAGAGGGGCTCACCCTCGCCTTCGTCGGCAGCAATCTCCGCGACGCTCCTTCCGGCCCGCTTCTCACGGAACTGCGCCCAGAGGAGGTCCCAGCGATCCCCCTCCATCGAGAACGCGAAGTACGCGATCACCGGCCCACGGTCCAGCTCTGCGGTGGCGAGGTGTATCATCGCGCCCGTCTCTGGAGCTTCCTCCTCCAGCAGCCGCCATATGACCTCTTGCCAAGTGCCGGTAGGACCTCCCGGCAGGGCGGGATGGAGATTCAGGAGCGCGTGACGCCGGCACATGGCTGGACTCACGATGAGCATGTACCCAGCCATCACCAGCACGTCCAGATCGCATGGCTCGAGCAGGTCCATTACAGCGCGGTGGTACTCGTCGCGCCAGACTGGCCGTTCCACGCCTGCCTTACCGGCCGCCCTCCAGCTCTCGGCGCTGGACAGCGAGACCACGGGTATGCCCAGCCGGCCGACGACTCCCAGGAACTCGTCGCTCTCAGGCGATTCACCCGGCTCGCGATCGCAGAAGACCGTAGCGATGTCGAGGGGAATGCCGTCCGCCCGTGAACGCTCCACGATGTCGGACAGCAGGTTGCAGGCCGCCTGATCCCGGCCAGTCGAAAGCCAGCCGATCCTCACGACGCACGTCCCGGGGAAGCAGGGTGTCGTCTTCCCATCGCTCTCCTCCTCACACCATCGCTCACCCGCTGCCGCGTTCCTGGGCGAGGCGCTCCCTCCACGACGCTGCGTCGGGGTACGTGCTCCGACCTGCACCGGCGATCCCGCGACCCGCAGCCCAAGCTCCGAGCCGACCCGCGCTCTCTAGTCCGACCTGCTCGATGAGGGCCGCCAGGAACCCGGCCGCGAAGACATCTCCCGCGCCGGTCACATCGGCCACTTCGGCCGGCTGTGGAGGCACATACAGATCCATGCGGCGGCCGATCAGCCGCGCGCCGCGACTGCCCATCTTGCAGACGACGACGTTGACTCCGGCACTCAGCACGAAGTCGACTGACTCCGGCAGGGAGAGACCGCAGAGCATCTCCAGTTCACGCTCGTTGGCGAACAGATAGGCGCAGCGCTGCAAGATGGGAAGGAAGCGCTTCACGCCCTTCCGGGCGTAGATCTCGCCAGGGTCGAAGGCCACCTGCGTCTCGGCAGGAAGACGCTCGAGCAAGGCGAGCTGCGCCTCCAGAGGCACGTCCCCAACGAAGGAGGTGAACAGGGCGAATCGCGTCCGCGGCGGGCGTCTCGGCAGGTCCGTGACGGAGAAGTCGTCGTTGGCCGCGGGCCAAACGAGGTTGCGCCGCTCACCGTCCTCGTCGAGCAGGACGTAGACGCGGCCTGTACGCCCTTCGCGAGCGACCATGCGCCCGTCGGCGGGAGCGAGACCATCGAGCAGATACCGGCCCTCGTCGTCGGCACCCGCCCTCCCGATCATCGCCGCGCGGTAGCCAAGCCGCGCAAGCGCGTGGACGGTGTTTGCTGCCTGCCCACCACCCGAGCGGATCGGCTCCAGATCCCCCAGTGCCTCGTCCAAGCCCTCGCGCAAGGCAGCGTCGAGCGGCCGCTCGGTGCCGGGCGGTCCCAGGTCGTCCCACAGGGGCAACCCCGGCGGCAGCCGGTAGATGAGGTCGAGATTGCACGCTCCGCAACCGATGAGGTCGACGGGCCTCACAGCCGCAGCTCCCCCCGATAGCGCACCGCCGGACCATCGCCGCGCGGCGCTACACGGCCGACCACGTCCGCCTGTGTCCCGGTCTCGGCGATCACGGCGAGGTTCTTGTCGACGTGTGCAGGGTCGACGACCAGCACAATGCCGATCCCACAGTTGAACGTAGCAAGCATCTCGCTGGCGCTCACGCCAAGGGACCGCAACCAGCCGAAGACTGGATCGGGCGACCAGGAGCCGAGATCGATCTCGGCCGCCAGCCCGTCCGGCACAGCCCTGCCGATGTTGTCACGTAGGCCGCCGCCCGTGATGTGCGCGGCCGCGTGCACGCCGCCGGCGTGGCCGAGGTCGTGCAGCACTGTGCTGTAGATGGCGGTCGGCGTCAGGAGCACCTCCCCGACGCTCCTCGGCGTGCCGTCCTTGTCCGCCGACGGACGCCCGGCAGATCCGCCGGGAACCGCGAACTCGCTCTCCAGTGCAACCTGACGCTTCTCCAGCAAGTGCCGGACGAGGCTGAAGCCGTTCGAATGGAGGCCACTCGAGTGGATCCCGAGGAGCACGTCCCCCGCCGTCGCCAGGTGCGGCCCCCACAACTCGTCGCGCTCAGCCAGTCCGACGGCGAAGCCGGCCATGTCGAAGTCGCCGTCGGGGAACTGGCCCGGGTGCTCGGCCGTCTCGCCGCCAAGGAGCACGCACTGGGCCCGAAGGCAGCCCTCGTCGACTCCGGAGACGATCGTGGCGACCTCCTCCGGGACGACCTTGCCCACCACGAGGTAGTCCAGGAAGAACAGGGGAACGGCTCCACACGCCGACACGTCATTCACGCTCATCGCAACCAGATCGATGCCGATCGTGTCCAGGCGCCCCATGGTCCGCGACAGCTCGATCTTGGTGCCCACCCCGTCAGTCCCCGAGACAAGCACTGGGTCCTTGAGCCGCGGCAGGCGCATGGCGCCGCCAAAGCCGCCGAGACCGCCCAGGACGAGCGGGTGCTGCGTGCTCTTCAGGCGCCACTTCAGCAGATCGACGGCGCGGTTTCCGGCCTCGACGTCGACGCCTGCCTGCCTGTATGTGAACTGCCCGTCGGGCTCCGTCATCTACCCTCGCCATGATTGGCGCGGACCCGCATCCGCTCCGGTGGGACCATTCTACGGTACCGACGCAAGCGGGCGCCCGGACGGCGGCCAATCGAGGGAAGAGGCGACGCTGGCCAGCCCTTGACAATCCGGCGCGACCAGCCGACGATGAGGCACCAGCCCCTCCCGAGCGCGCTTGATTGCGCGAAGGGGTACAGAGACACTGCCGTCCCGATTTCGCCTGTGCACGAAGGCGCTGGAGCCAGGCGCTGTCATCGTGCGTGCAGGTCCGGACAAGAAGGAGTCGGCGATGCCCGACGAGGCTGCTGCGACACCCAACGAGGGAGCGGTGGAGTACGGCGGCACGCCCGAGTGGCAGCCGGCCCGCCCGCATCTGAGGCCCGTGCGCCTTGTGCTCAGCTGGCTCACCAACGCCGTGGCCATCTACTTGGGCGCCCTCCTCGTGCCCGGCGTCTCGGTGGAAGGCGTTCTGGGGGCGCTCTTCTCCGCCGCGCTGATCGCGGTACTCAACGCACTGATTCCGCCCCTGATCGCAGCTCTTCGACTACCGTTCACCCTTCCACTCGGTTTCATCCTCATCCTGCTCCTGGACGCGCTGATGATCCTGCTGGCGGCGAGCCTCTCGGAGCGGACGTTCCAAGTCGACTCATTCTGGGCGGCGCTTGCCGTCTCGCTCGTCGCGGCCGCGGTGTCCATCATCATCGAGACCATCCTTGGCACCGGTGACGACCAGTCCTACTCCCTGCGCGTGGTCCAGCGAGTCGCCAAGCGCGCCGGCGGTCGCGACATCACGGCTGTCCCCGGCATCCTCTACCTCGAGATTGACGGACTGTCCAAGCCGGTGCTCCGGCGGGCCGTACGGGACGGCCATGCCCCGGTCATGGCGCGTTGGCTCGCCGGCGGGTCCCATCGCCTGCTCGACTGGGAGACGGACCTCTCTTCTCAGACCGGCGCATCACAGGCCGGGCTGCTCATGGGGTCGAACGACGACATGCCGGCGTTCCGCTGGGTCGAGAAGGAGTCGGGGAGGACCATGACGAGCTCCGCGCCGAAGGACTGCGCGGAGATCGAGAAGCGCCACGTGACCGGTCACGGGCTCCTCGCCAACGGAGGTGCCAGCCGGAGCAACCTGCTCTCCGGCGAAGCCGACCACGTGATCCTCACCGTCAGCCGTATCGATGCCGAGATGCGGGCCAACCCCGGCTATCGCGCCTACCTCTCCAACGGCCACAACATCACGAGAACGCTCGTCCAGTTCCTCTACGACCTGCTGCTGGAGTGGTCGGCCCTCGCGAAGTCGCGCCGCCGCGACATCCAGCCTCGCGGTCACCGCCCGCTCAGCTACAGCTTCGTGCGTGCTGGACTTGGCGTCGTCGTGCGCGACCTCACCGTCTTCAGCGTGCTCACCGACATGATGAAGGGACGGCCGGCGATATACGCATGTTTCGCGGGATACGACGAGGTGGCGCACCACTCCGGACTCGAACGGACCGACACGCTCGAAGTGCTGCGCAAGATCGACCAGCACGTCGGCTACTTGGCCGAGGCACGCAAGTACGCGGCGCGCCCCTATGAGATCGTGATCCTCTCCGACCACGGTCAGACCCAGGGCGCCACGTTCAAGCAACGCAACGGGTACGGCCTGGACGAGTTGGTGGACAGAGTCGGTCGGGGTCGGGGTCGCCTCTCTGGCCACCGGCGACGAGAACGATTCGGCAGTATCGCTCGCCGTGCGCGAAGCCACGGGCGGACGCAAGACGAGTGGCCCGGCGGACGATCTAAGCGGCAAGAAGGCGGTCGTCCTCGGGTCAGGCAATCTTGGGCTCATCTATCTGATGGAGGAGAAGCGCCGGCTGACACTGGAGGAGATCGACGAACGTCACCCTCGACTCATAGGAGCGCTACGCGAGCACCCCCATGTGGGCTGGCTGTTGGTGCGCTCTGCCGAACACGGGCCGCTGGCCCTCGGGGCCAAGGGCACGAACTACCTGGCGGAAGGTCGTGTGGTCGGCGAGGATCCCCTGGCGCCCTTCTCGCCGAACGCTCCCCATCATCTGTTGCGGACAGACTCGTTCACGCACGTGGCCGACATCATGGTCAACAGCTTCTACGACGAACAGCTCGACGAGGGCTGCGCCTTCGAGGAGCTCATCTCCTTCCACGGCGGCATGGGAGGCCCTCAGACGCAGCCATTCCTGCTGCATCCCGCCCATTTCCCGATTCCGGAAGAGCCCGTCGTCGGCGCCGAAGCGGCACACCGAGTGCTCCTCGGTTGGCGCGACATGCTGCAGGGAGAAGACGCGCCCGCCCTGCCTGCCGAGGCGTAGCCCGCGACCGCCGGTCAGCACGGCGTATCCGGCGGTCGTTCCGAATCAAGTGCCGGAGATGCGACGGGGGACGGCCAGGCCGCCCCCGTCGAAAGACTCTTCTTCTTGCCGCCGCTCTTGCCAAGCTACTCGATCGCGAGGCCGATCTCGGCGCCCACCGCGAGCAGGTCCTCGGGATGGAGCCACTCATCGGCGAGCGGCACACCGCCCGTGCTCCTGATCGCATCGCGCAGGGGGATCGCCCAGCGGTGCTCGAGGACGGCGATCGCCGCAGCCGTGCCCTCGGGGATCGCGTCGGCGATGAACCAGACGTCCTCGTCGTCGAAGGCAGAGCCCTGCTCGAGAGCCGTCTCGGCGCCCAGCAGGGCACCGACCTCGGCGCCTTCCTCGCCGGCTGCGCCGAAGCCCATCAGCGCGCCGGCGACCGCTCCCAGCTCGGCGAGTTCTGCAGCGTCGCTGATCTCGATCCTTGTCGACCGAGCCGTCCGCGTTCTTCATCACCAAGAGGAGGTCGATCACGCGCACGAGGTCTTGCTCGCGCAGGCGCTTCAGTTCGTCGAGCGCCGCGCCAGTGAACTCGGCGTCCTCGCCGTAGCCGATCACCAGGATCTGTACCGGACCCATTGCCATCTCTGCTCTCCTTCTCCTTGCAGGCCCGGCTCAGCCGCCCTGGATGATCTTCTGCTTGGCGGCCGCGAACTCGTCTTGCGTGAGCACGCCCGAGTCGACCAGGCTCTTGAGCTTGGCGAGCTGGTCGGCCATACCCTCTTCGGCCGGAGCGGCGGCCGCTGCGGGGGCCGCCGGCGCGGCCTGCTGGGGCGCTTGGTACTGCGCCTGCTGGAGCTCGGCGATCTGGGCGTCCTGCTCCTCTTCCGCATAGCGGTTCTGCGTCCGGCTCTTCCCGACATGGTAGGCGGCGCCGCCCACGACGGCCGCCCTCATCAGCGGCCTTCCCCTCCTTGGCATCGTCTTCCTCCCTCGTTGGATGTCGCATCATGGACTGCTTCCCCGTGCGGGGTCGAGAATAACCCCGCGAAGCCGCCGCGCCGAACGCTCTACGCCTCGCAGTTCGCGGCGCCCTCCTCGAACCGCATCTTGCACATCCCGTACTCCTCCGGCACGTCGATCGGGTACTCGCCGCTGAAGCAGGCACGGCAGAACTTGACTGGCGGGCAGTCCGGTGCTGGCCTGAAGGCCGGCGAGCGTGAGGTAGTGCAGGCTGGTCGCGCCCACCTTGGCGCGGATCTCCTCGACGCTCAGATTCGCGGCGATCAGCTCGGCGCGGGTCGCCATGTCGATGCCGTAGTAGCAGGGCCACTGGATCGGCGGAGAACTGATGCGCAGATGGACCTCCTTGGCCCCCGCCGCATAGAGCATGTCGACGAGCTTGCTGGTGGTGTTGCCGCGCACGATCGAGTCGTCGACGACCACCAGACGCTTGCCGCGGATGATCGCGCTCGAGCGGGTTGAGCTTCATGCGGATGCCGACCTGGCGCAGATGGTCGTTCGGCTGGATGAAGGTGCGCTGCACGTAGCGGTTCTTGATGAGACCCTCGGCGTAGGGGATGCCGGAGGCGGCGGCGTAGCCGATCGCCGCCGGCATGCCGGTGTCGGGGACGGGGATGACCAGATCGGCATCGACAGGCGCCTCCATGGCGAGGTGGCTGCCCATCTTCTGGCGGACGAGATGCAGGGTGCGCCCGGCCATGACGCTGTCGGGCCGGGCGAAGTAGATGAACTCGAAGATGCAGAGGGCCGGGCGCGAGCCCTCCAGCTCGACGACGCTCGCTGCGCAGACCGTGTTCCTCATCCACCATCACGATCTCCCCGGGCTGGATCTCACGGACGAAGTCGGCGCCGATGATGTCGAAGCCTGCGGTCTCGCTGCTGATGACGGGGTGACCCTCGTAGTCCCCCAGGCACAGCGGACGCACCCCGTACGGATCGCGGAAGCCGACGAGCGCCTGGCCGCTCATGACCGTCGCCGAGAAGGCACCTCGGATCTTCGTCACGGCGTTGCGCACGGTGCCGAGCAGGTCGCCCTCGGCGTCATTCGCGATCAGAGCCGTGATCACCTCGGTGTCGGTCGTCCCGGAGAACTTCACGCCCTGCCGCATGAGCTCCTCACGCAGCTCTGTCGTGTTGACGAGGTTGCCGTTGTGGCCAAGCGCGATCACGTCGCCGTTGCGATTGCGCACGAGGGGCTGGGAGTTCCGCCAGTGAGTCGAGCCGGTGGTCGAGTAGCGCACGTGACCGATGGCATGCTCTCCGCTGAGGCTCCCGAGGATCTGCTCGTTGAACACCTGGCTGACCAGACCGAGGTCCTTGATGACGGTGATCTGGCCTCGATCGCTGACGGCGATCCCGGCGCTCTCCTGCCCGCGGTGCTGCAGGGCGTAGAGGCCGAAGTAGGTGAGGCGGGCCACGTCGTGGCCCGGTGCATGGATCCCGAAGACGCCACACGTATCGCGGAAGTGGTCGGTGTACACCTTGCTCAGTCGATAGGCGTCAGGCGAGACGCTTCGGAAGCGACTCGTGGGCCGCGTGCAGCTCGGCCACGGGGATGGCGAAGACCTCACGCCCATCCATGGTACACCTGAGGTCGGCGCCGGTCACCCGGCCGATGATGCGATGCGGGAGGTCGCCGAGGATCTCGTCGGAGGGGGCCGAGCAGCTCGGGCGCCACGGTGGCGACCACTCGAGTCGGCGCTTCACCGAACAGGGTGAGGTCGGCCCGGGCTCCGTGACCGCCCCCAGTCGCGGACGGAGATAGCTCGCCGCCCAGCTCGACATCGGCGCCACACCAGCGACCAGCCCGGCCGGAGAGCCTGGCCGAGACCTCTGGGTCGGCGCAGGCGCCGCCACCCGTCGTCCCGCTCGCGATAGCGCATTCCGCGATCGCGACGGCGAGACCTCCCTCAGCGCAGTCATGCGCGCTCTTCAGCAGGCGCGCCTCGATCGCCGCGCGGACCTTGGCCTGGAGATCGCGCTCGAGCCGCAGGTCCACCTCGGGCACGCGGCCCTCCACCCTCGCGAAGTGCAGCTTCTGGTACTCGGAGCCATCCATCCAGCCGCCGCTCGCGCCGAGCACGAGTACCAGGTCACCGTCGTCCTTGAAGGAGTGGTCGATGCTGATGCCGACGTCGTCGAACACGCCGAGCATGCCCACCATGGGCGTCGGGTAGATCGCCTGCCCGAAGCTCTCGTTGTAGAAGCTGACGTTCCCGCTCACCACCGGCGTCGCGAGCGCCTCGCACGCCTCGGCGATACCCTCCACGGCCTGCTCGAACTGCCAGTAGATCTCACCCTTCTCGGGATTGCCGAAGTTCAGACAATCGGTGACCGCGATGGGCAGGGCGCCGCTGCAGCTGAGGTTGCGCGCCGCCTCGGCGACTGCCGCCTGGGCGCCGCGACGGGGGTCGAGGTAGCAGTGGCGACCGTTGCAGTCGGTGCTGAAGGCGATGCCACGCCGGCTGTCCTTGATGCGCAGGACGGCGGCATCACCACCGGGTATCTGCACGGTGTTGGCCTGCACGATGTAGTCGTACTGCTCGTAGGCCCAGCGCTTGCTCGCGATGTTCGGGGTCGCCAGAAGATCCAGCAGGACGCCGCCGAGATCTGCCGGCTGCGGGTAGGCACCCTCGGTCACCGCGACCGGCTCGTCGGCGATGTACGCCGGCTTCACGGATGGCGTCCGGATGACCGGGCTCTCGTCGGCGAGGCGGCGAGCCGGGATATCGGCCACACGCTCGCCATGCCAGAAGATGCGCAGCATCTTGCTGTCGGTGACTTCGCCGATCACCGTGCAATCGAGGTCCCAGCGTTCGCACACCGCGAGCACCTCGGCGAGCTGTGCCTCGCTGACGATCGCCAGCATGCGCTCCTGGCTCTCGCTGATCATGATCTCCCACGGCTCCATGTCAGCCTCGCGAAGCGGCACGCGATCGGCGTGGATATCGAGCCCGACCATACCCTTGCTGGCCATCTCGGAGCTCGAGCTGCTGAGCCCCGCGGCCCCCAGGTCCTGCATGCTCACGACCAGCTTGCGGCCGAGCAGCTCCAGGCAGGCCTCGATGAGCTTCTTCTCGGTGAACGGATCGCCGACCTGAACGCTCGGCCGCTTCTCCTCGAGAGTCTCGTCGAACTCCTGGCTGGCCAGGACACTGGCGCCGCCGATCCCGTCGCGACCGGTCTTGGAGCCGATCAGGACTACGTGGTTGCCCACACCGCTGGCGATCGCCCTGACGATGCCGTCGGTGCGGATCATGCCGGCCGCCATCGCGTTGACGAGGCAGTTGCCGGCGTAGCTGGATTCGAAGTAGATCTCGCCGCCGACAGTCGGGATGCCGAGACAGTTGCCGTAGTGAGCGATACCGCCCACGACGCCGTCGAGCAGGAAGCGCTGACGCGGTTGCGTCAGCTCGCCGAAGCGCAGCGAGTCGAGGCACACGCAGGGGCGCGCACCCATCGTGAAGATGTCGCGCACGATACCGCCGACGCCTGTTGCGGCGCCCTGGAAGGGCTCTACCGCAGACGGATGATTGTGGCTCTCCACCTTCATTGCGACAGCCCAGCCGTCACCCACATCGACGATGCCGGCGTTCTCTCCCGGCCCCTGCAGTACGCGCGGCGCCACTGGTCGGAAAGCGCCCCAACAGGGGCCGCGAGTGCTTGTAGCTGCAGTGCTCGCTCCACATCAGCGAGTAGACGGCGAGCTCCACGTACGTCGGCTCGCCACCCTGGATCTCGCAGATGTGCGCGTACTCCTCCTCCGTGAGGCCCAGCTTGACCGCAGCCTCCAGCGTCGCGTGCCGGATCATCGCGCCGTTCTGCCGCGCTTCAGCACCGCGTCGATCATGCTCTGGAAGATGCCGCGGCCGTCGGCTCCGCCGGCCAGGGCGGCCTCCACCGAGTTCTCCGGGTGAGGCATCAGTCCGAACACGTTGCGCTCCTCGTTGCAGACGCCGGCGATATCGTCGACGGCACCGTTCGGGTTGGTCTCGTCCCCCGTCTGGCCGGCCGCGTCGACGTAGCGCATGATGACCTGGTCGTTCGCCTTCATCCGCGCCAGCGTGCCGGGGTCGACGGCGTAGTTGCCGTCGTTGTGCTTGACGACGATGCGAATGACTTCCCCCTCCTGATAGGCGCTGGTGAACGGTGTGCGTGCGGTCTCGACGCGGAGGTTCACGTAGCGGCAGACGAACTTGAGCCCGTTGTTGCGCAGCAGGGCCCCGGGCAGCAGACCGGCCTCCGTCAGGATCTGGAAGCCGTTGCAGATCCCCAGCACCAGTCCGCCGCTCTCGGCGAACTCGATGACCGATCGCATGATGGGGCTGAAGCGGGCGATGGCGCCGCAACGAAGGTAGTCGCCGTAGCTGAAGCCCCCCGGGAGGACGATGGCGTCGACCGCCTTGACGTCCGTGTCCTTGTGCCACAGGTAGTCGACCTCCACGCCGGCGAAGGTCCGGAGGGCCTGGTAGGCGTCGGCGTCGCAATTGGAGCCGGGGAAGACGACGACGCCGCAGCGCACGGTGCGATGGGCGGTGTGCATCCCTCGCCTCACCCGTCGCCGAGCTCGAACGTGTAGTCCTCGATGATCGGATTGGCGAGCAGCCTGCGGCACATGTCGTCGACGGTCGCCTCCAGCTGCTCGGTCGTCACTCCAGCGGGCGGATCGATGACGAGCTCGATGAACTTGCCGATGCGCACATCGCTCACGCCCTGGAACCCGAGGGCCGGCAGAGCACGCTCGCACGGTGGCGCCCTGCGGGTCGAGGATGCCCTGCTTGGGCGTGATCGTGACGCGGACGTTCATGGGCTCACCTTCCTGAGGGGGCTGACGGGGACGGTCCCAGTCTACCGCAAGCGCGCACCGCTGGGCGGCGATCACGAAGGCCCGCCGCGCTGCTCGTGCGATCGCCATGCGTTCGGGAAGGCGCCGGGCCTGGACCAGCAAGCACAGTCGGCATTCCTCTAGCCGCGAGGCCGAACTCCGAGAGCCCACCGACTCCTGAGGCCAGGAACCAGGCGGCCAGGGCGAGGAGGAAGCACGCCGCGACGACGATCATGCCTCGGTAGACGCGCAGTGTGATCCAGCGTCGCCCGGCCGCGACGACGCCGCTCACCGCTGTGTACCAGCTCAGGTCGCCGAGGATGTGCCCGATGTAGAAGGCGACCAGACCGGCCACGCCGAGCGCGTACGCCTTGGTGACAAGGCTGAGTCCGATCGTCGCCCACCAGATGATCCAGTACGGGTTCGACAGGCTGGAGATGGCGCCGGCCAGCACCGTGCGTGCGTGCCTGGAAGCTCCCGCTCCCGACTCCAGCTTGAGCGCGACCCGGCCGCGCACCACCGCGAGCAGCATGAGCGCGGCCGTGACCAGCAGCATGATGCCGCCGACCAAGGCAAGTCCTGCCTGCATGGCGGGACGCTCGAGCATGGGCCCCAAGCCGACGATGAGCAGCGCGAGCAGCGCGAGTTCGAGAATGGCATGACCGAGCACGACGAGGGGGCCTGCCTTCGCCCCCTGACGCGGACTCTCGGTCACGACCACGCTCAGCATGGGTCCTGGCATCAGAGCGCCCGAATAGGCGATGGCCAGGGATGAGACGAAGATGAGAGCCAGCTCACCCACGCGCCCGGACGCCGGTCAGTCTCCGAGTGCGTCGTACACGAGACCGGTGAGCAGCTTGGGGTAGAAGTAGGTGGACTTCTGCGGCATGGTCTCTGCCTGGTCGGCGATGCTCTTCACTTCGCTGACCAGCGTCGAATCAATGAACGCTCCCATCGCGTATTCCCCGGTCGCCAGCCGCACGAAAGCCTCTGGGACATCGCTGACGTAGTCGATCGTGCCCTCCGTGTGCGCGACGCCGACGCCGAAGGCGTCGCGCAAGACCAGATAGTGCAGGATCGTCACGTTGAGCTGTGCGGCCTCCGCGGAGAATCCCTCCGCAACGAGCCGGCCCAAAGCAGACAGGTCCCTCAAGCGAAGCAATGCGCAGGCCTCCTCGCGTGGAAAGTAGAGGCCGAAGACCTTTCCGTCGTCGACTCCAGCCTCGAGACGACGAGCCATGAGCAGTTCGCATTCGGAGCGCCCGACAGCAGTCTCTGGAAGGAGATCGAAGACGGGACGCAGGCGCTCGATAGCAGCGGCCATCGGCGGCACCTCGACGCCCCTGAGCAGGCGATGGGTCGGAAACACGGTGAGCCCCGGATCGTCCATCCCGCACAGATAGACCATCATCGTGTCGGCGCTGTGATCTCCCAGCGCCCGTCGCTCATCACGATAGGCGAGCGCCGTCTCGTACCGGTGATGCCCGTCGGCGATGTAGAGCGTCTGATCGCAGAGCAAGGCGGCGATGCGCCCTGCCCTCTCGCCGTACACGGGGCCGATCCTGTGGGTATTGCCATCGGCGTCGCGCGCCTCGCTCACCTGGTCGTCCCCTAGCGCCGCCGCGGCCGCAGCGAGCTCGTCCGCCACGCGGCCGTCGACGTCCGGGTAGAGAAGGAAGATCTGGCTGAGGTCGGCGCGGGCCGCGCGGTAGAGTGCCAACCTGTCCGCCTTGGGGCCGACGTGCGTCTTCTCGTGCGCCAAGACAACACGATCCGCCAGATCGGCGAGCACAAGCCGGGCGACGAAACCACGCCGGGTCCGCTCGCGCCCATCCGGACCCAGGTAGGTCTGGTCGACGAGATAGACCGCGGGCTCCACCTCGCGCTGGAGTATGCCCTGCCGCCGCCACGTCGCAAAGGTGTCGGCGGCGCCCCTGTAGGCGGCCTCGTGTGGTGGCTCACCGGGCCCCACAGGCAAGTCGACATGCACGGCGTTGAACGGGCTGCGAGTGCGCAATCTGTCGGTCTGCTCCGCGGACAGAACGTCGTAGGGCGGCGCGACCAGGTCATCGAGGCTGGCCGAACCGGCATAGCGAATACCTCTGAAAGGCCGTACGTCGGCCATGCTCCCCTCCGATGACGGTCGGACTCCGCGGGCGCCGCAGGTGCTTCTGCTCTTGCGGCAGCCAGAGTATATCGGAGCGGGTGACTACGGCTGGATCAGAACCGGCATGCCGACGACCACGTGGGTGTAGAGATCCTCGACGTCCGGGATGTGCATGCGGATGCAGCCGTGCGAAGCGTAGGTGCCGATGGACCAGCCGTCGGGCGTGCCGTGGATACCGATCCCGGAGAAGCTGGTGCCGATCCACCGCGTTCCCAGAGGGTTGTTGGGGCCGGGAGGGATCGGTTTGGCATCCTTCGCCCAGTCCGAGTCCGGCGGGATCCACGTCGGGTCGACCTGCTTGTTCACGATCACGCAACTGCCGGTCGGCGTGGGATACGCGGGTTGACCGACGGCGATACCGTAGCTCTTGAACACCTTGTCGCCGCGGTAGAGGTACAGCTGCCGATCGCCGAGATCGACGACGATCTGACTACCCAGGGCGGTGAGCGTATCGCCATCCACCCTGCCGTCGACCGTGAAGCCGTACCTGCCCTGGTAGTCCTTCACCGCCGCCTCTGTCCGGTCATCGTAGCGACCACTGCGCGTGCCCTCGAAGCACACCGGCGTCGGCCAGACGCTGCTGCAGGTCCTTGACATCCTTGCCGCGCGCGCCGCGCCACATGGCCTCGGATCCGAAGCTCTCCGTGCTATCGACGACGAACGTCTGCTTGTCCGTGACGACGTTGCCGCCGTTGTCACTGGCGCTGACGATCACGACGTGTCTTGCCTTGCGCGAGATCGTCGGCCTTGAAGTCCATTGACGAGGCCTGCTTCTTCTCGCGAAGCTCCTCGCCGTCGAGCACGACTGTGAGCCTGGGGGGGCCTAGCTGGTCGGACGTCTTGATGCGCAGCCGGATCTTGGCATTGCCCTTCTTCTTGGGAATCTGCGACACCGTCAGTACAGGCGGCACGGCATCCACGTGCACATCCAGCTTCTTGGCTGTCGAGTTGCCGGCCCGGTCCGTGGCTGTGACGGTCACTTTTGAGGGGCCGTCCGGCAGCTGCGCAGTCACCGAGTACTTGCCGTCCGCGCCGGCGACGGCGCTAGCCGTGACGGAGCCGTCGGTCACCGCAACGGTGGCGTGCGCCTCCGTCGAGCCGCTGAAGACAGCCGGCGATGTGTTGATGCGGCCCTCCTCGGCGGAGCCGTTGAGCTTGAGCTTGGGGACGCTGGTGTCGACCGTGAATAACCAGTCCTTCTGCACGTCCCGCCGCAGCAGGTTCGAGCTGGAGCGCTAAACGTCACGCGATGGTCGCCATCGGCGAGCCCCGATGGGGTGAACGTGAGCGTATCGCCATCACGCGTGGCGACGGGGGTCACGTCTTCTCCGTCGAGCGTCACACGCACGTCCTCAAGGTCCCCGAGCCCCTTCACGTTGAGGACGATGGGCAGTGAGGGGTCACTGACGAACGCGTCCGGGCCCGGCGAGACCGCCGAGACGCCGGGCACGCCGACTATCTGCCACGCGGCCAGCGCCACCAGCACACACGCCGCTGCACCCGCGAAGTACGGCCAGCGTCGGCGACGCCTCTGCCCGTACACAGTGTAATCTGCTCCGGCCAACGTACCTCTTTCAGGAGGATAACTGCTAGGAGTATACCCGAGTGCATACGGGCCATGCTCGCTGTCGTCCGCTCCACTTCTCTTCCGCCGCTCCACACACCGCGACCGTTGCGCCCTCTCTGGGCGCCGAGTAGTCTAGCCGCGATGTTGCAGCTTGCACTCTTCTTCGGCGGCCGCTCCGCCGAACATGAGGTTTCTCTCGCCTCCGCCCGCTTCGTCGCCGACCTGCTCGACACCCGCAAGTACCAGGTGGTGCCCGTCGGCATCACACGCGACGGCCGATGGAAAGAGCCTGACGACTTCGCCGCCGCTCTCAGGAACGGCGTCGAGGAGGTCTCGGGCCAGGGCGTTCGTCTGGTCGTCGATCCGGCCAAGCCAGGCTTGCGACGCGCCGATGGCTCCTTTCAGCCCCTGGATTTCGCCTTTCCGGCCATGCACGGGACGTTCGCCGAGGACGGCACGATCCAGGGCCTGCTGGAGCTCGCCGGCTTGGCCTACGCAGGGGCCGGAGTGGCCGCCAGCGCCGTGGGCATGGACAAGGAGTTGATGAAGGCTGTGTTCGCGGCTCATGGCCTCCCCCAGGCCGAGTACCTCGTGCTTCGCGAGGCCGCCGCCACGTCGGAGGCGCTCGCGGCAGTGGAGCGTCGCCTCGCCTACCCAGTGTTCGTCAAGCCGGCGAATCTCGGCTCCAGCATAGGCATGACGAAAGCCCACGATCGCGCCGAGCTTGGTCCGGCACTCGCCATGGCGGCGACCTACGATCGCAAGATCATCGTCGAACGGGCCGTCGTGGGACGCGAGCTGGAGTGCGGCCTGCTGGGCAACGAGGGAGCACGCGCCACCGTAGCCGGAGAGGTCCTTCCGGCGAACGAGTTCTACGACTATGAGTCGAAGTACACGGAGGGCATGATGTCCTTCGTCATCCCCGCGGACATCGGCGAGGACAAGCAGGCGGAGGTCGCCTCACTCGCCGTCGCGGCCTTCGAGGCCGTGGACTGCAGCGGATTCGCGCGCTGCGACTTCTTCCTGGAGCAAGGCACCGGGCGCGTACTGGTGAACGAGATCAACACGATTCCCGGGATGACGCAGACCAGCGGCTTTCCTCGCCTGTGGGCGGCCTCGGGGGTAAACAGCGCCAGTCTGGTCGAGGAGATGATCCGACTCGGGCTCCAACGCCACTCAGCGCGTCGCCGTCTGCGGACCACCTGCTGAGACAGCCCGACTCTGCTACGACGACGACCGCGTGGTCGTCGGGTTCATCGTACGATCGACCCAGTCGTCCAACCCGACGTAGCTCAAGTATTTGAATGCGTAGGTCTCCGCGTGCCCTGTCGTGGAGACATTGAAGAGCAGCGCACCGTCCACACCGCGGCTTGTACTGAACTCCGTCAGCACCTTGCCGTCCTTCTCGAGATACGCTTTGGCAGCCAGCTCCGCTCGACCCACATCCTGCGTCTGATAGTGGGCGTTGCGCGCCTCACGAGCAGCCGTAGCCGCGCTGTCCTCGATAGACTGATGAGCGGCGAACAGCGACATCCCGTCCAGGATGACGACGGCAACGATGGCCACGGCAAGGCCTATCCAGAGCGCCTCACGCAGAAGGCCATCCTGTCGGCGCAGGCTCCTTGGCACCTCGCACCCTCCTTCGGTCTACAGTCGCGGTATGTGACCTCTCCCTTATCGGCAGTCAGACGGATTGCTCCACCCCTACCGCGACCGTGAACCCCCGGCCGAGTGAGGTCTTGTGCTGAGCCGAGGTGCAACGTGGACCGACGTCCTCCCTATTCTCCGGAGACCGCGCGGCCTCCTGCCGCGATGCGGTATCATGCCGTGACCGGATGGGCTGCATCCCCTCCCTCGATCATCGACGTACAGGAGCCCTTGTGAAGATCGCCGTCATCGGTCTCGGATATGTCGGCCTCCCGCTGGCCATGGTGTTCGCTGAAGCGGGCATCGAGGTCGTCGGCATCGAGGTCGTTCCCGAGCGGTGCGCCCAGGTGAACGCGGGCCGCAGCTACATCCAGGACGTCTCCAGCGAGTCATTGAAGAAGGCGGTCGAGGACGGCCTCTTCCACGCCACCACAGACTACGGCGCCTCAGAGGGCTGCGACGCCGTCATCATCTGTCTGCCGACTCCCCTGAACGCGAACCGTGAGCCAGACCTCAGCCTTGTGAAGGCGGCCACCGTCAGGCTGGCGGGCCACCTGCGCCGCGGCCAACTCGTGACGCTCGAGAGCACCACGTACCCGGGCACGACCCGCGACGAGCTGGCGCCCCTCCTCGAGGCAGGCTCCGGACTCGTCGCCGGCATCGACTTCCACATGGCATTCTCTCCGGAGCGGGTCGACCCAGGCCGAACGGACTACACGACAAGAAGCACGCCGAAGGTCATCGGCGGCCTGACGCCTGCCTGCACGGCGCGCGCCCTCGAAGTGTTCTCACCGGCTCTCGACCACGTCGTGCCGGTGAGTACGCCCGAAGTCGCCGAGATGACGAAGCTCCTGGAGAACATCTTCCGCAGCGTCAACATCGCCTTGATGAACGAACTCGCCATGTTGTGCGATCGCATGCGGATCGATGTCTGGGAGGTCATCGACGCCGCCGCCACGAAGCCGTTCGGCTTCATGAAGTTCCAGCCCGGTCCCGGTCTCGGCGGCCATTGCATCCCCATCGACCCTTTCTACCTCAGCTGGAAGGCGCGTGAGTTCGACTTCTGGACGGAGTTCATCGAGCTGGCCGGCAAGGTCAACGAGAACATGCCCTACTTCTGCGTTGAGAAGCTCAACCAGGCTCTCAACACGCGGCAGAAGAGCCTGAACGGGGCAAAGGTCCTGGTACTCGGCGTCGCCTACAAGGCCGACATCGACGACCTGCGCGAATCGCCGGCGCTCAAAGTCATCCGCCTGCTGCGCGACCGCGGCGCCGATGTCGCCTACCACGATCCGCACTGCGCCGAGCTGGCCCAGTTCGACCTGCGCTCGATCGACCTGGATGGCTACCGCGGCATCGAGGGCTATGATGCTGTCACCATAGTGACCGCGCATTCGGCGCTCGACTATCGCGCCGTGGTCGACGCCGCCGACCTGGTGGTCGATCTCCGCAACGCCACGGCCGGCATCCCCGGAGCCGGCAAGGTCTGGAAACTCTGAGAGGGAGAAACGCTCGTGATTCTGACTGACAAGGTCCGCGTCGGCGTGGTCGGGCTCGGGTACTGGGGCCCCAACCTCGTGCGCAACTTCGACCGCCTTCCGGACGCCGAGCTCGCCTACTGCTGCGATCTGGACGAAGGCAACCTGTCCAAGGCTCGCACCCTGTACCCCAACGCCGTGGTCACCAACGACCTCGAGACGCTTCTGCGCGACGACACCCTCGACGCCGTGGTGATCGCGACGTCCGTGCCGACACACTACGCCCTCGGCATGAAGGCGCTCGCTGCAGGCAAGCACACCTTCATCGAGAAGCCCATCGCCCTCAAGGCAGCCCACGCGGAAGACCTCCTCACGACCGCCGAGGACAAGGGCGTGAAGCTCATGGTCGGCCACCTTCTCGAGTACCATCCCGCGGTGCGCAAGCTCAAGGAGCTCGTCGACGAGGGCAGTCTCGGCAGAGTCTTCTACGTATACGCGAACCGCCTCAATCTCGGCAAGGTGAGAACCGACGAAAACGCTCTCTGGAGCTTCGGTCCGCACGATATCTCGGTGCTCAACTACGTCATCGGGGAGGAGCCCGAGGAGGTCAGCGCACGCGGCGAGTGCTATCTGCAGGACGGCGTCGAAGACGTGGTGTTCGGCTACATCAAGTATCCGAGCGGCGTCGTCGGCCACCTGCACGTGAGCTGGCTCGACCCACACAAGAGTCGCAGGATCACGGTCGTGGGCTCCGACAAGATGGTGGTCTTCGACGACATGGAGGCCGACCGAAAGGTCACCGTCTATGACAAGGGCGCCACGACGACGCGCACCAAGTTCGACAGCTACGGCGAGTTCGTGACCCTGCACTTCGGCGACATCCACATCCCCAGGATCGGCAACGAGGAGCCGCTGCGCGTCGAGGCTCAACACTTCATCGAGTGCATCCGCGAAGACAGACAGCCGCTCAGCGACGGGCGCGACGCCCTCAATGTGGTGCGTGTTCTCGATGCCATGGAGCGAAGTCTGCGCAACGGCGGTCAGCCGGTGAAGACCGCGGACCTGACTTGATCCGTCCGACCGTCGCCGATCGGGAGTGCCCATGACTCTCACCCCCTCCAGCCTCGGCCACAACCTGCTTCTCGGTGAGAACGTTTCGGTGGGCTCCGACGTCACCTTCGGCGCAAACGTCGTCGTGTACGACGACACGGTGATCGGCCAAGGGTGCTTCATCCAGGACAGCGCCATCCTCGGCAAAGCCCCGTCACTCTCACCGACGAGCACCGCAAAGCGCGGCGGGCTGTCTGGGACGGTCCTCGGCGCCGGCTGCGTGATCAGCACCGGCGCCGTCGTGTACCGCGGCAGCACGCTGGGCCCAGGCTGCATCCTCGGCGACTACGCGGGGGTGCGGGAGCGCTGCACGCTGGGTGAACGCGTCGTGGTCGGCCGGGGCAGCGTCGTCGAGAACGACACCGCGATCGGCGACCTCACCAAGATCCAGACCCAGGTCTACATCACCGCGTACATGACCATCGAGGATCGCTGCTTCATCGCGCCCTGCGTCCAGACGACCAACGACAACTTCATGGGCCGCACCGAGAAACGCCACGCGCTCATCAAGGGCGCGACCATTCGGCGCGGCGCACGCATCGGCGGCGGCGTCGTGCTCTGCCCGGGCATCGAGGTAGGTGCGGAAGCGTACCTGGCGGCGGGCGCCGTGGTCACCAGGGACGTCCCGGCGCGCAAGGTCCTCATGGGAGTGCCGGCGCGCGTCATCAGAGACGTCGACCCCGAAGAACTGCTCGAGAACCAGTGAGAGAAACACCTGACTCAGGAGGACGAGCTTGAAGAAGTACATCTGCACCGTGTGCAACTAGGTCTACGACCCCGCGGTCGGCGATCCCGACGGCGGGATCGAGGCCGGGACCGCGTTCGAGGACATCCCGGATGACTGGGTCTGCCCCGAGTGTGGGGTCGAGAAGGACATGTTCGAGCCCGTGGAGGACTGACGCCCGCAGCTGAAGGGTCCGCCAGCAAGGGAAAGGGAGGGGGCGTGCGTGCGCACGCCCCCTCCCTTTCTTCGACCCTTCAGAATCGCATCAGAACGCCTGGTAGCACTCCTTCGGCGCAGAACACACGATGCACTTGTCCGGCAGGTCGCCGATCACGGTGTGGCCACAAACGACGCAGACGCTGACCGTATCGGGCGGGATGTCCGTCCCGGCGAGAGCCTTCGTCCGAGCATCGGCGTACATCTCCTTGTGGTCGACCTCCGACCGAAGCGCGTACCCTACACTGCGGCTTGCCGGGGTCATCGCCTGCATCCGAGCGATCTCCGCGTACGCGGGGTACATCTCATCGACCTCGAAGGCCTCGCCGTCGAAGGCGCTCTTCAGGTTCTCGGCGGTGCTTCCGACGCCGCCCATCACCCTGAGATGGTTGCGCGCGTGGCGTGTCTCGGCGAAAGAGATGGCGTGGAACAGCTTGGCGATATTCGGGTAGCCCTCTTCCTCAGCCTGCTCAGCGAACACCATGTACTTCTCAGCGGCTTGGCTCTCGCCGGCGAACGCCGCCTGGAGGCTGGCCTTGGTCATCGCGCCCAGATCTTCGGCAGTCGGCAGACGCTTGGCTACTGCCTCATCCATCAGAACTCCCGGAAGTGGACCGCTGCGGTACCGCAACGAGGACATTCGTCAGGAGCGTCGCCGATCACGGTGTGGCCGCAGATAGGGCAGACACGAACCGCTGTGCCGTCGAGATCCGCTCGGCCCTCCACACCACGGAACGCAGCGTCGTAGATCTGCTGGTGATCCGTCTCGGCAGCGAGCGCGTAGCGGATGCTCGTCCGCGCCGAAGCGTTCTCCTGCATTCGGGCGACGGCGTCGTAGGCCGGGTACATCTCGTCGATCTCGAACGTCTCGCCGCCCCAGGCGGTCTTCAGGTTCTCCGCCGTCGTGCCAATGCCACCCATGACGCTGAGGTGGTTGCGTGCGTGTGTGCTCTCCGCGTAGGCCACGGCGCGGAAGAGACGCGCCACGTTCGGATAGCCCTCGCCGGCCGCGACGTCCGCGAAGGCCAGGTACTTCTGCGATGCCTGGCTTTCGCCCGCGAAGGCGGCGGCCACGTTCTCGGCCGTCATGGCGCCCTTGTCCTCGGGTGCTGGCGGTGTGTTGATGAACGGCTCTGCCATAGTCCTCGACTCCCCCTTCGACGTGCGTGGCGGGCCACTGCCGACCGCGCCACTTCCACTTGGCTTGCCTAGTCTAGTCTGTCTCACGGCGCGCAGGGAGGCGCCGATCGTGTGAGTGGCGCCCCTGGAAACGCGGCCCGGAAGGCTGGGCGACCCGATTCAGTCGAGCCGCGCTCGCTGCGGGCGGCAGCGTCACGCCGCCGCCGTCGACGGCCGCACCGGGGATACCACGCGATGCACGACACGACGGATCTCGCGACGACCCGCGTAGTGAAGCAGGACGTAGTGGGTCTCCGGTGCCCGCTGGCTGCGCGCCAGTCGACCAAGATCGATGCGCTGCCCGGCCATTGCGGCAGCGTCGACCTGGTCATCGCCGATCGCCAGAAGCGCCGTCATCGCCGGCACGGCTGCGTCATTGCACAGTGCGATGACATCGTCGAGGGCATCCCAGAGGGAGAAGGCGAGCGGAACGCCCCCCGTCTCGGTGAGCACCAGCCGGACTCCCGGCGCGATCTCCGGAGTGAGGATGAAACGTTGACTGAAGGAAGCGCGAGCAGCTTCGGCCTCCTTCTGGACGTACTGCAGCTTGGCAGCAAGCGCGGCGGACGTGGGATGCATCTCGTCGCCTCCTCTCGCACGTTCACGGTGTGGAAGAGCCATACTGCCCGAGGCACCAAGACTGATATTGTCTTGTTTCGGGAAGACAGTATAGCAGACCGTGTCAAGAACAGACCGGCGAGACATGTGCTTCTGATCATCTTCTTATCGGGGCGCCTCGGGCGCCCCTTCCGCGCACGCTCCGAGCTCTGTGGAATGCTAGCGCGGTCTGTCTAGGCCCAGCCGCTCCAGCTCGGCGTCCGCAAGAGCGCGAACATCGCCGTCTGCGATCGAGCGCCACGGATCACCGCTCAGGGCGTGCAAACGATTCCATGGCAGCGCGTCGATGGCCCTCCGGGCCAGATAGAGGTCCAGGCCCGGGTCACCGCCGGG
>CAVYDV010000004.1:0-527405 GCA_963767505.1 uncultured Thermoleophilia bacterium | reverse complement strand
TTTTTTTTTTGCCGACGCCTTCGTACGTACGTCTCTTGCTAGCCGTGTTGGGCCGTGGTGTCGCGTCTCGTCGGCAAGTCGGCGGCAACTGGGACTTGACAGAGACCTGACAGAGGCCCGCCTCTCGCGATCGGGTGCGCCTGCCTACGATCCGCGCACCCACGCCTACGTCGAGCGCCTACCCGCGAGGGTCTCTCCAAGATGGAGATCATCCGCTGCTTGAAACGCTACCTGGCGCGCGAGGTCTACCGCACACTGCGTGCCGCCTGCATGAACGCCGAGGGCTTTGCGGTCTATAGGAGCATCAGGGGACACTCGGCGTCGGGCTTGTAGAGGCCCCATTGGCCAGCATCGCTCTCCCTCAGAGTGAAGCCCTCGTGGGCGATCGCGTAGGTGTGGGAGTTTGGGGCGGCGGCGCTCTCGAGGACGATCGTCTCCTGAGTATCGCCGGACCGCAGCGTGAATGGGGGAAGAACGCACCCCTCAGCCTCCGCTGCGAGTTCCTTCGCCGTAGCGGGCACAGTTCGAACCCTGACCCCGTCCGCCCTGACCTACACTGCGTGGAGCCGCAGCCAAAGGGCCCTTAGCTGCCCCTCTGAATCGAGCGCTGCGATCATACCTGGAGCGAACTCGACTCCCGTGCAGTCCTGTTCCTGGTCATGGCCGAGAACAACCCATTTCTCGTCCATGCTCACATGGATGGGCCAACGCTTCTCGCCAGAGAGGCGACGCGAGATGCCGGGTGATTCCGGTGTGCCTGTTGACACACGGAGCCGCCTTCGTTCAGCTCCCGGCGGCACCCGCCTCGTTGGAAGCCAGGTAGTTCTGGCACAAAGGCCCCAAACGAACTGAACCTCGCCTTCGGAGTCCAACTCGAGATTCAGGTCATTCACCAGAACTGACCATCCACCGGCCCCGGTCCGGGGTACAACGTCGAACGAGTGTTCTGCCTCACGGTAGATCAGCTCGTGCTCGTCGCACGCCCATTCAGACGCCTTTGTAAAGCGGATGTTCGTCATGGCGTGACGAAGTTCCAGTGGAGAACCGTGTCTGCGCTGTCGACAACAAGCTCCCACGTGCCCTTCGAACCGCGGAACGTACCCGGCGCGTCCCATCTCAAGGCACCCGGCACTCCACCGGGATCCGGTACTCCCTTCGCGGCAGACATGATCTCCTGGCGAGTCAGCGGCGAGTTGAGGTAAGGCCGCGCAAGCTGCCCCTTGAAGGGCCCCTTCTTTGACAATGTCGTCTGCGTGGTTCGCGACAGTCCGACTGAGCTTCACTCCACCCTTTGCAGCCGACCTCGCAACCCTCGCCGCCCGCCACGCAGTGTAGGCTCCAGACCCGCCGGCCACCACTGAGGCCGTGTCGACCGTGTAGCCGCCGATGCGGTACGACCACTCGAGGTTGTCGCCGCGGAAGATCGGACCGATGCGGTGCTGCGGCGTCAGCAGAATGGCCGGATTGAACGGGGTCATACTGAACCTGACCATGGAGTGGAGGCGGTCCGTTGCCCCCGGCGGCCCAGTTGATCGCTGCCTTGGCGGCGAACGGTATCTCGCCGCTCGGGTCGACCTTCATGAGTGGGTTGTTGTCGCAGTAGATGTAGGGGCTTGCGGCGCTGGGCACGGGATCGGCGGAGAGGAAGGTCCCGGTCTGCGGTATCGTAGAAGCGCGCCCGCAGGAAGACGAGCCCGTTGCGTCACTCCACTGGCCGGTGAAGCGGAAGCGGTTGCCGGTGAGGTCGAGGGTGCCGAGCTCGGCCCCGAAGGGTTCGTAGGTATGCTCACGCACGACCGCGCCGGAGGCGTCGGTCTCCAGGCGCACCGAGCCGAGGGCGTCGGTGAGCAGGTAGCGAAGGCCAGAGGAGTTCTCGCGCCGAAATCAGGGAGCGACCGTAGGTGTAGGTCGTCGTCTGCTGGCCGGTGGTCTCCTCAAGGACGAGCTCGTCGGAGACGGCCGAGTCGAGCACGAAGTCGGTGCGCGTGCCGTCCTCGATGGCGGCGATGCGCTCGTTCTCGCCGCTGTAGAGGTAGCTCGTCGTCTGCTGCGAAGAGCTCGTTCCGCTGAGCAGGTTGTCGCTCGTGTAGGAGTAGGCGGTGGTGAGGCCGCCCTGGCTGCGCGAGGCGCGGCTGCCGTTGGCGTCGTAGCTGAAGCTCGCCCCGCCAGCGCTGCTGAGCTGGTTGGCATCGTCGTAGGCGTAGCTTGTGGGGGTGCCGTTGACGACCTTGGTCAGGCGGTTGCCGACCGCATCGTGGGTGTAGCTCGTGGTCGTCCCGGGGCGCACCTCGGCGGTCAGCTGGTCGAGGGCGTCGTAGGTGTAGGAGCTTGATCCCGGCGCGCGAGTCGTTGATCGCGGTCGGGTTGCCGTTCGCGTCGCGGGTGTAGGTGAGAGAGCAGCGTCGAGCCCTTCGCGTGGGCGACGCTCGCCACCCGTCCGGCGTTGTCGTAGCCGTAGGTCGTGGTGACGCCGTTCGGGAGCGCAGTGCTCTGTAGAGAGCCGTCGGCGCGGTAGCTGTAGGCGGTCGTGTCGCTGGCCGGGCCGGAGACCGAGGCAAGCAGGCCGTCGTCGTCGTAGGTGTAGCTCGCCTGGCGGTTGTCGGGGTAGGTCAAGCTGCTGCGCGCACCGGCTGCGTTGTAGGCGTAGGCGAGGGTCTTGTTCTCCGGGGTCGTGACGGACGTGAGCCAGCCGAGGTCGTTGTAGGTGCGACTCGTGGTACCGCGCGAGTCGACGGTGGTCAGCTTGTTGCCGAGCTCGTCGTAGGTGAAGGAGACGGTGACGCCCCCGGGCTTGGTCACCTGGGTCACGCGGTTGAGGAGGTCGTAGGTGTAGGTTGCGGTCTGGTTCTTGGCGTCGGTCGCCGTGATGAGGTTGCCCGCCGAGATCGTAGCTGAGCACATGAGTGCGGGCGAGGGCGTTGGTCACCGTCACCCGGTTGCCGTCGTCGTCGTAGGTGTAGGAAGTGGTCTTGCCGCGCGCGTCGGTGAAGGACGCAAGGCGGTTCTTGGCGTCGTAGGCGTAGGTGGTCTCGCCGCCGGCGGCGTCGGTGACCTTGGCCAGGTTGTTGGCGGCGTCGTAGGTGGAGGAAGTCGTGTGGCCCCGCGCGTCGGTCACACTGGTGGTGTTGCCGACGGCGTCGAAGTGGGTCGTTGACGTGTGAGCCAGGGGGTCCTCGACCGTCACCGTGCGCGCCGTGTCGTTGTAGGAGGTGGTCGTCGTCTTGCCGAGGGCGTTGGTGGCCGTCAGCGTGCGGCCGGCGTTGTCGTAGGTGGCGGAGCTCTGGGCGCCGCTCGGCAGGGTCGTCTCGGCCACCTCACCGTGCGCGGTGTAGGTGAAGCTCGTGGTCTTGCCGCGCGCGTCGGTCGAGCTCGTCAGCTGGCCGTTGGTGTTGTAGGTGTTGCTCGCCGTGTGGTTCAGAGAGTTGGTCGTGGTCAGCAGGTTGCCGGCTGCGTCGTAGGTGAAGGTGGTCGTGTTGCCGGCGAAGTCGGTCTTGGTGAGCGGGTTGTTGCTCGCGTCGTAGGTGATCGAGGACGTGTCATCGACGGCGTTCGTCGTCGAGAGCAGGTTGCCGCGCCCGTCGTAGCTGAATTCAGTGGTGCGGCCCAGAGGGTCGGTGGTCTCGGTCTTGTTGTTGTTGGCGTCGTAGGAGCTCGAGGTCGTCGCACCGCGCGGTGTCGTGAGTTCGATCAGGCAGTTCTTGGCGTTGTAGCTGTAGGTCGTGGTCTTGCCGAGGGCGTTACGCACGTAGGTCTTGCCGGCGGCCACGTCGTAGGTGAAGGTCGAGGTGCCTCCCCGCGCGTCGCTCTGAGTGGCGATGCGACCGCTCGTCGCCTCGTAGGTGTTGGTCAGGGCGCTGTGGTTGTTGGCGTCGAGGATCGTGAGCAGGCGGTGCTTCGCGTCGTAGGTGTAGCTCGTCGTGCCCTGGGCGGGGTTGGCGTCGACGCTGGTCAGGTCGCCGGCGGCGTCGTAGACGTAGGACCAGCTGCGACCCAAGGGATCTGTGACCTGGGTGATGTGGCCGGCGGCGTCACAGGTGAAGGAGAGGCTTCTGCCGTCGGGAGCGCTGACCGTCGAGATGCCGTTGGCGTCGTAGCTCAGGCTGGTCGTGTTGCCGTTGCGGTCGCTGACCGAGGCGAGGCGGTTGCCGCTGCCAAAGGTGTAGAGGGTCTGGTCCTTGGTGGTCAGCGTGTAGCCGCCACCGGGTAGCGCTTCTAGGGTGTCGTTGATGCCCGGCGGGGGCTCGTAGGTGCCGCCCGCCTCGAGGCGGAACCAGAGCTGGCCGCCGTCCTCGCGGGTGACGGCCACGTACTCCTGGCTGCCGCCCAGGGTGAGGTCCTCCTCGATGTGCAGGTTGTAGGAGAACGACCAGCCGAAGCCGAAGGGTGAGTCCTGAGTGAGGGCAGAGTTGTAGGTGCGCACGACCTCGAGCGAGAGGCCGCGGGTGGGGATCGAGAGATCCTTCGCCTCATGGGTGAGGTTGCCGGTGGCGACGTTCACGGGATCAGCGTCGAAGCCACACCAGCCAGGGGTGCCGAGGCTCGCTCCATCCCACATGGTCTTGCCCAGCCAGGGATCGGCGGCGACGTCGTCGACCATGTACTGCTTGCCCCACGAGTCCGTCTCGTAGTGGTGGGCGACCGTCTGGCCACTGCCGTAGGGGGAGGGTCCCGAGGCCGAGCCCCACCAGTTGTGCTGCGCCTCGGAGCTCGCCGAGCCGTCGGGCGGAGCCCAGATGCCCCAGCCCTCGTTGGCGCTGATGTCGCTGTAGTGGATCGCCAGGGTGGCGCCGCTTGTGAGGTAGAGCGCCGCCGGTGTGGAGCGCGAGAGCTGCGCACCCGCATAGTGCACGGCGGCGCGATCGAAGGTGCCGCTGCTGCCGCTAGAGAAGGTCAGACCCTCCCAGTCGGCGACGGCCGGACTGGTGGAGCTGCCGTCGCCGTTGCTGTCGCCGGCGACGGTGTCGTCCCTGTGGCTCGTGAAGACGACCGGCCGCGCCGCGGTGCCCTCGGCGATGAGGGCACCGTCGATGTTGAAGATGCTCCTCTCGCCGTAGCCCATGTTGATGTTGTCGACCTTGACGACCACGCCGGGGTCGAGGGTCAGGGTCGCACCGGCAGCGACCTCGAGGCCGCGCGTAGCGAGGTAGGCGACCTGCTCCTCCTCGGGATAGGCGGGCAGCTGCCAGTCGTCGCGCACGACTCCGCGCAGGGCGACCGCGTTCTTGTGGTTGCCGGTGAGCGTGTTGCCGGAGAGGCTGAGGTTGGCGAGGCTGGCGGTGGCACCGAGCGCTTCCAGGTACATGGCGTAGTCGCCGCCGTCGCGGATCGTGTTGCCGCTGAGAGTGACCGGGTGTTCGGGGCTCGTCACCTTGATCGCGACACCGTCGTTGTCTGTGAGCGTGCAGTCACTCACCGTGAGGGCGCTCGGGTCATCCGAGGCGTTGACGCCGGCGCCCTTGTTGTGGGTGATCTGCGAGTCCGTGAGGCTGAGAGCGGCATCGCTGCCGAGGAAGATGGCGGGACTCGTCGTGCCTGTGCCCGTCCAGCGCAGGGCGATGTGGTCGAGAGTGCCGCTGGCACCGGTGCCGAGCGAGAGGCCGGTCCAGTCGCCCTTGGCCGGCGCTGAGGCAGAGCCGTCGCCGTTGCTGTCGCCGGCGACGCTGGCGTCCTTGAGGCTGGTGAAGGTGGATCGGCTTCTGGGCGGTGCCCTGGGCGATCAGAGTTGCCGCTGACGCTCAGGCTGTAGCTTCCGCCGCTCTTCACGACGGCGCCGGGGTCGAGGGTCAGCGTCGCACCGGAGTTCACGCTCAGCGTGCCGGTGGTCACGTAGCAGGCCTCATCGGCCTCGGGGTAGCCCGGCAGCTGCCAGTCGCTGCGGGCGGTGCCGTTCACGGCGACCGCGTTCTTGTCGTTGCCGGTGATCGTGTTGCCGGAGAGGCTGAGGTTCGAGAGACTGGCGGCGCTCGTCGTCGCCGTCAGGTCGATGGCGTAGCTGCCGCCGTCGCGGATCGTGCTGCCGCTGATGGCGACCGGCTGTTGGGGCTGGGTCACGATGATCCCGACACCGTCGTTGTCGTCGAGCGTGCAGTCGCTCACGGTGAGGGTGCTCGAGCCGTCCCAGGTCTTGATGGCGGCGTCCTTGCTGTGGGCGATCTGCAAGTCCGTGAGGCTGAGAGTGGGACTGCCGCTTCCGAGCATGATCGCCGGAGTCCGCCAGCCGGCACCGGCCCAGCGCAGGGCGATGTGCTCGAGGCTGCCGCTGCCACCGCTCCAGAAGGCGAGGCCGGTCCAGTCGCCCTTGGCCGGCGTCGAGGCAGAGCCGTCGCCGTTGGTGTCGCCGGCGACGGTGTCGTCCTTGAGGCTGGTGAAGGTGATCGGCGCAAGAGCGGTGCCCTGGGCATCCAGAGCGCCGTAGACCGTGAGTCGACGCCAGGAGCTCTTGACGACGACGCCGGCCTCAATGGTCAGGGTCACGCCGGAGCTCACGGTCACGTTGCCGTCGAGCACATAGGGGCTGCCGGAGAGCGTCCAGGTCGTGTCCTGGCTGATCGTCCCTGAGACGTGCGTGGGCGCAGCTTGGGCGGCGGGCGCAGCCACGGCAAGGGCGCCGACGAGACAGAGCAGAAGGAACGCGAGGAAGCACTTCGGAAGCGACAGGCCGCAAGCACGCAGGGCTCCCCCTGGCTCAAGTGACGCGAGCACGTGACGCCGGTCGTGGCGCATGGATGCCTCCCCACAGGCGGGCTGACCCTCCCCCTCTGAGGGTCAATGGCAGCGATACTACTACGGGTCTCGAAAGGGCTGTCAAGGGGTCGCCTCGAGAGAGCACACGGCACCCTCGGCTGTGGCAGCAGCCGCTCGGGAGTAGGATTGCCTCACACGCGAGAGACAGACGCGAAGCGCGCAATGGGAGGCAGCCGAGATGGAGAGCAAGCGAGCGCCGCTCAGCCGTGAACAGATCCCTCGAAGCAGCCCTCGAGCTGATCGAGTCTGAGGGTCTTCCCCAGTTCTCGATGGTGCGCCTGGCAAAGCAGCTCGAGCGCTCCGACATGGCCCTCAACAAGCGCATGGGCGGTCGTGACGGGCTCCTCGATGCGGTGCTCGAGTCGCTGCTCTCTGAGGTCGCACTGCCGCAGAGTTCTGAAGGGCAGGACTGGCTGGCTGAGCTGCGCCGCCTCTACCGCGCCCTCTGGGGGCTGTTCCGTGCCCACCCGGAGGTCCTACCGGCGCTTGCCCAGCGACCGCTCACCCTGCCGGCGATCAAGCGCTGCCAGGCGCAGAGCCTCAGGCTGCTTGTGGCGCAGGGCTGCCGTGAGGAGGCAGCGACTCGGGTGCTGGCCACGCTGACCGCCTTCACGCTGGGCTATGCCAACCTCGCCTGCGGGGGCTACCTCAGCCTGGAGGAGGTGCAGCCGCCGGCACCGCCGAAGGACCCACGCACACGCCGTCAGCCGGGGACGAGCTGTGCGCTGCCCGCCGGTGACCCCGACTGGGAGCGGCTCGAGGGAGAGTTCGCGGCCGGACTTGAGATCGTGTTGCGTGGGGTGGAGCAGGAGCTGGCGTAGGGGACGCTACTGCGCCGCGAAGGGAGACCGGGAAGCCGCCGATGCCGTCGACACCGGCGACTGCGACTCCATGGTGATGAACTGCACGCCCGCGGGCAGTGCGTACTAGCCGCCAGAAGGCACGATGAAGCGCGCTCACCATCATCTTCGTCCTGGCCATCACCCTGCTGCTCTGTGTGGCCGCATGTGGAGGCGGCGAAGAGGAAGCGACCGAGAGCCCTTCGGCTTCCGCGAGCGACAGCCCCGTCGTTGAACTCACGCTCGATGCGCAGCGATCGGGGGAGATGCTCGCACCTCAGAGATGACGCTCCGTCTCGATACGCTCTGGCTTCTCGGTTCTTCGTCAGAGCGCCGGCTGGCCGACGCTGCCGCGCGCGCGCCCCGCGAGACCCGCGCATCCTAGCGCCAAATCGCCAGTGAGAGGAAATCGGCATCGACGCTGCCGCCGTGGTCGACGTCGTGAGCGCCCGCGACGTAGACGTTCTCACCGAAGACGGTGACGTCGTTGGCCCAGTCGTCGCCGGCGTCGGTCTCGCCCGGGTAGTTGCCGGGATCGGGGTAGACGCTCTCCCAAAGGACGTCGCCGCCGGTACCGTACTTGATGACGAGAGCCTCCTCGTCGCCGCCGGAGGTGCGCCAGCCGCAGACGTAGGTGTGCCGGGATGAGTCGATGGCCAGGGCCGTGCCGACGTCGGCAGCGTCGGGCTCGCTCGGGTAGATGTGCTGCCAGAGGCGCGTGCCGGAGGAGCTGTAGAGGCGCGTGACGATGTCTTCCCTGCTGTCATTGCGCGTGCAGAAACCGGTCACGTGGATGCGCCCCCTGTTGTCGACGGCGAGGTCGGTCCAGACGTCGGTACCGCCGCTCTTACTGCCGGAGGTGAAGGTCACCCACTTGCGGCGACCGTCCAGACCGCACTTGAACAGCATGGTGTCGTGTTTCCGGAAGTACTTGTGCCCGCTGCCGCAGATGTAGATGGCGTTGCTCGTCGCGGCGATGTCCGTGACCGACGTGGCATTCGGTCAGGTCGTGATAGCGCACCCACTTGCGCGAACCGCCGAGTGAGAAACGGACGAGAAGGATGTGGCCGGAAATCCCGTTGTAGTTCTCACTCACGCCGGCCACGAAGACGCTCGAGCCGCGCACAGCGATGGCCGCGCCCTCGTCGTAGTGGCCCGGTCCGGTGTTCACGCGCCTGGCCCAGGCGCGCGTGCCGTTGCGCTTGTACTTGACGACGTGCATGTCCCAGCTGCCGTCGCGGCGCTGGCTGCGACCGGCCACGTAGACGCTGCCGTACTTGTCGCGAGCGATGCCTGCTGCCTCCTCGTCCTTGCCGTGCGAGGCGTTGAAGGTCCTCTTCCAGATGAGACCGCCACCCGGGGAGCCGCCGGGGCTGTCTGCGTCCCTCACCCGCAGGATGACGTAGTCGGTGTCGCCGTCGGGCGACTCGGTGGTGCCGGCCACATAGACGCAGTTGTTGGCCTTGTCGACGGTCACGGCGGCGGTCCAGTCGATGCCGCCGCTGCCGTCCCAGGTCGCATCCCAGCGCGGCGTGCCATCGGCAAGGTAGCTGCGGTAGCTGATGTCGTAGTCGCCGCCGGAGGAGAGGACGTCGCCGGCGAGGATCGCGTGGCCGGCGGCGTTGGTGGTCACGGCCATCGCCTCGTCGTTGCCGTGGCTCGAGGAGACCGGGTCGGCCCAGCGGTGCTCTCCGGGGGCGCCGGCGACGGCACTCGCCGCACTCGGGGCGATGAGGAGGACGGTGGCGGCTGTGACTGCTGCAAGGGCCAGGCGCGTCTTGCGCGACGCTCGCCGGGATGGATGTCGAGCCGAGTCCGTGGCGTCCGTTCTCCCTACGCCCACCATTGGGTCCCCCTGTTCATCGTCAACGCACTCAGGAGCACGCTCCGGCCGATTCCTCGAGACGATCGCCTCATCTCAGCCAAGCGAGCGCCCCTGGCGATGCCCCCCGGACAGCGCACATGAGCGCAGGATCGCCGCGACCCTGACCGAGCTGGAGCTCCCTGTCAAGGGCGGCGCACGAGAAAGCGTCGCTGCGCCGGGCTACAGGTGGGACTTCACGCCCATCGACGGCCAGCGATCGCCACTGGGGGTAGAGAGCGCCACTGCTCGCAGGTCACTCGGTCGAGCAGAGGTCATGCTGACCGGCCAGGCATGAGAAGCCGCTGCACGGGGCGATGGCGCCGACGCGAAGCCGACGGGAGTCCAGGGCTGGCGCCTGTCAACTGCGCCTGTCCCATGCTCTGCGCACCCGCGCCTGCGTCGAGCGGCGCACCCGCGAAGATCTCTCCCAGATAGAAGTCATCTGCGGCTCAAAGCGCCACCGGGTGAGCGAGGTGCGCCACAGCCCGCGTGCAGATCTGCGTGAACGTCGGGGGCACGATGGTCTACAGAAGCATCGCGCGCTACTCCTCTGCCGAATCGACGCGGAACGCAAGCGGGAAGGCATCACGAATCCGTCGGGTCGCTTCAAGACCCCTGTACACGTGCTGCTCCTCGATGATGCTGAGAGCCTCTTCCTCGTCCTTCGTCAGGCGAGAGTCGTGCAGACCGACGCGCGGAAGGCAGAAGCTGACCGCGACCTCTCCACCGGCACTGCGTCCGATGACGGCAGTCCATCCGCCACTCAGAACGCGTACCGGCGCATCCTCGCCCAAGGCGACGCGTACCTTCTCCACGCCCAGCGTGATGGCTGTCCAGTCACTCGCGCCAACCGCAGCCTCTGAGGTATGCCATCCCTTCCCTTGCGCATCGGCGGTGACCAGGAACTCGGCAACAGGTGCGCCGTCGATAGCAATCGGAACAATGTACTCTGCAGGCTCGCTGGGAACCGCGGTCCACGGATCACGAGAGGCAGCAGGTACCGAATAGACGTAGATCGGCAAGGGACTGCCCGGCTCCGCCCGCTCCCAGTCCAGCTTCCTGCCTAGTCCACCCTTGACTAGCAGACGCCTGGCAGCCTCGAAAAGCGGGTCGACCTCAGTCAGACTAGACACCTCGCCCGCTGGAGGAGAGCCATCGCTAGCCTCTTCGGCGGCTTGGCCGCAGCCGACGAGCATGCTCAGAATCGCTATCACGACGGACATCTTGAGCACTGTCCCGATGTCGGATGTGACACGATCGGCCCCGTCCACGACCCCTCCCTACTAGGTGCAACACGCCAGCGTGAGCGAGGAGCAAGATGCACCACTGCAGTGACGCTTCATGCGATGATTCGGTTCAGGGAGGCGCGACTGGTCCTTCCCATCGGATCATGCTCGCTACTTGCGACAGCGAATCGTGACACCCCAGTGCCCCTTGTTGTTGAGTTTGAAGCTGGAGTACAGACGAACCCTCTTCCTCCCCGGGCCGGGGTCCATGTACTTGACGCTCTTGAAGCCTCGTCTGGAGCTATCGTAGTAGGCTGAGCAGAGGACGACTGCATGCCCACTGCCCACCCACCAGTAGAGGCCTGCAATGACCGGGCGCTTCCTCTTGAAATTGCTGTTCAGGGTGGACCACGACACCGGACCAGAGGTGGTTCTTCCGACTACCCCCCATTTCCTCAGACCCTTCTTAATCTCCCAAGGGCGGCCTCCCTGGTCCACGACCCTGCCCTTCACTACTTTGACGATCGTCCGTAGACTCGGCTTCTTCCCCTTCATTGACTGCACCACGGAACGAACACAGGCAGCCCAACACCAGTTCCTCGCAATGGGTCCGTTCTTCCACATGCGAACATGCTGATCGATATTGGGCGCTGCTACGGAATACTGGCCGGTGGGGTCCACCTTCGCTACCGGATCTCCCCCACAGTACTGATACGCACTCTCCTCGCCATCGGCCTTGGCAGGGTCGATGCTGGTCCACTGCCGCGTTGCCGGATCGTAGTAGCGGGCCGAGCAGTAGTGGAAGCCGCTCTCTGCATCGTAGGCATAGCCTGCGTAGCGCAAGATCTGCCGGGAGGCGATGTCGTCGGCCAACAAGGAGCCGATCAGATCCGTGTCCTGCGTCCAGATGCCGGTCGCGTAGCTGCCCTCGCCCTGGGGAAGTCCCCAGGCATCGTAGCGGTAGCTGGCAAACGCATCGCCGTCGGCGTCGCAGATCTCGAGAACATCCCCGTGGTCGTTGGTGAGGATGCTGAAGTAGGTCGGGGAGTCGCTCGAGGAGGGCGTGCGATAGAGGCCGCCGAAGGGGGTGCCCTCCTCGTCGTAGAAGTAGTCGACCCTCCAGGTGGAGGAGCCCCGGGTCGCCGAGAGGCTCATCAGCGTGAGGCCGTCGTAGGCGAACTCGGTGGTGGTCGTCGTTGTGTCGACGGCGACCACGCTCTTCGTGCGCTGGCCAGACACGTCGTAGGTGTAGGTCGCCTCCGTGTCCGTGTCGTCGTTGTCGTAGCTGCTCATCATCCCCAGGGCGTTGTAGGCCATCTCGATCTCGTGGCTTGCGGCAGTCGAGGTCGAGCCCTGACTGGTGCGTTGGCCGCGGGTCGTGTCGAAGCCGTAGTAGGTTGTCTCAGCGGTGGCGCCCTCGTAGTCTGCGAGGAAGTCGCTCTGGGTGAGGCGGCTGTTGACGTCGTAGCTGAAGCTCGTCGTCCCGACGTCGTTGACGGCGTCACTGATGAGGTTGCCGACCTCGTCGAAGGCGTAGGTGGCCTCGACGTCGTTGGTGTCGGCGCCGGCCAGGCGGCCGCCGGGGTAGTACTCGAAGCTGTCTGTGATCGAGCCGCCGAGGGCGAGCGGCAGGCTGACAGCCGTCTTGCGGCCGCTGTTGGCGTCGTAGCTGTAGCTGCCCGCCGAGGAGAGGCCGAGGCCCGACTGGGTCGAGAAGCGGCCGGCGACGTCGAAGCTCCGGCTCTGGCTGACGGCGCTGCGACCGCTCTTCTGGATGCTGGCCGTGGTCCAGCGGTCGGCGGTGTCGCGGCCGGATGAGTCGGTGATCGAACGGGTCACCGTGGTGCTCGTGGCGATCGTCGCCACGCGGCTGGTCTCCATGTTGCGACCGTTGCGCGTCACGGCCACGCTGGGAGCCGGGCTGGCACCGTAGTCGATCGTCTCCTGAATCCCACTCGCTGTGTTCTGCGGGTAGGTGAAGTCCTGCTCGCTGCCGGCGACGTCCTCGTCGATATCGGTCGGCCTGCCCAGCGAGTCGTAGGTCGTGTTGATGTCTTTCAGGTCGGTGCTGTCGGAGGCCTCGTGCAGCTCGCGCGTCACGTTGCCGAAGGCGTTGTAGGTGTAGGTCACGACCGTGTCGTCATCGTCGGTCACGCTGGTCAGACGGCCAGTGGTCGCGTTGTAGGACGAGCTCGTCGTCTTGCCACCCACGGTCTCACTGGTGACGGCGCCATGGGTGTCGTAGGTCGTGCTGGTCGTCACCCCGTTGGCATCGACGCTTTGCAGGACCCAGCCGAGGTCGTTGTGGGTGGTCGTCGTCTCGGGCTCGCTCGTGGTCCCGTCGCGCTCGGCTTGCGCCTCGGTCGTGCGGCCCAGGAGATCAAGGTCTGAGGTCGTCTCCAGGCCCTCATGGCTCTGCTGTGGGTCTGTGATGCCCACAGCCTGGCCGCTCGCGTCGTGGGCGCTCGCCGTATCCCAGGGAGAGAAGTCGCCGGTCGCGGTCGACTCGCCCGCGGTCTGCATCACGTTACCCTGTCCATCGTAGGCGGAGAGGGTCTTGCTACCGTCGGGCCGCTCCTCACTCAGGGTATTCCCGGCTTCGTCGTAGGTGCTTGCAGTACAGGTCGTAGAGCTCCCCGGAGCGTTCGTGTTTCCAGGTTGACTCCCGTAGGTGACGTTGCCTTCGGCGTCGTAGACGCTGCGCGTCGAGCGCCCGGCGTCGGTGTAGTTGGCGACACCAACGTGCCAGACCTCAGTATCGTTGGCCTGCGCGTCGAAGAGCGTCCTGGCGTTCTCGCCACCGAGGGTGCTGTCGGCACTGGTCAGTTCGTTGCCGCTGCCGTCGTAGGAGTTCGTGATGACGCTCGCTGTGGTCGGACTGCCGCTTGCGTCCGAGAGCTTCTCAGTGATAGTCAGCTCGCGCCCCATGGCGTCGTAGGTCGTCACACTCCAGTCGGCCTTCTTCTGCGTACCGGAGGCCGTGCGGTAGATCTCCGTCGCGTTGCCCATGCCATCGTAGCTTGTATTGGTCACAACGGAAGCCTCGTCTGTCGTCGTGAGCAGATGCCCGGCGATGTCGTAGGTGTTGGTGGCGACGGTACGGCTGTTGCTCCAGTCCTTCTCGGTCAGCCGGTTGCCGAAGTCGTCGTAGGTCGTCGTCTTGGTCAGATCCTGAGCCGCGCCGCCCACAGAGAGCTTGACGTCTTGGGCGACCGTCGTCTCGGGCTCACCGCAGTCGGCGAAGTCCGAGTAGTCGGTCTGTGTCCAGGTGCCGCTCGCGGGGGTGCCGTAGATCAGCTTCTTCTCCTGCGTCTGGCGACCGGAGCTGTCGTAGGTGTAGGAAGAGGCAGAGAGCACCGTGTCGACCTGATCGGCAGTCTCTTCAGCCTCCAGGTCGACCCCGTCGTAGGTGTAGGTCGTCGTCGCGTAGGCAGTCGGGCTCTGGTAGGTCGTCTCGCTCGTTGCGCGGTGCTGGCTGTCGTAGGCGTAGGTCGTGATCTGGTTGGCGGAGGACATCGAGCCCGTCGTCTGCGTCTCGCTCGTCACGTCGTGGCTCGTGTCGATGGTGTCGTTGGACTGGCCACCCTCTGAGTCGGTCGTCGTCGCCAGCTGGCGGTCGAAAGCGTAGTTGTAGGTCTCGGTGACGGCGCTGCCACCGCTGCCGCTGACGCGGCTGGTGAGCTGGTCGGGGACGCCGGCGCTGGAGCTGCGCCAGGTGAGCACCTCGCGGTGCATCGCCTGGTTGGCGGTGCCGTCCACGGTACCGTAGCGCTGGATCGTTGCCTCATCGCCGTCGTAGGCGATCGTGACCCGGGCGCTGGGCTTGTTGGTCACGTGGTAGTCGGGGTAGTAGATCGCGGTGAGGTCCCCCGAGGTGTAGGCGAAGGTGAGCTCGACCGAGTCGCTTGCTGCCGGCCAGTCCTCCTGGGTGATCGAGGTGAGGCGATCGCTCGTGTAGGCATAGGTGAGCGCGCTCTCGCAAGCACTGCTCGGGTAGCGCGTCAGGCTCCAGGGGGAGCTCGTCGCGTAGTCGACGGTTCGCGTGCCGTCTGTCGTCTCGTAGCTTGCTGAAGAGAGCTTCGCACCGGAGTAGGTGAGGTCGATCTCCTGGCCGTTCTCGGCGGTGATCGTCGTCACCTTGCCGCTCGCCCAGGTGTAGGAGGTCTCGTTGCCGTGGGCATCGCTCTCGGAGATGAGGTTGCCGGAGCTGTCGAAGGTCAGCGTCGTCTGGTCGAAGAAGGTGAGCTCCCAGTTGCTGCCGTCGGGGGCGAGCGTGGCCATGAAACCGGTCGGGGCGCTCCAGGAGGAGCCCGAGCCGGTGAAGGTGTGCTCGCGCCGGGCGACGTCGGTGTAGGTGATCTCACTGGCGCCGATGTCGAGGCTCTGTTCGAAGTCGAAGAACCAGCCGGGCGCGTAGAGGCCGGCTGAGCTCTCATCGGAGCGGTAGCTGCGCGAGAGGGTGGCGGCGGGACCGTAGCTGGCGATGGAGAGGTCGGTGACGTTCGCCGTCATCGTGCCCGAGTCGAGCTCGGCGCCGATCTCGTGCCCGTTCCAGCCCTCGAACTCGTAGTCGGTGTGCTGCGGGTCCTCGTCGTCGGTCACCGTGCGGTTGTCCAAAGTGACTCTCAAGGGGGCGCAGTCGTCGATGTCGGCATCGATGCCCGTGTCATCGTTGTAGCCGTTGTTGTGTGGCACGACCTTGAAGCGGTAGTCGGCGTCCTTGTTGGTGGAGCCGTCCATCTTCTGGTAGAGCAGGTTCGGGTTGTCGCGCAGCTTGCGGCCGTTGCTGCGGTCGTAGGGGTTGCCGGTGTAGTCGACGGCGAAGGCCGCGATTTGGGTGTCGGTCGGGAAGATGTCGGTGGGAGTCGTCCAGGTGGTGCTTGTGGTCGTCGCCATCAGGTTGTACTTGGCACCGTCCCAGAGGTAGACCTTGTAGCTGTCGGCGAGAGGAACAGTCGGCCAGCTGAGGGTGACCGTGCCACGGCCCTCGTCGGTCGTGTCGTTGGTGGTGCCGCTGAACCAGCTGCTCGTCGCGGTGGTCGTCGAGGAGAGGCTCAGAAGCGGCTGCGGCACACCGGCGGCCTCCGAGACGTCGAAGGTGTCGGTCGTCTGGGGGACCCAGCCGGAGCTCCAGCTGTTGTTGCCGGAGCGCATCTCGAGCAGGGTGTCCATCTGGTTGTCGTCGACCGTGCCCCAGGACTCGTTCGGGGCGAAGGTGAAGGTCACGCTCTCGTGGTCGTCTGCGATCTCGCAGGAGGAGAGCAGCGGGGTCACGTGGTCGGAGCCGTAGGCGGTGGAGGAGTAGTAGGCGAAGTAGCCGTCGAGTTCGTCGCTCTCGTTGCGGGCCTGCTCGTGCACCCAGCCGGCGTCGGTCGGAGGCGTCGCAAACCAGCCGAGGATACCGCGGCGGTTCTCAGCTGACGCATCGAGGCGGTTGACGCCCATCTTGACCGTGGTCACCTGGTCTGCATTCTCGAGCGTGTAGGGTGAGTCCTCGGTGCCAAGGTCGACGGTCACGGTCACTGTCTCGCCGACCTCGTAGCTTGCCTGGTCGGCGCTTGAGTCCATGCTCGGGCGCTCCCAGTCGACGCTCAGCTTGGGGCGGTAGTCGGCGTCTGCGTACTCACCGCTTCGGAACTTGCGCGCATAGGAGGAGCCCTCGCTGCTCTTGGAGCGGATCTGGAAGCCCTTGTTGTAGGAGTCGGCGCGCGTGGCCCAGTACTGCACGACGCCGGGGCAGCTGACGTTCAGCCAGGTGCTGCCCGAGGGGCTGAAGTGGTCGGGGCTGATCTCGACCGAGTCAGAGAGAGTGATCGTGTTCCAGGTGCCGCCCTCGCCCCACAGGGTCGAGCCGACCCCGACCCGGTAGACGTGGGTGCGGTCGTTGTTGGTGGTCGGCTGCCAGTACTGGCGGATCGAGAAGGTGGCGTCGGCGATGTGAGAGTCGTCTGGCAGGTTGTTCTCGTTGTCGAGCTGGGGGAACTTGACGAGCGTGCGACAGTAGCCGGTGGCGGCGCTCACCTTGCCGGCGAGGAGGTTGGTCGCGGTGCCGTAGCAGGTGTTCGGGTAGCCCGGGGAGATGTAGGTGTCGGTCGGGTTGCGCGTGAAGAGGTTGGGGTCGACCGAGACCGGGTAGATGCGCGCCTCATTCTCGAGCCATGTCTTGGGCACCGTGTAGGTGATGCTGCTCTTGCCCTTGCCGGGCTCAACGACAAGGCGGGCGCCGTCGCAGAAGGCCGGCATCTCACCCTCGTCGAGGGAGGAGTCCCAGACAGCGATGCCGCCGAGGTGGAAAGCGGGCTCTTGCGCCTCTGCCTTGAAGAGACCCCACTCGCCGCCTGCGTCCTTCTTCAGGGTGAAGCCCGCGTGGGAGAGGGTGTAGGTGAAGGCGTTGGGTGACTCGGCGGAGGCCAGGACCAGGGTCTCCTTCAAGCCGTCACCGAGGGTCTCATAGACGACGTCGACACCAGGCAGGACCTCGGCGTAGGTCGCCTTCGCCCCATCGACGGCGATCACACTCTCGGCGGCATCCTCGAGCTCCATGGAGACGGTGCCCGCCGCACTGCTCACGCTGATCGGGGCGCTCTCCTCACTGCCGTCACCGAAGGAGACGACGAGCGGTGCGGCTTTAGCCTCGTAGCGGTCGTCCTCGGTCGCCTTCAGCGTCAAGTCGACCGGCTGGAAGGCGCCTTCTGCGTCCTTATAGTGCACGGGGGCCTGGCTGAAGACGGTGCGGAACTGGCCGTTGTCGAGGAGAAATCGCGTTGAGTAGATTTGTCGTTTGGAGGGAAGCTCTCGCACGACCTGGGCTTCCTCACTCGGCTCCTCGGCTGCCGGCGCACTTCTGCTGAGCAGCAGTCCGAGCAGTGTGAGCGTGAGAGCGAGAAGGACTGCCAGAGAGGCGGTGGCGAAGCGGTGGCGGTGGCCGTAGGCGCGCATGGTTCCTCCCAGTCCCTTGCCCGCAGACGAAAGGGCCCCCGCTCCTTCGTGGTCCGTAGCCTAGCGGGAGTGCCGCGAGAACGACAAGGCCTCGGCGTGCACGGCGCAGGCTACGGGTGCTCTGGGTCGAGCTGCGACGAATCGCAGCCTGACGCGCCTCGCCATCTGCCGCAGCCGGCCGCTGCAGCATCGACTCAGGAGCGACCCCCCGCACCACTCGTACTCTTGGCGAAGAGCTCCCGCGTCAGACTGTCCGGGAGGCCCCCCGGGCCCAGCGGCAGCACCGGCGTGTGGCTGAGATCGAGCGCCGCCTCAAGGAGGTCGAGATCGGGGCTGTCCGGTAGCTGCCACTGCAGCATGTAGGAGAAGTCGTTCAAGGTGCCGATCAGAGAGCGGCTCTCGGTCTTGGCGATCACGGCCTCGCGCGTGGCTGCGACCTCACGCTCGGCGGCCGCGGCCTCGATGCCGAGGCCCTCAAGGACTCTGGCCAGGGCAGCGGGGAAGTTCAGGGCGAGGTGCTTGACGTCGCGAGCCCACATGATGACCGGCAGGCGCGTGTGCTCGGCGATCAGCAGGATGAGGCGCTGGTGGCCGATCGCGACCGGCTTCGCATACCAGTCGCCGAGGATGGTCGTCGCGGGCTCGGTGACGGGAGTCGGCGCACCGATACGCCTGAGCAGCTTCTTCGTGCAGCGGATGGCGACCATGAGAAGAAGGCTACCAGAGGCTGGGTCCGTGCCGGAAGAAGCTCCCCCTCTGCGCCGAATCCACGTCGGATCAGCCAAGCTGCCCGAGACAGAGACAGGTCCCCCAGACCTGTCAGGCCACAGAAGCCGCTGCACAGGCCACCTTCGCCGACGCGTTGCCGACGCAGTGCAGGGCACCCTTGCGCGCTACTGGCCCGGCTCGCTCTCGATCGCATCGAGGAAGCGGAGCAGCTCACTGCGCTCATCCTCAGCGCTGAAGTTGTCGAACATGCGGTCGATCTCCTTCTGCACGGCGAGCGCCGTCCTCAGCTGATTGCCCAGGGCGGCGCGCGTGAACAGGCGCTGCTTGCGCGCCAGCGACTGCGCGTACACCTCTTCCTCTTCGACCTTGGCCTGCTCGATGATCAGCCGGCGAGCGCGGGCGATGTAGTTGTCGAGGGTACGCGGGCTGATTCCTCCCCAGTTGGTCTTCTCCGCAACGAAGCGCATGATCTCGCGCGTCGGCACGCCGTCGATGACGAGCGGCAGGATCTGCGCCACCCGTGAGGCAATGGCGCCGCGGTTGGTCTTAGGCGCCGGCACGGTGCTTCACCTCTGCCTGATCGCCGCTGAACGCCTCCCAGCGCGCCACAGCGACGTCACAGAAGGCGGGGCTCTGCTCCATGGCGTAGCAGGTCCTGCCCGTGGCCTCGGCGGCGATGATCGCCGTGCCACTGCCGGAGAACGGTTCGTAGAGGAGACCGCCGGGCTTGGTGTGGTAGGTGATCGGCCGCCGGATCAGCTCGACCGGCTTCATCGTCGGATGCACCGAGCCGGGTGAGTCCTCGATCTTGCTCTCGATCTCCCAGACGGCCTTGGCGTCAGCCGGTGGCTTCATCTTGGGCTGATGACCCTGGCGCCAGCCGACCAAGATGGGCTCGTAGTCCCACATGTACCAGCTGTAGGTGAGCACGCTTCTGGTCTTGCGCCAGATCAGGACCTGATGGGCGAGCAGACCCACCTCGCGCCAGCTCTGCCAGATGACTTCGCTGCGCATCACGCCGTAGCATTGATAGAGAGCGGCGTCTTCTTCGAGAGCATGGTCGAGGGCCGCCCGAAGGAAACTGACGTAGAACTCGACGCTGTGTTCGTGGTCGACGTACTCGTCCCACGCCTTGTCCTTCGTCGGCGCCCCCTTGTTGGCCTCACTTGCCGGATGCGAGCCTCCTTGGTAGTCGACGAGGTACGGGGGGTCGGTCGCCATCAGGGTTGCACGTTTGCCGTCCATCAAACGTTGCACATCATCAGAGTCGGTCGCGTCGCCGCAGAGCAGCCTGTGGTCACCGAGCAGCCAGAGGTCGCCCGGCTTGCTTGTCGGCTCATCCGGGACCCCCGGAACGTCGCCAGGGTCGGTCAGTCCCTCCATCGGACTCGCGAGAAAGGCGGCGATCTCCTCGGGCTCGAAGCCGGTGAGTGCTGTGTCGATGTCGAGGTCGACGAGCTCGGCGAGCTCCAGGGGTAGCAAGTCGGAGTCCCAGGAGGTCTCCTGCGCCGTGCGGTTGTCGGCGATGCGATAGGCCTTGACCTGCTCGGGGGTGAGACCGCTGGCCACGTGCACCGGCACCTCGGCCATTCCGAGCCGCTGAGCTGCCAGCAGTCGCGTGTGGCCGGCGATGACCACGCCGTCTTTGTCAACGACGAGCGGCTGGCGAAAGCCGAACTCCTTGAGTGAGGCAGCGACCTTGATGATGGCAGCCTCGGGGGCCAGACGCGGGTTGCGGGCGTAGGGGATCGGCTTCTCGATCGGCCACAGGGTGACCGCGAGCTTGGTCTCAGTCGTTGCTCTCATCATCACTCTCCCGGTCGTCACTCACTCGCCAGGCTCTGCAGCAGACGCTCGGCCGCTGCTGCCGCGCCCTCGTCCTTGCGGGCCGTGCAGGTAGCCAGGAGCGCCTCGAGACGGCGGCGCACGCGCGCCAACTCCCGGCGACGAGAGACGCAGGCGCGGGCCGCAAGGCGCTCCTCGGCGGCGGCGATCAGGCGCTCGGCGCCGTCTCTCTCGATGCCGTAGGCCCGGCGGCAGTGGGCGATGATCGCGGTGCGCAGGGCCCCCTGCAGGAGCAGCTCGTAGACGTCGCTGAGGGGCTCCGGGGAGGTCGCTGTGGAGTTCATCGGGGGGACTCCCGCAGCGCTGCGCCGAGGCCGTTCCTCTGGCGGCGCAGATCGGGGCCGGTGACCTCGATACGACGCGCACAGATGCCGGCAAGGCGCGAGGTCGCACCCTCACCGGTTCGCTCGGCGAGCAGCGCCGCTGCACAGTTGGTGGTCACGATCAGCGGCAGCTCATCGTTCCAGCGCCTGTTCAGCAACGTGTAGAGACGGTCGCGTACCCAGTCGGTCACGGCCTCGGCACCGAGGTCGTCGAGGGCCAGAAGCGGCGCCTGCTTGGCGCGCTCGTAGAGGCCGCGGCCGGCGCCCTCGTAGCCGGCGCGGATGTCGTCGAGCAGTTCGGTGCTGGCCACGAAGAGGCTGCCCGAGGGAGCGACCGAGATGGCCGCCGCCGCCAGATGCGTCTTGCCGCAGCCGGCCCGGCCCTGCAGATAGACGCCCTCCATGGCGTGGTCACGAACGGCAGCCAGGGCGCGCGCCTGGCTCTCGCTGTGGGCCGTGAAGCTGGCGAAGCTGGCGTCACGGTAGCGGCAGGGGAGGTTGCGTCTTGCGTCGTCACGACGCTCCTCTTCACGCCGCTCCTGCTCGATCTCAGCCTCGCGTCGCTGCGTCTCGGCGGCCGTGCAGTCGGGACAGAGGTGCGGTGCCGGTATCTCGACCATGAAGGAGTTCGGCGGCAGCAGTTGCGGCTCGTAGGGGAAAGCCGCCTGGCACAGTCCACAGGTCGTTGTCTTCGCATCACTCATGGGTCACCCGGTGAGGAAGTCGCGGTCGTAGTCGCTGTGGCCGCAGGAGGAGTGGCCGGCGGCGTGCCTGCCGCTGCCGCGTCGCTCCTGGTTCTCGGCGACCTTGCGCACGTAGGTGGCGTTCGGCACCGATCTGGCGATCGCTGTCTGCAGGCCCTGGGCGAGCGCCTCTGTCGAGAGCTTGGCCTCGAGGGCGAGCAGCGGCTCATGGAGCTCGCGTACCACACGCGAGGTCGCCACCCGGTCGCTCTTGTTGCTTTCGGCCAGCAGACGGGCGAGCTCGGCGAGCTCCTCGGGGAACTGGCTCTGCTGCTCCAGTCGCACGCGCTCCTGCTCCCACTCATCAGCTGAGCGCGCCGCAACCCGCGAGGGTTTCGGCGAAGAGCTCTTGTCTTTGTCTGCTCTTGTCTTGTCTTTGGTGGGTTGACCCTGATCCCCCTGTTGCATTGGCTCTCGTCCCCCTGGGGGGTTGACGCTCGTCCCCCTGTTGCATTGACCCTGGTCCCCCTGGGGATGCTGCTCCCCCTGGTGGCCTTGCTCCCCCTGGTGGGGCGGCTCCTGCCCCTGCCAGTCGTGGCGCAGGAAGGCGGGCACCTCGTCGGGGGCGACGCTGAAGCGGCCCCAGGCTTCGTAGTTCGTAGCCAATGCCAGGGTGCGGCCGCGTGAGAAGCCCGCCGGTTTCAGCTCGATGAGCACACCCTCACCGATCAGCCTCTCGAGCGCCCGCTTGAGACCGTGACGGTCGCGACCGGTCGCCTTCTCGAGGGCGCCGATCGAGACCTCGGCCTGCGAGCGGAGGCGATCGCCGTAGGTGAGGCGAACGACAGCAAGCACGACCTCGCGCTGCGTCGCCGAGAGCGGCGCCCGCAGGAGCGCGTCGAAGAGCTGCTTGGGGAACTTGACGAACGGTTCGGCTTGCGGGCCGACCACGGTGTCAGTCCCCACGTTCAGATGTCGGCGCTGCGTCCGCCCGCGTCTCGATTGTTGACCGCACCTGCTCCTCGAGGCCCAACATGGCGGCCAGCTTCGCCGTGGGGATGAGGATGCGATGCGAGAGACGCAAGCTCGGCAGGGAGCCGTCGCGCACGGCGGCATAGGCGGTGCTGCGGCCGATCTTGAGGAGCCTCGCCGCCTCCTCGACGCTGCAGGTCGTGCGCTCCTTGAGAGCTCTGTGTTGGCTGCTCATCGTGGTTGCCACCCCCGGTGTCGATGCGTGACTTGCGTGCCTCAAGGATATCCGGTAGTCTTCGCAACACATTGCGACTTGGGGAGAGTATTGTGAAGCAGGATGAGTACGACCGCTTGCCGAGCGCCCGTCAGAAGACACTCGCCTTCAGCGCCCCGCAGGCCACGATCAGCGCTCGAGGCGTCCTCGGCTGGGGGGTCCCGGTGGCCATCTCGGCGGCTCTCCGTGAGGGCGCCGAGCACTACGACCCCTACGGCACGCCGGAGCTCACCAACGCCCTCAGCAAGGTCGTCGACGAGCGCTCCGCCCTGCGCTTCGCGCGCCGCTACGGCTTGCTCGGCTACGCTGGGGTGCTCTTCGCGCTGAAGGGACAAGCGGCGAGCAGCGAGCGCCGCGGCCGTGAGGCCGATCCGCTGCTCGATCGGCGCGGAGTCGATCGTCTCTTCCGCGATCTGCACGGCGACTACGGTGATCCCTTGCCCTGGCTCTACGGCCAAGCACGATCGGTGCGCCTGGCGCTTGCCCTCGTGCAGGCCCTGCCACAGGGACCGGAGGCGATCGCCGCCGTGGTACGCGAGCAGGCTCCGCTGCGTGGCGATCTGGCTGCACCGGCTGTGCGCCCGCTGCAGCTGGCCTACGGGCTGCAGCTGCACGAGGTCGACCTCATGGACCAGCTGCTGCGCCCGCGCGCCCGCAAGGATCTACCCGAGGCGGAGCTGCGACCCCTGCTTGCGGCGCTGCTCATCGAAGAGCTGGTCAACAGCAACACCGCCGGCCTGCAGTGGCGACTCTTCTCGCTGCCGACCGATGGCTCCTACGAGCTTGCTCTCGGCTTTCGACAGCGGGCCCTCTTCGAGGTCATCTGGTGGCACGTCGGCAACACCGCGGCGAGCGGCAGAGACGGTGCCGAGGTGCGGCTCTGCAAGCTAGCGACCTGCCGGGCGCCCTTCATCGTCACCGATCAACGTCAGCGCTTCTGCCCGGCCGACTACCCCTACACAGACAAGAAGACCGGCAGGACGCGCCCCGGGCGCTCACGCTGTGCGGCGCTCTACCAGAAACGTCACGGCGGCAAGAGCAAGGAGGCCACATGAGAGGCCATGTGAGAAGACGCGGCGACCCCGGGAGCTGGGAGTTCATCGCCGATGTCGGCCTCGCTGCCGCCCAGCGCTGCACGAGCTGCAACAAGAGGTTCTGGGTCGAGCGCCGGCCCAGGGTCGTCTGCCCGCACTGTGGTGGTCCACTGAGAGAAACCGAGGAGCGGCGTCGTCAGACCAGGGCCGGATTCTCAACCCGCAAGGAGTGTGTCGCGGCGATGAACAAGGTCTTGGTCGCCGTCGAGGAGGAGACGCACGTCGTCGCGACCAAGCTCAGCGTCAGGGAGTTCCTGACCAAGGAGTGGCTGCCGGCGGTCGAGGCGACGATCCGACCCACCACCTACCGCTCCTACTGCCAACACGTCAACGCTCACATCGTGCCACACATCGGCTCGCTGAAGCTGCAGAAGCTCACGGGAGCCCAAGTGAACGCCCTCTATGCGAAGCTGGCACAGGAGGGCAAGCGCGACGGCAAGAGCGGTCTCTCGCCACGCACCGTCCATCACGTCCATACGTGTTTGCACAAGGCGCTCAAGGACGCGGTCAGATGGGGCTACTTGACGCGCAACCCGCTGGAGGCCGCCGATCCACCGAGAACGAGTGGTGAGGGAGTCCGGGAGATGAAGACCTGGAGCGCCGAGCAGCTCTCGGCCTTCCTTGCATCGACGAAGGACGATCGCCTCTTCCCCCTCTGGCGTCTGCTGGCCATGACCGGCATGCGCCGGGGTGAAGCCGTCGGTCTGCGCTGGGACGATGTCGATCTCGAGAACGCACGGCTCGCAGTGCGCCGCGCCCTCATCCCCCACGGCGACACGGTGATCGTCTCTGAGCCCAAGACGGCCAGAGGCCGGCGGGTCATCGCTCTCGATGCCGAGACGGTGGAGGTGCTGAAGTCACAGGCAGCTCGCCAGTTGGCCGACCAAGCCAAGTGGGGCTCAGCCTGGAGCGACTCCGGCTACGTCTTCACCAAGGAGAACGGCGAGCCGCTGCACCCGCAGACCGTGAGCCGCAGCTTCGAGGCAGCGCTCACTGAGGCGAAGCTGCCGCGCATCAGACTGCATGATCTGCGCCACACCCATGCCACCTTGGCCCTTGCGGCCAACGTTCACCCCAAGGTCGTGAGTGAACGTCTGGGACACGCCACCGTCTCGATCACGCTCGACACGTACTCGCACGCCATCCCGGCGATGCAAGAGGAGGCGGCGGAGAGGATCGCAGGGCTGGTGGGCGCGGATCGCTGATGAGTCCGGTGTCGCGCCATCCCGGAGGCAACGTGAGCGACGCAGGTGATGCAGTTGGGAGTTGGGACTAGGCGCCCGATGGGCGCCGCAGTGCGGCGATCAACAAGGCACCCTCAACCGCAGCGGCGGCCAGGAGTACGGCGGCCGGGAAGACCCCCAGCTTCCAGTAGCTCAAGGCTGCGAACAGCAGCAGCGCGCAGAACCGCACGACCTGACCGACGGTAGGCCCATCGAGCCGGAGTCACGCGAACCCGGAGAACACGATCAGACACCCGGCGATGATGCCCAGGGCGCTAACGAGGTGGACCACCCACGAGGCCGAGGGATCGCCGGCCGCGTACCAGATGAACGGAACCACCCACAGCAGCAGCCCCGTGAGCATCGCTGCCTTTGGCACCCGGAACTTGTCCGTTGTGATCGGCGTGTTGCTGTTCGTTCTCATTGAGGTAGCACCCGCGAGAGACGGTAGACGGTGCTTGCCTCGTAGAGAATGCCCGCGGTCACTTCTGCCCTATGTGGTCGTGCCGAGGACGTCGAAGAGCTCGTCTGTCCAGCGGTCGATCGCCACCCAGTCACGCAGATCGACCTCCCCCATCTGACGCATTGCGGGGTTGTTGTCAGGGAAGCGAAGCTGCTTGGGATCGAGGCGCCCGCCAAAGACAGTCACCGACACCGGGGTGAGCCACTCGTGTTTGGCGAGACCCTTGTCGAGGTGTTTGCGCGCTTCCGCATACTGCTCTAGCGTGTCTTCGATGGGACCCGTGCCGAAGACCGCCACGGGCATGTCCTGGAGCGCACGGCGGTGGTGCTTCAGGAACCGGTGGGCCTCGCGGCGCCACCGGAAGAAGTAGAGGGCGACACCGAGAACGGTGGCCGAGACCCCGTCAAGTGTCTCGACCGACTCCGCCGGTGCAGCGAGCGCATCAACCCCTCGCTCGCGCAGTCTCGCGGCGATCGCCTCAGACACCTCGCCGGTGGATCCATACTTGCTCGCATGGGCCACGAGGACCTTGCTCATCGCACTCGACCTCCTCGAGATTTCGACGTGCTATGGCCATTCCCAACATCTCGTCTGCAGTCAGCATAGGCCGTTTGCGGCAGCTCCCGGCACCGGCGGACGGCCCTACCACCAAGGTCGCAAGCGCTGGTCGGCGCTGGGAAGTAGCCGCAGTACTGGGGACAGACGCCCGATTCAGTACTTGGGCGGTCGCGGCGAGATGAAGCTGGCGCTCAAGACGCTCTCGACACTGCGGCCACCGCACTTGGGACAGACCGCCTTCTCCTCGCGCTCCTCGATGTGGCAGTCGACCTCGAAGTCCTCGCCGCAGTCTGTGCACTTGAACTCGTAGACCGGCATGACACCCTCCTTGCATACCTGGATCGTACCCAGTCCCATTGTACGAGGCATCGGGGGCCCGATTCCCGTCACGCAGCGCCATCCCCTGCGCCGGCGCCACTAGGCCTCTCTGCTGGAGAGGCGATTAACCTCCAACAGCACGCACAGCGTCATGCCGTTTCGTGCCTGCTCGTGCGCGTTCGTGCTCCGCGTGCTGCCGCGTCGCGTCGGCAGAATGTCAGCATCGGGGCAATCGGGGGGTTGCTGAGCGGCACTCAGGAGCACTCAGAAATGGCCGTATGCAGCAGGAAGTGTGTGGAGGCGGCGGGCGGAGTCGAACCGCCGATGGAGGTTTTGCAGACCTCTGCCTTACCACTTGGCTACGCCGCCGCGCGCTGCGACCTCTGTACGAGAAACGGCAGACGGCAGAGGTGCAACCTCCGCGATCTGCCGCGACATCCAGAGAGTCTGGAGCGGGTGAAGGGACTCGAACCCTCGACCTTCTGCATGGCAAGCAGACGCTCTAGCCAACTGAGCTACACCCGCAGCATGCGGGATGATACCAAAGGGCGGGGCGGGGCGCCAATTGGACGCAGGCGCCGATCCGCGGTCAGGACTGGGCGGCGTCGATGGCCTTGTTCACGAGGGCGTCGGCGGCCGTGTTCTGCTCGCGACGCACGTGCTCGCACCTCGACCTCGTGGAACTGGTGCAGCAGGTACATCGCCTGCGAGTGCAGGGCCTTCAGGGTCGCATCCTTGACCTTGTACTGCCCGTTGATCTGGCGCACGACGAGCTCGCTGTCGAGGAAGACGTCGAGGCTCTCCACATCGCGGTCGAGCGCCAGCTCGAGCCCGGCCAGGAGTGCCTGATACTCGGCGACGTTGTTGGTCGCGGTGCCGATGGAGTCGGCGAGCTCGTCGACGACGTCGCCACCCGCCGAGAGCAGGACCGCCCCGATGCCCGCCGGGCCGGGGTTCCCGCGGGCGCCGCCGTCCGTGTAGAGACGGTGCCGGTCGTCGGTGCGATGCGCCAGTCGCTCGCTCAGCGCGCCGGCCGCAGCGGCTCCGCGATCGCCGGCGGCGGGGCTTGTCGCGGCAGACGCCGGCGACGATGCATCCGCCCCGGGATGGGCGGGCGATCCACTCGCGCCAAGCGTCTGCCAGACCCCCTCGGACCGGCGGTGCGTCTCCACGCGCACGCCCTTCCCCGCCAGCGCCTCGACGAGCGTCTCGCTCCAGCGCAGCATGGCCTCCTCCTCGGTGAGGTCGTGGGGCGCGTCGATCAGCGCCAGACCCTGCGACAAGGCCAGACGCGCCTCGTGGTACTTGACGTCGCCGGTGACGAGCACGTCGGCGACGGCGGCGACGCCGCGCGCGATGGCCTCGGCGCCCGAACCCGGCAGACAGGCGACACGCCGCACCGATCGGCCGCCGTCGCCCGTGAAGCGCAGCGACGGCAGGCCCAGCACGGCAGCCACCTCGGAGGCGAAGGCCGCCAGCGGCAGCGCCTCGGGCAGCTCGCCGAGCCGGCCGAGGCCGAGGCTGGCGATCTCGTTCTCCACCGGATACAGATCGAAGGCAGGTTCCTCGTAGGGGTGGGCGCTCACGTACGCGCTGACGACGCGGCGGCGCAGACCGCGGGGGAACACCACTTCCAACCGGACCTCCGGCACGACCTCGTCGCGGCCGGCACGTCCGAGCGTCGGATCGCTGCCCTTGCGACCGTAGAACGTGCCCTGCCCCTGCACCGACCACGAGCAGTGCTCGTACTCGCCGATCACGCCGGCGCCGACGGCGAACACGGCCTTGCGCACGAGGTCGACGTCGTCGGCGGGGACGAAGCCGACCAGCTTGAGGGCCTCGGCGGCGGCCGGCGCCAGAGGGGCGGTCGCCTCGAGGCCCAGCATGTTGGCGACGATGTCGGCGATGCCGCCGTGCGCCTTGTCGAGATTGGTGTGGGCGATCGCGACGCTGCGTCCTTCGCGAGCCGCGCGCAGCGCCAGACGACCAGCGGGGTCCTCGCGAGTCAGCCGCTCCAGCGGGGAGAAGATCAGTGGATGGTGCGCCAGCACCAGTTCGCAGCTCGAGCCGCGCCGCCTCGTCGAGCGTCGCATCGTCGACCTCGAGCGCGACGAGCACGCCGCCGACCTCGTCCTCCGGCGCCCCGACCTGGAGCCCCACGTGGTCCCAGGGCTCAGCCAGATCGAAAGGCGCGAGTCGATCGATCGTCGCAAGGATGTCGCCTGCCCGCATCATGAGTCGATTCTACCCCACCTCGCTGCGCGGAGCGCCGTCTGAGCCTTCGCACTGTACACTCCGCGCATGAGCAGCGACCAGAGCCTCTCGCTCGGCGGCGCGCCCGCGGGCGTGTCCAAGACACGCGCTTGGCTCGTCGTCGCCGCCCTGCTCCCCGGGATCGTCCTCACCCTGGCCGACGCCACGGTCATGAGCGTCGCCGTGCCGCTGATCATCCGTCGCCTCGAGTCCACGATCATCTCGGTCTCGTGGGTGATGAACGGCTACAACCTCGTGCTCGCCGTGCTGTTCCTCACGATGGGCCGGCTCGCCGACCGCTACGGCCACAAGCGCCTCTTCGTCCTCGGCCTCGCTCTGTTCACCGTCGCCTCGTTCGGCTGCGCGCGAGCCGAGACCATCGACCAGCTCATCGCGTTCCGCGTCGTGCAGGCGGTCGGCGCGGCGGCCGTTGTGCCCACCGCCCTGGTGCTTCTGCTCGACGCGTTCCCGCTCGGAAGACAGGGGTTCGCAGCGGGCCTGTTCGGGGCGCTCAGCTCCGCCGCCGCGGCTCTCGGACCGGTGCTCGGCGGCGTCCTCATCGAGCGCTGGGGGTGGCAGGCCATCTTCTGGTTCAATCTGCCCGTCGGCGCGCTGGGCGTCGCCTTGGCAGTGGTGCTTGTCCGCGACCGCAAGAGCAGGACGAGGACCCCGCTCGACTGGGCCGGCGTCGGACTCAGCAGCGCCGGCCTCTTCTGCCTCACCCTGGCCCTCATCGAGGGCAACGACTGGGGCTGGGGCAGCGCCCGCATCCTCGGCCTGTTCGCTGCGGCGGTGGCGCTGCTCGTCGTCTTCGTGCTCTGGGAGCTGCGCACCCCGACCCCGCTCTTCGACCTCCGCCTGCTGCGCGACCGCACCTTCGCGGCGGCCAACGCGGCCATCATGACCGTCGACATCGCGATGATGGGCACCGCCTTCATGCTGGTCATCTTCATGATCGCGATCATGGACTACTCGGAGCTGAAGGCCGGTCTGGCGATCACCACGCTGCCCGCCGCCGGCCTGCTCCTGGCGCCGCTCAGCGGTCGCCTCGTCGACCGCTTCGGGCCGCGCCCGCTGGCCGTGACCGGCGCCCTGCTGACCGCCGCGGGGCTCTTCGCCCTCGGGCATCTGGCGCGCGGCGCGCCCCTCCCCGACGTCCTCTGGCGCTCGACCCTCGTCGGCGCCGGCCTGGGCCTCTCGCTGCCGGCCCTGACCGCCGCCGGCATGAGCGTCGTGCCCGGCGGCGTCAAGGGCGTGGGCTCCGGCGTCCTCAACACTGCCCGCCAGCTCGGCTTCCTGCTCGGCGTCGCCATCCTCGTCGCCGTGTTCACCCACACCATGGGCAACGCCGTGAACCGCTCGGCCGACCGGGCGCAGGAGCTCACACGCGCGCAGACCGCCCTCTCGCCCGACGTCCAGGACACGATCGTCACGGCGCTGGACGACGCCCGCGAGATCGACATCTCGCTCGGAATGACCGAGATCCGCAAGATCGCCAACCCCATCGCCGACGTCATCGCCCCCAAGGTGGGTCTGTTCGAGACGTTCGCACTCGCCCAGCTCAAGGAGAGCCTCGAGGCGATCTTCTGGGAAGAGGCCTCGGCCGCGTTCCGCTGGCCGTTCTACGTCGCCGGCATCGCGGCGCTGCTCGCCGTAGTCCCCGGGCTGCTGCTGCCCCGGCGCCTCACGCGCCGAGACAAGCTCGACCGAGGCTGAACCTCCGCGGCATGCAAACGCGGCCTGCAGGGCAAGAAGCACCACGCGCCAGATTCGGCCGAGATCGATCGGCGCCGGGCGCAGCGACTGCAGAGCGACGAGCGAGAAGGGAGACTGATCATGGCGAAGTTCGCATTTGCCTACACGGGCGGCGGCATGGCCGAGACACCCGAGGCACAGCAGAAGGCGATGGACGAGTGGACGGCCTGGTTCGCAGAGTTGGGCCCCGACATCGTCGACGGCGGCAACCCGTTCGGGATCTCCGCCACGGTCACCGCAGACAGTGTCGCCGAGAACGGCGCGTCGGCGTTCACCGGCTACACCATCATCACAGCCGAAGACATCACCGCGGCCAGCGAGAAGGCGAAGGGCTGCCCGGCACTCGCCAACGGTGGCACGGTCGAGGTCTACGAAGCACTGCCCATGGGCTGACGCAGAGACTGGCAGCACATGGAGATCCCGAAGCCCACCGAGGTCGACCGGGCCCGCTTCCAGGCTCTCGTGCCGGATGACGCCCGGGTCGAGACGAAGCCGATGTTCGGCAACCTCGGCGGCTTCGTGAACGGCAACATGTTCATGGGCCTGTTCGGCGCCGACATCGGCCTGAAGCTCGGCGACCGCGAGCGGGAGGAGTTGCGGCAGGCGGGCGGCGGTCAGTTCGGGCCGCGCGAGCGGCCCATGACCGGCTACGTCACGCTGCCGACTGCGATGGGCACAGCCGACGCGCAGCGGTGGGTGGCCGCCTCGCTCGCCTACGTCGGCGCCCTACCGCCGAAGAAGGTGAAGAAGAAGCGGTAGCACCGGTGGGGCCCCGGCCAGGCTCTCCGGCTGCGCGGCGACACACTCTCTCTGCAGTACCCAAGGCCCCGAGAGAAGAAGGAGAAGGGAGCTGAGAAGACACTCTCAGCTCCCTTCTCCTCGGATCAGGTGAGCGCTTTCGCATTCACCGTCGACACTGGCCGGCAGCTTCGATAGTGCCAGTGCCTACAGACACATGCCTATCACGCGGGCGGTGTACCCTCTTCGTTTGAAACCACTGCGTCGATCTGGATCAGAGCGTCGTCCGGCAGAGCCGACACGCCAATGACTCTCCGCGCAGGAACGCCGCGGGGGAAGAACTTCGTGTACACCTCGTCGACGGCAGCCATATCGGCGATATTCCTGATCGCGATATTGATCTTGACCACGTCGTCCAGGGAGTGGTCGATGCTCTCGACGATCGCCTTCAGATTCTGCAGGCAGCCCTCAGCTTGCGCTGCAGCGCTGCCACCCGCAGCCCGCTGAGCAGAAATATGATTGTAGTGAGAGAACGCTACAGTCTGGGTAGAGAAATCAGTCTTCGGCGCCTTGTCGGTATTGACGGGCTCCTTGACCAGCTTCACCGTGTCGCCAACAGGCTGCGGCGGGGTACCGTCTCCGTGCGCGAGAACAGCTTCAACCTGAACCGAAGCATCCATCGGCAGGCCTGCAACCACAACCGTTGTCACTGCCGGCCAGTAGCTCGAGAAGCACGTCTTATGGACTGCTTTTGCGGCTTCGACATCTTCGAGGCTCTTACCGAAGATGGTGATTCTCACGATATCGTCAAAATCATGGCCGATGCTGTCCAGAATGGCCTTGATGTTGTTGAAGCACTGCTGGGCCTGCTCCTTCGCCCCACCAGCCACGAGCTTGCCAGACTTGGGATCGATAGGCAGCTGAGTGGTGAGGTTGTTGTAGTGAGAGAAGGCCACGGTCTGCGTGGAGAGGGCATCCTTCGGCGCATAGTCGGTGTTCCGCGCAACCTTCACGAGGGCGTCACGCACGTTCTGCGGCTGCCATGCGAACGGAATGCTGCCTTCGCCGTTGGACACAAGTGCCTCGATCTGCACGGAGGCGCCCATCGGCAGATCGGCAACCGCGTACGTCGTGCGGACGGGAACATAGAGATTCAGCCAGAAGCTCGCGACAGCCTCGTCCACGGCAGCGAGATCAGCGATATTCTTGAGCATGACAGTGAGGCGAACAACATCGTCCATGGAATGGTTGATGCTGTCGAGCACTGCCTTGGTGTTGTTCAGGCACTGCGTCGCCTGCTCTTTTGCGCCACCAGCTACGAGCTTGCCGGACATGGGATCGATCGGCAGCTGAGCGGAGAGGTTATTGTAATGAGAGAAAGCGACAGTCTGTGAATACGGACCTACACCTGTTGGAGCACTCTTCGTATCCCTTGCAAGTACAGCGTTGAAGCCACTCATTTGACCTCCAGATTTCTGTATGGAAACGTCTAGCTAGAGTAACGTTGGAAGACAGCTCTGCTCGATCATGACCCTAACCCCGCATAGCACCTCCTTCTCTGGATATCGTCGAGCACCACCGGGGGCGCGTAGTGACGGTGAAGCCACGGGGATCCTCCATGGCGGAGGCGCGCACCTCGGGAGCTTCGAGCGAAACGTCGGCGTGGGTGCCGGCCAGCACGTAGCGGAGAAGCGTTGTCTTGCCCGACTGTCGCGGTCCCGTGAGCAGGACAGGCGGGAACTGCGCGACGACCCGCGCCAAGAAAGGCTCGAGTGTGCGAGCGATGTGCGGAACGGCGACCATAGGGTTGCATTCTTGCCTTCTGAGAGCCAGATTGCAAGGTGGTGGGCCCAGCTGGACTCGAACCAGCGACCGGCCGATTATGAGTCGGCTGCTCTAACCAACTGAGCTATGGGCCCAACGGAGCGGCTGAATCGCGAGACAATGATACGCTCTGCGCAATGCGATAGCACACGCGAGCGGTGCGACGCCTGCGCCGCCAAGGCGGGGGGGTGATCTCGGGATGGCCGGTCTGGACCAGGACCGCACGCCACGCATGAGGACCTCCGAGCTCGTCCGACGCACCACGATCGTCACGCTGACCGTGCTCGTGATCGTGGGTCTCGCCCTGCTGCTCATCGAGATCCGCACGATCCTGCTCTGGATCCTCGTCGGAGTCATCCTGGCGATCGGGTTGTATCCGGCGGTCGACTGGCTCACGCGTCACCGCCTCAACCGGATCATCGCCGCGCTGCTGGTCTCGACCCTGGCGATCGCCGGTATGGTCGCGATCGTCGTCGCCATCGCCTGGCCGGTCGTCCTGCAGGCCGACGATTTCATCCTCGACGCTGCCGGACATCGTCAGATCGGTCTTCGGCCCCACAGGGCAGCTTCACTTCGTCGAGACACGCCTGCACGTGCTCGACCGCATCACGGAGGTCACGCCCGGCGACGTCGCCGCCGGGCTCATGGGCAACCAGGAGGCGATCGTCGGTGTCGTCACGCGAGCCGCTTCGTTCGTCGCCGCGCTCATCACGATCCTGGTCATCATGGTGATGCTGCTCATCCAGGGGCCGCGGGCCTGGCACTCGATCCTGCGCGCCCTGGTCAAGGACGAGCGCATCTGGGCGGAGCGCATCGGGCAGAACTTCCTGCGGGCGGTCGGCGGCTACGTGCGCGGAAACCTCGCGATCAGCCTGGTGGCCGGCGTCTCCACGTACATCGTCCTCAGGATCCTCGGGGTGCCGTACGCCGAGACCCTGGCGGTAGCGGTCGCCATCCTCGACGTCATCCCGCTGGTGGGGGCGATCATCGGAGCGATCATCGTGACCCTGGTCGGTTTCGCCGCCGCAGGCACGACCGAGGGCATCATCCTGATCATCTTCTTCGTCGTGTACCAGCAGTTCGAGAACAACGTGCTGCAGAACCTCGTCTACGCGAGGACGGTCTCTCTCTCGCCACTCGTGGTCTTCATCGCCGCCTTGATCGGGGCGGTCCTGGGCGGCATCGTCGGCGTACTCCTGGCAATCCCCCTTGCGTCAGCAGGCTGGAGCCTGGGGAGCGATCTCATCGCCCTGCGCCACGCGCGGCACGCAGAGTCGGCGACGACCGACGACCGTGTCACGGCCACCACGGCAGGAGCCCGATCCACCGCCGAAGGACGACTCGCCCGAGCACTGCGACTAGAGCGCCCGCCCGGTCGCGCTCAGCTCCGGAACGTCAGGCGTGGGATCGGCAAATGGAAGTTGCCCATGGTCGCGGTCAGGGTCGTGAGCGTCCGACGGGCGATCAGCGCCGCCGTGATCATCACCATCACTGCCGCCAGGCCAATCGCGATGGGCAGGACGAGCAGAGCCACGAGATAGCGGATCGGGTCGTTGATACGACGATAGCTCGCCTCTCCGCCGCGCACGTCGATGTACCCTACCGGCGCCGCCTGCACGCCGCCGCCGCCGCCGAAGCCCTCGCCGTCTTCCTTCTTGCCGCGGCCGCTGCCGCCGCCGAACCCCCAGCGCACGCGGGCGACCGGGATGACGGTCGTGCCCTCGCTCTCGACCGGCGTCCCGAAGACGGCAGAGCCGCCGCCGTCGCGCCGAGCCGCTCGGCCATGCGGGTGAGCTTGTCGTCGCTCACGTCCGCCTCCACCTGCTCGCGAATATCCTCTTCTGTCGAAGCCATGTTCCCCTCCCAAGCACAGACTGACCGGCCCTCCCGCTTCGCGCGTAACACTACCCGAAGTCGACCACGCAGACACCATAGCGGCGCGATGGCGGTGGCAGGGCCGCGAGAAACGCTGAGGCCCCGGGGCAAGCGCCCCCGGGGCCTCAGAAGGCCGCCGGCGCCGGGCCGGCGGAGTGAATGCTGGCTCCTCGGGTAGGACTCGAACCTACAACCCTTCGGTTAACAGCCGAATGCTCTACCATTGAGCTACCGAGGAATGCTCTGACCGACGAAGTATAGGCCACCCGCGGCAGGGCGACAAACAAGCGTCGATCACTCGAGGAAGTCGCGCAACCTCTGCGAGTCCCTGTACGCCTTGAGCTTGGTCAGCGTCTTCGACTCTATCTGGCGGATGCGCTCGCGCGTCACACCGAACTTCTGGCCGACCTCCTCGAGCGTGCGCGGGTGCTCGCCCTTGAGTCCGAAGCGCAGCTCGATGACCTTCCTCTCGCGATGGGTCAGGGTGCCGAGGACGTCGTTGAGCGCCTCCTTCTGCATGATCTGGCTGACCGCGTCCACCGGGACGGCGGCCTCCTCGTCCTCGATGAAGTCGCCGAGCTGCGAGTCCTCCTCCTCGCCGATAGGCGTCTCGAGACTCACGGGCTCCTGGCTGATCTTGAGGATCTCGCGCACCTTGAGGGCCGTCGTGCCCATCTCGGCGCCGATCTCCTCCGGCGTCGGCTCGCGACCGGCATCCTGCAGAAGCTGACGCTGCACGCGGATGAGCTTGTTGATCGTCTCGACCATGTGGACGGGGATGCGGATCGTGCGCGCCTGATCGGCGATGGCCCGCGTGATCGCTTGCCGGATCCACCACGTCGCGTACGTACTGAACTTGTATCCCTTGCGATAGTCGAACTTCTCGACGGCCCGGATGAGACCGAGATTGCCCTCCTGGATGAGATCGAGGAAGAGCATCCCCCGCCCCACGTAGCGCTTGGCGATCGAGACGACGAGCCTGAGATTCGCCTCGGTCAGCTTGCGCTTGGCGTTCATGTCGCGGCGCTCGATGCGCTTGGCCAGCGAGACTTCCTCTTCCGCCGTCAGCAGCGGGACTTTGCCGATCTCCTTGAGATACATGCGCACGGGATCGTTGGTCGGCGTCTTCACCGAGAGGTCGAGCTTGGAGATGACCTCGTCTTCGGCCTTGACGGCAACGGCGCCGGCCTCTCCCTCGAGGATGTCTATGCCGAGATCGGCGAACAGGTTGTAGATGCCGTCGATCTGGTCGGGCGTCAGCTCGATGTCCTGCAGAGCGTCGGCGATGTGATCGCTGGCGAGGTACCCCTGCTCACGGCCTTCGTCGGCGAGGATGCGCACCTCGTCGATCGCGAACTCCGCGGACTCAGGTGATCGGCTGCGGTCTTCTGCGAAGTCGGTCAAGTCCGTGCTTCCTACCCTTCGTCGGCCTCTTCGTCTACCGGGGCCGCCCGGATGGCGTCGCGCAGCTGCCGGCGAACGGCGTAGAGTCGCGCCAGTTCCTCGTCCTGCTGCCCATCGTCAGCATCCTCCCCGGTGAGCTTGAGTCTCGCGATGAGGCGGCTCGCCTGCGCCTCCTGGAGCCGCAGGAACAGCTCGCGCACCACCGCTGCGCTGAAGCGCTCGCGCCCTGACCTGACGATCACTTCGGCGAACGCCTCACCGCCATCCGAAGCTCCGCTGTTCTGCGCTCCCTGCAAGGTATCCCCTGCAGTTTCGACGCCCAATCGCGCCTTGACGCGGCGGAAGGCGGCCCGGGACTCGGCGCCGGCGAAGAAGCCCTCGTCGACGCCGGCGAGCACCTCTTCGCCCGTCTCCGGCCGGGCCAGACAGCCGGCGAGGAAGCGCACCTCGAGCTCGTGGCTGCCGCCGATGGCGGCAGCGGCCACGTCGCTGCGCGGCGCCCCGGCCGCGCCGTCGACGCCGCCGCGGCCGTCCTTCACAAGGAGGTAGCCGGCCGCATCGTCGGAGAGACCCATGCGATCGGCGACGTACCGCAGCTCCTCGTCCCGCTCGATCGGCGTCGCAGCCTCGGCGAGGACTCCCTTGAGGCGCGCGAACGCACGTGCTCGCCCGTCGGGTCGCTCGAGGTCGTTGCTGTCGAGTGCCAGCCGGACGTGGAATTGTAGCAGCGTCTGAGCGCGGGCGACAAGCTGGCCGAAACCATCGGCGCCGGCGGCGGAGAGCACGTAGTCGGCGGGGTCCAGCCCATCGGGGATCCTCACCACGCGCAAGGCCAGACCGAGGCGCCGACCGAGCGCGAGAGCGCGGCTCATCGCGCCGATCCCGGCGGCGTCGGCGTCGAAGCACAGGTAGAGGTTCTTCGTCACGCGGGAGAGGCGGCGCAGCTGCTGCTCGGTGAGCGAGGTACCCATGCTGGCCACGACGTTGGTGATGCCCGACTGGACGAGCGCCAGGACGTCCGTATAGCCCTCCACGACGTAGACGCGGTCCTCCTTGCCGGCGGAAGCCTTCGCCTTGTCGAGCCCGAAGAGCGCCTCGCTCTTGTGGTAGAGCAGGCCCTCGGGCGAGTTGAGGTACTTGGGCTTCTCGTCGCCCATCGTGCGAGCGCCGAACCCGAGCGTGCGACCGCGATCGTCGGCGAGCGGGAACATGATGCGACCGCGGAAACGGTCGTAGGGTTCGCCGCGCTTGCCCGGGAGTGACCAGGCCGGCGTCGAGGAGCTCCTGGTCCGTGAACTTCGCCGCCCGGGCGGCATCGCGCAGGGTGCCCCATCCGGGAAGGCTGAAGCCCAGGCGGTAGTCGCGGCAGGTCGCGTCGTCGAGACCGCGACTCGCCAGGTACTCGCGAGCGGCGGCGGCCACCGGCGACTCCAGCAGGACGCGCTCGTAGTACCTTGTGGCCTGCTCGAGCATGCCTCGCAGACGCTCGCGCCTGCGGCGCTCGGCTTCGCCGCGGGCGTCGGACTCTTCGTACTCCAGCGAGATACCGCAGCGGTCGGCCAGATACTCGACGGCGGTGGCGAAATCGAGGTTCTCCTTCTGCTGCACGAAGCCGAAGAGGTTGCCGCCGGCGCCGCAGCCGAAGCAGTAGAAGAGCTTCTCCACCGGGTTCACGGAGAACGAGGGGGTGCGCTCCTCGTGGAACGGACAGCGCCCGCTGTAGTTGGCTCCGGCCTTGCGCAGATCGGTGTACTGACCGACGAGATCGATCATGTCCACGGCAGCCTGCACCTGGTCGATGCTGGTGCGAGCGATGCGCGCCATCAGGAGCCACCTCTCTTTCGGTGGTCCCCGACGCCGCGGCGCGCCGACTCCTGGCCCTCGAGGAAGTGCAGACCGGCGGCGCGGCGGCGGCGACGGCGCTTCTCCGGCCGCGGCGCCCGATCCCAGGCGTGCCAGTTGATGCCAAGGCGGTCGTTGCACCAGATGAACAGCACGAAGACGGCCAGCAGCCACACCACGTAGACGAGCACGAAGAGGACCGCTCTCTCGAGACTCGACTCGCCGGGCCCCGCAGTCAGCCAGCCCGCCTTCAGGACGACGATCGAAGGCAGAACAGCGAGCGCCACGGTGGCCAGCGAGACCAGGATCCGTAGCGCGCTATGAAGCATGTTCGGCGCCTTCTGCTAGCGGGGTGAGAAAGCGAGCCATGAGCACCTCGTCATGATACCGCCCGTTCCGCTGATACTGCGCCTCCCGCAGGCCTTCGCGCGCGAAACCGTGCCTCTCGTAGAAGGCCAGGGCCCGCGCGTTCTCGGGGAACACGCTGAGGGCGAGCTTCTCCGCCCCGTTGCCGGCGGCCCAGTCGATGGCGATCCCAAGGAGCGTGCTGCCGACGCCCAGCCCGCGCCACTCGCGCCCTACGGACATGCCGACCCAAGCGACGTGCGACGAGTTGGGATGCGGGTCGCGCTCCAGGCCGAGATTGCCGACGACCTCCCCGTCGAGGACGCCGAGGAGAAACAGCGAGCGGTAGTCGAGTCCGGCGGCCGAGATACGCCGTCGCCAGAGCTTCGCCGTCGACTCCCCGGGGCGGATCAGCAACGTCGGCTCGGTCTCCCCAGCCACGCTCTCGAGCAGCTGGAAGAGCGCCCCGGCGTCACGCGGACGGGCGCTGCGCACGCGCAACTCGCGACCGTCCAGCAGGACCCTGCCGGTCTCAGCGCCCAGCGTAGCCAAACGTACCCGACGGCTACTTCTCCAGCGTCATCTCGCCGCGCTCCTCGATCGCCGCCTGCGCCGCCGCCAGCCTCGCCACGGGGATGCGGAACGGAGAGCAGGAGACGTAGTCCATGCCCGCGCGATGGCAGAACTTGACGCTCGCGGCATCGCCGCCGTGCTCGCCGCAGATGCCGATCTTCAGGTCTGGACGTGTCTGCCGCCCCCGCTCGATGCCGATCTTGACGAGCTCGCCCACCCCGTCGGCATCGAGTGTCGCGAACGGGTCGGCCGGCCAGATGCTCTTCTCCTCGCTGACGTACAGCGGCAGGAACTTGCCGGCATCGTCGCGGCTCACGCCGAAGGTCATCTGCGTGAGGTCGTTGGTGCCGAAGCTGAAGAACTCCGCCTCCTCGGCGATCGCACCGGCGGTCAGCGCAGCGCGCGGGATCTCGATCATGGTCCCCACCAGGTAGTCGACCGTGACGCCCTGCTCGGCGAAGACGGCCTCCGCCGCTGCCCGCACCACGGCGGCCTGGTCCTTCAGCTCCTTCTTGGTGCCGACCAGCGGGATCATGATCTCGGGATAGACGTCGACCCCCTCCCCCTGCACGATGCAGGCTGCCTCGAGAATGGCCCTCGCCTGCATCGCCGTGATCTCCGGGAAGGCCATGCCGAGCCGGCAACCGCGATGCCCGAGCATCGGGTTGACCTCCTTGAGCTCCTCGACCTTCGCGGCGATCTCGGCGGAGGAGACGCCAACGGCTTCGGCGACGAGCGCGTACTCGGCTTCGCCGTGCGGCAGGAACTCGTGCAGCGGCGGGTCGAGCGTGCGAATGGTGACCGGCATGCCGCCCATGGCCCGGAAGATGCCGGCGAAGTCGTCGCGCTGCATCGGCAGCAGCTTGGCGAGCGCCTTCTCGCGGCCTGCTGCGTCGCTCGCCAGGATCATCTCGCGCACCGGCGTGATGCGCTCGCCGGCGAAGAACATGTGCTCCGTGCGGCAGAGGCCGATGCCCTGGGCGCCGAACTTGACGGCATTGGCGCTCTGATCGGGCTGGTCGGCGTTGGCACGGACCAGCAGCCGGCGCTCCGCGTCGGCCCACCGGATGATGTCGTCGTAGTACCGGAACGTCGCCGAGTCCTCGGGCTTCATCGATTCCTCGATGAGCACCTGCAGCACCTCGCTCGGCCGCGTCTCGAGCTGACCCAGGATGACCTCGCCGGTGAAGCCGTCGATCGAGAGCCAGTCGCCTTCCTTGATGACCTTGCCGGCTACCCTGACGACCCGGGCCTTGTAGTCGATGTCGAGCTCCTCGCAGCCGGCGACGCAGACCTTGCCCATCTGGCGCGCGACCAGCGCCGCGTGGCTGGTCATGCCGCCGCGCGCCGTGAGGATGCCCTCGCTGACGGTCATGCCGCGGATGTCCTCGGGGCTGGTCTCGATCCGCACCAGCAAGACCTGCTTGCCCTGTGCAGCTCCAGGCCTCGGCGTCACCGGCGTTGAAGGCGACGATCCCGGTGGCGGCGCCCGGCCCTGCAGCCAGGCCCTTGGCGAGGACCTGGGACTCCTCGACAGCCTGCGCCTTGCTCTCTTTCGAGAACACCGGGCTCAGCAGCTGAGTCAGCTGCTCCGGATCGACGCGCATGAGCGCCTCCTCCGGCGTGATCGTGCCGGCCTCGCACATCTCGACGGCGATGCGGATGGCGGCGAAACCCGTGCGCTTGCCGTTGCGCGTCTGCAGCATGAAGAGCCGGCCGCGCTCGACCGTGAACTCGAAGTCCTGCATGTCGTGCAGCTCGCTCTCGAGAGTCTGCCGAACCTCCAGAAGCTGCTCGTAGACCTCGGGGAACGCCTCCCTCAGCTCGCTGACGGGGCGCGGAGTGCGTACTCCGGCGACCACGTCCTCGCCCTGGGCGTTCACCAGGAACTCCCCGTAGAAGACGTTCTCGCCGGTGGATGGATCGCGGGTGAAGGCGACGCCGGTGCCGGACTCCTCGCCGGTGTTGCCGTACACCATGGTCTGCACGTTGACCGCCGTGCCCCAGTCGTCGGGAATGGAGTAGAGGCGACGATAGGCGACGGCCCGGTCGTTGGTCCAGCTCCCGAACACGGCCGAGATCGCGCCCCAGAGCTGCTCCATCGGGTCGTCCGGAAAGTCCTGGCCCGTGCGCTCCCTGACGGCCGCCTTGAACGCGACGACGGCCGCTTTGAGATCGTCCGCGTCAAGGCCGGTATCCACCTTGACGCCCCGGCTCTCCTTCATCGCCTCGAAGATCTCCGCGAAGGGGTCGCGCTCGTCCTCGTGCTCTGGCTTGCAGCCGAGCACTACGTCGCCGTACATAGCCACGAAGCGCCGGTAGCAGTCGTAGGCGAAGCGTGGATTGCCGGTGGCCGCGATGACGCCCTGCACCGTATCGTCGTTCAGCCCGAGGTTGAGGATCGTGTCCATCATGCCAGGCATGCTGGCGCGGGCGCCCGAACGCACCGAGAGCAGCAGCGGGTCGGACGCGTGACCGAACGTCTTGCCGGTGTCCTGCTCGAGCGCCACGAGAGCCGCCTCGACCTGCGCGACGGCGCCCTCGGGGTAGCTGCCGTGGAGCGAGTACGCGTTGCAGACCTCGGTCGTGATCGTGAAGCCCGGAGGCACGGGAAGGCCGATCCTGGTCATCTCGGCGAGATTCGCCCCCTTGCCGCCGAGCAGGGCCTTCATCTCCTTGTTGCCCTCACCGAAACCGTAGACGTGCTTGCTCGCCATCAGACCCTCCTGAGGAATCCCCTCTAGCCTACACTTGCGCCGCCGGCAGGCGGCTGAACTCTCCGATCTGACCGATCAGTTCCGCGACGGCGGCCAGCTGCGCCAGCCGGTTGGCGCGCACGGCCGCGACATCGTCCATGACCAGCACGGCGTCGAAGTAGCGATCGACGGCCGGCCGCAGGCCGGCGGCGCTCTCGATGGCGCTCTCTAGATCGAGACGCTCGAGCGCCACGAGCAGCGGCTCGCGCGCGGCCTCGTAAGCCGCGGCAAGATCGCGCTCGGCGGCGTCGCGGAACAGGGCCGGGTCGACGACGTCGACTTCGGCCGCCTCCCTCTTGGCCGCCAGCGCAGCGCAACGGTTGTACGCGGTCACCGCGTCCTCGAAGGCCTGTTGACCGGCCGATGCCGCGATCGCGCGCGCCCGCACCGCGAGCGCCTGCACGTCGGCGGCGGGAGAGGCGAGTGCCGCCTGGACACTGGGGAACGACAGCCCCTCGTCGAGCAGCAGGACCTCGAGCCGCTCGCGGACGAACGCGGCCGTCTCGCTCACGATCGCGGCCTTGCGCTCGTCGTCTGGCTGGGCCGCGCCCTGAAGCTCGAACTGCCTCACCGCCTCCTCGAGGAGCCCCTCCAGCGGAAAGCGCAGGCCGCAGGCGAGAGCGTTGCGGACGATGCCCATGGCGGCGCGGCGCAGGCCGTACGGGTCGCGCGAGCCCGAGGGCTTCTGGCCGGCCACCCAGGCGCCCACGATGTTGTCGATCTTGTCCGCCACGGCGAGCAGGGCGCCCGCCAGGGTGCCGGGCAGCGGCGCCGTCGCCGACAGTGGTCGGTAGTGCTCACCGACGGCCCGGGCGACCGATTCTCCCTCGCCTCCGAGGGCGGCGTACATGCCGCCCATCACGCCCTGGAGAACGGGGAACTCGATCACGACCTGGCTCACGAGATCGGCTTTGGCCAGGCGCGCAGCAGTGCGCAAAGGGCCGGAGAGATCGATCAGCGGGCGTCCGCCGCGGGCCCGGGCTCAGCTGCCAGAACGGCGACGAGCTCCTCGAGCCGCTGCGCCTTGTCCGCCAGGGTGCCCAGCTTCTCGTGGAACACCACATCGCGCGAGTCGCCCGGCCATTCGCTCGAGACCTTCGGCGACATCGCGATCGTAGGCGAACTCGGCGTCGTCGAGCCGGCCCTCGAGCACGCGCTGGTTGCCGCGGGTCACGAGCTCCGCCGCCCGCGGGGTCGGCGTTCCCGACGTAGAGGAAGGCCGGCAGCAGGCCGCCGGCGTCGCCTCGCAGCGGGAAGTACCGCTGGTGGCTCTGCATCGCCGTCACGAGCACGGCGTCGGGCAGGCGCAGGTGACGCTCGCTGAAGGCGCCGCGCGCGACCGATGGCCACTCCGTGAGATACACGGCCTCGGAGAGCACGTCGCCGGGGTCCGACCACTCGCCGCCCACCTCGGCGGCGGCGGCGTCCAGCCCCTCGACGATGAGCCGTCGCCGCTCCTGATGGGAGACGATCACGCACTGCTCCGCGAGGCGCTCCTCGTAGTGCTCCGCGGTGTCCACGACGGCCGGAGCGCCCAGCACGCGGTGACCCGTGCGACAGGTCGCTCACCGGAAGACCGTAGAAGGTACCGGTGACCGTCGCCTCGTCGAGCTTGCAGACGAGCCAGCGGATGGGCCGCGAGAAGCGCAGGTAGTCCTCCTCACCGGGCGGCCGCTGTCCCCAGCGCATGCCGCGCGGGATCTGGAGGCCACCGATCACGGCGCGCCACGAAGCCCGGGCAGGACGGCCGGGGTCGCTTCGCGCTCGGCCTCGACACGCACGGTGGCGAACTCCGTGCCGTCGACGACCGCGCGGCGCACGTCCTCGGGCGCCGCGCCGCGCGAACGCGCGAATCCCTGGCCGGCCTTGGTGAGCCCGCCGTCCGCGTCGAACGCGATCTCCGCCTTGGGGCCACGGAAGTCGTCGATCTTGGCGACCTGCCGCTCGGGCACGCCGCGAACGAGCACCGCGATGCGCCGCGGCGAGACGAAGACGTCGAGATCCGGCGTCTCGCCTGCGAGGATCCGGTCCTCGGCCAGCAGCTTGGCCACCAGCCCCGGAGAGCCGTCCGCGCCCTCGAGCTGGCGGATCACCGACTCGCAGACCCTGTAGGGCAGCTCCTCGCAGCCGACCTCGACCAAGAGGGTGCTCATGCGTCGGATCCGGGGACGGTCCCCGTCTCGCCGCTGCCGACGACCTCCAGGTACAGACCAGCCGTCTTGCGCGCAAGATCGCGCACGCGGCTGATGTGCGCCGTACGGTCGGTCACGCTGATCACTCCGCGCGCGTCCAGCATGTTGAAGGCGTGGCTGCACTTGAGCACGTGATCGTAGGCGGGCAGCGGCAGACCCGCCTCGAGGCAGCGCTCGGCCTCGGCCTCGTACTCGCGGAAGTGGCGGTAGAGCATGTCCGTGTCCGCCACCTCGAAGTTGTACCGGCTGAACTGCCGCTCGTTCTCCTGATACACGTCGCCGTAGGTGACCGTCACGCTCTCGCCGTTCTCCTCCCACTCGCGACCAGACGAGGTCGAAGACGCTGTCCACGCCCTGAAGGTACATGGCCAGCCGTTCGAGGCCGTAGGTGAGCTCGACGGTGATGGGGTCGAGGTCGAAGCCGCCGAGCTGCTGGAAGTAGGTGAACTGGGTGGCCTCCATGCCGTCGATCCAGACCTCCCAGCCCTGGCCCCAGGCGCCCAGCGTGGGCCCCTCCCAGTTGTCTTCCACGAAGCGCACGTCGTGCTCGCGCAGATCGATGCCCAGAGCGACCAGGGACTGCAGGTAGAGATCCTGGATGTCGGGCGGCGAGGGCTTGATGACCACCTGGTACTGGTAGTAGTGGCCGAGCCGGTAGGGGTTCTCACCGTAGCGACCGTCGGTGGGCCGCATGGACGGCTCGACGTACGCCGCGCGCCAGGGACGCGCATCCAGGCAGCGGAGGAAGGTCGCCGGATTGAACGTGCCGGCCCCCACCTCGGTGTGGTACGGCTGCATGACGACGCAGCCCTGCTGCTCCCAGAAGTCCTGCAAGCGGCCGATGATCGGCTTGAAACGTGGATGACGATCTGCGGACGTCCGCGCCGCCTGCGTACATGCTCATGGTCCTTCCGGATAGGGCGCCGATTCTAGCAGGGCGAGCCCCGGGCTCACAACGCATGCTCGACGCGGCGCCGGTCCGCCAGACTCCGCTTGACGCCGCCCTCACCGGCGACAGGCCCGGTCAGTCCGACGAGCGGGCGAAACGCAGCGCTCGCAGGCGAGCCCCCGTGTGGTAGCGATGGAGGTCGTAGACGTGACGCAGGGCCTCTTGAACGGCCGCGCGAGGGAGGCAGCGCGGCGGAGCTCGGCCAGCGGCCGTTCCACGACGTCCTGGATGACGGCGACGGCCTCCGGCGTGACCGGCACGGAATCGTCGAGACAGTCGGCACAGACGAGCCCCCCCTCGGCGGCCGAGAACCCCAGCGCGCGTTCGCCGCCGCCGCACGAGACGCAGTGCTCGAGCACCGGCATGTACCCTGCGACGAACAGAAGCTTGAGCAGGATGCCGAGCACCAGCGGCGAGCGCGCCACCGGGCCCTCGAAGCCCTTGTCGATCTCCTTGAGGGCGTTGCGCAACAGGGCGAATACCCGCTCGTCGGCCTCGTGCATCGGCGTCAGGCCGGCGACTGCCTCGCAGACGACCGCCGCCGCAGACAGCGCCTCGCGATCGGTCCGCAGCCTGAGGAACACGTCGACGAGTTGAGCCTGCGTGACGGTATGCAGCGACCGGCCGTGGTAGAGCACGAGGTCGCAGACGTTGAAGGGCTCGAGACGGCCGCCCCATCTGGAGGTGGTCTTGCGGACGCCCTTGACCACGGCATCGACACGCCCGAACTCGCGCGTGTACAGCCGCAGGATGCGATCGGCTTCTCCCATCGGCCGTGATGCGAGGACGATCGAGCGGGCCTTCTCCTGGCGCCGCATCAGTCTCCCGCCCCCGTCCCTGCGAGGCGGGCGAACAGGACGCGCGGGATGCCGCCGAGGTCGGCTCGTTCGCGCACCGGGCCGAACCGCGCCGCCGCCGCGAAGAGCTCCTGCACCGCCTCGGCCTCGCCCTTGCCGACCTCGACCGCGAGGCCGCCGCCGGGCCGCAGGCAAGCTGCGGCGGCCGGTACCAGGCGACGGTAGATGTCGAGCCCGTCCTCTCCGCCGTACAGGGCCAGGCGAGGCTCGTACTCGCGGACGTTCGGCTCGAGCGCCTCGTACTCGGCGGCCGGTATGTACGGCGGGTTGCTCACGACCATGTCGAAGCGCTGCCCTGATGGCAGACCGCCGAAGAGGTCGCTGAGCACGAGGTCGATGCGGCCCTCGAGACCGTGCCGCGCCGTGTTGCGACGCGCCACCTCGAGCGCCTCCTCGTCCACGTCGACGGCGACCACGTGCACGAAGGGGTTCTCCGCGGTGAGAGAAAGGGCGACACAGCCTGAGCCCGTGCCCACGTCGAGGACCAGCGGCTCCGGACTCTCCGGCCCCGCAACGCCGCGGAGCAGCTCCAGCGCCACATCCACCAGGGTCTCCGTCTCCGGACGAGGAATGAGCACGGCCGGAGTCACCTCGAGATCGAGCGCCCGAAAGGTCCGTTCCCCCCGGATGTAGGCGACGGGCTCGTGCGCCTCCCGGCGCCGCACGAGGTCGGCGAAGTGCGCGGCCTCCTCCGCCGTGAGCTCTCTCTCCGGTCGCCGGAAGAGGCCACACGATCGACGCCGAGCACGCTCGCCAGGAGCAGCTCGGCGTCCAGACGCGGCGAGCGCGAACCGCTGGCTCGCAGCCCCTGCGCAGCGGCGCGCAGCGCATCGGCCGCGGTCACCGGCGTCACTCCTCGCCGGCCGCCGCCAGCTGCTTGCGCCGGTCCTCCGCCGCGAGCGCCTCGGTGAACTCGTCGAGCGAGCCCTCGAGCACCTCGGCGATGCGATGGCTGGTCAGCCCGATGCGGTGATCGCTGACCCGGTTCTGCTGGAAGTTGTAGGTGCGGATCTTCTGCGCACGGTCGCCGGTGCCGACCATGCTGCGCCGTGCCGAGGCCTGCTCCTCGTCCTGCCTCGACTGCTCGGTCTCGTAGAGACGCGCGCGCAGGATGCGCAGGGCGCGTTCCTTGTTCTGCAGCTGGCTCTTCTCGTCCTGGCAGCTCACGGTGACGCCCGTGGGCAGGTGCGTGATACGCACGGCGGAGTCGGTGGTGTTGACGCTCTGGCCCCCGGGGCCACGCGCCCGGAAGATGTCGATGCGCAGGTCGTTGGGATGCATCTCGATCTCGATCTCCTCGGCCTCCGGCAGCACCGCGACCGTGGCGGTCGAGGTGTGGATGCGACCGGCCGCCTCTGTCGCCGGCACCCGCTGGACACGGTGCACGCCGCTCTCGTACTTGAGGGCGGAGTAGGCGCCTTGGCCCCGGACTCCCAGCGTGACCTCCTTGTAGCCGCCGTCGTCGTTGGCGTTGGCGTTCAGGATCTCGACGGCGAAGCCCTTGCCCTGCGCGTACCGGGTGTACATGCGCGCCAGGTCGGCGGCGAAGTGTGCAGGCCTCGTCGCCGCCCGTGCCGGCGCGGATCTCGATGATCACGTCCTTGCCGTCGTTGGGATCGCTGGTGAGCATGCGCACGCGGATCTGCTCGCTGAGCTCCTCGAGGGAGCGCCGGCCCTCGAGCAGCTCCTCCTGCGCGAACTCCCGCATCTCGGCGTCCGAGGCCTCGTCGGCCGAGCAGGCCCTCGGCGTCGGCGACGGTGCGCTGGGCTTCGCGAAACCGCTGTGTGAGCTCGTAGACGCGCTTGAGCTCGGCGTGCTTGCGAGCCACGCCCGCGTAGCGCGCACGATCGCCGAGAAGCTCGGGGTCGGCGAGCTGCGCGTTCAGCTCCTCGTAGGAGCGCTCGATCTCTTCGATGAGATTGTCGATGGTCGCCATGGGCCGGGACTACGCCATGACCTCCACGCCCTTCTCCGGCGGCCGGTCCTGTGGCTCGAGCTCGACGATCTTCTCGAGGGCCGCGATGGCGACCTCCACCTGGGCGCGGTCGGGCGGCTTGGTGGTCATCCACTGCAGAGCAAGCCCGGGAGCCATGATGATCCGGACGATGAGGTTGTCCTCGTGGCGTCCGGCGAACTTGATGATCTCGTAGCTGATTCCGGCGATGAGCGGCACGAGGACGATGCGGCTGAGGATGAGCACGTACCAGGCCGGCCAGCGCACGAGCGCGAAGACGAAGATACTGATGACCATGACGACGAGCAGGAAGGACGTGCCGCAGCGCAGATGGAGCGTCTTGTACTTCTCGACGTTCTCGGGCGTGAGCTCGTCGCCGTGTTCGAGGGCGTGGATGCTCATGTGCTCCGCTCCGTGATACTCGAAGACGCGGCGCAGGTCCTTGATCTGGGTGATGATCGCCAGGTAGGCGATGAAGATGCCCACGCGCACAAGGCCCTCGACAAGCCAGAAGGCCAACCCCTCGCCCAGCTGAGAGCGAAACAGGCCCGTCAGAAACAGCGGCGCCAGGAAGAACAGCCCGATCGCGAAGGCGACGGCGATGAGGAACGTGATGCCCATCTCCTTGCGCGTGATCTGCTTCTCCTCCTCGCCGAGCGACTCGTTGGCCGAGATCGACAAGGCACGCATCCCGAGCACGAGGGACTCGCCCAGCGCCACGACCCCGCGTATGACCGGCGTCTTGAGGAAGGGATAGGCCTTCATCCAGCTCACGAGCGGGAAGTCGTGCAGGCCGATCGTCTCGTCTGGTCGGCGCACGGCGAGCGACCAGTTGTCGACGCCGCGCATCATGACGCCCTCGATGACGGCCTGGCCGCCGACCTGGACGCGGCGCGCTGCCAACAGCGGGAGCGCGAGCATCACACGGAGTCTGGAGCCGATATGCACCCTCCTGGATCCGGGAACGCCCGTGCAGGGCGCGAGCTGGGCGACGGCCGTCCGTACCGCGATCACCCGAGGGCGGCCGCCGGCACGTCGACGTCTTCCGGCCTGTACGGGTCGCCACAGGTCATCTTCCCCTCGCCGCAGTCGCCGTAGAGGCAGTCCGGCCCCGCTCCCTCGAACAGGTTCGGCGAGACCGCGCGGACGCATGGTACGCATCCGCCAGGCGAGAGCGTTGATCTCCCACTGGGCCCGGCGGCAGCAACGCACCTGGAAGAAGTGGCGCAGCTCTCGAGCGTTCATCGTCACGACGATCTTCGTCTCGGCGGCGTTGGGAAGCACGAAGCGCGCGTCCTCCTGCACGCTCTCGCGCGTGCGGCCTTCGCCCAGCCCGATCTCGACCAGCCTGTCGTAGGCCGCCCGCGCCTGCTCCATCGCCTCCAGAAAGACCTGCTCGGCCTCGGCGTTGGCGCCGATGCTCGGCGGCACCACGAAGCTGGCGCCGTGACCGAAGTTGACGTAGCGCTGCGACTGCTGGTTGTAGCTGGCCAGCCGATGCCGCACGAGCTGATGCGTGCAGGCGCGGCTCGACACCATCGACGGCGAAGGTGAACGCGGCGTGCTCGAGAGCCGAATGATGGCCGGAGCGCACGAGGATGCGCACGAGCTTGGCGACAGCCTCGTCGTTCATCTCCTCCTGGAGATCGGCGGCCGAGACCGGCGCGTAGCAGAGCCGACCGGCGATCGCGACGGCGCGGTCGGGCTCTGGCGTGTGCTGCAGGAGCGTGACGCCGAGAAGCGCGCTCATGCCGGCACCGTCAGTCCTTCTTGCTCTCGGACTTCTTGTCGAAGCGGCGGTTGAAGCGCTCAACGCGGCCGCCGGAGTCGACCAGCTTCTGCTTGCCCGTGTAGAACGGGTGACACTGCGAGCAGAGCTCGACGTGCAGCTCGGGCTTGGTGCTGCGCGTCGTGAACGTGTTGCCGCAGGAGCAATGCACGGTCGCCTCTTCGTACTTGGGGTGGATGTCCTTCTTCATCGCAACGGATCCCTTCGGTGCATCCGGATGATGGCGTCAGGCGGCCCGGAAAGGGGCCAGACGGGATGATAGCACAAACTACCGTGAGTTCTTCTGCAGCGCGGCCAGGAACTCGGCGTTGCTGTGCGTCTCGCGGACCTTCTTGATGAGCAGCTCGATGGCGGCGGCGGGCTCGAGGCTGTGCAGCACGCCGCGGAGCTTCCAGACGGCGGCCGCTTCGGCCGGGTCCATGAGGAGCTCCTCCTTGCGGGTGCCGGTCGCATCGATGTCGATCGCCGGGAAGATGCGCTTGTCGGCCAGCTGGCGGTCGAGACGGATCTCCATGTTGCCCGTGCCCTTGAACTCCTCGAAGATCACCTCGTCCATGCGCGAGCCGGTGTCGACGAGCGCCGTGGCGAGGATGGTCAGAGAGCCGCCCTCCTCGATGTTGCGCGCGGCGCCGAAGAACTTCTTCGGCGGGTACAGGGCCGTGGAGTCGACGCCGCCCGAGAGGATGCGACCCGAGGCCGGCGTGTTGAGGTTGAAGGCTCGCGCCATGCGCGTGATGGAGTCGAGCAGCACGACGACGTCGCGGCCCATCTCGACGAGCCGCTTGACCCGGTCGAGCACCAGTTCGGTGACCTGCACGTGGTTCTCGCTGGGCTGGTCGAAGGTGCTCGGCGACGACCGTGCCATCCACGGAGCGCTGCATGTCGGTGACTTCCTCCGGACGCTCGTCCACGAGCAGCACGAAGAGGTCGACCTCCGGGTTGTTGATCGCGATGGAGTTGGCGAGCTTCTTGAGGATGGTCGTCTTGCCCGCCTTGGGCGGCGAGACGATCAGGCCCCGCTGGCCCTTGCCGATCGGGCACATGAGGTCCATGATGCGCGCCGCCGTGTCGTGCTCGTCGGTCTCGAGGCGCAGACGCTCCTCGGGGAACAGCGGCGTGAGCTTCTCGAAGACAGGACGCCGACGGGCCTCGTCCGGGTCCATCGCCGTTGACCGTGTCGATCTTGAGCAACGCGTTGTACTTCTCGTTGTCCTTGGGCTCGCGCACGTGACCCTGCGATCTCGTCGCCGCGGCGCAGGCCGAAGCGGCGGATCTGGCTGAGCGAAACGTAGACGTCGTGGTCACCCTGAGTGAAGCCGTTCGTGCGCAGGAAGCCGAAGCCGTCGGGCAGCACGTCGAGGATGCCGTTGCAGGGGATGGGCGGACCTTCGACGCGCTCCTGACGCTCGCGCGGCTTGCCGCGCTCACGGCCGCGACGAGACCTGTCACCCTTGCCGCCGGAGCTCTGCGACCTGCCCCCCTGCTGACCTTGGCGCCCGTTCTGCGTGCCGGATTGCCTCGGCTCGGCGGTCTCGCGGGCTGAGCCGTTCTCCGGGGCCGCCGGCTCCGCTTCTCCAGCGGGCGCCGCGACCGGTGCCTCGGGCGTCGGGGCCGGGGGCGTTGCGACCGACGCCTCGGGCGTCGGGGCCGCCGTCGTGGGATCGGGTGCTATCGTCATCTGGTCGGTCTGTTCTTTCGTTTCCATGGGCTCCTGGGACCTCGGACACCGCCCGCCTCGGCATAGGGCTGTGGCGTGGGGGATGTCGTGCACGTACGGGTGAATGAGACGATCGAAGATGGAGTCCGTCCGGGCTCCGCCGATGAGTATGTCACATGTCGCATCACTTTCCCACTGCCGTCGGCGCCCACTGAGGGGCAGCACCCGGCGTGTGTTTCAGTCGCGCACGACAGCTGAATCGCGACTCAGATGGGACGCCCCGTGCGTCTGCGAGCAGGTTCCCGGCGAGGTGACTGCGCCGGACAGGGTACCCAGTATATCGGACGCCGCACGCAGAACAACAGCAATTCTTTCCCGACTGAGAGCGAGACGCGCTTTGGCCGCCCTCACTCCACCACGATGATGCGCCCGGGCCCCTGCTTGTCGAGCACCGAGAAGGTCGTCTGGCTGCCCTCCCGGCGGAAGCGCAGGCGCATGGTCGTCCGGCCGACGCGCAGGTTGCTGAGCGTGACCTCGCCGAGCCACTTGGGAAGCACCGGGTTGTGCACGTACACGATGTTGGTCTCGGCCTGGGCGTAGACGCCGACCATGGACTGCAGGATGAAGAACAAGGCTCCGGAAGACCCGGCGTCGGGGGAGCAAGCCATGGGGAACGACACCGGCTTGTTGATCGCCTGACGCGTGAAGCCGCAGAACAGCTCAGGCAGACGCGAGTACTCATGCGCCGTCGCGGCTTCCACGAGCCCCCAGGCGAGCCGGTTCGCCTCTTCGGAGTAGCCGTGCTTCTTCATGCCGCTCGCGGCGATGGCGGTGTCGGCGGGCCACACGCTGCCGTTGTAGAAACTCACGGGGTTGTAGGAACGCATCGCCTTGCTGAGCGTGCGCACCCCCCAGCCCGTGTACATGTCGGGCGCCATCGAGCCGCGCGACCACGTGCGAGACGTACTCATCGGCGACGATCCGCGACCAGAGGGCGTGACCGATCGTCGAGCATACCGTCTTCACCTGGCGCTTCTGCTCCATCGAGCGCCATGGCGAAGTAGCCGTCGTCCTCCATCCAGAAGCGCTCATTGAAGCGCTGCTTCAGCTCCGCGGCCTCAGACGTGAGGCGTTCGGCCCGCTCCACATCGCCGAGCTGCCCGTAGAGCGCGGCGAGACGGCGCTTCGCGTAGAACACGTATCCCTGGGTCTCAGCCAGGGCGATGGGTCCCTGGGCCGGCGTCCCGTCGAGGTGGACGACGGCATCGCGGCCGTCCCGCCAGCCCTGGTTCCTGAGCCCCGAGCGCGAGCGCCGCTGGTACTCGACGAACCCGTCGCCGTCGGCGTCGCCGTACGTCTGCAGCCAGGCGAGAGCCGCGTCGATCGACGTCTGTCGCTCCTCGAACCCCTCAAGGTCCCCGGTCCACATCGTCCATTCGGTCGCCAAGAGGAGCCAGAGCGGCGTCGCGTCGATGGCGCCGAAGTAGGGCGTGTGGGGGACCGCGCGCAGATTGGCAAGCTCGCCACGACGAAGCTCGTGCATGATCTTCCCGGGCTGCTCCTCGCGGAAGACGTTCTCCACCCTTCCCTGCCGAGCCCCGAGATAGTCCACTGCGGCTTGCGCCCAGCGCAGATCGAGAAGCGGCGTCTCGAGGCCGACGAACAGCATCTCGCGCCCGAACGGCGCCACGAACCATGGCGCCCCGGAGAGCACGATGTGCTGCCCCTCGACGTCGGCGCCGAGCATGCGCAGGTCGCTCTGGCCGCGACGCAGGACGTCGTTCACGAGTTCGTTGTCGGTGACGATCTGGGTGGCGCCCGCGTCCCAGCGCTCGTGCCCGTCGCGCAGCCTCCCCAGCTTCTCGTGGAAATCGCCGCGAAGCGGAGCCGGACCGTCCGGCGCGACGATCTGCGCCTCGAAGCGGATCTCGGTGGTCTCGCCGGGCGCGAGGCTCACCCGGTAACGCGCCCGGCCCTGCCTGACCGACCCCGGCGGATCGAGGAACCGTATGACGGTCTCGCGCGCAACATCGTCGAGGCCCATGTAGGCGAGCACGAGCTCGTCAGCCTCGCGCCGCGGCGGCAGCCATGTCCCGCGCTTGCGACGCCGCAAGCCGCGGACCTCGCCGATGTCGGCGAAGTCGGCGGCGAAGTGCAGATCGATCGCCAGCTCGATAGGGGCGTGATGGTAGTTGCACACGTACAGCAGTTCATGCAACCGATCGGCGAGGTAGCGCTTGCGCCGCACATGGACGCTGGCCTGCGGGAGCATACGACCGTCTATGGTCCGGGACTCGAGGTTCGTGAGCTCGATGGTCGCACCGTAGCCGCTCTCGGCGGTGGAGGAGAGGAGCACCGGGAGACGCCCCGCGATCAACAGCTCGAACCGGCTGAGATAGCGCGTGTCGCGGTAGTACATGCCGAGCTCCGAGTTCTCACCGCCCGGAATCTGGCCGAGATCGTTGCTGTAGAGGAAGAGGTCGCCTTCTTTGGCGGCCAGGTGCGGCACGCTCCCCGCGCTCATGACGTAGCGCTCAGCGTCCATGGTGACGACCGGCTCGCCGGCCGTCAAGCGGGTAGTCCTCACTGCCCTCACCGACGAGCCTGGGATCGGGTTTGGCTGACGACCTGCTCATGGCCTCGCTGTGCCTGGACTGAGCCGCGCTCTTCGCCGCGACGACGCATGCCGATGCCGGGTTCTTACCCGGTGGCCGCGAGGAACAGGCTCATCAAGGACGGGCCGTCGGGAACGACGACACCCGCGGCCTCCGCGGAGCTCTCCGAGTAGTCCCGCTGGCCGAGACCGTCCTCGCCGGGGTCGTTGCGCGCGAAGGTGAAGGGCACCGGCCGGCCCGCGTGCGTGCGCGTGTGCACCAGCGTGTAGTGGTCCGGCAGCACGAGGACGGCCGGTCGCTGGGGGCACGCCAGAATGGGTCCGAGCACCTCGGCGTCGATGCGCTCGATGGCCGTGATCTTCTCGTGCAGATCGCCCATGTGGCCCGCCTCGTCGGGCGCCTCGACGTGCACCCAGACGAAGTCGTGGCGCCCGAGCGCCGCGATGGCGGCGCGCGCCTTGGCCGCGTAGTCGGTGGCCAGGTCGCCCGTGGCACCGGGAACGTCGAGTACCTCGAAGCCGGCGTAGCGGCCGATCCCGCGGATGAGGTCGACGGCACCGACGACCGCCCCGCTGAGCCCGTACAGGTCCTCGAACGCGGGCATGCTCGGCGCCGTTCCCTCGCCCCAGAACCAGGCGCTGGTCGCGGGACGCACCGCGGCGAGGACCTCGCCGGCCTGCCGATACAGGGCGGTGAGGGCCGCGGACGAGGGGTCATCGCCGGTGCCGGCCGCCACTCCGGGGAGGAAGCCCGCGACTGGCTGGTCGAGGATGTCGTGCGGCGGCGTGCAGGGCACGAGCGCGCCGCCGCGCCAGACCATGAGGTTGCGATAGCTCACGCCCGTATGGAACTCGAAGGAGCCGCCGCCCAGCGCGGCCTGAAGGGCCGCGACGCAGCGGCGGCTCTCCTCGGTGCTGATGTACCCCCCGGCGTGGTCCTTCATCACGCCGTCGACGATGGTCACGAAGTTGCAGCGATAGGCGACGTCGTCGGGACCGAGCTCGACCCCGATGTTGGCGGCCTCCAGCGGGCTCCGACCGCTGTACACGGCCGCCGGGTCGTAGCCGAGCACCGAGAGATTGGCGACGTCGCTCCCCGGCGACATCCCCTCAGGGACGGTCCGCACCAGACCCAAGGTGCCCCGGCGCGCCAGTGCGTCCATGTTGGGAGTGCGCGCCACGGCCATGGGCGTGCGCCCGTCGAGTTCGTCCAACGGCTCGTCGGCCATGCCGTCCGGCACCAGCAGCACATACTTCGCGGTGACCCCGCCTCCGGCGCCGGCGCCTCGCGTCATCACTTGAGCCCGCTGAAGAGGTGCATCGGCTGCAGCTCGAAGGCCTCGTACTTCGGCGTGTAGCGTTCCACGTCGTAGAACTTCTCCACGTCGACGACCTTCTTGTGATGGATCACCGTGTCGATCGGGACGGAGCCGTAGCGCCCATCGTTCAGCGACACCATGCGTCCTGTCTCGCCGCGCAGCAGCAAGTCGACCGCGAGATTCCCGAAGACCGTCGGCACGATCGAGTCCAGCGCATCCGGCGGGCCGCTGCGCACGAAGTAGCCCAGATTCATGGAGATCACCTCGATCCTGCTCTTGGCGTCGTGGGCCGGCGCCAGCTCCTTGATCTTGGCGCCCACGTACTCCCCGATCCCGCCGAGCTTGGCGTGACCGTACTGGTCCGTGTCGGTGCCCTTGAAGACCATCTCCCCGCCCTCCGGCATGGCGCCCTCGCTCACCAGACAAACCGCGAACCTCTCGGGATTGTCCCTGCGATCGGCGACCAGCAAGCGGGCGAGCCGACCTGGGTCGAACTCCCACTCGGGGATGACGCAGCGGTTCGCGGCGCCCGCGAGGGTCGGCAGCAAGCCCGTGAAGCCGGCGTAGCGGCCGAAGACCTCGAGCACCGCGACGCGTTCGTGGGACGCCGCCGAGCTGCGGACCTGATGGGCAAGCTCGATCGTGCGCGTGACGCACGTGCTGAAGCCCATGCAGTAGTCGGTGCCGGGCACGTCGTTGTCCATGGTCTTGGGCAGCGCGACCACCGGGAAGCCGCGACGACCGAGCTCGACGGCGTAGCTGAGCGTGTCGTCGCCACCCATCGGCACCAGGTAGTCGATGCCCAGGTACTCGAGATTGGCGAGCACCTCGGCGGTCAGGTCGTTCTTCTCCTCGAGGTACTCGTCGCGCAGGTGCTCCGGCACGTTCTTGAGCGGCACGGCGCTCGGACGCGTCCGCGACGAGTGGAGGAAGGTCCCCCCGACGTGCACGAAGCGGTTGACCAGCTCCTCCGTGAGCGGCAGGTAGCAGTCGCTGTTGTCGGCGCCGTCCTCGCGCCGCAGCTCGACGAGACCACCCCAGCCGTGACGGATGCCGACGACGTCGAAGCCCGCGTGCAGCGCGCGCAGCGTGACCGCGCGGATCGCCGGGTTGAGCCCCGGCACGTCGCCGCCGCCCGTGAGGATGCCGATCGTTCCCCTCTTGCCCTTGTCCATTCTCTCCATCCTCAGACTTCGCCCTCGACGCGGATCACACTCGGTTCGCCCTTCACGTCGCTCAGAGCCCTCATCCTTCCCAGGGCGGCGAAGAACTGCTCCTCGCGCACAGGGTGAAGCACGAGCACGAGTTCGGCCTCGCTGCCTTGGCCTTCCTGCACCATCGAATGGATGCTCACGCCCTCCTCACCGCAGAGGGCGCTCAGCTTGGCCAGCACCCCCGGCTTGTCGTCGACACGGAGGCGCAGGTAGAACCGCGACACCATGTCGGCGTTGGGGAAGAAGGGAAGGTCCCTGTAGCACATGCAGTTCTGCGAGAAGCTGCCCTTGACGGTGTTGACGACGGAGATGATGTCGCCGATCACGGCGGAGGCGGTCGGCACACTGCCGGCACCCGGGCCGAACAGCATGATCTCGTCGAAAGTGTCGCTCTCGAGGAAGACGGCGTTGTAGGCGCCAGCCACGCCGGCCAGCGGGTGGGTGCGAGGCAGGAATGCCGGATAGACGCGCACGTTCATGCCACCGCCCACGAGCTTGGCGACTCCGAGCAGCTTGGCGACGAGCCCGAGACGCTCGCCGTGAGCGATATCGAGCGCCGTGACGTTGGTGATCCCCTCGTACTCGACGTCGCCGAGCCGCGTGCGACTGTGGAAGGCGATGGAGCTGAGGATCGCCATCTTGGCGGCCGCGTCCTTGCCGCCCACGTCCTCGGCGGGATCGGCCTCGGCGAAACCCAGACGCTGCGCCTCCCGCAGTGCCTCGTCGTAGTCGGCCCCGGTCGCCGCCATGGAGCTCAGCATGTAGTTGGTCGTGCCGTTGACGATGCCGAACACCGTCTTCACCTCGGCGGCGACGAGCGACTCGCGAAGGACCTTGACGATCGGTACGGCGCCGACCGCGCTGGCCTCGAAGCGCAGATGGGCTCCACCCGCATCGGCCGCTTCGAACAGCTCCGTCCCGTGCTGGGCGAGGAGCTGCTTGTTGGCCGTGACCACGTGCTTCCCGGCGGCGAGCGCGCGGCGCTGGAATTCGAGCGCCGCGCCCGTCCCCCCGATGAGCTCGACGACGACGACGACCTCCGGGTCCTCGAGGATGTCCTCGAAGCGCGTCGTGAGCAGCGCCGGATCCAGGTCCGCAGCGCTGAATCCGGGGTCCTTCTCGAGCACGCGCCGGAGATAGACGTCCCTGCCGGTGGCCAGGCGTATGTCCTCGGCGTTGTCGGCAAGGAGTCTGCCGACGCCGGATCCGACCGTACCGTAGCCGAGGAGTCCGATGCCTACTCTGTCCACGTGGGTCCTCCGCGTCTCCGAGCGCGACCGCCGCACGGCGGTCGCGCGGCCTGCCTGCGCCTCCGAGTATATGAGAACGACGCCGGGCGAGCGACACCGAGTCCGAGCCAGGAACGGCCGGGTCGGACCGTGCGCCCTCGCCATCCGCACCGACCGCAGAAGGGCGGCATGCGGGGCGAGACGCCCGGTCTCACTAGGTGAGCGGCCGCTGCAGACGCAGCAGGTCGGCCCAGGTCTCGCGCGCGATGATGACCCGAGCTTCACCCTCGCCAACGAGGACCACCGCAGGCCGGGGCTGCGCGTTGTAGTTGTTGGCCATGGCGTAGCCGTAGGCGCCCGTGCCGGGCGTCACGAGAACGTCGCCGGGCTCCGGCGCGGCGATGCGCACGTCCCGCACCAGCACATCGCCGGACTCGCAATGCTTGCCGGCGATGGTCACGACCTCGGTCGCCGGCGCCTCCGCCTTGTTGGCCAGCATCGCCTCGTAGCGCGAGTCGTAGAGCATCGGCCGCAGGTTGTCGCTCATGCCGCCGTCCACGGCGACGTAGGTCCGGACACCCGGGATCACCTTGACGGTGCCCACGGTGTAGGCCGTCACCGCCGCCTTGCCGGCGATGCTGCGTCCCGGCTCGACGAAGAGCCTGGGCATGGCCATGCCGTGCCGCGCCGCGCCGTCGCGGACCGCCGTCACGCTCATCTCGGCGAACTCGCCGATCGAGCTCGGCATGTCGGCGTTCGTGTAGCGGATGCCGAGGCCGCCGCCGATGTTGAAGACGCGGCATTCGAAGCCGAAGTCGCGGCGCCAGTCGTCGATGGCGACGAACAGCACTTCGACCTCACGCCGATAGGAGTCCAGCTCGAAGATCTGCGAGCCGATGTGCGCGTGCACGCCGACCAGCTCGAGGTGCGCCGCGTCGTGGATTCGTCGCACCGCCTCCTGGGCGCGACCGTCGGAAAGCCCGAGGCCGAACTTGCTGTCCTGCTGCCCAGTCTGCACGAAATCGTGCGTGCTCGGGCGCACGCCCGGCGTCACGCGCACGAGGACTTGCTGCACGCTCCCGCGCACGCCGACGGCGCCGTCGAGCCGCACGATCTCCTCGAACGAATCGACGACGAAGTGTCCGATGCCCGCGTCGAGACCGGCCTCGATCTCGGCCATCGACTTGTTGTTCCCGTGGAAGTAGATGTGCTCGGCCGGGAAATCGGCGGCTACGGCGGCGGCCAGCTCACCTCCCGTGGCGACATCGAGCGACAGGCCCTCCTGGGCGATGAGCTCGCACATCGCGCGACAGCTGAACGCTTTGCTCGCATAGACGATCTCGTACGCATCGGTGAGTGCCCCGAAGGTCCCGCGATAGGCACGACACTGGTCGCGCAGCGTCTGCTCGTCGTAGATGAAGAGCGGCGTCCCGAACTCACGAGCAAGGTCGACCACGTCGCAACCGCCGATCTCCAAGTGCCCGGCAGCGTTGTGGACGGCCGTATGCGGATAGATGAGCGTGTGCGTCACGCAAACAATCCTACCATCCGGCGGGCGGTGGCCGCCTCAGTACTCGATGCCGCGACGGGCCATCACACCGGCATCGTAGTAGTGCTTCAACGGCCGCATCTCGGTGACGAGATCGGCTGCCGCGATCAGCTCCTCGGGTGCGCGGCGGCCCGTGATGACGAGCTCCACGGCGGACGGGCGTGAAGCGATCAGATCGAGCACGGCGTCGAGCGGCACAAGTCCGAAGAACACGGCGGTGACGAGCTCATCCAGGATCAAGACATCGTGCTCCCCGCCGAGCACAAGAGCGCGAGCCCGCTCGAGGCCCTCCGCCGCCGAGGCCAGATCGTCGTCTGACGCCTCACCCTTCAGCACCCAGTGGTCCAGGCCGCACTGCACCACCGGTACACCCAGCTTGCGTAGGGTCACGATCTCGCCCCACGTTGGATCGGACTTCATGAACTGCAGGACGGCGGGTCTCAGCCCCTGGCCCAGCGCCCGCAGAACGAGACCGAGGGAAGCCGTCGTCTTGCCCTTGCCGTCACCCGTATAGACCTGAACGAAGCCCTCGCGCTCAGTCACCATGCAAGCCCCCGCTGTCGCCGTGTGCGAGCGAGTATACTGCTTGGATGGACATCCCCCCTGGAGTGGAGCGCGTGGACGACCGCCCGAAGATCGTCGCCTGCGAGGTCCTCCGCAACGAGATCGAGCGCGTCAATCCCGGCCTCGAGATCGAATTCATCGACGGAGCCCTACACGACTATCCCGCCAGACTGCGCGCCGCCCTGCAGCAACGGATCGACGCGACGCCCGGCGAGCGAGAGATCCTCCTGTGCTGTGGGCGCTGCAGCAACGGGACCGTCGGCCTCGAGGCCGGACCGCACCGCCTCGTCGTGCCCGCCGTCGACGACTGCATCTCCCTCCTGCTCGGCTCCCGTCGGCGCCACATCGAGGAGCATCGCAGCTGTCCCGGCACCTACTACTACACCCGCGGCTGGATCGACTACATCGACGACCCGTACAAGGAGTACCTCAAGATCGTGCCCAAGTACGGTGAGGAGAAGGCCGCTCGAGTCGCTCGCATGATCCTCGCCAACTACGCCCGGGTCGCCGTGATCGACACGGGCGCGCTGGAGAACGAGAGGCTGCGCGCCTACGTCGAGACGGTGAGCGCCTTCTACGAGTTGCCCATCGCCTACCTGGAGGGCTCGCTGCGCTTTCTCGACAAGCTGGTCAACGGCCCGCACGACGAGGAGTTCCTCGTCGTGGAACCGGGCGAGGTGCTCGAAGAACCCCGCTTCTGGGCGCTAGACTCAGTCTGAGTCCGCGGCGGGCTCGCCGCCCGCGTCCTCCGGAGACGCCTCCGCATCGGGTGGAGCCGCGCTCTCCGTGCTGGAGGACTCCATTGCCTGGACGTAGCCCAGCTGCATCTGCGCGACGGTGGATCGCAGATCCTTGAGCCCTTCCGCGCCCTCTGCCTTCTCCGCCTCCGCAAGAATGGCTCGCAGGAGCTCGATGGCGAGGTGGGCATCGTCGAGATTGCGCAGTTCGCGCGTCTGGTCGGTCAGGCCAAGCTTCTGGTAGCCCACGGTGACCAGACTCACCATCATCTCGTACGCGAGGTCGACGACGCGCAAGCGTTTGAGCTGTTCGCGGAACTCCTGCTCACGCTCCTCGTCGTTCTGGGGGGCGGAATCCCGTGTCTCGTCGTTCATCTCCGTTCCTCCTCTTCCGCGGCAGAGCGCGGGGCAAGTGGTGTCGCCCGAGCGTCCGCGACAGTCCCAGCGTACACGTTCAGAAGCGTCGCGCCCGCAGTGTGGGCTCTGATCTGCCTTTGCGCGCCGTTGCCGCGGCGCAGCATGTGTTCCACGTCGTCGAGATGGCGCGCCATCCCGAGCCGGTCGGCGTGCGGCGCGGCCAGCTCGACGAGCGCCTGAAGCGCATCGGGCGCGGGGACCTCTTCGCCCCGGTCCCAATCCACAAGCCTCCCATCGAGACCGTGGCGGATGGCGCGCCAGAGGTTCTCCTCGATGTACCGCGTGGGCTGAGCCACTGGGTGGCGGCCCTCGTCGTAGCGCTGCGCGAGATGCGCGATGAGCCCCAGCGTCAGCGCCGAGATGGCGAGGCTCTGCCACGCCTCGGTCTGCGCGTCGCAGATACGCACCTCGACCGTGCCGAAGCGATGGTGCGGGCGCACCGCCCACCAGACTTGGGTGAACTCCTGGATGCAGTTCGTGTCGACGAGCTGCTCGTAGAAGCGTCGATGCTCCGCCCAAGTGCCGAAAGCGTCGGGAATGCCGCAGCGAGGGAACATCCGCATGAAGGTCTGCGTGCGGGCCGAGTGCAGCTGCGTCCAGACATCCTCGATGAAGGGCGAGTTCGCCGAGAGCGCGAGCAGGTGCGGAAGATAGGAGCGCAGCGCGTCGCAGACGGCCACCGCCCTATCGAGCCCGCGCACGCCGACATGCGTGTGCGCGGCCCAGGTGTTGTTGCGCCAGGCGACGTATTTGAGTCGCTCCTCCACGAGGCGATAGTGGGGCGTATCGATGATCTCCTGCTCTTTCCAGCCGGAGAACGGATGGGTACCGGTAGCCCCGAGCGCGAAGCCTTGGGCCTCCACCAGCTCGAGGAGTTCGGCGCGGTTCAGCAGCAGCTCGCGGGCGGCTTGGGCAAAGTGGGGAGAACGCGGCGTGGCTACTTCGATCTCCGAGCGCAGCAGCTCTCCCGCGATCCGCTCGCTCAGCCGCGGTCCGGCGTTGTCGCGAAGCGTCTCGAACCCGGGCGTCAACGCGAGCGTCGAGGGGTCGAGGATCTGAAACTCCTCCTCGAGCCCCAGATCGAAGTCGGACGCCTGCTCGAAGCGCGCCTCGACCTCATCGAAGTAGGCCGCATGGCGATCGCTCATGGCAAACCGCCTCCTCGAAGAAAGAGAGGCCTCGTGGACCGGCCGGCGGCGAGCGCCGGCCGCCGCGATCGCCAGCGACCAGCCTGCCCCATTGCCGTGCCTTGGGCGATGACGCGCTTCAGGCGACCCCGAGGATGCTCTTCGCCGTCGAGACCGCCTCGATGGCATCCTCGGCATAGCCGTCGGCGCCGATCTCGTCGGCCCAGGCGCGCGTCGTCGGCGCGCCACCGATCATGACCTTCACGCCGTCCCTCAGGCCGGCGGCCTTGAGAGCCTCGATCGTCTTCTGCTGGTTGGGCATCGTCGTCGTCAAGAGCGCCGATAGCAGCAGGAGATCGGCGTTGGTCTCGCGCACCGTGTCGATGAAGCTCTCGACAGGTACGTCGCAGCCCACGTCCGTGACGGTGAATCCGGCGGCGGAGAGCATCGAGCACACGATGGTCTTGCCGATCTCGTGGATATCGCCGGCCACGGTGCCGGCGACGGCGACACCAAGAGTGCGGCGGCCTTCCTTGGTCTTGTCGAGTTCCGGCTGCAGGACCGCCACCGCGGCCTTCATGGCTTCCGCCCCCTGGACCAGTTCGGGCAGAAAGAACTCGCCTCTGCCGAAGAGGTCGCCGACCTCTTCGATGCCCTTGACGAACCCGTGATCGAGGATGTCGACGGGAGCGAGACCGGCGTCGAGACCCTCCTGCGCCAGCGCGGCGGCCTCTTCAGGCTCGCCCTCCAGAACGGTCTGCTTCATCTGCTCGTAGAGATCATCTGACACTGCAGCCTCCTCGCCACGACAGCGTCCGCGATCCCGCAAACGCTCTGCTCTCTCGGCCGGCACGGCAGCATCCCGGCCGAACCTGGGCGCACGAGAGCCCGGCCGCCCATGCGCGTGCCAAGAGGCTACAGAACGACTGCGACGGCAGCAAGCGCCGTGGCACCCGAGCTCGCCTCGGCACGGTGGGGTTGCGCGCTGTGCAACAAGGCGTACAGCTGCTCGCGGCACGAGGTCGATACCCAGACAGGAGCCCTCGTGAGACTCAGCCTTGATCCCAAGGAGAAGGACTGTGTTCGGCTGTTCTCGGACTCGGCGGCCGATCTCGATGCGGCGGCGCAGCTGCTCGTCAAGCTCATGAGCAGCGGCGGCCAGGAAGCCCTCGCCGCTTCGGCATCCCCGTCTCCACTACGCGCACAATCACGCACACCATCACCGCGTCAACTATGGGCCGCAGGCTCGACGCAACGCCTTTCGGCCGTGCGCTGGGGCGTCGCCGGCAACATCGTCGCGGCCTGGCTCCTCACCCTGCCCTCGGCGGGCCTCATCGCCGCCTTCGCCTACTTCCTGCTGAACTGGGCCTTCTGACCCGGCGCCACGGGAGCGCGCTTCACTTCGTCTGACCGAGTGCGTAGAATGGGTCGCTGAGTGAGAGTCTCCGCCGGAGACGGCAGCCCACGACTGCAGCTTCGGCGGCCCCGCGGCGACTGCCCAAGGAGCGCCATGAAGATTCGCCTGATCGAGCCTGAACCCCCCGGTATGCATGTGTACGCCAAGGTCCTGCTGCCGCGCCTCGGCCTGCCCATCATCGCCGCGACCCTCAAGAGCCACGGCCACGACGTGCTCATCTACAGCCCCCAGATGGCCCCCATCGACCGGGACGACCTGTACGGTGCCGACCTCGTCGGCATCTCCAGTACGACATCGACGACGACCGCAGCCTATGAGATCGCCGACGACTTGCGCGCCCGCGGCATCCCCGTGATCCTCGGCGGCTCGCACGTCACCTTCATGGCCGACGAGGCGCTCGAACACGGCGACTACGTGGCGCGTGGCGAGGGCGGCGAGCAGACCATGCTCGAGCTCATCGAGGCACTCGAAGGCCGAGCGCCAGTTCGAGGACGTGGCCGGCCTCTCCTTCCTGCGCGAGGGCGTCGCCGTGCACAACCAGCTGCGCGAGCCCTGCGCCGACCTCGACACGCTGCCGTTCCCGGACCTGGACCTCATCGTCGGTCACGAGAAGCTTGGGACCATGCCCATCATGACCAGCTGGGGCTGCCCCTTCGCCTGCAACTTCTGCTCGGTGACGGCGATGTTCGGGCGCAAGTACCGCTTCCGCAGCGCCGAGAGCGTGATCGCCGAGATCAAGGAGAAGCGCCCCAAGCGCATCTTCTTCTACGACGACAACTTCGCCGCCAACAAGCGCCGCCTCAAGCGGCTGCTGCAGATGATGATCGATGAGGGTCTCGCAGTCCCGTGGACAGCTCAGGTACGCACCGACGTCGCCCGCGACCCCGAGCTGCTCGCCCTCATGCGGCGCTCCGGCTGTGAGGTCGTCTACCTCGGCCTAGAGTCGGTCAGCCAGGACACCCTGGACCACTTCGAGAAGTCGCAGACGGTCGAGGACATCAAGCGCTCCATCGTGATGCTGCACGAGCACGGCATCCTCGCCCACGGCATGTTCGTGCTCGGCGCCGACACAGACACCGTACAGACCGTGCGCGACACGGTCACCTTCGCCCTCAAGAACCACATCGACACGGTGATGCTCAACATCCTCACCCCGCTGCCCGGGACACCCCAGTTCAACGACCTCGATGCGGCCGGCCGAATCTTCGACAAGCGCTGGCACCTCTACGACGCTCACCACGTCGTCTTCAGGCCCTTGCTCATGACGCCGTACGAGCTCCAGATCGAGAACATCCGCGGCTACATGCGTTTCTATTCCTTGCGCGCTTGGCTGCGCTGTGTGTTCGTCGTCAGGTCGGCCCAGCGAGCGCTCTTTCACTGGTGGGGCATGCACATCATCCGCAACTGGCGCAGAGACGAAGCCAACAAGGCCTTTCTGAAGACGCTTCGGCAGATGCGGCCTCCCTCTACCAGCACGAGGCCCGCCAAGGGCGCGACGACTGCCCGCTGATCGGATCGCGAGCCATCGCAGTCTCTCCTCGCGCGAATGACAGTGTCGCGACGGCATGCCGTGTTGCGACTGCGGACGACCGGTGATAGTGTCCCTTACTTGAGGTTCAGAGGCTCTGTTTCGGGCCACCTCAACAAGGGCGCGCTGGCGTGCACGCGACGCGCCCAGAAGGAGGCGATTCAGTGAACAGTAGGCGGCGACTCGTCACTCTCTCCGTGTTACTAGCCACCCTCGTCCTCACTTTCGCTCTAGCTCCGCAGGCTCTCACCTCACCCATGTCCCAGAAGAAGGCCCGGCTGGCCGAACTCCAAGCCAAACTCCAGACCGTCTACCACAAGGCCGACGTCGCCGCGGAGAAGTACAACCAGGCGACCAGCCAGCTCGCGACGGTGCGCCAGCAGATCCGGCAGAACACCCATCACCTCAAGGTCGCCGAGTACAACCTCGCAGTCGCCAACAATCAGCTCAAGGCGCGCGCCGAGAGCATCTACAAGACGCGCGACGTGGGCCTCGTCGATGTGGTGTTCGCTGCCAACACTTTCGACGATCTCGTGGTCCAGCTCGACCTGATGGAGCGTCTCGGCAACAGCGACGTGGACACCGTAAGGGCCATCGCTGCCTACGAGGCAGACATCAAGGACAGGCGCGTCAAGCTGCAGGCCGACAAGAAGGCATCCGCAGAACTCGTCAAGGAGCGAGCTGCCCAGAAGAACGAGATGCTCTCGGTGCAGAACGAACTCGAGTCGATGACGGCCGGCGTCAAGGCCGACATCCGACGCCTGCAGGAGCAGCAGGCGGCAGCCGCCAGAGCCGCCGCGCGGAGGGCGACGCAGGCGCAGAGCGCCTCCACCAGCAGCGGCGGGTCGAGCACGGGCAGCGCTCCTGTCGTCGACCCCGGCGGATCCGGCAAGTCCGGCGTAGTCGGTATCGCGCAGCGGTATCTCGGCGTCCCGTACGTGTACGGCGGCGCGAGCCCAAGCGGCTTCGACTGCTCCGGCCTCACGATGTACTGCTACGCGCAGATCGGCATCGGCCTGGCGCACGGAGCGACGCTGCAGCAGCGTGCCAGCACCCCTGTCCCGATCAGCGCCCTGCAGCCGGGTGACCTCGTCTTCTTCGGCAGCGCCAGCTTCAGCAGCCACGTCGGCATCTACGTCGGCGGCAGCTCGATGATCCATGCGCCGCACACCGGCGCGGTCGTGAGCTACGGATCCATGAGCCACGCCTGGATCGGCGGCCGTTTCTAGACTCACCGGGCCTTCCGGGGCTGGGTCGCACGCGGGCTGGGAAGACCGCCCCGCGACGCGCCCTCCCGTGACCGCGGCAGTTCGCCGTCGGTGATTCGCGCGAGCCAATTCGATCGCCGCAAGGTAAGCTTTTCGCGCTTCCTGCCGAAGTAAGAGCGAAGAGAGGGACCACTACCTACGAGGCCGCCCCGTGAAACCTATCGACGAACTGCTCACGACGCTGCAAGAGCGAGATGCGTCGGACCTCCACATCAAGGCCGGCAGTCCCCCGGTCTTGCGCATCGACGGAGAGCTCGTGCTCACCGATGAGGCCTCGCTCACTCCCGAGGACACAAAGGACATCGCGGCGTCGATCATGACCGACAAGCAGATCCGCCGCTTCAGCGAGCACAACGAGATCGACTTCGCCTACTCATCTCCGTCCAAGGCAAGACTGCGCGTCAACGTCTTCCGCCAGAGAGGCAGCATCAGTGTCGCCATGCGCCAGGTCGCCACGCAGGTCCCCTCGTTCGAGGAGCTGCACCTGCCGGACATCATCAAGCGCCTCGCCACAGAACCTCGCGGCCTCGTACTCGTCACCGGAACGACGGGGTCGGGCAAGTCGACGACCCTCGCAGCGATGATCGACCACATCAACAGCACCATCCGCCGCCACATCGTCACCATCGAGGACCCCATCGAGGTCCTCCACAAGGACAAGAAGTCGATCGTCAACCAGCGTGAGGTCGGCCTCGACACCGACTCCTACAGCTCGGCGCTGAAGTACGTGCTGCGCCAGGACCCCGACGACATCCTCATCGGAGAGATGCGTGACCTCGAGACCGTCGCGACGGCGCTGACCGCCGCCCAGACAGGCCACTTCGTGATGAGCACCCTGCACACCATCGACGCAACCGAGACGATCAACCGGATCATCGACTTCTTCCCTCTGCACCAGCAGAAGCAGGTCCGGATCATGCTGGCCGGCACTCTGAAGGGCATCATCTCGCAGCGCCTCCTGCCGAGAGCCGGCGGCAGCGGGCGCATCCCGGCGATCGAGATCCTGATCGCGACGAACCGCATCCGCGACTTCATCCTCGACCCCGACCCAGTCGCACCTGATCACCGACGCGATCAAGGAAGGCGACTTCTACGGGATGCAGACCTTCGACCAGGCGCTACTCAGCTCTATGAGGAAGGTCTCATCACCCTCAGCGACGCCAGCAGCGTCGCCGCCAACCCGCACGACTTCAAGCTGCTCGTGCAGTCGCAGGGCCACGACGTCAGCCTGATGACCTTCTAGCAGCCACGCGCCCTAGCTGAGGACTCTGCGGCCCTCGACATGCAGGTCGACCTTGCGCTTGATCCGCTGCAGGGCGTTGTCGACCGTCTTGCAGTCGCACCCCAGGCGCTCCGCGATGCGCTCGTAGCTGAGGCCCTGAAGGTACAGGCGCAGGACACGGCCCTCGAGCTCGGAGAGCGTGTCCGTGAGGCACCCCGTCAGGCTCTCGACCTCTTCCGAGCTGATGACCTGATTGACCGGATCGTGCGCGCTCGGACCGGGGAGCACGTCGGCCAGCGAACAGTCGCCGTCATCCGACGCGTCGTTCGGCGACTGACTGAACGACAGGTAGCCGTTGAGCGGTACGTGCTTCTGACGCGTCGCCGTCTTGATGGCGGTGATGATCTGCCGGGTGATGCAGAGCTCTGCGAAGCTCCGGAACGATGCCAGACGGTCGTCTCGATAGTCGCGCACCGCCTTGTACAGACCCAGCATCCCCTCCTGGATCAGGTCCTCGGCGTCGCCCCCGGCCAGAAAGTACGAGCTTGCCTTGAGACGGACGAACTGATGGTAGCGAAGCATCAGGGCATCAAGCGCCCCGACGTTTCCCCGACGATACGCCTGAACCAGAGCGTAATCCGCACTCTCAACAAAAGGTTGAAGGTGTCTCGCTGCCCCTGCACCGCGTCTGCGGTCGGCCTGCCGTATCATGCTCACTCCCACGTTGGCTCCAGTCCCCCCTGCAAAACACGCCATAAGACGCAGACACCGCGACTAGGGCTTCCTCTTGCGCAGCGCCTCCAGCTTGCGCAAAGTCTCAACGTCTACTTTATCCTCAAGCCGTGAGGGGATTCTACTGACTTCCGCGGAAGAATCAAGGGCCTTGGCCAATCCATCGAGCTGGGCGCCCAATTCACGCGGAGTCATGCGGCTGACGCCGGCTCGCGCGGCCGTACGCTGCACCTCCTGATCCGCGGAGACCACCGTGACGCGCGCGTCCGCCGGTTGATCCGCGATCCGCCTGGCGATGAGCGTGTCGGCCGTGAAGCGGCCGGCGGCGAAGCACACTTCGACGAGCGCATCCCTCGCTGATTGCGTGGTGCTCTGCGAGCCACGCCCATCGAACACGAGCACTGCCCTGGCGCCCTCCTGAGCCACCAGGCTCGTCAAGCGCTCGGCGAGCCAGTCGCGACGGGCGAAGAGGTCTTCCTTGCTCGCGCCTGGGAAGAGGGCGTGCAGCACGTTGTAGCCGTCCACGATGAGAAGACAGCCGGAACTCACGGAGCGGGTCCTCCCGGAGGTGCGCATGAGCCTTGCTCGGCCCGCTGACGCTGCGCCTCGAAGAGGAAGAGGGCAGCCGCTACACTGACGTTCAGGCTCTCGACCGGAGGCGCCATGGGGATCCCGGCTAGAACATCGCAGGTGCGAGCCACGAGTGGACGAAGACCATGGCCTTCGGCGCCGAAGACGAGCACGACGCTCCCCGTGAGGTCGAGCTGCGAGTAGGTCAGAGCCGCGCGACCTGCGGCTCCGTAGACCCACGCGCCCTCCGCCTTCGCGCTCTTCAGAAAACTCACGACGTTCGTCACTTGGGCGACGGGCAGGTGCTCGATGACCCCAGCCGAGGCTTTGACCGCAGCGGGAGTCACCGAAGCCGACCTGTGCCGGGGGAGTACGAGGCCGCCGGCTCCCGCAGCCGCCGCACTACGCGCTACGGCGCCGACGTTGCGGGGGTCGCTCACTTCGTCGAGTACGACGACGACGTCGGCGCGCGCGACCTCGTCTGCCGAGGCGTAGCGAAAGGCGTCGACCTGGAGTGCGGCCCCCTGGTGGTCGCGACTCCCGGTGAGCTCGTCGAGATCGTGCGCGGCGGCAAGGTCGACCGGCAGACTGCGCGGTAACGCGCTTCCCAGCGCTTTCAGGGCGGATGTGGTCGCGGCGAGCCTGTGGGCTCGCCGTCGGGCGCCCGTCGAAAGCGCCAGCTGAACCACGTTGCGCCCGTAGATCCAGTCCACGCCCTACGCGACTCCTGCGAGCGGCAGTGCGTCGCGGCGACGCTCGAGAACATCCTGAATCACGTCTTCCTCACTACCTGGGTCCCCTGTGGCGTATCGCGCACCTCGAAACCAGCCGCCTGGATCTCGTGGCGGATCCGGTCGGCATCGTCCCACCTCTTCTCACCGCGATAGTGATCGCGCAACTCACACGCGTACGAGGCGTCGGCAAGACCCAGCCGCTGTGCATACACGGTAGCGACGTCATCCCAGCGCCCCTCCATGGCGAGATCGGCGGCCGACCGTGTGGGATGCTCGCCCGTGGAACTTGGAGGGGACTTGTCTCTCGAGACTGCCCCCGCGCCTGCGAGCCCTCCAGCGGACGATCCCATCTCGATGAGCAGAACGGCGAGAGACTCCACGAGCACCTCCCGGACGTCCGCCAGCGCATCCACATCGAGGGGCGTGGCTCCGCGATCGACACCTGCGAGATGGCGATGCGTGTCGCTGATCAGGCCGAAGAGCTCGCCGATCGCCCCGGCCGTGTTGAGATCGTCGTCCATATGCTCGGCGAAGGACGTGCGAGCGCGCTCCGCTCTGGCGCGCAGTTCCGGAGAGGGACCCCGCTGCGAAGCTCGATCCGCACGTTCGATGCGGAACTGCAGATCGTCGAGGGCGCTGCCCAGGCGAGCATGTGCCGCGCGCGCCTCTTCCAGCTTCTCGACCGAGAACTCGAGAGGGCTGCGATAGTGGGTCGTCAGGAAGTGCATGAGCAGCACGCCCGGGGCGTATTGATCGAGCACCTCCCGCAGCAGGAAGATGTTGCCGACGCTCTTCGCCATCTTCGATCCATCGCTGCGGATCATCCCGTTGTGCATCCACACCCTGGCGAAGGGCAGACCGGCCGCCTCGCTCTGGGCGATCTCGTTCTCGTGGTGGGGAAAGATGAGGTCGCGGCCGCCGCCATGGATGTCGAACCCCGCGTCGAGGTAGCGCAGGCCCATGGCGGAGCACTCGATGTGCCATCCGGGACGACCCTGGCCCCACGGGCTCTCCCACGACGGTTCACCCGGCTTTGCGGCCTTCCAGAGCGCGAAGTCGAGGGCGTCTTCCTTGCCAGGTTCGCGCATCACGCGCACGCTCTCCTCGAGATCGTCGATGCGCTGCCCGCTGAGCTTGCCATACTCCAGGTACGTGCGGACCCTGAAGTAGACGCTCCCCTCTGCGGCGTACGCATGGCCCTGCGAGATGAGCTGGCACACGAGATCTATGATCTCGGGGACGGTCTCTGTCGCCCGCGGCTCCACGTCAGGACGCGCGATACCGAGACGATCGGTGTCGGCGACGTACGCCTCGGTGTACTCGGCGGCGATCTCGACGGCAGAACGCCCCTCGGCATTCGCCTTGGCGATGATCTTGTCGTCGACGTCGGTGATGTTCGTGACCAGAGTGACGTCGTAGCCGCGATGGCAGAACCAGGAACGCAGCACCGCGAAGACCACGTAGGGACGAGCGTTGCCCACATGGATGAGGTTGTAGACCGTGGGGCCGCAGCAGTAGATGCCTGCTCTGCCCGCGTCGCGGGGCTCGAAGACCTCCTTCTGCTGGGTGAGGGAGTTGAACAGGCGGATCACGAGCCATCTCCTGACGTCGTCGCGACCCCCTCGGCAGACCCCTCGTCGCCAGGAACGCCGTCGATGCGGAGCAGCACCTCATCGCGAGCCAGGGCGGCGAGCACGAAGGGCAGCTCCGGGCCATGCTCGGATCCGGTGAGGGCGATGCGCAGTGGCATGAGCAGCTGCCGGGCGCCGCTGCCGCGCTCCTTGCCCCAAGCACGGTAGGCGACAAGAAGGGCGCGGGCCGCCTCCGGCGAGAGCCAGGGCGACGCGGCGGCCCGCAGCGCCCGAAAGGCTGCGAGCGCGGCGGCCGCCGAACGGACCTCGGCCTCGAGCTCTGCCGACAGGGTCGGCCGCTCGAGGACGCCGGCCGCGAGACCCGGCGCCTCACCGTACGCGACGAGCGACGGCTGAAAGGCGGCCGCAAGAGCCGCCGCCGCTTGCGGCGGCGTCCCGGCCGGCAGCCGCTGCGCGAACAAGCGCTCGTGGACCGACGGCGCGAGCGCCATGACGTGCTCGTGCGCCAGCCAGTCGAGCTTCGCCTGATCGAACACCGGAGCACTCAGCGAGAGCTTGTCGAGCTCGAACTCGGCGATCAGTTGCTCCGCCGTGAGCACCTCTTCCTCCCCGTGTGACCAGCTCAGAAGGGCCAGGTAGTTGACCACCGCCGAGGCCAGGTAGCCCAGATCGCGGAACTCACCGACAGACCTCGCGCCGTGCCGCTTCGAGAGCTTGCCGCCATCTGGCCGCAGCACCAGCGAATGGTGCGCGAAGCGAGGAGCGGCGGCGCCGAGCGCCGCGAACAGCATGAGCTGGCGCGCCGTGTTCGTCAGGTGATCGTCGCCGCGGACGATATGTGTGATCGCCATGTCTCGGTCGTCGACCACGGAGGCGAAGTTGTAGCTGGCGACCCCGTCCGAACGCACGATGATGAAATCGCCGATCGTGTCGCTGCCCACCACGACCGGCCCCCGCAGGGCGTCGTCGATGCCGACATCGCCGGACGGCACTGCGAAGCGCACCGCCGCCTGCTCCCCACTGGCCAGGCGTTCCCGCACTGCCTCGGCCGGGAGCCCCAGGCAATGGCGATCGTAGCGCGGTGGGCGACCCTCCGCGAGCGCCGTCGCTCGCAGACCCTCGAGACGCTCCTCCGCGACAGAAGCAGTGATAGGCGCTGCCGGCCGCAATGAGTCCTGCGGCTGCGCGACGATACCCGTCAAGCCGCTCACTCTGGCGGTACGGACCGAACGGTCCGCCGACGTCCGGCCCTTCATCCCACTGCACGCCCAGCCAGCGCAGATCGGCGAGGATCGAGTCCTCGTGGCGATCCTCGGAGCGCGCCAGGTCGGTGTCGTCGATGCGCAGGACGAAGGCCCCGGCGTTGTGCCGCGCATAGAGCCAGTTGAACAGCGCCGTGCGGGCGGAGCCGACATGCAGCGTCCCCGTGGGGCTGGGGGCAAAGCGCACCCTGACCATCGACTCCGGCTTGATACCTGCTCCTAGGACCTTCGATTCCCCTGCAAACCCGAGCGTAGTCTAGCACTGCGCGCGACACACGGCAGTCCCCTCGATGGCGCCTCGCCGGTCCTCAGGTCTTCTTGATCCCCAGAGACGTCGCGGTGAACAGCGGGTCGAGAGCGAGCCCCTGGGCCTCGATCTGTTCGCGGCCGCCCTCCTCGCGATCCACCACGCAGAGCAGCACCGGTACTTCGAGCCCTGCCTCGCGGAGCCGTTGCGCCGCCGCGATGGCGGCACCGCCGGAAGTCACGACGTCCTCGATCATCACGACGCGCTGACCGGCCTCGGCATGCCCTTCCAGGGACTTGCTCGTGCCGTACCCCTTCTCGCCCTTGCGCACGATCACGAACGGCTTTCCGCAGGCGAGCGAGACCGCCGTGACGATGGCGACGGCCCCGAGCTCCGGGCCGGCGAGCAGATCGAAGGGCTCGTTCCCGGGGAGCTTCTCGGCCAACCCGTCAGCGATGTCACGCAGCAGTGCGGGCTGCGTCGAGAACAAGTACTTGTCCAGATAGAACTTGCTGTGCCGCCCGGAGCGAAGGACGAAGTCGCCCTCCAGGAAGCTGGCGTCGAGGAGACGCTGGCCGAGATCGCTCACTGAGCCCCCTTCGGTCGATAGCCGCACATCGGACGAGAGCCTATCAGGTGCCGCCGATGGCCATTCCGCCGATGACCACAGAGGGCGTGCGGATGCTGCCCCCAGGGACCCATCGCGCATCGTCGCCGAAGGCGCGGATGCTGCGCAGCATGTCCAGCATGTCGCCGGCCAGCGTGACCTCACGGATCGGCGTCGTGAGGCGCCCGCCCTCTATGAGGATCCCGCTGATGCCGACCGAGAACTGACCCGAGATCGGATTTGCGCCGGAGTGCACACCCACGGCGTTGGTCACGAGGACGCCCTTGTCCATATCGGCGATGATGTCGTGGACGGGCGTGACCGGCCCCCCGACGACCAGATTCGTCGGGTGCACGCCGGGCAGGCCCGCGTAGGAGCCGCGCAGGCCATTGCCGGTCGACCCCCGGCCGGCCTTGCGGCCCGTATAGGTGTCGTAGAGGAAGCCTTGCAGCACACCGCCGCTGATCAGCGGCGTGCGCCGGCACGGCGTCCCCTCGCCATCGAACGGCGCACTATCGAGGCCGTCCGCAAGCGTCCCGTCGTCGTGCAGCTCGAGAAGCTCGCCGGCGACGAGCTGCCCCTCGCGCCCGGCGAAGAGGGAGCGGCCCTTCTGCACGGCATCGGCGGTGAGCGCAGAGCTCAGCACGCCGAAGAAGGCAGCCGCGACGAACGGATCGAGCACCACGGGCAACTTCATCGACGCGCACTTGCGGCCGCCGAGCAGCCGGCAGGCCCGCGCCGCAGCCTCACGGCCACAGGCCGCGGGATCCAGGTCCTCGAGCGCTCGCCCGAGCGAATACGAGAGGCCCGTCTCGACCTGGCCATCCTGCTCGGCGAGCACGTAGACGAAGGCGTAGCACTGGTTCGTGCGATAGCTCCCGCGCACTCCCGCGGAACTGGCGATGAAGACCTCGCCGTCGCCGTCCGCGTACACGGTGTCCTCGACCGTCTTGACGCGCGGGTCGGCGCCGAGCGCCGCAGCCTCGGCGGCGAGCGCGATCTCGATGCGCTGCTCGTCGGTCGCCGTCAACAGGCGGTCGTCGAAGGGGTGTACATCGGCGGGCTCGCCGTTCGGGACCGGCAACTTGGCGAACTCGTCCGGATCACTGACCGCGGCGTGATCGATGGCGCGGCGCACGACCTCATCGAGGCCATCCTCGCTGAGGTCCGACGTGTAGGCGTATCCGACGGCTCCGTCCCTGAAGACCCGCACCCCGAGGCCGCGACGCTGGGCAGCCGTGAGCTGCTCGACCTCCCGCTGGTACACCTTGATCCGCCGCGAAGTCGCAGTCTCAGCGTACACCTCCACATCGCGTGCTCCGGCTGCTGCAGCGCGTGTGAGCACGGCGTCGACGACAGGAAACATCAGGCGGTCCCCCCAACGGTCATCTCGCTGATACGCAGCGTCGCCTGACCGGTGCCGACCGGGACGCCCTGGCCATCCTTGCCGCAGGTACCGGTCTTGACATCGAAGTCACCGGCGATCATGTCGATCTTGAGTAGGATGTCGATGCCGTTGCCGACCAGCGTCGCACCGCGCAGCGGCGTCGTGAGTTTGCCGCCCTCGATGAGATAGCCCTCGGCGACACCGAAGACGAAGTTGCCGCTGGCGGGCTCCACCTGTCCGCCGGACAGGCTCTTGGCGTAGAAGCCGCGCGGCGTCGCGGCGATCACATCCTGCGGCGACGCGTCGCCGGGCCCGATGTACGTGGTCGTCATGCGCGGAATGGGGACGTGTCGGAACGACTGCCGACGCCCATTGCCGGTCGGCTGCGCTCCCATCTGGCGGGCGCGCAGCCGGTCGTACAGGTAGCCGGCGAGACGACCGTCCTCGATCAGAAGGGTCTTCTGCGACGGCACGCCCTCGTCGTCGAACGCCTGAGAACCCCAGCCGTTCGCAAGCGTTCCGTCGTCCCAGGCACTGACGATCGGCGCCGCCACCGCCTCGCCGAGCCTTCCGCCGTACACGCTGGCGCCCTTCGCCACCGCATCGGCCTCGAGACCGTGGCCGCAGGCCTCGTGGAACAGGGTCCCGCCGAAGCCGTTGCCGAGTACGACGGGCATGGCGCCGACCGGCGACGGCCGTGAGTCGAGCATCGTCCGCGCCTGCTCGGCGGCGGCTGTGGCGACGCTCCCAGCGGCTGCCTCGTCCACCAGCTCGAACCCGGCGCTGCCGCCCAGCGTTTCGAAGCCAGTCTGGATGACTTCGTCGCGCCGCGCCACGACCTGCGCGGAGAAGCGCACGTGCGTGCGGTCATCGTGGACGAGATCGCCGAGTGAGTTCGCGATGAGTACGCGTCGCCGCGTGTCGGCGTAGCCGATCGTCACCTGGACGACCTCGGCGCCTGCGGACCGGGCGACATCGTCACCGGCTCGAAGGAGTTCGGCCTTGCGCGCGATGGCGATCGTCTCCGGAGGCACCTTCACGGGATGCTTCTCGGGCGCGCTGCGCACATCGCCCAGCGCGACGACAGACGGCCCGGTCGCACCCCCGGACATCGCCGCCGCGACCGCGTCGGCGGCTGCGGACAGCGCAGCCTCGTCCACCTCGTCACTGTACGCGTAGTAGGTGCGCTCTCCCGACAGGAGCCGCACGGCGGCTCCGGACTCGCGGCCGCCGCTCGTCTGCTCGATGCGGCCGTCCTCGAGACGCAGGCCCAATCCCTCGCGGTCCTCGACGTACACCTCCGCGAAGTCGCCACCTCGGCGGAGGGCACGCGCCATGGCCTGCTGCAGCAAGCCGGGATCCATCGTGTTCACGTCCATTCGCTACTCCACCGCCCGCGACTCCTGGTCGGCGGGCGTCTCCTCGACGGCGAAGCTGCAGAGCAGCTCGCAGTGGTCGTCGCCACAGCTGATGCTGCAGGCGCTCGGCATAAAGCGAAGATAGCCGATCCCGGCGGTCACGATCTCGAGAAGGCCCTCGAGGAACGCGCGGTGCATGACACAGACCAGGTCGTCCTCAGCGCTCAGGACCTCTCCAAAGGCGCAGTTGTGCATCGTCACCCTGAAGCTCGTCCCCCTGCCATGCGACCTCCGGCAGCAGACCTTGGTCGTCTGCGACACGGCGCACGATCTCGACGGCTTCCGCCTCGCTCGTGGGTGCGCGGACTTCTCCGGCCAAGGCGCGCCGGCCCTCCGCGAGGCCCTCCGCGCGGCAGACGCGCAGCGCATCCTCGCGCGACCCGCCCGCGGCCAGAGCCTCGAGCGCCAGCCGCGACAGCAGCTCGTAGCGGCGCGGGGGGAACCCGAAGTTCACGACTGTGTCGCTCAGACGGTACAGCTTGGCGGGACGGCCGCCGCCACTGCTTCGCCGGAAGCCCGTGGCCACGAAGCCGACCTGCTCCAGCTTGGCGAGGTGCATGCGAGCCACGTTGGGGTGGAGACTGAAGCGCTCCGCGATCTCCGTGACGGTCACGTCGGAGCGGGGATGCTCGGCGATGGTGCGATAGATGTGGTATCGCGTGTCGTCGGCCAGCACCGCAGACAACTCATGGTCGCGATCCACACGTCTCCCTTCGCGAGACCTCCGCCCGCTGGATAGTACAGGGCCGACCCTTGACCTGTAAACACGGTGCGAGTAGTGCGAACCGGCCCGTGCGATAGACTCAGCCGTCGCGAGCTCACGCCATGCCCCCAAGGGCGCGCCGACAGGGAGGGAGTGACCTTGACAGTACTGCAGGCCATCGTGCTCGGCATCATCCAGGGCCTCACCGAGTTCCTGCCCATCTCGAGCTCCGCACACCTGCTCATCGCTCCCTGGCTGTTCGACTGGGATTTCCTGCTCGAGAACCCAGAACTCAACAAGACGTTCGACGTGGCCCTGCATCTCGGCACCTTCTTCTCGCTGCTGGCCTATTTCTGGCACGACATCGGCAGGCTGCTCTCGGCTTGGGTACGGAGCATTGTGGACCGCAGGATCAATTCGCCTGAGGGCAGGCTCGCCTGGCTGATCCTGATCAGCACGATCCCTGCGGGCATCGTCGGTGTCGCCTTCGAGGATGTGATCGTCACGCAGCTCGGCAAGCCGTGGATGATCGCCGTGCTCATGATCGTCGTCGGCCTGGTCATGTGGCGCGTCGACCGCATCGCGAAGCTCAATCGTGGTCTCGACGCCCTCTCCTGGAGTGACTCCCTGATCATCGGCGTCGCCCAGGCTTTCGCTCTGGCGCCCGGCGTGTCCCGATCCGGCATCACGATCATCAGCGGCCTGCTACTGGGCCTCGATCGTGAGTCGGCCGCACGCTACTCCTTCCTCATGAGCATCCCCATCGTCGGCGGAGCAGCGCTGTACAAGGGCGTGCAGGTCGCCGGCGAGGGTCTTCCCGCCGGCACCGCTGTGCCCTTCGCCGCCGGCATCGCCTCCGCGGCCATCAGCGGCTTCGCTGCGATCTGGTTTCTGCTCGCCTACCTGCGGAGCCACAACTTCGACCTCTTCGTCATCTACCGCGTGGCGCTGGGCGCCGGGATGCTGCTGCTGATGGTCGTCGGCGCCCGGTCCGCCGCCGGCATGTGACTCGTATAGAATCGTAGACCCAGCGCCGTCCCGGCGGATCAGGAGTCTCTCGTGCGAAATCTCTCTCGCGGTGACCGCGGCAAGGAAGTCCTCGATGTGCAGACGCGCCTGCGCGGGCAAGGTTTCGAGCTCGGCGCCGAGGGCGTAGACGGCTTCTACGGCCCCAACACCGAACTGGCTCTGCGCTCCTTTCAGCAGCAGCGTGGCTTACTGGTCGACGCGGTCGTCGGCGACAACACGTGGCAAGAACTTGTCGAGGCGGGCTATGGGCTCGGCGACCGCCTCCTCTATCTCCGCGAGCCCCCGTTTCGCGGCGACGACGTCCTCGCCCTCCAGGTCAAGCTCAATCTCCTCGGCTTCAACGCGGGACCTGAGCGAGGCGTCTACGACGAAGACGTCGAGGGTGCCATGCTCGATTTCCAGAAGAACGCCGGACTGCCGCTCGACGGTCTCGTCGGAGAGAGCACCCTGCTGAAGCTGGAGGCGCTCCGCAAGGCCGAGGCTGGACGCGAGGGCAAGAAGATCCCGGAGCGGGACGGGGGCTTCGTCACGGCCCGCAGCCTCGCGGGTCAGACCATCGTGATCGACCCCGGGCACGGCGGGCCGGACGCAGGATACGTCTCGCCCGGCGGGCTGGCGGAGAAGGACGTGACCCTGGCCCTCGGCCTGCGCCTCGCCGAATTGCTGCGCGCCGAGGGCTGTCGCGCGAAGGTCACCCGCGAGGTCGATGAGGCGGTCCCCTTGTATGCGCGCACCGAGGCGGTCAACGCGGCCGGCGCGGACTACCTGGTGTCCGTGCACTGCAACGGCAACGAATCGCCGGCCGCCCGCGGCTCCACGTGCTACTTCTTCCAGCGCAGCCACTACTTCTCAGAGCACGGGCGGCGGCTGTCAGGCTGCATCGGCTCACGTCTAGCGACCGCCGGGGCACGCCACATCGGTTCGTTCGGCCGCAACTACGGCGTCCTGCGCGAGTCACGGGCGATCTCCGTGCTGGTCGAGCCCCTGTTTCTGAGCAACCCGGACGAAGCGGCGCTGGCCGCTCGCCCGGACCACCTCGAGGCCGTGGCGCTGGCCCTCGTCGGCGGTCTCGCCGACTACCTCGCGCGAACGCCTCATGAGGCCCCTGAGTCATGACCCCACGCGGGGATGGGGCGGAGCGCGTCGGGATGACCGTCACCCAGGCGCAACGCCTGCGGGAGCTGGGCGCCGGCGCCGGATCAGGTCGATGGCACGTTTGCCGGCGTCGCCGAGCGAGATGCCGAGTTCAAGCGCAGGGAGAACGTGCTGGCCAGCACCGGCCGCGCCCGCCTCCAGGAGTTGCGCACGAACGGGCGCCCGCCGGCCCTCGTCGAGCTCGAGGGTGTAGTGTGTTCGGCCCTCACCGACCTCGGCTTCGTGCAAGTCGTCACGCCGCACATCATCGCCGTCGACGCCCTGCAGAAGATGGGCATCGATCACGGCCACGCCTTGCGCGAGCACGTGTTCTGGCTTGAGGACGGACGCTGTCTGCGACCCATGTTGGCGCCGAACCTCTACACCCTGCTGCGCCGCTTCGGGCGCTCCTGGAGACAGCCCTACGGTATCTTCGAGGCGGGCACGTGCTTCCGCCGCGACAGCAGGGGTGCGAGCCACCTGAATGAGTTCACGATGCTCAACCTGGTGGAACTGGGAGGCCCGGCGACAGACAGCCGCGCACGACTCGTGAAGCTGGCTGAGGCGGTCATGCGCGCCGCCGGCATCCACGACTACCGGCTCGCTCCCACTGACTCCGAAGTCTACGGCGAGATGCTCGATGTGGAAGTCGATGGGCTCGAGGTCTGCTCGGCAGGAGTGGGTCCTCACCCGCTCGACTCCAACTGGGGCATCGTCGACCCATGGGTCGGCCTGGGGTTCGGCCTCGAACGCTTGCTCATGGCGCGCGAGGGCTACGCCAACATCGAGCGCGCGGGGCGCAGCCTCGCCTACGCGGACGGCGTGCGCCTCAACCTGTAGCCGCTACTTCCCCAGCAGCGCGTCGATCTTGCGCACACCCTCGCTGGCGTCCTCGGCGTAGGCGTCGGCGCCGATCTGGTCGGCCCAGCGCTGCGTGCAGGGGGCGCCGCCGACGACCGTCTTGTAGGGCAGCCCGCGCTCCTTGACGAGCTTGGCTACCTTGCGCTGCTCCTCCATCGTCGTGGTCAGCAGGGCGCTCATGCCGATGACGTCGGCCTGTAGCGCGGCGGCCTGTTCGAGGAAGCTCTCGGCGGAGACGTCGCGGCCGAGGTCGTGGACCTCGTAGCCGTTGGCCTTCAGGTAGGCGATGACGATCGCCTTGCCGATGTCGTGCACGTCGCCCTGGACGGTGCCCAGGACGATGCGTCCCTTGAGCTCGGCGCCGCCCTTCAGGGCGGCGTTGGTGACCTCGGTGGCGCCCGCCATGGCGTTCGCCGAGAGCATCAGCTCGGGGAGGAAGAGCTCGCCGCTCTCGAAGAGGTCACCGACCTCCTGGATGCCCTTGACGAAGCCCAGTTGCATGATCTCGGCGGGGCCGATGCCCGAGGCCAGGGCGCGGGCGGCGACCTCCTCGGCGGCCTCGCGGTCGGCCTCGATGATGGTCTCGGCTGCTTCTTCGTAGATGTCGGCCATGGGGTAGCTCCTTCCAGCGTCTCATGGCGGGCTCGCACAGCCGGCGACCTGCGCAGCGCATGGACTCCGTGGACCCGCCTGCCGACCGCGACGGCCGCGACGGCAGTATAGCAGCCCGACCGCGGAAGCCGCCGAGCCTCAGTCTCCCTGCACGTGCGACCCATAGCCACGCCGGAAATGGGTGGCCGCGTACTTCCTCAGCTTCCACTCCGGGATGCGGCACTCGGGGCATGCCTCCGCGTACCACTTGTTGCGCAACCAGCGCGCCGCACGACTCGTCTTCGAGTCGTGCACCACCATGTGCTTGTTGCAGTGTGTGGTCACAACGGCGTAGGAGCCGCGTTCATCGAACTCCCTGATGCCGTGGAGGATGCCGCGCCGCGACGGCCACAGCTTCATCTTCTCGACGAGCCGGAAGAGAGGGACCTGCTTGCGGTAGTATCGCGCTCTGCTCGGGTCAGTCGGCATGGCGCGCCCGAGTCTACCACCGCCGGCAGGAGCGCCACCTGCCACGCCGAAGTCATCTCTCTGAGGCACGACGACCATCGGAGAGGACCATGACACGCCGCAGTTCACCCCGCTTCGTCCGCTCCGTTCCGCTCGTGATCCTCGCCGGGGTCCTTGTCGCCGGCATGGCCGCAGCCCTCGCCGCCTGCGGAGGCAGCGAACCCGCGGCGACGCCGACGGCGACCGCGGCCCCGACGGAGACCCCCTCACTCGCCCCGGCCGACGCCCCGGCGGAAACCGCGAGCGGCGCCCCGTCTGGAGCTCGGACCGACACCACCAAGCTCTCCGTCTACTTCCTGCGAGGAGAGGAGCTCGGGGTCGCCGAACGACGTGTGCCACGCACGAAAGCAGTCGCGGCCACCGCCATGCGCGAGCTCTGCGAAGGCCCGACCGCGACAGAACGAACGGCTGGGCTCGATACGGCGATCCCCGCCGGTACCCAGCCAGACAGCATCAGCATCAGCGACGGTGTCGCCCTCGTCGACCTCTCCCCGCACTTCGCCGCCGGCGACGGCTCACAGTCCATGATGGCTCGCTTCGCCCAGGTCGTGTACACGCTGACGCAGTTCCCCAGCATCAAGGCCGTCAGCTTCTCGCTGAACGGCAGTCCGGTCTCGACCTTGGGCGACGAGGGACTCGCGGTCGCTCCGCCGCAGAGACGCGCCGATTGGGCGGACTTCGAGCCGGCGATCTTCGTCGAGAACCCCGGGGCCGGCGCCACGCTGGGGAGTCCCTTCGTCCTGACCGGCACAGCCAGCGTCTTCGAAGGCTCGTTCACCGCGGAACTCCGTGACGACAGCGGCCGACGAATCGTGCGTTCGACGGTCCAGGCCTCAAGGGGCGGTCCGGAGCGAGGCGACTTCCGCAAGACCGTGGCATTCACGACCTCGGCCCCTAGCGGCCTGCTGATCGTCTACACGCGATCCATGGAAGACGGCTCGCGCCAGAACGAGGTGCGGATACCCGTCGCGTTCACCCGATAGGGCGCGGCGTAGGGAGAAGATGGCGGGGAGTGCGGGAGTCACACCCGCCTGCGTGGGTTTAGAGCCCACGCTGATCCTTCCGATCGACCCCCCGCGCACCGTCATCCTACTACGTCAGAGGGCGAAGCCTCCCGAGCAGAGCGGGTCGCTAGCCCAGGGCACGCGCCGCCATGACCGCGACGCCGATCGCCAGCGGGTCGTGGATGTGACGGGTGCCGAGGGCACTCTGCGCCCGGGCAGTGAACCCCGAGGGCAGGCCGGGAACGGCGGCGACTGTCGTGGGGCCGACGTCGTCGACGTCGATGATATCGGGCACCGGTGTGGCGTCGAGGATCAGCGCACAGCGCTCGAGTCCCTCCGCCAGAGACACTGGGCGCAGTGCGGGGGCCTCCGTCAGCGAAGCTCTCAGCCGGTCCTCGTCCGGCTCGGCTACGGCCACGTCGGCGCCGCGCGCGAGCAACCGACGAGCGGCTGCCCGACCGACCGGGCCGAGGCCAATCAGGAGAACCGACCGCCCCCCCAAGCCCCCGGCGGCCGCCTCGAGCGCCGCCACGTGGCCGTCTGCCGTAGCCAGATCGTTGTCGACGCAGCGCCCGCGCCGCACGTTGAGCGCCACGAAGCGGGCATCGTCGGCGAGGAACAGGACTTCGGCGCCGGCCTTGGTCGCCTCGTGAATGCCGCGAACATCGGCGTCCTCGGTCACCCACGCCTTGCATCCGAGGTGCCGAAGGATGGCGGCGACCGCCGGGCAGAACCCACTGATCGGGCCCTCCCCGGACGTCATAGGGACGGCCGCCACAAGGGCCTCGCCGAGAGCATCGCCGGCCGGCACGCGACCGGCGGCCGACAGCGCCAGCGCCCGCAGATCGAGCTCCGCGACCGCCAAGAGGCTGTGGTCGAGCTGTCGCAGGCGCCGCTCGGGCTCGGCCACGTCGTCGGCGACAAGCCTTGTCACGCGCTCACCGCCAGCCGCGCTCCGGGCGCGCTCTCCGGCTCAAGCTCGAGGCCATCCTCGTCGGCGACCGCCTCGATGGCGAGCGCGCCACGCGCTCGCGCTGCGCGCTCGCTCGAGCCCGTGGTGATGAGAGTGGCTGCCCAGGTCGTGGCCCCCGTGACCCGATCCGTGAGCCCCTCATCGGCCCCGAAGAACCCGGGAAAGCGACTCAGGGGGCGTGCGTGCGCCAGCGCGTGCTCGCCGACCACCTCCAGTCGACCGCCCCCGGCACGCACGTGCTGATAGACGCAGGCACGGCGCGCCGACCAGCACAGAGCCGGAGGCTCGCCGCGCAGAGCCATCTCGGCGAGAAGTTCGACGATGTTCAGGCCGCTGGACCAGAAGACAGCAGATGGCGTCTGGCTGGGCAAGCGCGCGTCGACCTCGAGCACCTGCGGTTCGAGGCCGTCGCGAACCACTACCTCGACGTCCATGACTCCGCAGAGGCCCAGTCCCTCCGCAAGGCGCTGGCCCACTGCTACGAAACGCTCGAGAACACCGCGCGCCACAGCCCGCTCCCAGCCTCCCCCAGAGGGGAACGCGGCCGCAACGCGCGCCCCGGCGAGGTCCGCAGGCGCGCGGTCGCCGATCGCGCCCTCGCCGACCGGCGCCACCACGCGCTTGCAGTCGTAGGCGGCGTCGAACTCGAGGCCGGTGGTCTGCAGCGGCACGCCGCGACCGTTCCACGCGAGCACCTCCAGTGAAAGTGACGGCCCGTCGACGTATTCCTCGAGGACCACTTCGTGACCGGCGGCGGCGAGTTCAGCACACGCCGCCGCCCGCGTGGCCTCGTCCTCGGCCACGACCACGCCCCGGCTGCCACTGGCGACGTCGGGCTTGACGACGACGGGGAAGCCGCACGCGGGCCAGCAGTCGGGCCGCGCGACACCCAGGGTCTCGAAGAGACGCCGGGATGCGTGCTTCGACCGCGTGACTTGGTAGGCGTCCATGTCGAACAGCAGCGGCACGCCCCACGCCGGCGCACGGTCGCTGAGCCAAGCGAGCGTCGCCCCATTCTCGCAGGCCGGCAGGATCGCGTCGCAGGTCCGGGCCAGCGACGCACTAAGCCTCTCATCGGCCGTGACATCGGCGACGACATGGCGATCGGCGAGGCCGGCAGCAGGCGGTGCCGACGAGCGATCCATGAGGATCGTCTCGTAGCCGGCCTTCGCGGCCAGATACACGGCCTCGGTGCCCTGCAGCCTCCCTCCGACCACGAGCAGCCTCACGAGGCGACCAGCGCCCCGCGCCCGCGAAGAGCGGCCAGCCGCTCACGGTACTCCCTGACCGACCCGGAACGGAGGCCCAGAGATCGCAGGTGGGGCTCGATACTCGCAACGGTGCGCTGACCCTCCTCGATGCCGAGTCGCGCCTGCGAGACGCCCAGCAGGCCGCTGGACGGCGGGACGATCGACGTCACGACGTTGGCTCCCGCCTGCAGACGACGATCCAGCCCTTCGAGGCCGCCCACATCCAGCGAAGCAGGGATGAGGCGCCTCGGCATCGCAAGGCGCATCACGGCGATGGTCAACAGCTCGACTTCGTCGCGCGGCCGCGCGGCCGTCGCGAGAGGTGTGCCCTGCTGTGGCGTGAAGCTCATGACGCGCACCTGCTCGCAACCCGAGCGGCGCATCTCGGCGATGGAATGGGCGCGATCCCAGAGGGTATCGCCGACCCCCGTGAGCAGGCCGTCCTCGACCAGCAGGCCCGCTTGGCGGGCCGCGCGGCGAGCGCCGGCGCGCGCAGCGAACGGCTGCCCCACACGCAGGTGCCGGTACAGAGCAGGCGAATGCACCTCCTGATACAGCGCATACCACTCGGCGCCGCGCCGGCGCAGGCCGCCCAGCACGTCTTCCGGGACCAGGCCCGGCGAGATCATCACCGGCACGCCGACCGCGTCGCTGACCTTGCCCACCAGCTCGAGCAACCCCGCGTACCCCGGATCATCGTGGATCTGCGGATCCTCTCCCATGGTGAGATCGACGAGCACGACCCCCGAGGCGGCGAGGCCGCGACAGAGTGCGACCACCTCGTCGAGCGACTTGCGATAGCGCGGGCTCGCCGCGTTCCCCGCACGATAGAGGCAGAACGAACACGCGTTGCGACAGTAGGTCGAGAAGTAGACGAAGCCGTAGAGAAAGACGACGTCTCCCCAGTGCCGAGCGCGCACCTCGCGCGCGGCGGCGTAGACGACCTCAGCTTCGTCCCCGCGAGCCTCCAGCAGGACTCGGAGCTCGCTCTCCCGCAGGGGGCCGCCCTCAAGAGCGTGACGGCAGAGACCGTCGATGCGACTGTTGCGATCGATCACAGGCAAGGAGATCCCCCCGGATGGGGCGGCCTCAGTCGCGCCCGGGCGCCTCCGGAAGATCCCGGATGTTCTGCGCGGCCTGCCACTTGCTGAGATTGTCGGTCATCGCCTCGAGCAGTTCTCGCATGAAGCGTGGCGCGAGGTTGACGCGGCTGACGACGACCCCGCTGATCTCGCCCGGCTCTTCGCTCTCGTGGTCGAGACGCACGAAAGTGATGGAGAACTCGTAGTCCGAATGGCTCACGTTGGCGAAGTTCGCATAGACGCCGGCCATCATCTCCGGCGTAGCGTGCAGATTGATGTGCCTCTCCTGCTCATCCATGTGAGCCTCCTTCCAGACTCAGCCTTCGATGCGCTGCGCGATAGCGGCCGCCATGCCGCTGGTCCGGCGGAGCCCCCCAGGTCGTACGTGACGTCTCTGCCCTCGGCGACGACACTCGCGATGGCCTCCTCCATGCGGCCTGCCGCCGCGCCCTCGCCCAAGTGCTCGAGCAGCAGCACCCCGGAGCGCAGCAAGGCCATCGGATTGACCTTGTCCTGGCCGGCATATTTCGGGGCGCTCCGTGCACGGGCTCGAACACCGCGATGGATTCGCCGAAGTTGGCGCCCGGCGCCACACCCAGCCCGCCGATGAGGCCCGCGCAGAGATCGCTCACGATGTCGCCGTAGAGATTCGGCAGGACGAGCACGTCGTACAACTCGGGCTTCTGCACAAGCTGCATGCACATGTTGTCGACGATGCGATCGTCGAACTCGATCTCCGGGTACTCTTCAGCTACCTCGCGCGCGACGCGCAGGAAGAGCCCATCGGTACACTTCATGATGTTGGCCTTGTGAACCGCCGTGACCTTGCGGCGGCCGTGGGCGCGCGCGTAGTCAAAGGCGAAGCGCACGATGCGTTCACTGCCTTTGCGGGTGATGATCTTGATGCTCTCGGCCGCATCCTCCCCGACCATGTGCTCGACACCCGCGTAGAGGTCCTCCGTGTTCTCCGCACGACCACCAGGTCGATGCCGTCGTAGCGGCTGCGCACCCCTTTCATCGTCTTGGACGGGCGCAGACAGGCGTAGAGGTCGAGTTCCTTGCGGAGAGCCACATTGACACTGCGAAACCCCGTGCCCACCGGCGTCGTGATGGGGCCCTTGATGGCACCTTGGTGCGCCGGATCGACTCGAGAACGTGCTCCGGCAGCGGCGTACCGTACTCCTCCATGACGGCGAGCCCGGCGTCGTGGACCTCCCATACGATAGGTACGCCGGTCGCGGCGACCACTGTCTCCAGCGCAGCCGCCAACTCGGGCCCCGTGCCGTCGCCCGGGATGAGGGTGACTGTGTATGTCATGGTCCTCCTGCGGTCTGAGTGTCGTGGGGTTTCCGACCGGGGCTCCCTAGGCCTCCGGCAGGGCGAAGCCGCCGTGCTTCTTGAAGTGCGCGACGAGGCCTCCATCGTCGAGGATCGTGACCATCACCGCCGGAATGAACGAAGGGGATCACGGCGCCGGTGCTGAGGTCGTGAACCTCACCGGCACTCAGGTCGATCCTGAGTTCGTCCTGCTCGCCGATACCGCTCGTGTCGCACTGCAGCACCGGCAGGCCGACGTTGATGGCGTTGCGAAAGAAGATGCGCGCGAAGCTCTGCCCGAGCACGGCGCCGACACCGGCGAGCTTGATGATGCGTGGCGCATGCTCGCGGCTCGAACCCAAGCCGAAGTTGCGCCCGCCGACGACGAAATCGCCGTGGCCCACCTCGGCTGCGAACTCCGGCCGGGCGTCTTCGAGCACGTGCTTGGCCAGTTCCGGCAGGTCCGTGCGCAGATGGAACAACCGGCCCGGAGCGATGTGGTCGGTCGAGATGTCGTCGCCGAAAGCCAGCCTTGCCGCGCAACGACCGGTCGTCACGTCGTGGCCTCTGCTTCCGTGATGACCACGGAGTTCATGACGACGCCGGGCTCACGAGCCCGATCCGGATCGCGCTCCGGGATGGCTTCGACCACATCCATACCGTCGACGACCCGGCCGAACACGGCGTGCCGGAAGTCCAGATGCGGCGTGTCCGCGTAGGTGATGAAGAACTGTGAGCCGTTGGTGCCCGGTCCGGCATTCGCCATCGACAGCACGCCCGGCCCTGAATGGGTGAGCTCCGGATGGAACTCGTCCTCGAGGAAATAGCCCGGGCCACCCATACCGGTGCCCGTGGGGTCGCCGCCCTGAGCCATGAAGCCCTTGATGACCCGGTGAAACGAGACCCCGTCGTAGAAGCCGTCGCGGGCGAGGAAGACGAAGTTGTTGACCGTGTTCGGCACCTTGTCGGCGAAGAGCTCTATGACGATGTCGCCCAGGTCCGTGCTGACGGTCGCCGTGTAGCTCTTGGCTGGGTCGATGCCCATCGTCGGCGGCTCCGAGTATCGCTTGGTCAAGTCGTCCCCCTTCTCTAGAGTAGCTCGCGGGGGTCAGTGACGGCGCCCGCGATGGCCGTGGCGGCCGCCGTGGCCGGCGACCCCAGGTAGATGGACGCCTCGGGATTGCCCATGCGCCCGTGGAAGTTGCGATTGGCGGTGCTCAGACACACTTCGCCGTCGGCGAGGATCCCCTCGTGGATGCCCACGAGGCGCCGCAGCCCGGCGTTCGTGATGACGGCGCCGGCGTCCCAGAAGACATCCAGAAGACCCTCCGCGGCCGCCGCCTTGGCGACCGCCCGCGAGGCCGGCGTGACAATCAGCCGCGTGTGCGCCGCGCGGCGGCGCCCGCGTAGCAAGCGCGCCGCCGTACGTAGATCCGCGAGACGCCCGTTGGTGCAGGTGCCGATGAGCACCTGGTCGACCTTCGTGCCGCTCACCTGAGCGACCGCCGTCACGTCGTCTACCGTGTGCGGATTCGCCACCACGGGCACCACCGCGCCGGCGTCGATGGACACGACTCGCTCGTAGGCCGCCTCAGGATCGGCCGCGAGCGGCCGCCAGGCTGCGTCGCGGCCCAGCTCGGCGAGGAACGCACGCGTCGTCGCATCGCTCGCAATGAGCCCTGCCTTGGCGCCGGCTTCGACCGCCATGTTGCTCAGCGTGAGACGGCCGGCCATGGGCAGCTCCTCGATGCCCGACCCTGCGAACTCGAGCGCCTTGTAGGTGGCTCTCGTCGGCGCCGAGCATGCCGATGAGCGTGAGCATGAGGTCCTTGGCCTCGACGCCTTCGGGCAGGGAGCCGTCGACCTCGACGCGGAACGTCTCGGGCACCCGCAGCCACGTCTGTCCGCTGGCCATCCCGACGGCGACGTCCGTGCTGCCCATGCCTGTCGCGAACGCACCAAGAGCGCCGCGGTACACGTGTGAGAGTCAGCGCCGATCACCAGGTCGCCCGGCTTGGCGTAGTCCTCCGCGACGCGCTGATGGCAGACGCCCATCTCGATGTCGCTGAGGGTGGCCCCAGATGACGCGCAGAACTCCCTGATCGTCTTCTGCGCGTTGGCCAGCTCACGGCGAGGCGCCGGGGCGGCGTGATCCACGAAGAAGACGCAGACCGGCGCCGCGACGCTGGTGACCCCGAGCTCCTCGATCTGCTGGATGGCGAGTGGACCGGTCCCGTCCTGGGCGATGGCGACGTCGACGGCGGCCACCACGATCTGTCCGGGCCTCACGACGTCGAGACCGGCGTGGGCGGCGAGGATCTTCTCGGCCAGCGTCAGCTGGATCATGCCTGCCCCCCGCTCTGCACCGCGTCGGTCACGGCGCCACTCGGTGCCGCCTCCGGCTCGCTGCTCACTTCGCTCAGGTACTCGTAGTAGAGGTACATGAGTTCCTTGTCGAACAGGGCTCTCTTCAGCTGGACGGCCCGCGCCCTCACCAGCGCGAGCACCCCGTCGCACTCCTCCTTGCTCAGCTCGAGGCCGAACTCCTGGAACTTGCGGTAGATGGTGCGGGACCCCGAATGCTTGCCGACCACGATCTGGCGCTCAAGCCCCACGTCCTCGGGAGCGAATGCCTCGTAGCTTGAGTGGTTCTTGATCATGCCGTCGGCGTGTATGCCACTCTCGTGGGCGAACACATTCGTTCCCACGATGCTCTTCCAGGCGGGGATGGTGCGCGCCGACGACGCGGCGACGCACTCGCTGAGCTCGCGCAGACGACTGGTCTTGAGGCCCATGTCGACCTTGCCGAGGAACTTGAGAGCCATGACGACTTCCTCGAGGGCGGCGTTGCCGGCGCGTTCACCGAGACCGTTCACGGTCGTGTTCAGGTAGGTGGCCCCGGCCTTGATGCCGGCCAGCGCATTCGCCGTCGCCATGCCGAAGTCATCGTGCGTGTGCATCTCGATGTCGAGCCCACCCTCCTTCTTCAGGAAGCTGATCACGTTGTACGTATCGAACGGGTCCAGGATCCCGAGCGTGTCGCAGAAACGCAGCCTGTCCGCTCCCTCCTCCCGGGCAGCCTGGTCGAAGCGCAGGAGGAACTCGAGATCGGCACGCGACGCATCCTCGGCGTTCACCGAGACGTAGAGGTCGTGCTGCTTGGCGAAAGCGACGCACCGGCGTATCTGGTCGAGCACCCACTGCCGGCTCTTCTGCAGCTTGGTGCTTGATGTGGATGTCGCTGGCGGACATCGAGATGGCGACCGAGTCGACGCCACAGTCGATGGAATGCTCGACGTCCGAGACGACGGCGCGGTTCCAGGCGAGGACGGAGGCGTTCAGCCCAAGGCCCACGATGCGCTTGATCGTCTCCTTCTCGTCGCCCCCCATCGCGGGATGCCTATCTCGATCTGATGCACGCCGACGGCATCGAGCAGGCAGGCGATACGGATCTTCTTGTCGTTGGAGAAGACGACGCCGGCGGTCTGCTCGCCGTCGCGAAAGTCGTGTCGTCGATGCGCACCGCCGGTTCGGCGGGCTTCGCTCTGGCGATGACGAAGCTGGAGAGGTCGCTGGTCATATGAACCTACCTGTCGATGCCGAATCGGCCGCGCGACGCGCCCTCCGGGCGGCGGCTGCGGCGAGACGAGCGTGCGCTGTGGCTTGGACGATGTCGCGCCGGCGAGCGCGGGAGCGCGACGTCAAGCGCCTCATTGTTCCACACGCGGGTGAGGGCAGCAAGCAGACTCAGACGTCGAGGGCTCGACGCAGCAACTCGTTCACCAGCTGCGGATTCGCCCGGCCCTTCGTCGCCTTCATCACCTGTCCGACGAAAAAGCCGAGAACCTGCTGCTTGCCGGCTCTGTACTGCTCGACCTGCGGTGCATTGCTCGCCACGATCGCCTCGATCACCGCCTCGAGCTCCGCGCTGTCGCTGATCTGTCCAAGGCCGTGCTCCTCGACGATGTCCTCAGGCTCGGCGCGCTCCTCGATCATCCTGGAGAACACCTCCTTGCCGGCGCTGGTCGAGACCGTGCCGTCGGCGACGAGCCTCACGAGCTTCGCGAGACGCTCGGCCGTGACGTGGCCGTGCCCCGCCTCGAGCCCGATGACGTTGATGTGGGCCAGGTACTCGCCCATGGTCCAGTTGGCCGCCGGCTTGGGATCCGCGCCCGCGGCCACGACATCCTCGTAGAATCTGGCCAGGGCGCCGGAGCTGCCCAGCACCCGCGCGTCGGCCCGTGACAGGCCGTACTGCACCTCGAAACGGGCCACGCGCGCCTCCGGCAACTCAGGCTGCTCGGCCGCCAGCGCCGCGACCCAGTCCGGAGCGATGACCAGCGGCACGAGATCGGGCTCTGGGAAGTAGCGATAGTCGTGCGCTTCTTCCTTGGAGCGCAGCGGCGTAGTCGTACCGGTGTCGGGGTCGAAGTGCAACGTCTCCAGCGCGATGGACTCTCCGGTCTCGAGGATCGCGATCTGGCGGGGGATCTCGGCCTCCAGAGCCTGATGCAGGTAGCGAAAGCTGTTCATGTTCTTGAGCTCGGTGCGCGTACCCAGTGCGGCGCTACCGGCAGGACGCACGCTCACGTTGGCGTCCCAGCGGATCTGCCCTTCCTCCATGTTGCAGGCGCTGACGCCGAGCTCGACGATCAGACCCCGCAACTGCTGCAGGAACTCGCGCGCGGCCTCGGGCGAAGGGATATCTGGCTCACTGACGATCTCGATCAGCGGCGTGCCGCCGCGGTTGAAGTCGACCTCCGAGTACTCCGACCCAGCGATCCGCCCCGCCTCGCCGCCGGCATGGGTCAGCTTGGCCGCATCCTCCTCCATGTGCACCCGGTTGATCCGGCAGCTCAGCTTCTCGTCGCCGACCCAGTACTCGAACCGTCCCCCGAGGGCGAGCGGCTCGTCGTACTGGCTGATCTGGTACGCCTTGGGGAGATCGGGATAGAAGTAGTTCTTGCGATGAAAGACATTGCGCGGCGCGATCGTACAGTCGAGCGCCAGGGCGATACGCGCGGCGTACTCGACGGCCCGCTCGTTGAGCACGGGCAGCGCACCCGGATGCGCGAGACATACAGGGCAGGTGTGCGTATTCGGGCCTTCGCCCTTCGTGACGGCACAAGCGCAGAACATCTTTGTCTCTGTGTCGAGCTCGACGTGCATCTCGAGCCCGATGACTGGTTCCCAGCCGCTCATAGCCGCTCCTCCCGCCCCACCGCGCCGACGGTGGCGGCCACCCGGGAGTCCCGGAACCCGGGGACAGGGTCGAACCCGATCACGACCTCCAAGGCGTGAGCAGCCTGCAGGATCCGGTTCTCGCTGAAGGCGGGGCCGATGAGCTGGAATCCGACCGGCAGACCCTCGCTCAGCCCGCAGGGGATGCTGATCGCGGGCAGCCCGGCGAGATTCGCAGGAAGGGTACAGATGTCGCACATGTACATCGCCAACGGGTCGTCGCTGCGCGAACCGGCCGCGAAAGCAACCGTCGGCGCGGTCGGCGAGGCGATCAGGTCGACATCCGTAAAGGCGCGCTCGAAGTCGCGGCGCACGAGTGTGCGCACCTGCTGGGCGCGGCCGTAGTAGGCATCGTAGTAGCCCGCCGAGAGCGCGTAGGTGCCGAGCATGATGCGCCGCTTCACCTCCGGACCGAAGCCCTCGCCACGGGTGCGTTCGTACATGTCGACCAGGTCGGATGCGCCCTCGGCGCGGTATCCGTAGCGAACGCCGTCGAAGCGAGCCAGATTGGCACTCGCCTCAGCCGGAGCGATGATGTAGTAGGCAGGCAGCGCATAGTCCGTATGCGGCAGGCTGATCTCGCGGCACACGCCGCCGAGCTTCTCGACCTGAGCGATCGTCTCGTCGAAGCGAGCGAGCACGCCCGGCTCGGTGCAGGCGCCCAGATACTCCGCCGGGATGCCGACGCGCAGACCGTCGAGCCTCTGTGCGTCTGGCAGAACGATCGGCTCGGGGAGTTCGACGCTGGTGGAATCCATGCGATCGCGGCCCACGATGTGCTGGAGCAGCAGGGCGCAGTCGTAGACCGATCTTGCAAGTGGCCCGATCTGCTCGAGCGAGCTGGCGAAGGCGACGAGCCCGTAGCGGCTCACAGCGCCATACGTCGGCTTCATCCCGACGACGCCGCAGAGGGCGGCCGGCTGACGGATGGAGCCGCCGGTGTCACTCCCGAGAGCCCAGAGTGCTTCGCCCGCGGCCACGGCGGCGGCGGAACCGCCACTCGAGCCGCCTGAGACCGTGGCGAGGTCCCATGGGTTCCGCGTCCTCCCGAAGCTCGAGTTCTCCGTCGAGGAGCCCATGGCGAACTCGTCCAGGTTCGTCTTGCCCAACATGACGACATGGTCGTCCCACACCCGCCGCACGGCGGTGGCCGTGTAGATGGGCATGTAGTTGCGCAGGATCCGGGAGCCACAGGTCGTGGTCACTCCCTCGGTGACCATGTTGTCCTTGATGGCGATGGGCAGCCCGGCCAAGGGGCCACGCAGGGCCTGCATCTCGCGATCGACCTTGGTGGAGTACTTGGCGGCGTTGTCGTAAGTGACCAGAATGTATGCGTGCACTTGGTCTTCGACCGCCGCGATCTGGTCGAGATAGACCTTCGTGAGCTCCGCCGAAGAGATCTGCCCGTCGACCAGCAGCCGCTTGGCCACTCGCGCCGTCAGGCGCAGCGGATCGAGCGTCATCGTCAGCTCATCCTGGGCACGCGGAACGAGTCGTTGCCTACCGCAGGCGCATTGCGGAGGGCATCCTCGCGAGAAGTGCCGGAACGCGACTTGTCGGCGCGCATGACATTGACGACATCGAGGACGTGCGCGGTCGGTGACACGGAAGCCGTATCGAGCTCACTCATCTTGTCGATGTGGCCGAGGATCTTGACGAGTTCACTCGTCATGCGGTCCACCTCGTCCTGCTCGAGATGCAGCCGAGCGAGCTTGGCGACGTAGCGGACATCGTCTTCGCCGATCATGACTGGGGTTGCCTCCTGCTGCGGACCGCGAAGAACCGGACGGCTATCCTACCCCAGCCTCGAAGACGGGAACAAGAAGAGGGGGGCCGGACGCCCTGCAGCCGCGGCCCCCCTTCAGGCGATTCCGGCCTGTGTCAGACGAGCGGTCTCACCGTGGAGGCCTGGAGCCCCTTGTCGCCCTCGGTGACCTCGAACTCCACTCGCTGCCCCTGGACAAGCGTCTTGTACCCGTCCATCGAGATCTCGGAGAAGTGGACGAACAGGTCGTCACCGTCCTCCCGCTCGATGAAGCCGTACCCCTTCTCATTGCTGAACCACTTGACGGTCCCCTGGGCCAAAGCAACACCCTCCTACGAATGCCTCTGCGCTGGCCTCGCGGCCGACGGCGTCCCCCATACGACACCGCACGCACCGCGGGAGCGTACACCACGGTCCAGCGGCTGTAAACAGTGGCGGATGGGAGGGCCGGGGGGGCGACGAGGCGCACCCAGCGAGCAGCGCCACGCAACGGCCGGCCGTGCACGTCTTCTCGAAGATGTGGCGCTCGTGCTCGTCGCGGAAGTACTGGAGGGTGGACAGCGCCGGGTTGGGCGCCGTCTGGCCGAGCCCGCACAGGCTCGTCGTCTTGATCGTTCTGGCGAGCTTCTCGAGTTGCTCGAGATCCTCCGGCCGGCCCTCCCATCGGCTCCTCTACAAGGCCTGTGTTGGCCAGCTCGCCGGCCAGCGAGAAGACCTTGGTGCCCTTGCTGTCGGCGACGCCGAGGCACGGGCCCGGCGGACGGCGCCCACGGCCCTAGATACCTCGGAAGGACCACGGTGCGCCTCGCGTCAGCCGCAGCGCTGCGCAGCCACCGCGGCGTCTATCTCGCCAGGGCCGCTGACGATGTTCACGGCGCCGAACTTGCAGGCCGCGCGACAGGCGTCGCAGGTGATGCAGACGTTCTGGTCGATCATGTGCGACTGCTTCTTCTCGCCGCGCACCGCACCGACGGGGCACTTCTTCGCACACAGCATGCAGCCGGTGCAGGCTTCGGGGTCGATGGTGTAGGCGATCAGCGCGTCGCACGACAGGGTCGGGCAGCGATGCGCGAAGATGTGCTCCTCATACTCCTCGCGGAAGTAGCGGATGGTGGTGAGCACCGGGTTGGGCGCCGTCTGGCCGAGCCCGCACAGGCTCGTCGTCTTGATCGTTCTGGCGAGCTTCTCGAGTTGCTCGAGATCCTCCGGCCGGCCGTCGCCCATCGTGATGCGCTCGAGCATCTCGAGCATGCGCTTGGTGCCGAGCCGGCAGGGCACGCACTTTCCGCAGCTCTCGTTCTGCGTGAATTGCAGGAAGTACTTGGCGAGGTCGACCATGCAGGTGGTGTCGTCGGCGACCACCATGCCGCCGGAGCCCATGATCGCGCCCGTGGCCGCCAGGCTCTCGTAGTCGACCGGGGTGTCCAGCAAGCCGGCCGGCACACACCCGCCCGACGGCCCGCCGAGCTGCACGGCCTTGAACTCGCGCCCGTCCTTGATGCCGCCGCCGATATCGAAGATGACGTGACGTAGAGTGGAGCCCATGGGGACCTCGACGAGGCCGCCGTTGACCACTTTGCCGGCGAGACTGAACGACTTGGTACCCTTGCAGGTTTCGCTGCCGATGGCGGCGTACGCGGCCGCTCCGTGCAGGATGATCCACGGCACGCTGGCGTACGTCTCGACGTTGTTGATGTTGGTGGGCTTGCCCCACAGCCCGGAGACCGCCGGGAAGGGCGGGCGCTGTCGTGGCATGCCCCGCGCACCCATGATGGAGGCGATGAGCGCGGTCTCTTCGCCGCAGACGAAGGCCCCCGCGCCCTCCTTGATCTTGACCGTGAAATCCCAGCCGCTGCCGAAGATGTCGCGCCCCAGATAGCCGTGCTCCAGGGCGGCGGCGATGGCCAGACGCAGCCGCTTCACGGCCAGCGGATACTCGGCGCGCACATAGAGGAAGCCCTCGCGCGCGCCGACCGCGAAGGACGCGATGAGCATGCCTTCGATGACGGCGTGCGGGTCGCCGTCCATGATGGAGGCGTCCATGAAGGCGCCCGGGTCGCCTTCGTCGCCGTTGCAGATGATGTACTTGACATCGCCAGGCGAGGCACGCGCGAACTTCCACTTCTGACCGGTGGGGAACCCGGCGCCGCCGCGACCACGAAGACCTGAAGCCAACACCTCCTCGACGATGTCGTCTGGCTGCATCGTCGTGAGAGCCGTGCGCGCGGCCTCGTAGCCGCCACGCACCAGGAACTCGTCGATGCTCTCCGGGTCGACGATGCCCACGTCGCGCAGAGCGACGCGCGTTTGCTGCGCGTAGAAGGGGATGTCGCGTGCGCAGGCGACACGCTCCCCAGTCGCAGGGTCGACGTACAGGAACTCCTCGACCACGGCGCCGCCAGCGAGGTGCCCGGCGACGACCTGCTTGACATCTTTGACCATGAGTCGTGGGTAGTACGTCTCGTCGCCACTCACGACGGCGAGAGGACCCTGCGAACACAGTCCGTGGCAGCCGATGATGGCCACCTCGACTGCGTCATCCAGGCCCGCTGCCTCGATCTCCGTGACGAAGGCATCACGTACCTTCATCGACCCGGCGAACACACACGCCGTGCCGGCGCACACCGACACGCGCCGCTTGCCGTCGCCCGCGGCGGACACGGCGACCTTGACGCCCTCGGTCGGCGCCTTGCCCGGCTCAGGCATCGTTGCCGCCTCCACGCTCCTCGCCGGCTCCCGCGCCAGCATAGTCCGCCTCAAGACCAAGCTCCTTGATGAGCCCGCGAATGACTTTGCGCGCTTGGTCGGCGCTGAGATTGCCGAACGTGTCGTCGTCGATGCGCATCACCGGTGCCTGCGAGCAGGCACCCATGCAGGCCACCGAGTCGAGGCTGAACTCCAAGTCGGAGGTGGACTCGCCGTCGCGGACGCCAAGCTCCTGCTCGAAGGCCTCCGTGATGCGCTTGGCGCCGGCCACGTGACAGGCTGTGCCGTGGCACACGAAGATCTTGTGGCGGCCGCTGGGGACGGTGGAGAACTGGGCGTAGAACGTCAGGATGCCGTAGATGCGCGATGTCGGCGTGCCCGTGAGGCGCGAAATCTCCCTGACGGCCGCCTCGGGCACGTGGCCGAGTTCGTTCTGCGTGCGCTGCAGGAGCGCCATGAGGTCGCCATGCGCTTCGCTCCCCTCGACGATGACCGCGACTCGCTCGAGGTCGCAGACGTCAGGCGGAGGGGCGCCGGCCGACCCGGAAAGCACTACTCGCCTTGACATCGCATCAGCTCCACATCACGTTGCGTACCCGGCGGGCGATCGCGGCCGAAGACTGCCGCCCGTCACCCCGCGCGGGCCATGAGATACCATTCAACCACGTCCACGCCGGCGGCGCGCGCATTGGGCACGGCGCCCCCCGGCACTGACGGCGACGGTGCGTTGCTCAGCTCGCCCCAGTCTGGGCTTTGCAGGCGGCCAGAGCGTTCTTGAGCAACATGACGTTCGTCACAGGTCCGACACCGCCAGGGACCGGCGTCACCTTGCCTGCGACTTCGACGACGCTCTCCCATTCAAGACTGCCGATCTGACTGCCGTCTTTCCCACGCATCGTGGCGACGTCGATCACCACGGCGCCCGGCTTCACCATGTCCCCACTGATCAGCTCAGGCACCGGTGCCGCGCTGATGAGCACGTCGGCCTTGCGACAGGCAAGGGGCAGGTCTTTGCAGCGCGTGTGCACCATGCAGACAGCCGCGTGGCGACCAAGGCAGAGCAGCGCGACAGGCTTCCCGACGACATTGGAGCGACCGACGACCGTCACGTCGAGTCCCGAGAGATCCACGCCCTCGAAATCGAAGATCTCGATGCAGGCCGATGGCGTCGCGGGCGCGAACAACTGGTCGCCGAGCAGCACGTGGCCGATGTTGGCTGGATTCACACAGTCCAAGTCCTTGACGGGCCGGATAGCCTTGAACACCGAGGTCTGGCCGATGCCTCCGGCCATCGGCGTGAGCGCCAGGATACCGTGGACGTCGTCGTCGACGTTCAGTTCGTCGACAAGGGCGAGCACCTCGTGCTCGGCTGTGCCCTCCGGCAGTTCATGGTCGAAGTACGTGAAGCCCACCGTGCCGCAGTTCTTCTCGATCTGGCCGCGATAGAACTGGGCGCCAGCATCATCGCCCACGAGGATGGTGGCCACGCCCGGCTTCACGCCACCCGCTGCGAGCCTCTCCACCTCCGCATGGACCTCCTCACGGACCTGTTTGGCGATGGCCTTGCCGTCGATGATCTTGGCTGCCATGGTCCCCCCCCGTGGTCGGCGGCGATGGTCAGAGCTTCGAACTCGTGATACCGAGCACCTCGACGCGAAGCGCCGCTGCCTCCGACTCAAGAGCGTCGATCTCCGGCGCCACGGTCTGGACGTACGCGCTGTCCTCGATGGATCCGAGGTTGATCCTGACATTGAGGGCCGCGCTCACGACGGCCGCCTCTCCCAGCACCGCGCCGATGCCGGCGTCGGTGATCATCTGAGGGTTCCCGAGCTCTGCTGCGGTCCGCGAGAGCCTGCAGACCTCGAGTGCCACCCGGCAGATCTCGAGCGGCACGTTGGCGGCGGCAATCAGGCCGGCCTGGACAGCCGCCCTGCGCGCCGCCACCTCCGCCTCCGTCTCCTTGGGCAGGCGATACGCCGCGATGACAGCGTTGTAGGCGGTGGTGTCGTCCTGGAGGAGATCCTCGAGCCTGGCGCGAGCGGCCTCAGAGCGCACCACGAGCTCCTGCATCTGCCCCTCGACAGCGACGAACTTCTCGCGCCCACGCGTGTGATTGCAGACCATGCTGACGAGAGCGGCGCCGAGGGCGCCGACGCACGCCGACACGCTGCCGCCGCCGGGAGCGGGCTTCGCGCTGGCGGCATCGTCGAGGTAGACCTGAAGGGACTCGGTCGCATAGACGGTGGGCGCCTCACCCATAGCGGACCCCCTGGACGGCCAAGGCGCTCACCTTCCTAGAAGAGGCCACTGATCGCGCCGGTCTCGACGTTGACATCAACGTTCACGGCGGCCGGCTGCTTGCTGAGGCCCGGCATGGTGCGCATCTCGCCGAGGAGCGGGTAGAGGTACCCTGCGCCGGTAGCCGGACGAATGTCGCGGATCGGCACGCGGAAGCCACGCGGCCGGCCCTTGAGCGCCGGGTCATGCGAGAGCGAGAGATGCGTCTTCGCCATGCACATCGGCAGCTTGTCGAGACCCTGCTCGGTGAAGAGCTTGATCTTCGCCTCCGCTTCAGGCAGGTACTCGACGCCGTCGGCGCCGTAGATCTTAGTCGCGATCGTCTCGATCTTCTCCTTGATGGAGGCCTCCAGGGGATACAGGAACCGGAAGTCGCCGCCCTTGTCGGCTGCGGCCTTGACGGCCGCGGCCGCCTCCTGGCCGCCGTCGCCGCCCAGCGCGTGCACATTGATCGGCACAGCGTCTTCAGCGCCAGCCGCGAGGGCCGCCTTGCGCACGATCTCGATCTCGCTGTCGCGATCGAAAGTGAACCGGTTGATCGTGACGACGACGGGTATGCCGAAGAGCTTCATGTTCTCGATTTGCTTGACCAAGTTCTCGCAGCCCTTCTCCAGGGCGGCGTTGTTCTCGGCCTTGAGAAGCTCTGGGTCGACGGGCAGACCGCCATGCATCTTGAGGGCGCGCATCGTGCAGGTGACGACGACGGCGCTGGGCGCGAAGCCGCCGTAGCGACAGATGATGTTCATGAACTTCTCGGCGCCAAGGTCGGCGGCGAAGCCGCTCTCGGTCACGACGTAGTCGGCGAGCTTCATGGCGACCTTGTCGGCGATGATGGAGTTGTTGCCCTGGGCGATGTTGGCAAACGGGCCGGAGTGCACGAGCGCCGGATTTCCCTCGAGTGTCTGGATCAGGTTGGGCTGAAGAGCATCCCTAAGGAGAACCGTCATGGCGCCGGCGGCGCCGATGTCCTCGGCGGTCAACGGCTTGCCGTCGACGCTGTACCCGAAGGTGATGCGGCCGAGCCGCTCGCGCAGGTCCTTGAGGCTGGTCGCGAGTCCAAGAATGGCCATGACCTCACTGGCCACCGTGATGTCGTAGCCGGTCTGGCGCGGGATGCCGTTGAGCCGACCACCTAGACCGTTGACGATCTCGCGCATGGCGCGGTCGTTGAGATCGACGCAGCGCCGCCAGGAGATGGTGAGCGGAGCGATGCCCAGCTCGTTGCCGTGCATCAGGTGGGTGTCGATCATGGCCGCGAGCAGGTTGTTGGCTACGCCGACGGCGTGGATGTCGCCGGTGAAGTGGAGGTTGAGGTCCTCCATCGGCACGAGCTGCGAGTAACCGCCGCCCGCCGCTCCTCCCTTGATGCCGAACACGGGGCCGAGCGAGGGTTCGCGCAGCGCCAGCATGGTGTCGACGCCGATCGCGTTCATCGATTCAGCGAGACCAATCGAGGTCACGGTTTTGCCCTCGCCGAGCGGCGTCGGCGTGATCGCAGTGATGTCGATGACCTTGCCGTCCGGCTTGTCCTTGAGCCGCTCGAGCAGCGCCATGTAGTCGACCTTCGCCTTGTAGCGACCGTAGAGCTCGAGCTCATCCTCCAGCACGCCCGCCTTCTCGGCGATGGCCTGGATGGGCTGCATGGTGGCGGCCTGGGCGATCTCGATGTCGCTCGGCACGGGCATCTTGCGATCAGGCTTCGCGGTCGAAGTCAATGCGTCCTCCTTCGTTGCCCCCACGCGCGGCGCACCGCGAAAGGGCGTAGCCGGGATGCGGCTTGGCGGGCTTCCACCGCGAGATAGTACATGTGAACGTTTGCGCATGGCAAGGTATTTCGACCCGGCGACGCATGCCCCGGAGGAACGTCAGGCGCCGCCGAAGTCGGCGCGTGCAGCTGCTTGCGCCGCCTCGTGGACAGCCTTGGCCGAGCGGCCCGCTCCAGCGGCCCGTCGAACGTCCTCGTACTCGGGTGAGACGGTGACGAGGCGGCCGGCGACGTATCCCAGGCGAACGGCGATCTCGCAACCGTCGACGTGTACGCGCTCTCGGCGCTGGTCGGCGTACAACCGCTCGACCGGCAGAACGCGAAGGCCGAAGCTCGATGTCTCGGCGAACACGAGATCGGCGAGCCGTTGCCGATCGACGGACAGTGCGAGGACGTGCAAGACGCAGCCGGGACGGCCCTTCTTCATCACAGTCGCCGTCAGCCATACGTCGACGGCGCCCGACGCGCGCAGGGCAGCGGCCGCGTGTGCCAGCAGCTCAGGCGACATGTCGTCTACGTTGGTCTCGAGGAGCACGTGCTCGGGCCCGTCGCGACGGGCCCCTGGCGCGACGCCTGTCTCCGCCTCCGGCGGCTCGATGAGCACGGCGCGCAGGACGTTCGGACGTCCAGGCAGCTCCCGCGAGCCCGCGCCGTAGGCGGCCCGCGCGATCCGACCGCAAGGCATGGCCGAGAACGCATCCGCGTAGTGCACCAGGAGCGCCGCCCCGGTGGGAGTCGTCAGCTCACCAGGCGATTCCCCAAGGTCCAGCTCGGAGCCCCCGCCGATGGGCGAGCCGGTCAGAAGGGCAAGCACAGCCGGCACCGGCACCGACACGAGGCCATGCTCCGTGCGCACCATGCCGCTCCCCAGGGCCGGCGGCGAGGCGACGATTCTGACGAGAGAGAGCCGCTGGACCAGCGCCGCCGCGCTGATCAGGTCGACCACCGTGTCGACTCCGCTCAGCTCGTGGAGGTGCTCGTCGTCGTCGCCGTGGACCTGCGCCTCAGCGGCCGCCATGCTGGCCGCCACCGCGGCGACCGCCTCGACGACCCGCGGCTCGAGCGTCGACGCGCGCGCCGCGGCGACAAGCTCCTTGAAGGTGCCGAACCCGGTGGCCTCGGCGACGGTGAAGGAACGCGCCGCTATGCCGCCACGACAAACCGCCGCGGACGCGACGAGGTCGGGATCGAGGCCCGCGGACGCAAGTGCCGGCCGCACGACGTCGTCGAGCGGATCGCCATCGCCCGCGGGAGCCGTGAGCGTCACAAGCGCCGCCACGAGCATGTCACCGCTGATGCCGTTCGCACAGTCAAGGAAGAGAATCACGACGAGCACTCTATCTCGGAGGCTGGAGGATGCACAGGGCCAGAGCCCCGGAGCGCCGGCGCGCAACGGCTTCCCAGCCCCTCAGCATATAGAATGCCAGCATGCGCATCGCCCAGATCGCCGCCCCGTGGATCACCGTCCCGCCCGCCGGCTACGGCGGCACGGAGTGGGTCGTCCAGCAACTCTGCGATGGCCTCACCGCTCGCGGTCACGAGCTCGTGCTCTACGCCAGCGGCGACTCACACACCGAAGCCGAGCTGCGGTCGGTGTTCCCGGAGCAGATGCCTGGATGCCTCGGAGAGAGCAGCTACGACGCCCGCCACATGTCGTTCGCGTTCGCGGACATCGAGCGCGACCGTTTCGACCTCGTCCACGATCACTCGGGGTTCCTCGGCATCGCCTTCAGCCGCTGCCTGAAGACGCCGATGGTTCACACAGTGCACTGCGCCTTCGACGAGACCGCCTACCCGTTCTACGAGCAGTTTCGCAGCGCGGTCGGCTATGTCGCCATCAGCAAGCACCAGCAGTCGACCGCTCCTCCAGCCATGGATTGGGCAGGTCTCGCCTACAACGCGCTCGCCCTTGAGCAGTGGCCCTTCACTCCGGAGAAGGACGACTACCTCCTCGCTTTCGGCCGCCTGTGCGCCGCCAAGGGCTTCCACCTGTCGATCGAGGCGGCGAGACGTACCGGCCACAAGCTCATCATGGCGGGAGCGCTCCAAGAGCCGTACCGCGAGTACTTCGAGTCGCAGATCGAACCGCTCATCGACGGCGAGCAGGTGGTGTATGAAGCCGAGGTCAGCAACGCGCGCCGGCGCGAGCTCTTCGCGCACGCCAAGGCCTTCCTCTTCCCGATCACGTGGCCGGAACCGTTCGGTCTGGTGATGATCGAAGCCATGGCCACGGGCACGCCGGTGGTGGCCCTGCGGCAAGGATCCGTGCCGGAGATCGTCGAGCATGGAAGATCTGGGTTCGTCTGCGACACGCTCGACGAATTCGTCGCGGCGATAGGACGGCTTGATGAGATCGAGGCCGGCGCGTGCCGGCGCGTCGTGGAAGAGCGCTTCACGGTTGAGCGCATGGTCGCCGACTACGAGGCAATCTTCCGGCGAGTGCTCGAGCGCTGAGCGTGCACGTCGCGAGCAGGCTCGTGCGGGGCGCCCCCACATGAGCGGCGCGGCCCACACGAGAGAGCCGGGCCGGAAGGCGGTGGCGACCTACCTTGCGCACCATCGGCCGGGGCCGCTTCTTCTGCGCGGCGACACACTCGAGACTCCGCGCCTCTTCCCCGACGGCAGCGTCGACTGCTGCCTGACCAGCCCGCCGTACTTCGGGCATCGTCGCTACGCCGGCGGCGGCCTCGGCGCGGAGAGCAGCTGGCAGGACTACGTGATGGCCCTCGGCGCGGTCACCGCCGAGCTGCGGCGCGTGCTCAAGCCGACGGGCTCGCTCTGGCTCAACCTCGGCGACACCTACCGCGGCAAGCGTCAATTCGGCATCCCGTGGCGAGTCGCCTTCCACCTCGCCGACGACCAGGGCTGGACGCTGCGCAACAGCGTCGTCTGGCACAAGGTGAAGGGAGGCCCTGACACGAGTCGCGACAGGCTGCGCAACGTCCACGAGCTGCTCTTCCACTTCGTCCGCAAGCCCACGGGCTACTTCTACGACGCCGACGCCGTGCGCCACGCGCCACGCGCCGCACGCGTCGTCGGCGGCGCCGTCGTCTCGGCCACCGGGGTGCGCGGCGTGCGCTACCGCCGGCAGATCGATCTCTCGACGGCCCTGAGCGAAGACGAGAAGGCGGCCGCGTCCGAAGCGCTCGAAGCCGCCCTGGAGGCTGTAGCCGCAGGACGTCTCGCGGATTTCCGCATGGTCCTCCGCGGCCAGCAGCGAGTCACCCACTCGGACGCGCCCGCGGTTTCGGGACGGGCCAGAGAGCTGCGGGAGCGCGGCTTCTACGTCCTCCGCTACCACCCGGGCGGCGCGAAGCCCGGGGACGTGTGGAGCATCATGCCGGAGGCCACCCGAGGCCGCGCCGCGCATTTCGCGGCGTTTCCGCCAGACCTCTGTCGTATCCCCATCCTCGCGACCTGCCCTCCCCTCGGCGTCGTGATCGACCCGTTCTGCGGCACAGGCACCACGCTCCTGGTCGCCGGGAACCTCGGTCGCCGGGCGGTCGGCATCGACATCGCCGAGGAGTACCTCGAACTCACGCGAAGACGCTGCGAGCGCGACTGAGCTGAGTCAAGGGCGAACCTCGCCGGAAGGCGACGGACCGCCCGACACGATCATGGTTCGGCAGACGCCTCCTGGGCGAGCTTGGCGCCGATATCGGCGAACTGCAGGTCCACCCACCTCTCGATGCTGTTGGCGTCCACCACGCGGCGGATCTGCTGCGCCAGCACGCGCCGCTCGAACTCCGACATGGTCAACGCCTCGTGGATGGCCGCGGCCTGAGCCTCGATGTCGAAGGGATTCACGATGACGGAGTACATGTGGAGTTCCTCAGCTGCCCCGGTGTTCTCGCTCAGGATGAGCACGCCGTCACGAGTGTTCAGCACCGGGCCCTCCTTGGCGATGAGGTTCATGCCATCGAAGATCGAGTTGACCATGAGCGCGTCGTAGTGCTTGTACGCGGCCAGCGTCTGGGGGTAGTCATCCTGCACGCGCACCTCGATGGGCATCCAGTCGGTGTTCCCGTGCTTGGTGTTGATCTCTGCGGCCGTGCGCATGACGCGTTCGCGATAGACGACATACTCCTCCACATCGGCCCGTGCGGGCTGCAGCAGCGCCAGGAACGTGATGCGCTCCCGGTACTCCGGGTACAGCTCGAGGAAGCGATCGAATGCGCGGAACCCGCGGATCACGTTCTTGCTGAGATCGAGCCGGTCGACGCGAAGCAGCAGGAACTCGCGGCGACGCTCGAGCAGCTGCTTCTCCGCCACCGCGACCGCCTCCGTCGAAGCCGCCTCTCGCAGGCCCTTGGGGTCGATCGATACAGGATACGGGCGGGCCCACACCTCGCGCCCCGCGACGCTCAGGCTGAGATTGGCCAAGTCGACAGGCAGATCGAGGAGGTCGGCGCATCCCTGCAGGAAGTTGCGCGCGTTGTGCCGGGTGTGGAACGAGACGATGTCGTTGCCCAGAAGACCCTCGAAGACGGCAGTGCGGATGTGCTTCGGCAGCACCGTCCAGGCGTCCGACTGCGGCCAAGGGATGTGCACGAACTGATGGAGGAAGGCGCGCGGTGCGGCGGCACGGACCAGCGGAGCGACTCCGTAGAGATGATGGTCGTGCAACATGACCAGCGACTCCTCGCCGTCGTCGCCCCGCACTTCGTCGAAGATGGCGTCGGCGAAGAGCTGCTGCGCGGGCAGGTAGCCGTTGACCCAGGCGTTGAGTTCGTTGAGGGTGATATCCGGGTGCCATCCGAGGTCCCACAGGTAGTGCTGGAGGAACCACAGCATGGGATTGGCGACGATGCGATCGTACTGATCGTAGACCTCGCGCGGCATGGGAACGTAGCGCACACGATAGGACGACGCATCCAGCGTGATATCGACAGGCTCGCCGGCTTCGGCCAGCTTCGCCTCCTCGGGTCCCACGGCCGCCGCCACCCACGTCCCCGGTCGCCTGCCCAGCACCTCGTTCAAGACGGTGACCAGACCGCCAAGCCCTCGCTTGAGGACGAGCTCGCCTTCGGGCCCCCTCTGGAACGACACCGGGCCGCGATTCGCGGCCACCACCAGGCGACGGGCTCCGGCATCACGCATGTCCACCCTGACCTCCTCGGATCACCTGCCACCAAGACGGCCTTGCCCCTCCTTCTGAGGGAACAGACCACCTCACGTCTATCCTACCCGCGAGCAGACGGGCGCGCAGCATCCGGGCCACGGCCATGTCATATCCCGAACAGAGGCAGGGCGTGCGCGACGATGCCGCCGACCAGAAGAGCGAGGAGGATGGTGCCCAGGCACACCAGCGCCGTGCTTCGCCAGCCGATCTCGCGCGTGAGCACGGCGATCGTCGCAAGACATGGGATGTAGATCGCGTTGACGATCGCGTACGTCACGATCTGCGACGTGGTCATGAAGCTGCCGATGCCGGCGACTGCCCCGCCGGTGCTGACCGCGGCGAAGACCAGCAGCAACTGGAGCGCCAGTTCCTTGCGCAGGACGGCGAAGACGAGTGTGAGGCCGGCCACCGCCGGAAGCAGCAGCCAGCCCTCGACGATCGGCGCCAGCGGCTCGGTGAACCGCCAGATGGCCCCCGTCTCGTAGAGAGCCCCCAACGCCATGCTGCCGAGGACGATGATCGGCGCGGCGTCCCAGACGAACTCGCGGAAACGACGCCAGGTCTTGCCCACGACCTGGCGCAGGACGGGGCGGCGAAACGGGAACATCTCCATCACGAAGGGGCTCTCCGTGCCGGGGAGCAGCCGGTTCAGGCCGAGGCCGGCGAGCACCATCACCGCGAAGATCACCGCGTAGGTGAGGAGCGCATACTGCCACCCGGCCACACCCGCCACGGCGCCGATGATGACGGCGGTGGCCGCGCTGCACGGCATGAGCGTCGCCAAGGTCGAGGCGATCACGCGTTCTCGCCGGGACGCCAGCGAACGAGTCGCGATGATGGCGGGCACGTTGCAGCCTCCCGCGGCGATGAGCGGGACCACCGCGCGCCCATGCAGGCCGAAGCGGTGCATGAACCGATCGCTGAGAAAGGCGGCGGCGTTCATGTAGCCCGAGTCCTCGACCAGCGCAAGGATGAAGTAGAACGTGAGGATGTAGGGGATGCCGACGGCCAAGGTGGCGAGGATGCCGCCGTCAACGCCCCAGAGGACGATGCGCCCCAACGTGCCATCGCCGAAGAGGCTGGTCGTGAGCGATGTGACTGCAGGCGAGATGGTCGCCGTCCAGACCCCCGTCAGGAGGCCGGCGAGGAAGTCGCCGACCACGAAGAGGCAGACGAACATCGTCGCGAGCACGGCGATCAGAATGGGGATGCCCGTGCGCGGCGCGGTCGAAAGCCTCCAGAGGACGTCGCCGGCCTCCGTGGCGGGCGACTGCGCGGCGGCGGCCAGTCGCCGAGCCTCCGCGTGGCGCGCCTGGGCGATGGCCAGGGCCAGACCATCGTCGGCAAGAGTCAGACCCCCGATGTCCTCCAGGTCGACGGCGTCGGCGATCTCCGCGTCCCCCTCGAAGACCGAGATCGCCGCGGCGCGCGGCGTCAGGCCGAAGACCGAGAGGCCACCATCCGCGCCGTGCACAGCGAGCGCGGCCGCCAGGGCCGCGACGCGCTCATCGGCGGACGCCGGCAGCGGCGTCCCGCGGGGGCGCCCGCGGGCGGAGCTGGCGGCAAGGAGCACGGCCGCCTCCAGCTCTGCCACGCCCTCTCCGTGTGGCGCCACAGTCGCAACCACCGGCACGCCAAGTTCGCCAGCCAGAGCGTCGGCGGCGACGGGACGATGGCGTCGGCGGGCCTCGTCCGCCAGGTTCACGGCGACGACGACGCGAAAGCCGAGATCGACGAGCTGCAAGGGCAGGTAAAGGCTGCGCGCCAGGTTCGTCGCGTCGACCACAGCGACCACGACGTCGGGCCTCCGCGCGAGCAGAGCGCTGCGCGCGACGAGCTGGTCGACGCCCTGGCCGCCCTCGAGCGAGTACGCCCCAGGCAGGTCCACCACCTCGACCTGCCGCTCGCCCCACCGGACCGAGACGGCGCAGGCCTCGGTCGTGATCCCGGCGCAGTGCGCCGTCTCGGCAGCGGCGCCGGTGAGAGCGTTGAACAGCGAACTCTTGCCGACGTTGGGGTTGCCGGCCAGACACACGAGGATCTTCGGCTCGCCGCCGACCGGGCCGGGCTTCGCGGCGCGATTCCGTGCGGCAACGCCCATAGGATCAGACTCGCAGGAGGATCTTGCCGGCGACCTCCCTGCCCAGCGCGTACTGCGCCCCTCCTACACGGACGAGCAACGGACCGCCGAAGGGAGCGATGGACTCGACTTCGACCGAAGTCTCGGGGACGAGCCCCAGCGACCCAAGGTACCTCAGAAGCGCGCCGTCCTCTTCGGAGATGCAGCCGATGACACCACTCTCGCCGGGGTCGAGCTCGGCGAGCGGCCGCAGATCCTCATCGACGAGCGAGCCGTCCGCGTCCGGAATGGCGTGACCATGCGGGCAGGTGCGAGGGTTGCCCAACTGCTCGGCGAGTCGGGCCTCGACCTCGGAACTCAGCACATGCTCGAGCTTGCAGGCCTCTTCGTGCACCGCGTCCCAAGGCATGTCGAGGTAGTCCACGAGAAAGCGTTCACTGAGGCGATGCCGCCGCACCAGGCGAGCGCCTTCGACCTTCCCCTTGGCCGTGAGCCTGATGCCCCGAGCCCTCGGCTTGGCGACCAGACCGATGCCCCGCAACCGCCGCACCATCTCCGAGACCGACGGCGGCGAGACGCCGAGTTCAATCGCGAGGCGCTTGACGGTGACCGTGCCACCGCCACGCTGCAGCTTGAAGATCGCCTCCAAGTACTCCTCGGTGCTCTGCGTGCGCTGCGTCAAGCCGTCCTCTCCGCCGGGGTCTTCGCTTAAGGATAGCCTAACCAGAGCCCCTAGGGAATCCTGCCTGCCGTGCGAAGGCGAGCCAAGCCGCGTGGGCCCGCACAGACGTCGGGGAAGAGAAGAAGGGCGGGAGCAGTGGAGCGGATGACGGGACTCGAACCCGCGGTCTTCAGCTTGGGAAGCTGACGTGTTACCAACTACACTACATCCGCCCGCAGCCGTAGTTCACCACAGAGGGGCGGCGCCCGCAACTGGCAGCCCGGCACGGTCAGCCGCCCGCTCTGGCGAGGCTGGTCTTGCCGGGGGTCGCGACGGTCCCCGGCGCCAGCGCCTGTTTCTCCGCGGCCACCCTGTCGTCGCCCCCACAGATGGCCGAGGGCCCACCGAGGGAGTGTACGGTCGGCAGGCGTGGGTTTGCAGCTACGGGGAATACGTAGCATTGAAGACGGAGGAGGCCATGATAGAGGACACCCAGCAACCTGAGTGGCTGCGCAGTACGAAGGGGTCGGCGTTCACCGGCATCGGCTCGCTCGAGGCCGAGATCCTCGCAGTGATCTGGGAGCAGGACGAGACGACCGTGCGAGAAGTGTACGAGACGCTGCGCGGACGCCGTCAGATCGCCTACACCACCGTGATGACGGTGATGAACAACCTCGTGAAGAAGCACCTGCTCCTTCAGGACAGGAGCGGCATCGCCTACGTCTACAGGCCCGCCATCCCCGGACGCGACGTGGCGCGGACGGTCTTGGAGAGCGTGGTCGCCCGCCTGCTCAACGGCCAGGACAACGTCGCCGTGTCTCAACTGCTCGATCTCGACGAGGAGCTGACCCCCGCGCAGCTCGACGAACTGCGCGCCTGGGCGCGCCAGCGCTTCGCGGCGTAGCCGGTCTCACATTCGCTCGGGGGCATCCACTCCGAGCAGCCCAAGCCCCGTGGCCAAGGTGGCGCGCGTGGCGTCGCACAAGCCCGCCCTGAAGAGACTCACGTCGACGTCGTCGCCCAGCACTCGGCAGTGCTTGTAGAAGGTGTGGAACTCGGCGGACAGCTCCGTCAGATACGAGTGGACCCGATGCGGCGCGCGCTGAGCGGCGGCAATGCACAGCACCTCCGGCCAGCGCGCCAAAGTCCCGATCAAGGACCGCTCGTGCTGACCCACGGCCACGCCTGGGAGCGGCTCGCTGGCGCCGCCCACACCGGCGTCCTCAAAATGCCGCAGGATGCTGCAGATGCGTGCGTGGGCGTATTGGACGTAGTAGACGGGGTTCTGACTGGAGCGCTGGACGGCGAGGTCGATGTCGAGTTCGAGCGTCGTGTCGTGAGAGCGGCCGACGAGGAGAAAGCGCGCCGCATCGACCCCGATCGCATCTGTCAGGTCGTCGACCGTCACGATGTCGCCGCGCCGCTTGCTCATGCGCTTCGCCTCGCCGCTCTCGACCAGACTGACGAGCTGCCCGATGATGAGCTCGAGCCGCTCCGGATCATGAGGCGGCAGGGCGGTGAACGCTGCTTTCATGCGCGGCACGTAGCCGTGATGGTCGGCGCCCCAGATGTCGACCATGTGCGCGAAACCGCGATCCATCTTGTCCCGATGGTAGGCGATGTCGCTGAGGAAGTACGTGGGCTGCCCCGACGAACGGATCAGCACGCGGTCCTTGTCGTCGCCGTACTCAGTGGTCCTCAGCCAGACGGCGCCCCCCTCCTCGTAGAGGAGGCCCTCGCCGTCCAGGTCCGCCAGCGCCTTGCCCACCTCCCCGGCGAAGCCGCGGTACGGTACTCCTCGTCGCCACGGTAGAGGGCGCTCTCCTGCACCCACTCGTCGAACGACACGCGCAGCCTCTCCAGCGTGCTGCGGAACATGGCGAGGACGGCGTCGCGACCCCAGGCCGCCACGTCGGCGACCACATCTGGCGACAGCTCGGAGACGTCGTCGCCGGCCTCGACCAGCGCGGGGCGATAGCGCTCGCCGACGTCGCCGATGAGCCGGTCTGCCAGATCGAAGACGTACGCGCCCTGGTACCCGTCCTCCGGCAGCGGCGTCTCGAGGCCCAGCCGCTGCCCGTACCGCGCGACGAGCGACTGGCCGAAGCGCATCATCTGCGTGCCGTAGTCGTTGACGTAGAACTCGCGCGTCACATCGTGCCCGACAAAGGCGAGAATGCGGCACAACGCGTCGCCGTAGGAGGCGTAGCGCGCGTGACCCACATGAAGCGGACCGGTGGGGTTCACGCTGACGAACTCCACGTTCATCCTCTGCCGATCGCTCTCTGGGACGCAGCCCCTGCCGTAGTCGGGGCCCTCGCTCACCTGGGACTGCAGGGCGCCGCGATACCACTCATCGGTGAGGAACAGGTTGAGGAATCCGGGGCCGGCCACTTCGAAACGCTCGCAGTAGCCTCTCCCCGGGCCGGCCGACCAGCGCTCGCCGAGCTCCTGGGCGAGCTCCCGCGGCGGACGTCCGGCGCGCTTGGCGCTCGCCAGAGCCGCGTTCGTCGTGAGATCGCCGTGTTCGCGCCGCGTCGGCACGGAGAGATCGGCGACTGGCGCGGGCGACGTCGCCCCGACCTCTTCGCCGAGCAGCTCGCGCAACGTGGCGGCGAGAGACGCCGCGATTCCGTTCAGGTAGTACAGGTCGTCAAGCACGCCTCACCGCCGGGTCGCTGGAGCGCCGGCGCCCCCGCCGGTCACAGGTGCCCATTCTAGCCCGTCTGAGCGCACAGGTCGCTCGCGCCGGCCGTCAGTGGTGGTACGTCTCGCCACGCAGGATCTTGCCGGCGCGAAAGAGCTGTTCGAGGAGCAGGACCCGGGCGAGCTGGTGAGGCAGGGTGAGCACCGAGAGAGACAACCGCTCATCGACACGCCCCAGGACCTCCGTGCTCAGCCCCAGAGCGCCACCGATCACAAAGCCGACGCCGCCTCGCTCGAAGCCTTCCTGCAGCCACGCGGCGAACGCTTCGCTGTCCCGGGAGCGCCCGTCGATCGCCAGAGCGACGACGAGCGGCGTCCGGGGCCAGGCCGCGAGAAGACGCCGGCCCTCCTCGCGAAGCACCTCCGCCTCGCTCCGGCCACGCTGCGGAACCTCCTTGACCTCGCGCACCGTGACGCGCGTCTGCGGACGCAGAAGGTCGATGTAGTGACGAGCAGCCGGTTCGAAGTGGCGGTGCAGCGAGCCGACGGCCGAGATGTCGACCCGCGCCGCCACTCCCCAGCTTCAGGACTGCGTGGAGCGGGAGTAGAACGCGACGCGGCCCTTGCCTCCCGCTCGAGCGGCGTACATCGTGGTCGCCGCCTTGGCGACGAGTTCCTCCGCCGTCCGGCCGTCCTCCGGGTAGCTGGCCACGCCGACGGATGCGGTGGGCGCCACGGGCTTGCCGCCGATGTCGACCGACAGCTCGCGCATCGCCGCGAGGACCCGCTCCAGCACGGCGTCTGTCTGCTGGTCCGCGGTCTCAGGGAGCACGACCAAGAACTCGTCGGCGCCGTAGCGGCACACGAGATCGCAGCTGCGGAGTTGGACGGTGAGGGCGGCGGCCCAGTGACGCAGCACTTCGTCGCCGCCTTCGCGCCCGAAGGTGTCGTTGACGCGCTGGAAGTCGTCCAGGTCCAGCATCACGAACGTGACTGTGCGACGGTAGCGGGCGGCGCGCGCCAGCTCATGGGCGGCGCGATCGCGCAGATGGCGGAAGTTCATGAGGCCGGTCAGAGGGTCGTGAGTCTCATGAGCCTGTCGTTCACCGAGAAGCCGCAGGTTGTCGACCGCGACCTCGGCCTGGTCGGCGATCTGCCCAAGAAGACGACGCTGTACGTCGGGGTGAAATCCGTTCTCGTGGTACAGATAGCCGGGCTGCTGGCCGGTGTAGCCTTCGAACTGGCAGACGGTGTCGCCCAGGCTGCCGCACTGGGTCTCCTTCGTCACCACCTCCGTACCGGTCACGACCTCCAGCACCCCGTCGATGATGCCGCGCTCGAGATCGCAGACGGGCGTGCCGTTCGCAGGCAGCCGCTGGCAGCTCATGCAGTGCCCAAGCTTGACAAGCACGCGCTCCTCGTCGAGCTCGACCTCCAGCTCGCCGAGATGCATGTCGCGGAACCACTCCTTGAGCCCCTGGAGTGAGTGGATCTGCAGCTCGCCGCTGAAACGCTTGGCGGCGAGGTAGATCGCGGGTCCGGCGCTCTCGCCGAAGACCTTGGGTAAGATGGCGAACTGCAGGAGGCGGAAGAGCGCCGCCGGAGCGACGGCGTCCTCGGGCGTGGAGTCGACGATCTGCTCCACTGTCGGCCAAGTACGTCTCTCCTCGACAGACGTCAGTGCCAGAACGTTGCGAAGCGTACGCGTGAACACGCTCGCCAAGGAAATCTCTTCCTGTGAGCGAAGCCCCATGATGCTCCTCTCCATGCCGCGGCCACGCCTCGCGCCGCGGACCCTCGTCTCTCTCCCCTGAGCCGCCCGGCAGCCCGCCGATCGGACACCGCTATACTATAGAGGACTGAAGGGCGCAGCAGAATAGGCGACAAGCATCCACACCACCGAAGCGTAGCCAGCCAAGTGCACGTGGAGAGAACGCCTGTGGACGGAGTCGAGGATGCCGCAGGGCCCAACGGAGGCTGAACGACCCATCGCTGATCTGGCCGCGAGGAAGGCCCGGGTCCGGGACAGCGGCCTCGCCGCGCGGGATGCGCTACCTGCCGACGAACGCGCGCGGCTGAGCGCCGCGATATGCGCGCGCGCCGCCTCCCTCCCGGAGATCGCGCGGGCCCAGACGACCATGCTCTTCGCCTCCTTCGGCAGCGAAGTGGACACGGCCGGGCTGATCGACCGGGTGCTGGCCGACGGCAGAACGCTCTGCCTGCCGCGCGTCCTGAGCCCGCGATCCATGGCCGCCTACCGAGTCACCGATCCGTCCGCCGACCTCGCTCACGGATCCTGGGGAATCCCGGAACCGCGCCCCGGCCTGGTCGAGGTGGCGCCGGGAGACATCGACGTGGTGATCGTGCCAGGCTCTGTGTTCGATGCTGAATGCGGGCGCTGCGGCTACGGAGGGGGCTTCTACGACGCCTACCTGCCCCGCACGAGGCCCGGCGTGCCGCGGATTGCCCTCGCCTTCGAGGCGCAGGTCGTCGTCGGGCTGCCCTGCGAGCCGCACGACCTGAAGATGGACGCGATCGTGACGGAGAGCCGCGTGATACGGCCGGACTGACGCGAGGCCGAGACGCCCTGCTGGGGGGGTGGGGTGGCTACTCGGGCGCTTGGCCGACCGGCGCCACGGGCCTGCGCCGCAGCCGGCGGCGGACTCAGGCCCCCTGCAGGGCGATCTGAATCTCAGCGCGCACCCGCAGGAGGGTCGCGGAGACAGCATCGCAGTCAGCGCGGAAGCGGGCGGCGGGCATCGGGACGGAGAGCGCGGCCGCGCTGCCGTCGATGTCGGTGATGGCCACTGCGGCCCCACAGATCCCGACGTGGTGTTCTTCGCAATCGTAGCCGAGACCGGTGCGGCGGACCTCCTCGATCTCACTCAGCAGGTGATCGCGCAACACGGGCCTGTGCTGCGCTGGTGTCTCGAGTTTCTTGGGAAGCCGCCTCTTCAGATCCTCCCGGGGAAGCTGCGCCAGCAGCACCTTGCCGCTGGCCGTGCAGAAGGCCGGAAAGCGGACCCCGACACGCGAGACCACCATCAGTGCGCGCTGCAGCGCCGGATGCTGGGCGATGAACAGCACGTGCATGCCGTCGAGGACGGCGAGATCGACGGTCTCGTTGAGCTCCCGGGCCAGTCGCTCGAGGTACGGGTTGACCACCGTTGGCAGGTCGCGCCGACTCGCCACCGCCAGTTCAAGGAGGCCTGGCCCCAGATGAAGGCGGCCGGTAGCTTGGTCGGTGCAGATGAAACCCTCCTCCTCAAGAGCGTAGCGGATACGATGCACCGTAGTGCGTGGCAGCCCGGCGCGCGCGACCAACTCGCTGAACGTGAGGCCCCCCGACGAGTCCGCGGCCAGCAGCCTGAGGATTGTCGCCGCTCTGGCCAGCACCTGCACGCCGGCACGCTGTTCGCGCTCTGCAGCTTGCATCGGTCCGCTCGCCGCCTTCTCCATCACGATCGCTCCTCGTCGCTCAGGAAGCCTCTCACGGCACATCCATCGTTGACCGCTCAGCTCGCATCGACCACTGGCTCCGAGACGCCACCGGCGGCTGGGGCCGCCGGTGGCGGAGGTTCCTTGAGCACGAGCCGTCGCCGCACCGGGAAGAGGTGAATACCCCAACGTCTGACGACGAAGCCCCAGATACCACCGGGAGCCTTGATCGCCATGGCGACGGCGACGATCCCAAGGAGCAGCATGTACAACGGGCCATACTGGCTGAGACTCTGCAGCACGGTGAAGTAGATCACCGCGCCGATGATGGGACCTTCGATCGTCCCGAACCCGCCGATGACGACGATGAACAGCGCGTACGCCGTCCAGTTGATGCTGAACGCCGCGGCGGGCTGGATGCGCAACAGGTTCATGGCCACGACGGCGCCGACGACCCCACAGCCGAAGGCGGCTATCAGGTAGACGTACAGCTTGGCGCGAAACACGTCGACGCCCGAGCTCTGTGCCGCCAGCTGGTTGTCGCGGACCGCCGTGAGGGCGAGACCAAGGCGCGAGCGCAGCAGAAAGTAGACGAGCAGGATCGATCCGACGGCGACGAACAGCGCCAACAGGTACGTGCCGGTGATGCGCGTGTCGATCGGCAGGCGGGCGGCGGATATCACGGTCTTTCCGGAACCGCCGCCCGTGGCCTGGATGTTGGCGACGGTGATGCGAACGACCTCGGCGATGACCCACGTGCCGATGGCGAAGTAGCCGCCGCGCAGGCGAAAGATGAGCGGCGCCACCGGCAGAGCAACGGCGACGGCGAGCAATCCGGCGAGCAGCACGGCGGCGAAGGGATGGAGGCCGATCACGTCGCCGATGATCCACAGGCCGTACGCACCGAGACCTATGTACGCTTGCTGGCCGACCGAGATCAGACCAGCGTATCCACCGAGAAGGTTCCACATCTGGGCGAGAGCGAGCAGCGTGAAGAAGGTGACCATTGTCCGCAGGTAGCTCACCGAAGCCCACAACGGAAAGGCGGCCAGCACGACCACGACCAGCACGCCGCCGAAGAGCACGTAGCGATGCATGCGCGTCGAGCGCGCGACGCGGAACTCAGGCACATTCATGCGGTCACCGTCTTCGCGAAGAAGCCGCTCGGGCGCAGCGCCAGGACGGTGAGAAAGACAAGGTGGCCGACGAAGATGCCCCAGCCTGAACCGAAGGCCTGTGACCCCATCGTCTGGGAGACCCCGAGGATGATGCCGCCGACGAGCGTCCCCCAGATGGACCCCATGCCGCCCATGATGACCGCCTCGAAGGCGTAGATGAGGCGGAACGAGCCCTGCGTCGGCTCGAATGTGGTGCGCACGGCAAGCATAATCCCGGCCACAGCGACGATAGCGAGGGAGATGGCCATGGCCAACCCGTAGATGTGGCGGTTGTTGATGCCCATGAGCTCGGCGGCCTCACGGTCGTCCGACGTGGCTCTGAAGGCGCGTCCCAGCTTGGTGCGGTTGAGGAACAGCTGCAGCCCCGCGATGACGGCGATCGAGAGCAGGAACACGAGTAGAGGGAACCACCCTATCGCCAGCTTGTCGGTGACGGTCACGCTGATGTTCTCGATGGTCCCCGCATCAAGACCCCGAAAGTCGGCGGAGAACCACATGAGAAGACCATTCTGGATGATGATCGACAGGCCGATGGCGACCACGATGGGACGCGTCTCGTCGGTGCCCAGGGTGAAGTTGAGCAGCCCGCGCTGCAGCAGATAGCCCACCACGAACATGATGGCGATCGTGAGGAGCGCCGACCAGAGCACGCCAAGATGGAGCGACTCGATGAGGAACAGGGCCACGAAAGCCGCCAGGATGCCCAAGTCGCCGTGCGCCAGATTGACGAAACGCATGACGCCGAACACGAGCGCCAGGCCGGTAGCGAACAACGCGTACAGCCCACCCAAGAGAATGCCTTGTATCAACACGTTGAGCCAATCCATCCCATCACACTCCGAAGTAGGCTGCAGAGATCGCTTCAGAACTGAGGTCGCCCGGCTTGCCCTCGAGGCTGATACGACCCTCGAGGAAGCAGGCGACCTGATCGGCGACGGTGAGGACGTGCTGCACGTCCTGTTCGACGACCAGGATTGTCGTACCCGTGTCGACGAGGTGCACCATGGCCTCGTAGATACGCTTGATCACCACCGGCGCAAGGCCCAATGAGACCTCGTCGAGCAGCAGCAGGTCAGGGTTGGCCATCAGGGCGCGCCCGATGGCCAAGGCCTGCTGCTCGCCGCCAGACAGGCTCGAAGCCTGGCGCTTGAGCAGCGGATTCAGAAGCGGGAAGAGCTCCAGCACCGACTTCGTGTCCCAGTCGCCCTTGCGGCCGCCGTAGGCGCCGACCAGCAGGTTCTCGTACACCGTCAGACTCGGAAAGACACGGCGCCCTTCGGGAACGAGTGCGATGCCCATGGCGACGCGGTCGTGGGGCGGATGTCTGTCGATCGGCTCGCCGTGGAAGAGGATCTGGCCCGCCGCCGGACGCTGAAGGCCAGCGATGGTCCGAAGGAGCGTCGACTTGCCACCGCCGTTGGCGCCGATGCAGGCGAACGTCTGGCCTTCTTCGACCGAGAGCGAGACGCCGAAGAGGGCCTGGAAGTCGCCGTAGAAGACGTCGACGCCCTGGAGCTCGAGGACACTCACGTCGGCATCCCCCCCATGTAGCAGGCCTGCACCTCTTCGCTGCGCATCACCTCGTTCGGGTCGCCCTCGATGAGGTTGCGCCCGAAGCTGATGGCGACGATGCGGCCGACGACGGCGAGAAGCGCGTGCACGACGTGCTCGATCCAGATGATCGAGACGCCCTCGCGATGCAGGTCGAGGATCGTCTCGATCAGGACTTCAACCTCACCCTCGGTGAGTCCGCCGGCGATCTCGTCCAGAAGAAGCACGCTCGGGTCGCCGGCGAGGGCTCGCGCGAGCTCGAGCCGTTTGCGGTCGAGGAGGGGCAGCGCGCCGGCCTGCACGTTCGCCTTGGCGGAGAGCTGCGTGATCTCGAGCGCCTCCACGCTGCGCGCGTAGCTGGCGCGCTCGCGCGCGCCGCGTCCGTAGGCGGCGCACACGAGCACGTTCTCGAAGACGCTCATGCCGGAGAACGGCTTGGGGATCTGGAACGTACGCCCCATCCCATCGCGGCAGCGGTTCTGCCGCGACACATGGGTGACGTCCTTGCCCTTGAACGTCACCCGACCCTCATCGGGCCGATACACGCCGGTAATCAGATTGAAGAGCGTCGTCTTACCAGCGCCATTCGGCCCGATGATGCCCAGCGCTTCACCCTCGGTCAGCTTCAGGCTCAAATCGTCTATGACCTGCACGCCGCCGAACGACTTCTTGAGACCCGCGGTCTCCAAGACCACGGTCATCGACTGTCACCGCACTGCGTCACGCGCAACGAAGGTCATCCGCGCGCCTCGCCGGACGGCGGTCGGGTCCATGCATCTGAGTACGTCTCAGTACTTGATCGGCTCGACGTCCTGCTCCACGGGGACTTCCGGAGCCACGACGTTGGTCACCACCTTGAGATCGTACGGCCAGTCCTCACCCTTGACCCACTGGCCACCGACGAGAGGGGTCTTGCTGACGTTGGGCACGGGGTTCTGGTCCGGACCCGCCTGCCAGTTCACGTTGCCGCAGATGGTCTCCATGTTGGTGGCCTTGACGGCGTCGAGGATGACCTGCTTGTCGTCGACGTTCGTGGTGCGTTTGAGCGCGTCGGCGACCACCTCGAAGACGGCGTAGTGCATGAGCGGCTGTGTCCACTGCTTGCTTGTGCTCTCGGTGTACGCGTCGGCGAACTCCTGGCAGGTCTGCCCGCTGAGCGACGACTTGAACGGATGGGTCGGCGACCACCAGCACTCGGTTGTGAGGCCGTAGCCGACTTCACCCAGCGCCTCCAGTGAGGACGGGAAGAGGAGGGCCTTGGCGACGGTCGCCACTGTCGGATTGAAGCCCTGCTGAAGTGACTGCTTCCAGAAGTTGGTGAAGTCGGGTGGGATCATCACGCCGCTGAGGATCTCGCAGCCGGCACCCTTGAACTTGCTGATCTGCGGTGTGAAGTCCTCGCCACCGTTCTGGTAGCGTCCACCGTCGACGAATGTGTAGCCGGCCTCCTTGAGCATCGGCGGCTGGCCCGTCTTCGCGTCGGACCAGGCGAGACCGTCGGCGTCGTTCGGCCACATCTCGCCGACCTTCTTGTTGGTCTTGAGCGCATCCCACATGGCTACGAAGTTGGCGGTGACGTCCTCGAGTCCCCAGAAGAAGTGGTAGGTCCACGTGAAGGGCTTGTCGGGCGTACCACCGCGGCTGAAGTAGAACGACTGCCACGGGCAGTCGTTCGAGACGCACGGAATCTGCAGCGCCTCGGCCTGGTCGGCGACCGGGTTCACCGTGTCCGGAGTGGATGCGACCATCATCACGTCGATGCCGTCGTTCGTGATCAGGTCGCCGGCGACGGTAGCCGCACGGTTCGAGTCCGACTGCGAGTCCTTCATGATGAACTCGATGGGATGCGTCTGCCCGTCGCCGCACTTGAGACCGTCCTTGACGCTCTCCTGCCACTGTTCGAGACAGAACTGGTCGGCCTCGCCGAAGGGGGCCAGGGGCCCGGTCAACGGCGCTACGAAGCCGATCTTGATCGCGCGGCCCTCGCCGCCACTGTCGCCGCCGCCCTCATCGTCGCCACCGCAGGCTGCGAGCACACCGCCGAGCCCTCCGGTCGCCCCCAACGCCAAGCCGGTAACGCCCGCCGCCTTGAGGAAGTTGCGTCGGGTTATCGGGCTCATCACGCCCGGTTCCGACGCCTGGTTGGTCTTGCCGTCCTCTGGAGTCATGCCGCCTCCTTGCCGTGGTTCCACCTCGGCGAGCGGCTCTCGCGCGCCTCGCCGACCGGCCGGAACCCCCCCGATGGTCCTACCAGATCACAGGTCAGGCGAACTACCAATCGCCACCAGACCGCGCATTCGATGCACGGCGCCGGGAACCTGTCAGAGCTTCACGGTCAAGTACCCTTCGTCAGCGGATATCCGCTATACGGACACTCCTTCCCACGATACGGGCATCATATCGGCGCCAGTCCCCCTGTCAAGGGTCGGCGCCGTGCTCGGAAGCGGCGGCTTACGCACCCCCTGCGAGCTCTGGGGACAGCTTGAGACGTTCGATGACCTCGCCCACCGTCGCGGGCTCCTTCTGCAGGGAGCGGGCGATTCTCACGAGGCGCTCGACGAGCTGGGCGTTGGATTCGGCCGGTACTCCCTTGTCCAGGGTGAGTGTGTCCTCCATGCCGGTGCGGGCGTTGCCGCCCATGGCCAGGCCGATGGCGGTCATCGGCAGGTTGGTCCTGGCGACGCCGATGACCTGCCAGCTCGTCCCCTCCGGCAACTCCGGCACCAGGTGAGCGAGCAGCGCCGGGTCGCCGCTCATGCCGCCGCGCACGCCCATCACGAACGAGACCTGCAACGGCTCCACGAGCAGCCCCTTGTGCAGGAGGTAGAGCATCATCTGCAGGTGGCCGGTGTCGTAGATCTCGACCTCGGGCTTGACGCCGAGTTCGATCATGCGAGCCGCCAGCTGCATCATCTGCTTGGGCGGGTTGCGGAACTCCTCGGTGCCGAAGGTCATGGTGCAGGGATTGAGCGTCGCCATGGCCGGCCGAGCCTCGACCATCTTCATGCGGTCCTCATAGGCGAAAAACAGCCCGCCCGTGGAGAGCTGCACGATGCCCGGGCACGTGCCGCGCACCGCCTCGACCGTGCGGCGTGCCACATCGAGGTCGACCGTCATGTTCCCGTCGTCATCGCGCAGATGGATGTGGATGACGGCCGCGCCGGCATCGTGGGCGGCCTTGGCGTCGGCCGCGATCTCGGCAACGTTCCCGGGGATGCCGGGATTGTCGGCCTTCGTCGCCACAGGACCGGTGAGCGCGGCGGTGATGATGGGATTCGGCATCGTGCGCCTCCTTGGAGGTCGTCTACGTCATGGTGGCCGTGTCAGCTCGCCGGTCGACGCCTCATCGCCATGGGGGGCCGAGACGGAGATCCCAGAGACCCGCCTCAGAACTCGCGAGGCTGCGGATACGGGATCGCGACGAGCATCGTCGCCGGCGAGTTGGTGCGGTTCTCGATGGAACGTGCCTCGTTCGGCTCCAGGTAGATGGAGTCGTACTTCTTGAGAACGGTCTCACCTTCTTCCGTCTTGATGACGACTTCTCCCTCGAGCACGAAATACACCTTCTCGACCGGGGTGGCGCCGTACTCGCACCCGCCTTCGGGCAGGAAGTGCGAGATGCTGAGCGAGAAGTTGCGGGTCTTGCTGACTTCAAAGCCCTGCAGGCGCAGGCCGTAGACATCGAAATGCCCGGGAGCCTCGTAGGCCGGGGCTTCGTCGTAGCGTGTGACTTCCACGGTCTCTCCTTCTCTCAAATCACGCCGTATTTGTAGGTCCTGTCCGGAACCGGGTTCATGTCGTCCTCGTCGATCTCCGCGGCGCAGCGGACCATCGAGCCGTCGCCCAGCCACCAGCGGAGGGGGAACGCGAAGAAGCGGAAGCGCTTGCCCACGACCTTCTCGAGGTCTCCCCCGAGGTTCTCGACGCCGACGATGCCGTTGCCCATCATGAGCTTGTGACAGGGCTCCCAGGTACCCTGCTGATTGGCATCCTCCAGCTGCCCGTAGGCCTGCATGTACTTGTCCTTGCCCAACACGTCGATGTACACCTCCCGATCGAACTCCGCATACGCCTCGAGCCCGAACTTCTCGATGTACTCCTCGGTGATCGGCCGACCTGAGTTTCCGGGCAGGTTCATCTGGGTGGGGCCGTTCTTGCCCATGGCCGTGTGCAGGGGATGGTCCAGTGCCTGCATGTCCATCGCGACGCACTTGGGCATGTACTTCTGGAACCAGTTACCCGCTTCCCGGCCGGTGCCACACGAGTAGTGATAGTAGTCCTTGCTGTCGTCGTACTTCAGGTGCATGCCGGTCCGGAGGCAGATCACCATGCCTTTGAGCTCCTCAGGCTCGATGCCCGCCCGCTCGCAGGCGTCGTCGAGGTGCTCGCCCGTGATTAGGCCCCAGTCTTCGACCTTGATATCCAGGCAGACCGCGTCGCCTACGTACGCATCCACGGGCAGTTCGTGGCTGTACCTTGCCCGGTTGCCGGCGAAGTCGCGTTCCATGACGTGACGCGGCGCATCCGCGTGCGTACCGCAGTGCTGCACGACGGTCACCTTCTGGCTCAAGACGCCGGACTTGGCGAGGCCATGCATCGTGTCGATCACAGGCTTCTTGAAATAGGGCCACAGCGGCATGTCCGCACCGAACGGATGGCTGAGGTCAACGAAAATCTTTCTACCCATGAGTGCCTCTCTTCTCCTCGGTCTCGCTGCTGTTTCGACAGACCGGCACTCCTGTGCCCAGACTGTCCGTCGGCGCCGGCGAAGCCGGTCCTGCCCGGCCAGGCATACGGCAGCTCAGACGCCCCTGCTCGCCGCAGGGAGCGTGCGCCCAGTACTCGACCTGACCGCATCTCGGACACTCGACGCCGTATCGTGGATACGCTACCCGCCGCAGGAAGACGGTGTCAAGACTCCCCGCCGTTGGCCGGACGATCGGCTCCCCGGCCTCGTGCACCCGCTGCTGGAGGCGGGGCTCAGGAACTCCCGGCAGGCTCACGCAGGACGTGCACCAGGTACTCCACCAGCTGCCGGCGCGAGGCGTCCGCATCGTCCGCACTCCACTCCCGGAAGCCGCGACCGGTCTTGAAGCCCAGATCGCCGGCTTCGACTCTCTCCTTCAACAACGGGGAGGGAGTGCCCGACGACTCGAGGTGCGGCAGGAGGTAGTCGTGAATCGCCAGTGTTAGGTCGAGGCCCACCATGTCGGCGTTCTCCATCGGCGCCAGGATGGGCAAGCGCAGCCCGGGCCCGTAGCGGATGCTCTCGTCCACAGTCGCCGCGTCGGCGATACCGTGCTCGACGATCGAGATGGCCTCGCGCCACAGGGCATGCTGCAGGCGGTTGGCGACGAATCCCGGCACGTCCTTCCGGCAATCGATCGGATGCTTGCCGGCCGTTCGCAGCAACTCCACCGTGCGCTCGACGACCGCGGCGTCGACGTCCTCGGTGCGCACGACCTCGACCAGCGGGATGAGGTACGGCGGGTTCCAGAAGTGCGTGCCGACGACCCGCTCCTTGTGCCGCGCCCGGTCACCGATCTCGGCGATGCTCATCACCGAGGTGTTGGTGCAGAGGACCGTGCTGGCGGGGCAGAGGTCGTCCAGCCGCTCGAAGACATCCTGCTTCAGCGCGAGATCCTCGAAGACGCATTCGACGACGAAGTCGGCTCCCTCCGTCGCCTCGCCGAGGTCGGTCGTGGTGTGCACGCGGCCGACGGCGTCCTCAACGCCGTCGGCCGCGAAGAGCCCGTTCTCCCCGAGGTAGGTCAGGTTGCCGACGATCGTCCCGGGAGCGCGCTCCAGCGCCTGCTCGTCCACGTCCTGGAGCGCGACCTCGTGCCCGGCGGCGGCGAACACCTGGGCGACCCCGGCCCCCATCATGCCGGCGCCGATCACGGCCACGCGAGCGCTGCGTTCAGTCTCCACGGAAGCTCCCCATGGCCGGCGATCAGCCCGCCGTGCTGCCGCCGTCGACCATCAGGATGTCGCCTGTGACGAAGTCGGATGCGGCCGAGGCCAGGTAGACGGCGGCCCCGATGAAGTCCTGCGGATCGGCGGCCCGTCCCCACGGGATCCTCTGCATGAAGATCTTGTAGAGATCCGGGTCGTCGAGGACCTGCTGGGTGAGCGGAGTCCAGAAGATGCAGGGGGCGATGCAGTTGACGTTGATCTTGTGCTTCGCCCACTCGGCGGCGAGCTGCTTGGTGAGAAGGTGCACCGCACCCTTCGCCGTGCCGTAGGCAGAATAGCCGCCCGGATGCCCGAGCTCGCCACGCACCGAGCCGACGGTGATGATCTTGCCACCGCCCTGCGCGATCATCCTCTTGCCGACCGCCTGGCAGCACAGGTACGTACCCTTCACGAGGGAGTCCATGACCTTCTGCCACTCGTCGAGGGGGAACTCCTCGGCGGGGAACCTGTTCGGCCTGGCCCGACGCCCGTCACGAGGATGTCGACGCGCCCGAACTCATCGACGGTCCGCTGGACCATGGCCTCGACGCTCTCGGCGTCGGTGGCGTCGCACGAGATGGGCAGGACCCTGGTACCGGCCTCGGCGATGTCGGCGGCCGCCGTCTCCAGATTCTCGAGCCGACGACTCGTGAGGACGACGTCGGCGCCGAATGCGGCGAGGCCCTTCGCGGCGGCGTGACCAAAGGCGCCGGACCCGCCGGTGACGATCGCGACCTTGCCGGCCATGTCGAACAGGCCGCGCGTCTTCTCGAGACTCCAGATCTCACGTTCCATCGCGCCTCTCCTCTCGCATGACGTCGTATCCGATCGTCAAGACAGGGGCGCCACCGGCCGCTTCAGGTCGAGCGACATGGCCCGACGACGGTGTTGCACAGCGCCGGCGACGTCTCTCGGTCCAGCTGCGCGCGTGCGACAACGCGATGGCGCAGCACGGTCGCCCGCCGCGGGAATGCCCGCGATGCGGAACACCCCATCCATGATGCGAACATGATTGCAGGTGGCCCAGAACAGGTCAAGCATCCTGGGGGGCTGCTGCACCGGGGTGGAGACGCTCTCAGACCCTGGCCGTGAGGCCCCCATCGACGTAGAGGATCTGGCCGGTGACGAACGCCGCCGCCGGTGAGGCCAGGAAGGCCACGGGGCCGACGACGTCGGCCGCCGCGGCCCACCGCCCCATGGGGATACTGGCGCGCAGCGCCCCTGCGAACGACTCGTCGGCGAGCACGGAGCGAGTCAGATCCGTCTCCACGAACGTCGGCGCCACGGCGTTCACGCGGATGCCCAGTTCGGCCCACTGTGCGGCGAGCGAGCGCGTCAGAGAATCGACCGCGCCCTTGCTGGCCGAGTATTCCGCCTGACCGAAGGCCGCGCCGAAGCGGCCGCGCACCGAGGACAGGTTGACGATCGCCCCCCCACCCTGCCGCGCCATGTGAGCGCCGAAGACCTGGCAGGCGATGAACGTGCCGGTGGCGTTCACGTCGAGGACCCGCCGCCAGTCTGCAAGAGGCAGGTCTTCGGCGCGCGTCCGCACCGTGACCCCTGCGGCGTTGACGAGTATGTCGACGCGTGGAAAAACCTTGAGCACCTCGCCGGCCGCGCGTCGCATGGACGGTTCGTCGGTGATCTGCACGCCGACCGGAAGCGCCCTGACGCCCAGGTCGCGGATGGCCTCGGCGGCCTCGGCGGCGCGGCCCTCGTCCAGGTCTGCCGCCGCGACATGGGCGCCATGGCCCGCAAGACCCAGAGCGATCTCACGGCCGATGCCGCCCATGCCGACGACCACGGCGTGCTTGCCGGCGATGTCGAAGACGTTCATGATCAGCTCCTCACAACGGCCCGCACGAGACAGGCCGTCTTCGTCGCTAGCCGGTCCCGAGCTCCCGCTGGATCTCGTCCTTGAGGCGCAGCAACGACGCGACCACGGCCTCCTCACTCGCGTGAAAACGCGCGGCCGGCATGGGCACCGCGATCGATGCGTCACGCCCGTCGGCGTCGCGGACGGCCACGGCCACGGCACAGATCCCGGGACGCAACTCCTCCCGCTCGTAGCCCAGACCACTCGTACGCACGTCCTCCAGCTCGCGCAGTAGCGCCTGTCGAGAGTTGCGTCTGCCCCCCGTCGGTCCCATCGCGTCGGGCAGCCGTCGCCGAACCTCCTCGGGCGACAGCTGGGCGAGGAGCACCTTGCCGCTCGCCATGCTGTACGCGGGAAAGTGCGCTCCCACCCTGGCGATGGCCATCAGTTCGCGCTGAGGGGCGGCGTGCTGGGCGACGAAGAGGACCCTCCGGTCATCGAGGACCGCGAGGTCGACGGTCTCGTTGAGGTCTCTCGAGAGGCGCTCGAGATACGGCTCGATCGTGGACCTCAGGTCGCGGCGACCGACCGCGGCGAGGCGCAGGAGGGCCGGGCCCAAGCCGCGACGCCCCGTGGCTGCGTCGACGCGCACGTAATCCACCCTCTCGAGAGCGCCGCAGATTCGGTGCACGGTGGTCTTGGGCAGGTCCGCACGTGCCGCCAAGGCGGCCAAGCTCTGCCCTCCCCCGGACTCGGCGAGAGCCTCGAGTACGGCGGCCACCCTGGTGACGGCCTGCATGCTGCCCTTGTCGGGGCCGCCCTGCGGCAGCTCGCTCACAGCCGGCCCGTCCAGAGACGTCCCAGGAGACGCACGTCCACCATCATCGTCGAAGTGCTCACGCCCGTTCCCCCGCAGGTCGTTCCGTCAGCCAGAACACGGACTCCATGCACCGGGACGTTACTGGGGTGCCGGCGGAACGTCAAGACGCAAGCGCATGACGCGACCCCAGCCGCAGACCGCTGGGGCAGTGACGCAGATATCCGCCTCGGCTAGGCCTTCTCGAGTACGACCTCACCGAGGTTGAGGCTCTCACCCAAGGCCACCACGATGGTGGCCGCCTTGTAGCCGGGCGCTGTCAGTATCGCGGAGTACTCCTTGTGCTGATCCAGCTCGTCGACGATTACCGCGCCGAAGATGTCGGCGGTCGCCTCGCCGACCACGGCACCGTCGAGCGTCACGGTCAGGGTGGCGCCGGCGGCGCACTCGTCGGTGTCGCCGAAGACCGCCGAGCAGGCGATGAAGGCCTTCTCCCAGCGCTGCAGGTTCTTGTAGTAGACGCGGGGCTCGGTGCCGAGGGAGTCGCGGTAGCGCTCGAGACCCTCCTCGCGCACGCGGGCGTCCATCTCGGCGTCCTCGGCGAGGACCAGCTTGATGGCCTCGGTCGGGCAGACGTGGCTGCAGCGCGTCTCCGTCCAGCCGTCGTCGAGCAGGTGGGCGCAGCCGGTGCACTTCTGGGCGAGCTGCTGCTCCTCGTTCCAGTAGATGGCGCTGTAGGGGCAGGAGGTGACGATCTCCTTGCGGCCCCGGGCCTTCACCGGGTCGATGATCACGAGGCCGTCGTCGCGCTTGTAGACGGCGCCGTCGGCGGTCAGGCAGGGCGCCGTGTCGCAGTGCATGCAGGGCATCGGCAGGTAGGCGACCTGCACGATCGGGTACTGGCCGCGCTCCTTGCGCTTGATGTTCATCCAGCGATGACCGTGAGACGGCTGCGACACCGTGGTCGGCAGGAAGTCGTTGTCCACGTACTCGTCACGTGTCCGCCAGGAAACAGTCGTTGCAGTCGTGGCAGCGCGCGATGTCGATGATCAGGTGCCAGCGCTTCATCGGGCCTCCCCCTCCCATCTCTCGACCTGGATCAGGCAGGAGTTGGGCGCCATCGCCGTCGACGTCGGTGTGATGTAGCGCTTGGGGGTCAGGATGTTGATGCAGCCGGCCGAGTCGGGCGACTCGCCGGGCGTGCCCAGAGGCAGGTAGTCGGCGCAGCTCTCGTACGAATGCACCGTGCCCGACGGCACCCGCTCCGTGACCTGGGCGCAGAGGATCACCGAGCCGCGGTCGTTGAAGGCGCGGATGAGATCGCCGTCGCCGACGCCCCGCGCCTCCGCATCCTTGGTGTTCACGCGCATGATCCAGTACTGGTGCCCGTCGTCATGAAGCACCCGGTGGTCCTTGACGTCGTTGACCCAGCTGCCCTTCGAGTCGCCCATGGTGTGGAAGCTGAAGCGCGGGTGCGGGCTCACCATCTGCAACGGGTACTTGTCGTAGAGCTCCGTCGTGTGGTGGCCCTCCCACGACTCGATGTGCTGGGGGCCCATGATCGGCCGCTCCGAATCGATGTCGCCGAGCCGCCTAAGACTGTTGCAGACGAACTCGATCTTGCCCGACTGCGTCTGCAGGCCTTCGAGCTTGTTGGTGTCCCATGGGAAGGGTCCCCAGTCCGGCGTGTCCTTCTTGCGGCCCTCGGCGAACCAGCGCAGCGCCGGCGTCGACTCGTGATCCTCGGGGAAGGGCACGACGTAGTAGCCCTTCTTCTCGAACTCCTCCCAGGTGATGTTCTTGGGCAGGTCGGTGGCCTCGAAGTAGTCCTTCACCCAGTCCATCTCGTCCTTGCCGCCCATGCTGAAGATTTCGTAGATCCCGAGGCGCTTCGCGAGCTCTGCGAAGATATCGTAGTCCGACTTGCTCTCCCCGAGCGGTTCGATGCACTTCTTCTGGAAGACGATGACGCGATGGTTGCACTGGTTGAAGTTGTCCGGGATGTAGCCCGAGCAGTTGCCGAACTCGCTGATGTCCCAACGCTCGAAGTTCGTGCAGGCCGGCAGGATGATGTCGGCGAATTTCGCCTCGCCCTCCATCCAAATCGACTGGTTGACGACGAACGGCACCTTGTCGGTCTGGTAGGCCTTCACATAGCGGTTCGTCTGCGTCATCGTGCCGAAGAACGAGCTGCCGTACTTGTAGTACATGCCGATCTGCGGATAGCCCGGCGCCGGGTACTCGTACTTCTGCAGCTGCGACTCGATGGACGAGCCGCAGAATCCCTTGCCGCGCCACTCGAGGTGCTCGTGGTTCATCGCCTCAGGGATGTTGAGCCGCGGGACCATCTGGCCCTCGGTGGTGTGATGAGTGGTCTTGGTGGCGCCGCCCTTGTTGGCGAACATGCGGTAGACGAAGCGGAACCCGGCAGCCGAGTTGTCCGTGTCGCCGGAGATGCCGCCCTCGGCGTAGCCGGGGAAGAAGAACGACTCGTCCGAAGGCGCGCCTTGGGACGTGCCCCAGATGTTGCTACCGGGCTTGCCCATACCCTGCATCGCGGCCAGGGCGACCATGGTGCGCGCCCACTCGTTGCCCCAGGAGGCGCGACAGGCGCCGCCCCAGCCACCCAGGCCGCCGGCGGCGAGCATCGTCTTCTTGGCGCCCCACTCGCGCGCCAGGGCGCGGATCTCGCGGGCGGGGACGTTGGACTCGACCTCGGCCCACGCCGGGGTCTTGGGGATGCCGTCGCTCTCGCCGAGGACGTACGCCGACCACTCATCGAACCCGACGCTACGCTCCGCGATGTACTCCTTGTCGTAGGTCCCCTCCTGGAGCCAGGTGTAGGCGATGGCCAGTCCGAGCGCCACCTCGGACCCCATGCGCGGCGAGAACCACTTGTCGGCGAAGAGGCCAGCGGTATGGTTGAAGAAGGGATCGATGAAGACCATCTTGACCCCGAGTTCCTTGAGCCAGAATCGCCGAGAGGTGCTCTCGAAGGCGGAGTAGATGCCGCCACCGGTGCTCTCGGGGTCGCTCGCCCAGAAGACGACCATCTCGGTGTGCTTGAGGGCATCCTCAAGAAGGTCGTACTGCTCCGGGATGCCGAGCCGGTGGCTGAATCCCCACATGTGCGTGGCACCCCAGTGCCAGCCCTCCCAGCTGTCCGGGTTGTGCTCACCATAGGTGAACCCGATGAGGTTCATGAACCTGAAGTAGGTGCTGTGACGATAGCCGACGTTGCCCCACAGGTGATGGGAGCCAGGAGTCGAGAGGATCGCCGCCGGCCCCAGGTCGCGCTTCACTCTCATGATCTCGCCGGCCACCAGGTCCAGGGCCTCGTCCCAGCTGATCGGCTCGTAGCCGGAGATGCCGCGGTTCTCGCAGTTGCGCTCGCCCTGCGGATCGAAATCGACGCGTTTCAGCGGCGTCATGATCCGCTTCGGCGAGTACACCATCGACTTGGACGCCATCGCGTGCGGAGACAGCGTCGTGCGCCGCGGCGGTGTGAACGTCCGACCGCGGGCTTCGATCTCCCAATCGCCCTTGTCGTCGTCGTCCAGGTCGATGGGCGTCATGCGGACGATCCGGCCGTCCTCGACGTCCACGAAGACCGGGCCACCCGTCGTACAGTTCGTCAGTCGTTCCGTCTCACCCATGCTGTGCCACCTCGCTTGCGGCCGGGGCGCGGACCGACCCGCCGCCACTCGGTTACGTGCTTCCCACTCGCGTTCCGCCGGTGTTCTCAGCACCATGTGTCCGCATCGCGGACCCCGGCATCACCATACGGACGGTTATAGGTCTGTGCCTGAGGACCGTGTCAAGAGCCGCGGCGGGATTGGTGGGAGTGGCTCAGGGGCCACCGGGAGCCGGGTGGCGGAGGCGACTCCACGGCTCATGGCGAGCGGAGCAGTGCAGCTTGGGCAGCCTCGCGCGTGCGGGTGACGGCCGCGACGATGGCGTCTCTGTCGTCCCGAAAGCGGGCCATGGGCACCACTGCGGCGAGCGAGACGACATCGCCGAGCGCATCACGCACGAAGGCGCCGACGGCGACGACGCCGAGTGCATACTCCTCGATGTCGAACGAGAGGCCCGAGTGCCGCACGCGCTCGATCTCCTCGCGTAGACGGCCGCGGTCGGTGATCGTGTTGAGGGTGTGCGGCTCGAGCCTCGCCGGCAGCACACTCTCCATCTCATCGGGCGCGAGAGAGGCGAGGAGAGCCTTGCCGTTGGCGGTGCAGTGAAGCGGGAGGCGCCCACCGATGTGCGCGACGATGCGCAGGACGTGAGGCGACACGTACTGATCGACGTAGAGAGCCTCCCCAGCATGGAGGACGGCGAGATCGGCCGTCTCATCGAGCTCGTTCGAGAGCTGCTTGAGGAAAGGGCTCACCTCGTGACGGATATCGCGCCGGCTCGAGATCACCAGCCCCAGGAGCCCAGGCCCCACGAGCAGCTTGCCCGAAGGCAGGATGCGCACGAAGCCCTCCTCGCCAAGCGCCGCGACGATCCTGTACACGGTCGGGCGCGGGATCCCGGAGCGAGCGGCAAGCTCCTGGCGCGTGAGACCATCGGGCGCCGTCGAGAGATGCCTGAGGATCTCGGCCACCCGCGCGACGACCTGGATGCCGTCCCGGCGCCCGCGCTCCACGCCTTCCTCGCCTGCCGTCACTCGTTCTCCCACCAGCCGCAGAAGCGACCGGGCTGGCGCCCGTCCGCGGCCTCTACCCCTTCTCCAAGACCACGGTCCCGGCGTTCTTGCTCACGTCCACCTTCACCGTCATCTCTGCCGGCCTGTAGCCCGCGGCCTCGATGCGGACGGAGTACTCGCGGCCCGGCTCGAGGCCGTCGACGAGCGCCTCGCCGAAGATGTCGGCGCTCGCCTCGCCGACCACGGCGCCGTCGAGCGTCACGGTCAGGGTGGCGCCGGCGGCGCACTCGTCGGTGTCGCCGAAGACCGCCGAGCAGGCGATGAAGGCCTTCTCCCAGCGCTGCAGGTTCTTGTAGTAGACGCGGGGCTCGGTGCCGAGGGAGTCGCGGTAGCGCTCGAGACCCTCCTCGCGCACGCGGGCGTCCATCTCGGCGTCCTCGGCGAGGACCAGCTTGATGGCCTCGGTCGGGCAGACGTGGCTGCAGCGCGTCTCCGTCCAGCCGTCGTCGAGCAGGTGGGCGCAGCCGGTGCACTTCTGGGCGAGCTGCTGCTCCTCGTTCCAGTAGATGGCGCTGTAGGGGCAGGAGGTGACGATCTCCTTGCGGCCCCGGGCCTTCACCGGGTCGATGATCACGAGGCCGTCGTCGCGCTTGTAGACGGCGCCGTCGGCGGTCAGGCAGGGCGCCGTGTCGCAGTGCATGCAGGGCATCGGCAGGTAGGCTGTCTGCACGATCGGGTACTGGCCGCGCTCCTTGCGCTTGATGTTCATCCAGCGATGACCGTGCCACGGCTGGGCCGCGGCAGTAGGGCGGGAACTCGTTGCCGATGAACTCGTCCTTGTCCGCCAGGAAGCAGTCGTTGCAGTCGTGGCAGCGCGCGATGTCGATGATCAGGTGCCAGCGTCTTCATCGGGCCTCCCCCTCCCATCTTCTCGACCTGGATCAGGCAGGAGTTGTTGGACATCGCCGTGGACGTCGGCGTGATGTAGCGCTTGCTGGTGAGGATGTTGACGCAGCCGGCGATGTCCGGCGACTCACCCGGCTCGCCCAGGGGCGTGTACTCGGCGCAGGACTCGTAGGCGTGCACCGTGCCGGGGGCAAGACGCTCGGTGAGGCTGCGCGCAGAGGATCACCGAGCCGCGGTCGTTGAAGGCGCGGATGAGATCGCCGTCGGCGATGCCCCGCGCCTCCGCGTCCTTGGTGTTCACGCGCATGATCAGGTAGTAGTGCCCGTCGACGACCTCGCGATGGTCCTTGACGTCGTTCAGCCAGCTCTCCTTCGAGTCGCCCATGGTGTGGAAGCTGAAGCGCGGGTGCGGGCTCACCATCTGCAGCGGGTACTTGTCGTAGAGCTCCGTCGTGTGGTGGCCCTCCCAGCTGGGGATGAACTGCGGCCCCATGGCCGGGCGCTCCGGGTCGACCACATCGAGCTCGAGGCGCTTGAGCGCGGAGCTCACGAACTCGATCTTGCCGGAGGCCGTCTGCAGGCCCTCGAAGCCGACCGTGTCGCCTGGCCTCGGGCCCCAGTCCGGCGTGTCCCGCTTGCGGCCTTCGGCGAACCAGCGCATGGCCGGCGTCGACTTGTAGTCGTCGGGCATCGGTACGACGTAGTAGCCCTTCTTCTCGAACTCCTCCCAGGTGATGTTCTTGGGCAGGTCGGTCGCGTGGAAGTAGGCCTTGCACCAGTCGTACTCGTCCATGCCGCCCTCGGTGAAGACGTCGCCCATGCCCATGCGCTCGGCCACCGCCGCGAAGATGTCGTAGTCCGACTTGCTCTCCCCGAGCGGCTCGATGCACTTCTTCTGGAAGACGATGACGCGATGATTGGTCTGGTTGTGGTTGTCCGGGATGTAGCCCGAGCAGTTGCCGAACTCGCTCATGTCCCAGCGCTCGAAGTTCGTGCAGGCCGGCAGGATGATGTCGGCGTACTTGGCCTCGCCCTCCATCCAGATCGACTGGTTGACGACGGTGCGGACGCCGCCCTCGCGGTACGCCTTCACGTAGCGGTTCGTCTGCGTCATCGTGCCGAAGAACGAGCCGCCGTATCTCCAGTACATGGTGATGAAGGGATAGCCGGGAGCGGGGTACTCGTACTTCTGCATCTGGCTCTGGATCGACGGCCCGCAGAAGCCCTTGCCGCGCCACTCGAAGCGCTCGTGCATCATCGCCTCGGGGATGCGCAGGCGGGGAATCGCCATGCCCTCGGTCGAATCGTGCACGTTGACCGTGGGCTTTCGACCGGATCCGTGCGGGAACATGCGGTAGAGGAAGCGGTAGGCCGCGGCCGACTTCTCGGGGTCGCCGGAGATGCCGCCCTCGGCGTAGCCGGGGAACACGAACGAGCAGTCGGAGGGAGCGCCCTGGGAGGTGCCCCAGATGTTCACGCCCGGCTTGCCGTACCCCTGCATCGCCGCCAGGGCGACCATGGTGCGCGCCCACTCGTTGCCGGTCGCCGAGCGGCAGGCGCCGCCCCAGCCGCCGAGGCCGCCGGCGGCGAGCATCGTCTTCTTGGCGCCCCACTCGCGCGCCAAGGCGCGGATCTGGCGGGCGGGAACGCCGCACTCGCCCTCCGCCCACTCCGGCGTCTTGGGCACGTTGTCGGTCCGGCCGAGGACGTAGTCCCTCCACTCGTCGAAGCCCGTGGTGCGCTCGGCGACGTACTCCTTGTCGTAGGTCCCCTCGGCCAGCCACGTGTGGGCGATGGCGAGGCCAAAGGCGACGTCGGTGCCGAGGCGAGGGGCGAACCACTTGTCGGAGAAGAGCTCGGCGGTCGGATTGAAGTAGGGGTCGACGAACACCATCTTGATGCCCGAGTTCCTTCATCCAGTAGCGCCGCGAGGTGCTCTCGAAGGCGGAGTAGATGCCACCGCCGGTGGTCTCGGGATCGGACGACCAGAAGACGACCATCTCGGTGTGCTTGAGGGCGTCCTCGAGCAGGTCGTACTGCTCCGGGATGCCGAGTCGATGGCTGTTGCCCCACATCGGCATGGCGCCCCAGTGCCAGCCCTCCCAGCTGTCCGGGTTGTGGGCCGAGTGCACCATGCCCATGAGGTTGAGGAAGCGATAGTAGGCGCTGTGCCGGTAGCCGATGTTGCCCCAGAGATGGTGTGAGCTGCAGGTCGTGAGGATGGAACCGGGGCCGTGCTCGCGCTTCTCGCGGATGAGTTCCGTCGTGACCAGGTCCAGGGCCTCGTCCCAGCTGATCGGCTCGTAGCCGGAGATGCCGCGGTTCTGAGTGTTGCGCTCGCCGTCGGGGTCCCAGTCGACGCGCTTCAGCGGCGTGAGGATCCGTTTCGGGGAGTAGACCAACGAGCGCTGCGCCTGGGCGTGAGGCGAGAGCGTCGTGCGCCGCGGCGGAGTGAACGTCCGGCCGCGGGCTTCGATCTCCCAATCGCCCTTGTCGTCGTCGTCCAGGTCGATGGGCGTCATGCGGACGATCCGGCCGTCCTCGACGTCCACGAAGACCGGGCCACCCGTCGTGCTGTTCGTCAGTCGTTCGGAACTCACCCATACTCGCCTGACCTCCGCTCCGCTTCTGGCTGGCCCTTGGGCGGCCGGCCGGTGGCGCGACCTCGCGGCGCGTCATCCGCAATGCGGACGGTTTCGCCCACATTACGGGCATATTATCGCCGCGGCATCCACTGTCAAGCATGGACGCTGCTACACTCCGCATCGTCATGAAAGGCGCCGAGAAAGCTGCAGGAGCCGTCCGCGTCGGCGTAGTCCTCGCCGGAGGAGAGGCGCGGCGCATGGGCCGCGACAAGCGGCGGCTGCGCCTCGCCGGAGTGACCCTGCTCGCACGCAACGTAGCGTTCCTGCAAGGTGTCTTTCCCGCCGTCGGGGTCTCGGTGCGAGACCCGAGCCAGGCGCCGCCGGACCTGCCGCAGGACGTCGAGGTGATCTCCGACCTCGTGCCCGGCTCGCCGCTGGCGGGCCTGGCGTCGGTCCTCGCCCGCTTTCGCGAGCCCGTCTTCGCCCTGGCCGCCGACATCGCCTTTCCCGAACGCGACGCCGTCGAGAAGGTCCTCGCGGCCTTCGCCGACGTCGATGTCGCCCTGCCCGTGGCTGGGGATCACCTTGAGCCGCTGCACGCCGCGTACGGTCCCGGGTGCCTGCCGCACATGGAGCGACTGCTCGCCGCCGGCGCCCGCAGCATCCTCGACCTCCTCCCTGAGGTCCGAGTCGCGACGGTCTCCTTCGAGTCGGCCGCTCCGTTCTTCAACGTCAACACCCCCGAGGATTGGGACCAGGCGCGCCGCCGGAGCGCGAGCGACCGCTGCGAGACCCGTTCGGCACCACCCGGTCGTGCTCGGCATCGTCGGCCGGCCGGGAAGCGGCAAGACCACCCTCATCGAGCGCCTGATACCGGAGTTCACAGGCTTCGGCCTGCGGGTAGCCGCGGTCAAGAGCGTGGCACGCTTCGAGATCGATACGCCAGGCAAGGACTCATGGCGCCACGGGCAAGCCGGCGCGGGAGCCTACGCGATCGCGTCGGCCTCGAGGCTGGCGTTCGTGACGGAGCAGCCCGAAGGACGCAGGCCTCGGCGCCATCGTCGAACGCTACTTCGACGGATACGACCTCGTGGTCTGCGAGGGCTACCGCGAGGAGGCGCCCCACGTCGTCGAGGTGCTGCGGCGCGGCGCGGGCCACGCGGAGCCTGTCTGCGCGCCGGGCCGGACCCTGGCGCTGGTCACGGACCTCGACATGCCTCACGCCCACCGCTTCGAGCTGGATGAGCCGTCCCGCCTGGCCCGCTTCCTGCTGACAGAGCTCGGCCTCACGGAGCGCCGGGCGTAGCCACTCAGCCTCCGCGCCTGACTTCAGCCATCGGCTGGCGCCCAGGTGGCGAGCGTGTTGACGGCGGTGCTACCCTCATGGGAGTCCGACTCCAAGCCCTTCGCCCTACGGCAGCCGCTATGGGCGCTGGGCCGTACCATGGACAGACCATGGGACGGCGCCGCGAGCGCCGTCGTGGGCCCGCGGTGGAAACGCCCGGACCTCCCCGTGCTTGGAAAGGAGAAGAGGACATGGCCGAGCGGCCGACCCTTCGCGGTCGGGTCACCGAGGCTGCGCTACGCGGCGAGCCTCCTACGGCGGCCCGTCCCGCGGCTGCGCGCCCGGCGCCGCGACTCAGGCTTCTCGGTCTCCTCGCCGCCTTGTCGGCGGTCCTCGCGCTCGCGGCCTCGGCCTGCGGGAGCGCCGACGGCCGACGACCATGCCACCGAACTGCGCGTCTTGGCCGCCGCCTCGCTGACCGAATCGTTCACGCAGCTCGGCGCCGCCTACGAGACCGCCCATCCCGGGACACGCGTCGTCCTCGCCTTCGCCGGCAGCCAGGACCTCGTCGCACAGGTCCGTCAGGGCGCCCCCGCCGATGTCCTGGCCACGGCCGATGCACAGACGATGGACGCCGTCGCCGACCTCGTCTCTCCCCCGCAGGTGTTCGCCCGCAACCATCTCGTGATCGCCGTCGCACCGGGCAACCCGGAAGGGATCGCCGGACTGGCCGATCTCAGCGGCGAGGGCCTCAAGGTCGTGCTCGCCGCCCCGGAGGTGCCGGCCGGCAACTACGCGGCACAGGCGCTGGCGGCAGCGCACACCGACCTCCGGCCGGCCTCCCTCGAGGCCAGCGTCAAGGGAGTCGTGACGAAGATCTCGCTGGGCGAGGCCGATGCCGGCATCGTCTACGTCACGGACGTGGCGGCCGCCGACGGGACGGTCGACGGCGTCGCGATCCCCGCCCGCGAGAACGTCGCCGTCACCTACCCGATCGCGACCCTCGGCGACGGCGACGCCACGACCGAGGCCGACGCGTTCATCGATCTCGTCCTCTCGCCCGACGGCCAGCGGATCCTGCGCGAGGCCGGCTTCCTGGCGCCGCTGCCGTGACGACCGACCTCTTCCGCCGATGAAGAGGCGCGAGATCCCTTCCGGGAGGAGCCCGCGACGCGGCCCCGAGGGCGGCGGCCCCTGGCCGCAGTGGCGGGCGACCCCGTCGCGGCCGATCGCGCGGCACCCGGGGCCCCGCTCCTGGAGGGCGCCGCCGTCAGACACCCGAGGTACGCCCGGCGCGCCGCGGCAGTCAAGCGCCCTTCGGGCTCGTGCCGCTCGCGGTCCTCGCCATCGTGTTCCTGACGCTTCCGCTCGTCGCCCTCGTGGTCCGCGCTCCGTGGAGGAGCCTGCCGACAGAACTCGCCGCCCCGGGCGTGCTCGCGGCGCTGCGGCTCTCGATGATCTGCTCCGTCGCGGCCGTCGGCATCTCCCTGCTCCTCGGCGTGCCGCTCGCCTGGCTGCTCGCGCGCGTCCCTTTCCGGGGCCGAAACCTGGTACGCGCCGTCGTCCTGCTGCCGATGGTGCTGCCCCCGGTGGTCGGCGGAGTCGCGCTCCTGCTCGCCTTCGGCCGGCAGGGACTCGCCGGACAGTGGCTGGATCGCGCCCTGGGGATCACGCTGCCATTCTCCACGGCGGGCGTCATCGTCGCCGAGACGTTCGTCGCCATGCCGTTCCTCGTGATCACGGTCGAGGCGGGAATACGGACGATGGACCGCCGCTACGAAGACGCGGCGGCCACGCTCGGTGCCGGGCGCTGGACGACGTTTCGGCGGGTGACGCTCCCCCTGATCGCGCCCGCGCTGGGCGCCGGCGCCGCGCTCTGCTGGGCGAGGGCGCTCGGTGAGTTCGGCGCGACCATCACTTTCGCCGGCAACCTTCCCGGCAGCACGCAGACGATGCCGCTGGCGGTCTATCTGGCCCTGCAGAGCAACCCGGAGGGGGCGATCGCGCTCAGTCTCGTGATGCTCGCGATCTCGCTGACGGTGCTCGTGGCGCTGCGCGGCCGCTGGTTCCCGTCGCGATGACTGTGGTCCGCGCGAGACGCAGATCGGAGCACCGCCGGTGAGCCTCCACGCCCAGGTCGAGCTCCAGAAGGGCGCCCTGGACCTGAGGGCCGAACTGCGCGTCGAGAACAACGGAGTCGTCGTGCTTGCGGGGCCGAACGCAGCCGGCAAGACGACCCTGCTGCGAGCGCTGGCCGGACTCATCCCCCTCGCCGGAGGACGGGTCGTGCTCGACGACATGGTCCTGGACGACCCATCCCGCCGCGTACGCGTACCGACCGAGCAACGCCCCATCGGAGTCGTCTTCCAGGACTACCTGCTGTTTCCGCACCTCTCAGTCCTCGACAACGTCGCCTTCGGGCTGCGCGCCCGCGGCGCTCGCCGCCGCGCCGCCCGCGGGACCGCCGCCACCTGGCTCGAGCGCGTCGGCCTCGCCGACCACGCCGGAGAACGCCCCAAGGCGCTCTCCGGCGGACAGGCGCAGCGTGTCGCGCTCGCCCGCGCCCTGGCCACGGACCCCCGACTTCTCCTCCTCGACGAGCCGCTCGCGGCGATGGACGCGAGTGCCCGCACGGAGCTGCGCTGCAACCTGACTCGCCACCTCGCGTCGTTCGAGGGCACGTGCCTCGTCGTCACCCACGACCCCATCGAGGCGATGACCCTCGGTGATCAGCTGGTCGTGCTGCAGGCCGGCCGAGTGGTCCAGTCCGGCACTCCGCAGGAGCTGGCGTCACGCCCACGCTCCGACTACGTCGCCCAGCTCGTCGGCCTGAATCTGTTCCGAGGTCGAGCGAGCGGGGGCGAGGTCGAACTGCCCGGCGACCAGCGCATCGTCGCGGCCGACGCCGTGACCGGCGCAGGCGAGGTGTTCGCGGTCATCCCGCCCCGAGCGATCGCGCTGCACCGGAGGCGTCCTGAAGGGTCCCCGCGCAACGTCTGGGCAGGGACGGTCGGCACTCTGGACGCTGTGGGCCAGCGCATACGGGTACACGTCGCCGGGCCCGTGCCCCTCGTGGCGGAGATCACACCAGCGGCAGTGGCCGCCCTCCGCCTGGGAGAGGGCGGCGCCGTCTTCGCCTCCGTGAAGGCGACCGAGATCGACGTCTACCCCGCCTAGCGAGTCTTCGCATGGACTCTCGCAACGACAGCCGGGTGGACGTCGGAGTGCTCCTCGCCGGGGGCAGCGGCCGGCGCGCCGGCCTCGACAAGCGCCTGCTCGTCCTCGAGGGCCGCACGCTGCTGCAACGCAACGTCGACTTTCTTCGCACTCTCTTCCCGACGATCGCCGTGGCGATCGGCCACGAGCAAGCCCTCGACCTCGGCGATTTCGCGGACGCGCAGACCCTGCACGACGCCTGGCCGGGCGGCTCGCCGCTGGCCGGGATCGCAACTGCATTGCGGCACTTCCGGCGACCCGTGTTCGCCCTCGCGGTCGACATCGCCTTCCCGCAACACCGCGCCGCCGAGGCAGTCCTCAAGGCGTTCGCCGGCAACGACGTGGCGCTACCGGCGACCGGCGCAGAGCACCACCAGCCGCTGTTTGCGGCCTACGGACCGGCCTGCCTCGCGCCCATGTCGGCGGTACTCGACGCGGGGCGCCACCGCATCGTCACCATCCTCCCCGAAGTCCGGGTGGCCGAGGTCCGCTTCCCTGACGACTCGCTGTTTCATAACATCAACACCATGAGCGACTACGAAGCAGCGCGCCGCACGGCCCCCGTCGGGACGACAGACGGCGGCGGCCGACAGCCCGCCCTCGTGGCCATCGTCGGCAAGAGCGATGCGGGGAAGACGACGCTCATCGAGAAGGTCGTCCCTGAACTGGTGAAGCTCGGGCTGCGCGTCGGGACCGTCAAGCACGACGCGCACAGCTTCGAGATCGACCACCCTGGGAAGGACTCGTGGAGGCACGGCCAGGCTGGAGCGGAAGCCTACGCGATCGCCTCGCCCGAGCGGCTCGCCTTCATCACCCGTCTGGACGGCGAGATGCCGCTGACCGACATCGTCCGGCGCTTCTTCGGCGACTTCGACCTGGTGATCGCCGAAGGCTACAAGCGCACGGCGCCGCACCGCGTCGAGGTCTTCCGCGCAGGCGCGGGGCATGGCGAGCCCCTCTGCGCCCCAGGCGAAGCCATGGCACTCGTCACCGACTCGTCGCTGTCGCAGGAGCATACGTTCGGACTGGAGGAAGGCGCCGGCCTCGCGGCCTTTCTCGCGGTGCGCCTCGACTCCCTGCGGCGGTACTAGCGCGCCTTCGCCGTCGAGGCCGGTCTCGTCGCGCCAGACTCTTGCAATGCTTGACAGTGACGGCCCCGAGAGTAACCTCTCCGTATCGTGGGCGGGAGCATCCGCATCGTGGACAGTGACGGTGGTCGTGCAGTCTGCCCCAGCGCGACGAGCCCAGACGAGCCAGCAGCGGAGGTCGGGAGTATGGCGGAAGACAGAACCAAGACGGGAACCAGCGGCGAGAAGACGCTGATCCGCGACATCAGCTTCTGCGGCGTGCCGGAGAACGGCTCCAACGCGTCGATGGTGGACGTGAAGGACGGCAAGATCGTCCGCATCCGGCCCGATGCACTACGACTGGAAGTACGAGAAGGAAGACTGAACCCCTGGAAGATGGAGGTTCGGGGCAGCACCTTCGAACCCAGCATGAAGACCCTGATCCCTCCCTACACCTCGCCTACAAGAAGCGCGTCTACTCGCCGGCCCGCATCCGCTACCCGATGATGCGTGTGGACTTCGATCCCAGACGGCGAGCGCAACCCGCAGAACCGCGGCGTGAGCAAGTACAAGCGCATCTCCTGGGACGAAGGCGCTCGACATCATCACCAGCGAGATGAACCGCATCAAGGAGAAGTACGGACCCGACCGCCCTCCTCTACCAGTGCGACCAGCACGGCGAGAACAAGGTCGTGCAGGCCTGCCACGGCGCCGGCCGCAAGCTGCTGCGCGCTGTGGGGCGGCTTCACGCTGCAGATGCGCCAACCCGACAGCTGGGAAGGCTGGTGGTGGGGGAGCAAGCACTTCTGGGGCTGCGAGCCCGTCGGCCAGGGCCAGCAGAGCAACCTGCTCTACGACATCGCCAAGAACGCCGAGCTGCTCCTCTTCTGGGGCTGCGACCAGGAGACGACGCCCTGGGGCTGGCAGGGTCAGCTTCCCAGCCGGCTGAGCTACTGGTGGAGCGAACTGGGCATCAAGCAGATCTACGTGTGCCCCGACCTCAACTACGCCGCCGCCGTGCACGCCGACCGCTGGATCCCGGTCCTGCCCAACACCGACGCGGCCACTGTACCTGGCCATCTGCCTACCAGTGGTTCAAGGACGGCACCTACGACAAGGAGTACCTCGCCACCCACGCCGTCGGCGTCGACAAGTTCGAGGCCTACGTCATGGGCGAGGAAGACGGCGTGCCGAAGACGCCGGAATGGGCGGCGCCGATCTCCGGCGTCCCCGCGCGCATCACTCAAGGCCCTGGCCAAGGAGTGGGCGACCAAGCGCACCACCGTCGTCATCGGCAACGGCGGCCCCGGCATCCGCGGCCCCTACGCCACCGAGCCGGCTCGCCTGCAGTGCATCTGCCTGGCCATGCAGGGTCTCGGCAAGCCGGGTGTCAACCAGGCCAAGATGATCGAGTGGGGCCTCTTCGACAAGCCCGACCAGTACGCCCAGCCGAAGCCGCTGCGGGTGCCCAACCTGCGCAAGGCCTACACGGGCGGCCATCCCGACGAGACCAACCATCCGTCCTTCCTCCCCAAGACCTTCGTGCCCAAGGCCATCCTCGAGGGCGAGTGCGACTGGTGGGGCTGCGAGTCCGAGACGCGCCGAGCGCGTAGAACCAGTTCGTGCACTACAAGTACCCGGCCGACGGCTGCTCCAAGATCCACATGGTCTGGACCGACTCGCCCTCGTGGATCACCTGCTGGAACGCGCGGCAACGACTACGTCAAGGCCATGCGCCACCCCGACATCGAGTTCATGTTCGCCCAGCACCCGTGGCTCGAGAACGACTGCCTGTTGGCCGACATCATCCTCCCGGTGAACACCAAGCTCGAAGAGGACGACATCGCCGGCGACATCTTCAGCGGCCAGTACAACCTGCTCTTCCCCGAGCACAAGTGCATCGAGCCGCTCGGCGAGTCGCTACAGCGACTACGAGATCGTCTGCATGATCGCCGAGCGCCTGGGTCTGCTAGGAGGAGTACACCGGCGGCAAGATCGATCCCGGACCTGATCAAGCATGGCTACGAGACGTCCGCGCTGCGACGACCTCATCAGCTGGGAGGAGTTGAACGAGAAGGGCTACTACGTGGTGCCCACGGCCGACGGCTGGGAAGACGTGCCCGGCCGGCTTCTACAACTTCTACAAGGACCCGGAGAAGTACCCGCTCTCCACGCCGACCGGCAAGCTCGAGTTCGAGGCCACCGGCCTGGCCGAGAACTTCCCGGACGACATGGAGCGGCCGCCGGTGCCCAAGTGGATCGCCCAGGGCATCAGCCACGAGGAGACCATCGGCACCGAGCGCTCCAAGAAGTATCCGCTGCTCGTCATGCTCCAACCACCCGCGCTGGAGCGTGCACTCCCAGCACGACGACATCACCTGGCTGCGCGAGATCGAGACCTGCAAGGTCACGGGTCCGGACGGCTACCAGTACCACCCGGTGTGGCTGCACCCATCGCAGGCCGAGGCGCGCGGCATCCAGCACGGCGACATCGTCTCGATCTTCAACGAGCGCGGCACCGTGCTCGCCGGCGCCTACGTCACCGAGCGCATCATGCCCGGCGTCGTCTACATCGACCACGGCGCCAAGTGGGACCCCATCGTCCCGGGCGAGATCGACCGCGGCGGCGCCATCAACACCATCGTGCCGCGCAACACCACCTCCAAGAACGCCGTCGGCCACGCCGTCAGCGGCTTCCTGGTCGACATCGAGAAGACCGACATGGAGGAGCTCAAGCGCAAGTATCCCGAGGCCTTCGAGAAGCCTTTCCACCCCTGTGCCGGTCCCGGCTTGGAGGCCTGCATCTGGGGAGGTGAGTGATGGGCAAGGTCCTCGTCATCGACCTCGACATCTGCAACGGCTGCTACAACTGCCAGGTGGCCTGCAAGGACGAGCACGTCGGCAACGACTGGTCACCCATCGCCAAGCCGCAGCCCGACACCGGCCAGTTCTGGAACAAGGTCAACGACATCGTCCGCGGTCAGGTGCCCAAGGTCAAGGTCACCTACATGCACAGCATCTGCCAGCACTGCGACGATGCTCCCTGCATCGCGGCCTGCAACGTCAACGCCATCTACAAGCGCGACGACGGGGCCGTGATCATCGACCCCGACAAGTGCCGCGGCAACCAGCTCTGCCTCGAGGCCTGCCCCTACGAGGACGTCATCTACTTCAACGACTCGCTGAACATCGCCCAGAAGTGCACGTTCTGCGCGCACCTGCTGGACGACGGCTGGACGGAGCCACGCTGCGTCGACGCCTGCCCCACCGGTGCTTTCACGTTCGGCGACGAGGACGAGCCGGGGATCAAGGAGCTCATCGCCAGAGCTGAGCCGCTCAAGCCCGGACTTGGGCGTCAAGCCGCGGGTCTACTACATCGGCCTGCCCAAGCAGTTCATCGCCGGGGCCGTCTTCGAGCCCGAGGCCGACGAGTGCACCGAGGGCGCCACGGTCACGGCGACGAAGACCGGCAACGGCAAGGCCTACGAGGCCGTGACCGACAGCTACGGCGACTTCTGGCTCCGCGACGTCGAGCCCGGCGAGTACACCGTCCTGATCGAGAAGGACGGCTACCTGCCGCAGAAGATGGGCTCCGTGGACGCCAGCAAGGACATCAACATCGGCGACATCGAGATCTGGAAGGCCTGAGCCCAGGCCGCACCACACCAGAAGCAGCGCAGAAGTCCGGGCGGGGCGGCCAACAGGCCGCCCCGCTCTCTCTTTCCACCCAACACTTGCATTCCGTGGACGCCGCACTATGATGCAAGTGTTCCACCTTTCGGATGGTCGTTCCGCTCAGCGGAACATCGAGGAGGGAACATGGCGGATCCCGATCGCGGCGAGCCACTAGCCGACCTCGCCAACGAACTGCGAGCCATGGTCGTCGAGATGCTCTGCCGGACCCGGGCCGGTCACCCCGGTGGGTCGCTGAGCGCGGCCGAGATCATGGCGGCGCTGTTCTTCTCCGTCATGCGCATCGACCCCTCGCGCCCCGAGTGGGATGAGCGCGACCGCTTCATCCTGTCCAAGGGTCACGCAGCGCCCGTCTACTACGCCGCCCTTACGCGGCGCGGCTTCTTCCCCGAGGAGATGCTGCAGACCTACGACGAGCTCGACTCGCTCCTGCAGGCGCATCCGGATATGCGCTGCCCGGGAGTCGACATGAGTGCCGGCTCGCTCGGTCAGGGCCTTTCGGTGGGCCTGGGCATGGCGCTCGGCCTCCGGCTGAAAGCCATCGACGCCGAGGTGTTCGTGGTCCTCGGCGACGGCGAGCTGCAGGAGGGCCAGGTCTGGGAGGCCGCCATGGCGGCGCCCAAGTTCGGCCTCGACAACCTCGTGGCCATCGTCGACGACAACGGCATCCAGCTCATGGGCCCCACTGCGCGACATCATGCCCGTCGATGCGATCGCCGAGAAGTGGCGCGCGTTCAACTGGAACGTCCTCGATGTCGACGGCCACGACCCTGCCGCGCTCGTCGACGCCTGCGCGGCGGCCAGGCACGCCGAGGGCCGACCCACGGTCATCCTCGCGCGCACGGTCAAGGGGAAGGGCGTCTCGTTCATGGAGGACTCCTGCGCGTGGCACTCGGCGGCGGTCACGGAGGATGTCAGAGAGAGAGCCCTCGCCGAGCTGTGCCCACGGGAGGTGCGCTGATGGCCGAGATGGTGGCCATGCGCGATGCCTACGGCCAGGCGCTCGTCGATCTCGGCCGGCGCAAGACGAGCGCGTGGTGGCAGTCGATGCCGACCTCGCGTCTTCCAGCAAGATGAGCATGTTCGCGGAGGCCTTTCCCGAGCGCTTCTTCCAGATGGGCATCGCGGAGCAGAACATGACCGGTGTCGCGGCGGGCCTGGCGACGATGGGCCTCCTCCCCTTCACCAACTCCTTCGCCTGCTTCGCCACGTGCCGCGCCGCCGACCAGATCAGGGTGTCGATCGCGCAGCCCAAGCTACCGGTCGTGATCGGCGGCGCCTACAGCGGTCTGCTGGCGGGCAAGACCGGCAAGTCGCACCAGGCGATCGAGGACATGGCCGTGATGCGCGCCCTGCCCAACATGACCGTGCTGGCGCCGGGTGACGGCGTCGAGATCCGCAAGGCGGTCTTTGCCATCGCCAGCTACGACGGCCCCGTGTACCTGCGGATGACGCGCGACCCCAGCCCCGTCGTCTTCGACGACGCCTACGAGTTCAGGATCGGCCGGGCCGCGCTCGTGCGCGAAGGCAGCGACGTGACCGTGATCACGACCGGCATCATGGTCGGCCGCGCCGTCGAGGCGGCCGAGATGCTCGCCGCAGAGGACATCTCGGTGCACGTCCTGCACACCCACACCGTGAAGCCGCTCGACGTCCCGGCGGTCGTGGCAGCCGCCGCGAAGACCGGACTCGTGGTCACTGCCGAGGAGCACAACATCATCGGCGGGCTCGGCGGAGCCGTCGCCGAGACACTCGGCGAGCACCATCCCACCCCCATGAGGCGGGTCGGCGTCGCCGACGTCTTCGGCGAATCCGCGCCCAACGACGAACTGCTGCAGAAGTACGGCCTCACGGCCGCTCATATCGCTCAGGCCGCCCGCTCCCTCCTGGAGAGGCGGACACCCGCAACGCAATCATGAGATGCAAGGAGGAGCTATGGGCCTGCTGACGACCGACCAGCCAGACCTCTTTTTCGAGGACACGCCCGTCGGGCGCATGTTCAAGGAGCTGTGGGAAGCCGATGACGCCGCCGTCGACGCCGTGCTCGACGACTACGGCGTCCCTTCACCCTGCGAGTGGGCGAAGCCGGGGAGCTACCTGCAGACCACCATCCGTGCGCAGGTCGAGAAGGAGCGCCGCGAGAACGACATCGTGCTCATCCCGGTAGGCTGCACCGAGAACCACGGCCGCCAGACCGTGAGCGCCATGGACACCCTGTTCGTGAGCCACCTCTGCGAAGCGGTGCGTCGCCACTCCAAGAAGCACAACGGGCACGCCCCGGCGATCGCCCTGCCGCCGCTGATGTACGGGGGTCATCCGTACCATCACATCGGTATGCCCGGCACCGTCATACTGCGCGAGTCGGTCGTCGAGGAGACGCTCGTCGACGTCATGCTCGGTCTCTGGAACGACGGCTTCCGCAAGATGATCATCGTCAACAACCACGGCCACCTCTGGATGCTCGAGACGGCGCTGCACAAGTACCTCAAGCGCTACCAGCTTCCCGGCACGGTCCGCGTCATCGACTGGCACGTCTCGGTCAAGGACTTCTTCCGCACGACCGAGCAGGGCGGCTGGTGGGACACGCCCTTCATCCATGCCGACGAGGCGGAGACCTCGCTGGGTCTGCTGCTGTTCCCCGAGATGGTCGACATGGAGCAGGCCGTGGAGACCGAGACCAAGCAGTACATGCCAGTCGGCCATTTCAACAACTCCGTCGACGGCTTCCACCGCCCGCAGCGCTGGTCCCAGGCCGAAGGACACTTCGCCATCGAGTTCTTCGGCACGCCGGAGGGCGTGGTGGGCAAGCCCACACATGCCGCGGCCTGGAAGGCCAAGCGCCCGGTGGCCGCCTTCTGCAAGTACCTCTCGATGATCGTCGACGACACCCTGGCGACGTTCCCGGCAGGCACGGTTCCCCCGGTCGAGGAGACGACGTTCCGCACGGCCGCCGAGATGGAGCCCTTCCTTCGCGAGCCGCTCAGCCCGGGCTGGAAGCCCATCAATGCCCTGCCCATGATCGGCCAGCACTGAGCTGGAGGGGGAGCACCGTGCAACGCGAAGGACAGGAGGGGACAGCATGAGCTGGCCGGCATGCGTGGCGATCGCGTCCGGACCGACCGGATTCGGTCCCATGCTGTTCCCCGGCCGCGTCCGCGAGGCGGCCTTGGTCTCCAGCGAGCTTGGCTTCGACGGGATCGAGATCAGCATGCGCTCACCGGCGGAGCTCGGCCGAACCGAGCTGGAGGCCCTCTTGCGAGAGACAGGCCTCCGGCTTGCGGCGCTCAGCAGCGGCCGCGCCTTCCTGGAAGACCACCTTTCGCTGACCGACCCCGACGAGCCCGGCCGAGCCCGGGCCATGCAACGCATCGTGGAGCTCGCGGAACACGCGGCGGGGCTCGATGCACCGCTCATCGTCGGGCTGGTCCGCGGCAAGGCGCCGGCCGACGGCAACCTGGACGCGGCCCTGGGACGGTTCGTCGAGAGCATGCAGGAGTGTGCCGATCGCAGCGCGGCAGCGGGTGGCCGCTTCGTCGTGGAGGCGATCAACCGCTACGAGACACCGCTGCTCACTACCGCCGCCGAGACCGTGGCCGCCGTGGAGCGCATCGGCCGGCAGAGCGTCGGCGTCCTCCTCGACGTGTTTCACATGAACATCGAGGAGGTCTCGATCGGGGCGGCCATACGCGCCACCGGAGAACACCTCGGCCACTTCCACATCGTCGACAGCAACCGCCAAGCCGCCGGCTGGGGCCACGTCGACTTCGGCGAGGTGGTCGCGGCGCTCCACGACGCCGGCTACGCCGGCTGGCTCTCCGCGGAGATCCTCCCGCTGCCCGACGACCGGGCGGCGGCCGAACAAGCGCGGCGCTTCGCCGCGACCATCAACGAGTCGCCGGTATCCGGGCTCATCTGAGAGGGGCGAGACAATGGCTGACATCCCATCGACCATGAAGGCAGTGGTCCTGAAAGGACCGGACGACTTCGAAGTACAGGAAGTCCCGGTACCCAAGCCGACCGGCGATGAAGTGCTGTGCCGTGTGCGTGCCATCGCCATCTGCGGCACCGATCCCAAGATCATCGCGGGCAAGTTCCCCGGCATGTGGCCGCCGGCCTACCCGGCGATCATCGGGCATGAGTGGGCCGGCGAGGTCGTCGACCAGGCCGACGACGTGAAGGCCTCCAAGAAGGTCGCCGCCAAGTACGCCGTCGGCACGAGGGTCGCCGGCGAGGCACACAGGGGCTGCGGCATGTGCCTCAATTGCATGACCGGCCACTACACGGTGTGCTTGAACTACGGCGACGCGGCCTCCGGCCATCGCCACTACGGCTTCACCTCGCCGGGCGCCTACGCGGAGTACATCGTCTCGTCCATCAGGTCTGTGACGCCGCTGCCCGAGAACCTCACCTACTTCGACGGCGCCATGCTCGACTCTGCCGGCGTCGCCCTTCACGGCGTGCAGCGCGGCCGCGTGACCACAGGTGATGCCGTGCTGATCACCGGGCCAGGCTCCGTCGGCAACTTCTCACTACAGTACTCGCTCGCCTCCGGCGCCCGCGCTGTCTTCGTTATCGGACGCGGCCCCCGCCTCGAGCAGGCCGTTCGGATGGGTGCGGTCGGCATCGACTACGAGAAGGTCGACGATCCGGCCGCCAAGGTGCTGGAGCTCAACGGCGGGATCGGCGTCGACTGCACGATCGAGTGCGCCGGGGCCCAGCAGGCCATCGACTGGGCCATCAAGGCCACGCGCAAGGGGGGCCGTATCGTGATGGCCGGGCTCCCGACGCAGACCATCGAGGTCCCCTGGGGGCCGATGACGCTGTCCGAACTCGACATCCTGGGCGTGCGCGCCAACCCGAACACCACCGCTCCGGCGCTGGCGCTCATGGCCAACGGCTCCGTGACCACCGAGGGTATCCACACGCACACGTTCCCGCTCGACCAGTTCGGTGAGGCCCTGGCGACGTTCGTCGAGCGCCGCGGGGGTGCCATGAAGGTCGTCCTCGAGCCCTGAGGCAAGGACAAGCACGCGCCTGCAACGAGAAAGGAGCCGACGATGGCGGAAGCACCTCGCGGCAAAGTCTTCAATCAGAAGAGCGTCGAGTTCAAGCAAGACCCGCCCAGGCACGAATTGACCCGCGGCTGGCCGCTCGTCAACCCCAAGTCGTGCCCCGGCGCGCAGCTCGAGTTCCACGTCACCGAGATCCAGCCGGAGGGCGGAGCGCTCGACGACGTGCACGAGAACGAAGACCACGTCTTCTACGTCCTCTCGGGTCGCGCCAAGGCGCATGTGGGCGAGGACTACTTCGATGTAGAGCCTGGCGACGCCCTCTACGTCCCGAAGAACACGACGCACAGCTTCAGCATCCAGGGCGGGGAGGTCTTCCGCATCGTGGTCGTCTTCGCGCCGGCGCGCGGCATCTGGGGCTGATCAAGACATGAGATAGCCCGGCCCAGGCGAGCCGAGCCACACGAGAAGAAGCGGACGCCTCGCCCATCAGCGAGGCGTCCGCTTCTTTGCGCCCACCCGAGATGTCCGTCGCCGGCAGCGCTACTCGAGCCGATCGCCGATGAACAGCGGCCGCAGATGCCGTTCCAGGATATTATCCGTCACGTTCCGGGCGATTGAGGCCCGGCACGCCAGCAGCGACTCGGTGTAGCGGTCTCCCATCTCTGCGGCGACCTTGTATCCCACGTGCATGAGCTGGCGCACCTGCCGATCGTAGAGAGGGTCGCGGGGATCGTGGCGCACGGTCGCGGCGAATCGCTTGGGGGCCCAAGCCCGCACCTCGACCGGTGTCGGCAGGAGGGCCGGGTCGATGTCGATGACCGCCGCGTACGGCGCGCACAGCTCCATGCGCCGCCCATAGGCGCCCGCGTAGACGTCCTGGACCAGCGCCAATCCTTCTGCGCCGGCCTCAGCGAGGCCGATGACCTCCTCGAGCCAAGTGGTGCCCGAGGTCTTCACGTGGACCCCGACCCCGGCGTGCCTGATCGCCTCCCTGATCGCCGGGAAGATGGAGAACTTGTCGCTCCCGGAGTGGACGCTGAGCTTCAGGTCCTCGGGCAGGCCGTACACGGCGACGGCGTGGCGGATCACGGCGATGTCGGCGGCGAACTCGGCGGCGAAACCGGCGGCGTCGCCGACGTAGTCGACTCCCTTGTTGAACCGGCCGCTGAACCTCGGGGCGATAGTCCGCACCGGGACGCCCTGGTCAGCTAGGGCCGCCACGATCACCAGCAACTCCGCCGGCGTCTGCGGCCTGTCCGTCTCGTCCATCGACACCTCGGTCAGAAACGTCCCCTCGCCCCTCTGGACAGCGATCAGGCGATACAGCTGCCCTGCGGCCGAGACGGCACCCAGGTACTGCCGAGCGGCCCGCTCGGTCGTCTCGCGTGTCATGACCACGGGAGCATCGAGACCGGCCACCTCCACGTCGGCATCGAACTCACGGTGCCGCGAGCAGAACTCCTGGACGGCCTCTTCGGCGGCGGACCGCCCGATCGAGCCCGCGACATCAAGCGTGAAGAAGTCGCACGGATCGAGGAAGCGAGCGACCGTGTCCGCGGTGATGTGGTCGGCATCGACGAAGTACGCCCCTGGCCATTCGAGCGCGCGTACCGCCGCGTCGGCCGCCTCGCGAACGCCGTCGGGCTCCGAGCCCACCACCATGTGCTCGCGGTTCGACTTGTTCCAGACGGGGGTCACCTCGACGCCCAGATCTGCCGCCGCCACGAAGGCCGCAAGCTGGGCATCAGCTTCGTGGGCAAAGCGGTCGCCGATGCCGAGCGAGTACCTTCCCAGACCACGCCTGTCGACGCCCATCAGCTCACTTCCCTTCCCGTCCACCTCAGCCGCAGAACGCGGCGCCTGCCGAGCCGTAGCCTGCACACGCCAGTCCCTGCACCTCCAGTATCTCGCGTCGTGCCGCGCGCTGGCCAGCCTCAGGCCGCGTGCACGGCGCGCCCGCCACACCAGGTCGATCGCTACGCTCTGGAGTGCGTCAGGCTTGATTGCGCCTGCCCCAGGCCGTAGAGTGTCATCAGGACTACACGGATCCTGCCCAATCGCGCTGCCGCCCAGAGAGGGCGCGCTGAGCACCTCAGGAGAGTGACATGCCGAACCTTGGTCCAATGGAGATCGGCCTTATCGTCCTGATCCTCCTTCTGCTCTTCGGGGCCACGCGTCTGCCCAAGCTCGGACGATCGATGGGACAGAGCATCCGCGGGTTCAAGAAGGGGCTCAACGAGGACCTCCCCGCCGACGAGGACGACAAGATGCTGACCCAAGGCGATGCGGGGCAGATCGAGAAGGGCGACCCCTCGCAGAAGGCCTGAGTCCCGCCCCGAACGGCCGTCTCAGCTTCGAGGCACCAGCAGACACACGGCCAGCGCAGCTATCCCTTCGCCGCGACCCTCAAAGCCCATGCCTTCCGTCGTCGTAGCCTTGACGCTGACTGCGTTCCGCTCAACGCCCATCGCCGCCGCCAGGGCCGCGCGCATCCGCGGGCGATAGCCGACGAGGCGCGGCCGCTCGCAGACGAGCGTGAGATCCGCATTGCCGACCGCCCATCCGGTCTCGGTGACGGTCGCCGAGACCCGCCGCAGAAGGTCGATGCTCGAAACACCCGAGAAGGCCGGGTCGGTGTCCGGAAAGAGTTCCCCGATATCCCCCAATCCGGCAGCGCCGAGCATGGCGTCCATGAGCGCATGCACGCCGACATCAGCGTCCGAGTGACCGGCCAACCCGCGCGGATGGTCGACCGGCACGCCGCAGATCACGAGAGGCCGGCCCTCCGCGAAGCGGTGCGCGTCGTAGCCGTTGCCGACCCTAAACGTCGGTCTCGACCTCCCACGCGAGCAGCGCTCCCGCGAGCGGCAGGTCGGCCGGCGTCGTGATCTTGACGTTCGCCGGAGTGGAGGGGATGAGGCCGACGCGATACCCGGCACGCTCCAAGAGCGTCGCGTCGTCGGTCACACCATCAAGCTCGGCGCGCGCGTAGACGTCATGAAAGGCTGCCGCACGGAACAGTTGTGGCGTCTGCACCGCCCACAGGCCCTCGCGATCGATGGTCTCCTCGACCCGCCCGTCGGTGCCTGACCGCTTGAGCGTATCGCTGACCTCTATGCCCGGGACGGCGCCGTCGAGCGCGCCCAGCGCCTCGATACAGTGCTCGAAGACATGATGCGAGAACAACGGCCGCGCGCCGTCGTGCACGGCGATCGCGGTCGCTGTCTCCGGGACTTCAAGGAGGCCGGCGCGCACGGAATCGACGCGCAACCGTCCGCCCTCTGCTATCAGCAGCGGCTTGGTGTCATCGAACGCGAACAGCTCTCGCGCGAAGCGCACGGTGTGCGACGGATGCAGGACGACGACGAGGCCGTGGACCTCCGGCATGGCCAGAAGACGGCGAATCGAGTGATTCAGAATCGGCTCGCCGTGCAGCAGTAGAAACTGCTTCGACTCGCCGTCCGGCAAGCCCATTCGCCGACTCTCCCCGGCTGCAGCGATGATCACCCAGAGCTCTTCGGTCTGCGACTCCTCCATGCGGCCCCTCTCGTCCCCGTGTCCCCCGTGCGGCCCAAGCTGTTGCTTCGCTGCGCCTCAGGTGGCGACGACCGGCTCCATGGGTTCGTCGGTGACCGAGGGCGAGTCGACCTGGATCGTCTCGAGGACGTGCTCCAGGAACGCGGCGGCCTCTTCCTCGTTGAAGTCGCGAGCGTACATGAGTTCGCTGGCGAGGATCCTCTTGGCCTTGGTGAACATCTGCTTCTCGCCGGTCGAGAGACCCTTGTCCGCGTGACGGATGGCGAGGTTGCGCACCACTTCCGCGACCTCGAAGATATCGCCCGTCTTGAGCTTGTCGCGGTTGTGCTTGTAGCGACGGCTCCAGTTCTTGGGCATCTTCGTGGGATCGCCGCAGAGGACCTCGAGGACCTCGTCGATGACGACCGCGTCGACGACCTTGCGCAGACCCGCACGATCGGCGTTCTCCACCGGCACCATGACCGTCATGTCGTTGTGCAGGATCTGGATGGTGAGGTAGTCCCGCATGTTCCCGAGAATCTCCTTGTGCTCGATCCTCATGATCTTGCCCGCACCGTGATGCGGGTAGACGACCTTGTCTCCGACTTCGTACAACGTTCAGACCTCCCCGTCGCCGCTGATGGGCCCCGTGGTCGACCGCGATGCACTCCCGCGCAGCAGTTTCGTGAGTGCTTCTCGCAGAGTGTCCGCGCCCACGACGCCGCCAAGGCGACGTGCGTCGACGGCAGGCATGAGGGTTTTGTCGAAGCCCGCGCGTCCAGCTTCGGCTACACGCCGTGCACTCTGACTGCAGGAACGCAGCTGGCCCGTCAGGCTGATCTCCCCGAAGACAGCGACCCGCGGCTGAAGGGACACATTGCGCTCCGCCGAGGCGATGGCGAGAGCGACAGCAAGGTCCGCCGCAGGCTCGTCGATACGGATTCCTCCTGCAATACTAACAAAAATGTCGGCCGTTGACAACGGCACCCCGGCATGGCGGCCGAGGACGGCGACCAGCATCGCAAGCCGGTTGCGGTCGAAACCGACCGCCACGCGCCGCGGCATGGCGAGCTCGCTGCGGTTGACGAGAGCCTCGATCTCCACGAGATAGCAGCGGCTCCCCTCCACGGAGACGTGCACGGCAGCGCCGGCGGACGGCACGCTGTCCCTCAGGAACGCGTGCGAAGGGTCCGGCACCCCCTCCAGGCCGCGAGCGCCCATCTCGAAGACGCCGAGCTCATCGGTCGAGCCAAACCGGTTCTTCGCGGCGCGCAGGGTGCGGAAGAAGCGGGAGCGGTCGCCCTCGAACTGGAGCACCGCGTCGACGACGTGCTCGAGGACTCGCGGGCCCGCGATTCCGCCCTCTTTGGTGACGTGCCCTACGAGGACGACCGCAGTCCCCGTCTCCTTGGCGAGGCGGAGGAAGCGATCGGCAGCCTCTCTCACCTGGCTGACGCTCCCCGGCGCCGCGGCAAGGGCGTCGCTGGAGAGAGTCTGGATCGAATCGACGACGACCAACGCGGGGCGCGTCGAGGCGACCGTGTCGAGCACAGACTCCAGTTCGGTCTGAGCAAGAATCTGGATGTCGCCGGGACTCGCGCAGATGCGCTCGGCGCGCATCTTCACCTGGGCCGCCGACTCCTCGCCACACACGAGCAGGACGGGCCGTCCTGCCGCCGCGACCCTGTCGAGGACCTGCAGGAGCAGGGTGGACTTGCCGATCCCGGGCTCGCCGCCGACGAGGACGAGGGAGCCGGGCACCAACCCTCCCCCAAGGACCAAGTCGAGTTCCGCTATGCCGGTGCTGAACCGCTCGGTCGTACTCGAGGTGATGTCGCTGAGCCGCACGGGGCCGGCGGCCGCACTCGCTGCGCCACCATCGACCCAGCCTCGCCGCCCACCTGCCAGGGTAGTCCGCTCCTCGACGAACGAATCCCAAGCCCCGCAGTCCGGACAGTGGCCGACCCATCTGGCCTCGCGCCGACCGCATTGGCCACACGTGAAGGCGCTCTGGGTCTTGGCCACCCTTCGCTCAGACGGCGTCGGCAGCCCGGCTTGCGTCGGCGCCGTCGCTGCCGCTCATCGCCGGGGGGCCGAATCCGCTGCGCCGCCCCACCGGCTCATCCAGGCCCACCATCGGCAGCTCGACGCGACCGGCGACAGGCTCGCCGTCGACCGTCAGCACCGTGTCGCCGTCGACGGCGTCGACCACGACGACAGTGCCCGCCGGGAACTGCCGCTCGAGCATCGCGTCGCTGAGCTTGTCCTCGATGTAGCGCTGGATCGCCCGCCGCAGGGGCCGTGCCCCAAGCATCGCGTCGTATCCCTTCTCCACCAGCAGGTCGCGCCCGGCATCGGTCATCTCGATCGTGACACCGCTCACGGTGAGCTGTTCCTGCAGCCGAGCGAGCATCAGGTCGACGATCAGCTTGATCTCCTCCCGCTCCAGCTTGTGGAACACGATGACCTCGTCGACCCGGTTGAGGAACTCGGGCCGGAAGACACGCTTGAGCTCGCCCGTGATAGCCGACTTCATGTCTTCGTAGCTCAGGCCCTTGGTGGCCGTCTGAGCGAAGCCGAGCGGCGCGTCGCGCGTGATGTGCTCGGCGCCGATGTTGCTCGTCATGATGAGGATGGTGTTGCGGAAGTCGACCGCGCGCCCCTGCGCGTCGGTGAGGCGTCCGTCCTCGAGGATCTGGAGAAGGATGTTGAACACATCGGGATGCGCCTTCTCGATCTCGTCGAACAGGATGACGCTGTAGGGCTTGCGACGCACGACCTCCGTGAGCTGACCGCCCTCCTCGTGCCCGACGTACCCAGGCGGCGAGCCCACGAGACGAGAGACCGAGTGCTTCTCCATGTACTCGCTCATGTCGATCTGCACGAGATGGTCCTCGTCGCCGAAGAGGAAGGCCGCGAGCGTGCGGGCCAGCTCCGTCTTCCCGACGCCCGAAGGACCGAGGAAGATGAACGAGCCCGGTGGGACGGCGAGGATCCTTGAGCCCGGCGCGGCTGCGACGGATCGCCTTGCTGACGGCGCGCACGGCCTGCTCCTGGCCGATCAATCGCGTGTGCAGTTCCTCCTCCATGCGGAGGAGCTTCTTGCTCTCGGCCTCGGTGATCTTGATGACGGGAATGCCCGTCCACATGCTCACGATCTCCGCGATCTCTTCCTCACCGATGCTCGCGTGCATGCCCTCGTCGCTCGACTTCCACTGATCCTCGAGCTCGAGCTTCTTGTGGCTGAGCTTGCGCTCCTTGTCGCGGAGATTGGCGGCCTTCTCGAACTCCTGCGCCTCGATCGCCGCTTCCTTCTGCTTGCGCACGTGAGAGATCTTCTCTTCGAGCTCCCGGTAGCTCGGCGGCGCCGTCATCGTGCGGATACGCATGCGACTCGCCGCCTCGTCGATGAGGTCGATCGCCTTGTCCGGCAAGAAGCGGTCGCTGATGTAGCGGTCGGCCAGCTCGGCGGAGGATGCCAGAGCCTCGTCGGTGATGCGGATGCGGTGATGCGCCTCGTACCTGTCGCGAAGACCGTTCAGGATCTCGACTGTCTCGTGGCACTGTCGGCTCGGGCACCTTGATCTGCTGGAAGCGGCGCTCGAGCGCAGCGTCGCGCTCCAGGTACTTGCGATACTCGTCCATCGTCGTGGCGCCGATCGTCTGCATCTCGCCGCGCGCCAAGGCAGGCTTGAGGATGCTCGCCGCGTCGATGGCGCCCTCGGCGGCGCCGGCGCCGACCAGGTTGTGCAGCTCGTCGATGAACAGGATGACGTCGCCGGCTTCGCGGATCTCCTTCATGACCTTCTTGAGCCGCTCCTCGAACTCGCCGCGGTACTTGGAGCCGGCGACCAGAGCCGCGAGGTCGAGCGTGTAGAGCTGCTTGCGCCTTGAGCAGCTCAGGCACTTCGTGGTTGGAGATGCGTTGCGCGAACCCCTCGACGATGGCCGTCTTGCCGACGCCGGGCTCGCCGATGAGCACGGGATTGTTCTTGGTGCGGCGGCTGAGGATCTGCATCACGCGCTCGATCTCGTTCGTGCGGCCGATGCATGGGTCGAGCTTGCCCTCCTCCGCCAGCTTCGTGAGGTTGCGGCCGAACTGCTCGAGCACCTTGGTGGCGCGCTTGCCCTCGACGCTGGCGGCCGGCGTCTGCTGCTGGCCTCGGCGGCCTGGACTGCTGAGCGCGTGCATGACCTCGTTGCGGATCTTCTCGGGTTCGGCGTCCAGATCGAGAAGGATGCGTGCCGCAACGCCCTCGTCCTCGCGCACGAGACCGAGGAGTATGTGCTCGGTCCCGATGTAGTTGTGGCCCAGCGACAGAGCCTCGCGCAGCGCCAGCTCGAGCACCTTCTTCGCTCGCGGCGTGAACGGGATCTGACCCTGCGGCTCCTCCTCGCCCGAGCCCACGATACGCACGACGGCCGCCCGGACTTCCTCGACGGAGACGTCCAGCCCCTCGAGCACGCGGGCAGCGACGCCCTCCTCCTCGCGCAGAAGGCCGAGCAGAAGGTGTTCCGTACCGATGTAGTTGTGCTTGAGCGCCCTTGCCTCTTCTTGAGCGAGGACGACGACTTGCCTGGCACGTTCGGTGAATCGTTCGAACATCCGGCTACTCCTTCCAGAAGAACGGGAGCCGCGTAAGGTCTGACGCTCGGCGCCTCCGATGTCCTCGAGGGCGCGAGGTAGCTCTATGGTACCCGATTCGCCGACAGACGCGACCCTGCGGCATGTCGGACTCGCGCGATGCCCCGCCCGAGAGGCTAGCTGCGCAGAGCCGGAAAGAGGACGACGTCACGGATCGAGGCCGAGCCGGTCAGCAGCATGACGAGGCGGTCGACGCCCATCCCCATGCCGCCGGTGGGCGGCATCCCGTACTCCATCGCCTCGAGAAACGCCTCGTCGAGCTGGTGGGCCTCCAGATCGCCGGCGCGGAGGTCGGCCGCCTGCTGCAGGAAGCGCTCGCGCTGATCCTCGGGGTCGTTGAGCTCACTGAACGCATTGCTCATCTCCATCCCCGCGACGAACCCCTCGAACCGCTCCACGAACCGTGGGTCGTGCGGCGTCTTCTTGGCGAAGGGGCTGAGCTCGAGCGGGTACTCCGTGATGAACACCGGCTGGATCAGCCGGGGCTCCACCGTCTGGCTGAAGATCTCGTCGACCTGCTTGCCCCACGTCGTGACCAGCGTGACGCTGCCGTCGAGACCGGCGGCCCGGACGGCCGCATGCAGGGAGGCGATGTCTCGCGACTCGGCGATATCGATGCCCGTCCTGTCGATGATCGACTGGCGCATCGTCACCCGCGGCCAGGGGGGCGTGAGATCGATGGCCGCATCGCGAAACCTGACGGTGAGCCTGCCGACGCTCTCGGCAGCAAGGCAGGTCATCGCCTCGACCATGTCCATGACGTGATTGTAGTCCACGTAGGCCTCGTAGGTCTCGAGCATGGTGAACTCGGGGTTGTGCTTGAAGCTCACTCCCTCGTTGCGGAAGTCCTTGCCCAGCTCGTAGACCCTCTCGATGCCACCGATGATGCAGCGCTTGAGATATAGCTCGGTGGCGATGCGCAAGTACAGGTCGCGCTCCAGCTCGTTGTGGTGAGTCGTGAACGGACGTGCCATCGCGCCCCCGTAGAGCGGCTGGAGCACAGGCGTCTCGACCTCGACGAAGCCACGCGCATCGAGGAACTCGCGAATGGCGCGGATGATGCGCGCGCGCTTGAGGAACACCTCGCGCGACTCGTCGCTCACCATCAGGTCGAGGTAGCGCTTGCGGTAGCGTGTCTCCACGTCTGTGAGCCCGTGGAACTTCTCCGGCATCGGTCGCAGCGACTTGCTCAGAAGCTGCCACGAGGCGACGCGCAGCGAGAGCTCTCCGCGTCGCGTGCGCAGCACGGGGCCTTCGGCGCCGACGAAATCCCCCAGATCGACCTGCTGAATCCCCGCGTAGTCCTGCTCGCCGAGCGCGTCGAGCTGCGCCATGAGCTGCAGCTCGCCCCCGGCGTCCTTGAGCACGACGAAGGTCAGTTTGCCGTGCCCCCGCCGGGCGATGACGCGACCGGCGATGCGCCGTGTCTCGCCGGAGTCCTCGCCCGGCTCGAGGCTGGCATAGACCTCGTGTAACGGCGCGATCGCGTCACGCGGCTGGAACTTCGTCGGATACGCGGTCCCGGTCGCGCGCCACGCGGCCAGCTTGGCACGACGCTCGCTGAAGACGTCGCCGGGACTCGGCGCGCTCGTCCCCGGAAGAGGACGTCACGCCTTCTCGATCGCCAGGACCTTGAACTTCTTGGAGCCGCGGGGTACCGCCACGGTGACCTTGTCGCCGGGCTTGTGTCCGATGATCGCTCTTCCGACCGGCGACTCGTTGGAGAGCTTGAGACCGGCGGGGTCTGCCTCGGCAGAACCGACGATCGCGTACTGGACGACGTCGCCGGCCTTCATATCCTGCAGAGTGACCTTGGTCCCCACGCCGACCTTCTCGGTAGAGATGGAGTCGGAGTCGATGACGATGGCCCCACGCAGGCGCTCTCCGAGCGCGTAGATGCGGGCCTCGAGCATGGCCTGTTCGTTCTTGGCGTCCTCGTACTCCGAGTTCTCGGAGATGTCCCCGAAGTCGCGCGCGGCGCGGATGCGGTCCGCGACTTCGTCGCGCTTGACGCTCGAGAGGTACTCGATCTCCTCCTTGAGCCGCTGCAAGCCCTCAGGCGTGAGAATGATCTCGCGGTCGATCACGGATTCCTCCTCTTGAACGCGGCAACGCGGCCTCAGGGCGAGACCGCGCAGCGAGTGGCGTGACAGTATAGGACACCCCTCGTAGCTGGGCAAGTCAACCTACGATCGAGTCACAGCCCGAGCAGCTCTCGTACCGTCGCCTCATCCGGCGCTCGCATGAGGTCTTGCGCCAGGTCGCGGTCGATCGCGCCGCTGCGCCGGAAGCGTTGCCAGAACTGACGGAGGTGACCGACCGCCCCCCGTTTGGATTCGCGCAAGACGTCGTCGACGAAGGCACACAACTCCCTTCGCATGGCATCCGGCAAGGGAAACGGAACCTCCTCCAGGATCTCGGCGAACAGCCAGGGACGGCCCAGAGCGTGGCGCGCGAGCATCACGGCGGCGACGCCGCCGCCGAGTAGGGGCAGGGCGGTGTCGCGACCGTCCATGTCGCCGGAGGCGATCACTGGGACCGGAAGCTCCGCGGCCAGGGCCAACGTGATCGTGTGGTCGGCACGGCCCCGGTACAGCTGGCCGGCGCTGCGGGGATGGATCGTGATCGCGGCAGCCCCGGCGGCGACCAGGAGCGGCGCCACGCGGCGGGCGAGCTCGTCACCCTCACGGAAACCGGAGCGTATCTTCACTGTCACGGGCACGGAGAGCCCGACCGCGTCCGCCACCGCGGCGACCATGGCCACCGCTCGATCGGCGTCACCGAGCAGAGCTGCACCTGCCCCGGTCTTCACGACCTTGCGAACCGGGCATGCCATGTTGAGATCGACCAGATCGGCGCCCGCCGCGACGCAGCGGATCGCCGCGTCGGCGACGACACCTGGGTCGGCGCCGAAGAGCTGGAAGCCGATGGGATGGTCCGCATCTTCGCAGCAGAGGTAGTCGAGCGTGCGGCGGTTGCGATAGTGCACGCCGCAGGCCGAGATCATCTCCGTGAACACGAGGCCCGCGCCCCAGCGACGCACACTGCGCCGGAACGGCTGGGTCGTCACACCCGCCATCGGAGCCATGAAGACACGCCGGTCGAGTTCGAGGCCGCCGATGCGTAGAGGCCTCCACAGCAGCTCGCCCTCTGGCACGCCGAGCCTCTCGTCAGTCCCGCAGCTGACGACGCATCACGATCTCGATGCCCCGCAGGGTGAGGAACGGGTCGACGCTGTCGATGACCTCGGTGTAGCGGGCGATCATCTCCGCCAGCCCCCCGGTGGCGATCACCTGCGCCGCTACGCCGAGCTCGCCCCGGATGGCGCGCACGATACCTTCCGCCTCCCCCGCGAATCCGTAGACGGCGCCGGTCTGCAGCGCCTCAGTGGTCGACTTGCCGATGACGTGAGCCGGTGCGACGAGCTCGAACTTCACGAGCTTCGCGGCGCGTGTCGTGAGAGCGTCGAGCGAGACCTCGATACCGGGCGCGATCACGCCGCCGAGATAGTCGCCCTCCTCCGACACCACATCGAAGGTCGTCGCGGTGCCGTAGTCCGCCACGATGCACGGCCCACCGTACTTCTCGTACGCCGCCACAGCGTTGACGATCCGGTCGGCCCCGACCTCGGTAGGGTTCTTGATGGCGATGCGCATCCCGGTCCGGATGCCCGGGCCGACGACGAACGCCTCGACGCCAAGGTACTTGGCGGCCATCTCGAGCCACTGCTGGGTCAGCCGCGGGACCACAGACGCGATACCGATCTCGTCGATCGCTTCGCTCACCGATACACCGCGCAGCGCCAGAAGACCATGCAGCAACCCGGCGATCTCGTCACCGGTGCGATGCCACACGGTGGCGATGCGCCAATCGTCGATCAGCACACCAGCCTCCACGAGACCGACGTGCGTCTGGGTGTTGCCCACGTCGACGACGAGCAGCACGTCACGCCTCCATGTCGAGGCCGATGTCGATCCAATCCGCCCTCGTCGTCAAGGCGCCCACAGAGATGATGTCAACGCCGGCAGCGGCAAGCTCCCTCACTCGCTCGAGGCACACGCCGCCGGAGACCTCGACCAGGGATCGCCCAGCCCCGCGCCGCACGGCCTCGTTCACCTGGGCAGTGGACATGTTGTCGAGGAGCACGATTCCCGCACCGGCGGCGAGTGCCTCGTCGAGCTGTTCCAGCGTGTCCACCTCGACCTCGAGGCGATGGACGTGAGGGGCGTGTTCGCGAATCAGCGCGACCGCGGCGAGCACGCCGCCGGCCGCGGCGATGTGGTTGTCCTTGATCATGACCCCGTCGAACAGCCCGAAGCGGTGCGGCGTGCCGCCGCCGTCGATCACGGCCTGCTTCTCGAGGGCCCTCAGGCCCGGCGTCGTCTTGCGGGTCGCCGCGATGCGCGCCTTCGTGCCGGTCGTCTCCGCGACGTAGCGAGCCGTCAGCGTCGCGACACCCGACAGGCGCCCGAGGAAGTTGAGGCCGGTCCGCTCGACGGCGAGGATCGCGGCAATCGATCCCTGAAGCGTAGCGATGGTGGACCCGGCTGCGAAGCGCTCGCCGTCCGCCACAAGGAGCTCCGCTCGCAAATCGGAATCGACCAACGAGGCAGCCGCCACTAGAGCCCTGCTTCCCGAGAGGACACCGCCCTCACGAGCCACGATGCGCCCCGACTGGTCGCCGGTGAGTGCCGCACCCGAGACATCGCCGTAGCCGGCGAGGTCCTCGGCAAGGGCGATCCGGGCGGCTTCACGGGCAGCGTCGGAGCACGCCGAGACGCTCACCCTTCGTCTCTCTCGTGAGAGGGCAGTCGCAGCGTGACGTGGCGTCGCCACTGCTCATCGTCCGGTTCCGGGAAGTCCTCCCTCAAGTGCACCCCGCGCGATTCCTCGCGCAGGAGCGCACAAGTGGCGACCTGCGTACCCAGCGTCAGCAGATTGTAGAGCTCGTACTCGGCCTGGCCCATGACGCCGAAACGGAGCTCGGAGGTCAGCGCGTCCAGATCGGCGAGAGCGGCTCGCAGACCGTCCGCATTGCGCAGGACGCCGACGTTCTTCGACATCACCGAGGTAAGGCGGCGGCGCGCGGCGGCGGGGTCGCTGCCGCCACCAGCGGCTTCGGGCAGGTCGAAGCGCAGCCTGCGCACGTCTTCGCCGAGACCCCCGACGTAGCGGTCGACGTCGCGAACGACACGGTCGCTGAACACGAGGCCCTCGAGCAGCGAATTCGAGGCCAGTCGGTTGGCGCCGTGGACTCCCGTGCTGGCGACCTCCCCGCTGGCGTAGAGGCCGGGGACGCTGGTCCTTCCCCAGACATCCGTCACGACGCCGCCGATGAAGTAGTGACAGACGGGGGCGACGGGGATGAGCTGGGTGGTCAGGTCGAGGTCCCAGTCGGCGAGTCCGGATGCGACGCGCGGAAAGCGCGTCCGCAGCAGTTCGGCGTCGAGATGCGTGGCGTCCAGATCGACGTGATCGGTGCCCTCGTTCCGCATCTCCTTCATCATCGCGCGGACGACGATGTCGCGCGAGGCAAGCTCGCCACGCTCGTCGTACTTGTGGACGAAGCGTTCGCCGGCGGCGTTGCGCAGGTAGGCGCCCTCCCCCCGCAGCGCCTCGCTAATGAGATGCACCGTCTCCTGCCCCTCGATCGCGAGACCCGTCGGGTGGAACTGAACGAACTCGAGATCGCGGATGGCGGCGCCGGCGCGATAGGCCATGGCGACACCATCGCCGGTCGCGACCAGCGGATTCGTGGTGCGCCCGTAGACCTGGCCGGCGCCGCCGCTCGCCAGGATGGTCACCATGGCCACGTTCAACGTCAGGCCCCCATCGTCCAGGTTCAGCGAGAGAGCCCCGACACAACGGCCATCGATGGTGAGCACGTCGATGACGAACTCATTCTCGTACAGCTGAACACGACTGCCCAGCCGGGCCGCCTCGACCAGGGCACTCGAGACCTCCACGCCGGTGGCGTCGCCGCCGGCGTGCACCACACGCGGTACCGAATGAGCCCCCTCCCGACCCAGCGTGATCAGGCCATCGACCCTGTCGAAGCGTGGGCATATCTCCATGAGCTCCCGGACGCGATCGGGTCCCTCATTGACGAGCACACGCACCGCCTCTTCGTCGCAGAGACCGGCGCCTGCCGCGACCGTATCCTGGAAGTGGAGCTCGGTGGAATCCGGAGGCCCCAGAGCCGCGGCGATCCCGCCTTGGGCGAGGAAGGTCGTGGTGTCGTCGAGCGTGGATTTGGTGAGCAGGCCCACCCGCCAGCGCCGAGCTGCGCCGACCGCGGCCGTGAGACCTGCGATCCCGCCGCCCAGCACGAGAACGTCGAACGTGCGCCTGTGAAGCGGCTCCGTCGACCGGCAGGCGATGTACGGACGAGTCACGTAGCCCGCCTCCTCAGACCGGGGCATCCGGGCTGCGACGACGCTGCTGGGACCGTTTCGTCATGGCTCGTCAACGATCACGCCTCCGACATGTCTAGGAGCCGAACCGCCTGCCCGTCGGCTGCGGCCTGCGCCAGAGCGGCGATATCGAGATCCGGCATCCCTCGCGCCCAGCCCCACACCTCGGCGAGAGGCACGAGAACGAAGGCACGTCGCGTCATGCGCGGGTGCGGGACGGTGAGCTCGGGCTCCCGGATCTCCACGTCCTCGACAAGGAGTATATCTATGTCGAGCGTGCGTGGGCCAAACCGACGCCCCGGAACTCGTCCCTGGCCTGCTTCCACACGCTGCGCCGCGGCGAGGAGCTCTCGGGGCTCCAGAGGGGTCTCCAGACAGACCACCTGGTTGAGGAAGTCCGGCTGGTCTGCCAGGTCCTGCGGAGACGTCTCGTACGTGCGGGAGGCCACGAGCAGCGAAGTCCCGGGCAACGCCGCCAAGGACCCCCGAGCCGACGCAAGGCGCCCGCGACGGTCGCCCAGATTGGAGCCCAGCGAGAGGAAGACGCGACGCGAGGGCCTCTCGATCACGCCGTGCGGACCACTTCGACACGCGCCGCTCTGACCGGGAGCGCCACCGGCGGTCCCGGCTTGGCGACGCCGACTTCGAGGAGCGACAGCTCGAACTCGTCCCAGATCGTGTCGGCGATGACGCTGGCGAGTCGCTCTATCAAGCGGAACTCTGCGCCAGTGACGATGGAGCGAACGAGGTCCACGACGCGAGCGTAGTCAACCGTGTCCTCGAGTGCGTCGGTCTCTGTGCCCCGGCACGAGACCGGCTGAAGTCCGATGTCGATGATGAGGATTTGGCCGACGGAGCGCTCCTCCGGCGAGACGCCGCAGCGTCCGCGCAACTCGATGCCCTCGAGGGAGATGAAAGGACTGCGACTCATCAGACTGCCTCCTTGCGTCGTACCGGTGACGCGGCGAGCACTCACGTGGCCGCCGGGCCCTCCAGGATGGCCAGACCGACGCGCAACGCCTCGAAGTTGGGCTTGACGTCGTGCACCCGGAAGACGTGTGCCCCCGCCAGCAGACCCGCTACTGTGGTCGCCACGGAGCCGATCATACGCTGTCCGGGGTCGGCGCCGAGGATGACACCCAGGAAGCGCTTGCGCGACGCCCCCAGCAGGACCGGCCGGCCGAGGCCGGCCAGACGATCGAGGTGGCGCAGCAGTGTGAGATTGTGCTCGACGGACTTGCCGAAGCCGATGCCGGGATCCACCAGGATCTGCTCTTCGCGGATCCCGCGAGACAAGGCGAACGCCATCCGCGCCTCGAGGAAGCGCAGCACCTCATCGACCACGTCGTCATAGCGAGGGTCGTCCTGCATCGTCTTCGGCTGCCCGCTCATGTGCATCAGGCAGACCGGACAGCCGGCCTCAGCGACCACCTCGACCATGGCCGCGTCGCCGCGCAGAGCAGTGACGTCGTTGACGAAGCCGGCGCCGGCGAGAAGCGCCCGGCGAGCCACTTCGGCCTTCGTCGTGTCGACCGAGACCGGCACCCCGACGCGCCCTGCAAGCGCCTCGACGACCGGCAGCACCCGGCGCAGCTCTTCCTCGACCGGCACCGCCTCAGAGCCCGGCCGCGTCGATTCGCCGCCGACATCGAGGATCGCCGACCCTTCCCTGACGAGCGTGAGGCCATGCGCCAGAGCGTCCTCTGGCGCGAGGAAGCGCCCGCCGTCCGAGAAGGAGTCTGGCGTGACGTTGACGATTCCCATGACGCAGGGGAAGGGCAGGTCGAGAGAGCAGGTCGGCGGGCCCAGCACGGCGGGTGGCGTCAGCGCGGAGAGGTGATGAGCGCGAACGCCTCGGCGCGCGTCGCGTCGTGCGTCTGAATGAGGCCACGGACGGCGCTGGTCACGGTCCGGGTGCCTGGTGTCCGGACGCCGCGCATCGACATGCACAGATGCTCAGCCTGGATGAGCACCAGGGCCCCTAGCGGGTTGAGGGCGCGCACGATGGCGTCGGCGACTTCCGAGGTGATGCGCTCCTGCAGCTGGGGCCGGGCGGCCACCTGACGTACGACCCTGGCCAGCTTCGAGAGGCCGGTGATGCGCCCGTCCTTGCTGGGGATGTACGCCACGTGCGCCATCCCCACGAAGGGCAGCAGATGATGCTCGCAGACAGAGTAGAAGTCGATGTCGCGGATGACCACCATCTCCCGATGGTGATCGCCCGCCATGGGAATCAGAAGCTCGGCCGGATCGCCCGCGCCGATCCCGGAGAAGATGTCCTCGTACATCTCCGCGACGCGTCGTGGCGTCCCCTCCAGCCCCGCGCGATCGGAGTCTTCCCCGACGCCCTCGAGGATCAGGCGCACGCCCTCCTGTATCTTGCGGTGATCCACAATGGAGGCGGGCTCAGGTCGCCTCAGGGTTGACCTGCGCGGGCTTGGGCACGGGCGGTGAGGGATGCGACTGCTTCTTGCGCTCGGCCGGGGGCTTCTGCGCGGCGCGCGCCGCCTTCTCGTCGCGCTCGCGGAAGACCTCGCTCTCCGGGACCCCGTCGAGCAGCGCCTGGAACTCAGACGCCTCGATGGTCTCGCGATCGATGAGAACCTTGCTGATCTGATCGAGAAGCTCGCGCCTCTCGGTGAGCAAGTCCCGGGCGCTCTGGTGCGCCTCCTCGATGATGCGCCGGACCTCGTCGTCGATCTGCCTGGCTACCTCTTCAGAGTAGTCGGCCTGCTGCTGGAACTCCCGGCCGAGGAACGGCATCGACTGATCGTGCCCCAGGGTGCGCGGACCGAGCTCCTCGCTCATTCCGAAGCGCATCACCATCTGCTTGGCGGTCGCCGTCGCCTTCTCGAGGTCGTTGGCCGCTCCGGTCGTGATCTCGCCGAACACGACCTCCTCAGCGGTGCGACCGCCGAGAGTCATGGCCAGCGTGTCCATGAGCTCCGCTTTGGTCGTCAGGAACTTGTCCTCAGTCGGCAGCGAGATCGTGTAGCCCAGCGCCTGGCCGCGACTCACGACGGAGATCTTGTGGACCGGGTCGGTGAACTCGAGGAAGTGGCCGACCAGGGCGTGCCCCATCTCGTGGTAGGCCGTGATGGCCTTCTCCTTCTCCGAGATGATGCGCGTCTTCTTCTCGGGCCCGGAGAGGACCCTCATGATGCCTTCCTCGAGCTCGTGCATCTCGATTGTCTTCTTGCCGTAGCGGGCGGCCAGCAGCGCCGCCTCGTTGACGAGGTTGGCCAGGTCGGCTCCGGTGAAGCCGGGCGTCTGCGCGGCGAGCGCATCGAGGTCGATGTCCTTGCTCGAGCGGCTTGCCGCGGGAGTGCACCTCGAGGATGTGCTTGCGCCCCGGGCGGTCCGGGCGATCGACCACGATCTGGCGGTCGAAGCGCCCCGGCCGAAGGAGCGCCGGGTCGAGGATGTCGGGGCGGTTGGTGGCGGCGATGAGGATGATGTTGTCCTTCATCTCGAAGCCGTCCATCTCGACCAGCAGCTGGTTGAGGGTCTGCTCGCGCTCGTCGTGCCCTCCGCCCATGCCGGCGCCCCGGTGGCGCCCGACAGCGTCGATCTCGTCGACGAAGATGATGCAGGGCGAGTTCTGCTTGGCCTGCTCGAAGAGGTCGCGCACCCGCGAGGCGCCCACGCCGACGAACATCTCGACGAAGTCCGAGCCCGAGATGCTGAAGAACGGCACGCCGGCCTCGCCGGCGACGGCGCGTGCCAGAAGGGTCTTGCCGGTGCCGGGCGGGCCGTAGAGCAGGACGCCCTTGGGGATGCGCGCGCCGAGCTGCTGGAACTTCTTCGGGTTCTCGAGGAACTCCTTGATCTCCTGGAGTTCCTCGACCGCCTCGTCGGCGCCGGCGACGTCCTTGAACGTGACCTTGGGGGAGTCGGCGGTGAGCCGCTTGGCTCGGCTCTTGCCGAAGCTCATGACCTTCGATCCGCCGCCCTGCATCGGTTCATGATGAAGAGCCAGAGGCCGATGATGAGCGCGAAGGGCAGGATGAAGGTGAGAGCGCTGGCCCACCAGGCGCTCTTCGGGCTGACCGCCGTCAGTGCGACGTTCGGCTGGGACTCGATCAGCTTCGTGGTCTCGTCGGCGGAAGGGTACCCCACTTCGTACTGGGCGGGGGGGTCGGCGGTGGTCGTGACCTCGAGGATCTGGTCCCTGGTGTTCATGACCACCGACTTGACGCGACCGGCCTTGAGGTCATTGACGAAGCTGTTCTCCTGGCCCTGATAGGTGTACTCGAGGCCTGTTTCGTCGCTGCGGTTGATGGCCCAGTTGATGAACAGAGCGAGGATGACGACGATGAGGATGGGGAACAGAGCGCTGCGGATGAATCTGCTCACGTGGACCCTTCTGAACGGGGAGTGGCACAGTTTGGAGCACGCCAAAACGGCGGGGAAGGCCTCGAGTGCCAGAGTAGCATACCCCCCCACCTACAGCAAAGAACCTCCGTGGTCACCCATCTCGGAGGCAGACTCGGAGCTGAGCATCCCGATGAAATCGAGCGTGCGGTACCGCTCGGCGAGGTCGAGCCCGTAGCCGACCACGAACCTGTCCTCGATCGTGAACCCAACGTACCGGCAGGGGGTCTCGGCGCGCCGGCGGGAACGCTTGGCAAGCAGCGCGCATACCTCGAGAGAGGCCGGACCACGGCTGCGCAGCAGCTTGAGCAGGTAGCCGAGTGTGAGGCCGGAGTCGATGATGTCCTCGACGATGATCACGTGGCGCCCGGCGATGTCCTGGTCCAGGTCCTTGAGGATGCGCACGACCCCGGAGGAGTCGCTGGCCGATCCGTAGCTCGAGACGGCCATGAAGTCCAGCGCCACGGGGACCTGTACGAGCCGCGCGAGATCCGCGAGGAAGAAGATGGCCCCCTTGAGGACGCCGACGAGGACGACTTCCTTGCCCTCGTAGTCCTCGGAGATCTGCCCGGCGAGCTCTGCCACTCTCGCGGCGAGTTCGTCGCGCGCCACGACCACCTCGACGACTGGTGCCGTCACTCTTCCTCCTCGTAGACGTGCAAGGTCCAACCGCTCATCTTCTCTACCCGGAAGGCCTGTGCAACCCTACCGCAGAAGGGACCGCCCGGCCCGGCGAAAGCGACCCAGGCCACCGCGCCCTCGATGTCGAGTACCAGCGCGCGTCTGCGGGCTTCGGCGGGGACGCGCGCTCCTGCAAGGTAGCGCAGGACCGTGGTCTCGGCGCCGAGACCAAGCGGGACGAAACGCTCGCCGCGCCTCGGATGCCTGAACACCAGACGCTCCGGCGCCGCGGCGAGCCCCAGGCAAGCCCGCGCGGCATCGCGCTCGAGAGCCGGGCCGCGCTCCAGGCGGACGCGGAACCGCCGGCCGCAGAAGTCGACCGGCAACCCATCCGCCGACGCCGTCGTCAGCGCAGCCCCCTCCAGAGCGACATGGTCGCAGGAGTGCGCGGGCTGGCGAGGCCGCAGCCGCAACCGTCCGCCGGCGCGCACCACCTCGAGACCTCGTCCCAAGCTGGTGCGCCCCACGTCGTCCTCCCGCGCCGTGAGCCGAAGGAGGGATTCGACAACGCGGTGTCCCACCAGGGCCTCGCCACCCATGGCGGCGCGCACCCACTCGTGCAGCGCGAGCGCTCGGAGAGGGGCCGCCTCCGCCCGCAGGACCCCTGCGTCGAGCACCGAGAGCTCCTCGGCCCCGGCCTCACGGGAGGCACGCCGCAGCGCCGACGCCGTGGCCGCGGCGAGCACCGCGGCCTCAGCGGCGGCCAGTTCCGCCGAGACCGCCAGAGTCTCGGCGACGCGAGGGTTGATCCGCCGCAACGGCGGCAGCGCCTCGCGCCTGATCACGTTGCGCGCATAGCGCGATTGCTCGTTCGTGGAGTCCACGCCGTAGGCGATGCCACGCGCCTCGCAGTACGCACGGATCTCCGTCGCGCCCAGGCAGAGCAGCGGCCGCGCGAGCCGCCGCTCCCGGGGGCGCATGCCGACCAGCCCACGCGGCGACGCGTACTTCGTCAGTCTGTACAGGATTGTCTCGGCCTGGTCGTCACGATTGTGGGCGGACGCGACGACATCGTACCCGTACGCCTTCGCAAGTTCCCGGGAGTGCCGGTAGCGCAGTTCTCGCGCGCGCTCCTGGAACGATCCACCCTTGAGCCTGCGTTTCAGGCGCACCACGTGGAGCGGCACCCCCAGATCCTCGCAGCCCTGCTCGACGATCACGCGGTCGCGGTCGGAGTCGGCGCCGCGAGCCGCGTAGTCGACGTGCAAGGCGGCGTAGCGCCAGCTGAGCCCAAGGCGGTGCTGGACGACCGGCAGGAGGTGCAGCAGGGCCATCGAGTCGGCGCCGCCCGAGAGCAGGAGCAGGATCTGTTCGCCGTCGCGAAGTACATCCTGCCCGACCACGAAGCCCGCCAGGCGACGCTCCAATCTGTAGCTTGCCGCGACCGACTGTGTCACACCGGCGCCCGGTCAGAAGGACACGACCTTTTCGCTGCGCACCAGCGCCGCGGCCAGGTCGTGAATGGAGGCCATGTGGACGTCCGCGATGAGGTCGACCTCCGCGAGGCCGCGCGCGGCACAGCAGGTGCCACAGCATCTGCACTCCACTCCGCTGGCGATGAGCCCGACCAGCATGTGCTCGAGCGAGGCGTGTGCGCCGCGTGGGTCCTGGCCGGCGCGAGCCGCGTGCACGGCGTCACCCATCAGGAAGACCTCGACGTGCTCTTCGCGCAGGGCGAGCGCCTCCGCGAGCCTGGCAGCGTTGTACGGCCCCTCACTGCCGTACGGGGCCGTGTTCACGACGAGCAGCACGGACATCGTATCTCCTAGGTCGGCATCGGCGAGATCGGACGCTGCGGGTGGGCGTGAGCATAGCAGAGGGGAGCCGGCCGGCGCCCTGGGATCACGCCTCGGGTTCCGCGGAGCCCTCGACCTCGTCCGGCTGTGACGCGGGCGCCTGGAGCACGTACCGGTACACCACGCCGCCGACCAAGCCCCCAATGACCGGGAAGATGATGAACACCCACAGTTGCGCCAGCGCCCAGCCGCCGACGAACAGCGCGGGGGCGAGGCTGCGGGCAGGGTTCACCGACGTGTTGTCGACCGGGATAGACACGAGATGGATCAGAGTCAGGGCCAGGCCGATGGCGAGCGGAGCAAGAGCGGCGGGCGCCCGTCAATCGGTCGCGCCGTGGATGGTGAGCAGGAAGAAGAAAGTCATCCACAGCTCGACGACGATCGCAGCCAGCAGGCTGTAGCCGGCCGGAGAATGCTCACCGTACCCGTTGGCCGCGAATCCGTCCTGGAGCGTGAACCCGGCCTTGCCCGAAGCGATGACGTACAGGACCGCCGAGGCGGCGATAGCGCCGACGATCTGTGCCCCGACATATGCCGCGATCCGGGAGGCGGGGAAGCGCCCGCCGGCCCAGAGCCCGATGGTCACCGCGGGGTTGAAGTGGCCGCCCGAGATGTGACCCACAGCGTAGGCCATGGTCACCACGGTCAGACCGAAGGCGAGCGCCACGCCGACGAACCCGATCCCCCCGGCACCCAACGACGCCGCCAGCACAGCCGCGCCCGTGCCGCCGAACACCAGCCAGAACGTCCCGAAGAACTCGGCGGCGACTGCCCTCCCCGCACTCACAGCATCGTCCTCCCTGCCCCGTGTCGAGCTACCTTGACCCGACGACATCCCCTGCATACTCTGCCACTTGGCCGACCGTGGGCGACCGCCGTGGCGGCAGCACATCAGCCGCAGCCGCGGATAGACTACTGCGGCGAGACCGGAAACATGAAAGGCGCCCATACGGGCGCCTCGACAAGCTTGGTAGCGGGGGCAGGATTCGAACCTGCGACCTTCGGGTTATGAGCCCGACGAGCTACCGGACTGCTCCACCCCGCGACGTCTTGAGCCATGAATTGTACCCTGAGTCACGGCGATCTGTAAAGCGCGCGTGCGGCACCTGCGCCGGGGTCCAGCTTATGGGCCAACCGACCGATACACCCATCGTGATGGAGTCGACCCTGCATCGCACATACCGAGATCGTCGCCGAATGCTCGCGGGACTCATCGCCGTGGTGTGCGGCGTGCTGCTGCTCGGCACCTCCGCAGCGGAAGCGCGCCCCGGCGAGCAGGGAATCGCCGAGCTGCGATCGCGCGCGGCGACGGTCCGCGCCGAGGTCGCACGTCTGGACCGGCGCGTCGCCGTGGCCGTCGAGCAGTACAACCAGGCGCGCGTCGAACTGAACGAGGTCAATGTCAGGCTCATCGAGGCGCGCCGTGAACTGGCGCGCACCGAGGAGCAACTCGATCGGGCGCAAATCATGCTCGGCGAACGCGTGTCGGGAGTCTACAAGAGCGAGGATCTGGGCCTCCTCGATGTACTGCTCGCCGCCGGCGACCTCCGGGACTTCTCAGACGTCGCCACCCACCTGAGCTTCCTCGAGCTGATGCACGGCGCGGACGTCACTGCAGTGGCGGATCTGGAGCATCTGACATCCACGGTCCAGGCCATCAAGGACCGGATCGAGACGGAGCGCAGCACGGCGCTCAGCAGAGAGATGATCCTGCGCGACCGCCAAGCCGAGGTTGAAGACCAGCTCGGCGCCCGCAAGGCGGTCCTCGCCGATCTCGACGCGCGCCTGAAGCGCCAGCTGGAGATCGAGGCGCGCCGCGAGGCGGAGGCCGCCAAGCGGCTGGCCAGGCAGGCTGGGGTCGACATCGACAGTATCAACGGCAGCGCCGCCCAGCTCGCCGTCATCCGCGCCACGATGAAGCACCTCGGCACTCCCTACGTGTGGGGTGGGGCATCGCCGTCCGGAGGGTTCGACTGCTCCGGCCTCGTGATGTACGTCTACCGGCAGTTCGATGTGGACCTCCTGCATGGAGCGACCCTGCAGGCCCGCAGCGGCGCACCCGTTCCTCTCTCGCGCATGCAGCCGGCGGACCTGGTCTTCTTCGGCGATTCGAGCTTCTACCGGCATGTCGGCATCTACATCGGCGACGGCCTGTTCATCGAGGCTCCGCGCACGGGCGACGTCGTCAAGATCAGCAAGCTGGCGGGTCGCGGCTGTGCACTCGCTTGCCGCTACCCCATTCGCCTGCGCTGAAGAACACTCGCCGGCAGCGCGGCGCCCTGTCACACCCGCTCGCGGCAAGGTAGACTAGCGGCATGAGCGGCCTCGTCCTTCTCATCATCGGTCTCGCCAGCTTGGCGCTCGTCCTGGCGACGCTGGCATATACCGGCCTCCGTGCCTGGCGCGTGGTCCAGCGAGGCGCTGCCGTGTCCCGCGATGTGGGTCCGCTCGCCGACCAGCTCTCAGACTGGAGTCGCGTGATCGAGGTCAAGGCGCAGCGCCTGAGCGAGGATGGCGCCCAGCTCACCGCCAACGTCGAGCGCCTGCGGGCGAGCCTGCAGCGCCTGCAGATCATCGTCCAGAGCCTGAGCGAGGCCGCGGCTCCCTTGCGCCGCCTGCGCGACTACCTCGGGATGTAGCGCGGGCCATACCGATTGCGGCCCGGCGGAGCCACGTTCGCCGTCAGTCGAGTGCTTCGGCAAGAGGCGTGTAGGGGAGTCCGTGAGCGGCGGCCACCGACGGAATCGTGAGCTTGCCGCGATAGACGTTCACCCCCAGAGCGAGAGCGGGGTCGTCCCTGACCGCCCTTTCGAAGCCCTTGCTTGCGATCGCGACGCCGTACGGCAGTGTGGCACCCGTCAGAGCGATGGTCGACGTGCGTGCAACCGCGCCCGGCATGTTGGAGACGCAGTAATGGATCACGCCGTCGACGACGTAGGTCGGATCGCTGTGCTTCGTGGGTCTTGAGGTCTCGAAGCAGCCGCCCTGGTCGATGGAGACATCGACGAGCACTGACCCCGGGCGCATGTTCCCGAGCATCGCGCGGGTGACCAGATGAGGAGCCTGGGCGCCGCCGGGGAGCAGGACCGCGCCGACGACGAGATCCGCGTCGGTGATCTCCTCCTCGATCGTGCTCCTGTTGGAGAGCACCGTCTCGATGCGACCACCGAAGATGTCGTCGATCTGCGCGAGCCGATCGGCGCGAGTGTCCAGAACGATCGTCCGCGCGCGCAGGCCCTCGGACATCTTGGCGGCGTTGACGCCCACGGTGCCGCCACCGATGATCACCACCTTGGCCGGCGGCACGCCCGTGACGCCGCCGAGCAGCACCCCGCGGCCCCCGTGGTTCTTCTGCAGATGCGTTGCTCCCGCCTGGATGGCCAGCCGGCCCGCGACCTCGCTCATGGGGAAGAGCAGAGGATGGGCACCGTTTGGAAGAGCGACGGTCTCGTAGGCGAGCGCGCGGATGCCGGCCGCCAGCAACGCCTCGGTCAGTTCCTTCGCGTAGGGCGCGCCCAGGTGCAGGTACGTGTACAGGATCTGGCCCCTCCTGAACCGCGCCCACTCCGACCGGCAGCGGCTCCTTGACCTTGACGATCATGTCGCCCCGTGCGAAGACCTCGTCCGCGGCGGCCAGCTGCGCCCCGGCGTCACTGTACGCGGTGTCCTCGAAGCCACTGCCGACGCCCGCACCACGCTCCACGACCACGCTGTGGCCCGCCCGCACGAACTCGCGCACCCCGATGGGCGTGACGGCGATGCGGTACTCCTCGTCCTTGATCTCCTCTGGGGACACCGACGAGCATGGATGCTCCTTGCGGTTCGGTCTGACGATGTCTTGCTCAAGAGCAGTGAAGCCGCCGCAGCAGCCACCGCCTCGCCGCGCAGTGTAGCCCGTGCTCTGTCGAAACGCTATCCTTTTCGAACGGGACGAGAAGGAGCCGTCACATGCCCACGCCATTGCCGCCCGCCGCCCTCCCAAGAACGCGACGGAGACGCTGACATGAACGTCGAAGGCGGGCGCGTCCTCGTGATCGGCGGCGTGCGCCGTCTCGGCTTCAGACTGGCGCACGACCTGGCCGAGCACGGAGCCTCCGTCTGCATCTCCACGCGCATCTCGGGACCCGAGTCCGCAACGGCACTGGAGCGCCTGACGGCCGCAAGAGCCGTCACCGCGCATGCGATCGACGGCGACGTCCGCCGGCCGGAAGCAGCGGCGCGACTTGGTCCGCCAGGCGGCCGACGCGCTGGGCGGCATCGACGGGCTCCTGTTCGCCGCGAGCGGACCATTCGTGCCCTCTGCCCCGCAGGACATCGACGAGACCTCCTGGGATGCCTCCTTCGACACCATCGCCAAAGGCTTCTTCTACGCCTCCTGTGCGGCTCGCGACGAGTTCGTCCGCATGGCCGCGCGGAGGGCTGCTGGCTCCGATTACGGCCCCGCCGGCGTCATCGTGGCCCTCACCGACTACCTGGGCCTGCAGCCGTGGTCGGCCTTCGCCGCGCACGGCGCCGCGAAGGCCGCACAGATCCACCTCGTGAAGGAGCTGGCCAAGGCCTGGGCCGACGACGGCGTGCGCGTGTGCGGCGTAGCGCCCGGACCCGTCGACCTCGACGACGACGAGCATCGCGCCGCCACCCTGCGGGCGGCGGCGAAGGCCGCCGCCCCGCGACTCGTGAGCGCGTCGGACATAGGCCGCGCGGTGCGCTTCTGCTTCGAGACCGACGGAGTGACAGGCGTCAACGTCGCTGTGGACAACGGCTCGCTGCTGACGTCGTAGAGCGCCTTCGCGCAGGAGCGCTCTACTGCCCTGAGCGACGGGCTCGCTCCGGCCAGGAACTCCCTCGCCTTGAGGGCGAGCCAGAAGTCCATCCGATCCTGCGGCTCGGCGAGATCTCGGCCGGTGATCTCCTCCACCCGCTTCATTCGGTAGCGCAGCGTGTGCCGATGCACGAAGAGCCTGTCGGCCGCGTCGCCCCAGTGGCCGTGGGCATCGAGAAAGGACGCAAGACTGGGGAGCAGGTCGCTCGAAGTCTGTTCATCGTACTCCTGCAGACTGCCCAGCACCCCGTCGCAGAAGGCCGTGAGCGAAGGCGTGTCCTGAAGGCCCAGCAGCAGTGTGTACGAGCCCAGATCCGCATAGCCCGCTACCGAGCCAGTATCGCCTCTCAGCCTGCGGATCCTGATCGCGTAGGTCGCCTCGTAGTAGCTGCGACGCAGATCGAGGAGGCGCGGATGCGGGCGCCCGATGCCCACCGAGACGGTGATCTCCGGCAGCATCGCCTGAACCGCCGCGAAGAGCTCGGCGGCGAGCTCCTGGATGTCCTTGTCCCCGAGGTCACCCGGCTGAAGAACCACCACCACGCAACCATCGTGGATCGCCGAGATGCAGAGCTGTCGGCGCTCCGCCATGAACTCGTCCACCGCCCAGTGAAGGCGCTCCGGCACAGCTTGGGCGGTGAACACCTTGCGATCACCCGGGGGTACGGGAGTCGGCCCAGGATCATCGATGTCGACGATCATGATGAGGTGCGCCGCCTGCGGATCGAGGCCGAAGAAGACAAGTCGACGGGCGATCGCAGCCTCGGGCAGCTCGCTGGCAGTGAGCTGATCCAGGAAGTCGCCGACGAGCCGTTTCTCCGTCTCGGTGACCGCCTTCTTCGTCACCAGCTCGAGCGCGATCGCAGTGACCACGTTCTGCAGGACGACCCGATCGTATTCACTGACCGCGCCACTGTCCTTGACGACGGCCAGAAAGGCGCCGATGCGGTGAGCGGCGACCACGGGGAACACCTGGGCCTGGAGGCTGCTGTCCCCCAGGCCGAGCTCGAAGGTGCCACTGGCTGCCCTCCTGTCCGAGATCAGGCCCCAGAGCTCGCCGACCGTCTCGGCCCCGAACGACCGACGCGATGAAGCTTCGCAGAGCACCACACCGTGGAAGTCGAAGAGCACGGCGTAGCAGCCTGCGAGAGCGGAAAGCGTCGAGAGGATCGCTTCGACGCCCTTCTCCTCGAGCACCATCGTCGTCAGCTTCTCCTGGACCGCCAGGCTGCGCTGCAGAAGCGAGTACTGCTCGTTGACGATCCTCGAGGCCACGGCCTCGCTGATGGCGCTGAGGGAGACGTGGTGCGGGACCTCGAACAGCGGGAGACCGCGGTCTTCCGCCAGGCCGACGAGCCCCTCCGGCACCTCGTCGAAGGCGAAGCCAGTGCCGAAGCCCAGCCCAGCGATGCCGTGCTCGATGAGCTCCTCAAGCTGCTCGGTCTGCCGCGAGCCTCAGCGTCTGTGAACCCGTGACCAGTCGTGAGGAGCAGCTCGCCGCCCCTCAGCCACCGAGCGGCGTGGGGCGCCTCCGCGACGTGAACCCAGCGAACCGGGGTGCTCGTGGCTTCGGCTCCGGCGAGCAGCCTCAGATCGAGGCCGGGGGTATCGAGGACGTCCTGGACGGTGACCACCTCCCGACTCCTCCCTCAGGAAGCCGGCCTACTCGAGCAGGCCCGCGCGGTGCGCCTTGAGGTACCCTCCGCAGTAGCTGTCCTCGCCGCGCAAGGCTCGAATGGCATTGATGGTCGCCATCATCGCCTTGTTGCGCACGTCGACGACGACACCGTCGATGCCGAGACCGGCGCACATCGCCACGAAGGTCCGGTTGAGCAGAGGTCTGTTCGGCAGGCCGAAGCTCACGTTGCTGAGGCCGCCGGTCGTCCGGGTGGGCAGGTTCTCCTTGATGAGCCGAAGGGTGGCCATGGTCACCTGAGCGGCCGACGGATCGGCGGAGACGGTCAAGACGAGCGGATCGATCCAGAGATCCTCAGGGGCCAGCCCCGCCTCAGTGCAGAGCTCGAACATCTGCTGCGCCACGGCGAACCGGGCCTCGGGTGTGGCAGGTACGCCCTCGTCGCTGAGGCACAGACCCACGACCGGACACCCGAACTCCCGGATCAGAGGGAGAACGGCATCGATCCGGGCCTGCTCCCCGCTGATGGAGTTGATGAACGGAGCCTCTCCGCCCTTGGCGATGACCGACCTCACGCCGGCGTCGAGCGCGGCCGGATTCGCCGAGTCGATCATCAACCGCGCGTCCGTAGCGTCCTTGACCGCGTCCACGAGCCAGAGGATGTCGGCGACCTCGTCGCCACCGGCGACGCCGCCGTTGACGTCGAGCAGGTCGGCTCCGGCGTTCATCTGATCGGCGACGAGTGTCCTGATGTAGCCCTCATCCCGCACCTGGATCGCTTCGGCGACCTGCTTGCGGGTCCCGTTGATCGATTCCCCCATCAAGAACATGCCGCTTCCTCCAGTGCGAGTGCCAAGGCCGAACGCGCCGTCAGTATACTCGACCGGTGGTCGCGAAGGAGACCGAGCGGCTCAGGCTGGAGGCCCGATGCTGTGCACGGAGATCTGGCGGCGATCCCGGGAACGCCGCTCGTGATCCACGGCCGTCTCGGGACCGCGGCGCTCACCGTAGCGCCGATCCTTGATCACCTCGACGTCGCCGCGACCGAAGAACAGCTTCTCGAACCGCTTCAACAGTCTGTCTCGCTGACGGCCGGTGACGACCAGCCGTTCACGCTGCTTGTCCGGAGCATCCCTCATAGAATCGTGTATACCCACTCTCGCAGGATATTCATCGAAGCTGTGGCGGAGAGCCTCAGCGAGCCGATCGACAATGGGCCCTGGACGCGAGAAGAGGGCGGAGAGGCCTAGGCCTCTCCGCCCTCCCATGCGGACCACACTCGTGGTGTGGCTCAGGCCTTCTCGCCGCTGAACATCTCGCGCAGGTTGGCTTCCTGCTCCTCGCTGAAGTTGGTGCGGATGACCTTCGCCTTGGTGCCGGCGAGCTCCTCGACGACCCGGTCGCGGGTCGAGGAACTGCACGAGCAGGAACCAGGCGGTCTCGCCCGGCTTGATCGCGTTGCCGATCTCCTCCAGGACCTGCTTGTCGAGGCCCATGTCGCCGAGCTTGCCGCCGAGCGCCCCGAAGGCGGCGCCGATCGCCAGGCCGGCCAGCGGCATCAGGAAGATGAGGCCGATGAGCATGCCCCAGAAGGCGCCGCCCATGGCGCCGGCGCCGACCAGGTGCTTGCCGGTCTCGACGTGCGGCTTGCCCTTCTCGTCGAGGGTCACCATGGCGGCGTCGTCGAGGACCAGCAGCCGGTCCTTGACCAGGCCGCCGATCTTGTCGCCGAAGACGCGCGCCTCGGCCTCGCCCTCGAAGCCGAGGATGAAGAGATTGCTCATGCGTTCCTCCTTGTTAGCACAATACGGAAGAGCCGTTGCAGGATACAACAGAAGCGGCGGGCGGGCCCGTGGGCCCGCCCGCCGCCCGTAGAGCGGGTCCTACATCATCCCCTCAAGCTGCTGGCTGACGCCGCGAGCCGGGGATCCGGGAGGTCCCTGCGGGCCCTCCGGTATGTCGGCCACGATGCACTCGGTCGTCAAGATGTTCTTGGCGATCGAGGCAGCGTTCTGAAGAGCCGAGCGGGTCACCATGGCCGGATCGATGATGCCGGCGTTGACCAGGTCCTCGTACTCCCCAGACTCGGCGTTGAGGCCCTCGCCCGGAGCCAGGCTCCTGACCTTGTTGATCACGACCGAACCCTCGAGGCCGGCGTTCTCGGCGATCAGACGCAGCGGCTCCTCGAGCGCGCGGCGGATGATCGCCTTGCCGGTGCGGAAGTCGTGATCGTCGGAGTGCTTGTCGATCGTGACGGACTCGATGGCGTTGACGAGCACGACGCCGCCGCCAGGCACGATGCCCTCCTCAAGAGCCGCGCGGGTCGCGTTGAGGGCGTCCTCGACACGATGCTTGGTCTCCTTCATCTCCACTTCGGTGGCCGCGCCGACCTTGATGACCGCGACGCCGCCGGCCAACTTCGCGAGACGCTCCTGGAGCTTCTCGCGGTCGAATTCCGAGTCAGTGGCGTCGATCTCGTTCTTGATGAGCCGGATACGGGTCTTGATGGCCTCGGTGTCGCCGGCACCGTCGATGATCGTCGTGTTGTCCTTGGTCACGACGACCTTGCGGGCACGGCCGAGCTGGGCCACGTCGGTGTTCTCGAGCTTGAGGCCGAGGTCCTCGGTGATGAGCTCGCCCCCGGTGAGGGTGGCGATGTCCTCGAGGTTGCGCTTGCGGCGATCGCCGAAGCCGGGGGCCTTGACGGCGACGCTGGAGAAGGTGCCGCGCAGCTTGTTGACGACCAAGGTCGCGAGAGCCTCGCCCTCGACGTCCTCAGCGATGAGCAGGATCTGCTTGCCCTGCTGGATGACCTTCTCGAGCAGCGGGAGCAGGTCCTGCACGGCGCCGATCTTCTGGCTGCAGATGAGGATGTAGGGATCCTCGAGCACTGCTTCCATGCGCTCCTGATCGGTCACCATGTACGGGCTGAGGTAGCCCTTGTCGAACTGCATACCCTCGGTGAACTCGAGGTCGAGGCCGAACGTGTTGGACTCCTCGACGTTGACCACGCCGTCCTTGCCGACCTTCTCGATCGCGTCGGCGATGACGTCGCCTACGCCGCGGTCGCGTGCGGAGATGGTGGCGACGCGGGCGATGTCTTCCTTGCCCGAGATCTCCTTGGACTGACCCCTGATCGCCTCGACCGACTGGTCGACGGCCTCCTCGATGCCCCGCTTGATGGCCATCGGGTTGGCGCCGGCCGCTACCATGCGCAGACCCTCGCGCACGATCGCCTGGGCGAGCAAGGTGGCGGTAGTGGTACCGTCACCGGCGATGTCGTTGGTCTTGGTGGCGACTTCCTTGACGAGCTGAGCGCCCTGGTTCTCGAAGACGTCGTCGAGCTCGATCTCGCGGGCGATGGTGACGCCGTCGTTCGTGATCGTGGGAGCGCCCCACTTCTTGTCGAGTACCACGTAGCGACCCTTGGGGCCGAGCGTGATCTTCACGGCGTCGGCGAGCGCGTTGACGCCGCGCTCCAGGGAGCGCCTGGCTTCGTCGGCATACTTCAGTTCTTTAGCCACTCTACTTCAGCCTCCTCTCTACAGTGTGACTACGGCCAGGATCTCGCTGGCGCGCAGGATCAGGAGCTCATCGCCATCAGCGGTCTTGTACTCGGTGCCCGAGTACTTGCCGTAGATGACTCTGTCGCCCGTCTTGACATCCATCGGGACACGCTTCGTGCCGGACTCATCCCACTTGCCGTCGCCCGCAGCGACGACCTCGCCCAACGTCGGCTTCTCTTTGACCGTGTCGGGCAGCACGATACCGCTGGCCGTCTTCTCCTCTTCGGCGACGGCCTTGACGACCACACGGTCTTCGAGCGGCTTGAGCTTCATGCAGCAACCCTCCTCTTCTCCTGGTTGAGTTCTGGCACTCTCGGTAGGAGAGTGCCAATCCATGCCGAACGGTATGGTAAGACCCCTTCGCCCCGCTGTCAAACCGGCGCGGTTCGCTTGTCCGCCGGCACGGCCTGCGTCTAGACTGCCGCCATGCGCGTGCTCCTGCAACGGGTGTCGAGTGCCTCGGTCGAGGTAGACGGTCGAGTGGTCGGCGAGATCGGACCTGGCCTGCTCGCGCTGGTCGGCGTCGCCCACGAGGACACGGCGGCGGCGGCGGAGCGCCTCGCCGCCAAGACGGCCTCTCTGCGCGTGTTCGCCGATGACGCACGCCTCATGAACCGCTCAGTCAGCGACGTGGGCGGGGCGATCCTCGCCGTCTCGCAGTTCACCTTGTACGCCGACACGCGCAAGGGGAACCGGCCGAGCTTCACCGCCGCAGCGGCGGCGGAGCAAGGCGAGGCCGTCTACGACGCGTACGTGGAGGCCTTGGTCGCCACGGGCCTGCCGGTGCGGACCGGCGTCTTCGGCGCCCATATGCAGATCGAGCTCGTGAACGACGGGCCTGTGACCATCCTGCTGGAGGCCTGACAGTCCGCGAAGAGGCTCCCATCTTCGGCGGGTGGCTTCAGGTGGCGCGCTTCCTCTGCTTGCTTCGGCGGTCGCTGCGGCCGGGCCTCAGCATCGCTGGCGAAGGCGTCGAGGCCCAGGTACGTGGGCCACGGAAGAGCCGGCAGGAAGCCGGCGGCGAGTCCGATCATCCCCGCATTGTCGGTGCACAAGCTGAGCGGCGGCAGAGAGAGCTGCAGCCGCCTCGGTCCGGCAACGATCCGCGAGCGCCAGTCGCAGTCCCGAGTTGGCGGCGACGCCGCCGGCCACGGCGATATTGCGCAGCCCCTCGTCGGCCGCGACGGCCAAGGTCTTGTCGACGAGCTGCCGGACGATCGCCGCCTGATACGAGGCGGCGATGTCGGCGCGTCGCGCCGTGACCTCCGCCTCGCTGCGCTCACGCAGGTCGTACAGAAGCGCCGTCTTGAGCCCGCTGAAGCTGAAGTCACGTCCGCGCGGCACGGCGCGCGGGAAGCCGACCCACCCTGGGTCGCCCCTCGCAGCAAGGTCGTCGAGCTCCCTGCCGCCAGGATAGCCAAGGCCCAGCAGACGCGCGCCCTTGTCGAAAGCCTCCCCGGCGGCGTCGTCCAGCGTGCGCGCTGCGACACGGTAGTCCACGCCTTCCTCGACGATCGCGAGAAGCGTATGGCCGCCGCTGGCCACGAGACACAGGAACGGCGGCTCGACGCCGAGAGCGTAGTTCGCGGCGATGTGCCCCTGAAGATGGTTGACCGGGATCAGCGGCAGCCGGCGGCGATAGGCGTACGCCTTGGCCGCCGCCATGCCGACCAGCAGTGCTCCGATGAGACCCGGGCCCCGGGTGACCGCGACGGCGGCGAGATCGTCCCACCCGACGCCGGCCACAGTCATGGCCTCGGCGACGACTTCGCCGATCAGCTCGGTGTGGCTTCGCGAAGCCACCTCGGGGACGACGCCGCCGAAGCGCGCATGCAACTCGTTCTGCGAGGACACGATCGACGAGAGGACCTCGCGTCCGCTCACGATAGCGGCGCTCGTATCATCGCAAGACGTCTCGAGGCAGAGGATCACGCCGACTCCCCCTCCCAGTCTCTCCACATGCTGACCGCGTCCTCCCCGTCGTCGCTGTAGTAGCCGGGCCGCACACCCGTCGCCACGAAGCCCAAGCTGCGGTACAGCCCCTGGGCGGGGGTGTTGGAGGACCGTACTTCCAGCGCATGCCCACGATGCGGCCGACCCTCCGTGATCGCGAAGTAGCCATCCATGAGCTGCGTCCCCAGGTGGTATCGGCGACAGGGCTCATCGACGCAGAGGTTCATGAGGTGCCAGACGTCGATGAACACGTCGGCGACGAGGTAGCCGGCCACCCGCCCCCCGCACTCGGAGACCAGGCAGATGCCGGTGTCGCTCGCCAGCTGACCACAGAAGAGACCCATTGGCCAAGGCTGCCTGTACGCGCGACGTTCGATCTCCACGACCGCCTTGAGGTCCGTGAACTTCATGCGCCGCACCACCGCCCCATCGGGCGACGAACGACTGCCTGCCCCCCGATTCACGAGCGTCGAAGCGCAGAGTGGCTGGCCGGCGCGACCCAGGGCGCGGCGTCAGGGACCCGGCCGTAGAGCGGCAGCACGGCATCCGGCCCCGAGACGAGACCCGGCACGCCGAGCGCAGCCGCCCTGCCGACCATCGCCGCCGTGGGCATCGGCACGGCGGCAGCGGGCCGTGCCGATGCCGGCAGGCGATCGGCGTAGAGGACGGCGGCGTTGCCGCCGATGACGACCTCGCCCAAAGCGGTCAGCCACTCGCCGAGGTCGTCGGCCTTGACGACCCTGACATCGTCGACGATCTCGACCGCGAGGCCCCCCCGAGGCGCAGTGTAGACGGCGGCGAACACCTCGCTGCGCTTGCCGTCGATGAGCGGCACCACCCGACGACCCGCGGCCTCCGGGGCGCCCGCCAAAACGAGCGCCAGGGCCGCCGTCGTCGGCACGCCGACCAGATCCACTGCGCCGTCGGCCTGCACCAGAGCACGGGCCGTGGCGACGCCGATGCGCAGACCGGTGAAGGCGCCGGGTCCGAGTCCGACGGCGACCGTGACGACATCGGCCCAGCTCGCCCCAGATGCCGTGAACACATCGTGGACGCCAGGGAGAAGTGATCCCGCGTGCGCCGGACCCTCCAGCGTGACGGCCTCGGCAACGACGGTCCCATCGGCGGCGCAGAGCGCCGCCGAGCACGCCGTCGTCGCCGTCTCCAAAGCCAGGATCAGACCCATGTGCCGGACCCTCCTGCGGCACATGCATCGATCCCCTCCGCGGCTGCCCTCTCCTGGACCGCGCGCTCCAAGGCCGGGTCAGCGCTCAGACGCGCGACCCTGCTCCCGGGAGTGCGGTGCTCGAGCTCCAGGCGCACGTCCGGAGGCGGCAGCGCCGCACTCCCCGCCGCCGGCCATTCCACGAAGGTCAACGCTCGCGCGCCGATGTAGTCGTCCCAGGCGAACAGATCGACGTCGGCGCCCGGACCAAGCCTGAACAGGTCGAGATGGTGCAGGTCCTCGCCGCTCCGGCCGCGATAGCTCTGGGCAAGCGCGAACGACGGGCTGGTGATGGCGCCGCGCACACCACGAGCACGCAGGATCTCGCGAACGAGGGCCGTCTTTCCGGCGCCAAGCTCACCCGACACCGTCACCAGGACCGGCGCCTCGAGCAGGCCCGCCAGAACCCGGGCCAGTCTCCGAGTCTGAGCTTCCGAAGCGAGGGTGAACGTGACCATTCAGAAGAGGCCGAGCTGCTCCGCTTCGGTCGGAGCGGCGGGGCGCTCCTCAGAGTCGCTGGTCTCGGATCCTGTCGAAGGCACTGAGTCCGGCGACGCAACGCCGGCCGAGGGCGGAGCCGTGGACGCCAAAGGTCCACCGGCCTCGCCATCGGGCGCCGCGGGTGATGATGGTCCGGCAGCGAGTGGAGGTCGCTGCCGGGTGAGAAGTTCGGGCAGCCGGCCGAAGTCCTCCCGCAAAGTGACCAGCATCGCTCGGGTGTAGAGCGCGGCGGCGGGATGGAAGATCGGATAGAGGTACATGGCCTGACCGCCGATCTCGAAATCCTGAGGGCGCCCGTGCACGCGAGTGATGCCCGCCGGATTGCCGGTCAGGAGCTTGGTCGCATGATTGCCCAGCGTGCAGATCACTCTAGGCCTGATGAGCTCGATCTGACGCCACAGATACGGCTGGCACGCCGCGATCTCATCGGGCAGAGGATCCCGGTTGTTCGGGGGGCGGCTCTTGAGGACGTTGGCGATGAAGACCTGTTCGCGCGTCAGTCCGATGGAGGCGAGCAGTTCCTCGAGGAGCTTGCCTGCCTGGCCGACGAACGGCCGGCCCTGCTGGTCCTCGTGATAGCCGGGCGCCTCGCCGACGAACAGGAGGTCGCTGTCGGGGTCTCCCTCGCCGGGGACGGCGTTCGTCCGAGCTGAGTGGAGAGCACATCTTGAGCAGTTCTGGATCTCCCTGTCGAGGGCGGCGAGAGCGCTGCGAAGGTCGTCAGCGGCCACTGGCACGAGAGGTACCGAAATGAGTGGAGCAGTCCGTGCTCGTGCCGCCGCCACCGAGGCTCGGCGAGGACGAGTGGACTGCGAACCCGGACGAGAGTCGCCCCACATCGCCGAAGCCACACGACGCCCGCGCGGGTCGGTCGCTGTCTTGCGCCAGCTGTTCGGACCCTGTTTCGTGCTGGATGCAGGGGGATTCGTAGGTCGACATGCGGCTAGTGTACCACCCGACCGCAGGCGAACGGACGAGCGATTGACCTCCCGCACGCAAGGACCTACGCTCTGGGAGGCTCCGCTCTCAGCTTGGCCAAGAGACGGAGGAAACGCCTGTGCCACGCAGGCCAACGACGGGCGCGGTACCGACGATCCAGCGGACCGCAGCCAGAGAGATCGTAGGCTTGGACATCACCGCGTATCGCTACTGCGTGATAGGCCCCGGACGCCTGGGAGCGACGATTCTCGCCAGCTTGGCCGAGGCGGATCTCTCGGTCGGCGCCGTCGGCGTGCACACTGACGATGAGACGAACGCGGGCATGACGCCGGCACGCCTCCGCGTCCAGGACGTCGCCGGCGAAGCGGACGTGTTCTGGTTGACCGTACCCGACGACGCGATCTACGGCGTCGCCGCGCGACTGGCATCGTCACTGACGCGCGGGGGTCGCCGCGGCGAGCGGCCCGTCGCCATCCACTCGAGCGGGTTGGGGTCTGTCCAGCTGCTGCGACCGTTGTCCGAGCAAGGGGGGCGCTGTCTGTGCCTGCATCCCCTGCAGACGTTCTCCGGCGGACCGGCGGCCGAGGTGCTGCGCGACGTGCCGTGCGCGGTGACAGCGGATGAGGAGCGCGACCTCGAGCTCGGCGAGGCACTCGCCAGCGCCCTCGGGATGCGCCCCTTCCGCCTGGCCGACGAGCACAAGACGCTCTACCATCTGGCCGCCGTCGTAGGAAGCAACCTGCTCGTCGCCCTGGAGAGCGAGGCAGGTCGCCTGATGGACGAGGCCACCGGGGACGGCCGCGGCCTCGACCACCTCGGGCCGCTCGTGCGCACGACGGTCGCGAACCTCCTGGAGGCAGGCGAACCCAGGCGCGCCCTGACGGGTCCCGTCGCGCGCGGCGACGTCGGCACGGTGCGCTCCCACCTGAGCCTCTTGGAGGGCGAGCGGCCGCGGCTGGCCGCGGCCTACCGCGCGCTCTCTCTGGAGGCGCTCACACTGGCCGCGCCGCGCCTCGACGACGAGCAAGTGCGAGCGCTCAGAGGAGCGCTCGAGGACGAGCCCTCATGAGGATCACGCGCACGGTCGCGGAGACGCGCGCGGCGCTCGCGGAGGAGCCGCGCCCGCTGGGGTTCGTCCCGACGATGGGCGCCCTGCACGAGGGGCATCTCGCCCTCGTGGGGGCAGCCACGAGGTCGTGCTCCGCGGTGGCCGCCTCTCTCTTCGTGAACCCCACGCAGTTCGGCCCCCACGAGGACTTCGGCTCCTACCCGCGCGATGAGGCCCACGATCTGGTACTCCTCGAGCGCGCCGGCGTCGCTACCGTGTTCGTGCCCACAGCGGCAAGCCTGTACCAGGACGGCTTCTCGACCGAGATACAGGTGCGATCGCTCACGGAGCATTTCGAAGGAGATGAGCGCCCCGATCATCTCGGCGGCGTCGCGCTCGTCGTCACCAAACTGCTGAACATCGCGCGACCAGACATCGCGTTCTTCGGCCAGAAGGACGCTCAGCAACTCGCCGTCGTGCGCCGCCTCGTCCGCGACCTCGACATGCCGCTCGAGATCGTCGGCGTGCCGACCGTCCGCGAGCCGGACGGCCTCGCCGTGAGCTCGAGGAACGCCTACCTCACGCCGGCCGAGCGCGCGGCCGCGCCCGATCTCTACCAGGCACTGCTCGCCGGAGCCCGGGCGGCCGCCGAACCTGGCGGCTCGTGCAAGGACGCAGTGGCAGCGGCGGCCGCGTTCCTCGCCGCCCCCGATACCGATCTGCGGGATGAGGAGGTCCGCCGCGAGTCCCTCGGTCGGGCGCGTCCGGCGCGACCTCGACTCGACATCGACTACCTTGCAGTGGTCGATGCCGACTCCTTCGAGCAGACAGAGACGCTTGGGCCGCGCGCCCTGCTCATCGCAGCGGTGCGTCTCGGTGCCACCCGCCTTCTCGACAACATCTCCCTATCGCCCAGCGCGTACCCCGAGCGGGACGCGACCCCATGAAAGGAAGGCCCGACGTGGGCAATGTCCGCAGCAAGCACGAGGCGAACCTGCGCGAGGGGCTTCTCGGAGTCGTCACCGACTTCGTCGAGTTCTCCAGCCACGGCAACGCCGACATCACCTGTATCACGCCGCGGGTTCGGGGGATCCTGGAACGCAGCGGCCTGCAGGAAGGCACCCTCACCGTCTTCGCACCCGGAGCCACCGCGGCGGTCACGACGATCGAGTTCGAGGAGGGAGTGGTGCAAGACCTGCAGGAGGTTCTCGAGGCGATCGTCCCATCTGTACATGACTGGCAGCACAACATCAACAACGGCGACGGCAACGGACACTCGCACGTGCGCGCCGGTCTCCTAGGACCGTCGCTCAGTATTCCGTTCGCCGACGGCAGGCTGATTCTCGGCCGGTGGCAGGAGATCGTGTTCTGCGACTTCGACGCTCGGCCGCGCGAGCGCCGGGTCGCCGTTCAGGTGATGGGAGTATGAACGAGGGCCCGGGCAGGACCGCGCGCCACCCTCCAGGTCGCCCTCGATTTCGTCGACCTGCCGCGCGCCCTCCAGGTCGCCGCGGAGGCGGCAGCCGGCGGCTGCGACTGGCTCGAGGCCGGCACGCCGTTGATCAAGGCGGAGGGCCTGAACGCGGTGCGCGAACTCAAGGCTGCGTTCCCCGGCCGGACCATCGTCGCCGACATGAAGACGATGGACGCCGGGCGCGCCGAGGTCGAGTGCGCGGCGAAGGCCGGCGCCGATGTGGTCGGCGTGCTCGGCGCTGCGTCGGACGCAACCATCCGGGAGTGCTCCGAGGTCGCCCGCAACTACGGCTGCCGCCTCATCGTCGACATGATCGAGGTCGCCGATCCCGTGGAGCGCGCGCTGCGCGCCGAGGAGCTCGGAGCCGACTACGTCGGCATCCACACAGCTATCGACCGCCAGATGCACGGCGAGGCGCCGCTCGACACGCTTCGCGCCGTGGCAGAGGCAGTATCTATCCCGGTCTCGGTCGCCGGCGGCGTCAACACCGAGACAGCCGCCGCCGCGGTGGCGGCCGGAGCCAGCATCGTGGTCGTCGGCGGGGCCGTCATCAAGGCAGTGGACGCACAAGCGGCGACGGCGGAGATCCGTCGCGCCCTCGACGAGGGCGTTGCCATCGAGACGACCTTCTACAAGCGGACGGCCGGAGCGGGCATCCGCGAGGTGCTGGAGCAGGTCTCGACCGCCAACATCAGCGACGCATGGCATCGCCAGCCAAGCCTGTCGGGGATTCGCGCCCTGCTCCCGGGCACGCACATGTGCGGCCCGGCGGTAACGGTCCGCACGTACGCCGGCGACTGGGCCAAGCCGGTGGAGGCGATCGACGTCTGCGAGCCCGGCGACGTGCTCGTCGTCGACGCCTGCGACGCCACGCCCGCCATGTGGGGCGAACTGGCCACGCACAGTGCCTTGGTCAAGGGCCTGGCCGGCATCGTGGTCTGGGGCGCGATCCGCGACTCGCCCGAGATCGCGCGCCTGCGTTTCCCCGCCTTCAGCAGCATGGTATGTGCGCACGCGGGAGAGCCCAAGGGCTTCGGCGAGATCGGTGTGCCCGTAGTCATCGCCGGTCAGACGGTCAAGCCTGGCGACTGGGTCGTCGGCGATGACGACGGCGTGATGATCCTGCCCCGCGAACACGCCGTGGAGCTCGCCAACCGCGCCATGGACGTGCTCGAGAGAGAGAACCGCCTGCGCGGCGAGATCGAGGCAGGCAAGACTCTCGCAGAAGTCGCCTACCTGCGGAAGTGGGAAAAGAAGCGCTAGCTGGCAGCGTATCGCGGCGATTGCGGGCCTCCGATCGCCGCCTCGCGACCGCAGCAGTCGGGTGCGACCGCCGGGCGGCGACCGGCTTGGTCCCAGAGAGCCGCGGGTGTAGCCTCGACGACCATATCGCTGGCGAAGGGAGTCGATGTGCGCGCGATGCGCGAGTACGTGGGACTGGCCCATGGGGCCAACATCCTGCCCGAGGTGACGGTCATCAAGGGGACTCCGGGCACGCCAGTGGTGTCGGCGAAGGGCCGGGAGGTCCTGCTCTTCTGCTCGAGCAACTACCTGGGGCTGGACGACCACCCCGAGGTCAGAGAGGCGGTGGTGAGCGCCGTCGCCACCCACGGTGTCGGCGCCAATGGGTCGCGCCTCATCTCGGGAACGACCGACCTGCACGTGAAGCTCGAGAAGGCCACCGCTGCCTACAAGGGTACGGAGGCGGCCATCGTCTTCCCGACCGGCTTCATGGCCGCCACCGGGACCATCGCCGCCTTCGCCTATGTCCCTCAGTTCGCGCGCATGTGTGGCGTGCCGCTCAAGGGCGAGACGCGGGGCACGGTGGTGCTCAGCGACGCCCTGAATCACGCCAGCATCATCGACGGCTGCCGCTCGGCGAGGGCAGAGACCGTCTACTACGACCATTGCGACGTCGACATGCTCGCCGAGAAGCTCCACGCGCACCGAGGCAAGCGGCTCCTCATCGTCACCGACGGGATCTTCAGCATGGACGGCGACATCGCCCCGCTGCCGGAGATCCTCTTCCTCGCAGAGCGCTGCGACGCCGCCGTCCTCCTCGACGACGCCCACGCGGGCGGCGTGTTGGGCCCCACGGGCCGTGGCACGCTCGAGCACTTCGGGCTCGATGCCCCACGGAACCTGATGCAGATGGGCACGTACTCCAAATCGTTCGGCTGCATCGGCGGCTTCGTGGCCACGGACGCGCTCGCCGCCGAGTACCTCACATTCGGCGCGCGCCCGTACATGTTCTCGGGCTCCCTGCCACCCTGCATCGCCGCCGGCACCATCAAGGCGCTCGAGATCGCGGAGCGCGAGCCCGAGCGCCGCGCACGCCTCTGGGCGAACCGCGACTACTTCGTGAAGCAGCTCACGGCCCTCGGCTTCGACACCCTCGGCAGCGAGACTCCGATCGTGCCGATCCTCATCGGTGACGACGCGAAGGCCGCTACGATCTCCCAGCGTCTCTTCGACCACGGACTGTTCGCGCCGAGCGTGCAGTGGCCGGCCGTGGCGACCGGCCAGAGCCGCATCCGCGTCACGCTCATGGCCAGCCACGAGCGGGAACACCTCGACCGTCTACTTCAGAGTCTGGCCGACCTGGGCAGGGAATACGCGGTGATCTGACCTCTCGCCGCGCCGACGGAAGCCTCCACGGCAGCGGCAGGCTCAAGCCCAGATCGACTCCGCCCGATAGAGTCCTTGACTGCGGGGAGAGGAGTCGGGGCGCGTGCATGAGGCGGCGAGGGCAGCGGCAGGCGCGAAGGGCACCATCGTGCGACTGCGCGATAGCGTGCGAGAGCGCTTCGCGACCTTCGTGGGCGAAGCCGCGACGTCCGCCTGCGGGCCAGACGAGAAGCGTCGCGCCCGGATCCTCGCCTTTCTCAATGCGGCCCTCTTCGTCGCAGGTCTGGCGTTCATCATCGTCGACGGCTATGAATGGCTGGTCCACGACGAACCCCATGCCGCCTACAACACGCTGACCAGCGTCGCCTTCTGCGCAGGCCTCGCCCTCAGCTGGGAGTTCAGCAGACGCGGCCGCGTGACACTCGCCGCGATCGTCCACGTCTCGCTGATGTCGGTCGGACTGATCGCGTTCTTCCGCTACACGCCTCCGGGCACCATGAACATCGTCTTCGTGGAGTCCGTCATCGTCGCGTCCTTCGTGCTGAGGCCATGGGCGGGCTTCGTGCTCGCCGGCGTGTCGATGGCCTCCTTCGCCACCCTCACCACCATGCACAACGGCGATCAAGCCCTCGACCTGCAGATGTTCGGCGGACTCCTCGGGGTGGCCATCATCTCGTGGGTCGGCGCGAGCTACCTGGAGTGGACGGCGAGTGCGCTGCATACCACGACCGACGATCTCGAACGCGACCGGCTCACACTCCGTCAAGCCGAAGAGGAGCGCCAGCAGGTCGAGCTTGCGCTTCATGCCACGGAGCAGCAGACCAGAACTCTCTTCGAGAAGTCGCCGGCCGGCATCGTGCTCTTCGACAACGACATGACGATCACGGACTGCAACGAGAAGCTCGCCAGCCAGACGAGCTCCTCGCGAGAGAAGCTCATCGGCACAGATGGCGGAACGATCACCCGGGGGAAGTGGCGAGAAGCGATGACCGAGGCGCTACGCGGCCGGGTAGGCTCGTTCGAAGGGCCGGGTCCACCGCCCGCGCCTGCGGAGACTTGGTACCGCCTCACAGCTTCGCCCCTCGTCGGACAGAACGGCGAAGTCGTGGGCGGTGTCGGCGTAGTCACCGACCTCACCGATCGCAAGCAGGCGGAGGAGCTCGTCGAGCGCTTCGCCTTCTACGATCCACTGACCTCTCTCCCCAACCGCAAGCTCTTCCTGGACAGGCTGCTGCAGGCCGTCGAGAAGCTTGCGCGCAGCGGGCAGCAGGTCAGTGTGGCGGTCATCGATCTCGACCACTTCAAGGACGTCAACGACCTGATTGGCCACGCCGCCGCAGACAGGCTGCTCGAGGAGATCGTGGCCCGCGTGAGTCCGCTCATCCGGCGAGGCGACACGTTCGCGCGCATGGGCAGCGACGAGTTCGCGCTGCTCATCCCCAATTCGAGCCAACTCAGCAGCGTCGTCGCGATGGCGGATAGGCTTCTGGACGCGTTCAGGGAACCGTGGGAGGCCAATGGGGAGCAGGTGCGTGTCACCGCAAGCATCGGCCTTGCCACGTACCCGGACGACACAGAGAACGCGCAGTCGCTTCTCAAGAGCGCCGACACGGCCATGCGTCGCGCCAAGGACCTCGGTCGCGACGGCTGTCAGTTCTTCGATCAGACCATGAACATCAAGGTGGCCAAGCGACTCCGCCTCGAGCGTGAACTGCGCACCGCCCTCGAAGAGGGGCAACTCGCCGTCTACTACCAGCCCCAGATCGATCTCGGCAGCGGCCGCATCGTAGTGGCCGAGGCCCTCGTCCGCTGGCAGCACCCCGAACGAGGGCTCGTCGCCCCGCTCGAGTTCGTCCCCCTCGCGGAGGAGGCAGGGCTCATCGGAAGCATCGACACCTACGTGATGGCGACGGCCTGCCGCGAAGCGGCGGCTTGGCGCGGCGACTGTGGCGAAGCGACGCGCGTCGCCGTCAACATCTCGCCACGTCATCTCCACAGCCCGAGACTTCCTGACGCAGATCGGCGGGTCGATCGTCGACAGCGGGCTCCCTGCGGAGGATCTGGAGGTCGAGCTCACGGAGACCGCCATCCTCGCCGACGCAAGCCTCGCGACCAGCGTGCTGACCCAGCTCCGGGAACTCGGAGTGACCGTCGCGCTCGACGACTTCGGGACGGGGTACTCCTCACTAAGCCACCTGCACAAGCTGCCCATCAGCACGGTGAAGATCGACCGCTCCTTCGTCTCGCGTGTGGAGACGGACGCACATGCAGGGGCGATCGCGAGAGCCGTGACCGACCTGGGGCACAGTTTGGGCCTGCGGGTGGTCGGCGAAGGCATCGAGACCGTCGGACAGCTCAGGCTGCTGAAGCAACTGGGCTGCGACGAGGGGCAGGGCTATCTCTTCGCGAAGCCGCTGCCGGCGGCGGAGTTCCGCTCGCTGCTTGTTGCGGAACGCGGGTTCTCGATGATGACCGCACTGCTCTAGCACGACCTTCTTCTCGTTGTACCGCCGAGGAGACGGAGTCAGCCCTAGGCTCTCACGCCGCGCCACACGTGCCATGCCACGCCGTCGGGGTTGGCAGCCGGGGCAGAAATGAGTCCCCCGCCCACCCACCACGAGGCGACGGATCGTCGTGCCGCAGACACGGCACGGCTCACCAGTGCGCTGGTAGACGCTGAGGATCTGCTGGAAGCTGCCGCGCCGACCGGCAGGATCGACGAAGCTCTCGATGGAGGAGCCCTCGTGGTCGATGCCGGCCTGCAGGGTCTCGAGCACCGCCGCGCGCAGACGCAGCGCCTCGCGCGGCCCGATGCTCCCCGCCGCGCGCAATGGATGCAGCCGCGCCAGAAAGAGCGCCTCATCGGCGTAGATGTTGCCAACGCCCGCGAGGCGCCGTTGATCGAGGAGGAACGACTTGAGCGGCGCCGTCCGCCCTCGCAGCGTGCCCGTGAGATAGTCGATCGTGAACCCAGGGCCGAACGGCTCCGGCCCCATGCCGGCGAAGAACCCGTCCTCGGCTGCCGGAGCTAGGACCCAGAGGCGTCCGAAGCGCCGCACGTCCACGAAGTGCAGCTCGGTGCGAGGCTCGAGACGCCAGACGAAGCGCGCCGAACGGGCGGGCGCCGAGAGCGGAGACCAGGGCGCCGGCCCGCCCGCCCCTGCGGATGCATCCGCTGGAACCGCTCTCCGGCGAGGAGCGCGTCCCACCTGTGGGTGGCCTGAACAGCAACTGCCCCGTCATCCGCAGGTGGATGACGGCGACTGAGCCCTCGAGGTCCACGAGCAGGTACTTGCCCCGGCGGCGCAGGTCGAGGACGCGACGGTCGACGAGCAAGGCGCGCAGCTCCTCCTCGCTCTGCCGGCTCACGGTCGCATCGTTCACTGCCACATCGCTGATCACCAGACCGGGCAGGCAGCTGAGCAGCCGACGACGGATCGTCTCGACCTCGGGGAGCTCAGGCATCAGGCGTCATCCCCGGAGGCGACGGGCCTCGCGCGGCCGGCCCGCCTGCCTCGCGCCTTCGCCACCATGCGCGGAGGAAGGCGCGCGCGGTGGCGGCGGTCTCCACATCACCCGCCTCTATCTCCTCCTCGAGGGCGGCCAGCGCCGCACCGACGTCGGGGCCCGGCCTGAGGTCGAGCAGTTCCATGACCTCCTCGCCGCTCAGGAGCTTGGGCACCGGCGTCTTGCCCACCGTCGTCCACATCGAGCGCGCCAGCCGGTAGTGGCGCGCGATCGATGCGTGCGATGTCTTCTCGCCACGTGTCGCCAGGCGATCGCAGAGCGACACGACGACGGACTCGAACACCCAAGGGTCGACGTCGCGCCGATATTGGGCCAGAGCTCGGCGCGTCAGGGGCTGCTCGCGCACGAGGAAGCCCAGACGGAGGTGCTGACGGGTCAGCGTACTCAGAAAGGATGCGAAGCGGCTGCTCATCTTGAAGCGGTCGGCGACCGTACCGGTCATGCGACCGCCTATCTCGTCGTGGTACCAGAAGACCACCCGCCCGTCATCGACGATGGTCCGCGCCGCCGGCTTGCCGATGTCGTGCAGCAGAACGGCCCACGAAACCGGCACCAGCGGGCTCACGCCGGGCAGGCCGGCCGCGGCCGGAGACGCGAGGTGCTCCACCCCTCCGAGCTGCTCCACCACGCCACCGACGTACGTGAGAGCCTCGAGGGTGTGTTCGAACACGTCCAGGTGATGGTACGCGTTCTGCTGCACATCCCGGAGTCCGTCTATCTCCGGCAGGACCGCAGCCAGAGCACCCCAGGTGGCGAGATCGCGCAAGGCAGCGGACCCGGGCCGTGATGGAGAGCAGCGCCGACAGCTCGTCGCGCAAGCGCTCGCCGCTCACCCTCCCGAGGGAGGGGGCGGCGCGGGTGGCGGCCTCGAGCGCCGCGGCGTCCGGGGCCATGTCGAGACCCCTCGCCAGCCGCGCCAGACGCAGGACCCGCAGCGGATCATCGTCGAGTGCGGCGGGCGAACACAGGCGAAGGCGGCGCGCTCGCAGATCGTCGACCCCGCCCAGCGGGTCGACCATGGCACCGCCGGCGACTGGCCGCGCCATCGCGTTGACGGTGAAGTCCCGAGCCAGCAAGTCGGCCCATGAGGCGATCGGAGTCCCGGTCCGCCAGCTGCGATCCCGGGGCGATCCTCAAGGGGGCCGCGTCGACATGCATCGCGCCGACGATGACGCGCCAGGTGCCGAAGGTGTCAGACGATGCGTACACCGCTCCACCGAGCCGGTCGGCCAGCTCCCGGGAGAACGCCTCGGCGCTTCCTTCGACCACGATGTCGAGGTCCTTCACCGTGAGGCCGAGCAGCTCGTCGCGCAAGCAGCCGCCAACGAGCCAGGCGGCGTCGCCGCGGCGGAGGGATGAGCCGGCCGCGGCGAGCACCTCGTCGGTCGTCGGCGAGGCGGTGCTCTGACGACACTCGCTCACGGCCGCGTCAGCCCGTGAATCGGTCGCCGGAAGAGCCGGGGGACGCGCCGCGGTAGCGGCGCACGACCCGTGGCGATATCCGGCAGACGACCTCGTAGTTGATCGTCTTCAGCAGCCGCGCCATCTCCTCACAGAGGATGCGCGGCGCCCCCGCTGCCATATCGCCCGCTGCCGCGGGTCCTGCCGGCCCGAAGAAGACGACCTCGTCGCCGGCCCTCCCCCGATCGTCGGGCAGCATCACTGTGAGCTGATCCATACTGATCGTGCCGGTGATGCGGCAGCGCCGCCCGGCGACCAGCACGTCGCCGCGGTTGCTCAGCAGGCGATTCACCCCATCCGCGTAGCCGATCGGCACGATCCCCATGCGGACGGGTTTCTCGGCGATGAAGCGCCGCCCGTACCCGACAGACTCGCCCGCGCCGACATGGCGGACTCCGGCGATGTAGGAGGTCAGCTTCATCGCCGGCCGCAGGTCGTCTTTGAGCGGATCGTCGTTGCCAGGCGCCAGCCCATACATGGCGATGCCCGTGCGCACCATGCCGAAGTGAGCGGCTGGTCCCAGCAGCGTCGCCGCGCTGTTCGCGACGTGGCAGAGCAGATCCGGGTACACGCTCCGTCAGCTCCGCTGCGAGCGCCCCGAAGCGGCGCAACTGGTACTCGAAGAAGGTGGTGTCTGCCTCGTCGGCAGTCGCGAAGTGGCTCATCAGGCCCACGAGAAGGCCGGGCTCCGCCGCCGCGTGCGCAGAGCTCCCGCGTCTCCTCCTCAGAGACGCCGAGCCGGCCCATCCCTGAGTCGAACTTCACGTGCACGCGTGCGCCGAGCCGACGCGCGGCAGCGAGGAACGACGCCGACCAGACGACCACGTCCGCAGCGACGCGGATCGGCATGCTCGAGATCGGCGCCGGTCATGGGGCCGAACACGATGATCGGCGCCGTGCACCCGGCGGCGCGCAGCTCCTCGGCTTCGACGGGCGTCGCGACGCCCAGCCAATCTGATCCGGCCTCGAGAGCCGCCCGGGCCACCGGTACGGCGCCGTGCCCGTAGCCGTCCGCCTTGACCACGGCGCAGTGCGCGGCGCCGGCGGGCAGATCGCGCCTCAGCCGGCGAACGTTCGCGCGGATGGCCTCGAGATCGACCTCGGCCAGCGCGCGATCGCGGCCGGCCAGCATCTCAGAGCTCCAGGAGCTTCATGATGTCGTGCCGGGTGACGACACCGACCACCTTTCCGTTCTCCTCCACGGGCACACGATCGAAGCCGTGCCTCGACATGAGGGTCGCCGCGGCTCGCGCTGGGTCGTCGGGCTTCACGGTGAGCGGCGCCGCCGTCATGAGGTCGCCGACCGTCGCCGCGGCCGCCTTCTGCAGCTGCGCCTTGAACTTCTTCTGGCTCCCCAGGTAGATGACGCTGTCGAAGAGCTCGAAGTAGTGGGGCATCGGCACGTCCGCGTCCATCGCCATGAGGTCGCCCTCGGTGACCATCCCGATCAGCATGTCGTCGTCGTTGACCACGGGCACGCCGCCGACGCGCTTCTCGCGAAACAGGGCGACGAGGTCCTTCACCGTCATGTCGGTATGCACCGAGATGGCCGGAGCGGTCATGATGTCGCGGGCCAGGGCTTCGCCCGGGTCCGGGCGTGTCAGTGGTGGACATGAGCCTCCTCCTGTGGGCCGGCCTTGAGTCGCTCGATGGCGGCCGGCAGGAACTGGAACAGGTCACTCGCTATCATGCCGTCGGTACCCACCATGTTCTCCGCCGCAAGATCGGCGGCGAGCCCGTGGAGGTACGCACCCAGGCAGGCCGCGTCGGTCGCATCCAGGCCCTTGGCGAGCTGGGCGCCGATGACCCCGCTGAGCACGTCGCCGGTGCCCGGCGTGGCCAGGCCGGGATTCCCGGTCGGAACGATGTAGGCACGTCCTGATGGATCGGCGACGATCGTCCCCTCACCCTTGAGGAGGACGGTCGCTCCGCTGCGGCGCGCCGCCGTCAGCGCGCACTCGAGACGCTGGGCCGCAACGTCTCCGGCGGGTATGCCGAGCAGCCGACCAAGCTCACCCTCGTGCGGCGTCAGCACCGTCGGCGCCGCGCGATCGGACAACAGCTCCGGGCCATCGCCCAGCGCGAAGAGAGCGTCCGCGTCGAGCAACAGTGGCCGGTCGATCGTCACCAGCTCCCGCACGAGCAACTGCGCCTCGTCGCCGCGGCCCAGGCCGGGGCCTGCCGCCACGGCCTTCAGATCGGCCGCCTCCGCGAACAGCGCGCCGCGGGCGGCCATGGTGAACCGGCCGTCGACACCCGGCACCTCGACCGTGACGACCTCCGGATACGGCTTCTCGCCGCCCGCCCCCTGCGGATGAGCTGCGTGTACCAGCCCGGCGCCGCTGCGCAGCGCCGCCATGGCGGTCAGGTGGGCGGCACCACTCATGCCTCGCGATCCGCCGACGACGAGCAGGGTACCGACCGAGCGCTTGTGGTCGAGGGAGCCCTTCGGCACGAGCAGCGGACTCAGCCCCGTCTCGGTCAGCAACCAGACGTCGGCGTCGCGGTCGCACGACCCCGGGATGCCGATCGGCACGATCGCGACCTCTCCGCTGAAGACGCCGCCGGGCGTCACGAAGTGGCCGATCTTCGCGGCGTGCAGCGCCACGGTGAGATCGGCCACGACCGCCGGCCCGTGCACCGCGCCCGAGCTGGCGCCGACCCCGCTCGCGATGTCGATGCTCACGACGGCGCCCGGTGCTTCGTTGATGAGTCCGATGGCCGTCGCGACGGCGCCCTCGGCGGCACCTGCGAATCCCGTCCCGAAGATCGCGTCGACGACGACGTCGGCAGATTCGAGCGCGGCCAGTGCCTGCTCCGCCGGAGCAGCCCGCGGCATCGAAGCACTCGAGGACGTCGACGCCCAGCTTCTCGAGGATTCCGCGATTGAGCTGCGCATCGCCATGCTGCCCGGCGCCCGCAAGCGTCAGCACGACGACATGCACTCCCGCTTCTGACAGCTCGCGGGCCACGACGAAGCCGTCGCCGCCGTTGTTGCCCTTGCCGGCGACGACGACCGCGCTCTCGATCTCGTAGCGCTCGAGGATCTCGCCGGCGACCGCCACGCCGGCGCGCTCCATGAGATGCGAGCTTGGGATCCCCACGCCCTGGATCGCGGCGGCGTCTATCTGCCGCATCGTGTCGGCGGTGTACAGGCCCATCAGCAGCGACTCATCCATCGGCGCCCTCCTTCAGAGCGGCAGCCACCGCGTACGCCATACCGCCGGTATGGCTCAGCGAAACCTCGACTCGCGTGACTCCCAAGCGGCGGGCCACGTCGGCGACGCTGACCGTGCAACGCGATGCGGGGCTTCCCCCCGGAGAGCACCTCGATGTCGCGCCACACGAACCCGATGATCCCGATTCCCAGGGCCTTGCCGACGGCCTCCTTGGCGGCGAACCGCGCCGCGTATCGCGGGAACGGATCGGCGAATCCCTCGGAGTAGGTGCGCTCCTGCTCGCTGAACAGACGCGCGTACGCCTTGGGCAGGCGTTCCAGCAGTCGCCTGATGCGTTCCGCCTCGACGACGTCGATGCCCTGGCCGAGCAGCAGTCCTCCCGTGGTGGCGACCGACACCCTATTCCACCGTCACTGTCTTCGCGAGGTTGCGCGGCTGGTCCACGTTGAGCCCCTTGATGACCGCGATGTGGTAGGCGAGGAGCTGCAGTGGGACGACGGTCAGGATCGGGGCCAGATGGGGATCGCACTTCGGCACCCAGAGCACGTCGCGCGAGAGCCCGGTGATCGTCTTGTTGCCGTCGCTGGCCACGGCGATGACGTCGGCGCCGCGGGCGCGCACCTCTTCGATGTTGCTCACCAGCTTCGGGAACACAGGGCTGTCGTCGGCCACCACGACCACCGGCGACTCGTTGTCGAGGAGGGCGATCGGCCCGTGCTTCATCTCGCCGGCGGCGTAGGCCTCCGTCGGGATGTAGCTGATCTCCTTGAGCTTGAGAGCGCCCTCGAGGCAGACGGCGAACCCCATGCCGCGCCCCAGATAGAGGAAGAAGCGCTCGTCGTGGTAGCGACGCGCGACCTCGGTCACGGCGCTGTCGCGCTCGAGCAGCTGCTCCACCTTGTTGGGGATGGCGCGCAGCTCACGACCCGAGGCGCTTGCAGCTCCGTCTCCGTCTGCACGCCGCGCGCCCAGGCGAGGCGCAGCGCCAGGAGCAGCATCGCCGCCACCTGGGCCGTGTGCGTCTTGGTGGCGGCCACCCCGATCTCGAGCCCGGCGCGCGTGTAGAGGACGTAGTCCGCCTCGCGCGAAGCCTGGCTCCCCATCACGTTGGTGAGCGCCAGGACGGGCGAGCCGGCTTGCCTGGCCAGCCGCATCGCGGCCAGCGTATCGGCCGTCTCGCCGGACTGCGTGATGCCGATCACCAGCGTCTCGGGGTTGAACACGGGCTCGCGGTAGCGGAACTCGCTGGCCACGTCGATCTGCACGGGCACGCGAGCCAGCTGCTCGATCGCGTAGCTGACGATCAGGCCGGCGTGGTACGACGTGCCACAGGCCACGATGAAGATGCGGCGCAGGCGGCGAAGCATCTCGTCGCCCATCCCCACCTCGCCGAGATCGACCTCGCCGCTCGTCAGAAGGCGGCCGGCCAGGGTCTCGTGCAGGGCGGCCGGTTGCTCGTGGATCTCCTTGAGCATGAACGTCTCGTAGCCGCCCTTCTCGGCGGCGTCGTCGTCCCAGGGAACGCGCACCTGGGGGCGCTCCAGCGTCTGGCCGTCCACGTCGCAGATCTCGACGCCTGAGGCGCTGACCGTGGCGACGTCCCCGTCCTCGAGCGCGACCATGGTGCGGGTATGTGCCATGAAGGCGGGGATGGCCGAAGCGAAGAACATCTCGCCTTCGCCCACGCCCACCACCAAGGGCGCCTGCTTGCGGGTGCCGACGATGATGTCTGGTTCGTCCGCGGACACCGCGCAGAACGCGTAGTAGCCCTCGAGCTCGCCGACGCTGGCGCGCACCGCCGCGGTGAGTCCCTCGGCCAGCTTCTCCTCGATGAGGTGGGCGATGACCTCCGAATCGGTCTCGCTGTTGAACACGTGGCCGCGCCCTTCAAGCTCTGCGCGCAGCTCCTTGTGGTTCTCGACGATGCCGTTGACGACGATCGATACGCGACCCGCGCAGTCCTCATGCGGATGGGCGTTCTCTTCGCTGGGCCGGCCATGCGTGGCCCAGCGCGTGTGACCGAGGCCGACGGTGGCTTGCGAGCCGTTCGATCCGATTGCAGCGAACAGCGCGTCGAGATTGCCGACGGCACGCACAGCATCGAGGCCGCCGCGGTCGACGACGACGATGCCCGCGGAATCATAGCCCCGGTACTCAAGGCGCCGCAGGCCCTCGAGGAGGATCGGCTTGCTGGGGCGTCGCCCAGCGTAGCCTACGATGCCGCACATACGTGCTCCCTTCCCTGGGTGCGGGCGCAGGCGGGCGATCTGGCGACGCCAGCTGCGAGCACGTCCGCGACATCCGCCGTCACCGAATTCAACGGCTCCGGTCACGACCCTTCCGGGCCGGTGAGGACACCCACGGAACGCTCTGATGCACCTCCGGCCTCATCACCGCGAACCGTGTGCCTGAGCCCGCCGTCCGACCTGCCTGCCGGTGCCGACTCCGCCAGCCTGCACGTGTCGACCTATCCTACAGGTTCGCGGAGGGGGGTTCGCCGAGGTGCTCGACGACGACTCCCGCCAGGCGCGTGCAGACGCCTTCGACCTCCTCGTCGGTCGGCGCCTCCGCCATCACCCGCACGAGGGGCTCTGTGCCGGAGGGACGCACGAGCACCCGGCCGCGACCGTCGAGGCGCCGAGACTCCGCGTCGACCGCCGCCCACACCGCGGATGCGCCCTCCAGTGCACCCATGTCGCGCACCCGCACATTGACGAGCTTCTGTGGAAGGCGCGTCATCACGTGCGCCGCCTCGGCCAGAGTCGCCCCCATCTCGGAGAGCGCCTGAAGCAGCAGGAATGCGGTGGCGAGACCGTCGCCGGTCGAGCACACGTCTCGATTGATGATGTGCCCCGATTGCTCGCCGCCGAGGACGTGGTCGCCTTTCAGCATCTCGGCGACCACGTAGCGGTCGCCGACAACCGTGACCAGCACCTCGATGCCCTCACGCTGCATCGTATGGTGGAAGCCGAGGTTGGTCATGACCGTCGTGACGACGGTATCGTGGCGCAGCTTGCCCTGCGCCTTGAGGTGCTTCGCCAGAATGGCGATGATGAAATCGCCGTCCACGAGCGCACCGTCTGCGTCCAAGGCGAGGACGCGATCGCCGTCGCCGTCAAAAGCGAGACCAAGGTCGAAGCCGCCGTCGGCCACCATGGTCTGCAGGTCGGCGATGTGCGTGCTGCCGCACCCCGCGTTGATGTTCGTGCCATCCGGAGCGGCGCACACCACGGTGACGTCGGCGCCTGACTGGGCCAGCGCCAGGGGCGCCGCCTCGGACATCGCGCCGTTGGCGCAGTCCACGGCGATCTTCATGCCCGCCAGATCGAGAGGGATGCGCCTCACGACGCCCTCGACGTAGTCGGCGACCGCGTGATCGAGCGTCCCGAACGTGCCGAAATCACGACCGGAGAGAGACGGCAAGTCCTCGTGCACGATGTGCGCTTCGATCTCGGCCTCCTCCTCATCGCTGAGCTTGAGTCCGGCGGACGAGAAGAACTTGATGCCGTTGTCGGCGAATGGATTGTGGGAGGCGCTGATCACGACGCCGGCCGCGGCGCCCCGCTGACCAGTGAGCATGGCCAGCCCCGGCGTCGGGATCACCCCGGCAAGCTCGACCTGTGCACCGCCGCTGGTGAGACCAGCCGCGAGGGCCGCCTCGAGCATCGGTCCCGAGAGGCGCGTGTCGCGACCGATCACGAACAGGGGCCGCCTGCCCGACTTGCCGCCCACCACGATCGCCGCCGCGCGGCCGACCTGCACGGCGAACTCGGGCGTCAGCAGTTCGCCGGCCACGCCGCGAATGCCGTCCGTTCCGAAATAGGTTCCCATGCCATGGTCCGGTCTGCTCGCGGATGACGACGCCACTGCGTCGATGACTGCGCGACATGCTACGCGCGTCCAACGGCGACCGCAAACCTCAGGCGCAGCCCTGCGAAGCCGCTTCGCGCCGGAGCCGATCCCCGCCGTGGTCCCAGACTCGTGCAGTGCGAAGCGGCGGCGACTGGACACGGCGGGTCCGAAAGGTCGACAATCGCGTGCACACCCGATCCCGGGAGACCGCCTTGCCGCTCATCGACATGCACGCGCACGTCTTCCCCGACCCGCTGGCGGCGACGGCCGTGGCTTCGCTGAGCCAGGAGGCCGGAATCGCCCCGAGCTTCGACGGCACCCTGGCCGGACTGCGCTCTCTCATGAGGCGCGCCGGCGTCACGCGCAGCGTCATCCAGCCGGTCGCGAGCAAGGCATCCCAGGTGCGATCGATCAACGACTGGGTGACCAGCTCGGCCGACGAGCGCATCGTGCCGTTCGGTGCCATGCACCCCGACTGCCCCGATCCCGAGGCAGAGCTCGCACGCCTCGCCAGTCAGGGGATCATCGGCTTCAAGCTCCATCCCGAGTACCAGGTGTTCAGCCCCGATGAGGACCGGCTCGAACCGCTCTACGCTGCAGCCGCCCGTCATGACCTCATCGTCTACTTCCACGCCGGCGAGGACATCGCTCTCCCCGACGTCCACTCGACGCCGCAGGCGTTCTCTCACGTGCTGGATCGGCACCCTGAACTCACCATCGTGCTCGCCCACATGGGCGGCTGGCGACAGTGGGACGACGTGCTTCGGCACCTGGCGGGAAGAGACGTGTATCTCGACACATCCTTCACGATCCCGTATCTCGGCGAGGAGCGCTTCGCGGAGATCGTCGCGGCGCACGGAGCAGACAGGGTCCTCTTCGGCAGCGACGCGCCCTGGGCTGACATCGCCACCGAAGTATCTCTGCTGAGGCGCATGCCCTTCTCGAAGCGCGACCTCGAGGCCATCCTCTGGCGCAACGCCGAACTGCTGCTCGAGAGACGCCCTCGGAGAACCGCCCCCAGCTGAGCGAGCAAGGCGCTGCGGCCCGGCTGCAGACGATAGTCTTTCCGCCGGCAGGCCGCATGGGACTCCGGACTCATCGCGGGACGATCGGCCGGCACGCCGATGAGAGCACCGACGAGGGAGAGAAGTGACGATGACGAGTCAGCGGCCGGCGCCGGCCGCACAGCGACGGGCTGTCGTGGCGGCCATGCTGCTCTCAGGGCTCGTCGTCGCCCTGACGGCCGCCGTACTCGCCCATCCGGCGCCCTTCGGCGTGGATATCCGCTGGGCGGAGGCAGTCATGCAGATGCGCAGTGACATCCCTACCTTCTTCGCCGCAGACGTGCTCGACCCGCTCGGGCGCTTCCCGTACTACCTGATCATCGTCGCGGTCGTCGCCTTCCTGCTCTACCGCACCCGAACGAGAGCGGCCGTCGTCGTCTTCGTGGCAGCCGAAGCCGTGTCGGCGGCGACCAACGTGCTCATGAAGACCGGTGTCGACCGCCCGCGACCGCCAGACGGCCTCGTCGAGGCGACGGCCTCGTCGTTCCCGTCTGGCCACTCCGCCTTCGCGGCGGTGACCGCCGTGCTCGTGGCCGGCACGCTCACCCATCGGGGACGACGAGCTGGGTGGGTCATACTGGCCGCCACACTGGCCTTGGTGATGGCGTGGAGCCGCACCTATCTCGTGGTGCACTGGCTCACCGACGTGGTCGGGGGCTTGGCCGCCGGCGCCGCCGTCGGGCTGGGCGGCCTTGCGTATCTGAGCTCGAGGAATCACCACACGAGCGCCGCCGCGTCGCGTCAGCCCGAGTCGAACGACGCGAAGTAGCCAGAGCGAGCCGCGGGTCCTATCGGCGCGGCCCCGGCCCCCGCGAACGCGACCTGAGCACGAGGCCACCGACGATGACCAGCGCCGCCGGCACGGCCACCACTGCAATGGCGATCCAGCCGCCATCCTCCATGTCAGCTCCTTCTTCGGCGATTCCGGCAGGCGCTTGCGCACCGCCTCGCGGCGAGCTCACCGGCTCGACCCACGAGAGCATACGGCCTGCCGCTGCACGAGACCGGACACAAGACACGTCGATCCTACACCCCTGCCGCCGAGCAACGCACACTCTTCGCCGGGAAGGGAGAAGCGGGGACGCAGCAAGCGCCGCTAGACGCGGGTGTCCGCCGGTAGCGGCAGAGGCCGGCGCTCGCGGCGCCCCGCATCGCGCGTCAGGACCCTGTAGGTGATTGCGAAGACGACAGCCCCCAACGCCACGATGCCGGTCACAACGTACAGCGGCTGGGATGCATCGGTCCCCGCCAGAGCGCCGTGCACGCTCGTCAACCAGAAGACCGCGTAGCTCGCAAGATGGACAGCTCGCCACCCCTTTCGAGACAGCCGCTTCGCTGCCAGGGAGGTGGCCGCGATGGCGATGAGCAACCAGAATGCGGCCACGCCCAGGCCCCGGCGACGGGCCGCCACTCGCTGGCGAAGGGGAGCAGAACATCGAGCAGGCCGAACTCTGCATAGCTGTCCAGAAGGAGAGCGACGAGATAGGCGGCGAGGAAGCACACCGCGAGGCCGCCGAGCCAGCGATGCAGGTCGAGGAGCCACGCGGCCCGGCGCGGGAGCAGCAGGCGCGCGGAGAGCACGGTGCCCAAGACGACGGCGCCGGTCAGCATCATCCACGCCACGATCCCGGAGGCCCGCGACACGTACCACCAGATCTCAGGGCTCATCCTGTGCTCCTTTCGGCGCTGGCGCTCTCGAGCGCCGGACTCATGGCGGTCGCTCCGTCTGCAGTCGTCACGATGCCGGAGAGCCCGTGGCTGTTGAGGTAGCTGAGAGCCTGACCGGCCCCACAGAGGAGCGCCGCTGTCGCGTGCACCTCCGCCTCCCACCCGGTCGCCGCGATCACGGTCGCCGCGACCGGGTCGGTGGTCGCACTGGTGCGCGTCACAGGGTCGATGACATGGTGTCGCCGCCGGTCGCCCTGGAGCCACGCACGCGAGAGGGTGCTGGACGTAGCGACGCCACCGGCGTCGAGCGCCAGCGTCACGAGGTCCTTCGCGGAGTCCGCCGGGTCTTCGACATTCACGTACCACCCCGCCCGCGTAGGCGCGACGCCAGCCGCGCAGAGATCCCCGCCGATGCTGACGAGGGCGCCCCCTGTGCCTTCCTCGAGGAGTTGGGTCACCACCAAGTCGGCGGCGAGACCCTTGCCGATCCCGCCTGCGTCGATGCCGAGACCGGTCGGAACCCCGACCGACGAGGTCGCCCGGTCGATCGTCACATCGTCGAGCGAGCCCCGGGGGGCGGCCAGGCCGGCCGTGACGCTGGCGCGGCCAGACCGGCACACGCTTTGCGTGTACCCGGCCTCGTTGATCGCACCGAGCACCGTCGGATCGTAGCGGCGATGCGTCAGACGCCACGCCTGCCGCAACACCGTGAACAGGGCGATGGTCTCTGGCAACACCACGACCAAGGCCTCGGGCGCCAGGTTGAGGCGCGCGACGTCGCTGTCCGGAAGGAACCGGCTCCAGCGCCGCTCCAGCTCTTCCAGGCGACGGCGCACGTACTGCTCCGCACCCCGAGTTGGATCGACCAAGATCACCCGAGCCTCGCTGGCCATCGCCCGAAAGCGCAGGTCAACGACTGCCACTGGTGCTCACGGTAGGCGCGGAGGCGGGCGCGGGAGCAGCTACGACGCGCGCCGATGAACCGCCGCCGGCAGTCGCCGCGGCCCCTGTCGCTGCGACCCCCGAAGCACTCCCCCCAGTCGTGACCGTGCGTACCTGACGACGAGCAGTCAGCGCGATCGGATCGCTCGAGGAAGTCCTACCCGGCCCGGTTGGGTGTGATCTCGTGTGGTGGACGATGACCACCGGCTGCGAGGCCGTGACCGACGTGGCGTCGGAGCCTGCCGTCTGGGACCGAGGACTGAAAGCGCCCATGGCCGACATCAGGCCCAGCATCGCGGTCACTCCTATACCGGTCGCGGCGAGCCGCGGGCCGGATGCCGCCGCGGCGCACGAGAGCCAGCCGAACGCGCCCCGCCATCAACGTGCGGACCCTCCTCCCGCCCCGCAGCCCCGGCAGGCGTCGATGTACCGTCAGTCATCGTCGTCCCCGCCTTCGTGGTGCTCGGGCTCATCGTCTTCGTGATCATCATGGTCGCCGGCATGCTCGTCGGCGTCGACGTGCTTCGACACCGGCGCCGGACTGGCTGGCCTGGGTGTGTGATGCTCCGGCGCGGCAGCGGCCGGAGCTGTCCCGGCGCCCCCGACGACCTTGGTGACGGGTCGAACGACTCGTGCACCGATCTTGCCGCCTGAGCGCAGCACGGCCACGAACTCGTACGTGGTCGACTTGGACCGGAAGACCACCTTCAGCTTCTTCTGGGCGGTCTGCACCAGCTTCCAGTTCCAGCCCGCGCGCGCCTTCACGTCGTCGAGTCGCACGCCCGTCTTCGTGGCGACGACCCGGACCGTCCCGGCCTTCTCGACCTTGTACTCCCGTGAGTCGGTGGTCTTCGTATCGTCCGCGTACACGTCGATCACCTTCGGCGTAGTCATCTGCCGCTCGGTCGCGGACGCCGAGAGCTCGCCCACAGGTCCGGAGTCCGCTGCATTCAGGATCCCAAGACTGGCTCCGGCGGCAGCCGCGCCGGCCAGAACGACGGCGGCGATCAGGGCTGCGGTCACAAGAGCTGTGCGATGAGGCATGGGTTCGTTCCCCCTCCGAGTTGGCCAAGCCGGCGACCTATCCGCATGCACAATAGGGGTCGGGGCGCCAGAGCACGCCCAGCGCGAGGTTAAGATTCGGCAAAGACCTGCAGCTATTCGCCGGGCGATCGGCCTGCCGCCCCCTCCTTCGCTTCACCGGGCCCGGGCGCCGAGGTAGACTGACGGCGCCGACCACCCAGTGAACACGACTCGGCGACGACCCATGCTTCCCAGCGATGCCCCCGCCAACATCAAGCGCCTGCTGATCGTCGAAGACGACCCGACCATCGCCGACCCCCTCCGCACAGGCCTGCTGCGAGAGGGCTTCACGGTCGATGTGGTCGCCACGGGAGCCGGCGCGCTCGCCGCCGGCGAGTACGGACTCGTGCTCCTCGATCTCGGTCTTCCCGACCTCGACGGACGCGTCGTCTGCCGGAGCCTGCGCGAACGATCGAGCGTTCCCATCATCGTGGTGACCTCGCGCAACGAGGAGATCGACCGCGTAGCCTGCTCGAGCTCGGCGCCGACGACTATGTCGTGAAGCCATTCGGATTCCGTGAGCTTGTGGCGCGTATCCGGGCCGTCCTGCGGAGAACCTCCGACCCGCCGAGCGAGCAGGCCCGCGACCACCTCGACGTGAGGCTCCTGCGAATCGACACCCGCACGCGAAACGTGGTGTTCGATGGCCGGCCCGTCGCGCTGACGCCCAAGGAGCACGATCTGCTCGTCTACCTCGCGATCGAGCCGCAGGCCGTCCACTCCCGCGAGCAGATCATCAATGACGTGTGGGACGAGAACCGGTGGGGCTCCACCAAGACCCTCGACGTGCACGTCGCTTCACTGCGCAGGAAGCTCGCCCCCGACATCATCGAGACCGTCCGCGGCGTGGGCTTTCGCCTCGTCGACAGCACCAGCTCGCCGTGACGCGGCGCCTTCTTCTCAGCTACCTCACCATCACCGCGATCGTCCTCCTCGTCCTCGAGATCCCTCTGGCCGTCTTCTTCCAGCAGCGCGAGACGGACCGCCTCACGGTGAACGTCGAACGCGATGCGGCCGCTCTCGCAAGCCTCTATGAAGATGCGCTCGAGCGCCGCACGAAGCCCGACCCGCTCGCCGCCTCCGACTATGCCGACCGCACCGGCGCTCGCGTCGTGATCGTGGACACCGCGGGCCTCTCCGCAGTCGACACATCGGTCGAGATCGAGCGCGACTTCTCCACACGGCCGGAGATCCACACCGCGCTCGGCGGCGAGCGCGCCGCAGGGGTGCGTCGCTCTGGCCCCCTGGACACGGATCTCCTCTTCGTAGCCACCCCAGTCGCCTCCGGCGGAACAGTGCACGGCGCCGTTCGTCTGACGCTCGACGCGCAGGACGTAGAGGCCACCATCCACCGCTTCTGGCTGAGTCTGGCCGGCATAGCGGCCGTCGTCATGATCGCGATGGCGGGCATCGGCTGGGCGATCGCCCGTTCCGTGACCCGACCCCTGCGCACCCTCAGCAGTGCGGCGGATCGTTTCGCCACCGGCGACCTGGCGCCCATGACCCCAGACCCCGACGCACCCGCCGAGATCGCCGCTCAGGAGGAGACGCTCAATACGATGGCGAGTCGCCTCGACCGGCTGCTCGCGGAGCATCGCGCCTTCGTCGCCGATGCCTCCCACCAGTTGCGCACGCCACTCACTGCCCTCAGGCTGCGCCTCGAGAACCTCCAGAGTGCAGTCGCCGCAGCTCAGGGTACGGAGGACCTCGACGCCGCGATCGACGAGTCGGACCGGCTCAGCGGCCTTGTCAACGATCTCCTCAGGCTCGCTCGGGCGGAGCAGAGCGCAGCGCCGGAGTCCGTCGATCTTGCTCGACTCGTCGGCGAGAGAGTGGACACGTGGTCGGCGGTCGCGGACGCGGCCGACGTCACTCTCGAGTTCGCCCCGCCCGCCGGCCCCCTGACCGTCGATGCGGTGCCGGGGGGCGTCGAGCAGATCCTGGACAACCTCATCGACAATGCGGTCGCCGCGTCGCCGCCGGGAGCGAGCGTCTCGGTGGCCGTGACAGCCGGTCTCGATCGGCACCGCCTGACAGTCGCCGATGCTGGGCCCGGGCTCACCGACGCCCAGCGGGCACGGGCGCTCGACCGTTTCTGGCGGCTCGACACCGCCAAGCCGGGCACCGGACTCGGGCTCCCGATCGCCCGAGCGCTCGCGGAAGCCTCCGGCGGCTCGCTCCAGCTGGCCGAGAGCGCCGCGCGCGGCCTCGCCGTGACCGTGGCGCTGCCCGCGTCGAGGACTAGTCTCCGAAGCGACTAGAGCGCTTCGGAGACTAGTCGCCCACCGCCGACCCCCCAGCAAGCAGACGCGGCAGACCAGCCCGTTGCCGGCCGCGCAGCTCACCGACGGCCGGTAGACCCCCGTCACGCATCAGTTCTATGAAGGCATTGACCTCGTCGCTCTGCGTGCCGCAAGCGGCAAGCAGGCGGTCGCCGGCTACGTAGAACGCCGTGAAGTCGCGTGCCGCCGTGTCGCCCACCACGACGACCTCCTCCCAGCCCTGGCCGGCTCCGGCGTAGCTGATCTGCAAATCGAAGTGCTGCGTCCAGAAGAAGGGCACGCCGACGAATGGTCGACCTCGTCCGGCCATGGAGAGCGCGGCCGCACGGCCGTGCTGCTCGGCGAGGCGCCAGTGCTCGATTCGTACGTCTCGGCCTGTGTGCGACTCGCGGTAGAGAGCCACGTCGCCGGCCGCCCACGTGCCCGGGGCCACGCGCAACTGCTCGTCGACCCTCAGTCCGCCGTCACGCTCCCGCTGAACGCCACGCACGAAGTCGGTCGCCGGCTGGACCCCGATGCCCACGACCACCAGGTCGGCGTCCAGCCGCGTGCCGTCGTCAAGCTCGGCACCGACGACCGCCGACCCGCCGACCATGCGAACCACGCCACGCCCGAGCGCAAACCGCGTGCCGTGCTCGGAATGGCAGGACTGCAGCACGGCCCCGACCTCAGTGCCGAGGACGCGCTCGAACGGCACCGCCTCTGGCCCGACGACGGTCACCTCGAGGCCGCGGCGCACGAGACTGGCCGCGGCTTCCATGCCGATGAAGCTCGCGCCGACGACGACAGCGCGCTTCGCGCTCGTCGCGAAGTCGGCGAGTGCTTCGGCGTCGTCCCAGGAGCGCAGGGTGAAGACGCCCGGAAGATCCGCCCCCGGCACCTCCAGGCGCCGCGGCTGGGCCCCGCTGGCGATGAGCACCCCGTCTGGAGAAAGCGTGGTTCCATCGTCGAGCGTGACAGTGCGACTGGCCACGTCGAGGTCCGTGACACGCCCCACGATGCGCTCGATCGCGCGCTCTTCATAGAAGGCTGGGGAGCGCAGCGGCAGCCACTTCGCCTCGAACTCGCCCGCCAGGAAGTCCTTGCTCAGATTGGGGCGATCGTAGGGCCAGCGATCCTCCGAGCTGATCATCGCGATGCGGCCTGCGAAACCCTCCTGGCGCAGTCCCTCGACGGCGGCGGCGGCGGCGGCCCCGCCGCCGATGACGGCGAACGTGCGAGCGTCCGGCTCGGCTCCCGAACGCGACTCGCGCCTCGTCTCGGTCTGCTCGGGTCCCCGCTCGCGATCGACGTAGACGTCGTCGCCCTCGACACGCACTCGAAACGCCTTGATCCCATCCAGGGCCGGCGGCTCCAGCACGTCCCCGCTGCGCGCATCGAAGATCGAGGCGTGCCAAGGGCACAGGTGCCGGGCGTCGTGGAGGAGGCCATCGGATAGCGGCGCTCCCCAGTGCGGACACCGGGCCGCCGTCGCGTAGTACCGCCCATCGACTCTCGCCAGCAACGTCTTCTTGCCGGCGACGAGCACCGTCATCGTCTGGCCGTCCGCCAGATCGTCGAATCCCGCGACCCGCTCCTCCACTGTGCCCTCCCACCTCGATGCCGGCGACAGACGCACGGCCTCATTCTGGTCCAATGAAGAGGATACCTAATCGGCTGGGATGTCTCTCGCGACCTGCCGTTGAAATCGGCGCGGAGACGTCGCCAGCCCTCCACGCGATCCGCGTCCCGGCAGCTCCCGGGCACCGCGGTATGGACTGAGCGCCGGGGGGTAACGTTGTGCTATCGACACCCGCACGCCAAGAGCTGCGGTTCCCTACGAGAGGAGGCACCGTGCGATTCGTCAGAGTGGCGGCAGAAGCCGAGATCCCGCTTGGAGACATGAGGCGAGTGGAAGCCGGCCGTGAATCCATCCTGGTGGCGAACGTAGGCGGAGAGCTGTTCGCGATCTCGGACACGTGTACGCATCGTGGTGGCGCCCTGTCGAGAGGAACGATACTCGACGGAATCGTCACCTGCCCAAGACACGGCTCCAGGTTCGACGTCCGAACCGGCAAGAGCGTCGGTGGTCCGAAGATCCTCTTCTTCGAGTGGAAGACTGGCAACGTCCGAACGTACGCGCTGAAGGTCGAGGACGGCGACGTCCACGTCGAGGTCGAGTAGCTCGCGCGCGCCGAGCAGACGAACGCAGCCGGCTGAGGCGTCACCGACCCGCCAGACGACGCCTCGCCACGACGCTCAGTCGGACGTGCTCTTGCTCTCGTGCTCGTGGCGACGCTGCGCCTTATGACGCACGCCTCTGAGCACGCGTCCCACGTCGGTCCTTCCGAGGGGGATGCCCCTGCGGTGCGCGAGCTCCTGCAGTTCCTTCTCCTCGGCGGTCTCGTGACCGGCCACGATGAGCACCGGGATGCTGGTGTTCTTGGCGACCCTCTCCGCAACACTGCCGCCGCCGAGCAAGCCCTCCAGCCGACCGATGCCCCTGGCGCCGATGACGATGAGCGGAGCGTTCATCTCCGCCGCGAAATCGAGGATCTCTTCCGTCACGTGTCCGTGCCTGATGGCCATCCCGGGCTTCTCCGTCATCCGGGAGCCGTAGGTGCTGTCGAGGAGGTCCATGAGTGCCGACTCCTCAGCGACGCGCTGTGAATCCGGCACGGCCCGCGCCGACTCGCCGACTCCGCCGGGGATCACGTGGAGCACGACAAGAGAGGCGCCGATCAGGGATGCCAGATAGGAGGCTTCCTCGAACGCATCGTGTGCGTGCGCCGAGAAATCCGTGCAGAAGAGGATGCTCTCGTAGTCCGGCAACTAGCCCTCCGATCCTGGGGTCCACTCACACATCGTGTGCTGCAGCGCGCCCGCGCGCGAGCCGACGATCGCGTCGCGCCGTGTCTCCTATCGTCCCAGAACGCGCGCTGAAGCACAACGCTCATCGGCAGCTTGCACGAGGCATGCGAGACCCGCCAGCCGGGGCGGCACTATCGCCTGAAGGCCGACCGTCCGACCCGCCGCGCCCTCGCGCTCACCTGCCGGCCGCGCCGTCGTCAGCCGGCGATCGTCCCGCCGCTTGGCTCGGCGCCGTGACATCGCTCGCCGGGGTCGCTCCGCCCGGGCCGGCGGTCGTGCCGTGCAGCCAGACGGTCTGCTGCGGGAAGGGGATCTCGATGCCCGCTTCGTCGAAGGCCGTCTTGAGGCGCGCGCGCAGCGCGCGCCCGGCGGCCCACTGCTCGCCCGGCCGCGTCTTGACCGCGAGCCGCAACACGATCGCGCTCTGGGCGAACTCCTGGACACCCCACATCTCGGGCTCTTCGATGATCAGCTCCCCGGGGGTCTCTGCCTTCCACTCCTCGTCGGCGACACGCTTGATGACGGCCGACGCCTGCGCGATGTCGGTGTCGTAGGCGACCTCCACATCGAGCACGATCCGCGACCAGAGCTGCGACTTGTTGCCGACGCGGAGGATCTCGCCGTTGGGGACATACCAGACCGTGCCGTTGAGATCGCGCAGGACCGTCACACGCAGCGTCACCCGCTCGACAGTGCCGGTGGCCTCACCGACGTCGATGACGTCGCCGACTCCATACTGGTCCTCAAGGAGCATGAAGGTGCCGCTGAGGAAGTCCTTGACGAGGCTCTGGGCCCCGAAGCCGAGCGCCACACCGGCGATACCGGCGCCCGCGATCAGCGGGGCGATGCTCACGCCCAGCTCGGCCAGCACCATGAGGAAGGCCACCGCGGAGATCGTGATGGTGACCACGTAGCGCAGCAGCGAGCCGATCGTACGGGCGCGCTGTTCGGACCGCTCGGCCTGCACAGCCGTAGCGCGCATCCGCTGGACGGTCTCCTGCTGCATGTCAGACGACGCGCCGCCCCGCGGCTCCTCGCGCTCGCGGCGCACCTGGCTCTTCTTCGCGAAGCGCTCCACCGCATGACCGATCGCCCGGCGCACGACGAAGTTGGCCACCACGGCGACGATGATGATGATCGCCGACGTGACCAAGACGCTGGCGTGGTTCGCGAACCAGTCCGAGACAGAGTCGCTGGCCGAAGCCGCGAGGGCAAGCGTATGCGCAGAGGGAGCAGGCATGAAGGGAGTCTACCAAAGGGCGCTCGCGCGTCGTCGTCGGGAAGACCCTGGCGCGCGTTGGAGGGAGTCTGGTACGCTTCGAAGCTTGCGCACGCATGGATGCGGAGCGCCGGGCTGCATCAGAGGGAGCGATGAGGCGAGAGGACGATCGGGAACGGGCTTGGCAGGCGCATCGCCGGGACGCCGTGACCAGGCTCCCGCTGTGAATCTGAATCTGCTCAAGGGCCGCAACTACTTCGACCGCAAGCACGTCGGCAAAGATGTCGCGGCGGGTGTGACCCTGGGCGTCGAGAGTATCCCGGACGCCATGGCTTCCGGCGTGCTGGCAGGCATCAACCCGATCTTCGCACTCTACGCGGTGATGCTCGCCACACCGGTCGGCGTCCTGTTCTCCAGCTCCGTCTTCATGAGCGTGCAGACGACCAGCGCGATGTCGCTGGTGGTGGCCGACGTGCCACAGGTGCACGAGGGCGAGGCGGCGGCCGGCGCGCTGTTCATGCTGACCATCATGACCGGCGTCATCATGCTGGCGGCCGGCCTCCTGAAACTCGGGAACTTCCTGCGCTACGTCCCCAACGCCGTGCTCACGGGGTTCATCAACGGCGTCGCCGTGCTCATCGTCCTCGGCCAGCTCGGCGACCTCACCGGGACCTCGCCGACGGGGGCGAACAAGGTGGTGCAGACCTGGGACCTGATCAGGAACTGGACGCTCATCGATGTGCGCTCCCTGGCGGTGGGCCTGTTGGCGATCATCCTCATCGTCGCGCTACAGAACACGCGCCTCAAGAGCTGGGGGATGGTCGTCGCCCTGGTTGCCGCGTCGTTGCTGGTGCCGCTGTTCGAGTGGGACGCCGTCGCCGTCGTGAGCGACATCGCCGACATCCCCGACTCTCTGCCGCTGCCGAAGATGCCGGCCTTCTCGGTCATCCCGGCCTTGATCCTGCCGGCCATCTCGCTGGCCTTCGTAGGCCTCGTGCAGGGCGCCGGCATCAGCCAGAGCTACACCAATCCGGACGGCGAGTACCCGAAGGCGTCCGGCGACTTCGTCGGCCAAGGCGCCGCCAACGTGACCGCCGGCATCTTCGGGGGCATGCCCGTCGGGGGCTCGCTCTCCGCCACGGCCCTGGTCCGCAACGCCGGCGCCCGCTCCCGCTTCGCCAACATCTTCGCCGGCCTCACCATCGCCCTCATGCTTCTCCTGCTGGGCGACTTGGTCGGCCAGCTCGCCATGCCCGCGCTCGCCGGGCTGCTCATCGTTGTCGGCTTCCAGACCCTCAAGCCGCACAAGATCGACCTCGTCCTGAGGACCGGGCGGACGCAGGCCGTCATCCTGACGACCACGTTCGTCTTCACGCTCGTCATCCCGCTGCAGTACGCCGTGCTCCTGGGCATCGCCCTCTCGGTCCTGCTGTACTTCGTCAAGCAGTCCAACAGCATGAAGCTCGAGGAGTGGGTCTACACTCCCGGGCAGCCGCTGCCGACCGAGCAGGACCCGCCGGACGAGCTCGGCGTCGACCACGCGACGGTCCTGACACCCTACGGCAGCACGATGTTCGCGACGGCGCGGCTTCTCAAGGATCAGCTGCCGGCGGTCACCGACGAGACGAGCCATGCCGTCGTGATCCTCAACCTGCGTCAGCACGACGAGCTCGGCAGCACCTTCCTCGCCATGCTCGAGCGCTACTCGGAGAGCCTCCGCGACCACGACAGCAAGCTGGTGCTGGCCGAAGTGGGGCCGACTCTCTACGACCAGCTCCAGAAGACGGGCCGGCTGCAGACGCTCAGAGCCCGCAACGTCTTCAGAGCCGACGACGCGGTCGGAGCCTCTGTCATAGAGGCCCTGGACGCGGCCGACGAGTGGATCGAGACGAGAGGCTCCGGCGAGTCGCCTGCTGAGCCGCGCGAGGAGGAAGCCCGCCCGGGCGACGACACCGAGTGAGGTGACCGCCGTGAGGCGACCCCGAGCACATATACTGCAGGGGTCGACCGCAAGGAGCTGATCGTGGACCCCCGGAGTTCCGTAGCGCTGTTGGTGAAGACACAGCGGCCGCGCGTCGAGGCCGGCGCCATCTCGCGCGTCGACCTGATCGAGCGGCTAGACTCGGCGCTCGATCACCCGCTCACGCTGGTGTCCGCGCCGGCCGGCTTCGGCAAGACCTGGCTGATGGCCGACTGGCTCGAGACCAACGCCGAGCTGCCGCAGTGCTGGGTAGCGATCGACGCCTACGACAACGACCCCATGCGACTGTGGAGACACGTCATCGAAGCCGTGGCCAGGTCGGCCGTGCCAGCTGCCGCCACAGAGGCGCGACGCTTGTTCGACGCGTCGTCGTCCGGGCTCTCGCTGATCACGGCCGCTCTCGCCAAGGACCTCGCCGAGTGCGTCCGAGACCTTCGTCATCGTGCTCGACGATGTCCATCTCCTCGATGGCGATGACGTCCTGAGATCGCTCGACCAGTTCATCACGCTACTGCCTGGCAATGTCCACGTGATCCTCGTGGGTCGTCATGACCCGTCGCTGCCGCTGGCGAAGCGACGGCTCACGGGCGAGCTTCTGGAGATCGGCTCAGCGGAACTGCGGTGCTCACCGGCCGAGACCGAGGCGATCGTCACCCAGTCGATGGGCCTCGAGTCTGGACCCGGCAGGCCATGCACGACCTCCATCGCAGGACGATGGGATGGATGGCGGGGATCCGGCTGACGGCGGCTGCGGCCGCCCGCGATCACGAGTCGGGGCGGATCGCCCCGGGATTTGGCGGCCGCGGAAACGAACGAGAACGCGCACGCTGCCGTTCGCGAGTACCTGGTCGAGGAGGTCCTCGATGAAGTCGAGCAAGCGGACCGGCAGTTCCTGCTCGACACCTCGATCGTCGGTGGCCTGTCCGGCCCCCTGTGTGCCGCGCTGACGGGACGGAGCGACAGCGACGAGATGCTCGCGAGGCTGGTGCGCCAGGGCATGTTCACGAGCGGCACCGACGAGAAGCGGAAGTGGTACCGCTATCACGATCTGTTCCGCGACGCTCTCCAGGATGCCCTCCGCCTGCAGGATCCAGACCACGCGCTGGAACTGCATCGGCGAGCGGCGCTCTGGCTGCACGAGGACGGAGAGATGCTCCCTGCGATCCGGCACGCGCTGGCGGCCGGCGAGCCCGACCTGGCTGCCACCTGGCTCGTCGAGTCCAGTCGCGCCTTTCTCATGGCACGGCAGTACGACACGCTGCGAGCACTCTGCCAGGCTATCGACGAGGCTTCGTCGTCACCCTCCCCGATCTTCATGGCTACCTGGTGCTTCCCGGTGCTGTTCGGCTCCACACCGGGGGTCGAGATAGACCGAGTGCTCGACCGGGCGCGCAAGAGCATCGTCGACACGAGCGAAGACGAGGAGAGGTCCGACCTGTGGGCGCACGTCCCGTACCTCTTCCATTTGTCGCCGGCGGAGATGCTGCGCGGCATCGATGCGACGATCGCCCACCGCCGCGGCGACCTGTACCTCGCCCTCGCGACCCTTGCCGAGCAGGGTGACACCCCCAGCGAGAGCGGCTGGGTGGAGGGAGCTGCCGGCGAGCTGCTCATCTTCGCTCAGAGGCGCACGGAGGGCGAGGCGCTGATGCAGCGCTTCGCGGACTACTGCTTGTCGCCGATGAATCCCATCGTCAGCAACCTCGTGTACGTGCTCGCGACCCAGGCCTTCGCCAAGCTGCAAGGGGGGCAGCTCGCCGAGGCCGAGGCGCTCGCCGAGCGCGGCATCGAGGTCATGCGCACCAACGGGCTGGACGACATGCCCCATCACGCCATCGCCGTCGTGCCGCTCGCCTGGGTGGCCTGGGAGCGTGGCGAGCTCGACACGGCCGAGGCCCTGGTCCTCTCCGCACTCGACGGCCTCGCCCATCTCGGCGAGGTCCCACCGATCGTCATGGCCTACATCCTGCTGGCCCGTTGCCGCAACTCACGTGGAGACCCGCGCGCCGCCGCAGCGGCGCTCGACGAGATAGCAGCAGCTCTGGGCGGCCGTGCCCTCACCGGCTTCCTGGCCGAGCGGATCTCCCTCGAGCGCGCCCGCATCGCCCTCCTGGCCGGCGATCTCCTCGGTGCCCAGATGGAGCTTCCCGACTGGTGCCGACTCATCAGGACAGGCGCGGGCACCATTCTGGAGCGCCTGGTGTTGATCAGGCTCGCCATCGCCGCCGGCGACGATCCCACGTCCCTGTTTGAGTTCCCGCCGGAGGGCGCTGAAGTCACGCAGGCCCACCAGATCGAGCTGGGCGTCTTGCGCGCCCTTGCTGCACGCCGCGGCCTCGACGACGCCGCCGCCCTCGAGCACCTCGTCGCGGCGATGCGGATCGCTCAAGACACGGGGCATCGGCAGGTCTTCCTCGACGAATCGCCCGCCTTCGGCGCCCTTCTCGACAAGGCCAGTGCGCAGAGCGGCCTGTTCTTGGGTGTTCAAGGCGACCCGTCGGCGCGCCCGGAGATCGACCCCGATGGGGTGCCCATCCTCCATGAGCAACTGACCAGCCGCGAACGCCGCCATCGTGATCATGGCGATGTCCGGTTCAGCCGACCCCCGCAAGCTCCTGAAGTTCCGGCGCCTGAACAGAGTCGACTTCGCCTTTGGGGTGATCACCGCGATCGTGGTGCTGGGCCTCGACCTGCTGCCGGCAATGATCACCGGCATCGCCCTGTCGATCGTCTACCTCGTCTACCGGGTCAGCTTCCCCTCCGTCGAGGAACTCGGCCAGCTCAAGGAGAGCGGGGACTTCATCAGCCTCAGCTGGGAGGCCGGACGGCACAAGGGCAGCGACGACCGCGGTGCAAAGCGCGTCTCCGGGGTCTCCGTGTTGCGCTTCGGGGCGCCCCTCTTCTTCTCCAACGCCGCTTCCTTTGAGAGCGATGGTCAGAAGATGCTGATCAAGGCCGCCGCCGCCGGGACGCTGCCGCACACGCTGGTCGTCGATTGCGAGGAGATCTTCTTCATCGACACGACGGGCACAGACGCAGTCGCCGCCCTGCATGCCTACGCCAAGCGCTATGACGTCCGCCTCGTGCTCGCCCGGCTGCACATCCACGCGCGCAAGGCGCTGGAGACCACCGGGGTACTCGAGCAGGTCGGCGAGCAGAACGTCTACGACACGGTGCGCCATGCGGTGGAGGCCGCCTCTACGACTACCCGAACGGGATGAGGCGGCGCGGCGCCCGCCGAGGGAAGATAGCGGCGGCGCGATGCCATCGCGCGGATACGAACGGCAAGACACTGAGAAGGAGAGTCCCATGGCAGACGACAACCCGATCTTCGCCTATGCAGGAGCCTACGCCATCGAGGGCGACGCAAGAGCCGACTTCGAGGCCATCAAGGATGCCCACGCCGCCGGCCTGATCGGCAAGTACGACTCGGCCCTGTTCACCAAGAAGGATGACGACAAGGTCAAGGTCAAGAACACCGACTCGACCTCGCGCACCAAGGGCGCCGGCTGGGGCGCTGTCGTCGGCGGCGTCGTCGGCCTGCTCTTCCCGCCGGCCCTCATCGGCAGCGCCATCGTCGGCGCCGCCGGCGGCGGACTGATCGGCGACATCGCCAAGGGCTGGGGCCACGGCGACATCAAGGACCTGGGCGAGGCCCTCGACGCCGGTGAGTGGGGCGTCGTGCTGGTCTGCGAATCGACCCTGGACCTGACCGCCGACCGCGTCCTGAAGCAGGCCACCAAGGTCGAGCAGAAGGAGATCGACGACGAGGACGGCAAGATCCGCAAGGAACTCGACGGCTGAGCCTCTGCGAACAGGGCCCCGGGAGACGGGCACCACGCCCGTCTCCCGGGGCCCTTCTGCCTCAACGGACGACCGCCGCGCCACGGGACGTCAGAGATCGAGCTGGTGGACTGACGGGTTCGCCGGTGGCGAGCAAGAATGGCTACGACTGGCTTGAGGAGAGGACAAAATGAGCGAGAAGCGCACAGCCACAGCGGCCGAGACACGGAACCTGTTTGAGACCGCCGGGCAGAAGCAGACGGCAAAGGACTTCGCGCCCGCCCCCGACAAGATCACGACCAACTTCGGGACGCTGGAGTTCGAGGGCGGCGCCTTTCCGACGGCTGATTCGGCGCAGAAGATCTACGACGAGCTGGATCTCCAGCGCGCCACTCAAGCCTACATGGACTTCTATCCGGCGCTATCGGTCTATGGCATCGTGAGGGCGCAGATCCGCGACTTCGAGTTCGCGACCGCCTCGGATATCGGCGTGTTTGCCGACTTCATGAAGCCCAGCGAGAACTACCTCACCGGCAACAACAGCACCGTGTACGCCATTGCCTCGCTCGATCTCAAGCTGGACGGCCCGACCGTGGTCGAGATCCCGCCCGGCATGATGGGCAACGCCAACGACGCCTACTTCAAGTTCCTCACGGACTTCGGCCCGACCGGACCCGACAAGGGCAAGGGCGGCAAGTACCTCTTCCTTCCGCCCGGCTTCACCGGCGACGAACCGAGCGGCTACATCATCATCCACTCACCGAGCTACCGAGTCTGGGCCATGATGCGCGGCTTCGACGTCGGCACCGGCGACAAGGCCGTGCCAGTGGTTCAAGGAGCGCCTCAAGGCCTATCCGCTGGCGAACGGACCACGCGAGAACACGGCCACCGATATCTCCGGCATGGGAGCGAACACTCTGACGCCCGAAGACGGCTCCGCGTACGAGATGCTCAACGAGATCATCCAGTACGAGCCGACAGACCTCTTCGACGATGCGACTCCTGGGCAAGCTGGCCACGCTCGGCGTCCAGAAGGGCAAGCCGTTCGAACCCGACGCGCGCATGCAGGGCATATTCGACCAGGCCGCCAAGCAGGGTGTCGCCATGTCCCGCGCCATCGTCTACGCCTCCCGAGATCCGCAGATCGACTACTGGCCGGACCGGCACTGGGAGAAGATGTTCATCCGCAACACCGAGTTCATGGTCGACGGGCACGCCGATGTCGACGCGCAGACCCTCTGGCTCTATCAGGCCATCTGTGTCTCGCCGAGCTTGCTCTCCACCACGCCAGGCGTGGGCACGTCCTACCTCACTGCTTTCAGGGACAAAGACGGGAACTACCTGCTGGGCGACAAGCAGTATCGGCTGCGCGTGCCCCCCAGGCCCCCCGTCAAGCGCTTCTGGGCGGTCACCGCGTACAACCCGCTGAGCCGCAGCCTGCTCGACTCGGACGGTCCTATCACGGTCGGCAGTCTGGGCGATCCCGAGGTCAATGAGGATGGCTCGGTCGACATCTACTTCGGGCCGACGGCGCCGAAGGGCAAGGAGAAGAACTGGATCAAGCCCGATCCGGCCATCGGCTTCTTCGTGGTCTTCCGCTTCTACGGCCCGACGGAGGGGTACATCGACAAGACCTGGGTGCTCGATGACTTCGAGTTGCTCGAGTAGAGACATCCGCCCATGTGCCCGGTGCGGGCACCAGCTGTGTCCGGGCGCGGACATCGTGTCCGCGCCCGGCTTGGCTTCAGAACCCGCCGGCCGAGCCGGAGAGAGCGAGCACGATCGACTGACGACACGAGGCATGGACCTCAGGAGGGAGTCGATGCCATGGGAACTTCCCCGTGGCGGCGACCCTCAACGCTTTCGGGGCGCCCCGCTACCCGATTCGGGTGATGTGATGTTGCCGATAGGGTGCGATGCTCTCTGGGTAGACTGCGACCGCTCAGCAAAGGAGCTATGGTGGACGAAGTACTCGGCGTAGTCGCGAAGCTGGCGATCTTCACCTTCATCCTGACCAGCATGCTGGCCATGGGCATGAGCTTGACGATCGCTCAGATAGTGGCCCCGCTCAAGAGCGTGAAGATCGTGCTTCTGGCCCTGCTGGCGAACTTCATCCTCGCGCCCGCCTTGGCCTATGGGCTGACGCTGGTCATTCCGCTCAGCGACGGGCTCGCGACCGGCTTGATCGTCTCCGGAGCGGCGGCCGGGGCCCCCTTCCTGCCCAAGCTGGTGCAGTTGGCCAAGGGCAACACCGCCTACTCGGTGGGTCTGATGACCCTGCTCATGGTGGTGACCGTCATCTTTCTGCCCATCGCGCTGCCGATCCTCCTGCCCGGCGCCTCGGTGAGTCCCTGGGACATCGCCAAGTCCTTGATCGTGATGATGCTTCTGCCCCTGGCGATCGGCCTGTTCGTCAAGGCTCGCTGGGAGCCGACCGCCGAGCACCTGCAGCCGATCATGTCGAAGACCTCCAGCGTGACCATCATGCTCGGTCTGGTCGCCATCCTGGTGCTGCAATTCGATACCATCGTCGACACCTTCGGCACCGGCGGCATCGCCGCCGCTGCGCTCTTCCTGGTCGGCTCGCTGGCGATCGGCCTGCTGCTGGGTGGCAAAGACCCGAGCATGCGCTCGGTCATGGGTCTGGGCACGGGCCAGCGCAATCTCTCTGCGGCCATGCTGGTGGCCGCGCAGAACTTCTCCGACGATGCTCAGGTCCTCGGCATGGTCATGGTGATCGGCGTACTGGGCCTGATCCTGCTCGGGGTCGTCAGCGGGGAGATGGGCAAGCGCGCGAGCAAGCGTACGCCGGCGTCCTCGCCCGGCTCCGGCGAACCGGCAAGCTCCTCCGCAACTGGAGGCCCGTCATGAACCGTGCAGCATCCACCCTGACCCGGAGAACCGCACCGCCCACGACGAGACAACAGAGGTGAAGACGTGACCAAGACGAGAACGACCACCCAGAAGCCGGTCATGAAGATGACCATCCCGATTCCGGAGAACCGCACCACACCGGACAAGGTCGACACGTCCATTGGAACGCTCGAGTTCTTCGACGGCGTGCCCATCAGGCGACACCAGGGACACGCTGCTTGACTTCGTAGACCGGGGCCGGGCGGTCGAGGCCTTCATCAACATGACCCCGGCAGCTTCGATGTACTCCCTGCGGCAGGGTCACCGGGATGAAGGGCTCACGAAGAGCAACCAGATCTTCATCGCCGAGCAGATGGGCGACTCCAAGCCGCTCGTCCTGACCTGGAACAACACCTCGCTCTACACGTGGGGCTTCCTTGACCTCAAGAACGATGGCCCCACCGTCATCGAGGTGCCGCCGGACGTGCTGGGCATCCTCGACGACATGTACTTCCGCTACATGAGCGACATGGGCGCCGCCGGTCCGGACAAGGGCAAGGGCGGCAAGTACCTGATCCTGCCCCCGGGCTACGACGGAGACGTCCCGGATGGCTACTACGTGGTCAAGTCTCGGACCTACTGCGTCTGGAACTTCATGCGCGGACGCGTGCACGGAAGCACCCAGGATCCGGACAACGTCAAGAAGGCGGTCGAGAACATCAAGCAGAACCTCAAGGTGTACCCGCTCAGCGAAGCGAGCGACCCGCCCAAGATGGAGTTCAAGGACATGTCGGGGCTGGCGGGCTACAACACCGTCATGCCCAACGACTTCAGCTTCTTCGAGGTGGTGAACCAGATCGTCCAGGAGGAGGCGGACGGCTGGCTGGACCCGGAGCTGGCGGGCCAGCTGCGCGCCATCGGCATCACCAAGGGCCAGCCTTTCGAGCCGGATGAGCGCATGAAGAAGATCCTCACCGACGCGGTCGCCATCGGCAACGGATACGCACGAGTCAACACCGTGTATCCGCAGGACCCGGGCCAGCAGATCTACCACGACGAGCACAGCGAGTGGGTGATGGCCTATCCCGACAAGGACACCTATTTCCTGGAAGCCGGAGCACGGCGCATGGACGGCCGGCTCTGGATGCACTACAACGCCGTCTGCGTCACGCCAGCTATGGCCCTGACCCAGCCCGGTGCCGGATCCGACTACATGATCGTCGGCCTCGACAAGGAAAGCCGGCCACTCGATGGCGCCAAGGCCGTACAAGCTACACCTGCCGCCGGACTTCCCGGTGAAGCAGAACTGGTCGGTGACCATCTATGACACCCAGACGCGAAGCATGCTCCAGACCGACCAGAAGTTCGCGGGCATCAACAGCCTGAGCGCTGACCAGAAGAAGAACGAGGACGGCTCCATCGACGTCATCCTCGCTCCCAAGGCGCCGGCGGGCATGGAGAAGAACTGGATTCAGACGATCCCGGGCAAGAGCTGGTTCATCCTCCTGCGTGCGTACGGACCGCTGGAGCCCTGGATCGAGAAGACCTGGCGGCCAAGCCAGCTCGAGCTGGTGAAGTAGGCACACCGTCAAGCGGCGCCTCGGCAGACCACCCGTTCAGGGTGAGGCCAAACCGGCGGCTCCAGACGGATGATGGTCACGGACGAGGTCCGTGCCGCGGATTCGCAGGCACCGACCCGCCGCACCCGATGAGAGCATGACGAACAACTGGACGATCGGGCCCGTGGCCCAAGCAACAGGGAGGTACGACTGATGAGCACAGACCCCAAGGAGCAGACGAGCGCCGACATCCCGGCGGGTGTCGCGATACCCGACGAGGTGGACACGCGCCTCGGCAAGATCGAACTGGTGAAGTAGTGGCGTTCGGTCTGGTACAGGATGGCACGAAAGGTCAAGGCCGCCCGGCCCCCGATCCTGGGGGAGGCGCAGCAAGCTCCGGCCCGGCAGCTGCAGGAGTTCGACAAGAGAACACGCTCGTACCTGAACCACAGACTCGGGGGTCAGGGGCTATCCAAGTCAAGGAGGACTAGCATGACGACAGGAATACCCAAGATGAAGATGACCGCCGCCATCCCGGCATCGATCACGGTACCGGACTCGGTGGAATCCTCCATCGGCGCCCTCGAGTTTTTCGACGGCGTCCCCAATCAGGCCACGGTCGAGAACGTCTATGACTACCTCGATCGCTCGCAGCGCGGTCGAAGCTTTCATGAACTGTATCCCGGCCATGTCCATGGCCACCCTGCGCGAAGGGCAGGCCAGCGCCGGCGCCGACGCGTCCAACAAGATCTGCATCTTCGACACCTTGATGGACTCGACCTCGCTCGTCCTGACCGGGAACACGTCAACGATGTATGCCCTCGGCTTCCTTGACCTGAAGAATGACGGCCCCACGGTTGTCGACCTGCCGACCGGCATGCTGGGCATCCTCGACGACATGTTCTTCCTCTACATCGTAGACCTGGGTGTTGCCGGTCCCGACAAGGGCAAGGGCGGCAAGTACCTTGTGCTGCCTCCCGGCTATGACGGCGATGTCCCCGACGGCTACTTCGTCGTGCGGTCGAACACCCATGGCGTGTGGCTCTTCATGCGCGGGTACCTCGACAAAGCCCTGCCGCTGGAGAAGGCCATTGCGGCCGCCTCGGCCAATATCCGTAGCACGCTGAAAGTCTGGCCGCTGCGCAGGACGCCAATCGCCCCAAGATGGAGTTCATCAACATCTCGGGCAAGGATGTGAACACCGTACTGCCCAACGACGTCAGCTTCTTCGAAAAGCTGCACGGGCTGATCCAGGAAGAGCCAGACGACTACCTTGGACCGGAAGCCAAGGGCATGTTGGCCGCCATCGGCATCGAGAAGGGCCAGCCCTTCACTCCCGATGCCCGCATGCAGAAGATCCTGACCGACGCAGCGGCCATCGGCAACGCCGCCGCCCGTGCCATCAGCTACTTCACCACGCGATCCGGGACAGTTCGTCTACGACGCGAACAGCGCCTGGGTCATGGCGTACGCCAACAATGACACGACGTTCACGCAAGAACGGCGCCCGCGGACCTCGAGGCTCGTGTGTTCTTCCACTTCGGCTATATCTGCGTCTCGCCCGCCATGGCGGTGACCGTGGCCGGCAAAGGCTCGGACTACGCCATGGCCGCCGTGGATTCCAAGCACCGCGCGCTGGACGGCTCCAAGACCTACAAGCTGCGTCTGCCGGCGAACCCGCCTGTCAAGGACTTCTGGGCGATCACGATGTACGACACCCAGACCCGCTCCCAGCTGCAGACCGACCAGCAGTTCCCGACGCTGGGCAGCCAGGACAGCGGGCTGACGACGAACGCCGACGGCTCCTACGACATCTACTTCGCGCCCGAGGCGCCCAGCGGCAAGGAAGGCAACTGGCTGCAGACCATCCCCGGCAAGAGCTGGTTCATCGCCTTCGGGTCTACGGTCCCGAGCAGCCCTGGATCGACCAGACCTGGCGTCCCGGCGAGATCGAGCTGGTCGACTGAACGATGTCGCTGCCGTGAGGTAGATCGACCACGCGACCGGCGCGGGCAGGCTCCTTGCTCGCGCCGGTCGCGCAAGTCACCTATCGTCGTCCACGACGGGGCCCTTGCCCTGTCCCATACGGCACCAGTCAGCACGGCACCGGACATGTCGGCCTGGGTGAGCGGAGTGCCGGTGAAATCGGCCCCAGTGACATCGGCCCCAGTGAATCTCGTGCCGCGGCGAGCGACGATGCGGAGGGCCAAGCGGCGAACGGTATCGTCACGCGGATCGGCTTTGAGAGTTCGCTTGGCGATCCAGACCAGCAGGAGGCTGACCGCGATCGCGCCGAGGCCGCCGTGAACGCTACCGGCGGTGACACCGCCGATCACGGCGACAAGGGCGATGGCCCAGGGCCCGAAGGCTCCGCCTACGATGCGGCCCAGAATGCCGGCGCTCACGGCAGGGCCGAACAGCAGGAGAAGACCTATGATCGGCAGTCCGCCGCCAAGCCCGATCGGCGCTGAGCTCCCCGAAAGCGAACAGCCACGACGAGATCCAGGACGATGACAGCGACGGCCGCGATGAGGAAGACGCGTAGAGCCGTCAGATTCCCTTGCGCAGGAGAATGAGCACAAAGGCGACCAGGACGGCGACAAGAAGCCACCCGGCCAGCAAGTCCTGCCACTCCGAGGAGAACGCCCGCTCGCGAGCCGCGGTGACGAACCAGCCAGTCACCAATCCGGCGGCGACACTGACCAGGAGCGCCGCAGCGAGGAGCAGGGCGCCGATCAGAGGGCGAACGCCTAGCCGGGAGTCGGTGAGGCGGGCGTCGACCAGACTCGCATGCTGAAGTCGGCACCCCGGAGGTCGGCGCCGTCGCATCGACGAAGTCGGTCGCCGTCGAACGGGGCTGGTCGAGCTCGCGGGCAAACCACGCTCGCCGCCTTGAGGATCTCGTTGCGCGGCGTCAGGTCACGATCGCGGCGCAGCGTCGCCAGCTCCTCGCGCTCGGCGCTCGCCAGCCGTCGGCGCGGGTGCCGTCGTCGCCTCGTCCTGGCGCACCCAGACGCGCAGGGCCCGTGGCGATGCCGAGGTCACCCTTCCGCGGCGATCGACGCCCGACCGCGGGCGACGCGCACACTGCCTGCCCGACTCCGTGCGTTCCAGCCGGCCATACACGCGCGTCGCGGTTGCCCTGAGGCTAGTCCTCCAGCAACAGCTCGTCAACCCGGGTGCGTGCCACTCTCGATGTACGATGGCAGTTGGACAGCGAAGATGGGCCAGGGATGCAGGACGAGGGTCGGAGGGCAGCACCGGGTGGGTTCCGCATCGCGCCTGACCGCGCCCCGACTCCCCGCCTGGTAGCCAGCAAGCTGCGGGTACCCGTCCTCCCTCCTGCTCACCTCGAAAGGCAGCGGCTGCACGATCGCCTCGACGGAGTCCTTGTTCGCAAGCTCTGCTTGATCACTGCCCCGGCCGGCTGCGGCAAGACCTCGCGGCTGGTCGAGTGGCTCCGGCGCCAGAGTCAGGCGACGGCGGTCTGGCTCACCGTCGATGAACAGGACAACGACCCGGTACGCCTCTGGGCGCACCTCGCGGAAGCCTGCCGGCAGGCGCTTGCCCACAAGTGAGCTGACCATCGCGCACGCTCTCGCGACCGGTGTCTCGGATGCCGGGTTCCTCGTCGACACGCTGATCGCCGACTTTGGTCGAATGGACGGCCCGGTGATCGTCTGCCTTGACGACATCCACGCCCTTGGAGCCGGCGAATCGGCTGCCTCCATCGACCGGCTGATCCGCTACCTGCCGCCTTCGGCCCACCTCGTCGCCATGGCCCGCCACGACCCGATGCTCAAGATCAGCAAGCTGCGCCTCTTAGGTGAAGTCGAAGAGGTGCGCGCTCGTCGACCTACAGCTTTCGCTCGAGGAGAGTCTGACCTTGGTCACCGACACGATGGGGCTGGACCTCAGCGTGGACGTCATCCAACGTATCCATGAGCGCTGCGAAGGTTGGGTCGCCGGGGTGAGGTTGCTTGCCGCCTCGGTGGCGAACGCGGCCGACCCCGAAGCCGCCTCGCTCGACATCGCGCTCGAGGAGACGAACCTCGCCCAGTACCTGGTCGAGGAGGTGCTGAACGATCTCTCCCCTTCGCTTCGGGAGTTCGTGCTCGACACCTCGCTGCTCAACGACCTGGACCCCGCCACCTGCGATGCGCTCGCCCATCGCCTTGACGCACGACGCGTGCTGGCGCACTTCGCGCGGGATGGCCTGTTCGTCAGCCGCCTGGGCGGCGAAGAAGAGGCGTACCGCTACCACGAGCTGTTCCGTGATGTGCTGCGCATGCTGATGCACCACCGCCACCCCGAGCGATCCCTCGAGATCCACCGTCGTGCCGCCGACATCCGGTACGAACAGGGCCGCATCGTCGAGGCGGTGGACCACGCGTTGGCCGCCGGCGAGCCAGAGAAGGCTGCGGACCTTCTGGTGAAGGCCAGTCGCGACGAGTTGCTCGCCGGCCGCGTCGCCACGGTGCGAGACCTGGCGACGCGGATCGACGCCGCAATGGAGCATCCGCCAGTCAAACTGCTGGCGGTGCTGACGTTCTCCTTGCTGCTCGGTCCGGGCGAGGGCGCACGCCTCGACCGGGAGGCTGCACGGGTCGTGGAGCGGGCGACTGCGGAGGCTGCCGCCGACGCGCCTCAGGACTGGGAGTGGTCGCGCGACTTCTCGGTGCCGTTCCATGGCGACCCGAGCATTCTTGTCGCGATGTTTCGCTCGCTCCTGGCACGCCGGGCCGGCGATGCCGACGGGATCCTGGCTGATCGCGAGCCCCTCCTGAGAGGAAGCTCCACCGCGAAGACTCCCGTCGCAGAAGCGCTGATCTGGCTCGAGCGCTACGCGGAGAGCGATGTGGTCCTGACAGAGATCGCTCGCTGACAGTGGACCCCAAGCCACGCCACGCAACGTTGCTGTTTGGGCCCACGGGCAGCTGGCGTTGCTCCGGCATCGGCAGGGGCGTCTGCAGGAAGCTCAGCGGTCCGCACAGCAGGCTCTCGCGGAGATCGAGCAGCGACATCTCTGGGACTCCATCCAGAGCCCCCCGGCCGCAATCGCGCAGGCCTGGGTAGCCTGGGAGCGTGGGGCGCTGACCACTGCCGAGACCGTACTCGAGGCTCCCCTCAAGACGGCGATCGCCTTCGACGAGGTGCCCCGCTACGTCGAGAACCGCATCGTGCGGGCGCGCGTCCTCTTCTCCCAGGGCCATCCCTCAAGAGCCCATGCCGAACTCGAGGCCGCCCGGCTCACGCCGGCCGGTCGCGCGGCCACCGGCCTCTTCGCAGACTGGCTCGCCCTCGAGCAGGTCCGTCTCTGCCTGCTGCAAGCCGACCCGAGCGGCGCCGCCATGGCGTTGCCCGATTGGCGCGCCAGGATCGAGCGCGGCGCCCGCAGCATGCGAGAGCACCTGCTGCTCGCCCGGATGGCGGTCGCCACCGGACTCGACGCCACTCAGCTCCTCGAGACGCCGCCCCCCGGGCTGGAGGTCGTGCTGCCTCATCGCCTCGAGCTGCTCAAACTCCAAGCCATCGCTGCCATGGCGGCGGGCGACAGGCGTCGAGCTCGCGCGGAGCTGAGCGCCGCCCTGGAGCTGGCGGTCCGATCCGGTCACCGACAGACCTTCCTGGACGACCGCCCCGCGCTTGGCGACATCTTCATCGAGACTGCCGACTCGGCCGGCTTCGAACTGCCGGGAGAGCACGACATCGAGGCTCTCACTGCACGCGAGATGGACGTGCTGCGACTGCTGCCCAGCCATCTGAAATACCGCGAGATAGCCGCCGAGCTCTACGTGTCGGTGAACACGGTGAGGTTCCACGTCAAGACGATCTTCCGCAAGCTCGGAACCACCGACCGCACCGCTACGGTCAGGATTGCTCGCCGCGCCGGCCTGCTTCCCGCAGAGCCCTCCATCTCCGGCCGGACTACCCCAGTCTGAGAGTCATCGACCACTCGACCACTGACCAATCACTCACGCGAGGGAAGGTGCGCTCTTGCACGAGTCCGCCCTTGGCGAGAAGCCGCGAATCGTGGAGAATCGGACACGTGCTGACGCCCAAGCATGATTCTGCTCCAGGGGAGCTCCAGGAGGAACGCATGAGCAGCGGGAGCTCAGACTCGCAAGAATCGCGGTGGGTCTATCGACTGCTCGCCATAGGCGCTCTGTCGCTGCTGGCATTCGGCACTGTCGTCTACCACTTCCTCGAGGGATGGAGCTGGGTCGACTCCTTCTACTTCTGCACCGTCGCCGTCACCACGGTGGGCTTCGGAGACCTCCACCCGACCAGCGACGCGTCCAAGCTGTTCACGGTCTTCTACATCTTCGCCGGTATCTCTCTGGTGGGGGCCTTCCTCGATCAGCGCCTCAAGCGCCATGGCTGGGTGGCGCGCAGAGCGCAACGCAGGGAGTCGGAGCGCGAGGAGTCCGAGAGCGAGTAGCGGCGAGCGACTCCGCAGTTCCGAAGACTACCCGCTTCGGGTGAGGACCCCACGTTGTTCCGCCTGTATGGTACGTAGTACGCTAGCGCACTGACTTGTACGGCGCAGGGCAGCCGCCCAGCGAGATGAAGCTGCCCGCTCAATCCACGAAGTCCAGGGGGACGGGGCAATGGAGCACGACAAGACGAACGACACCTCGGCCGACGGCCCGCCGACGTCCGGCACCGCCCCGTCGCGGCGCCCGCCTCGTGAGCGACGACCAGGACCCTTGGGCCGGCACCCGCATGATGGTGGCCCTGGCGGGCGCCGTCGTGCTCCTGCTCGGCATGCGGGCGGCGGCCGACGTGGTGGCGCCGATCGTCCTCGCCCTGGTCGTCGCCGTCGGCATCGCACCGGCGATCGGCTGGCTCATGCGCAGGGGCCTGAAGACGAGCGCCGCCTTCGGCATCACCGTGACCGTCACCGTGATCGTCGAATCGCCATCATCATCCTGCTGAGCGCCTCGCTGGCGAGCTTCGCCCTCAGCCTGCCGGGCTACGAGGACGAGATCGAGCCCCTGTGGAACTCCACCGTGGAGTTCTTCGACTCGATAGGCTTCGACGTCGAGGGAGCACTCGCTTCCGAGCAGATCGACGTCAAGAGGCTGGTCGAGATAGGTCTCGGACTGCTTGCCAGCATCACCGGCCTCTTCTCCACCCTGCTGCTGGTCACCTTCACCGCCGCCTTCATGCTCCTCGAGACGACCACCATCTCCGCCAAGGTCGCCGTCTCGGGGATACCGCGGCCCACGCTCAGCCGCATCGAGAAGCTCGCCGGCCAGACTGCGCGCCTTCGTCAAGGTGACGCGCCGTGCTGGGGGCCGTGGTCGCCGTCATCGAGACCATCCTCCTGCTCATCCTCGGCGTGCCCAACGCCATCCTCTGGGGCCTGCTCTCGTTCTTCTTCAGCTTCATCCCCTACGTGGGCTTCATCCTCGCCCTCATACCGCCGGCCCTCCTGGCGCTGCTCGTCAACGGCTGGACCAGCGCCCTCATCGTCATCGTCGGCTACGTGATCATCAACACCGCCTCGGACAACTTCGTCAAACCCAAGGTCATGGGCGCCTCGACCGACCTCTCGCCGCTCGCCGTCTTCGTCTCGCTGATCGTCTTCGGCTGGGCCCTGGGGCCGCTGGGCGGCCTGCTCGCCGTGCCCATGCTGCTCATCGTCAAGGGCCTGCTCTTCGACGCCTACCCCGAGTGGCGCTTCCTCTCGGCCGTGCTCGCCAATGCGCCCGCGGGACAGGCGGACGCCAAGGGGGACGGCGGCTCCGCCGACTCCGAAGAGAAGTCGTGAACCTCTCCGCTCGGCGCAATCGCGTCCCTGCAGACACTGCCGCTGGCGGTCGAGCCGCTCACGGTCGTCTCCTGGATCGTCTACGCGCTCCTCGCCATCGCCATCGCCAGCGTCGTCTACACCCTGCTCACCGACGACCGTGACCCCAGCACGGTGCTCGCCTGGCTGTTCGTCATCATGCTGCTGCCGGTGCTCGGCGTCATCATCTACTTCCTCATCGGCCGCAACTTCCGGCGCGACAGCACGCGCAAGGGCGCGGAGCTGCGCCGCGAACGGATCAGCACAGGTCGAACGTGCCCTGGCCCCGACGCGAGAGGCCAACGCCGCCTTCACCGAGGCGGCCATCGCCAGTCTCGAGGGCACGCCGGGCGGCAGGATCGAGTCGACGGGGCGCCACGAGAGTCGCTTCCTGCCGCAGCCCGCCGACAGCGTCGAGGTCTACACCGCCGGCTCCCAGAAGTTCCCCGCCCTGCTCGCCGACATGGCCGCGGCGCAGACCTACATCCACCTCATGTACCTGATCTGGGAGCAGGACGAGCTCACCGCCAAGGTCACCGAGGTGCTGCTCGAGCGCCTCGCCGCCGGCGTCGAGGTGCACATCATCTACGACTGGATCTCCTGCATCACCTACAAGAAGGACGAGCTCAAGAAGCTGGCGGCCGCCGGCGCCACCGTCGTGCCCTGCTACAAGACGCTCTCGCACATCAACTACCGCAACCACATGAAGATGGCCGTCATCGACGGTGAGATCGTCTACACCGGCGGCATGAACATGGGCCAGGAGTACATCGACGGCGGCAAGCGCTTCGCCGTGTGGCGCGACACGCACCTGCGCATGACGGGCGCCATCGTGGCGCCCTACATCGCCCTCTACGCCGGCACCTGGCAGATGAACGGCGGCAAGGAGGACCTCGCCACCGGCTACATCAAGGAGCCGGTGGCCCACGCGCCCGGTGAGGGCATCCCCGTGCAGATGCTCTACTCGAGCGTCAGGACCAGACACAAGTCGATCCGCGACGCGTTCATCATCGCGCTCACCAACGCGCGCGAGAGGATCTGGATCCAGTCGCCCTACTTCGTGCCCGACGAGCCGCTCATCACGGCCATGTGCGTGGCCGCCACGAGCGGCGTCGACGTGCGCTTCATGATGACCGGCGTGCCCGACAAGAAGGTGCCCTACTACGCCGCCCAGGCCTACTACCAGCAACTGCTCGAGGCCGGCGTCAGGGTCTACCAGTACAAGGCCGGCTTCCTGCACGCCAAGACGGTGACCGTCGACGAGCAGCTGTGCATCATCGGCACCTGCAACTGGGACATCCGCAGCATCATCCTGCACGACGAGGTGGTCTCGGTGATCTACGACGAGGGCATCGCCCGCGACCACGCCGCGCACTACGAGCGCGACATCGCCGACTGCAGCAGAGGTCACGCTCGGAGACCCTGCTCGACATGAGCGCGTGGGAGAAGTTCCGCAACTCGATCTTCCGGCTGTTCTCGCGGCTGCTGTAGGCACGACGGGCCGCCCGCGACACCCGGCGGGCCGGCCCGAGCGAAGACCCGAAGCCGCCGCGTGACGAGGGAGGACGGGAAGCCCCGGCAGGGAACACTGCTGGCAATGGACTCCCGACCTGACCTCGCGACTGTCCCGGCACGCACCCGACGTGCCAGCCGCTGCGGCGCGCTGTGGGGAGTCACGGCGATCCTCGCGCTCCTGCTCACCACGGCCGGCTGCGGTGAGGCCACCGAGCCTCAGTCCTCGTGGGCACCGCAGGCGGACCGCCCCGGCGACCTGCAGCGCATCGCCTACGTCGACGGTGAGGGCTTCGTGCTCGAGACGACCGGTGGCCAGCGCTCCTTCATCCCGGGAGTGAACATCGGCTCGACCGTACCAGGCACCTCGCCAGGCGAGGTGAGCATCGGCGCCGAGGAGTGCCGCCGCTGGTTCTCGCAGATCGGCGAGTTGCAGCTGCGCTCCATCCGCATCTACACCATCCTCCCCCCGCACTTCTACGAGGAGCTGGTCGCCTACAACGAGGCCCACCCAGACGCCCCGCTGTACCTCCTCCAAGGCGTCTGGATTCCGGAAGAGGAGTTCCTCGGCGGGCACGACCTGTACTCGAAAGCAGTGCGCAAGGGCTTCGCAGAGAGAGCTCGAGGACACCGTGGCGGCGGTCCACGGCGACTTCTCCCGCGCCCGCCGGCGAGGCGTCTCCTGGGGCACCTGGACCGCCGATGCGTCTCCGTGGCTGCTCGCCTACTCGATCGGCGTCGAGTGGGACCCCGTGGCCACGGAGGCATCGGACGACAAGAACCGCGGCCGCGAGCCATTCCGTGGGCGCTACTTCAGCGCGAACCGACGCTGCGAGCCCGACCGAGTCGTGGCTCGCCGAGATGCTCGATACCGTCGCCGCCGCCGAGGCGGCTCGCGGCATCACCCTGCCCCTGACGTTCACGAACTGGCCGACCACGGACCCTCTGCACCACCCGGACGAACCGCTGGGGCGCGAGGACATCGTCGGCGTCGACGCCAACCACATCGCCGCGACGGACGAGTGGCCGGGGGGGTTCTTCGCGAGCTACCACGCCTATCCGTACTACCCTGACTTCCAGCGGCACGAGAAGGCTCTGCAGACCATGGCCGGCGGCGACCCCTATGCCGCCTACCTCGCCACCCTCAGGAAGCATCACGCGGGGATGCCCGTGATGATCACCGAGTTCGGCGTACCCTCGTCCTCGGGCCTGGCCCACACCGGACCACTGGGTCGTGATCAGGGCGGCCATTCAGAACAGGCCGCGATGGACATCGACGCCGACCTGCTGCGGATCATCCGCGACCAAGGGTGCGCCGGTGGCTTCGTGTTCGAGTGGGCCGATGAGTGGTTCAAGTTCACGTGGAACACGATCGACTACGAGCTGCCCCCCGATCGCCGCGCGATGTGGCGCAACCCCTGGACGAACGAGGAGCACTTCGGCGTGCTGGCGATGGAGGCCGGCGAGGAGCAGATCGTCATCATCGACGGAGACGGCGGCGAGTGGGAGACCAACGGGTCGCAGGTGATCCTCGAAGAAGCGGACGCGCTGCGCGAGGTGCGGGCCATCAAGGATGAGGCGTATCTTTACCTCCGCCTCGTCCTCGACGACCCCGCCGTCTGGAAGGCAAAGCCCATCACGATCGGCATCGACGTGCTGCCCGGGTCGAGCGGCGGCCTCCCCGGTCTCGACGGAGGCTATCCCAAGTCCGACTACGCCGTGGTCCTGGGGCCCGGCCAGGAGGGAGAAGCCTTCGTCCGTGCCTCCAACGACCAGTACGTCATCCTCTACGGCAAGATCCGTGGCTACTTCGACTACGACCCCGCCTCCCTCGAGGAGGGCAGCGGCGTGTGGAACCTGCAGCGCCTCATCACCAATCGCCCCCTGACCGTCCCGACCACCGGCGAGAAGCTCCCAGCCGAGTCGGTGGCCGTCGGCGAGCTGCTCAACGGGACGAGCGACCCCGCCGACCCCGCATTCGACAGCCGGGCCGTGTGGGCCGCCGGCCAGGTGCTCGAGATGCGACTGCCGTGGGAGATGATCGGCTTCAGCGACCCCTCCTCACGCAGGGCGCTGAGCGTCGGGCTCGACGGTACGCTCGCCGCGGTGCCGACCGACCGGGTCGGCATCGCCGTCGCCGTGGGTCAGTCGCTGCGCGTCACGAACGGCTACTCCTGGGAACCATGGCAGCGCGTCACATGGCATGAGCGGCTCAAGGCCGGCAGCGAATCGTTCGCGGCGGCGGTCGCCGACGTGCAGACGGACTGAAGTCTCGGCCTGTGCCGGGAGGTCGTCGCGACCCTCCTCCCCGCCACGGCCCAGACACCACTCCTCGGGAGGCACCATGGACCACGGCATCGGAGAGCAGTTCTTCCGCGAGACGAGGCATCGACGCGGCCACCTCGTCGGGGGAAGGATGGATTGGTCTCGGCAGCCGGAGTGGTCAACCACCTACCCGGGCGCGCCGCAGATCCCGTTGCCGCCCCTGGAAGCTGAGCACGAGTCCGACCTCTTCGAGGTCATGGCTCGACGCCGCTCGGTGCGCAGCTACGGAGGAGAGCCCGTAACGCTCGCCGAGTTGTCTCGCCTGCTCTGGGCGGCAGCCGGCATCACCTCCGACGCAAGGGCGGCACGGCCCTCCGCACGGCCCCCTCGGCGGGGGCGCTCTACCCCATCGAGACCTACGTGATCGCCCATCGCGTCGCCGGACTCGACCCCGGCATCTACCACTACGCGGTCCACGACCAGGCCCTGGAGGGCCTGCGCATGGGCGACGCGCGACGCGCCGCCGCACAGGCCGCCCTCGACCAGCAGTTCGCGGCGGAGGCCGACGCGGTGTTCGTCTGGACGGCCGTGCTCGAGCGCTGCCGCTGGAAGTACGGGCAGCGCGCCTTCCGCTACATCTGGCTCGATGCCGGCCATATCGCCCAGAACGTAGCCCTGGCCACGGTCGCCCTCGGCCTGGGAAGCTGCCAGATCGCAGCCATCTACGACGACGAGGCAGACGCCTTGCTGGGCCTCGACTCCGAGCGCGAGAGCGTGCTCTACATGACGGCCGTGGGCCGGCCCGCCTGACCGCACGGACGGTCACGACGTCTCGCCCAGGGCCTCCTCGAACTGGCTCGCGTAGAGGTCGCTGTAGAAGCCGTGAGCGGCGATCAGTTCCTCGTGCGTCCCCTGTTCGATGATGCTCCCGCGGTCCATCACGAGGATCGTATCGGCGCCCCGGATCGTCGACAGGCGATGGGCGATGACGAAGCTGGTGCGGCTCTTCATCAGCTCTGCCATCGCCTCCTGGATGAGCACCTCGGTGCGGGTGTCGACCGAGCTGGTCGCCTCGTCGAGGATGAGCACCTGCGGGTCGGCGAGGAAGGCGCGAGCGATGGTGAGAAGCTGCTTCTCTCCCTGCGAGACGTTCGTGGCGTCGTCGTCGAGGAGCGTCTCGTAGCCGTCGGGCAGGGTGCGCACGAAGTGGTCCACCCTGGCGGCGCGCGCCGCCGCCTCCAGCTCCTCGTCGGTGGCGCCCTCTCGCCCATAGGCGATGTTCTCGCGGATCGTGCCGGTGAACAGCCAGGTGTCCTGCAGCACCATCCCGAAGAGACGGCGCAGACCGCTGCGCGTCAGCGTCCGGCTGTCGACGCCGTCGATCAGGATGCGCCCGCCGTCGATCTCGTAGAAGCGCAGCAGGAGGTTGACCAGGGTCGTCTTGCCGGCTCCGGTGGGGCCGACGATGGCGACCGTCGCGCCGGGCGGCACATCGAGTGAGAGGTCCTCGATCAGGGGCGTGTCGCTCTCGTAGCGGAAGCTCAGATCCTCGAACGTGATGTGCCCGAGCGTGTGGTCATCACGGCCGGCACGGCGGCGTCTGGTGCTTCCTCGTCCTCATCGAGCAGCTCGAAGACGCGCTCGGCAGATGCGGCCGTGCTCTGCAGGACGTTCATGATGCTCGCCGTCTGGGTGATCGGCATCGTGAACAGCCGCTGAGTACTGGATGAACGCCTGGACGTCGCCCAGCGAGATGCGTCCGGTGGCGACCATGAGACCGCCGACGACGGCGATCGCCACGTAGGTGAGATTGCCGACGAAGTGCAAGACAGGCTGGATCATCCCGGAGATGAACTGCGCCCTGAAGCTCGCCTGGTAGAGCTGCTCGTTGCTGCTCGTCGAAGGTCTCGATCGCCCTCCGCTGCCCGCCGAAGACCTTGACCACGTTGTGGCCGGTGAACATCTCCTCGACGTGGCCGTTGAGGGCGCCGGTACGCTCCCACTGCGCCGCGAACTGCCTCTGTGAACGCTTCGCGATGAAGACTGTGACGATCACGGAGAGCGGCACGGCGAGCAGCGAGATCAGCGCCAGGATCCAGCTGATCCAGAGCATCATGATCAGGACGCCGACGATCGTGAGCACTGCGGTGAGCAGTTGCGTGAGGCTCTGCTGCAGCGACTGCGAGATGTTGTCGATGTCGTTCGTGATCCGGCTCAGGACGTCGCCGCGCGAATGTCCGTCGAAGTACCTGAGCGGCAGGCGGGCCAGTTTCTCGTCGGCCGCCCGGCGGAGCCGGTACACGACCCGCTGTGCGACGCCTGCCATGATGTACTGCTGCATCCAGGCGAAGACGGCGCTCAGCAGATAGACGGCGACGAGCAGCAGCAGAGTGCGCCCCAGGGCGGCGAAATCCACCCCTTGGCCGGGAGTCAGGGTCATGCTCGACAGCATGTCGGCGATGCGCGCCTGACCTTGCTCCCGCAGGTCGGCAACGGCCTGCTGCTGCGTCGTACCGGCGGAGATCTGGCTGCTGACGACGCCCTCGAACAGGATGTCGGTGGCGGTGCCGAGGATCTTGGGACCGACCACGAGGAAGGCGACGCTCACAGTCGGCCAGCAGCACCACGATGCCGATACGCAGGCGCTCGGGGCGCACCATGCGCGCGAGCCGCAGGAGGGACCCTCTCGGGTCTCTCGGCCTTCGCCGTCGGCATGATGAGGGCGTGGCCGCCAGGGCCGCCGGGCCGGGGCCGGCGGGCCGCGCCCGGGCCCTCCCATCGGCGGACCCGCTCCATGGCCGATCGGCCGCGCAGCCGGCTGCGGCGTGGCTTGGTCCGCACTCATGCGATCCCCTCCACCCCAAGCTGTGAGGCGACGATCTCGCGGTACGTGGCGGTCGACTGCATCAGCTCGTCGTGGGTACCCAGGCCGACGATGACGCCATCCTCCAGCACGACGATCTGGTCGGCGTGCATGATCGTGCCGACGCGCTGGGCCACGATGATCACAGTCGCGCCCGCCGTCTCCTTCTTCAGCGCGGCGCGCAGGCGGGCTTCGGTGGTGAAGTCGAGCGCCGAGAAGCTGTCGTCGAAGACGTAGATGCCGGCGCGCTTGGCGAGCGCCCGCGCGATCGCCAGGCGCTGCCGCTGGCCACCGGAGACGTTGGCCCCCCCTTGCGCGATCGGCGCCTCGAGTCCCTCCGGCAGTGCCTCGACGAAGTCGCGACCCTGGGCGAGCTCGAGGTAGCGCCAGAGTTCGTCGTCGCTCGCGTCCTCGTGACCGTGGCGCAGATTGCTCGCCACCGTGCCGCTGAACAGAAAGGACTTCTGCGGCACGAGGCCGATGCCGGACCACAACTCCTGCTGCGACAGGTCACGTACGTCGACGCCGTCGACCAGCACGCTGCCGGCACAGCACGTCGAAGAATCGGGGGATCAGGCTGACGAGCGTCGTCTTTCCGCTCCCCGTACTCCCGATGATGGCCGTCGTCTCCCCGGGCCGCGCCGTGAGATCGATGTGGCTCAGCACCGGTTCCTCGGCGCCCGGGTAGCGGAACTCCACGTCGCGGAACTCGACGAGGCCGCGGGCGGCGGCGCCGCGCAGCGGGACCGCCGGGTCGACGATCGCGGGTCGCGTGTCGAGCACCTCCTGGATGCGCGCGGCAGAGGCCGCGGCGCGGGGCACCATCACGAACATGATGGTGGCCATGAGCACGGCGAGCAGGATCTGCACGATGTAGGTCAGGAAGGCCGTGAGGTCGCCGATCGGCATGCCGCTGCTCGGCGACCTGGATGCTCCCGAACCACATGATGGCGACCGTCGAGAGATTGAGGATCGCCGTGAGCGTCGGCATCATGAGCGCGAAGAGCCGACTGACCCTGAGGTTCGTCGCAGTGAGGTCCTCGTTGGCGCCGTCGAAGCGCCGCTCCTCGTACCCCGTGCGGTCGAAGGCGCGGATCACCCGCACGCCGCTCAGCTTCTCCCGCGTCACCTGATTGATGCGGTCGAGCTTGACCTGCATGGACCTGAAGAGGGGCAGCGCCGGCACGCAGCACGAGACCGATGAACAGGGCCATGACCGGTATGGCGACGAGGATGACGGTCGAGAGCGGGACATTGAGACGCAGCGCCATGACGACGCCCCCGATGCTCATGATCGGCGCGGCGACGGCGACGTTCAGCATCATGAGCACCGCCATCTGGACCTGCTGCACGTCGTTCGTCGTGCGGGTGATGAGCGACGGGGTCCCGAACCGATTGACCTCCGCCTGCGAGAAGCTCTGGACACGCCGGAAGAGAGCGCCGCGCACGTCGCGGCCGAACCCCATCGAGACTCTCGAGCTCCAGTACACGGCGATGATGGCCACGAGCACGAAGAGCAGCGTGACCCCCAGCATGACGGCGCCCGTTCTGACGATGTACGCCGTGTCGCCGGCGACCACGCCGTTGTTGATGATGTCGGCGTTGAGCGTCGGCAGGTAGAGATTGGCGAACGCCTGCACCAGCAGAAGGACGAGGATCAGGCCGATCTGGCGTCGGTAGGGCTTCAGGCGGCGGCGCAGGAGGCCGATCATTCGGCTTCCCCCTCGCCCCGTGGCGTGCCGTCAGCCCAAGAACGCTGGTCGATCACGCACCTCCAGGTCAGCACGCGGACTGCCTCTCGCAACGCAGTAGCCTGGCGGAGTCGTGCCGAACGGCGCTCGCCGCGATTCAGACGGTCGGCAGGTCGACACCCGGTCCCTCCGGACTGCCGGTCCAGCTGGCTCCGGCGGCCGCCGCCATGACGGCGGCGATGGCGGCGATCTCGACGAGACTGAGTCGCTGCCCGAGGACGACGAACGCAGCTACCGCGGCCACCGCCGGCTCGAGACTCAGGAGGACGCCGTACGTGGCCGCCCGGACGCGCCGCAGGGCGACCAACTCCAACAGGAACGGCAGAGCCGAGGAGAGCACGGCGACGACGGCGCCCAGGGCGATGGCGCTGCCGTACCCCACGATATGCATCCCGCTCACCACGAACAGCGGCGTCAGGAGGATGGCGGAACCGGCCATCATGAGAGTCGCCACGGCGAGCGGGTCGAGGCCGGTGACCGCCCGCTTGGCGAGCACGAGGTACGCCCCCCAGCAGGCGGCGGCAACGAGCGCAAGCACGAGGCCGAGGCCGCTCACCGAGCTGGTCGGTCCGGCGAGCAGGGCGACCCCCACTCCCGCCAGCCCGATCCACACCCAATCGACGCGCCTCCTCATGCCCGCCACCGCGACGCCGAGGGGTCCCAGGAACTCGATCGCCACCACGACCCCGACCGGTGCCCGGCTGATGGCGCCGTAGAAGGCCAGATTCATCGCCAGCACGGCGAACGTCAGACCGACGACCGTCAGGCGCTGGCCTCGCGGCGGGAGGCTCGGAAGCCCGCGCCGCAACACGACCTGGGCCAGCACGAGGAAGACCGCAGCGAACGCCGTGCGCAGCCACGTCGCCTCGACCACACCGACCGACCGGATGACGTGCACTGCCAACGCCGAGCCGGTCTGGACCAGAATCGCGATCAGGACGACGAGAAGGGCCGCCGAACCAGCGGCGCGGCGGCCCTTGGGATCCTCCCGCAGGACTAGGCTCGAGTCTCTCATCACGCGAGTCTACGCCAAGAGCACTGGCCGGCGCGCCCACAGCGCCGGAACGCGGTGATGACGCTGCCGACGAAGCTGTAGACTGGCCGCGCACGGACCGGCGAGAGGAGGGGGCGGGGCGACGTGCTGTGCGAGATCGCGCGAAACCTAGACGCCGATGCGACTGCGGCGCATCGAGACGCTCGAGCGCGACCTTGGGCTGACGATCGTGGCCTTTTCGTGCCGGTCGGTCCCGCCGGAACGCGAAGAGCGCCTGCGTCGAGTCATGGCGGAGCTGGGTCCTCCGCTGAGCGTGCAGCCGGCCGACGCCGACGAAGACCAGCTGGCAGCGATCCGCGAGGCGGAGGCCGCCTTCGGCGTCTCGCTGGTGGCAGTCAGCCCGGAGTGACCGAGAGACACGGGCTGCCGAGGTACGCGCTGCGACCGGCTACGCGACGGCCTCAGCCGGCGCCGAACCCACCGCCGCCTCCGCCGCCTCCTCCACCCCCGGAGAAGCCGCCTCCCCCGCCGGATCCAGACGACGAGGACGTGGCCACAGACACGGCTGCGCCGAAGTCCTCATGGAGCGCGCTGAAGGCCGACACGCCACCGGCATCCCCGGGCGCCGCGAACCAGAGTGAGGTAGCTCGGCGCGAAGGCTGGGTCGTTGACGACTTCAGGCGCCTTCACCGTCATCGCCTTGACCACCTGATCGGCGATGCCGAAGACGACTGCATACACGAGGAAGTGCTCCCACAGCACCACCGCGTCCGGCGGCTTCTCCTGCAGGCGGCCGAAGTCCTTGAGGTAGCGCTCGAGTGCGGCGTACTGGGCATGCAGTTCGGCCGCCTCCGGCGAGCGCCGCTTGATGGCCCGCGCCAGGAAGAGCAACGCGACGCACACGGGCACGCCCACGAGAAACCACAGCCAGCCGGTGAAGACCGCCGCAGCCACGGCGGCGGCGATGCCGGCGACCGCGCTGCCCGCACCGATCCAGGCCATGCGAGTCGCGTGCGGCTCCAGGTAGCGGCGACGGACGCCCTCACTCTTGACCATGGCCATCCAGCCGCTGTAGCCCGTGGCGAACTCTGTTCGCTTCTCCTTGGCGAGCTCCTTCAGCTCGCTCAGCACGAAGGTGGGACCCTCGGCGATCTGGTGGAAGAGGAACTCCAGAAGGTCGCGCTCGTACGGCAGCAGCTCTGCGAGCCCTTCATCGTGAAGCGTGAGCCTGTAGCTGACCGTGTCGTCTTTGGCGAGGAGGCGGGGTTTGTGCACGCGTGATCCGCTCCATGTCGATGACCTTGCGATTGACGAGGTCGAGCAGCGTGGCGCTCACGTCGTCGCGGGCGATGTTCCCCATGCGCCAGATGTAGCCCGCCAGAGCGGGCGGCAGAGACGGTTGCGGGAGGTCGCGCAGATACTCGGCCCGAAACCGCGCCTTGGGCTCGCGACCGTGCCTTAAGTAGAGCCAGACGACGAGGGCGAGCGCCAGCAGTGGCACGCCGAAGCCGACGATGCTCCAGAGGACGACCTTGACGCGCGCCACGAGACGCGTCCTGTTGGCCTCGTCGGCGAGCTCCTGCTCCTCGGCCAGCACCGCCTGCTCGCGAGCGCCGCCGGCGAGAGGGGCCTTGGCGAGGGCCGCAGCGGGGAACAGGATGCGGCCCTCGACGTAGGTCGACGCCGGCAGAGGGCTTACCGTCAGAACGACGCTCGCGTCGGGCGTCGATCGCCACGTCGCCCCACAGCGGCCCGTGCGCCCAGGCGCGTACCTGCTCGCGGCCGACGCCGTCCGGCAGGCGCACCGTGACGCGCACGTCTTCACTGGGGATCTGGGCCTCGTCGCCGACGAACTGCCAGTACAGCTCGGCGGTATCCTCCCAGCGCTTGGCGGCGCCGCGGGCGACGTAGTCGATCTGGAACTGCGCCGATGTGTCGGCCACCCTGAAGTGGAGCACGACGCGCACTCGGCCGCCCGAGTCCACGACCGAGTACGTGCCGGGGGTATTGGAGGAGTCGTCCTCGACCAGCGTGTACGGCACCGACCCGGTGCCGCCCGTCTCTGGCCCGCTTGCGCCGGTGATCACGATCCCGTCCGAACCTTTGAGACGACAGGTCCCAGTACACGAACGAGAACTGACCGGAGAAGCTGAGGACGCGGGTCTCGCGCACGCGCAGGTCGCCGTTCGGCCGCACCTCGGCGCCGACGACGACGACTGGAGATGCTGACCTCCTTGGCCGCCGCAGGGCGGGCCGAGAGGCACGCCAGACCGGCGGCCAGAGCGACCACGGCGACCGTGAACAGCGCGAGAAGCGAGGCCCTGCGCAAGCGTCCCCCGAAAGGCAGTTGTGCCACACCCGGGGATGGGCCACGCCGATCCCGCGGATTGCGTCGTGACTCTACCACCGCTGCGCGCCGCGGCGGTCGGCTTTCCCCTGAGAGAGCGGGACCGTATATTCGCGTCTAGAATGGGGTACACGGTGCAGAAGCAGGACACGACGAACGCGAGGGAGTCACGCATGGAGATAGCAGGAGCACGCATCCTCGTCACGGGAGGAGCGCGAGGACTCGGCCGACGTTTCGTCCTCGATCTGGCGGCCGAGCGGCGCCAAGGTGGGCGCGTGCGACATGGACGCCGCCGGCCTGGAGGGCCTGCGCAGCCCGGGCTGCAGAAGATCGGCGCGGAGGTATGGACGGCCTCGGGCAACGTCGCGGTCGAGTCCGATGTCGAGCGCCTGTTCGCGGATTTCTCCGCAGCACACGGCGGTATCGATGCGGTCGTCAACAACGCCGGCATCACCCGTGACGCCCTCCTCATCAAGGCGAAGGACGGGCGCGTTGACCGCATGTCCCTGGAGGCATGGCAGCAGGTCATCGACGTCAATCTTGACCGGCGTCTTCCTGTGCGCGCGGGAGGCGGCGACCCACATGGTTCAGCAGGGCACGGGCGGCGTTATCGTGTCGATCTCGTCGATCTCCCGGAGCGGGAACGTCGGCCAGACGAACTACACCGCGACCAAGGCGGGGGTCGCGGCGATGACCGTCACGTGGGCCAAGGAGTTGGCGCGGCACGGCATCCGCGCGGTAGCCATCGCCCCGGGCTACGTCGCCACCGAGATGACAGAGGCGATCCGCGAGGACATCCGGGAGCGGATCGTGAAGCAGATCCCCCTCGGGCGCATGGCCGCGATGGAAGATATCAGCCATGCCGTCCGCTTCGTGCTCGAGAACGACTACGTGTCGGGCCGCACCATCGAGGTCGACGGCGCGTTGCGCATCTAGTGGACGCGCGGCAGACCGAACTCTGGCTGCGGATGACCGCGGACGCCGTGCGCGGGGCGGACGACGCGCAGCGCGCCTTGGATGCGCTCGGCAAAGCGCCTTTGTCGCCGGCCTCGCTCGAAGCCTGGATGAAGCTCTGGCTCCCCCGAGGCCAACAAGGCGACGCCGGCGGGATCTCGAAGACCGAGGTCTCTGACTTCCATACGATGCTCGAGAACTGGTGGCAGATGCTCGGTGTCGTCCCGAGATATCGCTACGACGAACTGAGCAAACGCTATGAGGAGATCAAGCAACGGCTGGAGGATTCCGAGAAGACCGTGCGAAGGCTCCGGAACACGCTGGGCACGGAGGGCGGACAGGCCGAGGCGAGCGACATGCTGGACGCGTGGGAGGAACTGACCGAGCGAACGCTCGCGACGCAGGCCGAGTGGACTGAGCGCTGGATGCAGGGCTGGACCACCGAGCCGAGCAGCGGCGCTTCGACTGGTGACGAGACGAAATAGACAGGAGATGTTGACATGGACTGGATGAAGCAGAGCCAGGAGATGATGGAGTCTTGGGTGGATGCGCAGAAGAAGATGTGGGAGGACTGGGCAGCCGCAGCCCCGGGCTTCGGCAAGGTCGAGGGCAATCCACTGGGTGACTGGGTGGCCCGCTGGCAGAAGACGATGCAGCAGTCCATGGACGTCTGGGACGACCTCGCGAGCAAGGCCGGGGGGCCCGGCGGCGCGTGGGCGAGCACCGGCGACTGGCCGGGCAACGAGGAAGACGCCAAGAAGATGGCCCAGATCTGGATGGACCAGACGACCGCCGTCATGAAGTCCTGGGCGGAAGCACAGAGGACGCTCTGGGACGCCTGGTTCGAAGTGGCGAACAAGACGGCGCGATCCGCACAGAGCCCAGGCAGCGAATGGTACGACAGCTGGCAGGCTGCGGCTCGCAAGTCCATGGACGCGTGGGAAGACCTCTCGCGCAAGACCATGGAGACGCAGGCTGACTGGATGAAGAACTGGACGGAGACTGCCGAGGAGGCTGCGGGCAAGCAGTCGGCGCAGGGCACCTCCGCAAAGAAGAAGTAGGCGACATGGCCGACGAACAGCAGCGACCGACCGCGAGCCAGGACGAGGGTGCGGGCACCTCGGCAGACTGGATGGAGCAGACTCAGGCCCTGACGAAGGCCTGGACGGAGGCACAGTCCAAGATATGGAGCGATTGGGCAGCGGCAGCTCGTCCCGCAGACCGACGTCTCGGGCACGGCGATGGCCGACTGGATGCAGCAGTGGCAGGCGCTAGCGCGCGGCTCGCTCGCGGGCCGCGCCCCCGAGGCGGGCGACACCTCCCGAGAGCTCATCGAGCGCATGCTCTCGGGTGAACAGGCGTTCCTCGGCTTCGTCGAGATGACGCTCAAGATGATGGGCGCGGTCGCGCCCAAGATCGAGGTCGGCGACGATTGGATGGAGCTCCTGCGCCAATTCCTCGACCAGATGAAGGACGACATGGCGCGCGGCCAGAGCGCCTGGATGAACCCGGAGTCTCTGGCCGGCGCTACCGCCGACATGTCCGAGCTCTGGCGTCTGTACTCCGTCGAGCTGCAGGGCCTGTTCGCGCCGTGGGCGACAGCCTACGGCGAGGCCGCCCAGAACCTCCCCGGAGCCGCAAAGGGCGACCCCGACGCATTGCGCAAGACATACGCGGGCTTCCTCGACGCCTACGAGACCACCTTCGGACGCTTTCTCTCGGCACCGTCGGTGGGCCTCACGCGAGAGAGCTCCGAGAAGCTCACCAAGAGCTTCGACGCCTGGGTCGAGATGAATCGCGCCGCCCTCGATTTCCAGACGGTGATCGCCGATGAGGGCGCGAACGCCGTCGAGGCTCTCATGCGCAAGCTCGTCGACATGGGCGAGCGCGGTGAGCGCATCAAGACGCTGCGCCAGTTCTTCGATCTGTGGGCAGACACCGTCGACGGCGTGTACTACGACCTCTTCGGCAGCGAGAGCTTCGCGGCCCTTCAGGGCCGGTTCGTCAATGCCAGCATGGAGTACCGCAAGCGTCAGAACGACCTGCTCGACGAGGCGATGGCCTCGGCCGGACTGCCCGGCCGCAAGGAGATCGACCAGGTGCACCGCCACCTCTACGACCTGCGCATCGAGCTCCGCTTCCTGAAGCGTGAGGTCAGGGCTCTGCGGCGCGATCTCGCGGCCGAGGAAGCATCGACCACGGCGATGGTGTCGAAGAAGAGCAAGAAGAAGAACGGGAAGAAGAAGAAGAAGAGCCGCCCGGGCGGCCGCCGAGCACACAACGCACCTGCCCGCCGATCAGGAGACCTCGACGACGCAGGAAGGAGACGCCCGTGTTCCCCATCCAGATCAGGCCTGATGAGGCGGTCAGGGAGCTCGTCGACTTCAACCGCAAGGTCCTCAAAGGTATCGACTCCATCGCCGATGTGCAGGAGATCGACGTCGCCCCCACCCCCCGTGAGGCCGTCTACCAGGAGGACAAGTGTGTCCTCTATCACTACACGCCCAGGGTAGCCACGCCGTGCAGCGTGCCCCTCATCATCGTCTACGCGCTGGTGAACCGGCCGTACATGGTCGACCTCCAGGAAGGTCGCTCCATGGTCCAGAACCTCCTCGATCTGGGCGTGGATGTCTACCTGATCGACTGGGGCTACGCCGACCGCGGCGACATGTACCTCACCATGGACGACTACATCAACGGGTACCTCGACAACTGCGTGAACGAGGTGCGCGAGCGGCACGGTCTGGACGCCGTCAACGTGCTGGGAATCTGCCAGGGCGGCACGTTCAGTCTCTGCTATGCGGCCCTTCACCCGAAGAAGGTGAAGAACCTCGTCACGATGGTGACGCCCGTCGACTTCGATACGAGCGACGGCCTGCTCAACATCTGGGCGCGGGCCCTCGACGTCGACGCGATGGTGGACGCCCTTGGCAACGTTCCCGGCGACTTCATGAACGGCGGCTTCCTGATGCTGAAGCCGTTCCAGCTCATGGCGCAGAAGTACGTAGGGTTTCTCTCGATCCTGGACCACGAGCAGAGCCTCAGGAGCTTCCTGCGCATGGAGAAATGGATCTTCGACAGCCCCGATCAGGCCGGTGAGACGTTCCGCCAGTTCATCAAGGACTTCTTCCAGGAGAACAAGCTCATCAAAGGCGAAGTCGAGATCGGCGGCCGGCGCGTCGATCTGCAGCGCGTCACGATGCCGGTCCTCAACGTCTACGCCACCGAGGACCACCTCGTGCCGCCAGCGTCGTCACAGGCCCTGGAGCGCTACGTCGGCAGCGACGACTTCACCACCATCTCGTTCGCCGGAGGGCACATCGGCATCTACGTGAGCGGCCGCGCCCAGAAGGAACTGGCGCCCGCCCTCGCGAACTGGGTGCGGGAGCGCTGCGACTGAGTCAGCGCAGCCTGCGACACCCATCGCGCCGGGTCCGCGCGCTCGTTCCGGTCAGCGGCTGTCCGGGCAGCTAGAACGCGCCCACGCGGGGTCACCCGACGCGAACTCCCCCCGCAGTGTGGCGGCGATCTGCTCGGGCGTCTCGAAGAAGAGCTCGCCTCCCAACTGCTTCTGGAGGAAGAAGTCGTCGGTGCGGTAGTCAGGCCTGAACGCGGACCTGGCGACGACTCGCAGCACGACGGGATGCGCTGCACCCGCGTCGCCGGGCCGGCCGCCGAGGAGCGCGAAGCTGAATGCCGAGAGTCCCTCGCGTTCGTACCAGGCGAGCACCTTCGCGAGACCTGCTGCAAGCGCCCGCACCTGCCCGTCGCCCAGGGCCGCGACGCGTGCTGCGCCCGGGACGACGGCGACGACCTCGCGTGTACCCGCGGGCGCGAACGGTGTACGCCGTGCACAACCCGACGAGGCCGCGATGAAGCGCTCCCCTCTCGCCTCTTCTTCCGCGACGAGCGTTCGCCAGTACGACACGCCGTGCTCCCGACGGAACGCCGCCGACAGCTCCCAAGCCGAGCGCACCGACCAGGGAGCGTGCGAGCCGCCGAGCACCTGGAAGTGCGGGTGAGCGAGGCTGGCGCCGGCCGGCGGCATGTGGTTGCCGCAGACCTCGATGTGCTCGAGACCCGGACAGGCGCTCTCGGCGTGGACGACGAAGTCGACGGCGGCGGACAGCCATGCCTTCAGCATGTCCGCCGTGAACTGGCCCGGCCGCGGGACATGCACGTCTGGGCACGTGACGACGGCGTGCAGAGCGGCCAGCGGGAACTAGTTGGGGAAGACGATGACACCGCCGCGACGCAATCGACCGCCTCAATGACGTGTTCCGGAAAGCGCGGCGTCGCGTCCATCACTCTCTCTGGGCAGAACGCGCAGCCCTCTCGCGTGCGGAGTGCGTGCTCCCGAGAGTGATCCCAATCCGTCTTGCCGAAGACCATTCTCTCCTTGGTGAGCAACTCGGACGAGGTGATGGCCGTCGCGCCCGTGAGCGGGTCACGGCGAACCTCGATCTCATGCTCGGCGAACTCCATGCCCGCCAGCGGACTGAAGAAGCCTGCCTTCTCGATGCAGCGCTCGAACCTGATCATCGTCACTGGGGTCCTCCGCGACGCGTGGAACGTCAGACCGATGCTACGGCCGCCTTGCGGGGAGAGCAATCGCCGGCGAATCTTGACCACAGCCCAGACTCCGCTACCATCCGGTCAGGCGGCATGCCTGACGACCGTCGTGAGGCGTGCCGGTTCGAGCGTCCGCATGGGACCCCCGCGAACGTGGACACCGCGACCTGGAGGGAGAACGCATGCCGAACGCCGGCGACATCCTCGCGATCGACCTCACGGCCCTGTCGATCGATCGCAACCCGACCCCGCCGGCGATGGTCGAACACCTGCTGCTCGGGCGTGGCTACAACGCCTTGACCCTCCTGCGCATGCTGGCGGCCGACGTCCAGCCGCTCGATCCGGAGAACGTGCTCCTCTTCAGCTGTGGACTCCTCACCGGAACGGCCGCTCCTACCGCCGCGCGCGTGCATGTCGGCGCACGGTCCCCTCTCACGGGCCTGCTGGGGAGCTCCAGCGTGGGCGGCAGGGTGGGCCATGCCTTGCGCCGGCACGGGATCCAGATCCTCCAGCTCGTTGGCCGCGCCGCTACGCCGTCCTACCTGTTCATCTCCCCTACCGGCGTCGAGCTCCGCGACGCGACTCATCTGTGGGGCCTCGACGTCGAGGAGTCCACCCGCCAGCTCGCCGCAGATCACGGAGATGAGGGACTCGTCATGTTCCTGATCGGCCCCGCCGGAGAACGAGAGCTGCCGATCGCCAGCATCATGACGCAGCGCGGCCACGCTGCCGGCCGTACCGGCATGGGCGCCGTGATGGGCTCCAAGAACCTCAAGGCGGTGGTGGTCACGCCGCTCAAGCGTACCCACGAGTCGAGCCCGGAGGCTCGTGCCGCGGCGCGTCGCTACATGGCCAAGATCAAGGGCGCAGCCCGGTACGCTGAACTGGCGGCACACGGCACGTCCGCCGGCATCAACTGGGCCAACGCGAAGGGTATGCTGGCCAGCTACAACTACAGTCAGAGCCAATTCGCAGACGCGCACCGGATCGACGGCACGGCGATGGCCCCAGATGTTGAGCGCTACCGCTCGTGCCAGTCGTGTCCGGTCCACTGCAAGGCAGACATCCGCATGGCGAGGGGGCCTGGAGCCGGGACGCTGGCCGATCGACCCGATTTCGAGCCGATCGCCTCTTGGGGCTCGAAGGCGGGGCTGGCCGATCCCGACGCGATCATCTACCTCCACCACCTCTGCGACCTCGCCGGCATCGATTCTGTCTCGGCCGGCAACGCCGTGGCGTTCGCCATCGATCTCTACGAGAGGGGCGTCATCGATGCCTCGGACACGGGCGGCCTCGCACTCCATTGGGGAGACGCTACGGCCATGGAGGCGCTCGTCCGCCAGATGGCGGCGAACCAGGGGTTCGGCGCACTCCTCGGTCGCGGCGTGCGCGAGGCCGCCGCCCTCATCGGCCGAGGGGCACAGAGATACGCCTATCACGTCAAGGGCCTGGAGCTCACGGCATACGACCCTCGTTCTGCACTGGGCTCTGCGCTCGGCTACGCGGTGTCATCACGTGGCGGGGATCACACGAGTGTCTACGCCCGCCACGAGGCCACGATGACGCCCCAGCAGGCCCTCACGTTCTACGGCGACGAGCGAGCCGCCGATCGGACCTCCCCGGTCTGCAAGGCCGCCATGGTGATGCGCAGCATGACCATCTGCGCGGTGCTTGACTCCCTCGGATTGTGCAAGATCCCGGCCCTGAGCATCGTGGACGAGTACGACCTCGAGAACGAAGCCGACCTGGTGACGGAGGTCGCCGGCCTGCCGGTCACGCCAGCCGACCTCTTCCTGGCGGGCGAGCGCATCCTCACCGCGGAGCGCCTGCTGAACAGGCGATTCGGCGCGGAGCCGGCCCACGACGAGCTGCCGGCGCTCTTTCTTCGAGGAGCCCTTGTCCGACGGTCCGAGCGCCGGGAGCACTGCCGACCTGAAGGCATTGGTCGAGGAGTTCTACGGCCTGATGCAGTGGTCGCAGACAGGCGTCCCGAGTAGCGTGCGGCTACGCGACCTCGGCCTCGGCGACCATGTCCCGGCGGAAGACGATCCCCGACCCTGACCGGCGCATGGTCTCATGCGCCGGTTGCCTCGCGGCGGCGGACCAGACCCACGCCACCCAGGACCATGGTCTCCGCCGCCTCGGCGACGCTGGCGATGTCCCCCCGCTCGGCGACGAGCTCACTCGGCGGCGCTCATGAGATGCAGGGTGAACAGCGCCGAGGCCCAGACGTCGAGTCCCCGGCGGAACACGCCGGCCTCCACGCCATCCCGCAGGATGCTCTCCAGGAAGGCGGCGAGCTCCTGGTGATGGTGCTGAACGCGCTGCCGGATGTTGGGAGACAGGCTGGTCCCATGGATCATCGCGTGCTCGCTATGCGCGATGGCCGCCACTTGGTGGCGAACGAAGAGAGCCAGCCTGGCTTCGGGGCCGCGCACCGCCTCCAGCACCTGCCGAAGCTGAGCGAGGGCCTCCGCCAGATGGCGCTCGTAGACGGCCGCCACGATCGTGTCCACGTCCGCGAAGTGGTTGTAGAGCGTCTGTCGGGCGACGCCGGCCCGCTCGGCGACCGCCGACATCGTCACCCCAGAGAGGCCGCGCTCGGCGATGAGCTCGAGCGCGGCCGCGACTATGCGCTGCTCCGCCAGAGAGCCGGCGCTCATGGTCTTCGGTAGAAGCGGATCGCCAAGGGAACGAGGATCGCCAGCAGGATCGCGATCCATAGCATCGCCTGCCACACGTAGTCGCCCACCGGCGTCCCGTTGCTCAGGGCTCTGGCAGCGTCGGACGCCACTGAGATCGGCTGGTACTTCACGAATCCCTGGAGCCATGTCGGCATGGAATCCGTCGGAGCGAAGGCGGTGCTTGCCAGCATGAGGGGGAACAACCAGAACATGCTCAGCATGCCGACCATCTCGGCGTTGCGCACCTTGGCGGCGATGGCGCCGTTGAGCCACGAGAAGGCGAACCCCATCCCGACCGCGATCGCGACGGCGCCTACGGCGCCTCCGAGCGAGGCGAATCGGAACCCCAGCAGATACCCGACGGCGGCGACCAGCAGTACGGCGACGATGTTGCGCAGGCCGTCCGCGATCGTCCGACCAGCGATCACCGCGAGCTGCGACATGGGCAGCGAGCGGAAACGATTGATCACACCCTCCGTGAGATCGACGGCGAGGCCCGTGCCGGTCTGCTGAGCCCCGGTAAGCGTTGTGATCACGAACACGCCGGGCACCAGGTACTGGACGTAGTCGACATCCGCACCGGCCCCGATCGCGCCGCCGAACACGTAGTTGAACAGCAGGAGGAAGAACACGCCCATGACGACGCTAAACGTCATCATCTCGGGCTGCCGAGCTGTTCTGATCAGGTCGCGGCGGGTGATCGACCAGGAGTCCCGGATGGCCCAGCCGATCCTGTCGCCGATGGTCAGAGGCTTCGCCGCCGTCGCGTATGCGCTCATCTGACGGCCCCCGCGGCGGTGCGCTCGGTGAGCGCCAGGAAGACGTCATCGAGCGTGGGGCGCCGGTAGTGGAAGTCGACGATCTGCGCTCCCGAGTCTCCGATGCAGCGCAGCATCGCCAGGCTGGAGGCCGAACCGTCGGACACGGGGATCGACAACGACCATCCCCTCGCCGTCGGCGGTGAAGTCCGTGCCGACCGAGGCAAGCGCGGCGGCTGCGATCTCGCGATCCTCCTGCGTCTTCAGGCGGACCTCGAGAACGTCTCGCTCCAGGTCGTCCTTCAGGCGCCGAGCGGTTCCGGAAGCCACGACGACGCCCTTGTCGATCACCGCGATCTGATCGGCGAGCTGATCCGCCTCCTCGAGGTACTGGGTGGTGAGGACTACCGCCGCGCCTTGCTGCGCCAGCCCGCGGATCTCCTCCCACAACTCCACCCGGCTACGGGGGTCGAGGCCGGTCGTGGGCTCGTCGAGGAACAGGCCGGCGGATCCGCGATGAGACTGGCGACCACATCCAGTCGCCGGCGCTCGCCGCCGGAGCATGTGCTCACGGGCCGGTCGGCATAGTCGCTCATCCGAAAGCGCTCTATCAGTTCGGTCGTGCGAGCCCGGCGTACGAGCCCCGGGGATCTTGTAGAGCCGACCGAAGAGGTCGAGATTCTCGCGCGCGGTGAGCCTCTCGTCGACGGCCGCGGACTGCCCCGCCAAGCCGATGAGACCACGGACGATCTCGGGGTGCTCCGCGACATCCACTCCGGCTATCGATGCCCTGCCCTCGTCGATGGGGAGTAGAGTCGTGAGCATGTTGATCGTCGTGGTCTTGCCGGCGCCGTTCGGTCCCAGCAGGGCGAAGATGGCGCCGGGCCGGACCTCGAGACTCATGTCTTCGACGGCGACCATTTCGCCGTATCTCTTCCAGAGACCCTCGGCCACGATGACCGGCGGTGAAGTGTCTGCCTCGGATGACATCAGGTGGACCTCCGCATGGACAGCACCACCCTAGCAGACACTCTGTCTACTCAGCAAGACACTATGTCTCGGCTCAGTAGTTCTCTGCGAAGACCTCCTGGTAGGCCTGGGGGTGCTGGCAGGCAGGGCAGACCTTGAGCGCCTTCGTGCCTTCGTGCACGAAGCCGCACTTCCGGCAGATCCACTTCACCTTCTCGGGCTTCTCGAACACGAGTCCGTTCTCGACGTTGTCGAGCAGCTTGCGATAGCGCGCCTCATGCTTGGCCTCGACCTTGACGATCTGCCGAAACGTGTTGGCGACGTCCTTGAGACCCTCCGACTCAGCCGTATCGGCGAACGCCGGATACAGATCGGTCCACTCCTCGTGCTCGCCGGCTGCGGCAGCGGCGAGGTTCTCCGAGGTGGTGCCTCCCAGCTTGCCTGCCGGATAGGTGGCGGTGATCTCGACCGCGCCGCCCTCGAGGTGCTTGAAGAACTGCTTGGCGTGCTGGCGCTCGTTCTCGGCAGTCTCGAGGAAGATGGCTCCGATCTGCTCGTATCCCTCCTGCTGGGCGATCTTGGCGAAGAACGTGTAGCGGTTGCGCGCCTGGCTCTCGCCGGCAAACGCCTTCAGGAGGTTCTTCTCGGTCTGGGTGCCCTTGAGATCCGGCATACTCGACTCCTTCGTGGGGTGTGTGCCTCTCAGTCTACCTTCAGTCAACGCCCGCGACAGACAGCCCGGACGGCTGATGTGCCCAGGCTCTACTCGACCGGCAAGGCGAAGAAGTCCCGCGGCGTCTGGTAGGAGACCTCGTCGATGGTCTGCGCATCCAGACCCATCAGCTTCATGGCCAGCTGCACGCGCGGGACCATGAAGTAGTCGTTGCCCTGGCCGCCGAGCTCGCTGTTGATCATCAGCCGGTCGCGCCACTCGGGACGGTCGATGACGATGTGCGCCGCGGCCTCGGGCGGCATCTTGTCCCAGCAGATCGACAACCCCACCATGGCCCCGGTGCTCATGCGGAATTCCATCGTCTCCTCGCCGGCGTGGTCGAACACGCAGCGCTCCACGGGGAAGCCCTCCTCCTTGATGACTTCGAGCACCTTCGGCGTGATCGAGGGGCCCTGCGGCGCAAGGCGTATCGGCGTGTGCAGGATCACCGGCAGATCGTGCGCCTTGGCCAGCCGCAGATGCTCGCGGAAGAGCCAGACCTCGAATTCGGTGCCGCAGTCGAGGCCGATCTCGCCCATTGCGACGACGCGCTCGTGTGAGAGGAACTCGGGCAGCCGCGCCAGGCACTTCTCGGCGTCGGCGCGCGTCACCCCGAAGAACGGGACGGAGAGCGAGACGAACTCCTCGAAGCCGAGCGTTCGCGCAGTGTTGACCTCGAGCGTGAGGAAGCGCTCCCAGAGCTGGAGCACGGCATCGGCGTCGTGGCTGCCCAGAAACATGTGCGGACTGGGCACGACCGCCGCCTCCATTCCCATCATCACCAGTTTCTGAAGCTGCACGTCCTCGATCATGTCGGTGTGCAGATGTGCGTCGACGAATCTCATGGGCACTCCCTTTCCTCTGGTCTCTGGTCTCTGGTGTCTGCGATTCATGCCGGCGGCGGAGCCTCGCAGAGCGGAGCCTGCACAGCCGCCGGTCGGTCGCGGTCGGTCGCCCAGCGCGCTACGGCGGCGGTCGAGACGATCGCCCCCAGCAGGCACGACCCGCCCCAGCCCCAGCGCTCGTAGACGAGAGCGGCCGCAGCGGAGCCGGTGGCCGCCCCGATGAAGCATGACGTCATGTAGAAAGCGTTGATCCGGCTGCGCGCCTGCGGCCGCAGCCGGTAGATCTCACTCTGGTTGGTGATGTGGATGCCGTTCGCACCCGATGTCGAGAACGACGATCCCGGCGAGCAGGGCGACCAGGGACGTGCCGCCCAGCCACAGAAGGGCGAAGCCCGCGAGCAGCATGCCGGCCGAGACGCCGGTCAGCCCCCGCGCCCAGCCCTTGTCGGTGAAGCGTCCGACGACGGTCGCGGTGAGCGCACCCGCGGCGCCGACCAGACCGAAGAGACCGATCGTTCCCTCTCCATAGCCGTACGCCGGACCGGCAAGCAGGAACGCCAGCGTCGTCCAGAGCACGCTGAAAGCACCGAACGAGAACGAGCCGTAGAGCGCGCGACGGCGCAGCACCGGCTCCGCGCGCGCGATGCCGATGACGGAGGCGAGCAGCCGCGGGTAGTCGAGATCCGTCGATTCGCGGTAGCGCGGCAGCTTGGCGTAGAGCACGATGGCCTGGGCCACCATGAGGACGGCGGCCAGCCAGTACACGGCGCGCCAGCCGGCGACCTCAGCGACGAGACCTGAGACGGTGCGCGCCAGCAGGATGCCGAGGAGCAGGCCGCTCATCACAGTCCCGACGACGCGGCCCCGCTCACCCTCTGAGGACAGCGTAGCCGCGAACGGCACCAGGATCTGAGCCATCACCGACGTGAGGCCGATCAGGGCGGCGGCGGCGAGGAAGAACCCGAGCGAGGGCGCCAGCGCCGCCGCGACGAGGCCGGCCGTGGTGATCGCCGCCAAGGTGATGATGAGCCGCCGCCGCTCGAGCAGGTCGCCCAGCGGCAGCAGCAAGACGAGGCCGGCCGCGTAGCCGATCTGCGCGACAGTGACGATGAGACCGGCGAGACCGCGGGGTCACGCCGAACTGATCGCGCATCGTGTCCAGAAGCGGCTGCGCCAGGTAGTTGCTGGCCACGGCCTGGCCGGTAGCGACGGCGAAGAGCAGGATCAGGCCCCGGCTCATGCCACGACCCGCCGGGTTGACCGGGTCGCCGGGAATCGCGTCGACTGGCCCGTCTTCATGGTGGGAATGCGAGTCCATAGAAGGTGCCTACAGCCCCGGGTGGCACGTGTCAAGCCTGCGGCCCATACCACGGAACGGTCACTCTGTCCGCATCGCGGTACACCGCTGAGGACTGGTCTCTCCGCCACCGTTCATGCTCTCGTAAGAGTCGCGCAAGAAGGACGCAAGACCGGCCGGGTACCGTGCACGCGAAGGAGGACGGCGGCCACCCAAGGCTCGTCAGCCCTCCTCAGGTGGTCCATCGAACAGGCTGGGCCGCGAACCGAGGCAAAGGAGGAGAGGATGTCGAAGAGGCATCACGTCAAGTTCGGGATCATGGCTGCCATGGCAGCCCTGGCAGCCTTCATGGTACTCGGAGCCGGCGCGGCACTCGCCGGCGCCCCCGACGTAGTAGGACCGGGCGGGGATACCGACGGCTTCCTCTGCCCGGCGGTCGGGAAGGGCGTCCTCAACCATCGCCCCGACGCCGGTGCGCTTCCCAACGGCAACTACACGTTCCTTCCAGGGCACAACCAGTCCGGCGCTCACGCCAACCACAACGCGCGGAACACCATGGGTCCTGGCGACTCCCCGGGGCCCGGCAACGGGAACAGTGACTGGTCGCCGATCTGGCCGAACTAGCCCGGCCCCGACTCCGGCGGGAGTCCAGCGCTGCAGCATCCTGGCCTGCCGGACCAGTCGCAGCAAGACGCACTGAGTGATCGAGGGGCCGGCGGCCGTGTCGCCGGCCCCTCGCCGGTTCACGCGGGGTCCAGCTCCGCCAACGACAGGCGACGCACGGAGGCGGTGGGCGCGATGCATCCAGCCCCTTGGCGTCGGCTCGTGGAGGCTGCGAAGCCACACCCGACTCGGACGCTCCACATCGTGAGAGTGACGGATCCCATCGCGACGGGTAGACCCGCCACGACCGGGGCCCTTTTTTTCGTTCACCGCGCCACTGTGGCTGTCGCTCCTCATCACCGCCATCGTAGCCTTCCTGATCGGGCAATTCGCGCTGATGTGGCGTCGTCACAGGCGGCGCAAGGCACGCCGCGCATGACGCCGTCGATTCCTCCCCGCCCTGACAGACGGCCCCCCCCAGCGCCGCGTCTCGAACATGGTGTGAGTACTCATGCGGCGGGTAGATAGGCCGTGACCGAGCGAGCGGCGGAGGCCGGAGAGGACTCGCACCCAAACCACGAGGAGAAGCCGTGACGGGTAATGCGTCAGAGGACGGCCAGAGCACCGGCAGACCGGAAGGCAGGACGCCGCGGCGGACTCGACGTCCGCAACCGATGTCGTGGTCGTGCGCAAGGTCAGCCGCACCCGCAGCATCCTCGTCGGTGTGCTCGTCGTCCTCAGCTGCCTCGCCATCGTGGTCACGGGTGTCGCCTGGTGGACGCACTACAGCGTGTTCGACAGCGACGGCTACATCGAGCTGATCGCACCCCTGGGCAAGGACCCCGAGGCGATCAGGGCCCTCAGCGACTACGTCGCCGGCCAGGTGGTCACCGCCACCGACCTGCAGCAGCGCACTGCGGAGGCCCTGCCGCCCGAGGCGAAGTTCCTCGCCGGGCCCATCACCGGCGCCGTGGACGACTTCATCGCCAAGGGCACCAACGAGGTCCTCAGCACGCCGGAAGCCTACGATCTCTGGATCGAGATCAACCGCGTCGCGCACGACGGCATCGTCGCCCTGCTGCGCGGCGAGACCACCAACGCCTACATCCAGGGCGACGACGTCAGGCTCAATACGCTGCCGCTCATCAGCCAGGTGCTCGTCTGGCTGGACGGGAAGCTCCCGGGCGCCCTGAGCACGAAGCTCTCGCCCCCGGCGATCGCCCCCGGCACTCCGCCCGACGAGGCGACCCAGCAGCTCTCCTCCTGGCTCGACCGCCCACTCCCCGCGGACTTCGGGCAGATCACCCTGCTGCAGAACGACTCACTCGGCGTTGCCCAGACGGCCGTACGCTGGTTCGACGCCCTCATTTGGGTCCTCCTCGCGATGACGATCGTGCTCCTCGCGCTCACCATCTGGCTCTCTCGCCGCCGGCGCCGCACGCTCATCGAACTCGGCATCGGCGCCGCGATCGCCCTGATCCTCACGTATGTGATCGTGAGACAGGTGCTGAACGCGATCGTCGACGATCTCCAGGCCGAAGGCACATTCACCATGCTGAGCGACGTGGCCAACGCCTCGGTGGGGCCGCTCAGGACCCTCACTATCTGGATCGCCGTGATCGGCGTGATCGTGGCTGTCGCCGCCTGGATTTACGGCCGCCGCGACATCCAGGTCGCGGTCGTCGTAGCCGGCAAGCGCGCCGTGCAGACGACCAAGGACTACGAAGCGTTCGCTCCCGACTCGCCGATCACCGACTGGGTCACGCGCCATGTGTCGCTGCTGCGTCTCGCCGGGCTGGTCGCCGGCCTCGTGGCCTTGCTCTTCGCGACGTCGTCGTGGCTCGGCGTCGTAGGTTGGGTCGTGGCGATCCTCGTCTTCGAAGGCCTCATCAGCCTCTTCACGCGGCAGTGGCCGTTCGGAGAGCGCGACCAGGGAGATGGCGCGCCGGTCTGACGAAGCTCCTCGTCGGCACGACCGCTCAGGCGTTCAGCTTCGCCAGCGCCCAGGCCATGGTGCGACCGAGGTTCGTCATGGTCGCGACCCCTTCCGCGTCGGCCTCCACATCGCCGATGTCACGGCCGATGCCGATGTTCCAGTAGCTCGAGCCGATGACGATCATCTCGTTGATCTGGAACCAGTGGTTGATGCTGTCGAAGGCGTGGATGGCGCCGCCGCGCCGAACGGCGACCACGGCGGCGCCGACCTTGCGCGCCAGCGGGTTACCGGTCCTCCTGGTCGCGTAGCCCGCGCGCTCCATGAGCGCCTGAGTCGTCGCCGTGCAGTTGGCGTAGTAGGTCGGCGAGCCGATGATGATGCCGTCGGCGGCGATCATCTTCTCGATGCACTCGTTGAGCCCGTCGTCCTTGAGCCCGGAGCAGCGATTGTCGAGTGTCTCGGCGCACTTGAGACAGGCGCTGCACCCGGAGAAGCGCTTGTGCGCCAGCTGCACGAGTTCGGTCTCGATGCCCTCGGCCTCCAGCTCGTCGAACACGTGGCGCACCAGGATGGCCGTGTTGCCGTCCTTGCGCGAACTGCCGTTGAACGCCACTACCTTCATGTCGCCTCCATCTCGCTCGTGTCTTGCGCCCGGGGCCGGGGATGGCGGATCCGACGAGCCGCCCTCGACCCCTGGCGGCAGCCACGGAGAAGCGCTCCCTTCAACAGTGGCGCGTCCCCGGCCATGGACGGTATCGTCTACAGTGTGAAGCGACTGTTCTTCATCGCCATGGTCGGCCTCTGGGCGGCGGTGATCGTGTGCGCTCTCGTCTCCCCTGGTACTCTGGCCGACATCTGGGCCTGGGTGCGTGGGTCACCTTGGTTCGTCGAGATCCCGGCGTGGGTCATCTTCCTTCCCTGGCTCCTCGGCATCGCCGTCTGGCAGTCCGGCTGGCCCGAGTGGGTCCGCTGGCTGGCGATCGTGACGCTTGCGGTCGGCTGGTCGGCCGCCTCGTATCCGCGGCGCAGGTAGAGGAGCCAAGCCCCTCACGCTAGCGACGCCTCCGCACGACTAGCAGCGGCACGAGAGCGGCCAAGAACAAACCGCCGAAGATGATGGTCCATCGGCCAGCGTCCATGGCCCTGCCGCGTTGCGCCTGCCGCCTCGCACCCCCAGCAGCGACAGTGCCTTGCTTCACCCCGTCGCTCCCGCTCAGGTACGCGATCATCGGGTCGACTACGAGCGGCACCACCTCGCCTATCAGGTGCGGCATGAGATTGTCCATCACGCCGGGCATCATGCCGGGCATCTGCTCAGCCATGTAGTCGGGCATGGGGATGCGCTCGTCGACGCGCTCGAGCATGGTGGGCATGAGTGTCGGCATCATCCTCGGCAACAACCGCGGGAAGAGGACCGGGAACGCTGGTCTCATGAGCGACAGGGCGCCCGGGACCTTGGCCATCGCCCGCATCATCGAGCCCATCCTGAAAGGCATGGCGTCGATGACCTCTGGCCACATCGCGCCCAGGAGCTCGGCGAAGCCCTTGGGCGTCATGAGAGCGATCATCGCCTCGAAGACAGCCCACTGGCGCTGGACCTCAGGGTTCGGATCCGGCAGCTCGTGCCCAAGAGCACGTGCGACGTAGTGCGAGAGGTCTTCGACCTCGATAGGTACATCTCGCTTCTCGGCACTCACGCGCAGCTGGAACTCACAGCAAGGGCAGAGGGCAAGGACCTTCTCAGCGCCGGCCTCCACCGCCTCGTCGAGACGCGTTCTGCCGATGTCGTGCGCCGCCGGCGGATCGCTCAAAAGGGTGAGAACGCTGCCGCAGCAGTGTGCCTCCTCATGGTTGAACTCCATCTCCACGAGCTCGGTACCGGGAACCGCCTCGATGAGCTCGCGCGGCTCGTCGTAGACGCCGCTGACGCGACCGATGTGACACGAGTCGTGCCATGTGACCCTGGTCTTCCGTCCACCGAGGACGTCGGAGCCATCCGGCGACGCCGGGAACTTGAACTCGCCACTGCGGATCCTCTCGGCCATGAGCTCGCTGTAGTGCTTGACCTCGATGCCGTAGTCGATGCCGAGCTTCCCGGCCCACTGCGGATAGACGTGGCGCCACATCATGTCGCAGGCCGGACAGCTGGTGGTGACCGTGCTGGCACCGGCTTTCTTCACGTTGGCGATGTTGGTGCGCATCGTGCGCTCGAACTCGTCCCACTTGCCGGCGACCAGCATCGGCGTGGCGCAGCACAGCTCCCTGTCGCCAAGGTACGTGAAGTCGACCCCGGCGGCATCGAGCATTCTGACGGTGCCGATGCCGATGTCGTTCTCGACGTAGCTGGCGGTGCAGCCGGCGAAGTACATCGTCTCGGACCGGTGGTGTGGGCCGTGCTTCTCCCAGAGGTCCTTCGGAAACCAGTCGGCACGGTCCTTGCGATAGCCCGCCCAGATGTTCCCCTGATCCCTGATCGCCGCGGCCATGATCTCGAACGGCGGCAGGGTCATCTGCCCCTGTTTCTCGACGAGCTCGCCGCGCAGCGTCATCCAGCTGGGCTCGATGGGCAGCGAGGCCGAGCAGCGCGTGTTGCACAACTCACAGGTGGTGCAGGCGATCATCGTCTTCACCATGTCGTTGTCCCAGTCGGCGCGACCCTCCATATGCTCGCGCAGCCAGAACCACTTGCCGCGAGGGCTCTGGCTCTCCCAGCCGCGGCCGTAGAACTGGTCGCACCGATCGACGCAGTAGCCGCACTGGGAGCACGCGTACGCGTACCATGCGATGTCGCCCGGTATGTCGCCCACCGACCGGTCGAGGTGTTCGCCGACCTTGGTGATGACCCGGTTGCCGAAGGGCCGGACCAGCGGCTCGAAGGCGCCGGCCACGGCCAGCATCCTGCCCAGGGCGCCGTTGCCCGTGACCTTCTGCGGATTGAGAATGCCGAGCGCGTCCACGCGCCTCTTGTGTTCTTTCAGGCGTCTGACCCGCTCGGCCCCCAGGATCTCGTCGGCCTTGCTGGCGAAGTAGATGCCCGTCGCGTACGGACGGCCGCCGTGCTCCTCGGCGATCTTCATGATGGTCAGCACGAGGCCGAAGACGAAGTTGTAGCTCAGCGTGCGCTGATCGCTGGGAATGAAGCCCAGGATGACGACCTCGGGCTTGCCTTTGAGGCCCCGCTTGATGATGACGCCTTCCTTCACGACCGGCTGGTCGACCTTGCGCTCGATCTCCTCCATCACGTCGCCCAGCCTGTCGAGAGGCACGACGACCTCGGAGGGGACGAGCGACGGGCCCAGGCGCTTGACGACCATGAGCTTGAAGCGGTGCTCCCACTCGTGGTCGGCGATGCGCTTGGAGAGGATCTCGGCCTGGCCCGGGCGGATCATCTCGGCCAGGGCAGTCTTGACCGTCGGCCGGTCCTTCTCCGCGAAGGCGAGTGTGAGGATGTAGGCGGCCGGCAGCAGAACGCGCTCTTCCACGGTGTGCCCCATGTGCTCTGTGAGCGGCGCCCGGTTCTTCATCTCGGCCATGCACGGATTGATGTAGACCATCGACCAGATCGGAAGGTCGGTCTCGGCGATCCGCTCGATCAGCTCCTGCAAGTCGTGAGCCTCAGCGCAGGCGATCGCCGTGACGGCCTCCGCCTCGAGCGGCCGCACTCGCAGAGTCACCTGGCTGAGGAGCCCGGTCGTGCCCTCGGCGTCGGCGACGAGATCCAGATCGGCGTCGCCGTACTTGCGTGCTCCGCCATCGGGATGGACGGCGCGCGCCGAGACCACGTTCTCTCGGAACCAGCCATACTTGTAGCTGCCGATGCCGGCGCCGCCCTGCGCGAGCCAGCCGCCGACCGACGAGGAAGGGTAGCTCGTCGGGTACAGACGCAGCGTCAGACCCTGCTTCTTGATCTCACGGTCCAGCTGCTCCCACGTGATTCCGGGCTGAACGGTGACCGTGAGCGCGTCGTGATCGACTGACAGGATGTCCCTCATGAAGTAGAAATCGACGACGACGCCGTTCCTCACCGGGATCACCCCGCCGTAGCCCGACGACGCCTTGCCGCGCGGGGTCAGAGCGATACGACGCTCCCTGGCCCACCTGGCGACCGCGACCAGCTGCTCCTCCGTGCTGGGCTGCACGACCGCGTCGGGGGTCGTGTCTCCGACAAGCGGCTTGACGAGGCTCGGGATGGCCGCGATGTCATGCCCATAGAGCAGGCGCTCGGTGGGATCGAACGTGACGCGCTCGGCAAAGATCTGACGCAGACGCTCCTTCTCGCGAGTCTTCAGACCAGACACGGCGTCACACATCCTTCCTATTCGAGGCGCGAACGGTGGTGGTGCTCCTCATCGCGCCTCGCCCACGAGCTCAGCCTGGCGAGCGAGGGAACTGAGGAGAACGGCGCGCAAGGTGTCGAGCGCGTCGATGACGCGACCGTCGACGACCGAGTAGCGGATGCTCGCACCGTCGCGCTCCGCGACCACCAGGCTCCGCTCTCGAAGCACCTTGAGGTGGCGTGACACGGTGGGTTGCGGGACGCACAGCGCCTCAGCCAGATCGTTGACTGCCCGTGACCCCTGGGCCAGCTCATAGAGGATGAGGATGCGCTTGGGGTCGGCCAACGCCTGGCAGACGCTGGCGTGCAGCAGGTCCACCTCGCATTCGAGGCGTCTGTTCAACCGTGCGGCTCCTCTGCGACTGAGGCGGATCCCGATTGCCGGTGTGGGCATTCGGACATGCGCCTATTCGCATACGATGTGAAGATACCACGGTGTTCGCCTGCGTCAATGATGCCTGACGCAGGCGCTCGGCGACGCCTGGCTACTCCCCGAGGACCTTGATGATGAGTCGCTTGCTGCGCAGCCCGTCGAACTCGCAGTAGAACACGGCCTGCCACGGCCCCAGGTCGAGGCGGCCGTCCGTGACCGGCACGATGACCTGATGGTGCACCAACAGGTTCTTCAGGTGGGCGTCGCCGTTCTCCTCGCCGCCCCCGTGATGCCGGTAGTCGCCGCCCTCGGGCAACAGCCCCCGGGCGACGTCGTTGGCGGGCGGCTGCCACGTGGGCGGCGCCAGCTTGTCGAGCCACTCAAGAGCATCAGCCTGGATACCTGGCTCGTCGTCGTTGACCCAGACGCCGGCGGTGATGTGCATCGCCGAGACCAGCACCATGCCCTCGTGGATGCCGCTCTCGTCGACGGCCCGCTGCACATCGTCGGTGATGCGCACGAAGGCTCGCCGCTGCTCTGTGCGGAACGTCTTGTAGACGGTATGCGATCTCACGGCTCCTCGGCTTTCATCCGGCGCGAACGAATCGGCGGCTGCGAAGGCTCGGCTGGTCGTGCGCTCGACTGCCCCGGCGAAGCTGCCGCGAACCTCCGTCTGAGCGTATCGAAGACCGCCCACCGTGTCGACAGATGGCACACCCATCGCCACGATCCACGCGGCGTCGGGACTCCGCGACGACACGCCGTGCCGATAGGCCCGTTTCGGGGTATCTGCTTCATCGACGGTCGTGCTCGCGACGACGATTGATGATGTGTGTCATTCGGGTCGAAGGAAGGAGAACGGTGAATACGCCGCGCCACAGACTCACACGCTCCAGAAAGCGCATCCTCGGCGGGGTCTGCGGAGGGATAGCGGACTACCTCGGCTGGTCTCGTACGCTCGTGCGTGTCCTCTACGTCGTGGGCTCCGCCGCTTCCGCCGCTTTCCCCGGCATCATCGTCTACCTCGTGTTGTGGATCGTGATGCCACGGCCGGAGGACTGACACCGTCGCCGGTACCTGACGCACAGCCGCCGACAGCGATGGACCGAGTCCACGGACGGAGGGCACAACTTGAGCGGATCCCCTTGGCAGCGACACAAGCCACTCGCACAGGCCGAGCTTGATGCGGCCGCCCTCACCGTAGCCGAGGTGGCGGCTGCCGGTATCGACGGCGATCGCATGCCCTCGCTCTACCTGGGCCACGGCGCGCCACCGCTTGACGACGACCCACCCTGGGGGGCCAGCTGGCCACATGGGCGGGCGCCCTACCCAGGCCGAGCTCCATACTCATAGTCTCCGCGCACCGGGAGTCGGCACGGGTAGCGCTCGGCGCCACAAGCGACGGGGCCCCACTGGTCCACGACTTCCACGGCTTCCCTGACCACTACTACCAGACCACGTATCCGGCTCCCGGCGCGCCAAGCCTCGCCCTGCGCGTGCGCCAGCTCCTGGAAGCCACCGAGCCGGTGGTCGAACGGTCCCGATCGCGGCCTCGACCACGGCGCCTACGTGCCGCTGCTCGTCATGCACCCAGAGGCCGATGTCCCCGCGCTTCAGATGTCGATGCCGTCACTTGACCCGCTGCGTCTGCTGGCCATAGGCGAACGGCTGCGCCCGCTGCGCGGCGTAGGGGTTCTGAACATCGGCAGCGGCTTCCTCACTCACGGTCTCCGCTTTCTCACCGACTTCCACCTCGACGCGCCGCCGCCGACATGGTCCGTGGAGTTCGACCACTGGGCCGAGGAGACACTGGCGCAGGGTGACCTCGATGCCCTGGCCGATTCCCGTAGCGTGCCGTCGGCGCGATACGCCCACCCGAGCACGGAGCACTTCGCACCACTCTTCGCCCTCATGGGTACGGCCGAAGCCGGCTCGGTTCCCGTAGCGCCCATCACCGGGTACTACCTCGGCCTCTCGAAGCGCTCCATCCAGCTCGCGTAGCCGGCAGCCCAGGACGCGGCGAGAATGTATGATTCGCCCGCTGGGCAAGTCCGCGCTCGTGCTTGTCCCGCTGACCGCAGACGCTGCAGCGGGAGAGCAGGCAGAGAGGAGGCGTCGCCGTGGTCGCCGTGTTCGCGCTCATCGTGGTGGTGGCGCTCTCGCTTCTGGTAGTCCGAGTCGGCTCCATCGCGTTCGTGATGACAGGCCTCTCGGAGGACGTCGCGCGTTTCCAGGCGCTCTCGGCGTTCTCCGGCGCGGGCTTCACGACCTCGGAGGCAGAGGCCATCGTAGGCTATCCGGCGCGACGCCGGATAGCCATGATGCTCATACGCTTCGGATCGATCGGTCTGGTGACGTCGATCGCGACGCTCATGCTGTCCGTCCTCTCCGCTGGTGGGCTGACATGGACCCGCCTGTTGGTCATGGCAGGCGCCGCCCTCCTCCTCGTCTGGGTGTCCCGGACGCGGACCTTCAACCAGGCTCCTCACGCCGATCGTGAAGCGACTGCTCGTCCGCTACACGACCGTCGAGCTCAGGGACTACGCCGACCTGCTGAGTCTTCGCGATGACTACCGGATCATCGAGTTCGAGATCAAGGAGCACACGTGGCTGGCGGACCGCAGCGTCGGGGATCTCGGGCTTGCGCAGGAGGGTGTCCTCGTGCTCGGCGTGAAGCCGCCAGCGAAGGCCTACATCGGCGCTCCGCCTCCGGAGGTCCGTCTGCATTCCGGCGACGTCGTCATCCTCTACGGTCGCAAGCGGCGTGTCGAGGCGGTCTCCACGCGGCCTTCGGGCGATCTGGCCGCCCATCGTGCGGCCGAGCGCGAGCACCAGCGCGAGGTCCGCGAGCGCGAGGGCCCGCCGAAGCCGTGAGCAGGGCTTGACGGCGACTCTCCTTCGGCCCACGGCAGCGCGCGCGTCACGGCGGCGCCGCCGCGCGCCCTGATCCGCTCCTGAACAGAGCCACGCAAGGCTCAAGAGCCTGTGGGCTTCTGCCGATGAACTGCGCCGGACACACCGGCGAAAGGAGAGCCATGCCTCTGTCAGACGATCTCATCGGTGCGAGTGCGACATTCCCGGCGCCGCTGCGCCCCCAGAAGGATGGAAGTTTGGCCATGGAGGCGCTGCTGGCCGAGCGCAAGGTCTTTCTCAGCAAGAAGAAGCTCACCTACAAGTGCAGGGTGCGAGCAGACGACGACGCACGCACCGTGCGCTTCTGGGAGATGCTCGTCGAGAAGGGCTCGGGCCTCTCGAGCGGCGGCGATTTCGACGGCATCTCCCCTGGGACCGGCTTCAAGAAGACGACCTTCAAGACGTCCGGCAAGGAACGCTCGGGCGGCATCGAAGAGGCCTCGACGCTCTTCGGCAAGGACTACAGCTATCAGTGGGACTACGCTGCCGTTCGCAACGCCTTACGCGGCATCGCCGAGACGCAAGGCTACGGGTTCGAGACAGTGCTCCGCGCGAAAGCGGTCTGAGGCCGCCAGAGCGACCAAGCAGAGGAGGAAACGTGCGACATACCAAGATCGCAGCAGTAGTGCTGACCGCCGCGCTGCTGCTCGCGCTGGCACTCGGGCTGGCTGCCTGCGAGTCGTCTGACTCCGACGGTGACGGAGATGCGACACCATCGGCAGAGGCTGCTACGACGACCTATCACAACGACGAGTACGGTTTCTCCATCACGTACCCCTCGGACTACAAGGAGGCCCCGGTCGAGTTCAGCAGTTCCACGGCTGACGGTCCGGTCTTCGATGTCGGCTTCGGCGACCCCGAGGGGACGATCATCGACGATATGGCCCTGGACGGACTGCAGGTCAGCGTGTACGAGCTGAACGAGAAGGTGGCGCCGGAGTCTGTTCCCAATCTTGAGAAGGACTTCCAGAACCTCGTCGATTCGTTGATGCCGGGCCTCGAGGACGGCAAGATACTCGACCCGCTGGGCCCCGTGGAGCTCAACGGTGTCCCAGGCTTCGGGTTCAGCTACACCTACAAGCACGGAGACACGGAGATCCGCGCCACGACGTTCTTCCTCGTGAAGGAACAGTACCAGTACGTCGTGACCGCTCAGGCCGACATGGACAGGTGGGATGAGGTCTCGCCGGAGCTGGAAGCCGCGGCGATGTCGTTCATGGTGGACTGAGCACGCCTGGCCCCCGCTCCGACAAGGAGACCCACGAAGAGATCCTGACGCGCGCTATCGTGGGAGCGGTCAGGCGAAGCTAGATCGCAGATGGGCCGCAGTGGCTGTGTTCCAGCCACTGCGGCCCATCTCCATACCCCCCGGAGGAGACTCTTATGACGCCGGCGGCCTGCTCGCGTCGTCCGGCGAAGACGGAGAGGGCGCCCCCGGCGCGACGGGCGGCGCCGGCAGAGGCGGCGCCGGCAGAGGCGGCGCCGGCATCGGGTTCGCCCCCATCGGCGCCCCGCCGAGACCGGCGACAGGCGGCGCGGCGGCGCCCGGCGCGCCCGCCCTATCGACCACTGCGGACGGCAACAGCGCCCCCTCACCGGTGGCTACGAAGTACATCGCCAGAACCGCCGCGATCAACCACGGATACACGACGACCTGCGAGAAGGGCACGAACGACACGACCATCGCTATCAGCCCCAGCACCAGGAGCACGGCGAACGTGTTCCAGAATCCCTGCTCGTCGACGAGTCTCTTGCTGGCGGACATCGCCTCCGCGAGGCTCATGCGCCGATCGACGATGAGGGGGATGACATAGACCCAGATGACCGCCAGGTAGACTCCCGGGATGATGATGATCATCGCTACTCCGATGACCACCCCGAGAACGAGCGCTGCCCAGACGAGACGTCCCAGCTGATCGAAGCAGGAGAAGACGTCGCCGATCTCCGCCGGTCGCCCCTAACGGACCCGGCGGACCAACATCCTGATGAGGCCGGCGTAGAGCGGCACGGCGACGATCATCGCTACGACCATCAGGGCGAGGAAGAGGACGAATCCGAGGACCAGCCCCAGGACGGCCAGAGTCTCGTTCTCGCTCGCACCGCCGATCACCATTGGGATCAGGAAGATGAAGTAGCCGCCCATCATGATGACGAACGGCACGGCGGCGGCGATGATGCCGCCGACTATCAGTGCCGCGGCGTCCCGCTTGAGGAGCTCCCATGAGTCGCTCAGGATCGTGCTGACGTCGAGCCGTTGATTCATAGTCAGATCCCCTCCTGTCTGTCCTGCGACGGAAGGCAGCGACAAGGACGTTGCTCACGGGCCGCGGCGGACGCAGGCAGCGAACCTCGCCGCCGGGTCGACGGCACCTCAGGGCTTGCGACGCCTCCACATGATCAGCAGCGGCACGAGCACGAGGACGATCCAGCCGACGATCAGAATGATCAGTCGGTCCAAATCCATCGCTTCGCCCCCTCGCATCCTCGCTTTGCCGCTCCCGGCCACACCGCTCCTGCCGGCGGATGATCCTCGCCCCCTTCCTCGCCCCTTCTATCATGCGGCGCGGATGGTGACCAGAACGCCGCTCGCTGAAGGTCAGCCCGACTGCCGGAGATCGCGCCGCTGGAAGAGCACGACGAGACAGCGCCACGAGCACGACCGCCAGTCCGGCGAGAATCGCCGCGTCGCCCCAGGCCATGCCGTTGTTCAGCGGGTCGCTACCCAGGTAGTAGTGGAAGGGTGACCATCCGGCGGCATCGGCCATGGTGTCGTTGAGCGCCCCGAGCCCGTTCAGGACGTGAAGGACGAGGCCGGCCCCGACAGCCCCGAAGATGGCGACCTTCGTGCTTCCGGTGCCGGCGCTCAGCGCCAGCGCCAGCGCCCCGAAGACGAGGCCGACGAGCGTCTGCAGCAGGCAGGTCGCGGCGATGTTGCCGGTATCCATGCCCACATCCCCGAGCACGGATCCCAGCGCGACGCCGGCAAAGGTCGTGAGTCCGACGAAGAAGGCGTAGAGGACCATCGTCACGCTCTTCTCGAGCACGACCCTCGAGCGTGAGATCGGGTTGGCGAGCAGAAGGCCCATGGTCCGGCGCGACTCCTCTCCGGCCAGAGCCCCCGCCCCTATCGCGATGGCGACCACCATGACGGCGATCGGAGCCATCATGCCGAACGTCTCGATCTGGTAGAAGCCCTCGGGCGTGCTGATGTCGCCGCCGCCGAACAGGGCGAGCATCGCCTCCGGGAAGTCCTCGAAGGCAGTGAGGGTCTCCTTGGGGATGGCCGCATACATCGGGCCCATCAAGGCGCCCATGACGAAGAACATCAGCGCTGCCGTGACCAGGAGAAGCGCCTGGTGGTCCGATGCAGTCTTGACCCAGATGCTGGAGACTCTCGCTGTGCCGGCGAGCCGGTCCATCGCCCTCTTGGTCGTCGGGCTGCTGCGCAGCCGGTCGACGAGCGTGACGCCCACCGACTGGCTCTTGAGATCGCGGCGATTGACGCCGACCGCTGCCGCGATCATGAAGACGACGGAAGCCCCGAGCAGCACGCCGATATGTCCCCAGTCGACCCCGTTGAGCAGCGGATCGCTGCCGTTGAAGTAGTACCAGGGGAAGACCTTGACGAGGTCCTCCGCTCCCTCGATGAGCGGCAGGAAGCCGACCGCGAAGAAGGACACGGCCATCACTCCGACGGCCGCCCCGAGCGCCGCTCCCCGGCTCCCGGTCCAGGCCCCGACGGCCAGCGCCAGGAAGCCGTAGAACAGGCAACCGAAGAGCAGATGGACGCTGAGCGCGGGCACGTCCATCCCCGCGATCGAGACACCGAGCGCCGCGGCGGTGAGATAGATGGCGCCCAGAAGGACGAGAACGCTCAGCGCGGCCAGCATCACCATGGACCCGACCTTCGACACCAGCACGTGGGTCCGGCTCTTGGGATTTCCGAGCAGGAGATCCAGGGTCCCTTTGCCCTCCTCGCCGGCGATGGAGGCCGCCCCCATGACGAGCGCCATGGCCGCCAAGAGCCATCGCCCCATAGGAACCCATGAGCGCGCTGATGGCGAGGCTGGCCACATCCGCATCCTCCGAGATGCCGATCAGCGACCGGTAGGCTTCGGGCAGGGTGGTGAAGAGGGTGAGGTCGATGTCGCTGTAGACGACCATCATGAGGAAGAGCATGACGGAGAGGCTGATGGCCGCGATCGCCCAGCCCCTCCAGCGGTCCCTCGTCGTCTTCGCGAAGACGCTGCCCAGCATCAGTCCGACACGTCCTCGTCGCGGTAGTAGGTGAGGAATATCTCCTCGAGGTCGGCCTCTTCGGAGTTGATGTCGACGATCGTGTAGCGATCGGCCGCGGCCTTGAGCAGCTCCCCCATGTTGCCCTCGAAGGACATCGCGACATGATCGATCCTCCGCTGCGACGTCGCGGGAGCCCGGCACAGCCTCGAACACAGAGGCATCGACCGGCGTGTCGAGCTCGAGCTCGACACGCCTCATCGCCTTCGATCTGAGTCCGATGACTGATTCGACCGCGACGAGCCGGCCGTGGCGGATGATGCCCACCCGATCGGCGACCCGCTGCACCTCAGAGAGCGTATGGCTGGAGAGGAAGATCGCGCATCCTCTCTCCGCTGCGCCGCGCATCATCGTCTGAAGCGTGCGCTGGACCAGCGGATCGAGGCCGGAGCTGGGCTCGTCCAGGATGAGCACCTCGGGTCGGTTCATGAAAGCCTGGATCAACCCGACCTTCTGGCGATTGCCGGACGACAGATTGCCCACCTTCCTGGACAGGTCGGCGTCGAGTCGCTCGGCGAGCTCGTCGACGTAGGACCAGTCGACGCCGCCCCGCAGGTTCGCGAAGTACGTGAGAGTATCTCGACCGGTGAGCTTGGGATACAACGCCAGATCGCCGGGCACGTAGCCGATGTGCCGGCGGATCTCCACGGACTCCTCCCGGGTGTCCAGACCAAGGATCGAAGCCCGCCCCCTCGTCGGCCTGATCTCATCGAGCAGCGTCCGGATGGTCGTCGTCTTGCCGGCGCCGTTGGGGCCCAGGAACCCGAACACCTCGCCGGCCCGGATGTCGAGGTCCAGGTCCTCCAGCGCCCGCACACTCCCATAGTGCTTGGTGAGCCCCTCGGTGTGGATCGCGGACTGAGCGTTCATCCAGCTCCCTCCCCTGCTTGGATCCCGGCGAGGCTCAGAGCTCGCGGCAGACCCCGAGCTTGACCATATCCGTGTAGCTGACGATGCCGACGATCAGTCCGTGGTCGATCACGGGGGCGCGGCCCAGGCCGAACTTGTCGAACAGACGCGCGCAGTGGCGGATGTCCATCTCAGGGTCCACGCCGATCACGGGCTTGGACATGATCTCGTAGACGTTGACCCTCTCTGGCGAGCGGTTGTGCGCGAGGACGTGCCTGGCGATGTCGGACATGAGGACGATGCCGTATTCGTCGTCGTCGTGACGCTTGTGCACGATCAGGGTCTTCGTCTCGAAATGCTTCATCTGCCTCAGGGCTTCGGCCACGCTGGTCCGCCCGTCGACCATATCGACGTGGTGCTTCATGACCTCCCGGACGCGAATCATCTGTCGCGGCTCGGTCATAGCTCTTCCTCCACTCTGTCTTGGAGCATGCGCGCCTGAGCGAGGACGCCGACGGCGTCCTCCACGTCGACCTGGAAGGCGATCCCGGCACCCGGCTCCTGGTCGAACTTGCCGACCTCCCCGATGGTCTCGAGGATGCCCCTGCTCAAGTGCTCCTCCACGAGGAGCAGGACCACGTCCCGCTGACTCTCCAGATCGAGCCCGAAGAAGGTCTTGGCGGGGGTGAGCCCCTCGCCGCGGGCCTGGTTCAGTACGGTCGCGCCGGTGGCCCCGGCCGCCCTGCTCGCACGGACGATAGCGCTGGTGTCGGCGTCCTCGGAGATGACGACGATGAGCTTGAAGTGCACGTTACTCCTCCTGCATCCGCTTGCTGGTCTGACGTCGAGCTCGCCAGTGACCGATCTGAGCGTATCCCATGACCGTCATCATCGGGAACAGGCTCGCAAAGGCGATGAGACCAAACCCGTCGATGATCGGGCTGCGGCCGGGCACCGTGCTCGCCAGGCCCAGCCCGAGAGCAGCGACGAGCGGGACGGTCACGGTAGACGTGGTGACGCCGCCGGTGTCGAACGCCAGCGCAATGATACTCCTTGGCGCGACCAGCGCCTGGAGGGAGACGAGGACGTACCCGGCGATGATGTAGTAGGGCAGCGGGCCGCCGGTGACGATGCGAAAGCAGCCCAGGGCGATACCGATGGCCACGCCGCTGGCCACCGCGATGCGCAGACCGCGGGAGCTGAGCGTGTCGCCAGAGACGTCGCGAGCCTTCATGGCCACGGCGATCAGCGCCGGCTCGGCGATGGTGGTCGCGAACCCGATGGCCGCGCCGAAGATGTAGACGTGGTAGTAGTCGCGCCAGTCGGGCTCCGCGCTCGCGGCCAGATCTCCCACTACGGCAAGGTCGGTCAGTTGGCCGGCCATGACGCGACCCGAGGGGAACAGCGCCTCCTCGAGTCCGGTGAGGAACAGCACCATGCCCGCGACCACCAAGCCGAAGCCCGTCAGGACCCGGCCCTTCTGCGGGATCGGTCGCCGAAGCACGAGCACCTGGAATCCGATCAGGAGGACGACGATGGGAAGGACGGCCACGACGAGGTCCCTGACGGTCCCCGCCAGCAGCGTCAGCAGGTCGGTCATACGAGGACCCCGTAGAGCATGACGAACACGATGGGTGTCAGCGATGCGAAGGCGATCAGGCCAAAGCCGTCGATCATCGGGTTTCTGCCGCGGATCGAGGACGCAAGCCCCACGCCGAGGGCGGCCACAAGGGGAACGGTCACGGTCGACGTAGTGACGCCACCCGAGTCGTAGGCGATCCCGACGATCTCCGCAGGGGCGAACAACGTCATGATCAGCACGCAGATGTACCCGCCGACGATGAACCACAGGATCGGCCAGCCCTTGATGATGCGGACGACGCCCACCACGATGGCCACGCCGACCGCCAGCGCGACGGTGACCCGCAGGCCCAGCGCGTAGCCGGATCGGGCCGGATCGGTGTCGTTGATCACCCCGCCGTCGGCCGCGACCTGGGCCGCCTCGCCGGCGACGGCGATCAGCGCCGGTTCGGCCACGGTCGTGCTGAATCCCAAGGCGAACGCGAACAGGCCCAGCCAGGCGATGCTGCCCTTGCGCGCGAAGGCGGCGGCCATGCTCTCCCCTATCGGGAACAGCCCCATCTCAAGGCCGCGGATGAAGAGCGCCAGACCCAGGACCACGGCGACGCCGCCGATGACGATCCGGTCCATGCCCGGCAACGGTTGCCGCAGCACCACAAGCTGGTAGAAGCCCACCACGGCAACGATGGGCAGAAGATTGCGTACGCTCTCTCCGATGTCACGCGCCAGGGAAGACAGCAGATTCCTTCATCGCGCGCGCGCCCCGCCGACGAAATGTCCTCCGCCGCCATGGAACGACCCGGCAACCGTGTCGGCCGTGGATGACGCCGTGGAGCCGCGCTTTCGTCTGATCGCCTGCTGCCGCATCTCCTTGTCGCTCAGCATCTCACGACTCCCGCGCGCGTCTGCCCCTATGCCGATGGTACATCTCCCGGCTCCGCGCAACACGTGGCAGAGACGTTCGTCGGCGCGCGGGACCTCGTGAGGTCGGTCTGCTCGACCGCCGACACTCCAGAGGCGCGGACGGCTCGTCGGAGCCGTCGCTGTGCCATCTGAGGCCAGAGCGACTGCGGGGGCAGAAGACGCGCGCAGGCCGACGCGGTCGAGGCGCGGGACAAGGAGAGAGAGAGGAGAGAGAGGGAGAGAGAGGAGAGGAGAGGAGAGGCGAGGAGAGGGATTGGACGGCGCCGCCGGGCTGACATGCTCGTTCACATGGACCCGGCGGGCCTTGACGGTCTCGTTCGCGCGCCTGGGTGCGGGCGCACTGACCGTCTTCTTGCGAGGTTCGACCCTCTTGCGTCTGGGTGGGGAAACTCGGTGGTCGCCGAACGGCGTCCGCAGGCATGGTACCATACCTGGCCGCCCGCTGCCCCTGGCTAGCCGCGCTCGTACCTACGGGTCCATGCGAACGGTCAGCGTGTAGGCGCCACTCCCGCCTTCCAGAGCATAGACGCGAGCCTCGTACACGCCCGGCCCGGCGATGGTGTACGAGAGTGTCTTCTCATCCGAGTGCTCCTCCTCCCACTCCGCGAGCACGGCGCCGGTGGCGACCTCCACCAGCTTGAGAAGCGGCACGAAGCCCTCGGCAGTGACCTCGACGACGACGGCATCCCGCTTGCTTGCTTCGAACGCGTACGCGTCGTACGGCAAATCGGCATGGTTGGGATCCCGAGCATCGCCGGCTCCGATCGACCCGGCCTCCTCGACGACCACTGGCGCATGGCCGCCGGTGGTGTCCGCCGCTTCCCCACACCCGGCCAGCAAGACCGCGAGGAGGGCGAACCCCGCGACCAGTGCGACACGAGGCGCGTTCGCCCTTGCCCAGCCCTCGCGTTCCGCGACGACCGCCATGAGAGCTCACCTCCCTGAGACCCGCCGGATGGGCTGTCGAGGCACCCCGAAGTTCCGCGACGCGATGATGGTACCGCATGTGGTCGCCGCGTCGACGCGAAGTCGGCGCCATGGAGGCCGCCGAGCGGATCGACGGGGCCCGTCGTCGTCATGTCCGACAACGCCAAGCCGGCCGGCCCCTTCGAGGCGGGCGGCCTCCGAGGGTAGAATCGTTGACAGCGATGTGTTGGGGACGGCTCGCTCGGCGGGCCCCCGGCCGACGACCTCGGCACGATGGAACGACGTCGATCGGGTGAGCCCTTGAGGAGCAGATCAGCGACAAGTCAGGAGACGGTCCGGTGGAGTCGTCCACAGCAAACCTGCCGCGAGGACGCGACCGGCGGCGGACCCGCCGATTCGTTCTCTGGAATCGGCGCTCGGGGTTCGATCGGCGCCAGGCACGGAACCGTTCTCCGTTCAGTATCGAGCTTGATCCGTCGCTCTCGTATTTGCGGGATCATCCGGTCGTGCTCGTCGCACTGCTGGCCCTCGCCAATCTCCTCAGCATGATCGACCTCGCGCTCACCTCCATCGCCTTGCGTCTCGGCGCCGTGGAGGTCAACCCCTTCATGCGCTACGTCTTCGAGGCCGGCGCGACGCAGACCGCGATCGTCAAGTGCGGCATTGTGCTTGCCGCGACCCTGGGAATCTGGTTGCTTCGGAGGCGCCGCGCGGCGCTCCTGATAGTGCCCTTCCTGATTGCCCTGTACGCCACTCTCGTGCACTATGAGATTGTCGGACTGACGCTGCTGATCTAGCGGCGAGGAGACCTCACCGGGCTCGCCCGGCCTCGAGCCCTTGATTCTCGCCCACGCAATGCCATGACACGCCTCGAGGTCGACTCGGCGCTCTGCGACTTGAGTCAGGCGGGGTTCGAAGAGAAGATGGTAGCGGACAGGGTTCGAGCTCACCATCAAGGACGAGCGAATGGCGAACGTCGATCTTCCCATTCGACTCACCCAACGGAGGCGCCATGCCACGTGGATCGATGATCGGCCTTCTCGTTCTCGCGACACTGCTCATCACGCTGAGCGCCTGCGGCGACTCGTCTCTCGAGGGCACGACGTGGAAGGGCGCTAACCCCACCGGGGACGAGGTGCTCCTCACCTTCACGAGCGCGACGGAATGTACGTTCGGTGCCCTCGGTCCCGGGAAGTACTCTGTCGAGGGCAACACGGTGACCGTGACCGCGGGCGGGCACACCTACAAGTTCACCAGGCTGGACGACAGAATGACAAGCGGAGAGTTGAAGCTCAACAAGCAGCGCCAGAAGCGACATTGAGACCGCCGGCGCTGGACGCTCGCGAATCGGGCCCAGACAGGGGGTGAGCCGCGACGACTGTGGTTCCGTCGTCGCGGCTCATGTGGGGCCAGCGGCTCCCGGGCGCAGGAAGTACGTCGCCCGGGCTGGTGGGACTCCGACTCGGCGGGGGGGGCGCCGTACTCCAGTCAGGTTCCTGCGGCCGGGGGGACAGCCGTCGTTGCCGTTGTGTGGCTTGGCACTATTGTCCGGCCCCAACATGAAGTGCGTGTTGCGGTGAGGTTGAGGAAGATGATGTCGCGGACCAGCCTGTTAGCGCCTTGACAGGCCGGGAACAACGTACTAAAGATAAGTCGTCTACGGGGGGAGGGCTCCATGGGTGTTGCTGTTGCATCGACGATCTTCATCATCTACATGATTATTCTGTGGCAGGTGTAGACGATCGAGTCGCACATCAGCTCTATTGGTGAGTCGCGCTAGGTTCCACTGCGGCTCGGTTGTGTGGGCGCTGCGGTCGTGCGGCTGTTTTCGTGCGGCTTCTCAGGTCTGAGCAAGAGCAGGCCTGAGCGCTTCCGGAGGTGTTCGTGCGCTCACTTTTCCTGCTCGTGCCGTCGCTCAGGCACGCCCACGCGACTGAGCCGGTGTTGCCTTGGCGGCGAGGACCTGCCGAACTGCCTGTGCGAGCGCCGCAGGTGGCTGTGCGCCGGTCACGGCCGTCCGTCCGTCGATGACGAACGTAGGCACTGCGCGAATACCGGCTGCTTGAGCACGCCCCTCCTCCTCGCGCACAGCCACGGCGATTTCGTCGCTCTTGAGTGCGGCCCGCGCGCGATCGTCCGTCATCCCAGAATCGCGCGCGATTCCGGCGAGGACCTCGTGATTGCCGACGTCCGCCCCTTCCGCCCAGTACTCGCGAAAGAGCCCGTCGCCCACGGCCTGGTGCAACAGCAGACCGTCCGCCAGCGCCGCCCTCAGCAGTCGATGCGCCGCAAAGGTGCTCGGCCGCAGACCCCACTCGCTCAGATCACGCAGTGTCAACCCCTCGGCGCTGAACGTCTCGGCCAGCCGCCCCCGCATCGCCGCCACCGAGGCCGCATCGTACCTGGCCTCGAGATAGACGCGTGCGTCCACGCCCTCCGGGGGGATTGCCGGATCGAGCTCAAAGGCCCCATAGCGCCATGTCACTCCAGCGGCCTCAGTGCCCAGTTCCGTCAGTGCTGCTCGCCAGCGCTCCACGCCGACATGGCACCACGGTCACACGACATCGGACCAGATCATGACCTCGATCGCAGTCTCACTCCTCTCGCCTCACGGTCGCCGTCTCGATGACCATGCCCACCGAACGGCTTCGCCATGCACCCGCTATCCTGCGGTACGGTCGTGCTCGAGTCGCCGGGATTCATGGATGACGACGAGGGAGACGCGGCGCAGCGTCGCATTCGTGCTGTTGGGCGTGGCCGCCCTCGTGCTGAAGCCCTACTACTACGGGCCGCTGGATCAGGCGGTCCACGACTACGGCGGCAGCTTCGCCGTCTCGTTCGCAATCTACTTCCTGGCCGCTATCGCGACATCACGAGTCGGACTGGGGAGACTCGCGGCCGCCATATCGGCCCTGCTGGTAGTGGAGGCCTTCGAGCTTACCAACGGCTTCGGCATCATGTCGAACGTCTACGATCGGGGCGACCTTCTGGCCAATGCGGCGGGGATCTGTGTCGCGCTCGCTCTGGACGTCGCCACGCGACGGCCGCCGGCGCGCGCGACAGGCTGAAGGCCCAGGGTCGGCGCCAACGGATCGTCTGCTTGTGAAGCACCCACCAGGGAACACATCAAGGACAGGTGCGGCAGCGAATGCAAGAATCGGGAGGGATGACGATGAACGTCAAGATGTCGCCTCAGGAAGCCGCAGACCTGCTCGGGATCGAGGTGCCAAGGAACAAGCTACTCGTCGCGACGCTTGTCAAGTTCGTGAGGAAGCACGGGGTCGAAGCCATCCGTAGCGATTCCTGAGACATACCGCGAACTGTGGAGCGCCATCGACCCCGATTTGGTGCCGACCTCACCCGGCACTGAGCAGGGACGACAGATCGCTGCGTAGGCGCTGGCGAGTCCGCAGTCAGTTCGCCCGGGATCCATGCTCTCTCGCAATCATGACGGATGGTCGTGCAGAGGAGGCTCCCAGTGAGCGGACGCGGCCTTGCCGTCACCGGCGGGTCACACTCGCAACGGGCTGCCCAACAACCGCTTCGGCAGGGGGCCGCGCACCGCCGTGGTCTTCCAGGGCCTGCTCTTCGAGAACAAGCCGCTCGGCGGACTCGATGCCCGCTTTGCTCTCGGCCTGTACCGAGGGCTAGAACCCGAGTACACCGTCTATGTCGTCACCCGCAGGAAGGGGCTACCCTCGGGCTGCACGCTGGCGCACATGTCCGCCGACTATGCCGAGATGATCGCCGAGGAGTTCGACCGACCCGTGGACGTGATCGGGACATCGACCGGGGGTTCGCTCGCCCTGCAGTTCGGGGCGGAGCACGGCGAACTGGCTCGCAAGCTCGTGATTCACTCGAGTGCGTACAAGCTCGGACCAGTCGGCAAGGAGCTGCAACTGCGGATACGGGACCTCGTGCGCGAGGGCCAGTGGCGAAAGGCGAACGCGACCCTGATGGGTTTCATCTTGAAGCCCAGCTGGTATCGCGACGCTCTCGGCGCAGCTGCGTCGGTGCTCATGACGATGGGTGCGCCAGACGATCCATCTGATCTGATCGTCACGATCGAGGCCGAGGACGCCTTCGACTTCCACGACCGGCTCGCCGAGATCGGCGTGCCCACGCTTGTGATCGCCGGCGCGGCGGACATCGGCTACACGGAAGAGCTCTTCCGTGAGACCGCGCGAGGGATCTCCGGCGCGCAACTCGTCCTCTACCCCGACATGCGGCATCCGGCAAGGGGTGCCCGATTCGGGCGCGACCTGCGCGCCTTCCTCTTGGGCACCGAGCGGGCGTGATGGAGGGTTCGTCGGTCTAGAGCGACCGTGGGAAGGGCGTCAGGCACCGGTCCTCGCGCTGGCACGAAACCCTGCTCAGGCGTTGAGGTCGACCACGATCCGGCCGCGCACGCGACCCGCAAGTATGGCCTCGGACCACTTCGGCACCGCCGAGAGGGGGATCACCTCGATCGTCGCCTCAAGCTTGCCCACCGGCAGATCGTGCACTACCCGCTCCCATATCTTGCGTCGTTCCGCAAGCGGGACCGTCACGGAGTTGATGCCCTGCAGGCGAACGCCGCGCAGTATGAACGGCATGACCGTGGTCGACAGGTCGTGGCCGCCGGCCAGCCCACAGGCCGCCACCGTCGCCCCCTCCCGGCACTCGGCCAGGACCCGCGCCAGCATCACCCCACCGACGGCGTCGACAGCACCTGCCCAGCGAGCCGATTCAAGCGCTCGCGGCGGCGCGTCCATCTGGCCCCGGGTGAGCAGAGTGCTGGCACCAAGGTCACTCAGGTAGGCGTGGGTCGCCGCACGACCGGTGACCGCGTGCACCTCGTAACCTAGACCCGCCAGAATCGCGACCGCGACGCTGCCGACCCCTCCAGCCGCCCCCGTGACCACCACAGGGCCGCCGTCCGGCCGAACACCGCCATCCTCGAGCGCCAGTACGCATTGCATGGCGGTGAAGCCGGCCGTCCCCACCGCCATGGCCTGGCGGGCGTCCAGCCCCTCCGGCAGCGGCACCAGCCACTCGGACCGCAGCCGGGCCTTCTGCGCATAGCCACCCCAGTACTTCTCCCCGACGTGCCAACCGGTCGACACGATCGCATCGCCCGGTCGGTACAGGTCGCTCTCCGAGGTGACGACCCTTCCGGCCAGATCGACCCCGGGGACCAGCGGCAGCTCGCGTACGATCCTGCCCCTGCCCGTCACCGCCAGCCCGTCCTTGTAGTTCAGATCGGAGTACTCGACATCGACCAGGACATCCCCTTCGGGCAGGTCCTCGACGGTCAGGTCCTCGAATCCGGCTCGGTAGCCGCGATCGCCGGCGTCTCGAAGAACAAGGGCTCTGAACAGCTCGCTCATCCGACCTCCCCATTCGATGTGCCTCGGCCTGCCCACGCCGCGCGGATCCAGACGGACGATCCTGGTCGATTTGCCGTCCCCCTGCACGGCGACCCACGCAGGTTGCCCCCGAGACGCGCCTCTTGCGTCGTTCACGCGAGGCCTGCTCTGGCACTATGATAGAAGACGAACGACGGATGGGGTCAGCTCGAGACCAGGAGAACAACCCGGTTGTCAGGCGTTGGTGCAAAGGATGTCGCGGGGCAACCGGCCGTTGAGCTGCGCGGCGTAGGCAAGCGGTTCGGGAACGTCGTCGCGCTGGATCGACTCGATCTGACGATTCCGCGATCCGCTGTCGGTCTGCTCGGCGCCAACGGAGCCGGCAAGACGACCCTGCTGCGGATCCTGCTCGGACTGACTGAGCCCAGCGAGGGCACCGCCAGTGTGCTCGGTCTCGATGCTCGCTCACAGGGCGTCAAGGTCCGCGAGCATGTCGGGTACATGCCGGAATCCGATGTCTTGCCGACGGGCACCACAGCTGCCGACTTCGTGGGCCACATGGCCGAAATGAGCGGCCTGCCCGCCCGTGCGGCTCGCCAACGGGCCGCCGATGTCCTCTACCAGGTCGGACTGGATGAAGAGCGCTATCGCCTGATCAAGGGCCTGTCCACCGGCATGAAGCAGCGAGTCAAGCTCGCGCAGGCGATCGTGCACGATCCTGGCCTCGTATGCCTCGATGAGCCCACCAACGGCATGGACCCGCAGGGTCGAGACGACATGCTCGATCTGATCAAGCGGATCCATCAGATGCTGGGCATCTCGCTGATCGTCTCATCGCACATCCTCGAAGACGTCGAACGTGTCTGCGACTACGTCGTGATCCTCAGTGAAGGCGAACTCGTACTCGCGCAGCCCATCGAAGGCGTCGGGACCGAGCAAGGCGATCTGCTCGTCCGCATCGACGGCGACATCGATGCCTTCATTCATCGGCTGGCCGGCGTCGGGGTCCACGCGACTCGGGGCACGAGGACAGAGCTGACTGCGCGCGACGAGCTGGTGGTCCGCTACGACGGCGACCACGTCTACGACGCCGTGCGTGATGCCGCCGCCGATCTTGGCATCGCTCTGCGTTCACTTCGCAAGCCGGTGCAATCGCTCGAAGACACCTACATCGGCAGGGTCGAACGACCCGTCGCGGCAGGAGACACCGATGGCGACTCCTGACCAGGAGATGAACCAGCCCGCCGGGTACGGGGAGGTCTACGACCGCGGCTACACAGCACTACGAGGGCAAGCGCCTCGGTCGGCCTCAGGCCTTCCGCGCCCTGACCCGGTACTCGATGAGCAGGTCGCTTGGAATCAGGAAGCGCTGGACCGCGAAGATCGTGCCGATCATTCTCTACGCGGTAGCAGCCGGGACCGTGCTCATCGTGATCGGAGTGGAGTCGTTCCTGGCGCCTTTGACCGACGAAGTGTTGATGGACTACGGCGACTTCTTCGGCTTCATCTTCGTGATTGAAGGGATCTTCGTCGCGACGATAGCGCCGGAGATGCTCTGTCCAGACCGTCGCGAGAACGTTCTCACGCTCTACTTCTCCAAAGCCATCACCCGGCTGGACTACGTCCTGGCCAAACTCACGGCGACCGCGATCCTCACGCTGACGTTGTCGTTCGTCCCGGCGGCAACCCTCTGGCTCTTCCGCAATCTGCTCGCGGATGCACCGCTGGTCGCGCTGACGGACAACCTCGGCGATCTCGCAAAGATTGCGCTCGCCGGCGAGCTCATCTCGCTCTATCTCGGAGCCATCGGGCTGATGATCTCATCGTTCACGGGGCGCAAGGTGATCGCCGTTCCCGTGATCATCGTGGGCTACCTGGTGACGGAGGGACTGGTCAACTCGATCGCCTACGCTCTCGGAGAGAGCCGGCTCGCCGACTGGGTCACCTTCCTCAGCCCGGCGACGATCGCGAACAACGTCGCCTATTCACTGTTCCCACCGCAAGTCAGAATCGACGGCATTCCATTCCAGTGGTGGGCGTATGCGGCCGGGATGGCAGTCACGATCGCCGTCGCCTGCGCCGTGATGATCTGGCGCTACGTGCCGGAGGATTGAGATGAGAGGCACATCCTCACCTTCACCCGTCGGCGCGCCGTCGGCTCCGCTCTTCCTTCCCGGCGTCGTGGCGGGAACCACGCCGACGATCCTCGTCGAGGGTGTCTCCAAGTGGTACGGCGACATCGTCGCCGTCTCCGACGTCTCCTTCGGGATCGCGCCGGGCGTCACCGCCCTGCTCGGGCCCAACGGGGCGGGAAAGTCGACCATCCTGAAGATGATGGCCGGTCTGCTCCGTCCCTCCGGAGGGACGATCCAGATCCACGGCCACTCGGTTCGGGGCAGTGTCGACATGTACCGTCGCTTCGGTCTTGTGCATGAATCGGAGACGGTCTATCCGTTCCTGACGGGTCGCGAGTTCGTGCGATTCAACGCGACTGTGCAAAAGATGCAGGATGCCGAACAGGGCGACCGACCGTGCGATCGCGGTCGTCGAGATGACCGCTGCGGCGAATCGCAAGGTCGGCGGCTACTCCAAGGGCATGCGACAGCGGATCAAGGTCGCCGGCGCGCTGGTGCACGACCCGGATGTCGTGCTCATGGACGAGCCGTTGAGCGGCATGGACCCCGCCCAGCGCGCCCAGATGATAGACCTCATCCGCTCCCTCGGGAGCACGCGGACGATCCTGGTCTCATCGCACGTCCTGGCCGAAGTCGAGCGCTTCGCCGACAACATCATCGTGATCGTGAACGGCAAACTCGCGGCCGCAGGCGACTACCGCGTCATTCGCGACAAGATCGATGGGCACGACCATTCTGTCCGGATCCGGTCGGACGACCCGCGTCGACTCGCCGTCGCGCTGATCGGGCACCCCGCCACGCGTTCGATCAAAGTCGAAGGCGAGAGCCGCATCGTGGCGGAGACGAGCGACGCGCGTGGTTTCTACGTAGCCCTGCCCGGCCTGGCGAGAGAGGCGAACGTCCGCCTCCTGGAGGTCCAGGCCGGAGACGAGTCACTTCAGTCGGTGTTCGCGTATCTGGTGGAGAGATAGCGGGCGGGTGGCGACGATACCCATGGACACGATTCGGCAGCACTTCCCCATCGCCTCGCTGACGGTCAGGCAGTTTCTCGAGGGCAAGGCCATACGGGTCGTGATCGGCCTCGCGCTGATCCCGCTCGTGTTCGGCTTGATCTACCTCATTCAGCCGGACCGGGATCGACCAGGACCCTTCCTGGGCAACGGGATCTTCATCGAGCTGATGATCCCGACGCTCCTGCCGCTCACCGTTCTGGTGCTGGCGACGAGTGCGTTCGGCAACGAGGTGGAGGACCGCACGCTCCCGTTTCTCATCCTCAAGCCGGTCAGCCGGTTCCGGATCGTGATCGAGAAGCTGGTCGGCAGCGTGCTGGTCTCGGGGCCGATCGTGGTGCTCGGCCTGACCATGACCTACCTGGTGGTGATGCGGGGTGACTCCGGCGAGAACCTGCAGTTGCTCTGGGCGATGATCGTCGCCTCCACTCGTGGCCACGGTCACCTACTCCTCGATCTTCATGCTCGTCAGTCTGCTCATCTCCCGCGCGCTGGTGGCCGCACTCATCTACCTCTTCGTGTGGGAGTCGATCCTGGGACGCTTCGTGCCTGGCCTGCGATACGTCAGCATCCGGCACTTCGTCGCCTCCATCTTTGCAGCCGTCACGGACGATCCCCGCTTCGCGTTCCAGGATGCGACCGGCCTAGTCGGCCTCCATCGCCACCCTTGCGGTCGCCTCGGTCGTCGCGATCGTCCTTGCGACCTGGCGGCTGCGGACGATGAATCTGAGCTGACCTCCGGGGCGCTGCAACGTCGTGCGCCGCAGGCGCCCCGGAAGCCGATGGCATGGCTGTCCCCCGGCCGCTACGCCTCGGTGATGTCACGTCCGTGGGACGTGAGCGACCAGATGACGAGCACCGAGACGGCGATGAAGATGAGCGACCAGAAGGGGTACCAGGGCAGCCAGGCGAAGGCCACGAGCAGGTTCACGATGGCGATGATGACGCCGACCACGCGAGCCCAGGTCGCGGCGCTGAAGAGTCCGAAGCCGGCCAGCAGGATGACGATGCCGAGGATCAGGTGGATCCAGCCCCAGGTCGAGGCGTCGAACTGGAAGATGTACTCCTCGCCGACCACGTAGAAGTCGCTGTTGAAGACGGCCACCAGGCCGGAGATGATCCACCAGCCGCCCATGACGATCATCATGAAGCCGGCGAAGGCCGTGCCCCCGATCGCCCATCCGCTCGGTTGTCCACTCATCTGACTGCCTCCTTTGTCTGTGCCGCGAAACGCCCCGACGGCCGGCGGCCGTCAGGCGCGCAGCGTCGCCCTGAAGATGGCATCTGACATCGCTTTGCGAGGCCGCCGCGCCTCACCCGAATCGGGTGGTCGTGGCGGCCCGGGGGTGCCGAGCGAGGCCGTGTAGGGGAAGCCGCGGGGCGGGAGAAACGGCGTGCGCGTCTAGGGTGGAGGAAGCGGCGAGGCGAGGTCAGACGCGGGCGATCACGATGCGCGGGGAGGAGCGGCCTGATGCCGGACGTCGTCCCGCGGCGGCTGAACACGTGGCTAGGCTCTCGGAAGAGGACCTCCGGAAGCCAGCTCCACCGTGACGACGACGCCGTTCCGGTACAGCAGCCCGATGATGCTCCCGTCCGGGTTCTGATACGTATACACAGTGCCGCCGGCGCCTTCTGCGGGCGAGCCCAGGGAGCTCTCGCTTCCCGTGTCGAGGAGCTTGTTCTTCGCCTGATCTGACGTCATGCCTGTCTCTCCTCTCCGGGCTCGGTCCTGGCCGCTGCAGGGCCTTCGCTGCCATCATCGGCAGGGAGGGGAAGGGGCATGAGGATAGGTGGCAGGGCGTCACTCCGCAGGGCGGCTATCGCGCGGCCTTCAAGCTCGCCGACAGACGTGCGCGGCGCGGCAGTCGCACATCCCCGAACCGACCGCCGAAGAGCAGCGTGGTTCCTGGGGCGATCCGAGAAGTCGGCCGACAGCGCTCTGCCTAGTCCACTCCGGGACGCACCGCAGCGAGAGTCGTGCCGAACTCCCACACGCGATGTCCAAGACCGTCCTCGGCGGCAGGTCCCGAGAGCGGCCTCCTCTCCCTCTTGCAGAAGTACTCGCCGGTCACCCCCGCGAGCTGAGGCGATGTGGCCAAGTACACCACCGGCGACGCGCCGACTTCCGGCTTCGAGATGAAGCGGGTCATCAGAGCATTGAACCACCTGGGGTAGTCGCGAAAGACGTCGGTCCCGACGACGCCGGGATGCACGCAGTTCGCGGTGATGCCGCTCCTCTTCAGCCTTCTCGCCAGCTCGCGAGTCCAGAGTACGACCAGGAGCTTGGAGCTCGCGTAGGTCTTGCTGCCGTTGAACCGACCCTCCCCAACGTATCCGCCGAACGACACTCGCCCACTCCGGAAGTGCTCGGACGCCAAGTTGACGATGCGCGCATCAGGCCTGCCCTCCATGAGTGGCACCAGCAGGTTAGTGAGCATGAACGGTGCAACGAAGTTGACCGCCAACGTCATCTCGATCCCGTCCGCCGACACCTCACGCCTCCGCTTGTAGACGCCCGCGTTGTTCACGAGGATGTCGATCGCAAGACCTGCGCGTTTCACCTCTTCCACCGCGCCGGCGATGGATTCACGCGAGGCGAGGTCGACGTAGAAGAGCCGCACGTCATCGCTTCCTGACGCCGCCTTGACCTCCTCGGCGGCTCGGCGCGACTTGCCACAGTCGCGCACAAGCATCACGATACTGTAGCCGCGACGCGCCATGTCGATGGCAGTAGCCTTGCCGATCCCGGCGCTGGCGCCAGTGATCGCGCACGTCCTCTTCCCTCGCTCATCCCCGATCAGCCCCGCCGCGCAAGAACGTCGTCGAGCCACTGGATCTCCGCATCCAGAAGGAGGGCGATCCGCTCGCCGGCCAGGTCCATCGTGCCGCCGTGGGAGCTCCCGTGGCCATGGCTTTCGGCGATTCGGGCCAGCGTGTTCCGGCGCTCGGACAGGAGCATGTCCCTCTCGTCGTCGGGGAGCACGTCCAGGAACATCAACCCCACGTCCCCATAGGAGAAGGGCGAGTCGTACGTCGCGACGCTGCCCTTGAGCAGATCCGCGAACTCCTGAGCACCCAGCGGAGTCAAGGAGTAGACCGTGCGCGGTGGTCGATTGCCCTCCCGCTCCTCGTGGCTGTCAACGAGGCCCTCCTCGGCCAGCCTCCTGAGCGTGTCGTACATGGTGGACTTCTTGATGTGCACGTCGTCGTCGAAATGCGTCTCTATCACCTCGGCGAGCTGGTACCCGTGCATGTCCTGCATCCTCAGCATCCCGAGGACGAGCAACCTGTGGCTTGGATTCCCCTTGGACATGTGTCCTCCTTATAGTCGACACCGTATCCAGCTCCGACTATATGACGCCAGCGAGGGAGCGGGTATCCGGACTATGAGAACCGTCGGCGCGGGATCGCCATCTTCCGTCAAGTGTCACGACCCCGGGTCGCCGGGAATACCTTCGCCACAGCGGCGACCAGGGGGGATCATGACACTCACCGTCACGTCCACCTCCTTCACCGAGGGCGGCCCTATCCCGAGCACCTACACCTGCGAGGGCGACGACGTCTCACCGCCACTGGACATGGAGCGGGGTCCCGGAGGATGCCTACAGCCTGGTCCTCATCGTCGACGACCCCGACGCACCCGACCCCGATGCCCCGAAGACCACCTGGGTGCACTGGGTCCTCTACAACATCTCCGCGGACACGACCGCCTGCCCGAAGGGGTGGAGTCGCAGGAGCTGCCGAGCGGAACAGCTGCAAGGCCTCAACGACTGGCAGCGCACGGGCTACGGCGGCCCCTGTCCGCCCAAGGGTCGCCACCGCTACTTCTTCAAGCTCTACGCTCTCGACACGGTGCTCACGGGGCTGGACGAGCCGACGAAGGCTGAGGTCGAGGCAGCCATGGAGGGTCACGTCGTCGGGCAGGCAGAGCTCGTCGGGACGTACGAGAAGACCGGCCGGCACCGGTCGCGTTCACGATGACTCGCTCACTGAAGGCCCGTTCGTGAAGCGGCCGACCCCCACCGCTCCAGGCCCGGGCCAGGAGTCCGTGTGGGACTACCCGCGCCCGCCTCGGCTTGAGGCTCTCCACGGAGCGCCTCGAGATCTGGCTGGGAGGCGAGCGCATCGCCTCGACGTCCCGGTCCCTGCGTGTACTCGAGACGAGCCACCCTCCGACCTACTACCTGCACGAATCGTCCTTCGTTCCGGGATCGCTGAGTCCGACGCAGGGCCAGTCCTGGTGTGAGTGGAAGGGGCAGGCCCGATACTTCGACGTGCACGGCGGTGGCCGGGTCGCCCGACGGGCCGCCTGGACCTACCCCGAACCGACGGCTGCGTTCGCCGGACTCCGGGGCCATGTCGCCGTCATGCCTGCCCAGATGGACCGCTGCACGGTCGATGGCGAGACCGTCGTCCCGCAGCAGGGCGGCTTCTACGGCGGCTGGATCACCTCGAAGGTGGTCGGGCCGTTCAAAGGCGAAGCCAGCTCACTCGGCTGGTACGGCGGCGCGGGTCCCACACGCGATCCCTCGCGCACGCTGCACGAGCTGGCTAGCTGTTCACCGGGTAGACCCCACCCGGCTCTGGACGCGCCCTCACGATCTTCGCGATCCGTGACGGCGACCAGCGACGGGGGCGACAGACGGCCTTCGCGATGGAGACCAAGGAAGCGCTCCAGCTCGGGGAAGTCCTCGATGCTCGAGCCGCGCACTGCCGCCTGCATGGCGGTATCCATCACCCCGGGGTTGATGCTGATGGCGCGTATCGGGCGCGGGCGCGCGGCCTGCTCGAGCGCGACAGCACGCACGTAGTTCTCGAGCGCGGCCTTACTTGCACAGTAGAGCGACCAGCCCGCGTAGCCCTTGCTCGCCGCCCCGCTGGAGACATTGACGAACGTCTTGGGGCAGTCGTGCTCCTGAAAGGCTGCCACGTACGCGCGGGCGAAAAGGATCGACGACGCCACGTTGACATCGAGATGTCTTGCGATCTCGTCAGGCGACGATCGCTCGACGGGGCCGACCGGGGCCAGCACCGCAGCGTTGTTGATCGCGACGACCTCCGGTGCGTCGAGGGCGGCCAGAGACTTCAAGCGCCTCGGCGAACAGCTGGGCCGCGCCGCGTGGATCTGAGAGATCGAGCTGCACGCTGAAGGAGTGCGGAGCAGACTGGGAGAACTCGACGACCTGCCATCCCTGCTCACGGTACTGGTCGCAGAGCGCGGCTCCCAGCCCGCGCGAGCCGCCCGTGATGATCGCCAGCCCCAAGCCCCGAACTCCTCGCTTCTGATGTCGCCGGCGTGAAGCGCCTCAGCGCCGGCGCACGAACTTGCCGTCAGCCGGGCGCGGCGGCGCGCTCTGCCCGGTCCCTGATCCCCCGCAGCATCTTCTGGCTCATCACGGAACTCACCCAGGCGACGGGCTCGACGAGAAGCGGCGCCCATCGCCGGGTGTACGCGTACCGCTCCCGGACCAGCAGCCTGGTCGTCTCGTCCGGTCGTTGCCGAAGCACGAAGGACCAGGTGAAGTCGTAGGGAGGCGGGGAGCCTCCCATCGGAACCCCCCCACGAAGAACCAAGCGACCGCCCTGGCTCCACCGCGGCCACTTCGAGGTTCACGTCTGGATGAAGCTTGACCCCATCGCCGACGTCGACGTCCTGCCATTCGGGGGTGACGCGGTCAGCGCTGTGGATGTCACAGCCCACGAGGTTCTCGAGGAAGTCGTAGCTGTAGAACCCACCCCTCCCCTGCCCCAGCTGGGCGACCCACGGCCAGACCTGATCGGCCGGGGCGCGAACGCTGATGGCACGGGTCGCCACGAGATCGGCGCTCCGCGATGAGCCCGTCGCCGGGGAGGGGCTCCTGCGCTTCCTGGTGATTCGCACCCCACTTCAGGAGCCGAGGCCTGGCAAGCAGGGCGGAGGCAGCCGCTGCGCCTCCAAGAACGGCCAAGCTCGCGACTCGCCGCCGCTGTCTCACGTCCCCTCCTTGGTAGCCTCTGGGCAAGGATATCACCCAGGTCACAGTGCTTCCGGAACGGCCAGGCAGCTCGAGATCACCGTGGGACGCAACGACCCGGCATGATCGTGACTAGACCGTTCATGCATCCGCGATGGAGGAGGAGATGCGTCGTGATCGATACCGCGCTATCCATGGAGGAGATCTCGGCACGCGCCGACGGGGGGCACATTTACGCTTTCCCTGTGCTCGTCGCACATCGGCACCTGTGCCACCTTCCTGGCCCAGGGCGCACCCACCATCATCGGTCTCTCGGCGGGTACCCCCCCTGCTTGCTATACTATTGAAATGGGCCTGTCTGCCCGCAACATCCCGAACATCCTCACCATCGCACGGCTGTGCTCGCTGCCGTTCATCGTCTGGACCTACGGCCTCTACGCCCCGGCCGCTGCCTGGCCGACAGCCATCATCGTTCTGATCGCGGCACTCAGCGACGTCGCCGACGGCCTCATCGCCCGCCGACTGAACGTCACCAGCCGCTTCGGACGTTGGGCCGACCCGATTGTGGACAGAGTGTTCTTCCTGACGATCATCGCGACCCTCTGGTACTTCGGGACGTTGCCTTGGCTCGCCGTCCTCCCACTGCTCATTCGTGACGTCCTGATGCTGGCCCTGGCGGTGCCTTTCCACCAGCGCACGGCCGAGGAGCCACGCCCCTCGCGACTGGGCAAGGCGGCCAACCTCGTTCTGATCTGCGCTCTGCAGTGGTTCATCATCGACGTTCGCGGCCTCGGCTGGGCGTTCTTCCTGGTCGGCGCGACGCTGTACGTCGTCACGGGGCTGCAGTACGCGTATCAAGCCATCTCGGTGGTCAGAGCAAGACCTCCAGCAGCACCCGCCTCATGAGGCCTCGCTTCGTCGGCCAGGAACCCACCTTCGCGGCATGTTCCCCTGGCCGGACGGGAAGACTACACCACAGCGTACCGGCCGAAGGCGGACGGCACGCGGCGATCATGACGACACGGGGAGTGTCGACGGAATCCCCACCCGATGAGAGTGCCCCGCTCGGCCGGAGGAGGCTCGATGCAGCAGCTCGACGCATACTCAGACATTGATGCGCCGCCCGAGAAGGTGTGGGCGATTATCACAGACTTCGATTCCTTCCCCGAGTGGAACCCGTTCATCATACGAGCCAGCGGAAGCCTGATGGTCGGTGCGCGATTGCACGTCACACTGAAGGTGCCGGAGATGAGACCGGTCAGCTTCAGGCCGCGGCTGCTCGACGTGGAGCCCGGCCGTCTCATGCGCTGGAAGGGCGTCACGTTGTTGCCCGGCCTCTTCGACGGTCGCCACGCGCTCTCAGTGGAAGCTGCGGCCGACGGCAGAAGCCGGTTCCGCACTCACGAGGACGTGACCGGCATCCTGTTGCCGTTCCTCGGCAAGACCATGCGCCGTACCCAGCAGGGGTTCGAGCTGCTGGCGGCAGCCGTGAAGAAGCGCGCGGAACAAGGATGACGTTGGGCTCGGGCCGCCGAGTCCGTGGGCGGCGTGCCAGAAGACGTGCCAGGCCCGCTAGAACTGCCTGGTGTTGAGCAAGACCAGCGTGCAGGCGGCCTCGACGCGCACGCCCCTTCCGGCGAGCGTGGCCTGCAGCTGCGGGTTCTCCGCTCCCGGGTTGAAGATAACCCTGGCCGGATCAAGTTGAAGAATGGCCGAGGCCAGCTGGGTCGATCTCTCAGCTGAGACGTAGACCGAGAGCGTGTCGACAGCGCCGTCCACGTCTTCCAGTCTGGCAGCCGTGGGCAGACCCTCGATCGACGAGGCAGCGGGGTGCACGGGAACCACCCCATGCCCATGCTGAACGAGAAGGCGTACCGCACGATTGGAGTAGCGATCTGGCTTCGGGCTCGCGCCGAGCACAACGACGCGCTGCTTCTCGTCCACCATACTGCCCTCCTCCAGCCCGGCATGTCGACCGCCGTCTGCGTGATCTCATCGGACAAGCTACGGGCATCATGCCTGTTCCGTCCAGCAAGACTCGAGAGGCACCGCAGGCCAACGGGGGTCCAGCGCAGCCAGGGCTCTGCCCCGAACCCATGCGTTTCGGGTTGCAGAACGGTCGCCGCGAGGGCAAGCTCGTATCCTCCCGGCGCTTCTGCGACGTCGAGCCGTCGCGCGGCGACCGAGGGCGGGCAGTGTTTGCCAGACCCCCAGCGTGCAATGCTGGTCAGGAACACCAGAACCAACCCCCAAGGGCCCCGCATGGAAGAAGAGACGACGTCGAGCCTCACCGCCCCTCCCGAGGACGGGGCGCACGTGCCTCGCCATCTCGGCCTCGCGCTCGCCGTGATCGCCGCGGCACAGCTCATGATCGTGCTCGATGCCACCATCGTGAACGTGGCCTTGCCGCAGATGCAACAGGCTCTCGGCTTCAGCGGCGCCAACCTGCAATGGATCGTCACCGCCTACTCGCTCGCGTTCGGCAGTCTGCTGCTGCTCGGCGGCCGTCTGGGCGACCTCTACGGACGCCGCAGGATCTTCATCACCGGGGTGCTCATCTTCGCCCTGGCCTCTCTTCTGGGGGGCTTCGCGACGTCCGACTGGTGGCTGCTCCTGGCGCGCGGCCTGCAGGGCGTCGGCGCCGCGCTGGCCGCACCGACCGCCCTGGCCCTGATCGCCACGACGTTTCCCTCTGGGGCCCCGCGCAATCGAGCGCTCGGAGTGTGGGCCGGCATGGCCGGCGCCGGTGGCGCGATCGGCTTGCTGCTCGGCGGCATCCTCACCACCTACGTCTCGTGGCGCTGGGTGTTCTTCGTCAACGTACCGATCGGGCTGGTCGTGGCGGGCTTGGCGGCGTTTGCACTCACACCGACGGCGCGAGTCCGCCGACGACTCGACATCCCCGGCGTCGTGACCAGCACTGCTGGCCTCGGCCTGCTGGTGTTCGGCCTGACGAATGCCGCCGCGGGCCCGGATGGCGTGTCGCACTGGCGTGATGCCGCCACTATCGCCGCGCTGGGCTCCTCTGCCATCCTCCTCGTAGCCTTCATCCTCATCGAACGACGCACCCCCCATGCCGAGCTGCCGCTCCACCTGCTACGCTCGCGGCGTCGCGGAGGCGCGTTCACGATGATGCTGCTGCTCGGCACAGCGATGTTCTCGCTGTTCTTCTTCCTCACCATCTACATCCAGACGGTCTGGGGCTACAGTCCGGTGAAGGCCGGCATCGCCTGGATCCCGTTCCCGATCTCGATGATCGCGATCAACATCTTCGTCGCCAGAGTGCTGGTCACGAAGGTCGGCGTGCGGCCGCTGCTGCTGGCCGGCCCGCTGTTCGCGGGGGCCGGCTTCCTCTCGCTGTCACGTCTGAGCGAGACGGGCAGCTACGTGACCCATCTGCTGGCTCCGATGTTGACACTCAGCGCGGGGCTAGGCCTGATGTTCGTGCCGCTCACGCTGATGATCGTCTCGCACGTCAAGAACGAGGAGGCCGGCGCCGCGTCGAGCCTGCTCAACATCGGCCAGCAGGTCGGCGGCTCGATCGGCCTCGCCGCGATCGGCACGGTCGCCTGGACGTCGGTCGCCAACAGCGCCAGCGACCAGATGGCCAGCGCCGGCGGCGCAGCGGCCTCCGGCGCCGATGCGACATTGTCCGGCGCCGGAGGCCTGCCCCCACAGGTCCTCGACCACGCCCTCACCGCGGGCTTCTCGACCGGCCTCGTCATCGCCGGAGTGGTGGTGCTCAGCGGCTTCCTTGTCGCGCTCATCGCAACGTGGACGCCCGGGCCTTGGCGGCTGCGTTCAGCTGTGCACGAGGGCGCACTCCCGTGCGACGAGGCGCTCGGTACCTGCGAGCCCGCAGCAGCGCCGGAGGGCTAGTCTTCGGGAGGACGGCCCGGAGTGTCGTCAGGCCCTGCGCGCCGGTCTGCGACGCGCGCTCTGATGGACCTTCATCCACTCCTCGTGCGTCGGTACGGGCTCGCCGACGACGTACAGGAAGTAGTAGGCGCCGGTGTCGCCCAGAAAACGGAACTCGCCGCGCAGCGCTGCGACCGTGGCCTTAAATCCGTCCCTCGAGCGCAGCCAGCCTCGGAAGCCCCCCGGGCTGCCGCGCTCGAGATCCAGCATGGTCTCCGCGTTGGTCAACGTCGCCTCGATCTTGCGCCGATTGCGAATGATCGCCGAGTCGGCGACCAGCCGCTCGACATCGTCGTCGGTGTAGCGAGCTATCCGCTCCGGGTCGAAGCCGTCGAACGCCTCCTTGAAGCCGGGCCACTTTGCCTCGACCACCTGCCAGCTCATGCCGGACTGAAAGACAGCCTTGGTCATGACCTCCAGGTAGTCGGCCGGTCCACTGGGAACGATCTGTTCTGGTGCCTGCATCGGGGGACCCCCCGCATCGATTCCATCACGTGATGCTCAGCGGCTCTATTCCCCGGAACTGTCCGTGCAAGCCATCTACGCCGACGTGGAGCGGCTCCAGAGACGGAGAAGAGCCGGCCCGTCGGTCCTGCTCAACGGTTTGGCTGAGAGGTGCCGAGCCCCTGTCGGTCCATAGCCGCCGCGATCTCCCGCTCTGCCGGGTCGCTGTGGGCGCGCCCGACGCTCGCCTCCAACATCGCCAGCTGAGCCTCGATCGCCGGCTGCCGAAACGGCGGCACCGCGGCTAAGAGGTCTTCGAGCAACGCCCGAAGCCTGCGAGTGACCTGCGCTGAGGTCTCGCCGAAGTTGCGCGTTTCGTCGAGCGCGATGCTGAGAAAGTCCTCCCAGGAGCGCGCCGGATAGCAGAACCGCACCACTCCCGCCTCGTCGCACCGCTCGCCCGGGGTCAGTCGGCGGCGCGCGAGCAGCCGCAGCAACAGGTCGATCTGGTCGATCGCCTGGACCGACGTGGTGGGATCGTTGACACCCGGAGAGAGCGCCTTCGAGGAGATATCGGCCAGCAGCCGCAGGACGAAAGCGGGATCCTGCTTCATCGTCCGCTCGTCACCGACCGCGATCGATCGCTGCAGTCGTTCATCGTTCACAGCGCCGCCATAGACGCGGAACAGCGGTGTTCCCTCTGCGAGCAGGTCGCCGATCGGCCGCAGCAGTTCCAGGACGACACCGGACTCCCGAGCCATCCTGACCAGCCCGTCGGCGTCGACGCTCTGCAGAACACCCGCGTCGCCGCGGAACTCGACGATTCCCGACGACTCGGGGTCGGGGAGCTGGGAGCCGGCGTCGGCCGGGTCCACCGCCGGATCGGGGTAGAAGGCCTCGATCACCTCGGCCCCTGACTTGCCGAGGTCCTTCACCACCGCCGCGACCCGGATACCCTGCGTCGTGGTGTGGATCAGCCGCAAGAACATGACCATGCTCACGACGAGTAAGAGCAGCGAGACGGTGATCGAGTTGTTCGGGACGAAGGCCGATTCTCCGGAGAGTCCGATCGTGCGCAAGACCATCAGGGCGTAGAGGAACGTGGCAATGAACACGCCGAGTGAGGCCTTCGTGGTCGGATCTCGCAGGAAGCGGCGCAGCATGCGAGGCGAGAACTGGCTCGAGCCGAACTGCACGGCAAGCAACAGGATCGAGAAGACGAAGCCCGTGAAGGTGATCATCCCGCCGGCTACGGAGCCCAGAATCGACAGAGCCGCGCCGACGCCAAAGGACAGCCCGATGGTGACTGTCGTGCGCTCGTCAATCATCGGCAACGCGATTCCCGCGGCGATGGCCAGAACGGCGAAGATCCCCGGCACGATCCACAGGCTGTTGCGGACGTACTCATGAATCTGCCAGCGCAATCGCCAAGACATACGGTACTCCCCGTTGCAGCAGGATCGAAGAATCAGCGCTCAGTCTACGTGGCGCTGGCGGCATCGCCAAGGCCGTCGACGCATCCCCGCCGGCGGGTCAAGCTGACGCCCCCAAGGTGTACGCTTGCGAAGGAGGCGCTTCAGCTGCAGTCGGCGCGCATCACGCCGGCTACGACGACCGGGGGTGTCGATGATCTACCTGGCCTACGGCTCGAACATGCTCATCGCGAGACTGCGCAATGCGCTTCGCGTGCCGAGTGCACGCTGCCTCGGCCGAACGCAGCTGCCGGGATACGAGCTGCGCTTCCACAAGAGCGGTGCCGATGGCTCGGCGAAGTGCGACCTGGTCCGCAGCGCGACTACAGAGGCCGCCGCCTACGGCGTCGTCTTCTCCATGGACGATCGCGACAGAACCGCTCTTGACCGGGTCGAAGGTCGCGGCTACCACACCGAGCTCATGCCCGTGAACGTCGCGGCACGAGGCCGCCTCGAGGCATTCGCCTACGTCGCCGACCGCGACGCCGTGGATTCGAGTCTGCTCCCGTTCGATTGGTACGTGCGGCTCGTGGTGGCCGGCGCGCGCGAGCACGACCTCCCCGCCGGCTACATCGCCTCGATAGCCGCCACACCGAGCCGCTCCGATCCCGACCCTGCGCGAGCTGCCGAGAACCGTTCGATCCTCGACTGAGACACGGGTCGCCGCCCGCTCATCACACTGCCTGCGGCTCCGGAAACACCCACTTGCCCTTCAGGACCTCTTCGCGCGGCTGATAGAGGCGCACCACGTAGTTCCAGCCATCCATCACGTACAGGAAGTTCGGCGCTCCGTCATCGCTCTCCCCGAAGTTCACCGTGACAGACCCATCCTCGTTCGGCTCCGCCGTCAGGCTGCTGATGCCATACGAATCGAACTCGTTCTCCTCGCAGTAGCCATCTGCGTTGTAGATGCTGATCGACCAGGCCCCATCGACCGGTACATCCCGGACGGTAAGCCGGAACTCTCCGGCCGCGCGAGGCTCGCTCCTGGTGACGTAGAAGGCCTCGTGGATCGGCACCCCGCCCCAGCCGAAGGCTGCGCCCAGAAGATGGCGCGTTTCGGTGACTTCCTCCCTCCTGCCAAACGTGCGCCTTGTGCCGGAGAGGCCCTTGCTCAGCTCGAGTAGGGGTCTGTAGGTGGCCTCGTAGGTCTCCTGATCGTAGTCGACGTGGCAGTAGGGCAGCGCCGAGACAGCCTCGATCTTCATCCGGTTCTGCAAGACGTTCACAGCCTTGATGTCCGTGGGATCGACGGGATTCACCAAGGTCCGTGCAGCGAGGACGACGTAGAACGTGTCGAACTCCTCCATGGTCAGATCGTAGGTCCCGCCGCCATGGAAGATTCTGTTGATGTACTCATCCTCATTGATCACCATCACGGACACGTAGCGATTGCCCGAGTCCGGAAGCGTGAGAGTGGCACCCTCGCTGATGTCGACCACGGCGAGGCTGTAGAGAGTGTCGCGGTTCATGCGGATGACGCTCTGCTTGTCGAGCGGGGTGGGTCGGCGACTGTGGCACCACTTGTTCATGACTCCACTCGTGCTGAGGAACCGGTCGATCTGAGCTGCGGTGTGTGCGCGCACGAAGTTGTCGACGTTGACCTTGATGGCCAATCCGTTCGGAGTACCCACAGTCGATTCTCCTCTCCGCGTTCATGCGGCCCCCTGAGAGAGGCGTCGCCCGGAGAGGCCTGAAGCATCGCCGTCGTGCCGGGAGGCAGCCGCCCAGTTCGAGACCACAGAGGGCGTTGCCACAGCATACACAGGCGGAGGATACACCGGAGCATCCGCACCGCCCCCCAATGCCTCCAGCGGGGAGGCAAGGACGCGTGCCCGTCGCCATGTGGGAACGCATGTGCGAGCGCCGGCGCATGACGGAGCCATCAACGCCCCGATAGTATATGCGCGCGATGCTGGCAAATCGGCTCCCCTTCGATGGTCGGAGAGCCATGTTCGGAGGGTAGTGATGTCGGATTCGTCCCAAGTCAAACCCCGGTGGCATGCCCTCACGGCCGAGGCGGTCGCGGAGCAGCTCCAGGTCGATCCGACAGAGGGCTTGAGCGGCGCGGAGGCCGCGAAACGACTCACGAAGTACGGGCCGAACGCGCTGTCCGCGAAGAAGGAAGAGCCCGGCTGGAAGGCCTTCCTGCGCCAGTACCGGGACTACATGCAGATCATTTTGGTGGCTGCGGCCGTGATCAGCCTGGTTCTCGCCGGGCAGGTCGGCACCACGATCGTCCTTCTCGCCCTCACCGTCTTGAACGCAGTCCTAGGGCTACACCAGGAGTCCAAAGCTGAGGAGAGCCTCGCCGCCCTGCAAAAGATGCTCAAGAACATCGCCCGCGTACGCCGCGACGGAGAGGCGATCGAGATCGACGCAGAGGGGCTCGTGCCGGGCGACATCGTGTTGATGGAGGCCGGCAACCGGGTCCCCGCAGATGGGCGTCTTTTCCTCGCCGCCACTCTGGAGATCGAGGAGGCGTCCCTGACCGGCGAGAGCCTGCCGACGCTGAAGGACACGGACCCCGTCGGCGGAGCCGAGGTGGGTCTCGGTGACCGCCTGTGTCTCGCCTTCATGAACACCGCCGTCACACGTGGACGCGGCGAGATGATCGTGACGACGACGGGCATGGACACCCAGATAGGCCACATCGCGGACCTGCTCAACGAGACCACGGAGGAGAAGACGCCGCTGCAGAAGCGGCTCGACAGCCTGACGCTGGTCTTCGCCGGTCTCGCCGGAGGGGCGTTCATCCTGATGCTGCTCCTGGGCCTGCAGCGAGGAGATCCGTTCGACGAGCTCTTCGTGGCAGGCGTCGCGTTGGCGATCTCTGCCATTCCGACCGGGATGCCCGTGGTCATAACGACTCTGTACTCGATGGGCACGCGGACTCTCGCTGAACAGCACGCCATCGTCAAGCGCCTGCCGTCGATCGAGACGCTTGGTTCAGTCTCCGCCATATGCTCGGACAAGACCGGCACGCTCACGCTCAACAAGATGACGGCTCGTGAGCTGGCCATCCCGGGACAGAACAGCTACAGAGTCACTGGCGAAGGGTACGACACCCAAGGACAGCTGCTGCACTCCGGTGGAGCCAAGGTCGATCTCGATGCGGCCCTGCTGCCGATGGCGCTGTGCGCCGACGCCCGGCTCCAGGATGACCCCGAGGCGGGCTGGAGTCTCATCGGCGACCCGACCGAGGGCTCGTTGATCGTGCTCGCCGAGAAGGGCGGCATCGACGTCGAGGCGACACGCGAGAGGTACCCACGCGTGGCCGAGGTGCCTTTCGACTCAGACTACAAGTTCATGGCGACCTTCCATGAGATGACCGACGAGCACGGCAAGCCGGTGCTTCGCTGCTTCGTCAAGGGGGCACCAGACGTGCTCATCGGGCGCGGCAGCTTCTACTGGCTGCCGGGAGGCGGCTCAGAGCCGATCACAGACGTGAATCGCCAGGCCGCACTCGACGAGAACGAGCGCATGGCGCGGGCCGGCGAACGAGTCATGGTCGTGGCGCGACGCGACTTCGATCCACAGACGTTCGACCCTGACGCAGACCTCATAGACCTGGTGTCGGACCTGACGCTGATGGCCATGGTCGGAATCGTCGACCCTCCCCGAGCAGAGGCCAAGGCGGCCATCGCGAAGTGCAAGACCGCCGGCATCCAGGCGCGCATGATCACCGGCGACCACGCCGTGACCGCGGCTGCCATCGGTCACGAGCTCGGGATCGAGGGCTCTGCCCTCACCGGCGTCGAGTTCGCCGGCCAGAGCGACGAGGAGCTGACAGAGCAGCTGCCCGACATCGGGGTCGTGGCGCGCGTGGCTCCAGACGACAAGATACGTCTCGTGCGCCTGCTGCAGGAAGAGAGCAACGTCGTCGCCATGACCGGGGACGGCGTCAACGATGCGCCGGCCCTCAAGAAGGCCGACATCGGTGTGGCCATGGGAATCACGGGCACCGAGGTCTCCAAGGACGCCGCCGTCATGATCCTCACCGACGACAACTTCGCCACGATCGTGAAGGCCATTGAGATCGGTCGCGCGCTGTATGCGAACCTCTCCAAGTTCGTGCGCTTCCAGGTGACGCAGTTGATCGGCTTCATCGCCATCTTCCTGGGTGCTTCACTGCTCACGATCGCCGGCGGTGCACCCTTCGGGCCCCTGGTCGTCCTCTGGGTGGCCTTCTTCGTGCAGACACCCCTCTCGATCTCTCTGGGATTCGACAGGCCTCCTCCGGGGCTGATGGACCAGAAACCTCGACCTCTCAGCCAACCACTGCTCTCCCGCTCACAGTGGGTGCGCGTCACGTTCCTTGGGTTGCTCATGGCGGCGGGCACCTTGGTCTTGGAGGCATCCCAGGAGTCAGCCGGTATCGCGGTCGCAATGAGTGTGGCCTTCGTCACGTTCGCCCTCTCCAACATCGTGACCGGCATCAGCGCCCGACGCGAGTTCGATACGGCACTCAGCCGGGACTTCTTCGCCGACCGTCGGCAGTTGGCGCTCACTGGGCTGTCGCTCTTCTTCACGTTGGCGGCGACCGAGCTGGGCTTCCTCCAGCGTGTCCTCGGGCTGACCTCCCTGAGCGGCCGGCAGTGGCTGTACTCCATCGGCTTCGCCGTTGCCCTGCTGCTCGTCGATGAGGTCATCAAGCTCTCCCTGCGCAGAAGCCGCAGAGCGGCTCAAACAGTGCCGAAGGAGCATCCCGTCGCGGCTGAGGCGAAGGCCTGACGCGCACACCTCGACAAGAGCAGAGCGTTTTCCAGGATGGTCGAAGAGGGGTCCCGGGGCCCGCCAGCGTACGGCAATCAGGGCCGACTGCTCACGGACACACACGCGAGCTATCCTGAAGGCAGTCGACGAGTACCTGGCCGAGAAAGGGTTCGAGGAATAGCTGCCACCCGGGCGCAGCCCTCGATCGGCGCGCCTCGGGGAGGCATGCCGCCGACCTGAACTGCGCTCTCCCGGATCCTTGATCGTCAGGAGACAGCCTGAGCGCCTGCAGGCGCCGCTTGATGCGGCGCCTGCAGGCTGCGTGCTATCCCTGTGACGCGACGCTCAGGGTCCTGTCGAGACCAGGATCGCGACGCTCGACCCCTCGGGGGCCTGTTCGTTTGCGCCCGGGAACTGCGCGAAGACCGTCCCGGCGTCGGCGGCGTTCGCAAGCTCGAGCTTTTCCACGCTGAAGCCCGCGTCATCAAGCGCCGTCTCGGCAGCAGCCTCGGTCATGCCGACCACGGGCGGGACCGCGACGTAGGTGACGTCCGGTGGCGCTGGGCCCTGCGAGACGAAGATCAGGACCTCTGTGTCGGGCGCCACGCTCGACCCAGATGTCGGCGCCTGGCTCACGACGCTGCCGCTCGGAACCGTGTCGCTGTAGGCATCGACGGCGCTCGACTTGAGGCTCGCGTCCTCGAGGGTCTGCTCGGCCTGCGCCTGTGTCTGGCCCGAGACGTCCGGCACGCTGACGTTCGCCGGAGGCTCTGACCCTTGCGACACCGAGAGCGAGACTTCCGCGCCCTCGTCCACGCTCGTCCCGGCCTTCGGCGATTGCGAGACCACGCTTCCCTCGGGCACGCTGTCGTCGTAGACGTCGACGACTCGCGACGTCAGCCCGGCCTCCTCGAGAGCGCTCTGCGCTCTGGCTGCCGTGGAACCAGTCACGTCGGGGACCTCCACCTGACCGATGCCAGACACGACAAGGTCGACTTTGGTGCCCTCGGAGACCGACTTGCCGGCGGCGGGATCCTGGGAGATGACCTGACCCTCGGGAACGTCGGTGCTCGACTCCTTGCTCGTCGTGCCGAGCGCGAGGCCTGCATCCGTCAACGCCGTCTCCGCCGCTGCCTCGGTCATCCCGCTCACGTCGGGCACATCGACATCGCCGCCCCCGCTGAAGAGAAGGACGGCTGCCGCTACGATGGCGATCGCGATGACAGCGAGCAACGCCCACAGCCATCCCTTGCCGCCCTTCTTGACCGGCGCCAGCGCCGGCGCGAGGTCGGAGGCGTTGGGCTCCTCCGCGAGCACGACACCACCCGGCACAGCGGCGCTGTAGTCGCTGATCGATGAGGGCCTCAGCCCCAGGCGCGTCAAGATCGCGACGGCTTCCTGCTCAGTCTTGCCGACCACATCCGGCAGGACGGTCTGCGTGGCCGTCTCCGTGGGCACGCCTGTCGAGACGATGATGCCCGCCCGCGAGCCCCTGGTCGCCTGCGCGCTGCCGCGCGGGTACTGATGCGTCACCGTGCCGGCCGGAACCGCCCTACTGGAGTTCTGGATTACCTCCACCGCGAAGCCCGCCGCCTGCACAGCCGCCAGCGCCTCGTTCTGGGGCATGCCCACCACTGCCGGCATCGCGACGGTCGGGTGGGGCTCAGGCGCCCGCCCCATCGAGACGCCAAGCAGCACGCCGCTGCCGGCGACGATGGGCGGCCCGGAGGGTCCCTGGTACCCGGTAGCGGCAGTCTGTCCAGCGGTCGCGCGCGGCAGTTGAGTCGTCGGGTCCTCGCTGCCGTCCGGCCCGCGAGGCGTGGTCTCGTCGTTCATCCTCGAGTCCCTTCTCTGAAGACGCGACAGGACGATGGACGCCCTGCATCCTCTCGTCATCTTCAGCGTCGCGAGGCTCTCCCCTTCCCGTTCTCGCGGATGGGGGGTTGCCGCATCCGAACCGCGGGCATCCTAGGGGCACTCTTCAGGAACCCACTCCGCCGGCCGACCGACCCCCCAAGGAGAGATCCATGAAAGCCATCGCTCAGGATGCCTACGGCTCGACAGATGTTCTCGAGCTGCGCGAGATCGACACGCCCGCGATCGGCGACAACGAGGTGCTTCTGCGCGTGGCTGCCGCCGGCGTGGATCGTGGTGTCTGGCACCTCATGACCGGAGGCCCGTACCCGGTGCGCCTGGCGGGTTACGGGGTCCGTGCCCCGAAGACGAAGGTCCTCGGCATGGACGTGTCCGGCGTGGTGGAGGCGATCGGCACAGACGTGACCAAGCTCCAGCCGGGCGATGAGGTGTTCGGGGTCGGCAAGGGCACGTTCGCGGAGTACGCGGCCGCTCGCGAAGACAAGCTCGTGCGGAAGCCACCTGGACTCAGCTTCGAGCGGGCCGCGGCGGTCGCTGTTTCCGGTCTGACGGCCCTGCAGGGCCTGCGGGACCACGGACAGGTCAGGCCCGGGCAGAAGGTGCTCGTCGTCGGCGCTTCGGGAGGCGTGGGGACGTACGCCGTACAACTGGCCAAAGCCCTCAGGACAGAGGTCACCGGCGTGTGCAGCGGGGCGAAGGCGGACCTGGTGCGTTCGCTGGGCGCGGACCGTGTCATCGACTACGCGGAGGAGGACTTCGCAAGCTCTGACCGCTACGACGTGATCCTCGACATCGGCGGCAACTCCTCGCTGTCGCGCCTGAGGCGGGCGCTCACCCCAAGGGGCACCTTGGTGATCGTCGGGGGTGAGACTGGCGGCCGCTGGCTCGGTGGCACGGACCGCCAGATCCGGGCACTGGTGCTCTCCCGGTTCGTGGGCCAGAAACTCACGACCTTCGTCGCCAAGGAGAATCGGGAAGACCTGAACACCCTGAGAGCGCTCATCGAGTCCGGGGAGGTCACCCCAAGCATCGACCGGACCTACCCGCTGAGCGAGGTGCCCGAGGCCATCGCCTACGTGAGCGGGGGGAGCGCTCGGGGGAAGGTCGTCATCGCCCTCTAGCGCGAGCGCGCCTGAACGTGACAAACCGGAAGGGAGATCGTCATGGGGATCATGACTGGACTCACGGGGAACGCTTCGAAGGTCGATGTCGGCGAGGTCGCGCAGGAGTACGGCACGTTGTTCGGCTCCGGTGAAGAGATGCAGCATGCCTACAAGCTCACGCGCGACGTCTTCATCTTCACCAACCGCCGCCTGCTCCTCGTGGACAAGCAGGGCATCAGCGGCAAGAAGATCGAGTACCTCTCCGTCCCTCACAAGAGCCTCGTGCGCTTCGCGGTCGAGACCTCGGGTACGTTCGATCTCGATGCGGAGCTGAAGATCTGGACTTCGGGCCATGAGGGCGTGATCGAGAAGCGCTTCAGCAAAGCGGTGAACATCTATGAGGTGCAGGCGCTCCTCGCCGAGTACGTGTGCTGCGCTTGATCATGATCCCGCCACCCGCCGTCGGCGGGATGGCCCATAGCGGAGCGGGCCGTGTCCTGGCCGCACCCCAGACTGTCGAGACCTGTCGGCAGCGAACGATAGACGACCGGTCACTCCCTAGCCCGGTTCGCGCCCGCCACCGACGACTTGGTCGATTCCCAGCCACGCGCAGGTCTCGTGGCGCGGACCTTCGTGCCTGGCGGCCTCCCTCGCCGTGGCTCCGGGTTTCCACGCACCCGCCTTCGGGGACCATCATCGCAACAAGAGTAGATTAGTCCTGTACTCCGTGGGCGCTCTGGACCAAGCCCGCCGCCGCCACCTGATGCCGGAGTGACCGGATGAGGCTCTCGATCACCAGCCTGTCGCGCGGAGCAGCGCGGCGGCCGCGGCTGGTCATCGGTCTGTGGATGCTCGGGCTGATGGCCGCAGCTGCCGCCATCGCCGTCGTCCTGCCCGGCGCCCTGACGGCCCAGTACACGTTCTCGAACGACCCCGACTCCCAAGTCGGACGCGATCTGCTCGCCGAGCGGATGGACATGCCGCAGAAGGCGAACGAGGTCGTGATCGTGCGCTCGCCGACACATCCGGCGAGCGCGGCCGCCTTCCGCAGCTACGTGCTCGGTCTGCAGGCCGAGATCGCGGCCTTGGGGCCTGGTGCGGTCGACGCCGTCATCAGCCCCTACGAGGGCGGCGACGAGAGCTTGATCTCGGGCGACGGACACACCGTCATCCTGCCGATCGTCATGGCCGGCGACGTCGTTGAGGCGGAGAAGAACATCGACGAGGTGCACGATCTCGTGCATGAAGCCGACGGGCAAGGCGGCTTCGACACGCTCGTCACCGGCACGTCCAGCATCGCCAGCGACTTCAGCCACCAAGCCGAGACCGACCTCCGGCGCGGCGAAGGCATCGGCGTCCCCATCGCACTCCTCATTCTCCTGCTCGTGTTCGGGGCTCTCGTGGCGGCCACCCTGCCTCTCGCTCTCGGCGTCATCGCCATCACGATGGCGATAGCCGCGACCGCGATCGTGGGCCAGTTCACCGATATCTCGATCTTCGCCATCAACATGATCAGCATGATGGGCCTCGCCACGGGCATCGACTACTCGCTCTTCATCGTGTCGCGGTTCCGCGAAGAGCGCGCCCGCGGTCGCGATGTGCTCGACGCCATCGCCGTCACCGGTGGCACCGCCAGTCGCGCCGTGTTCTTCAGCGGCATGACGGTCGTCCTTGCCCTCGTCGGCATGCTCATCGTGCCGACCAACATCTTCTTCAGCCTCGCCCTGGGCGCCATCGTCGTGGTGGGCATGGCGGTGCTCGCCGCCCTGACGCTACTGCCGGCGGTGCTGGCGCTCCTCGGTGATCGCATCAACAGGCTGCGCGTGCCCTACCTCGGTCGACGGCTGCTCGACGCGCAAGCCGCCGGCAAGGTGTCGGTGCTGGCGCGCATCGCGCAGCGAGCCATGCGGAGGCCCGGCCTGGCGCTCGGCGTCGGCGTCGGCATTCTGCTGCTCGCCGCCGCGCCGCTGCTTTCCATGAGGACCGGCGTCTCGGGCGTCGACAGCTTCCCCGACTCGTTCGCGTCGAAACAGGCCTTCGGCGTCCTCGAGAGCCAGTTCACCGCCGGGGGAGTCAGCCCGGTGCAGATCGTCGTCGACGGGCAGGCGGCCTCGCCCCAGGTCGAGGCCGCCGTCCAGCGCCTCCAGGACGGACTGAGCACTGACGCCGCGTTCGGGCCGAGCCAAGTACAGAGCTCGGCCTCCGGGGATCTGACGCTCGTCTCGGTACCCATCAACGCGGCGGCCACGAGCGAGGCCGCCGTCGACAAGGTCCGCGAAGTGCGCAGCGACATCGTGCCGGCAGCATTCGCGGGCAGCGCAGCCAGCGTCTACGTCACCGGCGAGGCGGCCGGCAACATCGACTACATCGATATCGTGAACAGCTACTTCCCCTTCGTGGTCGGCCTCGTCCTGACCTTGAGCTTCGTGCTGCTGCTCGTCGCGTTCCGCTCAGTCGTGATCCCGGCGCTCTCAATCGTCATGAACCTGCTGAGCGTGGGCGCGGCCTACGGCCTCGTCACGCTCGTCTCCCAGTTGGGCTGGGGCGCCGGCCTGCTCGGCTTCCAGCCAGTCGACACCATCGAGCAGTGGGTGCCGCTCTTCCTCTTCTCGGTGCTCTTCGGGCTGTCGATGGACTACCAGGTCTTCCTGCTCAGCCGCATCAAGGAGGAGCACGACCACTGCGGCGACAACCGCGCCGCCGTGGCGCACGGCATCGGCTCGACGGCAGGCATCATCACGGGCGCGGCACTGATCATGGTGGCCGTGTTCGGCGGGTTTGCGGCCGGCGACCTCGTCATGTTCCAGCAGATGGGCTTCGGGCTCGCGGTGGCGGTGTTGCTCGATGCCACGCTGGTGCGCACGCTGATCGTGCCCGCCGCGATGAGCATGCTGGGCGAGTGGAACTGGTACATGCCGCGCTGGCTCGGCTGGATCCCGCGACTCAGCTTCGAGGGAGGGCCTGAACCGGCCCTCGCCGCAGCTGCAACCTGCGCGCCGGGGAGCTCGACGGCGGCCGCCACTGCGCCACCAGAAGGCATCGCGGCCGACCGAGATGGCGGCAGAGCAGCGTAGGGACGGTCTGGCGACGAGGTGCTAGCTGCGCCGACGCAGCAGCGCTCCGCCCCCGATGAGTCCGGCGGCACCCGTCATGAGCAGGAGGATGCCGCCACCCGTGGAGGCGAGTCGGCCGCCCGTTCCCCCAGGCTCCTCCTGACGCCGAACGAAGAGCGTGTACGTCTGGCTGCTCGAGCGACCGTCGGCATCGGTCGCGGTGATCGTGAATCTGAAGGCGCCTACCTCCTCCGGCGTACCCGAGAGGCGACCGCCGCTCTCAAGACTCAGCCCGGCCGGCAGAGCGCCCGCCGTGAGAGCGAAGGAATACGGCGCGGTGCCGTTGGCGGCCGAGATCCTCTCGCTATAGGGCACCGCCTGGAAGCCTCCAAGCAGGGCAAGCATGCCCCTGCGCAGACGAAGCACTTCCGGGTGACCCAGATCCAGTAGCGACCGACGACCAGCTCAGGGAACGCTGATCACGACGCCGTTCTTGCCGTGGCCGTCGAGAGTGAACGCGTCGCCGCCGCCGATGAGCGTGTAGGTGTAGTTGCCCATCGTACCGGTGTCGGCCATGGCCGTGCCGCTCTGCCAGGGGTCGTCCGGCCAGGGGTCGACGAGCACCCCGACGGCACCGCCCGCATCCACCTCGACGGCCGGCGGATAGCGGTCGTCGTGATCAGTCGCCCAGGTCATGACGCCGACCTGGATGGCGCGCACGTTCGCCTTGACGGCGGCCTCCCGGCCCTCTCGCGGCTGCCGAGGTACATGGGGACCGCTATCGCGGCCAGGATGCCGATGATGACGATGACGATCAGCACCTCGATCAACGAGAAGCCGCGGGCGCCCGCTCGCCGCTGCCCCGGTGCCCCCGCTCTCGCCGGTGGCTTGCTGGGGACGCCCTGGCTGCCCGTGGGGGCCCGACCGGTCCGGTCGCTCGATCTCATCCCTCTCCTTCCCGCGCTCGTCCCGCCGACGAGGCTGGATGCTGACCCCCGTCGTCGGCAGGCGAGAGCCGAGACTACGCACATTCCGTAGCCAGCGTAGACAACACCTCTGCCGGAGGCAGGCCCGGGCGGGAGCGGCTTGGTCGGGCGCCCCTCAGCGACGCGGGCCAATGCAAGGCCCGCCGTCGCCGAGACAGAAGGCCTTGGTGATCAGCGCGCAGGCGCGCGACAAGGCGCACGCTTGATCCGGCCCTCCAGCACGAAGGGCGCTTCTGCCTCTGCGCCCTTGAAGGCGCTGTAGCGGAGCCGAAGGCCCCGGTTGGCGCCGGCGCCGACAGCGACGTCCGGCAGCACGGTGATCGTGAAGGGTTCGCCGACGAGGTAGCCCGCACTCTCCACGCCGACGAAGACGTCGTCGTGCCAGCTGCCCCTCCTGGTGACCAGATGCCACCAGCCGCTGAAGGCCACCTCGCCGTCCTCGGTGATCCAGGCATCGGTGACCCAGAGGTCCATGATGCCGTTGACGCGCCGATTGTCGGTCACGACCTTGTAGACGACGTGCTCGCTGGTCTCCGAGAAGACCTCACGGCGGATCTCGATGAGCTGACCGTTGACGGCCTGGCCGCTACGCCAGTGCTTGTGCGCCGCTTTGCCCTTCTGGGGGCCGTCCGCAAGCGCCGGAGCGGCCGTCGCCAGCAGGGGCACGGCCAGCAGCGCGATCAGCAGCAGCAGCTCATAGACCCTCTTCGTAGGACGTCTCATGCCTGCCTCCCTGTTCGTGGAAACGCGAGCAGTCGCACCGCAAGCATCGACGCCGACATGACGGTCTGCGCGACGGCGGTGGACCCAGGACACTCGTTCGCCGATGGGCCCTCGCTGTCCTTCGCGAGCCGAGACTGTCGAGGCAGCCTGCAAGGACCCCGGCGCGCGGACTGCCCAGGGACGGTGGCGCGGCCGTCACGCATGGTGGGCAGGCCGCGTTTCATGCCGTACGCGGACTGGTGGGATATGGTGAGGCCACGAGCACCGGCCTCGTCATCGTGATCGGACTCGCCGCCCTCGGAGTCATCGTGTGGTCGGCGACGAGCGGCGTTTGGATGGTCCTGAAACGGGTCGGGCGTACGACCCACGTGGACGAACCGGTCGACCGCTTCTTCGATGGGGAGGGCAGGCTCGACCCGTCGGACTACATCAGGTTCAAGGACCAGCACCCGCACGGCGGGAGCCGCCAGAGGTCGCCGTTCGGGTGGAGCATGCTCCCGCTCCTTCCGCGCTTCACCGCGGACCCGCGTCGGCGAGCGCGAGTCTCAGCAGGCCCCCTGTAGTTGAGCCGGCAGCCACCATGATGTGCGGGTCAGTGCAGCGCACCCGTGGCTTGACCGACCTCGATGAGGTGCCCGTCGGGATCGCGGATGTAGGCGCGGATCTCGCCGCCGTGGTCTTTGGGCTCGGTGAGGAACTCCGCCCCTCGGTCCGACCACTCCTTGTAGCTCGTGGCGATGTCGGCGACGCGGACGTTGAGAAACGCGCTCGTGCGGTCCGCATCTGGTGGCGTGGACAGGGTCACGCCCGGCTTGTCGTCGGTAGGACCCCCGCCGACGTTGAGGATCAGCCACGAGTTGGCGACCCTCATGATCACCGGGTCGCGCTCGTTCACGACCTTGGCATCGAACACCCGCCGGTAGAACTCACGCGAACGGTCCTGGTCGGAGACCACCAGGAAGTGCGTGAGTACGAACCCCTCGGTCGGAGCTGGGAAATCCTCCCGATCCATGGCGTGCCTCCCGTTGTCGCGGTGGAGAACTCTCCCGCCGCGACCGGGACGCCACGCGACCGGAGGTCATGGAGACACTCTGCCTCACGTCACCATTTCCCAGCCGTACATGAGAAGACGCCTCCTTCGACATGCGCCGGACGCGTCGCCGACCCGCCGCGCTCGGCCCGGCACTCGACCGACTCGCTGGCTGCCCGGCGTCGGTGAGCGTCACGACCCACATGCTGTCGAGGTCCTCAGAACCACGCGTCATCGCGCGTCCCTGATGCGTCCGTCACTGCGCGTCAGCTCGATCGCGGTCGAGCGCTTCGGCACTCACCTGGTCCTCCTGTGGGCCCGCCGGAGGCGCATCGCCCTGCCCCTGGTCCTCCGACTGCCCAGCCTGTGGCTGGCTTTCGCGGGACCGTCCCACCTTCGCCGCACCGACTACGATGCGGACGAGCAGTCCGACAAGTACGAGGTCGATCATCATCTGGATGCTGACGATGATGCGCGTGAGGTCGGTCCTGGGCGCGATGTCGCCGAAGCCGACGGTCGCGAGGATCGTGATCGTCATGTACAGGGCGCCGGTGTGGTTCAGCGGCTCGCTGAACGCCTGCGAGGAGGAGTTTGACAGCGAGAGGTAGAGGGTCGCGAAGAGATACAGAAAGACGGAGACGGAGAGCGCTAGCCCCTCGAACGCCTTCAGCCCGGGCAGATCGGCCTTCAGGATCCTATGGACCAGCCAAGCGATGATTCCCATGAAGAGGAGACCACCGACCGCGAGGCGGATCAGCGCTGCGGCCCCGCCCAGAGGCCCGGCCGGGAGCAAGTAGTAGATAGCAACCAGCAAGGCAGCGAGGATGATGACGCGTAGCAGCATGAACGCGACTGCCACCCATTTGTCGCGGCGCTCCAGCTCGGACAGGCCTCGAGGGCTCACGCGGCAGCCTCCCCACTGATATCGTCGTCGACTTTGTCACGGGGGCCACGACTGGTACAGCGACGCCAGCCAGCCCGTCCGCCCAGGCCCCCGGTCGCCCGCCGACCTGCGGGCGCTCCGGGGACTTGACGGTCTATGAGCGTGCGCGAGATGCCTCTTACTCGACGGCGTCCTTGTAGTAGTCGCCCCAGAAGCGGTCCATGGCCTCGCGCGTGGCGGCGCGAGACTTGATCCAATCCCACTCCGGATTCTCGGCGGCCTGCGGATGCGAGGGGTAGGTGATCGGCCGCTCGAAGTAGTCGAAGAGACCGCCCTTGAAGGAGTTCAGACCGTTGTGGGTCGGCATCGACTGGCGGTAGTGACGCACGGCGCCGATGTCGAGTGTCGTCTGCATCGTGGCCTCGACGGCGGCCTTCGGGCAGGCGCACAGGATACGGCCCTCGTAGTCGGTGATGATGGCGCCACCCTGCATGCCGTACGGCGGCATCTGGACGGGCGCCCAGCCCGAGTGCGGAGCCACTGTGTAGCAGAGGTTGACGACGCTGTTCCAGCGGTTCTGCAGATCGAAGTACTCGAGCGGCTCGATGACCCACGGGTCCATGAGCAGCTCGGGGTGGTACATGCATTCGGCGCCGTTGAAGGCCAGCTGGCGAGCGTTCTCAGGGGTCATGCCGTCGTTGCAGATGTAGGAGCCCCAGTTGCCGATCTTGGTCCTGGCGACGGGGTAGAGCGGATACTTCTCGAGGTCCCAGCCGATCGATAGAAGGTCGTAGGGGCTCGGCCAGAACTCATCGGGGAGCCAAGGGTTGGTCTTGTGGTAGCGGAGGGCGATCTCGCCCTTGTCGTCCTGGATGATGGCCGTGTCGAACGACGTCTTCGGGAACTCCGGCACGATCGAGCCCATGCCGTACATGACGAAGCAGTCGTACTCCTTGCACCAGCTGCCGATCTCGTCGGTGATCGGGCCGGGGGCCTCCTCGGATGCCTCGACGGCCTCTTTCATGGTGCCGGCCGGATAGCCGTTGGTGGCGTACTCGGGATAGGCGACGACCTTGATCTGCTTCGCGTAGTCTGTGCAGGAGGCGTCCGCCGTGTAGCTGTACTGCTCGTAGGTGTACTCGAAGTAGTCCTTCATGCGCTTGAGGTTGCGGTCGGTCGCCTCGCGCCCCATCTCTTGCTCGATCGGGCTGTACTGGATGCCGCATGCGATGTAGCGCTGAATCAGATCACTCATGAGTGCCGCTCCTTCTGCTAGCGGTCGCGAATTCAGAGTCGCGGACTACTCCCTCTTGCCGCGACGCCTCCCGTCCAGTCTTCTTGTTCCCGCGATCGTATCAAGAGCCCGCTCTCGCGTGAATGCCGATGGCCTGTTGCCCCAGCGCCAAGCTGCGCTGCCGGTCTGGCACGCATGTCCTCAGGCGACACCGCCCTGACCTAGCCTGCGGGTCGTTCCATGACCACGTCGTGCTGGAGATCGTCACCGAGCATGAACTCCTGCTCCCCCACACCCCTGAAGCCCCATTTCGAGTAGAAGGCGATGGCTCTGGGATTGCGCTCCCACACACCGAGCCAGATGACGTCGCGGCCGAGACCCCGAGCTTCGTCGAGGCAAGCGGCCATCAGCTGCGCGCCTACTCCCTTGCCGATCCAGGCGGTGTCAGCGTAGAAGCGCGCTATCTCGACAGGCCTGATCCCACTGACGCAAGTGGGAGCTGCACCGAGCTTGAGACGTGCGTAGCCGACGGCGCTTCCATCGATATGGCCAATCAGGAACCGGCTTGCCGGGTCGGTGATCTCTCGTGCCTGTATCTCGGGGCTGAACGACCGGCGTAGGTAGGCCGTCATGTCGGCTTCCGTGTTCTCTGGCCCGAATCCGTCACGAAACGTCCGGGCACCCAGATCAGCGAGCACGGGGGCATCGTCCATGACTGCGGGCCGAATCGCCAGGCCAGGTGTGTGCATATCCGCGACTTCCTCCTTGCAGGGGAGATGCCTCGGGCTATCGATCTGTCGCAGCCCGCCGAAGACATCGGCGCAGACTGCCCCGTTCTCCGAGAAGAGCCTAGCAGCAGGGCAGACGGGAGTCATAGGCGTGAGGCCAAACCGCTGTCATCCGCTGGCAGGCCGTTCATTGACCAGGCACTGCGGCCTCCCATGGTCGCCGAGACCTCCCCCTGCGCGCAATGGCGCTCCTGAGCATCGCCGATGTCCCCCCAAACCGTCCATCCCACAGCTTGAGGGTGTACCGGTTCCCGGGGCGCAGGTCACGGCTCCGCGGCTGTCCTCAGTCGCGCGAGGGCACGAGCACACGGCGCAGGGCATCCTCAGAAGCAGGCGACGCTGGCATCGGCCTACGCACGGAAGCATGGGTCGAGGTCGGCTGGCTCTGGAGCTCTGACGCCGGCAGCCTCGTGCGGGATTTCGCTCCGACATTGTGCGCACGCCGTATCAGCCCCATCTCCATGTCTACCGCCTTGACCCCCACCCAGGAATCGAAGGCGAGGATCACGCAGGCATAGAGGAGGAACCCCACGCCGATGACGGTGAGGAGAATGGGCACCCATGCGGATCGAGGGAGCCACACGGCGACGATGCCGAAGAAGACGCTCGACAAGACTAGCATGACGATGGCGAACAGAAGGGCAGAGAGAGCCCGCTGCAGCATACGCGAGCGTCGCGTTGCACGGGCGAGGTCTTCGACCAGCAGCTCTAGCCCGTCCTGCGACTCGCCCAGCTCGCGTACTGCGGCCGCGATATGTCGTGTGCGCTCGATCATGTTGCTGAGTAGCGCGGATGCGAGCTGCACCAAGGCAGAACAGGCCAGGATGAGGATCGCAGGAGCGATCAGCGCGGAGAGCACGCGCAGAGCGCTGCGCAGGTTCGGTATCTCGTTCGGTAGCTCTTCGAGCAACGCATGACCCCGATTCGCTCGTATGACAGTGCCTTCATCGGATCTTCCCCGCCGGGCTGCCGAAAGTGCGCCAACGGATGAGGACGGGCGGTCGCGGCGGTCACCACGGAAGACCGGGTTGCACCGCTGCCTCCGCTACCGCGCCCAGCACACGGTGTGGGTGCTACGGTCCCCGCTCATGCGCGTAGGTCATTCACGCCAAGAGAGAGCTCTCGGTCAGCCCCTCCGGACAACAGATGCGCATGCGCGACACGCGGCGAACGGGTCGCCGACGACCCCGATCACGCGGCCCTTTCGCTCAGAGATCGCCCAGCCGTTGGAAGTACTCCTCGCGGTCGATCTCGCCACTGGCGCAGCGGCGCTTGAGAATCTCTCACCCACATCGGCAAGTCTCCTCCATGGTCAGACGGTCAAAGCGGTACAGCCGCTATGGCAGTATAGGTCGGGATTGTGAAGGTGATGTGAATGGCGGATCGCAGGTCTCGGGAAGGGCGACCTTCGTACGACAGCCCAGACCCCATTCGTCGGTCCCTCTTCCTATGATGGTCCCAGAGTCACGTCCGGCGAACGAGCCCGTCGCCTCGGAACGGCAGACCTCCTCACCGCAGTCCCAGCCGGTCCCATCGTGCCTCACCCGCCCCCATGGAGGCGCACGAAGATGAGATGCAGAACGGCTGCGGCGGGCCGTATCGGGAGTCGTCCCGAGGATTCTCGGAGCACGACCCACCTGCACGGGCAGGCATAGCGCGACCGGCTAGACCGGCGGCTGCACCGCCTATCCAGCCGGCCCGGACGGCTCGACTCAGGCAGCCTTCGTGATGTAGTCGACGGTCTCGGTCTCCTCGGCAAAGGTGAAGCGCGGTTCGCTGATCACGCCGGCGAGATCCATCGCTTCCAACAAGGACGGGTCGGAGGCGAACGCCTCGGCCTGCTCCCTGGAGGGTAGATGGTGGACGATGGTGATCTCATCGGGGTCGCCGAGCTTCTGGCAGAGCTCGTGGCCCGTGGCGCCGTGGCGCGTACATATGGCCTGGTACTCGTCGAAAGCTCGCTTCCAGGTGTCGTAGTCCCGTACTCGGTGCTAAACGATGACGATCATGATTGCCTCTCTGAAGACGCGGGAGCGCCGTTCCTTTCTGGAGTCGCGCGTCTGCCCGCATGATGGTGTGCACCGCATGGCGGACATCGCCAACCCGAGGAGAGTCGGACACCCTGCCGCCGGTGCCTCGCGTGCCGGGCGTGGCATGGTGACTGCCCGCCGGGCGCTGGGCTATGGAGCGGGTCGCTGCGGGCAACACGAGGCTGTAGAAGACGGGGGATCATCGCGAAACGCGGTTCCGTCGATTGCGTCGGCGGAGCCCCTGCTCGTTGAGACTGGGACCCCCGGCGACGCGGTCAGGACCCATAGAGGGTGCCACAGCTCCAGCTCGTACGCGCGACTAGGCCTCGTCCGAAGCGACGACCCGTACGCCTTCCAGAACGCCACGTAGCCCGAGATCTGTCGCGCCGCAGGCTTCGGGTCCGGATAGCACCACGCCGCTGCCTGCAACTGCTCGCCGTCGACCTCAACGTCGTAGTAGCTCGCCACGCCCTTCCAAGGGCAAGCGGTCCGCTGGACGCTCGGCTGGAGGTGGCTCATCTCAACCGAGTCCTGAGGGAAGTAGTGGTTGCCTTCGACGACGATCGTCTCGTCGCTCTCGGCCAGTACGCTGTTCTTCCACAGAGCCTTCATGGCGGCCTCCTCGACTTCGTCTCCTGGGCCTGATTCGCCTCTGGCGGGCGCCCAATCAGAACCCTTCAAGCACGATCTTGCCGCGCGCAGAGCCGCTTTCGATCTGCGCATGCACCGCGCGCAGAGTCTTGGCATCGATCTCGCCCGCGACTTCAGTCGCGGTCGAGCGGATGCGCCCCGCATCGACCAGCGCGGCCACTTCGTTCAGCAGCTTGCCCTGCTCCTCCATGTCTGGCGTACCGAAGAGCGAGCGAACATCATCTCCCAGTGAAGGGACACGGCTTTGAGCTTGAACGGCATGGCGTTGAGCTCTTGCGGATCGTCGATCAGGCCAAACCGCCCCTGCGGAGCGATCAGCTCGACGATGTCGGCCAGGTGCTGGCCGGTCTGAGTGGTTGAGAAGACGAACCCGGGAGCGCCGAGTCCCAGAGCCTCGACCTGAGGCGCCAGAGGCTGGCGGTGGTCGACGACGTGATGGGCCCCACATTCGCGCACCCAATCCTGCGTGTGAGGACGCGAGGCGGTGGCGATCACCGTCAGATCGGTCAAGGCCCGCAGAAGCTGGATGGTGATCGAGCCAACGCCGCCGGCGCCGCCGATGACCAGAATGGTGTTCCCTCCCTGCGGGGTCGGACGCTGGACACCGAGCCGGTCGAACAGCATCTCCCAGGCGGTGATCGCCGTGAGTGGGAGCGCTGCGGCCTCTGCATCGCTAAGCGTGACGGGTTTGCGACCAACGATGCGCTCATCGACCAGGTGATACTCGCTGTTGGTGCCAGGTCGGGCGATGGAACCGGCATAAAAGACCGCATCGCCCGGCTTGAAACCCTGCACCCCGGGCCCGACCGCCTCGACAAGGCCGGCGGCGTCGAATCCAAGGATCCGCCATTCACTCCCTTCGGGCGACCTGCCCATGCGCATCTTCGCATCCACAGGGTTCACCGATACAGCGAAGATCTTCACGAGGAGATCGCGGCCTTCGGCCTTGGGTGTCTCGAGGGTGATGTCTTGCAGAGCATCCTCGCGGTCGATCGCGCCTGGGGTTCTGTAGGCAACTGCTTTCAATCTCAGCCTCCACTCCAGTTGCGTTGAAGTTGTAGACGGTCAACCTGCGGTCCGTCTCGACACGCATCGTTGACGCCATGCTCGCGGGCCGACTGCCGAGAGGGACTCTACCACCGCGGTCAGCGCCTGCGGACGTGCAGTCTGCCGAGTTCAGGCCATGAGGCTCCCGGCGCGTCGTGGTTTTCGTCACCGAGGCGTACGGGTACCACACCCGCGTCCGCTGCCTGTGGCGACCCTCAGTCAACGGTCGGCCAGCAACCGGACTTGGAGCCACCACGAACGGGACACACGAGGCGGGAGTCACCATGGCTGAGAGCACGGGGGGCAAGCAGAAGAGGAAGACGGCGGCCAAGAAGGCCGACGGCGAGGCCGACGTGCTCGCGACCATCGCCGCGATGCCGGAACCTGATCGACGATTGGCCGAGCGGCTCCATGCGATCATCGGCGCCGACGCGCCAGTTCTCTCGCCAAGACTCTGGTACGGGATGCCCGCGTACGCCAAGGATGGCAAGGTCGTCTGCTTCTTCCAGAGCGCACAGAAGTTCAAGACGAGGTACGCGACGCTTGGCTTCCAGCACAAGGCGAACCTCGACGATGGTCACATGTGGCCAGTCGCGTTCGCGCTGACGGAGTTGACCGCCCCAGAAGAGGCGAGGATCAGCGCGCTGGTGAAGAAGGCCGCGGTGGTGCTGTCGCCGGATGCCTCCTAGCCCATGCCCTCCGGCATCGGCACGCTCGGATCGCTCTGGAACAGCCCAACCTTGTTGCCCTCGGTGTCCGCGAAGAAGGCCGACCAGCCGACAGTCGGGATCGGCATGCGAGCAGTCAGTCGTCTGCCGCCTGCAGCCTCGATCGCCGCAAGGGCAGCATCGATGCCGTCGACCGCGATGTAGAAGCTGAGCGCCGTGACGTCTTCGCTGCGCTTCGTCAGGGCCCCGCCGATGCCCTCGCCCTCGCCGGCCTCGGTCGTCCAGTACTCCATCGGGCCCCACTGCTGAAGATCCCAGCCGAACGCCTCCCGATAGAACGCGAGGGCGCGCTCGCTCTCGTCGATGGGGATCTCGAAGTGCACCACTTTGCCGCTCATGTCATCCTCCCGATCGGCGCCGCCTCATCTTCCAGCCAATACTCACGTGATACCCGATGCAGCTGAGAGTGAGGCAGGCGGACCCGTCGAACGCACGGCGCGTCTGCTTCTGAGCAGGCCGCACCGCCAGGCCCATGATGTTCAAGAAGACGACCGACAGGACTCGGACCTTCCAGAGGTATCCGATCATCCCCCGTAGGCAGACAACGGCGATCCCAGGGAGTCGGCCTCAGGCGCCCAGGAAGACGACCGCCACAAGTACGATGTACGGGATCAACCCCATGACAAGAAAGACCAACGGTCCGCCGCGGCCGCCACCCTTCAGGCCATAGATCCCGCCCGCGATGAGCACGGCGCCCGCGAGGAGGAGGAACCCCCACATGGCGGTCTCGAGCAGCGCACCGGTCACCCCAAGGAGAAGGGCGCAGGGGCTCACGGCGCACAGCCGTGCTGGGGGCGCGCTGCCTCCATGCGGCTCTGCCCTCCAGTCAGGCCGGCGAACAGCATGACGGCTGGTGCAGGAGCCGGCACAAGAGCAGTGAGCTTCGGGCGTCGCACTGGCCTCACCTTGTCCTCTCCATCCGGGCAGCCAAGTCGACGCCTTGGCCGGCCCCGCCGGGCGGTCCGCTGCCCATTGTACCGCCACAGCCGGTTCTGGGGTGAGCGTCGACGGCCCGTACTCCTTTCGCGGGGAGCGCGACTACACGAGCTCGCCGGCAGCGCCTTCTCTGAGATGGCCGAGAAGGTACGACGGCAGACCCTCCGGCACGTGCACGGGCATCTTGCGAAGGCGTGGACCGCAGTAGCCCCCAGCCGAGACCGGCTGTAGCCGCGACTGCATGTGCCCAGGGCCAGCACCGGGCAGCATCGACTCCTCGAGGAGAAGCCAGCCGATGACCGCGTGCTGGTGCATGACGTGATCTTCGGTCGTCGTGAAGAACTCATCGAAGTCAGCGGTCGTGTAGCGGCGAGTCACGCCGTGCTTGTCGGTCACGTCCCACGTCCGATCCGCCAGATCAGGCCCGACAGGACGAGAAGGACCAGCACGGCGAGCTGCCCAGGTGCGTCTGCCCGCCCGGTAGAGAAGGGCGCCGACGAGAGCAGCGCCGATGATCGTCGGCAGCTTCCAGTGCCGCGGCTTGGAGAATCGGTGCAAGACCCTCCCCTCCGTTGGACGATCCTATCCACAGCGGGGTGAACCGACGACAGCATGACAGAGAAGCGGGCGCCTTGCTGTCTGCTGACTCCGTTGACGGACTGCCGGGCCTCCTTGGCCTACTCCGGCCGTGCAGTTGCAGCCGCGTCGAAGAGCTCTTGCGGTATGGTGCAGTAACCGCCAGGGTCCTTCTTCAGGTAGTCCTGGTGGTACTCCTCGGCGCGCGTGTAGCTGCCGAGCGGACCACTCTCGACCGCGATGGGCTGCGTGTACTCCTTCTGCAATTGCGCCAGTGACTGTTCGACCACTGCTGCGTCGGCGGGGTCCGTATAGTAGATGCCGGTGCGGTACTCGGTGCCGACGTCGTTGCCCTGCCTGTTGACGGATGTAGGATCGATGGCACTGTAGAACAGGTCGAGCAGGAACGGCAGCGGAGCCACCTCCGGGTCGTAGTCGACCTTCACGGCCTCGGCGTAGCCGCTGCCGTCTCCATACGTAGCCGAGTCGTTGACGCCGTTCGCATACCCGGCTTCAGTATCGACGACGCCATGCACCAGGCCGATGTACTTCTCCAGGCCCCAGAAGCATCCCCCGGCTACATAGATCGTCTTGAGGCCCTTGCCTACTGAGTCCGGCTGAGTGGCCTGGTCCGCGGTCGTCGCGGGAGAGCTGGTGCCCGTCGGCTCCGAGGCGCAGCCGGACAGGGACAGCAGGATAGACGCACCAAGCAATCCTACGACGAAACGGCGCGGACCAGACACGGCGCACTTCCTCTCACGCTCTGCCACGAGCTTGGGCAGGCGACGGGCGCAAGCTCGTCAGTGACGCGCGTGGGCGACACCGGCGCCGACTGCCCCCACCATCCCCATCCACCTGCGGGCTTGAGGGATCCCGAGGGGTCGGCGTGACGCCGGGATACGCTCGCTCGACACCCGCCGCACCCGTACCGCAGCCCATCGCAGTCGCGCGGCCCGCGCTCAAAGATCGCCCAGCCGCTGGAAGTACTCCTCGCGGTCGATCTCGCCGCTGGCGTAGCGCCGCTTGAGGATCTCACGCGGCTGATCAAGTGTCGGCGGCGGACCTTGCGGAGCCCGTGCGATACCGGGCCCATACCCCGAGGGGTGGGTCGTTTGGCGCACCAAGAAGACCACGAGAAGCACCACAAGAACGGTTGCGAGTATCAATCCGAAGAGCATCACCCAACCTCCTCCGAGCATGCCCTGCGACCACGAGTCGTGACCATCCCACATCATCGAATGGTGCTCACCCCACATCAGGAACCCTCCCCTGGTCGGAGTCACCGAGACGTGCAGCTATTGTGGACAGCATAACTCAGGTTTATGAAGACGGCGTGAAGGACGGGTCGCACGTCTCGCGGCGGACGCGAGGGACGAAAGCGACCGTGACAGGAATGTCCCACGCCTCCGTCGTGCGGAGGAGACCGGTCTCGGGCGTATAGCTACCTCGGCGAAACATCCGGGTCCGGGGGCGCTACTCCTTGATGGGGAAGAAGATCTCCGTCTTCAGCTCTTCCGGCGGGGACGACCGCGGATCGTTCAGGTAGAACTCGTAGCTGAAGCAGTCCATCTCCAGCCCGTTCTCTCCCACGAACGCCATGAGCGCCTCATACGACTCCCCGATGGTCTCGTAGGGCCCCGTGTGCATGCCTACGGCTGCCCTGCCCCCCGGAATCGTCCCCGGCGCGAGATCGCCGCGCCCCTCCACCGGCGAGGGGACGAGGTATGCCTATCTCGACATCCAGGGCGGTCATGTCCATGTTGTGATACACGGCAAAGGGGGGTCCAGATGGCTGGATGCCCTCTGAGCCGAGATACTCCATGATTCGACCGTACGTCGACCCCATGGCTTCGGATAGCTTCTCCACCGGAGTGACTAGCCGAACAGCGACGGTGTCCTGCTCGTCTACCATCCTCAGCTCCACGTTCCACCTCCCTGGTAGTGCCAGGCGAACAAGTCTCCCTGGTGATCGCCGGCGATTCCCGTCGTTCCCGAGAGCCTAGATTGCCCTCATGCGATTGTTGCGTGAGTTGTGTTCGAGTTCGGCCAGCCCAAGCGCCTCGAGGAGGGGCGGCATGTACATCCCGAACCGGCCGCGCAGCCCTTTCTTCAACCCATACCAGCCTCCGACCGGGTTGTCCGCCGAGCGGCCCCACGCTTCCACCGTGCCCGGTGCCGCCGGCTTCTTCTCGTCTGCCGCGCCGAGAGGCACCCAGTCCCCACGCTCTCTCAACCACTCGTGCAGGTCCTCGATGGCGCGCAATTGATACCCGAGGGTGGTCTTGCCGACGACGCAGACGAGTGCGGGAGGCTCCGCCGTCTCGTCTCGGTACATCACGTACTCCGACGAGCCGGGTGGCGTCCTGAGCACCCAGGGGTCGTCCTTCGTCCCGGTGCCGATAGCTTGCGAATCCGCCATGGTTCGCTCCTTCGCATCGCATCCACTGCACCGGGAGCTTTCCCCAACGCCGACAGACGAACCATCCCCACAGCCGGCTCACCGGGAGGACTGCTGGACGAGCCGGGCCATTGCCGAGAGCCGCGTCCGAAGCCCGCCGAGACCTGGTCAGCGCCAGAGCCAACGAGACGCGGAGTGCTCTGTCGAACGTGCTGCGTATGAGCGGACGCCGACGCGCCCTCAGGTCACTCTGCCGCTGGGCTTACTGCTCGATGCGCTTGTTCACCCGACCGCCACAGAAACGAGAGCGTCCTGTCCCAGGCGAGCGCCGCAGGTTCAGGGGCGTATTCTGGTCGGTCGGACTCGAAGAACCAGTGTCGTGTGCCTTCGTAGGTGTAGAATGCGTGTTCGCGGCCGGCCTTGACCAGGCTCCGCTCGAGCTTGCGGACTCCGGCATCCGACACCCAGTCGTCGGTCTGGGCGAAATGGGCCAGGAACGCCGAGCGACTCGCCGAGTACTCGCCGTCGCGCGCCGCGTAGAACGTCACCGTCCGTGAGACAGGAAGCTCCGGATGCTGTGAGAGCCAGTACGCCCAGTGCCCTCCCATCGAAAAGCCCAGCAGGGCGACATCCCCGGGTGCTGGCGCTTCGAGCTCGCCGATCATCCGCATCAGATAGCGATAGGCCGACTCCCTCCTTGAGGCGCTCGCCCTGGCGCGCAGAGCCTTCGCCTCCTCGATCGTGGTCGCCACCCTGCCACCGTACAAGTCGGGCGCCAGCGCCACGAATCCCTCGGATGCCAGCCTCTCGTACAGGTCACGGAAGAAGTCGTTCAGACCCCACCACGAGTGCAGGACCAGGACGCCCTGGCGAGGCGCAACGTCCGGTTTGGCGAGATACGTCGCGATCACCTCCGGGGTTCGGGCGAACGCGGAGCAGAGAACCGGCGCCGTCCAGCGGAGCCAGTGTCGATCTGCTCGTTGGTCAGTTGCTCCTCATGCGGAGCTGAGCTCGAGCAGGTGCCCGTCCGGGTCACGGAAGAAGCACCGAACCTCTTGCCCCCAATCATGCGGAGGGGTGAGGAACTCAGCTCCTCGCGATCTCAGAGTCTCGTACGCTTCACGGCAATCGGGAACGCGAATCGTCATCGAGTGACTCACTGTCGATGTATCCGGCGGAGCAGCGAAGGTCACGTCGGGCTTGTCTTCTGTGGGTTCCCCGCCCGTCACGAGCAGCAGCCACGTGCCCAGGAACTCCAGGACACAGGAGGTGCCGCCGTACTCCCTGTAGACCGTGGCTCCAAGAACGTCGCGGTAGAAGTCTCGTGAGGTGACGACATCTCGGACGACGAGAATGTGCGTCAACGCCATGCCATCACTTGGGAAGTCGCTCATCCCGGGGCCCCCTTCCACCCTGGCCAGCGTCTCGCGCAGATGACCTGCGCGTGCGTGCGTTCATTCTAGCCGAGGACCTGCGCCCATCAGGTCGATGCGCAAGTCAGGCGCTGCCGAGCGTGATCGCGGGTTCGTCGCCGAGATCCGCCTGCACGTAGACGACCCACGCCCCGCGTGCGGTCGCGATGCGCCTGACTTCGTCGATCAACGCCGTCGCGACGCCTCGTCGCCGGTGCGTAGCGACGAGTGCCAGGTCGTAGATGTAGATCTCGCTGCGCTCCTGCTCGAACTTGTGCAGCGCGTAGGCGGCGAGTCCACCGACGACATGCTCGCCCTCCAGAGCCGCGACGGCGATGAAGCAGTCGCTGCCGAGCAGTCGCTCCAGATAGGTCGACCCCGGCTGAGAAGAGGCGTGGGTCCCGACGTCATCAAACGCCGCGGCGAACACCCCCAGAAGGAGCCTCAGTGACTCGACGTCGTGGGGACCGGGTACACGGATCTCGAACGAGCCAGGCCTCGACAAGGTGCCATCACTCCCCAGTGGTGCCAGCGCCGGGCACGGTTGCCGACGCCCGCCGCTCACTCCCGCGCGCGCTGCGGGAGAACCCAGTCGGGACGCGGGTAGTGGCAGGTGTAGCCGTTTGGCACGCGTTCGAGGTAGTCCTGATGCTCGGGCTCTGCCTCCCAGAAGTCTCCCGCAGGCTCCACTTCGCTCACCACCCTGCCAGGCCACAAGCCCGAGGCCTCCACATCGGCGATCGTGTCAAGCGCGACCTGCCTCTGCTCGTCGTCGACGTAGTAGATTGCCGAGCGATAGGACGAACCACGGTCATTACCTTGCCGATTGGTCGTCGTGGGGTCGTGTATCTGGAAGAAGAACTCCAGAATGCGACGATAGGTGATCCTGTCCGGATCATAGAGAACCTCGATGCCCTCGGCGTGGTTGCCGTGCCTGCCGTAGGTGGCGTTCGGGACGTCACCGCCGGTGTAGCCCACCCGGATGGCCTCGACCCCCGGCAACTTGCGAATCAGATCTTGCATGCCCCAGAAACAGCCACCCGCCAGGATCGCGCGTTCCTGTGCCATCACTTGACCTCCACTTGATCGAGGTACTCGCCATAGCCCGCAGCTTCCATGTCATCGCGAGGGATGAAGCGCAGAGAAGCGGAGTTGATGCAGTAGCGCAGACCACCACGATCCCTGGGACCGTCCGTGAACACGTGCCCCAGGTGGCTGTCGCCATGCACTGAGCGGACCTCAGTTCGCGTCATGCCATGGCTGACGTCCCTCAGCTCGTTGATATGGTCGGGCTGGATGGGTCTGGCGAAGCTGGGCCAGCCGCAGCCCGACTCGAACCTATCTGACGACGCGAACAGCGGTTCGCCCGACACGACATCCACGTAGATGCCCGGCTCGTGGGTCTCAAGATACTCGCCCGTGCCTGGTCTCTCGGTGCCGTTCTGCTGCGTCACGCGGAACTGCTCCGGAGCAAGAGCGGCAATGGCGTCATCGGACTTCTCGTAGGGCTTCATTCGATGCTCCTCGCTCATGGATACCTGCGTTCGCGGCCCTGATGGTGCTCGTGCCGTGGGCCGCAGGCGGAGGGGGTGCCTCTCGTTGCCGACACCTCCGCGGGGCGGCTGGAACCTCAGAACATACCGTTGCCGTGGGCTGCATCGTCAGGGATGACCTGAAGCACATCCCAGTGCTCGACGACCTTCCCGTCCTCATCGAAACGGAAGATGTCGATCCCGGCCCAATCGTTGTCCTTCTCGCCCGGCCACCACTGGTAGCAGTGCAGGACGACGAAGTCACCCTCGGCGAGGGCGCGCTTGAACTCGACCCGCTTGCCGGGGTACTCGCTCGCCATCTTCTCGAAGTAGTCGATGAACGGCTGCTTGCCGTCGGCCACGAGGGGATTGTGCTGCGTGTACATGTCTCCCAGATACCGGTCCGCAGCCTCGCTCGGCTTGCACTCGTTGAACATCAGGTCGTACAAGGCCATCGCCGTGCGCTTGTTGGCTTCCAGTCTTTCGTCCATGGCCACCCTCTCTCTCTTCGCCAGAGCCTACCCGGGCGGGGCTGGTGAGAAAACGCCCGGAGAACAGGCGCATCCAGCGGACTCCAGCGCTCGGCAGGTACAATCAGGCAGGGAGGCATCGCTGCGCCTCGCAGCTGATGCGCAACGACGTTGGGCACAACGGAGATGCCCGTGGCTGAGATCAAGACGCATAGCACCGACGACGACGTCGAGGTCTTCATCGGCCAGATCACCGATGATGCGCGTCGGGAGGATTGCCTGACCCTGCTCGACCTGATGAGGCGTGCTACGGGCGTCGAGCCTGCGCTGTGGAGTACTGGTGCTGTCGGTTTCGGCACGTTCCACTACAAGTCCGGGAGCGGGCAGGAGGGGGACTGGTTCCCGGTCGGCTTCGCCTCGCGCAAGGCCGCCATGACGATCTACCTGGGCCTCAGCATCGAGCAATCGCAGGGATTCCTGGCCAGGCTCGGCATGCACACGACCGGAAAAGGCTGCATCTACATCAAGCGCCTCTCCGACGTCGACCTTGATGTGCTGGAGTCGCTCGTAGCCGACTCGTACGAACCTATCAAGCTGACATACGGGTAGCGTGTGCCTGACTCGCGCTTCCGGCAGAAAGCGCGCCCGAGGGGGAATTCCGGCCAGGCGATCGTCCATGAGGTCGGTGAGCGTCCCATCCGTCCCCTCCGCGACCCCTTCGCCCATCCAAGTGCGACGATTTGGGTTGCATCAGTGTCAGTCTGAGTCCGTTGGGATTCCCGACTTGGTCGGGCAACCGGGGAAAGGCTAGGACGCTTGGACTTGGTCTCACCGATCGAGAGGCACCTTAGACCTGGCGCAACCGTGGCACGCCCCGGGTTCCGCGGCGGCTGAGTTACTTGGGAACCATGCTATCTGCTGCGGTCTTCTGGTTGTAGAGCTCGAGCATCTGCTGCGGCGTGAGTCGTCGCATCCGCGTCTCTCCCCGGTGCCTCAGCGAGCGGTGTCGGCGTCGTGAGTTGTACCAGCCGACGTAGGTGACGAGAGCCAGCTCGAGGTCGAGGCGTGTCGGCCAGCGGTAGCGGCTGATGAGCTCGCGCTTGAGCGTCGAGATCACGCTCTCGGCCATGGCGTTGTCGAGCGCCGTGCCGGTGCGCCCGCGGCTCGGGGCGATGCCGGCTCTCTTCAGCCGCTCGGTGTACTCGTAGGATGTGTACTGGGAGCCGTTGTCGCTGTGAGCCACGAGACCGCCTTCATGCTCCTGACGGGCGGCGAGCGCCATCTCGAAGGCGTCCGTGACGAGACTCTGGCGCATGTGCGGTGCCAGCTGCCAGCCGACGATGTGCCGCGTATGGACGTCGAGCACGAGGGCGAGGTAGGCCCAGCCCTGCCAGGTGCGCACGTAGGTGAAGTCGGAGAGCCACACGGCGTCGGGGCGGGTGGCCGTGAAGTCCCGGCGCACGAGGTCCGGGGCGGCCAGCGGGGCGAGGCCCGGCAGGGTCGTCTTCTTGCTCTCGACCGGCCCCACGCCGACGAGGCCGTTCCCGCGCATCAGGCGCTCGACGGTGCAGCGGGCGACCCGGACGCCGGTCTCGTTCAGCTCGTCCCAGATCTTGAGCTGGCCGTAGACGCCGCCGCTGCCCGCGTGCACGCGGCGTATCTGGGCGAGCAGCCAGACGTCACGCAGGGCACGGGCCGAGGGTGGCCTGGTCCTGCGGGCGCGGTAGGCGCTCACCGAGACCTCGAGCTCCCGACAGATCGGCTCGACCCCGAGGCGGGCGCGGTTCGCATCGACGAAGGCGCTCACCTCGGACGGGGCTGGTCGAGCTCGCGGGCGAAAAACACGCTCGCCGCCTTGAGGATCTCGTTGGCGCGGCGCAGGTCACGGACCTCGCGGCGCAGCGTCGCCAGCTCCTCGCGCTCGGCGCTCGCCAGCCGGTCGGCGCGGGTGCCGTCGTTCGCCTCGTCCTGGCGCACCCAGACGCGCAGGGTCTCGTGGTGGATGCCGAGGTCACGCGCGACCGCGGCGATCGGACGCTCCGACTCGCGGGCGATGCGCACACTGCGCTGCCGGAACTCCGCTGAGTACTTCGATGGTCTGGCCATGAGACGCGGTCTCCCTTCTCTGAGGATACGATCCTCCAAGAAACGGAGCCTCCGTCAAACCCGGGGCGTGCCAGACGGCTCGCGAGATCAGCTCGTGGCGGGCCAGGAGCGCCGGACTTCGCGGTAGAGCGTGTCGCGCTGGACCGGCGTGCGCCCAGCGCCGCGTATCAGGCGCACCATCTCATCGACACCACACTGGTGGCGCACGCCTGCGGCGGCGACGACGTTCTCCTCGATCATGGTGGAACCCATGTCGTTGGCACCGAAAGCCAGAGCGACCTGCCCCACCCGGAGCCCTTGCGTCACCCAGGAGGCCTGGATGCTCGGCACGTTGTCGAGGTAGATACGGCTCACGGCGAGCAGGCGCAGGTAGTCGAAGCCGGTTGACGCCGCATGACCGACGGCAAGTTCGGTGTTGCCGGCCTGGAAGGTCCAGGGGATGAAGGCCGTGAAGCCACCCGTCTCGTCCTGCAGATCGCGGATGCGGCGCAGATGCTCGATCCGCTCTGCGGGAGTATCGACTGAGCCGAACATCATCGTCGCCGTGGTGTCTATGCCGAGACGATGCGCGATGCGCATCACTTCGAGCCACGCATCAGTGCCGATCTTGCGGGGGCTGATAGCGCTGCGCACGCGGTCCACGAGAACCTCGGCTCCACCCCCGGGCAGCGAGTCGAGACCCGCTGCCTGCAGTCTCACCAGCGTGTCCTCCACGCTCAAGCCACTCACCTGAGCGATATGCACGATCTCCGGCGGCGAGAGGGAGTGGATGTGAATCGGATAGCGGGCCTTGATGCCTCTCGAGCAGCCGCTCGAACCAGCAGATGTCGAGGTCGGGATGCAGGCCGCCTTGCATCATGATCGCGGTGCCACCGAGGGCCAGCGTCTCTTCCACCTTGCGATGGACCTCGCCCTCGGACAGCAGGTAGCCCTCCCCGCCGCCCGGTCGCTTGTAGAAGGCGCAGAACTTGCAGGCCGAGACGCAGTAGTCGGTGTAGTTGATGTTGCGGTCGACAACGAAGGTGACCTCGCCCTCAGAGTGCAGACGGCGGCGCACTTCGTCGGCCCGAGCGCCGAGCATCAGCAGATCTCCAGACTCAAGCATGCCGAGGGCCTCGCCATCGCTGAGACGGCCCACTCGCGACCGGGCGGAAGGTGGCAAGGGATCACCGCTCTCGGGCGAGGCTGCAGCACTCACGGGGTGCGCCTCGCGTCGAGGCGCACCCCGCGCGCATGGTCGAAGCCGATCCAGCTGCGATTCCTCTCTGCGGCTGCAAGGCGCGGGAGCACCTCGCGGCCCGAGCCGCCGCCGCGACGGTCCGGGCACACGCCGTGGACCGCACGGCGACCGGGCCACCACTCTTCGATGGCGAAGACGATAGGGACCGAGTCTCGCGGCTGGGCCCCTCGCCAAGTGAGCCACGAGAGCGGGCGACGACAGACCGGCGCGTCGTGCTGAGCGGGTGGGACCGCTCAGGGTCCTGCCCCCCCTGGAGCGACTGTCCGGGGAGCCTGGCCCAACTCGACACCCGAGAGGTCGGGCACACCTTCGAGCTCTCCGATCGCGACAGCTTGACGGTAGAACTCCGCCAGGCCTTCGCGGTACTCCGGGGCGAAACCGAACTTGAGCCTGTCGAAGTACCCGACCAGGTACTGCTGGCTGAACTCGTAGCGCAACGCGGCGGCCGCGGCCGTCTCGAGAGGATGGGCGGCGCAGTCGTCGCGGGACGAGACGAGGGCAGCGCCCACGGCGGCGGCCGCCTCCGGGCGGCTGGCCGCGAACTCGCGTCGCGCAGCACACACGGCGAACACCATGGGCAGGCCCGTCAGGCTGTCCCACTCCTGTCCGAGGTCGTAGTGGTACGGAAAGACCTCGGCACGCAGCACGTATAGGGCCTCATCTCCGATCAGCAGCAACCCGTCGAACTCCGCCAACACGTCGGCAAGTGAGCCACGGCGCACCTCGAAGTCCGGCGAGATACCCCAAGCACGGCAGAGAATGCGCAACAGGCACACGGACGTGGCGCTCTTCGCCGTGACGGCGACCCGGCGCACCCTCTGCCGGGGCACACGCGCGAACAACTGGACCGAATCGACGGCTCCGTACGAGCTGATGGAGACCTGAGGCAGAAGAGTGAGCTGAGCTGCATGGCGAGCGAAGGCGATGGAGGACGGCAGGGCCACGTCGATCGTCGCCGTGGCCAGCATCTCGTTGAGGGTGGTCGGGGGACCCTCAACCACCTCCGCGTCCTGCCCACGCCTGGCCAGCTCGCGTTCAAGATGATGGTACAGAGGGAAGCAGTTGACGAACTCGATGCGCCCCACGCGCACGGCAGGCACGCCGGCGCCGTCAGACGGCGCTGCCGTGGCCACCATAGCGCCGCACTACTCCGTAGAGGGTGTCGCGTTCCACCGGGGTGCGGCCGGCACCACGGATGACTCGCACGAGTTCGTCCCTGGTCAGCTCCTGCCCCATGTCGACACCCGCCGCATGGCTGATCTTCTCTTCCACGACGGTGCCGTCAAGATCGTTGACGCCGAAGGCCAGAGAGACCTGCGCCAGCTTGAGGCCGATGTTGATCCAGAAGGCCTTGACGTGCCGGAAATTGTCGAGCACAAGGCGACCGACCGCGAGCACTTTGAGATCGTCGAAACCGGTCGGTCCCGGAAGCTCACTGAGGCCCGTGTTCGCCGGCTGGAAGGACAGCGGGATGAAGGCGTTGAACCCACCCGTCTCGTCCTGCAGCCCGCGAAGCTGCAACAAGTGATCGACCAGCTCGCGTGGCGTCTCGACATGACCATACAGCAGCGTCGCGTTGGACTTGAGACCCACGCCGTGCGCGCCGCGCATGACATCGAGCCACTCCCGCCCACTGATCTTGCTCTCGCAGATCATGCTGCGCACCCGGCCGCTGAACACCTCGGCGCCACCGCCTGGCAACGAGCCCAGTCCGGCCTCCTGAAGCTCCGTGAGGACCTCCGTCACCGGTTTGCCGCTGAGCCTCGCGAAGTGGGCGATCTCACTGGCGGTGAAGGCCTGGATGTGGACGTCCGGCGCCAGATCCTTGATCGCGCGCACCATGTTCACAAAGTAGTCCAGCGGCAGCTCCGGGTGCTCGCCGCCGACGATGTGGATCTCGCTGATGGTGCCTGTCTCCAGGGTCTCGCGCGCCTTGCCGATGACCTCTTCGATCGAGAGTGTGTAGGCAGCGGGATCGCCCTCGTCGTGGCTGAAGGCACAGAACAAGCAGCGGTTGCGACACACGTTAGTGTGATTGATGTGACGGTTGCTGATGAAGTAGACGTCGTCACCGACGGCGCGTCGGCGGGCATAGTCGGCCATGGCCCCGATGGCGATAAGGTCGTCGCTGCCGAGCAGCATGAGCGCGTGATCCGCGTCCAGGCGTTGGCCGGCCTCGACGCGAGACCACACGGCGCCAAGGCCGGCACGACGAGCAAGGACTGCGATATCGGAGGGCATCACGGAATCGACTCCAGACCTGCTAGGTGTAGCGAGCAACGACCCGTGCCGCGAGCTCGGCGAGCAACTCCCGCTCAACCGGGCCCGTGCACGTGTCGAGGACTTCGCGGGCTTCCTCAATGTACCTCATTGCAGCCTCTCGGGCACGCTCGAGGGCCCCGCTCCGAGCCACCGCCCGCAGAACGCTGGCGACTTCGTCGGCGCCAAGGTCGGCTCGGGAAACGAGCGCCGCGAGCCCTGGCTCCACCTCCATGGCGAACATGAGAGGAAGTGTGATCGTCCCGTCCCGCACGTCTGCGCCAGGGCGCTTGCCTGTGTCGCCCTCGTCGCCACTGCAGTCGAGGATATCGTCGAAGACCTGGAAGGCGAGGCCCATCAGTCGCCCGTACTCCGAGAGGGCCGTCACAGTCTCGCTCCCGGCCCCCGAAAGCCGAGCGCCCAACCAGCAAGATACCGCGAAGAGGTCGGCGGTCTTGCGCTCGCAGCGCCGCTCGTACTCCGCTTGTTCGAGCGTGACGACACGAGTCTGGTCGCGCTGCAAGACCTCTCCCTCCGAGAGCCCGACGGCCGCGATGCTGAGTGCCGCGACCGCCTCGCCATCTCCCGTCCCCGCAATCTCGTTGAAGGCACGGGCCAAGAGGTAGTTGCCCGTGGAGACAGCGATGTCGATGCCGAACTCACGCGCCACCGTGGGACGTCCGCGTCGCAGATCGGCGCGATCCAGCACGTCGTCGTGGACCAGCGTAGCCATATGGAGAAGTTCCACGCCAGCGGCCGCACGCAGGACCGGCTCACACAGCTCCCGATCTGTCCGCGCACAGAGCAAGGTCAGTAGCGGCCGCACCCGCTTGCCGCCGGCGTTCAGCGTTGCGCCACAAGCTGCGCCGAGGGGGCCAGGCGGACCTGAGGCGGCGGTACCGAGTCGATGCTCGACCGACTCCATGCCACGCTTGTAGCGTCGCCTCTGGACGGGAGATCGAATCGCGAGCATGCGGCTTGGGCATCATGGTCGTTGGGCACCAAGCAGCACCGGGGACCTCTCCCACATGGATCGCGACACCATCGAAGCCGAAACGCCGGAATCGGATGCCGGTGAGTCCCGCATGCCCCATGATCGCCGCCAATTCCTCAACGCCAGGGAAGGACTCGACAGAGGCCGGCAGGTAGGCGTACGCTTCGGCCTCTCCAGCTATGAGACGGCCGAGGGCCGGGACAACGTGGCCCATCCACACGCGATGGAACCAGCCGCCCAAGCCCCCCCGCACCGGGGTGGATTCGAGACAGACCACGCGCCCGCCGGGACGCGTGACGCGGACCATCTCGCCAAAGGCGCGCCGGACGTCCGGAACGTTGCGCACGCCCCAGCCCACGGTGACGGCAGAGAACTCACCATCTGAGAAGGGCAGGTCGAGAAGGTCGCCCCGGACGAAGCGGGGCGCTGCGGTCCGGCCGCGACGGCTCCGGGACGCGGACTTCTCCTCCGCCCTGGCGAGCATCGCGCCAGAGAAGTCAAGGCCGACGACGGCACAGCCAGGGTACATGTCGGTCAAGGCGAACGTGAGATCGCCGGTGCCGCAGCAAGTGTCCAGGACGGTGCCCCCGCGTGCCGGACTCGCCTGCGTCGCCGCGATCCGCCGCCAGCGACGGTCAAGTCCCAGGGTCATGAGCCGATTCAGGATGTCGTACCGCGGCACGATGTGGCCGAACATCCCCTCGATGCGAGCGGGGTCGCGAGTCGATCAGGTCCTCGCTCAGCGCCCACCTCCGTCCCATGGCGGAAACAGAGTCTGCTCGAGGCCGAGCGCGCCGAGCACCTTGCCGACGACGTGATCGACAAGGTCCTGCAAGGTCTCGGGGAGGAAGTAGAACGCCGGCATGGCGGGGAGCACGACGGCTCCCGCCTGGGCAAGTTCGACCAACCGGCGCAGGTGAATCTCGGTCAGTGGGGTCTCACGCGGCACGACGATCAACATGCGACGCTCCTTCAGGGCCACGTCGGCGACACGATGGATGAGCGTACGCGTCGTCCCCAGCGCAACGTGAGCGACGGTCGCCACGGAGCATGGGCAGATGACGGTTGCATCGGGGGCGCTGCTACCGCTCGCCGGCGGAGCCGAGAGGTCGTCGGCCTCGTACACTATGGCCTCCACCGCAGCCCTACTCAGGAATGCCTCAGTCACGGCCTCGCGACCCTCGCCGGGCAGGCTCAGCTCGTGCTGCAGCACGAGGATCCCGCTGTCGGATATGCAGAGCTGCAGGCGACAACCAGCGACAGCCAGCGCCTGGGTGAGCCGGAGTGCGTATTGCGCCCCACTGGCGCCGCTGACGCCGACGAACACGCTGTCGGGCGCACTCATGAGAGCGAGGGCCCGATCGGCAGGGCTCTGGGCTTGTCGGGGCGATGGTCGGTCAAGCGAACGAATCCTCCGGGAGCGCTCTCGCTGCGGTGACGAGGACCGCAGGAATCGGCTGCTCAGTCCACTCCGCAGCGCCGCCATTGTACCACCCGCGAGGCAGCCACAGGCCGCCGGTGATCACAGGAGCACGGCGGCGATGACCACGGCGCCGTAAAGGAGCCCGACGGCACCGTTGACCGTCATGAAGCTCATGCCGACCTCCTTCAACCCACGCCGGGCGATGTCGAAGTGAGGCCAGGCCAGCAGTGCGGCCACCGCGGCGAGACCCACCCAGTAGACGACGCCGAGACTTGACAACACACCCACGCCGGCGAGCAGGATGACGGTCCCGATGTGAGAGACGGCGGCGACCCGAAGAGAGCGGCGCGCTCCGAAGGACACAGCCACTGAGTGCACGCCGTGGGCGCGGTCGAACTGGACGTCGAAGATGCCGTAGATCACGTCGAAGCCGCCGACCCAGAGGCCCACGGCAAAGAAGAGCAACCACGCCTGCGGCGCGAGCGAGCCGGTGACGGCAACCCAAGCCGCGGCGGGCGCCAGTCCCAGCGTCAGCCCGAGCGCGAAGTGGCAGAACCACGTGAAACGCTTCGTGTATGGGTACAGGATGAAGGCTGCCACCGGAATCGGCCAGAGGTAGCGGCAGGGCTCGGACAGGTTGAACGATGCGAGGACCAGCAAGGCCACCGAGACGACGGTGAACACCCAGACCTCGCGGTGCCGCAGCCGGCCGGTCGGCAGCTCGCGCGTCGCGGTCCGGGGATTGCGGGCGTCCAGTTCGGCGTCGATGAGTCGATTGAGCGCCATCGCGGCGCTGCGCGCGCCCACCATCGCGACGGTGATCCAGATGAGGTCGAGCCATGACGGCATGCCCGCGACGCCGAGGAAGGCGCCCGCGTAGGCGAAGGGCAGTGCGTAGACACTGTGCTCGACCTTGACCAGCCGGGCGAAGAGAGCAGGCTTGGAGGTGCCGCGGCCCGGGGCCGATGCACCTGGCCCAAACGGCGCCGCACCGACCCGCCTCACGTGAACGGCAGCCCGAACTCGGCCCAGCGTCTGGTGACCCTCTCCTTCACCGCCGGGTCCATGGCGATCTCATCCGGCCACTCGCGGCAGTGGCCCTCCTCCCGCCAAGTCCTGGTCGCGTCGATCCCCATCTTGGCGCCGTATCGCGCCACTGGGCTCGAGTGGTCGAGGACGTCGAGGGGGCCGGCGACCACGACACAGTCACGAGCCGGGTCGACGTTGTTGAACACACGCCAGGCGACCTCGCTGTAGTCGTGCACATCGACGTGTTCGTCCACGATCACGACGAACTTCGTGAACATCATCTGCCCCATCCCCCAGACCGCGTTCATGACCTTGCGCGCTTGCCCGGGGTACTCCTTTCTGATGCTGACGACGGCGCAATCGTGGAAGACGCCCTCGATCGGCAGGTCCATGTCGACGATCTCCGGCTGGACGAGCCGCAGCAACGGCAGGAAGAGGCGCTCCGTCGCCTTGCCCATGTATGCATCCTCCATGGGTGGCCGGCCGACGATCGTCGCTGGGTAGATCGCGTCCCGGCGATGGCTCATTGCCGTGACGTGGAGCACCGGATAGTCGTCTGCCAGCGAGTAGTAGCCGGTGTGGTCCCCGAACGGGCCCTCGCGGCGCAACTCGCCCTTCTCAACGTATCCCTCGAGGACGATCTCGGCGTCGGCGGGGACCTCGAGATCGACGGTGGCGCACTTGGCCAGCTCGACCGGCGCGCCGCGAAGAAAGCCCGCGAACATGAACTCGTCGATCCCCGGGGGTAGAGGCGCAGTCGCTGCGTAGGTGACGACAGGGTCTGTTCCGAGCGCGACGGCCACCTCGAGACGATCGCCCGCCTCGCGGAAGTTGGCGGCGCCGTCGTGGTGCAGATGCCAGTGCATGCCGGTGGCCTGAGGACCGTAGACCTGCAGTCGGTACATGCCCGCGTTGCGACGGCCCTGCGAGTCCTTCGTGACCACGATCGGGAGGGTGATGAAAGGCCCCCCGTCGCCGGGCCACGTCGTGAGGACTGGCAACCGACCCAGGTCCGGCGGATCGACAGAGACGTCTCGCCAGCCGGCTCTCTTGACCAGGGTCGGCGTAAACGACGCCAGCTCGCGCAGCTGGCCCAGCGCCTTCACCTTGCCGATCAGCCCCGTCGGTACCTGGAGCTCGACCAGCCCGGCGATGCGCGCGGCCAGCTCGTCGAGCGGCGCCCCGAACGCCAGCTCCATGCGTCGCGCGGACCCGAACTGGTTCATCAATACCGGCAGGGCAGGGTCGAGCGTACCTTCCGCCGGCACGGGCCTCTCGAACAGCAGCGCCGGGCCCCGTGCCTTGCTGGCCCGATCGGCGATCTCGGCCATCTCAAGATGAGGATCGACCTCGCTGTCGCACGCGAACGAGCTCGCCTTCGCGCTCGAGGAGCGAGATGAATGCTCGCAGGTCCATGCTAGGGAGTGACGGTGGCCGCCTGCGGCGCACCAGTCGGGTCGGATGGCGACAGAGGTCCCTCGAGTTCGGCGACTAGCGGGACTGGGTCGGAGAGGACCAGAGCGGAAGAAGATCGCCCGAGCCAAGGCCCGAACGTCGGGGATGGCGACGTCGGCCACGGCGCCGTCGAGCTCGCGGAACAGCTCGGCCACCGTGTCCGGAGCGACGCCCTGATGCAGCGCGGCAAGTCCGCCGACAGTGTAGGCCCAGAGGGCATCGTCGGCCGAGAACGGAGCCCCCACACTGCGCAGGTAGGAACACGCCGCCATCAGTCGGGCCAGCAGATCAACAGCCGCCACATCGCCGCGCGCGGCGATCAGGCGCAGGCCAGCCGCGTACAGGTAGTCGCCGGCGAGCAGCGCCGTCTCGTGCTCGCCCCCCGCCACGTCGCTCACGCGGCTCTCGCGATAGTGGAACAGGTACCCCTCATAGATGAGCTCGATGGCGGTCAGATACTCCTCGTCGAGAGCATCGTCGAGAGCGGCCAGGAACGGACCCCAGCGCAGGACCGGAGCGACCGTCGGCCGGAGGCCGAACGGCTCCCCGGCGGCGTGCAGTCCGCGAACGAGTACGTCGGCGTCGAACACGTCACTCCTGCTCCCTGATGCAGGTAGTAGGTCAGCGACATGAGCTCGCTGGAAAGGTCGACCTGACGCACGAGGACGCCCTCTGGCGACTGGACCTTGACCGGCGCGAAGTTGAGGATCGCACGCACGCCGGCGGAGCCCAGGCGGGCCACGATGGCGTCGGCCTCCGACCCGGGCACGGTCACCATGGCGATGTCGACCCTCTCGCTCGCGACACAGGCTCTCGATATCGTCGATGCTCCGGACCACTCCGCCGCCGTAGCTGGTCCCGATCACAGCGTCCGAGCTGTCGAAGATGCCGACGAGGCGAAACCCCTCGTCGACGAAACCGCGATAGCGGGCGAGTGCGGTGCCGAGCAGGCCTGCCCCGACGATCACGACGTTCCAGGCGCGGTCGAGCCCAAGGCACCGGTCGATCTCCTCAACAAGCCGTGCGACTTCGTACCCGACACCGCGCGTGCCAAACTCGCCGAGATACGAGAGGTCCTTGCGGATCTGGGCGGCGTTGAAACCGATCATGGCCGCCAAGTCGCTCGAAGAGACGCGCATGATGCCTTGAGCATCCAGCTCGCGCAGCTTGCGCAGGTACAGGGTGAGGCGCGGCACAGCGACCGCGGGGACGTCCCTTCTCTCGAAGCAGAGGCTCATTGCTCAGACCGCAGAGTGCGTCCGGGTCGCGACGCTCGAATCACACATATGGTGGTGGCCGAGTGCCGCGCCGCGATTCGTCAGGCGCCGCGAACGATGCATGTTCAAACCATCTCCACGGGAGTGAGGTTCACACCGTCAACATGATACATACTATGGGCAGCCCATGACGGCGCCGCACCGGCAGTGCCGACCAACAGGAGGTGGCTTGTTGTGACCGTGACCATCCGCCACGCCGGGCCGGGGGACGAGCCGGCCATCGTCGATCTCGTCCGGGAGCTGGCCGTCGCCATCGACGAACAGAGCCCCGCGGATCACCACTACGTGCGCCGCTACCTGGCCTCGCCGGACACGACGACCCTGCTCGCGATTCGAAAGACGCGACGTCGTCGGCATGCTCAGCTACTCCACCCACCCCGGGCTCTTTCTCGCCGGGGATTCCGGGGAGATCGAGATCCTGTTCGTGCCTGAGCACCGGCGCAGAGAGGGCATCGGCACTAAGCTGCTGCGAACGGCCATGCGGCTCATGCAGGAAGCCGGGTGTGTCGAGACCTCCGCAAGCATGAACGCCGACAACGAGTTGGCCCAGAAGATCTACGTCGATGCCGGGCTGGCGGAAGCGTCGATCCGGCTGAAGAAGCACTTGGGGCACTGACCATGGCGCGACGCCGCGCCGCTAGGAGAGCCAGCGGGCGATATCCCGGGCGTGGTAGGTCACGATGAGATCGGCGCCCGCTCGTTTGATGGCCGTGACTGCCTCCAGGACGGCTGCCTGTTCGTCGAGCCAGCCGCTGGCGGCCGCCGCCTTGATCATCGCGAACTCGCCACTTGCGCAGAAGGCGGCCAGCGGGAATTTCGTCTCTTGCTTCACCGTCCGCACGATATCGAGGCACGGAAGAGCCGGCTTGACCATGACGATGTCGGCTCCCTCCTCGATGTCCAGGAGGACCTCCCGGACCGCCTCCTCTCCGTTGGCGCAGTCCAACTGGTAGGTCCGCCTGTCCCCGAGCACCGGACCTGAGTGGACCGCCGCGTCAAATGGAGCGTAGAACGCCGACGCGAACTTCGCAGAAGCAGACATGATCGCCGTGTCGATGAGGCCCTCGTCGTCCAGCGCATTGCGGATAGCGGCCACTCGGCCGTCCATCATGTCGCTGGGCGCCACAACATCCGCGCCGCTCTCCGCATGCGTCACGGCCATCTTCGTCAGCAGCTCGATGGTCACGTCGTTGACTATCTCGCCGTCCTGGACCACGCCACACTGACCGTGGTCCATGTACTCGCACAGGCAGACGTCGGTAATCACAAGGAGGTCGGGAAGCTCGTCCTTGATGGCGCGCACCGCCATCTGAATGACGCCCTCCGCATCGTAGGCGCCCGTGGCCGCGGAATCCTTGTGCGACGGAATGCCGAAGAGCAGCACAGCCGGGATGCCGAGCCGAGCGACCTCGCGCACCTCGGCCAGGAGGCTGCCGATCGATAGTTGGAAGCAGCCGGGCATCGACGCGATCGGCTGCCTGATGTTCTCGCCGGCGGTGACGAACAGCGGACAGATCAGGTCGTCGACCCGCAGCGTAGTCTCACGCACCATATCGCGCATCGCCGGGGTGCGCCGCAAACGCCTCATGCGGTAGCTAGGGTAGTACATACCGTCGTGTCCTTTCCCGGAGGTCGACGCACGGCGCCTATGTGCCAGTACGTGTCAATCCTCCCCCCAGCAAGGATCCTTGACAAGCCGGTGGCAGCGTCGCGATGCAGGCCTACGACACGGCCACCGACGCCAAGGCGCTTCTCACGACCGCCGCCACCGAGTCCCGGTCGCGCAGGTGGCACGGAATGACGGGGATGTCGGCCCCGAGACCGAGGACCGCCGCCACCTGTTCCCGGCTGACCTCCTCGTTGGCCATGGACACATACGTACCGACGACGAGAGGCACGTCGCCGAGCCCTCGCACGAAGTCGAGATCGAGCCGCGTCGAGCGCAGGCTGTCTAGGTCGTTGGCGTTGGCCAGGACGACCCAGGCGGAGCTCTCCCCGGCGACCCGCATCCACGCCTGATCCGACGCCGAGGCGGGCGCGGTGAACACGAGGACGTCGCTCTCTCCCCCGTCGCCGACATGCGCCATCTGGCCCGCGCTGACGGGTATCTCCACTTCCTTGTCGTCGATGAGTTCCACTCGCATCTGCTTGACCAGGTCGCCATCTGTCAGCGTCGTGAGAAACACCTCGTTGTAGATGTCGATGGGGCCCCGGACCGCCACGCTGAGCGTCTTGCCGATGCTCTGGATTACGGGCTCGCCCGCTACGATGAGACCCTTGGAGTGGAGGCTGTACATGACCTTGGCGCCGTGAAAGCGATCGAGCCCGGACTCATGCAGGACAGTGTTGATGTCGGCGCGCCCGTCGATGTGCACGACGGCACGCCACTCCTCTGCGGTGAGCGTGATCTCTCCGAGTTCCGCGACACGCTCCCCGCACGTCAGGCGAGGGATGCGCTCCATGGAGCCGACGTGCTCTACGAAGAGCTCCCATTCATCGATACGGCGGCAGCCCTCCATGATGACGTTCTCGACATGCATCTCGACGAGGATGTCCTCATCGGTCACCTGCTCGTCCACGCCGAACTCGAACTCCCCATCGGCCCAGCTGAAGAAGTCGAAGGCGGTGTCCTGGATCTGGTCTTGCACCGCCTGTTCAAGCGTAGGGCGATCGAGAGCCCCGTCAGCCAGAAGGATCGCGCCGATGCGCACGCTCTCCGCCCCCTTCTCCTGCTCCGCGAGCGCCTGTCGGAGCTGAGCCGTGGTGATCGCGCCACTCCTCACGAGCCGTTCGCCAAGCGGCAGATGCTGCGGCACTGAGAACGCATAGCAGATCAACCCGCTGCGGAAGAACATCCTGCCCCATTCCTCCTCGCGCCGAATCGTCAACGCGCCGCTCTTGGCGCTCATATTCACGAGTTGGAGGATGTTAGGGAGACTGAACTCCTTCAGACTGCCCCGAAGAAGCACGCCACACCTTTCTCCATGGTGGTCCGCATTCGACTGCGGCCATCCGTGTCTCTATCGGCAGCAGCCGTTCTTCCTCAACCAGGCGCCCTGAAGAGCGAGACGTGCTCTCCTGCGGAGTACAATCGCCTGGACCGAGCGGCGGAGCATGCCCGACAGCTGGGAGCGCGCACCGCTCAGCGCCAAACCGGGGCGACAAGCCGAATCCGCACCTCGCCGAAGGAGGCCGCCCCATGACGGTCAAGAACAGAGAGCTACTGCCGCTGTTCCTGCAGGTCAAGCGCCTGCTCGAGCCCTACGAAGGGCGCTTCGTCACGCGACGGGATGAGCCCGGCTACTACGACCTCTTGGACGGAACGGCCCGTCGTCATCGATGGCCGCCGCCGGAAGGACGTCTTCTTCGCCGGCCTCATCGTGCAGAAGAGCTACGTCGGCTTCTATTTCATGCCGCTGTACGCCGACCAGCAGCTCAGCCAGGTCTTTGGCCCCGAGCTGCTGGCGAGGCTGAAGGGCAAGTCGTGCTTTCATCTCAAGGAGCTCACGCCTGCGCTGGCGACACAGATAGAGGACGCCTTGAGTGCCGGCCACGAGCTCTACGTGAAACGCGATTGGGTCTGACGTCGGCGAGTCGACTCCCGGCGAAGCTGCTCTTTCGGTAGGCGCGGTCGCCGGCGGGTGAAGCTCCATCAAGATCGCGACGCGTGACTCCCGTCGCCCGCACCCGACAGCCGAGCCTCGTCCTCCCTAGATGCGACGAAGGACCTGCATGATGACGAAGAGCACGACGAGAGCGACCAGCACGCTCCAGTCCACCGTCCCCCGATTGAACTTGGGCACGATGCGCCGGAATATCATCAGATACGGCTCGGTGAGGCTGGAGACCGCCCTGTAGATGCTGTAGACAGCCGTTCCCGGACGAGGCTGGACCATCAAGAGCAGTGAACGGATCACGATCAGCCAAGCGTAGATCACGAGTGCCATGTAGATGTAGTAGATGGTATTGCTCAAAGGAGGCTCCTTGGCCAGCGTGTCGGTGATGCGATTCTACAGGGTGAGAGCGGTGACGCCGACAAAGGCGCGTGGTCGTTCACGAACTGCCGCCAGGTCGGGCCCGCCCGGCGGAACGACGACGGGCCGCCAGAAGCGGCCCGTCGGAAGGGTCTCGTCTGCCGCGCCGCTCAGCGCTTGCTGAACTGCGGCTTCTTGCGCGCCTTGTGGAAGCCGGCCTTCTTGCGCTCGACCTTGCGATCGTCGCGCACCAGAAAACCCGCCCTCTTGAGTGGTGTACGCAGGGTCTCGTCGGCTTCGCAGAGGGCGCGAGCGATGCCATGCCGCACCGCGCCGGCCTGACTGCTGATGCCCCCACCGAACACGTTCGCCGAGACGTCGAACCTGCCGTCGGTGTGCGTCGTCTCGAACGGCATCAGGGCGATCGTCTCGAGCACCTTGCGGCCGAAGTAGGCGTCGATGCCACGTCCATTGACGACGACCTTGCCGGCGCCGGGAGTGAGAATCACCCGGGCGACGCTGGTCTTTCGCTTCCCGGTCGCGCGGTAGGTCACTGCTTCAGACACGCCTTACTCCTTGATCTCGAGCACTTCGGGCACCTGCGCCTCGTGAGGATGCTCCGCACCGGCGTAGATCTTGAGCTTGCGGATCTGGGCACGCCCAAGCTTGTTGTGCGGCAGCATGCCGCGCACGGCATGGCGCAGGACTTCCTCGGGCCGACGGGCCAGAAGGGAAGCGTAGGACTCGGCCTTGATCCCGCCCGGATACCCGGTGTGGTGGTAGTAGATCTTCTGCTCGGGCTTGTGGCCGGTGACGACGATCTTGTCGGCGTTGATGACGACGACGAAGTCGCCCGTGTCGATGTTGGGAGTGTAGGTGACCTTGCGCTTGCCGCGCAGACAGTCTGCGACGACCGTGGCGAGGCGACCGAGCGTGTGGCCCTTCGCATCGACGATATACCACTTCTTCTCGATAGTGGATGGTTTGGCGACGTAAGTCTTCATGTGCTCACTTGTGTCGATGACGGAACGCGCCGCAGCGCGGACGCGCGAACGCGAACTATAGCCAATCACGATGGCCGATGCAAGACGACGGTGATCACCGGGGCGACGCGTCACCGGCCGGACGGCCCAGCCACACCTCGACACCGTTCGTGAGGTGGAGGCGCTCGGCTGCGGAGCCTCCGTTCACGGCGACGGCCGCCTGGCCGTAGCCGTCCACGAGGACCACGAGCTCACCGTCAGCCACCTCGCTGAAGGTGCCCGCGATGCGCGCCAGACCCGATGCCCGCTCGCCGACCACTTGGATGGCTTCGCCGGTCGTCATCCCCTCCAGCTCTGCGCCATCGAGGTTGAGCGCTGCATTGCCGAAGCTGTCGACGAGGACCACAGTCGCGACGACTCCCTCCCCCGTCCGGCGCGGCGCCGGCAGCGAGAGTCGCACCAGGCTGGCGGGGTCAAGGGCCTCGCCGGCGGCTCCGGAGCCAGCCCGTGGCGAGACGGGCGCCCGGAGCGAAGATGTCGCGGCCGTGGAACGTCTTGCTCAGGGGCTCCAGCCACAATCCGCAATCTGGTGATCTGTAGGCTTCGATGACTCCGCCCGCCGCCTCTGCCGCGGGCATGAGTAGCCCGTTGTCGGGGCCAACGAACAGGCGACCATCGGCGCTGCGCAGCACCACTGCTCGTCGCTGCGAGCCCACCCCCGGATCGACGACGGCAAGATGGACAGCTCCGTCGGGCATGTACGGCAGGGTGTTGAGAAGGACGACTGCACCGCCGCGCACATCACGCTGCCTGAGGCCGTGGGTGATGTCGATGACACGGACGTCGGGCGCCACTCGGGCGATCACCGCCCGACAGGTGCCCGCGAAGTCGTCGACGGAGCCGAAATCCGAGTAGAAGCAGATCGGTCGCACGGAACCTAGATGTAGGGCGCGCGCGCCGAGTCGCCTCCGGGCACGGCGCAGTCACCGCCCAAGTCGAGCAGCTTCTCGACCGCATGCGGGAGAGCCTGCGCGATCATTCCGAACTGCTCGCGACAAGCTCGCGGACTGCCGGGCATGTTCACGATCAGCGTCCTCCCGCGGATTCCGCTCACGGCCCGCGACAAGACCGCGTGCGGCGTCTTGGCGGCCGACCCCGCCCGCATCGCCTCGGCGAAGCCGGGTGCGAGGCGCTCGACCACCGCGAGCGTCGCCTCAGGCGTGACGTCGCGGCTCGACATGCCGGTACCGCCGGTCGTGAGGACCAGGTTCACCGGCGTCTCGTCGGCCCATCGCCTGAGCTCGTCGGCGATTCGGGCCTGCTCATCCGGAACGAGGGCGCGCCGCACCTCCGTCACGCCATACTCGCGCAGGGCGTCCTCGAGAGCTGCGCCGCTCTCGTCCTCGCGCTCCCCGCGTGAGCCCTTGTCGCTCACGGTGAGCACCGCCGCCCGAACGAGGCGTCCACTTCTCGATCGTGACGGAGTCGCCCGGCCTCGCCTCGCCACCCTCCAGAACCCGCACGAAGATCCCCTCACGAGGCATCACGCAGTCGCCAACGCGCGCGTAGACCGCGCAGTGCTCGTGGCACTCCTTGCCGATCTGCGTGACCTCGACGAGCGCGGACCCAAGATGCAGCCGGGTCCCGACAGGAAGCTCATGCACGAGAAGCCCCTCAGTCGTCACGTTCTCTGCGAACGACCCCGGGTCGACCTCGGCCCCCAGTGCGCGCATCTTGTCGACGCTCTCGTTGGCGAGTAGGCTGACCTGACGGTGCCAGGGACCGGCGTGCGCGTCCCCCTCGATGCCGTGGCCGGCGACCAGCGTCACGGACGGCTGGGGGTCCTTGGGCACCCCCTTCTGGCGAGAGACGTTCACCGCGATGACTCGGCCGTCCGGCGCGGCGGCTCACTCGCTCGTCCTCCGCCGCGTCACCGGGCCGCGCATCGCCTCCGGCCGCCGAGCGCCGCCATTCCCCGCTGCGACCCCCGCTCTTCTCGAGCAAGCGGACCGCGGTCACTTCCATGCGTCTGTCGATGGCCTTGCACATGTCGTAGACCGTGAGCGCCGCGACCGACGACCGCCACCAGCGCCTCCATCTCGACACCGGTGCGGCCTGTCGACTTGGCCTCGGCCACGATGCGGAGTCCGGGCAGCGCGGTGTCCGGCTCGATCTGCACGGCCACGGAGTTCAGGTTCAGCTGATGGCACAGCGGGATGAGTTCGTCGGTGCGCTTGGCGGCCATGATGCCCGCCAGCCGAGCCACGGCGATCACGTCCCCCTTGGGGACGGCGTCGTCCTCGATGACAGCGAGGGTCTCGCGGGCCATGATCACGCAGGCCTCGGCCCGCGCCACGCGCTCCGTCTCGTCCTTGGCGCCGACGTCGACCATGCGCGCCCGCCCGCGGGCGTCCATGTGGCTGAGCTCCCTCATTCGCGTCTCGACCCCCAAGCCCTCATCCGCCGATCTCCGACATGGCCCTCTGATTGGCGAGCGCTTCCCGGCAGCGATCATAGCGCTTGCCCGCCACGGCAGTCTCGATGACCCCGCGCAGCTCGGCCGGCCGATCGACGAACGGACGTACGTTCACCTCGTCGCCCGAGAACAGACACGTGCGCAGACGGCCGTCGGCGGTGAGCCTCAGGCGATTGCAGGCCTCGCAGAAGTGATCGGATACGCCCGCGATGAAGCCGATACTGCCCAGCGCGCCCGGTACGCGCCAGTACTGCGCCGGACCGTGCCCGTAGGGTCCAGGGTCGGGAACGAGCTCGTGTGCCTCCTTGAGCCTCTGCAACACGCGCGGGGCCGGGACGAGACGACCGTGGTCCCCGTCGCTCGCGCTCGCCAGCCGCCGGTCGAGAGGCATGAACTCGATGAAGCGCACGTGGACCTCGCGCTCGCGGGTGAGATCGACGAAGGCATCGAGCTCGTCGACGATCCCCTCGAGAAGCAGCGCGTTGACCTTGACCGGGCCGAACCCGACTTCGAGTGCGCTGTCGAGACCCGCCAGGGCCGCGTCGAGCCGCCCTCCGCGCGTGAGGCGCGCGAAACGATCCGGGTCGAGGCTGTCCAGGCTGATGTTGACCCGGTCCAGCCCTTCGTGCCGCAGCGCGGACGCGTAGCTCCGGCAGCAGCATCCCGTTGGTCGTCAAGGACATGTCGCGGATGCCGCTCGTCCTCGCCAGCATGCCCACCAGATCCGCGCAGCCGCGACGCACCAACGGCTCTCCGCCGGTGATGCGCACCTTGCTGATGCCGCAGCGCCGCGGCGACTCGCGCGAACGCCGCAAGCTCCTCAAGGCTGAGGATCTCCTCGTGCCTCCGCGGCGGGACGCCCTCGGCGGCATGCAGTAGACACAGCGCAGGTTGCAGCGATCGGTGATGGACAGGCGCAGGTAGTCGACCGTCATTTCTCGAGGAGCACCTCTGTAGCCTTGATCACTGCCGTCACAGTATCACCGGCCCGAATGCCCATGCTCTCCACGGAACGCCGAGTGATCACCGAGACGACGTCATGGCCATCGACGTCCACGACGACCTCGGCCATCACCGTTCCCAGCACGATGCTCTTGACCGTGCCTGTCAGTTGATTGCGTGCGCTGAGTGCCACGACAAGCCTCCTCTATTGGACGATACCGGCCGGCCGGCGCTCCTGCCGCGGGATCGGATGGACGGCGGCCGCCTTGAACGCTGCCACGATGGGGGCGCCGACGGTGAGCCCCAGATCGTCGGCCGCCGCCCGCGTGACGAGCGACGCCACCTCGAGACAGCCCGACTCGACCACGACATGCAGCAGTCGCCCGGCAGGGCTCACCGCTCTTGACCATTCCCGGCAGGACGTTGCGCAAACTGGTGCTGCCCTGAGCCGGAGGACTGCTGAAGAGCACGACATCCTCGGGCGGCAGGCACGCTACCGCGGGACCTTCCGAGGCCTCGCCACAGGCGATCTCCACATCACAACCTCAGAGCGCAGGCGCATCGATCCATCCACGCTCCTGAAGATGACCCCCTCCAGGTACGTGTCAAGCCCGAGGAACTCGGCGAACGACGTCGTGGCGGGATGGGCGAAGACCTCCGTGACCCCGCCCGTCTGCACGACCTGTCCGCCCTCGAGGAAGCTCACCCGATCGCCGACGGCGAGCGCCTCGTCGCGGTCGTGGGTGACCCAGACGACCGCCATGGCTGCGCCGCGCGAAGATGCCGAGCAGGTCGGCGACCAGCGCCCGACGGGTCGGAGGATCGAGCGAGACGAGAGGCTCGTCCAGGAACAGAACGGCCGGCGTCGACCGCGAGAGCTCGGGCGATGCTCACACGCTGCGCCTCGCCGCCGGAGAGCTTGTCGGCGCTTTCGTCCGGCGAGGTGTGGAATGCCCAGCAGGTCGAGCGCCTCGGTGACGCGCCGCCGCGACACGTCGCTCGGTCAGTCCACGCAGACGCAGCCCGCTGGCGACGTTGCTGGCGACGCTGGTCGCGAGCAGGTAGGGCTTCTGGAACACGGCCGCCGTCCCGCGCCGCAGGGCAAGCCTCCCGGCGGAGGAATCCACCGGCCGCCCCTGGAACTCCAGGAGGCCGTCGGCCGGCTCAAGACCATTGAGGGCCTTGAGCAGCGTGCTCTTGCCTGCGCCGTTCGCCCCCAGGAGCACGTGCACTTCGCCGGGCGCAAGGGCGAGATGCTCCACCTGCGCCAGAGGTCGTCCGCCGCGCACCACGCGCAGGTCGCGGGCGACGAGTACGGGAGCGTCTGTGGGCTCGGCGCTCAGACCTGCCGCCTGCCGTGCTGCTGAATGATACGTGAGCGCCAGGTTCGAGCCGAACGCCAGCACCATCAGGATGAAGGCGAGCGCGATGGCCACCGCAGAGGCGGCCCATGCGCGTCTCCTGCACGATCGCTCCCGTGAGCACCTGGGTCTGCCCCGCGATATTGCCGCCCACCATCATCACCGCACCGACCTCGCTGATGATCGCGCCGAACGCGGCCATCACCGTGGCCAGGAGCGCGACCCTGATCTCCCGCAACTGCAGCAGGAAGCTCTGCCGACGACTGGCGCCGAGCGCCGCGATCTGCTGCCGCAGGCCGGCATCCAGCTGCTGCAGCGCCGCCAGCGACAGGCCCGTGACGATCGGAAGGGCGATCACGAGCTGGGCGATGATCATCGCCCAGCTCGTGTACAGCAGCCGAAAGGAGCCCAGTGGTCCATTTCTCGTCAGGAACAGCACCACGAGCAGCCCGACGACGACGGGCGGAGCCGCCATGCCGGTATTGATGACGGTGACCACGAGACGCCGTCCGCGGAACTCGTTGAGCGCGACGACGCCGCCGAGCGGCACCCCCACCACGACGGCGATGACCAGAGCCACGCACGAGACCCAGAGAGACCGCAGGACGATCTCGTAGACCTCCGCGTCACCTCCGAAGAGCAGACGCAGCGCCTCGACAACCCGTCCCAGATGACTTGCACGTCGCCTCGCCGCGCCTCTAGTAGTTGCCGAGGTTGCCTGCGAACGGATGGAACAAGGGCTCTCCGAACTGCTCCACGCCGTAGCTGTCGATCATCTCCTGACCATCCGCCCCGACCAGCACGCCGGCGAACTGCTCGGCGGCGGCCGCGTTGACCGCCGGGAATGCGTTCTGGTTCGCGATGATGACGTCGTACACGTTCTTCAGGTCGTCGCTCTCCGGCGAAAGAGCGACCAGGTCGAGCGAGGACTTCTGGGAGAGGAAGGTCCCGATGTCAGTGAGCGTGTAACCCGCCTTCTCGTGAGCGATGCGTAGGGTCTCGCCCATTCCTTGCCCGGTGCTCACGTACCAAGCGCCCTCGGGCGTGATGCCTGCCGCGTCCCACAGCTGTCAGTTCCTTCTTGTGCGTACCAGACTCGTCGCCGCGCGAGATGAAGGTGGCGGAGTCCTCGGCGATCCTCTCGAACGCCGCCGCTGCGGTATCGGCCTTGCGGACCTGCGCCGGATCGTCGGCTGGCCCGACGATCACGAAGAAGTTGTAGGCGAACGGCAGGCGCAGCGTCCCGTGGCCATCGGCCATGAACTGCTCCTCATCGGCCGGCGAGTGCACGAGCAGCACGTCGGCCTCCCCCTTCGATCCCATCGCCATGGCCTGTCCCGACCCGACGGCAACGACCTTGACCGTGAGATCTGGTTGCGTCTCTGCGAACGCGGGCAGGATGGCATCTTCGAGCAGCCCCGAGTCGTTGAGGCTCGTAGTGGTCGCAACGACGAGCTGGTCGCGCTGGACGCTCGGCTCGTCACTCGAACCGCAGGCGCCCACCCCAACGACCGCGGACACCAGCACGGCAAGCGCCACAACGCGTACGATCAGCCTTGCTTTCCCCCTCATGATCCCCCTCCGAACGGATGATGGCCTCTTCTCCGTGCGCGGGGAGTCACCATGAGCGACAAGGGGACGCGGCTGGACAGAAGGACCCCCATGTGTGCGCCGCTCCGCCGTATCTGCATACGGCCATCGCGCGCATTGCCCAACCGCAATCGGCTCTCCTTTCCGCACTGGGAGGCACAGCCGTTTCCCGCCGCACCCTGCCGGCTTCGGCTCCCTAGGCTCTACCGCCCGTAGGACTCCGCCGCTCGGAGAAGCTCATCGATTCTATCTGTGCGACGAGCGGTTGGAAACCGTCGCGCTCGGCGGCTTCGCGGTCGCTGCGAGACCGTACGCAAGAGGGGCGGCGGACCCGAAGATCCGCCGCCCCGATTCCTGATGCGGCACTTGGACGCACCGCGTACGGGGCGTCTAGCGCGCCGCACCTCTTAAGCTACTCACGTGTCGCAAACCTCCTTTCGTCGCGGCTCCCGGCCGCAGCGCCTCACCCCAGACGCGGGTGACGCCCCGACCGCTTGCCCGCCCGAGCTCCACCGATAGGTGGCGCAGCTCGGCCGGGCAAGCGTCCCGACTACGGTCGATGGGAGATCCGATGATCGTTCTGCAGGGGGTCGCCATGACTACGTGTGTTCCCTCGATGGCGACATTCAATCCCGATCGCCCGTGCGAGCATCACGCCCTCGCCGAGTGCTGGGACGCCGAGTCAGAAACACCCGAGCTGGCAGCTGGCCACTCTGATACCCAGCTCGTTGCAGGTTCTGCCGACGACCGCCAGGGGCACGTCGAGGTCGCGGGCGATCTTGAACGCCTCGGCGCAGCTCAGGCGCACTTCGTCGCCAGCCCTGAATCTCAGCGTCTCGATCAACCGGGGGATGTTGCCGGGGGTCATGGCCGCGAGTGTAGCACGGGTCCCGCTTGCAGATGGGTGGGCTTCGCGCGGAGATCGATGAGCCATACGTGGCGTGAGCCTGGCGATGTCTTGACGATGGCGCGCGGTGTTTCCAGCTCGGCGACATAGCATAGTGCCAGCGCGCTGGTCCTAGCCCCCGCCCAGCGGGGGAAAGAGCGACACTTCATCGCCGGCGTTCAGCAATTGGTCGTCACGAGCGTGGACCCCGTTCACCAGGACCAGCCCGGCGACCCCCGGACCGAGACCGAGATGGGCGGTCAGCGCAGCTACCGTCGGCGAGACAGTGAGCGAAAGATGATACTCCGAGCGACGTTCGCTCGCTTGCCTCTCCAAGCCAGCGAACAGCCTCACACTGATCATCTCCGACTTGTCGAGCATGCGGTGACTGTACCACTCATGTTGTCGGCGCCGAGTGCCGATACGGCAGCCGAAGCAGGACGGCGATAAGGACAGGCATGAGCCAAGAAGGCACGACCCCCGAACCGTCGGCCACCCAGTCGCAACCTTTGGCGCCGCCCCCAGGCGACGAGGCGCTGCGCGCCATCCAGGAAGAGCTCGTCGGGGAGATCGACGGATCCATCGACAGGCTCGAGTTCGTCCATACTGACGACGCCCTCCGTGAGCACCTCGACGTCCTGCGCGCCACTCTCAGAGCGCACGTGAGCGCTTACATCGGGCATCTCCTGGCTCGACGGGCTACCCTGTCTCCTCACACGTCTGTCATGTACGCAGAGGCCGTCGGTGCGCCGGGCGTGGTGGCGACGACCTTCCGCGGACTGCTCGACGCAGGCGCACTGTCCGCCGAGCAAGGCGCACGCCTCATGCAGTTCATCCGCGACCATCGCACGATGCTGATCTTCGGCGACCGCCGCGCCGGCAAGTCGACGCTCCTGAACGCGCTCTTCGAGTTCGCCAGCGTAGACGAGCGCTTCGTGGCCATCGAGAACGGGCCAGACCTGCCGGCGCTCCGGGACAGGTCGTTCTGCGTGCGTCTCGCCGTCGACGCCGATACCGATCTGCCCGCCCTGTTCTCCAAGGCGCGACGCATGAACCCGAGCCGCCTCGTGATAGGAGAACTCCGGGCCGCCGAGGTGCGCGACTTCTTCGGCCTGCTAACAGGGCCTGCGCGCATCGCGGGCATGAGCACGCTCCGCGCCGCGACTGTCAGCAAAGCACTCGAGGCCATCGCGGTCGGCTTCGGAGGTGACGCACAGTACGCTCGCGAGCTCGTCGCCGAGGCACGACCGGTCTTCGTGCAGATGCATCGGGACGGGAGTGATCTGCCGAGACTGATGGCAATATGGAGCGTCGAGGGCCTGGCGGATGGCGAACTCGTGCTAAGGGAGATCGAGAGCGCGATCCCCCTCGGAAGAGGACTGCTCGCCGAGGTCTGATCAGGCGCCCGCTGCCCACGGGATCCCGTGCAACGATGGTCGCGGATTCCTCGCGGACCCCGCGACCCAGTTCGCGCAGGATAGGCGCAATGTCAACGCGACCCTGCGCTCATCACCCTCCACGCACCCGGCGCGACGAGCTACGGTTTGTTTGCGGCCAGGAGGCTGGTATAGTGCCCGTTCACGTTGCCGCGAGGCAGCGTGTCACCCCTGCTCCAGCATCCGAGGCTGGGGCCGTGCAGACCACAGGAGGTGATCGCGATCAACAAGTACGAGCTCATGCTCATCGTGGACCCGAACGCTGACGAGGAGCGCCAGAAGGCGATCGTGGAGCGTCTTCGCGCCAACGTTGAAGGTAGCGGCGGCCAGATCGTCGACATCGACGAGCAAGGCAAGAAGAAGATGCAGTACGAGATCAAGAAGCAGCCGGAGGGGATCTACAGCGTCGTCACCTTCACGGCCGAACCCGCTACCCTCACCGAGGTCGAACGCGTGCTGGGCATCACCGACGAGGTCCTGCGAATCATGACCTTGCGGCTGAAGGCCTAGCGCTCCAGCGAGCGAAGGGAGTCACCGTGGCCGGTTCAGTCAACGTCGTCGTTCTCGTCGGCAATCTCACGCGAGACCCTGAACTCCGCGCCACACCCGGCGGTACGAGCGTGTGTCGGCTTGGCTCTGGCAGTCAACGAGCGCACCAAGGACCCGAACTCAGGCGAATGGGGCGAGCGGCCCAACTTCTTCGACATCGACGTGTTCGGCGCCCAGGGCGAGAACTGCGCCCAGTACCTTCACAAGGGTCGCCAGGTCGCCATCGAGGGTCGCCTCCGTTGGCGGTCGTGGGAGACGCAGGACGGGCAGAAGCGGTCGGCCGTGAGCGTCGTCGCCAACACCGTGCAGTTCATCGGCCCCCGCGAGACAGCAGGCGGGCCGCGCGGCGGCCAGAGCAGCCGACCTGAGAACGCTGGCGGGCATGGCGGCGGCACAGAGGGTGGCGCGCCCTTCCCCCGCGGCAGCGAGCCCGCCAAGACCGACTATGCGGAGTCGTCGGACGACGACATTCCGTTCTAGGAAGCGAGCCAAGTCGCTCTGCGGAGCGGCAGCGAGCCCGCGAGGCGGCGCTTCTGCCCTACGTCAACAGCTGAGGAGAGCCATATGGAGATCATCCTGCTCCAAGACGTCGACACCCTCGGCGGCAAAGGGTCATTGGTGAATGTCGCTCGCGGCTACGCGCGCAACTACCTGATCCCGCGCAAGCTGGCCGAAGTCGGCGACGCCCGGGAAGATCGTCGAGTTCCAGCGCCGCGAAGAAGAGCGCAAGGCACGCGACGCCCGCCTCGCAGCCCAGGCGGAGGAGCACACCGAGACCCTCAACAAGACCGTGCTCACGCTGACGGAGAAGGTCGGCGAAGGCGACCGACTGTTCGGCTCGATCACGGCCGCGGATATCGCCGACTCCATCAAGGCTGCCCGCGGCTTCGCCATCGACAAGCGCAAAGTGCAGCTCGAAGAGCCCATCAAGGAGCTCGGCACGTTCATGGTCGACGTCGAGGTCGGCGACGGGTTCGTAGCCACGGTCAAGGTGATCGTCGTCCCGGAGTGACCACCCGCCCAGACTGCTCTTCCGCTGCGGGCGGGAGCGGCTCGGCCGCTCCCGCCCGCAGCGCTTCTGCGCGACGCCCTCCCCCTGAGGCGACTATCATGGGCGGTGCGAGTGCCTTAGACTGCGGTACTCGAAGTGCCCCTCGACCCCGCGGGAGGATCCGTGGCAGCAGAGCGCAGCGGTCCCTTTCCATCACTACTGCCCCCGCACGATCTCGAGGCGGAGCAGTCGGTGCTTGGGGCGATGCTGGTCAACCCCAACGCCATCGCCGCCGTCGCTGAGCTGCTGACCGCTGACGACTTCTATCGAGACACCCATCGCCTGATCTACCGAGCCGTGCTCACGCTCTACGACCGTGGCCAAGAGGTCGACGTGGTCACGCTGAGTGCGCAGCTCGAACGCGATAGCGTGCTCGATCGAGCGGGCGGGCGCGAGTTCGTCCATACCTTGGCCGAATTCGTGCCGGCTGCCGCCAACGCCGCTCACTACGCCGGCATCGTGCGCGAGCAGAGCGTCTTGCGCGCCTTCATCCGGGTCGGCAACGAGATCGCCGAGATGGGCTACCAGCATCCTGGCGACCTCCCGACCCTGCTCGACCTGCTGCGAGCAGAAAGTCTTCGCCATCCAGCAGCAGCGTCGAGTCGCCGAGTTCCAGCACATCAGGGACGTCCTCGTACGCAACTTCGAGTACCTCGACGAGATGGAGAAGGAACGCGGCATCAGCGGCGTGGCCAGCGGCTTCGAGGGCATCGACCGGTTGACCGGCGGCTTCCAGAAGGCGAACCTCATCGTCCTCGCGGCCCGGCCCGGCATGGGCAAGACGTCCCTGGCGCTCAACATCGCTCAGAACATCGCCGTCCAAGGTCAGGCCCCCGTCGCCATCTTCAGCCTCGAGATGAGTGCCCGCGAGCTTGGAGAACGCATGATGTGCTCGTCGGCGCGCGTGAGTTCGCACCGGGTGCGCACCGGCACGCTCTCGGGCGACGACTATGCCAAACTGGTGCAGGCCGCCGGCGAGCTCGAGAAGGCCGATATCTTCATCGACGACACCGCCGGCCTCAACATGTTCGAGCTGCGCGCCAAGGCCCGCCGACTGCAGACGAAGCAGCCGCTGTCGCTCGTCATCGTCGACTACCTGCAACTCATGTCCGGCGACACGCGCGCGGAGAATCGCCAGCAGGAGGTCTCCAATATCTCACGGGCGATGAAGCAGCTCGCCCGGGAGCTCGAGGTACCGGTAATCGCCGTGTCGCAGCTCAATCGCTCCCCGGAGGCTCGCGCCGACCGCGAGCCCCAGCTCGCCGACCTCCGCGAGTCTGGCGCCATCGAGCAGGACGCAGACATGGTGATGTTCATCTATGAGGACCCGAGCGATCCCTCGTCCAAGGGCATCGTCAAGCTGAAGATCGCCAAGAACCGCAACGGGCCCACGGACACCATCCGTCTCGGCTTCGTGAAGGACTACACCAAGTTCCGTACGCTGACGAGGGACGACTACTCGGACATAGAGGAGTAGCGTGCCCGCCGCATCCGCTCAAGCAAGCGCCCGCCTCGCAAGCTTCAGCTGTTCCCGCCGTCGACCCCGTAGCACTCGTGCGAGCCCTGGGCCTCGAGGGAAAGGCGCCGCTGGTGCTCCTCGACTCGGCCGGCGGCTCCGATCAGCTCGCCCGCCGACACTATCTGGCTTGGGATCCCGTCTTCAGGCTGCGGGTGCGCCGAGGCGTGGCGGTCGTCCTGCCGGGGCCCGGCGTCGCGGAGAGCCGGCGCGGCGGCGCGCTCCCTCGCGCAGCGAGCCCACTCGCTCCAGTTGTTGCCGCCTTTCGAGGCGCTGCGAGCCGCCGCTCTCATGGCGGCCCTCGACTCAGAGACCGACGCCTCGCGATCACCCGGAGAGCGAAGCGTTGTTCGGTCTCGTCGCCTACGACGCCGTGCGCTACCTGGAGACCCTCCCCGACACGACCTGCGACGACCTCGGACTCCCCGACATAGACGTCTTCCTGCCCGGCAAGGTCGTGAAGTACGAGATCGCCTCCGGGGAGGCGCTGTTCTTCGACAGGATGAGTGCCGACCACTCGACGGCCGACCGCGAGCGGTCTCGCGTGAGGGCAGCACTGGTGCGCGCCCAGCGGCCTACCCCGGTCCGCCTCCACAACAACGACCTCCCGGTGTTCCGCGCCAACTTCCGGCGCCGGGAGTATGAGGCTGCGGTCGAACGAACCCGGGAGTATGTGTTCGCCGGCGACATCTTCCAGGCCAACCTGTCTCAGCGCCTCGACCTCTGCTACTCGCTGCCGAGTCTGCATCTGTACGAGACGCTGCGCGCCGTGAACCCGTCGCCCTTCGCAGGCTACCTCCACCTCGGCGACTGCGAACTCATCTCTTCTTCGCCCGAACGTCTCGTGGCACTCGGCAGTGACGGCTGGGCCGAGACGCGGCCCATCGCCGGGACCCGCCCTCGCGGCAGGCGGCGACCCGAGGACGATGAGCTGACCGACGAACTCAACCTCGACCCGAAAGAGCGGGCTGAGCACATCATGCTCGTCGATCTCGAACGGAACGACCTGGGCAGGGTGTGTGCGTACGGCACGGTGGAAGTCTCCGAACTCATGGTGAACGAGTACTACTCCCACGTCATCCACATAGTCAGCAACGTCCGCGGCCGCCTGCATCCTGCCCGTGACGGCGATCGACCTGGCGAAGGCGATGTTCCCCGGCGGCACCATCACGGGATGCCCCAAGGTGCGATGCATGGAGATCATCGAGGAGCTCGAGAACGTGCGCCGGGGGCCCTACACCGGGTCCTTCGGATGGATCGCACCACGTGCCCTCGACCTCAACATCGTCATTCGCACCTTGGTCCGCGTGGGAGATCGTCTCTTCCTCCAGGTGGGAGGCGGCATCGTCGCCAGCTCAGCGCCGGCTCTCGAGTATCGCGAGACGCTGCACAAGGCGGCGGGCATGCTGCGGGCGGTCAGCGCCAGCATCGCCGACTGCACCGGATGAGCTCGCCCCGTCCGCGCTGGGCGACTCGTACCGCGTCACGATAGAGTGGGCGCATGGACGTTCTGATGCTGAATGGAGTGCTCAAGAAGGCCGACGAGGCGTTCATCAGCGTGACCGACCGCGGCCTCACGCACGGACTGGGCCTCTACGAGACGTTGAAGCTCGTCGGCGGGTACCCCGTCTTCTTCGACGAGCACATGGCTCGTCTCGACCTCGGTCTCGCCGAGCTCGGCCTCGAACGTCCCTGCGGGCACGGCGAGATGGCAGACCAGATCCGCAGACTGTCTGCCGCCGCCGAGATCCCCGACGGCGCCTGCCGCGTGCTGGTGACGGCCGGTCCGCCAGAGGGCGAGCCTTCGCTCCTCATCCAAGCCGATGTCCGGGTCTTCCCGGCTCGGCCGCTGCGCGTCATCTCATACCGCGGCGTACGCGTGCGCGCCCAGCTCAAAGCGATGACGGTCATGCAATCCTACCTGGCGCAGCGGGCCGCGAAGGCGGCGGGCGCAGACGACGCCATCCTCGTCGACGACGAGGGTCACATCTTCGAGGGCTCCACCTCCAACATGCTCCTCGTGCGCGGCGGCGGCCTCGTGACTCCACCCGCCGAAGGGGCGATCCTCCCCGGCGTGCTGCGCGCGAAGTTGGCGGATCTCGCCGAGACGCACGGCATCCCCTTTCGTGGAGGCGCTCGTGCGGGTGCCCGACCTGCGACCCGATGACGGCATGCTGCTGACGAGCAGCGTGCGCGGGATCGTAGCTGTCGCCAGCGTCGACGGCCAGGACCTCCAGACCGGCCTCCTGCTACTCCAGCAACTGCTCTCGCTGGTCGAAGCGGCCGAAGCCCGGAGCATCCTCGCCTTCCGCGCCACCTTTCCCTAGCGGCCCGTGGCCCTCCGGACTACACGCGACAGGTGAACTCGGCGCCGAGTCGTGCTGTCGCGAAATCGCGACCGACTCGCCGCCCTGGCGGGGTCCTTTCTACCGCGCGGGACTGAGACTCGCCGCTCACGGCTCTCCGCCCTCACCGAGAACGACCGGGCAACGCACGAAGACGCGGCGCGAGCGACTAGCGCCGACGACCTTCGAGGAACCAGCTGGCGTGACGATGGACGCCTCCGTCGGGTGTGCCCTCCTGTAGCTGCGCTCCTCGAGGTCGAGCACGTCGAAGGCGGCGAAGTCGGCCGTCAGTTCCTCAGCCGTGCAGAAGTGCAGGTAGATGTGCTCGATCCAGCTACGCTTCTCCCCTGAGACCTGCCGGCCGACCGCGTAGTGCTGGGGGTCCCGAGGAGACAGTGTGCTGATAAAGAGCAGGCCGCAAGGACGAGTGAGGGCAGCGAGAGCCTCGACGAACTCTCGCCGGCCGGCCGGCCCGAGGAGCGCGTAGACCTGGCCGGCGAAGACGACGTCGTAACGGCCGGCCTCTCCCGCCCGCCCCGCGAACGTCACGGCGTCGTCCACCACGTAGTCCACAGCAATGCCGTGGCTGCGCACGGAGCGCGCCGCGACAACGGCCGCTGGCGAAGGATCGATGCCGACGACCTGGCAGCGCAACTCCGCCGCCAGGTAGCGGCTGTCGCGGCCGTAGCCACAGCCGACGTCGAGGAGTGTGAAGGCGCTCTCGCCAGTCGACGAGCCGTCGGCCGGCCGCAGCCGCGCGACGGCGAGCCGCGCCAGCTCGCTCGGACTCTCCCCCCAGGGCCGCTCTCCGGAGTCGTACAGCCTCTCCCAGTGGCGGGCGGCTTGTGGGACAGAGGCGGATCGGCCACGCCCTCCGCCCGGCTCCCCCGCTCTCGTCACGCCTGAGTCAGACGTCGCCACGCCTCCCGGTATTTCTCGGACGTCCTGGCGACCACGTCGGCGGGCAGTTCCGGCCCGGGCGCCTCCTTGCCCCAGTCGAGCGTCTCGAGGTAGTCGCGTACGAACTGCTTGTCATAGCTGGGCTGGCTCCTGCCCGCTTCGTATCCGTCAGCCGGCCAGAATCGCGAGGAGTCCGGCGTGAGGACTTCGTCGATGAGGATGAGTTCCCCGTCAAGTATGCCGAACTCGAACTTGGTGTCGGCGATGATGATGCCGCGTTCCAGGGCGTAGGCCGCCCCGAACGCGTACAGCTCCAGCGAGATATCGCGGACCCTCGCGGCCAGGTCGCTGCCCACGAGATCGGCCATCGTGTCGAATGAGATGTTCTCGTCGTGCGTCCCGAGCTCGCCCTTGGTCGAGGGCGTGAACAACGGCTCGGGCAGGCGGCTGGCCTCGACCAGGCCCGCCGGCAGGGCGATGCCACAGACCATGCCCGTTCTCTCGTAGTCCTTGCGCCCCGAACCGGTGAGGTATCCCCGCACGATCGCCTCGACGGGCAGAGCCTGAGCCTCGCGAGCGATGATCGATCGCCCGGCAAGATGCCTGCGCGCAGTGTCGGCACTGAACGGCTCAGGATCGATGATGTGATTGGCGATGATCGGGCTGGTCTTGTCGAACCAGAAGTTGGCGATCTGCGTGAGAACGACGCCCTTGTCTGGAATAGGCGTGGGCAGCACGACATCGAAGGCCGATAGACGGTCGCTCGTGACGATCAGCATCTCGTTGGGTCCGTACTGGTAGACATCCCGGACCTTGCCGCGACCCAATGAGCTTCCAGGCTGTCTCGTTCGATTCGTACAGCGCTGACATCACCGTCAGCCCCCTTTCTCGCGCAGCGGCGCGTTGATTCCGCAGGGCAACCCCTGCGACTCCTCAGGACTCAGGCGACGGCTTCGTCGCTCTGCTCGGAAGCGCAGTACGCGCACTTGCGCGCCGGCCGAGGGATCTCGCTGAGGCACTCGGGACACTGCTTGGATGTGGCCTCGGCCGCTGCCTCCGCACGCGCGCGCCTCTCGGCCAGCTTGTTCATCGGTACCACTACGACGAAGTAGACAGCGAGGGCGATGAGGAAGAACGCGAGCAGGGCGTTGATGAAGGCGCCGTAGAGGAACTCGCTGTTGTTGATCGTGAAGGTGAGAGCCGAGAAGTCCGGCTGGCCAAAGACGGCTGCGATGAGCGGCGTGAGGATATCTGCAACGAACGACGTGATGACGGCGCCGAAAGCCGCGCCGATGACGACCGCGACAGCCAAGTCGACGACGTTGCCCCGCATGATGAAGTCCCGGAACCCCTTCAGCATAGTCTCCCCTTTGTCCTCGGCCGCGCTAGCACGAGTCCTCTCGCGCACGGCCCGACCCCGATACTACCTCCTGCCCCGACCCGCGAAAAGTCGAAGTGAGAGCGCGGACGGACGCGCCGCCGCATACCCCACAACGGCCGTGCCCAAGGCCCCAGGCACGGAACGGCAGGCATGGACCGTCGGGCGAGGCCCTCCGGTCCATGCCTGCTGCCTACTTCGCGGCGGCCAGGTTCTCCGCCGCGAAGTCCCAGTTCACGAGATTGCCGAAGAACGTCTCCAGGTAGCGTGGGCGGAGGTTCTGGTAGTCGAGGTAGTAGGCGTGCTCCCACACGTCGACGACCAGCAAGGGCGTCACGCCTGGGTCCGTCGGCTGCTCGGCGTTCGGAGTACTCAGGACCTTCAGATCGCCGTTGTCGCTGACCAGCCACGCCCAGCCACTGCCGAAACGCGTCGCACCCGCAGTCCTCAGTGCCTGGACGGCCTGCTCGACGCCGCCGAAGGCGGCGACGAGACTTGTCGCTCAGCTCGCCGCTCGGCTCGCCGCCGCCGCCCGGCTTCATGCTGTTCCAGAAGAACGTGTGATTCCAGACCTGGGCGGCGTTGTTGAAGACCGCCTGCTTGTCGGACTTCCCCTGGACGGCACGTATGACATCCTCGAGACTCATGCCCTCGAGCTCCGATCCCTCGATCAGCTTGTTGAGTGTGTCCACGTAGGTCCTGTGATGCTTGCCGTAGTGGAAACTCAGGGTGCGAGCGGTGTAGTGGGGCTCAAGCGCATCCTGCGCGTACGGCAGAGGTGGGAGTTCGAACGGCATGCTGCCTCCTTCTGGATGGTGGACGGTCAGACTGCCTCAGGCAGATCGACCTCGACGGATCCGGCGTGGACCCTTACGTCATAGGTGTGCAGCCCGTGGACCCGGATCCTCCGTCGCAGCCGCTTCTCCAGCTCGAAGAAGCGCTCAACAGGCTCGGGCAGTGGAGAGTTCCCCAGATGATGGTCGATCGGCCAGCTCAGGTTCCTCCCGCTGCGGATGTCGAACTGTGAATGGTGGAGCGGGCAGGTGAGCACCCAGCCTTCGAGCGCACCCTTGGTCGAGCGGAGCGTTCTGGTGGCCGCATCGGCGGCTCACCGCGTAGACCGTGCCGTCGTACTCGCAGAGGCAGATCTCGCGCTCGCCGACGATGACGTGCTTCATCCCGCCGGGGGCGAGATCGTCGAGCTTCGCGAGTTCCTGCCACATGCCCGCCTCCCCTCAAACTTCGTCCGGAGCCAGCTGCGGCAGGGCGTCCGGGTCGGTGACGTCCTCATGGACGAAGAGCCCGCACCAGCAGCGCTTCATGGCGTCGAAATGCTTGCGGTGGAAGGGGATGCAAGGGCAGACGATGAGCATGTCCTGAGGCCTCTTGCCCGTCCGCAACTGGCACGGGCAGAGCGGAGACCCGTGCTCCTGCTCCAGATCGACCTCGTGCCCCAGAAGGAAGTCCACCAGCTCCTCGTCGGGAGTGAACTTGTATCCGAGCGGCTCGATGACGCGCTGGAAGAGGTAGCGGAATGACTCCTTGCGGTCGGCCTTGTCCAATCCCTAGTCCTCACCCGCGACGCTGTCGCGGTTCATTCGCTGCTCGAACTCCTCGGGCTTGAAGCCCACGATGACGTCCCCGTCGATGACGATGACGGGGAAGCGGCGACCGCCGCTCACCCTGTCGACCTCGTCGGCCATGGCCTTGGCCTCGTCGCCGTCCAGAGAATCGACGTCGACGTGCTTGAACGGGATCCCTGCGTCTTCGAACCAGAGCTTCGGTCTTGCTGCACCATCGGCAGGTACTGAGCGCGTAGATCATCACCTCGTGTTGCGTCATCGTCATCCACCTCTCAATCGGACGTGGACCTTGCCGTCCTCGACCCTCGTCGGGTAAGTCTCGATGCGGAGCTCGGGAGCCGTCACGAACCTCCCGTCGCGCACGTCGAAGCGCCAGTCATGACACGGGCAGGTAAGTATCGTCCCTCGGAGCTTGCCACCTTCCAGCGGACAACCCATGTGAAAGCACTTGTTGGCCACTGCGTAGAACTCGCCCTCGACCCTGGCAACGAGGACGCCAAGGCCCTTCGGATAGACCACCGAGTAGCCGCCCTCAGGAACTTCGCCCTCATCGAGGGTTGGAATCCACACGGACACCGTTCGACCCTTCGCTCTGGGTACCACCACATCTCGACGACCCGCGGGGCGGAGCCTGTCTCACCGGCGCCTAGCCGACGGGCGGCGCCCGCCACCTCGCAGGTCGCTAGCGGAATTACCCGCAGACCTGCAAGGACAAACAGTGACTCACGTGCGCCCCGGCGAGACCGCGAGCCCCGTCGCGCGACCTGACCCGAAGGGGCGTTGTCACGACTCCGGCGCACGGCTATCATCTTGGGAAGGGACCCTCACTGCCGCCCTTCCTATCAACTCCCCCGGCTTCTCAATGGACGCTGCACGCGATCATCACGACGTCATCGTCGTCGGTGCCGGGCCCGCCGGCATCTTCGCCGCGCTCGAGCTGGTGCGGCACGGCGCCGTCCGGGTCCTCCTCGTCGAACAGGGCCCGGATATCGCGCGCAGGCGGTGTCCTGCACGCACGACCGGGATCTGCAGCGGATGTTCGCCGTGCGACATCACCTGCGGCTGGGGCGGCGCGGGCGCCTTCAGCGACGGCAAGCTGACGCTCTCACCTGAGGTCGGTGGCTGGTTGGACCAGTTCGTGTCCAAGGCGCGGCTGCGCGAACTCATCAGCTACGTGGACGACATCTGGCTTCAGCACGGCGCGCCGACAGAGATCCATGGCGGCGGGCCAGAGGTCGAGGAGATCCGCCAGAGAGCGGCGGCTTGGCGAATGACCCTCGTCGCGTCGCCGGTGCGCCACATGGGGACCGAACGGTCCCACGACATCCTGACGCGCTTGCGCGACGAGCTCGAACCCAGTATCAGCGTGCGCACCGGTGCGCGTGCGGAGCGCATTCTCACCGCTGAGACGTCGACAGGCCGCAGGCGAGTCACAGGCATCGCTTTGGCAGACGGCACTCGACCATCTGCCGACGCCGTCGTCGTCGCGCCTGGGCGCGAGGGCACCGGATGGCTCGTCGGGGAGTGCCAGCGACTGGGCATCAAGGTGCGCTCCAACCCCGTCGACATCGGGGCTCGCATCGAGGTCCCGGCGACTGTGATGGAGCCGCTGACGACCGCCCTCTACGAGAGCAAGCTCGTCTACCGCACGCCGACGTTCAACGATCCGGTGCGGACCTTCTGCATGAATCCGTACGGCGCGGTCTCGCTCGAGAACTACGGCGACGTGGTCACGGTGAACGGCCACAGCTACGCGGCCGACAAGACGGACCGCACGAACTTCGCCCTGCTCGTCTCCACCCAGTTCACGGAGCCGTTCAACGACCCCATCGCCTATGGCAAGAGCATCGCCCGCCTGGCCAATCTTCTCGGCGAACAGATTATCGTCCAGCGCCTCGGCGATTTGCACAAGGGTCGTCGCAGCACGACTGACCGAATGGCGCGAGGCGCCGTGCAACCTACGCTGAGCGGAGCCACCGCGGGAGATCTGGCCTTCGTGCTGCCCTTCCGTCACCTCCGCGGTATCCTCGACATGCTCGCGGCGATGGACCACCTCGTCCCCGGCGTCAACGGAGCCGATACGCTACTGTACGGGGTCGAGGTCAAGTTCTACTCGGCTCGACCCGAACTGGATGAAGGCCTCCAGACCCCCATCCAGAACCTCTACGCCGTAGGCGACGGCGCCGGCATCACCCGGGGTCTGGTCCAAGCCTCTGTGGCCGGAGTCATCGCTGCGCGGAGCATACTGAACGGCGGCCGGCCGGCCGCCTGACGAACTACACGGCGGCCGACCAGCCGCCGCGACGAACGGAGGGAACCGTGCCCGGCACCGTCGTAGTCGGCGCCCAGTGGGGCGACGAGGGCAAAGGCAAGATCACCGACATGCTGGCCGAGAAGGCCGACGTGGTGGCGCGCTTCCAAGGCGGCAACAACGCCGGTCACACCATCGTGCGTGACGGCGAGGAGTTCAAGCTGCACCTCATCCCGTCGGGGATCCTGTACGAGGCCAAGACCTGCGTGATCGGCAACGGAGTCGTGATCGACCCGCACATCCTCTTCGGCGAGATAGAGGCGCTGCGTGCCCGCGGCATCAGCGGCGATAACCTGCGCATCAGCGGCAACGCCCACCTGATCATGCCGTACCATCTGCTCCTCGACGGCGCCAACGAGCAGCAGCTGGGCAAGTTCAAGATCGGCACCACCGGGCGCGGCATCGGCCCCTGCTACGTCGACAAGTACACGCGCATCGGCATCCGCGTGCAGGACCTCCTCGACGAGCGGATCCTGCTCCGCAAGGTCAAGACGGCGCTGCGGGAGAAGAACTTCCTGCTGCAGCGCTACGATATCGGCGTCCTCGACGCCGACCAGGTGACGGATGAACTCCTCGCCTATCGCGCCCGCATGGAGCCCTACATCTGCGATGCGAGCCTCCTGGTGAACGCGGCGCTGGACCAGGGCAAGCACGTGCTCTTCGAAGGAGCCCAGGGAGCGCTGCTCGACATCGACTTCGGCACGTACCCCTTCGTGACCAGCTCGAACCCCATCGCCGGCGCGTGCTGCACAGGCATCGGTGTCGGCCCGACGCGCATCGACCACGTGATCGGTGTGGCCAAGACATACACGACGCGAGTGGGCGAGGGTCCCTTCCCCACGGAGCTCCACGACGAGATCGGTGCCGCCATGTGCGAAGTCGGTCAGGAGTTCGGCACGACCACCGGCCGCCAGCGGCGCTGCGGCTGGCTCGATCTGGTCGCCCTCAAGTACGCGGTGCGCCTCAACGGCATCACGCACCTGGCGCTCACCAAGCTGGACGTCCTCTCGGGACTGCCGACCCTCAAGGTCTGCACGGGCTACAAGGCGAGCCACCAGCTCCTCGACGAGTTCCCCCTGCGTCAGACCGACTTCCACCATGCCGAACCCGCCTACGAGGAGTTGCCCGGGTGGACCGACGACATCCGCGAGTGCGAGACCTGGCAGGATCTTCCCGAGGCGGCTCGTGACTACGTCCAGTACATCGCGGAGTTCACGCGCACGCGCGTGAAGTTCATCGCCGTCGGCCCAGGGCGCGATGAGACGATCGTCTTGCCGCGCAGTATCGGTCTGGGCGGCGCGATCTGAGGGTCACAGCCAAGTCTCAGTTTCGTCACAGGGCGCATCCAGCCGCGCCCGGTAGCCTGACTCCACCGTCGTCCACAGACGAAGGCATAAGCGACGAAACGGAGGAGACATGGCTCGCAGGAGCAAGATCGCGCTCTTGGTGACGGCGCTGGCGACCACCGCCTTGGCTGCCGGCTCCGTCGTCGCCGACGCCGATGCCCGCTCAGCCTCAACCAGCAGGGGAGCCGAGTCGACTGTCTTCGCCGCCGACAGCTCCCAGGATCGCGGGACCTCGCTGTCGGCCGATCGCTCGCGCAGCGGCGAAAGCTGGCAGAGGGGCCCGGGCCAGCGGATGGCCCCGCCGCCGGACGGATTCGGCGAGCGCGACTCCTGGTCGGTCGCCGAGACCGCACAGTGGGTCGCCATCGCGGCGCTCGCCGGCTTCGCCGTGGCTCTCCTGATCTGGCGACCCTGGCGGCCCAAGCGCGGTCCGCAGGAGGCGGCGTGGCAGGCCACCAATTCAGACATCCCCATGGCCTCAGCCGCCGCCAGTCCCGCGGCCGAGACCCAGCCCACCGTCGCGTCCCCCAGCATCGACTCGCCGGACCAGGACACGGAGCCCAAGACGTAGGCTACGGAACGCGCGGCCCGAGACGAGCCGGCCACTCGCAGACTCGTCTCGGGCCGCGGCGAGCTCTCGTTGCCGCCGGCGTGTCGCCGCGAGTAGACTCACGGGGAAACTCCAACCATCTGGAGGCCTCATGCGAGTGCTCGTGGTCGGCGGCGGCGGCAGGGAACACGCCCTCATCAGCTCGTTCACCCGGTCCAGGCTAGCCGACGACATCTTCTGCGCTCCGGGCAACGCCGGCACGGGCGCCGAGGCGCATAACGTCGACATCGGCGCCGAGGACCTCCCCGCCCTGCTCTCGTTCGCCCGTCGCAACCGCATCGACCTGACGGTTATCGGCCCGGAGGCCCCCTTGGTCGCGGGCCTCGCGGACCTCTTTCGCGAACATGGTCTTGCCGTGTTCGGACCGTCAGGGAGAGCCGCTCGGCTCGAAGGCAGCAAGTCCTTCGCCAAGGAGATCATGATGGAGGGCGGCGTCCCCACCGGACGCTACGAGCAGCATCGGAGTGTCGAGACCGCGCTCGCTGCGCTGACGCGACAGGAGAGCTGGCCGCTCGTCGTCAAGGCCGACGGCCTCGCCGCGGGCAAGGGCGTGATGATCTGCGCAGACCACGGCGAGGCGAGAGACGCGATCGAGAGCTGCTTCCTGGAGCGCGCCTTCGGCGAGGCCGGCGAAGTCGTCATCACCGAGGAGTACCTGAGCGGACCAGAGGTCTCGCTGCTCGTGCTCTGCGACGGGCGGACCGCGGTGCCGCTCGCTCCGGCCCAGGACTACAAGCGCATCTTCGCGGGCGACCAAGGCCCGAACACCGGCGGCATGGGCAGCTACTGCCCGGTGCCGGGGTTCGAGGAGAAGGCCATCGACGCGGCGATGGAGCAGGTCGTCGAACCCGTCGTGACTACTCTTCGCAGACGCGGAATCGACTATCGCGGCGTGCTGTACGCCGGCCTCATGGTCACCCCCGACGGCATGAAGGTGCTCGAGTTCAACTGCCGGTTCGGCGACCCCGAGACCCAGGCGGTGCTCCCGCGCCTGCGCAGCGACCTGCTGGAACTGTGCGCCGCCACGGCCGGCGGCGAACTGGCGGGAGTGAAGACCGAGTGGTCGCCCGAGGACTGCGTGACCGTGGTCATGGCCTCGGCCGGATACCCCGCCAGCAGCCACAAGGGAGACAGGATCGCAGGACTCGAGGCCGCGGCAGCGCTCGACGGCGTCAGCGTGTTTCACGCCGGGACCGCATTGGAGGGCGACGAGGTGCGTCACCGCCGGCGGCCGGGTGCTCGCCGTGAGCGCTCTCGGCGACGGATTCGCCGGAGCGCGCGAGCGCGCCTACGAGGCCGTCGGCAGTATCCAGTTCGACGGCCAGCAGATCCGGCCAGACATCGCGGAGCGCGCCGTCAGGGCACAGAGCGGCGAGATCGACCTGTTCCCGACCGGCGTCGCCGGATGACGAGAGGAGCGTACCGTGGAGAAGACACAGGCTGAGACAGAGCTCATCCTGGAGGGGATAGACCTGAATCCCGTGCTGGTCGGCATCATCATGGGCAGCGAGAGCGACCGCGAGGTCATGAACGCAGCGTGCGCCGAGTTCGACGCGCGCAAGATCAGATACGAGCTGAACGTCATGTCTGCGCACCGCGACCCGGACAAGGTCGCCCACTACGCGAAGACGGCGCAGTCGCGCGGCATCAAGGTACTCATCGCCGGCGCCGGCAAGGCGGCCGCCCTGCCCGGCGTCGTCGCGGCATACACCAATCTGCCCGTGATCGGCGTGCCGATCAAGACGAGTGACCTCGGAGGGCTCGACTCGCTGCTGAGCATCGTGCAGATGCCGCCCGGTGTACCGGTCGCTTGCGTGGCCATCAACGGCGCCCGCAACGCGGCCGTTCTGGCCGCAAGGATCCTGGACGTCTGAGGAGGGCCCGTGGACAAGCACGCCTACGCAGCAGCCGAAGGCGCCCCGGCAGCCGGCCCCTACTCTCCGGCGCTGGCCGCAGGCGATCTCGTCTTCGTCTCGGGGCAGATCGCGCTGGCCCCAGACGGCTCCGTCGTCGGTGCGACAGCCGCGGACCAGACGCGCAGGGCTCTCGAGAATATGAAGTCCACGCTCGCGGCGGCAGGGCTGCAGATGGACGATGTCGTCAAGACCACCCTCTTCCTGCAGGACATGGACGATTTCGCCGCGGTGAACGAAGTCTACGGGCAGTTCTTCCGTGAGCCCTATCCGGCGCGCTCCGGTGCGCAGGTCAGCCGCTTGCCGAAGGACGTGAAGGTCGAGATCGACGCGATCGCCGTCAGATGAGCCGGCTCACAGCCGGCCGGACGACGCCTCCCGCACGAGATGCGGCCTCCTGGACCAACGCACCGCACGGCCCAACCGGCTTCGCATGCGTCGCCGCGAGAGAGCCCCTAGGAGACCTTCGCGGGCCGGTCGCCTTGGCGTCGTGTGAGAGAATCGCGAGTGGAGTGATCATGGACCGGCCCCACGGGGCCGGCACACGCGGAGGGGACCGATGATCGAGCGCTACACCTTGCCCGAGATGGGCGCCGTCTGGACCGAGGAAGCCAAGATGCAGGCTTGGCTCGACGTCGAGATCGCCGCGGTCCGGGCATGGGCGGAGCTGGGCAAGGTACCCGCCGAGGCCGTCGACGAGATCGAAGCAAGGGCGCGTTCGACGTCGCCCGCGTGGCCGAGATCGAGCGGACCACCAACCACGACGTCATCGCCTTTCTCACGGACGTCGCCGAGCACGTCGGCGAGGCGAGCAAGTACGTGCACTACGGCATGACCTCGAGCGACATGCTGGACACGGGCCTCGCGTTGCAGATCAAGCGCTCCGGCCGGCTCCTCGAGCATGACCTCGAAGCACTGGGCGAGGTGCTCAAGCGGCGCGCCTTGGAGTTCCGGGACACGGTCCAGGTCGGGCGAACGCACGGCATCCATGCCGAGCCCATCACCTTCGGCATGAAGCTCGGCATCTGGGCCTTTGAGGTGAGTCGCCATGTCAAGCGCATGCGCGTGGCGACCGTTGGCGCGGCGGTCGGCAAGATCAGCGGAGCGGTGGGCGCCTACAATAACATCGACCCCCGCGTCGAAGACCTGGTCTGCGAGGAGCTGGAGCTGGGACGCGAGCCGATCAGCAATCAGGTGGTGCAGCGCGATCGCCACGCGGCCTTCCTGAACTGCATCGCGATCGTCGGCTCCAGCCTGGAGAAGTTCGCCACCGAGATACGCCACCTGCAGCGGACCGAGGTGCGAGAGGTCGAGGAGGCTTTCGGCAAGGGCCAGAAGGGATCCTCGGCCATGCCCCACAAGCGCAACCCCATCCTCAGCGAGCGAATGGCCGGGTGCGCGCGCGTGCTGCGCGGCAACGCCATGGTCGGCATGGAGAACATGGCCCTCTGGCACGAGCGCGACATCAGCCACAGCTCCGCCGAGCGCATCGTTCTGCCCGACAGCTGCATCCTGCTCGACTACATGCTGCAGAGATTCACGGCCATGATGGACACCCTCGTCGTCGACGAGGAGCGCATGCTGCTGAACCTGGGCCAGAGCTACCGCCTCGTCTTCAGCGGGGCGGTCCTCCTGGCCCTGGTCGACGGAGGCATGCTACGCGAAGACGCCTACCGGGTCGTCCAGGAATGCGCCATGCAGGCGTGGCGCGAGGGCATCGACTTCGGCGAGCTCATCAAGCAGAACGGTGAGGCGATGGCCGTGCTCAGCTCCGACGAGCTCGATGCCGCCATGGACCCCGGGCAGTACGAGGCCGGCCGCGAGGTGATCTTCGGCCGGCTCGAGACCCTGGAGTTCTGAGCCACCCCGCGGTCAGCGAGCGTTGACCAGCCGGCGAGCCAGCGTCTCGCCGAGTGCTGCGAGGTCTTCCGCCGCCAGATAGTGGCCCGCGGCGGCGTCGAAGAGGATGTGCGCCTCGGCCGGGAAGTCCTCGTCGCCCTCCCAGAGCAACGCTGCCAGACGCAGCCGCGGCAGCGCCGAAAGGCGAAGCTCGCGTCGGCAAGGTCGAGCTCCTCGCCGTCGACGGAGGCGGCCGCGGCGCGAAACTCCCCCAGCTCGTTCCCGGGCGCGCGCGTGCCGCCGGAGCCGCCGCCGAAGGCCGCCGCGATCGGAGTCTCGGCCCGACTGGCGAACGACGGCGAGTAGAAGAGGCCATCCGGCAGATCGCGAAAGGTCAGCCACTCGCCAGCCACGGGCGCCCCGTCGGCATGTGTCAGGTAGTGCAGCACAAGGATGGCCACGGCGGCGTGGACAGGCGCCGCCTCAGCGCTGACGATGCCCGACGGGTGCGTAGCGAGGTGAGGCCTGCCGAAGAAGGGAACGAGAACGCCGTCCGCCGTGGACTCGCAGCCAGCCTGCCGAGCCTGCCGGCCGGGATCGGCTGAGGCCCAGTCTGCCCGCGCCCGATCGGACGCGTCTCGGAAGCGACGCGGCGCGCCACCGGTCTGCTCCCCTGGCGTGCCGCTCATGAGCGAGGTCCTGGCAATGCGCCACACCTCCGCCCCCAAACGCGCACCCCACTACTCCCGCACGGTGAAGGAGCCCGTGCCCCATGGAGAAGCCGCGACGGCGGTGGCAACGGCCTGCCCGTCGTCTCCCGAGCGCAAGAGCGGCCAGGATGCCACCGTAGAACCCGTTGTTGATGGTGATGACGCTCGCCTTGAGACCCTGCGACCAGCTCTTGTAGGCCTTGACGCCCACCGAATTGAAGATCGTCGCGCCCGCCATGGGCTGAGTCGTGTTGAGCGGATTGTAGTAGGCGGTGTTGTACCAGTGCCCCCCCTCCGCCATCTCCCAGGCGACGACGGCCGCCACGTTCTCGACCGTGAGGCGCATGCCCAGGCTCTTGAGGAAGGCCTGCGCCCAGGTCACCTGCGTGACCTTGCCCCCAGACTTCAGAAGGAGCTCCGGCGCGGCGAGGATCTTCTTGATCTGCGCCACGACGTCCTTGAGCAGCGCCTCGCGCTCGGCGATCTTCTCGTCCATGCCAGCCCGACGGGCGTCGATGTCGGCCTGCGCGATGATCGCCTTCTCGCGCTCCTTCTCCACCTGCCGTTCCAGGCGGCGCGCCTCTCCCATGAGCCGCTGGAGCTCGGCCTCTTCGCGGCTGTCCAGCTCGGAGATGCGGCGCATGACGTCGAGAGCCGTCTCGGCATCGGCGACGCTCGCTGACCCCGCGACGATGTCGAACCACGAATACTCACCCGATTTGTACATCGTGGTGACGCGCACCGCGACGAGTCGACGCTGCCGCTCAAGCTCGATCTCCGCGCTCCTGAGCTCGCGACCTGCCGTCACGAGCCGTGCATTGACCTCTTCCAGATGCTGCCGGGCCGCGTGCCACTGCAGGGTGAGCGCCTCCATCTCGCTCTCGAGGCGCTCCATGGTGGCGCGTACGCTCCTCGCCTGATCCTGCAGTTCCTGCAGCGAGGACTGGGGACTGGCGAGCACGACCCCGTCGCCTCGGGCGCCTTCGCTTGGGGCGGCATGCGCCGGTCGCGACAGCACGAGGCAGGCGAACGCGGTCGCCAGAAGGAGAGCGACTGCCACTCCAGTCCTCACGAGACCCGCTCTCTTCAGCGCCATCACCCTCCGCCACATCGCCGCTCGCAGTGATTGTATCGGCTCCTGACGCCGTCTCAGTAGTCCCGCGCGCGCATTTGCACTACACTCACGGGGAATACCGACCGCAACGGTTGGGTATCTGCCCCGTCCAGAAGGAGATGTCGTGCCAGAGGAGACGATTCCAGCACAGACGCTTGACTGCATCGGGCTCTACTGCCCGGAGCCGCTCTTCCAGACGCGGGAGAGCATCGACGCGATCGAGGTCGGCGAGGTCCTCGAGGTGTTCGCGGACGACCCCGCGGCAGAGGAGGACCTCACCCGCTTCGCGAAGCGCGCCGGCCACGAGGTGGTCGCGACAGAGACGGATGGCGGTCAGCTCCGAATGCTCATCCGGCGTCTCAAATGACAAGGGGGTCACGGCGATGAAGAACGACAACTCCATACTCTACGTGCAGACCAGCAATGCCCCAGAGCGTCAGTACTCGCCTCTCGTACTCGCTCAGAGCGCGAAGGCGATGAGCCTTGAGCCAGCCGTCTACTACCTGGGCATGGGACTGACGGTGTTGCGCCCGGGCGAGGCCGAGAAGATGCAGGTCGGCTCCTTCCCGAGCGTCGCCGACATGCTGCGCAAGACGCTCGACATGGGCATCACCGTCTACGTGTGCGAAGCCTCGAAGCAGATGCTGGGCTGGGAGAGCGTCGAACTCATCGAGGGCGTCACGATCGTCGGAGCGGCGACGCTCAACGACCTCGCTCTCGATGCCGGCGCCACAATGTGGTTCTGAGGCGGCACCATGACACCCATCAACCCCGAGAACGGGGTCGTCTACGCCGACTACCAAGCCTCGAAGCCCGTCGATCCACGAGTCGTCGAGGCCATGCTGCCCTACTTGACGCACGACATTCGGGAACGCCGCCTCGCTGCATGCCGTGGGCGACGACGCCACCGCGGCGCTCGCGGATGCGCGCTCTCGCGTGGCGAGCGCCTTCGGTGCGCAGCCATCCGAGATCATCTTCACCTCCGGCGCCACCGAGGCGAACAACCTCGGGATCATCGGCTACATGCAGCGCAGCCGGCGCAAGGGCGATCACGTGGTGATCACGGAGGCCGAGCACATCTCGGTGCTGAACATCGCCAAGTACCTGGAGAAGAACGGCTTTCGTGTGACCCGCTGCCCGATCGACCTCTACGGGCGCGTGTCGCCGAAGAAGCTCCGGGCGCGCATCACCGACGACACCGTGCTCGTCTCGGTCGGCTGGGCGAGCAATGAGATCGGCACGATCCAGCCGATCGAGGAGATCGCCGACATGCTCGTCGGCACCGGCGTAGCCCTGCATACCGACGCCGTCGCCGCCGAAGGCCTCGTGCCGATCGACTTGAGCGCCGTGCCGGTGAGTCTCATGAGCCTCTCGGCCAACGACATCTACGGGCCGCGCGGACTCGGCGTCCTCTACGTGCGCAAGGGCGTACAGGTGGCGCCCGTGATGTTCGGCGGCGGCCAGGAGCGTGGCCTGCGCTCGGGGACCGAGGATGTGGCGTCGATCGTCGGCATGGCGACCGCGGCCGAGACCATGGCGGCCGAGATGCCCGCCGAGGTCGAGCGTATTCGGGCGATTCGGGACCGGCTCGTGAGCCGCGTTCTGGACGAGATCCCCGATGCGCACCTCAACGGGGCTCCGGCGGACGAGCCGGACCGGCGCCTGCCCAACAACGCCCACTTCCGATTCGAGGGAGTGGAGGGTGAGGCCATGGTCCTGTCGCTGCGCGACAAGGGCGTGGCGGCCGCCACCGGCTCAGCCTGCAGCTCCAAGACGCTCGAGCCGTCGCATACCCTCATCTCCTGCGGGCTCCTGCACGAAGAGGCGCACGGCTCGCTTGAGTTCACCTTTGGGCGCTTCAGCAGAGACGACGATGTGGAGCGCATCATGGCCGTTCTCCCAGAGGTGATCGCTCGCCTGCGGGCGCTCTCACCCCTCTACGAGGCGGCGAGCCCGGCGTGAGCGAGACCCACCCCGCGACCAGAACCGAGAGGCAGAACTCATGAAATCGACCCAGTACAGCGAGAAGACCCTCGAGCACTTCCGCAACCCACGCAACGTGGGCACTCTCGAAGGTCCGAACGTCGCCGTCGGACGCGTCGGCAACCCGGTGTGCGGCGACATGATGGACATCTACATCAGAGTGACCGACGACGACCGTATCGAGGACATCAGCTTCCAGACCTTCGGCTGCGGATCGGCGGTGGCCACGTCCAGCATGGTCACCGAGCTCGTCAAGGGGATGCCCCTCGACGACGCCCTCAAGGTGTCGCGCGGCGACGTCGCCGACGCCCTGGAGGGCCTGCCGCCCATCAAGATGCACTGCAGCAACCTGGCGGCCGACGCCCTTCACGAGGCGATCAAGAACTGGCGCGCCAACGTGAAGCCCGAGGACGCGACCCAGACCCGCGTCGACAAGTCCTGCCATCCGCGCCCGGCTGCGGTCGTCGAGGTGGATATCTCGAACCTCGACGACTACCGCGGCAAGGGCGTGTACACCGCTCTCGAGGACCAGAGCGAGCTCGCCGACCAGCGGGTGGTGGTTCTCGACACCGGCGACGCCTCGGCGCAGCTCGCCATCGACCTCACCGACCACACCAGCCGTGTCGTGCTCATGACCACCGGCAAGGAGCCGAGCGTGACGAGCGCCCTACGCTCGGCCCTGCGCCTCTCCGACGTGAAGCTGCTGACCGAGGCGCAGCCTCTCGATCTCAAGGGAGAGGGCGAGCTGGAGCGCATACGCGTGCACGACCTCAACGAGGATGAGGACTACGAGCTGACTGCCGACGCGCTCGTCGTCATCGAGTGACCTACGACACCGCCAGCGGATAGCTCATGCGCGAACGCGGGATCGCGACGCTGGCGCGACCCGTCTCGTCCGCCGGATGGCGCTCGATTCGTGTCAGCTCACGTCCGCCGAGGATGAGGCGCGCCTTGCCGCTGTCGGGCACGTAGAAGGTGATGCCCTGCAGAGCCTCGACCGGGGATACGTGGCGTCCCATGAGTGGGTCGCCGACGCCGCGGATATGGATCACCGTCTCGCCGGTCTCGCTGGTCTCGTGCGACCAGATCAAGCACTTGTGGTTCACGTGATAGGTCAGCAGGCGCGAGGTGGTGGTGACGAAGATACGCCCAGCGCGATGGGCCGTGGCGAGGCGTCGGAGCGCATCGCGCGTCTCGTGTTGTAGGTACGGAGGCTCCTGCGGACCCACGCCGAGATGAGTGTAGGCGACCATCGTGCCCCCGGACCTGACGAGCGCCTCCAAGACCTCGGGACGCAGGGCGTAGGCCAGCCCGCCACTATTGGCTCCGAGAGCTCCACTCCAGTGAGCGTTGCAGCGCTGGAACTCGCAGACCCTCCGGCCGTCCATCAAGGTGTGCACGCGCATGAACCGGTTGTCGGCGTGGAGGGCGAAGCGTTCCACGCCGGCGCGGCCCAGCACCGTCTTGCCGGCCTCCCTGACCAGGTTCTGGGCAGCCCCTCGCGGGTGACGACGGTCGACGATACCGGCGAAGCCCCGCACCGAGAGAGGTACGCCCTGCCCCACGATGGCGCTGCCGCGGCCCATCCACGCAAACCGCACACCGTAGGCCAACGTGGCGTCGGAGTGGTAGAAGGGGGATCCTTCGACGTCGCCGACACCGGCCGTCGTGTCCTTGCCGAAGTTCGTCGGTGCGCGCGAGTGGTCGACCCACACCTGCACCCGACACCCGCTGCGCTCCAGTTCCTCCAGCCCACGCAGCACCTGCTCGCGACGCGTCCTCGTACTGTGACCCCAGGAGTGCATGCAGTCGATGTACCCGGAGTCGATCATCGCCTCGATGACTTCGCCGATCCCGCCGACGGCTGCAGAAGAAGCCGAACCCGTCGTCCTCAGGATAGGGAAAGAAGCTGTTGCCGATCTCCAGCCCCAGGCCCGGCCCCATCGGAGTCTCCTCCGTCGAGTTGAGGAACTCCTGGATGGCAAGGAAGCGCTCGACCGTCCTGGTCGCGTCGATGTCGCTGCATATGGTGGCGGCCGCGCGGTAGGGATACGGGAAGCGCCGCAGAGCGACCCGCTCGTCTGATCGGGGGCTGCCCCCCCGGCGCACGGCTCGGATTCCGCTCCACATCAAGACTCGCCTCCCGCCCTCAGCGAACGCACGCCCGCCCGCATTGTAGCCCCGCGGAGCCTCGCGCCGCACCCGCCGGCCCCGACCACGCGGTACCAGCAGACGTGGCGAACGGCCGTGATGAGTCGCGAAAGTCCGCCTACGAGCAGACGGGGCCCTGACGGCAGACTGGACACGCCTGCATGCCGAGGGGACGCTCGAGACCGGCGGCCGCGAGAAGCGCGTCGTCGCTGAAGACGCGGCCGGTAGGTCCGTCGGAGGCGACGACACCGTCGCTCAGCACGATCGTGCGCTCGCAGAGCGCCGCCGCCATGTCGAGATCGTGGGTGGCGAGAATGCGCGTGTGCTCGAAAGAGGCGAGCAGCCGGATGAGGCGGCGTCGGGCGCGCGGGTCGAGGCCACTCGACGGTTCGTCCATCACGAGGATGCTGGGCTCCATGGCGAGCACGGTGGCGATAGCGACGGCGCGCTTCTCCCCACCGGAGAGCCGGTACGGGGGACGCTCCTTGAGGTGCAGTGCGTCGACCCGCGCGAGCGCACCGTCGACGCGAGCCGCCACGTCGTCGGGAGGAAGGCCGAGGTTCATGGGACCGAAGCCGACGTCTTCGCCCACCGTGGGCATGAAGAGCTGGTCGTCGGGGTCCTGAAAGACCATGCCGACCGTGCGACGGATGTCGGCCAACGTCTCCTTGACGACCGGAGTCCCGCCGATGTTCACAGCGCCCTCCGAGGGCGACAGCAGTCCGTTGAGATGAAGCAGGAGGGTGGACTTGCCGGCGCCGTTGGCGCCGACCACCGCGATCGCCTCGCCGTGCCCCACCTCGAATGAGACACCACTCAGTGCGTGCGTGCCATCGGGATACGCGAAGCCAAGATCGCGCACCGAGATGGTGTGATGGCTCACGACGCCAGCTCGGTCACTCTGCCGAGCACCAGCGGGATGTTGACGACTCGGAAGAGCACGAAGACAGCCGACCAGCCCAGCACGAACACCAGGTCGGCCGTGCCGAAGTGCAAGCGCCGGGCCACTCGGATCTCGCCGTCGAAGCCCCGGCACTTCATCGCCAGGTAGACGCGCTGGGCGCGGGCGAACGTGCGCAGCAGCAGCTGGCCGAGCATCTGGCCGTAGATGCGCAGGCCCATCCCGCGGCGCCCGAAGCTGCGCAGGCGGCGCGCCTGCCCCATGCGAAGAACCTCCTCGCCGAGCACGAAGATGTAGCGGTACAGGAGGAGGAGCTGGACCACGAACACGTCCGGCACGCGCAGCTTCTGCAGAGCGAGGCAGACGCCGTAGAAGCTCGTCGTGCCGGTGAGTACGAGAGCCGCCGATGCCGTGAGCAGAAAGCGCAGCAGGATGGACGCGTACGAGACCCACCCACCCGTGACCGTGAAGCCGCCGACCTGCGCCACGAAAGACCGGTCGAACCATGGGTTGAAGGCACCGAGCAGAAGGGCGAACGGCGAGACGACGAGGAGAATGCGAGCAAGGAACCCGAACGGGAGGTCGCCCTCAGCGGCGATCACGACGGGGAAGATCACGAACGGCAGCAGCGCGAGTACCTCGTACTTGCCGAACGAGACCACGCAGACGATGAACACCGCCGTGGCGAGGACCTTGGCGCGAGGGTCTATCCGATTCACCGCCGTGTCCCGACGCGCCAGCCGATCGAGACGATCCAGGGTGGAGAGACCTGCGGAGACCGAGGACACGCGACCCCCCGTCAGGCGATGTCGCCGGTCGTGGTGGCCACGAACTTGCCATGCTTTACGCCCTTCGTGCCGATGAGCTCGTCGGCGATGCGCTTGATCTCACGCGCCGCCCCCATCAGCACCACGACCTCGAGGCAGTGGTGAACGTCGAGGTGCACGTGCAGGGTGGAGACGATCTCCTGATGGTGGCTGTGCTGGTGCTCCGTGAGCTTGTCGGCCAGATCGCTCGCGTGGTGGTCGTACACCAGTGTGACCGTTCCGATAGCCCGCTCCGTCCCCGCCTCCCATTGCTCGTTCACCAGCGCCGCGCGGATGAGGTCGCGGATCGCCTCGGAGCGGTTCACGTATGCCTTCTCGGCGATCAGCGCATCGTAGCGCTCCAGCAGGCGTTCCTCGATGGAGACACCGAACCGGACTACGTTCGTCATGGCGTGCCTTTCCGTCCTGAATCGTGCTACACGCCACAGGGGAATATAGCACGGAGCGTGCCACAGATGCCGATCGGGTGGCACTCCTCTCGGACCCTTGACGATGAGGCGATGCTGGCCTACAGTACGGTCAGCAGTAGCACGAGTCGCCCGATGGTAGCACCGTGGCACGCCGCGAGAAGGAGTCCCCGATGCACATGGCCGACGCACTGCTGTCCCCGGCTGTGGGCGGAGCCATGTGGGCGGCCACGGGCGTCACCGTCGCCTACAGCGCCCGCAAGGTGCGCAACGAGCTGGACGAGAGCAAGATCCCGCTCATGGGCGTCGCAGGCGCGTTCGTGTTCGCCGCACAGATGCTCACGTTCGCCATCCCCGGCACCGGGTCGAGCGGGCATCTCGGAGGAGCGCTGATCCTCGCCATCCTCCTCGGACCGGAGGCGGCCTTCCTGGTGATGGCCTCGATCCTCGCGGTCCAAGCTCTGTTCTTCGCCGACGGCGGTCTCCTCGCGCTCGGCGCCAACATCTTCAATCTCGGGTTCTTCCCGGCCTTCATCGCCTACCCGCTCATCTACCGCAGAGATCGTCGGCAACGCTTGGCCTCCGAGCCGGTCGCGCATCTTCGTGGGCAGCACCCTCGCCGCCGTAGTCGGCCTTCAGCTCGGCGCCCTCGCAGTGGTACTCGAGACGACCGCCTCGGGGGTCACGGAGCTGCCCTTCGCGGCCTTCCTGCTCCTCATGCAGCCGATCCATCTCGCCATCGGCGTCGCTGAGGGCCTCGTGACGGCCGCGGTCGTCCTCTTCGTGCTCGAGGCGCAGCCCGAACTGCTGGCGCGCAGCGCCCACCGCAAGCCGCTCACGGGTGCTGACGCTCAAGCCGGTGCTGGTCGGACTCGCCGTCGCCGCCCTCGTCACCGGTGGCGCCCTGGCTTGGTTCGCCTCCTCGAACGCCGATGGTCTGGAGTGGTCCATCTCTCGAGTGATGGGCGGCGAGGAGAAGCTCCAGGGGGACTCCGCCGCCCACGACGCCGCCGCCGGAGTCCAGGCACGAACGGCACTCCTCCCCGACTACGCGTTCAGGGAGGATGACCCAGCGGGAGAGCCGCTGGGGACCGCGTCGGCCGCACAGGCATCCTCGAACGATGACGACGACCGCGCTTGGCCGGCGATCGACGCAGGCACGAGCGCCTCCGGCGTGGTCGGCGCTCTCATCACGCTGGCCGTGGCGATCGGTCTGGGCCTCGCGTTGCGGCGCCGCGCGGCTGCGCGCGCGAAGTCCGGCACATAGGTTCGCGCCCAGGAAGCAGCCCTCGACCCGGCATCGCGCGGTGGCTGTACCCCCCGCAACCCCTCGCGCGGAACCCCAGGGAGAGTGGAACTGGCCCTGAAGTCACCCCCACAGTTGACCTCAGACTACTCCACAGGGGTGATGACGCGGAGCGCGCTTGGCTCTACGCTGATTCCAGCACGGAACCACATGGAACAGGAGGAGTCATGAGCACCATCGCAGCCACGGGAACCATCACTCGCCAGACGCTGGACGTCGGCCGCGTCATCAAGCAAGCATGGCGGCTGTTCGTCAAGGACCTCGGCCCCTTGCTCATCGCCGGACTCATCACCGTGGCGCTGAGCGTGCTCACTTTGGGCGTCCTCGCCGGACCGCTCACGGCAGGCCTCTACGGCATGGTCTCCGGCCGTGTCCGGGAGGGCCGCCAGCCCGAGGTCGGCCAGGTGTTCGACGAGCTCGACGGCTTCTGGTCGTTCTTCGGAGCGGCCCTCGCTCCTCGTCGTCCTCATCGGCTTGGCCATGCTGACGATCGTGGGCGGATTCCTACTGGCCACGATCTGGCTCTACGTCTTCCCCCTCATGGTCGATCGCGGCATGGGCCTCGGAGAAGCGATGAAGGCCAGCAAGGACATGGTGCTGGAGAACGGCTTCTGGGAGCACCTTGCGCTGGTTCTGATCCTGGCGGTCATCGCCTCCATCGCCAATGGCGCCCTGGCTATCATCGCCACCCCGTTCATAGTCGTGACGATCGCCGCCAGCTACTTCCTGGCGGAAGGAAGCGCGGGCGCGCTCGAGAGCGCCTGATACCAGCGGAAGCACGACCGCCGAGAGAGCCGAGCCCGAGGAGGACAGCTCGGCTCTCTCGGCCCTTTCGTGACTGAGCCCACGCCGTCAGCGCTCAGCCGGCCTTCGCCGTCAGATCGCCGAGGCGTCGCGCCAGATCGACGAGACGCGCCGCATACCCCCACTCGTTGTCGTACCAGGCGAGCACCTTGACCGTGTTCCCTTTGAGTACGCCGGTGCTCCTCGCGTCGACCACGCTGGAATGCGTGTCTCCGACGATATCCTGCGACACGAGTTCATCGTCGGCGACCGCCAGCACCGGGCCCATCGCCGGCCGCGCCGCCGCGGCCCTCAGGGCATCGTTCACCTCGCCGGGCGTGACCTCGCGTCCGACCCGAGCCACCAGTCGACGACGGAACCGCTCGGGACCGGCACGCGCATGGCCATGCCCGTCACACGCCCCGCGAGGTGAGGCAGCACCTTCACGACCGCCTTGGCGGCCCCCGTCGTGGTCGGGATGATGTTGAGCGCCGCAGCGCGGCCGCGGCGTCGGTGCCGGGCCGCCTTGTCGACCGACCGTCTGGCTCGCCGTGTAGGCATGCACCGTCGTGAAGTACGCGTTCTCGATCCCGAAGGCTCCGTCCAGGGCCTGGAGCACCGGAGCCAGCGCATTGGTCGTACAGGACGCCATCGAGATGAAGGTGTGGTGCTCCGGATCGAGGTCGTCGTCGTTCACACCCGGCACGATGACGACGTCCGCGTCGTCGGAATCGGCGGAGAGGATCACGTGGTGAGCGCCGGCTTCGAAGTGGCCGGCGGCGTCGGCTCTGCTGCGGAAAGCACCCGTCGACTCGACCACTATCCCGGCGCCCACGGTGCTCCATGGAATAGCGGCCGGGCTCGACTCACGAGACGCCTGGATGTCACCGCCGGCCACCCGCAACCTGCCGCCCTCGGCGCCGTCGAAGCGGGTATCACGCCCATACACCGAGTCGTAGCGCAGCAGGTAGGCGAGTCCATCCGGATCGTCGAGATCGTTGACGCCGGCGACCGTCAGGCGCCGATCATCGAGGGCCTGCCGGAGTACCGCGCGACCGATGCGGCCCAAGCCGTTGATGCCGATGAGATGGGTCGCCAAGAGGACCTCCAGTTGCGGTGACGTTCTTCAGCGAGCGTTCATCTGGAGACTGCATACCCGCCGCAACGGCGCTCCAGACCGCACGCAGGGACAGCGCGTCGGCGCGGCCGAGTCGCGACCCCGGGTTGCATCTCGTGCCGGCCTCAGGTTGAATCGTCGACGGATCTACACAGAAAAGGCGCTTCCCCGCGCCCCATAGTGATGCAGATTCGTCCCCTCTCTTCTTTCCTCTCTTCTCTCCGACGCTTTTGCCGTCTGCCATGGGTGCGCGCGGACGCGACAGCCCCAAGGCGTGGGAATACCCCTCGCCCGATGGGACACCGCAGTCGAAAGGACCACGTGCGCAGAACACACACCGTAATCCTCCTCATCCTCCCGCTCCTCGTCGCAGCCGCCCTGCTCCCAGCCGCAGCTTCGGCTCAGCACCCGCCTCTGAAGCAGCTCGAGGCCCAGCTCTCGAAGGCGAAGAAGCACCGTCGGCAAGCTGTCGCCAAAGCGCAGATCGCCAAGGTCGACCTCGCCGGCGCCTCTGGCGCTCCAGGCTGCATCCAGCGACGAGCCGACTCCCGAAGCGGCAGAGAACGACGTTGCCGCGAGCCCCGAGAGCAAGATGCGGGCGACGCTGGCCACCAGCCTGCTTGCCGACGGCGTGGTGACGGACGCAGAAATCGGCGCCCTGCGCAAGAACGCGGTGGCGAAGAAGGCCATCGTGGCGCGCTGGACGAAGAAGGTCACACAGCTGCAGAAGCGCGTCCAGCGGCGCAAGCGGATCGCGCGCTGGAACCGCACCGGGAATTGGTGGCCGCTCATCAAGATCGCCGCCAACAGGTACGGAGTGAGCGCGACCGGCCTGCAGCGACTCATGAACCTCGAATCCGGCGGTCGCCGCTACGCGGGCACCACCTACAAGGGCCTGTTCCAGTACCACCCGGGGACCTGGCGCGGCACGTGGAACCCTTGGCGGAGACTGAGCATCTACAACGGCTGGGCGCAGATCCGCGCCACGGCCCACGCGCTGCACAGAGGTATGGGCCCCGGACACTGGCCCAACACCTACCCGAGGGCGTTCTAGGAGAGCCAGGGGGGCGTCTCGGCGCGTGCCCGAGATTGCAGGCAGCAGGCACCTCAAGGGGGTCATCCCGGTGAGCTCACGCTCGTCCGGGATGACCCCCTTGCTCTTTCAGGAGCCGCAGCAGATCGCCGAGCGTCCTAGGATCTCAGCGGCCGGACTCCCTCGTCGGCCTTGATCTTGGCGAAGAGGCGCTCGGTCTCGTCCCTCTCCGAGAGCCCAGGACCAGATCTGCCGAGCGCAGAGCCGGCCGCCGCCACCGCGAAGGTGACGGAGTCGCGCAAGTCGCGCCCGTGGGAAATCGAGAGGACGAGAGCCCCGAGGAAGCTGTCGCCGGCGCCGACCTCGCTCCTCAGCTGGATGGGGGGCGCCTCCGCATACCAGCACTCGGTGGCCGACGTCACGAGCGACCCCTCCGGGCCGAACGTGGCCGCGATCACCTCTGCCGCCCCCTCGCGCACCAGGCGATCCACGACGCTCACGCCGCTCCTCGAACGTCGAGGTCTCTCGGCCGGCCAGGGTCTCGAGCTCATTGCGATTCGGCTTGGCCAGCCAGACGCCCTCCGCCAGCGCCGCGGCGAGCGGCGGGCCCGAGGTATCGACGGCGACCCGACAGCCGCCTCGTTTGGCGACGGCGGCTGCCCGAGCGTAGAAGTCGTCGGGCGCCCCGGGCGGGAGGCTGCCGCTGAGGACGAGGTACGCATCGGGATGCGAAAGCTCCCCGACGAGGTCCAAGGCGGCCAACCATTCCGCTTCCTGGATCATCGCGCCCTCGATGATGATGTGGTAGCGCCGCTTGCTCTCGCGGTCGAAGATCACGTAGGTGTCGCGTGTCTCGCCCTGGACCCAGATCTCGCGGTGGGGCACGTCGCGCTCGTCGAGCATCGACAACAGACACCCGCCGCACGACCCCCCAACGGTCAGGACAGCCTCGGCAATCCCTCCCAGCTTGCGGATCGCCCGGGCGACGTTCACGCCGCCTCCGCCTGGACCTGAACCGGTAACGGAGCAGCGGATCTTCGACGCACGAAACGAATCTCCCGCAAGGTACGTGTCGACGGCGGGGTTCATCGTCAATGTGATGATGTCCGGCATGCGTGCCCCCTCGACTTGCCGTTGTGAGCACGATAGTACCTGACACCGGGCCAAGCGGCAGCGACCGCGACAAGCGTCGCGCCGCCGCCGTCCACCAGCTCTACGCTACGGCAGATCGACGATCGGGACCGCACACGAGAGCGTCAGTGGCCTCCGCCGCCCTTGTCTCCGGCTGCCGCCACCTGCTTCGCACCATCTCCCGCCTCACCCGCAGCTGCCCCTTCGGCGGGCGCTCCCGAGGCGGTCGCGGCCTGTCGAGAGTCCGTTCATGCCTGCCGCATCCGCGAGGCGCGCTGCGACACGGTCGGACTCGGACCCGGCCTTCGCGTCGCGGAGACGCTCCATCCTGTCGAGAGCGCGCCTGCGTACCTTCGCCGCTCCCCGTGCTGGACCCCTTCGACCCCCCGGAGCCCGCCGCCTTTGACCCTGACCCGCCGTCCCCCGCGTGGGCTCGCCGCTCAGCATGCTGCCGCAACGGCAGGCGCGTCTCGCCGGGGTCGTGCAAAGCAGTCCCCTGCCCCACTTCCGCGACGGCGGCAGCGGGAGCAGGCCCTCCGTCGGCTCTCAGGCCGTCGCCGCCGGCCAGGTGACGGGCAGTCATGCCGCCGGTGGTGACTGCGGTGGCCGCGATCACGATGACGGCTCCCTTCACACCCGAGGCCGCCCCCGATCTTGGCCAGAACGCCGGCCAACGGGGGCACAGGAGCGAAGGCGAGCGGCGCAGCCGGAGCGAGGGCGGAGGCGACGGGCAGCACCTGCAGCGAGGCGGGAAGCGGTAGTTCGGGAAGGAAACGCGGCCAAGCCGAATGCGGACGCAGCTCCGGACCCGGCGGGCGCGACGCCGCGGAAAGCGCGCCGAAAGGCCGAGCGCGCGCGGTGCAGCACCACGCGCGCGTTCGTCCTGCTGACGCCCATGGCGTCGGCGATCTCGGAGGTCCCAAGCCCGTGTAGGTCCTTGAGAACGAGCGCCGTCCGATATCGTGGACTGATCATGGCCAGGGCCGCCTCGATCGCATGCCTCGTCTCCGAGGAGGCGAAGTCGTCGCTGGCTGACGGTATCTCCCCCGCGTGCTCCAGAGGCGTAGTGGCGCGCGCAGAGCGGCGCCGAAGGTGATCGTAGCAGGCGTTCACGGCGATCCTGTAGAGCCAGGGGTCCGGGTTCTCCTGAGCGCGCGCGTCAGGTTGGTGCGTGAGAGACCCGGAGGAACACCTCCTGGGTGAGATCCGCCGCTTCTTCCCGGTCGCCGAGAATGCGCGCACAGAGATTGTAGATGCGACCCCGAGACTCGCAGTAGACGCGCTCGAACCACTCGGGCTGCAGACCTGGGAAGGTCCCGGCCTCGGTATCGCTCGTTGAGGCTTGCGGAGCGTACACGCCACGCCTCTCGCCGTCGTGTTCATGATTCCCGGACAAGTGTACCGCGCTTGGGCGGCCTGTGCGCCGATGGCACACAGGCCGCCCAAGCCTCCGGCATCCGTCAGTTCTTGCCCTGGCAACCGGCGCCATCCGCCCCGTTGCCGTTCGAGCCGTTGCCGTTCGAACCTTGCCGTCGCACTCCCCGCTACCGCCCACTGCCTCAGCCGAGCGGCGCGTCTGCGTCCGCTGCCGGGTCTGATCGCAGTCGCCGGCCTGCTGGCTCTGCTGCGTCGCGCTCACCGTCTGCACACGAGTACGCGTCTGCGTCCGAGTCTGCCTGCGCAGCCGCCGGCTGATCGCAATCACGGTCCTGCACGCGCTTCTGCACGCGATTCTGCTTCGGCGTCCCGGGCACATCGCTCGTCCCGTCGCAGTCCCGCTCGCGGTCCTGAGCCCGCACTTGGTCGCAGGACGGATCGGCGCTCGGCGTGCAGTCCTGCTGCGGCGTCTGTACGCGGTCCCGGTCCCCGTCGCGCTGCATCGTCTTCGTCCCGGCGACGGCTACGGTGCTCACGGCCAGCACTGCCACGGCGGCGATCGCCACGATCTTCAAGAATCTCACATCGTCCTCCTACTAGTGGATCGGCATTGCCTTCTGCTCCCTATAACGCAGGCGAACGCCGAGCGTTACACCTCCTCAGGGAAATCGATCCCTACAGCTCCGAGTCGTCCCCGTACACCTCGATGAGGCGAATGACGACGTCCTCCGGCACCGAGCGGCGCACATCCTCGGTGAGAGACTCCCGTGAGGGCGGGTTGCCGGGACCGACCACAGTGATGACGATCTCGTCGTGCTCCAGGCCGACGGACTCGACCGTCCAGCGCGTGCCGTCCACCCAGCGATCCACAGACGCATGTGTCGCTGAGGTCCATTGGTGATACCGGTACGTGCGCAGGGATGCGCCTCCAAGGGGCATGATCAAGGCGACCAGGAAGGCGGCGACAAGCCGGCGAGCACGACGGCTCCCGTGCGGCGTGAGCTCGGCCGCCACCTCCTGGTACCTCGCCGCCCCGAACACGGCCATGCCGGCTACGAGAATCGCGGCGACGTTCGTGAGAAACAGAAGAAAGGCGCCGGCGGCAAGATCGAGTCGTCCGGCGCCGAGCGTGATGCCGACCACCGCCAGCACAGGGACCAGCGAGATGGCGATGGCCACCCCGGCGACGATGTTGGAGACATCGCGACGCGTCAACGCGAACGCCCCCGCGAGGCCGGTAGCGAGGGCGACCGCAAGGTCGAGCAGCTGGGGAGCCGTGCGCCCCGTGATCTGCGGGTTGGCCGCGATCGGCAGGCGTTCCGGCGCGAGCACGGAGACCAGTACCCCGATGAGGATGTTGACGGCGATGCCGGCGACCAGCAGCAGCGCGCTGCTCTGAAATCCCCTGACCGAGCCGATGGTCGTCGCCAAGGCGACGCCGTAGATCGGAGTGGCCAGCGGCGCGATGATCATCGCGCCGATCACGGCCGGCGTGGAATCGAAGACCACGCCGCCCGCCGCGATGAAGCTAGAGAGCGCGAGCAGCGTCCAGAACTGCGTCAGCTTCGCCGGCTTGTCGCCTTCGCCGATGAACAGACTGTCGCGCACCTCGGCGAGCTCGTATCGGTGCGCGCTGCACGCGTCGATGACTCTGCCCAGCAGACTCACAGCCCCTCCCCTTCCCGCCGCCACACGTCGACTTGCTGAGGTCGTTCTCCGGAGTCGGCAAACCACTCCCTCTCGCCCAGACCGCCATGAGAGATCTCCTCGAGCCGCATCTTCAGGTACTTCCCTGAGGCCTCAACGGCGACGCTCCCGTCGGCCAGCAGGATCTCACCCGTGCCCTCGAACAGGCGACGCGTATCGCGCGAGATGCGGCCGATGGCGCGGACCTCGGCGTCGAGCGGTACCGGCTTCCGATAGCGAAGCGTGAGCTCGGCGGTGACCCCCCAGATACCGGGGTGGGCGATGATGATGGCACGGCCGATGGTCTCGTCGAGGATCGCCGACGAGATTCCGCCGTGCAGTCGGCCCGGGTAGCTCTGGTGCTCCTCCCGCGGGGTGAACACGCCCAGGAGTTCGGGACCGTCGCTCGCGACGCCCTCCGGCCCGCCGGCTTGCCCGCTCGGCCGAGGCGCCAGCTCGTAGAACCGGGCGCGCAGGCCGGCGACGTTCTCGGCGCCACAGACCAGGCACATGCGGCTGATGTTCTGGGCCGCCACGACTCTGCGACTGCTTCGTTGCGTGATGGCTCCCGGGGCAAGGCCACCGTACGGCACCATCATAGTCTAGGCGCGGTAGACTGGCCTACCAGCCGACTACCATAGGAAGGGGCCGTCATGTCGAAGAGATCATCGTCGGCGCTCGTCCTCGGCGCCGTGGGGGCGAGCGCCTGGGTCATCCACCGCGTTGGGCGGCGCTCGGGAGTGAGCAACGAGGAAGCCGTCCGTTCACTCCCCGGCGACCACATCGTCGCAGACCCGCTCTGGGGCTCCACCAGGGCGACCACGGTAGACGCGCCGCCCAGCTTCGTCTGGCCCTGGATCGTACAGATGGGCAGTCCGGCGTTCCGCGCAGGGTGGTACACGCCGCACTGGCTGGACGAGCTGATCTGGGGCGAGCGGCTGCGGAGCGCCGACCAGATCGTCCCCGGCCTGCAGGACCTCAAGGTGGGTGACCGCGTTCCCGACAGTGTCGACTGGTCGGTCTACTACATCGTCGAGGAGCTCGAAGCGGAACGTCACCTCGTGCTGCGCTCCAGGAGCCACGTCTTCCCGCCGAGTCACGGAATCCGACTTCTCGTGGGCCTTCGCGCTCATCCCCCATGGCACCGACCGTACGCGGCTGTTCATCCGCGCCCGAGTCAGCTACAGACCGCTCTGGCTGCTCCCGATCGTCGAGACCGCCCTCGACGTCGGCGATAGCGTCAACGCCACAGCGATGTTGCGCGGCATCAAGGCTCGCGCCGAGAGGGAATACCTGGCGTAGCCGCGCGGCAGCACGCGACAAGAACCGCCTCGTTGCCTGGATTGGCAACGCGACCTCTATCCCGACTGCGCAGAGCTCCGGTCTCGCTCGGCGACCCCACACAGACCCCACGAGAGCACGCGAGGCCGCGGTGCGCTACCATCTCGACCATGAGCCATGACCTCATAGGCGCCTTCGAGGAGCTGTCCGTCTCGCCGGCGCGCACAGCCGTATGGGACACCGTGCGCATCGGCAAGACCCGCCATCACGTTCCCGTGCTGTTCGACGTGGACGTGACGGCGGCGCGCGCCGCGATGAGCGAGCGAAAGCGCGGGGAGGCAGGCTACGTCTCGCTCTCGGGCTGGGCGCTCAAGTGCGTGGCGCAAGCGGCGAGCGAACACGGGCGCGTTCACGCCCTGCGGCACGGGCGACGCAGTATCGTGGTGTTCAAGGATGTCGACGTGAGCGTGGCGCTGTACCGCCGCCTCAGCGGTGGGGCACACGACGAGCGGCTGCCCATGCCCTACGTCCTCCGCAAGTCGAACGAGAAGAGCGTCGAGCAGATCAGCGGCGAGATCCGCGACGCGCAATCGGTACGGCTCGCTCCCGGGGAGCAGTGGCTGGACCCCTCCGGGCAGGTGCCCCCGCCGTGGCTGCTGCGACTGGCCTTCACCCTTCCCCACCACGTGCGACGAGCGGTCTACTGGGACCGCCTGCTCGCAGACCCCTGGCGGATCAAGCGCACGATGGGCACCGTGATGGTCACGTCCGTGCCGGTCACGAGCAAGTCGAGCCACGGAGGCTGGGCCATCCCCATGGGCATCCACCCACTGATCGTGGTCATCGGCGGCGTCAGCCGAAAGCCGTGGGTGGTCGAGGACCGCGTCGAGGCACGGGAGGTGCTCAGCATCACGGTCCTCTTCGATCACGATGTGGTGGACGGAGTGCCCGTCGCGCTCTTTCTCAGACGCCTGACCGAGTTGATGGAGGGGGCGTTCGGGCTGTCGCCAGCGCCAGAGAGCCGAGTGACCGTCTCCGCGCGAGTCGTCGGCCTCCCGCGGCGTCGGCTCGCCGCCCCGCTAGCTTCGCCCCTGCACGACCCTCAGGTTCAGCACGCCTGAGCCGGTCGCACCCCACAAGCGCGCCCACAGCGGCAAGTACATCTCGAGAGCGCGCGATCCCGTGATGTCGCCCAGATCGATCACCCGCCTCCAGCCGAGCCAGTCCTTCAGGAAATCCTCGGTGACCCAGGCCTTGGCGACGGCATCGTCGCCCGCCACGAACAGGTCGGTCTCCTCCGCCAGGTCCTGCGGCGCGATCATCACATTGACGTTCACCGTGTTCAGCGTCTTCACGACCCGAGCTTCCGGATAGGCCTGCTGGATACGCTCACCGAGCGACTCGGTGTTGCAGAACGCAAGCGTGAGCTGCCCGCCCGAGAAGTCGAGCGGATTGGCGAGGTCGATGACGATCTTGCCCTCGATGTCGCCGCGCTCGGCGGCGCCCAGCGCGTCCAGCGACCACTTGCCTGCGGTGGCGTTGATGAGCACCTCGCCGAAGGCAGCGGCGTCGGCGAAGCCTCCCGCCGCCGCCCCGCTGAGACCCAGCTCATGGTTCGCCGACACCCAATCGTCGGCCGAGGGGATGGCGCGTTCATCGCCCTCGTGCTTGCCGGCCCTTGGGTCTCGCGAGCTGATCATGACCTCGTTGCCGAACTCGAGCAGCCTGCCGCCGAGGACCTGAGCGACGTGCCCCGAACCGATGATGCCGATGTACATCGTTCTCCCCCTTACGAGGCAGTCGGATGAGCCCGCACGGGGCGTGTGCTCGTCTTATCCCCGCTGGAGCGACGGCCCAGACCTGGAGCCCCACGCCGAAGGCGACTGGGCTCAGGCCAGCTGCGGTCAGGGGCGCCCCGCCGACGGAGGCGGCGCCTGCCCGTGGGCCACGACCCGGTTTCTCCCCGCGTGCTTGGCCTCGTACAGCGCCGCGTCGCTGCGGGCGATCAGGTCCTGGAGCGAATCGCCCTTCGGCATTCGCTCGGCAACGCCGAAACTCGCGGTCACTGACACCCTCCCGCCGCCGCCCTCGACCCGGAGAGCCGCGATCGCACTCCGCAGACGCTCGGCGATCATCACCGCCTCCTCGGGGCCGGTCTCTGGCAGGAGAAAGCAGAACTCCTCGCCGCCGAAGCGAGCAAGCAAGTCGGTGACGCGAGTGGCGCGCGTGCAGGCAGCGGCCACCTCGACCAGCACGGCGTCTCCAGCCGCGTGGCCGTGAGCGTCGTTCACCTCCTTGAAATGATCGAGATCCATCATGACCGCGGAGAGCCTGAGATGGTATCTCTCGCTGCGCGCGAACTCCATGTCGGCGGCGGCGTCGAAGTGCCGTCGATTGTGCAGGCGAGTGAGCGGGTCGACCGTGGACAGCCTCTCCACTTCCTGGAAGAGCCGGGCGTTCTCGAGCGCCATAGCGGCCTCGTTCGCCAGTGCTTGGACGAACCGGGCCGCCGCATCGTCGAACTCGCCGGCAGAACCGGTCCACAGGATCAGACAGCCGCCGGCGCGATCGTGAGCCGAGAGTCGCACCACCATGCACGCCGCTGCGGCGCACGTGATGCCCCACTGGCGCACTCGCGGGTCGCCGGCAGCATCCAGGACGACGATAGGGTCGCTCGCCCGCAGCACGTCGGCGAGGAAGCTGGGTGCGGGCACCCCCTCGGCACCGGCAGCAGTGCGCAGGCGACCCTTGCCGCTGTGCGGAGACAGCTCGTCCCCGCGCAGCACGTAGACGACGCTGCTGTCGTGGGGCACGAGGAGGTCGAGGAACTCCAGGAGGTCGCCAATGATCTCGTCGGGGTCGAGCCGCGATGTGAAGACCTCGAACGCGTCGCGCAGCGTCTCTGCCTCGCGACGCGCCTTGCGCTCCGCCGCAGCCAGACGCTCGAGCTCCTGACTCTTGGTGAAGAGCTCGCGGCTCTTCTGCTCGATGATCGCCTCGGCCTCCTGACGGGCGAGGCGTTCGCGCTCGAGGCGGCGCCGCAGCAGCACGTCGTCGTCCATCCCGGAATCCTACCTGGGCGCGATGGTGAACACCGTCTTGGGTGGGTCACCTTGGCCGACCTCGCGACTGACCACCAGTGGATCTCCGAAGTGGTCGATGCACTCGAGGATGAGGCCCTGCGCCAGGTCGGGAACGTTGGTCGCAGATCGGTAGGTCATGACTACGGTCTCGGGTGAGGGCGTCTCGCAGGAGAAGGTAGGCAGCTCCGCGTCCGAGTAGAGCTTGCGAACCTCGAGGTGCACGTAGTCGTTCACGCGGGGAAGGAACTCCGTGGCCGACCCGATGCCCTCGAAGAACTCGGGGAAGGCCGCCACGAAGCGCCGGAAGAGGTGCCGCCCGAACTCGTTGAGAAGGGCGGACACCGGCACGCCCGTGAGATCGGAGAGCGTTGTGACCAACGCCATCATCTCCTGTGAGTCGTAGGTGCCGACAGAGGTGTACACGCCACCGGAGGGCAAGTCGCACATCTCGATGACGCGCTCGCTGGTCTCGAGCGAGAACTTCTCGTCGACCAAGTCGATGAACTCGGTGAACACCAGCCCTTTCATCCGTGCGCCCCTCTCATCATAGCGTGTATTCGCCTACCCCGACCCGGTATCGGCGCACGGACGCCCGAAGCTGGAGGCATTGGCTTCACGCTTGCGTCGGCGCCTCCCAGAGCGAGCGCACGCTCGCGCGGATGGAGGCGGTGGTGACGCGCTCGAGAGCGCCCTCGTCACCCAACTGCGGCTCGGCCCCGGTCTGCACCTGCTCGAAGTGCTCGAGCACCGCCTCCGTGAGAAAGCGTGAACGCTGCGCGTACCCGTGCGTGTCGGCCTTGGCCCACGGCTGTGTGTAGTAGCGCAAGGGGTGGGTGACGTAGAGCTGCTCGCGGGCGCGGGTGCAGGCGACGTAGAAGAGGCGCCGCTCCTCCTCGATCTCGGCGGCGCTGCCGGTAGCCATGTCTGAGGGGATGTTGCCGTCGGCGGCGTGGATGACGTACACGACATCGAACTCGAGTCCCTTGGCCGAGTGCATCGTCGAGAGGATGAGGTAGTCCTCGTCGAGGAGCGGCGGACCGGCGAGCTCTTGCGTGTACGCCGGTGGGTCGAGCACCAGCTCGGCGAGGAACTGCGAACGGCTCTGGGCGCGGGCAGCCAGCGCCTCGATCTGCTCGAGGTCTCGCAGACGCGCCTGCACGTTCTCGTAGCGCCGCTCGAGCAGCGGCCCGTACACGCTGCGAACGGCGTGCACCTGAGCCGACACCTCGCCGGGGCCCGCGGCGACAAGCGTCGCGAAGAGCTCGGCGACGGCGGGCCATACCGCGCGCGCAGGCTCCGGCACGCGGGCACCCCCCCACACGGAGAAATCGCCGCCGGCGCCGGCGAGCGTGTCGAGGAGAGCCGCCGCCGTCTTCGGTCCGATGCCGGGCACCAGGCCGAGCACGCGCAGGCCGGCCATGGCGTCGCGCGGATTCTCGGCGAGGCGCAGGAAGGACACGAGGTCCTTGACATGCGCCATCTCCACGAACCGCAGCCCCCCGTACTTGTGGAAGGGGATGTTGCGCCGCGAGAGCTCCATCTCGAGAGCCATCGAGTGATGCTGGGCGCGGAACAACACCGCCTGGCGCTTGAGCTCGATACCTTGCTCGCGATGCTCGAGGAGGCGCTCGCAGAGCCACTGGGTCTGCTCGTCGTCGTCGCGGCAGGTGGCGAGCACCGGGCGGCCGCCGTCGTGGCGCTCGGTCCACAGATCCTTTTCGCGGCGCTCGGCGGCCTCCGCGATGAGGGCGTTGGTAGCCGTGACGATGGCGGCCGTGGAGCGGTAGTTGCGGGTGAGCGTGCGCACCTCGGCGCCGGGGAAACGCTCCTCGAAATCGAGGATGTTGCGCACCGTGGCGGCGCGAAAGCCGTAGATCGCCTGCGCGTCGTCGCCGACGCACGTGACTCCGGTGCAGTTCGGCCGCAGCAGCGAGACGATGTCGGCCTGCAGCGCGTTCGTGTCCTGGAACTCATCGACCAGCACGTAGTCGAAGCGCTCGCGCACGCGCGGGCCGCCTGCGGGGTCGGCGAGGAGGCCGCGCCAGAACAGCAGCAGGTCGTCGTAGTCGAGTACCTGCTGCTGCTCCTTGGAGTCTGTGTAGCGGGCGAAGAGCTGCGCCAGGCCTTCTTCAGCCGGCAGGCACCAGGGGAACGCGCTGTGGAGCACCTCATTCAGCGACAGCTGAGCGTTGACGCAGCGCGAGTACACATCGAGGCAGGTCGACTTCTGGGGGAAGCGGGAGCCGCCGCGGCCGAGACCGAGGGCGGTGCGGGCGACGTGCATGAGGTCTTCGGCGTCGCCCCTGTCGAGGATCGTGAAATCGGGCTCCATGCCTATGTCGCGGGCATGGATGCGCAGCAGGCGCGCGGCCATGGCGTGGAAGGTGCCGCCCCAGACCCGCTCGGAGGCGCCCCGGCCGTTCCCCGTCGCCGCGAGTACCGCCTCGACGCGTCGCAGCATCTCGCCAGCGGCGCGACGCGTGAACGTGAGCAGCAGGATGCGCCTTGCTTCAGCGCCCTGCCCGATGAGGTGCGCCACTCGATGTACGAGCGTCGCCGTCTTGCCGGTACCGGCACCGGCGACGATGAGGAGCGGCCCGTCGCCGTGCTGAGCGGCGGCGAGCTGTTCGGGGTTGAGCTCGTCGAGCATCAAGAAGGTCCCTCCTCAGGCAGTTGCCGAAGGCTAGCACCGATCGAGGACAGATGCGAACACATGTTCGTTCCGCGCAGCTCCAACCCTTCTCATCCCGCGGCCTTGGACGTATGTCCTATTTCCAGGTGACTCGCATACGGCGATACTCCCACCAGAACCAGCCACACCGCCCCGCGACGGACAGGCACCTCGGGAGGGGATCATGCAACTCCTCATCGCACACAAGGAAAAAGACACAAGAGCCGCTCTCGCGAAGGCGATCGCCGGCATCGAAGACAACGACTTCGAGGTCGTCGAGTCAGGCGAGGGCGAGGAGACGCTGGAGCTGCTCCTCGACGACCACTCGCCGAGCCTCGCCGTGATCGATTGGGACCTGCCTGGTCTGGACGGACCTGAGATCTGCCGCCTCGTGCGGGACTTCAGCACAGGCGGCCCGACCTACGTGGTGCTCCTGGCCGGCAGCCGTCACCCCGATATCGAGACAGGGCTCGAAGCTGGGGCCAACGATTGCATCCGCACCCCGGCGCGCGCCTCAGAGATCCGTGAACGCGTCCACGCCGGGCTGCGCTTCGTGCAGATCCCGTGGGAGAAGGCCGCTCGCGGCCCCGTACTCGAGGCCGTGCGCAACCCCGATGAAGACGATGATTCGCGGGCCGAGTCAGATGGCGACGTTTGGAGCGCTGGCAACGACAGAGACGCCGACGCCCCCTCGCGAGGAAGAATCGAACTCCAGGCAGTCCTGAGCGCGAGCTAGCCGCCGGGCGACGCCGAGCCCGGAGAGCGTTCCGCAGCAGACGGCTGCCCCGCCGCCGCGAGCACCTGCAGCGCCCGCATCGTGATCCATCTGCTCGGCTGCCCCTTGACCTCGATGGGCACGACGAACCGGTCGTTGAACGTGCTCTCGAGTCTCCATCGGCCCAGCGTATCCCGCTTCGCGCTCACCACCCCAAGCGCTTCATCCATCCGTTCGTCCCGCACACCCAGCTTGATCAGGACCCCGAGGACCTCGAGGATGTCCGTCTGGTACATGAGCGGAAAGCCGAAGCACCGCCAGCCGCGCTTGGCGATCTTTGCCGAGATCGTGGCTGCGCCTGTGCACGTGGTGGCGCAACATGAACTCAGCGCCGGCGGCGATCGTCCTCTTGGTGGCGAGCGTGCGGCGCTCGGGCGGCACCTCCGCGAGCGCCTTGAGCGCCTTCACCACGCCCATGTGGCAGGTGTGGCGGCCCCAACACATCTCCCACCTGTCGTAGGGCCAGCCGGTGGGCGCCTCGCCCTCGGCGTCGTCGAAGCGCTGGTAGGTCGTGATCCAGTCGACGGCACGCTGGACGCGAGGGTCGTCCAGGTAGCCGAGCCGGATGAGGCTGAAGACGAGGTTGCCGGTGAGGCAGGGGATGACGGAGCTCGGCAGACCACCGCTGGCCGCCTTGGCGCGCCTCATCGAGAAGCCGCCCGACTCCACGTCCTGCGCATCGCGCAGGATCGCCTCACACGCCAGTCGCACGCGCTCGTCGCTGCCGTCGGCGCCGAGCTCGGCGAGGATGATGAGCTGCCACACCGTGCCCGCGTACTTGGCGGTGTAGAAGCGATCGCGGTCGCCCCAGTGCCCGTCGTCGCCCTGAGCCGTGAGGATGCGCGGCACTGGGCCCTCCGTCATGACTGCGCGCCGCGCCTCCTCGACCTCGGCGCCGCCGGCGGCCCTGCCGAGCAGACCCGTCAGAGTGAAGTAGCGCGCCGATGGGTCGTCGCGGCTGAGGAGCCATGGGATGGAGTTCGACTCTAGGCGGGGCGAGTCGCTGCCCATTCTGCAATCACAGGACCTGAAGAGATCAGCCGTTGAGCACCTTCACCCCGTGCCCATGCAGCCGGGCCGCGGTGGCGTCGAGCTCAGCGAGCGGCGGGACAAAGATGACCGCCCCGTCGCGGCCGCGGGTGAGCAGCACACGATAGGCATTCACGCGAAGCTGGAAAGGATCGCGCACGTGGGTGCCGCGCGCATGCTTCTTGGCGCGAGCGTTCGACCAGGCATCGCCATTCCACGTCAGGTCGGTTCCCCATGCGAGAAGTACGCCGTCGAGCTCGAGACCCTGGGCGCCAAACTCGGTAACGCATTCCCTCAGTTGTCGGCAGGAGCGATGGCTCTCGTCGCCGTCGCCGTACCAGGGGCCGAGGCGCATTGCCCTGGTGGAGAGGAAGTCGTTTGGGATTCCGTATTCCGCCAGGGCCCTATCTCGGGAGGAGGCGACGAGACCGTAGCGCGCGTCGGGAGCTTCGCCATAGCGCTCATGGAAGTAGCTCTTGGCCGCCTCGAGGTCGCGGGTCATCCGTATGTGATAGCCGGACATCTCGAGGCGGTCCGCGAGCTCGCGACCATGCGCTTCGTCGCCGCCTGCGAACAAGCTGTCGAACCACTCGTCCAGGTCTTCGGCGAAGTGAAAGCGCAGCTCGACCGTGAGATCGAGAGTCTCGTTCGCTGATTGGCTCGCGGGCAACGACGGATCTGCGAAGTGCTCGTCCAGCACTCGCCGCGGGGCATGCACCGTCCATTGCGCGGGTGACCGGGCCCGCTGCAGCGCCTCGAGCCACTGGCCGAGGCCAGCCTCCTCGCCGACGTTGATCTCCTGTCCGGAGCCGATCAGCCCGACGAGCACGCACCATTCGGGGATGCGCTCGCCGAACTCGACGAAGGCTTCCGGCTCGGACTTGTGCTCCCGTATGCCGGGGTGCTTCTTGATCACCTGCTCGAGGTCCCAGGCTCGCTGTGCCTCGTCATACACGACTACGTGCTGCGGCGGGACCGCGGCTTTGTCTCCAAGGTACTGCTTCATGTAGTCCTTCACTCCGCGCACGAACGTCTTGCCACCGCCGCCGGCTCCACGAAGTTCGTACTGGAGAACCTCGACCAGAGGGGCATTCCCGCTGAGGAATATGGCAGGCGCTGGCGGCTTGCCTCCGGCTCGCTCAACCCTGAGATCGTCCAGGCTGGGGTTGTGGACGGCGCTCAAACCCACCAGCGTCTTGCCCGAGCCAGGAACACCGGCTACAAGCACAAGATGTCGAGTGCGCGTACGAGCCGCCTCATGCGCGATAGCGGAAACCGCTTCGACGGCCGGCTGTGTCTCGGCCAGAGCGCGGTGGATTGGCCGAATCTTGCCATCGAGGAACAGCTCGCGAGCCGCCTGCACAAGCGAGGGGAGCGGATAGTAGGCGTCTTTGGCAAGGAACTCGCTGGCGGTGATCGGGCCCCGTTCCCACGGCCGCTGTAGCTCTTGGATGAGCTGGTGCAGTGAGTCTGGGCCAGCGACGTGCACGCCGTTGCGAACACCGGCGTATCCGTGCGCTCGAGTGGGCACCAGGACCGCGTGCACTTCGCGATTGGCGCAATGCTTGTGGTAGCAGCGCAAGTCGCGCGCATAGGCTGCGGCCTGGTCGAGGTCAGCCTGCTCGGGCTCGGACTTGCCCTTGAGCTCGAGAACCACGACGGCCCCGTTCACGAGAAGCACTACATCGGGCCGCCGAGATTCAAGCGGAATTTCGTACTCGAGAATCGCCGTGTACTGGTCGGCAAGCTCATCGATCTCGACGACCTCGCCGACCTCGATCTGGATCTTCGGGATCGAGTCATCCCAGGCCCAGATCTGCGACTTGCCGGCGTCCGCCAGGAACTCCTCCAGCGAGACTCGGACGATGCCCGGCTCCACTTCCGCGAAAGCGGGAAAGCCGCTCTCCCATCCACAGCGGGCGCGTGCGGAGTCGAACTCAGCGCTCACGAGCGAAGTGACTGTCGGACCCCGTAGATCACGACGAGGATACTAGGTGACGATCTGGACCGAAGACAAGGCCAAGCCCGCGCCGCCTCTCCATCGCGTCTGGTGACAGACGATCTAGTTCGGTGACGACAGACTGGCCCTGCGGACCCGCGCCCGCCACATTGAGATGTCCGTATGGGAGAGCTCCCCGCGGCGCCCATGACTCGCGCGGCGAGTTGACGGCCCCAGCTTGCGTTCGCTGAACAAGGCTTGCTGGGACTGGATACTGCCTGAATCCCCGACCACGCGGGGCTGGCTGCAGGGAGGGGCTTGAGGCCGAGCGGCCGGAGAAGGCCGACCTGCCGGAGAAGCCCGCCGGCCGGGAGTCCTGCGCGAGCGCCGCCCTACCCCTCGAGCAACTCCTCAAGCCCCTCCGGCGCCGCCACCGGCCGCTCGCAAGCGAAGTTCCGGCACAGGTAGGCCGTGGCTCTGCCGCCAAGACCTTGCCTGCCCTCAAGCAGGGCGATCCCCGCGTCCTCGCCAGACAACCCCGCGGCCACCACCAGGTTCGGCCTGAAGCGCGCCCGCGCTACGGCGAGCAGTGGGCCTGGGTCGCCGCCGACGACGGCGAGGCCCTGTGGCGGGGCGAGCATCAGGTCGAGTGCGGCGAGCCAATGGGCGAGACCCAGCGCCGCGCGAGCCATCATCGGCTGGAGCGGCGCCAGCGCCCCTTCGGCCGCGTCGGCGTACCTGCCCTCGCCGGTGTACTCCGCGAGCCGCAGCAGCACAGTGGCCGCCATGGCGCCGCCGGAGGGGACGGCGCCGTCCTGGATCCCCTTCGGCCGCAGGAGCAGCGTCTCGTGGTCGTCGCTCGTGTCGAAGAACCCGCCGGCGGGATCCGCGAAGTGCTCGAGGATGACGTCGCCGAGCTCCCGGGCGGCCTGGAACCAGCGGGGCTCGAAACTCGACTGGTAGAGCTCCAGCAGCCCGTCGGCGTAGTGCGCATAGTCCTCGAGGTAGCCGTTGAGCTTGGCGCGACCGCCCTTCCACGTGCGCAGCAGGCGTCCATCGGGAGCGCGCATCTGCGCGAGCACGAACTCGGCGTTCTTGCGAGCGATGGACAGGTAGTCGTCACGATCCAGCACCCGCCCGGCCTCGGCGAAGGCCGCCAGCACGAGGCCGTTCCAGCTGGCCAGCACCTTGTCGTCGAGGCCCGGCCTCACGCGCTGTTCGCGCTGTTCCAGGAGCGCCCCACGGAGGTTCTCCAGACGAGCCTCCGCCTCAGCGACGCTCATGCCGTGCAGCCGCGCGATTTCAGCGCGGTCCTCCGCGACATGCAGGATGGACCTGCCCTCGAAGTTGCCGCCCGGCGCGACCCCGAAGGCCGCCATGAAGAGCGCCGTGTCCCCGCTCGCGTCCGCACAGGCGCGATCGGCAACGGCCCGTATCTCGGCGGGCGTCCAGACAAAGAAGGCGCCCTCCCCGCCCTCGGTGTCGGCATCCTGGGCGGAGTGGAAGCCGCCGCCCTCGTCGCGCATCTCTCGGGCGACGTAGTCGAGCGTCTCGGTCGCGATGCGCCGGTAGGACTCGTCGCCGGTGACCTGCCACGCGTGCAAGTAGAGCCTGGCGAGCTGCGCGTTGTCGTACAGCATCTTCTCGAAATGTGGCACGAGCCAGACGGCGTCGGTCGCGTACCGGTGAAACCCACCGCCGAGCTGATCGTAGAGCCCGCCTCGCGCCATCGCGTCCAGGGTCTTCGTGGCCATCGCCAGCAGGCCCTCGTCTCCAGTGTCCAGATAGCGCCTGAGGACGAACTCGACCACTGTGGGCTGAGGGAACTTGGGAGCGCCGCCCCAGCCGCCGCTGTCTGCGTCGAAGGACCGGAGCAGATTGCGCCCGGCCTCGTCGAGCGTGTCCGCCCCGGCCGTCACGCGCCCCGGACTCACAGCGGCCACGTTCTCCCGCTGCAGCGCGACCGTCAGCCCGGCCCCCGCCTCGAGAATCTCGCTGCGGTTGGTCTCCCAGAGCTCGGCGACCCGCGTCAGCACCTCGGAGAACGAGGGCATCCCGTAGCGAGCCTTTTCGGGGAAGTACGTGCCGCCGTAGAAGGGCACCCCCTCAGGCGTGAGGAAGACGCTCATCGGCCACCCTCCGTGCTGGGTCAGCGCCTGCACCGCCTCCATGTAGATGGCGTCGATGTCCGGGCGCTCCTCGCGATCGACCTTGATCGAGACGAAGTGGCGATTCATCAGAGCAGCGGTCTCGTCGTCTTCGAAACTCTCGTGCTCCATGACATGGCACCAGTGACAGGCCGAGTAACCCACGCTCAGAAAGACCGGCTTGTCCTCGCTCCGAGCCTTCTCGAACGCCTCCGTCCCCCAAGGGAACCAGGCGACCGGGTTCTCCGCGTGCTGCAGCAGATAGGGGCTGGTCTCGCTGATGAGCAGATTCGACACGGGGCACCTCGTGATTCCTGGACTGACTGCGGGGCCAACGGCACATGCTCCCGGGACTCTCTCGATACCCGCGCCGGCGCACCGCCTACCCTCCACACAGGATGTCGCCGGTGCGGCGCCGAACACGGATGGGCATGCGCCTCCTACCACCCACCATCGCCGAGAGCACGGAGAGCGGCGGCGAGCGAGCCGTGTTCGATGCTCTCGCCGCCCCGTCCATCGCCCGCCCGCCGAGAAGCTCCGCTGCCGTCCCGGACACGACGTCCTGGACAGTCCTCCACTCCTTCGACATCGTCGACCACCGGCGGCGGCTCGCCGGAGAGATCGACTTCCTCTGCATCGTGCCGGGCAAGGGTGTCCTCGTCATCGAGGTCAAGGGCTGCCCGTCGCTGCGCCGCCACGGCGGCGACTGGTACTACGGGCGCAGCACCGAGCCGGACCACCGCGGGCCGTTCCGTCAGGCCTCCGACGCCATGCACAGCCTGCGCCGCCGGCTGGCCAAGTCGCACCCCGAGCTCGCCGGCGTCCCGTTCTGGTCGGCGGTCTGCTTCCCCTTCATCGAATTCGCCGAGACCTCACCCGAGTGGCACTCCTGGCAGGTCATCGACCGCCGCGCGCTGCGCACGCAGCCGATAGCACGGCTCATCGAGGGAGTGCTCGACCAGGCACGCAGCCTCCTGACCGAGCGCAGGGCGGGCTGGTATCACCCCGAGCGGAGAGAGCCCACCACCGCCCAGTGCGACACGCTGGTCAGCGTGCTGCGCCCCGACTTCGAGTTCTTCGAGAGCCCCAAGTCGCGCCGGCTGCGGCTCGACGAGGAGGTGCGTCACTACACCGAGGAGCAGTTCGAGGCCCTCGAGGCCATCGACGCGAACCCTCGCCTGGTCTTCGACGGACCGGCCGGCACCGGCAAGACGTTTCTCGCCGTCGAGGCGGCGCGGCGCGCCGTCGCCCGCGGGAAACGCGTCTTGCTGCTCTGCTTCAACCGGCCACTGGGCAGATGGCTCCAGGACGAGACGGCCGACCTCGGGCGCGGCGTCACGGCGCGCACCCTGCACGAGCACTTCCGCGTGCTGGCCGGTATCACGCCGACGCACGCGCAGCGCTGCCGCCAGGAGTTCTGGCAGGAGGAGCTGCCCGGAATGGCCCTCGAGGCGCTGCTCGATCGTGACCACAAGCCCTACGACGAGATCATCCTCGACGAGGCCCAGGATGTGCTCCGCCGCAGCTACCTCGACGTCCTCGACCTGAGCCTGCAAGGCGGGCTCTCCGGCGGCCACTGGCGCTTCTTCGGCGACTTCACCTGGCAGCGCATCTACGACGTCGGGGCACTGACCGTCGAAGAACTCCTCAGCCCCTCCGGGGAGGCGCGCGCGGCCGGCGCGGCGCCGATCTCAGCGATGCGCTACGCCCTGCGCATCAACTGCCGCAACACGCCGCGCGTGGCGGAGTTCGCCGTGGCCGCCGGCCACGTGACCCCCGGCTACAAACGCGTGCGGCGACCCGACGACAACCTCGAACCCGAGGTGAGGTGGTATGGGAGAGATCAGCAGCTGCCGCTGCTGCGCACCGCCCTCACCGAGCTGCGCGACGAGGGCTTCGACGGCCCGAGCGTCGCCGTGCTCAGCCCCCTGGGCAACGAACACTGCGCCGCCGCCCAACTCACCGAGCAGCCCTGGCACGACCGCCTCGCCCCGCTCGTCAGAGAGCCGGGCGAAGAGGACGAGGAAGAGGAGGTCGGCGACTGGCTGGCCGCCTGCATCCCCAGCGACCTCGACGCCGTCGACCTGCGCTCGGGGAGGATCAAGTACTCCTCGATCTACCGCTTCAAGGGCCTGGAGGCGCCGGCCGTGGTGATCACCGACATCGAGGCTCTCGACACCCCGGCCCAACGTTCGCTGCTCTACGTCGGCTGCACCCGCGCTCTGCACCGGCTGGTGATCCTGGCCGACTGGAGAGTCCGCAAGCAGCTGCAGAGGTGATCGGCCGGCGGCTCCGCCTGCCGAGCGCCGGCACAGCACCACTCACGGTCGCCGAACCTACCCTCGTGGCGGCCGCGCGACGCCGGCGCCGCCCTTCGAGCTGCCCAGCGAGAGCACATCGACGGCGGCGATCTCATCCGCCAGCACATCCACACGGCGGAGGACCGTGCAGACCCGTGCGGTCGCCCAAGCCGAGGGTCGCTTCTTCTGCCCGAAGGAGAACGACTCAAAGCCCTTGCGGATCGAACGCGGCGTCACGGTGCCGTCGGGCGCGACGTTGTAGGCGATCAGACAGGCGGCCAGCTCGGCGACGGCGCGGCGGTCGTCGGGAGCCGCGCCGGGACCGCGCCACAGCTCCGGGACGCGCCCGACTGCGTCGAGCACCAGGAACACGCCGTACCAGGTCGGTGGCCACTTCACCGTCTTGAACTGGCGCCCGTGGCCGAACATGTAGGGCTTCTCGGCGCCGCGCTCTCGCCAGGCGCGGAGCAGGACGCGGCCGGCGTCAGGGTACCAGGCCGGCCGCTCGTCCGCTGGCAGCCGCGAGAACAGACGCAGCCCCTCGAGGAGGACCATCGGGCAACAGTCGGCCTTGCGGCCAGGGCCGCGGAAGCCGGTCGCTGAGTCGGGGCGGCAGGGCCAGGCGCGGCCTTGCGGCGTGTCGGCGATGTCGACGTCGATGCAGGCGAGGGCGCGGCGCACGCGGGCGTCCTCGCCGCGCCCGAACCGGACCAGGGCATCCGTGATCGCGAAGGTGTCGCACTGCAACACGGACCAGGCCGGCTCGCCTCGGCCTCTCGGCGCGACGAACGAGGCGAAGCGGCCGTCCTCGTCGGCATGCTCCAGCATCTGTTCCAGGATGCGCGCGATGCGAGGATCGTCCTCCGCGCCGATCCCCAAGTCGCCGAGCAGGTGCAGGAGATTGGGCGCGAAGGCGGGAGAATCGTGTCCGCTGATCGGCTGCGGATCTTCCCAGTCGAGAAGACGCCCGAGCAGGTCGCGCGTGCCCTCGTCGGCGAGCACCGCGGCGTGCGCTGCCTGCACTTCGGGGTCGTCGGCGGGCCGGTCGAGCAGCTCGATGAGCGTCACCCAGCGAGCGGCGGGCTCGCCGCTCTCCAGCAGCCTTGGCAGAGGATCGACCGGAAACGCCTCCCGCCAGGCCCGCTCATCGCGCCTGCCCCCCGGTACTGCCGATAACTCTCCCCGCGTTCACCCCGAAGCTCTCGAAGCGCACGCCCATGCGCTGCAGATCGCCCAGCATTCGCGCAGGCTCGACTGCCAGAGCTTGCAGGTGGACACCCGGCATCCGCAGCGAGCCGTCAAGGTACTGCAGCAGGCAGGCCGCCGCGGTCGCGGCGGTCAGCCAGTAGCCGTCTTCGTGGTATCAGACGCAAGCCGGCGCGCGCCCTTTCCCCATCCGCCCCGGCGGCCCTTCCCTGCATCTCCACCTGCCAGACCGTGCCGTACGGCGGCCCGCCGAAGGTCCTCAGCGCCCACGTCAGAAGCCGTGCGTAGGGCCGTCCAAGAACGTCCGGGGCAAGCTTCAGCGCCGCGTAGCCGAGCGGCATGACGACATCGTCGACAACGGGACTGAAGCCCGACACGTAGAAGGCGCAATCGCGCAACGAGGGGATGAGCTCGGGCAACCGGCGGAGTTCCTCCATCGACATCACGGCGCAGCGCTCCCGGCCGAACGGCGCGCCGAAGTCGAACGTGCGCATTGCGTCGCGCCACCGAAGCGTAGTCCAGATGCCACCGCGTAGCGCCTCCCTGCGGTACTCCATCAGCTCGTCGACGAACTCCTCGATCGTACTCACGGAGAACTGGTAGGCGCTCCAGTCGACGCGCATCAGAGCCCCCACGTCGACGCGCTCGGGCTGCTCGAAGACCGGCGCGAGCGCGCGGATCACGGGCGCCGACAACCCGGGGTGGATGCCGCCGTCGGTGATGAAGCAACGCCCGTCGCCCTCGATCCGCGGGAGCAGCCGCTCCAGCGCGGCGCGCTTGTCCTCGCCCGGCAGCAGCAGGTCGTAGTAGTCGCAGCCGGATCGCAAGGCCGCCTCGATCACCACCTCGGCATGTGCCAGGACGCTGGCGGCGACGGCGACAAGATCCACGCCGGCCAGAGCCCGATCGAGCGACGCCGCGTCGGCGGCGTCGGCGACGCGCGCCGTCACTCGCCCCGGGTATCTGGCGGCGAGCTCGCCCGCGGCCCGCTCGGCCCTGCCGACGTCGCGTCCGGCAACCACCACCCGCGCATCACTCCAGGCGAGCAGCATCTCGCTCAGCATCCTCCCCGTCGTGCCGTACCCGCCGAGGACCAGTACCGTCCGGGCCATGGCCGATCCCCCCTCCCGCTCGACGTACGTGATTTCCACCTCCTCCACTTCAGCTCCCATCCGAACACCTGTCAAGCGTGGCAAGACGCGAGCCACGCACCGACCGGCGCGGTATCATCGCGCCATGACCGACGCGATCAGACCCTCTTCACAGACCGACTTCGACGCCATGCTCCGAATCATCAATGCGGCCGCACGCGCGTATGCCGGCGTCATCCCCTCCGACCGGTATCACGTCCCGTACATGACACCGCAGGAGCTACGCACGGAGACCAGGGCGGGAGTCCGCTTCTGGGGCTGGTTCGACGACTTGCCGGCGGCCACCGCAGGCAGGGCCGAGGAGATCGACGACGATCGGCTCATCGGCGTCATGGGCGTCCAGGACGTCGCCGACGTCACGCTCATCCGGCACGCCTACGTCCTGCCGGCCGAGCAGCGCCGCGGCATCGGCGGTCGGCTGCTTGCGCATCTCGGCGGGCGCGCCGCCAAACCGCTGCTCGTCGGCACCTGGGCCTCCGCAGACTGGGCCATCCGCTTCTACGAGAGGCACGGCTTCGAGCTGGTCACGCACCAGCAGAAGGACGACCTTCTGCGCCGCTACTGGTCGATCCCGGAGAGGCAGGTGGAGACCTCCGTTGTGCTCCGTCGACCAGGATCTGGGATGTCACCGCCGTGACCTTCCGCCAGGTCATGCCCTGCGGAGAGCCAGACCCTGGATGATCGCCGAGATGCCGAAGAGGACCGCACTCACGCCGACGAGCACCATCAGTAGAGCCACAGAGGGCCCCGGCCAGACGATGACGATCGCCCCGATCGCGGCGAGGATCGCGCCGAAGACGGCCCCTACGGTGGAGCCGTGGGCGCGATCGCGCAACGAAGCCAGAGCCATGACCACTCCCCCGATGACGAAGCTGATGCCGACGAGCACCGCGAGCGTCTTGAGCGATCCCTCCGGCCACAGGACGACGACGGTGCCTGCGACGAGGGTCACGAGAGCGGCCACAAAGCGGCCGCCGCGACGCCGCGCACCGATGGCCGCAGCGAACTGGACGATTCCAGCGAATACGAGGAACAGCCCCGCGAAGATGGTCACGAGCGCCAAGCTGGCCCAGATATTGGCGAGCACGAGGACGCCGAAGATGACGGCGATCACGCCCGCCGCGAACAACGGGCCCCAGGCCCGTCGCACTGAACCGGGGGAGACGATGACCGCCCCGCTGAGCACGACCGGCCCCTGCGTCTCGGCATTCCCCTGCTCATCACGGGGACTCATCTGTCCGTCCACGCCGTTCCTCCTCACAATCGAGCTCGACTCTCCGAATATACTGGATGCCTCGCGATTCCAAACGTCCATCGCACGCTGCGGAACGACCCCTGAAGCGCTGCGTGACCCGAGCTGGCGGACTATCGGCCCATGAGCTCTTTCGACACCTACCTGCAGCACGTTCTTCACCTCGACACGTACCTCGTCCAGCTCGTCGAGCAACTCGGCCCGTGGGTGTACGCAGCCCTGTTCGCGACCATCTTCGCCGAGACCGGCCTCGTCATCATGCCGTTCCTGCCGGGGGAGTCACTGCTCCTCACGAGCGGCACACTGGCAGGCAGCGGAGTCCTCAACATCCTCATTCTCGCGCCGCTTCTCTTCCTGGCCGCGTTTCTCGGCGATGTCTGCAACTACCTGATCGGCCGCTTCCTCGGCCGGCGACTCATGGCCAAGCCCCGGCGCTACCTGAAGCCCGAGCACGTCGAGGCAGCTCAGACTTTCTACGAGCGGCACGGCGGCATGGCCATCGTGCTCGCGCGGTTCCTGCCCGTGGTCCGCACGCTGGCGCCGTTCGTAGCCGGCGCCGCTGGGATGCCGATCCGACGCCTGATGTTCTTCGCCGCTGTCGCCTCCGCTCTATGGGTGACCATCTTCCTAGGCGCCGGCTACTGGTTCGGCACGATCCCGTGGGTGCAGGACAGCCTCGCTCTTGTGCTGGCCGGTCTTGCCCTGGCCTCCATGCTTCCCGGCATTGTGACGTACCTGGTACGCCGCTTCAGAGCATAGAGCGCGGCACAAGGCGGCAGGTAGGAGTCACGCGGGAACGCATCGGTCGGCCTCGGTGGCCTTGTGCCACCCGGCTGTTCGGCTGGGTTTGGCCCCTTGCCCCATGGGCATCACTGAGTCATCCGAGCCCTGGGCGGGAGGAGCTTGCGTGAGCGTACGTCCGCAGTCAAGTGGTGGCACCACGCTGCGGTTCCCTTGCCCTTGCCGCGATCATCGTCGCTGCACTCATGGCCTTCTTCCTGCCAGTTCCAGTGGCCAGCGCGGAGAGCCCCTTCAGAGTCGGGTCGCAGATAGAGGATCGAGCCGGTGTCCTCGGCGACCGCAAGGGCGAAGTCCAGGCGGCCATGAATGAGCTGCAGCAGAATGCAAACCTGCAGCTCTGGATGGCCTACGTCGACAAGTTCTCAGGGACGAGCGCGACCGACTGGGCCAGGCAGACCGCCGAGAAGAGCGACCTGGGCCTGCGCGACATCCTGATCGCTGTGGCAGTCGAGGACCGAGCCTACGCGTACTCCGTCGACCAGGACTTCCCGCTGACCGATGCGGAGCTCAATGACGTCATGGCGACGAGCGTGGAGCCCGCCCTCACCGAGGACGACTGGGCAGGAGCTGCCGTCGGGGCAGCCGCCGGCCTGGAGCAGGCATCGAGCGGCGTGCCGGTCGCCCCAGCCGGCCAGCCCACAGGATCTGGGAGTTCCGGCGGCAGCTATCTCGTCGTCTGGGTCGTAGTCCTCGCGATCCTTGCATTCGTGGGCTTCTTCGTGGTGAGGGCCCTCAGGAGGGCGTCCCGAGCCCGCGGCACCCGGGCAGCGTCTTCCGGCGATCCGGGCGCCGACCAAGCACAGGCAGCCCTGCCCCTGGACGACCTGCGCAAGCAGGCCAACCTTCAGCTCGTCGAGACCGACGATGCCATCAAGACGAGCGAGGAGGAGCTGGGCTTCGCCACCGCTGAGTTCGGCGAGGCGGCCGCCGCGCCGTTCGAGAAGGCGCTCGACGAGGCTCGCCGCGAGCTGAGCAAGGCGTTCAAGCTGCGCAGAGAACTGGAAGACGCGACCGACGAGGCGACCCAGCGCCGTCTGCTGTCGGCCATCCTGCAGCACACCACGAAGGCTAACGAGCGGCTCGACGCGGAGGCGGAGCGTTTCGACAAGCTGCGCGACCTCGAAGACAACGTGCCCCAGTTGCTCGCCGGCCTCGAGGAACGTCTCATCGGACTCGAGGCCCGCCTCCCGCAGGCGTCGCGGACGCTCGAGGAGCTGGCGGCGGTCTATGCCGAGTCGGCCCTATCGTCCGCGACCGCCAGTCCGGAGGAGGCGAAGGAACGCATCGCGTTCGCTCGAGAGTTGGTGGGCGACGCCCACACGGATCTCGACGCCGGCCGGCAAGGCGAAGCCGTGGTGACGGCCCTCGCAGCCGAGGAGGCTGCAGGGCAGGCGCAGCGTCTCCTCGACGCCGTGGAACGCCTGCGCGAGGATCTCGACGCAGCCGCCGCCGCCATCGCCGAGACGATCGCCGAGACGCAGCGCGACATCGCCGAGGCACAGGCGCTCGGTGGTCAGGCGCAGTTCGCTCCGCTCGTCGCCACGGCACGCACGGCCGTGGACGCGGCGGCCGAGGCGGCGGCCCCCCTGGGCGGCCGCGACCCCCTCGCCGCACTCCTCCGCTTGAGAGAGGCCGACGACGCGCTGGAGCGCGCGCTGCAGAAAGTTCGCGACGCGCGGACGCGGCAGGCCAAGGCCGCCGCCTCGCTTCAACGCGCACTACTCGCGGCGCGCTCCGAGACGTCGTCTGCCGCCGACTACGTGACGACACACCGCGGGGCCATCGGCAGCGGCCCTCGCACCCGGCTTGCCGAAGCACAGCAGAACCTCCAGCAGGCCCTCGCACTCGGCGAGACCGACCCGGCCACTGCGGCGCAGTATGCCGCGCGAGCCCAGGAGCTGGCTGGCAGAGCCCTCGTCGAGGCGCAGGCGGACGTGACCAGAGCTCAAGCCGCGACCTACCCGCAAGCCACGGGCAGGACCGGCGGAGGCATGGGCGACTTCGCCGGCGCCGTCATCGGCGGCATCCTGATCAACACGGTACTCGGAGGAGGCGGATTCGGCGGAGGTGGGCGTCGCGGCGGCGGTGGTGGCTTCGGCCCGGCCAGCTTCGGGGGCGGAGGCACTCGCATGCGTCGCGGCGGCGGCGGACGATTCTAGTAGACCGGCACGTAGACAAGACGGAAGGGAGAGGGACATGGCACAGCAATCCATCCTCGGGCGCATCGCTCAGCTCACACGCGCCAATATCAACGCGCTCATCGACTCTGCGGAGGATCCGGAGCGGATGCTCGATCAGATGATCCGCGACTACACAGGCAGCATCTCCGAGGCCGAGGATGCCGTCGCGCAGAGCATCGGCAACCTGCGCATGATGGAGGACGACGAGCGCGAGGCGATCGAGACTGCCGGCGAGTGGGGCGCCAAGGCCTCGGCGGCGGCGGCCAAGGCCAGGCAATTGCGCGCCGGAAACCCCGTGGAAGCCGATCGTTTCGAGAACCTGGCGCGCCTTGCCCTGAAGCGCCAGATCGAATACGAGGATCAGGCCAAGGATCTGCGACCGACCATCGATCAACAGACCGAGGTCGTCGGCAAACTCAAGAACGGCCTGACCTCGATGAGAGCGAAGCTCGAGGAGCTCCGCACCAAGCGAGACGAGTTGGTCTCGAGGGCGAAGATAGCCGAGGCCCAGACACAGGTACACGACGCTCTGAGAAGCGTCGACATCGCCGACCCGACGAGCGAGATCAGTCGCTTCGAAGAGAAGATCCGCCGTGAAGAGGCCCGGGTAGCCGGCCAATCGGAGTTGGCGGCCTCGTCACTCGACGCTCAGTTCGGGAGTCTCGACGACGTCGTGCTCGATGCCGAGGTCGAGGCGCGCCTCGCCGAGCTCAACAGCCCGACCAGCGGAGCCTGAGCTCGAGGCCTACCAGCGCTCGTACTTGACCAGCTCGTCGAGCGGCATACGGTCGGTGCGAGCGGAAGCCTTGTCGGGATAGCCCAGCGGCGTGAACGCCACGGGCTCCACATCATCGGGCAGACCAAGCACGTCGCGAGCCGCGGCCATGTCGAAGGCCGCGACCCAGCAGGTCCCCAGACCCAGGGCGGTAGCAGCCAGGATGAGATGGTCCATCGCGATCGTGGCGTCCACATCGGCGTAGGACTTGCCGTCGGCGCTCCGCCATGCCTCACCCGGGAGGGCCACGACGGCCAGAACGAGCGGCGCTTGGGTGAACCAGCCACGGCCGTAGACGCGAGCGAGCTCCTCCTCCCGGCCGCGAGTGTGGATGACGATGATCCGAAAGGGCTGCCGATTCGCGGCAGTCGGTGCCCGGCGCGCCGCCTCGAGCACGCGCGCCAGAGCATCGTCGTCCACGGGATCGGCCCGGTAGCCGCGCACGCTGTAGCGATCGGTGATGGCCTCAAAGACGTCCATGATGCCTCCTGGTCGGTTTCCTGAGCGACGCACGGCGTTCGCTCGCTCGAGTGACTCACTCCCCGATGGAACGGATCTCCGAAGAGCCGGCCGTCTCGATCTCTCGCAGGCTCGGGCTTCCTCGCAAGCGAAGGATCGAGGCGCCGCTGAGGTCCGCATCGAGCGTTCCCGCGACGTCGAGCGTTGCGGTGCTGGACCCGGACAGGTGCACGCCAGCACTCTCGAGCGCGAGATCCCCAAGCTGCAGACTGCTGGCTCCGGACGCCTGAAGGGACGCCTCGGCGCCAGACCCAGCGAGATCCACAGTGCTGGCGCCACTCACATCCATCTGGACATCACCAACCCCGACGGCGCCGTTCACCTTGCTCGCCCCGGAGACGTCCAACTTCGCATCCCCGGCGGCCACATCCGTGAGCACGAGTGAGCTGGCTCCCGAGAGCACCAGTTCCAGGTCGCCGCTCGAGCTGAAACCCTGGACGGACGCCTTCGACGCGCCGGACAGCACGACCTCGGCAAGCTCCGGGAGTGTTATCTTCGCCCTCTGTGTCGTGCGCTCGTAGGCGGTCGTGCCCTTCAGGTCGATGCTCAGCGTCTCGCCCTCGACCCGGACGTCGACCTCGTCGACGAGATTGTCATCCAAGGTCAGTTCGACGCTCTGGGGATCGCTGCGCGTCACTTCGACTCAAAGGAGTCTGAGACGTCGAGCCGCGTGAAGCCTTCGAGATCGTCGCCCTTGGTCACCAGATGCCCGGAACCGACAACGACGCCGCCGCAGCCGACCCGAGCAAGGCAGCGCCGAATCGCCATGCGGCAAACCGCCCCCGCCATCCATCGCATCATCGCAGCCTCGCCACTCGGGATCCGCTTCAAAATTGCCGCAGCATCGCACCATGGCGGCCGGGTTGGAATCAGCCTGCATCGCCATCTCGATCGCGGCTTGCTGAGCTGGTCGGTTGCGGCGCAGGTGGTCGTCGTTCCGGCGCGCGGCACTCCAACGAGGTCCGCTGGCACCACAGACGACACGCGGGCGCACAACTGGCACGGCGCCGCGACCTCCCGATCGAGAGGCCACGGCGCGGTCCGCTGCTATCTCTAGTAGGCCACTCTCGCCGACGACCCGGACCTGCGATCGCGGCTCTTACCCCAAGCTCCGCCGAACCAGAAGGAGAGGTCTAGGAAGAGGCCGAGCGCTATCCAGAGGGAGTCGAGCGAGTCGACCCCTTAGAGGCTACGAGGACGTAGGCCATGGTGGTCCAGGCGGCGAAGAGGAAGCCCACGACGGGCCAGATCCTGTGCTGAACGCGAGTTCCCACCGCGCTGGTTGCCAGATTCACCACACGAGTATGGCGGCACGCGGGCCAAGCAGACCCAGACGGTGACGAAGCAGCACGTATTCCCCCCCTAGGAATCGTGTCTCGCGACCACGTTTTCGCGCACCCGCGGGCCTGAAGCCGAATCGAGACGGCCCCAGCCAAGGCGCCTCCGTCCCAGCATACCGCGAAGCGCCCCCTCGGAAGAAGTAGGGCTCGCCGTTGCGCGGCGGGCACCCGACCGGATGCGACCCGGCATCGGGTGGACATCCTGCGACGAGTCTATGCAGCGCACGCGCGTTCCGCACGGGTGCGCGGCCGATGGTCGTCTGGCCGCCGATGGTAGGCGCTCACGTCCGAGTGACCATGACCAGCGGGGCGACTCGGGCCGGGGCCGCCCAGCGTCGGCTTCACGCACGGCCATCCGCTCCCGCAGCCACATAGCGACGCACCGCGACCAATGCCCAGATGGCCTCGACGACCCCGAAGGGCCAAGCTCCAGAGAGGAAACCGTAGGCGCTCGACAGGAGGCACCCCGCCGCGAAGGCGAGGACGAAGCCGCGACCGCGTGCCTCGAGCGCGTACATCAGGATCATGAATGCACAGCCACGACACCGAAAAGCGTCACCGTACTCATGAGACCTCCCAAACGGAGGAGCTAGAGGAGCACGAGCATCCGCATCGCGACAAACAGGACGACCAGCCCCACGACAGGGCTCAGGTGGATCGCGCCCCCTCCGATGCGAGCCATCGGCAGCAGACGGCGGAAGACCGCGAGATAGGGCTCAGTCGCCGTGTAGCGCACCTCATGGACGCGAGAGAGGACCCCACCGGGTCGTTGGGGAAACCAAGAGAGCACGGCCCTGGCGATGATCAGCCACGATTAGATGGAGAGCGATAGGTAGATGACGTTGACGAACTTCTTCATGCGACTTCCTTGGAGCCCGCTGGCTCGCTGTCGGCTACGTGGCACCCGGGCGACCGTCGCGGTGTCCGGGAGGCCCGGAGAAGCGACGGCCGCGGGCCTTCACGGATCTCGGCCTGCCCCGCCCGTCCTCTGCTACTGGACGTCGACCGTCAGGGCCGGACTCGAGTTGGCCAGTAGTTGATCCCCGGCGGGGACCCGGACCTTGAACGACCACGCCCCGCTCTCGCGGTCCAGGGGTTTTCGTAGCTGCCTCGGCGGCCACCGTACCTTCGCCGCGGGCAGCCAGCTCTCCCGCTGAGGCGCCGCAGCTCGACCGTGGCACCGGCCTTGGTCAGAGGCAGCACCGTGCCCGTGAAGAAGATCGTGTCGCCGGCCTGAGCCGTCACGGCGCTCGGAGCGATCGTGAGCTTCGGGTCGCACCCCACGATCGTCTTCGGCGAGCGCGACTCCCGAAGGCGAAGTAGTAGGTGGTGGTGCGCCCGGGCCCGGCAGCGAAGGAGTAGGAGGTGTAGCTGCCCGTCTTCGAACTGCCGCCCACGACGTAGGTGAAGGTCTTCTTCTGCGTGCGCGCCAGCGACACGCGCGTGGTCTTCCACACTCCGTCGCGGTAGTAGTGCAGGTCAACGCGCTTCCCCGTCCATATCGCTGGGTACGTGCGCCCGCTGAGCGTCGCCTTCTCTCCGTAGACGATCGTCGTGGCATCGCTGCCGACCGGTGAGACGCTCATATCGGACCCAGAACCAGCTGTCGCGCAGCCCGAGCTTGTTGCGCAGCGTCCAGCCACTGGCCGCGCTGGCGCCGCTCGTACCCAGGACGCTGGCCTTGACGACGCGCGGCGAGCGGCCGCGCTTCGTCACGTACACCGCACGCGGCCTCCCGCGCACGAGTCTGCCGAGCTTCTTCGTGACCGTGGTCTCCGAGTAGCGGTAGGGGCCATCTTCCACGTGTGGTACTTCGAGTACCTTGTCGTAGGGATCGCTGACGCTCTTGAGGTAGGGAACGGCGCTGCCGCCCCAGACGTTCTCGATGTTCTCGGTGCGTCCGCCGGAGGTCGAGAAGAAGTAGGCCACGATGGCCCTGCCACCGTAGGTGGGCACGACGCCGGCTGTCGCCGCGACGGCGGCGTTGGTGGAGGTCAGCCTCGCCGTCGTAGCCGTTGTAGACCTGGCTGGCGGCGGTACAGAAGAGATCGTAGGTGTCGCCGCCCTTGATGCCGCGAACGGCGTAGGAGCGAGCCGCACGGACTGCGCCCTGAGAGCTTCTCTTGGCCATGAAGACGGCGACTCGCGCGGCACCACTCCGCGAAGTACCCCTCGAGCTTGACGTGATTGACGATGCGGAAGGCCCCGCTGCGGCGAACGACGCGGAGGTTGCCACGATAGCGGGCTCCGCTCTGTGCCCGAAGGCCAGCCGTTCTGGTTGCGGTTGTAGAGACGCAGGATACGAGAGCCGGGCTTGAACGTGACAGGACCGTGAAGTCCCAGGAGCGGCCACCGGCGGTGACGCGATAGGCGCTGTTCGACCGGTGAGGGTCGCGACCTTGCCGGCGGGGAGACTCACACTGCGCCCAGCGCCGCTCGCCTTGAAGGCACGACTCGAGCTCACGCGCGCCTCGCTGGCCGCTGGCGGGCAACACCCGCACGGTGCGGTTGCTCGTCTTGCCGAAGCTGATGCCGGTGTAGTAGTGGCGCAAGATGGGCTTGTACGTCCAGCCGCTCGGCATAGCCGTAGGCGCCGTACTGGCTCATACCGATGCCGTGGCCCCACCCGCGACCACCGACGTTGAAGAGCGTCGATTGACCGGTTCCGGCCGAGGGGGGGCGGCGGCGAGCAGAGCGCCACAAGTGCGCCCGCCACGAAGCCGTAGACAAGAGCATGCTCGCCGCCGCTCCGGGGCGAAGGACGCGCTCCGAGGAGGAGGGAAGGCTGATTGACGGAAAGTCGGTCATGAGAGGTACCTCGAGTACGCTCTCAGGACACGCGTCCGGGACGATGCGGCGAGACGGGTCGCGGCGGCGCTTCCGCCCTCGCATGACTGCGTAGCGGCATAGGTACGGCCCCGCCGCCGTGGTCTGCGGCGACGTTTCCTGCGCTCCTTGGGCAGCGCAGCCACGCGAGGGGTTCGCGAGGCCGAGCGGCAGAAGGGGTGTCGCGAAGACCGAAAACGGAAATCCCTCAGGAGGCAACCGACCGGCGCCGATGGTCACTCTGCACGGGTACGAGCAGCCGGACTGGCCCCATCGTACGGGCACCGGCTGTGGCGTACCGCCACTGCGAGCGACACATGGAGGCGCCCATGAAGAGACTCCCACCCTCGCCCTGCTGGCCACGATGCTGGCCTTCCTGATTCCCGCGGTAGCCCGAGCGGCGACCACGCCCACCTCGACCGAGAAGCAGGTCATCGAGCTGGTGAACAAGGAGCGTACCAAGCGCGGGCTCGCCCCCGTGAAGTTCAAGGCCAGCCTCACCTACGCCGCCCGTGCTCACTCCAGCGAGATGGCCCGCCGCGGCAAGCTCACTCATACAAGTGCCAACGGCAAGTCCTTTGCGCGGCGCCTCATGAAGCACGGCTACAAGCGCAGCGGCTACCGCTCCTGGAGCGCCGGCGAGGACATCGCCCGGGCCAAGAAGGGCTCCATCTACGCAACACCGACCGTCATCGTCCCTCCTGGATGGAGGGCCGCGCCCACCGCGCGTCATCCTCAGGGGCGAGTTCCGACGTCGGCGTCGACCTCCGCATCTCCCGCACCGGCATGCGCTACTTCACGCTCGACATGGGCCGCCGCATCCGCTGAGCTTGCGTCTTGCAGATGGAGTCGCAGGGATCAGCCTGAAGCTTCCAGCGTCGGGAGGTCGACCACTCGACGGTGCCACCCAAGCGGCCACTGCCTCCCGGCGCGACGAAACGCAGACCCCGGCGATGCCGCAGGCGGCGAACCTGACCAGCGGGGCTCCTTGGTACTTCGTCGAGAGCGGTCTTCAGGCCGCTCCACGGTGTCGATACCTCTTTTGTGGACGCATTCCCGCTGAAACGGATCCCCGTGCAACACGGGCCCCAAGGGCCCGCTGAACCGCCCGGCCCCGGAGGAGGAGCACGCCGACTTCGGACTCTCAAAGCTCCTCGTCGGCGGAGCGGCAGCCGTTCTCTTCTTCGTCTGCGGAGCCTGACTCTCGGCGCCTCGCGCTGCCTCAGGTCAGTGCGGAGAACACGACCGGCATGCTCGTGTCCGGCTGTGCCGCGGCCGTGCAGACTCATCACCTGGTACCTGCCGTGGGCCGCCTGGCCGCGATGGGCAGCCCACTTCCTCGTGCCTGTGGGATTCGCACTCATCTCCGTGGGCATCACGTTCAGCCATGAAGACCCCTACCTGAGCGCCATCTTCTACTGTGCCGTCTTCACCCTAATCGGTGTCGCGCATCCGCAGGGTACCGGGCTGAAGATGCTGCCTCTCTTCGCGATCGCCTACATCCCGTCCGTCGCCAGCAGGACCGACGACCTGCTGGAGACGGCTTCCTCCGCCCTGCTCGTCGGTCTGATCTGCGTGCTCGTCGCGGAGATGCTGGCGTGGCTCGCCGCGAGGCTGCACCACAGCCAACTGGCCCTGCAGCGCGCCCACGCCGCCGTCAACGAGATCAGCGCAGAGCTCACCTCCATGGACCCGGGAGAACTGGCGAAGACTGCATCCGGCAGACTCGCCGAGCTTCTGGACGTACCCTACGTCAGCGTATACCGCCTGTCGCACGACAACTCCGTCACCTGCCTCGCAACGATCATCGACGGCGAACTCCGCCCCGATAATCTCGATCATCATGCGGACCTGACGCACTGGCCCGCCGGAAGACGGGCGCTGCAGACCAGCGAGCCCGTCCTGATCTCATCGTCCGACGATCCGCTGCTCGCCGCCGGCTGGCGCGGTGGGCCACTCCCGACCGGCATGCGCGCCGTGCTGCTCGTGCCCTTGATCGCACGGGGCAGGGTCGTCGGGCTGGCGGAGATCCGGGAGACCAGGGAAGGTCGGACCATCACCCCCGAGCAGTCAGCCACTGCCGACTCGGTATGCCGACTCATCGCACTGTCGATCCAGGATGCAGAGACCCTCAAGGCACAAGAGGCTCAGGCGAACAGGCTGGCCTCCCTGCTCGAGTCGAGCAGGGCCGTGCCAGCGCCGCCTCGCTAGAGGACGCACTGGGAATCGTCACGCGCCGCGCCGGGGAGACACTTGGGGTCAGCGAGTGCGTCGCCTACGAGCACCTGGCGGATTCTGACGCGATCGTCGCCCGGGCGATGCGGGAGAAGTCGCCGACCGGCTGGGACAGACTCGGGGAGTCGCAACCGCTCTCGGCATGCCCGACCGATCGCGCGGTCCTGGCGTCCGGTCGCCCGGCGCTGCAGAATATCTCCGATCCGGCGCTCGATGCCGAGAGCAGGATGGAGATGGACGAGTGGGGTGAGAAGTCCTGCCTGACCGTCCCGATGGGGTCAGTCGACGGCCCAATGGGGCTGCCGTCTTCTGGGACCAGGAGCATGCGCGCCTCTTCCCGGACGACGAGATGGCGCTCGCCACAGGTCTCGGCGAGCTGGCCGGCGAAGCCGTGCACAGCGCCAAGCTGGTCCGCAAGCTGCGGCGCCTCAGCGAGACTGATTCGCTGACCGGATCGCCAACCACCGCCACGTTCTAGGCGTCCTCGCCGCGGAGGTGGCTCGAGCAGAACGCGGCGACACGCAGTTCAGCGTGGTCATGCTCGACATGACGGGTTCAAGCTGTTCAACGACACGTACGGCCACCCCATCGGAGATGTCATCCTCCGCCAGTGGCGGACCTGCTCGATGAGAACACGCGAACCTGCGACGTCGTGGGTCGCTACGGCGGCGATGAGTTCGTGCTCGTTCTCCCAGAGACCTCGCTCGCCGGAGCCGGCGCGTTGGTGGAGAAGATGCGCTCGAAACTCGGCGAGACGCCCTACGTCACGCCGACAGGTGAGATGATCCCAATCCACGCCAGCTTCGGCATCGCGGTCTATCCCAACGACGGGTCCAGGTCAACGAGCTGGTCGTCGTCGCCGACGCCAATCTCTATGCCTCGAAGCGCCGGGGCGGCGATGCGGTCACCGGCACGCCGGAGGACCACCCCGCTCAAGAACACGAGCAGGGCAGCTTCGGCATTTTGGAGTTGTTGGTGGCCGCAGTCGACAACAAGGACAGCTACACGCGACACCACAGCGACGAAGTCACCGTGTACGCCCTGGCAATGGCCGATGCTCTCGGGCTCTCGGAGAGCAGCCAGCGTGTCGTCCGTGTCGCCGGGATGCTTCACGATGTGGGCAAGATCGGCATCCCCGACCGCATCCTGCGCAAGCCTGCCAGCCTGACGCCGGCCGAGTACGAGATAGTCAAGGGGCACTCCGCGCTAGGCGAGGCGCTGATCGCCGCGATGCCCGACCTCGAGGAGATCCGGCCGCCGTCGTCTCGCATCACGAGCGCTACGACGGCGCAGGCTATCCTCACGGCCTGGCCAACGTCGAGATCCCCCTGCTCGGTCGCATCCTGGCCGTGGCCGACGCCTATCGGCCATGACGACGGATCGTCCGTACCGCAAGCGGCTCGCCCCCGAAAAGGCCATCGTCGAGCTCCGCGCGGGCTCGGGGTCCCAGTTCGATCCCGAGATCGTCGATGCGTTCCTCGCATGCCTTGGCGCTCCGGCCGCGAGCCCGGATCAGGCGGCTGTGGCCTTCGCACCACCCTCCTGACGAGCCGACTCTGCCCCACCACGTGCAACCCTGATGCCGACCGAGGCCAGCTGCGCCGGTCAGCTCGTCGATTGTTCCGCCGTGTCTGGATCATCCACGGCGGGCCAACGAGTGAAGGCCAGCCAGACGATGAGAAACAGCTGGCCGGCGACTGGCACGAACACTAGAAAGGCCAGCCAGGGCGCCTGTCCCGCTTTCTCCAGGATCCGCCAGAAGCAGTACGTGAGGAACCCTCCCAGCAGCAGCCAGCCGACGATGGTCAGGCTCATTCGCTCCCTTCCCCGGCAGCATCGCGAAGACCGGCGCGCCAACCGATGCGCAATGGTCCCGCGACACCGTTTCGCCACGATCATGATCCCAAGAGTACCGCGCCCCGCGGCGTCAAGCCGCTGCGGTCTTGGGGTTCGGACCGAACCTGTTCTCGCCGGGCTGACTGTCCAACAGCATGAACACATGGAGGGCGATCCACATCGCTATCGTCATCAGGTTGATAGGCGCCGGCAGGACTGGCGCGAATATCGGCGCCAGGCCGAGAAGCGCCACCACCCGCTCCGTCCAACGTCGTGCAGTCTCCTGACCGTGACTGACACCCACGGAAGGAGTATCGCCAGCGGGTAGAGCGAGGCAAGGAGGGTCAGTACGAAGGCGTCCGTCCTGTTCACCAGCAGGCCGAGGAGACCATGATGAGGAAGTTCACCAGAATGAACATCCAGTATTCCTTCCGGCGAGCCCGACCTCTGAACACCGCGTACTGCTTGAGGACGCCGACGTACCAGGTCACGCGATCAGCCTCCGTCCTCGGACGGGAGCCACGATAGCTGAACGGGACGGTCGTCCTCGAATGCGGCCGGTCGCGACCCGAAGGCCGCCGCGGGCGCCCCGTCTGCCGCCGCTGCCGGGCTCTTCGCCGACGACGCACGACGGCGCGGCGGCGCTGAGCGACGAGCGCCATGCCCAGCAGCAGTACCGCGGAGCCGAACGGCCACAGGAGGCGCGAGCGGACGCCGGATGCGAGACGCCCCAGGGCGCCCACGAATCCCTCCCGGCCGGCGGTCGCATCAGTCTCGAGCAGCACGAGGGTCTCGTCCGCGAGCAATCCCTGGAACTTCGGCCAGCCCGAATCGACGAGGTGGTTCAGGTCGAAGAAATCCTCGTCCTTGAGCTTCGCGGCGTCCACGAAGTCGATGAAGCGGATATCGTGCTTCGCGGCGACTGTCCGGCACCCTTGCTGATACTCCTCGATCGGCGCGTCGAAAGCGTCGCCGATCGCCTCCATATTGCGTGGCAGGCCGAGTACCACGGGCTGGTAGCCTCGCTCCTTGCACGCGGCGATGAGCGTGTCGAGCTGCGCCATGTTGCCGGCGATTCTCCTTGCGAAAACGGGGTGGCGCTCACGCATCCAGGCGCGCACTTCCTCCTGCTTGCGCTCGGGCGTGAGGCTGGGACGACCGACGTAGTGGTGCTGACCATGACTGGCGGCCTTCGTGGCCTCAGCCTTGGTCGATGTGGTGTTCGTGGAGTATCCAGCGAAGCGACCGCGGTTGACGCCGATGAAGATGAGCATCGGGATCTTGGGAAGCGCCTTGACCAGCGTACATCCTGCTCGAAGGTCTGGTTCTTGGACCCCAGGTTGTAGGCAGCTATCGAGGGGCCGCCACGCAGCAGCACGTCGGTGGCCCACCTGCTGTCGCTGACCGTCGCCTCTCGGGCGGCCGAGCCGCCCATCAGAAGGACCACGGGCGTTCCCGGCGGACTGGTGCGAAGGTCCTCGGCGACCTGCAGCGCGTGATGCCAGTCGGACTCCTCGGCCGCTTGCGCCGTCGTCGCGAGGAGCGATGCACCGAGAACAGTGCAGACGCCGGTGATGCAGATGAAGAGAGTCCGGAGATGTCGTTCGCGCACTCAGCGTCCTCCGGATTCGCCACACATGGGCCTGATCGTATCATTGTGCTCCGGCCGGACGGAGAGATCTCGGCCTCGCACGCATCGACGCCGGCGAACCTGCGAGATGAGCGCCTCCCGTCCAGCTCCCACCCCTTTCGACGCGAACACGCCGGCCCCCTTCGGAGCGTGATCGCCAAACCGCCCTACCAGGGAGATCGGCAGGATTGGTATGGTATCGGCCACACCCGCCGCAGGAGCGTGGGTACGTGCGGCCGCTGCATCGGTGCCGCGTCGAGCATCGTCCGGACACAATGCCATCGAGTGAGGAGCAAGATGTCGCACTACCCGAACGTCCTCTTCTGCACGGACTTCTCAAGGAACGCGGATCACGCCTTCGAGGTGGCCTCAGACTTCGCTTCAGCGCCGGGCGCCCATCTCTCCGTGATACACGTGATCCCTCGCGACCGCGGCGAATCATCGCACCCTCAGCCCGGCGAGCAGGAAGCCACACGAGAGTCGGAGATAAGGAGACTGCTCGAGCGAACGTACGGCTCCGGAGCCGTGGTGCCGACACAGATGACTGTGAGACAAGGCCATGTCGTGGCGGAGATCCTGCGATTCGCGGCGGAGACAAACGCGAGGCTCATCGTCGTGGGAGCCCGGGGACTCGGCCGCCTGGCGGGACTCATCGGCGGCGGCAGCGTCGTAGATCGTGTCGTGAAGAACGCGAGGGTGCCGGTGCTCGTCGTGCCGTGGCCAGAAGACCCCACCGAGAAGGCTCTGGAGGACGTCGCGCGCCGAAGGGCGATCCCGCTGGGGAGAACCGATGTCGGGCGCGTGCTCAAAGAGATACGAGCGGCGCAAGCCCGGGAGGAGAGCGGGGCGTGACCGCGACGGCGATAGGAGGCAGGCCCGACCTGCTACCCAGACTGTGAGGCACGAACATGCTCATTGACCTCTTGCGTACCAGAAGGAGCATCCGCAAGTTCACCGACCAACCCATCGAACAGGAGAAGCTCGACCTCCTGATGGAAGCCGTGCTGCGCGCACCCTCATCGAAGGGCCGCGTCCCCTGGGAGTTCATCGTCGTCACCGACAAGGAGACAATCCAGAAGCTGTCGAGGGCGAAGCCCCACGGCGCCGCATTTCTGAGCGAGGCTCCGTTGGTCGTTGTGGTCTGCGCCGATCCGGAAAGGTCGGACGTGTGGGTCGAGGATGCGGCGATCACGTCTCTCCTCCTGCACATGGAGGCGATCGACCTTGGCTTAGGGAGCTGCTGGGTGCAGGTCCGTCTGCGCGACCACGACGCGCAGCGCAGCTCGGAGGAGTACGTCGCAGAGGTCGTCGGACTCGACCCCGCCATGGTCGTCGAGGCCATGGTCGTCGTCGGGTACCCGGCTGAATCGAAACCCGGCCACCCCGAGTCTTCGCTGCCGAGCGACAAGTTCAGCTACGAGTCCTACGGCCGGAGGTCACCGGGAACGGGCTAGCGGCACTTCTCCCAGCAGATTCACAGCTCCCGCCAAGGTGCAGCCCAGAATCGCCGGCCATACTCGAGTGTGAAGAGGCGAAGGACCGCTGCAGGGGCTCCATCCCCAGGCACACAGAGCTGAAGGAGTCGATCATAAGAGACGGAGAGTTGCCATCCTGGCAGGCATCGGCGTCGCCGCCATCGCGCTGACGCTGGGAGCCGTGCTCACGCGCAGCACGGATCAGGCACTGCGAACGCCGCTGCCCTCGCCGACATGACGTCGTACGTCGCGACCACCAGCGGCTCCGGTGATGGCTCCCGGGCCGACCTGCGTTCGCAGATCAGCGACCTCATGGCCAATGACGACTTCCGCGACGGCGTGCGCGCCCTGCGAGACAAGCAGCGGGACGCCATGGAAGAGTGGTGGGACAGGTACGGCGAAGACCGCGACAGCGAAGCTGCACATGAGGCGAAGCAGACGCTGCGCGAGGAGCAGCGCACCGAAATGAATGAGCTGCTCTCGAAGTACGGCGTGGACACTACCGCCATGGAACAGGCTCGTGAGGCCGCGCAGCAAGCCCGCGAGAAGATCAGTAGCTCATGAGCGACGATGCTTTCCGGGCTGATCTCAGCGCCCTGCAGGACAAGCACGGGATGCCATGGACGCGTGGTGGGAGAAGCACGGCGAGGACCGCGACAGCGACGCCGCGCATGAGGCGAAGCGGACGCTGCGCGAGAACGCCGTGAGCGACGTGGAGAAGCTGGCCGAGAAGTACGGCGTCGAGCTGCCTGACGGCCTCCGCGGGTTCCTCGGCAAGCGCGGTGGATCGATGGGTGGCGGCGGCCACATGGGGCCCGGGGGTCACAGGGGCGGCGGCTTCATGCCTCCCGCTGAAGGGCCGTATCCCGGCGCTGAGGAGAGCGCCGCAAACCTCTCCATCTAACTCGCGGTCGCATCGTCGCCCGCCCGCATCGCACCAGCGACGACTCGCATCCCAGCGCACTACGCAGAACGGACCGACGCGCCCGCCGCTTCGGCGACATCGTGGCGGTGCGCGAGCTCGACCTCGAGGTCGCGGGCGGCGGTGTCGTCGGCCTCGTAGGACCCAACGGCTCCGGCAAGTCGACCCTCATCCGCCTGCTGCTCGGCCTCATCCGCCCGACCAGCGGCAGCGCCCGGGTCTTCGACGCGCCGATCTCCCGTCCGCGCGCCTACGCGGCCCGCGTCGGTGCCCTGATCGAGAGCCCCGCCTTCGTGCCCTTTATCTCGGCGCAGGCCAACCTGCGTTCTCTGGCGCGTCTGCGCGGCATCGGCGACCGGCGCGTCGATGAAGTGCTCGAGGCGGTCGGGCTGCTGGAGCGCAGCCGGGAACCGGCCAAGCGCTTCTCGCTCGGTATGAAGCAGCGCCTCGGTATCGCCGCGGCGCTGCTGCCCGACCCCGAGCTGCTGGTCCTCGACGAGCCCACCAACGGCCTCGACCCGGCCGGCATGGTCGAGATCCGCGCCCTGCTGCGCCGCCTTGGCGACGAGGGCCGCACGGTCGTCGTCTCCTCGCACCTGTTGAGCGAGATCGAGGCGGCCTGCGACACTCTCGCCGTGATCGGCCACGGCGAGCTGCTCTACTCGGGGCCGCTCGCCGACCTCGTCGCCCGGGCGGGCGAGTGCATCGAGGCCGCCCCCGAACTGCCCGGCGACCTCGGTCGCCTCACGGAGCTGCTCAACGCCCGCGGCTGGCAGGCCACCAGGCGCGAGCAGGACGTGCACGTCAGTGCCGCCGCCTCGCAGGCGGCGGCGGTCAACCGGGCCGCCGCCGAGGCCGGCATCACCCTGCGCGCCCTGCGCCCCCGTGAGGCCAGCCTCGAGGAGGTCTTCCTGCGCATGACCGGCGGTGACTCCGGCGACAACGGGCGGCCGGCGGACACCGCCAACGAGAGCGGTGAAGGCGAGAGCCGCACCTCCGCTGCCGACCAGCGCGAGAAGCCGGAGGCGGCCCCATGATGCGCGTCATACGCAGTGAGCTGGTACGGCTGAAGAACCCGTCCACTATCCTCGCCGGTGTCGGCCTCATGACCTTCTTCGGACTGACGGCCACGGCGGTCGTCTTCTTCACGGCGAGCAGTGGCTCGAGCGCCCTGCCGAACACGGAGGACATCACCAGCGCCATGATCGAGACCTCCGACGGCATGTTCGCCGGCCTGCGCTACTTCGTCGGCATGCTCGGCGTGGTCGCGCTCGTCGTCTGGGCGATGTCCGCCACCTCCGATGTCTCAAGCGGTCTGATCCGTCTCCTGGTGCAGGCCGAGCCGAACCGCCTGCGCCTGCTCGCCGGCAAGGTGGTGGCGCTGACCCTGTTCACCTGTGTCGCGACCCTCGTCACGACGGCGATGGTGCTGCCCATCGCGCCGGGCCTGGCCAGTGGCGCCGGCATCTCGACCGACGCCTGGAGCCTCGAGCCGGCCACCATCGCCGCCGGCTATCTGCAACTGACCCTGTCCGTGCTCCTCTGGGGCGTCGTCGGCCTCTTCGTCGGCATCGTGACGCGCAGCGCCGGCATCTCGATCGCCATCGGCATCGGCTACCTTATGGTCTTCGAGGGCCTCATGGCGATGCTCCTGGAGAGCGCCTCCAAGTGGCTGCCGGGCGCTACCTTCTCGGCCCTCGCCATGGGAGGGACCCCGGAGATGACCCACGCCACAGCCCTGTTCATGTCCGCCGTCTACGCCGGGGCGGCGCTCGTGGCCGCACCCTGGTCTTCACCCGTCGAGACATCACGGCGTAGGACTTGGCCAAAAGGCCCTCGCCGACAACTTCAGTCTCCTTCAGCTCCGCATCGCGCCGTTCCGCAGCCTGCCTCACGTCCGCGATCCTCGGAGTGTACCGTCTACGAACGGGAGCATCCCTGAGGGCCCGAATCGAAGTCCTTCATGTGCATCGTGGTCGAGTTGCTGACGGTGAAGATGTGCCTGACGGTCTCCAGACGCGCCTCCAGATCGATGCCCGCGCCCATGATGACCACGTCCGCGGACCTGTCAGCGCATGCGGTGCGAGCGTCATCGAGCGAAGTGCCGCCGAGAAGCGTCACGTCCTGAACAGAGAGCTCCCGCAGCACATCGTCAAGCACTGTCCCTTTGCGGCCCAGAAGCAGGACGGTCTATCCCGTTGTCGACCCTTCCTCCCCAGCTACTCAAAGCATTGACCACGGCCGGCGCAATGGCTCAGCCGCCACTCCCGGGCGTCCGCTCGGGAGCCTCGCCGTCAGCCTCGACTCGATAGACAGTCATGCCGCGCGCTTCGTAGTTGTGCAGCGCGCCTGGATGATCGAGGGTGCACGTATGGACCCATACCCGTTTGGTTCCCTTCCACCGCCAGGCTGATGTGAGGGCATGGGTGAGGAGGTAGCCGCCAAAGCCCTGGCCGACGAACCGGGGAGCCATGCCGAGATACGCGATCTCCACGTCGCCGCCGTTCTGCTGCTGGAGCTCGTAGTACCCAGCGGGAGAGCCCCTGTAGTAGGCGATCCACGTGCGAAGATCGTTACTCTCGACGTAGTCCCTCCATCGCTCGTCCTTCCAGGTGAGCTTCTCTACCCACTCCCAGTCCGCCCCCACGAACTGGTACAGGAACTTGTTGACCTGAAACTGCCCGATCTCACACTCGCGTATCTCCAGACCCTTGGACTCGTACCTGGCTCTGAGAGAAGAGACCGACTTCATCTCCAGGTAGTAGATGGCCACTTCATTCATGGACAACCTCTCGACGGACCGCCAGCGGTAGAGACTGGCAGATGTGCCGGGTCCAGTCCAGGGGATGCCCCATCCGCCTACGCAAGATGACGAAGGTCCGCCTGAACGGGAACAGCAGTCGCCCATCGACTTGCGGTGCGTATCGGTCTGCGACACGCACCGTGAGTATCTCCACGAAACGCCGCTTCTCCCCATCCGATCCAAGGGCATCGAGGAAGGGCCGCAAACCAGTGCTCGAGACCCAGTCTACGATAGCCGAAGCCGACTCCATCACGTGGCAGTACTCCGTCTCCCACATCTCGACGGAGCTCGCCTGCGGCGCAAGAGCATCGTAGTAGAAGGACGGGGCTTCCATGGTGAGCGCCGCTCGAGCTCCCTCCATCCGAGAAGCCCATGCTTGGTCCCGCGAGGTCTCGTGCACGCATAAACGCACAGCCGAGTAGTCGCCACTGGGGATCTGGAAGGCCAGCGCCCCACGCGGCGCGACCTTCGAGAGGAGGCGCCTGGTGAGGGAAGCGTGATCGTGGGTCCACTGCAGTGCAGCGTTTGAGAACACGACATCGTAGGGAGCACCCGCATCCCAGTTCGACAAGTCGCCCAGGACCCATTCCTGATCTGGATAGGACCGTCGGGCACGGGCGATCATCGACGCAGAGCTGTCCAGACCACTGATGCGGGCCCGGGGCCATCGCTGGCGCAGCACCTGCGTACTGTTGCCCGGACCACAACCCAGGTCGATCACCGCACGTGGAGACTCGACCGCGATGCGGGATGCGAGGTCGGCCGCAGGCCGAGTCCGTTCATCACCGAACCTCAGGTACTCGCCCGGATCCCAGGGGATGGCTGTCTCCCTTCGGCCGCCGATGGGAGTGCGCCCCGCCGCATGCCCGACACCGACCGCGCTCCTCCACGGCGAGAGACTATCAGCCTCCCGTCGACTGGCCTGCGAATGCTGGCCGTCCCGCCACCCCGCCCGACCGACCTCTTCCTGCTCCTGGACCGCCCACAAAGTTGCTCCAGATACGACCATGCGACCTCCGGGTTCCGGCCGCGTCGATGCCGTCGGCGGCGCGCCCTGGTCCGATGTGTCTGGAGTCACCGGATGTGGTATGGTATACCCCATAGGGTATATTGCCCAAGAGGAGCGGCACTGGCCGTGAATCTGCTGCGCCGGGTGCCCGAGGCGCACCTCGATCCAACGCACGTTCTCCCTCGTGCGCGAGGGAGCAGGCGCCACCTGAACGGCCTCCGGCGAAGATCGCCCGGAGTTCCATAGTGAACCAGAGAGGAGCATGACCAGTGGCACTCTACGACTTCGTCTGCAACCAATGCGACCACGACTTCGAGGTGTTCTCGACCGGCTTCATCAAGGAAGATCAGAACGTGTGCCCGCAGTGCGGTTCGACCGACGCCCAGCAGAAGTACCGGAGCTTCCTGCGCACAAGCCCGTCATCGTCGACAGGCTGCGCGCCGGTCGCAAGCAGCGGCTTCGGCTGAGGCTGAGCCATTGACGCCGCGGTCGCGGCGCGCCTCACCGATACACGGCCAGAATCGAGCGGTGAACCAGTCGAGCTAGGGATCCCCGATTCCAGCCGCCGTCCGTGCCCGTTCAGCGCGGAGCAATCCCGAGGTCACAGGGCCGCCGCGGGCCGCCCTGCTCGGCGACCCGGCGGTGATCAACCAGAGCCGGCAGGTGATACAGGGCATGGACAGGAGCGCACTGCTTCCATACACTTCGGTACTCGCTCAGCGGCAAGTCGTCCACAGACACGAGGGGTTCTTCCTTGTCCAACGGCTGGCAGCACCAGGCACTCGAGGTCATTCGCTACGGGGATCTGGGCGCATCGGTCTACCCCTCGGGCGTGCCTGCCCGCGTCGCCGACGAGCTCGTCACCCAGTACCGCACCTTTCGCGCCACCATCGACTGCTTTCTTCTCTGGGATGGAGTCCAGCCCACGGGGGTCTGCATTCTGGAAGAGCCGCACCACCTGCTGGTCTTTCATGCTTGGTGGTCCGACACCCTTGAGATCCTCAACAAGGGCATCGAGATCGAGCCTGCCGCCGTGAGCCACGCCTGCAAGGCGCTCTTCCGGGCCTTGCCAGCCGTGCGCGAGATCCGAGTCGAGGTCCCCTTCCAAGCGCGCGAACTCGATCTCCCGACGATCGTGGGCGGCGAGACCGAGTACATGATCGCGGAGCTGCCCGCGACCTTCGATGAGTACCTCTCCTCCCTCGGCACAAGCACCCGCCGCAATCTTCGCCTCTACGAGAACCGGCTCTCGCGAGCCTTCCCGGGGTTCACTTCCGACACGTTGGTCCGGGGGGATGCCATCCCGGAGACCGCCGATCTCTTCCTCGGCTGGAAGAACGTCCGCTTCGAGAAGCACGGGCGCAGCACGTACTGGCAGACCGATCCTCACAAGTACCCTAACTTCGTCGAACTGGTCCACCGGTGCGGGGAAGCACGCGTCGTGACCATCGAAGGAGAGGTGGCGGCTGTGGTCTTTGCCTTCTGGGTCGGCAACGAGGTGTGCGCGCTGCAGTCAGCGTTCGACCCGCGCTACGAGAAGTACCATCTGGGCCTGTTGATGCATGCTTGGCTTGCTCGCGAAGCCGTGGCGCGGGGCGCAGCACGGCTGAACATCGGCGTTGGCAGCGCCGACTACAAGGAACGCGTCTTGGAGCCAAGCCTGTCAACGCGCAGAAAGTCTCCGTCTACCGTTCTCACCTCGCACGCCTCCGCGGCCTCCGGGAAGCTCCCAAGGTCGTCGCGCGAAGGCAACGCGTGTTGGCGAGCTACGAACATGCGCTCCACGTCGCCAATCAGGGGCGCAAGACCGTCGTGCGCCGCCTGCGCGGGCCGAAGGTCCCGTAGATCCCGGGCCGAAGCCGACCGGCGACGCCTTGCGAGGCGCTTCACCCTCCCGGATAGCTGGCCTCTGGAAGGTGCTCTTCGCGTACGAGCAGTCGCAGCCCTCAGTCGATCATTGAGGTGGGCAGCGCTCGTGCCCACTCCCTGATCGCCTGCCAGTTCCTGCCGTCGCCCGGCGTCGCACCGACGACGAGAAGCACGAACAGCTTGTCGAGGAATCCCATCGTCGTCAGATCGAGAGACCCTGCGAAGAACGCCGCGAGGCAAGGACGGACGGGGGCGACCTTGGCGAGGATGTCGCCGAGATAGTGGCTCGGCAGCGCGTACCGCTCCTTCCGCCCGAGCTTGTCTCTGGTCTCGCGGTCGTTTCGCGAGCCATGGGTCCTTGACGACCGGCACGCCCTTCACCTCGTCTTCACCAGTGTCGGTGAGAGATGCGGCGGTGATGAAGAAAGCGGTGGGACGAGCTGCCAGCTCCACGCGATGCTTCACGACGAACTTGAGCGCGTCCTTGTGCCAGCCGCGTATCATCGGACCGCCGACCACGACAGCGTCATACCGCGAGGGCTCCGACGTCTCCGATGCCGGCCGCACATCCACCTCCTGACCAGCGGCACTCAACTCCTTCGCGATGGCCTCGGCGACACCCTTCGTCGAGCCATGCCGCGTCGCGTACACGACGAGGAAGCGACGTCCCCGGACCGGCGGCGATGTGTCAGCGGTGTCGGAACTCATCTCAGCCTGCATGACTCCTTCTCCCTTGGTCGCCACTCGACGTGAGCCGACGCCTGAATCGTACCCACGGCAGCGCCCCGCCAAAGCCCGACCCTCGAAGGCCTGGCGCCTCTGCGCCGCCGCCGCACCCTCTCCCCCGCGCCGACCTGAGAGAGCGCCTACAGATGGCAACCCTCCCGGCGCAGACAGAGCGCGAGATGCGCATCGGCGATTGGCTTCAAGGTCCTCGGTCGCATTGAGGCGACAGGCGCGGCCCGACCCATGGCTGAACACCGGCGTTCGTTGTCTATCCTGACTACGCGTCTTCCCTGACTGCCGGGGCTGCTGAGCACCCTGGAGGGCTAACGTTCCACCCCTGCTCTGCCGACCTCACCTGGGTCATGGCAATGAGACAACAGAAGGGGAATGCTGTGCAGCGCACATCCTTCAGGTTCATGGGGCTCGGCTTTCTGGTCGTCGCCCTGGGGGTCGTCGTCCTTGTGCCCGCCTCGGCCTCGGCGACGAAGGTGATCAAGAACAAGACCTTCACGAACTACCGGCTGCCGGCCGGAGCCCACGACCGCATCTATGAGAACTGCGTCTTCAAAGGCGGCAGCCGCACGACGAGCCGTGCTCACCATCGACCGGGCGGCGCGCAACATCGTCTTCCGCGACTGTGTCATCACAGCGCGGCGGCGGCTGGAACGGGGTCAGCATCAACGACCGCCTCGGCAACATCCACCACATCCGCTTCAACCGCGTCAAGGTCAAGACCCAGGGGCGGATGGGCATGGAGATCACCTCACGGCCGGCCTCGGGCAGCCGCGGCTACCGCGCCATCAGCATCGTCAACTCGACCATCGAGCCGCAGGGCAGCCAGGCGGTCTCCTTCGACGGCGGTGCCGGCGCCCGCGACTGCACCTTCCGCAACAACACCGTCAAGGGCGCCGGTATCAACCCCAGGCAGCAGTGGGGCCACGGCTTCGAGCTCAACGGGCCGAGCCGCTTCAAGGTCATCGACAACCGCTTCTACCAGTGCCGCGACTCGATCCTCAACCTGCAGCGTCACACGACGGCGCGCAGCGGCTGGGTCTTCAAGCGCAACCTCCTCGACGCCTCGCGTCACGTGCAGAAGGTGCGCATGGACCGCAACGAGCAGGTCGTCATCGGCAACAACCTCTACGGCGGCTACTTCCTCGCCAACAAGGTCATCGCCGACGCCCCGGGCGGCGGGGTCGCCTGGTTCGGCAACTGCCACTACATGAACTGGCGCACGACCAAGTGGCGTGACGCTCGTGGTGGCGGCTACAAGCGGCCGATGGCCCAGGAAGGCAGCTCCAACAACCGCTTCTGAGACGTCAGTCTGAGGCGGCCGGGCCACCCGTGGCCGCTCCTGCGATCCGCCGAAGGGCAAGGCGCTGACGGCTCCTCAGTCGCCTTCGCCGCTACCTGTCGCTCGGCTCAGGTCCGCTGCCGGTCATTCAGGCGCCTCCGCCATGAGCTGCGCCCGCGCCTCCTGCAGTCCCTCGCGCGCAGTCAGGGCCGATGCTCGGATACTGCGGGTCGATCTCGACCAGCGTGTGGGCGAGGATCGCAGACACGCAGATGCGCGCGAACCACTTGTGGTCCGCCGGAATGACGTACCAGGGCGCCCATTCCGTGCTTGTGTTGGAGAGCATCTCAGAGAAGGCGGTCTGGTAGTCGTCCCAGTACAAGCGCTCCCTGGCGTCGTTGGCCGAGAACTTCCAGTTCTTGTCGGGCTCGTCGATCCGCGCCAGGAATCGCCGCCGCTGCTCCTCCCGGGAGATGTTGAGGAGGAGCTTCACCACCTTGAAGCCGTTGCCGAGCCAGGTGACGCTCCCACGCATTGATGTCGCGGTACCGGTGCTCCCACACGTCCTCCCCTCGCGCCTGTTTGGGGAGCCGTTGCCGCTCGAGGTTCTTGGGGTGGACCCTGACGACGAGGACCTCCTCGTAGTGGGAACGGTTGAAGATCCCGATGTCGCCGCGCCGAGGCAACCTCTTGGCGTAGCGCCACAGGTAGTCGTGATCGAGCTCCTCGGCGGAAGGGACGTTGAAGCTGTGAACGGAGACGCCCTGCGGGTTCACGCCGCTCATGACGTGCCGGATCGTGCCGTCCTTCCCGGCAGCGTCGAGCGCCTGGAGGCAGACGAGCACGCCCCACGTGTCCTGGGCAGCAAGACGGGACTGGTACTCGGCGAGCAACTCCACTCCCTCCTGGAGGAGCTTGACGCCGTCCTTCTTCTTGATGAAGGTCGCCTTGTGGCTGGGGTCGAAGTCCTTCGCCAGCTTCACCTTCGCACCGGGCTTGACGCGAAACGACGCGATGAACTCCGCGATCCGCCGTTGTCTCTCCTCGAGCATGCTCGCCTCCTTCTTCGCGGTAGACGTCCAGTGCTCGGCGCAACGCGCTGCGAGCACCGGCGCCACCGGCGGCCGTTTCGCGACGCGCCTCGGCCTGCCGCCCTGCCTCGGGCCCCGTGAGCACCCGCGTGTGCTCCGCAAATGGTCCAGGGCAGGGGCCCGTGTCGTCCTCAAGCCGGAGTATCCGCGAGGAGGGGCCAGAAGTCGAGATGCCATGCAGCGCAGGTTCCGCGAACCTCTCCCGCAAGCCGCCTCCGGTGGCACCGTGCCGGTGACAGCAGGTTTCCTGCCGCTCATCGTCGAGTGAACCCCGGTCGGCGACAAACGGCAACGGCCCGGAGCCACCCTGCTATTCTGAGCACAGCGCTTGTGCGTTCGTTCACGAAGTCGGACAAAAACGCTCCGGGAACGATTCACGAGCAGCCAAAAATGCCACCGGAAGGAGGGGGCAGCCATGGCTGAGGAGAAGGTCATCAGCGATGCGAAGACCCGCTACTCGGCGGGCGTCCTCAAGTACACCCAGATGGGCTACTGGGACTCCGACTACGAGCCGAAGGACACGGACGTCCTCGCCGTCTTCCGCGTCACCCCGCAGGAAGGCGTCGACTGGATCGAGGCCGCCGCGGCCGTAGCCGGTGAATCCTCGACCGCGACGTGGACTGTGGTCTGGACCGATCGACTCACGGCCGCCGACCACTACCGCGCCAAGGCGTATCGGGCCGATCCAGTGCCTGGTCGCCCGGACCAGTTCTTCGCCTACATCGCCTACGACCACGAGCTGTTCGAGCCCGGGTCGATCGCCAACATGACGGCGTCGATCATCGGCAACGTCTTCGGCTTCAAGCCGGTCAAGGCGCTGCGGCTGGAGGACATGCGCATTCCTCACGCGCTCGTGACGACGTTCCCCGGTCCGCCGGCCGGCATCGTCGTCGAGCGCGAACGGCTCGACAAGTTCGGCCGGCCGCTGCTCGGCGCGACGATCAAGCCGAAGCTCGGATTGTCCGGCAAGAACTACGGCCGCGTCGTCTACGAGGCGTTGCGCGGCGGTCTGGACTTCACCAAGGACGACGAGAACATCAACTCGCAGCCTTTCATGCACTGGCGCGATCGCTTCCTCTATTGCACGGAGGGCGTGAACCATGCGCAGGCCGATAGCGGCGAGGTCAAGGGCCACTACCTCAACGTCACCGCGGCGACCATGGAAGAGATGTACGAGCGTGCCGAGTTCGCGCGCGAGCTTGGCAGCAGCATCGTGATGGTCGACCTCGTGATCGGCTGGACCGCCATCCAGTCGATGTCGAACTGGGCCCGCCGCAACGACATGCTCCTGCACATGCATCGCGCCGGCCACTCGACCTACACGCGGCAGAAGGACCATGGCATCTCGTTCCGCGTCATCTCGAAGTGGCTTCGGCTCTCCGGAGTCGACCACCTGCACGCGGGCACGGTCGTGGGCAAGCTCGAGGGTGACCGCAACTCCGTGCTCGGCTACTACGACGTGCTGCGCGAGTCCCACAACGAGGCCGACCCCGCACGCGGCCTGTTCTTCGAGCAGGACTGGGCGGGACTGCGCAAGGTCATGCCCGTCGCCTCCGGCGGCATCCACGCGGGCCAGATGCACCAGCTACTCGACCTGTTCGGCGACGATGTCATCCTGCAGTTCGGCGGCGGGACCATCGGCCATCCCGAAGGTGTGGCCGCCGGCGCCACGGCCAACCGAGTCGCGCTCGAGGCGATGGTCAAGGCGCGCAACGAAGGCCGCGATATCCTCGCCGAGGGCCCGCTAGATCCTCGTGAAGGCCGCCGAGTGGTGCCGCCCCCTGAGGGCCGCGCTCGACACCTGGGGAGAGGTCACTTTCGAGTACGCCAGCACCGACACACTCGACGTCGTTCCCACCCCGACGTCGTCATAGGCGAAGGAGGCGTTCACCTGATGCGCATCACGCAAGGAGCGTTCTCGTTCCTCCCCGATCTCACCGACGAGGAGATCCGCGCCCAGATCGAGTACTGCCTCGACCACGACTGGGCGGTGTCTATCGAGTCCACCGATGACCCCCACCCCCGCAACACGTACTGGAGCATGTGGGGGCAGCCCATGTTCGATCTGAAGGATGCGGCCGGGATCATGGGAGAGCTCGCCGAGTGCCGCGAGGCGAATCCGAACTGCTACATCCGCATCAACGCGTTCGACGCGACCCACGGCGTCGAGACGGTCGCCCTGTCGTTCATCGCCCAGCGCCCTGCCACGGAGCCGGGCTTCCGGCTGGATCGCGCCGAAGGCCCGGGCCGCAACCAGCGCTACACGACAGTGTCCTACGCCGTGGACCGCGGCGCCCAGGGCGAGCGCTACGGCGCCTAGGGTAGCCGGGCGAGTCTTGGAGAGAGCAGCGATGGACGAGACCACGGCGCCTGCCGAGCAGACCGCGTCTGTCGAGCAGGCGGGGCCAGCTATCGATCTCGAGCGCGAGTACGAGGAAGCGGGCATCGGGGAGGTCCTCGATGCACTCGACCGCGAGCTCGTCGGACTCGTGCCGGTCAAGCAACGCGTACGCGAAATCGCCGCGCTGCTCCTCGTCGAGCGCGTGCGCTCGACCCACGGCCTGTCCGCTTCGTCGCCATCGCTGCACATGTCGTTCACGGGGAACCCCGGCACCGGCAAGACGACGGTCGCCATGCGCATGGCCGCCGTCCTGCACCGCCTCGGCTACGTCCGCAAGGGTCATGTCGTCGCCGTGACGCGCGACGACCTCGTCGGCCAGTACATCGGGCACACTGCGCCGAAGACGAAGGAGGTGCTCAAGAAGGCGATGGGCGGGGTGCTCTTCATCGACGAGGCGTACTATCTGCATCGGCCCGAGAACGAGAAGGACTACGGGCAAGAGGCCATCGAGATCCTGCTGCAGGTCATGGAGAACCAGCGCGACGACCTCGTCGTCATCATGGCCGGCTATCAGGACCGCATGGAGAAGTTCTTCTCGTCGAACCCGGGCATCTCCTCACGCATCGCCCATCACATCGACTTCCCGGACTACACGGACGCAGAGCTGCTGCAGATCGCCGAACTCACGCTCGCCGAGTGGAACTACCACTTCGACCCGAAGGCGCGGCAGACATTCGCGGAGTACCTCGCGATCCGCCGGACACGTCCGCACTTCGCCAACGCGCGCTCGGTGCGCAACGCGCTCGACCGTATCCGGCTGCGCCAGGCCCTGCGGTTGTTCGAGGCTCGGGCGACGACCCTCACCCCTGAGGACCTCACGACCATTTGCGAAGATGAGGTGCGCGCAAGCCGCCTGTTCGACGATGAAGCCGCCACGGAGGAGCCTCCCCGATGAGCATTCGCATCGCCCCGAGCCTGCTGTCGGCCGACTTCGCGCGCCTCGGCGAAGAGGCGCGAGCGGTGCAGGACGCCGGCGCCGACCTCCTGCACTTCGACGTGATGGACAACCACTACGTCCCGGCCCTCACCGTAGGTCCGCTCGTCTGTGCGGCGCTCAAGCCGCACGCGCGCGTCCCGATCGACGTCCACCTGATGGTCACGCCCGTCGACTCCCTCATCGGCGCATTCGCGGAGGCCGGCGCGGACTGGATCAGCTTCCACCCGGAGGCCACGGAGCACGTCGACCGCTCGCTGACGCTCGTGCGCGACTGCGGCGCCAAGGCCGGCCTGGTGCTCAATCCCGGCTTCCCCGCTCTCCTGGCTCGACCACGTGCTCGATCGCCTCGATTTCGTGCTGCTCATGTCGGTCAACCCCGGCTTCGGCGGGCAGAGCTTCATCGACTCCGCCTTGCCGAAGACCCGTGCTTGTCGCGAGCTGCTCGACCGCTACGAGTCCGAGACCGGCCGCCACATCGACCTGGAGATCGACGGCGGCGTCAAACCAGACAATGCCGCAGCGGTCGGAGAAGCCGGCGCCGAAGTACTGGTCGCAGGCAGCGCCGTGTTCTCGCAGAAAGACTACGCTGCGGCGATCACGGCGATCCGTGCGAACGCCGAGACGGGCGCTGCCCGCCGGACCATCGCGGGACGCTAGGGGCGAACGATGCTGCTCACGAACCGCACCACGCTCACTCAGTACCTTATCGAGCACCGGCGCCACGTGCCGCACGCGACCGGCGACTTCAACGAGCTCATGCTCCAGGTCGCGCTGGCATGCAAGGGTATCGCTCGCAAAGTCGCCCAAGGCTCCCTGCGGGGCGAGCTCGGCCGCGAAGAAGGCATCAACATCCAGGGCGAGGGACAGACCACTATCGACATCTACGCCAACGAAGTCTTCATGCGCACGACCGAGTGGACGGGCGTGATCGCGGGCATGGCGTCCGAGGAGATGGAGAAGCCCTACGTGGTGCCCGAGGAGCACCCCCACGGCAAGTACCTCCTCTTGTTCGACCCGCTCGACGGCTCGAGCAACATCGACACGAACGTCGCCGTCGGGTCCATCTTCTCGGTCCTGCGTCAGCCGGAGCACGACACCGTCCTTACGGAGGCCGGCTTCCTCCAGTCGGGCGCGGAGCAGGTGGCCGCCGGCTATGCGATCTACGGGCCCTCGACGATGCTCGTGATCACCGTCGGCCAAGGCGTCGCGGGGTTCACGCTCGACCCCGAGACCGGTGAGTTCTTCCTCACCCATCCCGACATGCACGTCCCCGAGGCGACCCGCGAATTCGCGATCAACGCTTCGAACAGCCGCTTCTGGGAGCCGCCCGTACAGCGCTACGTCGAGGAGTGCCTGGCCGGCCGAACCGGTCCGCGGGAGAAGGACTTCAACATGCGCTGGATCGCGTCGCTCGTCGCCGAGACGCACCGCATCCTCATGCGCGGCGGGGTGTTTCTCTACCCGCGCGACACCAAGGACCGTGCGAAGCCCGGACGCCTGCGCCTGCTGTATGAGTGCAACCCGATCGGCATGGTCGTCGAGCAGGCAGGCGGCCGCGCCAGCACCGGTGAATGCCCGATCCTCGATGTGGTGCCGGACTCGCTGCACCAGCGCATCGGGTTGGTGTTCGGATCTCGCGAGGAAGTCGAGCGCATCGAGAGCTACTACCGAGCGCCGAGCAAGCCCAAGTACGATACGCCGCTGTTCAACGCGCGCGGGCTGTTCCGCGACGACTGAGAGAGAGGCGCACCGCCATGTCTGAGAGATGCCCGATCATCGCGGTCACCGGCTCGTCCGGAGCGGGAACGACGACGGTACAGGAGACGTTCGAGCAGATCTTCCGCCGAGAGGGGCTCACTCCCGCCATCGTCGAGGGAGACAGCTTCCACCGCTACGACCGCGCCAGCATCAAGGTCCTCATGGCCGAGGATGGGAAGAGAGGCGGCCACCTCTCACACTTCGGCCCAGAGGCGAACCTGTTCTCCGAGCTCGAAGACACGTTCCGCACGTATGCCGACACCGGAGCGTGCAAAGTGCGCAAGTACCTTCACAGCCCGGAGGAAGCGGAGCCCTACGGCCAGGAGCCGGGGACCTTCACTCCGTGGACGGACACCCCCGAGAACTCCGACCTGCTGTTCTACGAGGGCCTGCACGGCGCCGTCGTGACCGGCGACGTGAACGTCGCCGAGTACCCCGATCTGCTGATCGGCGTCGTCCCCGTCATCAACCTCGAGTGGATTCAGAAGAGCAACCGCGACACCCGCTATCGCGGCTACTCGGTCGAAGCCGTGACCGACGTCATCCTCCGCCGCATGCACGACTACGTGTACTACATCACGCCCCAGTTCACCCGCACCCACGTGAACTTCCAGCGTGTGCCGATCGTGGACACCTCCAACCCGTTCATGTCGCGCACGATCCCCACGCCCGACGAGTCGATGCTCGTCATTCGTTTCGCCAACCCGAAGGGCATCGACTTCCCCTACCTGCTGTCGATGCTGCACGACTCGTTCATGTCGAGAGCCAATACGATCGTCGTGCCCGGCGGCAAGATGGACCTTGCGATGCAGCTGATCTTCACTCCGTTCATCTGGCGGATCGCCGCCAAGCGCGCGAAGATGCTCGGCAGGTGAGCGCTCGTCAGAACCCATGAGGAGGAGACAATCGCACTCGTCACGGTAAGACAACTCCTCGACCACGCCGCCGAGAACGGCTATGGCATCCCGGGATTCAACGTCAACAACATGGAGCAGATCCAGGCGATCATGGAGGCGGCCGCAGCCACCGACAGCCCGGTCATCCTCCAAGGCTCGGCGGGAGCACGGAAGTACGCCGGCGAGGCCTTCCTGCGAGGGCTCGTCGCCGCCGCGGTCGAGACATGGCCGAGCATCCCGATCGCAGTCCACCTCGACCACGGCTCGAGCCCCACCGTCTGCCGATCGGCGATCGACTCCGGCTTCACGAGCGTCATGATGGACGGCTCCCTCTTGGAAGACGCCAAGACGCCTGCGCCCTTCGTGTACAACGTCGAGGCAACGCGTGCCGTCGTCGAGGCCGCGCATGCAGTCGGTGTGAGCGTGGAGGGAGAGCTTGGCGTCCTGGGGTCGCTGGAGACAGGCGAGGCCGGCAAGGAGGACGGCGTCGGCGCTGAGGGGAGACTGACCCGCGATCAGATGCTCACCGACCCCGACCAAGCCGCCGAGTTCGTCGCCGCGACCGGTGTCGACTCGCTCGCCGTGGCGATCGGCACGAGCCACGGAGCCTACAAGTTCACCAATCGACCGACCGGTGAGGTTCTCGCGATCGACCGCATCAAGGAGATCCACGCGCGGCTTCCGAACACGCATCTCGTGATGCACGGCTCGTCGAGCGTGCCCCAGGAGTGGCTCGCGCTCATCCGCGAGTACGGCGGCCAGATGAGAGAGACGTACGGCGTGCCGATCGAGGAGATCCAGGAGGGCATTCGGCACGGCGTACGCAAGGTCAACATCGACACCGACATCCGGCTCGCCATGACCGGCGCCATGCGCCGCGCGATGGCGACCGATCCATCGACCTTCGATCCTCGCGTCTTCCTCAGAGAGGCCCGCGCGGCCGCGAAGGACCTCTGCGCGGAGCGCTACGAACAGTTCGGAGCGGCCGGCAATGCGTCCCGGATCGCCGCCGCCCCGCTGGGCAAGATGGCGGCCCTCTACGCAAGTGGTGCGATCGCCTAGACTCAACGCTCGAAGGCACTGATCGCGGAGCGAGTGCGCAACCGTCCTTCAGGCCGCGACCTCGCGGGGCGGCCACCGAGGCGCCCGCATCAGAAGTCGGATCAGCGGTGGGCGAAGCGTGCGACGCGCGGCGCACTCCAGACACATTCAGGACGTCTCCGGTCGCCGTCCGGGACAAGATCGCGCGACATGTGGACGATGGTACCGCCGGCCGCGCAGATGACGACCGAATCCATCAGGCGCGTCGTCAGGTAGAGGCCGCGACCTCCTTCGGGGTCGGCCGGCGGCGACCACGTCTCCACGAGGCGCTGCAGATCGAACCCTTGGCCACTGTCGCGAACGGTCGCCGTCAACCGGTCCTCGAGGAGGCCGACGTGGATGATCACGCGAGAAGCACCGCCGTGCACAATGGCGTTGGTCACCGTCTCGTCGAGTGCCAACAACACGTCGCCGCGCAGTGTCTCGGTCACGCCCAGCCCAAGGAAGCCGCGCACTCGCCGGCGCATTTCGGCGAGAGCCTTGGCTGACGGCTCCACATGGTACACGAGGTGCTCTCTCACGACGCGAGGGGGAGCTGTCTCCCCGCCCCTCCGGAACCCGTCACGGCTCGATCCCGAAAATGCGGACGGCAAGCAACTGCAGGTCGTCGCCGAGCGACCCGGCGAAATCGGTGGCTGCGGCGCTCAGGCTCTCGACGACCTCCCTGGGGGGCCGACCCTGAAGGGCCGCAGACGCCTCGAGCAAGCGCCCCTCGTCGAAGAGCTCCCTGCCGCTCCTGGCCTCAGTGAGGCCGTCGGTATACAGGACAAGGGTATCCCCAGGAGAGAGCCGAGCGCGCGTGATCTCATAGGACGTGTCGAACGCCCCAAGCGGGAGCCCGTACGACGTCTCGAGCAGGTCGGAACCGGCGGCGGAGATGAGCAGCGGCGGCGGATGACCGGCGCTCAGGAAGAGAACCTCCCCGCTGGCCGGATCGATCCGCATGAGCAGCGCCGTGACGAACGCCTCCTGCGCGTCCTCTCGCTGCAGGAGCAGCCGGTTCACAGTGGCGAGAACCTGTTCCGGCGAGGAGAGGACGAGCGCGAGAGCACGCGCGGCGCTGCGCACGGTCTCGGTGAGTCCTGCTGCCTTCAGGCCCTTGCCTTGAACGTCCCCGATGAGGGCCATGACAGCTCCGTCGGGCAGCCTGACCACGTCACAGAAGTCGCCGCCGACGAGTTCCGGGCGACTCGCCGGAATCGAGAGGGCGGCAAGCTCGAGGCCCTCCACCTGGGGCAAGGCGTGGACGAAGCTCACCTGCAGTACGGAGGCGATGCGCAGCTGTGCCTCATAGCGGCGGGTAAGATCGTCGGCGTCGATGAGGGTGACAACGGCTCCATCGATGCGGTGATCGGCGGTCGCGTAGGGCGCACGTGAGCCACGTACCAGCGGCCCGCATCGTCTCGCAAGGTGCGCTCCAGGGGATGCAGTGCCTGCACCACCTCGCGCACGAGTCCGTCGAGGTCGTCGATGCCGAGGCGCTGGGCCAGTTCGGCGACGGGGCGCCCCAGGTCGCCGGGGGTCACTCGAAAGAGGCGATAGGCCTCGGGAGTGATGTGGCGGACGCACCCGCCGCGATCAACAAGGATGATGGGCAAGCTGACGCTCGTCAGCAGGTTGTGCAGATCGTCGGAGAGCTGCCCGAGCTCGGCATTGCGACTGCTAAGCTCCTCGTTGGTCGACTGCAACTCCTCCGAAGATGTCTCGAGCTCCTCGTTGACGCTCTGCATCTCCTCGGAGGTAGAGAGGATCTCCTCGTTGGCCGCGCGCAGCTCGTCGTTGGCCGTCTCTTGGTCTTCAAGCAGCGCCTCCAGCGTTCGCGCGCGGCAGTGAGCTCACGCTGCAGCCGTTCCACCTCACCGCCGGACGCCGCCTCGGCAGGCCGTCCGGCGCCCTTGCTCGCTGAGCCGTCGGTGAGATCCTCGAACAGAACGATGAAGTATCGTTCGCCGACCTTGGGCCCGATCGGGACGACGTGCAGGTTCACCTCCCGGGGGTCTTCGCCACCGCGCGTCGAGAGCCGCCTGCGCACGGCGCGTTCGCCAGTGATGGTGACGTCTTCGAACAGCCCCCGCAGCTCACCGGCCAGATCGGCAGAGACCATGTCGAGCACTCTGCGCGTCGGTCTCCCCGGGGGATTGCCCACGAACGTCGCAGCGGCGCCGTGGAATCTGACGATCTCAAGCCGCGCGTCGACGGTGACGCCCGCGGGAAGGAAGTCGTCGAGGAGGACACGCTCCGTCGCCCTCTGAAGATCGCCGGCTGCCTCCACCCGCCCGGGCAGGCCAGGCACAGAGTCATCGGCTGCGGTCTGCGCCCATACCCAAGAGGCGCCCGAGGGGACTGCAAGGGAGTTCCTCGTGAAGACTCTGCGCTTCTTGTCCACCGGCTCGAAGAACTGGCCGAAACCGCCGAGCGACTCCGAGTTCCCCAGCACGAGACAGCCTCCCGGCAAGAGCGCATAGTGGAGCTTCGGCACCACCCGGCGCTGGAGCGCCGGACTCAGGTAGATGAGGACGTTGCGGCAGCTCACCAAGTCGATATGCGCCAGGGGCGGGTCCCGCGTGAGGTCATGCCTTGCGAAGACGCAGTGCTCGCGCACGGCCTTGTTGACCCGGTAGCCGCCATCACTGGCCACGAAGAAACGCTGCAGCAGTTCTGGGCTCACGGCAGCCACACTGCCCTACGGGTAGACAGCCTTGCGTGCGGATTCCAGGTCGCGATCGCCGATGTCGGTGGCGAAGACCTTCAATGGGCGACTGACGCCTAGCTCCGCCATCGTCTCGAGCACGGTGATCGCCAAGCTGTAGGCCTCTTCCCCGCTGGCGCAGCCCGGCACCCAGAGGCGCACCGCGGAGCCCTCAGCCTTGTCCCTCAGGATGGCTGGGAGGACCCGGTCGCGCAAGATCTCGAACATCTCACGGTCGCGGAAGAACTCCGTCACGCTGATGAGGATGTCCCCGTAGAGAGCCTCGAGCTCGGCCGGATGCTCGTGAAGATAGCTGACGTACTGCCTCAAGTCGTCGAGCTGGTTCGTCAGCATCCGCCGGGCAACGCGCCGTCGGATCGTCGGCCGCTTGTAGGCCGAGAAATCGACGGCGCAGGCGGTGCGTAGAAGCCCGAAGATCTCCTCGAAGGCCGCCTCCTCCTGCTCCCCGGAAGACGCGAAGGCCGCGTCTCGCCCGCCGTTGACGTAGCCCTGACCGGCGATCGTCGCCAACTCGGGAGCGATCCTCTCGAGCGGCAGGATGAAGTCCACGGCCCCCGCCTTGATGGCGCTCGCCGGCATACTCGGGTGCTCGGCGGAGCCGGGATCCTGAGCGAACGTCAAGCCGCCGGCCGCCTTGATCGCCGCCATGCCCCGCGTGCCGTCCGAGGCGGCTCCGGTGAGAATGACGCCGATCGCTGTCTCCCCTTGCGCCGCCGCAAGGCTCTCCAGGAAGACGTCGATGGGCAGATGCCGGCGAGCCGCCGTGGCCCTCGCCTCCAGCTTGAGATGGCCCCGACTAATGGTCATGTCGCTGCCGGGAGGCAGGACGTAGACATGGTCGGCGACAACGCGTGCATCGTCGACCGCCTCGGTGACAAGCATGGACGACTTGGCGACGAGCAGGTGGGTCATCAGGCTCGGATGCCCGGGGTCGAGGTGCGAGACGATCACAAACGCCATGCCCGTGTCGCTCGGCAGAGACCCGAGCAGCTCGGCGAACGCCGCCAATCCGCCGGCCGAACCGCCGATGCCCACGACCGCAGAAGGAGCTCGACCTTCGTCCTCGGAAGAGCCGGCGGCCGATTCGCCGGAGCGCTCTTGCATCTTGAAGTCGACGGCGCTCACGCGCTGCGAGGGGCGGTTGGCTCAAACACCATGGGGTCTCATGCATCCTTGGCCTCGACCGCAGTCATATACCCGGCTGTCCCCAGAGAGACTCCCCTGGTGGCCACAATGTGGTTTGTGGGTAGAGACACCCTACACAAGGCAGGTCGTTCGGCGTCCTGCCGTCGAGAGGAGAGGAGGACGGATGATCGACGGCCCCACAGATCAGCTCCGTCAGGAGCATGAACTCGTCCTGATGGTCGTTGAGGCGATGGAGCGTGAGGTCGCCGACATCGAGAAGACAGGCCACGTGCACAGCGAGCAGGTCGCCCAGATGATCGACTTCACCAGGAACTTCACCGACGGCAACCATCACACCAAGGAAGAGGAGCTGCTGTTCCCGCTTCTGGAGGAGCGCAGCCCGTCCGCGGGCGGAACGGTGAGCGTTCTCCTCAGTGAGCACGAGGCGGCCAGAGACTGCATCCGCGCGATCGACGCTGCGCTGCCCGAGGCGGGCCGAACCGAAGCAGCCACGGCTGTCGTCGCAGAGAACCTAAAGCTGTACGCCTTCTTGCTTCACCTCCACATAGGCAAGGAAGACACCGTGCTCTTCCCTCTCACCGAACGCCTTCTGAGCGCTCAGGAGCAGGAGATGCTCGCCGCCGAGTTCGAACGCACCGAGGAGGGCGACGAACGGTCTGGGGACAGCGAGCGCTACCGCACGCTGGCGCACACGCTGGCGGCGGCACCAGCGGAGTGAGATGAAGCAACCCGGAAGTGGAGACGCGACGGCGAGCGCTCGGTTGCTCACTGGCTCCACCCACGGTCACTGAGGGAGCCGCAGGCGCATCACGACAGCGTCGGCATAGTCCCCCGGGCCGTAGAGCTCCGTCTGCTGTTCACGAGTGAGAGACAGCCGCCTGAAGCCTGCCTTCTCGTATGCCTTGACGGCTCTCGTATTGCGCGCGGACGGTCGGAGGATGAACTCGCGAACGCCGTAAGCCTCAGCGAGTGAGCGGGTCAAGGAAGTCAGGGCGTCCGGCCCGTAGCCCCGCCCACAGTCGCCTTCGGACCGCAGCCAGATGTCGAGCTCGGCGGTCCTCGGACCCGAGCCTCTCACCTCGTAGTTCACCTGGCCGACCGGCACATCGTCAACTTCTATGATGCAAGACATCTCGACGTCCGGTCTCGTCCCGGCGAAGAAGTGCTCTCCGTAGTCGGCGCGGAAGTCCTCCCACGGCGTCGTCGGGGCATCAGGGAAGTGCGGAGGTCCCATCATCGCCTGCGTCACGTCTGACTGCGCCAGCCACTCGTAGACGGAGCGGCGATCCGACTCCTGAGCCGGCCGAAGCGATACGACCGATCCGCGAATCAGCGCCACCAACGGTCACCAGCCGGCATCCGTTGCCCTCTCCTGGCCATTGATCCGCCCCTCCTTCTCTGCCGTTTGCCTGAATCACACTCGCAGCGCCCGAAGGCCGGAGCATCAGCGACTGCTGCCTCAGAGGATACCCTCCGTTGTGGCTGCCTAGAATACCGTCGAGCTGTGCTGTATACTGAGCATATGCTCATTACACACGCTCCGGCAAGCCGAGCGCCGGACGGCGACAAAGGAGAGATCATGCCAGGAATGGACGGTTCAGGACCGATGGGCTACGGCCCTATGACAGGTGGCCGGCGCGGCTCGTGTGCCGGTGCCACGGCAGATGTCGGCTTCGGAGCAAACGCTGGGAGGGGCGCCGGAATGGGTCGTGGCCGGGGCGGCGGCGGCCGCGGTCGCCGCAACCAGTTCTACGCCACCGGACTCACCGGCTGGCAGCGTGCCGAGCAGGCCGACTCGTCGGCGCTGGCATGCGCTTGGCCGGACCCGTTCGCGAGCTTGGAGAGCAGGCTGGGGGAGATCGTTGAGCGCCTCGACCGGCTCGAGGCGGGGCAGAAGTGAGGCGCGCCAGAGACAGAGGTCGGGGCACCGGTCGCGGCCAGAGACACGGCGTCCGGCAGCGCCGCCGTGACGGTTCGGGGCGCGGCGCGGCTCCTGAGGCCTGCGGCGGGACCGGCCTCGCAGCGCAGATGGCTGCCGCTGTCGCCGTGCCGGCCCCACGCGCGGACGTGCCCTCCGGGGCTCCGGCTCCAGTTGCACGAGCGCGACCCATAGCCGTCGTGGCTCATGCGGATCAGTGCACCCTGTGCGGAGCCTGCCTCGACGCCTGCCCTCGTGGCGCGCTGAGCCTGCTCGCGGCGGAGGTGGTGGTGGACGCCACGCTGTGCAACGGTTGCGGTGCCTGCCTGAGCGCCTGCCCCAACGGCGTGCTCGAGCTGGAGGTCTGAGGCCATGCGCATCGCCATCGCCAGCGGCAAGGGCGGCACCGGGAAGACGATGCTCGCCACCAACCTCGCGGCGCTGCTTTCCGCGCGCGGCTTGGCCGTGCAGCTCCTCGACGCCGATGTCGAGGAGCCGGATTGTCACCTCTTCCTGCATCCCGAGATCGAACACCGCGAGCCAGTGCGCGTCCTGGTGCCCGAGGTGGACGAGGCGCGCTGCAACGGCTGCGGGGCGTGCGGCGAGGTCTGCGCTTTCAACGCCATCGCCGTCGTCGGCTCCACGGTCCTCGTGTTCCCGGAGCTCTGCCACTCCTGTGGAGCGTGCGCGCTGCTGTGTCCGCAGAACGCGATCCATGAGGAAGAGCGTGAGACCGGGGTGGTCGAGCACGGCATGGCGACTCCCCCGCGCCAGCCTGTCTTCCCGCTCGTGAGCGGGGTGCTCGCAGTCGGCGAAGCCAAGGCCGTACCCACGACCAGGGCCACCTTGGCAGCTGCCGACGACGACAGCGTCGACGTCGTACTGATCGACGCGCCACCGGGCACCTCCTGCCCCGTGATCGCAGCGGTACGCGACTCTGACCTGGTAGTCCTGGTCACCGAGCCGACGCCTTTCGGTCTGCACGACCTCGAGCTTGCGGTAGAGATGGTGCGCGCGCTCGGGCTGCGCTGCGTCGTTGTCGTCAACCGCGCCGGTCTGGGAGACGATCGAGTGTACTCGTACTGCGCCGACGAGGGCATCGAGATCGTTCTCGAGCTGCCCTACGAGCGACGCATCGCCGAGACCTACGCCCAGGGCCATCTGCTACTCGACTCGGTCGAGGGTCTGGGAGAGAAGCTGAGCGCTGCCTGGACGCGCATCGAATCAGCCGCCCGAGCGGCAGAGGTGGCCTCATGAGCCCGCCGCGCGAGCTGGTCGTCATCAGCGGCAAGGGCGGCACCGGGAAGACGAGCATCGTGGCCGCCTTCGCGGCGCTGGCGGGCGGCGCCGTGCTCGCCGACTGCGACGTCGACGCCGCCGACCTGCACTTGGTCCTGGGGCCCGAGTTCGGGAAGGAACATGAGTTCAGCGGCCGCCGAAGGGCGATCATCGACCCTGAGGCCTGCACCGCCTGCGGCCGCTGCGCCGAGGTCTGCCGCTTCGCGGCCGTGCGGAGCGCCGACGGCGACTACTCGATCGACGCCCTCGCCTGCGAGGGCTGCGAGCTCTGCCGGCACGTGTGCCCCGCCGACGCCATCCGCATGGAGCCCGTCATCAACGGTGCCTGGATGACATCCGAGACGCGCTACGGGCCGCTCGTCCACGCTCGTCTCGGGGTCGCCGAGGACAACTCCGGCAAGCTCGTGACCCTCGTACGCAACGAGGCTCGCAGCGTGGCCGAGGAGCGCGGACTGCCGCTCGTCATCGTCGACGGATCGCCGGGCATCGGCTGCCCCGTGATCGCCTCGCTGGCCGGCGCCGACCTGGTGCTGGTGGTCACCGAACCGACGGTCTCGGGTCGCCACGACCTCGACCGCGTGCTGCAGGTGGTGCGGCAGTTCCGGCTGCCGTTCGCCGTCTGCATCAACAAGGCAGATCTCAACCGGGAGCTCGGCGCGCGCATCTCTGGTGAGGCGTCCGACGCCGGAGCGGAGTTCGTCGTCACTGTCGAGTACGACCCCGCAGTGACACATGCCCAAGTAGCGGGCACCGACGTCATCGCCCACGGCGGGCGCGCCGCGGAGGAGATCACGAAGCTCTGGGGAGCGGTGGGCGCATCGCTCTCGCCGTCCCCGCAAGGAGAGGTGCTCAATGCGTAGGGGCCAGGCGAGCCGGGGGCTGGATCCGAGGCGAACGACCCCAGCTGTACCGTCACACGAATCCGAATAGAGGAGCAGCCATGAGAGTAGCCATCAGTACACAGGGCAACGATATCGGGTCCCTGGTCGACCCCAGGTTCGGCCGCGCCCGCTGGTTCATCGTCGCTGACACCGAGACCGGCGAGTGGCAGGCTCGCGAGAACGCGGTCGCCAGCGGCGGCGCCGGCATCCAGACGGGCAACGCCGTGGCGTCGCACGGCGCCGGGGCGGTCATCACCGGCAATGTCGGGCCGAACGCGCACCGGGTGCTCGCCGCTGCGGACATCGCCATCTACCAGACGAGCAACGGAGTGACCGCGCACGACGCCCTGGCCGCTCTCGAGCGCGGCGAGCTCGAAGCGGTCGAGGCACCCACCGTCAGCGGTCACTGGACATGAGGAGGAAGGAAGCAGCCATGCACGCAGACGGAAGGCCCGGGTACCGCCGACAACGACGGGGAGGGCCACCATGCAAGGGCACCGGGCGAGGCCGTAGCGGTCGCTGGGGCAATGCCCGGAGCAGCGAGGGCGGCCTGGGCGGGCGCACAGCGACCCGGACCCTGGTCGCGGCCGGCGCCTACGTCGTGCAGGACATCCGCGATGCCGAGGGACTGACGCGGCCCCTGCTGCGCCGGACCGCACTGCGCCTGGCGCTGAGCCGTCGTGAACCGGCCCGGCGCCTGGGCGGCGCCTACCTGCGGCTGGATCCGCCGACGCCAAGCGAGGTGCCGGCGCAGAGAAGGACGATCGAAGTGGGTGCGACCCAGCCTGCACCCCGGGCTCTCCCGGCGTCGCACGACACGGCCGACCACACAGTAGACAGCGAGAAGCCGGCGTGTTGAAGCCGGACCTCGCCCCCTCTAGGATGAGCATATGCTAGGAACCACAGGAGACGGACATGCCCCGCCCACCGATTGAGCGCGCCGTCGGCGGCGTGCCGCGGGCGACCCTGTTCAAGCCGGCGGGCGTGCCGGGCCGCGAGCTCGAGCAGTTGCAGCTGACGGTCGACGAGCTGGAGGCCATCCGCCTCGTCGACCTCGACGGGCTGAGCCACGAGCAGGCGGCCGAAGCCATGGGCATCTCGCGCCAGACCGTCGGCCGCGTGCTCGAGCGGGGCAGAGCCAAGGTCGCAGAGGCGCTCGTAGCGGGCAAGGCGATCCTCATCGGTGGGGGTCAGTACCGTATCGAGCCGCGGCAGCTCTGCTGCGCCTCCTGCGGCTCCCTCTGGGGCGCCCCACCAGATGACCCGCCACCGGCCGCCTGCCCATCCTGCGGCTCTGCCGAGGTGGGCACCTGCTGGGATGCGGCAGGGCACTGCGGGATGGGACATGGAAGCCGGGGCGCCGGCGCCGGTCGCCAGAAGCGCGGCCGCGGTCCGGGTCACGCCAGCGCCTGACGGCCTTCACCGCGACCGTCGGCCCCACGATATCGATCCACCAACCAGGAACGGAGTCTGATCCACATGAGTGAACTCAACGGAACGACGGTGCGCATCGCAATCCCCTCGGAAGCTCCGGGCGGTCTCGAGGCGCGACGGTCAGGGCACTTCGGCCGCTGCGACTGCTTCACCGTGGTCGAGGTCGTCGACGGCGACGTGGCCGGCGTCGAGGTCGTGCAGAACACTCCACATGAGGAGGGCGGCTGCATGCGGCCAGTGCTTCTCCTGGCCGAGAACACGGTCGACGCCATCGTCGTCGACGGCATCGGCGGCCGGCCGCTCATGGGCTTCGGCCAGGTCGGCATCGCGGTGCACGCCGGGACTGGTCCGGACGTGCAGACGGCTGCGACAGCCTTCGTGCGGGGAGACCTGCCGGTGGTCGGGCTTGAGGGGGCCTGCCGGCACTGAGTGAGGGGACGCGGCCGCCGAGTGACCGGACCCCATTCGTCGGTCCACTTCGCATGTTCTTCCCAGAGCCGCCTCCGTCATAGCTTTCGGAGGCCCGCAGTCAGAGAGCGCAAAGCCCGGCCAGGCGATCGTCTCCGGCGCTGGTGAACCGCCTACATGGCGCGCCGCATGCTTGCGGATGCCCGCGACGAGGTCGCTGCTCGCGAGGGCCGCTCCGGGTAGCAGGGAGAGAGTTCCGTGATGAACGGTGACAGCGCGCGTACCGCGCCCCAGGCCTTCCACGTGATGGCGAAGCCCACGGGAGCTCGCTGCAACCTCCGCTGCGACTACTGTTTCTTCCTCGAGAAGGTCAGTCTCTACCCGGGCAGCGACTTCCGCATGACCGACGATGTCATGAGCTCGTACGTGAGGCAGTCAATCGAAGGCCAGCGGGTCCCCCATGTCACGATCGCCTGGCAGGGCGGCGAACCGACGCTCATGGGCCTCGACTTCTTCCGGCGCGCCATGGAGGTCGAACGAGCTGCCACACCCCCTGGCGTAACGGTGGAGCGGACGCTGCAGACCAACGGCGTGCTACTCGACGATGAATGGGCGAGCTTCCTCCACGAGAACGGCTATCTGGTGGGGCTCAGTCTCGATGGGCCGCGAGAGATGCACGACGCATTCCGCCACGACGGCGCCGGCCGATCCGTCTTCGACCAAGTCGTGGGCGCGGCGCGACTCCTCCAGCGCCACGGGGTGGACTTCAACGTCATGTGCGCCGTCCATGCCGTGAACAGCGAGCACCCCCTGGACGTCTACCGTTTCTTCCGCGATGAGCTCGGAGCACGGTTCATCCAGCTGATCCCGATCGTTGAAGTCGAGATGGCTCCGGTCAGAGACCAGCCCGGCACGGTGACAAACCGCAGTGTCCCACCCGAGGCCTACGGGCGGTTTCTCAATGCCATCTTCGACGAGTGGGTGCGCCACGACGTCGGCGAGATGTTCGTGCAGACGTTCGACGGCGTGCTCGCGTCGTACGTTCGCGGGTACTCCTCACTGTGCATCTTCCGTCCGACCTGCGGTGAGGGTGTCGCGCTCGAGCACACCGGCGACCTCTACTCGTGCGATCACTTCGTCGACCCGAGCTACCTCCTCGGCAACATCACCGAGACGCCACTCCGCGAGCTGGTGGATTCCGAGACGCAGAGGGCGTTCGGCGCCGCCAAGCGCGACACGCTCCCTCGCTATTGCAGAGACTGCGAGTTCCTGTTCACCTGTGGCGGTGAGTGCCCCAAGAACCGCATCCTCCTGACGCCGGAAGGCGAGCCGGGGCTCAACTGGCTGTGCGCCGGCCTCAAGCTGTTCTTCGCGCACACCTCACGGCGGATGCGCTTGATGGCCGAGATCCTGCAACGTGGCGGTGAGGCGCGCGAGATCATGCCGATGCTCGCCCAGGAAGCCGCTCGGACCGGCCGCAACGACCCCTGCCCCTGCGGGAGTCGGAAGAAGTACAAGCAGTGTTGCGGTGCGTAGCAGGCCCTTGCACCGATCTGCGACCAGCTAGCCGCCACCTGTCCGCCAGACAGAGTGGCCTCCCTACGACGATGCTCCGGGTGCTTCCGCCAGCTTCTGCATCACACGATCGAGGTTGAAGCTCGCCGGCTTCTGGCGTGGCGGGAACTCCGCGAACTCCTTGAGCGCCTCCGCGACCACTGCCTGAGCGGGAACCGCCATGAACACATGGTCCAGGAACCACTCCCAATACGAGTTCGAGTCCTCCAAGGCGCGCTCGAACGGGTCGCGCCGCAAGTTGGTGATCCGGGGCATCCTGAGATCCACGAAAGGCTCCGCCCACAAGGCCATCTGGTGTGAGCGCTGCTCCTTGAAGGTGATCTTCCAGTCGTCGACCCTGAGCGCAACCAGTTCTGCGTCATCGTTCACGTAGAAGAATCTATCGCGCGGGCTCGTTGCCACTTCTCCGGCGAAGTACGCGTTCATGTCCTTGCCGTCCAGCACCACGTTGAACGTGGCGTCTCCCGCCTTGTGTCCGGCCTTGCACTTCGCGACGATCTCCGGCTCGCCGGCGGCAGCGAGGAATGTCGTCAGCATGTCCTGGAGAGCCGCTATGCCATTGAGCGTCACGCCGGCCTTCCACTTGCCCGGCCAGCGCAGGAAGCACGGCACGCGATAGGCTCCCTCCCAGTTGGTGTTCTTCTCCTCGCGGAACGGGGTGATCGCCGCATCCGGCCACGTGTTGTAGTGCGGACCGTTGTCGGTCGAGTACATGACGATCGTGTCTTCCGCAAGACCGAGCTCGTCGAGCTTGTCGAGGATCGCCCCCACGTGCCGATCGTGCTCGACCATGCCGTCGTTGTACTCGCCCTGCCCGCTGATGCCACGCAGCTCGTCCTTCACATGCGTGCGAAAATGCATGCGAGTCGCGTTCCACCAAACGAAGAACGGCTTGTCCCCGGAGGCCGCTTCCTCGAGATACTCGATGGTGCGCGCGCTGGTCTCGTCGTCGATCGTCTCCATCCGTTTCTTCGTGAGCGGGCCGGTGTCCTCGATCTTCTGGTTACCATCCGGCATCGCCCAACTGTGGATCACGCCGCGCGGCCCGAACCGCTTCCTGAACGCCGGGTCCTTGGGGTAGTCCTCGAGCTCGGGTTCCTCCTCGGCATTGAGGTGGTACAGATTGCCGAAGAACTCATCGAAGCCATGATTGGTGGGCAGATGCTCGTCGAGGTCGCCGAGGTGGTTCTTGCCGAACTGCGCCGTCGCGTAGCCGAGCGGCTTGAGCAACTCGGCGATCGTGGGATCTTCCGGCCTGAGTCCGAAGTCGGCGCCTGGCAACCCGACCTTCGTCATCCCGGTGCGCAGGGGATTCTGCCCCGTGATGAATGCTGCACGACCCGCTGTGCAGCTCTGCTGGCCATAGAAGTCAGTGAAGCCGATGCCTTCGTTTGCCAGCCGGTCGATGTTGGGCGTGGTGTAGCCCATCATCCCCCTGTTGTTCGCGCTGATGTTCCAGTAGCCGATGTCGTCTCCCCACAGAACGAGTATGTTCGGCTTCCCGTTCGGCATCTGAAGTCACCCGACCTTCCCTATTGGACGCTCCTGCAAAGGAGGAGCGCCCTCCTTCCGTGATTGCTCAGAGCTCGATGAGCGATGCACAGCGGGATGCTGCGCCGTCAACGAGGTCCAAAGGTCATCTCACCGACTCCTGCTCTGCGCCGATGCCTCCGGCGAGAATCACGACGGCCGCAAGTCTTCCTAGCTTGCTCATGCGGGGTTCCGTCTCGATCGTGGGCCTCGCGGGCCCGTCCATCGGGAACCGCCGGGGGCGCGCAACTCGTGCTGCGCGCCCCCGGCGGTCAGGGTCCGTAGGGCTCAGGCCTTCTCGCCGCTGAACATCTCGCGCAAGTTGGCTTCCTGCTCCTCGCTCAAGTTGGTGCGGATGACCTTCGCCTTGGTGCCGGCGAGCTCCTCGAGGACGCGGTCGCGGGTCGAGGACTGCACGAGCAGGAACCAGGCGGTCTGACCCGGCTTGATGGCGTCGCCGATCTCCTCCAGGACCTGCTTGTCGAGGCCCATGTCGCCGAGCTTGCCGCCGAGCGCCCCGAAGGCGGCGCCGATCGCCAGGCCGGCGAGCGGCATCAGGAAGATGAGGCCGATGAGCATGCCCCAGAAGGCACCGCCCATGGCGCCGACGCCGACCAGGTGCTTGCCGTGCTCGACGTGCGGCTTGCCCTTCTCGTCGAGGGTCACCATGGCGGCGTCGTCGAGGACCAGCAGCCGGTCCTTGACCAGACCTCCGATCTTGTCGCCGAAGACGTGCGCCTCGGTCTCGTTCTCGAAGCCGAGCACGAAGAGATTGCTCACAGATTCCTCCTTGTGGTTGATGGTGGGCCGGGAGCAGTTGTGTCCGCGGCCACCGAGATCCAAACGAATTCCAAGCCTATCTTGACGGCACGTGCGGCGCTGCGCCAACCCACCGGTTTCCAGACGGCACGTTCAGCGCTCAGGGAAGCCGGGGCTGTTCGCAGACGACGCTCCTCCCTCGTCTGAGCCGAGATCGCGTGTGCGTCCCATCATGCGAATCTCCAGGTCCACGAGCGCCTCGAGCACGTCTTCCTCACCCAGATCCTCGAGACCAGTCGCTTCAAGGAGCATCTCCTGGAGGACGCTCCACCCCAGAAGCAAGGCAGCCATGGCCGCAGCCACCACGCGCGGATCGACGGCAGTCTCGCCGGCGTCGCCTCGCCGCTCCCCCATGAATCTCTGAATGAAGACCCCCATTGCTGGCGAGAACCCGCCTACCTCCTCGGAGGAGCGACCCTCCAACGCCGCATACATCGTGGTCCTCAGCTGCTCACGGCTGCGCAGGACGGACCGGGTAGTCTCCCTCAAGGTCTCTCGGTCGCTCGACACTTGGGAGAGTAGCCCCGCGAACCGATCGTCGCGTGCGCCGATCACGACGCGCACCAGTTCCTCCTTGGTGCCGAAGTACTTGTGCACGAGCGTATGGCTGACTCCCGCGCGAGCCGCGATCTCGCGGACCGAGACAGCCTCCGTGCCATGCTCGGAGAAGAGTTGGCCGGCGGCATTGGCGATCCTCGCCTTGGTCTTGGTGCGCTGGTGCACTCCCGCTCCGCGCGATGCGCTACGTGAAGCTTCGCCGCTATCCGTCATCTGCGTGATCCTCCGCCGCCGAGTCCCGCTTCGCCCCGGCGCCCAGCCCCGCGCATCCACACCGCCATCGATCTGCCGCAACGCCGAGGTCTTGCCAACTGTGCACATGCCAACGTACCATGCGTGCAGGTAACCATATGGCAACTTCGAGGGTAGTCGCGAGACACTCGCGACCTCGACCAGGCGGACTGCGAGGAGAACAGTGACCAACGGGACCGTGAGCCAGGGCTCGGGCAGGAAGTGGGTGTGGGTCGTCGTCGCCGTCGTGGTCGTCGCTGCCATCGCCGGCGGCTGGTGGCTGCTGGCCGGCCAGAAGGTCACGGTGCCTGACGTGGCCGGCAGAGCCAGGCGGAGGCCACGCAGGCGCTCCAGGATGCCGGCCTCAAACTGGGCGCCGTGAGCCAGGTCGACGATGCCGAGGCCCCGGCGGGCACCGTCCTCAAGCAGGAGCCCGCTGCCGGCGACAGCGTGGATGAGGCGTCGAGCGTCGATCTCACCGTGTCGCAGAGCCGAGAGGCGGCCGCTGTGCCAGACGTCACCGGCATGAAGAAGTCCGAGGCCGAGAGCGCCCTCGTCGCCGCAGGCTTCGTGCCTCAGTCAACCCTCGAGTACGATCTGGAGACACCGACGGGCCTCGTCATGGCGCAGCTGCCCGCAGCGGGCGAGCAGGCCTACGCATCGTCAAGTGTTGGTATCCTCGTCTCCAAGGGATCACCCAACGTCGACGTGAGCGTGCCCGACGTCGCGGGCATTTCCGAATCCGAGGCGACCACGGCGCTGGCCAACGTCTCCCTGCACGCGGTCCCGGCCACCGCGCATGAGGCCACCGTGCCGAAGGGCGTCGTCGTCGCCCAGGAGCCGGCCGCCGGCACCTCCCTGCCCGCCCTCTCCCAGGTGGCCATTCTCGTCTCGCTCGGTGACGGGACGGTGACCGTGACGGTGCCTGACGTCGTCGGCCAGACGCAGTCAGCGGCGACGAGCGCTCTCAAGGCCGCCGGCCTCGGTGCCAAGACGGCCGGGGCCTACAGCTCCTCTGTGCCGAAGGGTATGGTTATGGGTCAGACGCCGGCCTCCGGCACGAAGGTCAAGTCGGGCACGGCCCTCGGCTTGGCCGTCTCACTCGGCAAGGCCCCCACCACCCAGCCGCCGGCGCCGACACCACCCCCGGGCGGAGGCGTGAAGCCGCCGACCGAGCCGGGCGTGCCGCTCGTCAAGGTCCCGAACGTGACCGGCCAGACGTCGAGCGCGGCTGCCGGCGCACTGCAGAAGCTCGGCCTTCAGCCCATGCCGTACGACGCCCCGAGCAACGAAGTCGCCAAGGGCATCGTGATCGCACAGCTGCCCGCAGCGGGCGAGATGGTGCCCGCGACGTTCCCGGTGCTCCTGCTCGTCTCCACGGGACCGCCGACCGCCGCGCCGCTGCCGACCGAGGAGTGAGCAGGATCGGAATCCAACCAGCCCATGCGGACAGGGAGATGACCTGCCGCAAGAGCATGAGCCCATGGGAGGCCCGTGATGCCGTCAAGCAGTGACAAGATGAATCGGCCCGATGAGCCGAGGCTGCCGAGCTGGCGGCAGCCCGAGCGGATCCGGGTCTGGGGCATCGTCAGCTGGTCCTTTCTCGGCCTGCTCGTGCTGGCTCTGGCGTCGCTCTGGCTGCTCGGTACGCTGAGCGGCTTCATCGTCCCGGCGCTGCTCGGGACCGTACTGGCCATCATGCTGAACCCTCTCGTCGGACTACTGCTGCGCGGGCACATACCCCGATCGATAGGCTCGCTGCTCGTCGCACTGGGAGCTCTCGGCCTCGTCGGCGTCCTCGCCTGGTCCATCCTCACCGTACTCGTCGACAAAGCCCCCGAGTTCATCGACGCCTTCTACGACGGACTTGTCGAGTTGGCCAGCGCGACGGGCTCCAGCACTGCCGGCGAATGGGCCGCCGAGAGCGCGAAGCAGGCTGAGGCTGAGGTTCAGGACTTCCTGATCACCGGCGTCCTGCCGCTCGTGGGCGAAGGCGTCATGGCAGGAGCAGGCCTTGTTTTCGCCGTCTTCACGATGTTCCTCTTCACCTACTTCCTCATGTGGGACGGGCCCCTCGTGAGGCGTTGGGTGGAGAAGCTCAGCGGGCTCTCCCCGGACGCAGCCCACGAGCTCACCGGCACCATGATCTTCACGACCCGCCGCTACCTGCTGGGCATGACGATCGTGGCTGTCATCAACGCCGTGATCGGCGCAGTGTTCTCGATCGGTGCCGGAGTCGACCTCTGGCTGGGCATCGCCGTCATCTTGTTCCTGGGCACCTACGTGCCGTATCTGGGCGGAGTCGTGTCCGGTGTGGTCGCCGTGCTCGTCGCGATCGGGCTGGGGGGGCTCGAAGCCGGATTGATCGTCCTTGTCGGCGTGCTCTTGATCAACCTCCTCGTGCAGCCCAACGTCCAAACGTTCGCGGTCGGCGCCACGCTGCGGCTTCGACCCCTGGCCGTCTTCTCCCTCGCCATGCTCGGCATCCTCATCGGCGGGGCGATCGGCGGGGCAGCAGCCGCCCCGCTGGCTCGTCTCGTGATGGACGGGAGGGTGATCGTTCGAGATGACCGGAAGACGGACGCAGACGAGTCTAGCGACGCAGTCGGGCCGAGCGACGCACAGAGCACGTGAGCCCTTGGGACCCGAGAGTCCACTGAACGAGGAAGCTCGTGGGGTCTGAGCCGCGGGACAAGGGCCGGTCGTTCGAATGGTGGATGACCTCGAACTTCGCCGCCGGAGCCGGGTTCTCGGCGTTCGTCGCGCTGCTCATCCCACCGTACGTGACGGGTCTCAGCAGCGCCGCCGACGCCGGCGTCGTCATGGCCGTGATCAGTCTCGGCGCCGTGCTCGGACCGGCCTTGGGCGGCTTTGCCGACAAGTACAAGGCCCATCGCCTGGTGCTCACCCTCGGAGTGCTGGGTATGGGACTGGCCTTCGCGATGTACGCGATCTCGTCCGGCAGTTCTTCGATCCTGGTGCTGGACGCCCTGGTCATGGGCGTCGCGGTCGCCGCACAGGGCTCCGTCGCCCCGGTGTTCGTGGTCGCCGCAGGCCTGTCCCGGAGCCTCCAGGCCAAACGGCTGACCACCCTGAGTCTCATGTGGCCGCTCGGCCAGGTCGCCGGGGGGGCCCTCATGGCCGCCGCTATCAAGGCGGGCTGGGACTACCCGGCACGTTTCTGGATGGCAGCTATCGTCATGCTCGCGGCGGGCGTCATCACCTGGCTCGGCAGCGCCGCCGCTGCGCGACGCATCGAGTCGGCGCCGGCCAAAGCCGACGGCGACAGCAGCGGCGCCAAGTCGAGCCTGCGCACGATCTTCGCCTCCGCTTTCGGCACCTTCCTCCTCGTCGGCATCCTGATCTCGGTCTGCAACAACGGCATCAACTCCCAGATCGCCAACATCCTCCCCAACGTCTATGGAATCGACGCGGCTACAACATCGGGCCTCATGTCCCTGGCCGGGCTCATCAACATCCCGCTCTTCCTCCTCGCCGGAGTCTGGATGGCCCGCTCGGGAGCGATGCCGGTCTACACCGCGGCCGTGCTCATCCGGATGGTGGGCGCCCTCGGCCTGGCGGTGCTCGGTCTCTGGACCAACTCGCCCATCATCCTAGTCGCCGCCGCCATGCTGGCGCTCTACCAGGGGACACCGTTCGCGCGGATCGCACAACCGGCAGTAGCGGTGCGCTTCGCGCCCATACCGGCCGGAGCGGCGAACGGCTTCGTGCTCGGTGCATCCGCGATCGGTTCGTTCATCGGCAGCTTGATCGGCGGCTACCTCGCGGCGAACGTCGGCTTCAACGCCATCAGCTGGATGGGCGCCATCGCAGGCGCCGGCGCGCTGGCGCTCTGCGTCTTCTTCCTCTGGCCGGCGGAGCGTCGCAAGCGAGCCGAGGAGGGACCGAGGCCGAAGGCCGGCAAGCCCTTGCCGTCCGAGGCCGGGGCCACGCCGTAGGCCACAGGCCCATGCCTTCCCCAGGAGATCGGGGCGGCTCTGAGTCCTGGTTTGGGTCCGGTCCGGAGAGAGCAAGCTTCCTGGGATGACGTCGCTGAACCAGCTGTCCGCCGGGGCCCTTCGCCGCGGCTTTCTCCGCAAGGACTACTCGCCCGTGGAGGCACTAGAGGCGGCGGCAGCTCGTCTCGAACAGACGCGCCGCTTCAACGCCTTCGTTACGCCCTTGCTGGACGATGCGCTCGAGAAGGCGCGAGAGGCGGAGAGACTCTACCTCCGCGGCGAGGCAGGTTCGCAGCCCCTGCTCGGGATCCCGATCGCCATCAAGGACAACTACGACATGAAGCAGGTCAGGACCACCTACGGCTCATCGATATTCGCCCACCATCTCCCGAGGGAGACTGCCGAGTGCGTTCGACGCATCGAGGCGGCCGGAGCTCTCATCGTCGGCAAGACCAACCTCCACGAGTTCGCCTGGGGGATCACAGGGGAGAACCCGCACTGCGGGCCGTGCCACAATCCTTGGGACTACGCAAGGATCGCCGGCGGGTCGAGCAGTGGCTCCGCCGCCGCCGTGGCCCTGGGGGTGGCTCCCTTGGCACTCGGTAGCGATACGGCAGGCTCGATTCGCATCCCGGCCGGTGCGTGCGGCATCATCGGCATGAAGCCAAGCTACGACCGGCTGCCACGATCGGGGCTGTTCCCCTTGGCGCCAACCCTCGATCACGTCGGCCTGATGTCGCGGGACCCGGACGACCTTGCCATGCTGTTCGAGGTCGTGCAGGACGAGCCTCGCACCCTCGCTGCCGGGGATCTCGGCGAGGGCGCCCCCCTCCAGTGCGACGACCACATGAATGGCGTACGCGTGGGAGTCCCGCAGTCGGACCCAAGCAATCAGCTAGACGAAGATGTCTCACTCGTCGTCCGCATCGCCCGCGACGTGATGGCCTCACTTGGCGCCGAGATAGTCGAGCTCGACTCGGCGGTCCTTGCAGACTCCCTCGGGATCTTCGCGCCGATCCAACAGGCTGAGGCGTTCTTCGTCCACCATTCCAAAGGTCTCTTCCCGGCACGCGGAGCCGAGTACGGAGATGACGTGCGCGAACGCCTCCGGTCGTCCCGATCAGTCACACTCGCGGACTACCTGGCCGCCGCGACCGCCCGTGACCGCCTCGTCGCGAGCCTGCAAGGCGTCTTCGCGAGGGTCGATGTTCTGCTCACCCCACTCGGCGCAGCTCGCACGCCGACTCTGGCAGGCCTGTCCGACGATACTGTCGCGTCGGCGTTCCGGAGACGGGTGCTCCTGCACACCGTGCCTCAGTCGCTCGCTGGGACCCCCTGCTGCGCAGTCCGCGGGGGGTTCGATCGAGACGGGCTTCCGGTCGGCGTACAGTTCTCGGCGCCTCGGGGAGCGGACCACCGTCTTCTGCGGATAGTCGACGCCTTCCACCAAGCCACGCGGACGATCCAGGAGAAGTGGCCAGACTAGTGGAGCCTGTCGGGGGCTCCCCGGCACTTGAGTCATGGGACGGGCTCGGCTGCGACATGGGCGTGCGCCTGTGCGTGCTCGAGCATATGTCTAGTTGCCGCCGTTTCTCTCAAGCCAAGCTCGCGCCAGGCCGATGTCATGCGTTGGCGGAGAGTGAACGGCTGCAGCCACGAGAGAGACTCAGATGCAGACGATGCGGGGCCTAGAGGGCATGGCGGGCAGCCAGGCGGAGTGGTCCGATCTCCTGGAGCACAGCACCGACCTGGTTCAGAGCGTGCATTCAGACGGACGCTTCCTCTACGTCAACGGGGGCTGGCTCAACGCTCTCGGCTACGAACGTCAAGAGGTCGCCGACCTGACGGTCTTCGACATCATCCACCCCGAATGCAGCTCCCAATGCGCGGCGATGATGAAAGCCGTCTCGGCGGGCAGGGGCATTGAAGAGGTCGAGACGACGCTCGTCTCCAAGACGGGGCAGGAAATCCGGGTCGAGGGAAGCATCGACTGTCGCTTCAAGGACGGAGTGCCCGCCGCCACGCGCTGTATCTTCCGCGACGTCAGCGAGCGCAAGGCAGCCGAAGAGGCGCTGCGCGAGAGCGAGCTACGCCTGCGGCAGACCATCAGCGAGCAGGAGTTGCACGCACGGCGGCTGGCGTCGCTGCTCGAGTCGAGCCGCGCCATCGCCAGTGCTAGGAGCATGGAGGAGGCGCTGGAGATCGTCACGCGCTGTGCCGTCCAGCTCTTCGAGCTGACCAGCGGCATCGCATACGAGTACGATCCAGAGCTCGGCCTGATCGTGGCCCGCGCGATGTGGGAGAGGGCCCCAGTGGATGGAAGGAGCTGGGCGAGCCGTTGTCGCCGGCCGAGGGCTCGGTCGAGCGAGCGCTTCTGTCCTTGGGAGGCGTACGTATCGAGCGGCTGTCGGACCCCGGACTCAGCCCCGTCAGCCGGGCAGCGATGGAGCGGGAGGGTGAGAAGACACGTCTGACCGTGTCCATGCGCTCGGTCGATGGACAGATGGGCCTGCTGTCGCTCTGGGACTCGACCCGCGAACGCTGCTTCAGTGAGGACGAGCTGGCGCTGGCGAACTCGCTGGCCGAGCTGGCGGGCGAAGCGGTACGCGGCACCAAGCTGCTGCGCCGCCTGCGAAGCCTCAGCGAGACCGATTCCCTGACCGGACTGGCCAACCACCGCGGGATCCACGAGCTCCTCGCCCTCGAGCAGGCCCGCGCAGAACGCTACGGCAGCCGCTTCAGCATGATCATGCTCGACATCGATGGCTTCAAGCTCTTCAACGACACCCCAGCCACGTGACCGGCGACGCCGTCCTGGGTCAGACGGCGGAGCTGCTCCGAAACCAGACGCGTGCCGCCGACTTCGTCGGTCGCTACGGCGGCGACGAGTTCCTGCTCGTGCTGCCTGAGACTGGGACCGCCGGAGCCGGCGCGGTGGCGGAGAAGCTGCGCAGGGTGCTCGCGGAAGCGCCCCACATCACGCCGACGGGTGAGCAGATCCCGCTCCACGCGAGCTTCGGCATCGCCGCCTACCCGGAGGACGGACGGGATGCCAGCGAGCTGGTCGCCGTCGCCGACGCCAATCTCTACGCCTCCAAGCGCCGCGGGGGTGATGCGGTCACCGGAGCCGAAGAGGAGCGGCCCGGGCAGGAGGACAACACCGGCGGCGGCGCCTTCGATCTCTTCGAATCGCTGGTGACGGCGGTCGACAACAAGGACCGCTACACGCGCCGCCACAGCGAGGAGGTCACCGCACTGGCGCTGGCGACGGCCGAAGTCTTGGAGCTCTCGGAGGCCAGCCGACGAATCGTGCGGGTCGCTGGACTGCTGCACGATGTCGGCAAGATCGGCATCCCCGACCGCGTTCTGCGCAAGCCGGGGCGCCTCTCGGACGCGGAGTACGAGATCGTCCAGGGGCACCCATCCCTCGGCGAAAAGCTCATCGTCGCCATTCCCGACCTCGCGGACATCCGCGCCGCGGTCGTCTCTCACCACGAGCGATACGACGGCAAGGGCTACCCCTACGGCCTCGCCAAGGATGACATCCCTCTGCTGGGCCGTATCCTCGCGATCGCCGATACGTACTCAGCCATGACGACGGATCGTCCCTACCGCAAGGCGCTCTCCCGCGATGAGGCGATCGCCGAGGTACGCACCTGTTCGGGGTCGCAGTTCCACCCCGACATCGTCAAGGCGTTCACGTGCATCATAGGCGGACGCGCTCTGGCGGCGCCGGGCGCCTGAGCTCTTCCACGGGCACGCACCCGTGGGGGCCCCTGCAGGCCGTGTGCCCGCTGTCCCGCGATCTTCGTCCAGCACGACCGCGCGATCCAGCGTCTGGACGGATGAGCCGACCCTGGGGCGCTAGCGTACGCGCACGACGATCGTCCTCGACACGTTGGATGCGCAGATATCGCCGCCGAAGAACCGTATGCGCACCTTGTGCGTCCCGCGCCCGAACCTGAACAGGACCGATTTGTTCGTTGGTTTGACCTTCGTGTTGCGTACGACCCACCTGCCGCCGATGCGTCGCTCCAGGCGGACCTTCCCGACCGTGGCCGTCGGCCGAACCCTGGCGGACAGCGTAGCGCTCGTACGTTTCTTGGTGACGTGCAGCCCGACGAGGGCGCGGACCTTGACCCCCACGCTGTCGCTACCGGGCAGATACGCCGGTGTGGCATGCGTGCGCGCGACGATACGGGTCGTTCTCTTGAGACCGCCGACCGTCGTCCTGAAGAAGGCCTCGCCCCCGTCGGCGAACGCGGTCACCGTCTTGACGTAGGTCTCGCCCGTCTTGCCGGCGTCTCGGCGGAAGATGTCGAGCTTGACGTTGTCCTGCACCCCAAGCACGAAGCCGGTTAGGCTCACGGATCCTTCGAAGGGGACGGTCGAGCGGTTGGCGCGCACCGCGACGCGCGCCGTGGAGCGAAAGAACTCGCCCCGGAAGACGTAGGGGGTCGAGATCCGCGCTTCGGCCACGTCAGACGGGCTTCGGGCGCCGCGCGGCTCGAAGGCGACGAGGAGGTCGTTGTTCGCGACAGAGCTGTTCAACTCGTCGACGACCTCGGCCAAGGTCTTGGGAGGATCGAGATCGGCCTGGCCCTCGTAGTCATAGTCGTAGTCGTCGTACCAGCTGCCCCAGGATCCGGGCACGACGGAGATCCAGCCGCTGGTCGACATGCCCTTGGGCAGCGTCAGCGTCCCCGCGATCTCCTCGACCTCGCCGGACCCATAGGGATAGCACTTGACGATGACCTGGTTCTCGCCGGTGCGCAGACCGTTGGGCAGCACGACGTCGGCGAAGCGCGCCGACATGCGTGTGGGCAGGACGCTGGCCTCGAGGTCGATGGACTCGACCCGTGGGTGCAGCACTCCGTCCGGATTCGCGGTCAGCGCCGCCATGATCGTGTCCACGTCCCAAGAGGCTTCCCAGGCGACATCGTCACCAGTGTCCCAGAGATTGTCTCGCTCGATCGTGTACGACCCAGTCTGGTCAGAGACGCGCACGGTCGTCGTCGTCTGGGCGCTCCCAGGGTAGTACTCGGTGTCGTTGGCGGCGGTGAGCGCGTTCATGGTGACGTAGGCAGGGATGTCGTAGTACGAAGGCTGCGTGACGAACCACTGCGACACGCTGGAGCTGTCGGTGGCCTCGCGGCCCTCCGCCGGATAGACGGCGTGCGTCCTCACCGGGAACATATCGGGCTGCTGGCCGAGCAGGCCGAGCACGCCCCAGTAGCGGTCCTGGGTGACGGCACCCTTGGCATCGCGCGGTGCGATCATCTTGTACGGGGCGAAAGCGCTCGGCCAGACACCAGACACGTAGCCCGCGTTCAGCGAGGCCTCCGTGGAACCCACCCACCAGGCTGGATGGCCGAACATGAGCGCCGTGTCACCGTCCACGTACGTGACTGTGCCGGCGCCTCCGAACCAGACTCCGCCGGTCGAGAACATCACGACGCAAGGCGATCCCGCGACGAGTGGCGGCGCCGGGTCGCCCGTCCACGCGCCGGAGCCACTCGCGGCGCGGACGTTCAGGCCGCTCCTCTCGAGCTGTGCTGCCAGCTTCTTGAACGCGCGGCTCTGGGGCCGCAGGCCGCCGATCTCCATCAAGGCGAGAGGAGCCATGACCGTCTGGCCGGCGTCCGCATCGACACGAGCGGCCGCCTTCGCGTTGCGCGCGATGACCACGCTCGCGACACGCCCGTTCTCAGTTTCCAGCGGCTCCGCCAGCCGATAGCTGCCGACCTTCGGCTTCCCGACGCTGACGTGGGTGTCCTGTATGGCGCTCATGTACTCGATGGGCGTGGCCATACCCATGCCGCCGAGCGTGAACGAGTCGCCGTAGGAGACGGCACCGACGAGCTTGAAGACGCCGCCGTCGCTCACGTAGACGGGGCTGCCACTCATGCCGAGGGCGATGCCACCGATGCGCTCGATTGCCTCGCCGGTGGCCTCGAAGAGGATCAGGGTCCCCCAGGAGTCCTCAACGAGCCCTTCCACCGTGAGCGGGATCTCCTCTACGGCGTAGCCCTTCATGGTCGTCTTCATGTAGCCGACCACAGGGGTCCCGGACTCCAGACGAGTGCGCAGCTCGTCGAGGCTGAGGGTGGGATCGGGCGGTCCAGCGAATGCAGTCGGCGAGAACGCCAGCAGGACCAGGAGGAGAACAAGGAGGAAGCCGGTCCTCCCGAGAACACGGACAGCACCGCATGAACGCCTCATCGCCCCTCCGTCATCGTGGCCCCGGTCCTCCGATGAGGCCAGGATTGCGCCCATTCTCTGCCTCGAAGCGGGCTGAACGAACGAGCCAGTGGAGGTTTCGATAGCGGAGCGCGAAGACCTTCCACCTCAGGGTCCCGCACGTCCGGGCGCCAGCTCACGGCTGCGCCTTGGCATGTCGCGCGTGCCGACACGGCAGGCTCCGTCCGCGACCCGCACCGGGCCGCCGATACTTGGCGCTGCCAGCGCGCCACTCGACTTGGACGAAGCATCACACCGGCCAAGCGCAGGGGCGAAGCCGAGGGCGCGGCGACGAGCCCTCGCCCTGCCGTCTCACGGCTATCTCGTCCGAGTCCGCTTGCCTCTCGTCTCGCTCCGTGAGTCGCCGCCGGAGCGCGCGCAGGGATCTCCCCGCTGAGCTGACCTCTGAGTCACCGCTGTTCGACGGCCGGTAGAGCGCGGCGCTCGGTCCGCCCCGGCACCCGCGGACTTGGAGCACGAACTCGCAGATGCCGGCGCCGCCGAGCGCGCTCGGCGCGGGCCACCCGAGGGACCACAAACGCGCCGTGAGCGCTCCCGCGTCCGTGAGTCAGACCCGGCGTCCGGCCCCGGCGATGGCGGAACGGCCTCCTTCGCCGGCCTCTTCGAGGAGTTGTCCGTCTTCGCTTTCGAGGAGTTGTCCGTCTTCGCTTCCTTGCCGCTGGAGGTCCTCGCCGTGACAGCGACCTTGGCCGCTGATCGCGTGACCTCGCCGGCAGGGGGCCGCCAGGTGGCGTAGGCACCCGACGCGGCGCTGGCCGCGGGAGTCGCGACACCATACCGTCCCCTGGTGTCGATCCTCACGAAGACCTTCCGCGTCGTCTCGACATTGCCAGCGGCGTCGCGCGAGCGGAAGCGCACCGTGTGCTTGCCATCCCAGCGGTGGTTCCTGGGGGCCTTGACGATCGCTCTGGTGCCGTTCTTCCAGGCCTTCCTGTCGATCCGGTACTGCGTGAGGGCGATGCCCGCCCCGCCCCGATCGTCGGCGCTGAAGGTGAGAACCACAGGGGTGCGATGCCAGAGCTTGTCCTGCCCGCTCACCGTCGTGACCGGGGCTCGCGTATCGATCTTGACGACGCGGCTCTTCGGCTTTTCTCGGTTGCCGACCGCGTCTTCCGAGTAGTACGTCAGGGTGTGTATGCCGTCGTTGCTGTGATCACGCTCGGCGGCCAGCGTGGCGAACGTTCCGCTCACGTAGTCGGGGGCGTTCCAGCTGTAGTAGGTGCCGGCGACACCACTGGCCTGATCGCTGGCGCGAAGCATCACGTTGACATCGGTCGAATGCCACAGACCATCGTAGTCGTCCGTGGTGACCGGTGGTGCCGTATCGCCGATGGCGGCCACCGCGAGAGCCACGACGCCAAGCACGACGACGATCACGGTGGTGGCGAAGACGAGCGTTCGTCCTCCGTAGCTACTCATGGCATCCCCTCCCCGGCCTGATGAAGAGCGACGGCTCGTCCTCAGAGATCGGCCCACCGAGACCCGCTTGCCCGCGAATCGGTGACGCCTGCCATGATACCAGTGATCGTGGTTGAACATAGCGCAAGAGCAGCCGCGGAGAATGAGCCGAGAACGACACCCGGGAGCCACGACCGAGGAGCCCTCACGCAGCAGGCGCCGGGGAGGCCAGAAGCGGCTGGAGCTCCTCAAGCCCGGGGAGCGCGGTGGGCGGCCATGGTGGCCCTAGGACAGCCGGCCGTTTTCCAGGCTGCAGCGCCCCTGGATGAATCGATCGCATTCGTCGGCCGGGAGCGGCGGCGAGAAGAGGAACGCCTGGATCTCGTCGACGCCGAGCTCTCGCAGCAGAGCAAGCTGTGCCTGGGTCGCCACGCCCTCGGCGACCACAGTCATGCCGACCGCATGGGCAAGCCCGATGATCGCCCCGGTGAGAGCTCGCCCCTTGGGGCCATCGAACAGGCGATGCGCGAAGGAGCGACTAATCTTCACGGTGTCGAACGGATAGTCGGCGAGCATGCGCAACGAGGCATAGCCGGTGCCGAAGTCGTCCAGCGTGATGCGCACCCCCAGCCGCTTGAGTACCTCGAGCGCCTCGACGGTCAGCGCCTGCTCGGCGATCGCAGTCCGCTCGGTGATCTCAACCTCCAGCTGACCCGCCGCAATCCCGTGTTCATCGAGCGCGAAGGCAACGAGGTCCAGCAGCGCCTCGTCGGCCAGCTGCTCTGCGGCGAGATTGACGGCGACGCGCAGATCGAGGTGCCCGGCCACGCGCCAAGCGGCGAGCTGACGGCATGCCTCCTCGATCGCCCACCCACCGATCCGCTGGATGAGGCCGGTCTCCGCAGCCAGTGGGACGAACTCCCCCGGCAGGATGATCCCACGTTCTGGATGGCGCCAGCGCAAGAGTGCCTCGAAACCACAGGTACAGCCGCTCGTGGCGCTCACTTGGGGCTGGAAGTAGAGACAGAGCTCGTCGCGCTCGAGGGCACGGCGCAGATCGGCCTCGAGCGCGATGCGGTCGCGAGCCTGCCCCTGCCACTCGGGGTCGGCGAGGTACGGACCTTGGTCGCCGGCCGCGACGGCACGATGGGCGGCAGCGATGGCATGGGCGACCAGCTCTCCCGCGTCCTCACCACTCTCAGGATAGTAGGCGACACCGATCGCGGGAGTCAGGTGCAGCGTCTGGCCGCCGATCTGCCAACAGCCGTCGAAGAGCCGCAGGAGGCGCGAGCTGAGACTCAGGATCTCCGGCAGATCGCGCACGCGGGGCATGACGATGGCGAAGAGATCGTTGCCGATGTAGGCGAGGGTGTCGGACTTGCGAGCGAGTGCCCGCAGACGGTCGCTGCCGACACGCGTCAGCTCCTCACCCCCGACGAGCCCGAGCGCAGCGCGTGTCTCGGTCGTCGTATTGAGGTCGATGACGACGACGGCCACACGGTGCCCTCGGCGTCGTGCCTGAGCGACCGCGACCCCGAGACGATCGTCCAGCAGAAGACGGTTCGGCAGGCCCGTCTGGGGGTCATGGGTCGCCTGTCTGGTTGCCTCTTCCGCCGTCTCGGCCGCTGCGCTCCGCGATGCCATCGTCTGGATCCGCTCCTCCTGAGAGCCGCACGTACCTTGCCCGCCATGTATCGGCACGAGCGCGACGCCTCTGAAGGCCTCACTCGCTATCGAGGAGCATTCGGCCGCGCATTCGCGAAGCTTCGCTCAGGACTCCTGCCTGCCCAAGTCGCCTCGCGCGGCGTGCCTCGCGCGCCGCCAGCTGAACGACTCCGACGAGAGCAGCGTGCCGGCCCTGAAGACGCGCGCGCCGAGCAGGACGAACAGGTAGGCGGTGAGCGCGAGTCCGGCGAGCGCGATGAGCGGGCTGCCAGAGAGGCACGTAGCCGGCCGCAAGCCGCGTGGTCATCGCCACCGGAGCCGTGAGCGGGAACAGGCTCAAGGCCACCGGCAAGGCTCCTTCCGGATCCTCGATCAGCGCGAAGTTGAGCCAGAGCGGCACTATCAGGGCACCAGTACGACGAACATGAGCTGCGACCCCTCTCGCTGGCTGGGGACCAGCGCGCCCAGCGCGGTCAGGATGCTCCCGTAGGCGACGTAGCCCAGGATGAGGAACGCCACGAGCCAGAGCAGAAGGGAAGCCGTGAGTCCGACACTCGCCAGATCGGGAATCCCGACGACACGCCAGAGCACCAGCAAGGATCCCCCCATCCACACCGCGATCTGCACGAGCGCGGCGCCGCCCAAGCCGATGATCTTCCCGAGCATCAGGTCCCGCGGCCGGACCGAGACGAGCAGGACCTCGGCCGTGCGATTCTCCTTCTCGCGCGTGACGCTCTGGAACAGGTAGCTGCTGCTCATCACGATCACGAAGAAGAGCACGAAGGCCACACCGATCGGGACAGTAGCCGGCGACGGTGCTGACGGACGCTCGCGTCGATTCATCCTCGCTCGGGCTGTGCGCCCTCTGTTGCCGCAGCGGCGCCGACGACCCTGACCTCGACTTCGGGCGCGGGATCCACCAGGGCGGCGGCCACGCGAACGTCCGCCGTGAGAGCGTAGTCGAGCACGTACTCGATCAGTGGGCCACCGGCGCTTGGCGAGAGGGGCTGGAACTCCTCCTGGACGAGCACGAGGGCACCCGTGTCGACGTAGTCCTGCGGAATGACGTAGTACCCGGAGATGTCGCCGCGTTCCAGCGCCGCTGCCGCCGCGTCCAGCGAGGCGAACCCGACGAGCGCCTGCGGCGGAACGTCGGGAGGCAGCTCCTCGATGAGCCCCGCTTGGTCCACGTATCCCTGCGCAGCAGATGCCGCCGGAGCGAGAGCATCCTCGAGAGTCCCCTCTCCCAGATCGCCGAACAAGCGTGTTTCCGAAGCTCAGGACCAGGATGAGAACCGGGAAGAGGAAGGTCATCAGCCAGAACGAACGGCGAGCCACCGTGCTCTTGAACTCGAAGCTGGCGACGAGACGCGTGACGCTCATCTGGCGCCCCGAGAGCGAAGGGCCTGCCACGCACCCTGCAGCGTCAGCCGCTGACCGTAGCGCAGCATACCCGCCCGGAATATCCGGGGTGCGGCCCACATCACCAGCGCGGCGCTGGCCGTCAGCAGGACCCAGGCGAGACCGACCTGCCAGAGAGGGACCACCGTCGCCGACCAGCGGATCAGAACAGTCAGGAAGGAGGTCGTCGGGAACAAGCTCAGGAAGACGGCGAGCGACCCATTCGGGTCCGAGAGGATGAGCGTGACGAAGAAGAGCGGCACCAAGAAGAGGATGTTGACCACGCCGACCAGCTGCTGGCTCTGCCGGTACTCCGGGAAGGCTCCGCCCAGACAGACCATGATCCCCGAGAGCAGCAGGTAGGCGGGCACGAAGAAGGCGACCGTGACGCCCAGCATGAGCCAGGGCACCTCCATCTGCGCCAGAGCCTCGCTGAACCGCGCGCCGATCAGAGCAGCCACGGCCAGACCGGCGAGCCAGATGCCGAGCTGCGTCGCCACCACCCCGGTGAGGCCCAGCGCCTTGCCCACGATGAGCTGAGATGGCGAGACCGAGGTGGTGAGGATCTCGGCGGTGCGGTTCTCCTTCTCGTCGGTCACGGCTTGCAGCAGGTAGCCCGCCGAGATCACGGCCGCCATGATGAAGAGGAGGCCTGCCGCGAACGGCAGGGCGTAGTGCAGGAAGGCCGACGACGCCCCGCCCACCTCGCGCGATCCCGCAGCATCCCTCACGGTGACGTCGGGCGCCCGCGACAGCCGCTTGGCAGTCGGCGGCTCGTAGGACGCCGCCAGGCTGGCCGCGATGTAGTCACCGAAGGCCTTCGTGGCCCCGGGCGCCAAGCCGCTCTCGCCCGCGTAGGCCAGCAGCGAACGGTCCTTCAGGTAGTCGACCGGAAGGACGTACAGCGTGTCTATCTCGCCTGCCTCCACAGCCGTACGTCCGGATTCGACGGATGGGAACGACCGCATCGCCGCAGGCTCCTCGTCCCCGGCCGAGTCGAGAACCGCGGGCCGCAGCAACCCGGCTTCGTCGACGTAGCCGATGACGGGTCCCTCGTCCTGCGCCGCCAGCGCGCTCACGATGACGACCAGGATGAGGATCAGCGGCAGGCTGAAGACGGCGAGCAGGAAGCTCCTTCGGCGCACGAATCGCAGGTACTCATGGCGGGCGACCAGAAGGAGCTTGCCCACGTCACGTCACCTTGAGATCAGACGAGCCCTCCGAGACGACCGACACGAAGATGTCCTCGAGAGACGCCTCGGCGACCTCGAAGCGCTCCACGCGCACTCCGTCCCGGCGAGCCAGCTCCCGGAAGACGGCTTGCGGATCGGCCTCGCCGCGCAGCGCCAGGTGCCACGACCCATCCCGCCGGCGCGCCTCGACGACGCCCGGCAGTCCCTCGAACGGTCCCTCGCCCTCCACCACGACGGCGTTGCCGGCGTAGCGGCGTCGGATATCCTCCACCTCTCCGTAGAGCACGACCTCGCCTCTGTTGATGAGGGCGATGCGCGTGCAGAGCGCTTCCACCTCATACATCTGATGCGTGGACATGATGATCGTCCTGCCCGCCCGACGCTGCTCAGCGAAGACCTCCTTGATGAGCCGCGTGTTTATCGGGTCGAGCCCAGAGAAGGGCTCGTCCACGACGATCAGGTCGGGTTCGTGGACGAGGGTCGCGATCAGCTGGGCCTTCTGCTGCATACCCTTCGACAGCTCCTGGACCTTCTTCTCGCGGTGCTCCCAGAGATCGAGGCGCTCGAGCCAGCTCCGCAGACGCTCGCGCGCCCGAGGGGCATCCATTCCCTTGAGCGTGGCGAGGTACACGAGCACCGCCTCGAGCTTGGCGTCCCGGTATAGGCCCCGCTCTTCGGGCAGATAGCCGATCCTGTCCTTGCGCTCGTCGGTGAGCTCCCCGCCCAGCACCTCGGACCGTCCCCGCATCCGGCTGGAAGATGTCGAGCACCATGCGCAGGGTCGTGGTCTTGCCGGAACCGTTGGGGCCGAGCAGGCCGAAGATCTCGCCCGGGTACACATCAAAAGAGACATCTGTGACCGCCTGCACTTCACCGAAGCTCTTGCGCAGGTGGGACACCATCACGCTCGGCTCGACCGTACTCAGCACCAGCTCCTTCGTCGCCTACACCGGTTCGCGCAACTTGGTCGATCGATTCTACGCCCACCGCGCCCGCCAGGCCTCATGGGGTGTCAGCGCGCCAGACGGCGTCGGGCTCCGCGTCGACGACTGGCTCCCTGGTCTTGGCATACTCGCGGTCCCTCCCGATGTATTATGCGTGAACCGTCGTCTGCCGTGGCGCACCGGGCATTGCGCAGACGACCTCCAGTTCAAGAGGCAACGAACACCTCAGGGGTGTCCCCGGGTGAAGCCGACGTTCACGCCGATCTCTCGTACCCTCGGACGCCGTGCAGAGGGTTGCCGCCGGCCAGTCCGCAGAGCCGCGAAACAGCATTCGCCCTTGCCTCCCGTGATCCTCATGGGAGGAGCGATGGGGAACGCCCTGTCGGTCGCGCGAAGTCTCGGCCAGAGGGGCGTCAGGGTCTACCTGCTCGGCGACGCCGGCTCGCCGGAGGCCTCTTCGAGATACGCTCGCCTGATCCCCGTGCCGCAGGATCGCCCTCCAAGAGACGCCTGGATTCGTTACCTGCTGGGTCCGGAATCGGACCCCCTGCGCGGTGCAGTGCTTCTGTCCTGCAGCGACGCAGGCATCGAGACCATCCTCGAGCACCGCCAGAGGCTCGCCGACAGGTTCGTCCTCGACATCTCCAGTCCGGATGCCCAGCGCTGCTTCCTCAGCAAGCTCTCGACCTACTCGAAGGCGCGCGAGGCAGGCATCCCGACGCCGCTGTTCTGGACCGTTGAGAGCATGGAACAGGTGGAGGCCCAGAGGGAGGAGCTACGTCTACCCACTCCTCGTCAAACCGCTGTACTCGCACAGGTTCGTGGAGGTCTTCGGCGAGAAGTTCTTCAGAGCCACCGACTACGACGAGCTGGCGGCAGCATACCGCCTCGCCCACGACCACGACCTCGACGTCATGCTGCTCGAGGAGATACCCGGACCGGACGATCGGCTGTGCAGCCTCTTCACGTACCTTGACGAGTCGGGGGAGCCGCTCTTCGCCTACACGAAGCGCGTCATCCGCCGGTTCCCGGTGAACCGCGGCATGGGCTGCTACCACGTGACCGATTGGATCCCCGAGGTCCGCGACCTTGGGATGCACCTCCTCCGTCACGCCGGCCTTCTCGGACTTGGGAACGTGGAGTTCAAGCTCGATCGCCGGGATGGCCTGCTGAAGATCATCGAGTGCAACGCGCGCTTCACCGCCGCCAACCCGCTACTGGTAGCCAGCGGATATGACTTGGCGCCGTTCGTGTACGGCCGGCTGCTGGGTTTGCCGAACGAATCGCTCGACGGCAAGCCCTATGTCCAAGGGCTGCGCCTCTGGTGGGCTGGTGCGGACCTCCGTGCCTTCCTGGAGTTGCGCGCACGCGGGGAGCTGACCTTCACCGCTTGGTTGGGAAGCCTTGCCCATCGTCAGGTCCTGCCCTACTACCGGTGGGACGACCCGGTTCCGTCCGTCGTCAACTCCTGGCGTTTCGCGGAGCGCGCAGCAGCCTTCGGACTGCGGCGCCTGAAGGGCACGCCGGCCCAGTCGCGCCGACCCTCCCAGAGCGATTCGGACGGGAGACCGCAGCGCGGCATCGGTACACCACTCGAGACCAGCTAGCTCTCGCACCCGCCAGGGCCGTCGGTAGTGCCAGTGGGCCGATCGCCATCCGGATTGCGCGGAAGCGGGGAGAGTTCCTCCACCAGCTCGAGCTGCTCGCCGAGCGCAACCAGCTCGTCGTACAGACTGGCGTGTAGCCGTATCCCCGACGACTCAGCCGCTTGTGCATTGCGATGTGCACGCTCTCCCGGCACGAGCATCTCCTGCGAGGAGTCGCGCAGCGGCGAGGACTTGATGGTCGCGCAGTACTCGGCCATACGCTCGCGCATCTCCCCCCGATCCATGATGCAGTCCACATTGATGGCGATCATCATGTGAGCGGTCTCGCTCCGCGAGGAGGGGTCGGAGTACTGGCTCTTCACGCCTGGTCCGAACGCCCCTCCCGTTATCAAGCCGCAGAGGATGTCCACGGCGTAGGCCAACCCAAGGCCTTTCACGCCACCAGCCGGCAACCAGCCCCCCGCGAAAGCCTCGACAGGATCGTCCGTGGGCCGACCCCGCTTGTCGGTGGCCCAGTCCGGTGGGATCTTCTCGCCCTTGCCAGCCGCCAGCAACAACCGGCCGCCAGCCACTGCGGAGAGCGACATGTCGAGTACGAACGGGTACTCCCCGTACGTGGGGACTGCGATGGCGATCGGGTTGCTGCCGACGATGGGCTTGGTGCCGCCGGGCGCGATCATCTTGGGAACCGAGTTCGTCATCGCCACGCCGACCATCCCTCGCTCGGCGGCGAGCCGGGCGTAGATCGCGGCGGCCCCGAAGTGATTGCTCTCGATCACCCCGACCGCGCCGATGCCACTCTTCTCCGCGAGCGTGACTGCGCGCAACATGGCGTCCCGGCCCACGAGATACCCCGGCCCGTTGTCCCCGTCCATGACTTCGAAAGCGCCGCCTCCGCGCACGATCTGCGTCGTCGGCCTCGGGTTCACTTCCCGGGACGTGAGGCGCTGCAGGTAGTGGGGCACGCGCATGACGCCGTGAGAGTCCTTGCCCCAGAGATTCGTCTGAACAAGGGACCGCGCGAAGAACAGCGCGTCGTCGTCGCGAAGTCCAGCCTTGCCCAGGAGCGCGGCGATGTAGCTCTCGAGGGCCTTGGCGTCGACGCTGACTTCGAGGACGTCCACTGCAGCCTGCCTTATGGTAGTGGCGCGAATGTGTGCGCTTCGCTCAGAAGCGAGGGCCTCGCCCGGTCATTCCGCGAGAATCCCCAGAGCAGGTCGCCGAGAGCACTCGCGTAGCCACACTACCACAGCGACCTATCGAGGCCCGAGAGCCGCACGCATGCAGCACATGACGGTCTCACGGACGTTGGCTGTCGGTCGCGTTTCCGCGTACAAAAGGCCGCACCACGCGGCCCTCTGCAGTCGAACGTCTCGACGACGACCTGCGGTCAAGCGGCCTTCTCCGCCGTGGTGGCGACGTTGAAGCGGCGCGCCGCGGACTCACCCTCGTCGAACTGCACGATGATGCTCGGCTGGTCACCTACGACCCAGGCATCGTGGCCCGCCGGTATGGCAAACACGCTCCCGGGGCCGAACTCCAGCTGCGATCCTTCACCGAAGTCCACGATCATGCGCCCCGACAGTGCATAGCCAACGTGCGTGTCAAGGCACTTGGGCACTCCCATGTCCCTCGAGAACTTCCATCCCGACGGGTAGGTCATGCGCTTCGCCTTCATGTCGCCGATCTGCACGACATCGATTTCCACTCCACCCTTGACGACGTGGGCGTCTGGTCTGTCGAACGATCTCGTTGTGCCACTGATGGGGGGTGCCATGACGACTCCTTAGTCCCGGCCTCAGCCGAGGTACCGCCGGGTCTCCGGAGCCAGTACCAGAAAAGATACCCCTACCGCAGCAGTGTCAACCTCTCGCGACTCGCTGAGGCCGTACGATCTGCGAGTGTCGTCGATGACATAGCTGGGGAAGCCTGAAGTAGGCGGGCCGAATCCCTGAGCCTCGCGCCCGCCCGGCCATCTGAGGGACGCGGGAGGGGTGTCGTCATGGACGATTTGTGGCTGGCTCTATTCTGGACGGGACCTGTGGGCATTGGGGCGTTCCTAGCCGGGCTGGGAGTTCTCTTCTGGGGCATCGGCCAAGCGAAGGGCAGGAAGGGCTAGCGCGTTCGCCTCGTTCGCTGGCGGCTTGCGGGTCGATGCGGTCATGGCGTAGGCCGCCACACGCGCCGTCCACCGCCGCTCGTGCTGCTCTGGGAGCGCAGACTCAGATCCGAGTGTCGTGCTCTGCGATGAGACGCCTCTGGAGGTCCTCGTCGCCCAGTTCCCGACAGACCTCATTCAGTTCAGGCTTGGCGCCTCGCCACTCGAGATCGGCCAGCGCCGTGTGAAGCGGAACATCCTCACGGAGAGTCGCCAAACGGCGGTAGAGGAGCGCCTCCTGTCGGCGGGACCGCAGGCTCTCCGCGAGGCGGGTCGCGCGCCCAAGAGGAAGGCCCAACTGAAGGGGGTCCTCCGGGATCCGGTCGAGATGATCGTAGCGCGCCAGCACTGCGGCGGCGGACTTGGCTCCCCAGCCGGAAATCCCCGGATAGCCGTCGGCGGTGTCCCCCACCAGGGCCAGCCAGTCTGGCATGGAGTGTGGGCGGACGCCGAACTTCCTCATCACCCCCTCCTCATCCAGGACGCTATCGCGGCATCGGTCCCAGCAAACGACACTCGAACCAGACACGCACTGGGCAAGATCCTTGTCGGGCGAGCAGATCACGACCTGCCCGACTCCCGGCTGCTCCTTCAGGTGAGCCGCGGCCGTCGCCAAGGCATCGTCGGCCTCGAACTCCACCATGGGCCAGACCGCGATGCCAGGCGCAGCTACCGCCCGCTCTGCGCGGGGGAACTGGTCCAGCAGATCCTCCTCGACCCCCTCCCCGGTCTTGTAGCCCGGGAAGAGGTCGTTGCGGAAGGACTCGATGACGTGGTCGAAAGCGCATGCGATATGTGTCGTGCCCGGCTGAGAGACGAGCGCGAAGAGGCTCCTCAGGAGGCCGACGGTGGCGCCGACCTCACTGCCGTCAGGGTCCTTCCTCGCAGGAGCTCCGAAGTGGCTGCGGAAGAGTTCGTAGGTGCCGTCCACGAGATGGATCTTCAGTGTTGCCTCCCGAGCTTGACGAATCGATGCGCGTCACGTGCCGTAGGTGCGCGATTGGGCGGCCCGACGCGCTGCGCCCGACCCAACCCCGGCGGCGACCCAAGCTGCGCGGGCGTGCCCTATTGGCGCCGGGGAGCCTCTTCGATGATGGCGACGCGCGTCACGCTGGGCCGGATCGTAGCGTACCTGGACCCTTGCGCCGGCCTCCAGCCTCTGCAGGTATCCCTCGGTCAGGAACTGCGTGATGACGGGTGCTGTACGGTGCCCCATCCCGGGGCCGGACCTCGAGCTCACAGTGGACCTGGCGATACGTCCCGTCAGACGTTGTGCTCCGCTCTCCCGTCTGCTTGATGCTCACTACAGTGGCCCGCGCCGGAACGCCGTTCTCAAGCGCCTGCCGAACTCCGCGGCCCTGGATGAGAACGATGAGCGCCGCCGCGGCGGCGATGAAGAGGACCGCCATGCCGAACGCCAGGAGCATGGCGCCCAGCCCACCTCCGGGCGACAATGGCCACTCAGCGTCCCTGCTCCACCCCATGGCGTGGCCGAGCCAGTAGCCGAGCCATGCGCCGATCAAGCCGCCGACAATGACCACCGCGATGTTGAGCGGCCTTCGCATGATTCGCTCCCTGCTTTCTGCTGCCGAGTCGTCCGACGAGCGCAAGCGCCGCACCCATCCTGCTCCACGGCGCGTGGTCCCGAGCCGCCAGAATACCCGTTCGTCTGCACGAGGTGGTAGCGACGCTCGCACAGCCGTCACTTCCTTGAGCGAGCACCCGGCAGCGACTAGTGTTGCCGCGACCAGCCGAGTCGCAGAGGGAACAATGGGCGCACTCTTCCGGACGTCAGGAGGCGGCGTGGGCAGCTACGAGGTGGGCGAGGGCCGGCGCGTCGTGGCGCGTCTGCCGCGCGACGGGGATCTTGCCGAGGAGATCCTCTCCGTGGCACGCGAACACGGGTCGACACCGGACAGGTATGGGCGATCGGAGCCGTGCGGCGGGCGCGCATCGCGTACTACGATCAGGACGGCAGGACCTACCAGGAGCTAGACCTCGACCAGCCACTTGAGATCGCCTCGCTCATCGGGAACGTCTCGCTCGGAACGGTGAGACGGCCCTGCATGCGCACGCCGTCTTCGCGGACGGACAGGGACGTACCTCTGGCGGGCACGTCGTTTCGGGTTGTGTCGTCTATGCGTGTGAGCTGCTCCTGAGCGAGTTCTCCGGAAAGATGCTCGAGCGCGTCCACGACGAGGCGACAGGGCTGCCGCTCTGGCGGGACCGTAGGAAAACGGCTGGGAGATGCAGAGCAGACCCGCGGTCGGTCTGGGTCGCCCGGATGGCCCGTCAGAGCCGACCCCTTGTGGGCGCGCTCACGGAAGCGGTCCTTCCCCGAGAGCGCGCTCAGCAACCGGCCGGCGGTCGCACTCATGGCCAACTCCCCGCTGCTTCTGAGATTCAGCTCGTAGAAGCACGCGGCAGCCATCGTTGACAGGCCAGACAACCCCTCTCGTCCGCAAGCCCTAAACATCCTCGTCGGCATGCCGACCTCTCGGATGACCATGCACTAGAGGGTCCCGCGTGCATCACCTGATTCGAGCGTCGACGGCGCGGCACACCTCCCACGCATGAGAGCCCGACTAGCGGGCCTCATGAATCGCAAGGAGCAGGGATGCCGAAGGCGAAGGGTACTTCTCGGAGCGGCGATCGTCTGATGCTCTTCGTTCTCCCGGCCGCGGCTCAAGCGACGGCCACGGCGGCCCCCTACGACGCCACCCTCGCGCTGTCGAAGTCGACGATCTTCGTCAACGACACGGTCAAGTTCAGTGGCAAGGTGCTGACGGCAGCGGGCAAGCCCGCCTCCGGGACCGTGACCATCCAGAAGCGACGCGCCTCCGGTGGATCCTGGGTGAACTGGCGGACCGACGGCCTCGACTCGAACGGTGCTACTTCACGAAGAGCGTCAGGATGACCAGCGAGCAGACCTGGCAGTTCCGCGCCAAGATGCCGGGCAACGCGGCCAACGCCACCGGCTACAGCCCGCTGCAAGGACTGCAGGTAGTTCGCGGCGCCTACGACGCCACCCTCGCGCTGTCGAAGTCGACCATCTTCGTCAACGACACGGTCAAGTTCAGCGGCAAGGTGCTCACCGCAGCGGGCAAGCCCGCCTCCGGGACCGCGACCATCCAGAAGCGACGCGCCTCCGGTGGATCCTGGGTGAACTGGCGGACCGACAAACTCGACTCGACGGGTCTTCACGAAGAGCGTCAGGATGACCAGCGAGCAGACCTGGCAGTTCCGCGCCAAGATGCCGGGCAACGCGGCCAACGCCACCGGCTACAGCCCGCTGCAAGGACTGCAGGTCGTTCGCGGCGCCTACGACGCCACCCTCGCGCTGTCGAAGTCGACCATCTTCGTCAACGACACGGTCAAGTTCAGTGGCAAGGTGCTCACCGCAGCGGGCAAGCCCGCCTCCGGGACCGCGACCATCCAGAAGCGGCGCGCCTCCGGCGGATCCTGGGTGAACTGGCGGACCGACGGCCTCGACTCGACGGGCTACTTCACGAAGAGCGTGAGGATGACCAGCGAGCAGACCTGGGAGTTCCGCGCCAAGATGCCGGGCAACGCGGCCAACGCCCCCGGCTACAGCCCGCTGCGCAAGCTGGAGGTCCGTGCACCCACGCCGATACCGACCTCTCTGCTGACTCTGGACGCGCCAGACCCCGGCGTCGTTGCGTCCACCGGCTACACGCTCGTGCAGAACAAGACCATCCACAACCTCGACACCAACGGCCTCAGCTACCGCTACTACTACAACTGCACCTTCACCGGTGGCAGCGCGAGCGAGGCCGTCCTGTCCTTCAAGGGAACCTCATCGCACCTCCTCTTCGACAGCTGCACGATCGCCAAAGGCGGTGGCTGGAACGGCATCACGATCAACGACTCCTACAGGCGCATCCACGACATCACCTTCAAGCGCTGCCTCATCAAGACGCAGGGCCGGATGGGATTCGAGTGCACGAGCCGTCCCACCTCGGCGGCGACGCAGTACCAGCGCATCGACATCATCGACTCCACCTTCGAGCCACAAGGCAACCAAGCCGTCTCCTTCGATGGAGGACGGCAGGCAGGCAAGTGCACGTTCAGCGGCAACGTCATCAAGGGCGCCGGCGTCAACCCCAAGCAACCCTACGGAGCAGGATTCGAGATCAACGGCCCCAGCGACATGACCGTGACGGACAATCGCATCTACCAGTGTCGCGACTCCATCCTCAATCTGAAAAGACACACGAGCAGCGCCTCCGGCTGGGTCTTCGCCAACAACGTCTTTGACGCCTCGACCCACGTCCAGCAGACGCAGATGGACCGCTTCTCGCAGGTGGTGCTGGCCTTCAACGTGTGCGGCGGCCGATTCGCCGGCAACACGATGATCTCCGACGCGCCGGGGGGCAGCGTCGCCTACATGTCGGGCTGCAGGAATATGGACTGGCGCACCTCGACGTGGCGCGATGCGAAGAACCGAAAGGGCTACTCGACACCGACGCGCGTCAACGGATGCTCCGGCAATCTCTGGTGACGAGCGGCGTACCGAGCCGCGCCGGGCACGGAACCCCGGAACGAAACGGAGCGGTCCGAGCGGAGTCTCGCACCACGTCACACGTGATCACCGCGGCAGCTCGATCGAACAGCGCCTGCGCATAGCCCCGGCCGCTCCCGCAGCGCGATCTAGCAGGCGGTCGGCCTCTCTGCGAGTGCGAGGCCGAAGTCGATTCCCACGCACGGTTCTCACCGCAGCGAGCTCGGAGACCGGTATCGATTGCTGGTTCAGAATGCCAGCACCGTGAGGTCCTGCACCGGACTGAAGCCCTTCAGGTTGGACTGGCATCGGCCAGCATCCTGGCGCGGAACTCCCACTCGCGGTCGGCGGTCGTCATGGCGACGTTCACGGCGTATTTGCCCGAGGAGAGCGTCTTGGTGCGCCAGTTGCTCCAGCTCGTGGTGCCGGCGAGGCGCTTCTGCAGGGTGACCGTACCGGTGCCGTTGGCGCCGCCGGCGCTCTTCACGCTGCCCGAGTAGGTGACGGTCTCACCGGCTGAGATCTCGTCGTCGGAGAGGTCGAGGGTGACGACCCAGGGGGAGGGGGGCAGCACGGTGAGCGCTCTTCGTCGGGCTGAAGCCGGTCTGGTTGGTGCCGTTGGCCGGCATCCTGGTGCGGAACTCCCACTCGCGGTCGGCGGTGGTCATGGCGACGCTCACGCGTACTTGCCGTCGAGGAGAGCGTCTTGGTGCGCCAGTTGCTCCAGCTGGTGGTGCCGGCGCGGCGCTTCTGCAGGGTGACCGTACCGCTGCCGTTGGCGCCGCCGGCGCTCTTCACGCTGCCCGAGTAGGTGACGGTCTCACCGGCGGGGACCTCAGTGTCGGAGAGGTCGAGGGTGACGACCCAGGGAGACGGGGGCAGCACCGTGAGCGTCTTCGTGGGGCTGAAGCCGTTCGTGTTGCTGCCGCTCGGCCAGCATCCTGGCGCGGAACTGCCACTCGCGGTCGGCGGTCGTCATGGCGACGTTCACTGCGTATTTGCCCGAGGAGAGCGTCTTGGTGCGCCAGTTGCTCCAGCTCGTGCTGCCGGCGAGGCGCTTCTGCAGGGTGACCGTACCGGTGCCGTTGGCGCCGCCGGCGGTCTTCACGCTGCCGGAGTAGGTGACGGTCTCACCGGCTGAGATCTCGTCGTCGGAGAGGTCGAGGGTGACGACCCAGGGCTGCGGGGGCAGCACGGTGAGCGCTCTTCGTGGGGCTGAAGCCGGTCGCGTTGCTGGCGTTGCCGGGCATCCTGGTGCGGAACTCCCACTCGCGGTCGGCGGTGGTCATGGCGACGTTCACCGCGTAGCTGCCGTCGCCGTTGAGCGTCTTGGTGCGCCAGTTGCTCCAGCTCGTGGTGCCGGCGCGGCGCTTCTGCACGGTGACCGTACCGCTGCCGTCGGCGCCGCCGTCGGTCTTCACGCTGCCCGAGTAGGTGACCGTCTCGCCGGGGGCGACCTCGGTGTCGGAGAGGTCGAGGGTGACGACCCAGGGAGACAGGGGCAGCACCGTGAGCGTCTTCGTGGGGCTGAAGCCGGTCGTGTTGCTGGCATCGGCCAGCATCCTGGCGCGGAACTGCCACTCGCGGTCGGCGGTCGTCATGGCGACGTTCACTGCGTATTTGCCCGAGGAGAGCGTCTTGGTGCGCCAGTTGCTCCAGCTCGTGGTGCCGGCGAGGCGCTTCTGCACGGTGACCGTACCGGTGCCGTTGGCGCCGCCGGCGGTCTTCACGGTGCCCGAGTAGGTGACCGTCTCACCGGGGGGGACCTCGGTGTCGGAGAGGTCGAGGGTGACGACCCAGGGAGTCGTTGGCAAAGGCAGATGGAGGCGACCGAACCCGTAGAGGAAGTCGCTGCCGGGTGCTCCGAGGTCGACCGCCCTGGAGCGGAGGTATGTCTCGAGCTCGGCGGCGGTCCAGGATGGCGACAGCCCGAGAACCAGTGCGGCGGCACCGGCAAGATGCGGACTCGAGGCCGACGTGCCGCCGAACGGATCGTAGGGGGATGTGGAGACATTCGCCGGTGCGGCGATCTCCGGAGCCACCCGCAGATCGCGCGTCGGACCCTCAGCGCTGTAGGGCTCCTGAATGTAGTCGGGCGCCCGGCCCACTGCCGCCGCCGCCATGAAGCCGTCGGAGGCGTTGTCGGCCGGCGGGCTCAGGCTCCTGGAATGATCGTACCAGTACGGATTGGGGTTGCCTGGGTCGTCCAGCAGGCCGTCCTTCATGTTCAGATCAAACGAGACGGCGGTCTCGGTAGCGTCGTATCGATAGATCGTCCAGCCGTAGATGCCAGTCTCCGCCGCCTCGGTCAGCACCTCCTCGAACGGCCTGTCCTCCTGCTCGCCATCCTGGACGCTCTGCCCGAAAGCTACCGGGACCCAGGCGTCACCCGTCCAGCGGTGGAGACCAAGGTCGTAGTCCTGGTCGGCAAACCCCCACGAGTCCTGCCAGCGCAAGACGCCGAGGATGGGAGCACCCTGTGTAGCCCAGAACGTGTTGACCTCCCACGGCGACGAGTCCACGACACCCCAGTCCATGAAGTCGTTGCCGTTGGCGTCGGCGAAGTCTCCCTTCCAGTGCCCAAGCCGGTCGTTGCCGGCGGAGTTCGCCCAGAACACGCCGGCGCTCACGGCGCTCGTCACGATCTCGTTCACCTGCCCGGTGCCGTCGCCAAGCCCCCAGGCGGGCCAGCCCAACGACATGTTGACTACGTCCACACCCTGACCCAGGAGCCACTGCACGGCGTTTCCGATGTCGACCTCGTCCTCGACCCTGGCCAGGTACAGCGTGGCGCCAGGTGCCACGTCGTGGACGATCTCCGCCACAGCCGTGCCATGCGATCCGCCGCCGTCTTCAGGGTAGCCCGAGCCGCCCCAGGTCAGCACCTGAGCCGCCGGGGGAAGCTCGCTGCCGAGTCCGGCTGTGTAGCCCGAGAAGCCGACGTCGACGATGCCCACCTTCGTGCCGGCTCCCGTCCACCCCTCCGCGTGCCAGTCCGATGCGCCGATCTCACCGACCCCCTGACTCTGTACGTCGCGGTGGGGTGTCATCGGGCGCCGCACCAGCATGACGCCTGGAGCGTCGGCCAGCTTGCCGATGCGGCCAACGGGGACGTAGGCACGGATGAGTGAGTCATAGGAGCTGTCGATCTGGGCATCGAGCGCCGCAAGTGAGGCGCGAGCGGCACCCAGACCGCCCACCTGCGCCTCGACGACGACACAGAGCCTGCCGCCACGCACACGCATCGACCGCTTCTGCGCGGCGAGGAGCGCTGCCGGCTTGCCGCGCACTGCGTACGCCTTCCGCACGGCATCCACATTCGAGTCGATGCCCTCGGGTGGCTTGCCGGCTTCGGCTGGGGCAACCCTCACGACGGCGGCCCTCTGCGAGAGTTGCGGGACGCCCGAATGACTGGAGGGAGGCTTGTCCGGCGGCGGCGGCGCCGCCGCCGCCGCCGAGACGACGGTCAACGTAGCCAACATCGCCAGCACCGCCGAGCCTACGCCGCGTTTCATCAGCCCCTCCGCTCCTGGAGAACTCGCGCGTCGCGCGGACTAGCCGCCTGGCCGAATCCGCGGACTCCGCACCGGACTCTATCAGCTGTGCAGGCCAATACCGCCGACGAGGCTCAGGCTGAGTGAGTCGGAGGGCTCGGGTAGTCGCAGGTGCTGAACTGATGCCGAATGCCGAGTGACAGTCCTCGAGGCTGACTTGATGGAGATCAGGGGCCAGTGTCCACCCCGGCCGGGTGGTATTCCGGGCCGACCTGTGCGTACACTCTTGGCGGTCGTAGCCGGACGGCGTGCATCGTTCGCAGAGAGAACCGGCTCACGACGCCCCTCCAAAAACCCCCCATACGCTGGACCGGCTGTGGCGTGCCGCGCCGCAGCGAGCGACATTCGGAAAGACACTCGTGAGGAGGCCCCAACATCGCAACGCAGACGGGTGGCGGCGCTTGACTCCCATCTCGCTGGGCCCCCAGAACCGCAAAACGACCCAAGGATGTGCATGACTGTACTGAGACACACACTGACCGTACTCATAGTAGGAGTCGCGGCGACCACCATCGGCATGGTCACCGCTGACAGCGCCCACGCTAGCTGGAAGGACTGGGCGCAGAAGTGGCAGAAGCTCGAGGTGAAGGAGCACGCGCGAGTCGTCCGCGCTGAGAAGGCCCTCGACCGCAGGGTCCACAAGGCGGCGAAGCCGCGTAGCTCGTTCGCCTCATGGAAGAACTACGGGAGCTACGTCAAGAGCCGCACGCTGAACTGGCGCGAGAACTGGTGGCCGTACCTGCGCGGGAAGATGGTCAGGCCCTCTGGCTCCGGCGCCGCACGCTGGTGGCCGCTCGCCCGCTACGTGAAGTGGCCGACGGCTCAGCGCAGCAACCTCATCAGGTGCGTGAGAGGCGAGAGCGGCGGCAATCCGCGCGCAACGAACGGCCCGTATCACGGGCTCATGCAAATCACCCGCGGCAGCTACGACCCGATGCGAAACCTCAGTCACGGCCTGCGCATGTGGCGCTCGAGAGGCTGGCAGCCGTGGGGCGTGATGCACTGACGCTACTTGTCAGGAAGTCCTTGACACGGCACGCGGCCTTCGACTACGGTAGTGATACCCTGCGGGGTATGGAATACCAGAAGGAGCGAGCATGATCGTCGTGGACGACCGTTTCTGCCCCCAGAACCATAGCATGCCCGGCGGTCTCACGCTGCCCCGAAGGAGCCATCCTCCAGGAGGACACCCGCTCGGCCCCACGGGTCGACCATGATCTCTGCACTGAGTGCGGAGACTGCACCCAGATCTGCCGGACCTTCTCCCTCGTCCGTGAGGAAGCAGCCCTAAGGTGAAGGACATCCCCAGCCCCGGGACCGGTCTTCGGTCCCGCAGGAGACCCCAGCTTGACGATCGCCCGAGGATTCCGGCGGCGACTGAGAGAGGAGCGTGACCCGTGGCCGTGTTCAACTTCGTCTGCCGGGAGTGTGACCAGACCTTCGAGGTCTTTTCGCCCGGCTTCCTCAGAAAGAAGCAGAAGAAATGCCAGTCGTGCGGCTCCACCGAGGTGCGGCAGACGTTGCGCAGCTACCTTCGCAACGGCTCCGCCGCCTCGACGGAATGCGGGGCGCCCACTGGCAGCGGCTTCGGCTGAGGCTGAGTCAGCGCCGCGGTCGCGGCGTATCTGTACCTGACGTTCTTGCTCCGGCGTCGAAGGCTCATCGGTGTCCACTCCCGTGATAGGGCCCGGCCGTCCGCAGCATGGCCGGTGGCGACGCTCTGTGCCGGCGCCTCTTCCCGCCACGCGCCAGTTCCCTCTCAAGCCGCGGGCACTGGCGCGTGGCGGTGCCTCTGGCCCCACAGTTGGGCCGGCTCGCGGCGGCAGCCCCTGCCGAAGCATGCTGACCGGCGCCTGAGGCAGCTCGCGCCTGAGGAGGACCCGGATGCTCTCGATCTCGGCGACAGAGGATTGGCATGCGTCTCATCCCGGAGCCTCGATCGGCGTGCTGGAGCTGTCCGGCCTGGAGAACGAAGGCGCTTGCCCCCAGCTGGAAGAACGCAAGCGAGCGGCGGAAGGCGACCTGAGGGGACGCTACCGAGACTTCTCCCGGCAAGACCTCCTGACGCTTCCCATACTGTCGGCGTATGGCGCGTACTACCGACGGTTCAAGAAGACATACCACGTGCAGCTCCAGGTCGAGTCGATCGCGCTCAAGGGCAAGAGGCTGCCGACGTGTCTCCTGCAGTCGACGCCAGCTTCATGGCGGAGATGGAGACTCTCGTGCTCACGGCGGGACACGATGTCGGCCAAGCTCAGCGGCTCCATCGTGATAGACGCCTCACGGGAGGGCGACCACATCGTGCAGATGGGTGGCGCGTTCAAGGACCTGCGCCCAGGCGACATGATCATGCGAGACGCGCAGGGCGTCTGCTGCTCGATCATCTACGGACAGGACGATCGCTCTCCCATCTCTCCTGAGAGTTCGCACGTGCTCTACGTTGCCTACGCCCCTGCCGGCGTCCCGCCGGAGCGGGTGGATCTCCAATTGCGGAGCATCCTCGAGAACGTCAGGCTGTGCTCACCGACGACCGTTGTCGAGCAGCGCCGACTGATCTCATCGACAGGCGGTGCGCCCGAGGGCTAGGCTGATCCCGTGCGATGGGCCGGGGTCCGTGGACCGTGGGCCGGCACCCCGGGAAGCTGCGGAAGAGCTCGACCGGGCTCCATCATCCGTCATTGATCGGTCGGCGGTTCGCCCCTGGCGGCTGCGCGATCACCGAGGGGGTTCGGCAACCGCCGCTCGCCGCCTCCTCTTGTATCGCTCGCCGCATCTTGCCCTCCGGCGCCGACTGGCCGACGTCCGGCGACGCCCGCTGCCCACGCTGTCTCTCGCCCGCCCAGTGCTCCGGGAGGCCTGCCGCATCGCCGCCGCAACCGGGCCCCCTGCATCAAGTGACGATTGCGGGGCCCTCGTTCGCGGGAATGGTCGCAGAAGTGCCGCGCTTTCGCCACGCTGCGGGCGAAACGCTCGTTCAAGGAGTATCGGGAAGAGCCCGGATGCTGCCGCCCGCTGAAGGCACAGCGAACCGCGGCCGCCGCCCGAAGACCGACCAGCGAGACGAAAGGTGGATTCGCAGTCATGAGGACCGGCGCTGCCAGCCGCAGTCTCACTGGCCTCGCTGCGGGCGCTTCTCTCGCCGCGGCACTGCTCGGGGTCCTCGCCCTCGGCTCTCTCGTCGGGCTACCGAACGTGGCCTTCGGGCTCTTCGAATGGCTGGTGCGCGTCCTGCCGGGTCGCGTCGTGGTGCTCGGCTTGGAGACTACCCTTCGCCTGCTCGAAGGTCTTGGGTTCAACATCAAGGACACCGCCAAGGCAGTGGAGGCAGCCTTGGCGTTCATGGGCTTGTTCGTCCCAATCGCGATCGCCGGGCTCCTGTTCTTCCTGCTCACTGCACCCTTGAGGGCGTCTCATGTCCGGCGTCGAGGCGCGATCCTTGGCACCGGTCTGGGAGTCTTGCTCGTTGTCGTCATTGGCGCGGAGGACTCCTGGGCCTCCTTTCAGACGATGGCGGATGCGGCTTGGGTCGTGGGCGTCTTCCTGGCCTGGGGATGGGGCCTTGGGACGCCTGTACGCAGTTGCCTATCCGGATTCTCTGGCGACGCTCCCGGGACGGGAGAGCGCCCGCGACGCCGCGGCACACGCTGAGGCGCGACCCGGCGGGGATAGGCGGCGCCATCGGACGCCGCCCTATCGACCGATCTCCACTGTGGACTCGGCCGAAGTGATGGAAGTCGAGCGCCTCGATCGCCGGCACTTCATCATCCGCATGAGTGGCCTCGTCGCGACTCTCGTCGTGCTAGGCGCCGAGGTGGCGCAGGTCTTGCGCGTCAAGGACGGCCCTCCACCGTCCCCGCCGCTCGACGCGCCGATCCCCTTCCCCAACGCCGATTCGCCCGTGAGGCCCGTTCCGGGCACGCGACCGGAGTACACGCCTGTCCCCGACCACTTCCAGGTCGACATCGACCTGACGCCTCGGCAGATCGATGTCTCCTCGTGGCGACTGCGCATCAGCGGGCTGGTCGCGCATGCCATGGCCCTGACCTACGATCAGATCCTCGAGGACTACGCCTCACGCGATCAATTCGTCACGCTGGCGTGCGTCTCAAACCCCGTGGGGGGACCACTCATCGGCACGACCCTGTGGAGTGGTCCCTCCCTCCGAGATGTCCTCGCCGACGCACAGCCTCTCCCCGCGGCGCGCTATGCGCACCTCATGTCGGATGACGGTTTCGACGAGGTCGTCGACCTGGCTGCGATTCGGGCGGATGCCCGTATCCTGCTGGCATACGCGTGGGACGGGCAGCCGCTGACGGCCTCGCACGGGTTTCCGCTGCGAGTGTTCGTGCCGGACGCGTACGGCATGAAGCAGCCCAAGTGGATCACCGAGATCGTGCTCGTGTCGCAGTTCGTTCCGGGCTACTGGGTCGAGCGCGGCTGGGACGAGCGGGCTCAGGTGCGTACGGCCTCTGTCATCGACACGGTGGCTACGAGCGATCTGATCACGAGAGGCGGAAAGACGTATGTGCCCATCGGGGGAATCGCCAACGCCGGCGCGCGCGGTGTGTCGAAGGTTGAGGTGCGGGTGGACGAAGGACCGTGGGAGGCGGCCGATCTGCGTCAACCGCTGTCGCAGCTGACCTGGGCGCTGTGGCGATACGAGTGGCCATGGAGCGAGGGCCGGCATGTCTTCGCCGTCCGCGCCTATGACGGCCAGGGGCGCGTGCAGGATGAGGAACGGAACCCCACGTTCCCCGCCGGCTCGACAGGCTTCGACACCGAGACGGCCGTCATTCTGCCCACCTGAGGTGGAGGAGCCCGGCCGACGCGGCGTCGCCTAGTCCGAGGGCTTGCTCCGGCGCAGCGCAAGGATCTCGAGGTCGTCCCTGAGCGCGCCGGCGTAGGCGAGCACGGCCTCACGAAGATGCTCGATCAGCGCCTGGGGCGTGCGATCAGGGGCTCCGCACGCAGCATCGAGCAACCGCCGTTCACCAAAGAGCTCCGCGCCGCGACGCGCCTCGGTGAGGCCGTCGGTGTAGAGGACGAGCGTCTCGCCGGTCGAGAGGTCGAGCTCGCGGGCGGCGAAGAGAGACTCGAACGTTCCGAGCGGGGGGCCGTAGCGCGGCTCCACGAGGTGAGCCTCGCCGCCGGAGACGACGATCGGAGGCGGATGGCCGGCGCTCGCAAGCAGACAGCGACCGGTGGTGGGGTCAACCAGCAGCACGAGAGCGCTCACAAACTGCTCGTACTCCTCGGCCAGCAGCAGGTGATTCATGTGGTGCAGGATCTTGCCCGGCGAGTCGGTCACGAGGGCGAGGGCGCGCACGGCGCTGTGCACGGTCTCCGTCAGACCGGCCGCCTTCACGCCCTTGCCCACGACGTCCCCGATCAGCACGACGACGCGGTCGTCGGCCACCTTGAAGACGTCGTGGAAATCGCCGCCGAGCAGCTCCGGGCGGTGGGCGGGCAGAGAAAGGAAGGCTAGCTCGAGGCCGGCTATCGTGGGCAGTGGGTGAACGAGATTCTCCTGCAGCGTCGTGGCTATGCGCTGCTTGGCCTCGTAGAGGGCCCGTAGCTCCTCATCGGCTCGCTTGCGCTCGGTGACATCCTCGAAGATGGTGGCGAAGCGCCCCCGGGCGAGCGAGACGGCAGTGATCTGAAAGCTCCTGTTGAGAGGCTGGAAGTGCGTCTCAAAGGAGCATGCCTGGCCACTTTCGGCGACGCGCGCGAAGTCGGCTAAGATAGGGGGCCTCCTCGGCACCGTAGAGCTCGCTCCCCAAGCTCCCGCGCGCCTGCTCTCGCGAGAGTCCGGTCTGCCGCTCGAACGCAGGATTGCTCTCGAGGATGCGATAGTCGACCGCCCGGCCCTCGACGTAGACGAGCTCGTGCAGTACGACACCCTCGAGCATGCTCTCGAAGAGGGAGCTGAACTGCCGTTCGCTCTCTCTCAGGGCCAGCAGCAACTCCTCGCGCTCCAGCTCCTTGCTCTTGCGCTCGCTGACGTCGGCTTGAAGCACGCTGATCCCAAAGGACGTGGGGTAGATGCGCGCCACGAACCAGAGGTCCGGGACAGGCTTGGACTCGTATTCGATGACGGCGGGCGTGCCCAGCTGCATGGCTTGCTCCGCAGCTTCGCTCACTGGACCAGAGGCAGCGGGCAGAAGGTCCTGGAGGCTGCGCCCGAGCAACTCCTCGGAGCGGCTTGCCGGTGTATCGACAGGTGGCTGCGTTGGCGTGGATCAGGCGATACTCCCAGTCGAAGGCGAGGAACTGATCCTCGATCTCGTCGAGCAGGGCCCGCTGCCGAGCGTCTCGATGAGCCTGGGCGCCGGGGACGGCGAGATCCGAACGGTCGGACCCCGATGTCTGCGCAGCGCCGAGCACATTCCGCTTGACAGCGCGCACGGCAAGCCCGCCATCGCTGAGGAGGGAGAGCTCGTCCGTCAACTGCGCGACCAGGTAGAGGCCGCGTCCCGAGGAAACGAGGGGGTCGGGACGTCTGGTCGGATCGAAGCTATCGACGTCGAAGCCGACACCGCGGTCCTTGACTTCGGCGATCAGGTCGGAGCCATCGAGGAAGAGGCAGACCACGATATCCTCTCGCGCCCCGCTGTGGCGCACGGCGTTGCTCATCGCTTCCTCGACGGCCAGCACGACGTCGTCGACGGCGATGTGTTCAAGGCCTTGCTCATGCAGGTAGTCGCGGATGCGCTGGCGGGCGCGCCACAGGCGAGCAGGGTCGAGGGGAAGATGGAAACGAAGGCGGGGCCGCGTCACCTCTCCGGCGACCGAGTCATGCACTGAATCGCTCCTCACGAGAGTGGGTCGGGCGTCCATTGTAGTGGCTCTGCTGAAGGGGGCGCAGGAGGACGCGATGGACGGCTGAGCCAGTCGAGCTGTCGGCGCGGGACCCTATGAGCAAGCATGTCATAGCCTGTTTGTACCCACTCTCGCCACACCGGCTCAGATGGGGCCGGTATGTGCCCTTCTGAGCCCCGGCCAGACGGCTTGCGCGCCCGAGACGCGCACGGGGAGCTCTTCACAATACTTCACAACCAGGGCTGCCCACGGCGCTCGGCGTCTGCTGGAGGTCGGATAGCGTCCTGCATATCGCGGGTTCCAGGCCGATGCGACGATGTCACTCCGTACGGAACAGGCGTTTCGCTCCTGCGACCGCTCAGGAGTCGTGGGGTTGCGACCGACGTCGACGCCCCGTAGGTTTCGCCCGCCGAGGCCGGTTCCGGCGATGCAGCGACACCCACGGAGAACCGGCACCCCACAACCCCCCATAGGTGACAGGCTGCGGCGTGCGGCGCCGCAGCGAGCTACACTTAGGAGGCGCCCGTGAAGAAGGCCCTCACCCTCTCCCTGCTGGCCGCTGTAGCTGGTCCTGCTCTTGCTCCCAGCCACAGCCCCGGCCCTCACCCCGACCTCGACCGAGAAACAGGTCATCAGCCTCGTCAACAAGGAGCGCACCAAGCGCGGGCTGGCGAAGGTGAAGTTCAAGAGCAGCCTCACCTCGGCCGCCCGCTCCCACTCCACCGAGATGGCGAAGCGCAAGAAGCTCACGCACTACAGCGCCAACGGCTAGTCGGTCGCCACGCGACTGCGCAAGAAGGGCTACAAGAGCAGCGGCTACAGCTACTGGACGTCGGCGAGAACATCGCCCGCGCCAAGAAGGGCACCCTCGCTGCGACGCCCACGTGTATCGTGGCCAATTGGATGCGCAGCAGCGCCCACCGCAAAAACATCCTCAAGAGGACCTTCCGCGACGTCGGTGTCGGTATCCGCACGTCGAGCGACCGCAAGTGGTACTACACACTCGACCTGGGCCGACGGAAGGGCTGAGGGGCAGAGGCCGGACGGAATCCGTCGCGCCTCCCGCAAACCTGGGTCTCTGCCCTGCGGGGACGGCGCAGACTATCAGGCTCTCGACAGCAGTCGTCGTGTTCACGATCTTGGCGACTCCGTTGTCAGACTCGGCAACACCGTCACTCCGGAGAGCCATCGCTCCGACCATCACCCGGCCGCCACAGCCCCGCCCGCGCGCCAGGTTTGAGCCTCAAGGACAGCCGGTCGTCGCAGTGAGTGGCGGACGCGCCAATCAGCTCGAGGCACGTGCTGGACCGCCGATCACGCTTGTGGCAAGGACCTCATGAGGATGCTCCCGCCCTTCCTGTTCGGGCAGAGGGCGATGGACCCAGGGAGAGGCCTTCCTTCCTGCACCCAATCCGGGCCCTGCCTGGCGAGCGCCTCGTAGGCCAGGGCGAACCGCGACGCGTGGGCCAGGCTGGTGAGAATCCCTCGCATCAGAGTGGGAGCCCGGTCCAGACCGATGAGGATAGAGCGCATGAAGCTCTGGTAGTGACGATTGCGTTCTGTGATGGCCAGGAGGCACATGATCTCGCCGCCATGGGCGTGCTCGAGGAGAGTCTCCGAGCGGTTCTCGCTGCCGATGACGAACAGCCCCACGCCGTTCTCCTCCGCCACCTGCATCAGCTCGCGCAGCTCCAGCTCGGCGCCGGTGTCATCGGTGAGCGACCCCTCGCTGCTGAAGGTGGCCAGAAGATGCACGATCGCCGGCTTCTGCAAGGCGATACGGGCGGTGATGTCGGCGATGGTCCTGGGCTCGTAGGAGATGGTGAAGACGTCCACGCCCTCATATAATGCGACATCCTCTGCGAGCAGAGGCTGCAGCTCATCTGCCCCGAAGAGCACCAACAGGGCGCCCACGTTGGGGGGTGCAGAAGGCCTCCGCCTCGCTCCACGGTCACCCCAGAAACTCATCGTGCCTCAAGGTCGGTGTCCACGAGAGGGTGATTGCTTGGCTCAAGACGTGACACTGCTCGTCCAGAACTCAGGCTGCGACCAGAACGATTGCGATCGTCCCCACCGCCAGCGCCAGGCTGACGGCAGTGACCAGACTGACCGCCCACCAGTCCGGGACAACTGGGCCGTTTGCCTCGAGGGCGGTGGTCACGCGCCGGAGTCGCCACATCGCGTAGGCGACCATGAAAGCCCCCAGCACGCCGTAGCCGGTGCCCAGGGTCGCGTACGCGACGCTCGAACCACCTATCAGCGCGGGAATCAGGCGGCCGACCGCAAGAGCAACACCGACCGCTCCCAGCCCAGCGCGTAGCCAGGCCAGATAGGTCCGCTCAGCGGCCAGCCACGTGCGGCGTGGTCCGCTGTTGCCCTGGCAGTATGCCTGATCTCCCTGCTGACCAGCGTCGTGCGGCGGCTGCTCGACGGTCCACCTCCTTGAACCCCCTTTCGGCGCGACGGCGCCGGTCGCGGCGGACGAGCCTATCACCTGCACGATCATCGCCACACCATCTCAATCCCCTTGAAGACCTCCGCACCGGCAGGTGGGCCGCTCGCTTCGCGGCCGACCCAGCGATGCGTGCTAGCATCAAGGCCAGCCCATGACGACACCCCTCCTTGAGATAGTGATCGCCAGCACCCGGCCGGGACGCATCGGCCTGCCGGTCAGCGAGTGGATCCGCGAACGCGCCTCGGCCCACGGAGCGTTCGCGGTCGAGATCGTCGATCTGGCCGCTGTCGACTTGCCGCTCATGGACGAACCGAACCACCCGCGGCTGCACCAGTACACCCACCAGCACACGAGGGCTTGGAGCGCCACGATCGAGCGCGCCGACGCCTTCGTCTTCGTCATGCCCGAGTACAATCATGGCTTCAACGCGCCCCTCAAGAACGCACTCGACTACCTCCACGCGGAGTGGGCCTTCAAGCCCGTCGGGTTCGTGAGCTACGGCGGCCCGGCCGGCGGAACACGGGCCACGCAGATGCTGAAGCCGGTGGTCCTCTCGCTGAAGATGGCGCCCCTCATGGAGGCGGTGAGCATCCCCTTCGTCCGCCGGCTTCTCGACGAGCGGCAGCGCCTTCGGTCGGACGAGACCATCGAGGCGGCAGCCGCGACGATGCTCGATGAGCTGGCGCGCTGGACCGGCGCGCTGGCGCCCTTGCGGTAGCCTCGCTTCCTGCCGCTCGGTAGCGCACATCGCCGCTCGGCAGAGCGAATCGTGGAGCTGGGGTCTGCGGGGAGGTGACGAGAAGCTCGGTCAGCCACGAATCGCCGGGGCGAACATCTCTGGGCAACACGATGCTGACGGTGGTGCCGTGACCCGGCCCGCCGATGAGGTCGACGCGGCCGTCGTGCGCCCTTGCCACGGCGCCGGCGACCGTCAGCCCGAGGCCAGCGCCAGTCGACGCCTGCGCCCCACCGCCACGATAGAACTCTTCGAAGACGCGCTTCTGCTCCCTCATCGGGATGCCGGCGCCGGTGTCTCGAACCCAGAAGCGAACCTCACCCCCTTCGATGACGGAGCCGACCCCGATCTCGTCATCCTCACTCGTATGCTGTACGGCGTTGAGGACGAGATGCACGAGCGCCTGCGAGAGGCGACGCCGGTCGGCGACGATCGAGCCGCCTCCGCGGGCATCCAGATGCCAGCGCCTATCTGCGAGCGCCGATGCCTGCGCGATCACGTCGTCGACAAGGTCCTCCACCGCGAACCTCTGGGGCACAAGGAAGCCGCGCTGTTCCGCCTGTGCCAGGATCGAGAGGGCCTCGGCAGTCCGCGCGGCGGTATCAAGTCCCTCGACGGCGGCGGTGCGAGCTCGGCTAGCCTCATCCTCATCCGCAACGGTGTCTGGCGCCCCTTGCTCCTGCGACACCGACTCAAGACGCCGCAGCGCATCAGCGAACGTCGCGGCAAGGGCGTCGAGCCTCTTCTTGGTCGGATACCGAGCGGTCTGTACCAGGACTCGATGCGACCGACGGAGGGATTCTGCGCACGAGATACCAGACCAGCGCCGAGCCCGCGAAGAGCATCCCGGCTGCGACGCCGATTGCAGCCCAGAGTGACTCACCGACCTGCTTGGCTGCCACGTCCCGAAAGACCGCGGCGACGAACACTCCCCTTACCTCGGCGCCCTCCTTGAACGGCACGGCGACATACTCTATCCAGCCTTCCGGCGTCTGGGCGCCGCCGCGATCGGTCGCTTGGACGGTGCCCCACCGAGCCACCAGGGCCGAGTCCTTGTCCAGGCGGTACGGGGGGTCGCCTGGGCTGAACGCGGTGGGAGCGCCGTCCACGAATGTGACGAACGCCTCATTCCTCGATGGGGGGCTGTACTCGAGGTAGACGTCGAAGATGCGCTGCGTCCGTACACCGAACGGAAGCCCTGTTTCCGGATCAGGCCGGGAGGCTAGTTGCTCCAGGTTCTTCGACTCCTGCGCCAGGAGAGCATCGATCCTCTGGTCGAGTCGACGCTCCAGGACCTCGCCCGCGAGGACCACCGAGACGACGGCCACGGCGCTGAGGATCGCGATGGCACCGACGAGCAGGCGCGCGCGCGAACCCTTCTGTACACTGCGAGCACGATCAAGAGGACCCACTGGTCATCCCACCCTGTGATGATGCCTCCGGGATTCCCACCCTCGTCAGCATACCAAGCACGCGGCCAGACTCTTCCCACTCAGCCCCCGGCACAACCCCAAGGCTTGCCTCGCACCGGTGTTGAGGAGTACCTTGATGCCATGCGATGGGCCTCTTCCTTCCGTCACCTTGGAGTCACCACGAGAGCAAAGGCTTGAACAGCTTGAAGGACCCAAGGTCGCGTAGATGGATAGCACTCGTCGTTGCGTTGACGATTGTGGTCTTCGGAATCGGAGGCTTTGCCACGGCCGTGAGCGGCGGGGCCTCCGGGAGCCTCAGCAGCCTTCCGGAGGCCATTTGGGTCCGGGAAGTCGTCACCGAGGAAGTGGACGCTGGAGCCGCGACGGAGCTGGTCCCGATGGCCTACAGCGGTCCCGGCAAGAGCAGCCACAGACGCGTCGCAAGCCGCAACCGCGGCGGTGGTGGCGGTTTCACTCCAAGCGGGGCTCTGAGCGTGGCGGAGTGGAATCGCACGTTTGCACCGGCCACGAGCGGCTATGTTGAGGATCGTAGTGACCCCCGCCGGCCACCGGCTCCCGCGAAGCCCAAGCCCACTCCCAAGCCCACTCCCAAGCCCACTCCGCCGCCCGAGCCGACGCCGGAACCGGCACCGCCGGAGCCGACGCCCGAGCCACCGCCACCGGATCCCCCGCCACCGGATCCCCCGCCGCCGGATCCCCCACCGCCGGATCCCCCACCGCCGGAGCCCAGCCCGTAGACGCGACCTCGCCCGTGCGTGAGCAAGCGGCATCGCTCACAACGGTCCTCGGGATGCCGGTGACGTGCAGATCGTGGACCGCGGCCGCGAAGAGAGGCGCCCCGACTGCGAAGCGCCAGACGGGACCTGCCGCAGCTCTCAGACTCCAGACGCTGCTACCGCACGAGCCTCTCTACACGCACGACGAAGGGCGCCAGTGTCAAGGGCAGTGCGATATCTCGCTTGCGCGATTGCCGTCGCACCTCGGAAGCCCAGCCTCTGAGATAGCGACTCTGGACGCGAAACGCGGGGTTGCTCCACCGCTCCCACTTCTTGAAGGCAGCCCACTCAGCCCTTCCGGACTTGCGGACGACTGCGTCGAAGCGCCTCCAGCGGCGCGCCTCGGTGCGGACCGCCCGGACCAGCTTGTCGTGGTCGCCGCGCAGCACCCTCGGCGCTTCTATTGACGCCAGGACTCTGCTCTCCTTCGCGAAGCGTCTCGCCAGCCGCCTGATGTAGCTGGGCGAGTCCGGCCACACACGTGATTTCCCCGACTGGTAGACGACCGCCGCGCGCGGTCCGAAGAGCGCGCCGCGGTGAGTCCCACCGCCCTCCCACTCCCAGGTGACCCACTCCGTGTGAAGCTCGACCGCCCCTCCCACGTCGTCGAAATACGCCTCAAGCGGGTGGACGGCGCTCGGCGTCGCCAAGCCAGGCTGCTCGGGGATGTCGGCGGCCCCGACCACGGGCGTCTGCGTCGAATGCGGTGACTGCTCGGCGGCATCTTCGTTCAGAAAGGCGAGGACGAGTGCCGCGATGGCGGCCGCGGCCACGAGCGCCGCCGCCACGGCGAGAAGCAGGCGAACCGTGCCTAGTCCTCGCTCCCCGGGAATCGCCCCGAGTACCACCGCCACACCTCCTCGCGCTGGCTCATGGCTTTGAGCTTCGCCGCGCCAGGATCAGCGATTCCGAGTAGGGGCCAGACGTGCCACCTGGCGTTCTCGCCGACCTACAGGGCCCTGCCGTAGTGCGCGGTGCCAGGTCATAATAGCCCAGCTGTCGCGCCTTTCGGCCGCGCAGATACGAGCTTCTCGGGCAGATGACGTTCTTCTCGGGTAGACGGCTACGCCACTCTAGCGGCTCCAGAGCCGGATGCTCCGGCGGTCGGCCCGACCTGTGCACCGCAGCGCTCGCAGTACTGTGCACCTTCGTGAAACGGATGTCCGCAACCGCCGCACATCCGTCGGGGGGGCTCGACCTGATCGGTGCTGTGGCTATCGCCGGCAAGCACGGATGCAGGAGCACGCGAGACCCCGCCTGACCTGCGCCCGGAACGAACCACTCCCCACGCCATGGCGATGGCTGCGCCGACCTCAAAGAACATGAACCCGTAGAGCGCCGCGTCCCACGCTGCCGCGTAGGCCGCCTCGCTTAGCGCGAGACTGACGACGATCTCGACAGCGTAGTGCACGACGAGATAGAAGACGACCGCCAGAGCGACGTACCCGAGCCAGCGCGGGGCGAACTGCATGTACCTTCCCCTCCCTCGGTCGGAAGGCCACTACGCTCAATGCTAGCGCGCCGACCCTATCCGCGGAAGGCTCTGCAGCCGTTTCCGCAAGCCCAACTGCTGGTTGCCGTATACAATCTTGTAGACGCCTCTCAGGTGACTCCCTTGACCACCCTCATCGGGGCTCAGCCGCCTGATCGGCGGCGTTTGGCACCTGCTCGTGGGCGATTCCCCCATGCAGGAACGGGCTGCAGCCCTCGCGGGCTGCCGCTCAGTGGGGCATTCACTGGAGCCGACCGGGGTAGGAAGGAGCGAGCGCCGGGAATGTGAAGCGAGACGGGCGGTCGCGATGGCGAGAAGAGGAGACAAATGACCAGGTTCGAGCACGACGAGACCAAGAGCCACCCCGCCGTGGTTCAGTTCGGTGTCGGCACCTATTACTGGTGCCGGTGCGGCAAGACGAAGACGGTCCCATACTGCGACGCGTCGCACATCGGTAGCGGTGTCGAGCCACTGGAATTCGAGATCACTGAGCCAATCACGACAGTCGTCTGCAGCTGCGGACTGACAACAAGTCCGCCCTACTGCTCGGGCGCGCACGTCGACATCAGATAGAAGCCGCGAGGCGAAGATGGGCTCTCTCCACCTCTCCTCTTGCCCTTCCTGCGGCCATGAAGCCCAAGTGTCCGGCGGCCTTGACTTCGGCATGACGTGCGTCATCCACACGGTGAGCTGCCCGCGGTGCCAGAAGCTCTCGGACACGGTCGTCTCGGACAGACCAGGAGGTGTGGTAGTGCACCGGCTGCAGGCCGATGGCGAAGAGGATCCCGATGTCCTTCGCGGCACGGTGCCCGAGCGGCCACGGTGCGCCATCGACGGCCGCTACGCAGCACAGCGGTGGGACCATCCCGGATCTTGTCCGCGCTGTGGCAGGACGCTCGTGAGAGGCGACATGGCGATGAGCTGGGACTAGACCGTCGGAAGCCGCGCCCACGAGGGCGTCTTCGAGGTCATTCGAAGGGGCTGAAGGGGCTGCAGAGCCGCGGCAGAGCCGACGAACTTCATCAACGGTGAGGCGAGGGGAGAGTGCCTTCCGCCAAGCGACGTTGGTAGGTGTCTTCACTCCGGCATCTGTTGACGATGAACGTCTCCTGCAGCGGCCCGCCCATCGTCCAGTACACGAGGCCCGCTTCTTCGTAGTAGGTGATGACCTTGTCGTAGAACCTCCCGTCGACCCCGTGCTCACAGATGTGGATGACAAGCCGCTCGAAGAGTCCCTCGTCGACCCGATCCCGGACGATGTACTCGTGGGGCCACTCGGGCATGGTCTTGGCGAACGTCCAATCCTGCTCCTCGACGAAGGTCCGCAGCTCGGGTGGCATCTGCCCCCTGAGAGCCTCTGGATGGATGGAGGCTTCGCACTCCAGACACTGCCATGACGGGTCGAAACCCGATACGCAGCAACCGCCCAAGGCGACTTTGCCGGACTCCGCGTCCTGCATCAACTCGGGACCGGGATAGCCATACACGACCCTGACCACTTCCCGCGAGCCGCAGGCCGGGCACCTAGCGGGCTTGCGCTTGGAGAAGTAGAGATGCTCGTCTTCCACGGCCGCGTCCTTCCATCAACGTTTCGCCGCATTGCGAGAGGACGCTCCCCACCCGCCCCCTTCGAGATACGACGGTACCACCGCATGCGGACGGCGAAACTGGGTGGTCTCGAGGACCGGCTCGCGCGGCGACTCGTGCGGCCAGGGCGCGTAGCGATGCCGTTCAGTGCACGATCGTGCTGCCCTGGCTGGTATCACTGCGCTCCTGTTCGACGACTTCGTGATGCTCCACGAACGCCTGATGCCGAAGACAGGCTTGCCGCAGCAAGCCCTGAACGCACTGTACGCCGTCGTCTGGGTGGCGCTGCTGCTGCGATTCCGGATGCAGTTCGCAAGAGGCGGGCACTGCTGGCCGTGGAACACGCGGAGGCCGTGTTGCCGTCGCCGGACCAGCGGATGGGGGTCAGACCATCAGAGCTAGCCCCCGTAGAAGGACCGGGAGAAGCCAGCTGCGGACAGGAGTGCCAGCGCGGCCAGGGAGACGCCGACGAGCGCAAGGCCGCGGCCGGGCCTCCCCCTCCCCGCCCTCTGCCAGGCGATCAGCGAGACGAACAGGCCGGGCAGCGTCACCGCGAAGGGAGCAATGGCCCAGGCTCCAAGGGTGGGAAGCGAGAACGAAGTCGCGGGTGCGGCCGACTCCGCGACGGAGTTCATCATCTCGTAGGTCCGTGTGAACAGCCCGACCACGACGAACAGCGGCGCGACCAGCAGACTGACGGCAGAGAGGACGACGCCGACCGTGACCAGACGCACGCCGGAACTCGTCGTCGGTTGTGTGCTCAGCACCTCACTCCCTACGTCCGTCTCTCCGCGTTCCTCCTCACCCACTCCGTGTCGGTCGCTTCGGTCGATCGCGCAAGAGCGCCGGTGGTGGCTCCGGCGGGCGACCAGGGTTCCGGCATCCCCGCTGTGGCTTGCTGATTCGGGCTCGTGACCGGTGGGCGTAGGCCGACTCGCTCGGCCGAAGGAGTCGCCTGGGCCGGCATGTGTTCAGCCGAGCTCTGCCGTGGCGCGTCCCATCCTCAGAATGCTCGCGCTTGACGGCAACTCAGGGAGTACGGCCGCCGAGAACGGCTCAGGAAATCGCCCCATTCGGCAGTGCTCGGCGCCCCCGGTTGGAATCGAACCAGCGACACCAGGTCTAGGAAACGTCAGGAAGGCGTGGCGGGCTGTGGTGGCCCATGCGCCATTGTGCTGCACGGTCCAGCGTTCTGGCGAGGTGCCGTGCTGGCCTGTGCTGTCGTATGTTGGGCCGTGGGGAGGCGTCTCGTCGGCAGATAGGCGGCAACGGGGTCGCCACATCCGTTTGCACTCCTACATCCTTGACAGAGTGGCTCCGGCAGCTGCGTGACAGTTCCGAGACGCGGCTTCAGTCGCCAGGCTACAGTGGCTTCGGCTCCTGGGCGACGGTGGTTTCGGTAGCTGTGCGACAGTCAGGCCAGCGTACAGGCGCCACTCTCCTCGAAGAGACGACCAGCAACGGTCGTTCGACGGGGAGGCTCACGTCATGCTCATCGAGCTGGGAGTCGTGGAACAGCGCCACAAGGCAGTCCTCGAGGTCCTCGCGGGCAACAGCGTGGTCGCGGTGGCCGGCCGCTACGGGGTCACCCGCCAGACGCTGCACCGCTGGCTGCGACGCTACGCGCGTAGCGGCATCGCCGGTCTGGCCGACGCCTCTTCGCGACCGGGCGCTGCCCGCACCGCATGCCGCCGGCGGTCGAGGCGCGCATCGTCGAGATGCGCCTCGCCCACCCGCGCTGGGGGCCGCGCACGATCGCCCACTACCTGGCGCGGGAGGAGCTCGAGCGCCAACCCTCGCGCTCCTCGATCTATCGCTGCCTGGTGCGCCATCGCCTCATCGATCCCCAGAAGCGCCGTCGCAAGCGCGAGGACTACCGCCGCTGGGAGCGCCTCAAGGCCATGGAGCTCTGGCAGATGGACGTGATGGGCGGCGTCAAGCTCTCAGACGAATCCGAGCTCAAGCTCGTCTCCGGCATCGACGACCACTCGCGCTTCTGCGTCTCGGCCCAGCTCGTCGAGCGCGCCACCACGCGACCGGTCTGCGAGGCGCTGCGTGCAGCCATGCAACGTCACGGCGTCCCCGAGCAGATCCTCACCGACAACGGCAAGGTCTTCACGGGGCGCTTCGGGGCCCACCGCCGCGAGGTGCTCTTCGACCGCATCTGCCAAGAGCACGGCGTCCGTCATCTGCTCACCGCCCCCTACAGCCCGACCACGACCGGCAAGGTCGAGCGCTTCCACAAGACGCTGCGGAGTGAGTTCCTCGAAGGTCGTACCTTCGCCTCGCTAGAGGCCGCCCAAGCCGAGCTCGACGCCTGGGTGGCCCACTACAACTGCGAGCGGCCCCATCAGGGCATCGGCATGGTGGCCCCGATCAAGCGCTTCGAGCTGGCGGCGAGAGGGCAGCAGCCGGTGGCACGGCAGCCTGAAGCCGAAGCGGTCGAGGCCAAGGCCAGCGGCGAGCAGCACCCCGCCGAGGGTGAGGTGGTCACGCGGCGGGTGCGTGAGGGCGGGCGCATCAGCCTCGAGGGCTTCGACTATCGCCACATCACCCGCCACTACGCTCCCGAGACCAACGGCGTGGTCGAGCGCTTCAACCGCTCGCTCGAGTACGAGCACCTCTACCAGCGCGAGATCGAGACCGCCGCCGACCTCGCCGAGGAGGTCGCAGCCTACCTCTCGCTCTACAGCGAGATTAGGCCGCATCAGACCTTCGAACAGCGTCGGCCGCTCGCTGTGCACTGCTTGGAGCCACACCCGACCGGGGGCTTCGACACCCCTGCGGTCCACCACCGAGTCGTGCTCTGCGCGCCCTTCGAACGGACCCCGACACGGCCCGGTGCGACCATTCTGCAGCCCAGATCCACGCGACTGGATAGGAGCGGGGGGGCGGAGGGGAGCGACTGGACCGCCCCACCAGCGCCGGAGACGATCGCCTGGCCGGGCTTTGCGCTCTCTGACTGCGGGCCTCCGAAAGCTATGACGGAGGCGGCTCTGGGACGAACATGCGAAGTGGACCGACGAATGGGGTCCGGTCAGTGGGGTCCGGCTTCTTCTCGCGTGTGAGCCGTTCGGGACGTACGGGGCAGGTGTGGTATCGTGAGCATATGCTCAGTATGCTACATCTTCCCATAGGTGAGAACTGGCACGGCCGCAAAGGCTCCAGGGCGCTGGGCTGGTTGATCTGGATGCATGGCTGGCGTCGGGCGTCTGACCGCGGAAGAGGCGAGCCACGACTGACCTCGGCGCACTAGTCTGTGGAGGAGTGGACCCATGACGTCCATCGTCGTTCTGGGTGGCAGCTTCGCCGGCATCAACGCGGCCTTCGAGCTCGAGCTCGAGCTGGGGAGTGCTGCGGAGATCACCGTCGTCGCGCGAGACCCCCGCTTCATCTTCGTGCCCTCGCTGATCTGGATGGTCCCCGGGTGGCGCAAGCCCGGGCAGGTCAGCATGGAGCTCGAGCCGATCCTCTACCGGCGGGGCATCAAGTTCAAGCATGCGACCGTCGAGTATATCGACGCCGAGCAGAACAAGGTGTTCACCGACAAGGGTGAGGTCCCCTACGACTACCTGCTGATTGGGACGGGGGCCAAGTACAACTTCTCCGTCGTCCCGGGCCTCGGCCCCGAGGAGGGCACCTCGCACTCCGTCTGCAGCCTCAAACACGCGATGGACTCCGCCGAAGCCTGGCTTGAGTTCGTCCAAGACCCGGGGCCGGTCGTCATCGGCTCGGCCCAGGGCGCCAGCTGCTTCGGCGCAGCCTACGAGGTGGTCTTCAACATCGACAAGGCACTGCGTGAGGCGAAGATCCGCAAGCAGGCGCCGCTGGCCTTCGTGACCTCGGAGCCGTTCCTCGGCCACTTCGGTCTCGGCGGCATGCGCGGCGGGGAGCCGATGCTCAAGGCCTATTTCAGGATGCTCGGCATCAAGCCCTTCGCCAATGTCGGCATGACCTCGGCCAGCAAGGGCTCCATCACGCTCTCCGACGGACGCGTGCTGAACCACAAGTACGCCATCGTCATCCCTCCGTTCACCGGCGTCCAGGCCATCTTCGACTCGCCCGGCCTGGGGGACGAGAAGGGCTTCATCCCCACCGACGACTGCTACAAGCACCGCGACTTCGACAACATCTACGCCGCCGGTATCGCCGTCCAGATCAAGCCGCAGATACCGACGGAGGTGCCCACCGGGGTGCCCAAGACAGGTTGGATGTCGGAGGTCATGGGCAAGGTCGCGGCACACAACATCGTGGCGGCGATCCAAGGCAGTGAACCGCGCCCGATGCCTTTCGCCGACATCAAGCCGCTGTGCATCATGGACGCCGGCAACCAGGGCATGATCATCGTGCTCGATCGCGTCTTCAAGCCACGCCGCTACGAGATCATGATCCCCGGTCCCTGGTCGCACTGGGCCAAGCTCGCCTTCGAGAAGTACTACATGCTGAGGATCAAGCACGGGCTGGTGTACCTGCCCTGAGGGTGCGGAGTGGTCCCTGTGGTCGCCCGTGCGTCGAAGGGAAAGGACACCACCTCAGACCCCCGTGCGACCAGAAACACGACCACTGCGCTGGCTTGGCGGGGTCAAGTGCCCCGCCAGTGAGGAGACGGCGCGGACCCAGGACAACGCGCGGCTGGCCGCGCAGGCGGTTCACCGCGACCCCGCCGCAGTGCGACCTGTCCCTGCACGACATCGGAGGTGGACGTGGAGAGGCTCACGCTGGAGCCGATCGGCATCATTCACAGCGAGCATCGCGAACCAGGGCAGACACCCATCCAGCCGGTCTGCGCCGAGGGCAGCCAAGGCCGGGTTGAGGTCTTCTCCGAGTTCGCCGAGGGGCTGGACGACGTGGAGGGCTTCTCGCATCTGCACCTCATCTACTGGCTCCACCGTGCCGCCGACATCGTGAAGTCCGTCGCCGGTCCGTCGCCGCTCAGGGTGGTGCCGTTTCTTGACGACGCGCCCAGGGGCATCTTCGCCACGCGCACGCCGGTGCGCCCCAACCCGCTCGGCCTCAGCATCGTGCGTCTGGTCGAACGCCGCGGTGCCGATCTGCTTGTCGAGGACCTCGATGTGCTCGACGGCACGCCGCTGCTCGACATCAAGCCCTACGTCGAGGCCTTCGATCTTCGAGTCGGCACACGTGGCGGATGGACGGACCTGGTGAGCAGCGAGACGTTCCTGCAACGCGGCGAGCGACGGCCAGAGGCGCGGTAGACGAGCGAGCGCCTCAGGTCCGTGACCGCGGACGAGCGCGCAGGCCGGTGGCCCCGTCGTCCACGCTTGGTGCCGCTGGAAGCAGCTTGTAGTGGTACCGCGGGTTCCTGGCGCCGCGCATCAGCGGCTCTGACACCCATTCCCGCAACTCCCGGGCCAAGCCGGCTCCACAGGCGTCGCCGGCGTCTGGCGGACACCGTCGAGTGGCTCCTGGGCCGCTTCGCTCGGCAGAGCCCGGGCTCGCGCGGCGGCCTACTGCTCATCGATTCGACCCCGCTGAAGCGCAGCAGAGGTCGTGAGCCTGTGAAACGCTCGGCGCTGGTCGCCGTTGCGCCTGAGGCTGCGAGCGTGACATCAATCGTCCGGGCCTTCACGTAGTCGACTCAGTCGTCGGCGCCAACATCACCCGTGGCCTCCTAGCCCTGTCCGTCGTCGTAGTCGGTCCCATCCTCGGATCGGCTCTCAGCAAGAACCCTCCGTGATTCGCTGATTCTCGTCCAGTGGGAGGCGCTTGCTATCTCAGGTCACGGGTATAATATGAGCATATGCTCATTACACACGCTCCGGCAAGCCGAGCGCCGGACGGCGACAAAGGAGAGATCATGCCAGGAATGGACGGTTCAGGACCGATGGGCTACGGCCCTATGACAGGTGGCCGGCGCGGCTCGTGTGCCGGTGCCACGGCAGATGTCGGCTTCGGAGCAAACGCTGGGAGGGGCGCCGGAATGGGTCGTGGCCGGGGCGGCGGCGGCCGCGGTCGCCGCAACCAGTTCTACGCCACCGGACTCACCGGCTGGCAGCGTGCCGAGCAGGCCGACTCGTCGGCGCTGGCATGCGCTTGGCCGGACCCGTTCGCGAGCTTGGAGAGCAGGCTGGGGGAGATCGTTGAGCGCCTCGACCGGCTCGAGGCGGGGCAGAAGTGAGGCGCGCCAGAGACAGAGGTCGGGGCACCGGTCGCGGCCAGAGACACGGCGTCCGGCAGCGCCGCCGTGACGGTTCGGGGCGCGGCGCGGCTCCTGAGGCCTGCGGCGGGACCGGCCTCGCAGCGCAGATGGCTGCCGCTGTCGCCGTGCCGGCCCCACGCGCGGACGTGCCCTCCGGGGCTCCGGCTCCAGTTGCACGAGCGCGACCCATAGCCGTCGTGGCTCATGCGGATCAGTGCACCCTGTGCGGAGCCTGCCTCGACGCCTGCCCTCGTGGCGCGCTGAGCCTGCTCGCGGCGGAGGTGGTGGTGGACGCCACGCTGTGCAACGGTTGCGGTGCCTGCCTGAGCGCCTGCCCCAACGGCGTGCTCGAGCTGGAGGTCTGAGGCCATGCGCATCGCCATCGCCAGCGGCAAGGGCGGCACCGGGAAGACGATGCTCGCCACCAACCTCGCGGCGCTGCTTTCCGCGCGCGGCTTGGCCGTGCAGCTCCTCGACGCCGATGTCGAGGAGCCGGATTGTCACCTCTTCCTGCATCCCGAGATCGAACACCGCGAGCCAGTGCGCGTCCTGGTGCCCGAGGTGGACGAGGCGCGCTGCAACGGCTGCGGGGCGTGCGGCGAGGTCTGCGCTTTCAACGCCATCGCCGTCGTCGGCTCCACGGTCCTCGTGTTCCCGGAGCTCTGCCACTCCTGTGGAGCGTGCGCGCTGCTGTGTCCGCAGAACGCGATCCATGAGGAAGAGCGTGAGACCGGGGTGGTCGAGCACGGCATGGCGACTCCCCCGCGCCAGCCTGTCTTCCCGCTCGTGAGCGGGGTGCTCGCAGTCGGCGAAGCCAAGGCCGTACCCACGACCAGGGCCACCTTGGCAGCTGCCGACGACGACAGCGTCGACGTCGTACTGATCGACGCGCCACCGGGCACCTCCTGCCCCGTGATCGCAGCGGTACGCGACTCTGACCTGGTAGTCCTGGTCACCGAGCCGACGCCTTTCGGTCTGCACGACCTCGAGCTTGCGGTAGAGATGGTGCGCGCGCTCGGGCTGCGCTGCGTCGTTGTCGTCAACCGCGCCGGTCTGGGAGACGATCGAGTGTACTCGTACTGCGCCGACGAGGGCATCGAGATCGTTCTCGAGCTGCCCTACGAGCGACGCATCGCCGAGACCTACGCCCAGGGCCATCTGCTACTCGACTCGGTCGAGGGTCTGGGAGAGAAGCTGAGCGCTGCCTGGACGCGCATCGAATCAGCCGCCCGAGCGGCAGAGGTGGCCTCATGAGCCCGCCGCGCGAGCTGGTCGTCATCAGCGGCAAGGGCGGCACCGGGAAGACGAGCATCGTGGCCGCCTTCGCGGCGCTGGCGGGCGGCGCCGTGCTCGCCGACTGCGACGTCGACGCCGCCGACCTGCACTTGGTCCTGGGGCCCGAGTTCGGGAAGGAACATGAGTTCAGCGGCCGCCGAAGGGCGATCATCGACCCTGAGGCCTGCACCGCCTGCGGCCGCTGCGCCGAGGTCTGCCGCTTCGCGGCCGTGCGGAGCGCCGACGGCGACTACTCGATCGACGCCCTCGCCTGCGAGGGCTGCGAGCTCTGCCGGCACGTGTGCCCCGCCGACGCCATCCGCATGGAGCCCGTCATCAACGGTGCCTGGATGACATCCGAGACGCGCTACGGGCCGCTCGTCCACGCTCGTCTCGGGGTCGCCGAGGACAACTCCGGCAAGCTCGTGACCCTCGTACGCAACGAGGCTCGCAGCGTGGCCGAGGAGCGCGGACTGCCGCTCGTCATCGTCGACGGATCGCCGGGCATCGGCTGCCCCGTGATCGCCTCGCTGGCCGGCGCCGACCTGGTGCTGGTGGTCACCGAACCGACGGTCTCGGGTCGCCACGACCTCGACCGCGTGCTGCAGGTGGTGCGGCAGTTCCGGCTGCCGTTCGCCGTCTGCATCAACAAGGCAGATCTCAACCGGGAGCTCGGCGCGCGCATCTCTGGTGAGGCGTCCGACGCCGGAGCGGAGTTCGTCGTCACTGTCGAGTACGACCCCGCAGTGACACATGCCCAAGTAGCGGGCACCGACGTCATCGCCCACGGCGGGCGCGCCGCGGAGGAGATCACGAAGCTCTGGGGAGCGGTGGGCGCATCGCTCTCGCCGTCCCCGCAAGGAGAGGTGCTCAATGCGTGAAGGCCACGTGACCCGCAAGGCAGGACTCGAGGGGCACGATGGGGGCCGCGCCCATGTTGATGGTGATCCCCGCCGACGACAGGTCGAGCTACATTTCCGCTTGCTGAGCGTTCGCCAGAAGCTGCTCTTGCTGTCGGGCAAGGACGGAGTGGGCAAGAGCACCGTGGCGTTGAACCTGGCCACGGCGCTGGCGGACGCCGGGAGGCGCGTCGGTCTGCTCGATGTCGACCTCTACCGCCCCAGCGTCCCGGGTCTCCTGGGGATCGACTATGCGCCTCGGCCGGGGCACGTCAGCGGCGTTGCCCGAGCCAAGGCGAGCGAGATCCTGTGGGCCATGTCGATCCAGTTCTTTCTGCCCGAGGAGGACGCCGTTGTCATGTGCCACGGCCCGCGCAAGTACTCGGCGATCCGCGACATGCTCGCCAGGCTCGACTGGGGCCACATCGACTGCCTCGTGGTCGACGCTCCTCCCGGTACTGGGGACGAGGCACTGGCGCTGGTCGAGATGCTCGACGCAGGAGTGGGAGCCGTAGTCGTCTCCACCCCACAGAGCGTGGCGGTCAGCGACGTGCGCAAGGCGTTGGCCTTCTGCAGGACGCGCGATCTCCCGGTGCTGGGCGTGATCGAGAACATGAGCGGCTTCGTCTGCCCACACTGTGGCGAGACCACCGACATCTTTCAGAGCGGCGGCGCAGAGACCATGGCCACAATTGCCGGGGTGCCGTTCCTCGGCCGCATCCCGATGGATCCGACGGTCGTGCAGGCCGGAGAGTGCGGCGTACCTTTCGTGCAGGCGTTCTCTGGATCGCCGGCGACCGCGGCGTTCTCGGCCGCCATCGAGCCGCTGCTCACACCGACCGAGCACTCCGCTCACAGTCAGACGGGGTAGAGGATGCCCTTCGCCGTCAGCACAGAACAGCTTGTCTACGGGCCGGTGCCCTCCCGTCGCCTGGGGCGCTCCCTCGGCGTCGACCTCGTGCCCCTCAAGACGTGCACCTACGACTGCATCTACTGCCAGCTCGGCCGTACTACGTGCAAGACGGTGCGCAGGCAGCGTTGGGTCGACCCACCAGACGTTGTCGCTCAGGTGCGCGCCAAGCTCGATTCGGAGCCTGACGCCATCGCTCTCGCCGGATCGGGTGAACCGACCCTGCATGCGGGGATCGGCGAAGTGATCGCCGGCATCAAGGGGCTCACGGACGTGCCGGTGGCGGTGGTCACCAACGGGTCGCTCTTCAGCCACCCGACGGTGCGCCGAGGACTGGCGGCCGCCGACATCGTGTTGCCGTCACTCGACGCCCCAGATGGCGGCCTGTTCCAGCTCATCAACCGTCCTCACGCAGCACTGCGCTTCGACGAGGTGGTCGACGGCATGATCGCCTTCCGCCAGAACTTCTCCGGGCAGTTTTGGCTCGAGGTCATGCTGCTCGCCGGCGTCACCGGGCTGCTGTCCGAGGTGCAGCGGCTCGCGGAGCTGGCAGCGCGCATCACCCCCGACCGGATCCAGCTGAACACGGCGGTGCGCCCCCCGGCGGAGTCGTTCGTGACGCCAGTCGCGGAGGGCCTTCTGCAGCAGTTCGCCGGTCTCTTCACCCCGCACGCCGAGGTGATCGCCGACACCCTGCCCGCCGCTGGCAGCCGAGCCGTCCACAGTGCCGACATCCTGGCACTGCTCTCGCGGCGTCCGTGCACCACAGCCGACATCGCCGCTGGCTTGGGCCTTCACCACGGCGAGGCGCTCAAGGCGGCCACTGCCTTGGTGACTCAAGGCGTCGTTGAGCTGCACACCCACGAGGGCGAATCGTTCTACCTGGCGGCGCCCGCCGCCATCGAGCATCGAATAGAGGAGCAGCCATGAGAGTAGCCATCAGTACACAGGGCAACGATATCGGGTCCCTGGTCGACCCCAGGTTCGGCCGCGCCCGCTGGTTCATCGTCGCTGACACCGAGACCGGCGAGTGGCAGGCTCGCGAGAACGCGGTCGCCAGCGGCGGCGCCGGCATCCAGACGGGCAACGCCGTGGCGTCGCACGGCGCCGGGGCGGTCATCACCGGCAATGTCGGGCCGAACGCGCACCGGGTGCTCGCCGCTGCGGACATCGCCATCTACCAGACGAGCAACGGAGTGACCGCGCACGACGCCCTGGCCGCTCTCGAGCGCGGCGAGCTCGAAGCGGTCGAGGCACCCACCGTCAGCGGTCACTGGACATGAGGAGGAAGGAAGCAGCCATGCACGCAGACGGAAGGCCCGGGTACCGCCGACAACGACGGGGAGGGCCACCATGCAAGGGCACCGGGCGAGGCCGTAGCGGTCGCTGGGGCAATGCCCGGAGCAGCGAGGGCGGCCTGGGCGGGCGCACAGCGACCCGGACCCTGGTCGCGGCCGGCGCCTACGTCGTGCAGGACATCCGCGATGCCGAGGGACTGACGCGGCCCCTGCTGCGCCGGACCGCACTGCGCCTGGCGCTGAGCCGTCGTGAACCGGCCCGGCGCCTGGGCGGCGCCTACCTGCGGCTGGATCCGCCGACGCCAAGCGAGGTGCCGGCGCAGAGAAGGACGATCGAAGTGGGTGCGACCCAGCCTGCACCCCGGGCTCTCCCGGCGTCGCACGACACGGCCGACCACACAGTAGACAGCGAGAAGCCGGCGTGTTGAAGCCGGACCTCGCCCCCTCTAGGATGAGCATATGCTAGGAACCACAGGAGACGGACATGCCCCGCCCACCGATTGAGCGCGCCGTCGGCGGCGTGCCGCGGGCGACCCTGTTCAAGCCGGCGGGCGTGCCGGGCCGCGAGCTCGAGCAGTTGCAGCTGACGGTCGACGAGCTGGAGGCCATCCGCCTCGTCGACCTCGACGGGCTGAGCCACGAGCAGGCGGCCGAAGCCATGGGCATCTCGCGCCAGACCGTCGGCCGCGTGCTCGAGCGGGGCAGAGCCAAGGTCGCAGAGGCGCTCGTAGCGGGCAAGGCGATCCTCATCGGTGGGGGTCAGTACCGTATCGAGCCGCGGCAGCTCTGCTGCGCCTCCTGCGGCTCCCTCTGGGGCGCCCCACCAGATGACCCGCCACCGGCCGCCTGCCCATCCTGCGGCTCTGCCGAGGTGGGCACCTGCTGGGATGCGGCAGGGCACTGCGGGATGGGACATGGAAGCCGGGGCGCCGGCGCCGGTCGCCAGAAGCGCGGCCGCGGTCCGGGTCACGCCAGCGCCTGACGGCCTTCACCGCGACCGTCGGCCCCACGATATCGATCCACCAACCAGGAACGGAGTCTGATCCACATGAGTGAACTCAACGGAACGACGGTGCGCATCGCAATCCCCTCGGAAGCTCCGGGCGGTCTCGAGGCGCGACGGTCAGGGCACTTCGGCCGCTGCGACTGCTTCACCGTGGTCGAGGTCGTCGACGGCGACGTGGCCGGCGTCGAGGTCGTGCAGAACACTCCACATGAGGAGGGCGGCTGCATGCGGCCAGTGCTTCTCCTGGCCGAGAACACGGTCGACGCCATCGTCGTCGACGGCATCGGCGGCCGGCCGCTCATGGGCTTCGGCCAGGTCGGCATCGCGGTGCACGCCGGGACTGGTCCGGACGTGCAGACGGCTGCGACAGCCTTCGTGCGGGGAGACCTGCCGGTGGTCGGGCTTGAGGGGGCCTGCCGGCACTGAGTGAGGGGACGCGGCCGCCGAGTGACCGGACCCCATTCGTCGGTCCACTTCGCATGTTCGTCCCAGAGCCGCCTCCGTCATAGCTTTCGGAGGCCCGCAGTCAGAGAGCGCAAAGCCCGGCCAGGCGATCGTCTCCGGCGCTGGTGGGGCGGTCCAGTCGCTCCCCTCCGCCCCCCCGCTCCTATCCAGTCGCGTGGATCTGGGCTGCAGAATGGTCGCACCGGGCCGTGTCGGGGTCCGTTCGAAGGGCGCGCAGAGCACGACTCGGTGGTGGACCGCAGGGGTGTCGAAGCCCCCGGTCACGGCGTCGTCGAGGGCGTCGGCAGGTCCTTCGGCAGGAGCCCAAGCACCGTGTTGATCACGTGGATCAGTGTCGGGGAGTGCCAGCGACTGGGAACCATCGGCCGAGTCGGCGACCCCTGATGATGCGTTCCCACGAGCAACGGGGCTTGCCCCGGGGCAGCCCTGCTTCTCGTTGCCGAAAGCGGTGATCAGCGCCGCAGGCTAGGCATCCGCCGGCTGCCAGACCTCCCACACGCGGCCCACCAGGTCGGGGCCGGGCTTGAGGACCTTCTTGCCGGGCTCCCAGCCGGAGGGCGTGACCTCTTTGCCCCCCGTGGTACGCACGTGCTGGAACGCCTGGATCTGCCGGAGCGACTCCTCGACCCTGCGGCCCACGGGCGGCGTGAGCACCTCCATGGCCTGGATCACGCCGTCCGGGTCGATGATGAAGCGGCCACGGACGTCTACGCCGGCCTCGTCGTCGTAGACGCCGTAGGCGGTGCCCAGATGGCCCGCCGCGTCGGCGAGCATCGGGAACGGCACGCCGCCCTCCACCATCTTCGAGAGCTCGTTCTCGTCCCACATCTTGTGGACGAACTGCGAGTCCACGCTGGCCGACAGCACCTCGACGCCCAGCGCCTGGAACTCGTCGTACTTCTCGGCGACCGCCGAGATCTCGGTCGGTCAGACGAAGGTGAAATCGCCCGGGTAGAAGCACAGGACGACCCACTTGCCCAGGTAGTCGGAGAGCTTGACCTGGGTGAAGGCGCCCTTGTGGTAGGCGGGCGCGACGAAGTCCGGCGCCTTGCGGCCGACCATGATGCTGCTCACACTGGTCTCCTTCCGTTCGGTGGCTTGTGCGTCGTCCTTCTTCGCCGGCTCCGCGCCGACCACGGAACCCGTTGGACGAGCGCATCCGACGTCACTGTCGTCCATCCCTCACGTCCCTCCTTCTCGTCCTTCGCTTCGCGCCGCTCCGATGCCCACCGTTGCGCACCTGACTCGCTTCGCTCACGCGGGCCTCGCGGTGCTCACGGGTCACCCGGCGACAACGCCCATACCGTGGCCGGGCCCGTATCCACACCACGGAGATGAGCGCCTCCGCGCCGACCGCGCCGACGCCTCTACAGCTCGTTTGGTCAGAACACAGTTGGTCTACGCGCAACTATGGGCATATGGCAGCTACTCCTGCTGTTGGCTGAGCTGGCGCACATCGGCAATGGGTCCGCACAGCCGTTCGCGCTGAGGCGTCCGGGAGGCCGCCGCCGGTAAGGGACCGACCCGCTTCGGCGTGAGACGGTACTCACCATCCGCGCATCCGACTTCGGCTGCACGGAGCTATGAGAGAGCTGGGATCGCCTGCGTCGCAAAGGCGTGACCGAGAGGCTCTGGACGCCTGACCTTGTAGCCGCTCCTGAAGGTGATATGCTGGGCATATGCCCATATCAGGGGGTCTAGACCGAAGGGAGGGCAGCGTCGCGAGGACATGGCAGCGTGGTCTCCGATCACGAGACTGGCACGTCACCGGCAGCGACAGGTCCACTCGATGTGTCTTCGGGACTGGAGCGTCGACGAGCGCTGGAACGACGATGACCGAAGGCGGAAGCGTCGCGGCAATGCGCCGCCTCGCTGTCGCCAAGTCGAGGGAGGGGAAGATGGGACTTCTAGAAGACAAGATCGCTCTGATCACAGGCGCCAGTTCCGGGATAGGCCGATCCACGGCAGGGGTCTTCGCGCGAGAGGGCGCGAAGGTCGTGGCTGCGGATGTGGACGCCGATGGCGGTGCTGCGACTGTCGAGGCGATCAGGAGCGCAGGAGGAGAGGCCGCCTTCGTCGCCTGTGATGTCTCGCAGGCAGGTGAGGTAGCGGCTGCCGTCGACTTCGCGGTGGAGACCTTCGGAGGGCTCGACTGTGCGCACAACAACGCGGGCATCGACGGCCCTATGGGGCCGGCAGCCGACTACTCGGAGAAGGACTACGACCGGGTCATCGCCGTCAACCTGAAGGGCGTCTTCCTGTGCATGAAGTATGAGATCCCGCGGATGCTCGCCAGGGGTGGGGGAGCGATCGTGAACACGGCATCCATCGCGGGCCTCACCGGCGTCAGGAACCTGAGTCCCTATGTGGCTTCCAAGCACGGTGTGAACGGTCTCACCAAGGCCGTCGCTCTCGAGTATGCACAGGCGGGGATTCGCGTGAACTCAGTGTGTCCGGGCGTCATCAGGACCCCGATGGTCGACCAGATAGTCGCGGCCAATCCGGAGATGCAGGACGCCCTGACTGCGGACACGCCCGTAGCACGCATCGGCGAGCCCGAGGAGATCGGGCAAGCCGTCGCCTGGCTGTGCTCTGATGCGGCATCGTTCGTCACCGGTGAGACCCTGACCGTTGATGGCGGCTACATGGCCAAGTAGACGCGGGCTCTCTACCTCCTATGTTGACCGGACCCCATTCGTCGGTCCACTTCCCATGTTGGTGCTTGGGCCACCTCCGGCAGAGGTTTCGGAGGCGCGAAGTCAGAGAGCGAGAAGCCGGGGAAGGCGATCGTCTCTGGTGCCGGCGGTCTGTTGCCCAGTGAGCTGTGCGGACGCAGGCCGTTGTAGAGGCGCCGCCAGTCGGCGATCAGGATCTGTGCCTCTTTGAGCGTGGAGAGGATCTCGCCGTTCAAGAGCTCGTCTCTGAGCCTGCCGTTGAACGACTCGATGTAGCCGTTCTCCCAAGGGGAGCCCGGTTCGATGAACAGGGTCGTGACCCCGAGATCGGCGAGCCACTCGCGCACTGCCTTGGCCACGAACTCTGGCCCGTTGTCTGATCTGATGTGCTCCTTGACGCCGTACTGGAGGAAGAGGTCGGAGAGCGTCATCAGCACCTCGTGGCTCGTGATCCTTCTGGCGACGACGATCGCCAGGCACTCGCGCGTGTGCTCGTCTATCACCGTGAGCAGCTTCAGAGCGCGACCGTCGTCGGTCTTCTCGGCGACGAAGTCGTACGGCCCAGACGTGGTTCTTGCGTTCCGGCCGCAGACGGATGCAGGAGCCGTCGTTCAACCACAAGCGACCTCGCTTCGGCTGCTTCGCTGGCACCTTGAGGCCCTCGGAGCGCCAGATGCGCTGCACCCGCTTCTGGTTGACGTTCCAGCCGGCCATCTGCAGGAGGCCGGTGATGCGCTTGTAGCCGTAGCGGCCGAAGCTGCGCGCCAGACCGACGACGGCCGCCGTGAGGGCGTCCTCGTCAGGGCGCAGCGTCAGGTGCTGACGCTGGCTGGAGCGATGCTGACCGAGAGCCTTGCAGGCACGGCGTTCGGAGACGTTGAGCCCCTCACAGACTGCGCGCACGCATCTGCGTCGCCGCGAGGGGCTCAGAAGTTTCCCCGCGTCGCCTCCTGCAGGATGACCTTGTCAAGGGAGAGGTCCGAGACCGCCTTGCGCAGTCGGGCGTTCTCGCGCTCGAGATCCTTGAGGCGCTTGGCCTGGCTGACCTGGAGACCGCCGTACTCCTTGCGCCAGCGGTAGTAGGTGATCTCGTGGACGCCGAGGGCCTTGACGACCTCCGGCATCTTCCTGCCCTGGCCGATGAGCACCTCGGCCTGACGCAGCTTGGCGATGATCTCCTCGGGTCGGTAGGTCTTCTTCGGCATGATCTGCCTCCTTCATCGGTCGCGAAACCCTACATTGCGGGTGGACCGATCTCAGGGGTGCAGGTCAGGTCAGCAGAGCGTGGTCGGCTGCCACTGCGCCATGGTCCAGGTTCCCAGCATGTGAGCCGTTGAAGAGTTCGCCGATCAGGAGTGGGTGTCGGCAACGCCGTAGGCTGTGAGGTACAATGATCTCACCGTGCGAGTGAAGGCTCACGTGGAGGCCCGCCGTGAGGATTCAGATGCTCCCATGCCCGTACTGCGAGGCCGAGTTCGACTCACTGGCGAGCCTCGAGTATCACCTGCGCGCGATGCACAGAGACGCCGCGCCGTGCGACTCATACCGCTGCGTGACCTGTGATGCTGAGTTCATGTCTCATGTGGCGTGGCTTGACCACATGCGCAACTGCGATCGCAACGAGGGCGAGTAGTCAGCGACTGACAACCGTGAAGGCATCACGCTTCTACACGCTGTGCTTCAGTCGAGGTTGACCTGCCGTCGGCGTCGCGCTTCGCGATCGCATACTCAGCCGGGACGGGGGCGAGAGACGCAGCAAACGTGGTCGATGAACCGCCGCAGAACGCTGAGGCGGTTCATTGATGGCCTGGTCTCTCCCTCTTGCATCCTTCAGAATGGCGGACGCAGGCCGACACCTCGTGCGGGAGGAGCGTCCTCAGTTCTGCCGGGAGTCGGACTACGAAGTCGCACTGACGCGCACAGCACAAGGGTGCGGGCGGAGATAGACCCGCCAACCGGCCGCAGCGATAGGACCACGCTGCGGCCGTCGTGCTTCCCCGATACAGACCCCGCAGCTCCGCCCCGACCTGCGGGATTCATCGCGCGCCGTTCTGTGGTCCTTCCCCCAGACGTCTCGGGGCGTACTGTGACGTTGCAGGTCCGAAGGGAGATGACATCGAACGGAGCGCGCTCATGCCCTACGTGCTGATCCACCACAAGATCGCCGGCTACGACACGTTCCGCGCCGTCTTCGACGACGACGCCAAGCGCCGCAAGCGGCTCGGCAGTCAGGGCGGTTGGCTGCTGCGCTCAACCGCCGGTCCCAACGACTTGTTCGCTCTCTTTGAATAGGACGATGTCGAGAATGCCCGCAGGTTCGCTGACTCCTACGAGACCCACGAGGCCTTCGAATGGGCGCTCCCGTGGAGGAGACCCGGACCTTCATCCTCGAAGGCGTCGACGAGGTGGAGCTCTAGGCGGCCGAGCCTGTCGCGCGCCTGGCGAAGACGTTGAGGGAGTCGGCGATGAACCGACGGGGGCAGAGCTGGCATCCCGGCATGGTCGCTCTCCCGACCCGCGAGTCGCCACAATCCCGAATCGGTCACCCGGTGGCTTCCGGAGTACGACTCGCGCATGGGCTCGCGGACCACGTGGCTGGCGCCGCGCAGCGGCCCGACGAGACTCGTTGCCCGGGCCAGCACGTCCTCGACGCGGGGGCGCTCGGCGAAGCAGCGGGGGCTCCCCGAGACGATGCCCTCGCTGCCCTCGGTGTGTCGGCCGATGAAGGCGAGGAACTCCTCGTCGACCATCTCGTCTGCCGGGAGGAACTCGGTCGGCGCTTCGCCCTCGTCGAGGTCGTGGTGCACCTCCTCGGGCTGCGCCCCATCGGGGGCGCCTAGACTTTTGGGGAGACCGGCGCGAGTACCTCGTCGGGATCGAGGCCGCGATCCACGACGAGCTCGAAGACCTCGTCGAAGGCCGTGTGGAAGTCGCCCTCAGTCTCGTCGCGCACATGCACGCGGGTCGTGAAGCCCGCCTGCGCGGCACAGTAGAGAGTCGCACGGTCGATCTCGCCGGGAGGCAGACCGTCCGCCCTGCGCAGCTCCTCAGCGATGCTCGCTGTCGACATCGCCGCGCGCACCGAGGCCCCGCGGCGAAAGAGCGGATGCAGGCGCGTCGCCCGCGCCAGCCGCACGGCGGTGCGGATCAGAGCGATGTCCTCGCAGCCGGTCTCGGCAGTCACGATCGCCTCTTCCTCGGTCGCCGACTGGTAGTCGAGCGCAAGATGCTCGAAGCGGTCGCGCAGGGCTTCGGAAAGATGCCCGGTGGCGATGTACTCCACCGGGTTCTGGGTAGCGACCACCTGAAACCCGTCGGCTGCCCGGACCTGGCCGATGTGGGGGATCTGCAGGATGCGTTCGTCCAGTGCCGGCAGGAGGACGTTCTGCACAGTCTCGGGCATGCGGTTGAGTTCGTTGATGAAGAGGATGCTCCCGTCGCGCATCGCCTTGACCAGAGGGCCCGGGAAGAACGACTCCTCGCGATAGCCCTGATTGAGGACGATCGGCGGATCGAACCAGCCCGTGAGCTTGCTCTCCGAGTAGCGGTCGTCGCCGTCGACACGCTCGACACCGCGCTCGAGATGGGCACAGATGGCGAGCGCCACCCGGGTCTTGCCGACGCCCACAGGACCTTCGAGCAGGAGGTGGTGGCCGGAGTTGAGCACGGCCAGCGCTCTGCGCAGTTCCCTCCCGCGGCCGACGATGCCGCGTTCCCGCTGGATCGTCTCGACCGTTGTCATGGTGCCTCCTTGGTTCCCCGCGGGCGTTGAGGATCTACGCTTCAGCACTGTCTCACCCTCACGGCAGAGCCCATGCAGTCGAGGTTGCGCGTTGGTCAACTCCTGGCTCTAGACATGCCCCGAAGGATGTCTGCGCATGGCCCCGCCTTGAGGTCGAAGAGCCAGGAGGTGCACGCCAAAACCGCGGTACACCTCCGCGCGGTCGCGTCGACCGCTTCGACGCCTCCGTCGCAGCAGCGACAGCGAGCTAGCTCCCAACACGCAGCAGCGCGATCGTGCCGATCCCCGCCAACAGCAGCACCAGCTGACGCAGGGAGGCAGCGAGGCTCACCTGTCGATGCAGTCCCGGGATGAGGTCGGCCGCAGCGATATAGATGAAGCTCGCGGCGGAGAGCGCCAGGATGTAGGGCACAGCCCCATGCGCGTCGGCGAGCCAGAAGTACCCCGCGACGGCACCGGGGAGCGTGGGAACCGCCGACAGCCAGTTGAGGACGAGCGCTCTCCTGCGCCCGTACCCGCTGTCGAGCAGGATGGCGAAGTCGCCGACCTCCTGCGGCACCTCATGCGCGATCACGGCCAGCGCCGTGGCCACCCCCAACGGCATCGAGGCGAGGAAGGCGGCGGCGATCACGACGCCGTCCACGAAGTTGTGGAAGGCATCACCGAACAGGATGAGGGGAGCGGCGGAACCATGAACCTCGCACTCGCTATCGTGACAGTGGCGCCAGAGCACGAGCTTCTCGAGCACGAAGAAGAGCACCATGCCGGCCATCACCGTCGCCGTGACCGAGACCGCCGGCGCCTGCTCCAGAGCGGCGGGCATCATGCCGAGGAACGCCGCACCGAGCAGCGTGCCGGTCGCGTAGCTGATCAGGAGAGGCACGAGGACCTTGCGGACGCCCTCCGGAAAGGCCAGCAGCAGGGCGGCACCGCAGACAGCACCGAGACTGCCGAGCAAGCTGAATCCGAGTATCCATGGGAGCATCGGGCGCATCCCCGTTTCTCTACAAGCGCGCGAAGGCAGGGCCGCCTCGAGACACTGGGTCGCGGGTCCGCCTTGGCTGGAACCCGGACACCCAAGGCCGACGCCGTCACGAGCAGACCACTGCGCCAGCAAGGTCGCATGTGCTCGACCACCGCATCCCCGCTGCCCAGACGCAGAAGACGCGTGGACGGCGCAGCAGGCCACGGGAAGTGTACGCCCGGCCGCTGCACAGACCAAGGCGCCCCTCGTGCTGCTCTGAGTGCATCGTTCTCGTCGCGCATCTGACCGCGAAAGAAGCGAGCCGCGAACGAGCACGGTGCACCAGTCTGTGCAGGAGTGGACCATGACGTCCATCGTCGTTCTAGGTGGCAGCTTCGCAGGCATCAACGCGGCCTTCGAGCTCGAGCTCGGGCAGTCAGAGGAGATCACCGTCGTCTCGCGAGACCCAGCCATCCCTTCGCTCTCGGCGCCCCGCAGGCGCTTGGCGACGCGCCCTGATGGGCATAGTAGAGGTGAGAAGGACGTGGAAATCCGTCTCGCTTGAGACGAAGTCCACGACAAGGTGACATCATGCCGGAAATCGATAGGATCGCATACTGCACGGACTTCTCCGCCGAGGCCGACAAGGCCTTCGAGGCAGCCAGGGACATGGCGGAGAAATGGGGCGCCCATCTGTTCGTCCTCAACGTGGTCCCCGCCGGGAGCGAGCTCGTCGCCTTCGGTGAGCCGGACCCCTCACTACTGCCGGACGAGGAGAGCATCGTCCGCAGAGCCGAGGCGCGGTACACCACCGAAGCCGGAGTCGACGCCGAGGTCGTCGTCCGCTACGGATCTCCCGCCAAGAGGATCATCGAGTTCGTGAAGGAACAGAACGCCGACCTGGTCGTCATCGGCGCGCGCGGCGTGGGCAGGGTGACAGGCCTCCTCGGCGGCAGCGTCGCCGACAAGGTGGTCAGGAACTCGCACGTCCCGGTCCTTGTCGTACCGGACTGACGCCTCGGTGGCGGCGCGGGCGAGGCTCCATGCGCCCCAGCCTGCGAAGGAACCCCCCGAGCGTCTCCCATACAGGGGAGGCTTCTCCGCGATGAAGGAGGACAGCTATGCGGGAGTTCAAGACAATCCTCTTCTGCACGGACTTCTCGAAGAACGCCGATCACGCCTTCGAGGAAGCGCAGTACCTAGCATCGGCGACGGGCGCCCATCTCTGCGTCCTGCACGTGATACCCGGCGACGCCAACGAGGCGGCACACACCCTGCCAGAATCGCAGAGGGCCGACGAGGAGAAACAGACCAGGGACCTCCTCGAACGAACTTACGGCGGCAAGGCAACAGTCCCGACACAGTTCCTGGTCCGCCGCGGAAACGTTGCAGTGGAGATGCTGCGATGCCCCGCGGAGGTGAACGCGGAGCTCATGGTCATCGGCTCGCGGGGGCTCGGCCGGCTGACGGGTCTCGTTGGCGGCTGCATCGGCGAGAGAGTCGTGAAGAACGCGGAGATGCCGGTGCTCGTCGTGCCCATGCAGGCAGATTCTGCCCCGATAGAGTTGCCAGCCGGGATATGCCTCGCCACTCATCTCTCTGACGATGGTGCGGCGCCCGGACAATTGCGCTTCACCCGCGCCCTCCCGATGGCGGCAACGACAGGGCTCGAGTGGCGCAACGAGCGGATCGTTGATGTCGCGCTTCAGAACGCGCTCGGTCTTGCCGGCGAGAGCGGCCCGTCCAGCCCGCCCGCAGGTACGATCAGGAGCGGGCAAGGCGCCGTCTCGAGCAGGGTACGAACGACGCCACCATGTCCCTCGGCGAAGCTACCCTCCCAAGAGAGCACGACAAGCTCTACCTCACGCGAACGGGCTTCCTTGGCGATGATCTTGGCCGGCTCTCCGCTGCGCACGCGGACGAGGTGGCGGCAGCTCTCCGGACACGGGCAGAAGCGCCGGATGAACTCCTTCTGCCAGTTCGTCCACTCGTACTGCTCCTGATCGATGTAGCACGGCGCGCTCATGCTGCCGGCCTCGACATCTACCTTGCCCGTGGCCACGTTGAGCACGACGATCTCACCCGCATGCACACCGAGCGTCTCATCGGCGAAGCGCATCGCGGCCGAGGTCGACGGCGTGCCTTCGAGCGGGACGAGTAGGCGCCGTAGGCCGGTGAGCGGGCGCATGCCCGGCCTCACCAGGAAGAGTGGCAGCGAGAACTCCGCGAGCAGCGCCTGAGCGACGTGACCGAGACCCGGGGCATCGACCGTGCGCAGGCCGATCGCCACGCAGTCCACGTCGACCTGCGCGAGCAGCCTGACCAACTCCCCGGAAGCCTCGCCGGTCAGCACGATGAGGTCCGCGTCCTGCGGAAGACGGGCCTCCGCGTCCGACTCGGCCTCCTGCACATGGGCGACCAGCACCTCCCAGCCGGCCGCCTCCGCCAAGCCGCGAGCCGACGCGATGAGCTGGCTGTCAGTGCGAAGGTCGCTAACTGCGATCAGAAGCTTCAGCGATCGACCTCCTCCTGGACCCGTCGTCTCAGCGTCTGGGGCGATGCAGCCCACCATGGGACCGTCGTTCGGCGCCATCAACGACGATGGTCGCGGCGCTCCCCTGTAGCGCGAAACGCGGCCTCGGGAACTCAGGCCACCAACCCTCACCGCCCAAGCATCATCCCGGCCATGCCTGCGTTTCGCTATCAGTGTTCCCCCTCGGCGCTTCCTCAAGCAGGGTTCGCGCTGACGGGGCGACGACAGCGGCACCGCTGTCTCGCCTGCGTAGGGGTAGGTGGTCGCACGGACAGCGTGCGTGTTTCAGGGAGCGGTTCGCCGAGTTGCAGGCACCCAGCAAGAAGGTGGTCATCCTTGAGGGCTCCGGGCATCGGCCGCTGTTCGAGCGTTTTGAGGAGCTCCACGCGGCGATGAAGAACGTCCCTCTCGCCGGAGGTGAGCCGGATCGGTTCTGACGCACACAGCTGCTGGCACCGAGCCGGGACGTCGGGCAGCGACTAGCCCGATCTCGCCTCGACTACTGCGCGTACTCGTAGGCGATCTCGGTGATGTGGCCACGCCAGTAGGGCTTGTCACCGCCCGGCAGAAGCCACGCCACCTCACCATCGAGCGGCACCTGCATGCCATCGCGCCCGCCGTAGCCCCACAAGCGACCTTCCCAGGGCGTTGGGAAAGCCTCACCGGCAACCAGGCGTCCGCGCGCCTCGGCGCGGGCGGTCTCGCGGGCCTCGTCCAATCGTGCCCTCAGCTGCTGGGTCTCCGAGCTCCAGCGGTAGACTCCGGTGATCAGCCCACCGACAACAACGGCGGCCAACAACGCCAGCGCTGTCAAGACGAGGTGGAGCATCTTCCGTGGTCGCCGCGAGAGCTTCATGCGCTGTCGTCGTTGAGAGCCGTGAACCTGCAGCGCACAGTGGCACAGCTGTCAGCGGATGATGCGTAGCCCAAACGCAGGACCATCTACAAGCTCCCCGCTAGTCATCGCCTGGAACTCCGACTTCGAGGACACCACGCGGTCCGGCTGGTTGAGATGCGACGCCTGCGGCCCGGGTTTGCACACCATCAGCAAGACGCGCTACGGCACCGGACCCGCCCGCAGCCACTCTCCAGACTCGTCATGTGACCTCGACGCCATTCGTCGGCTCCTTCCCATGGTCAGCGTGGCTATTCTCGGCATGGGCACCTCCCTGATGACCCCTCGGGATCGCGAGAGCAACGTTCATGATCTGCCCGCTTCAGGAGTTGGGAAACACGTCAGCTGTCGAGCGGCCGGCCTCGCCACTTGACCAGCGAGGCACGGTTTCCGCGGTGCGCCTTCGGGCATGCGATAGGCGACGCCTCGAGAAGAGGCGTCATGAAAGACCCGAGCTTCGTGACTGACGTTCCACCGGTTCGGGTCGGTATGCCAACAAGCAGATACCTCGCGGCACCGGTAGGCATCGGCGTCAACGGCTCTGGACGGACTGGGCGTTGTGCGTTCCGGGATGGGCTCGGTACTCAGAGCCAGATCGCCAGCGTTGGGAGCTCGGAGTAGAAGACGCCGCCGCGATCCACCATCTGGCTGCCAACGGCGTGGGCGTTCTCGCCAGCGACGGCGACGTCAACGCAGTGTTCGCGGCCGACGTCGGCTTCGCTAGGATCGTGCACCGGATCGCGGTAGACGCTCTTCCAAAGGGTGGCGCCGCCGGTGCCGTGCTTGATGCCGAGAGCTTCCAGGTCGCCGCCCAGTGTGCGCGAGCCGCAGACGTGGGTGCGACGCGAGGAGCTCTCTCAAGCCGGAAGCAGCCCCCCCAGAGGCAGCGTGCGCACCCCGTCTCACCCTGCTTGGCTTTCGCAGCCGCGAATACGAACGAAGTAGGAGGGGGTGCGTCAGGGGTGAGGTCACTGGACCATATGCGCGAGATGAGGTCGAGGCCACTGAACGTCGGGCGTGGGCTTGTGACGGCGAATACGAGCACTGCTTCGACGGCATCCACTTCTGTATCACCGAAGATGGCAAGTGGTCGGCCCTGAAGCCTGAGGTTGCGCCTGAGTGGGGCTGGCACCACCGCGAGGGCTGCACCTGTCCGTTCTGCCGAGCGCGCGAGGCGGCGGGACGACCGGAGACCGAGCCGCCAACAGCCGGGGGGGTGTCATGAGACAGCGTGGGGCGAACTCGGACGCGATGCGCACCCTCGCGGTCGCGGAATCTGGGCGGTTCTGCGTCAGGCCCGTCACGTAGGAGTGCAGTCGCATCTGTGCCGCCCACGACTGCGAGGCGCGGCTCTCGGTCTACAACCCGTCCGCCTACTGTTCTCTTCACGATCACAGTCGCACCAAGACGACGCGACCAGCGGGACCGAAACCAGTCTTTGCGCGCCGCTGCGCCTGCGAGAAGTGTGGAGTGCTCTTCCTGGCCACCAGCCCCAAGCGCGTGTACTGCAGCGACCGTTGCCGCGCGGCCGTCTTCGAGCAGCGCCGAAGAGGGGCGACCACCGGCTAGTCGTCGAGCCCCAGCGTCGCCTGTTCGTGCTTCTTCTGCCGCCGCTGCGCCTTCTTGAACGTCTGCAAGGTTGTCGCCGTGGAAGAGGGTATTGGGGGCATGGGCGGGCTGCCAGGGGCCATGAGAAGCCGGCGACGGTCACTCTCAGAAGAGGCCGGTGAACGATGAAGCCCTTCACGCACCCGATCACGTCCCAGCCCGCGCCGATGGGGGCAGGAACGCGACGGCACACATCGCACATGACTGCACGACATGTGTCCCGCGCGAACAGGCGCCCAGTGCGGCACATCCTCCCACTGTGCCGACGTCAAGCCGACCACTCAGGAGAGGTTGAGTAGCGCGGCGCGCCCTTCGTACTCAGGCCGGGGCAGTCGGCACCGTGGAGGTGGAGTTGACCCGCTGTGGTTGACGCCGGAGTATGGCAGGCGTTCGCCATCAGAATGAGGATCCGCAGAGAGGAGCCGACGTGAAGCAGTCGCTTGGCGCCAAGACCCTGCTCTACCCGACCCCGGTGCTCGTCGTCGGCAGCTATCACGCGGACGGACGGCCCAACGTGATGACGGCGGCCTGGGGCGGTATCGCCTGCTCGAAGCCGCCCTGCGTCTCAGTGTCCTTGCGGGCCGCGACCGCGACGCACGGCAACCTCATCGCGCGCAAAGCCTTCACGATCAGCCTGCCGAGCGGCGAGCAAGCCGCCGCCGCCGACTACTTCGGTCTGGTCTCAGGGCACAAGGCGGACAAGTTCGCCGTGACGGGACTCACGCCGGTGGGCTCCGAGCTCGTCGATGCACCCTACGTGGCGGAGTTCCCGCTCGTCCTCGAGTGCGCAGTCGTAGCGGTGAACGAACTCGGCCTGCACACTCAGTTCATCGGCGAGGTCAAGGACGTCAAGATCGACGAGGCCTGCCTCGATGAGGATGGGCACATCGACGTGGGCAAGCTCGATCCGCTCGCCTTCGCACCCGAAACCCGTGCGTACTTCGTCCTCGGCGCCCTGGTCGGCCGCGCCTTCTCGCTCGGCAAGACCTTCGCCGCCGAGGGGAGCTCCTGATCAGCGCTCCGGGCGCTGGCCGCCACGACCGAGAGAGAGGATGAACGAGATGGAACCCCTGCGGATGACCTTGCGCCGCGCCAAGGAGACCAAGAACACGGTGCGCTACGAGGAGCCGGAGAGCGACCAGCCAATCGTCATCGGTACGCTCTACCTGCAGAAGTGGGCTCTGCATCGCCTCGGCGATCCGGAGACGGTCACGGCGACCATCGAGCGAGCCGAACCGTGAGCGCGCACGAGTCGGGAAGCGAGACCCAGGTCGGCCTGCAGTTCTCCGTCTACCCCCTGCGCCAAGAGCACCTGCACCCCGCCATCGAGGCCGCCGTGCAGGCCGCCGCCCAGGGGGGTGTGGAGGTCACGGTCGGCCGCCTCAGCACCTTCGCGCCAGGGGAGGAGGACGCGGTCTTCGCCGCCGTGCGGGCCGCATTCGATGCGGCGAGGTCGTTCGGACCGACGGTCGTGGTGGTGACGCTGTCGAGCGGCCTGCCGAGCCAGGAGACCGTCGCCCAGATCCAGGACGCCGGTAGCGGCTGATCCTCGCGCCACTGGTCACACCAACCTGCTCCCGGCCATTTCGTGCTGCACACAGCGGTGGCGCCGACGCAATGCCGGCGCCTGGCACTCGTACAAGAGGGCGCAGGCGGGCTCTAGTTCACGCCACTGGCGAGGGCGTGCTTCGCGTCTTCGACGTGATCGCGCAGCACCTCGACCTGTCGCTCTAGGTCCTTCTGGGTCGTCTCCATCTCCTTGATGATGTTGCGACCGGTGTTCTCCACCGTCTGCCCCCAGGTGCGCACCTGATCGGCCCTCTCGGCTCGCTTGGCCACGGCCTCGATGGCCTTCTCGACGGCATCGAAGTCCACGACGGCCTTCGGTACTGATGAGCGCTTGCCCTCGAGCACGAGGCCCTTGGCCAGCATGATGGCCGCATCCAGCCACACGTCGCTTGATGAGTCCTCACTGTCCCAGACGACGATGATGTCCCGCCCGTAGCGTCGCAGCCGCTCTGTGCCGGAGGGAGCGCAGCGCGCCGACCAGACGAAGACGCCGACCTGTGCCTGACGGTTGCGCCGCCCCTTGTCGATCTCCTCGAGTGCCGTCGACAAGGTGTAGCTGGCGTCCTCCTTCGCCTCGAAGACGATCTTCTCGCCGCCGGAGGCGTTGTCGGGCCCCAGCTCGAGCACGCAGTCACCGATCTTGCAGTTCTTGATGACGCCCGTTGTGGCGCCGGTCGACTCGGCGATGTCGCCGACGCCGGCTGCGTGGTTCTCGAGATAGCGGACGACCGCATCCTCGAACTCGAGGCCGTGCAGCGTGCCCCGTGCCTCGGTCTGCTTGCGGACCGCCATCTCCTGAAGAGCACTGGTCACCTGCTCTCGGAACTCGGCGTTCACCTTCTCGTGCTCGGTCAGCTCCCTCTTGAGCTGGGCCAGCAGACGAGAGAGGGCCGAGCCCTCCACATCGAGCGAGAACTCGCTGCGCACCGAGTCTTGGGATCGCTTCACGTAGGTCACAAGGCGCGAGAGAGGCGAGCTCTCGTCATCGAGACTGAACGCTGCGAGGACCTTGCCGCCCTGCGCTGCCAGATCCCCCTCGACGGCCTCCTGCAGCTGCGCTATCAGACCGTCAGCGTGCTTCGGGTCGAGCGTCTTCATGAGGCTGCTCTCGGGACCGACCATCGTGTTCATGGCATCGGTCACGTGGCGCTCGATGTCACTCATCAGCTGCTTGCCCTCGTCCTTGATCGCCTGCCGGTCGATGAAGCCGCTTGCCTGGCGCAGAGCGAGGACGCCGATGCGCAGGGCGGTGGCGGCCTTGGCGGGACGATCTCCCTCTTCGAACCCGCTCAGCCAAGCCAGCACCTCAGGATCATCGATGGTGAGTTCGATGCGCAGCGCATCTTCTGACATAGTCGACGCCCCCTCTTGGGAGCTCTCTAGATCGCTCACGCGAGCAAGGTAGGTCTCAGATCTACGTGCTTCCGCTGAGCGTGGATGTGTGGCTCTGGGGAGAGTATGGCATGCCCGCAGACGGGTGCGTCCCTGCAAGTACTGACGCTGCAGCCTTGGAGCGCGTCAGACATCAGAGAGACTCGCAGAACATGCGCCGCACGACCTTGGTTTCGACCCGAAGACGCCCCGAATCGCGTGCGCTCCGGGGGCGCCAAGACCACCCACTAGCCATCTTCGAAGTGCCGCACAAGGCTGACCATGACCTCGGTGTCGCGCTCGCAGTAGGCGAGCAGCTTCTGCCGCAGATCCGCACGGCGCTCCCTTGAGGTCTCGGGCCGGATGGCCTCGGCGAAAGCGGCCTGCGCGCCGGTGCCCTCGTGGACCTCGTCGAGGTCGTCGTGGGCGAGCTCCGGACAGACGGTGGGCACGACGGCCTTGATCGACCAGGAGCCACGCATCTCCGGATGGTAGTAGTGCAGCTGAACCGGCGGATGTAGGTCGACGAGTCGATCGATGATGGCCAGCAGCGCCGGGGCGAGGTCGAGGTAGGCACTCGCCATCCACTTCAGGCGCTGCTCCTCGAAGCCCGTGTAGACGAGCACGGGGCCCTCGTCACCGAGCGCTGCCACAAGGGCCTCGGCGCAAGCGCGCATCGGCGGCTCGCCGCTCAAATCGAGGAACTCGGAGTGCTCAAGAGTGCGGTCAGACCCCTCGACGTGACAGGAGAACTGCACCGGCAGGACCTCGTAGGGACGGCTCCCCTCCCAGATGGGCACCGCGAAGCCGATCGTCTCGAAGTCGAGGTAGTAGCGCGGGAAGGGGAGGGCTCGCGAGAGCTCCCCGAGAGCGGCGTCTGTTTCGGCCTGGCCGCTGCAGGTGTCGCGCCAGACGCGCAGATGGTCGGCCTTCGCCAGCCTCCCGGCGGGGACGTCGCGCAGGTCGAAGTAGCCCTCCCTCTGCAAGGCCGGGATGAGCCTGCCGCCGCGGGGCAGGCAGGCGACGTGATACTCGGCGGTCTCGCCACGGCAGTGCTCCCTCAGAGGGCAGGGGTTCGGCGCGCTGCAGTGCGGTCCGACGATCGGCGGCGGCACGTCTCGCTCGAGCATCGAGCGGAGCGCGGCGACGTGGCCGGGCACCTCAGGCACGAGAGTCTCGACCGATGCCGTGATGCTCTCCTCGGCGAGCAGCCCCGTGTAGTCGCCGTCGCCGCGGTAGACGAAGGCGGTGTCGATGTGCGCCAGGCGGACCTGCTCCACGGGCACACCGCACTCGCGCAGGACCCACGTCTGGATGGCCGCGTCCAGGGCGTAGTGGGGCTTGACCTTGCTGCTCGACTTGACCTCCGTGAACCGACAGCGCCCACTCTCTCGGAAGAACAGGTCGATGCGCACAAGGACGCCGTCGTGGCTGAACGTCGCCTCGTAGATGGTGAGGTCGCCTTCCCCGCCCAGGAGCCGCTTGGTCTCCGCCTCGGCCCGGCGCAGGTCCCCCCTTCTCGGGGGACCGTCGTGGCAAGGTCCGACCATGACGCCGCCGGGGTGAAGCTCCTGCGCGATGCGTCCGACCTCGTGTCCCATTGCGAAGATGCGCTCCATGTTCGGTGGGTAGCGAACCAGCTCGGGACGGTGCACCTTGAGCCAGAGCAGCCGAGGGCACTGCAGTCCGTCCATGATCTTCGACTTGGAGAGTCCGCGCATCTCATCTGCTCCGAAGGTCAGCCCGCGTCTCGGATGCACAGTATCCCACTGCGGTCAGACGGCAATCTTCCCCGAGGCCTCTCGGCATGGCCGATCGGCGTGGCGGTGTCGCCGCCTTGAGCGGAGCAACGCACCGGACAGGTCCTTCGTCGGCGCATCTCCGGTGCTTCCGGTGCACCTTCTCGCCTTGCTGTTCCCCGGCTTCGGAGCGAAGCTGCTGTACAAGGTAGACACGCGTCTAGGGAGGTGAGCGTGCGCGGTCACGTGAGGAGGCGGGGTAGCCCCGGATCCTGGGAGTACATCGTCGATGTCGGTCTGGTGGCGGCGCAGCGCTGCGCTGAGTGCAAGAGGAGGTACTGGGTCGAGCGCCGTCACAGGAAGAGCTGCCCCAGCTGCGGCAGCGGGCGCAGGTCACGGACCTCGCGGCGCAGCGTCGCCAGCTCCTCGCGCTCGGCGCTCGCCAGCCGGTCGGCGCGGGTGCCGTCGTTCGCCTCGTCCTGGCGCACCCAGACGCGCAGGGTCTCGTGGTGGATGCCGAGGTCACGCGCGACCGCGGCGATCGGACGCTCCGACTCGCGGGCGATGCGCACACTGCGCTGCCGGAACTCCGGTGAGTACTTCGATGGTCTGGCCATGAGACGCGGTCTCCCTTCTCTGAGGATACGATCCTCCAAGAAACGGAGCCTCCGTCAAACCCGGGGCGTGCCAGATTCCCCGTAGCGCCGCATCACCGGCCACGATGTGCTGATGACGCTCTCCGACCTCTTTCTCGAGAACGGCGTCCCCGAGCACATCAGATCCGAGAGTGAGAAGCAGCCGCGATGGAACTCGCCATCTTCGGCTACCATTTCGCACCGTGGCGGAGCGCTGGTGAAGGCCGAGCTGGAAGGCCTCGGTTCAGTTGGTACTCAGTATCACCCGAACGCCGTACCGAAGCTCTCCACGAACTCCCCCAGCCGCCCGTCGGGCAGAGCGTCGATGCCTGCCGCCTCGCGCCGGCCGCCCCCGGACGGGAACCGCCGGCAGAAGGCCTCGGCGCTCACGGTTCTGGCAGCCGGCACGCGCACGCTCACCGTGTGGCCGCCGCCCGTCTTCGCCGCAATCACGGCGTGCGCGCGCCGTGGGTCGATGCCGGCGAGATGATTGGCGAGCGTCCCGATCACGCGCCGGCTGGAGGGTCGGTCGGGAAGCAGATACACCGCAGCCCTGTTGCCAGACCAATATGGAGCAACGCCCATGGCCGCCTTGAGGTCAGCACGCCTCGCAGCCTTCAGGCGGGTGAAGACTCCCTCCCGGGCGGTGAACTGCAAGGGCTCCTCGTAGTACGTCAGACAGGCGTAGAGCTCCGCGGGATGAATGAGGAGGTCGGCCTCGCTTTCTCCATAGGCGTTGTAGTTCAAGCATCGTCCCAGCTCGCGCAGCTCTTCCAGCTTCGCCGCGCCGAGAGCGAGCGAGCCCCCGAGATCCATCGCCACATCATCCAGACCGTCGCCGAAGGCTCCCACGACCGCCCATACTCGGAAACGCCCCTTGAGATACCGGTCCACGAGTATGCTCGTGCAGATCTCCGGCGAGTCGTCGAGCCCCGCCTCGAGATTGGCGTGTGCCGGCACCTCGCCCGCGAAGTGATGATCGAAATACAGTACGTGCACCCCTCGCTTGAGAAGCCGCAGGAGCGCCGCCAGGTTGCGTTCCATGGAGACGTCGAGAACGGTGACGCTGTCGCCGGCGTGGGCGTCTGCGCGCCCGAGCAGCGCGATGTCCCGCTTCGCGCCGGTGATCAGTTGCGAGTCTGCCGGCTCGGCAAGGCGAAGCTGCCGAAGCGCGCAGATGCCGTCCGCGTCGCCGTTGAAGATGTCGATGCTGCGCATCAGACCGTGGCGAAGAGCCGGTCGGCAATCCCGTCGATCGCCTGGCGCAGCCGACCTTCGTCCCACTCCGAATCGATGGGCGCCGCGTACGCGAGCTCGTCTGCGCCGAGGGGGTCCTGCGTCGCGAGTTGGTTCTCGAGCACCGCCACACCCGCCTCCGAGGCATCGCTGATCGCCGCTTCGCGTCGCGCGAGCCGCGTGGGCAACGTCTCTTCGCGTGCGCTGCACGAAACGACGAGGAATGGCACGCCGAGCCCACGCGCAAGCGAGCGGAACCGCTTCCGCTCGGCACGCTGAAGAAATGCCGCGTCCACGACGATGCAATACCCCGACTCCACGACGTGGCAGGCCACCTGTTCCAACTTGTCGTAGGTGGGTCGCGTCTCTTCCGGCGCGTAGATCCCGCCGTAGGGTTCCGCGTGCGTGCGTGCCCTTGCCTCGAGGCCGTGCAGACGCTTGCGCTCGACGTCCGAGCGCACGCGGATCGCGCCGATACGCTCCAGCATCGTCTGCGCGATGCTGGACTTGCCCGAACCCGAGAGCCCGTGCATCAGCACGATCGCCGGTCGCGCGGACGCCGCCAGCGAACCCGCCAGCGCCAGGTAGTCGCCGTACTCCCGGCGCGCCCTGCCCTGCGCCGCCTCGCCCACCGCAGTCTGGCGGGCACGGATGCAGGCGATCTTCGCCCGGACCATGGCGCGGTAGACGAGGTAGTAGCGCAGCACGCGCACGCCAGCGTAGTCCCCGGTCGCCTCGAGGTAGCCGTTGAGGAAGCGCCACGCGGCCGCCTCGAGCTTGTGCTCGAGCAGGTCCATGGCGAGGAAGGAGACTTCGTTCATGACGTCGATCCAGCGCAGCTCCGGATCGAACTCGATGCAGTCGAACAGAGTCGGCCGCCCGTCGAGGAACACGATGTTGCCCAGGTGAACGTCGCCGTGGCACTCGCGCACGAAGCCGTCGCGTTTGCGCGCTGCCAGCACCTCGCGCAACCGCAAGCTCTCGCGCCCGGTCCAGTCGTGCAGCTCTGCGAGTCGCGCCTTCTCGCCTGCATCGGAAACGAGTCCGTCGAGCTGCTCGAAGTTCTGGAGGGCCGGCGCCGCGACGTGCTGGGGGAAGCCGTATTCGCTTTCATCGGGCGCAGCCGGAATCGCCGCGTGAAACGCTGCGACAGCCCCGGCGATCGCGTCGACCTCTGCCACGCCCAGCTCGGCGCGTCGTGCAACGCTGTCGGCCAGCGCCCCTTGAGGAAAGCGCCGCATCTTGAGCGCGTACTCGATCGCCTGCCCGGTCCCGCCCACGCGTATGCCGTCGGGACTGTCGACGATCGGAACCACGCCGAAATAGAGCCCGGGTGCGGTGCGGCGGTTCAGCCGCAACTCCTCCTCGCAGAAGAAACGCCGCTGCTCGAGCGTGCTGAAATCGAGGAAACCGAGGTTCACCGGCTTCTTGATCTTGAAGGCGCACTCGCCGGCGAGGAACACCCACGAGATGTGCGTTTCGATCAGCTCGACCGGGCCGATCGCCTCCGGATAGCACCGAAGCTCGCGCAGAGCGGCGAGCAGACGGTCTGATGGGGTTGCTGGAGACACGGCAGAGAATCCATCCTCAGGAACCGGGCAAGCGCAACGCCTCCGCCTCGTCCTGGCTGCACCTGAATCGGTCCGAGAAGGCGACGGGCATGCCCTCCTGTTCGGCGATGCGAAGAGATGCATCACGCTCCGCCTCCCAGCGTCCTCACCCGGGCGTGCGGAGAACCTCAACTGCGATCGGTTCAGAGGGCATGTATACACCATACCCTCCCCGAGGCGAAGTGACGCCGAGTCAGCCCCCGTGCGAGGACATCCCACTCGACCGTCTCCACGAAACGCCGCGGGACACGCCACCGTCTCGATCACGCTCGGATACGCACGCGCCCTAGCATCCGTAAGCAATCCGGGCGTAGCTGCGACAAGACGCTCTCAGGAAGTTGCCCTGTGCAGCGAGAACCCGGTGCCCCCGGCTGGAATCGAACCAGCGACACCAGGTTCGGAAGACCTGAGGAAGGCGTGACGAGCCATAGCCGCTCCTGAACGATTCTGCTGCAAGCCCCGAGGTTCCAAACGAATGGGGGTCAAGCCAGTCCACGACGCTCGCGTGGCTTGGGTTCTCACTCGCCGACTACGCACCGCCCGCTCTCACCCACAGCCGGCTCTGGCACTATCATAGGAAGTGGACCGACGAATGGGGTAAGGTTGTCTAGCAGTCTGCCCGAAGATGCGGCTGGCCACGCGGGGGACCGATGCCGCGGAGCAGACACCTAGGCGTGCCCTGTCTCTCCACAGCCTCGACGATACACAACGCGCTGGAGTCTGGGTATGGCGATGGAGCGCAGGACCGTGCGCACAGACGCGGCTTCGCCGCGCCGGTCGCGCGCCCGGCGTCGCTCACCGGACTCAACATGTTCGTGCTGTGAGCACTATCGTCAGCCCTACTCCTTGTCGCCCGAACCGATCGCGACGCGATGGGTCGCCGGCTTCACGGCCTGCGCCCCCTTGGGGACGTGTACCTCGAGCACGCCTTCCTTGTAGTCGGCCGTGATCTTGTCGGGGTCGACGCCCTCGGGCAGGGCCAACGAGCGCTCGAACGACCCGTAGCTGCGCTCCCGGATCAGCCAGCCTTCCTCGCTCTTCTCGGTCTCGGACTTTCGCTCACCCTTGATGGTGACCATGCCCTCGCTGACATCGACCTCGATGTCCTCGCGGTCGAGACCGGGGATCTCGGCGAAGACGACCATGTCCTCGCCGCTCGTCGTCACGTCGATCCGCGGCATCCATGCGGTCGCGACGACCCGGCTCTCACCGAAGCCGAGTCGGCCGAACAGCCTGTCCATCTCGCGCCGAATGCTCGTCAGCTCGCCGAACGGATCCCAACGTGGGATCGCCATTCTTCCCACCTCCGAATAGGCCCCCTGTCACTAGGGCTATATGCCGCGCGCGCGCTCACAACAATCGAGCGTTGGCGTTGGAATCGGACCTATGACGCTTCAGTGGGCAGATCTCGGCTAGCAATCCTTGTTCCCCATGAACCAGCCGCGGCGACAGCCAGTCGGTGCTGTTCCGCGTCACTTCGCAGAGTGCCGCCAGATGCGGCGGCAGGAAGCGCTCGATCGCAGTGCAGAGGACAGCTCGGCGATCCCCTCGGTGGCGCCGTGCTTGCTGGCGTAGGCGACAAGTACCGACATCGTCCTCTCTCCTCTCCTCTGCACCGTACACCCGAAGCGCGTGCCGGGTCCATGGCGGAGGCACGATGGGGGCGTCGACTCGCGCGCCATCCCGCGAGCCTGGAGGAGGAGGCGCCGTTAATCGCGGGGCTAGAGTCCTAGCGAGGCGTGCGCGAAGGCCGACCGGGGTATGAAGGGGCGAGCGCACGCCACACCCCTCCACCGAGACGACCGTCCGCGACGGCGAGAAGAGGAGACGCGATGCCCAGATTCGAGAACGACGAAGCCTGGAGTCACCCAGCGATGGTCCAGCTCGATGCCGGCACCTACTACTGGTGTCGGTGCGGCAAGACGAAGACGGTTCCCTACTGTGACACATCGCACGCCGGCAGCGACGTGGTGCCGCTCTCGTTCGAGATCACCGAGGCGACCACGACTGCCATCTGCAACTGCGGACTGACGACGAAACCGCCCAAGTGCTCAGGTGCGCACTTCCTGATCAGATAGGAGCCGCGCGACCTCATGCCGGTCCCGCGTTCGTTCCTGTGTGGCTCATGCCGGTCGATGCGCGGTTGGGGGGACCGCAGGGCTACGTGTTGCCCCGTGTTCCACTGTTGCCGCTCGTGACGGGAAGTCTCGTCGGCAGAATGTCGGCATTCGGCAGCAATTCGGGCGATTGCGCGGCGAGGGCGACTCAGGAAGTTGCCATATGCAGGCACTTCTGGCGCCCCCGGCTGGAATCGAACCAGCGACACCAGGTTTGGGAATCATGTGGAAGGCGTGACGGGCTGTAGTCGCCCATGTGCGATTGTGCTGCACAGTCCAGGGTTCTGGCGGGGCTCGGTGCTGAGCTGGAATCAGCCGTGTTGGGCCGTGGTGAGACGTCTCGTCGGCAATTCGGCGGCAACACAGGTAGTGAGACTTGTGCGACTCCGGTACATGCTTGACAGAGTGGCTCCGGCAGCTGTGTGACAGTTCCGAGACGCGGCTTCAGTCGCCGGGCGACAGTGGCTTCGGCTCCTGGGCGACGGTGGCTTCGGTAGCTGTGCGACAGTCACGCCAACGGACGGGCGCCACTCTCCTCGAAGAGACGACCGGCAACGGTCGTTCGACGGGGAGGCTCAGGTCATGCTCATCGAGCTGGGGGTCGTGGAACAGCGCCACAAGGCAGTGCTCGAGGTCCTCGCGGGCAACAGCGTGGTCGCGGTGGCGGGGCGCTACGGGGTCAGCCGCCAGACGCTGCACCGCTGGCTGCGACGCTACGCGCGCAGCGGCATCGGCGGCCTGGCCGACGCCTCTGCGCGACCAGCACGCTGCCCGCACCGCACGCCGCCGGCGGTCGAGGCGCGCATCGTCGAGATGCGCCTCGCCCACCCGCGCTGGGGCCCGCGCACGATCGCCCACTACCTGGCGCGGGAGGAGCTCGAGCGCCAACCCTCGCGCTCCTCGATCTATCGCTGCCTGGTGCGCCATCGCCTGATCGATCCCAAGAAGCGCCGTCGCAAGCGCGAGGACTACCGCCGCTGGGAACGCCTGAAGGCCATGGAGCTCTGGCAGATGGACGTCATGGGCGGCGTGCAGCTCAGCGACGGGCGCGAGCTCAAGCTCGTCTCCGGCATCGACGACCACTCCCGCTTCTGCATCTCAGCCAAGCTGGTCGAGCGCGCCACCACGCGGCCGGTCTGCGAGGCGCTGCTTGCGGCGATGCGTCGTCACGGCGTCCCCGAGCAGATCCTGACCGACAACGGCAAGGTGTTCACGGGGCGCTTCGGGGCCCACCGACGCGAGGTGCTCTTCGACCGCCTCTGTCGCAAGCATGGCGTGCGTCACCTGCTCACCGCCCCCTACAGCCCGACGACCACCGGCAAGGTCGAGCGCTTCCACAAGACGCTCCGGAGCGAGTTCCTCGAAGGGCGCGTCTTCGCCTCCCTTGAACAGGCGCAGGCCGAGCTCGACGAGTGGGTAGACCACTACAACACGAATCGCCCGCACCAGGGCATCGGCATGGTGGCCCCGATCAAGCGCTTCGAGCTGGCGGCGAGGGGACAGCAGCAAGTGGCGCAGCAGCCCGAAGCCGAAGCGGTCGAGGCCAAGGCCACCGGCGAGCAGCTCCCCGCCGAGGGTGAGGTGGTCACCCGGCGCGTGCGTGAGGGCGGTCGCATCAGTCTCGACGGCTTCGACTACTACGTCGGCGCCTACCTGGAGGGCGAGACGGTGGAGATACTGACCAGGGCCCACGGACTCGTAGATATCCAGCACCGCGGCGTCTTTCTCGCCTGCCACGCCCGTCGCCGAGCGCACGAGACCAAGCGGCTGCAGCGCTCAGCGGGCCAGGTGCGACCCACTGCCGGGCGCTTCGTGCTGCGCAGCGTCGACCCCAAGGGCACCATCAGCTTCGCCGGCGGTACCTACACCGTCTCCAAGCGCCTCAGCGGACAGCAGGTCGAGGTGCGCATCGCCAGGGGCAAGGTACGCATCTCACACGACGGCACCCTTCTCTGCACGCATGCGATCCACCACGATCGCGCCAAGGAGCTCGGCGCCTTCGCGATCCCCAAGGGCAGACCTCGTCAGCACCAGACGACGGAGAACTCAGACACGACTACTGTCGCAGAGGAACTGGAGCCAATCCGTAGCACGGGTACCGACACTTGA
>CAVYDV010000003.1:0-149890 GCA_963767505.1 uncultured Thermoleophilia bacterium | reverse complement strand
GTTCGGGCGCCCTCCTTGGGCGGTGCAGGAAGGGGGCTCAGTGGGCAGGATGGGAGGGCATGCCCCAAGCGGATGACATCCACAACATGCCGGACCGTCCGTTCTCCGTCCTCTGCTTCGACTGGGAGGAGGCCGGTGCCGCGGCTCGGGACGACCACGTCGCGGCGACGCGGAGCTTGGTCGAGCGCCTTTGCGCTCTGGGGGTCGACATCGCGGTCGTCAGCCAAGCGGGCATCGGCGAGGTGGATGGAAGGCTGCGGGCACGGCCGGACCTCGAGGGCCACCTGTTCCTCTTCCTCTCCGGCGGCTCGGAGGTCTACGTGGTCGGCCCCCAGGGTCCGCGGCTCCTGGCGAGGCGTCAGGCGAGCAAGGAGGAGGAGGCCAGACTTGCGACCGTGGCCGCAGCCGTGGGCGAGGAGCTCACGTCGCGTGGCCTCGACGTCTCTCCCGAGTACGATGGCTTCAATCGGTGGCGGATCGACGTCGCCCCCGCCGAGATCGCGAGTGACGGATTCGTGAACTCGTCGAGCTCGCGAGGGGACGCATGCGCTCCGTGGGTCTGCCCGAGGGCGGGGTCACGGTCGATGCCGGGCGCCTGTACATCGGCCATACTGATCGACGCGACAGCATGCGCGCCGTCCTGCAGACACTGATAGAGAGCCGCCGCCGTGACGCGTCCGAGCTTCTGATCGTGGGCGACGAGGGTCTGGGCTCTGCCTCAATCGCCTCCGGCGCTCTGACCGCCGGTCCAGAGCCATACGTCGTTGCCGCAAGGGGCGGATCTCCAAGACCTGCTGCACGTCCTTGGCGGTCAACTGTCACGGCGCACGGCCGCAGCGCGCAGTGCCTTCCCCGAGTTGCCCGTCGATCCCGCCTGGCGCTACGAGGTCAGAGGATTCGACCCCTTCCGTGAGCGCGAGATCGAGACACTGCCTGACGATCGCCAACGGTGAGAGTGGGACTCGCGGCTCATTGGAGGAGGGCTCCGCCGTGTCGACGCCGGCTACGTTCGTAGCTGGTGTCTTCGGCGACGGTACGGGGGAACTCCAGCTTCCGCCAGCCTGTGCCGTCTCCCGACTGGACCGGCTTGCGCCTGATCGTCGGCGGGGCGCCCTTGCACATGGCCAACGGCACCATCCTCGAGCACAGGCGGGTGCTGGACATGCGCCATGGGGTCGTCTACCGCTTCTGGCGCCAGCGTGACGGGAACGGCCGGACCATCGCCGTTCGGACGGCGCGGTTCGCCTCTCTGGCCGACCGCCAGATCGTCGCCATGCGTGCCGAGGCGACCTCCGAAGACTACAGCGGCCGCCTCATCTGGCAGGGCGCCGTGGGCGTCAGCTACGCGGGGGGCCCGATCCGGGAGACGGAGGTCCAGTCGCTGGATAGCTCACGCTTGATCGCGCGCACTGCCGGCCGAAACGGAGGCGGGCACGTTCTCGCCCTCACGACCAGGCCGGTCATGGGATCGCCGGTCGTCCGCTACGTGGAGCAGGGGCGCGACGTGATCGGCGGGCGCCTCGAGCCAGGTGATCCCGCAACGGTCGACCGCCTGGCGGCGATCGTCGCGGCGCGCACCCGCGTCCCCTCCTCGAACACCGCAGGTCGCGTGCTTGCACGCGCGGAGCGTCTCGGCTTCGACGAGCTTCTCCGTCGCCATCGCGCGGCCTGGGACGAGCGCTGGCGTGACGCAGACCTTGTCGTCAGCGGAGACGCCGCCGACCAGGAGGCGCTGCGCTTCAGCGTGTTCCACATGATCAGCAGCGCCCATCCGACCAAGGACACAGCCTCGGTGGGCGCGCGTGGCCTGAGCGGCATGTCCTACTACCTGCACGTGTTCTGGGACACGGAGATCTTCGTGCTGCCGTTCTTCATCTACACGCACCCTCAGACGGCGCGCACGCTTCTCGCCTATCGCTACCGCAATCTCGCGGGTGCTCGCGAGAAGGCGCGACAGATGGGGCATCGCGGAGCGTTGTACCCATGGGAATCAGCCGACAGGGGAGTCGAGACGACGCCGGCCTACGGCCGTGGCCCGGGCGGCGAGATGGTCCCTATCCTCTCCGGCATCATGGAGCATCACATCTCGGCCGACGTCGCCTGGGCGGTGTGGGAGTACTGGAAGGCCACGGCCGACGATGTCTTCATGGCTGCCATGGGCGTGGAGATGATGCTCGAGACGGCGCGCTTCTGGGCCTCGCGCGCCGTCCCCGGCGAGGTCGGGCGCTATCACATCCGCCTGGTCGTCGGGCCGGACGAGTATCACGAAGCCGTCGACGACAACGCCTACACCAACGTGCTGGCGCGCTGGAACATCGAGCGGGCCATCGAGGCTCTGCGCTGGCTTGAGAGGGTCGATTCCGGCTACGCCATGGAGTTGTGGGACCGCATGGGCCTCTCGGATGAGGAGCTTGACGCGTGGCGCGGCGTCGCTGAGGGGATGGTGGACGGATTCGACCCCGAGACGCTCCTGTACGAGCAGTTCGCCGGGTTCCACGAGATGGACGATGTCCCGCTGGAGAGCCTGAGGCCACGGCCGATGGCCGCCGATGTGATGCTTGGTCGGGAGGTCACGCTGCGCTCCAAGGTGGTGAAGCAGGCGGATGTCGTGATGCTCACACATGTGCTGTCGGATGAGATCGACGACGCCGTGGCGGCGGCCAACTACGACTACTACGAGCCGATCACCGTACACGGCAGCTCCCTGAGCCCGGGGATGCACGCTGCGGTCGCGGCGCGTCTCGGCCGAGTCGACGATGCCGTCGAGGACTTCAAGATGGCTACGGCTATCGACTTGGGCGACACGATGGGCAATGCCGCCCGTGGGCTGCATCTCGCCACGATGGGCAGCCTCTGGCAGGCCGCGGTGGTGGGATTCGCAGGGATCCAGCGCCGCGACCAAGCTCTTCTTCTCGACCCGCATCTGCCGCCTGCCTGGAGCGCCGTCAGTGTGCCGTTGCTGTTTCGCGGCGCCCGCCTGCGGTTCGACTTCCGGCGGCGTGGCGATGGGCTCGATCTGGGTATATTGGTCGAACGTGCCGCCGTGAGCCTGATCTTGGACGGTGTCGAGCGGCAGTTCCATCCTGGGCAGCACGCTTTGCGGCGTGTCGATTCAGGAGTCTGGCGGGAGGTCGGACAGTGACGCTTCTCATCGTCGTCAGTGATGGTGAGGCGGAAGAGGGGCTGATCGACTCCGCTCGCGGTCTGGCCGCCGCTGCGGGCTGGGATGTCCGCGCAGTCCACGTGCACGAGACCGGCGGGGGAGCAGGCGTCGGTGACCCTGAGGGCTTGGAGCTGATTGACGTGGCCGCCGATTCGCCCGAGGACCTGGTGAGGCTGGTCTCGCGAGCCGATGTCGACTGCCTCGCCGTCGGCCTGCGGGCGGTCGATGGCCCAGGTCTTGGCCCCGTTGCCGAGGCCCTCCTCGAGTGCTTCTCTGCACCGCTCCTCTTGGTGAGGCCGGGCATGCGGGCTCTCTCCGGCCTTCAGCGCCTCATTGTGCCGCTCGAGGGCACGCCCTCGAGTTCTGCCGCGATGCTCTACGCCGAGGCGACCCTGTGCCGGCCAGGTCGCGAGATCATTGTGCTGAACGTCGTCACCGGCCACACCCCGGCCGAGACCGGGAGCCTGCCCGCACCTCGATTCATCGACCAGGAGCAGTACGAATGGTCGGACTGGCAAGACGAGTTCTCCATGCGCTTCTCCCAGTGCGCCGGCGGTCGCGCCCACCGTGTCAGCGTCCGCATCGGGGACCCGGCGGGTACGATCGCCCGGGAGGCGCTCGCCTGCGAGGCGGAGCTGATAGTCCTGTCGTGGAGCGGGACCTTCGCCGAGGGACACGGGCGCGTCGTGCGCAGGCTCCTTGAGGCTGCGCCGTGCCCTCTGCTGATCGTTCCGGCCGACGCTGCAGTGGCCCCGGCCACTAGAGACGGCCTGGCGGGGACGGGGTGATGAATCGCGCAGCCGCGCCTTCGGCTAGGACGCTCTCTCCGCGGGCCGCTTCGCGAAGGCCAGAATGAGCCCGAGGCCGACCGCGATGCCCGCGATGGATACCCATTGCGGTTGCGTCAGGCCGGCGAGCCACGCCGGATTGCGGCGCACGAACTCGACCACGAGGCGTTCAAGTCCGGACAGGACCAGGAACCAACCGAACGTCCACCACCCCGAGTGGTTCCTGCCAGCCAGCCGCCAGAGCACCCAGATGATGGGGAGCATCATCAGGATCTCGTAGATCGGCGTCGGGTGAACGGTGATGCCGGGAGAGGTCGGCACGGTGCCTTCGGGATACCCCATCGCCCACGGGACGTCGGATTCGCGACCGTAGTCGCCGTCGCCGGCAAGCTGGCAGCCGATGCGCCCGATTGCGTAGCCGGCGGCGACTGCCGGCGCCATCGCGTTGGCGATGATGCCGAGCGGGATGCGACGGATCAGCGTCCAGACGACGACGGCGACGAACCCGCCGATGAGGCCGCCGTACCAAGTGAATCCTATGCCTCCGAACAGCGCCCCGCGAGAGGTCGTTCCGGACCAAGGCCCAGTGCTCGAAGAGATAGTAGAGGCGTGCCCCGACGAAGCCCCCGATCGCTGCGGCGATGATCAGCTCATAGGCGAACTCGGCGTCCACGCCGCGGCGCCTGATGAGCGGGCGAACGATGAATATCCCGGGGAGGATCAGCGCCAGCGCGGCCATCAGGCCGAAGCTGTGCAGCCGTAGGCCACCGATCTCAAGGAGGATTGGTCTCATGGACGCTCAGTGTAGGGGTGCGAGGCCGGAAGGGAAACCGTGCGCCCGGAGAGGATCAGTGTGCGCGTGGCTCGACGGTGGCCAGTCTCGTCAACTTACATGCCGATTCCAGATCGAAATGGCCGGTGAGGCGCGAGGCCGCATTGGCCGCGGCGGCGCCCGCGGCCAATGCCAGAGCAGTCTCCGGCGGCTCGTCGCGTTCGAAGCCGACGATCAGTCCAGCCGCGAAGCAGTCGCCGGAGCCTACGGCGTTCCTGGCCTCGATGGGCGGCGTCTGCACGCGCCACACTTGGTCGTCGATGAGGCCGACGGCCCCGGCGGCGCCCAGCGTGACCACGGCATCCCGCGCGCCTGCGGCGACGAGAAGCCGGCTCAGCTCCTGCCCCTCCTCTTCGAGCTCCTTCCCCGAGGGACGTTCCCCGTCAGTGCACACACCGCGCGGCCCGCCGACGGCGGAACAAGCCTCAGCGAAGTTGACCTTGACGAAGTCCGGGCCGGCGCTGAGCCCGGCGATGAGCTGAACGCCGGTGGCGTCGACGAGGACCCGGTAGCCGGCGATGCGCAGAGCCTGGCAGATCGTGCCGTAGAAGCCCTCGCTCGCGCCCGGAGGGACCGCGCCGTCGACGATCGCCCACTCTCCGGGTCCGGCCGGCCGATCGGCCACCGCACTCAACAGCGCGGCCTCGTCCCGAGCGCTGATCTCCGGTCCGTGCTCGAACAGACGCGTGACTGAGCCGTCGTTGGCGAGCAGGACGGTGGAGACGCGCATGTCGCCGGCGCATGCGATCAAATGGGTCGCAAGGCCCTCCTCGGCGGCGAGTTCCGCGAACAGGCTGCCCGTTTGACCCGCGGCGAAGCCGGCCAGGAGTCCGTGTACCGCGCCGCACCCCCCACGCAGAACGTGAAGGGCGCGAAGCACGTTCGCGCCCTTCCCGCCGGCCTGCTGTCGCAGCGCGCGGCAGCGCGTCAGTCCCCCCAGGCACACCGTCGCGGCAGTGAGCACGCGGTCGACGGCCAGGTTCGGGCAGACTACTAGGGTCACGAAGACCTGCCGCCTGACGCTGGCGTGGTGCTCGTCGCCGGAGCGGCTACAGTCGTATCCAGGGCGGCGAAGCAGCTCGGGGTGCGCCCGAAGGTACTGCGACCCTGGGCGACGGTTGCCAGGACGGGTCGCCCTGAGCTGGCGAGTCGTGTAGGGAAGAGCATGTCTTGGACCGAGGTCTTCGAGACCTCCGCCGTCGACCTGTGGGCTTCGGGGGGCGTGGGGGCGGCGCTCTTCATGCGCGCAGAAGCGTATACGCGACCGGCAACCAGGCCAAGCGGCGAGGGTATTGGGGTGGCCCTGCAAGTGCCTCCAGGGAGCCCTCCGCGTAGAATGGTGCGATGAGGTCCTTACGAGGGAGGGTTCGCCCCGGGTTCGTGATCGCCTGCTTGGCGGTGGCTGTCGCTCTTGCTCTTGCCGGAGCGGTAGTCCTCTCCCAGGGCGCGGTGGACGATGGCGGCGCCGCGACTCGACTCCAACGCGCGGCGGACCTCGGGAGTACTCAAGCGGCGTTCGACGCCGCAGCGCTGGCCCTCCAAGCGCGCGACCGCGACGCCTACCGTGAAGCTCTCCCAGTGCGGGGAAGTGCCGCTCGCAAGGCGGTGAACGAGTTCTACCGTCGACTCTCCCCCTTGCCTTGGACGACGTTCTCGTTCGTCGTGACTCCGGTCCCCGGTGTCCTCGGTCGGTACGACGTGGAGGCGGCCGGCAAGCTCGGGCGCGTCGGGCCGTCGGATCGAATCGGCGGCGAGCGAATCCTGGAGCTGGAGCGTCGGGGAGGCGGCGTTGTTGTGACTGGGGACGAGACGCCGCCCGCCGTGCGACGCCAGTATCTCCTGGCATTCAACGACCCCGTGGTCGTGCGGCGTCACAGCCTGCTGGTGATCGCCGACCGCAGTTCCCTCTCCAGGGCAAAGGCCTTGGCCGACTCCGGCGCCCGCGCCCGGCCGCGGTTGGCGCGCGTCGGCGTCGATTCCGATGAGCCGGTCCTCGTCGCTCTGTACTCATCGATGAGGCAGCTGCGTGACGCGCTCGGCGGCGGACCGAGCGAGGATCGCATCAAGTTCTTCTCCAACGCCGCCCCTCGGGTGAGCCCTGAGCCCTGGCGGGTCCGCGATATTGGTGTGCTGGGGCCGATGCTCGAGGGCACAGGCGACTGGATGCCGCTGATGCTCGCTCACGAGATGACGCATGCCTACACGGTCTACTGGTTCGCCGAGACGGGGCACGCGCCCACGCTGCTTCTCGAGGGGTTGGCCACGGCTGTCGAAGGCGGGCGCGACTTCGGCCCTCTGCGCCAGGAGATTGCCACCGGCAACCACATGTGGCCGCTGCTCGATGCCCTTGCGACGGGCAATCTGTGGATGGGAAACCCGACAGAGCAGGTGCGGCTCGCCTATCTCGAGGGCGCCTCTCTCGTGTACTACGTGATCGATCGCTGGGGTCTGCACAAGCTCAGACCGCTCTTCGTCGCCTTCGCCGCCTCCGACCTCAGCAGGGGTGGGCTGGCCGGGGCGACGCGCGATGAGCTTGGCGTCGGCTGGGCGGATTTCCACGCGGGCTGGAAGGACTTCGTGCTATCCATGCCCTGAGCAACCGCCCTCAGGCTCCTCTGAGCCGGTCTGCGTCGTGGCGCGTCGGCCGTGGGCGGGCCATGGCTGTGCGCAGCGAGACGAGGGCCGCTAGGGTGAGAGTGGACGGTCGGGTTGCTTCCTTCTCATTCTGGGGATACACCCTACGCAGTAGTGCCTTTCGGAAGGAGTCCCAATGAGGTCCAGACGCAGCTTGATTCTTGTGGCGGCTGTCGTCGCCGCGGTCGCTCTCGTCGTCGCCGTGGCTTCGGTGGCCGGAGCCGGCTCATCGACCACGCTGGACACCGTGCCCGCTGCAGAGCTCCTGACGAAGATGGTCCAGGCGGACGACCGACCGCAAGCCGTCAGTGGCAAGATCTCGTGGAGGAACCGACTGTTCGGCGATTTCGAGGTCCCCTCAGACCTTGCGCAGATGCCGGCGCAGTCGCCCATCACGAGCAGCGGCGAGGGACGCCTCTGGGCGAGTCAGGAAGGCGTGCGTATCGAGTCGCAGGGCGGCGGAGGCGATCAAGTCGCGGCCGTGAGCATGGCGTCGCGAACGGCATGGACGTACTCATCCGCAACGAACACCGCCCGTCGCTACGTGATGACGACCGATTCCGGAAACGCGCCGAGGTCCTCTCCTTCGGCTACGGCGACGCTGACGCCTTCTGCGGTCAGTGCGAGTTTGCGGCGGCTGGCGCCGTACGCGGCGGTCGAGGTCGCCGGGCAGGCTACCGTCGCCGGTCGCGAAGCCTACGTGTTGCGGATGACGCCGGTGGCCGAGGATACAGCCATGGGAGCGGTAGAGGCCCTCATCGACGGCGAGACCATGACGCCGCTGCGCGTCGAAGTCTTCGCCAGGAGTGGCGGCGAGGCCATTCTGGAGTTCGGGTTCGACAGCGTCTCCTACGAGGCCATCGACGCGAGTCTCTACGAATTCACGGTGCCGGACGGCGCCACGGTGACGACGGAGGAGATCGACTCCGCGGAGACACGTGCCGCGGCAAAGGAGGAGGGGGGCGGGGCGGCCGCTGCGCACGGGTCTGCGAAGCCCGAGAAGGCGGAGCGTGAGAAGCTCGCGCGCCGCGCACTTCTGACCTTCGATCAGGCCCAGAGCCTGGTCGCCTACGAGCTCGCTCGGGCGCGTGGGTACGACCCGCGTCCGTTCCGATGGGCCTATGTACTCGACGAGGGTGTACCGCTGACGGCGGCGGGCAAGCCGCTGTTCGGGATGGCCGGCATGGACGAGCCCCAGGCGTCAGGACCGAGCACGGTGTTGTTGTACGGATCCGGATTCGGCGCCATCACGCTCGCGCAGACGAAGACGACGCCCGAGCTTGGCAAGCAGATGGAGCAGCTTCCGGTGACGCTGGTCGAGAGCACGACCGCGAACGGCTCACCGGTGCACTCATTGACGACGCCGCTCGGAGGTGTCTTGATCTGGCAGCAGGGTGACACGACGCTGATCGCCGGCGGTTTGGTGACGAAGGCAGACCTCGAGGCCTTCGTGCAGACCGTGCGCTGAGTCCGGAGGCGCATGACGGAGGTGGCGGCAGCGACGCAACCCGAGCGGCAGAGCGGCGGGGGGCACTTCCCCGTCCTCGTCACGCGGGGTCTCACCAAGCACTTCGGTGAACTGCATGCCGTCGACGGCCTCGACATCGAGGTCGATCGCGGTGATGTATTCGGCTTCCTGGGCCCCAACGGCGCCGGCAAGACGACCGTCATCCGGCTGGCTCTGGGGCTCATTCGCCCGACGAGCGGCTACGCCGAGATCTGCGGTCACCGCGTCCCCGGAGACTTGCAGGGCGCCCTTCGCCACGTCGGCGGTTTCGTCGATGACCCCACCTTCTACCCGCTCATGAGCGCGCGCCGGAATCTGCGCCTCTTGGGCAGCATGACGGGGCCCGTGAGCGAAGAACGCATCGACGAGGTCCTGGAGATCGCCGGGCTGCTCGAGCGCGCCGAGAGTCGCGTGGGCGGCTTCAGCCACGGCATGAAGCAGCGGCTCGGCATCGCCCAGGCGTTGCTTCACTCGCCGCAGCTCATCGTGCTGGACGAGCCGACGAGCGGTCTCGACCCACGCGGCATGAAGGACGTGCGGGAGCTGATCCGTCGGCTTGGCGCGGCGGGCACGACCGTGTTCCTGAGCTCACACCTGCTGCACGAAGTCGAGCAGGTGTGTACGCGAGCCGTGATCATCGATCGGGGCAGAGTCGTCGTGCAGGGGCCGGTGTCGCAGCTGCGCCCGCAGAGCGACGCCGTGAGGATCCTGACAGACGATCAGGATCGGGCTGCCGAGACGTTGCGAGCTCATCTTGGCGGTGACGCCGTGCGAAGCGATGAGGGCTACCTGATCGTGCAAGCTGCGGAGGGAGTCGTTCCCGAGATGGTGCGCCGGCTGGTCGCGGGCGGCATCGCCGTCCGCGCCGTCGTGCCGGCGCCGGAGCAGGGCCTTGAGGACTACTTCCTCGAGCTGACGGAGACGGACGTGGGCGGGTCGCCGCCGAAGAAGCGGCGCGCCCGTATTGCTCGTCTGCTTCCGGGGGGCCGGCGATGAGTCCCGGCTCCGGGGCCGCCGCCCCCGAACCGCGCCCCCGGGCGGCGTCTGCGACTGCGCACGGCAGCATGGCGTCCGAAATGACGGGTAGTGCCTGGGGCCCGCTGCACCGGGAGTGGCTCAAGCTCCTCTACCAGCGCCGCAGCTACGTCATTTGGGGCGGCGCCTTCGCCATCCCGTTCCTCATCGCCCTAGCGCTCTCCCTCGCGGGCGGTCCGGAGGGGGATGAGGGACCGCTGTTCATGTCGATGGTGGCCGGCAACGGCATGTATGTGGCCCTGGCGTCGCTGTCAGCACTGCTGCCCTTCCTGCTGCCAATGGCCGCAGCCATGGTCGCTGGCTACATGGTCGCTGGGGAGGCTGAACTGGGGACCTTGCGGATCATCCTGCTGCGACCGGTGAGGCGCGGATCGATGCTGCTGGCCAAGTGGGCCATGGCGGTGCTCTACCTGGCCGTCGGCTTCGGCGTGATGCTGGCCGGCGGACTGTTGTTCGGGGCGCTGTTCTTCGACCTGAAGCCGATGGTCACGCTGTCCGGGACGACGGTCGGAGTCTGGCACGGACTGGGACTGATCGCCTTGTGTTGCCTGTACGGCCTCGCGGCGATGGCCTGCGTCGTCTCGCTGGCCCTTCTGTTCAGTGTCGTCACCGACTCGAGCCTGACGGCGCTCATCACGACGATCGTCATCTACATCGTGGTCCAGGTCCTGATCGCCTTCAGCTACTTCGACTGGCTGCGGCCCTGGGTGTTCCCGCACTACTTCCTTGAGTACGTGAACTTCTTCCGCGACCCGATTCACTGGGATCCCATCGTCAGAGGGCTTGTCGCCTTCGGAGCTTGGAGCGCCGGTCTGACCTTCGTCGCCTACCTGCTGTTCCGTCGGAAGGACGTGCTGTCATGACGAGGACGATGGAGAGAGATTCCGCAGACCATGCGCGCCATGCAGCTGGCGGCGCCTGCCGGGGCCTCGCAGGCACCCCTGCGTCTTGTGGAGATGCCGGTACCGGCGCCGAGGCCCGGCCAGGTGCTGCTCAGGGTGCAGGCTTGCGGTGTCTGTCGCACCGACTTGCACATCCTCGAGGGCGAGTTGCCTCTGCATCGCGCGCCTTTGGTGCCCGGACATCAGATCGTCGGCGAGGTGGTGGCGTTCGGAGCCGGGGCAGACGGGATCTCTCCTGGAGGCGAACCTGGCCTTGCGCCCCTCCGGATCGGCGACCGCGTCGGCGTCCCGTGGCTGCACCAGACTGACGGGACTTGCCGCTTCTGCCGTCGCGGCGATGAGAACCTCTGCGAGCGCGCGGTGTTCACGGGATACGATGTCGACGGCGGCTTCGCCGAGTACACTGTCGCGCCGGCTGGATGGGTCTACCGCCTGCCGACCGGCATGAGCGATCTCGCAGCGGCACCGCTGCTCTGCGCGGGCATCATCGGCTATCGCTGCCTGCGCTTGGTCGGCGTGGTGGGCGAGGGCGCGTGGCTGCCGGGCCGCCCATCGGGCTGGCCCTCGACCGACTCACCAGTCGAGGTCTCCGAGACTCGGCGCCTCGGCATCTACGGCTTCGGCTCAGCGGCGCATCTCTGCACCCAGGTCGCGCGCTGGCGCGGCTGGGAGGTCTATGCGTTCACCCGTGGCCAGGAGCATCGCAGCCTGGCCCTCGAATTGGGCGCCGCGTGGGCCGGCGAGACGAGTGGGGACCCGGGAGCTCTCCTTGACGCGGCCGTCGTCTTCGCACCCGCCGGCGAGCTGGCAGTCGCCGCACTGCGCCGGCTGGACAGGGGCGGCATCGTCGCTATTGGGCGGAATCCACAGCACGCCCATCCCGGCCGTGCAGTACCCGTGGATCTATCAGGAGCGAGTCGTTCGCAGTGTCGCCAACTCGACGCGTCGCGATGCCCGCGAGCTCCTGCGCGACGCAGCCGTCATACCCGTGCGCAGCCGGGTGCAGGAGTACGATCTCACGCAAGGCAACCAGGCGCTCCTCGATATCAAGGAGGACCGGGTGCGCGGATCGGCAGTGCTGCGGGTGGCGCGGAGCGGATGAGCGTCACTGGCGGCGCGCTGCATGGCGAAAGACACATGCCGCGGACGTCCGACACGCCTGTCGTCGCGTGGCAGTGGTGTATGCGCGAGGCACGCCCGCGCCGTCAGCAGCCTCATATGCAGTCGAAGAGCGCATAGTTTTCGGACCCGGCGCTCGCTTGGCTGCCGCAGGCGCCGTCCGCAGCGCAGCTTCCCATCGCGGTGGACGGGGCCCGGCCCGCCGCCTTCTCCGCCTCGGCCTGTAGCTCCAACAGTATCGGCCGCACAAGGTCGCAGTACGGGAACGCTGCGCGGTAGCCTGCCGGCTCGTCGTGGGCACGGGCGGCGTAGTGCGCCTGCACCCAGCATTCTCCCCCGCAGGCGTCGACCACGGGGCAGACGCGGCACTCGTTCCGGTCGCGAGCGCGCGCCGCGCGCAGCAGGCGAAGGCTGCTGGATGTGCGCCAGATCGCTTCGAGGCTCTGTTCGCGCAGCGACCCAGCAACGAAGGCCGGGTCGCCTGCGGTGATCACGCACGCATGGACGTTCCCGTACGGGTCGATAGCGAGGTCCCGGCAGCCCGCGGCGCAGAAATCGTTGCGCAGTCCGATGCGCCGCTTCCAGCTCTGGATGTTGTCCACCGCAAGGCCGACTTCGGCTGCGGCCGGTCAACAAGTCTCGCAGTGCCGTGAGCATCTCCTCCCCGCTCGGGAGGAGGGTTGGGTCGTCGGGCAGGCCGCCCTGCTGGTGTGGCAGGATGAGATGGAGCCGACTGATCCCGGCGGCGCGCAGTTCGTGTGCGAGCTGCGCCAAGCCGGGCAACGCCGGTCCCACGAGCACCGTGTTGGCCACCGGCTCGAGACCGACGGCGATCAGGTTGGCTACAGAGGCCATGATGTCCTCGTAGCTGCCGGGGCCGCGCAGCGCGTCGTTGATGGCGGGTGGCCCGTCGATGCTGGCCAGCGGAGTGAGAAGGCCTCGTCCGGCGCGGCTCAGCTCAGCCGCCATGGCTTCGTCGACGATAGCTGTTGAAGAAGAAGCGCGCGCGAGCCTGGTGTGTCCCGGTGATGTGGTCGATCAGCTCGATGAAGTCGTCGCGCAGCAGGGGATCACCGCCGATGAACACGAAGCTCGTGGCGCCCAAAGCGACGGATTGGTCGATCGCCCCCTTCCACTCCGCAGTCGTTAGCTCGCCGGTGGCCCGCGCGGCGTCCCTGTCGTAGCAGTGGCGGCAATCGCGGCCGCAGCGGTGCGTGACGTGCAGGTAGATCTCGCGGAGGCCGATGGGAGGCTCCCCCCGTGGCGGAGCGCCACCTTCGAGGCGGGCGAGCACCTTGAGGTCGGTCGGCTCATCGATGTCGGTCCAGAGCGGCACCTGCTCGACCTGGAGACCGCTCGCCCGAGCCGTGCGCAGCGTGTACGTCAGCAGCGACGCACTGCTCATCGGCGACTCGATGAGCAGCTGCACGAAGGCCTCTCGGTGGGCCTTCCAGGCAGGCGCGTCGATGCCGATGAGGTAGTAGCCGCCGTCGGTGGCCGGACCCAGGACGACGCGGCCGGGAGATGGCGCCGCCGCCAGGCGGGAGAAGGCTTGCTCGAGGTAGGCGACGGGGATGGCCGGGCTGTCGCTGTTGATTGCAACGATGCACGCGGGATCGTCGGCGAAGAGATCGGTGAAGACGCCGGCAAGGCGCGCGCCGAGTGTATCGCCGCGCTGCTCCAGGTGGCGCCAGTGGCGTGCGCGACCGGCCAGCAGATCGGGGGCCGGTCCCGCTGCGGTCGGACCGACCGGCCCCGGGCGGGACTGCCGCCGGGCCCGCCCCGTCCGGGGGGCCTCGCCTCGGCCAGCACCAAGTCGACCTCCTGTAGTGACTCGGCCTGCGCAAGCGTGGTCAGAAGGAGCCGTTCGTATACGGCAAGAGCCTCGTCCTCGCCAAGGTGAGCGCCAAGGCGCGTCTTGACCGTACCTCGCACGAGTGGCTTGGCCATCACGGCGAGGACTCGCGGCCCAGCACGGGCCTGCGATCGGCGGCTGGACGTCATCTCGGTTCTCTGCGTCCCATCTTGTGGGGAGTATGAGGCACGGCGGCCGTGGCGGCCAACTCCGTGCCGTCTCTGCGGCGGTCGGGCCGCGGCAAGGCCGCCAGTGCGCCGAGCTGCCGCCACGGCGGCAGCTCGGTCGGCCAACGGCCTGCAATGGCTTCCGGGAAGGGAGCGATCAAGCCGATCACGACCGGCAACCAGATGCCTGCGGCCAAGCCCAGCGCCAGCGGTGCGAGCCAGTACCAGGCGTGCACGATCGGCAGGCAGATGACCAGCAGGGTCATCGTCCAGGCAAAGGCCCGCGCTGTGCGCGCCGGGCCCTGAAGAGAGCGGGCTATCCACACGGCGCCGACCAGGAAGACAGCCAAGCAGAGGAGCCTGGCGGCTGCCGGCTCGACGAGCTTGGCCATCAAGGTGAACAGCAAGGCGCCGCCGGTCCAGTCGGTGCCGCTCTCGAGGAGCGAGCCAAAGGCGCCGCCGCTCAGCAGATACGGCATGTAGGGGACGACCACGGCAGGGACGAATCCGGCGAGGAAGCGGGCAGGCTTCGTGCGTCCCCCAAGCAGCGCGGGCACCAGCAGCGCCGCCGGGGTCACTCTGAAAGCCACCGCCAGTCCGAGCAGCAGGCCGGCTTGCAGGTCGCGGCCGCGCAGCAGGGCGGCGGCGGCCAGTAAGATGAGGCTCACGGCCACGATCTCCAGATGTGCCGCTCCCCACGTCTGAAGGATGACGGCTGGGCACAGGAGGTACAGCACGGTCGCCGCTCTCCTACGCTTGGCACCCGCCAGCCACCAGACTCCTGCCGCGGCAAGCAGGTCGAAGGCGCCGAAGAGGAGCTTGAAGGAGAGGATTCCCCCGCCGGCCGCGGCGACGCCGAAGAAGGTCGCTTCGGCCAGCGGGGGGTACACTGTCCTCAGCTCGGGGTGGTTGATGCGGTTCCGATCGGAGAAGTCGACCTCGTTGAGTCGTGAGTCAAGGGGTGCGTGGCGATACGGGTTGACGCCCGCCTGCTGCACTCGGCCGTCCCATTGGTATCGGTAGAAGTCGTCTGTGAGGGTCGGCGTGCCCGGCAGGAAGATGACGCGCAGGACGAGGGCGACGACGAGGGCGCAGCGCAGCGACAGGCTCGCCGTCGCAGTCGCCACCAGGGCGAAGCCGGCCAGGGAAAGACCGTAGAATGCCGCGAAGCGCTCGCCGTGAAGGATCAGGTCGCCCGAGAGCGCGAGGCCGCACAGGCCCGCGGCCAGCAAGCCGAGCCCAGAGGTAGGCGCGCAGACGTGGATGGTTCAGCACAGGGTCCAGACTACTTCATCGTCGTACCCGTTCTCGATGAGGCTGCAGCCCTGCCGGAGCTGTTGGCCGAGCTTCGCGGACTGGGTCTGTTGAGTCGCACGTTGTTCGTGGACAACGGCTCGTCCGACGGTAGCCCCGCGCTCATCACCGCCGCCGGCGCGGTCCTCCTTCGCGAGGCACGGCGAGGCTATGGATACCCATGTCTCACGGGTGCTCGCGCCGCCGCCGCCCGCGCCGCCCGCGCCGTTGTGTTCATGGAGGCGGACGGGACCGACGACCCGGCGCAGATGCAGGATCTTGTCGGCCCCGTCCTCTCCGGCCATGCCGATCTGGTGGTCGGCTCTCGTCGTCGGGCCGTCCACGGGGAATCGCCGGGCCGGATGCCGCTGCACCAACGTCTGGGGAACGACTGGCTGGCGGCCGGTCTCTTCGTCTTCTTCGGCCTGCGCCTGAGCGACGATGGGCCGTTTCGCGCTATTCGCCTCCACCTCCTCGAACACTCTGCGTCTCGAGGAGCGCGCCTTCGCGCTTCCTACGGAGATGGTGGTGAAGGCGCGCCTCGTCGGCGCACGCATCGTAGTTCGCGACACCCGGTATCGGCAGCGAGCAGGTCGCTCCAAGATAGCAGGTACGTGGCGAGGCACCATGGCCGCGACGCGCGATATCTTCTGGTGTCTGCTGCGCCTGCGGCTGTTCGGCTTCAGGCTGCGTCAGTAGAGAGGCAGGCGCGGATGCGGTCGGCGCTTCGCGAAGCGCGCGTCCACGCCGAGCGTGCGTCCAGATTGCGCGAGTGCGACAGCGACCAGGAGCACGAACATGATGATGTACGTGCCCGGCCACTCCCCAGTGCCTGAGGTGGCTACCAGGAGGTTGAGCTGGAACCCGGCCGCCAGAAGCCCCGACACGGGGGTGAAGACACCGAGCAGAAGGAAGAGCCCGAAGACGACCAACTCGATCACCAGCTGCCCGTAGGCGAAGAGTGCTGAGTTGGGAATCATGTAGTCGTTGAGGATGGTCGCGTAGATCCCCACTCTCGTGGTGTCGGCGTAGTTCTGTACGAAGTCGGCCCAGCCGTCTGGCGTGTAGAAGCCCTTGGCGAGGTTGTCTGTCCACACGGCGAGGAAGACCGCTCCCATCATGATGCGCAGGCAGGCGAGCAACAGCTCACTTCTGCTCTCGCGGGTGCTCCAGAGGCTCACGTCGTGCCTTTCTTCGCGGGGGTCGACGCACAGCCTACCCAGAAGTGGCTCGTGTCAGCCCACGACACAGATGCGAGTTGTCGCCCGCCAGGTGATGACGATGACCAACAGACGGCGGGAGCGGAAGATACGCTCCGTGGAGCGCGGCGGGAAGGCTACTCTGGCCTCCGGGTACTTCGCTCCGACTCGGTGGGACGGCGGCGCCGCAGCCGGCTAGGCGATCATCCGTTCGACTGCGAGCAGCGCCGCCTCGCGAATCTGCGGGGCCACGGTGACCTCATGCTCGAGGACATCGTCCCACTCGTCGGCGAGCGTCGCCACGCACTTCTCGACGGTCGTCAGCTTCATGTTCGGGCACACCGCCCTGCGCGATGCCGCGATGAACGTGCGTTCCGGGTACAGGATACCAAGGCGGTACAGCAGGCCGGTCTCGGTCGCCACGACGAACGTTCCAGCGTCGCTTTCGGCCGGATGACGCAGCATCCCGGAGGTGCTCGTCACCACATCGGCGATCTCGAGGACCTCGCGCCGACACTCGGGGTGAGCCATCAGAACGGCGCCGGGATGGTCGGCGCAGATGGTCTCGATCTCGGCGGCGCGGAAGTCGTCGTGGACGTGGCAGTAGCCGGGCCAGAGGGTCATGGTCTCGCTGCGGCCGGTCTGGCGCGCGACGTAGTCGCCCAGGTTGCGGTCTGGCACGAAGATGATCTTCTGCTCCTTGGGGAATCGTTCGACGACGGTGACCGCGTTGGCGCTCGTGCAGCACACATCCGTCTCGGCCTTGATCGCAGCAGACGTGTTGACGTAGGCGACGACCACAGCGTCCGGGTGTTCCTGCTTGAGAGCTCGCAGACCAGCCACCGTGACCATGTCGGCCATGGGGCAGCCGGCACGCTTGTCGGGCATCAGGACGGTCTTCTGCGGTGAGAGGATGTGCGCGGTCTCGGCCATGAAGTGGACGCCGCAGAAGAGGATCACGCTGTGGTCATCGGCGGCCGCGATCCGGGCCAGTTCCAGCGAGTCACCGGCGTAGTGGGCAGCCGCTTGCACCTCGGGTCGCTGGTAGTTGTGGGCGAGGATGACGGCATCCCGCTCGGCGGCCAGACGCCGTAGTTCCATTTGCAGTTCGCTCAGCTCGGGCATGTGTGCTCTCAAGTACGCCGTATCGATGCGGAGGAAGCTGGTGGCGCTGGGTCTCCGGCTCGCCCTGTGAGTATAGCGGCAGTCGCGCTGAGCGCACCTCGGTCGCTGCCCTGCCTCTCACGGTTCTCTTCTGCGGCCGGCCGCGTCGCAACGATTCAGCTCCGCTCCGTGCGTGCGACTGTCGTCCGGCGTCGAGAGACCGCCCCTGCGCTCTGCACACGGTCCTCCGCAGCATGCGGATCGCCGGGTTCGGTTCATGCCTTCGCGGGAATAGCAATCCCCACGCCCGCGCTCAGTGGGGCTTCGCCGTGTCGACGGCGCGGCTGGCGTTCGAGGCACGTGGCGGAAGCTGCTTGCAGGAGGACCGTCATGACTGACTTCGACGTTATCGTGATCGGGACGGGCGTGGCAGGGCAGACAGCCGCCGAAGAGCTCGCCGCCGCGGGCAGGCGGGTCGCCGCCGTGGATCGCCGCGAGTTCGGCGGCACTTGTCTGCTCCGTGGCTGCGAGGCGAAGAAGGTCCTGTTCACGGCCGCGGAGGTCGTCGAGCGAGCCGCCGCCCAGAAGCGAAGCGGACTGAACGGCGACTTGAGCATCGACTGGCCGGCGCTCATCGCCTTCAAGCGCGAGTTCACCGACCCGGCACCCGCGGGCTGTCGAGGGTGCGATCAAGGGTGCGGGGGCCGAGGCGCTGCACGGTGAGGCGCGCTTCGTCGGTCCCGATGCGGTGTCCATCGCCGGGAATCGCCACTCGGCCGAGCACATCGTGATCGCGACCGGCGCTCGGCCGGTTCCTCTCGGCATCAGGGGAGAAGACCTCGTTCTGACGAGCGAAGGCTTCCTGGCGGCGGAGCAGCTGGGCGCCCGCATCGTCTTCATCGGAGGCGGCTACGTCAGCTTGGAGTTCGCGCACATAGCGGCGGCCGCGGGCGCCGAGGTCACGGTGTGTCACCGGGGCTCGCAGGTGCTCAGGGGCTTCGACCCCGACCTGGCCGCCATGCTGGCAGACGGGTATCGCCAGGCCGGGATCGACGTGCGCACCGACGCACCGGTGGATGCGGTGGAGAAAGCCGGCTGACGGGCTCGCCGTGGTCCTGAAGAGCGGCGAGCGTCTCGGCTGCGACATGGTCGTTCACGGCGCCGGGCGCGTGCCGGACCTCGAGGCCCTCGATCTCGAAGCGGGGGGCGTGCGATTCGGCAAGCACGGCGTTGAGGTTGACGATCACCTGCGAAGCACCACGAACGCGCAGGTGTGGGCCGCGGGCGACGGGGCCGCTCGCGGCCTCCCGCTCACGCCGGTCGGCATCGCTCAGGCACGCGTCATCGTCCGTGCCATCCTCGGTGAGGCCGACGCGGTCTACGACCCGGCTTTCGTGCCGAGTGTGGTCTTCTCAGATCCGCCCCTGGCCTCGATCGGTCTGACGGAGTCTCAGGCAGCGGAGCGGGGAATCGACGTCACCGCGAATCTCTTCGACACGACCTCATGGGCGATCGTCGCGCCGGGTAGGCGCCCGCGTCTCCGGCGCCAAGGTGCTCGTTGAGCAAGGCACCGGGAAGCTGGTCGGTGCGCATCTGCTCGGGCACCACGCCGACGAGGTCATCAACGTCTTCGCCGCCGCTATGGCGGGCGGACTGACCGCTCGCGACCTGAAGTCGATGCCCTGGGCGTATCCGACGGGCGCCTGGGACATCGGCTACCTCGTGTGACAGGTCCACGCTGTGCCGGCTCCACGGAAGGGACAGACCATGGATGCATGGGAGACATACATTCTGGCGCGCAGCCAGCCTGACGCGCAGCCGCCTCGCTCGGGCCTGTCTGGTCGGTCTCCGGCCGGCGGCTCGGTCAGCCAGAGCCGCCGGTGTCGTCCTTCATCGCGGCTCTGGGAATCGCTCGGCTTGAGCGCGTGCGGGCAAGAGCCCCCGGGCGCCAGCCCAGCCGCGAGTGAACTGGGTGCGGCGACTCACGACGGCGCCGGCGACGACGGCCTGCCGCCGCTCATCTGCGGCACCGCCTCTCCTCCGGCGCGTCCCTCCTCTACCCGGGTCGGCCCTCCCGTGATCATCACGGATCGTCAGAGCCACGACTGGGACATCTCGACGGCAGTCTACAAGTATGGCTTCGAGCCGCAGGATTTCGACTACGGTCTCGGCGTCAACGTGATCAGGCCCATCGTCCAGCCCGTCCTTCTTGCTCCGGGCGATGCGGACTACCCTGGCGACGGCGAGGACTTCTCTCTGGTGGGGATCGAACTCACCGGGGAGGCTCGCGCGTACCCGATCGACATCCTGACGCGGCACGAGATCGTCAATGATGTCGTTGGCGGCGCTCACCTGGCCGTCAGCTACTGACCTCTCGCTGGGCTGGCCGCGGTGTACGGCCGGGAGGTGAGGATCGGAGCGCAGGCGGATCTGCGCGACGCTTCCGATGAGCCGCTGCCGGCTGGCGATCTGGTGCTCGAGCTCGGAGCCAGCGGCTGGACCTATCATGACGTGTTCGTCCTCTACGACAGCCAGACCGGCTCGCTCTGGTATCCGTATCCTGAGGATGGCGGCCTGCGCGCGATCGATGGCCCGCTCGAGGGTCGCGTGCTCAAGGTCCGCGGCGGCCAGTTGAGCTCATGGCGAGACTGGTCCCGCGGTCACCCCGGGTCGCTCGTACTGGCCTCGGGCTAGGTCTCTCGATCGTCTTGGGCGGCGGTCGGACTGATCGCTCTGCCGGGGCCCGCCGACAGGCAGCCAGCCATCACTGGCTTCCGCTGCGAGCGACGGCTTCCACAACCATGATCGGATCGCCGTTGAGCCCATCGCCTGACAACTCGACGCCGAGCTCCTCCCTGATTGCGGCGTCGTCGAAGCGCCTGACCTCACCTGTCGCCTTGACGATGACGCCCTTCGCTAGGGATTCTTCCTCGGCGACGGACGGCGCGCCCTTGCCTGCGATGATCACGAGATCGTCGACGCCCAGGCCGCCACTCAAGGTGAAGGCGCCGGGGCCGAGGACCTCGGCGACGACGCCGCTCACTGTCACGGACTTGCCGACGTACTCGTCCCCTCCGTTCATGACATCTCGCACGCCGACGACGGAGCTGTCGCTGCCGTCGGGTCTCAGGAAGACGAAGCCCGCGATCGCCAGGATCAGCAGGCCCAAGATGAGCCCGGCATGATGCTGGAACCGTCTGCGGTAGATGGTGGGGTCGCTGCACGTGTCACGTGCCTGCGTCACGGTATTGCCTCGCTGGGTCGGCGCTGGGTGCGTCGGCGCTAAGGCTTGCAGTCGCCACGCACGTGGCATGTAGTGATTCCACCGAAGCGACAGTGCAAACCCGCTCGAGGCGATCGATCACCTCGATCCACGACGCACGAAGGGGTCTGCGGGGTTTCTTTCGCGACCGACGGGGATTCATACATCACTTGCACGGCGACGATTCGGCGGCACGTGGTATGTGCCGGCAACTCTTCGGGAGGGGGCGCAGATGAACAGGAAGACCGAGACGGCCATGTTCGGCACTCTTGCCGCAGTCGCTGCACTGGCACTCGCGGCGTACTCTGCGGCATGGTGCCCCCGGGGCACTCAGGCCCCTCGGGCGTGAGCCCGGTGAGATGACCGTTTGCGGCTGGACGGTCGCTCCTGTCGTCACCGTCCGGGCGCTCCCGGGGGTCCGATTGAGCAGAGGGCTGAGGAAGCGGGGCTCCCGAGGGGCCCGCATCCACGGCGGGTGCATGGGCGCGGGCGGCGATGTCGAGACGTGCGGCTGGGATCCAGCTCAGTCGGCTCCCTCGGCCCCACCGGCCGCATCAGGGTCATCGACAGCGTCAGCCTGGTCGGCTGAGTCGACCGTATCGGCCGCGTCAGCCGCATCGCCCGCACCCCGAGACTCGATCGCCCTGTTGATCTCGACCCCGGCGAGGACCGCGATGTTCATCACCCACGCCCAGACAATGAAGCCCAGGGCAGCGCCGAGCGCGCCGTACACATCGTTGTACGAGCTGAAGGAGACGAAGTAGATGCCGTATCCGATTGAGACGAGGACCAAGGAGACCGCAGTCACGCTCGCGCCGATCAGGAGGCGCCAGAGGGCCGGTTGACGTCGGGACGGAGCGTACTTGAAGAGCAGGCCCAGCATCAGCACCGCGATGCCGAGCAGAAGCAGCGAGGCGAGCCAGAGCCATGGGTCGACGACGTTCGGATCGAGTCCAAGGTTTCTGATGGCCCAGGCGCGGAACGGGCCGAGAAAGGTCAACGCTGCCACCGCTAGTGTGAACAGCAGAATGAGCATCAGCGCGAGGCCGATACGGATCGGAAGGCCTCGCCAGTAGGAGCGACTGGTTGTCACCTCGTAGATACGGTCTGAGGACCACATGAAGGATCTGACGTAGGCGGAGGACGAATACAGGGCGGTGAGCACGCCGATGCTGAGGAACGCACCCGCGGTTGCAGACTGGAAGACGCTGTCCAGTACGCCTGAAACCAGCTCGATGGCCCACTGTGACTGTGTCCTCTCGGCAACGCTATTGAGGATGCTCTCCAGCGTCTCCGGGGGAAGGCCTAGCAGGCCGAGAAGGGAGACGACGACGATGAGTGCGGGGAAGATCGAAAGCAGGGTGTAGTAGGTGAGCGCGGCAGCGAGCTGCAGGATGCTGTGCGCCAAGGCGGCGCGTACGAGCGCGACGGACCCGTGCCACAGGGCACTCGCCCTCCGCCGCGCATCGAGCTTCATGGCTGCCTCCCGGGACTGCAGAAGCGGCTAGCTTACCTCACTCGGCAGCCGATGACGCATGCCGTGAATCGCCTCCGGGAGCGGTACGCGGGCGCTCCTTGAAGCCGAGAGCTACGGCGGAGTGGCAATGGCTGATTCGGCAACGGGCCGGGTCGAGCGGGCCGACACGCGAACGCAGCGAGTTTGGTGCCGCCCTCAAGAGGGCACTCCCAAGTACACCATCCTTGTCTGCGAGCCGTCTCCGGCGTCGCCGACACGCTGCAGGAGTGAGTGCCCATGGGCGTCGTCCAACCTCTTCCTTCATCTCCTGAGCCGGACGAGCCGACCGTCCACCCGGCCCCCTCGGAGAACCAGCCCGCCGCGAGCGTTCACTTCATGGAAACCGCCACTTGTGGTCTGTGCGGCACCAAGCTGGCCACGGACGCGCTCCGCTATCGCATGGTCACGCCGCGATCGACCGACTCTGTGATCACCGTCTGCCACATGTGCCGAAAGGCGGCGCTGAGCGAGGGCTACAGGCCGGCGTAGGGGCGCAGCCGGCGGCGCGGTCAGTACTTCCCGAGCAGCTTCCAAATGAAGCGGTGAGGGGAGTGCATGCTGAAGCCCTCCAGGTTGTACATGACGGCGCAGTGGCCGGTGAGGACATGAAGGCCGCGCTGAGCGGCCTCGGCCAAGGCCTCCGGCGTATCGGTCATCTGGTGAAGCCAGATCTCCTTGATGCCCGCGTCTGCGGCCCTGCCGACCCACAGGGCCGTTTCTTCCTTGGGCAGTTCGAGAACGGCCGCTTCGACTGAGTCGGGGAGAGAAGCGAAGTCCGGGTAGGCGGTGTCGCCCTCCACCTCGGGACTCTCCGGATCGATCGCGTAGGCTGTCTTGCCCCGCTCCTTGAGGGCCTTGTACGTGATCTTGGGGAAGCTTCTCTTGGCCTGATGTCCAACGACGGCGTAGCTGTCGCGCTCCCAGAATCGCTCGCACTCCGAGACCATGCGTCCGTCCTCCTCTTTCGCCTACTCTGAGGGGATCCGCCGCAGCGCCTTGCGTACTGCGCTCGGGCTCATCCCATTCTTCATTGCCGACGAGTACATGATGCGCACGGCGGCTCCGTCGTCCCTGCTCCAGTCGGTGATGGAGGCGGCGTAGTAGAGCACGCTGCGAGTCCTGTAGCGCGGGTCATGGAAGTGGCCCTTGAAGCCGATGGCGTGGGTGAGTTCGTGGATCACGACCGGCTTCCGCTGGGCCGGCGTGCGCAACACGCCGGCATCAACCTTGATGGTGGCCTCCACGAGTCCAGGAGCTGCGTTGTAGAAGCGAGTCTCGCAATTCCCGACGGAGTCGTCGCCGACGGCGCGAACGTACTCGTCATGGGAGAGATACTCGATCGTGATGTCGGCCGAGCCGTCGACCACCGCGAAGCGGGTGGCGGATTGCATGCGGTTGAGGCGACGCGCAAGGCTCTTCACGTAGGTGTTCATCCCCGATCCGCCGTTGTTGAGCACGTCTATCCGCACGCGGCGCTTCTTCCATTTCGTCAACCTGCCGCCGTAGGAGCCGGTGCCGCCCTGGTCGCTGAAGACGATGCGTGTGTAGTAGCGCGCGAACCAGGGCTTGCCGGCGACTTCACGCGCATAGGCTGGCAGCGACTCTGTCGAGGCGCTCAGCGCCGGTCGCCGGTCGCCCAGCTGGGTCAGATCGTCCAGCCGGATGCCGAACCATTGCTGCGGCGCGCCATAGACATGGACGAGCGCCGTGAATACGCCGATCAGGACTAGCGCCGAAATGAGGCGTCGGGCGGTGCGCATGCCTCAGACGGAGTCGTCGGTGCGGCTCGTCCCGTTGCCGGTCTCGAGATTCTCGATCGTCAGCGACTCGACCTTGTCGGCGGGCGCGAATCCGAAGACGTGGCCGTAGAAGGAGAGCACGGCCTCCTCCGCCCGGATGATGGTCTCGGCTCTGCGAAAGCCGTGTTGCTCGCCCGCGAACGCAAGGTACGCGTACGGCAGCCCGCTAATGCTCAGAGCGGCGACGATGACCTCGGCCTGGGCGGGTGGGACGATGGCGTCTTCGAGCCCCTGCAGAAGGATCACCGGGCAGGAGATGTCACGTACGTGCTGAATGGGCGAGCGCTCGCGGTAGACGGCAGCGCGCTCGGGATACGGGCCGACCAGGCCGTCGAGGTAGTGCGATTCGAACTTGTGCGTGCCGCCGCTCGCGAACAGTTCGAGGTCGGCAAGGCCGAAGAAAGAGGCGCCGGCGGAGAAGAAGCGGTGCCGCGTGAGCGCGTTGAGAGTGGTGTAGCCGCCGGCACTGCCACCCTGCACGGCGATCCGCGCGGGATCCACGTCGTCGCGTGCGATGAGGTACCGCGCGGCGTTGATGCAGTCGACCGTGTCGACGATGCCCCAGTTGCCGCGGAGGCGCTCTCGGTAGGCGCGCCCGTAGCCCGTGGAGCCGCCATAGTTGACGTCGACGACGGCGACGCCGCGCGAGGTCCAGAACTGGATGTCCAGGCTCAGGATGGCTTCGCGGGCCGAGGTGGGGCCGCCGTGACTCATGACGATGAGCGGCGGTCGCTCGCCTTCCGGCCCCTGGAAGGCCGGGTTCGTCGGCGGGTAGTACAGGGCGTGAGCCCTAGTCTCGCCGCCGGCCGCGTCAAGCTCTGCGAGCAGCGGTCCCGTCACCGAGCCGGGGTCGTAGGACGTCGGGAACGAGATCGGCTCTGGCCGTGACAGGTACTCAGGGTCGACCGCGATGGGCCTGCTGTGGCGGACGGGCTCCAGCTGGCCGCTGGTCGGATCGAGCAGGGCCACGGTCGACCCCTGGGTGGCGCTGCCGCCGATGACTGCGACGGTCTTCCCGGTGGCGCCGACGCTCGAGAACGTCGTGTAGGAGCAGGGGATCGGCTGAACGCCGGGGCGATCCGGCTCGATCAGGGCGAGGCGATCGATGCCATCTTGGCTGAAGAAGCAGACGATGCGTGAATCGTCCAGGAAGGCATAGCTCCGCAGGCCGAAGGCCCAAGCCGGCTTGGCGAACTCGGCGGCGAGCGGAGCCAGCGCGCTGGCGCTCGCCGGGCGGTCCTGATCGTCGAGCCGATAGATGTTCCACCAGCCGCTGCGATCGCTGATGAAGTGCAGGCGGCCGTCGGCGCTCCAGGATGGTTGGACGATGCTCTCGCCCGGCCCGCCGGCGATACGGCGAGCAGCGGCGAGCCCGGTGGCCGTCAGTGCCGCGACCCATAGCTCGGTGCCGTCCCACGGCATCTGCGGATGATCCCAGCAGAGCCAAGCCAGCGTACCGCCGTCGGGGCTGATGCGCGGGGCGGCGTAGAAGTCGCGACCGTTGGCCAACACCCGGGGGACATGACCAGCTGACAGCTGCCCGCCCGTCGCCGCCACGGCGACGACCTCGTTGACGACCTCGCCGCCTTCGTGTTGCTCGCGAACACAGACCAGGGTGCGTCCGTCGGGCGTCAAGCGTCCGTCGGCATATCGGAGGGCGCGAGCCGTCGCTGGTGCCGGGGTGACCGGCTCCGGCGACGTGGCCGAGCCGTCGAGGTCGATTTCCTGCCGGTAGAGCCGCTGGTCTTCAAACTCACTGAAGAACACCGTCATTCGTTCGCCCGTGTCGCACAGGGCGTAGCTGCCGCCGCCGTACTCGTGCACAAGCGTTCTGGCGTTGTGGCCCGGTGGTGTGACATCGACTATCTCACCGCCGGGGGCACGATGGACCAGACAGGAGCGGCCTCCCTCGAGGGGACGCATCTCCAGCCAGAACGTGCGGCCGGCCACCGCCTGCAGCTGGCCGAGCGCCACGCCCGTCTCGGCGATGAGACGAGCCGTGATCGGGGAACTCCACGCTCCGTAGGGGGCTGTCGTTTGCCTCGGCGACATCATGACGCTGTCCATCGTACCTCTCCGACACATGAAGAGGCGCGATGGACTGGTTTCACCGCGCTTCAAGCGCTGAGGGGGTCACAGCGCCGCGCATGCCTGATGTCGACCATGCCCACCTCGTCGCTTCAGTACCCCGGCATTCGCTGAAGCTATGCCGTGGGTCACCGGCGGCGCTCGATGCGGAACACGTGATGGCGTTTAGCGCCGCGTTCGCAGTCGAACGGCAGGGTGTTGCGCGAGAGGTCCTCTGCGTGCAGTCCGCCAAGCTCCTTGAGATCGAGCTTGAAGCCGCGACGGTTGGTCGAGAAGAGCAACGCGCCCCCCGGCGCTAGCAGACGGCGGGCGGCCATACGGATGAGGTCGGCGTGGTCGCGCTGGACGTCGAACGTGGCGCGGCCCATCCGCTTCGAATTGGAGAACGTCGGTGGGTCGAGCCAGATGAAGTCGTACTCGCCCTTCGCCTGAGTGAGCCAGCTCTAGGCAATCCGCCCGAACGAGGCGGTGCGCTGCCGACGGAGTCTGACGCACCTTCCGACGACTCGAGCGTTGCCGTGAGACCATTGGCGACGAGGTTGCGCAGCGTCCACTCGAGGTACGTCGATGAGAGGTCCACGCTGGTCGACGAGGGCGCTCCCCCGGCGATGGCGTTCACGGTCATCGTCCCCGTGTAGGCGAATAGGTTGAGGAAGCGCTGCCCACCCGCCTGCTTGCGTACCAGGCGCCGCGTGAGTCTCTGGTCCAGAAACAGACCGGCGTCGAGATAGTCCGTGAGGTTGACGAGGTAGGTGAGTCCATCCTCGGCGACTTCGTGAAAGGAGCCACGTGTCGCGTGGCGCTCGTATTGCGCGGCGCCTCGCTGCCGCCGCCGCTCCTTGAGGACGAGCCGGTCAGTCGGAATCTCGAGCACGGTCGCAATGACCGCCATGGCGTCCTCGATGCGGCGTCGGACCTTCGTCGGATCGATCTCGGGCGGCGGAGCGTACTCCTGCACGTGGACCCAGTCGCCGTACACGTCGACCACGAAGTTGTACTCTGGGAGGTCGGCGTCGTAGAGCCGGTAGCAGGTGATGCCGTCACGGCGCAGTTGCCGCCCCAGACGTCTGTGGTTCTTGCGCAGGCGGTTGGCGAGCTGCTCGGCGCCGCCGCTCAGGAGGCCGGAGGTCGGCGTGGGCCCCGGACTCGACCGGGTTCGTCTTCGTCCCTTCGTCGGCGCGCGCTCCCGTGATTGGTGGCGCGGACGAGCGGGCGGCGGCGCGGTCGGAGCGCGGCGCCGCCGCGAGAACGCTTCCGCTCGACCGCGAGGTATGCGAGAGTGCAAGGCATGGGGCCGTTGTAGAGCGCGGTCTCGCGCTTCGGAGGCAGCCCCATGGCCGCGACCTGGCGACGGTGACCGGCGAGCACTGCAGCCCGCCATCCGCCGAAGTGGTCGCGCAGCCGGTGGCCGAGCAGCCGATAGACGGCCTCGGCATCCTCACCCTGGCTCAGGCGCTCGCCATATGGGGCGTTGGTGGCCAGCAGTCCTTGGCGAGCAGGCGCGCGCAGCTCCGCGAGGTCGACGCGCTCGAGTGCCAGCACATCGGCGCACCCGGCGCGTTCGACGCAGGTTTGTGCGACACGCAGGGCGCGCGCGTCTCGGTCGCTGCCGCGAATGACGGTCCCGGGCCGGCGGTCCGCAAGCGCTCCATGCCCCCCGCCCGCCGGGTTTGGGCCTCGTCTACGAGCTTTCGCCAGACGGTCTCCTCGTGCCCTCTCCAGCGGAGGAAGCCGAAGCCCGCGATGCCCCGTGCTCGGAGCAGGCCGGGGGCGACGTCGGCTGCGATCCAGGCCGCTTCGATAGGCAGCGTGGCGGATCCGCAGAGCGGGTCGAGGAAGCTGCCTCCGGCAGAACTCTCGCGCGACCACTCCGCGTAGAGCAGCACGGCCGCGGCCAGGTTCTCCTTGAGCGGCGCCTCGACCTGCAGCTTGTCGAGGCGGTAGCCTCGTCGGTGCAGGCTCTCGCCACTCAGGTCGACCGAGACCGTGAGGCGACCGCGCGCCAGATGCGCGCTCACACGCAGGTCGGGCGCGCGGACATCGACCGAGGGGCGTCGATCTCCGTGCCGCTCGCGGAACTGGTCGACGATCGCGTCCTTCACGCGCACCGCCCCGAAGCGGGTGTCACGGATGGCTTCGCTGACGCCGGTGAAGTCGACCGCGAGCGTGCCGTCGACGCCCAGGTGCTCGTCCCAAGAGACTCTCTGCACCGTCGAGTAGAGCTCGTCGGCGTCCGTGGCGCGTCCGCTGGCCAATGGCAGCAGTACGCGACTCGCCAGTCTCGACCACAGGCAGACGCGGTACGCCGTCTCCAGCGACCCAGTGAAGGACACGCCGGCCCGTGTCTGCTTGAGTCCGAGCGCACCGAGCCCGCGAAGCTCGCCGGCCAGCAGCGATTCCATGCCTCTGGGGACGGTGGCGAAGAGGGGAAGGCCCATCCCGCTAGGCTACCATGCAGGGACTTGGCGGAGTGGGCTAGGCTGACGCCTCGCGAGGTGACTCGTTGCGCTCGGCCGCGATGGCGCTGAGGAATATGCTTCCGTAGCGTTCAAGCTTGGCGCGTCCGACGCCGCCCACGGTGAGGAGTTCTGCCGAAGTGGACGGTCTTCGCGAGGCCATCTCGGCCAGCGTTGCGTCGCTGAACACGACATAGGCCGGGACGCCCTGTTGCTCGGCAAGGCGTTTGCGCAGGGCGCGCAGCTCCGTGAACAGCCGTCCATCCTCGTCGCCGAGGGTGGGCGCGTCGCCGCGGCCGCCCATCCTCGAGCGCGACCTCTTGGCGAGAGGGACGCGAGTGCGCGGCCGCGCCAGCGTGAGTGTCTCTTCGCCGCGCAGCAGTGGACGTGCCTTGGCCGTGAGCCCCAGGACCGAGTAGCGTGCGATGTCCTGGCTGAGATACCCGCGGTGGATCAGCTGCCGGATGACACTCAGCCAGTGCTCGCGGCTCGTCCCGGCGCCGATCCCGTAGGTGGACAGCTTGTCGTGGGCTCGAGCCCGGATCTTCTCGGTGTCCGCACCGAGCAGGACGTCGACGACGTGGCCCATGCCGAAGGACTCTCCCACCCGATAGACGCACGAGAGAGCCATCCGCGCCTGCTCTGTGGCGTCGTAGGTCTCGGGCGGATCGAGGCAGATGTCGCAGTTTCCGCAGTCGTGCTCCCGCTGCTCCCCGAAGTAGCCGAGGAGGGTCAGGCGCCGGCAGGTGAGTCCATCGGCGTAGCCCACCATGGTGTCGAGTTTGTGCAGTTCGACGCGGACCTGCCGGGGGTCGCGCTCGAGGTCCGTGTCTGCATTGCTGCGTTCGATCAGCGCCCGCACGAAGGGTGCATCACCGAGGCCGAAGAGCAGAAGAGCCTCGGCCGGGAGGCCGTCACGGCCCGCTCTGCCCGTCTCCTGGTAGTAGCTCTCGACACTCTTGGGCAAGTCGTAGTGCACGACGAAGCGGACGTTGCTCTTGTCGATGCCCATGCCGAAGGCCACGGTGGCGACTACGACGAGGAGGTCGTCGCGAGCGAAGGCGTCCTGCACGCGCCGCCGCTTCTCCGCCGAGAGGCCCGCATGGTAGGCGGCTGCGGAGAACCCGGCAGCCGCGAGTTTTTCGGCCACTTCTTCCGTGCGCTTGCGGCTCAGGCAGTAGACGATGCCAGCTTCGTCCGGTCGGCCCTCGAGGAACCTCCTGAGCTGCTGCAGAGGCTCGTGCTTCTCGACGACCGTGTAGCGGATGTTCGGCCGATCGAACCCGGTGACGAAGCTGGGGGCGTCGCTGAGCTTGAGCCGGGCGCGCACGTCCTCTCTTGTCTGCGGGTCGGCGGTCGCCGTGCAGGCGACGATCGGAGCACCCGGGAAAAGGCTGCGCAGCTCGCCGAGGCGCACGTACTCCGGTCGGAAGTCATGACCCCACTGGCTCACGCAGTGCGCCTCGTCGATGGCGAAGAGGGCGGGACCACGACCGACCTCGGTGAGCTGTCTCAGCCGAGCCAAGAAGGGCTCGGTCATGAGGGTCTCCGGAGCGACGTAGAGTAGCTCGAGCTCGCCGCGATGCAGTCGCGCGAGTATGCTCCGCGCCTCGTTCGCCTCGAGCGACGAGTTGAAGGCGGCGGCGCGTACGCCGGCCGCCGCAAGTGCATCGACCTGGTCCTTCATGAGCGAGATCAACGGCGAGACGACGATAGCGGTGCCGGGGCGAACGAGTGCTGGGATCTGGTAGCAGAGAGACTTGCCGCCGCCGGTCGGCATGAGTACGAAAGCGTCGTAGCCCGCGATGAGGTGTTCCACGATCTGCTCCTGAGCTGGGCGATACTCCGCAAAGCCGAAGACGTCGCGCAGGAGGACGCGTGCGGAGGGTCGATCATCGGCGCCCGGTGAGCTGGGCAGGTGCGAGGCAGAGGTCACTGTCCGAGTCTAGCAAGGTTGACGGACGGCGGTGCAGGCGGTGATGATGCTGCGGTCATCGCTCATGAGGCGGCGGCAGGGAGGTTCCCCCATGAAGTACTCGACAGCCAGTCTGGGCCGAACGCTCGTCATCCGGTTGGAGGACGGCGATACGGTGCATGAGTGCATCGAGGAGGCGGCGCGCAACGAGGGGATCCAGCGCGCCACGGTCATTCTGCTCGGGGGCGCCGACGGCGGCAGCCGCCTCGTTGTCGGCCCGGAGAACGGACGCGCCGACACCATCGTGCCGATGCAACGGGCGCTGCACGACGTTCACGAGATGGCCGGCGTCGGTACCCTGTTCCCGGACGGGAGTGGGCAGCCGGTGCTGCACCTCCATGCTGCCTTCGGCCGCGACGATCAGGTGGCCGCTGGCTGCATCCGGGCAGGCGTCACGACCTGGATCGTGGGCGAGGCCGTTGTTGTCGAACTGCTCGACAACCAGGCCGTGCGGCGACTCGACGAGGCAACGGGCTTCGAACTGCTCGACATCGTCTAGCTGAGTCGGATTCTCGACCGCTGGCGCCCTCGGGGCGACGTCTCCTAGCCGTGGATCAGCGGCGGGAGACAGCGAGCGCAGGCCCACAGGCTCTCGCCCTTGAGGCGACACGGGAAGAGCACGCCCTGGTCCTCGTCGCTTCCACAGCGGAAGCAGGTCTGCTTGATGCGAACGCTGGCGGCCAGCTTGGCGGCCATCTTCTCGGTCGCGGCCTCTTCATCGAACTCGGGCGCGTCGCGCTGTTCGACCGTGAGCGCTCCCTCCGGGCAGACGGCGAGGCAGAATCCGGCGCCGTCGCATAGCTCTTCCTTCATCACCTTCGCCTTGCCGTCGATGATCTCGATAGCGCCCTCGGCGCAGGGAGTGACACACAGGCCGCACCCGTTGCAGAGCTCCTCGTCGATGTGGACGATACTGCGTACTGCCATCAGGGTCTCGCTTTCGGATTAAACACTACGGTGACAAGGGTTATGCTATCTCACACGCGTGTCTGTCGCCATTGACGTGGGTCAAGAGCTCCTTCGCGCGGGAAGCTGTCTCCATGACGCGGGGCTTCTCGAAGGCGACCGGGACCGCCCGTTCGAGCCACACAAGCTGAGAGCGCGGGTCATGGCCTCCTAGTTCTGCGCCAGTCGCTGCAGTTTCTCGTCGTCCACGATCTCGATGAACTCGTGGTCGCCGCTCATGCGCAGAACGCCGCCGCGGCTGAGGCGATCGAACGTTCGGCTCAGTGTCTCGGGGACGGTGCCCAGGCGAGCCGCCAGTTCGCGCTTGCTGGTCGGCAGCCTCACCATCCCGGAAGGCGATCCGTGCTCGTCGGCGAGTGCGAGCAGATAGCGGGCAAGTCGCGCCGGCACCGGCAGCAGCAGCTCCTCCACGCGCCGATTGAGCAGCGCGAGCAGCTCCGCCATGGCCCCCAGAAGGTTGACGGCCAGCTGCGGCTCCGCCAGGAGCAGGCTACGGAAGGCGTGCGTGTCGAACCGGTACAGGCGGCAGGGGGCCATGGTCTCGGCGCTTGAGGGTATTCGTCGTGGAACAGCGCCGCCTCAGCGAAGGTCTGTCTGGAGTCCACGTGACGGATGGTCGCCGTGCGCCCGTCGCTGAGTAGCTTGTAGACCTTCACGCGACCCTCGGCAAGCAAGTAGAAGGCCACGGCAGGGTCACTGCGCAGAAACAGGGTGCTCTGGGCCGGCAGCGTCAGGGGCTGCGCCACCGTCTCGATCTTCGCGAGTTGGTCGTCGTCGAGCTGGACGAACAGCTCCGCTGCGTGCAGATTGCGCATGGTCTGGCTGTGCTCGGCGATCATCGGGCGAGTATACCGGGCGGCGCGAGAGCCGTGCCCTCGGGCGGGAGCGGCCTGGATGTGGGCGGGGAGCGGGCGGTCCGCACGGCGCTCGTTCCGCCCCCACGGATTGACGTCCGAGTCGCGGCGGGAGTAGCCTTCATGCGTATCCCTCAGTTCTCGGGAAGCCGGTGAGAAGCCGGCGCTGCCCCGCAACTGTAGGCGCGGACGACCGCCGCAATGTGGCCACTGCCCAAAGGGGCGGGAAGGCGCGGCCAGTAGGAGGAAGCGCGAGCCAGGACACCGAGGCTGGGGGGTCATCGCGAGAGAGCCTCGAGGGAGGGCTGCGGTGGGACCTCACGATCGACTCATTCTGGTCACCGGCGGCGCGCGCAGCGGCAAGAGTACCTTCGCCGAGCGGCTCGCGGCCGCGCTGGCGGAGGAGCAGTCGGCGGCGTCCGGCGCAGCGGCCTCGCGCGTCGGCGTGACCTACCTTGCGACCTCCGAGGCCAACGACGCCGAGATGGCGTCGCGTGTCGCCGCGCATCGCGCCGCGCGACCTGCCGCCTGGGCGACCGTGGAGTGCCCCCTTGATGTGCCGGCCGTCGTGCGGGCTCGCGCCGGGACGGGCGGCTCGTCCGTCTTCCTCCTGGACTGCGTCACCTTCTGGGTCAGCAACCTCATCTTCTCTGTCGGCGATTTCGGCGGCACCGACCCTGGGGATGGGTTCAACTACGACAAGTCGTTGCCGACCGCCTCCCAGGAGGCCTCCGTCGCGCGTCGGGTCGCGGACGCCGTCGACGACCTTCTGGCGGCACTCGCCGAGACCGGGGCGACGCTCCTTGCCGTCTCCAATGAGGTGGGACTCGGCGTAGTCCCCGAGTACCCGCTGGCGCGCCTCTATCGTGACCAGCTCGGATGGGCCAACCAACGCCTTGCGGCGGCCGCCGACCGCGTATTCTTTCTCGTCTCGGGGATTCCGCTCGACCTGTGCGCCCTGGCATCGCCCTGGGCGTCCACCCCACCCCCTGGCCCACACGCCCCGCCACCTCTCTCCAAGGAGTCGACGTGAGCTACTCGTTGGACCACGCCATTCGCCAGATCCGGCCGCTGGACGCCGACGCCATGCGGTCAGCGGAAGCGCGGCAGGCGCAGCTCACCAAGCCCCCCAAGGCTCTTGGCCGACTGGAAGCGCTGTCGATCCAGTTGGCCGGCATCAAGGTTGCACCTGCGCCGGTCATCGATCAGAAGGCCATCGCCGTCATGGCGGCCGACCACGGCGTCACGGCCGAAGGAGTGAGCGCGTTTCCCGCTGAGGTCACGCCTGGCATGGTCCTGAATTTCGTTGCCGGCGGAGCGGCGATCAATGTCATCGGTCGTCACGTCGGCGCCAGGGTCATCGTCACTGACGTCGGCGTGAATGCCGATCTCAGCGATGCTTCCGGAGTGCGCCAGAAGAAGGTCCGCATGGGCACAGCCAACATGGCGCTGGGGCCGGCGATGACACATGAGGAGTGTCTCGCCGCGGTCCAGGTTGGGCTGGAGCTGGTCGAGGAGGAGCTGGTCCTCGGCCTGGACATCGTCGCGACTGGTGAGATGGGCATAGGCAACACGACCGCGGCCTCGGCGGTGATCGCGGCGTTGACCGGCCAGCCGGTGGCGCTGGTGACCGGCCGGGGCACGGGTATCAGCGCCGAGGCGCTACCGGCGAAGGTCGCCGTCATCGAGAGGGCGCTTGCCGTGAACTCCCCCGATGCCACCGACCCCTTGGGCGTGCTGGCCAAGGTCGGCGGCCTGGAGATCGCCGCCATGACGGGTGTGTTCCTGGGCGCCGCCGTACACCGGGTGCCGGTCGTGATGGATGGTTTCATCAGCGCCGCTGCGGCGCTCGTGGCGGTGAGGCTCTGTCGCGAGTGCGTCGACTACATCCTGCCAAGCCATGTGAGCATCGAGATCGGCCATCAGGTGGTGCTCGACGAGCTCGGCCTGACGCCGCTCTTCGATCTGCAGATGCGCCTCGGCGAGGGCACCGGCGCGGCTCTGGCCATGGGGATCATCGAGGCAGCCGCCCGCGTCCTTGCGGATATGGCGACCTTCGAGAGTGCGGGGGTCGCTGGTGACTCGAGCCGGGCGGATGCCCAGCTGGCGCGTTGAGGCGCTGATGGAGCAGCTGCGCCGGCCTACCGGACACCTCAGGCACATGACGCTGGCGGTGACCTTCCTCACCGGCATCCCTCTGCCGGTGCGCGGTGAGGTGTCGCCGGCCGACCTCTGGCGCAGCATGGGCTGGTACCCTCTCGTCGGGTTGGCGCTCGGCACCGCCGCGTGGGGCGCCTACGCCGGCCTGCTCGAGCTGTTGCCGGCGCTGGTCGCGGCGGTCCTTGTCATCCTGCTTCTCGAGGTGCTGACGCGCGGACTGCATATCGACGGCCTCATGGACACGGCCGACGGCATCTTCAGCGGGGCTCCCCGGGAGAGAGCTCTCCAGATCATGAAGGACAGCCAGGTCGGCGCCATGGGAGTCGTTGCGGCCGTGCTCATACTCCTGCTGAAGGTCGCGGCCCTGAGCACGCTGGCGCGCGCCGATTCCGCTGCGCCCTTGCTCGCCGGATGGGCCGCGGCGCGCGCGCTCCCGGCGCTCGATGTGTACGTGTGGCCGTACGCACGCCCGACAGGCACGGGCGAGGCCTTCACTCACGAGCGCACGCCGGGGCCGGTGGCTCTGGCCGCGGGCCTTCTGGTCGCTGCGCTCGTGGCCGCCGGCGCCATCACGCTCGCGGTCGGAGGAGCTGGGGGCTGGTGGGCGTGCGTTGTCGTTGCCGTGGTGGCCGTGGGTGTGGCACTTCTCATGCAGGCCGCCGTGGCGAAGCGGCTTGGCGGCCTCACTGGGGACGTGTACGGGATGGGTATCCAGCTTGCGGAGGCGGCAGCCCTGGTCGTCGGCTGCGCTCTGGCACGGTGACTCGACCGGTGTTCTTCGCGAAGGAGAAGCGATGAAGCTCTACTTGGTGCGGCATGGGGCCTCGACTGGCAACACGCCCGGGAATCTGCTGGGTCACAGCGCCCATCCCCTCACGGAGGAGGGTCTGGCTCAAGCTCGAGCAGTGGCGTCGCGGCTGGCGCCGTTGGGGCCCATGCCTGTGTACTGCAGCGATCTCGCCCGGGCGCATGAGACGGCGGAGCACATCGCCGCCGTCTGGGAGCCTGCCGCGGAGGGGCCGTCCGGCGTGTCCGCTCTCATCGGCGACGATGAGCGCCTGCGCGAGATCCACATGGGTGTCTACGAGGGCCGTTCCTGGGACGACTTCCTCGCCGACGAGAAGCTCAACGCCGCGATGGTCGCCGATCCGTATCATACGGCGCTGCCCGGCGGCGAGTCCCTCGCCCAGCTGAAGTCACGAGTGCTCGCGGCGGTGGACGACATCGTCAGTCGTCACAGCCGTTCGCCTGCCATGGCGGGAGCGGTGGTGGCAGGCTCCGTGCCCGTCGGCGCGTTGGCGAAGAGCGAGGGGGACGGCTGTGCCTGCCTCGTCGCCCATGACGGTCCCATCCGTGCCATCCTCAATCACTTCCTCGGCGTGCTCCCCGAGAAGTGGTGGGCTCTCACCACGACGCATGGCGGCGTCTCGCTGCTCGAGTGGTCCAGCGGCTGGGTCAACGTTCGCTTCGTGAATGGGACGAGTCATCTTGCAGGGGCGGCTTCGGCGGATGACGCTGCTTGCGGTGCCGCTTCGTGATGCTCGTGCCGCACAGCTGGCCACTGACGCTCGCCATGGTACTGCTAGCAGGCGTCATCGACATTGTCTTCGGAGAGCCGCCTTCGTCGGCGCATCCGGTCGTCTGGATGGGCCGGCTCATCGGGGCGCTCGAGGCGCGTCGTCCGCGTGGTCGGCCGTGGGCCGAGCTGGGGTTCGGTGTCCTGATCGTGGTCGCCTTGGTCGGCGCATCCCTTGCCGTGGGCTTGGCGCTCGTGCTCATGCTGAGCTGGTTGCCCTGGTGGCTGGCGCTGCCGCTTGGCGCCGCGGTGCTGAAGACGACCTTCTCGTCTGCGTGGTCTCGTTGCTGCTGCCAGCGACGTGCGTCGGGCTCTCGCGAGCGATCTTGGTCAGGCCCGTGCCAGCCTCGTCGCCCTGGTGAGCCGCGACCGCGAGCTTGATGCCCCGCACATCGTGTCCGCCACGGTCGAGTCTCTAGCCGAGAACCTCGTCGACAGCGTCGTCTCGCCGCTGTTCTACTTCGCTCTGTTCGGCTTGCCCGGGGCTCTCGTCTACCGATCGGTCAACACTATGGACGCGATGATTGGGTATCGCGGCGAGTACGAGTACGTGGGCAAGGCCGCCGCGCGCTGCGACGATGTGCTGAACTGGGTGCCGGCTCGACTGACCGGTCTTCTCCTGGTCGCACTCGCATCCGTGAGGGGGACCGCCAACACGGCATGGGCCGCGCTCATGGGTCAGCGGCACTTCTCGGCGAGTCCGAACAAGCTGTGGACGATCGCGCCCATGGCCGGGGCGCTGCGCGTGCGCCTGTCGCGCCCCGGCTTCTACGCAGTGGGGCGAGCGGAGCGGCCGCTCACGGCTGGCGTCATTGCGGAGGCGACGGCTGTCGTCTGGGCCGGCGGCGGGATCGTCATCGCCGCCGCCGCCGGGTTCGCCGCTCTGGTCGCGTGGGGGGTGTGGGGGTGAGCGTCCTTCGCCGCGTTGCTGCGGCCGCACATGGGGCGATCGATCCGGCGGCGCTCCGTGCCGAGGGCTTCAGTCCAGACGCGACCATAGACTTCAGTTCCAATCAGTCCCCTCTGGGCGCGGCTCCGGGTGTGGCCGGCGCCGTGTCGGCCGCGGTCGTCGACGCCTACCCGGACCCCCACGCCTCTGAGTTCTGTACCGCCGTCGCTGAACGCTGCGGACTGCCGGCGGACTGCGTCGTGGCAGGCAACGGAAGCACTGAGCTCATCCGCCTGATCGCCCAGCTGGCGCTGGCGCCCGGTGATACGGCACTGTCGCTGGGACCTTCGTTCGGCGAGTACGAGGTTGCGACACGGCTCGCCGGCGCCCGTTTCGCCGAGGTCAGGCTTGCGCACGATGGCGCCGGGGCGGGCTTCCGCTGTGACGAGCCCGTTCTCCGGACCGCCCTGGCGGAGCTGAGTCCTCGTCTCTGCTGGCTCTGTTCCCCGAACAACCCCACCGGAGCGGCGCTGCCTCCGGCCCTGACCGCAGCTCTCGTTCGCGACTACTCTCACACCGTCTTCGTGCTCGACGAGGCGTACTGCGGACTCTTCGCCACGCCGCAGTGGTCGCGCACACTGCTTGCCGAGGGCGATCTCCTGGTCCTGCGGTCGATGACCAAGTCCTGGGGTCTCGCCGGTCTGCGCCTCGGCTACGTCGTTGCAGCGCCTGAGACGGCGGCGGGGCTGCGTGCGGCGGCCCCGCCGTGGAATGTGAACGCCTGCGCGCAAGCTGCCGGCGTCCGCGCGCTCGCCGATAGTGGACACCATCAGCGCGCGCTGCGGCTCCTCGAGCGTGAGCGCGATCGGCTCATGGGTGTGTTGGGCTCTGCCGGCTGGACTGTGGAGCCCTCGTCCGCGGGCTTCTTCCTCGTCCGCGTGGGCTCCGCCGCGGAAGCGCGGCGTGATCTGCTCGAGCACGGCTGTCTCGTGCGCGACTGCGCGTCGTTCGGCCTGCCCGAGTACGTGCGGGTCAGTCCGCGACTGAGACCACACAATGATCGGCTCCTGGCAGCCTTCGCGGCGTTGCCCGTCCCCCCGCACCCCGCAGCCCAGGGAGATTGACGCGTCGCAGCCCGGTTGATAGGGTTTCTCAGCTGGGAATGAGAAGGATTCTCATCGACACTGGAGTGACTTGCCTGTGGACGCATGCGCTGGGAAGCGCGAGGCTTCGCCTGAGATCGCTGTCGTCTTTCGCGAGAAGGGCATCCCGTTCACGCGTCAGCGGCGTCTGATCTGGGAGTTCTTCGCGTGCGGCGATCGGGCTGCGACGATCGGTGAAGCTGCTGACGCTCTGCGGGACGAGGGCGTCGGTCAGGCCACTGTCTATCGCTCCGTGACCTTGCTCTCCGACCTGGGTCTGCTCGCCCGCGTGCAGGATCGGCGCGGCGAGATTTGCTACACGGCGCCGCCGCTGGGCCACAGCCATCCACTCATCTGTGGGGTCTGCCGGCGCCTGGTGCGTTTTGACGGAGACGGCGATGTCGTCGAGCTGGAGCGGCGGCTTGCCGAGCAGACGGGCTTCAGCATCTACGGCCATCATCTCGAGGTCTACGGCATCTGCCCCACTTGCCGGGAGGCGCGGGAGGATGCCCGTGAAGATTGACGTCGTGCATGTTTCGGAGTCGTCGGACTCGGACGCACGGGCGGCGCTGTCCGACCGCCGGCTCTTCTGTTCGTGGAGCGGAGGCAAGGACGCCTACCTCGCCCTGCAGCGGGCGGTCGCCGAAGGCGGACGGCCCGCTGCGCTCTTGTGCATGCTGCGGGAGGACGGTACCCACAGTCGCGGCCACGGTCTGCCGCTCGCGCTGCTCGAGGAGCAAGCCGCTGCGCTCGGCGTCCCACTCGTTGCGCGAGCGACGACGTGGGCTGAGTACGAACCAACCTTCGTCGCGGCTCTCCGCGACCTTCGCCGTCGGGGTCTCCGGGAGGGCGTGTTCGGCGACATCGATACGCAGGCCCATCGCGATTGGGTCGAGGGTGCGTGCCGTGCGGCTGGATCGTCGTGCCATCTGCCCCTCTGGCAGGAACCGCGGCGCTCGCTCGTCGACGAGCTGATCGGGTCTGGCGTGCGCGCTACAGTGGTCGCGGTGGATGCATCCAGACTCGACGCGGCCTATCTCGGCCGGCAGGTCGATGCTGAGCTGGCCGCTGATCTCGCGGCCGCCGGTGCCGATGTCTGCGGCGAGGAGTGCGAGTATCACACCATGGTCACCGACGCACCTCTGTTCGCGGCGCCCGTCTCGCTCGGATGGGATGGCTACGAAGAGCGCGACGACCACTGGGTCCTGAAGTTCGAGGACCCACGATGTAGAGCCACACCTCGAAGGGAGAACCAAGCACAATGACTATCACCAGCCCCCGTAGCCGCCTGTTCGCGGCGGCAGCACTCGTGACGGCGCTCCTGCTGTGCCCCCTTGGTGCCGCCGTTCTGGTGGGTTGCGGATCGGACGGCGACTCCGCCGCCGACCCCTCGCCGTCCTCTTCCGCCGGTCCGCTCACGGTGACCGACGACGCAGGCGAAGAGGTGACGCTTGAGCAACCGGCAGCACGTGTCGTCAGTCTCGCTCCCGCCAACACCGAGATCGCTTTCGCGATCGGGGCGGGCGACAAGCTGGTCGGTGGGACCTCCTACGACGACTACCCGGAGGAGGCGAAGGCGCTGCCGAAGATCGGCGACTTCGCCAACCCCAGCGTCGAGAAGATCGTCGCCTTGCAGCCAGATCTCGTCCTCGCCGCCGGCGGCATCCAGGCTGGTTTGCGGAGCAAGCTCGAGAAGCTCGGCATGCAGGTGTACGTGGCGGATCCGACGACCTACGACGGTGTAGTCGTCACCATCACGGAGCTGGGCCTCATCATGGGCGTCACGGACGAGGCGGCTGTGGTGACGGAGGCGATGGAGACGGCCGCTGCGGACGTTGCGGCGAAGGCCGGCTCTCTGGACAAGAGCGTGACGTTCATCGAGATCTACAGCAAGCCCTTGATGACGGCGGGCAGCGGCTCGTACATCGACGACCTCGTCATCCTCGCCGGGGGCATCAATCTCGGAGCTTCGGCTGGTCCCGGCTTCCCCACCTACAGCAGCGAGGTGCTGATCGAGGAAGACCCTGCCGTCTACATCGCGGTATCGGGGGCGCAGAGCTCTCCTGGTGACATCGCCAAGAGGCCCGGGCATGGGCAGATGAGCGCCGTCGAAGACGGCCGCGTCTACGTGATCGACGACGATCTCATCACGCGTCCCGGGCCTCGACTTGCGCTCGGCCTTCAGGAGCTCGCCGCGATGATCCATCCTGAGGCGTATCAGGGGCAGTGACTCCGCAGGCACGCAATGGGGGTCGGCTCGGGCTCGCTCTCGTAGTCGTCATCTTCGTTGCGTGCCTCGTGGTGTCTCTCGCTTTCGGCCCGGCCTCGCTGCCCATCGACAAGCTCCTCGAGTACGTGGGCGCGGGGCCGGGAACGAGCGAACCGGGTGGCGTGATCTTCTGGCAGATCCGGCTCCCCCGGGTGCTTCTGGCGTTCTTGGTCGGCGCCTCTCTCTCGGCCGCCGGTGTGATCCTGCAGGATCTGTTCCTGAACCCCCTGACCGACCCCTACGTCACCGGTGTGTCGTCTGGCGCCGCGCTCGGAGCCACGTTCGGCATCGTGCTCAGGCTGGCGCAGCTGCCCTGGGTCACTCTGTTCGCTCTGGTCGGCGGATTCGTGACGCTCGCCGTCGTGTGGGTCGCGGCGCAACGGCGCGGGAGGATCGATATCTACGTGCTGCTCCTGGCCGGGGTCACGATCTCCTACCTCGTCACCGCCGTGATCAGTGTGATGATGATCCGTGCCGGCGAGGACATGCACGCGATCGTCTACTGGCTCCTGGGCAGCTTCAGCGCGCGCGGCTGGCAGGATGTCGAAGTAGCCCTCTTCGTGCTGCCGTTCATGGTCGTCCCGATCTTCTTCACCGAAGAGATGGATATCCTCCTCCAGGGCGAGAAGCGCGCTCTTGAACTAGGTGTCGAGGTCGAGCGAGCCAAACGCGTCCTGCTGGTCACGGCCGCGGCCCTCACGGCGATCGCCGTGAGCGTGTCCGGCGTCATCGGTTTCGTCGGCTTGGTGGTCCCACACATCGCGCGGCTTCTGGTCGGTCCTGGACATCGGCGGATGCTGCCTATCGCGCTTCTCGGCGGCGCCGCCCTGATGGGCATCGCCGACCTGCTCTCACGCACGATTGTGGCGCCGGCGGAGGTTCCCGTCGGGGTCGTGACCACCTTCGTGGGCGCACCACTCTTCGTCTACCTGCTGCGCAGGAGGCGGTCGTGATGGCCTCGTCGAGAAGCCTCGTGTCGGTCATGGACCTTGGGTTCACCTACGACGTGCGTCCCGTCCTGAGGCGCGTCTCCTTCGACGTCGATGCGGGTGACTTCGTCGGCGTGGTCGGCCCGAACGGGAGCGGCAAGAGCACACTGCTCGATCTCATCGACGGCGTGCTGAGGCCCAAGTCCGGCAAGATCCTCGTGCGAGGCAAGCCGACGCACACGTATCGGCGTCGCGACATGGCCCGTGAGGTGGCGCTGGTCCCGCAGCAGTTCGCGCTGGAGTTCGACCTCTCGGTCCGCGAGGTGGTCGAGATGGGCTACTACTGCCGTGCCAAGGAGGCGGATGCGACCGCCGACGCCGGCCAGACGCTCGCTCGGCTCGGTGTCGGCGGCCTGGTCGATCGCCGCTTCTCGGAACTCTCCGGCGGCGAGAAGCAGCTCGTGGTGCTGGCACAGGCGCTCATGCAGCGCGCGCAGTTGCTTCTCCTGGACGAGCCCGCCTCGGCCCTCGACGTCTCTCATCAGCTCCGACTCTTCGACCTTCTCAAGCAACTCAACGCCGAGGGGCTCACGGTCCTCTGCGTGCTCCACGACCTGAATCTCGCGATCCACTACTTCGACAAGCTGCTCGTGTTCTCCGAGGGCGAGGTGGCTGCCTACGGGGCGCCCGACGAAGTGCTGCGGCCGGAGATTATCGAGGCGGTGTACGGCGTGCGTGCCTTTCTGCACAGACATGCGGGGAGGACCTACCTCACGTTCTCGCCGCGCCTGAGGGGCGAACGTCTGGGGCGCGTGCACCTTGTTTGTGGCGGCGGCACCGGCGCTGGGATGATGCGCGAGCTGGTGGACGGCGGGTACGACGTGTCCGCCGGCGTCTTGAACGCCCTCGACACCGATGAGGAGACGGGTCGCGAGCTTGGCCTGCGGATGGCCGTGGAGGCACCGTTCTCGCCGGTCAGCGACGAGACACACGCCGAGAACCTCGACCTCATGGCCCGTGCCGACGTGGTGATCGTGACGGCGATCCCGGTCAGCCATGGGAATGAGCGCAATATCGTCGCCGTCATGGAGGCCGCCCGTGCCGGCAAGCCCGTCTGGGCGGCCGAGGGCGTGCTCGATGGCGACTTCACGGGCATCACTGCTGGCCTCGCCCGAGCCGGCGTCCGGTTCTACGCGGGTGCCGGCGTTCCCCGGTCGGCGTTGACCGAACTCGCCGATGCGGGGCCGCACGCAGGCTGACGGCAGCCCGCGACCTGTCGCCGCGGCGAGTGTCAGCCGAGCATCGCGCGCAACTCTTGGCCGGCGGCGCGTTCTTGCTTCGCGGATTTGGCGAAGGCTCGTGCGGTATCGCCAAGCAGCGGCCCGCATGCGGCCGCGAAGGCCTCATGATACCGCGCGGCGTCCTCTTCGGCCACGATCACCTGTTCGACCGCCGCAGGCCAACTCGTGGCCGGTTCGTTGCCGAGCGTCTGGAGATACTCGTCGGCCTTGAGTGCATGTAGCGGCTCATCCACGTCCTGACGCTTGTGGCTGAGCTTGTCTACGCGGTCGTCGTGCGTACACACGAGTTCCTCGAGCTTGGCTTGCCAGGCGCCGGTCGGGGCCAGTACCTCAGCTGCTGCAGCGAAGTCGGCACACGCTCTCTCGACTTCAAGTGCGAAGCTGAACGCCGACTTGTACGTCACGATCTCGGGAAACTGTCGAGCCATCGGTATCTCCTTTCAAGTCGCTACATCTTCCAGTAGCTCGCAGGGTCAATCCGGTACACCGGGTGTACGTAGAAGCCGCCGGTGTTCTTCGAGCACAGGCTCGTCTGCAGGGACGAGTAGAGCGGTACGTACGGTGCCTGGGCGGCCATAGTTCGCTGCATCGCCGTGTACTGACTGATGCGAGCCTGCTGATCGGCGCTCACGTCTGCTGCGGCTTGAGCCGTCTCCAGCTCAGCGTCCCACCAGAAGCTGGGGTTGTCGCCACGCCGAGCGCCGGCCTTGCTGGCCATCGTGTCGATCCAGTCGCCTGGGTCGGGGATGCCCGCCTGCCAGGGGATGCTCCCCATGGCCAGTGCTCCCGGCTTGCTGCGCCGGCGGATGTACTGAGCGCGGTCGAGCGTTCTCAGTCGCGCGCTGATGCCGACTGCTGCAAGGTTGGAGCGCACCGTCTTCAAGATGGCCGGATCAAGGCCCTCCCTTTCTGTGAAGAGCACGGTATCGAACCCGCGCGGATAGCCGGCCCGGCGCAGCAATGACTTTGCCTTTGCAGGAGCGTAGCCGTGGGAGACGGCGCTCTCCGCGTGGCCGGGAAGGCCCGAAGGGTAGTACTGCCAGAGAGGCTCAGCCCGGTCCGGCTGGAGCCCGGCGATCCTGTCACGGTCGATGGCCCAACTCAGCGCGCGCCTGACGCGGACGTCGTCGAACGGCGCCAGTCCGGTGTTCAGGAACAGGTAGGTTCCCGCGAGTAGCGGCCCCGTGCGCACCTGGCTCTGCCACGAGGGCTCGTCGGCGAAGGCGGGGAGCCCCTCAGGGGGCAGGCCGTGGCCAAGCACATCGACCTCGCCCGCCCGAAGCTTTGCGACGGCCGTCTCGGCTGTGGGCGCACGCACGAAGTCGACTGCATCGACGTAGGGCTTGCCAGGCTCCCAGTAGCTGGGGCTTCGCGCCAGCTTGATCTTGTCGCCCGGCACCCATCTCAGAAAGGCGAATGGGCCGGTCCCGAGTGGATGCTGCCCGAACTCCGCCCCCCACCTCACGACCCACTCCTCCGGTACGATGTAGCTGGACTCCATGGCCAATGCGTTCAGGAACGACGGGTCGGGCCTGATCAGCCTGACGCGGATCGTCTCGTCGTCGACGACCTCGAGGCCATCGATGTCGTCGTCCGTCCCCGCGAGGAAACGCGCCGAGCCGACGACGCCCGCGTAGAGAGATCTCGTCTCGGCGGGCGCGATGCCCATCATGCGCTCTAGGCTGTACTTGACGTCGCTCGCGGTGAGTTCTCGATTCAGGGGCGGCTGGAATATGACCCCGCGACGAAGGGCGAACAAATACGTCCTCCCGTCGGCCGAGATGCCGCCGTTGGCTCTGGTCGGCAGCTCGGCGGCGAGGCAGGGCTCGAGTACGGCGCCTTCGGCGCCCGGTCTCGCCGTGTAGCGCAACAGGCCCTGAGAAACGGCGTTGGCGACACTGCGCTCGGTGGGGTTCTGGGCAAGCGCCGGATCCAGGCTCCGTGCGTCCGTGAGGTAGGAGACGGTGAGTGTGCCCCCCGCCTTGGGCGTCGCCGAGGGTCGTACGCTGGTGCCGGCGCCGCCGCTCGGACCGTCGCCGCCACCACAGGCGGTGAGCCCCGCGACAAGGCCTATCGTGAGCGCCAGGATGAGTGCCGGACCGGGGGCGAGCCGCCTGCGTCCCTTGGTCGCGCAGGGCGTCATGCGTGCCTCTCCATCGAAGATGCGAGTGGCCAGTCTATCCCATGCCCTGATGCGTCATCGGCAGATCCTCAGCTCGGCTCAGGTGCCGGACCACGCGTCAACTGCTTGGACGGCTCCCCAAGGTGGCTGTGAGCGTCCGCTCCTCGCCGTCGCGAACGATGACGAGCTCGACCTGTTCGCCGGGCTTCTGGCCGCGCAGGTAGGAGAAGAGGTCTACCTCGGAGTCCACGACCCTGTCTCCGATCTGGATGATGATGTCACCCTGCCTGACGCCGGCCTTGGCGGCTGGCGAATCGGACTCGACCTGAACGACGAGGACCCCCTCGGAGCGACTGAGGCCGTAGTCCTGCTCCAGGCTCTTGGTGATAGCCGTCGTTTGAATCCCGAGGTAGCCGTAGTCGACCTTGCCCGTTTCGAGGATCTGCTCGACGACGTCGACCACCAGGTCGGAAGGGATGGCGAAGCCGATGTTCTGGGCCCGCGTCTCGATGTCGGGAGAGGCGGCGGCCACATTGATGCCGATCACGCGCGCTCGCGCATCGGCCAGCGCGCCGCCTGAGTTCCCGGGACTGATCGCTGCGTCGGTCTGGATCAGGTCCAGCGTGCCGAGCGAGCCGCCGCCCGGCACTTCGCGGTTGATGGCGCTCACGATGCCCATGGTCACCGATCCCTCGAGGCCCAGCGGCGTGCCGAGTGCGAAGGCATACTGCCCGACCTGCACCTGCGACATGTCCGTGAGGAAGGTGGCCGCTGGCAGGTCATCCGTATCGACGCGCAGGACTGCGAGATCGGAGAGGGGATCCCGGCCCACGAGGGAGGCGTCAAGACGCTCGCCCGTTGCGAGTGTGACGGTGATGTTCGGCGCTGGCTGATTCCCGCCCGCGGTCACGACGTGGTTGTTGGTCACGATCACGCCGTTCGAGAGGTAGATGACTCCGGAGCCGAGTCCCTGCGCCTGCCTCTGAGCGTCCGCGACACTCACGTCGACCACGCTGGGCCGCAGCGTCTCAGCGACGTAGATGGCGGGGCTCTGCCCAGTCGTCGAGATGGGCGCTTCGTCCGCCGCTGGACTCGCCTGCGCACCGCCGGTCGCCGCGATCTCACCGCTGGATCCGCAGGCGCTCATCAGCAGGGCCATGAGCACGAGGAGTGCCGCCGACGCTGCTCTTCTCATCGAGGATGGTGGGATGGTGGTCATCTGCATCGTTCCTCTCCCCTTGCGTGGGTAGTGTGCTGCGGCTGTGCTGGACTCCGCTGGCCTTCCCACTTCATTGTGCCATAGGCGGCGCCGGAGCATGGAGCGGGTCAGACAGTCGTGTGTGCGCCGGCGTCGACATGCAAGATCTCGCCGGTGACCGCACGGGCGAGATCGCTGAGCAGGAAGACGGCGGCGTCGGCCACTTCCTCGGCCGTCACGTTGCGACGCAGCGGCGTATGGCTGGCAAGGAGATCGAGCATGCCGTCGAAATCCTTGATGGTGCGTGCCGCTACGGTGGCAATCGGGCCGGCTGAGATCGCGTTGACACGGATGGCCTCAGGGCCGAGATCGGCGGCAAGGTACCGAACGGCGCTTTCCAGAGACGCCTTTGCGGGGCCCATGACGTTGTAGTTGGGCACGACTCGCCACGAGCCTGCGTAAGTCATGGTGACGATGGATCCTCCCAGGGCCATGAGGCGCCGGGCCTCGCGGGCGGTGGCGACCAAGGAGTACGAGCTGATGTCGTTCGCCTGCGCGAAGCCCTCCCGGGTCGTCTCCACGAAGCTGCCCTGCAGGTCGTGCGCGGGCGCCCAGGCGACGCTGTGAACCACGCCATTGAGGACCGGCATCGCCACGGCAAGTTCGTCGATGGCGCGACGCACCGCCTCGTCGCTGCTCACGTCACACTCGATCAGCGGCGCTCCTCCGAGCTCGTCGGCAAGCGCCTGAACGCGACTCCTCAGGCGATTCGCCTGATAGGTGAGAGCTACCGCCCCCCCATGTCTCTTGATGGCCAGTGCGACGGACCAGGCGATCGAACGCGAGTTGGCGGCACCTATGACCAGGTAGTTCGCGCCTGAGAGGAGATCTGTCACTGTCCCTCCGCGTCGGTCGGGGTCATGCCGGCTCAGCCCGGCTTGTCGGCAAGCAGGAGGAACTGCCGCGCCCAGTAGTCGCGGAACACGTAGAGCGACAGGACCAGGCAGGCGGCGCGAACCAGCCGGTAACGGGTGTAGTAGGGCTTCACGCGCAATACCCGCAGACCACATCCCTCGAGGAGCTCGATCATGTTCCTCTTGCCGAAGAACCGGACGTGGGTGCTATCGAAGATCCCCGAGGTCTTGCGCGGCCAGCGCTGGAGCAGCAGGTTGGCGAAGACGTACACGTGTGCGACGTTGGGGATGGAGGTGACGACGATGCCGCCGGGGCGAAGGTGAGTGATGGCGCGGGAGAGCACTAGCTCCGGCTCGGCCAGATGCTCGAGCACGTCGCTGGCGAGGATGGCGTCGTAGGGCTCCGGACCGAAGGCGGACGGATCGAACTCGGCGAGATCGCACTGGGCCACAGCGTCCAGACGCTGCCGGGCTGTGACGCAGGCGTCGGCGCTGAGCTCTACGCCGCCCACCCACCGAGCGCCGGCGCGCTTCAGGAGGGCGCCGTTGTGTCCGCCGCCGCAGCCAAGGTCGAGGATGCGCAGCTGTCGCGGGTCGAAGAGCTCGAGGAACGCCGGCTTCGCGTCGCTGAAGTAGCGGCTGCGCAAGGCATGGACCGACTGCTGTCTGGCGGATGGGCTCATGGGCGTCACTGGCGGCATCATAGCAGGGCGAGGAGAAACGCCTCACTCCTTGGCGACGCTGCTCAGGGAAGGGCGATGTCGTCTGGGTCCGCGTCTGCTGGCAGTCGCGCGGCGAGAACGGTGTCGCCGCCCTCCTCGAAGCGGAGCAGATCGTCGCGCATGGACTGGCTCAGGCCCTCGTCGCCGGCGGTGGAGCTCGTCTCGCCCTCGTCACGTCTCGAGGGGGAGAGGTAGACGACGTGGAGCCGGCCTGCCTCGGCGGCTCGCGTCACCACGCGCAGGCGAAGCACGGCCGGCGCCGATCCCCGCAGCATCCGCACCACGTCGAACCGCTGGAAGCCGCTGCTCAAGGGTCCCGCGCGGGCGATGAGCACGACATCGTACAGATCCGCCTGGTCCAGACCGGCCTGTTCCTCCGCCGCACGCTCAGCGTCGGCCGCCCCACCGCTTGGGACTTCGGGAGCCGTCAGGTCGGCCGCCTTGTCTCCTTGGTTCGTGAGCACGCTCCCGTCTGGCTGCCGGAGGACGCCCACGCCCACAGCGAGCACAACGAGGCCCGCGGCGATCGGAGCAGCCACACGGAGCCAGCGTGTCATGACGGACGGTGCACGAGGCCGACCCCGCGCCGCTGTGCGCGGCTTCTCCTGGAGATGCGGGCGTAGGGTGGCCCAGCGTGGCTCGGAGAGGTCTGTGTACGTCTCGCTTGGCTCTGGCACGGCACGAGCGACCTGTTCATGGATCTGCATCATCTCGCTACGCAGCGCATCGAGGCGGCGGCGCAGCGCGGCGTCCTCTATCGCAGCCGCCTCAAGCTGCGGATCGGTCTGCAAACCCAAAACGTAGGCCAGGAGACGGTCGTCGTCGAGGTCGGGGGGCAGAGCGCCGCCTGTCTGCGGAGCATCAGTCATGACGCTCGAAACCCATCTCCTGGAGCGAGCCACGCAGCCGTCTCATAGCGCTGTGCAAGCGGGACTTCACCGTGCCGACCGGAACATTCTGGATGTCGGCGATCTCATCCAGAGCGAGATCGGCGAAGAAGCGGAGCGCCACGCCCTCGCGCTGCTCCGCGGGGAGCTCTGCGAGCGCAACTCGCAGGGCAGGATCTGCGGGCTCCGCCGGCGGGTCGATGGCGCAGTCGGGCGCGACTTGCTGCAGCTTGTCGAGCAGGCCGAGGCGCGTCTTGCGCCGCCTGCCGTGGTCGCGCCCCGTGTTGAGAATGACGCTGTAGAACCATGGAAGCAGAGTCGACTCGGCGGGGATCTTCGCGCGATACACCTTGATGAAGACGTCCTGCACGGCGTCGTCTACCTCCTCGCAGTACCCTTGAAGGAAGAGGATGCGCCGCGCCTGTGGGGCGTAGCGGCGAAAGAACTCCACTCGTGCCTCCGGCTCGCCGTTGCGCAGGCGGTCGGCCAGGCCGTGCGGCAAGTCCTCGATCGTCTTCCTCCCATTGCAGAGTGAGAGACGCCAGTACTCCGGCGCAAGTTCATCGGGCGGGTGTGGCAAGTATGGCCCGGCAGGCTCAGACTCCCAGGCGGCGCACCTCTTCCGTGAGCTCGTGGCCGCTGTGCTCCCGCACGCGGCGCTTGACCTCAGCCGCTAGAGCCTCGATATCGGCCGCTGTGCCGCCGGGAAGCGCGACGAGGAAGTTCGCATGCTTCTCGCTGACCAGAGCCTTGCCGGTGCTGAGGCCCTTGAGCCCGGCGTCCTCGATGAGGCGAGCCGCCGGTAGCTCACGCGACGGGTTCTTGAAGTAGCTGCCGCAGCTGTCTGAGTCGAGCGGATGCTTGCGGCGGCGCAGTGCCGCATCCTCAGCGACCTCCTCGAGCAGTTCGCTGCGGACGCCGAGGCGCAGGCGGAAGGTCGCTGAGAGGACGACGAGATCGGGAAGCTGTTTGAACAAGCTCGTGCGGTAGGCGAACTCCAGCGCGGCCGGCTCCTTGACGTGCTCTGTGACACCGTCGAGGAAGTGGACGCTGACGAGGACGTCGCTCACGGCGCGTCCGTAGGCGCCGGCGTTGCCGACAACCGCGCCGCCGACCGACCCGGGGATGTTGCCCGAGAACTCGAGGCCGGCGAGACCTCGGTCAGCCAGACTCGCGACCAAGGCGGGAAGCTCTGCACCCGCCTCGACCACCAGGAGCTCGCCATCGAACGTGTGCTCCGCGTTTCGCGTCAGGATCGTGAGCCCGGGCAGGCCCTCGTCGCTGATGAGGACGTTCGTGCCCTGGCCAAGCACGGTCAGCGGGACAGCACGCTCTCGCGCCGTTCTCACGGCGTGCACCAACGCGTTCGTGGTCTTCGCACGGAAGAGGAGTTCGGCTGGGCCTCCGACACCGTAGGCGCAGAGCGGCGCGAGGGGCACGGCCTCTTCGAGCCCGGGCAGCTCGCGCCGCAGGATTTCCGAGAGAGAGCTCACGCGATGATGGTACCAGTATCCCGCGGCGGGCACGGGCGAGGCTCACTTCCTTGACACGTCGATGGGTGGGCCGCTAAACTTCCAAACTCTAGGAAGAAGTAGGAATACTAGGAGGAGTCGGCGGGTCGCCCCTCCACCTGATACTGGAAGACGATGCTGCACCTCTCGGCAAAGAGCCAATACGCGATCAAGGCCCTCGTGTGCCTGGCTCTCCCCGGCGGCGACGAACCTGTCCAGGCGCGCGAGATCGTGGCGTTCACCGGGATTCCTCCGAAGTATCTTGATCAGGTGATGCACGACTTGCGCCACGGCGGCTTCGTCGAGAGCCGCCGGGGAGTGGGTGGCGGCTACGTGCTGGTGCGCGATCCCTCAGCGATCAGCTTCTTCGACGTGGTCGACATGATCGACGGGTCGCATGGCGGGAAGGGCCGAATGCGCTGTGGTGGCCAGGCCGAGGCCTTGGTCGCGCCGGTGTGGGAGGAGGTGCAGGAGTGCCTGCGCCATATCCTGCGTTCGGCCACGATCGCCGATGCGGCGGCTCGCGCCGCTTCGGCACCCATGTACCACATCTGACGGGAGACGCCATGAGCACCGAGTCAGCCCACCCCTCCAAGGGATTCGAGACCCTCGCGCTCCACGCCGGCCAAGTGCCGGACACGGCGACCAACGCGCGCGCCGTGCCCATCTACCAGACGACGTCGTACGTCTTCGACGACTCCGATCACGCTGCCGACCTGTTCGGCTTGCGTCAGCCCGGCAACATCTACACCCGCATCATGAACCCGACCAACGATGTCTTCGAGAAGCGGGTCGCGGCGCTCGAGGGCGGGGTCGGGGGGCTCGCCTTCGCTTCGGGCTCCTCGGCGATCACCTTCGCCGTCCTCAATATTGCCGGCGCTGGCGATCATGTGGTCAGCGCCGGCAGTCTCTACGGCGGAACGTACAATCTCTTCGTACACACGCTGCCTCGCCTTGGGCTGGAGATCGACCTCGTCGACCCGGCCGACCCCGAGAACTTCCGTCGCGCGATCAAGCCGAACACGAAGGCCATCTACGCCGAGACGGTCGGGAACCCGAGGCTGGACACCCTTGACATCGAGGCGGTCGCCGCCATCGCCCACGACGCCGGCGTTCCGCTGATCATCGACAACACGTTGGCCACTCCGTATCTCGTGCGGCCCATCGCTCACGGGGCCGACATCGTCGTTCACTCCGCGACCAAGTTCATCGGGGGGCACGGCACTTCCATCGGAGGCATGGTCGTCGACGCCGGCACGTTCGACTGGTCACAGAACGACAAGTTCCCCGGGCTCGTCGAGCCGGATGCCAGCTATCACGGTCTCCGGTTTCACGAGGCTCTGGGGCCGCTCAGCTACATCACCAAGCTGCGCGTCAGCCTCCTCCGTGACGTCGGCGCCGCGCTCGCGCCCTTCAACGCATTCCTCTTCCTGCAGGGTCTGGAGACGCTGCCGCTGCGGATGGAGCGTCACAGCGCCAACGCTCAGCGTGTCGCCGAACACCTTGAGGGGCACCCACAGGTGAACTGGGTCAGCTACCCGGGGCTGCCGTCCCACGCCTCGTTCGCGTTGGCGCGCACCTACCACTACCGGGGCCTCTTCGGGGCGATCATCGGCTTCGGGATCAGGGGAGGGCGAGAGGCGGGGAGGCGTTTCGTCGAGAGTACAGAGCTGCTTTCGCATCTCGCCAACATCGGCGACGCGAAGTCGCTGGTCATCCATCCGGCGACGACGACGCACTCGCAGCTCAATCCTGAGGAGCAACTGCTCGCCGGGGTCACCGACGACTTCGTGCGCCTTTCCATCGGCATCGAGTCGATCGAGGACATCCTTGCCGACATCGATCAGGCGCTGGCCAGGGCTTGACCGGGGCAGCTCACCCGAATCGCGGAGGCGTGCGACGGGGAGCGAGCGGCCTTGGCGAGCGCGTACAATGGACGCTGGGCGGTGGCATGGGCCGCTCCCGGTGCTTCCTACCGAGGTTGGGCCATGACTGACGAGAAGCGCGCGCAGACCAAAGAGATCGGGGACATCCCCTCCGGCGTCGGTGACGACTGGGGCTCCGCCGGCCTCGTGTACGCGGCAGAGCGTGACCTTCGACCAGCAGCCCCAGCGTCTCGGCCTCGAGGGTGGGGGCCAGCTCTGGCCGTTCACGCTTGCCTACGAGACCTACGGCGCGCTCAACGAGCGCAGGGACAATGCCATCCTCGTCGCCCACGCGCTCTCCGGCGATGCACACTGCGCCGGTCTCCACAGCGCGAACGACAGGCGCCCGGGGTGGTGGGACATGCTGGTCGGCCCAGGCAAGGCGCTCGACACGGACACGTACTTCGTCATCTGCTCGAACGTGATCGGCGGCTGCAGCGGCTCCACCGGTCCGGCCTCGACCAACCCGGCCACCGAACGTCCCTACGGCACCGACTTCCCCATCATCACGATCGCGGACATGGTCAATGCGCAGGCGATGCTGCTCGACCACCTGGGCATCGACAAGCTGCTCGCGGCCGTAGGCGGATCGATGGGCGGCATGCAGGTGCTGGAGTGGGCGATCTCGCACCCCGAGCGCGTGCACGTTTGCGTGCCGATGGCCACTGCGGCGCGGCAGCCGACTCAGGCGATCGCCTTCAACGAGGTCGGCCGGCAAGCGATCATGGCCGATCCCAACTGGAAGGACGGTCACTACTATGGCGGTCCCGCTCCGACCAAGGGCCTGAGCGTGGCCCGCATGGTCGGTCACATCACGTATCTCAGCGACGAGGCCATGCAGGAGAAGTTCGGGCGTCGCCTGCGCCAGATCCACGACTACTCGTTCACCTTCTCTGCCGATTTCGAGGTGGAGAGCTACCTGCGCCACCAGGGTCTGGCGTTCACCGACCGCTTCGACGCCAACACCTATTTGTACATCACGCGTGCCCTGGACTACTTCGATCTCACGCGGCAGCACGGCAGTCTGGTGCAAGCCTTTCGCGATGTGGAGGCGCGCTTTCTGGTGCTCGCGTTCAAGAGCGACTGGCTGCATCCGGAGTATCAGTTGAAGGAGATCGTGGGCGCGCTGCGAGCGACCCACAAGCACGTGAGCTACTACGAGGTCGAAAGCCACTTCGGTCACGACGCCTTTCTCCTTGAGCGCGAGAAGATGGAGGGCGTGATCAGTGCGTTTCTGGCCAGCGGCTCGCGCACCTACACACCGAGGGCCTGAAGCGATGAGGCGCATCGACTACAAACTGATCGAGGACCTCGTGCCCGAGGGCGCGACAGTGCTCGATCTCGCCTGCGGCGACGGCGAACTCCTCAGCGAGCTCATCTCGGCGAAGGGCGTACACGGCAGCGGCGTCGAGGTCTCTCAGGAGGCCGTGGAGGCGTGCGTCGGCAAGGGGCTCTCGGTCTTCCACGGAGACCTGGACGAGGGCCTTGCCGACTTCGCCGATGGCTCGCACGACGTGGTCATCCTGAGCATGAGCCTGCAGCAGTTGCGGCGTCCGCGGATGATCGTGCGCGAGATGGTGCGCGTCGGCCGGCAGGCGATCGTCAGCTTCCCGAACTTCGCCCACTGGGCCCCCCGGACGCGGCTCTGCCTTCGTGGCCGCATGCCCGTCTCGCACGAGCTTCCCTATCAGTGGTGGGACACCCCCAACATCCACCTCTGCACCATCAAGGACTTCCGCCAGCTCTGCTCCGAGGAGGGTCTGTCCATCGGGCAGGAGCTCTTCCTCAGCAGCACGGACAAGGCTCCGCCGGCAGCGTGCTGTCGCTCCCAATCTGCTGGCTCGTATCGCCATCTTCGCGGTTCACCGGCAGTAGACGGCGACCGCTTTCGAGTACTGGCGAAAGGGTCTACACTACAGGTACGCTCTGCGCCCCAGAGACCGGCGTGAGTGGCACAAGGAGCGCTATCCATGGCCACCAAGCACGACGCGGATGCGCTGCAAGACAGAAGGAGATAGACGTGCCTCAGGGTAAAGTCAAATGGTTCTCGGCCGAGAAGGCATTCGGGTTCATCGAGCAGGATAACGACAACGACATCTTCGTCCATGTGACTGGCCTCGCGCAAGGTGTGACTACTCTCGACAAGGACCAGCTGGTCGAGTATGAGACGGAGCAGGGGCGCAAGGGGCCACAGGCCACCAATGTGCGGTTCGTGTCGCCGGCGGCCGGCTCCGAGGCCGTCGAGGAGCCAGCTTCCGACGACGAGCCGGCTTCCGACGACGAGCCGGCATCCGACGACGAGGCGGCATCCGACGACGAGTGAGGTTCCACCAGCGACGGCAGGGCCGGCCGCCTGGGACGAGATCGGACCCAGGAAGTCGGCCCTGTGCTTTCTCTGCGCGTGCCCCACGAGCGCGCTGAAGGAGGGGGGATGATCGAAGGCATCCATTGGATCGGCCACGACACGTTCCGTATCGAGGGGTCGTGCACCGTCTATGTGGACCCTTGGAAGCTTCCCGCCAACGCACCCCCGGCGGATGCGATCCTCATCACGCATGAGCATTCCGACCATTTCAGCCCGGACGACATCGCGCTGATCGCGAGGCCTGGGACGGTCATCGTGGGCCCAGCGTCCGTGACTGCCGGTTTGCCGCAAGACGAGGGTCTCACGGCGGTGACCATCGAGGCTGGGCAGACGGTGGAGGTCGGCCTGGCATCCGTGACTGCGGTGCCCGCCTACAACACGGACAAGTACCGCGAGCCCGGTGTGCTCTTCCACCCGCGCGAGGCCGGAGGTCTTGGGTACGTGATCGAGCTTGATGGGCGTCGTGTGTATCACGCAGGGGACACCGACTTGATCCCTGAGATGCGCGATGTGCGCTGTGACGTGGCGCTGCTGCCGATCGGCGGGACCTACACGATGACGGCGACCGAGGCGGCGGAGGCCAGTCGGTTGATCGAGACGGCCGCGGTCGTTCCCATGCACTACGGAGACGTCGTCGGGAGTCGATCTGACGCGGCGCGTTTCGCCGAGCTGTGCTCGGTACCAGCGACGATCCTCTTCGTCGAGCGCTGCTGACGCCGTTTGGGCGTGGGGCGGCCGCTGTACGTCATCAGGTCTTGACGGCGCTCGCTGCGTTCGGCTTGGGTGGCTCGCGTGGCTCGAGGTCGACTGCCTCGGCTAGTCTGCCGTCGTGCAACAAGAGACCAACAGGGAGCGGACTATCCGGCGGTGTCGGCGCGGCACGGCCGCTTGGCTCACTGCTAGTGGGAATCGCTGTCCGTCTCCTCGCGATTTCCCAGGTAGGCGGGAGCATCGATCATGAAGATGCGGTTCGACCAGGGCTCGCCGGGTGGCGTTGCGCGCTCGGCGTCGTCGACCGCCGCGATGCGCGCCGTCATGTCGTCGCAGTAGTGCACGATGATCGCCTCCCGCGTCATCGGGACCGCAGGGCTGCCCTTCTCCCGCATGCCGTGGTGCGAGATGATGATGTGACCGAGGCGGAGCGCCATGTCCGACGGGAAGGCAGCCAGCTCATCGATGAGGCGCTGGACGATGCTTCTGGCCGATCACGATCTCGCCGTGCAGGCGACCGACGTCGGTCATCATCGGCAGCATGCCGCCGGCTGTGTAGGCTTGCGTCTTGCCCATGTCGTGCAGCAGGCCGCCGGCGACCACCATGTCGCGGTCGACGGAGCCGAGTCGCGACGCGACGTCGGCGGCGCACTCGGCGACGACTGAGAGAGTGCTCGAGCAGCCCGTGGCGGTAGGCGTGATGATTGCGCACGGCGGCGGGAGCCACGACGAATGTGGCCCCAGGTTCGCGGGCGCCGTCGAAGGCGCGCTCGAGGAGGGCGCGCAGATGGGGGTCGTTCACCGAGTCGATGAGCGCGTGAAGGCGCTCGCCGAGTTCGCCGGCGTCGATCGGCGAACTTGGTACGAGTTCTGAGAGGTCGTATTCCTCGGCGGTCGCCTGTCGCAAGCCGACGCACCTGCACCTGAGGACCGTACTGCGGGTGGACGCTGTATGTGCCGAAGACGACGGCGATGTCGCCTGCGGTCATGCCGAGAGCTTCATCCGACGGGTCGAAATGGATAGCCTTCACATCGCCCGTCGCGTCTCGCAGGCGCAGGCGCAGGAACGGCTTTCCGTTGCGGTCGGCGGTGCTCTCCACCTCCGAGCATGTGTAGCACCCGTCGATCGTCTGCCCGGAACGCAGGTCGACGACGGGTGTTCGAATCATGTCGGGTCGAGACGTCCCTGGATCGTTGGTCACTGCAGCCTCCTCATTCCCTTCAGGGTACCAGACGATGCCGCGGGAAGAGGGGCAGCCCGGCGACGGCGCTGGGGTATCCGCCGTGCGGAGGAGTCTTGGAGGCGGAGGTCGTCTGTGGCGTCAGGCGCTGGGGCTCTCCTCCTCGACCGCCGCGTCATCCGTCGTCTCGTCTATCACCGCCGCCTCGATGACGGTCTCATCGGCGGAGTCCTCGGCCTCGTCCGACGTGCGCGCGCAGCTCCGCGATCTCCGCCCGCTTGTCATCGATTGCGCCTTGCGCGGCGCGGACACGCTCGGCGGCCACGATCAAATCAGGGTGGTCCAGCTCGCCGCGCTCGATCAGCGGGAACGTCGCCCGGCCGAGTTCGCGCTCGGCCTTCTTGAGGTCCTGCTGGAGCAGCATGACGTTGGCCTGGGCGGCTGTCACCTTGCCGGCGCGCCCCGCGTCGCTGGCCAGGTCGCCCGCTATGGACTTCGCGGTATCGAACAATTCCATGGGTCCTCCTTTGTGGCTCAGCGTCACGGCAGCCGATGCCCGATCGAGTGGGCAGTGTCGCTGAGGATGTCTCCCTATTATGTTCCCTGTGGGGCCGCCGGTCCATCGTCGATCTTGTTGTCCCCCAGGAGCAGACTGGTAGCCGTGGTGTCGCCACCGCGAACGGCGGCGGGAGGACCAAGCGGTAACCGCGGGCCGCCAAGGCCAGCTCAAGTCGGGCAGGCTGGAATCCGATCGTCCGTTGCATGGTCGCGACCGGACGTGTCCGCGAGCCTGGGGACCGACGCGCATCTTGGTCGCCCGCTTTCCTCACGCCGCGTCATCGTGCATACTGATTCACTTCCAGTGCCCGATCGGGAGAATCGCTCAGCTGAGGGAGGACCAGCGTGAAACTCCGCCGCATCGACCGACTGCCGCCCTACGTCTTCAGCATCGTCAACGACATGAAGACCGAGGCGCGCCACCGGGGCGAGGACATCATCGATCTCGGCATGGGCAACCCCGACCTGCCGACGCCCCAGGCGATCGTCGACAAGCTGTCGGAGGCGGCACAGAACTCCCGCAACCACCGCTACTCCGCCTCTCGCGGCATCACCAAGCTGCGAGTCGCGCTGGCCGACTGGTACGACCGGCGTTTCGGGGTGCAGATCGATCCTGAGCGCGAAGCCGTCGTGTCGATCGGCGCCAAGGAGGGGCTCGCTCACCTGATGTGGGTGCTGCTGCGGTCAGGCGACACCGCTCTGGTTCCGGAGCCCTCGTATCCGATTCATCAGTTCAGCTGCATCTTCGCCGGTGCCGAGGTCACGAGTGTGCCGCTCTCGCACGACACCGCCGACTTCTTCTCGGATCTCACGCAGGCGTACGAGCGCACCTGGCCGCGTCCGCGGGTCATCCTCGTGAGCTTCCCCCACAACCCGACTGGCCATTGCGTGGATCTCGAGTTCTTCGAGCGCCTTGTGGACTTCGCGAAGAAGAACGAGGTCGCCGTCATTCACGACTTCGCCTACGCCGAGGTGGTCTTCGACGGCTACAAGCCCCCGAGTATCTTCGAGGTGCCGGGGGCCAAGGACGTCGCCGTCGAGTTCATCTCGCTGAGCAAGAGCCACAGCATGTCGGGCTGGCGCGTCGGGTTCTGCGCCGGTAATGCGGAGCTCGTCGGGGGCCTCCAGCGCCTCAAGAGCTACCTTGACTACGGCGTCTTCCAGCCTATTCAGATCGCCGCCATCACCGCGCTGAACGAATGCGACGACGTGCCGCCACAGATCTCCGCGGTCTACGAGAAGCGGCGAGACGTGCTCTGCGACGGCCTGGAGCGCATCGGCTGGCCGGTGCACAAGCCGCGCGGCACGATGTTCGTCTGGGCGCCGATTCCGGATGCGTATCGCCATGTGGGTTCGCTGGACTTCAGCAAGCTGCTGCTCAATGAGGCCAAGGTCGCCGTGAGTCCGGGTGTCGGGTTTGGCACGTCTTCGGACGGCTTCGTTCGCTTCGCGCTGGTCGAGAACGACGCGCGCATCCGTCAGGCTCTGCGCGGTATCCGCAGGGTGATGGAGTCGGCTCCCGCGGAGTCGGGGGGGAAGGGCCGGGCGACCCGCGATGAACCTCGGCGGGATGGCTCTCCGCAACGGCGTGCTCCTGCAGAGCGAGCGCTTCTGGGCCGCAGCCGTGTGCCGGCCGGACGGCACACATGTGAGCTCCGGCCAGAAGGTACAGCTACCCGGACGTGAGGCCGCGCAGCAGCTGCCCGTCGTGCGCGGTCTGCTCAGACTTGGAGAGGCCCTCGCGGTCTTGCCTGCGGTGCGGCGCGCCACGGGAGGGCCGGTGCTTCCGCAGGAGGATCCCCGGATGCTGGCGGCGACGCTGGCCAGCGTCGCGGGCACCTACTTCGTGCGGCACAGGGTCCCCGGATCGGCGCTCCTTCGCGAGGTCGTAGCCGCGAGCATCTCGCTGGCTCCGGTGCTGCTCCTGCTGCGCGACTCTCGTCTGGCCCGATACCATGGCGCGGAGCACAAGAGCATCGCAGCCTACGAAACGGACATCGATCCAGCTGAGGCCGGCAAGGAGCATGGGCGCTGCGGCTCCAACCTGATCGTCCCGATGGCGCTCACCACGGTCGCCACGAACTTGCTGCTGCGTGCGGCGGGCCAGGAGAGCAAGCCGGTGGCCACGTTCGTGGCGGGCCTGGTGAGCATCGGGACGGCCGTCGAGCTCTTCAACTGGATGGGGCGCCACCAGACTCATCCGCTGGCGCGGACTCTGCGTCGCCCGGGCATTGAGATGCAGCGCTTGTTCACTACCAGCGAGCCGACCGCCGAGCAGCTCGACATCGCGGACCTGGCGCTGCGCGAGCTCCTGCGGCTCGAAGCGTCGGATGCCGGCGAGGCCGGGGCTGCCTTCGGGATGGAGCGACGCGCTCCGCTGGCTGGCGGCGTGTCGTAGCGGCCGCTCCCGGCTCGAAGGGCCCTGCTCAGTCGTCGGCCGGCTGGCGCTCCTCGAGCCGTTTCATGCGTCGCTTCTCGGCAGCGGCACGCCAGGCCCTCTTCTCATCCGTCGTGGGAATCAGCGGCGGCACGGGGATCGGCCGGCCGCTCTCGTTGACCGCAACGAACACGACGTAGGCCGAGTTGGTGTGTGTCACGCGGCCGCTGCGCAGGTCCTCCGCCTCCACCCGGACGCCGACCTCCATGGAGGTGCGCCCAGCGTAGTTGACGTTGGCCCGTAGACGCACAAGGTCGCCGATCTGCACGGGGTGGTGGAAGTCGATGCGGTCTATGGCCGCCGTCGCGACGTTGCTTCGGCAGAATCGGTAGGCGCAGGCCGCCGCCGCCTCATCGATGAGCTTCATGATGATGCCGCCGTGGATGTTGCCCATGTAGTTGGAGTCAGCCGGCATCATCAGGTGGGTGAGGACGAGGCTCGTCTCGCTCCCTCGTGGCAACGGCTTCATGCTGTCGTCCACGCGTTCCCCCGAACGGGCCCTAGACCTCGGAGGCGCCGCCACCGTGCTGGCGGCGGTCCCGCGTAGTACGCGCTGCGCCTCCAGAACGGTCGCTGCGACGCTCGCTCTTGCGGCGCTCGAGGAGGACCTTCACGTTCGGGTTGTCCTCATAGTGCTCGACGAGTCGGCGGAACGCCGCATCCCCGAGCTCCGGTGGCACGATGCAATAGATCACTGCGGCCCTCGCGGTAGAAGAGGTGTCACTGTAACAAATGGCGGGGGTGGCCACCAGAGAAGGGGGAAGGGCCGCGACCGGCTGGCTAGCTTGTCACGGCCCTCTGGGGGGGAATCGTGATTCAAGTATCGGCCGATGCGCACGGTGGCTTGAGCGTTCGTTCAGCCCGTCCCCAGCTGGGCGAGCGCGTCCAGGGCGGCGGGGTCGCCGCTGAGGACGCGGGTCGCGGCGCCCTCGACGCGAGCTTCCATGGCGTCGACGAAGTACTGGGCCGCCAGGAGCTTGCGTGAGTCGTCCTGGGCAGAGCGCAGGACGAGGTAGGCGCAGATCACGTCGATCGCCATCTCGACCAGTCGGCGCCCGTGGAAGTCGCGGAAGCGCACGTCGTCGAGCTCGCGTACGCGGGTCACGGCTTCCATGAGACGAGCGTTCGCCTGTCGCACACGCTGCGAGCAACTCCGGCGTCGCGCCGAAATCCTCGGCGTCGTACTCGTCAAGTCGCGCGGCGAGCGTGCCGCCGAGCACGCCGCCGATAGCAGCCACGACCTGCAGCTGGGTCGTGCCCTCGTAGATGTTCGTGATGCGTGCGTCGCGCGCGTGCCGCTCCACGGCGAAGTCGCGCATGTAGCCAGAGCCGCCGTGGATCTGCAGCGATTCGTAGGCGATCCGGTTGGCCATCTCGGTGCAGGCAGCCTTCGCCATGGGCGTGAACAGGGCCGCCAAACGGGTGTACGTCTTGAGCTCGGCACGCAGCTCCTTGACCTGACTCGGCCCGGCTTCATGTGAGCCGCTTGCCGGCGAGGTGCCAGAGGCGGTGTTCGAGGGACTCTTTCATGTCGACGATCGATGCCGTCTCGTAGAGCAGCGCACGCGCCGCTTCCAGCTCGACCTTCATGTCGGCGAGCATGGCCCGGACGGCCGTCAGCTCGCCGATCGGCGCCCCGAACTGCACGCGCTCACCCGCGTACTTGGCCGCTGCGCGATAGGCCGCCTCTGCGATGCCCTGGGCCTGCGCGGCGATGGCGATGCGGGCGCCGTTCATGAGGCTCATGACGTACGTCGTGAGCCCACGCCGGCGGTCGCCGACGAGCAGCGCCGGAGCGTCATCGAACTGCAGTTCGCAGGTCGGCGACCCGTGGATGCCGAGCTTGTCCTCCAGCCGACGGATGCGCATGTGCTCGTCGCGTTCGTAGAGGAACATCGAGAGGCCGCGGGCGTCGGTCGTCCCTTCTTCCGAGCGGGCGAGGACGAGCGAGATGCGGCCGCAGCCGTTCGTGATGAAGCGCTTCACGCCGTTGAGCCGCCAGGTGCCGTCTCCTGCCTCGGTCGCCTTGAGCTGGACGTTCTGGAGATCGCTGCCGGCTTCCGGCTCGGTCAGTGCCATCGACCCCGTCACCTCTCCGCTCGCGAAGCGCGGCAGATAGGCGCTCTTGATCTCGTCCGAGGCGAACTTGTTGACGGTCTCGGCGATGTCCTGCAAGCCGAAGATGTTCATGAGCGCCGGGTCGGCCCGCGAGACCATCTCAACGATCATCACGCCGATCGAGGCGGGGAAGTTGAGGCCGCCGTAGGCGCGCGGCAGGGTGATCCCCATCAGGTCGGCCTGCCTCAGGCGCTCGAGCGCCTCCTCGATGCCGGGCGCGTAGCACACCTCGCCGTCGATCAGCTCGCTGCCGGCGCGATCGACCGCCTCTGCGCGCGGCTCGATGAACTCCCCCGCGATCTCGCCGACTATCGTCAGCGCACGCTCGTACGAGTCGATGGCGTCCTCATGGTCGCGCGGGGCGTAGGAGAAGTCCTCGGCCTGTCGGAAGTCGTCCTCACGCAGGCGCGACGATACGCGCGAGGTCGAGGCGCCTCAGCGTCGCCTGCAGATCCGCGTTGTCGGTGTAGAAGTTGCTCACGATGCGGCTTCCGGCATTCTGCCGTTCGCTGCGGCCACCGCCGAATGGTCGCCGCCCTTCGACTTGTAGGCCGCGATGAGGAGCGGGACGACCTTGCGCAGATCGCCGACGATGCCGTAGTGGGCGATCGAGAAGATCGGAGCCCCGGGGTCCTCGTTGATCGCCAGGATGCGCGCGCTCTGGTCCATGCCGGCACGATGCTGGACAGAGCCGCTGATGCCGCAGGCGATGTAGAGCTTCGGGCGCACCGTGGTGCCGGTCTGACCGACCTGATGATCGTGACTCACCCAGCCGGCGTCGACGGCCGCTCGGCTGGCCCCCACGACGCCGCCCAGAGTGCGGGCCAGCTCTTCGACCAGTGCGAAGCCATCGCGCGAGCCGGCACCCACGCCCCCGGACACGACGACCCGCGCCCCCTTGAGGTCGACCCTCTTCTCCTCCTGGACTCGCCGCACGAGGCGCACTGCGAAGTCGGCGTCGGTGAGCTGGACGACGCCGTCGGAGGCATCTCCGTCGGATGCGTCGCCGGCGCGCTGGACGTCGACGCTCCACGATGGCACCGGTGCGCCCTGGGTCGGCTGTGGGCATCACCATGACGCCTTCACGGACTGTCGCCATCTGGGGCCGGTGCTCGGGGCTGATGATGGTGGCGATGATGTTGCCGCCGAAGGCTGGGCGGATCTGGAAGAGCAGGTCGTGGTACTCCGTGTCCTTCGCCGTGTGATCGCCGATGCGCAGGTCGGTGCAATCGGCCGTGAGGCCGGTGCGCAGGGCGCTCGCCACGCGCGGTGCGAGATCGCGCCCAGTGGTCGTGGCGCCGTACAGGACGATCTGGGGCCGGTGGGCGCCGATCAGGTGGCAGAGCAGGCGAGTGTACGGAAGGGCGATGTACGGGGCGAACGCGTCGTCGTCGGCGAGGTAGACGACATCGACGCCTCGGGCGATGAGGGCGGGAGCCACTGCCCTGCACCGTCTCGCCCGAGCCGGCCAGTACGGCGCCGACCCCTGCACCGAGCGTGTCGGCCAGCTCGCGTGCTCGGCCGAGCAGCTCAAGACTGACCTCGGCCGCCGTGCCGTCGTGCTGCTCGACGAAGACCCAGACGTCGCCGGCCGGCGTCTTCGTCTGATCCACGCTAGCCAAGGATGTGCTCCTCGATCAGCTCGTGCACAAGATCTGTGATCGCCGCTTCGTCGGGCTCCACCATGCGCGCTTCGCTCTGTGCGAGCACGACGCTTTCGATCTCCTTCACGCGCGTGGGCGAACCGCGCAGGCCGAGCAGTTCGCGGTCGGCGGCAATGGCTTCATGGTCCCATTGCACGACCCGCGCCCGGCACACGGGGCGACCGTCGCGTGCGATCATGCACACCTCGGCGGCGTCGCTCTCCGGGTCGAGATAGCTGTCGTCGTACTCGGGCAACGCCTCCGCGGAGACGTTCTTGTAGGTCATGACGAGCTTCACGCTGGCCGACCGCGGCTCGTTGGCTTCGCCGGTGACGGTCAGCAAGCAGGGCAGCGAGGAGGAGAGGGTCTCGAAGCCGCCCTCGATGGAGCGCGTCGCGGTGACGAGACCCCGGCCGTCGGCGGTCTCGGCGCCGGACTGTGCGGTGACGCCGGGGGGGACCAGCTCGTCGATGCGGCTCACGCAGGTGATCTGCGGCACGCCGAGCTTCTCGGCGGTCTGCGGCCCCACCTGGGCGGTGTCGCCGTCGATCGCCTGGCGGCCGCAGAGAATCAAATCGCAGCCCTCCAGCTTCAGAATGGCCCGGGAGAGCGCGTAGCTGGTGGCGAGCGTGTCGGCGCCGGCGAACGCCCTGTCGGTCAGCAGGATGACTTCGTCCGCGCCCCGGTAGAGCGACTCGCGCAGGACCTGAACGGCGGCTGGGGGACCCATCGTGATCGACCGTGACGCGCGCGCCGTGACGCTCCTGGAGGCGCAGCGCCTCCTCGAGCGCATTGAGGTCTTCGGGGTTGAACACAGCCGGCAGAGCCGACCGGTTGATCGTGCCATCCTCTTTCATGGCCTCGCCGGTCACGTTCTGCGTGTCCGGGACCTGCTTGACGAGGACGACGATGCGCAGCTGTGGCATGTCGCTTCGGGCTTTCCGTCTGTCGGGGGTGGATGCGGTACGCTACCAGAAACGAGTGTTGCCCCACAACGCTTGCCGGCGACCCCGGCGAGTGGCCGCTCTCTCTTCGCTCCTCGGTCCTGCGGCGCCGCTCACAAGGCGCATGCGCCAAGAGCGCTTCGCCGCCCGCGGCAGGCGAGTCGTCAGTCTTCGGTGAGGAGCTGGACCTTGCTCGTAGGCACCCAGCCGTCGATGCCTCCCGAGTTGCGGCAGTGGACCCAGCCGCCGGTCTCTTCGAGGACCTCGACGATCTCATCCTTGACGATCGTGAGCTCCGTGGCATCGTAGTCGCGCACAGCGACCGCCTCGTGCTCGCTCGTCATCTCGAGGTAGCTGTCTGGAACCCAGCCGGCGTGCCCACTCTGATCGGTGACCCACACGTAGGTGGTCCACTGCCGGTCGCGGTGGCCCACGCCTAGGATGTCCCCGGTCACGAACTCCACCGGCGATTGGGGACTGCTGACGTGCGACTCGATGACGCGTGCGCGCTGTGGTGACTGCGGTGATTCGTTCATGGCGGCATTGTATCTCCACCGGCGGGCAAACGCATACCGTGGGGCCGCCCGGGCGCGCCGCCCAGCTTGAGCCATGTGATGCGGTATCATGAACGGTCTATGATCGAACAGCCACAGTCGGCGGCCAGAGCGGCTGTCATCGTCCGTTTCGCCCCTTCGCCGACAGGCTACCTTCACCTCGGCAGCGCTCGCACCGGCCTCTACAACTACGTCTTCGCCCGCCAGAACGGCGGCACGTTCATCTTGCGCATCGAGGACACGGACCTCTCGCGCAGTACCGACGAGGCGATCGCCCAGATCCTCAGCTCGATGCGCGAGATGGGGCTCGACTGGGACGAGGGGCCGGAGGCGCCCGGCTCGCACGGGCCGTACCGGCAGACGGAACGCCAGCCCATCTACCACGAGTACATCGAGAAGCTGCTGGCAGCCGGCCACCTCTATCCATGCTTCTGTACGCCGGACGAGCTGGAGGCGGAACGTCAGGCGGCGCAGGCCGACAGGCGCGCCTTGGTGTACGGGGGCAAGTGCCGGACGCTCGCGCCGGAGGAGGTGGAGCGCCGCAAGGTCGCCGGCGAGCCCTACACGCTGCGCATGCATGTGCCCCGCGGGCAGGACGGTGTTCCATGACGTACTGCGCGATCCCGTCGAGTTCGACAACGCGACGATCGGCGACTTCATCGTGCAGCGCTCTGACGGCACGATCACCTACAACCTGGCAGTCGTCGTCGACGACGTGACCATGGGGATCACGCACGTGATCCGTGGCGACGACCATATCAGCAACACGCCGAAGCAGATCGTGATCTACGAAGCGCTTGGCGCCGCCGTGCCCGTCTTCCTGCACATGCCACTTCTCTTCGGCACGGACAAGAAGAAGCTCAGCAAGCGGCACGGTGCCACCAAGCTCGAGCAGCTCACGGCGATGGGATACCTGGTCGACGTCGTGCGCAACTACCTGGCGTTTCTGAGCACCGAGTTCGACGAGAGCATGATCGCCTGGACCCTGGACGACCTGGTCGAGCGTTTCGATGTGGAGAAGCTCGGGACGAGCGCCAGCATCTTCGACATCGAGAAGCTCCGCTGGATGAACGGCCGCTACATCCGGCAGATGCACGTCGACGATCTGGCGGATCGCATGCTCGCCTACCTGACTCGCGTCGGCTTCTACGGAGACCCGCTCGGGGTGGGCGAGCTGGCGATGGCTGGTGCAGAGTGCCTTGGCCGAGGCTGTCGAGGGGGCGGAGGCGGCACGCGTGCCGCGCACGGCTCCTGATGCCGCTCAGGAGCGCCTCACCCGCTCCGTCGTGCCTCTTGTCCAAGAGAAGATCGAGGTGCTCGCCGATTTCGTCCCTATCGCCGGTTGGTTCTTCCGCCCGCTGGAGTTCCCCGCGGCGATGCGCGACAAGCTCTCGACGACGCCCGGCTCGGTGCAGACGCTGGCGGCCAGCGCCAGCGGCTTGCGCGAGCTGCCCGTGTGGGACGTGCCGTCCATCGAGCAGTTCGTGCGCGATCTACCGAGTCTCCTCGAGACCAAGCCCAAGTCGGTGTTCGCGGCGCTTCGCCTCGGCATGAGCGGTCAGAGCGTGACCCCCGGACTCTTCGAATCGCTCTTCGTACTGGGGCGCGACGAGGTCGTGTCGCGCCTCGATTACGCTGTCGAGCTTGCACAGCTGTAGGGCTCGCGATTCTGGGCAGAGACGGCGGCCGGGACTCCCGCGCTCCCAGTCGTGCGCCCGCCGGTCGCCGGGTGGGCAGTCGAGTCCTTCGAGAGCCCTCGGCAGCTCGAAGAGTCCGCGGATCTCGGCATCCGGCCCGGGCGCGCCGCAGGGGCGCCCGGCGCGCGACGGGTTGAGCCAAACCGCGCGCAGCCCCGCTGCTCTGGCACCCGCGACGTCGTTGCTCCATGAATCGCCCACCATGACGGCGCGTCGCGGCGCCGGTGGCTGTCCTACGGAGGCAGCTCGCAGCGCGGCACGGAAGAAGGCTGGGTCGGGCTTGCGAGCACCGACGTCGCGAGAGCTGACGACGTCGTCGACGAGTGCGTCGAGCCCTACGCGCGTCAGAGCGGCTCGCACCTCCTGCACGCCGGATTCCTCCGCGTTGGTGGCGACGACGAGCCGGTAGCGGGGGCGCAGCCTGTGCAGTGCCTCGTGCGCCCCGGGCATGGCCGCCACGTGCGTCCACGTCACCATGGGCCCGTCCTGCGCACCGTCGTCGACCATCAGGGTGTTCCCCCAGTCGAGGAAGACGGTGTCGATCGGCTCGCGACGCTTCAGTTCCGGCTCCTCAGCGGTCTCTCGCGGCGAGTTTGCTGCATGCGTGGCCGATGGAGGAAGCGGACATGATCGGGGTCTTCAAGCGAGCTTGCGAAGCGCTCTCGGCAGTTGGTTGAAGTGCCGCACGATGGCATCGGCGCTCGAGTGCGGTTCGTCGCGATGGTTGGCGCCGATGAAGTGGATGGCGGTCATGCCGGCGGCCTGGGCGCCGGCTATGTCGGTGCGCTGGATGTCGCCAACGTGGGCGGCCTCGCGAGCGGACACACCGAGTTCGCCCAGAGTGCGCTGAAAGACGCGGACGTCCGGCTTGCTCATGCCATGCTCGTTCGAGAAGAAGAGGTACTCGAAGCCGCCGAGCATACGATGGCGCTCGAGGACCTCTCGCAGGGCCCAGCCGGGGGAGTAGCCTGTGTCGCAGACGACGGCGAGACGGTGATTCTTGCTCAGCCTTTGCACGATCTCCCGGGCGCCGGCCATTGGTCTTCGGCGGCAGATCGAGGACCATCCGCTCGAACTCCTCGACGATCCGGTCCTGGGCGTCGACGGGGAGCCGTGCGCTCAGTGCGCTGAGGATGCTGTCGACGATCTCCGCGCAGCTGGGCGTGCGCTGTTCAAGGAGCCAGACACGATCGAAGAATCCGAAGCCCGTGCGAAGCGCCTCGTCTACGACCGCGACAGGGTGGTGAAGGCCCGCGCGCTTCAGCTCTGCCTGGAGGACGTCGGCCCGACGTCTCTCGCGCTCGTGGCCGCTGAGGTCGACGAAGAGCGTGTTCCAGAAATCGAAAGTGACGGCGCGGAGCATCGTGGAAGCGTACCAGACGGCCGTGGCAGGCCAAGCTTGTCGAGCCGGACGGAACGATGAGATCGGCGGCGGTACGCTCGATGACGGCCGGTGGGAATCGACCTTCTCGGGCCTTCCGCCGCGCGTCCGCTGCGGGGGGAGGCGCTACTCGGGACGCGACTGGCGCTTCTGATGCAGCATCGCGACAAGGTCTTCCAGCTGCCACACACGCTGGTGCAGCTCCTCGATGACCACGGTCTGCTGACGGCTTAGCGCCTCGAGCCGAACCAGTCGCCAGATAACGACGCCGAAGATAATGAGGGCGGCGAGCACCCAGATCATGGCACACTCCTCCAGTTCGAACTTGCCCTTCCGTGTGCCCTGCGGGGCTCGGAAGGGAGTGCTTCCCGAGTATTGTACCCAATCCGGGCAGGTTGCGATGATGGGCAAGCTCGGGCCGTCGCGACACTGGAGAGCACCATAGCAGAATCGTGGTGTGGAGGAGCGGCTGGGCGTGGTCGTCGGCCGCACCACCGGGCCCGCCCCTTGGGCGGTGCCGGCAGCTGCGGCGCGATAGTCTTGGAACCTTCCGCCAGGCAGTCTGGAGGTCCATGCTCACCGGTGTCGTCGTATACCCCTTCGCGGCAGGTTGTGCTCTTCTCGTGGGGTGGAGGGCGGCCCGTGGCGGACAGCCAGCCTTCGTCGTCACCATGCGCATACTCTTCGTGCTTTACCTGGGCTGGGTGGTCGGCGCGACGCTCTTCCCCTTGCCGATTCGGGCCGCTGTGGTGCGCGTCGAGGCCGTCGGCCAGGAGTTCTCGGTTGAATCTCGTTCCCCTCACCTCGATTCGCGACACTCTGCGAGACAGCACGGAGTTTGCCCAAGTGTGGATTCTGGGAGGCAACGTCGTCACCCTGGCTCCCTTCGGGTTCCTGCTGCCGTTCGCTGCGCCGCGGCTGTCGTCGTGGCGGCGCATGGCTGTTGCCGCCCTGCTCTTTCCGATCGCCATCGAGCTGAGCCAGCTCGCTGTCTCGCTTCTGCTTGGCTACTCCTACCGGTTGACTGAGCTGGACGATGTGCTGCTCAACTTCCTCGGGATACTGCTCGGCTTCTCGGTCTTTTCTCTCCTGAGGCCATATGTGAGTGGGCCCTTGTCTCCACGCCCCCGAGCCGGCGCATCTGTGGGAGGGCCATGAAGAAGGCAGCGATCAGACTGATTGTGGGCAGCGGGCTCGTGGGGATCGGCACCACACCGGTGCTCCTCATCGGCGGCGACTGGAGGCTGTTCGTGCCCCTCAACGGTGCCTTGGCGCTTCTGATCATCGTCGTGGCCAGGGGCTCGGTACTGGGTGCCGACAAGCGTCGCCCGCCCGGCGTGGCGCGCGCCTCCGCCGAGCTCTGGGCGGGGCCACTTGATCCGAACGAGCTTGCTGCCCGGGAGAGCGCCTTGCAGCCGGATGATGGCGCCGCTGGGGCTGAGGCGGAGGAAGCGTCCAGTGGCTTCCGGCTCCTGTTCGTCGCGGTGCCGCCTGGCGCTGCCGCGATCATAGGCCTGCTGGCCGCATCCTGACCGTCGCCCCACCGTGCTCGGGCGACGCCGGCTCGCGCGGCGTGTACACTGAAGGAACCGTCTGGGTGGCGCTGAGCCGCCGGACGTCAGCCGTGGGCCGCCAGCTGCCCGCCACCCCGACAGAAAGACCGCGACCGTGCACGCCGTCAGCAAGATCCGCAATCTCGCCATCATCGCCCACATCGACCATGGCAAGACCACGCTGATCGACAGCATCTTCCGCGTCGCGCACGTCTTCCGCGAGAGCGCTCACGTCGATGCGCGCGTCATGGACAGCAACGACCTCGAGCGCGAGCGCGGCATCACGATCCGCTCCAAGCACTGCACGGTGGAGTGGAAGGACTACCTGATCAACATCATCGACACGCCCGGGCACGCGGACTTCAGCGGCGAGGTCGAGCGAGTGCTCAGCATGGTCGACTCCGTGCTTCTTCTGGTCGACGCGAACGAGGGTCCGATGCCTCAGACTCGCTACGTGCTGATGCGGGCTCTGCGCTTCGGGCTGCGACCTATCGTCGTCGTCAACAAGGCGGACCGGCCCAACGCCGACCCGTCCGGGGCCCTCGACAAGACCTTCGACCTGTTCGTCGAACTCGGTGCCAGCAACGAGCAGCTCGACTTCCCCGTGCTCTACGGCTCGGGTCTCGAGGGCTGGATCGTGAACGATCTGGACGAGTACCAGCGCGAGGAGCACGACCGCGAGGAGCATCTCCGCGACGGCAGCGGCGGGCTTTCGCCCGCGCTGCTCGCCGAGCTGGCCGACGCGGGCATGAACGACCTCTTCGAGACGATCATCGCCGAGGTCCCTGCGCCGCGGGTCGACCAGGACGCGCCCTTCCTGATGCAGGTGAGCACGCTTGCCTGGAGCGACTACATCGGGCGCATCGGCTGTGGGCGTGTCCTGCAGGGCGCCCTCAAGGTGGGAGACGAGCTGCAGCGCGTGACGACTCGCCATCTGCAGCGCGGAGACCCGGCTGCCGGCTGGGAGGTCGCGGGCGTGGAGGCTGCGCGTACGTCGCACCTCTGGGTCACGCGTGGCCTCGAGAACCGTGAGGTCGACGATGTCGCCGCGGGCGACATCGTCTGGCTCGCGGGTCCTTCGGACATCTCGCTCGGCGACACGCTGACGGCTCCCGGCCCGGAGGCGGCTGGAGTGGCGCTGCCGCCGCTTGAGATCGAGGAGCCGACGGTGAGCATGTTCTTCCTCGTGAACAACGGACCCTTTGCCGGCAAGGACGGCCGGGCCGCCACACTGCGTCAGATCAAGGCCCGGCTGGATCGTGAGCTGCGCGTCAATGTCGCCCTCCGGGTTGAGGACCTCGGTCGTCCCGATGGCGTCAAGGTGAGTGGCCGCGGCGAGCTGCACCTCGCCATTCTCATCGAGGAGATGCGCCGCGAGGGGCTCGAGATCTGCGTCAGCCGACCGGAAGTCATCACCCATCACGACGGGAGTGGCAGACTGCTCGAGCCCATGGAGCAGCTCATCATCGACGTGCCGGACGAGTATCAAGGTACGGTGATCCAGGAGCTGAGCCAGCGCAAGGGCGAACTGCTGGCTGTGGAGTCGAGTGGGACCGGACTCGTGCGCCTCGAGCTTGCGATCTCGACTCGAGGCCTTATCGGCTACCGCAACGACTTCCTCACCGAGACGCGTGGCTTGGGCGTGATGAGCTCGCGGTTCACGGGCTACGGCCCTTGGCGGGGGGAGCTGCCGGGCCGCGAGCGCGGCTCTCTCGTGAGCCAGACTTTCGGTGAGGCCGCGAGCTACTCACTGGAGAACCTCCAGCAGCGCGCGATCCTCTTCGTGAGCCCGATGGAACCCGTCTACGAAGGGATGATCATCGGGGAGAACTCGCGTGCCGACGACATGCTCTGCAACCCCACGAAACGCAAGCAGCTCGGCAACTATCGCTCCTCCACCAAGGAGATCGACACGGGTCTGAAGGTGCCGCGTCCGCTTACTCTGGAGAGCGCTCTCGAGTGGATCGCCGCCGACGAGCTCGTCGAGGTCACACCCAAGTCGATCCGCGTGCGCAAGCACATCCTCGGCGGCGAGCAGCGCAAGAAGGCCGAGAAACGCGGGGCGACCGGGGGCTGAGGCGTGCTGGAGCCGGCGCGGGCCCTGCGCGCCAGGGCGTGCTGTGCCTTCGGTGGTACCATCGGTCCGCCCACCGAGGTCTAGTACGGGGGTGAGCGCCCATGGACTTCCTGTGGGGCTTGTGGAACGGCATCACCGCGTGGCCGTTGCTGATCATGCATGTATTCGGGTGGTTGGAGCAGTTCCCCGTCTACGACGTCACGCGCGACGGAGGATGGTACCAGTTCGGCTTCCTACTCGGGGCCGGCTCGCCCTTGCTCGGCGCCATCCGCCGAGGTCGCGGCAAGAGAAGGTAGATTCCCGGCGGCCCCCGCACAGCGCAGGCTGTGTGTTCGAACCCCCTGTGTTCCGCCGCCGACTTGCCGGGGACCCGTGGCTCACGTAGCGTCTTCGACGTCCCCGATGTGGCTCTCCGCGGCTCTTGGGCCCGCGGCGCCGGCGCCGTCCCATTCCTGCAGAAGACGCGGATGCCTGGATGGTCCAGCCTCTTCGTGCAGGGGTGATCGGCTCCGCCCGCGGCACGCTCGTCTGCGCCGATGCCCTGAACCGCCCCGAGCACTGGCGAGAGCAGGTGCCGTGAACCGCGCCGCGACAGGTTGCCACCGACTTGTGAAGTGATGTCATGTCCTCGGACTTGGAGTTCGTCGAGTGCGTCTGTGATCAGATCGAGCGAAGCAGGCCGCATCAGGTCCCGGAAGATGTTCGGCGAGTTCGCCATCTACTGCGACGACCGGCTGTTCGGCAAGCCGACGTCCGGCGGCCGGGCCTTCATCGGCGAGACGGTCGAGTCGCCTCGCTACCCGAGCGCCAAGCCCCACTTCCTGATCGAGGACGGGATCGATGATCGCGAGTGGTTGACCCAGGTGGTGAGGCTGACGGTGCGCGAGCTCCCTGCGCCGAAGGCCAGAACGTCCCGGGGCAGATAGCGCGGCCGGCCGCTGGCCGGTCTCGAACCAGCATGGCCGTCTCGGCCGTTGACTATGGTCATCGACACGCTATCAGAGGCCGACGCAGCATGGAGGACGGCGATTGTCTGGCTTATCCTGTATTGTGGGTATGAACTGCAAGGCCACCGTGCGGTGGCCGGTCATGCCTTGACCGCCCCGGTCACATCCAAAGGACCTTCATGAAGATACGCCTCATCGAACCCGACGCGCCCAGCATGCATCTCTGGTCGCAGTCGTACTTCGTCCGCCTCGGTCTGCCCATCATCGGTGCCACGCTCAAGGCCCAGGGGCACGACGTGCGCATCTACCATCCCAATCTGGCGCCGATCGACTGGGACGATGTGCACTCCGCAGACCTCGTCGGGCTTTCTAGCACCACGTCGACCACGCCGGCCGCCTACGCCGTCGCCGACGACCTGCGCTGGCGCGGCATCCCCGTGATCCACGGCGGCTCGCACGTCACCTTCATGGCCGACGAGGCGCTCGAACACGGCGACTACGTGGCGCGTGGCGAGGGCGGGGAGCAGACCATGCTCGAGCTCATCGAGGCGCTCGAAGGCCGGCGCCAGTTCGAGGACGTGGCCGGCCTCTCCTTCCTGCGCGAGGGCGTCGCCGTGCACAACCAGCTGCGCGAGCCCTGCGCCGACCTCGACACGCTGCCGTTCCCGGACCTCTCTCTGATCAAGGGCTACGAGCGTCTCTCGAACATCCCCATCATGACCAGCTGGGGTTGCCCGTTCGCCTGCAACTTCTGCTCGGTGACCGCGATGTTCGGGCGCAAGTACCGCTTCCGCAGCGCCGAGAGCGTGATCGCCGAGATCAAGGAGAAGCGCCCCAAGCGCATCTTCTTCTACGACGACAACTTCGCCGCCAACAAGCGCCGCCTCAAGCGGCTGCTGCAGATGATGATCGATGAGGGTCTCGCGATGCCGTGGGGCGCTCAGGTACGCACCGACGTCGTGCGCGACCCCGAGCTGCTCGCCCTCATGCGGCGCTCCGGCTGTGACTTCGTCGCTCTCGGCCTCGAGTCGGTCAGCCAGGACACCCTGGACCACTTCGAGAAATCGCAGACGGTCGAGGACATCGAGCGCTCCATCGAGATCCTGCACGGCTACGGGATCCGTAGCCACGGCATGTTCGTGCTCGGCGCCGACACAGACACCGTACAGACCGTGCGCGACACGGTCACCTTCGCCCTCAAGAACCACATCGACACGGTGATGCTCAACATCCTCACCCCGCTGCCGGGCACCCAGCAGTTCGCCGAACTCGATGCCGAGGACAGGCTCATCACCAAGGACTGGGAGCTCTACGACGCTCAGCATGTGGTGTTCAGGCCACGGCAGACTTCACCAGTCCATCTGCAGCGCGAGACGTTGCGCGGCAATCGGCGCTTCTACAGCACGAGGCGAGTCGTGGATTCGCTGCGGGCGTTGCTCACCAAGCGCGACAGGAGCAGCTGGGACAGGATGCTCGAGCGCGGCTGGCTGTGGTGGTATGCGCGCATGTGGCGCAAGGATGCGGACAACCGTGCTCACGAGCGCATGCTGGCGAGCCTGCGTCCGCGACCGCCGCGGAGGGTCGAGCCGCCGGCGACGGGGAACTCCCAGGAGACACGCGCGGTGGACCGGGCGCCCGTCTGACGCCAGCGCGTGTGGTCAAGGCTCCTCTTGGGGACCGCAGAGGCGTGTGTGCCTTGACCGCAGGCTCGGAGAGGGCGGGAAGGAGGCGCTCGTGGCGATCGCGACATTCGCGGCCGGCTGCTTCTGGGGAGTGGAGGCCGAGTTCGCGTGTCTTCGTGGCGTTCGGTCGACCGAGGTCGGCTGCACGGGCGGCTCCACCGCACATCCGACATATCGGAAGGTGTGCTCGCACACGACGGGTCACGCCGAAGCCGTCCGGGTCGAGTATGACCCGGAAGCGATCAGCTACGAGGATCTGCTGTCCGCCTTCTTCGCCATGCACGACCCCACTCAGCGGGGGCGGCAGGGGCCTGACGTCGGCTCCCAGTACCGCTCGGCGGTCTTCTTCCACTCTACGGAGCAGAGTGCCGCAGCGACGCAGGCGGTCCGGGCGCTGGACACCGAAGGTCGATACGCGCGCCCGGTCGCGACCGAGGTCGTGCCCGCCGGCGACTGGTGGGGGCGGAAGAGGAACACCAGGACTAACTCGCGAGGCGAGGTCAGAGCGGGTGCTCCCGCTGAACCTGTTCCGGGGTGATCCCGCTAGGCTGTGAGATGCTCGATGAGGATCCGCAGGCCGATGAGGATGAGAATGACGCCGCCGGCGACCTCCATCCGGCGTCCGAGCAGGGCGCCGAAGCGTCTGCCGAGGTGCAGACCGACGGCTGTGAAGGCGGCTGCGACAAGGCCTATCACCAGAGCCGGATACCAGATGGCGACGCCGAGCAGAGCGAGCGACAGGCCGACCGCGAAGGCGTCGATGCTGGTCGCGATCGAGAGAAGGATCAGCGACCAGCCTTTCGTCGGGTCTGGGCGGGCGCGCTCCTCACCGTGCGCTATGGCCTCGTAGATCATCTTGCCTCCGATAGCGGCCAGCAGACCGAAGGCGATCCAGTGATCGATCGGTGAGATCCACGCCGCGACGGTGAGCCCGGCCAGCCAACCGATGATCGGCATGAGGGCTTGGAAGAGGCCGAAATGCCAGGCGAGCCGGAAGGTCTGGCGTGCGTCGACGCGCCCCAACGTGAGCCCGGCACCGATTGCGACTGCGAACGCGTCCATGGCGAGCCCGACCGCGATCCCGATGAGGGTGAGGGGCGCCATAGCGCGGCAGCCTATCAGCCCGTGGTAGAAGGCGTATGTCTCACGCCCGCCCGTTCTCCTGCCGATAGCGCCGGAAGAGACGGATCACTTCACAGGGAGGGCAAATGGGGTTCGAAGAGCCAGGTTGCTGCAGTTGCCAGTTCGGCCGAGAGGAGCCCCGCGGTTCGGTGTTCGCCAGGGATCGCGGTCCTGGCTGGGGGACCTGCCGGCGGCGGTCTCCGTCTGTCGTGGTCGTTCCGTCGCCGGAGCGCGCCGGGTTCTCCCAAGCTGCCTTCCCTCGCGTGCGCGAGGATGACTGGTGCGGCGAGTACGAGAGCCTTGGGACTCGCGTCAGCGGCTACATCGGCCTCGACTGAACCGCCTCCCGCAGTTCCTGCCAGAGCCCTGCCACGTGTTCGCGCTTCGTGGCCTGTGCGCCGATCGAGATGCGGAGGATCTGCGTGCCTTTGAGGATCGCCGGCGTGAGATGGTATCTGCCTTGGCGACCGAGATGCTCAGCGAGCGCCAGGTTGTGCGGCCGCAGCGCATCTTCGTTCCCGGTCAGTCCGTGCGGCACGTGACGCACGCACAGGGTCTGAAACGGCGCCGGAGCGAGGCGTTCCCACTCAGGCGCCGCATCGATCTGCCGGCGTAGCCACTCGGCGTTGGCGATGTCGCGGCGGATGCGGTTCTGCAAGCCCTCCACGCCGTACTCCCTGATGAGGAACCAGAGCTTGAGTGCCCGGAACCGGCGGCCCAGCGGGATCCCCCAGTCGCGGAGGTTGCGCACCCTGCCGTCCTGATCGGTACTCAGGTAACTGGGGTTCGTGCTCATGACGCGTACGAGGTGTTCAGGATCGCGCGTGTAGTAGGCAGAGAGGTCGAAGCCCGTGCCCAGCCACTTGTGCGGGTTGAGCACCAGCGAGTCGGCGCCTTCCACGCCCTCCCACGCCCAGCGGTGCTCAGGGCAGATCATGGCGTTGCCGATCATCGCGGCGTCGACGTGGAGCCAGAGGCCATGACGATCCGCCAGGGACGCCATGGCGCGCACTGGGTCGATCGCTGTTGTGGCCGTAGTGCCGACGGCTGCGACGAGTGCGCAGGGCCGCCGCCCTGCCGCGATGTCCGCCTCAACAGCCGACTGCAGGAGGTCCACGCGCAGGGCGTGAGCGTCGTCTGTCTCGATCAGGCGCAGGTGCTCGGCTCCGAACCCCGCCAGCAGAGCCGCCTTGGGGATCGAGCTGTGCGCCTGGTCGGACGCGTAGACGACCAGCGGGGTGGCTTCGGCCTGCAGCCCCCCGCGGTTCTGGCTGAACTGCGTCGTGCGCTCGCGGGCGCACAGCAGGGCGCAGAGGGTCGCGGTGCTCGCCGAGTCGTGGATCACTCCACTGAAGGCATCTGAGAGGCCCAGCATCCGCCGCAGCCACTCCACGACCACGTCCTCGATTTCCGTCGCCGCCGGGCTCGTCTGCCAGCTCATGCCTTGGGCCCCGAGGCCAGCGGCTACCAGGTCGGCGAGGACTGACGAGAGATCGGTGTTGGAGGGGAAGTACGCGAACCAGCCTGGGTGGTTCCAGTGAGTGATGCCGGGGAGAACGATCCGGTCCAGGTCGGACACGATGCTGGTGAGGCCCTCGGCCTGCTGCGGCGGGTCACTGGGGAGCATGGCGGCGATGTCGCCGGGTTGGACACGGCTCATCACGGGGAGATTGGCCATGCTCTCGCGGTAGTCCGCGATCCAGTCGATGAGCGCGTGACCCTGTTCGCGGAACTCGGCGGCGTCCATCACGACTCTCCTTGCGGTTGGGTCCGGGGCCAGCACCAGGTAGAGCATAGCCGACGCGGGACTCACGCCGCGGGCGATGCTGTAGGATGCCTGCGATCTGTCGGCGGTCTGCGCCGGCTCGCCCCATAGGGAGGCACCGTGGACATCAAGCCGTTCGCCGTCGAGCAGTGGATGAACGCTCGCGAGACCACCGCTCGCTGGAACATAGCCGAGACCTGTGTGGACCCATTGACTGTTCGTGAACTGCTCGGCGTGAGCGGCGATCCGGATGGTGCGCTGCGCGCCATACTCGAGACGAAGCTCACCTACGGCCATGTCCCCGGCTCCCCGCGCCTGCGCGAGGCCATCGCCGGCCTGTACGGAGAGAGTATCTCGCCGGATCAGGTGCTGACTGCCAACGGCGCCATCGGGGCGAACTTCCTCGTGCACTTCGCCCTTGTGGAGCCGGGCGACACCGTCGTTTGCGTGCAACCGACCTACCAGCAACTCTACTCGGTGCCGGAGGCGCTTGGCGCGCGAGTCAAGCTGCTGCGCTTGTGCTCCGGGAGCGGCTATCTGCCTGACCCCGATGAGCTACGTTCGCTCGTCGACGGGAAGACGCGGCTGATCGTCATCAACAACCCGAACAACCCGAGTGGGTCCCTGATGGACGAGGCGCTGCTCGGCGAGATCGTCGCCGTCGCCAGGGGGTGCGGCGCCTACGTCCACTGCGACGAGGTCTACCGGGGTCTCGAGCACACGCCCGGGACGACGGCGCCTTCGATCGCGGATCTCTACGAGAAAGGCGTGAGCACTGGCAGCATGTCGAAGACGTACTCTCTTGCCGGTCTGCGAACGGGGTGGGTCGCGGGACCCGCTGCCGTCATCGAGCGTTGTCTCGAACGGCGCGATTACACGACGATCAGTTGCGGAGTGCTCGACGACAGGCTGGCGGCTATTGCTCTGACGAACGAGGCCGTGCTCACCAGAGCCCTCGAGATCGTCCGCGGCAACCTGGCTGTGGTCGACGAGTGGCTGGCAGGCGAGCCGCGGCTCGCGCATGTGCGCCCGCGTGCAGGCACGACGACCCTCGTGCGCTACGATTACCCGGTCGCCTCTACGCAGTTGTGCTCGGCGATGTTCGACTTCAACGGCGCTTTCGTGGTCCCCGGGGCGGCCTTCGACGAGGAGTCCTCCTTCCGTCTTGGCTACGCCTGCGCCCGGGACGTGCTCGAGGGCGGACTCGATGCGATCTCGCAGTATCTGCGAACGCTGGAGGCGGGCCCCAGCGGCCAGCCGGGCTGACGTACGACGTCCGGCAGGCGGCGTGACAGGCGCCGACGCCTATCCCAGGAAGCGGCGCAGGCTGGCCGCGCGAACCACCAAGTCGGCGACGTTCTCATTCTGCTCGTCGAGCGTGAGCTGGCTGATCTGGCGCACGATCTCGCGGTGTTCTCCGTCGACGCTCGCGGTGAGGCCCAGCTTCTCGATCGCGGAGCGGATTTCGCTAGGCATGAACGGACTCTCGAGGTCGGCGAACCGCAGGGCGTCCTCGATGTCCGCGTCGAAGTGACGGTACATGCTGCGCACGTTGCTCAGGTCTGCGGAGGTGAGGGCGGAGAGGCCGAGTAGCTCGGGCGGCACGCCCAATGAGTAGAGCGCCGCAGTAAACGATATGGCGCGCGGCAGTTGCGTGCCGCCGAGGTCACGCGAATAGCCGAACAGGCCGACGTGGAGCTTGCGCTTGCGTCGAGCGGGTATGAAACGAGCCACCGAGTTGATCACGGGCGCGAGCGCCTGCACCTGCCGCTGGTACTCCGCCGCGTACCTCGCCGTCACAGAGTGGCAGCTCTCCTCGTCCATCTCTTGCGCCGGCCGGACCCCGCGGTCGCGCAGATAGCGGATGGCGTTCATCACCTTTGTCGGGGCGTGATCGTACTTGAACGCCGACTGTACTGTGAAGGTCTTGACACTTGGGTACTCGTCGGCCACTCGCGCCGCGTTGGCCGGGGACAGGTTCCCTCGAAACGGGGCTGATCCGGCACCGAGAATCGGGTGGATGCTCACGCCGCTGCGCTCCTGAAGGTCCTCCAGGCGTGCCAGAGCGATCTTGGTCATCAGCACGGCGCTGACGATCCCGTAGTTCATCGCCGGGTCGGAGCGCGCCAGAAAGACCCGCTGATCGGTGGCATCCTTGCCCTTGAGGTAGTCCGCGGTGATCTCGTCCGCCGAGCTCAGTTGGGGCAGGTCCTCGAAGAGCGGGATCACGTTGATCGTGTCGGGCTTGAACTCCCCGATCCACTCGGCGATCGAGACGTCGCCCTGGTAGAAGGGGCGATTCTGTCTTGCGACGATGAAGTCCCGGTAGTAGTGGTAGACGCGGTTCACGCATTTGGCCGAGGCGGTCATGGGCAGGATCACCTCGAAGATGGGCGGCATGTCGTCGCCGAAGACGAGCTTCGAGGCGTCGTACGACCGCGGGATGCTCTCGAGGGTCTCGAGCAGGATCTTCGCCTCCGCCTTCTCGACCGTCGGGTTGGGGACGCGCAGCGTGACGAACACGTCGCGGCCCAGACGGTGTTCCTTGAAGTACGGCTGGTGGCGCGTGAGCAGCTTCTTGACGACGAATGAGTCGACCTCCTTGCCCTCGACGTCCCACATCTGCTCGTCGCACCCCAGGTGTGAGAAGGCGTAGTAGGCCTCCTGCACCTCATCTTCGCCGCTGAGCTCGGGGCCGGAGGAGAAGAAGGGCACGTTGACGTTGTCGGGATGCTGCGTGCTCATGCAGCACGGGATCGTGAGCGGCGTGTCTCTCGTCATCGTTGCCTCGCTTGGGTTTCTGCGCAGCTGCATACGCGCGGGATGCAATCGTACCTGAGCGACCCCGCATCCGTCACATCGTGGGCTTCGGGTCGGGCGGGGCGCCTTGGTCGGCCGGCAGAGGCGCCGTCGCTGGTAGACTGAAGCAGGTGTCGATAGACGTCGTTGGGGAGGAGTCGCAGTGCTTCCGCGCGTCATCCTGCACGTCGAGGCGAGCCTCGACGGGCGCATCGACTGGATCCAGCCTGATATCGGACGCTTCTACGCGCTTGCGGCCGGGTTCGATGAGGACGCCATCCTCACCGGCGCAGACACGCTGATCGAGGGGCCGGGTCTGCCTGCCGAAGACGATGCGCGGCCGCCGGCCCCCGGGGACCTCGGCGAGGGGCCGCTGCTCGTCGTCGTCGACAGTCGCGGACGCTTCAGGACATGGAATTGGCTGCGCAAGCAGCAGTACTGGCGTGACGCCGTCGCGCTCGTCGCGGCGGCCACCCCCGCCGAGGCGCGAGAGCGGCTCGCCGCCCAAGGTGTGGTGACGCTTGCGACGGGCCGCGACCGCGTCGACTTGCGAGCCGCCCTCGAGCTTCTCAACGCGCGCTTCGGCGTGCAGAGCGTACGCGTCGACAGCGGAGGCGCGCTCAGCGGAGCGCTCCTGCGCGCCGGGCTCCTGACCGAGGTGAGCGTTCTGCTCGAGCCCGTGCTGGTGGGCGGGGAGACGTCGCGTGCCTTCATGCGTGGACCCGATCCCGTCTCGCACGCCGACATTGCGCACCTCCGCCTGGTCGAGGTCCAGCGGCTCGATGACGGTGTGGTGTGGGCGCGCTACGAGGTCATCCCATGAAGGATCCGGCAGTCAGGTCGTCCGCGCCGGGCGTGTCGGAGCTTGCTACTGATGCAGGAACCATTCAAAATACCACTCCGTCGCTAGCGACGGATGCGGCACCGCCTGCCGGCATGGAGACGCTGTCCCTCGGCTCTCAGGTCTGAGGGGCGGACTGGCGGGGCGGAAGGGATGTGTGTCGATACGGCGACGCGGGAGGCGCAGTTGGAAGGGCAACGGGTCTGCATCGACGGCAACGAGGCGGCGTCGCGCGTCGCCTATGCCTTCAGCGAAGTCGTGGCCATCTACCCGATCACTCCGGCCTCCCCGATGGGCGAGGCGTCGGACGACTGGGCGGCGGGCGGGAAGCCCAACCTCTGGGGGATGGTGCCCGAGGTCCTCGAGATGCAGTCCGAGGCTGGCGCGGCTGGCACTCTGCACGGGGTTCTGCAGAAGGGCGCCCTGTCGAGCACGTTCACCGCTTCCCAAGGCCTTCTCCTGATGATCCCCAACATGTTCAAGATCGCCGGTGAGCTGACGCCGACGGTCATCCACGTTTCCGCTCGCACCATCGCCACGCACGCCTTGTCGATCTTCGGAGACCACAGCGACGTCATGCACGCGCGCACGACGGGTTTCGCGATGCTCGCCGCCGCCTCCGTGCAAGAGGCCCAGGACCTCGCGTTCATCTCTCACGTCGCCACGCTGCGTTCGCGGGTCCCCTTCCTCCACTTCTTCGACGGCTTCCGAACCTCGCACGAGGTCGACAGCATCGAGGTCCTTGGCGAGGACGACATGAGGACCATGGTGTCCGATGAGGACATCCTCGCCTTCCGGGCTCGCGGCCTCACGCCGGACGCGCCGGTCGTGCGTGGTACCGCACAGAACCCAGACACGTTCTTCCAGGGTCGCGAGGCATGCAACCCCTTCTATCTCGCAGTGCCCGGCGTCGTCGCCGAGGCCATGGATGCCTTCGAGCGGCGCACCGGCCGTCACTACGGCCTCGTCGAGTACGAGGGCGCCCTCGACGCGGAGCGCGTCATCGTCATGATGGGCTCCGGCATCGGGGCGGCGCAGCAGACCGTCGAGGCGCTGACGGCCGCCGGCGAGCGGGTCGGCTTGCTCAAGGTGCGCCTCTACCGGCCCTTCCCCATGGAGCAGCTCGTCGCTGCGCTGCCGCCGACGGTGCAGTCGATCGCCGTTCTTGATCGCACCAAGGAGCCGGGTGCCTCCGGCGAGCCGCTGTATCTGGACGTGATCGCGGCTCTCACAGAGAACATGGATTCAGCGACCCCGGCTCTTGGGCGCATGCCGAGAGTGATCGGTGGGCGCTACGGGCTTGCCTCGAAGGAGTTCACACCCGGGATGGTCAAGGCGATCTTCGACGAACTCGGGAAGGACCAGCCGAAGCGGCACTTCACGGTCGGCATCGTCGACGATGTGACGCACCTCAGCATCCCACCGGACAACGAGTTCCGCGTCCCGCGCCCGGACGGCGAGGTCGAAGCGATGTTCTTCGGCCTGGGCTCAGACGGCACCGTCGGCGCCAACAAGAGCTCTGTCAAGATCATTGGCGAGAACACCGATCTCCACGCCCAGGGACACTTCGTCTACGACTCCAAGAAGTCGGGAGCCGTCACGGTCTCTCACCTTCGCTTCGGCCCCCAGCCCATCAACTCGACCTACCTGATCCACAGCGCCGACTTCGTGGCTTGCCACCAGTTCGGGCTCCTGGAGCAGCTGAAGGTCCTGGAGCGGGCCAGGGAAGGCGCCACCTTCCTGCTCAACAGCCCCTACCCGGCGGCTGAGGTGTGGGATCGGCTGCCGGCCATCGTTCAGGAGCAGCTGATCGAGAAGCACATCGAGTTCTGGGTGATCGATGCCAACAGGATCGCCAAGGAAGTGGGCATGGGCAACCGTGTGAACACGGTGATGCAGCCATGCTTCTTCCATCTCTCCGGCGTCCTCCCGGCAGACGAGGCCGTAGCGCGCATCAAGGAGTCGGTCGAGAAGACGTACGGCAAGCGCGGCCCCGCCGTCGTCGAGAGGAACTTCGCGGCCATCGATCGCTCGCTGCAGGAACTCGAGCGGGTGGCCGTACCGGCCGAGGTCACGAGCGTCATGGCAGTCCGGGACGTCGTGCCCGACGACGCGCCGGACTTCGTCCAGCGCGTGACGGCTCGCATGATGGCCGACGAGGGCGAACTCCTGCCGGTGAGCGCCTTCCCTGTCGACGGCACGTTCCCCACCGGAACGACCAAGTACGAGAAGCGGGCGATCGGCCTGGAGATCCCCATCTGGGATCCTGAGGTCTGCATCGATTGCGGCAAGTGCGCCATCGTCTGCCCGCACGCCACCATCCGCATGAAGGTCTTCGAACCCGAGGCGCTCGCGGGCGCTCCCGAGGGATTCAAATCCAAGGAGTTCCGCTCCAAGGAACTCCCCGGTCACAAGGTGACTATCCAGGTCGCGCCCGACGACTGCACCGGGTGTGGGGTCTGCGTCGATGTCTGCCCCGCGAGGAGCAAGACCGAGGCGCGCCACAAGGCCATCAGCATGGAGTCCGCGATGGAACACCGTGCGGTCGAGCGGCCCCACTGGGCGTTCTTCGAGACGATTCCCCAGCTTGACAGGGATCTGCTGCCGCACAACACGGTCAAAGGTTCGCAGGTGCTGGAGCCGCTCTTCGAGTTCTCCGGCGCGTGCGCCGGGTGCGGTGAGACGCCGTACGTCAAGCTGGTCTCCCAGCTCTTCGGTGACCGCATCGTGATCGCCAACGCCACGGGCTGCTCGTCGATCTACGGCGGCAATCTCCCCACCACTCCGTGGACGGTCGACAAGGAGGGACGAGGCCCGGCCTGGTGCAACTCGCTCTTCGAGGACAACGCGGAGTTCGGCTTGGGTCTGCGGCTTGGCTACGAAGCCCAGAACACCAGGGCTCGGCAGCTCCTCGGAGAAGCTCGCGCCGCGGCTTGACGGGGAGCTTGGTCGAGGAGATCCTGTGCGCCGACCAGGAGACAGAGACGGCTATTCGTGCGCAGAGAGAGCGAATCGCCCAGCTGGTCGAGGAGCTCGGCGCCCTCGATACCGACGATCCGGACGTGCGCCACCTGCTTGCCCTGACGGACGACCTCGTGCGCAAGAGCGTCTGGATCGTCGGCGGCGACGGCTGGGCCTACGACATCGGCTTCGGCGGGCTGGATCACATCTTCTCCTCCGGGCGCAACGTCAACATCCTCGTCCTCGATACCGAGGTCTATTCGAACACCGGCGGTCAGGCCTCCAAGGCCACGTCTCGCGGAGCGGTCGCCAAGTTCGCCTCCTGGGGCAAGGAGACTCCGAAGAAGGACCTCGGGGCGATCGCCTCGTCCTACGGTTCGGTCTACGTCGCGCAGATCGCCATGGGCGCCAACGACGCGCAGTCCGTCAAGGCGCTTCTCGAGGCTGACGCATGGCCGGGGCCGTCGCTGGTCATCGCCTACAGCACGTGTGTGGCCCACGGAATCGACATGTCACGGTCGATGCAGCATCAGAAGGACGCGGTCAAGAGCGGCTACTGGCCGCTGTATCGCTTCCGGCCTACCGAGACACGGGACGGTCAGCCGTTCAAGCTCGACTCGCGTGAGCCATCGATGCCGGTGAGAGAGTTCCTCGCCAACGAGGCTCGGTTCGCGATCCTGAGCAGGACGCACCCCGAGCGCGCCGAGCGTCTGGCTCGACCTGGTGCAGGCCGATGTCGACGAACGCTGGCGGTACTACGAGCAGCTCACGACGGTCTCGCGCAGTATGCCTGCTGAAGCCGAGGACGAGGCGAAGGTCGATGGCGACGCCGGGACTCGGCAGGATACGGAGGTCTCGCGATGAACCGGTTGAGCACGACGTACCTCGGATTGGACCTTCGTTCGCCGCTCGTCGCCTCGGCGGGGCCGTTCACGCGCGAACCCGAGAGCGCCCTGCGCTTGCAGGAGTGTGGCGCGGCGGCCATCGTCCTCCCGTCGCTCTTCGAGGAGGAGATCGTCAACGAGGAGGTCCAGCTCAATCGGGCGCTGGAGGAGGGCGCGGAAGGGTTCGCCGAAGCCCTCAACTACTTCCCCGAGGTCACGACCTTCGAGTCTACGACCGATCGCTACCTGTCGGCCATCCAGGAGATGAAGCGCCGACTCGACGTACCGGTCATCGCCAGCCTGAACGCCACATCCCACGGCGGATGGATGCGCTATGCGCGACTCGTCGAGGAGGCGGGAGCCGACGCTCTCGAGCTGAATCTCTACCACATCGCGACCGATCCCTTTCTCAGCGGTGCGGCGATGGAGGCCAACGACCTCAACATCATCCGGGCGCTGAAGGAGTCGATCAGCATTCCTCTGGCGGTCAAGATCTCGCCCTACTACACCACCCTGGCCAGCTTCGCCCGCGAAGTCATCCGTGCGGGAGCCGACGGGCTCGTGCTTTTCAACCGCTTCTACCAGCCAGAGCTCGACGCCGACACGAGGGAGGTCGTCCCCCGCGTCGAGCTGAGTCAGCGCTGGGAGCTCCGCCTGCCGGTCATGTGGACGGCGATCCTCAGGTCACGGCTGGGCGAGGAGGCGTCACTCGCCGCGACCACCGGTGTCCACAATGGCATCGACGCGGCCAAGGCGCTGCTTGCGGGCGCCGACGTAGCGATGATGACGTCGGCCCTCCTCCTCAATGGACGCGAACACTTCGGGACGGTCGAGCGTGAGCTCGTGGAATGGATGGACGCCAACGAGTACGAGTCCGTGGGAGAATTGAGGGGCAGCGCGAGCTACTTCGCGAGCGACGATCCATCAGTCTTCGAGCGCGCCAACTACATCAGGACGATCCACTCCTGGAGCGCTCCCGGTTCGCTCAAGCATCGAAACCAGACTCCTGAGAACGACGTTCGGCAGGGCGCCAGTTCGAAAGCTGCGGGCCGGGGGTAGGGTGCAAGCGTGAGCACGCGCAACAACATTGCTGCGTCACTGAAGGACATCCGCGATCACGGTCAGCGGCTTGTGCAGCTCAATCTCGAGCTGCTGACTGCGGAGCTCAAGGCAAAAGGCGCGATGTACGGCGCCGCCGTAGGCATGGTGTTGGTGGCCTGCCTGCTCTCCCTCTACGCGCTTGGCTTCGCCTTGGCGACCATCGCCGTCGCGCTGTCGTTGGTGTTGCCTCTGTGGCTGGCGCTGCTCATCGTGACGGCGATCTTGGTGCTCGTCATGCTGATCCTGGTGCTCGTTGCTCGCGCCACTATCAGGCGTGCGGGAGCGCCGGTGCCGCAGAGAGCGATAGATGAGGCGCAGACGACGGCAGACGTGCTGAAGGCACACGCGAAGCAGGCGAAGAGCGCGATCGACCCCCGGCGTCTGCGGACGACGGGTCCGCAGACGCCCGCCGGGCAGGCGCCGCCGCATGAGCCGACATGGCCGGTCCGGCCGCGGGTGCCGGACGGTGGGCCGGGCGAGTCAAACGCCGAGGACGCGTCGGGTCAGTCGCGGCGCGAGACCCCTTCGGCCGAAAGCGAGAAGAGCTGATGACGGACAACGGCAAGACGCGGGCGAGGACTCCGGACGAGATCGTCCGCGACCTGCACCGCGAACGCGAGCAGCTCGTGAACGCACTCGATGGGTTGGCAGATGACGTCCATGGTGCCGCGCAGGCGGCGAGCAGCCGCGCCAAGACTGTGGCACCCGCCGTGGCTGCCGCGGTCGCGGCCGCCTTGCTCGGAGGCCTACTGCTGCGCCGCAGATGGCGCCGCCGCAGGACCAGCTAGCCGCTCGCAGCCTTGCCTGGGCGACTACCTCGTCGCTCCGCAGGAAGTGGGGCCATGAAGCACAGGTCGGGTCGCTTCCGTCTCGCCGGTCGCTTGGTGAAGGCGCGCGCTCGCGGGCGTCCCCACACTCTGAGCCACCTCATCACGTCGCGCTGCAATGCTCGCTGCGAGACCTGCCTGTGGCGCGATGGGACTTCGGAGGAAGCAGACGCCCCGACGATAGCCTGGCTGTATCGCGAGGCGGCTCGTGCGGGCTTCGCCCAGCTCGTGGTATGGGGCGGCGAACCGCTTCTACGCGACGATCTCGGCGACGTCCTCGGGGTCGCGAAGCGCGCCGGCCTCTACACGACGCTCATCAGCAACGGCTGGCTCATCGCGGCGCGCTGGCCCGAGTTGCGCGGGAGCGTGGATGCGCTGATCATCAGTGTCGACGATGTCGGCGTGGCACACGACCGCCTGCGTGGCATGCCGGGTCTATACGGCCGCGTAGGCGAGTTCGCCCTGTCCCTGCAGTCCGATCCCCTGGCCCCGTTGCTGCTCCTCAATACTGTCCTCTCCCGCCAAAACCTCGGCGCTCTGTCGCGTGTCGCCGTGGTGGCCAAGTCGTGGAGAGCGGGACTCTTCTTCTGCCCCATGGAGACCGGTCAGATGCAGTCGACGGGCTTCGTGGAGTCGCTCTCCCATCTCGCCCTTACGCCGGGGGAGCTCGAGCGCCGCGGCGCGAGAGGCGCGGCGGCTCAGGGGTGAGGGCTACCCGATCCTCGCCACGCGCGCCTACCTGGACCTCCTGGAGAGCGATCCGGGGCTGGCCGGCTACCGGTGTCGCGCGCCCCACTCATTGATGACGGTCGGGGCGGACGGTGCCGTCCGCGATTGTCGTCGCCACGATCAGCCGATCACCAACGTCATGAAACTGCGAGCTTCGGGCCAGCCGCTGTCCGAGGCGCTGGCTCTGCCGCGTCGCCGGGAGTTGCTCGCCGAGGCCGACTCGTGTTCGGCCTGCAACAATCCCGATGTCATCGAGCTGTCCTGGCTCTGGGACCTGCGCCCGGTCATGCTGCAGAAGTTCGTGCGGCTCGCCTCGCGCTGAGCGGCAGACGTCTGAGTGATCGCTTCGGCGCTCCGACAGAGCCCCGGGATTGCGAGCGGCGAGGGGGAGCCCTTGAATGGGGCAACCGTCAGGGAATAGGCTGTCCGTATGGGGATCTCGCGGTGAAACGGCGATGCTGAGTCAGTTCCGAGACCTCGATCCCATCCTCCAGGCGCTTCTTGCGACCTGCTTCACGTGGTTCGTGACGGCTGCCGGCGCCGCCCTCGTGTTCTTCGCCAAGGAGCTTCGCCCCATCGTCCTAGACTCGATGCTCGGGTTCGCCGCGGGCGTCATGATCGCGGCGAGCTACTGGTCGCTCCTGGCGCCGGCCATCGATCTCGCGGGTGAGACCATGAGCGCTGCGTGGTTCCCCGCCGTGGTAGGCTTCTTGGGCGGTGGCGTCTTTCTCTTGGCCGTGGACAAGCTCGTGCCCCATCTGCACCCCGGGTTTCCGCGGAGCGAGGCCGAGGGCATCCATACTTCCTGGCGCCGTAGCGTGCTGCTCGTGCTGGCCATCACGATACACAACATCCCCGAGGGGCTGGCAGTCGGGGTCGCCTTTGGCGCCGCGGCTGCCGGGTTCCCTGGAGCGACGCTCGGGGCGGCGGTGGCGTTGGCGCTGGGAATCGGTATCCAGAACTTCCCCGAGGGAGCCGCCGTCTCGATGCCACTGCGCCGCGAAGGGTTCTCGCGGCGGCGCGCCTTCTGGTGGGGCCAGCTTTCGGGGGCCGTTGAACCGCTGGCAGGCGTCGTGGGGGCCGCCGCCGTACTGCTGATGCGACCGCTTCTGCCTTACGCTCTCAGCTTCGCCGCTGGGGCGATGATCTTCGTGGTGGCCGAGGAACTCATTCCCGAGGCCCACCGCGGTTCGCACAGTGACTACGTTACGATGAGTGTGATGGGGGGATTCGCGTTGATGATGACGCTGGATGTGGCGCTTGGATGAGTCAGGGCTCGCGAGAGTGACGTCCGACGATGGCGCGGTTTCCGGCTCACTCCGCTGTCGGGTACTCAGGGGGGTTGGTGGAATCTGGGCTGCCGCCCCGCAAGGAGGCGCGCGTGGGGACCCCCGAGCTGGAGCTGAACGAGGGACCTCTATTGTTGCGTGCCGATGTTGCCGATGGTGCTTACATGTCGGATGGGGCACTGAGACGCGACGATGCTCGCGGAGAAGAGACGGCGCGCGCCTTGGGCGCCGAGCGAACTCTGACCCAACGGCCGGCCAAGCGGCGCGTCGCGGCGACGGTCGGAGCGGACGCTGTCGGCATCCTGCTGGCTTCGCTGCTCGCCGTCTGGGTGGCAGGCGCTCTGGCGGGCGTGCCCGTCATCGGTCGGCTGGCCGCGCCATTCTCCGCGGACGTTCGCGGTGGCCTGTTGATGTTCGTCGCGCTCTCCCCGATCTGGCTCGCGGCACTCTGGGCCTTCGGGCTCTATCGCGTGCCGGGACGAAGCATCGGCGGCGCAAATCTGGCCGAGACGCTCAACGGTCCGACGGCACTCACCGTGGCGACTTGGCTGGTCCTCATCGTGCTCGTCCTCATCGAGGGCGCGCGGGCTCCAGTCGGCGCCCTCATCGTCTTCTGGCTGATCGCCATCGTGCTGGTTCCCCTCTGCCGGATGATCAGCCGCCGGACGATCTGGTCGACGGCGGCGATGCAGGAACGTGTGCTCATCATCGGCGCCGGCGAGGTGGGGCATGTGCTCGCGGCGAAGATCAGCAAGCACCCCGAGTATCGCATCACGCTCGTGGGTTTCCTGGACGACGGTGAGCCGCGCAGCAACGGCGCGGGCGGTCCGCCGGTGCCCACCATCGGCGCTTTCAGCGATCTGCAGCACGTTCTGCTTGAGCAGCGCGTGGATCGTGTGATCGTCGCTTTCTCAAGGGCGCGTCACGACGACTTCCTGCGCATCGTCCGCGCTTGCGCCGATCTGGCGGTGAGGGTGAACATCGTCCCCCGCCTCTTCGAGGTCGTGAGCTCGCGGGCCCTGGTCGACGACGTGGAAGGCATCCCGCTCCTCGACGTCGGCCACGTCGAGCTCAGCCGCTTCAACATGGTCGTCAAGCGGGCCTTCGACCTCGTCGTCGGTGGCTTCGTCTTCCTGCTCTTCCTTCCGGTCCTGGCCGTGATGGCGGTCGTCATCAAGGTCGACTCGCGGGGCCCTGTGTTCTTCCGCCAGGAACGCATGGGGCGCGGCGGCAAGTCCTTCATGATCTACAAGTTCCGCTCCATGTACGTTGGCGCCGACTCCCTGAGAGAGGACCTGGCCGAGCAGAACGAGTACTCCGGCCCCATGTTCAAGATCAAGCTTGACCCACGCGTGACGCGCGTCGGCCACTTCATACGTCGCTGGAGCATCGATGAGCTCCCGCAGATCATCAATGTGATGACGGGCGACATGAGCCTCGTGGGGCCGCGGCCGCTCTGGGTGGATGAGGCCCGGCAGGTCCGCGGCTGGACGCAGAAGCGCCTCGACATCACCCCGGGGATTACCGGGCTGTGGCAGGTCCTCGGCAGAAGCGACATCCCCTTCGATGAGATGGTGAAGCTCGACTACATGTACGTCACCGGGTGGAGTCTGAGCTGGGACATCAAGCTCCTGCTGCAGACCATACCGGCCGTCCTTGAGAAGCGCGGAGCCTACTGATCCAGCGCCCGGCGCGCGAGCGCCTCTCCTGCAGGATTCCGCTCGGGTGAGGAGAAAGCGTTGCCGGACCTTGGCAACGACCGACCTCTGCATCGCCGCTTCGCCCTGTAGACTTCCGTTCCCTCGCCGAAGGACGATGGGCCGACGGGAGCGATAGGCCGCCCGGATGGAGGTTGCGGTGAGTTCAGCCTGCATAGCGTTGGACAAGGGTTGCCCGCGCATGACGGTCGACGTCGCTCTGCTGTACAGATACCTGGAGGCGAACGGCTGGGTGCTGGTCGACGACGTCGGTGAGGCGGACCTCGTCCTTGGCCGCCTGCTGTGCCGTCCATGAGGGTGCCGAGAAGTCCGGCTTCGAGTGTCTGGCGCACCTGGATGCCAAGCGCAAGCGGGGATCGCAGTTGATAGCCATGGGTTGTCTGGCCGGCATCTGTCACGAGCATGCTCTGCCGCCCTGCTCCCCGATGCAGCGGCTGTCCCGCCCGCCAAGTCCGGGCATCTCGACGATCTCATTGGCGCCCGGGTGAAGCTGGCGGACGTTCCGGACGTGCAGGACCGGGCTCCCTACGAGGTCCGCGCGCGGCGCAGCATGGGCTGGGCGATGGACGGCAGTGCCCGCCGGCTGGCGCGTCAGGTTCTCCGATCCTCAGGACTGAGGCGGGCTCAGCGGGATGCCTCGACCTCGTCGGGCAACGGTTCCGAGCCGAGGGTATGCAGCCTGCGCGTCGCTTGGGGGTGCGCCAACGAATGCACCTACTGCGCTATCCGCATCGCGGCCGGTCCACTGCGCTCGAAACCGATGGCGACGATCCTGACCGAGTTCGATGCTGGGCTCGTCGCGGGGTTCGAGCGGTTCGAGGTGATCGCCGGTGACGTGGGCTGCTGGGGCCAGGATCTGGGGGCCAGCGTCGTAGACCTCTTGACTTGCCTGTTCGAGCGACCCGACGAGTACCGGCTCATCATCGACGATCTCAATCCGAGATGGCTGCTGCGCCATCAAGAGGCGCTCATACCGCTGCTCGCGGCGAACGCCGATCGGATTGAAGTGATCACGGTGCCCGTGCAGTCGGGGAGTGAGCAGATCCTCGTTGCGATGCAGAGGGGCTACTCCGCCAAGGATTTGGTCGAGGGTCTCACGAGGCTTCGGGCAGCCACGCAGGAACTTCGCCTTGTCACCCACGTCCTCGTCGGATTCCCAGGAGAGGGCGAGACCGAATTCGACGAGACCCGGACGCTGCTCGACGCCGTGCGATTCGACCGCGTCGACGCCTATCCATACGCAGACAGGCCGCATGCCCCGTCCGGGCGCCTGCCTGGCAAGGTGGCGCAAGATGTCATCGAGGCTCGCTGCGCGCGTCTCGTGGCCGAGTTCCCGACCGTGGTCGCCGACTACGACTGAGCGGCGGAACAGAGCGGGCCCGCCATGTGCCCCGCCCGGGTCATCGCGCGAAGCTGCCGCCGAGCACCTTGACGGTGAGTCCGGATGCGACGTGGAACGCTGATTCGGCGCTCGGCGAGCTCTGGCCGGGCAGGATGAACGTGCAGTCCCTGAAGACGTTCTCGTCGGAGCCGTCCTGCACGTGGATGGCGGGTCCGGCCACGCCGGTCTTGACGATCTCCGTGTCGAAGACGTTGCCCTGAGACCCGTCCGTGAGCCAGAGCCAGGCATGCCCGAGGCCGGCGGCTCGTGTGTCTGTCCATTTGTTGCGGAGGAAAGGTGTTGTCGACGGACCCGTCGATGTACGCGAGCTGACCGCCGACGTCGCTCTTCACCACATTGTCCTCGGAAACGGACGCCGGACACGTTGGAGAAGTAGATGACCTGTGTCGACGCGGATGGAACCTCCTCGATGAAGCTCCTCCTCGCGTCGAAGACGTTGTGGGCGAAGACAGTTCCGGTGCGGCTGCCGCTGCGGCCCTGGTGGTTGATCATGGCGTCGCGGCCTCGATAGACGGTGTTGTGGACGAAGCGCATGTCCGTGACGCTGTTGAATTCGATCCCCTGACCGAAGGGCTCGGCGGAGTTCCAGCCCGAGCCCTTGAACGTGCACCCCGAGATCGTGGAGTAGCCGGCATCTCCGACCGCGTCGAACGACACGGTCTCGGAACCTGTCGGCTCGAAGACGCAGTCGTAGAGGTCGATGCGCCGGTAGCCGCTGGTGATCGGGGCGTCGCCGGCGCGCTGTATGACCTCGATGCCCATGCGAGGGGAGCTGCCGAAACGACAGCGTCGCCAAGTGATGTCGTGGTAGGTGGCGTTGTTCGAGCCGTTGCTCACCATGCTCACGCCGTTTCCATCCGCCGAGTTGGCGCCGATCTCGCAGTTCTCGAAGGCTATGTAGGAGGCGGAACGTCCGCCACTGAAGCGGATGACGCCCTGCTCTTGACCCGACGTCATCCCGCCGCCGCCGATGAACGCGACGCGTCGAAACAAGACGTGTGACGCGCCGGGAGCGAAGCGTAGAGCGGCACCATCGCGGCCCACTCTGAGATTGGACACGCGACTATCCGCCGCCGACCTCGAGACGTCCCTGGATCCAGCTGCGGTCGGCGCCTTCGCCCTTCAGGATGACGTTCCAAGGGAGCTGCACGTCCGTGACCCTGTAGGTTCCTGCGGGGAACAGGATTGCCGTTCTCTGGCCCGCCGTGCGCTGAAAGCAGCCAGCACTGCCTCGGTATCGTCGGTCGTCCCGTCGCCGGACGCTCCGAACTCCCGAACCGAGACGGTGCGCAGTGCAGTTGCCGGCGTCGGCGAGGCGATCGGGGCAGGGGCGGTCGTCGTCGGCGCGGCGGACGGCGTCTCGGACGGTCCAGCCACGATCGCGCCCTCGGGCTCCTCATCGGGGGAAAGGATGGCGATCGCCAGGACGAACACGGCGGCGACTGAGAGCACCGCGACGGTCAGCGCCCCGCGTCGCCTTCTGCGGAGAGCCTCTGGTCGGGCGGTGTTGCGGGAGTCGCTCGTTCAAGCGGCGCAGCCGGCAGTTCTGGTTGGCACGAGATTCGTCAGCAGCCACCTCGGTGCGCGGCCTTCGAGCCACCGGCTGCCCACCGTAGTGCCCACCTCACTCTCTCTCGTGGGCGTCTGCCCTGGGCCTGGTGTCTCCGCAGCAACAGGCACTCCTACGCAGCATTTTGCTGGCTCGGCAGCGGAAGCGCGAGCGGACGACGGTCACGTTCCGGCCGGCCACGGCCTCGGCGGCAGGACCAGCTTATCAGGGTTCACGGGAGACGATCCCAGCGTCGCGAACCGACAGCAGGCGCCTCGCTTGCTTGCCGACGGAGCGCCGGCTTCTCCAGTACGTGGTCTCACCCTTGTTGCGGAGGTAGCGCCTCATGACATCCCCGGCCTCCCTCAGGGAGTACAGCCGGTGCTTCTCGGTTGGGAAGACAGAAAGACGGGTCGCCCTGACGGGATGTGCGCCGAGCCGCGCCTTGAATTCCTCGTCGCCCCACATAAGGCCGCAGTAGCGAGCACCTCGTTCGATGGCGTTGCACACCAGCAAGTAGGAGGCAACGAAGCCCAGCGAGTAGTCCTCGTAGCGGGGGTCGAAGGAGGTCTGCTCGCCGTAAAGCGCCTCTCCGACGGGGAACGTCAGGATGATCGCTGCCATCCGCCCATCGATGACGGTCACATGCGCTTCGCCGCGCAGCCGCAGGAGCTCGACGTAGCGCTCCCGAAGGCCCGGAACCATGTGCCAGAAGACCTGACGTCCGAGTGCCTTGAAGCGCGCTTCCTTCCACGCAAGGAACGTATCGAAGAGCTCTTCGCTGCGTTCATCTGCGACGAGGACCTGCGTCGAGAGGTCCGGGAAATCCCGGCTCAGACGGTTCTGAAAGCGGTTGAGTCGCTTGCGGGTGTGGCCGAGAGACGCCCTGTATTCCTCGATCGTGGAAGGAAGCCCGATGAACTGGTGGTCCGCGTGATAGAGCACGCGGCTGGGCAGCGCGAGTTCGCGTGCCGGGAACATGACCTCCAGGTGCACTCGATGCACGTGCGGAAAGGCCCGGAAGAGAGCCACGCAGGCTCGCTTGGCGTCACCAGGTACCATCCGGAATGCCTTGTTGAGGATCTCGATGGTCCCGTTCTCCAGAGTGAACAGCAGGACATGGCGTGGCTCTGTCAGCGTGCACGCGCCTTGGGCAGTGACCTGGTCCTGCGTCGAGAACCACTCAGTCGTAGTGCAGAGGCTGCTGTACAGTTCGGGCAACTCCTCTGCCAACCCCGCTGGAACGCGCGATGGATAGACCGTGGCGCCAAGGTCCGCATAGTGAAAGTGGCTGTGGGTCATCTCTTGATCACTCCGTGGGCTCTGAGGATGCGACCCGCAGCTCGGCGTGTCCGCCAGTACTCGTGCGCCGCTCGTCGGGTCGTGTTTCGCCGTGCGACCTCCCACTCTTCATCAAGGGACCACAGACGAGTCGTGGGGGTACGGAAGACCGAGAGCGCGGACGCGCGTCTTGGGGTCGCGCCCAAGCGGGACTTGAACTCCTCGGTTCCCCACAGCAGATTCACACTTCTTGAGTCCGCGGGGAGATCGCGTCGCAGATGCTCCAGTAGTCGCTCAGCAGAGGGATGCCGTAACGGGCGAGTGCGGGGTCGGGGTCGCTCGCCGTTTCCTGGGCGCACAGGCACTCCCCGACGGGAAATTCAACAGCGATGGTCACGAGTCTCGAGTCGGCTCTCGTGAGGCGGATCTCACCGCGACGTCGGAGAAGTGCCTCGAAGCGATCGATCAGCTGCGGATCGTCCTCCCAGTATGTCTGCTTCCCGCGTTCTGCGAAGCTGGCGGTCTTCCACTCCAGCAACTGTTTGAACAGAGACGGGGTCCGCGCGTCGGAGGAAGGGATGGTCTCCGCGGACACGTCGTCGAAGTCGCGCTTGACGCGGTTGCGGCGATTCCGCAGATGCTTGCTCCCGCTCACCGAGCCCACGAACTCGTCAACTGTGGGCGGCAGGTCGACCACCATGTGGTCCGTCGTGTAGAGGACGCGCTTGGGGAGAGGGAGCGCAGACGGGGGGAACATCACCTCGATGTGGATGCGGCGCACGTGCGGGAAGGCGCGAAAGAGAGCCCGGCAGCCGCGCTCGGCGTCGGGGGGCTCGATTGTGAAGGCCTTGTTCAGCACCTTCACAGTGTCGCCGCTGCCGGTGAACAGGAGCACGTGTCTCGGTCTGCTCCAGGACGCAGGCACCCATCCACGGCGGATCGTCGTGCGTCTCGAACCAGTCGACTGTCGAGAAGAGACTGGAGTACAGGATCTCAAGCTCGGCCGCATACACGGTCGGATCTACGGCAGGATGCACGACCGCCCCGAGATCGCGATACCGAAACGGACCCTTTGGCGGCTGGCGGTCGTCGCGGCCGGTCTGCCTTCCCTGGGCCTCCGTCTCGTGCGACTGCTCACCTCGCCCCGGGATCCGCCGACGGATCCGTCGACCCACTTGTCTGCGAGTTCGCCAGTACAGGCTAGTTCCGCGCTCCTTGGCGACGCGAACGAGAACATCGCGCGACTCTTCGAGAGAGTGCATCCTGGCAGTCTGGTTCGGAAACACCGAAAGCCGGAAGGCCTGTCGCGGGCGAGCGCCGAGGCGTCGTTTGTGAGGCTCCGTCCCCCACATGAAGCTGACTCTCCTCATCCCGCGCTCGATCGCGGCACAGACGCTCCAGTAGGAGGTCACCGTGCCCAGACCGTACGGCTCGTAGGCCGGGTCGAAGGCGGACTGCTCGATGTATAGGGTGTCCCCCACGGGGAAGACGAACTTGATGGCCGCCTTACGCCCATCGACCGAGGTCACGTGGGCCTCGCCTCTCGCGTCGAGGAGCTTCGCGAGCTTCGGTCCGACAAGGTCGAGCTCGCGTGCGTGCGCTTCGAAGCGCGTCGTCTTCCAATCTGAGAACAGGTCGTAGAGCTCCTGGCTGCTGCATGTCTCAGGGGAGACGACGTCTGTCGAGACGATCTCAAAGTCGCGCTTGAGCCTCCTCTGATGGTATTTGAGGCTCTTTCGCATGTTCTTGGAGAGGGAGGCCGCGTACTCGCCAGTCGTGCTCGGCAGGTCGATGACCATGTGGGTCACTCCGTACAGTACTCGATGTGGGAGACGCACCTGGTCTGGAGGGAACATGACCTCGAGGTGGATCCGGTGCACGTGAGGGAAGGCGCGGAACAGCGCTCGGCAGGCGCGTTCGGCGTCGGCCGGCGAGATCTCAAAGACCCTGTTGAGGATCTCGATCGTCCCTTTCGTCCTGGTGAAGAGCAGCACGTGTCGTGGGTCGCTGAGTATGCAGGCACCCTCGGGAGCGACTCCGTCCCAGAAGAGGGACCACTCCTGTGTGGAGCACAGACTGCTGTACAGGCTCGGCAGTTCGTCGGCGAGTCCTGCCGGAACGTGGGCTCGATAGACGGTGGCGCGTAGGTCCGCGAATGAGATACTGTCGGGCACGATCAGCCCCTTTCTTCCCGCGCCGGCATCGCGGCGCGCAAGGTGCGGCCAACTGAGTGTCGAGTACGCCAATACTCTCGTTGGCCGTTGCGCCGCAGGTTGCGCAGGGCGACTTCCTTCGCCTCATCAAGGGAACGCAGACGCGCCGTGGGCGACCGGAAGATCGAGAGGCGAGTCGCACGTCTTGGACGAGCGCCGAGGTGGGACTTGGAGTCGGCCTCGCCCCACAGCAGGCTGACGCGCTTGAAGCCTCGTTCCGCCGCCTCGCAAGCCACGTCATAGGTGCTGAGAGCACCCAGGCTGTGCGGCAGGTAGTCCGGGTCGAAGCTCGATTGAAGCGAGTACATCGACGTTCCTACCGGGAAGAGAAACTTGATCACGGCCCATCTCCCGTCGATGGTCGTCACGCGAGCCTCCCCCCGCCGGCGCACCAGCTCGGCGAACTGACCCGCGTTGTCCGGGTCACGCTGCCAGATGGTGGTCCGGCCGGTCGCGTTGAAACGGCGGTTCTTCCACGAAACGAACGCGGCGATCAGCTCGTCGCACTCCACGACTGGCGAGATGGTCTCGACGCTGATGCCGGCATGGTCTTGCTGCAGGAGCTTCCGGCTGCGCCGCATGTGACGCCGTGTCCTCTTGCCCAGCGAGGCCGTGTACGCCTCGGCCGTCGAAGGGAGCTCGACCACCATGTGGTCCGTCCAGTAGAGCACTCTCTTGGGCAGCCGCAGCTCCGTCGGTGGGAACATGATCTCCAGGTGGATGCGATGCGCGTGCGGAAGCGCGCGGAACAAGGCTTGGCAGGCTCGCTCTACGTCCGCTGCGGCTACTGCGGCCTCCTTGTTCAGGATCTCGATCGTGCCCTTGTCAATGCAGAACAGCAGCACATGGCGCGGCCGCTCCAGAATGCATGCCCCCGTCGGCGTAGCTGCCGTCCTCGATCTCGAACCAGTCCATGGTGCTGAGTAGGGTGTTGTAGAGGCCCGGGAGTTCCTCGCCGAGGCCGTCCGGTACGTGATGCGGGTAGACCTGTGCCCCGAGGTCGGGGAAGTCGAGGTGCTGGTCAATCTCAATCCCCATGCTGGGCGACCTTCGCTGCCCGGTCGCGCAGGTCTCTCAGTGCGCTCCCTGTGGCATGTCGGGCGCGCCAGTACTCGTGCTGACCGTTGCGCCGAAGGTTCCGCAGGGCTACTTCCTGCGCTTCATCCAGAGAGGCAAGCCGAGCCGCCGGCGAGCGGAACACCGAGAGCCGCACCGCCCGATGGGGGTGAGCTCCGAGACGCTCCTTGTAGTAGTCCGTCCCCCACAGCAGATGACAGCGGCGCGCACCTCTGCGGATGGACTCGAGGACCGCCCAGTAGGTGGACAGGAAGCCGAGGCTGAGATCTCCATACCTCGCGTCGTACGCTCCGGCATAGACCGTGGCCTCGTTCCCCACGAAGAAGAGGAACTCGATGGCTGCGGCATGTTCGTCGATCAACGTCGTCTGCACCTCGCCGGATTCTGCGATCAAGGCCCTGGTCTGAGCAGCCTGCTCGGGTTTGCTTTCGTATCCGGACTCGATGCCGCGTCTTGCGCAGCTGGCGAGATGCCATGCGAGAAACGTGTCGAAGAGACGCGCCGGTGTCGGCGCCGGCCACGGACACACGGGTCGCGACTCCAGGGTGCTCGCGGCGGAGCCGATTCGCGGCATTGCGGAGGTTCTTGCGTGTTCGCTTGCCCAGCATCACGGTGTACTCATCGGCAGCCGTCGGCAGGTCTATGACCATGTCATCGGCCCAGTAGAGAACTCGCAGAGGGAGCCTCAGCAGTTGCGGCTGGAACATCACCTCAAGATGGATGCGCCGCGCTTGGGGAAGGGCGCGAAAGAGCGCCCTGCAGCCCCGCGCGGCGTCCTCCGGCGCCATCGGGAACGCCTTGTTCAGGACCTCGAGCGTGTCGTCGGCGAGGGTGAAGAACAAGACATGGCGCGGTCCCTTGAGAATGCACGCTCCGTCCGCCTCTATGCCATCGAAGATCCGAAACCAGGCCGCGGTGGAGAAGATGCTGCCGTAGAGCTCGGGCAGCTCCTCGGCAGCGCCCGGCGGTGGGCTACGGAAATGCACGGTGGCGCCGAGGTCCGGGTAGCAGACCGACGTGCTGAGCGCTTCTGGGCGACATGGCTGGCACGGATACGAGTCTACCCGTGTGCCCCACGTCCGTCGACAGCGACCGCCGAGGTAGCTGGGCACGCCGCGGTACGGGCGGGAATGGCGACTGCGTCGTCGAGGAAGGCGCCTAGGATAGAATCGCGACAGGTCTCGATGATGGGGCTGTGCCGGAAGGAGCGCCAGTGGAGTCCTCGCAATCCGTGTGGAACGGTGAGACCGCCTACGTCATGGCGCCCTGATATGGCCTTGCCAGTGACTGAAATCACACAACGTCTGGTCGGCCCCCTGGCCCTCTACGACAACGTCATGCGGCGGGTGCTCGCCAGGACTTCGGCGAGCACGTCCATGACGGAACAGCGTGCCATCTTCTACCAGGCTGTCTGGAGGGACGCAGCCGACAGCGCGGGCGCGTCGGTCAGAGAGCTTGGCGGGCGGATGCTCGAGATCGGGCGCGATGGAGTGGCCATCCGGGTGCGCGACAATCTGACCTCCCTCGACGATCCCGTGACCCTTGCACTGGCCGGCGACAAGCCAGCGGTGTACCGGCTGCTGAGCGCGGCGGGGCTGCCGGTGCCGCGACACCTCGTCTGCCGCCTCGACCAGCTCGACCAGGCTCGCACCTTCGCCGAGTCACTCGGCGCACCATGCGTCGTGAAACCTGCCATCGACAGCGCCGCCGGAGCCGGCGTGACGACTGGCGTAGCGGGCGAGCGCCCGTTTGTCAGGGCGATGGCAAGAGCGGCGGCCTGGTCTCACCAGATCGTGATCGAGGAGCAGGTCTCGGGCGGCAACTACCGCCTTCTCTACCTCGACGGCGAGCTCCTCGATGCCGTCCTCCGTCGTCCACCGACAGTGCGCGGGGATGGGAAGTCGACGGTCGCCCAGCTCATGAAGGTAGAGAACGCCGCTCGCGTACGGGGCGGTATGGACGCAGCCCAGACGGTCATCCGGGTCGATCACGACTTGCGCAACACCCTGCGCCGGCAGGGTCTCGAGATGCGGTCCGTACCGCGTGCTGGAGAAGCGGTGCAGGTGAAGACGGTGGTCAACGACAATCGGCGCGAAGACAACGAGGCGGCCCTGGATGCGGTCTGCCCCGCGCTCGCCGAGGCCGGCGCAACAGCTGCCGCCGCCGTCGGCGCGCGTCTTGCCGGCGTCGACGTCATCACGGGGGACCCGTCGGTACCGCTTGAGGAGTCGAGTGGAGTTGTTCTGGAAGTCAATACCACGCCGGGCCACCACTACCACTACAAGAAGCGGGACGGCGGGACGCGGGTGGCGAGGATGATTCTGGAGCGGCTTCTTGGGGCGCATCCAGGATGAGTCGCGCTGAGGCAGCGCGGCCTCCCGCCCGCCATCCTCATGGGCGGCGCGGCGGGGAACGCCTTGTCTGTGGCAAGGAGCCTCGGTCGGCACGGCGTCGACGTCTACCTGCTTGAGGACTCCCCCAGCTTGCGCTCGCGTTTTGCTCGTTCGATCCCGCTGCGAAGCGGTGCGCCTCAGGAGGTGTGGGCGGAGTATCTTCTGAGCTTGCGCTCGGAGCCGCTTCGAGGAGCGGTGCTGCTCGCCTGCTGTGACGCCGGCATCGAGATCATCATCGAGCATCGCAAGGAACTCGAGGAGAGGTTCGTCCTCGACATCTCCGACTCAGACGCCCAGCGCCGTCTGCTGAGCAAGCTCTCAACCTACCAAGTGGCGAGGGAGGCCGGGGTGCCCACGCCACGGTTCTGGCACGTCGAGAGTCTGGAAGACGTGAAGGAGCGGCACGACGAGTACGTCTACCCCTTGATTCTGAAGCCGCTCTACTCGCACAGGTTCCAGGCGGTCTTCCGCGAGAAGTTCTTCCGCGCTGTCGACTACGCCGATCTGCTCGATGCCTACGAGCGCTGCGCAGCGGCCGGCCTCGACGTCGTCCTTCTCGAGGAGATTCCCGGCCCCGACGACCGTCTCTGCAGCTACTACACCTACATGGACCAGAACGGCGAGGCTCTCTGCGACTTCACGAAGAGGGTCGTGAGGCGCTTTCCGGAGGGCAGCGGTCTCGCGCTGCTACCACGTCACGGACTGGAACCCCGCAGTGCGCGAGCTGGGGCTGCGGCTGTTCCGGTCATGCCGGCCTCCGCGGAGTGGGCAACGTCGAGTTCAAGCGGGACGACAGAGACGGCTTGCTGAAGGTCATCGAGTGCAACGCTCGGTTCACTGCAGGGAACGCCCTGCTCGTCGCCAGCGGCTACGACCTGGCTCTCTTCGTATATGGCCGCCTGGCCGGGAACCCCGGTCCACAGCTCAAGGGGCGCAAGTACGAGTTGGGGCTCCGCTACTGGTTCCCGGGCGCCGATCTGCGCGCCTTCCTCGCCCTGCGCGCGGACGGCAGGATGAGCACCCCCGGATGGCTCCAGAGCATCGCGCATCGACAGGTCTTGCCCTACTTCCGCTGGGACGACCCCGTGCCCTCGGCGTTGTCTGCGGCTGCTTCGGGTCGGGCGGCGCCGGCCGCTTGCGACGCAGGCGACAGCTCCTGTCGCGGGTGGCACGAGAAAGGCTGAGTCAAGCCCCTCGCGCCATCGCCTCCTCGTAGACGGCCATCATCCCGTCGACCATGGTCTTGAGTGAGAACTCGTCGCGGATGCGCGCACGGCCGGCGGTACCCATCGCCTGTTGCTCCCCGGGGTGCTCGCGAAGGTACGAGAGACGTCGCGCCAGTTCCTCCGCGTCGCCCGGCGGGACGATGAACCCGGTCGTGCCGTTGAGGACGAGCTCTGGGTTGCCGCCGCCGTCACCGCAGACCACCGGCAGTCTCGAGGGCCATGTACTCCATGATCGAGTTGGACAGGCCTTCGTAGGCGAGCACCGGGTTGGTCATGAGTACGCCGATGTCGGCGTCTCGCACCAGGTCGAGCACTTCGAGACCGGGTCGAGGGAAGGCGACGACGCCCTCCGTGACCAGATCAGCGGCCTGTTCATAAGGCGCCGGCGGTCGGGTCCGTCACCGACCAGGATGAAGCGCCAGCCTCGGCGTTCACGGTTCAGCACTGCGGGCGCCGGCGATGACGACGTCATAGTGCTTCTCTGGCGCCATTCTGGCGGTCATCACGACTGTGGTGCCGGTGGGGTCGTGCGGCTGGCTTGGTCCCTGCTGGGGGATACGCGACCAGTCGAAGCCGTTGTGCACGACCCGGCCCTTCGCCTTGGCGACCCCCCATGCATCGAGGCCGGCTTGCGTATTGGCCGCCACCAGCGTAGCGAATGACATGCCCAGACGGTTCAGCCCGAGAAGCTCGCGGCGGTAGGCGCCGGTCTGGATGGTGCCGTCGACGATCGGGACGTGGCGCCGGCGACACGCGGGCCCGGCCGCGAGCATCGACATCCAGCTCCAGGCGTGTGCCACGTCTGGCCTCCAGGACCGGATGTCGTGCCAGAGCTGAGCGGCGGGAACTGGATCGAAGCGGCCCCGTCGTTCGCGCACGAGCACCGGCACCCCCGCTTCCAGCAGGTACTCCTCGAACGCCCCGCCTTGCAACGCCCACACACGCGCCTCCCAACCGTCCGGCATGTTCGTGGCCAAGAGCGACATCTGTCGTTCAAGACCGCCGTTCTCAAGGCAATCTGCGAGCAGCAGCAGCCTCATAGCGGGCGCGTCCTCAAGGGCTCGCCCTCGAGCTCCTCAGCCATTGCCGAGAGGGTCGCGAATCGCGCCGCCCGCCGCTCGCACGGTCGAGAAGAAGGCATCCAGGGACTCGAGCAACTCGCGGACAGAGCGCGCGTCCTTGCGGAACGGGCTGCCACCCGGCATCAACTCGCTACTGTGGAACATCATGACGGCCGTCCGATGTCGGGCTTGCTGTGCACGTCGCCACACCGAAACAAGGTCCTCGGCATCGTAGCGAGGGTCGGGCGTCAGCCACATGGGCTGTGGCAGAAGCCAGCGCGAAAAGGCCAGCTTGCGTGCACCCCGCACCGGGAGCGAGCGATAGGCCTCGAGAAGGGCGCGCGAGCGCGCCAGCGGCCGGTAGGTCGCGAGCACCGTGACCGGGATCTCCAGGAGACCAGGATCGCCCGTGCCTTCGATCCGGAAGGGGTGGGGTGAGTGGTGACGGAAGTCCGGGCCGCCCTCGCCATCTCTGCCGGGATGGGCGCGCCAGGACGACAAGGGGGTCACGGAGGAGTCCACGCTGTATCCGAGGCGGGCCAGATGACGCGCCGCACGGGTGTCGAAGCCGAACCTGCCGGCGCGATACGACGTGGGAGCGCGGCCGAACGCGTCGCCTATCTGTCTCGTGAGCACGGCCAGCTTCTCGCCGAGCAGGTCGTCTGGCAGCTGGGAGGGGTAGGCGTGTGCGGCATCGTTGTAGCGGAGGCCGGGCCGGTCGACGAAGGGAGGTGTCGTCCATGGATGCAGGTGCGCGCCGATCTCGGCTGTACCGCTTTGTGCCCAGGCCGCCCAGCAGATCACGGGCCCTGTCGTCCTCGACGATCTCCGTCGCCACGAGGTAGGTCGGCGCGACCCCATAGGTCTCGCACAGCTCCTGAAACGGCTCCCAGTAGGCGACGTTCCGCGTCGTCACGGGTACGCCGGCATCCCACTGACTGTCCGCCTCGGTGTCGATTGTCACGGCGAGTCGTATGGGGAGGATGCTCGAGCCCTCGGCACGACCGGAAGCTTCCGGTTCGTCTACCATCCTGCTCGCGTCGCGGAAACCATCCGGTCGCTCGTCCGCCTTCGGGCGAGTCGCTTGGCGGGACCGATGGTGACTTCTCTGCCGGTGTCGCCGAGAGACTGCTGAGGAAGGTGTGGAGCGCCGGTCCATGAAGTGAGTAGTCGAAGTCCTCCTCGGCGAGGCGGCGACCCGCCTGGCCGATCGCTTCCGCCCTGGCGGGGTCTTCAAGCACCTCGATGATGCGATCGGCGAACGAGGTGGCGTCGCTTGGTGTCGCCACGTACGCCGTGACCCCGTCGCCGCAGGTATCGCTCCGTCTCACCGACGTCGGTCGTCACCACAGGGCGGCCAGACGCCAGGTACTCCCCGACCTTGGTCGGGAAGCGGGCGCGCGACCGCAGGTCGTCGAACAGGGGGATCAGGAGGGCCGCAGCCTCCCTGTGAAGCTCCAGCAGCCGTGGTCTGTCGACGTAGCCCACCGTCGCCACTCGACCATCTGCGATCGTCTCCCGGAGGCCCTCCCGGGTCACGAGGTCCGCCACGACGTCAGGCCGCATGCCCGTGATGACCAATCTGCAATCTGCCGTGACGGCGCCACACGATGGGCATGGCCTTCAGGAGGAACGTCACGGCTCTCCCGTACTCGCTGGAGGCGGAGTAGACGAGCGTGAATGTGCCATTCGGGTACGGGCTGGGTCGCTGCTCCGCGGTGTCCACGACGATGGGGACCTCTATCTGCGCGACGCTCCTGTGGATGCGCTTCGCCTCGGCGGACACCCACTCAGCGAGCCACTTCGAGATAGCGACCGCTCCCGGACATGCCGTCGAGGTGGGACAGGCGCCGCGAGAGCCGGCTGGGCAGCCAGGTGGCGTCTCCGGGGAGCTCATTGAACTCGACGACCACGGGCACATCCTGCGCGTTCAGCGCGTGCACGAGGAGCCAGACGCTCAGCCGCCAACCGTCGGGGGCGGCCGTGAGGTAGACGCAGTCGAGCACTCCGCGTCGCCGCATACTGGTCAGCTCGACGAGAGCTCCGACGAAGCCGAGCGCCTCGCGCAGGCGCCGGACCGACGAAAGAGTCGGAGCGCACGGTCGAGTGCGTCGTGTAGCGGAAGGAGATGCCCTCCGGCGTAGTGCCCTTGGTCTCCGCGCTGAGGACTTCCCCTGGGAACTCGCTCACCCGAGTGCACAGCACGCGGACGGACGCGCCCTGCTCGATGAGTGCCCGACCGAGCAGCCTGACCCGGTGCGTGGCGGCCATGCCTTCGGGAAAGCCGAACGACCGGATGAGAAAGACGACGTGGAGGCGCCGTCGGCCGGGCTCGGACAGGCGCTCGGGCGCGCCTTGTCTGCGGCCTAGCGGAGCGTCCATCGCTTGGTGTCGAAGTCGAAGACGATCCTGGGGTGCCGATACCATGGCCATACCCCCGCGCGATGCAGCGCTTCGCCTATCACCTTCCGTCGACCGGGTCCGATGGCGGCGACCATCCGTGCGCGTCGCAGCGTGCGCTGGTCCTGCCCGGCGCGGAAGCGCACCAGCAAGGCGTCCATCTCGCGCTGGTAGTGACCGCCGCCGGCATCGCCCAGCCGGTCCTCGTGGACCCGGAAGCCGCCGAGGACCGTCTGCACGTGACAGAGGGGGGTCAAGGAGAAGTAGCGCAGCCACAGCTCGAAGTCGGCGGCGCGCTTGAACTCCTCCGTGACGCAGCTCCCGGCCCTCTCCCACAGCCTCCGGCGCCAGAAGACCGACTCCTGCTGAATCGAGCGGGCATGGCCGGCGAGTACATCGTAGGCGCTGGTGAAGCCGGCGTGGACATCCTTGAGACCGCCGTCCTCGTCGAACTCGCTGGGGACGCCCATGATCCACTCGACCTGCGGCAGCTGGGTGAAGATTTCTGCCACGGTAACGAGGGTCCAGGGGAAGTGGAGGTCCGAGCTGTTGATCCAGCACATGATCTCGCCCGTGGTCCGGGCGAAGCCCTTGTTGAGCGCGTTCGCGTGACCTCCGTCGGGTTCGCTGACCCAGTAGGCGAGGCGGTCGGCGTGGTCCTTGATGACCTCGACGCTGCCGTCGGTCGAGCCCCCGTCGATGACGACGTATTCGAGTTCGGGGTACTGCTGATCGAGCACCGACGACAGCGTCGTGGAGACGAACTCCTTCTGATTGAAGGAGGGAGTGACCACGGAGATGCGCGGCGGGGCGCTCATCTGGTCCGCCTCGCTCCGCGGGCAGCGCAGGTCATCGCATCTGTCTTGCTTGGCACTGGGCTCTCCCTGGTGTCAGCCGTCGGCTCAGCCGGCGGATCGAGCTTCCCGGCCTCTATCGGCAGGTAGCTGCTGGTGCAGCAGCCCCTGCCCGGAGTCGGTACGCGCGGTATCCACAGGTGGCCGTCAGTCTAGCAGCCGAGCGGGGCTCGATGCGGTCTTCGCGAGCCTGAGGGCGTGGGCGGGGCGTGCGTAGGGGCCGGTCGAGCCGCCTGTGGCGGTCGTCCCCGGCCCCTACGCGTCGGTCACGAGATCGGCACGTCGACCGTCAGAAGAGGTTGCCTGAGCACCCATCCACACGCGTCGGCGTCGAGTAGCCGGCGCGGTTCGTCGCGTCGTGCCACGTGGAGGTGCGCCAATCCATGTCACGGCACGCGGACAGATAGGCGACACTCCCGCCAGGATCGGATGCGATGATCGTGTTGTTGCGGTAGACGCCACCAACGACGTTGAGGCCGAGAACGACTTGCGAGTCGCGCTCCTGCTTCACGGACTGGTGGCGCGTCGTCGTATCGAAGACGTTGTTCTCGAGGACCCATCCGCTTGGCTCAGAGGAATGTCGCTGGAGGTTCAACACATGGTTGCGCGGCTGATAGAAGTGGCAGTTGCGAACGGTCATGTTCGACGGGCCGTTGATCTCGAACGCGTTGCCCCACGGCTGCGTGGTGCTGGTGCCAGCACCCTTGATGGTCACGTTGTCGACGGTGGAGTCGCCGGCGCCAGCCGGACCGTCGAAGCTGATGGCCTGATTTCCCTGCGGCTCGAAGACCATGTCGACGAGGTCGATGCCACTCCACATGCCGTTGCCCGAGCGGTCTGTGCACTCGAAGCCCATGCGAGGCTGCGACATGACTGTGACATTCTCGAAGCGGATATTGCGGACTTCGGTCCCGCCGTCGGCATTGATGGTGATGCCGTTCTGCGGACCGGCCTTGACGATCGAGTTCCTGATGGTCACGTTCCGCACGTCGTAGTCGATGTGGATGACGCCCTTGACCGAGCTTCCGCCAGTGAACGTGTAGCCGTCGTACACCTGGCCGTCCTGGAGGACGACGTTGGCCATGGTCTTGTCGGGGGTCGGCGTGCCGCTCGGCGTCGGCGTCGGCGCGACCGTTGGCGTCACCGTGGGAGTGGGCGTCGGCGTCGGTGTGACCGACGGCACCGGGGTGGGAGTCGGCGTGGGGGTGACCCACGGAGTTGGAGTCGGCGTCGGCGTGGGCATCGGTGTGGGAGTCACGGTGGGGGTGGGCGTCGGCGTGGGTGCCGGCGTCGGGGTCGGTGTGGGCGTGGGTGTCGGCGCTGGTGTCGGCGTCGGCTTGTCGGGCGCCTTGTCGTTGTCGTGGTCGTGACCCCTCTTCTTGCCCCTGTTGGCCTTGTCGCGGACCTTCGCGCTGAGAGAGCGCGACTCGGAGTACCGTAGCGAGACCTTCCTGTTGAGGTTCGGTCCTGCCCCTGCGGTGCAGGGCGCCGGAGTTCATCCGCAGAGCGTCACGGTCGATGTGCCGGGCCTCGGCGTTGCGGGCAAGCACGCTCTCGGCTACGCCCGCGTCGATGCCGGGATGCTCAAGCAGGGCGCGATTGAAGCGTGCAAGGTTCCTGTTCATGCGCAGCAGCTGGAGGTCGGCGCTGCGCACGCGGGCGCGGAACCTGGCGCTGCCACGTTCCTTCGGGGCTTGCTTCGTCAGCTTGGTGATACGCTTGTGCAGATTCGCGCCGTAGTCGTCGAACCGGGCCAGTCGGTCCTGCAGGTAGTGGGCGTCCGTGTGCGCCTCCGCGGGAGCCGCGGACCACGCGAACGCGAAGAGAAAGGCGGCGGTGACGACTGCGGGGAGGGCCTTCACCTTGAACACTACTGCCTCCTTCCGATCCAGCGAACGAGAGGCGTCGGGTGCCCGTGTGGTGGGGAGGGGGCGGCTGTCCGGGGGGCCATCGTCGCGCGGATCGATCGATTCGTGCGTTCAGCACTTCGTCGATGGAGGCGTCGGCATCCCGGTTCAGGAATTGAGGGGTCGGTGCCGATAAGCGTCACCGGGCCTGTGTACGGATTTCGGAAGCGGGGCTGCGTATGGACTCGTTGAGTCCGCAACCTGCTTGGGCATTTTGGGATGGAGTGGGATGGCAACTAGTGTTCCGGCCGCTGAGGCCGTCAGGACGAAACGGCTGATCAAGCCGACCCGTGGCTGGGCGGCGCCCAATCTGGGTGAGGTCTGGGAGTACCGCGAGCTGCTCTACTTCCTCACCTGGCGCGACATCAAGGTCCGCTACAAGCAGGCCGTGCTCGGCATAGCCTGGGCCGTACTGCAGCCGGTGCTGACGATGGTCGTTTTCACCATCGTGTTCCAGCGGCTGATGAAGATGCCGTACGAGCCTGCCGTCGTTAACGGGCAGGAGATCCCGTATCCGATCTTCGTCTACGCCGCCCTGCTGCCTTGGCAGCTGTTCGCCGGCTCACTGGCGCGCTCTGGTATCAGTCTCGTGGGTAGCGCCAGCCTGATCACCAAGATCTACTTCCCACGGCTCGTGATTCCGATCTCCGCCGTCATCGCTGGACTCGTGGACTTCGTTATCGCGTTCGCGGTCTTCCTCGTTCTCATGGTGGGCTACGGGCTGCCGTTCAGCTGGCACATCGTCGCGCTTCCCCTCCTCGTCCTGCTGGCGATGGTCACCGCCCTGGCCTGCGGCCTGTGGCTCTCGGCTCTGAACGTCCTGTACCGCGACGTCCAGTACATCATCCCTTTCCTCGTACAGCTCTGGATGTTCCTGTCTGCGGTCTTCTGGCAGATTCCCGAGAATCCTGAGGGATGGCAGAAGATCCTGTTCGCCCTCAACCCGATGATCGGTGTCATCCAGGGCTTCCGCTGGGCTCTGTACGGGGGAGACCCCCCGAATCTGCTACTGGTCGCGTCGGTCATCATCGTGGCCTTCCTGCTCGTGACCGGCCTCATGTACTTCAAGCGCATGGAGCGCACGTTCGCGGATGTGGTGTAGGCGATGAGTACAATGAGCGTTCGCATGGAGGGGGTCGGCAAGCGGTACGTCATCGGCGGTGCCGTCCAGAGGAACGCCACCTTACGTGATGTGGTCGCTTCCGCGGTCAAGAGGCCCATCGCCCGCATCCGCCACCCCGGATCGGCGACGTACCGCAACGAGACTCTGTGGGCGCTGCGCGACATCTCCCTCGAGGTCCGGGAGGGCGAGGTCCTCGGGCTCATCGGCGGCAACGGCGCCGGCAAGAGCACGCTGCTCAAGCTCCTCTCGCGCATCACCGAGCCGACCGAGGGGACGATCGAGCTCAACGGCCGCGTCGGCAGCCTCCTCGAGGTTGGAACCGGGTTCCATCCGGAGCTCACCGGCCGGGAGAACATCTACCTCAACGGCGCGATCCTCGGGATGACGCGGGTCGAGATCAACCAGCGGTTCGATGAGATCGTCGAGTTCTCGGAGATCTCTCGCTTTCTCGATACGCCGGTGAAGCGCTACTCGAGCGGGATGTACGTCCGTCTTGGCGTTCGCCGTGGCGGCGCACCTCGAGCCCGAGGTCCTCATCATCGACGAGGTGCTTTCAGTGGGGGACGCCGCCTTCCAGCGGCGTTGTCTTGGGCGTATGGAGGACGTCGCTGGCTCCGGACGCACCGTGCTGTTCGTGAGCCACAACATGCAGGCCGTTCGCAGCCTCTGCACCAGGGTCGCCCGGCTCGAGGCGGGCCGCGTTGTGGACGAGGGCCCGCCGACGAAGGTCGTCGACGAGTACCTTCAACAGCAGTGGGGCTCCGACGGTTCGATCGAGTGGTTCGGCGACGAGCGCTTCGGCGACGACGACGTTCGTCTCGCGGCCGTTCGGGTCCTCGGCGTCGGCGATCGGCCGACGCCGGTGGTGGTCAAGAGCGAGGCGTTCGTGGTCGAGATGGACGTGGACATCGAACGTGTCCCGAGCAACCTCACGATCGGCTTCGACCTTGCCCTCGCGGATGGCGCGATCGCGTTCAGGTCGTACCAGACAGATGCCGAGGTCGAGGCGCAGCCTGCGCTGACCGTGGGAAGGAACTCGCTGCGCTGCCAGATCGATCCGGATCTGCTCAACGTCGGTCGCTACGCCGTACACGCCCGGATCAGCATCGATCGTGTGCGCTGGATCGTGCACAAACCTGCGCTTTCGTTTGAGGTCCACGAGGACCCCAATGCAGTTGTCACGCTGGCCGCCGGCAGGCCCGGCGCGGTCGCGCCGTTGCTCACGTGGTGGCGCGCGAACGGATCGCTCCTGAGATCGTCGTGGTGTCGCCGTCGAGCCCAGCGGATGGGGGAATCGCCCTTCTGATCTCACCCAGCCTGGAGGGGCATCGTCTCGTGTACTGCCAGGTTCTGGCCCGGATCCTGGCCGACATGGGATACTGCACTGTCGTCGCTGCGCATCTGCAGCGGGGGGGCGTGGCCGCCTCGCCGCGCTTGGCCCGGCTGGCCGCCGATCCTTCGGTCGAGATGCTCGACATCGACGGCGGTCCGATGCCCTACCGCGCGACCTTGGAGAACGTGGCGACGCTCATCCGGCAGAGCAGGGCACAGACGACGCTTCTGACGGAGGCGGACGACCTGCTGCCCGCTCTCGCCGCGGGAGTGCGGCGTGGGCGCCGGCTCCCGGGTCGCGTCGCGGGCCTCTTCATCCGCTCCACCAACTATCAGTATCGGCCGCGGCCCGCGTTCGCGGCGCGCGCGAAGCAGGAGCTCAGGAGCCGACTGGGCTGGGACGGAGTCGCCGACCGAGCCTTTCACGAGGTCCTGCTGCCACGTCGCCGCCCTGTGGCTGCGGCCCTGGTGCTGGACGAACGCTACGCGAGCCTGCACGCGTCGAGCCACGGCTGGATGCCCGACATCTTCCGGGACGTCGAGGAGCCGGCCGAGGAGCCGCGCGAGACCGTGGAGTGGCGTCTGCGAGTGCGGGAGTTCCTGGCTGCTCAGCCCAGGCGCCGCGTTCTCGCCTACATCGGGACGAACCAGCATCGACGCGGCTACGACGTCCTTCTCCGGCTGGCGCTGGAGGAGGACGCCTGTGTGCTCCACTGCGGACGGCTCACCCTCGACGGCGAGTCGTCCGATGGTGACGTGCGTGAACTGCGGGCGGCGCTGGCGGCGCGCGGGGCCTTGCTCGAGACGGGCGGTCCCTACCAGTGGTCGGCGACAGCCGATCTCTTCCTGCGAGCGGCACGTTGCGTCGTGCTCCCGTACAGGCACCACGACGGCTCGAGCGGTGTGATGCTGCAGGCACTCGCCGCCGGCCGGCCGGTGCTGGTGCCCGGGCGCGGCCTGATGGCCTATCGCGCACGCTCCTTCGGGGTCGGCGAGACATACTGCGACGGCGACTGGGGCGACTTGCGGCGGAGGTTCGGCGATCTCGACAGGCGCGGCCACGAGACGTATGCGGACGCGATCGATAGCTACATGACGTGCTTCACGACTGAGCGACTCACAGCGGCGGTGGCCGCCGCCGTGACGGGAAGCGGCGAGGGCGCTCCTCTGCCTGCGGTGTGGCGGGGTGCGCCGGTCCACGGAGGTGGCGGCGAGTCGTGAATCTGATCCGCTTCGCACTGCCCGCGCTCCTTCTGCTGTTCTTCGTGGGGATGTCCTTCCGCCAGCGCGTGTTCCTGCTGGGAATCCCGTTCCTCATGTTCATGAGCGACGCGGTCTTCTTCCAGAACGCCAAGATCTTCTGGGTTCCCGGACGCTTCTCGCCCTCCACCCACCTCATGATCTGGCTCGTCATCGTCTGGTTGCTGTACTTCGACCTGTTGTTGCCCGTCTGGCGCCGCTCGCGGCCGCGAGCGGCGCCGTTCGGGCCGGCGCTATCGCCGCCCGAGGAACTCGTCATCGCCGGCATCGCAGGCCTGGCGGTGCTCGAGGTCTTCCTCAGCTGGATCCGGTTCGGCGAGACTGGCGCAGGTCATTGTCGCGGCCAAAGGCTTCATCTACCTGTTCGTCGGCTACTTCCTGCTGCGCGCCATCCTGTGCAGCGCGAGCCGCCGCGACACTCTGGACTTCATCAGGGCCCTCGTCGTCGTCAACACCGCCGCCGCAGGTCTCTTCATCCTTCACCAGGGGTTGCAGCTGCCGATTTACGAGGCGACCGAGTATCAGACCGTGACCTTCATGGGCCAACGCCTCACGCGCAGCTTCTACTTCATGCCGCCGTTTCTCATCCTGTCGCTTGCCTACATGTTCGCCAGACGCACTTGGACGGTCTTCTGGGCCGGCGCCATGATCGTGACGCTCGGGGCCCTCTGGGTCTCGTACACCCGCTCGCTCCTCATCATCGCGCTCGTCGTCCTGCTCCTCGTGCTCGGCGTGCGCCTCGTCAAGCGGGCGCAGGCAGGGCTCGCCATCCGCCGCGCCGTGGTGATCCTCGCCATCGGCGTTGCCTTCGTCGGCATCGCGTTCACAGCACTACCCGTCCAGTCGGCATACTTCGCGTCAAGGATCGGCGAAGCGACCGGCACAGGCAGTCTGACTGGTGACGCGAATCTGCAGAACAGGCAGGAGAAGCTGGAGCGGGTCTACGATTGGATACGCCCTGTCGGGCCTTGGGTGGGTCAGGGCTTCGGCCCCCCTGCTCAGGATCCGCATGGCGCGGAGATCCGGCTCATGAGCTCCGATCTGGTGTGGGTGCCGATCCTGTACCGGCTGGGCCTCGTGGGCGTCCTTCTGGTCGTGCTGATGTACGGCACGGCAGCGCTTCGCGCGCTGCGGATGACGCTGAGCGGCAACGGGGATGCCGAGTTCCTCGCTCTCGTCCTGCTCGGCGTCCTGGTGGGGACCTTGCTCGAGGGATTCGTCTCGTGGACGTTCCTCAATCCCGCGCGCTACCCCATGGGCCTTTGGGTGTTCGCCCTGCTGGCCGCCGAGACGTGGCGCCGGCGCACCGAATCAGCGCACGCGGCGACCGAACTGCTCGCGCTCAAGGAGGAGTCGAATGCTGTCGGCTGAGGGGGTCTCGGCACCCATGCGGGAGCGTCTGCTCTACGAGTCCGACTGGGTCGCTTCACGCCCCTGCTTCTACAACGTCCGAACGGGCGGCGCGAGTCACAACATCAACGAGGTCATCGACCTGCCGAACCTCGAGTTCGACCCCGAGGGGTTCAACGACTACCTGGATTTCGGGTTCTCGGTCTTCGGGCGCACAGCGGTTCGCGACGTCCTCGTCCTGCGCCACTCGTCGCGCCTCTACTCGGGGCCGGACGGCCTGCGCGTCGAGCAAGGCGAAGATCCCGCCCTCGACTGGCTCGAGCGCGAGAGCAGCGTAGACGAGCTGCTCGAAGTGATGACGGCCAGGGTGAACGCCGCCGCCGCGGCCATCCCCGGCGAGATCGTCGTGCCTACCAGCGGCGGACACGACTCGCGGATGATCGACCTGCTTCTTGAGGACCGCCCACGTGTGCGGGCCTTCACCTACGGGGTGAGCGACGATCCCGCGCGCTCGATGGAGGCCGTGAAGGCAGCCGAGGTGGCGCGTCGCCTCGGCATCCGCTGGGAGCTGGTCCCACTCGGTGACTTCCACCACTACCTGGACGACTGGGACGCCATGTTCGGCGTCTCCACTCACGCTCATGGCATGTACCACATCGAGTTCTACCGTCACATTCTCTCCCGCGTCGGCTCGGGCGCCGTAGTCCTCTCGGGCGCCTGCGGCGAGTGGTTCGCCGGCGATGACCCCGAGGTTCGCGCTATCGAGACACTGGACAGCCCGGAGGACCTGTTGGAGGTGTTCCGCTATGGCCACATGTGCGCGGACTCGCGCATGAGCCAGTTCTGGAGCGAACGTCTTGGACTCTGCCGCCTGCTGGACGAACAGCCCCGGATACGGCGCGAGATGCTGCCCAGGGTGCTCACGGTCGTGCGGCTGCGTATGCAGCTCTTGTCGTACCTTCTCACGGTTCCGGCTGCGCTCGGACTGCAGCCGCGGGCACCCTTCCTCGACATCGACATCGCCATGCGGATGCTCACCCTGCCCAGCAAGGAGCGGCAGGGGCGTCGCTGGCAGCACGAGGTGTTCGCGAAGCATGGAGTCGATCTTGAGAAGGAGAGGTTCGCAGCCGATGAGCGGAACTTCCTCAACTACCGCGCGATGCGGCGTGTTCCGCTGCGGCCGCTCAGTGAACGGCTGCTGCGTGAGGTCGTGTGCCCCGAGTACGTGCGATGGATCAATCGAATGGTCGGGCCACTTGGCCTGACTCACGAGGGTTTCGCGCGTCTCGGCTGGGTGAAGGGCTTCCGACGAGGCATCGGTGCGCTCGAGGCTGCGGGGTTCAGCGAACGACGCGTGGACGCCTACTTCGCCTATCTCACCCTGAGCCCGATCGAGACCCTCTTGCGTCGCAGGGACGCTGCGCGTGAGGCACAAGACGCTCGGGAGGGCGGGCGATGGAAGCCGTGACGCCACACGTGACCTTCGGCATGATCGTCCTGAACGGCATGCCCTTTCTCCCCTACAACCTGCGGTCGCTGTATCCGTTTGCTCACCAGATCGTCGTCGTGGAGGGCGCCGCGCCAGGCGCGGCCCGCATCGCCACGTCCGAGGGGCACTCGCGCGACGGTACCGTCGAGGAGCTCCGCCGGTTCGCCCGCGAGGAGGACCCAGAGGGCAAGCTGACCATCGTGACGGCTGAGGACGACGGTCATCCGGATGGTTTCTGGCCGGGCGAGAAGGACGAGCAGAGCCGGGCCTACGCCAAGCGGGCCACGGGCGACTACCTCTGGCAAGTCGACGTCGATGAGTTCTACCTGCACGGCGACATGCGGAAGGTGCTCGCCGTTCTCGCCGCCGAACCCTCGATCACCGCGGTCACGTTCCCGACCTACACGTTCTGGGGCAGCCCCCGTTGCGTGGCCGACGGCTGGTTCCTGCGCAGGGGCGCGGCCGACTACCATCGCCTGTTCAGGTGGGGCTCAGGGTATTCGTACGCCAGCCACCGTCCTCCGACGGTGACCGACGAAGTGGGTCGCGACACGCGCGAGCTGCATCACCTGACTGCCCGGGACATGGCGGCGACGGGGGTCGTCATGTACCACTACTCCCTGCTCTTCCCCGAACAGGCGATCGAGAAGGTCGAGTACTACTCCAGCTGGGCGATGTTCGACGGCTGGTTCGATGGCGGGGAAGGGCGGCGCTGGTTGGAGCAGTCCTACCTCACCCTGAAGCGCCCGTATCGGGTGCACAATGCCTATCAGTATCCGAGCTGGCTCCAGAGCTTCGAGGGACCGCAACCGCCTCAGATCGAGGCGATGGGCGCGGACGTAGTCGCGGGTCGTCTTCATGTCCGGACCAGGCCCATGGACGACGTGGCGCGGCTTCTGAGATCGCCGGCGTATGTAGCGGGTAGGTCGTTCTTGAGGTTGGTGGAGCCCATCGACCTCTGGCTGAAGCAGCTGCGCCGGGTCGCCGGAGCGGCGAAACGACGTGTCCTGCCGAGGGGCGGGGAGTCGCCGTGAGGGTCCTCTGGTTCACGGACTGGCAGCCGCAACCGGTTCGCCGGCGTCTCGGCCTGCCCGACTTCCCCGGGCCTCAGGCTTGGGTCGACGCCCTGGCCCAGCTGCTCAAGGCCGAAGCTGGGGTCGAGCTGGCGATCGCGACACCGGGCGAGCGACCGTTTGAGCCGTTCGAGCAGGATGGGCTGCTCTACCTCGACGTGCCGGGCGCGCGCCCGGCCAGGTCCCGTGTCGCTCGCATCGCCCGTGGCTGGCGCCACCGGCTCCCGCCGCACGAGAGTCTCACGGCTGCCGCAGCGCTCGTGTGCGAACGCGAACCCGACATCGTTCACGTGCACGGGACGGAGGGAGCGTTCGGCCTGCTCGCAACGCATCTCGCCCCGGTGCCGTTCGTCATCTCTCTGCAAGGCATCCTCGGCGCCTACGAGCAAGTGTACTTCGCAGGTCGCTCCCGGCGGGAGATCGCGCAGCTCATCGCGAGCGCCGAGTTCCTCAAGGGGCGCGGCGTTGTTCATCGATATGTCGTGTTGCGGCGCCAGGCGCTGCGCGAAGCCTGCATCTTGCACCGCGGCCGCTGGTTCATCGGGCGCACCGAGTGGGATCGGCGGATGCTCGCCGACAGGAATCCCGGGGCGCAGTACTTCCACTGCGATGAGGTGATCCGCCCGGAGTTCTACGCGGTGCAGTGGGGGCCCTCCGGGCATGGTGGCCCGACCATCTACTCGACGTCCAGTGCCATGCTGGGGAAGGGGACAGAGTGCCTGCTGGCCGCTCTGGGGATCCTTCGGGCACGGGGTCGTTCCGACGTGAGGCTGCGTATCGCCGGAGTGGAGCCGGGGTCGGAGGTCGACGGTCTCTACCGCAACGCGGCTCGGCGGCTTGGCGTCGAAGAGCAGGTCGAGTGGCTGGGTCGTTTGGGAGCCGCAGGCATCGCAGGCGAGCTGCGGAGGGCCGACGTCTTCGCCTACCCGTCGCACGTGGACAACAGCCCGAACGCTCTCGTCGAGGCCATGCTCGTCGGGACGCCGATCGTCGCGACGCGCGTCGGCGGCATCCCCACGCTTGTGCAGGACGGCGACGAGGGCCTGCTGGTGGAGCGCGGAGACGAGCGCGCCCTAGCGGCAGCCCTCCTGCGAGTCCTGGGTGATCGCGGCCTCGCCACCCGTTTCGGCGCCGCCGCCCGGCTCACAGCGCAGCGGAGGAACGCGCCGCCCGCGGTGGTCGCCCGAACCACCGAGGTCTATGCCGAGGTCATTGCGCAGGCCCGCGCTTCCAGGCTTGCCGAGGGCGAGGTTCACACTCGTGCCGCTCTTGCCGATATCCTTGGGGCAGACGCCTTGGTGAGGGAGTGAGAGCACTTGGGCATTCACACCGTGACTACGAGAGGGCGGGATGACAGAACAAGCTAGCGACGGACTCTCTCTGCACACCTACCTGCGCGTGCTGGCGCGGTGGAAGCGTCTAGTCATCGCAGTCGTCATCGTGGTGACGGCCGCTGGCATCGCGTACACGTGGACCCGGACGCCGATGTACTCGTCCACTGCGCAGTTGATCTACGTCAAGTCGATCGACATCGCCAACCCACTCTCGCAGTCGTTCATCGACAGAACAGCGCAGCAGGCGGAGATTGAGAGCGTGCCTGCCGTCATCGCCAGCTCCAAGGTGGCGAGCGACGCCCGGGAGCTGATGGATGAGTCGACACGTCAGGCGGGCTACAGTGTCGAAGCCGAATTGACGCCCGGCGTTCAGGACGCCTACTCCAACATCGTGAGCATCGTCGGCGTCTCCCCAGACCCCAAGGCGGCCGCGGAAGCTGCCAACGCCTACGCCGCCGCCTTCCTTGCCTGGGGTCGCAGCAGTGCTCGCGGCCAGGTCAGTGAGGCGATCGCCGTCGTCGAGGGCCAGCTCGCTGCTCTTGGCCAGACCCAGCGAGGCACAAGCGAGTACCAATCCCTCCTCTCCACCCTGCAGCAGCTCGAACTCCTTGAGGCAAGCTCGACCGGCAGCTTCCGAACGATCACGGCGGCCGTGCCGGCTTCCGAACCATTCGAGCCGGACAAGCAGCGCGGCGTCATCCTCTCGCTTGTGGCGGGGTTCGTTCTCGGGATCGGACTGGCGTTCCTCCTCGAGCAGTTCAACACGCGCGTCAGCGGCGGCGAACAGATGTCCGAACTGCTCGGCCTCCCCGTCCTGGGCGATGTACCCCCGGTTGCACGCAAGAATCGCGAGAAAGGCGTGCTGCAGACGGTCTCCAGCCCATCGGGACCCATGGCGGAGGCCTATCGCCTTCTGCGCAACAACCTCGACTTCGTCAACATAGACGACGACATCCGCAGCATCATGATCTCCAGCTCACTGCAGGGCGAAGGCAAGAGCGTGACCGCCTGCAACCTCGCGGTCTCGATGGCTCTCGCCGGCAAGCACGTCATCTTGGTCGACGCGGACCTGCGCAGCCCGAAGGTCCATACGTACATGGGATTGAAGAACGCGGTCGGCCTCTCGTCGGTGCTGGCACGCAAGGCGGACACAAGGCACGCCCTTGTCTCGGTCGCGCTCACCTCGAGCCCTCGGCAGAACGGCGCGACGGTCATGACCGCCGACGAGGTCAAGACCGGGGCGGTGCGGACGCTCAAGGACTCCTCGGGGCAGGACGATGGCCGGAGCAACGCGGGCGACTGGCTATGGCCGGACGCGAACGGCGACGCGCCCATTCTGCGCGTGTTGACGAGCGGTCCGCTGCCTCCCAACCCGGGCGAAGTCGTGGCTTCGCATCGCTTCGGGGAGATTCTCAGAGAACTGGCGGGTGAGGCGGATCTCATACTGGTCGACACGCCGGCCATGCTTCCGGTGGGGGATGCGGCAGCCATTGCGCTCAATGTCGATGCGATGCTCTTCATCGTCAACGCAGAGCTCGCCCGACGGCCGGCGCTCCAGCAGGCGCGCGCACAGATCGCGCCTCTTCCGTGCCGCAAGCTTGGACTTGTCGAGGTCGTGGCCAAGCGGCGTGGGGGCTACTACGGCTACCGCTCGGCACCGGCTGAAGACGACGCCAGCGAGCGCGGCCGACCGCCTGCGAAGCCCGTTGCCCCCGTCAACCCCCGAGGAGGGCCTGAGTGAGTGGTCGCGGGTCGCGGCCTCTGCGTGTCCTCATGCTCACCGGGTTCCCCGCCATCGGTGGTCCGCTGCCGAAGCTGGCGCCGCTCATGGCCGACGGCCTGCGACGTTGTGGGTGTGAGGTCGCCATCACGGGTTGGAGCGCGCACACCGCGGGACACGAGCCGCTCCCGGCCAAGGTGCTCGGTCGGGCCAACGACCTGTTACGCGTGCACCGCTGCCTCCGCTCGTTGCGGCCCGACGTCGTCTACGTGGCGACGTCGCACAACTGGCGCGGCCTTCTTCGCGACGTTCCCCTCGCTCTGAGCGTTCGCTCTGGCCGCCCGCCGCTCGTCGTACACCTCCACGGAAGCCAGTCGAATCGGCTGGAGGGAGAGGGCAACAGGTTGCTGAAAGCGCTGTCACGGATCCTGGTTCGGCGTGCCGCCGTGGTCCTGCTGCTGTCCACGGAAGAGCAGGTGGAATGGCAGCGCTTCGCATCCGACGCGTCGTATGAGGTCGTGGTGAACCCGTTTGTGCCGGCTGTCTCGGGGTTCGTGCGCGAACCGCGGCCGGCGGGCCACACTCCGAGATTGCTGACGGTCGCGCGGCTGACCCCGGAGAAGGGCGTGTTCGACTTGCTGGACGCGTTCGCCATGGTGCGCCGCGAGCGGCCCTGCCGGCTGGCGATCGCGGGTCGCGGACCCGCCGCTGAGGAGCTGTCCAGGCGCGCGAGCCTCATGGGCATCGGCGACTCGGTCGAGCTGCTCGGCTACGTGAATGGCGCCGACCTCGACCGCGTGTATCGGGAGGCGGACGTGTTCGTGCTGCCGTCCTATTTCGAAGGTTTCCCCGTGGCGGTGACTGAGGCGATGGGGTACAGCCTGCCCGTTGTCACCACACGCATCAGAGGCTGCGCAGACCATCTGGTCCAGGGGGAGCACGTGCTGTTCGTGCCGCCGCGGCGGCCGGAAGTGCTCGCCGAGGCGATCGAGCGGCTGCTGGACGACGAGACGCTGCGTGAGCGGATGGGAAGGGCGAATCTGGCGAAGGTCGCCACATTCGCCCCCGACCGTGTCATGGCGCCGTATGCCGATGTCATGCGGACCGCGGCTGCGAGCTGCGCGCACCCGGCATGACGCACCAGTCTGTCCGCATTCTCGAGACTCCCGTGCTGCCCGTCGGCGTCGACGAGGCGAGCAGCGTGATCGGGGCCTGGGCCGCCGCCGGCGAGGGCCGTGTGGTGTGCGCCGCCAACGTGCACATGGTCATGGACGCGTGGGATGAGCCCTCGTTCGCCGCTCATCTTGCGGGCGCCGACCTCACGGTGTGCGATGGACGACCGCTGGTGTGGGCGTGCCGTCTTCAGGGCGTCCGGGACGCACGTCAGGCACGGGGGCTGGACGTGATGATGGCCGCCACTTCCCTTGCTGCGCGCAGGGGACTGCGTGTGGGGCTCTACGGCGGCCGACCAGAGGTGCTCGAAGAGGTCAGGCGCCGGCTGCTCTCCCGCGATCCAGCGCTCGACGTGACCTACTGCTGGTCTCCCCCTTTCCGCGACCTCACGCCCAGTGAGGACGAGGATGCCGTCGCCGCGATCGAGGCGGCCGGCGTCCAGCTGCTGTTCGTGAGCCTCGGCTGCCCTCGCCAGGAACAGTGGATGTTCGCCCATCGCGCGCGCCTCGACTGCGTCATGGTGGGGGTGGGCGCCGCTTTCGACATGCTCTCGGGCAGTGTGAGGACGGCGCCGCGATGGATGCAGCGCCTGGGGCTGGAATGGGTCTTTCGACTGGTGTGCGAGCCGCGTCGTCTCTGGCGTCGCTACTCGCGGCACAACGGCCGCTTCATCGGTCTCGTGCTACGCGACTGGTGGCACCGCACCTCGTTCGGTCGGAGGCGCGGTCAGCGAGCGTGAAGATCGCTCGTGACTGGCTTCTGCTCTCTTCGGGAGCTTCGACAGCCGCCAGCACGTGACGGCGAAGAAGAGGAGCAGCACGGCGTTGCGCACGATGACGACGGCCAGCGCCCCGGGTTCCATCCTGAGCAGGTCTGAGTAGAGCGCGGGGAACTCGATCTGCGTGAGCAGGAGCAGGAGACCGCCGAGGATCGCCAAGACACGGTCGCCGGCGCTGACCAGCGCCCAGGCCGGCAGAAGCCAGATGACGTACTGTGGCGAAAGCACCTTGCTGAACGTCATCAGCGCGAGGATCAGGGCGAGCACGGCGAGCACTTGATCCTGGGGGGTGTCTCGTAGACGTCGGCGACGTCGCCATACCAGAGCGTAGACCCCGATCACGGCCAGCAACGTGAGAGCTCCCGACGAGGCGGCGGCGAGTTCGGCCCCCGCCGCTACGAGGCTGTGCGACCCATGGCTGTGCCCGGCTTCGGCCCAGTTCGCGCCGAGGAGCTGGCCCACAAGCATAGGGGTGCCGAGGACGCTCTCGATCTGCAGTGGCCGTTCGAGGTGGTACTGGAAGACGTGCCAGACCCCGCGTGGCGAGGCCAGCAGGTACTGAAGGAAAGGCGCCAAGGCGGCGACCGTGAACGCGGCGATCGGCCAGAGCCATCGTCGCGGTGGGCCGGCGAAGATCAAGACGAGCGGGAGGATCGCCGCCGGTGTGACCTTGAGGGCGAAGCCCACTCCGAGGACGAGGGCGGCGCCCACGTACCAACGCTGGACGAGACAGACCAGGAGTGCGGCGACGACCAGCGCCACTGCCGCATCGTAGCGATTGACGATGATCGCCCCCGTCAACCCCACGCCGACGGGAAAGAGGACTGCCGCCGCGTAGGCGCGCCGTCCGCTGGGCCAGAGGCGGCTGGCGACAAACGCCGTGAGCGCGGCGGCGGCGAGCGTCAGGACGCCCATCCACGTGCTGAACCATCTTGCGTACAGGGTGAAATCCTCGACATGGCCGGGGAGCCGAAACAGAGGGACGGCGAGCGGCGGGTACTCGATCCTGAAGTCGTCGGCGAAGGGCATCTCGCCGATCGCGATCCTGTCGGCGTACCCGTGATAGACGGGGATATCGCTGATATCGTGCAGCCCGTACCAGAGATTGGGGAGCAGGACCAGGAGTACGAGGAGCGTCAGGCTGGTGCTCAGGAGCACGACCAGAACGGCGTTCAGGGGATGGGGGCTGCTGCGATTCGAGAGGGGGTTCACGCGCTGCGGAAGCTCCAGAGCTTGTTCACGAGGAAGTTGAAAGGCAGGACACAGCCTATCGCCAGGAGTTGGCTGAGGAGCACCGGCAGGCCCGCCTGGGCTCGGAAGAGCGAGAAGGCGAGTGTGTTGAGGGCGAGGCCCGCCAGGCTCACGGTGAGGAACTTGCCGAACTCGACGTGAGCCGGGCCGGTCGAGCGGAACGTCCACCAGCGGTTGAAGAGGAAGTTGTTGACGACGGCGACGAGGAATGCGAGCCCGCTGGCCAGGACCTCGACCAGGAACGGTGTCGTGGCGTTGAACTGCTCCCAGATGCTGAGACTCAGCGTGAGGACGATGAGGTTGACGACGGTGCCGGCCCCGCCCACGATGGCGAATTTCACGAACTGCTTGCCGCTGCGCTTCAGCCGTCGTCTCACGCGTCACCCGGATGGAGAAGGAGGAGCGGCCGCATGGTGCTCGTGCGTTTGGCGCGGGGCCGCGTGGCCGTCGACATGATACGTGATGCGGCGCGGCTCAGAAACCCGCTCAGGCCGGCGGCGCGAGCTCGCCACGCGGAACGGGGAGTTGCTCGAGCCACGTGTCAACTTGAGGCCAGACGGCCTCGTAGTCTGGCAGCGGCCGCCATGCGAGGCCCTCGGCCTCACAACGCCCTGCGAGGAAGCCGCGCGCGAACGTGAGGTCGGCTTCGCGAGCCATGCAGAGGTCGCCGGCGCCATCGCCGAAGACCAGAACGACGTCGTCGGGGCGGCGAAGGGCTCTCAACACGGCCGCCTTGCACAAGGCGGGACCGCAGCGCGGGCAGTCACCGAACGCTGCGTTGAAGGCGATGCCGAACGGCGGACCGTCGTCCGGGCCGCCTGCGACGAGTTCGCCCGCGTAGATATCGAGAGGGGTCAGGTTCTCGCGTCGCCAGAATGACTCGATCGCTTCGCGAAAGCCGGCGCTGACGATGGCGGCGTAACCGCCGCGCTCCGCGAGTGCGCTGAAGAAGGCCGCCAGACCCGGGACCGGTACGGCCGCCTCGACCAGGGTGTCGAGGAACTCCGTTCGCGGCGCCCTGACCAGAGCCACCTGTCGCCGCAGGCACTCGGCGTGGCTCATGCGGCCTTCGCGCACCTCGTCCTCAAACGGGCGCCAGGCGTCGCCGACGAGGCGCTGGAAGACGATCTCGTTGCACTCCCGGGTCGTGACCGTGCCGTCGTAGTCGAGCAGGGCGAGTATGCGGGGGTGACTCCCGGTGGACGCGAGTGGCGGCGAGGGGGGGTCCGTCATGGCATCAGTCTAGCGCAGGGTGGGGTCTGGTAGAATCGCGCCCCCGGCCCACGCGACGAAAGCGAGTCAGGTGAGCGACGATCGACCCCGCTTCAGCGAAGTGTCGCCGCGCGTCGATCTTCCCGCGCTCGACGCCCGCATCCTCGCGTTCTGGAAGGAGCGTCAGATCTTCGAGAAGAGCCTCGAAGGGCGCGAGGACGCACCGGTCTACGTGTTCTACGAGGGCCCTCCGACGGGCAACGGTCGCCCCGGATCCCACCATGTCATCTCGCGCATCTTCAAGGACCTCTACCCGCGCTACAAGACGATGCGCGGCTACCGCGTGCCGCGGAAGGCCGGGTGGGACACACATGGACTCCCCGTCGAGCTCGAGGTCGAACGCCGTCTCGGCATCGACGGCAAGAAGCAGATCGAGGAGTATGGGATCGCGGAGTTCAACGCGCTCTGCCGCGAGAGAGTCACCGCGTATCTTGCCGAGTGGGACGTCTTCACGGAGCGGATCGGCTTCTGGATCGACCTGGACGACGCGTACTACACCTATACGAACGAGTACATCGAGACGGTCTGGTGGCTCCTGCGCCAGATATGGGACAAGGACCTCCTCTACCAGGGCCACAAGGTCGTGCCCTACTGCCCGCGCTGCGGGACGGCGATCAGCAGTCACGAGGTCGCGCAGGGCTACAGAGATGTGACCGACGACTCGATCTACGTGCGCTTTCCCCTGACGGAGGAAGCGGCGAGCAGGCTGGGAGACGCAGATGCGTCGCCGGTCTCGCTGGCGGTGTGGACGACGACACCGTGGACCCTCCTCAGCAACGTGGCGGCGGCGGTTCACCCCGACGTCACCTACGTTCTCGCGAGAAGCCGAGGCGAGCGTTTCGTGATCGCTCGCGACTTGCGGGAGAAGGTGCTCGGCAAGGAGGCCGTGGTCGAGCGTGAGCTGGTCGGGCGCGACCTCCTCGGCCTGGAATACGAGCCGCCGTTCTGCTACATGACGCCCGAAGCGCGGGCGTACTTCGTCATCGCCGGCGACTATGTGACGACCACGGACGGAACCGGGATCGTGCACATAGCACCCGCCTTCGGTGAGGACGACATGCGTGTGGGCCGCGAGAACGATCTTCCGGTCGTCAACGCCGTGGACACGGAGGGCAGGTTCATCGCCGATGTCACGCCGTGGGCCGGGTGCTTCGTCAAGGACGCTGACCCGGCCATCGCCGAGGATCTCAAGGGCCGCGGCCTGCTGCTTGGCGTCGAGCCCTACGAGCACAGCTACCCGTTCTGCTGGCGCTGCGACACCCCCCTTCTCTACTATGCCAAGGCGACTTGGTACATCCGCACCACGGCCGTCAAGGACGAGCTCATCAAGGCCAACGACCAGATCGTCTGGTACCCGGATCACATCAAGCACGGACGCTTTGGTGAGTGGCTCGCCAACAACATCGACTGGGCACTGAGCCGCGATCGGTACTGGGGCACGCCGCTGCCGATCTGGCGTTGCGAGGAAGGGCACGTCCATTGCGTGGGCAGTGTCGCCGAGCTGCGCGAGATGGCTTCAGGGCCGGTGCCGGACGATCTCGAGCTCCACCGGCCCTACGTCGACGACGTCGTGCTCGAGTGTCCGCAGTGCCGGGGCGAGATGCGTCGCGCCAGCGAGGTCATCGATGCATGGTTCGACTCCGGAGCCATGCCGTTCGCACAGTGGCACTATCCGTTCGAGAACGAGGATGTCTTCGCGGAGCGCTTCCCCGCCGATTTCATCGCGGAGGCGATCGACCAGACGCGTGGCTGGTTCTACAGCCTGCTCGCCGTGGCCACCCTGGTCGAAGGCTCCAGCTCGTACAAGCGCGTCTTGTGTCTTGGGCACATCCTGGATGCCGAGGGTCAGAAGATGAGCAAGAGCAAAGGCAACGTCGTCCAGCCCGAGGAGATCCTCGACCGGCAGGGCGCCGATGCCTTCCGCTGGTTCATGTTCGCCGCCCAGAACCCCTGGAGTCCGCGGCGCTTCAGTGCCGAGATGGTCGACGAGGTGGTGCGCAAGTTCCTCCTCACTCTCTGGAACACGTACAGCTTCTTCACCGTGTACGCCAACATCGACCGGTTCGACCCTGCTGAGCGGCCAGTGCCTCTCGCTGAAAGACCGCTGCTGGACCGGTGGTTGATCAGCGAACTCAACGGGCTGGTGCAGACTGTCACAGCGGGGCTCGAGGACTACGATGCGACCGGTACATCTCGCGCCATCCAGCAGTTCGTCGACGACCTGAGCAACTGGTACGTGCGGCGCAGCCGTCGCCGCTTCTGGAAGAGCGAGAGCGACAGCGACAAGCTCGCCGCCTACCACACGTTGCACGAGGCTCTGGTGACCGTGGCCAAGCTCCTGGCGCCGTTCACGCCGTTCGTCGCGGAGGAGCTGTACCAGAACCTGGTGCGCTCCGTCGACGTCGAGGCGCCGGAGAGCGTCCATCTCTGCTCCTGGCCTAGCTGCGATGCACAGGTCATCGACGCCGGGCTGTCGTTCGATATGGCCGCGGCGCGGCGCGTCGTCGAGCTTGGTCGGGCGGCCCGCAATGCGGCCGCCGTCAAGACCAGGCAGCCCCTGGCTGAGGTCGTCGTGGCGCTTCCGGCGGACGAATGGCGCGCCGTAGAGGCTCTGCGCGAGGTCGTGCTGGACGAGCTCAACGTCAAGGATCTGCGCACGGTGGCCGACGAGAGCGAGATGGTCGCCTACACAGTCAAGCCCAACCTCAAGGTGCTTGGCCCGCGACTTGGCAAGCAACTCGGCCCGCTCCGGGTGGCGCTGAGTTCGGGCGACGGCGGCAGCCTCGTTGCCCGGCTCAGAGGCGCCGGCTCCGTGACGGTCACTACATCCGAGGGCGAGATCAGTCTCGTCGAGGAGGAGCTTCTCATCGAGACTGGCTCGCCTGAGGGGTACCAAGTCGAGAGCGAAGGGGGGCGTACGGTGGCCCTCAAGACCGCGATCGACGATACCCTGCGTGAGGAGGGCGTGGCGCGCGAGTTCGTGCATGCTATTCAGCTTGCGCGCAAGAATGCCGACTTGCGTATTGAGGACACCATCAGTCTGACGCTGGCGGCGCCCGACGGTCTGCGGTCCCTGGTGACGCGGCATCAGGAGACGATCAAGTCCGAGACCCTGGCAAGTGATCTTGCGTTCGGTGAGACTGGGGGGGAGCATCGCGAAACGGCTCGCATCGAGGGCCACGACGTCGAGATCGGTTTGTCCGCTACGGGGACCATCTTCACCGTTGCGCGCGATTGACGGGACGGACGCCGGGTTGGCGCCCGGCGACAGAAGGGGGGGACGGCGTGAAGGAGAGTCGCGATGAGTCGCTTGATCTGCTCATCGAGCTGGCTGGGCCGAGCGCGACGGACGTCGTTCTCGACTATGCCGCCGGCGCCGGGTTGGCGGCGTTCACGCTGGCCCCGGAAGTGGACACTCTGGAGGCAGTTGCCGACCGGCCGGACATGCTCGAGGAGGGCCTGCGTCTGGCCTCGGAGCTGGGTCTTGAGAATATGGCGTTCACCTTGGTCGACCTCTTCTCGCTCCCCCATCCCGATGATACCTTCTCTCTGGCTATGGGATGCGATGTGCTGCACCTCTCGGCCAACCCTGTTGCGGCGCTGGCCGAGTTGCGGCGAGTGACCCGGGACGGCGGACGGGTGGTGGTCGTCGACGCGGTCGTCGACGAAGCTGTCGATGACGCCTTCAACGACTTGGCTCGGCTGCGGCAGGCCGCCCATCGCCGTCACTATCGGCCCGAGGAGCTGGAGAGCTTTGCCGGAGAAGCCGGGCTTCGAGCGAGCCGCAGGGGAAGCGTGCGCTGCACCGTGGATCTGGACTACTGGCTGCAGACGGCGGGTGCGCCGGCCTCCAAGGCAGCGCTCATACGGGAGCGCTTCAAGGCTCTGCCGGTCGCCGCGCAGATAGGGATGGACGTCGCGTTCAGCGACCGCGCGATCTCGTTCAGCTACGACGTCTGTGGCTTGCGCCTGGAGCGGGACTAGCCGAGGAAAGAGCCGAGCTCTTCGGCCAGTTTCGTCTTGGCCATGGCGCCGACCACGCGTTGCTTCACCGCACCGCCCTCGAAGGCGAGGATCGTCGGGATGTTCATGACGCCGAACTGCTGCGCGACGGCTGGCGCCTCATCGACGTTGACCTTCACGAACTTGACCGACGGGTAGTCGGCCGCCATCTCCTCGAGCACGGGGCCGACCATGCGGCAGGGGCCGCACCACTCGGCCCAGAAGTCGACCAGGACCCTGCCTGGAGACTCGATGACCTCGGATTCGAAGTTGTCCTGGGAGACGGCCTCCACGTGGTCCTCCTGTCAGCCTTGTGGCTCCGGTTGGGGGGCGGTACTGCCGGGCGCTTCCTCGGCGCCCGGTATCAGACACGCAATCGCGGAGAGATAGTGCTCGGCCTGCATGGCGGCGAGAGCGCCCTCGCCCACCGCCGTTGCGATCTGCTTGAGCGGGTTGGCGCGGGCGTCGCCGCAGGCGTATACGCCCGCGAGATTGGTGTGCAGCAGTTCGTCGGTCACGATGTAGCCACCGTCATCGAGATCGACGACGTCCTTCAGGAAGCCCGTGTTCGGCGTATTTCCGATGTAGAAGAAGACGCCGTTGACGGGCAGTCCGCGGATCTCGCCCGTCTTCACGTTCTCGACCTCGAGCTCCTGGACTACGTCGTCGCCGACGATGCGTCGGGGGATGGAGTCCCAGACGAACTCGAACTTCGGATTGCAGAAGGCGCGCTCCTGGGCGACCTCGGCGGCTCGCAGCTCGTCGCGACGATGCACGAGGTAGACCTTGTCGGCGAACTTGGTCAGGAAGATACCCTCCTCGACGGCCGAGTCTCCGCCGCCGACGACCGCGACCGTGCGTCCGCGATACAGGGCGCCGTCGCAGGTGGCGCACCAGCTGACGCCACGGCCGATGAACTCCTCCTCGCCGGGAATGCCGCTGCGCTTCGCCTCGAGGCCGGGGGCGAGGATCACGGCTCTCGCGCGCAATTCGCCCTGGTCCGTGACGATCGTGTAGGTGCTGTCCTTCTCCCGCGCTGATCGCTGTCACCGCGGTGATCTCGCGGAGATCGACGCCGAACTGCATGGCTTGGCGCTTGAGTCGATCGGCCAGTTCGAATCCCGAGATGCCACCGGGAAACCCGGGGAAGTTCTCGACGAGTTCGGTAACGGCGATGACGCCGCCCGCCATGTTTCGGTCGATGATGACCGTGTCGAGGCGGGCGCGCGAGCAGTAGATGCCCGCCGCGAGTCCGGCTGGGCCTGCGCCGACGATCACGACGTCGTGAGTCGCCTGCGCTTCTGGTGTCGGAGGTGTGTCTGCGGCGTTCATGACCACCTCAGTATACCTGCACGGCGGTTCAACAGGTCGCGTCTCACGAGCTCCTCGGCGATCTGCACGGCGTTGAGTGCGGCGCCCTTGCGCAGGTTGTCTGCGACGATCCAGAGGTCCAGGCCGTTGGGCATCGTGACATCCTCGCGGATGCGGCCGACGTAGACGGGATCCTCGCCCTCCGCCGGAAGCGGCATGGGGTACTGCAACTCCTGCAGGATCGTCCACGACCTTGATGCCGGGGCTGCCGGCGAGAAGGGCGCGGGCCTCGTCGGCCATCAGCTTGCTCCTCGTCTGAACGTTGACCGCCTCGCTGTGGGCGCCGAACACCGGCACGCGCACGCAGGTGGCGGTCACCTTGATGCTGGGATCGGCGAAGATCTTGGTCGTCTCGTCGACCATCTTCTGCTCCTCCTTCGTCGCCCCCGAGGGCAGGAAGCTGTCGATGTGCGGTAGCACGTTGAGGGCGATCTGGTGTGGGTAGAAGCGCGGCTCCACGGTGTCTCCGGCCGCCCACTGACGCAGCTGCCCATCGAGAGCCGCGATGCCGCCTTGGCCGCTGCCCGACACCGCCTGGTAGGTGCTCACGACGACGCGTTCGATGCCCGCGGCATCGTGGATGGGATGCAGGGCCACGACCATCTGGATAGTGGAGCAGTTGGGAGTGGCGATGACGCCTTTGTGCGCTTCGAGGTGCTCGGCGTTGACCTCGGGCACGACCAGCGGCACCTCGGGGTGCAGCCGAAACACACTCGACTTGTCGATGACGGTGGCTCCGGCGGCGGCCGCGGCCGGAGCGAACTCGCGGCTGATGGCACCGCCGGCCGCGAAGAAGGCCACATCCACGTCTGCGAACGAGTCGGCGCCGAGTTCCTGCACCTCGTGCTCGACTCCCGCGAAGGGGAGTCGACGGCCGGCCGAGCGTGCGCTGGCCAGCAGGCGCAGCTCACTCACAGGGAACGCCCTCTGCTCGAGGATGCTCCGGACGGTGCCCCCGACGACTCCCGTGGCTCCGACGATGGCGACGCGATACTGCCTGGCCATCGTCAGAACGAGCCCCGCTCGGCCTGCACGTGGTGGATGCAGCCCGTGTCGAGCTCGAAGACGTCGTGCAGCACGCGGACAGCTTCGTCGACGCGGTCCTTGGCGATCACCGCTGAGATCTTGATCGGCGAAGTGGTGATCATGTCGAGATTGATGCCGAGACCGGCGAGCGTCTTGAACATCATCGCTGCCACGCCTGGGTTGCTGCGCATGCCGACGCCGATGACACTGATCTTGGCGATGTTGTCGTCGGCGACGTAGCCCTTGGCGCCGAGCTTCTCGACCACCGTGCGCAGGACGAGGTCGGCGACGCCACTGTCCTCCATGGGGATGGTGCAGGAGATATCGGTATGACCGCTCTCGCTGGAGTTCTGGATGATCATGTCGATGTTGACGTGCGCCTCGGCGAGGGCGCCGAACACCTCAGCTGCCACGCCCGGCTGGTCGGGCACCGCCGCGCACGGTCACCCGCGCTTCGTCGGTCGTGTACGTGACGGATCTGATGATGGGGCTCTCCATGTTCGGGTCTTCCTCTCTGACCCAGGTGCCTTCGTGATCGGAGAAGCTCGAGCGCACGTGGATCGGGATGTCGTACCTGCGCGCGTACTCGACGGCGCGCACGGCGAGGACTTGCGCGCCGGCCGCTGCCATCTCGAGCATCTCATCGTACGAGATGCGCGCGATCTTGCTGGCCTTGGCGACGAGACTTGGGTTGGCGGTGTAGACGCCGTCGACGTCGGTGTAGATCTCGCACACGTTGGCCTTCAGGGCGTGCGCCAAGGCTACGGCGGTGGTGTCTGAGCCGCCACGGCCCAGCGTCGTGACGTCCCTGTTGGTGCTGACTCCCTGGAAGCCGGCGACCAGCACGATCTGGCCCTCGGCCATGGCCTCCTGGACGCGGCTGGGGTTGATGCCGACGATGCGTGCCCTGGTGTGCACCGAGTCCGTGACGATGCCGGCCTGCGAGCCGGTGAAGCTGACGGCCTCTCGGCCCAGGCGATGGATGGCCATGGCCAGCAGGGCGCAGCTGATGCGCTCGCCGGCCGAGAGGAGCATGTCCATCTCGCGCTCAGGCGGATGCGGTGTGATCTCGCGGGCCAGAGCGAGCAGCTCGTCTGTGGTGTCGCCGCGCGCAGACACGACGGCGCAGACGCTCGTTGCCCTGCTCGAAGGTGGCGACGATGCGCCGCGCGACGTTGCCGATGCGCGCCGCATCGGCGACCGAAGTGCCACCATATTTCTGGACGACGACTGGCACCATGCTCTCTCCGGACGCGACGGGCGTCAAACTGTATCAGACGCCGTTGGGCCCGTGCGGTGAGCCGCGTCCGTCGAATCTCCTGGCCTCGGAGCGATCGTCGGCAGGGCGCGCTTGTGTTCGCTGCCGGCACGCATGGCGTCGACGCCGATCCTCACATCCTCCGACGCCTCGCCGGTCAGCAGGTAGGCGTCGAGCTCCTTGTAGGAGAACCCCATGTCGCCTTCGTCGGTCTGGCCGGCCCACAGGCCGGCCGAGGGCGGCTTCGCGATGATGCGTTCGGGGATCTCGAGCGCGAGCGCGAGTTCCCGGACCTCGTGCTTGACGAGGCTTCCAAGCGGCAGCAGGTCGACGCCGCCGTCGCCGTACTTCGTGAAGTAGCCGACGGCCAGCTCGCTGCGGTTGCTGCTGCCCGCCACGAAGTAGCCGAGCTGGTTGGCCAGCGCGTACAGGGCCGTCATGCGCAGGCGTGGCTTGAGGTTGGCCAGCGCCAGGCGGCTTTCGAGCAGTGCTGGGCTCGCCGTAGCGAGTGTCTGCGCGACGACGTCGAACGCCGACGTGAGATCGACCGTCGTGACGTCGATGCCGAAGTGTTCCGCAACGAGGGCGCCGTCCTCGGCGTCCTGCGGGTCGCTGTGGCAGGGCATGAGGACGCCCAGTGCGTGCTTCGGGAAGGCCCGCTGGGCGAGGCCGGCCACGACGGCGGAGTCGATGCCGCCGGAGACGCCGAACACGACGCCCCGGCCGCCGCCGCCGACCACCTGGTCGCGGATCCAGGCGGCGAGGTGATCTGTGAGGGAGGGCATCGGAGTAGTCCTGTCTGTCGGCTTCTCCACTCTCTCAGAGCTTCGAGAGATACCGCTTGATCTCGTAGTCGCTGACATGCTCGCGGTACTCGTACCACTCGTTGAGCTTGTTGGTCACGAAGCGCTCGAAGCAGTGGTCGCCGAGCGTGCGTCGTACGAACTCGCTGTCCTTGGTCGCGGTGACTGCTTCGTAGAGGTTGTTGGGGAGCGCTTCCAGCCCGTGGGCGTCGCGCTGCTGGGCGTTCATCTTGTAGATGTTGGGCTCGACCGACGGCGGCAGGTCGTATCCCTGCTCGATGCCCTCGAGACCGGCGGCCAGCATGACGGCGAAGGCCAGGTAGGGGTTGGCGGCCGGGTCCGGGTTGCGCACCTCGGCGCGGACTGTGCTCTCCTTGCCCTTGATGTAGAGCGGCACGCGGATGAGAGCGGTGCGGTTGCGGTGCGCCCAGCTGATGTAGACCGGAGCCTCGTAGCCGGGAACGAGCCGCTTGTAGCTGTTCACGTACTGGTTGAGTACCGAGGTGATCTCGCGCATGTGGCGGAGCTGACCGGCGATGAACCCTCTGGCGAGCTTGGAGAGGTGGTCGGGGTCGTCGGCGCTGAAGAAGGCGTTCTCGCTGCCGCGGAACAGCGACTGATGCACGTGCATCCCGCTGCCGGCGTGGCCGTACAGGGGCTTCGGCATGAACGTGGCGTGGACGCCGTTGTGGGCCGCGACTTCCTTGACGATCAGGCGCGTGATCATGACGCGGTCGGCCATGGCGAGGGCCTTGTCGTAGTGCGGGTCGATCTCGTGCTGCGAGGGGGCCACCTCGTGGTGGGATGCTTCCATGGGTATGCCGAGCTTGTCGAGGGCTCGCATGGTCTGCTTGCGGAGGTCGTTGCCGAGATCGTCCGGCAGTACGTCGAAGTAGCCGCCGTCGTCGATCGCCTCGGGCTTGTCGGGGCTCTTGAAGTAGAAGTACTCGAGCTCCGGGCCGACGTAGAGTTCGAGACCCATCTTGCGGGCGCGATCGAGCTGTCGCCTGAGGACCCAGCGCGGGTCGCCCTCGAACGGCGCGAAGTCGCGGTCGAGAACGTCGCAGAAGACGAAGGCCGTCTTGTCGGTGGCTCTGCGACCACGGCAGCAGCTTGAAGGTCTCCCAGTCGGGCATCGCCACGATGTCGGATTCCTCGATCTCCGCATAGCCCGTGATCGACGACCCGTCGAAGGGCGCTCCGCTCTGCATGACGCTGGGGAGCTGCCGGTCGGGAATCTCGACCATCTTGAGGTTGCCGAGGATGTCCGTGAACCACAGCTGGATGTGCTTCACGCGTTCGTCCTTGACGAGCTTGGCGATCCTGTCCTGATGCTCCGTGGTCATTGTCATCCTCTCGAGCCCGTGTCCGGGGCGCCTAATGACGCCTCGCCGACACCATGGTTCTACCAAGTGCGGGGGCGATGAGCAACACAGCGCGTCGAGTCCGTGCGCTCTGCAGGCAACGTCAGTCTCATTGCGTGCGTGGAGGCCCCGTAGTATGCTCGCCGAGATATGGGCGGCGTGCAGACCGGTCCGCCCAGTGTGCACACGGCCCGAAGTCCGAAAGGAGACCCCCGCATGGCGACTGAGGCCTACTGTGTCAAGTGTCGCGCAAAGAGAGTCATGAAGAGCGAGAAGGCCGTTACGATGAAGAACGGCAAGCCCGCGACCCAAGGCATTTGTCCTGAGTGCGGCACCAAGATGTTCAAGATCGGCAAGAGCAAGTAGGGAGTCAGCTCCCGCGTGAGCGGGGTGCATCCATAGCATGTTGCCCGACGGGGGCCGGCGTTCCTGGAGTGCCGGCCCCCGTCGCCGTCTGCTTGGTCTCCCCAGCACCTGGCGTCGAGACCGTGCGGCGTCAGGCACGGGCCGCGTCACGCGTGTAGACTTCGGCTCAAGTCTTGAGATCGTGACCAGGCAGCGGCCGGGGGTGAGTGGTGGACAAGGACAAACAGGAGCTCATGAAGAAGGCGTGGCTCGGGGACGTTATCGCGCCCGGGAGCGATCATCCGGCGGCGATCGTCGCGTGCGCGCGCATGCGCATACGGGTGTGGCGCGGCATCGTGGAGTCGTGGATCCATCCGGCGACGGTCAAGGGGAAGGACGGGGAGAAGACCGTCTACGTCTTGGCTCAGCGGCAAGGCCGACGCGACTACGCCGCCCCCGTCCCCGACATCGGGCAGATGAGTATCGCCAATCGCATGGGAGCAGACGGATGGAAGATGACGGGCAGCGAGATCGACTTCAGGTCGGTCGAGCCGATCTCGCTGCGGACGAGGGCTGAATCCGGTCACCCCTTCGTCTACGCGACGGCTCAGGAGGCCGAAGAGGCGCTGGCGGAGATCATCTTCGAGGGTGCCGCACTGCGGATGGCGCTCAGCCGTGAAGAGGACGAGACGTTCGACGAGAGTGCGCGCGAACACGCCCACTTGACGCACGAGCGTGTCTCCAATCGCAGCCACCGGTACGACGTGATTACGGATCAGATCAAGTAGGCGTGCGGAAGGGGCCTATGGCCTCGCGGCACTCCTGCTAGACTCACGCGGCGCCCTCGTAGCTCAGTGGATAGAGCACAGGTTTCCTAAACCTGGTGTCGCTGGTTCGATTCCAGCCGGGGGCGCCAGAAGTGCCTGCATATGGCATGTTCCTGAGTCTGACTGCGGCGCGCAATTTCGCCCGAATTGCTGCCAGATGCCGACATTCTGCCGACGAGAACGCCTGCCACCATCCACCACCAGGCAGCATAGGCCGGAACCGTGCCGATCGACCTCCGAGGTCCTCGCTGACTGTCTTCCCCGCTTCCTACACGGACCCTATATGACGTCACGAGGCTGGTGGTAGGGTCCTACACGAGAAGAGGAGGGCTGCAGTATGCGTCTTCCACAGACTGCAGAAGATGCCAGCAGGAGCAAGGTGAGGTCGTGACGTGCGCCCTATGCCAACAAGAGGTGCCTCTGGTCAGGTCGCACATTGTCCCGGAGTTCCTCTACAAGCCGCACTACGACGAGAAGCACAGGGCATTGCTCTTCGACAAGCGCGATGTCCCGCACACCATGGTGCAGAAGGGGCTCCGCGAGCGGCTGCTCTGCGAGGGATGCGAGGCTCGTCTGCAGGTCTTCGAGGACTACTTCGCACGCTACTGGTTCAAGGAAAGGCCCCTGCCGGCCAAGGTCGTTGCTTCAGAGGTCACTCTCAGGGGCATTGACTACGCCCGGTTCAAGCTCTTTCTGCTCTCGATCGTCTGGCGCGCCTCAGTGTCCGATACCGCCCCCGAGATGAGCCTTGGCCCGCATGAAGAGCCTGTGCGGAGCATGCTCATCAACGTAGACCCTGGGCCCAAGGGTTCTCTGTATCCGATCTTCGCCGGCGTCATCGTGGACGAGGAGGGGCAGCCGGTGGGATGGCGCCATACTTGCGCCGCTTAGAATCCGCGTGAAAGCGCATTGGGCCTGCCGGATGGTCTTCGGCGGTGTCGCGTGGACCGTTCTCACATCGCGTCATCAGACGCTCCCTCTCGAGGAGCACTTCCTCTCCGAGTCTGGCGACCTTCGGCTTCCCGCGCTGTCTAGAAAGGACTTCTTCGTCAAGAGCGGGCTGGCGGAGGCGGTACACGGATCGTTACGGGAGTAGCCCCGCCAACAAGCACACCAGCTTGTCGCGCCGCAAGGCTGACGTACTCTCCAGGGCCTCGGCGCGCAGGATGTGCGCGAAGCGTTCAATGGCAGGTCAAACGCTCTTGCGTTGGGCAGCACGCATGCACGAATCGATTGACGGTAGAGGCGGATGAATTCGACTGAGAAGAAGCCCGGCCGCTATCTCGGAACCGAGCTGGGAGGCAGGTGGTGGCGCCGCTATTCGAGGGACGGGCTCTTGGCGCGCGGAGTCGGCGAGTACTGGCTTGACGCCTCCGCCCTGTGCTTTCAACGCTACCTCGTGGAGACTCCAATCGCGATTCGCTTTGGTGATGTACTTGAAGTGAAGCTGGGCAAGTGGCACTCGGGTCGGTGGGCCGGTGGCGCACCGGTGGTCAAGATCGTGTGGAGGAAGGCCGAGGACCTGCTCAGCTCTGGGTTCGTGTTGTCTCGGGATCTATCCGAGACGGAGGCCCTGGTTCGGGACATCCGTTCGCGCACCGGACTACCTACCGTTGGGTCAAAGGACGAGGTTGGCGACTCCTCCAAGCATCGCTCGAGCTACGTGCTCCGAGTGGAAACGGGTCGCTTCTCGCTGACGGGAAGCCCGGTTGGGTTCACAGTCGAGGGGTCGCCTGACAGTCCTGTCGGACGACGGGTTGAAACAAGGCCGGCCATCGGCGGGACTGCGGAAGGGCACACGGACGAGACGGGCGCGGCTCGTGTCGCGCTCAGCGGTCCACTGGCGCGTGGCAGAGCGAACGAGTCGCAGGCGGTGAAGACACTCGTGAAGGCCATGAACGCATGTGGCAACGAGGTGCGGCTTCTGACCGGCGCACGCGACGAACGGGGTGAGGATCAGCTTCTTGAAGTAGATGGTCAGCGAGTTGTGGCTCAAGTTGTGACTATCCCCGCGGACAAGAGCATCTGGAGCGACCTCGCCCAAGCAGGACGTGCGAATGTCGCTTGGAGCCTGGAGCGAACCGTCGAGATTGTGCGAGAGGCTCTCGAGCAGAAGCGTAGCCGGGCAAGAGACACCCTGCTTGTGCTGGACGCGACGCACGTTGGGGTGATGGTCAATTCGCGCCTGGTCGAGGAGTATGGCAAGCGGTACGGCCGCGTGGAAGCAGACTACGGAGTCGTTCAGTGTTGGATCGTCGGTCCGACCTTGCGCTCTACTCAGCGCCTGCCGTGAAGCATAGCTTCACCTGCTGGACGACAAGTGCATCAACGGTGAAGGGCCCTCAATGAACAGGTGGCCTACAGGTCATGAGCCAGGCGCTACACGTCTCGACGAGCTGAGGATTCGAGATGCTGTCGCCGGATGCTGGAGATCCGGCTGCTGGGAACCGTAGCGTGCTGTCGCGCGCTCATCGGCTGTGTTGTTCGCACGAGTACCAATCCGAACTGCAACCCCGGCGTCGCTCACCTTCTCTCCTGCCCGACGTCACACCGGACTCATCACCGGCCGTCGAACACCAACCCCGCGATCAGCGCCGCTGCCTCCTCCTGCATCGCCGAGACGGCGCGGGCATGTGTCGAGGGGAGTGGGTCTCGAAGAGACGGGAACTCGATGGGTGCGCGGCATGACGAGCTGTGCGGAAGGGAAACGCGGCACGGCCTCAGGGCTTCTCGGACGGCGGAACACTCAGTAGCATGAGCACGTGCAAGCATGTGATGGAGTCTCGTGGACGGACGGCGAGCGAGCCGTGGATGCGTCCGTCGTGGGCTTCGAGAGCCCTGCCGGGGCCTGACTGCGCTATGTCAGGGCGGAGCCGTGCCCGAGCATCAGTTTGGTCGTCGGCGATTGGGAGCCATCTTGTCGTTCACGCTTGAGGAGTTCTCCGAGTTGCGCCCCTACGCGTATCACGTGTGCGGAGCCGACAACTTCGGGTCCATACGGGAATCCCGCACTCTGAAGTCAGCACGCACGCTCCTCGCCGGCACCGAGCACGAACATCTTCTCCGCCAGCGAAGAGCTCGAAGTGCGCGCGTGCGCATCGGGGGCCGCTGCGTGGAGATCCGTGACCATCGACCACTGGCTCCGGGTAGCTTGGACCTGCCCGACGGATACTCGATCGAGGACTTCGTGGACGAGCTCAACTCGCGTGTCTTCCTGTGGGCGGGCACTGATTCACGACCCGCGAGCGGTTCGGGGCGCAACCACTTCGCCCGCTACTCGGGGGAAGGCGAGGTCTATGTTCTCCGGGTGCCGGTTGGCAGCCTGCTGAGAGCGAACCCCGATAGAGAGCCGCAGGTCACTTTCTGCAACTCGGGCTCCGCTCGCCATCAGCAAGGGCGCCCCGTGCGCCGTGGTCCGAACACGTTCGTCTCGCCGTCAACGGCGTCACGGAGGGCAGCCAAGGTGGTCGAGCTGACGTTTCGGGATCAAGTCGCGCTACCGACGAGCACCAGATACGCGGGAGGTCTCGAAGGCCCTTGGGTCCCGCTGTGGGCTAACGCTTAGCGGCGCCTTCCCATGCGACTCTAAGCATGGGCGTAGACTGCCAATCGGTAGCTGTCGCGCGAAAGGCGCGCTGAGACGGCACGCCGACGGACGGAGTGGATCTGATGGCTTGGTCGGAGAGAGAGGTGAGAGCCGCGGTCTCGGCCTACTTCGAGCTCCTCGAGGCCGAGCAGAACGGCGAGCCGACCAACAAGGCCGAGGTCTATCGAGGGCTGGCCGGGCGATTCCCGCAGCGTGGTGCCGGGGCCTTCGAGGTCAAGTTCCAGAACATCAGCGCCGTACTCTACGAGCAGCACCTGCCGTACTGCCGAGGCCTGAAGCCCCGCCGGAACTACCAGACTCTGCTCAAACTGCTTGTGCTGGACCACTTGGAGCGCTCCCCTCTTCCCTCGAGTGAGCCCCACGAGATCCTGTTCGCCAAGCTGCGGGACCTGCGTGCGCGGGGACCCCTTGCGGTCCCCGGCAAGGATCCGGTCGCTACGGACTTGCGGTCGAACAAGCCCTGGGAATCCCGCAGAACAGCAGCCTGGCTCCCGACTTCATGGGTATCGAGCTCAAGACCAAGCACGGAAGCAGCCTCCAGACGCTGTTCTCCCGAACGCCGTGCAGATACGTCCAGGATGACGACAGACAGGGATTCTTCGAGCGCCACAGCTACTACGACCCCAAGCGGAACCGGCGAGCGCTCTACACCTCCTTCGGCAGCACACCGGACTCCCTGGGATTCTCGCTTCGACCGGAAGACGAGGTCGTCCAAGTCGTGCGCGACGGTGTCGTCGTCCTGGAGTACGACTCCGAGCGTTTGGAGGAGGCTCTCCTATCCAAGCACTCCCAAACGGCCTTCCTCTCGATTGCTCCGACGACAGCGAAGGGCAGGGAAGCATGCGAAGTGAACGCGGTTTCATACTGCAAGTGGCCCTCGATCATTCGATTCCTGCGCCTGGTCTCCGCAGGAGATGTCTTCCTCGACCTCACGATGTCTGAGAAGCTCGGCGGGAGGATCGACGACCACGGCTTCCTGTGGCGAGTTCGCAGTGAGTCTCTCGGTCGCCTCTATCTGCACTCGGAGGCTGTTGACCTCGTCTGGGGGTAGCTGGGGCTCTCGCCGGTCGAGACTGGCTCGTAGCGGCACGCCGTGCGGCGTGAGGTCAGACCTCGCAGGCCAACTGGGGCGCAGCAAACGCCAGTCCGGCAGCTGGTGCCGCCGCCCTCCGGCACCCCGGGATGGCGTTCGCGTCCATGCCTGTCCCGTCGCGGAAGGCAAGGAGTACGATGCGTTGAGCCGCGACCCGATGGCCTTGTCAGGACTCGTCCGGCGCCGGCAGGCCGGTGCGGCTGTACCCGATGAGAAGCACGCCCTTGAGCGGAAGCCGCAGCCGGCCGCTGGCGTCGAGATCGTGTCGAAGAAGGCCACGGCCCTGTCGAAGTCACGTGACTTGATGTAGAGGTTCTTCACCGCGATGGCGCAGTACTCGGTGTCGTGCATCATGCACGCTTGGAAGAGGTCCTTGAGGAACTCGTTGTTCGATACCGCCTCGTTCAGCTTCGACTTCGAGCACGGTGGTGTCCCTAGCCCGCGCGTCAACCCGACGTGCGTAGTGGCGAGGTACACTCCGAGGTGATGGCACAGAGGTTACGCCCTGGTGTTGGGCGAACGAGGGGGTGTCGATGGGCGCCGAGCACGAACTGCGTCTGGCGGTGTTCATCGGTCGATTCCGAGAGTTGACCGAGAGACGGCGGAATGCCAAGACAGAGACCATGGCCGCGTTCCTGGACGGCTTTCGGCAGCAACTCACCTCGGCCACCCACAAGCGTCGCTTCAATGTGTTCGACCTGACGGGCGTCGGCGGCGACGAAGTGAGACACAGCAGTATCTTGGCGTGGCTCCTGGCGCCACATGGATCGCATGGCGGCGGGCCGCACTTCCTTGAGGCGTTCCTGAGGGCCGCAGAGGTCGACGGACTCCTGCCGGAGGAGCTGGTCGGCTCTCATGTGCAAACCGAGTTCGCGGGCCACGAGTCGATCATCGACATCCTCGTGTACAAGCCATCGAGCTTCGTGCTGTACGTCGAGAACAAGATCTTCGCAGCTGAAGGCTTCGGGCAGATCGACCGGGAGTTCAGGGACATGGAGCGTTTCGGCAAGGTGGTCCGAGTTCCTCGCGAGAGGATGTTCCCGGTCTTTCTGACCCCGAGCGGCTACCCGCCGACGAGCGGCGACCCCGGCCCGTGGCATCGCGCATCGTATGTGCGACTTGCCTCGGAGTTCGAGAGACTTCGTCCCAGGGTTGAGTGAGAAGACAAAGTACGTTGTGGAGGATCTGGTGGACCAATACCGGAGATGGGGCAGCGCATGAACGAGAGATTCTCAGAATCGAGCCGGCTGCTGATCGAGAACTGGGACATGGTGCAGGAGATCCATGAGGCTGAGGCCACCTTGGCCACGGAGTTCCGTGACTACCTGTTCTCGTTCGAGCAGAAGCTTGCAGAGAAGCCGTGGTGGGATGACCAGTGGGTCTTCGAGCGATATCAGAATTCCCAGGTCTTCATCGCTCGTCGCGAGTGGAAGATCGGTGATGACTACGCCATCTGGATCGGGCTGCAACAGTTCACGCCTGAGGCACTCTTCGGGACCGATCAGCTCGCGTCGCTGTACGTCTGGGTGATCGGCAATGCCGCCGCTCTTGTCTCGCCGCTGCAAGACATCATCGCCGGCCAACAGGACATAGCTGGCGAGCTCGGCTCAATGCAGTCCCACTACGTGGTGAAGGCCGCACTACGCAAGTGCCTCCCAGAGGAGATCGACAGCTTCGATGAGATGTACGGCGCTCCGATACGGAAGTTCTTCGACTGCTATGGGCGTCTTCACCCCGAGTTCACAGCCGCGTTCCGGGAGGCGCGCGACAGGGAATTGCCGCCCAACGAGCGCATCCAGCGGACTCCGGCGCCCAGAACGCTGGACTGAGGCAGGGCGCGTCGCTGCGCCCCGCAGCTGATGCGCTACAACGATAGGCGCACTCGAATCGGGAGGACGCGATGCCGCCGCAAGTGGCGATCCTAGGCTGGGGCTCGCTGCTCTGGGACGAAAGGCCGGAGTTCGACGAATGGCACGACGACTGGCAGTTCGACGGGCCAGTCCTGAAGCTGGAGTTCGCGCGCATCTCCGGCTCGAGATCAGGTGCCCTCACACTCGTCTTCGATGAGGCGCATGGCGTAGACACAACCGTCGCCTGGTGTCTCAGCCGTCGGCGTGACATCGACGATGCGGTGGCCGACATTCGTCTGTCGAGAGGGTACGACGCATCGCCAACATCGGATGCTGGCGCGCCGATGCCGCTACCGAGGTGCATTCACCAGGGCAGTGTGCCGAGTGGGCTCGCGCTCGAGGTCTCGACGCGGTGGTATGGACGAAGCTGGCCAGCAACTTCCAATCGAAGGTCGAGAAGCCGTTCTCCGTCGAAGCGGCGGTTGCGCACGTACGGGGGTTGTCGCCAGAGGGCAAGGTGAAGGCGGCCGAGTATGTCTGGAAGGCACCGGAGTTCGTCCGGACCCCGGTACGAGCGGCCCTACAGCGGGAGCCATGGTTCGCAAGCCATGGCAGCGTCTGAGTTCAAGTTTGAAGTGCAACACCGGCGCCGCCGAGGCTCTTCGGCGGCCTGGCTGATGCAGCATCAGCGGCTCACGAACACCAACCCCGCGATCCTCTCCGCCGCCTCCTCCTGCATCGCCGGGATGGCGTGCGAGTAGGTGTCGAGGGTGATCGAGACGGTGGCGTGCCCGAGGCGCTCACTGACGACCTTGGGGTGGATGCCGGCCTGCAGGGCGAGGGTGGCGTGGGTGTGCCGCAGGTCGTGCAGCCGGATCGGCGGCAGCATCGACTGCTTCACCGCCCGGCGCCAGTAGCGCGACACCGACTCCGGGTCGAGGGCCTCGCCGTTCTCGGTCGTGAACACCAGCCCCGAGTCCGTCCAGGCCTCGTCCCACTCGCGCTGCTCGTCGAGCTGACGCGCGGCCTGCCCCTTGAGGACCTCGACGGTGGCCGGATCGAGGGCGATCACCCGGCGACCCTTGGCCGTCTTCGGCTCACTGACCGACGACGTCTCTGTTGGTGGGGATCAGGGCCCTGCGCACCGACGAGCCTGCCGTTCTCGAGGTCGACGTCGCTCCAGCGCAGACCGAGTGCCTCGCCGCGTCGCATGCCGGTCATGGCGATCGTGTGCCAGAGGGAGTGGAGGCGTTCGTCACGGACTGAAGTGAGGAACGCCCCGAGCTGCTCGGCGCTCCAGGTCTTCATCTCCTTCGTGCCGTCGCCCTTCTTGCGTGGCGGGTCGGCGGCATCGAGCGGGTTCCTCGAGATGTGGCCCCAGCGGACTGCATCCTTGCAGGCCTTGTGCAGGCAGGCGTGCACGTGGTGGATGGTCTGCGGCGAGAGGCCGCTCTTGCCGTTCTTCTTGCCGCTCTCGGCGAGCTTCGCGTACATCGCGTTCACCTGACTGCCGCTGAGCTTCTGCAGCTTCACCGACGCCGATGTGCGGCACGATGTGGCACTCGACGTGCTGCACGTAGGAGTTGTAGGTCGAGGGGCGGATCGTCGCCTTCACGGCCGGCAGCCACTCGCCGGTCAGGTACTCGCGCACGCTCGCCTTGGTCGGCGCCTGGTAGCTCTGCTTCTCGACGGCGACGAGCAGGGTGTTCATCTCGGCTGAGGCAGTCCTTGCGCGTTGCGAAGCCGGCCTTGGTCTGACGGCGGCGTTCCTCGGTCTCGATCGAGACCTCCGCCACAGCTCGGGACAGCTCTCCTTCGGGCGGCGCTCGACCCAGAAGCGCTTGTTGCAGATCCGTGCAGCGCTGCGCCGCCGCCAGACCGACGTCGACGATGTACTCCCAGGAGCCGGGGTCGCCGCGGCGACGGACTGAGCCTCTCATCAGGCCTCCTTCTCCGCATTCCCTGGCTTGGGTTCCTCCCGACGCCGTAGGCGCATCTGCTGACGGCCAAGGCAGCGCGACTTGCCGCCCACCTCCTCCGGCGGGCAGAACTGCTGGCGCTGATCACTGACGAGGAACGGGGCCCCGCACTCCTGGCAGCTGCGGATCTCGCTCTCGCCGAGAGCCGCTCGCTTGACGTGCAGCCAGACGGCGCACAGAAGGGGGCCAATCGCGGCCATCTCGCGGAAGCGACCGTCGCGCCAGCTGAAGCCGTCTTCCCGGTGCGGGGCGTGGTGCGTGATGAGGTCGGCGACGAGCCGACCGGCGTGGTCGGCAAGCGCTGTCTCACCTTCGGTGGGGAACAGGTAGATGGCCGTCGGGTCGCACCAGCCGGTGTCACTGCGCAGCCAAGGCTCGTTGGCTGGGTCCCAGGAGGAGCCGTGGTGCTCTGCGTCGCGGCAGACGGCGTAGCGCGCGCGTCCAATGTGGGAGGCGGCCTCGGCCTCCTGGTCCTCTGCGCCCTCGGTCTCCGGGAGGCGTCGCTTGGCGAGCGCGGCGCGCAGCGCCGGCTCATCGTGCCGTAGCAGGGCGTCGACCACCTCGAGGGTGAAGCGCACCGTCTCTGCCTCCGCCAAGATCCAGCCGAGGGGCTCGCCGTGTTCGGGCCATCTGTCGTCCGGCTTGAGCTTCTGGTAGCCGAGGGGGCCGTAGTGGAGAAGGAAGCGCTTGGCTTCACGGCGCGCCGCCGCCTCGGCTGAGCGTGCTGCCGCGCGCTCGGCCAGCAACTCGGTCGAGTCCCCCTGCGCTCTTGCGGTCATCCGTCTCTCTGGGGTCTCGGTGCGACGGTCACGCACTGCCTCATGGTCCGTGTCGGCGACGACCGCGATGCGCGCCAGGGCGTTGGGCAGCGTCGTCTGTCTGAGCGGCTCGTACTCGAGCTCACGCAGCCGTTGCTCGTACTCGGACCGCGCCGCTCCCTCGTCGCTCAGCGAAGGGAGTCTCGGCCATGTGCGGACGACGAAGACGCCGCTCGTCGCGTCGTAGCTGACGGAGTTGGCGCGACGGGCCAGCCATCTGCCCGGATCCGATTCGACCTGCATCGATGTGACTCCTCCCAATCCGCGTGCACGTTTGTGTTGTGCTCGTGACCTCTGCTACACTACTTTACAGTCACGTCAGCCAAGGAGTCAACCGTGTCCACGGCGCGTTTGCAGGAACCCGATCCGCTTAGTCTCTCGCGTGAGGAGCTGCTTTCCTACCTGCGCTCCCATCCCACGGTCAGTCTTTGGCCGTTCGCTGGAAGCACCCTCGGGATTTCGAGATCGTTGACATACAGGCTGGCGCACGAGGGCACGATCCGTGTGCTATGTCTCGGTCACCGGCGCCGTGTGTCCAGTGCCTGGCTTGAGGCTACGCTTCTCGCCGGGAGTGAGAACGTGGGGCTTGAGCCGTGAGCGATCTGCTTGCGGCGGCGCTTGACTACGCTGCGCGGGGCATCGCGGTCTTCCCCGTGCACAGCACGAACGCCGCCTGCGCCTGCTCCTGCGGCAGGTCTGACTGCAGCTCGTCCGGCAAGCACCCGCGCACCGTGCGCGGCCACCTCGACGCGAGCAGAGACTCAGAGCAGATCCGCGCTTGGTGGACGCGCTGGCCGGATGCCAACCTCGCCATGAGCTGCGGTGCTTCGGGGCGGGTCGTGCTTGACGTCGACGACAAGGACGATCGCCCCGGTCCCGACAACTGGCAGGCGCTCAGGGGGGAGCTCGGCGCCGAACTCGAGGAGACCGCCATGGTCGAGACGCCCTCAGGCGGCTTCCACCTTCACTACTTCGCCGATGGCCGGCGCATCGGCTCAGGCAACGGTCGACTGGCCGTCGGCATCGACGTCAAGGCGGAGGGTGGCTACGTGCTGCTGCCGCCCTCGATGATCGGCGGCAGCCAGTACACCTGGATAGACAGTCACGGCATCGAGCTCACGGCGCCGGTTCCCGCGGCACTGGGTGAGCGTCTTGAGTTCACGCCGAGGCCGGGCGCTGACGGTTCCGAAGCAGTCATCGCCGGGGCCGAGATACCCGCCGGGCGTCGCAACGAGGCGCTCTTTCGCGACGCCTGCGCGATGCGCCGCCGCGGGCACCTCAGGAGCGAGATCTGGCGGCGCTCACCGAGGTCAACAAGCGCTGTCGGCCGCCTCTTGAGACGGTTGAGCTGGAGGCTGTCGTCAAGAGCGCCGTCCGCTACGAACCGCAGGGTCAGGCACAGTCGGAGGGCCATCCACGGACCGACGCCGGCAACGCCGAGCAGTTCGCCGAACTCAACGGTGAGCGCGTGCGCTACGATCACCGGCGCGGCTCATGGTTCATCTGGGCCGAGCACCACTGGCGCGCCGACGATGACGGAGAGGTCCTGCGCCTCGCCGTGCAGACGGCGCGCCAGCGCTACGCCGAGGCGCCTGCCATCGCCGACCTCTCGGCGCGCGATGCCGAAGCGAGGTTCGCGATTGCCAGCGAGAATCGGGCGCGCCTCGAGGCGATGCTGCACGTGGCGAGCTGCCAGAGGTCGGTCGCCACTGCCGGCGACAGCTGGGACCGCGACCCGCTTGTGTTCGCCGTGGCCAACGGCGTCGTCGATCTGGAGCGAGGCAGACTGCGCCCCGGGCGTCCCGAGGAGATGATCAGTCTCTGCAGTCCCGTGCGCTTCGATGCAGAAGCGGGGTGTCCCCGCTGGAAGCGCTTCCTGGAGGAGGTGTTCGCCGGCGACGAGCTGCTCATCGACTGGATCTGGCGCCTGGTCGGCTACCTGCTCAGCGGCGAGACGGGCGAACAGTTCTTCGTGCTGCTCTTCGGCCTCGGCGCCAACGGCAAGAGCACGTTGCTCAAGGTGCTCTCGGCGATGCTCGGCGACTACGCCTACAACGCCCCGTTCTCGACCTTCGAGGCCGGCTCGCGCGCCCAGATCCCGAACGACCTCGCGGCGCTCGTCGGACGCCGTCTCGTAACGAGCTCGGAGACCGGCGAGAGTACTCCCCTTAACGAGGCGCGCCTGAAGATGCTGACCGGTGGCGATGCCGTCACGGCCCGCTTCCTGCACCGCGAGTTCTTCAGCTTCGTGCCGGTCGCCAAGCTGGTGCTCGCGGTCAACCACAAGCCGCCCATCAGGGACTTCTCACACGGCTTCTGGCGGCGGGTACGCTTGGTGCCCTTCGAGGTGCGCTTCGAGGGCGATGCCGCCGATGAGCATCTCGAGGAGAAGCTGCAGGGCGAGCTTCCCGGAATCCTCGCTTGGGCCGTCGCCGGCTACGCCGAGTGGCGGGAGCGTGGGCTCGATCCGCCGCCGAAGGTGCGGGTCGCTACCGCCGACTACCGCGCCGACAGCGACCCGTTGGCCGCCTTCCTTGCCGATCGCTGCCAGGTGGCCGCGGAGTCGCGGCTGCCGGCCGCCGACGCCTGGACCGCTTACACAAAGTGGGCCGAGGAGCAGGTCGTTCCCGAGGCCGAGCGTCCGTACCGCAACCGCTTCTACAAGCTCCTTGAGAGCCACTACCCGAAACGTCACACGAAGGCCGGCAACGTCTACCTTGGCTTGCGCCTGGGGGATGCGGCTGAACTCACCTTCGAGGAAGCGATGGAAGGGTGAAGGCGGTGAAGGCTATCTGCGGTTCACTCCATGAGGCCTCTCCCCTGGGAGAAGAACCAGAAAGAGCTTTCACCGCTTTCACCCCTGCACCTGTACCCACGACTGGAGGGCGCGATGATGGCACGCGCTACTGACGAGATAGCGATCGAGTGGTGGCCGACTCGAGAAGCCCATCCCCTACGCACGCAACCCGCGGGTGGCGCCCGAGGCGGCGATCGCCAAGGTGGCCGCCTCGATCACGGAGTTCGGCTGGCGGCAGCCGATCGTCGTCGACGCAGAGGGCGTCATCATCGCCGGCCACACGCGTCTGCTGGCGGCGCAGCGCCTCGGCCTCGAGAAGGTGCCGGTGCACGTCGCCGACCGATCTCACCCCCGAGCAGGCCAAGGCCTACCGCCTGACGGACAACCGCACCGCCCAGGAGACCAGCTGGGACGACGAGCTCCTGCCCCTCGAGCTCAGCGAGCTCATCGATCTCGAGCTACGATCTCGACGCTCACCGGCTTCGACCCCGACGAGCTCGCCGGCGCTGCTCGCCGAGCCGACCGCGGGCCTCACCGACCCCGACGAGGTGCCGGAGACCCCCGAGGAGCCGATCACCAAGCCCGGCGACCTCTGCCTGCTCGGCGAGCACCGGCTGCTCTGCGGCGACGCGACCAAGGCCGAGGACGTGGAGCGCCTGATGGACGGCAAGCGCGCCGCGCTGATGGCCACCGACCCGCCCTACCTCGTCGACTACGAGGGCGGCGCCCATCCGGCCAGCGAGGCCAACGGCGGCAGCGCCGACAAGGACAAGCACTGGGACGCCTACATCGACCACGAGCACTCGGTCGAGCTTCTACGTCGACTTCCTGGAGACGGCCCTCGAGCACGCCCTCGACCGACGACGCCGCCATCTACCAGTGGTTCGGCATCATGCGCACCGAGGTCGTCTGGCAGGCCTGGCGGGAGGTCGGCCTGCTGCCCCATCAGGTGCTCATCTGGAAGAAGAGCAGAGCGGTGCTCACCTACTCGCCACTTCATGTGGGACTACGAGCCGATGATGTACGGCTGGCCGAGGGCCACATGCCGAAGCGCAAGCCCCCGGCCGACGCCAGGCCGTCTGGGAGATCGCCAGCAAGATCGAGGACGGCGCCGGCTGGCGTGCATCCGACGCATGAAGCCGGTCGAGACGGTGCGCCGCCCCATCGAGTACCACACGAAGCCCGGCGGGCTCATCTACGAGCCCTTCTGCGGCTCCGGCACGGCCCTCATCGCCGCCGAGGAGACGGGCAGGGTCTGCTACGCGATCGAGCACTCGCCGGCCTTCGTCGATGTCGCCGTGGCCCGCTGGGAGCGCTTCACCGGCAAGCAGGCGCATCGTGCCCCGGCGAGCGACTAGGGCCGAGCGCGAGCAGCGCCTCGCCGAGCTCGCGAGCTCCTCGCCTCGCGCGCCCCGCGTCGTTCGGTGGTGCGCTTCGCGCGCGAGAGGTGGGGTCTCGGGGAGCGTGCCGCCCAGCAGTACGTCGCCGCCGCCCTCGAGCGCCTGCGCGAGAGCGCCGAGGTCGACAGCCGCGCCGAACTGGGCCTCGCGATCGCCGGCTACGAGCTCGATCATGAGACGTCAGCTCTCGGCCGGGGACCTGCGTTCCGCGCGCGCCACCCTCGACCGGCTGGTCTGCGCTGCTCGGCCTCGCGCGTCTCACCCGGGAGAAGCCCCTCACGCTGGAGGCGTTCGAGGCCGACCTCGTCCGCCTCGAGACAGACCTCAACGCTCTGGAGGAGCAGACGCCGTGAGACGCAGGCCACCAGCCGCGACCCTCGCCCTGCGAGCTGCGCCGGCGCCTCGCGCGTCTGCAGAGGATATCGGCAGAACTCTGCGCCCACGCCCATCTCGGCCGTCTGGTGCGCCTCTCGCTGCGGAGGGCCGGCTCGCCGACCTGGCCCCCCTCCGAGGACCTCTCCTGGTGCGGCTGGATCGACCGCGAGGGCGATGAGTACGCTCGGGAGCTCGCCGCAGAGATCGAGATCGCGCTGGCGGCGCGCGAGGGCGACCTCGAGAACGACGGTGGTGAAGGCATCGCGGAAGGCTCTGTCGCGGAGCGGCAGACCGACGGCGATCGTGCGCCCGAGCAACGGAATAGCGTCATCCTAGTTCGCCTTAGTTCGGTTCTCGGGCCGCTCCGCCGCCCTTTCAGGCTCGCAAGTGGTCGAGACTGGGCCTCAGACGACTCCAAAAGCGAACTATGACGCACGGTGCTCGACGACGGTGCGTCGGCAATTGAGCGGCGAGGGCGCCCTGAGCAGCGTTTCTCGGCGTCCGACAGGTCTGGGTGACCTGTGCGGAGCCGACCGCACCGTCGATCTGAGCACGCCGGGAGCCGTAGCGTCTCTGCCCTCCCCAGGCTATGGGCGGATGTCCCATTCTCTTTCGCGCTCTGGAAACGAATACTGCCGTAGGACACTTGAAGCGACTCGACGGGAGGGGTGATGGACACGGCGGGGAGCTACACCCTTCGCGAGGTCGTCGCGCTTGGCCTCAAAGCACGGCACGACGGCGATCAGGAGGTCTCCTTCGTATGGACCGGCGACCACGGCCTTCGGGCCGATCCCGAGCGGGGCATCACGACGCTGGTCACGAACGAGAAGCGGCTGCCGCAGCGCGGCTGGCAGGCGCTTGAGGCAGTCCCTGTCCATGAACCGGGCGGGAGGATGCGATGAGCCGCTGTCTGCTGACGCGCGACCAGGTCCTTCAGAGCCGGCAACCCGCCTGGGTCGACCACCGCTCCCAGCAGTACTTCTTCGACGGCGTGACGCTGTGGCGGGGCTGTGCGATGGCGACGCCCGTCCCGGTGGAGAGCGCCCCGAGCGAAGGATGGCACCACCAGCGCGACTGTCAGTGCGCCTTCTGCCGCAGGTCCTGACGCGCCCGCAAAGCACGACGATCGCCGCAGAGGTACCGGCTCGAGCGCACTTTCGGGCCTGCATCGGCGGAGGATGTCGGCGCCGAGCTCCCTAACAGCGCTTCTCGGCGTCGGAGAGGTTGGCGTGAGATGTGCGTGCCTTGACTGGGAGAAGCCGGCTCGTGCAGGCCTGATGCCCGCCGGGGTGCCAGTGATCAGCGGGGCGCTCCAGGAACCTCCTGAATCTACGGGAAGGCAATCCGCTTGAGTCGGGTGCCCTCGCCCAGATAGAATCCACGGGCTTCTCCGAGCGGCGGAGTCCTACGGGCGGTAGAGCCTAGGGAGCCGAAGCCGGCAGGGTGCGGCGGGAAACGGTCGTGCCTCCCAGTGCGGAAAGGAGAGCCGTCTTGCGGTTGGGCGATGCGCGCGATGGCCGGACTCAGACACGGCGGAGCGGCGCACACATGGGGGTTCCTCTGCCCTGCCGCGTTCGTTCGTCGCCCATGGCGACTCCTTGAGTACCAGGAGAAGAGGCCATCATCCGTTCGGAGGGGGAGTGATCAAGGGGGAAAGCAAGGCTGATCGTACGCGTTGTGGCGCTTGCCGTGCTGGTGCCTGCGGCCGTTGGGGTGGGCGCCTGCGGTTCGAGTGAGGAGCCGAGCGTCCAGCGCGACCAGCTCATCGTTGCGACCACGACGAGTCTCAACGACTCCGGCCTCCTCGAAGATGCCTGCTCCCTGCTCGCGAGCGCCCCCGACTCACGGTCAAGGTCGTCGCCGTCGGCTCGGGAGAAGCGATCGCGATGGGAGTGAGGGGAGGCCGACGTGCTGATCGTGCACTCACCCGCCGCTGAGGAGGAGTTCATGGCCGAGGCTACGGGACGATGCGCCTGCAGTTCGCCTACAACTACTTCGTCATCGTCGGCCCCGAGGCGACCCGCGGGCGGGTCCGAGACCGAGACGGCGGCGGAGGCTCGCGGCGGATCGCCGAGACGCGGGCGTCTTGTCTCGCGTGGCGACGAGTCTGGCACTCACAAGAAGGAACTCGGGATCTGGGACGCGCCGGCATCGTGCCGGCCGGCGACTTGGTACCTGAGTACTGGGCAAGGATGGGCGAGACTCTACGCATCGCGAGCGAGAAAGAGGGCTACACCCTGACTGACACGGGACCTCCTGGCCCAGGTGACCTCTCTCGACCTCGTCCCGCTTTCGCCGGAGAGCGACGATCTGAAGAACATGTACTACGTGATCATCGTACCAGAACGAATTCACGGCGGTCAATGCCGCCGCGGCCGAGCAGTTCGCCGGCGTGCTGGTCGGGGCGGATGGTCAGGAGATGATCGACAGCTACGGCGTGGAGCAGTTCGGAGAGGCCCTGTTCCATCCGTTCGCGGGTAGTCTCCGTGGCAGGGCGAGGCGACGTGGAGGTCG
>CAVYDV010000002.1:0-165588 GCA_963767505.1 uncultured Thermoleophilia bacterium | reverse complement strand
TGGGAGGTCATGCGCAAGATCAGCATGCCATACGCCAACAGCGGGCTCGTCGGCGGCGTGTTCATCGGCTTCGGCCGCGCACTGGGAGAGACCATGGCGGTCGCCTATCTCATCGGAAGTCTGTACACCGAGCTGCCCAGGTCCATCTTCGATCCCGGGACGTCTATCGCCTCGCTGATCGCACAGCAGTTCGCCGAGGCCACCGACGAGGTGCAGGTCAGCGCCTTGATCTATCTCGGGGACTCATCTGCTTCGTCATCACCATGCTCTTCCAGGTGCTGGCCCAGCTGTGGCTCCGCCGCGTGAAGCGAAGCACCGGAGGTCGGGCATGAGCAGCATGGCCGAGCCGCGCTCCGCAGTGGTCGCTCGCCACCGCTCCACCGCGGGGCGGAGGACGGCCGACCGTGTTGTCAAGGGCCTGGCTTGGCTAGGGGGCTTGCTCGGCACGCCGTGATGGTGTTCGTCGTCTGGCAGGTAGCCACGAGGGGAATCATGTTGGAGTGTCGCATTCTTCACGCAACCGACTCCGCAGGATGTCACCTCCACTGCCGGCGGTCGCGAACGCGATTCTCGGAGCCCTCGTCATCACCGGCGGCCGCCCTCATGGCAATTCCGGTCGGTTCCTCGGCGGAGTGTACCCGCCGAGTACGGCCGCGATGGCCGTGTCGCCACCTCCATCCGCATGATCGCCAACGTGGTGATGGGTGTCCCTTCGATCATCGTCGGCGTCTTCGCTTTCGCTATCCTCGTAAGCCCTTGGGCACTACTCGGGTTTCGCCGGAGCTGTCGCGCTGACGTTCATCATGCTGCCGGTGATGACGCGCACGACGGAGGACATCCTCAACCTCGTGCCGACGAGTTCATGGAGTCGGGCTTGGCGATTGGTGCGCCGCGCTGGAAGGTCACCCTGGGCGTGGTCTGCAGGCGTCGACCGGTGGGTTGATCACGGGCGCGTCCCTCGCTGTCGTTCGCGTCGCGGGCGAGACCGCGCCGCTCCTCTTCACCGCACTGAGCAGCCCGTACTGGATGACCGGGCTGACCGGATCAGGCGGCTTCTTCGGCGGTCCGGTCGCAAACCTGACGAAGACCATCTACGACTTCTCCGCTTCTCCGTATCCCCATTGGCAGGATCTCGCTTGGGCGGAGCACTGCTGATCATCGTCACCGTACTCGGCTTGAACGTGCTCGTCCGACTTCTCTTCCATCGAGGCAAGGAATGGTAGGAACCACCGTGGATGAACCGACCCCGTCCCAGGCAACCGCGACCATCGTGCCGCCTCGCCTTGAGGTAGTCGACGACCGTCTGAACGGCCGAGGAGGAATTCGCCGGCCTGCCGAGTGAGATCTCGGTGCGCTCGCTCGACTTCTTCTACGGCAAGGAGCAAGCTCTCTTCGCCAACTCAATGGAGATCAAGAAGAACCGGGTCACCGCTGTCATCGGCCCTTCGGGATGCGGCAAGTCGACCCACCTGCGCACCTACAACCGCATCTTCAACCTCTACCGCTCCCAACGAGCCGAAGGCGAGTCCCTCTTCGCCGGCAACAACATCCTCTCGCCCCAGACCGACCTGCTCGATCTGAGGGCCGGATCGGTATGATCTTCCAGAAGCCGAGTCCGTTCCCGATGACGGTGTTCGACAACATCGCATACGGGCTTCGTCAGCACTACAAGATGAACCGCTCCGACCTCTCGGACCGGGTCGAGCATGCCCTCAAGCGCTCCGCCCTCTGGGATGAGGTCAAGCACAAACTCAACGAGCCCGGCACCGCGCTCTCCGGCGGCCAGCAGCAGCGGCTCTGCATCGCGCGTGCCATCGCCCCCGAACCGGACATCCTCCTCATGGACGAACCCTGCTCGGCGATCGATCCCGTCGGTACGGCCAAGATCGAGGAACTGATCTTCGACCTGAAGAGCAAGTACACGATCGTCCTCGTCACGCACAACATGCAGCAGGCCGCTCGAGTGAGCGACTACACGGCCTTCTTCTTCCAGGGCCGCATCGTCGAGTTCGGCTCGACCGCCCAGATCTTCTCGAGGCCAATGGAGCGTCAGACGGAGGAGTACATCACCGGCCGCTTCGGCTGATACCCTGAAACCGCCAGAAAGGGTTCCAGTGCTCCATCTTCAACGCGAGATAGACCACCTCAAGCGCAAGATGCTCGCCTGGGAGCAGTCGTGGAGGAGAATCTCAGCCTCGCCTTTCGCTCAATCGAGGCGCGCGATTGCGCGGCAGCACGGCAGGTGATAGCGACCGACCTGGTTATCGACGAGACCGAGGTCGAAGTCGAAGAAGAGTGCCTCAAGATCCTGGCGCTCTACCAGCCAGTGGCCAGCGACCTGCGCTTCATCGTCGCCGTCGTCAAGATCAACAGCGAGCTGGAGCGCATCGGCGACCTCGGCGTCAACATCGCGGAGCGCGCTATCTCGCTAGCTTGCGAGCACCCTGTCCCGGTTCCCCAAGGGTTGTCAGTGATGGCCGACCGGACCAGAGCGATCATGGAACGGGCGCTGGACTCACTCGTGCACCAGGACGCCGCCAAGGCGCGTCGGTCCTCGCCGCCGACGATGAGATCGACGCGCTCTACGCGGATCTCATCGAGGCCCTCAAGGACGTCATACGCGCCCACCCCGAGCATCTCGACGCCACCATCCTCCTGTTCAGCGTGGCCAGACAACTGGAGCGGCTTGCGGACCACGCGACGAACATCGCCGAGGACGTCCTCTATATGGTCGAGGGCGAGATCCACAGGCATCAGCCACCGGGTACGCAGAGCTGACGCCTGTCGCTGCGACCCCTGGCGGTCTCGGCCGACGGTGCGGCGTAGCGCGACCATGAGGTTGTCGCGCGTACCCACAACGGGCGGTTGAAGCGAGAGACCGCGCTGAGAGTGAGTCATCCAATCTCCCGTTGCTGCCAACTTGCCGACGAGACGCCTCCTCACGGCTCAACACGCGCCAGCACAGGCCAGCACGAACGCTCGCCAGAACCTTGGACTGTGCAGCACAATCGCACACGAGCCACTACTGCTCGTCACGGCAGACAGACGTCTGCAAAACCTCCATCGGCGGTTCGACTCCGCCCGCCGCCTCCAACTTTCCCCTGCATATGGGGTCCTACTATAGCCGTCGTGCGGTTCTGAGCGCCCTGTTGCCGACATTCTGCCGACGTGACGTTGCAGCATCGCTGAACACGCAAGCACACGACTAGGCACGAAGCGGCACGGTGCCATGCGTCGTGTTGGAGGTTGTTGGCCTCTCCAGCGGGCTCTCCTGGGAGACTGGTGAAGAGCCCGCACTACGTAGCTCGGGCTTTTGATCGCTGAACTGAACAGCTCGCCTTCTCCTGCGGTCGGCGGCGGCCTCATCTTGCTGGACATCGTCAGTCGCGGTGTGAACGGCAGCCGCGAGCGATGGGAAGGTGAGCCCCGACTCCGGTCCTGTAGGATTCGCGTGGCACAGGTGCAGAAGACCGTACCGACACAGGTCGAAGTGAAGCCTCTCCGGGTCTTCACTAGGCTTTGGAGTAGGAGAACACCATGGCGACCACGCTTGCGTTCGACCTCTACGGCACCCTTGTCGACACCGACGGTGTCGTTCCAGCGTTGCGCCGCATGGTGGGGGAGAGAGCAGAGGCCTTCTCTTGTACTTGGCGAGAGAAGCAGTTGGAGTACTCCTTCCGGCGAGGCCTGATGCGCGACTACGCGGACTTCGACGTCTGCACGAGCGATGCTTTCGACTACGCCTGCGCCTTCTACCGGACCTCACCGAGCCCGGGGCAGAGACTTGCCATCCTCGAGGCGTATCGCAGGCTCCCCACCTATGTCGAAGTCAGTGATGCGCTGGCTGGTCTGGCGGCGGCTGGCTTTCGTCTCTACGTGCTTTCCAACGGAAGCACCGAAACGGTCGAGGGGGTGCTCAGGGCAGCCGGCGTGAGCGATCACTTCCTCGGAGTGGTCAGCGTCGAGGACCTGAGGACGTTCAAGCCGGATCCCGCCGTGTACAGCTACTTCCTGGCGGCGACCGGGGCCTCCCGGAGCAGCGTCTGGCTCGTCTCGAGCAACCCCTTCGATGTCATCGGGGCAGTATCGGCAGGTATGAGAGCCGCATGGGTGCGGCGGTCTCCGGAGGTGGTCTTCGATCCATGGGGAAGGGAGCCGACGGTCACCGTGGCGGATCTCTCTGGGCTCAGTGCAGAGATCGCTGCTGCGTCAGCTTGACCCGGTCGTGCATGTCGGCCCAAGGCGGTTCGACTCCGCCCGCCGCCTTCAACTTCTGCCTGCATATGGTGTCATGCCATCGTCGTCGTGCAGTCCAGACAGCCCCGTTGCCGACATTCTGCCGACGCGATGCGGCAGCACCCGGCAGCACGAGAGGGCAAGCGCAGGCACGAAGACGCATGACGGCAGGAGTGGCGTTGAGGTTGCTCGCATTTCGAACAGAGTCTGCTCCGGTCTCGAAGAACGCTCCACGCATCGTCGTCTCGCTGCTGGAGTACGCGGATCTTCTGTATCACGCCTATGAGGCTCGTTGTAGGGTCTTCTGCTGAGGTATGTGAGCTGCGGCATGCGGCCTATGCAGGCTGCAGAGGAGTTGTGCGGCGCCGCGGAAGGCTTGGGAGGGACTGTGAACCGCAGGCAGCCCGTCGTCGCAGGACTGCTCTCTTTGCTCGTCCTCGGTCTCGGTCAGACGTACGCGGGTCGGGCCACGAGGGGCGCTGCGATCCTTGTGGCTGCCATCGTGGTCGCGAGCCTAACACCATGTCTGTACTCTTGTTCCTCCGCGCGGACGTCGACGGCGGCCTCAATCTCACGCTCGTAGAGGTGCTCGCACTTGAGCGAATGGTGGGACCGCTCAGCGACGTCGTTGGTCTCCGCGCCGGGATGGTGTGTACTGACACCGGCCCTGTTGCCGCCAACTTGCCGACGAGACGCCTCACCACGGCCCAACACGTCACAACACGGCCCAGCACGAGACCTCGCCAGAGCCTTAGGCTGTGCGGCGCGATCGCACACGACCCAGTCGTCCGGCCTACGCGCTCAGTGAGCCCCTCGCGCCCACTTGTCAGGGCTGTTCGGGTCTCAACGAAGCGGCCTCCTGGCGCGTACGAAGCCGCTGATCAGTCGCACGCCATCCGGCAGGGCGGGCGCACCGCACAGCGAGTTGCTGGGTGAGCCGTCGTAGACACTCGTCACCTCGATGGCCGCATCCTCGAATCCCGCGCGTCGCAGCTTAGAGAGGTAGTCGCCCTCCTCGAGGGCGCCGGCGACGCACCCGGACCAGGCCGCGACGTCGTCGAGTAGGCTCTGGGGTATGCGGGTCACATCGCCCTGGAAGACGATGTCGGAGACGGCGAGGCGGCCACCGGGCTTGAGCACCCGAAACGCCTCGGCCAGCACACGATCCTTGTCCACGGCGAGGTTGATGACGCAGTTGCTGATGAGTACGTCGATCGTCTCCTCCGCCAGCGGTATCGCCTCGATCTCGCCCTTGAGAAACTCGACGTTCGAGACTCCTGCCCTACGCTGGTTCTCACGTGCCAAGGCGAGCATCTCGTCGGTCATGTCGAGGCCGTACACCTTGCCGCCCTCACCGACACGACGGGCGGAGAGGAGGACATCGATGCCTCCGCCGCTGCCCAGGTCGAGGACGACCTCACCCGGCTGCAGGTCGGCGAGCGCTGTCGGATTGCCGCAGCCGAGGCTCGCCAGTACCGCGGCAGAGGGCAGCCCACTGACCTCATCGACCTCGTACAGGCCCCGCGTCATCCCGTCCAGCGGTTCGACGGCGACCGGCTCACAGCCGCAGCCGGAGCAGCAAGCCTGCGGCTGTGCCGCGGCCACCGCCCTCTCCGCGTAGTGGCTGCGGATGTGCTCCTTGAGCGTTGCCCTGTGCATGTCGCTTGCCATGGCGATCTCCTGTTCACATCAACCGATTTGACTGTTAGCATACAAGCATGCCGCACGTTGTCAAATCAAAAGACGTTGTGGTGAGGCCTGCGGGCGGCAGCGATTCACCCCAGGCGGAGCCGGCCGACGACCCCGGGGAGATCTGCTGCGCCGGGATGAGCGAGGCGACGATCGGGCAGCTATCGAAGGCGGCGAAAGCTCTCGCTGACCCGATCCGCCTTGCCATGCTCGACCTCATGGCGCAGGGGCGGGACTGCTGTGGTCTGCCTGCACCCTCGGAACAGGGTGTCCCGGGGAACGATGACCCGCGGGGCATCTGCGTCTGCGAGCTGCAGGAGAACCTCGGCCTCGCCCAGTCCAAGGTCTCCTATCACTTGCGCGTGCTCAAGGAGGCGGGGCTCATCACCGAGGAGGCTCGTGGCAAGTGGGCCTTCTACGGGATCGATCGTGAGGGTGTCGCTGCTGCTGTCGAAGCGTTCCGCGCGCTCATGCGCGCCTAGGTGAGCGTTGCACGGAGCTTGAGGAAGAAGAGGCGCAGGACCAGTACCGCTGCCGACGAGTTGCCGACGAGACGCCGACGAGATGCGACACCACGGCCCACACGCCTGAGCACGGCCCAGCACCAAGACTCGCTAGAACCTTGGACTGTGCAGCACAATCGCGCATGCAGCACTACTGCCCGACACGGCAGACAGACGTCTGCAAGACCTCCATCGGCGGTTCGACTCCGCCCGCCGCCTCCAAGCGTTTACCGCTGCATGTCGCGATTTCCAGACCCTTCCAAGAACTCCACAGAGTGGCAGATGCCGACGTCCGCGCCGACAGCAGGTGTCGGCTCATGGTCACTCTGAGGCGGCGAAGACCAGCCCCGCGATCTTCTCAGCCGCTTCCTCCTGCATCGCCGGGATGGCGCGCGAGTAGGTGTCGAGGGTGATCGAGACGGTGGCGTGCCCCAAACGCTCACTCACAACCTTAGGGTGAACGTTGGCCGCAAGCGCCAAGGTCGCATGCGAGTGGCGTAGATCTTGCAGTCTGATGCGCGGTAGCCTCGCTTCGATGGGCGCCCGCTCGAAGCTGCGGCTCACGGCCGCCTCCTGCACGGTGGGAACGACATGGACGTGCGTATTCTGGTGGAGGGGGTCATTCTGTGTTCTGAGCTGCGCACGGTTTGTGGCGTGCATCGACCGGGAAGGCAGCAGTCGTGGCGCGTGGCGTCGCTGGCAAGGGCGGGATCCTCCGATGGCGGTCCTCGCAGGCCGATCCGGCAACTAGCGACGACGTGGGTGACGCCAGGTGCGTGAGCCTCTCCGCGAGGTCGCGGCAGCCTCATACCACGAAGCGAGCACATGGAAGAGCGGCCACGGAGACTCCCGCAGCACGCGCTTCCCCACGGGCCCATCGGTCGCCTGGGTCGGCGAAGTGACGCCCCTGTTTCACGGATGGTTCTATCCCCGCGTGGCTCGCGTCCTGGATCTGCGCAGCGACGATGATGTGCTCGACGTCGCCTGTGGCAGCGGGCGCTTCCTCAAGAGGTACGCCGCCCACGCGCGAAGCATCGCCGGCATCGACCTCTCTCCAGCTATGGTGAAGGCCGCTACTCGGGCCAACCGCCGGCGCGTGGCCTCCGGCACAGCCGAGTTCGCAGTAGGCGATGCTTCAGCGATGCCTTGGCACGACAGCCGCTTCAGCGCAGTGTGCATCATGGGCAGTCTCGTCGCGTTCCCTGGGCCTCGGGAAGTGCTGAGAGAGCTGCACCGAGTTCTGCGGCCTGGGGGTCGGATGGTGGTCCTCGTGGAGCAGCATGCCGACGACGGTCTCGACCATCGCAAGGAGGTAGAGCGATGGGGCATGCAGCTCCTCAGCGAAGACGAAGTGCGTTCCATCGTGGAGGATGTTGGTTTCAGCGCAATCCGCATCACGCACGCCGAGGGACCCAGCATGCCCAACATACTGATCGTCTGCGGCACCAAGGTGTGAAGAGGCGACAAAGAGCTGGGGGTCCCTGACTGATCCCCGAACGCTGCTTCTGATTGCGCGACAGAGCGAGAGCCGCCTGTGGTGTGGATCCCACCCGCAGTCGGTCAGGCGTACCGACCGCTACCCCCAGATCTCCCGGCAGTCGCGCAGCACGCTGGCGGCGAGCCCCGTTGTCTTCTTCCACTTGGGATAGGCCTTGCGCAGGATACCGTCGGCATCGATCAGGAAGGTGGCGGGCTTGACGCCTCCGAACCGCTGAGCGACATCGAAGGCCTTGGCGACCTTGCAGTCGGCGTCATCGATCATCAGCAGAATCACTTGCCGATCGCCCCGTTGCCGAGATACTGCCGACGCGACACGGCAGCATCGCTGAACACGAGGCGCACGTGCGGGCAGGAACGACACCGAGGCAGGCGTGGTGTCGAAGGCAGATCACGGCAGAGTCTGTCTCGGCCTTGGAGAACGGTCGCTCTAGGTCGGACCCATTCGCATGCGCAGTCTGCGTATGCCGCTCAGGAGGCTCGTGGTAACGTCGTCTACCGAAATAGGGAGCTGCGGTATGCGTCCCATGCAGACTGCAGAAGATCTGAGGGGCAGCCTGGGAGTTGGTTCATGGACATGTGGAAGTTCTACGACATCACTCATCGTGGGCACGTAGTGTGCAATCCCATGAGTGGGGAGAAGCTGGGACGACTGGTGGAGCTCGTGAGGCTGCCAACAGGCGCCCGTGTGGTAGATATCGCCTGCGGAAAGGGCGAATTCCTGATTCGCCTGGCGGAAGCGTATGGCGCACGTGGCGTCGGCGTAGACGCCTCTCCCTTCTGCGTTGCCGACGCAGATCGAAGGCTCAGAGCGCGGGTGCCGGAAGCGGGAATCACCTTCACCCAAATGGATGGCGCTGAGTTCACGCCCGACAAACCGCACAGCTACGCTCTTGCCTCGTGCATCGGTGCGAGCTGGATCTTCGGCGGTCACGCGGGGACGTTGGACGCGCTGGTCGGTATGGTCGAGTCTGATGGCTGGGTGATCGCGGGGGAGCCGTATTGGCTGCAGGAGCCGTCGGAGGAGTACCTGCAAACGCGTGGGCTCACCAGGGATAGCCTCGGGAGCCACGTGGAGAACGCTGAAGCGGGGGAACGGCGAGGACTCGACCTCGTGCATACTTTCGTGAGCAGCAAGGACGACTGGGACACGTACGAGGGTCTGCAATGGCATGCGACGACCGAATACGCTCGCGCCCACGCAGACGATCCCGAGCTGCCTGAACTGCTTGAGCGCGTGGCGAAAGACAGGTCAGCGTATCTGAGGTGGGGCAGGGACACTGTGGGTTGGGCGATCTATGTGTTCAGGCGTCGATCGACCTCGGCCGCCGAGGCCACGGCGTCTGCCCGAGTTCAAGTGTGAAGCACAACACCTGCGCCTGTGACGTTCCCGTCGTCCTGGCCTGGACATGGCACTGCTCCAGCGCCATACGGCCACGCCGTTTCCTAGCTTCGGTGTTGGGCTTCTTGGCTTTCCAGAGCCGAACGCCGCTACGAAGGATAGAGGGTCGTACAACCCTCGCAGCGACATCTTCCATTAGTGTCAGCTGGCGCTTCGATCAGGCGACAACCTCCAGCTAGAAGGGGCTCCTCCGGATACGACGACGTAGGCTCCATGCTGAGCGGAAACCGGTACACTCCGGCAGTCGTGTTCTTGACGGGGAGAGCGACCACGGAGGCGGCATGCTGAAGAGGTGGACGGAGGGTCTGTTCGATGACCGATCCAAGTACCTCGACCGCTTCGGTCTGCTTCTGGCGGTCACCGCGGCCAGCGTCGGGGCGCTCTCGTTGGTCGATTTCAATGCCCCGCCGGGAGATCTCGACGCCGAACTCGGCTCACTGACGGCCACGGTCCTGGTGGGGGCCGCCTTCCTGCTGGCGCTACGCGCCTCTGGGGTCACGAGATTGTGGCGGCGATACGCCGACGTCTTCATCGGAGCGATCGTCGTCGCCGCCGTTGTCCTGCTGGTGGTCTCGCAGGTCACGGAGACTCCCAGGTCCCTCATCGGACCCCTCGTCACAAGCCGACCCTTCGTGCTGGTCACCCTGTCGGCGCTGGCGCCCGTGGTCGTGGTCCGACGACTGCTCCGCCATCGGCAGGTCACGCGGAGCACCTTGCTCGCAGCGATCTCCGCCTACCTGCTTCTGCCCCTGGCCTTCTACTACGCCTTCCTCGCCGTCGACGCGCGCCAGGCCACGCCGTTCTTCGGGCATTCCGAGCCGACCACCTCCTTCATGTACTTCAGCCTCACCACTCTGACCACTCTCGGCTACGGCGACCTTGCGGCAGTCACGCCGCTGGGCCGGACGCTGGCGACCGTCGAGGCTGTGGTGGGCCAGGTCTACCTCGTGACCCTCGTCGCCCTGCTTGTCGGACTGTATGCGCAGCGAAGGCGTGCTGACGAAGGAGACGAGGTCGGGTAGGAAGGGCGTAGGCGTGTGGAGCCCAGCGAGTGGGCGACGAACAGGTGCAAAGGACTGACGTGCCCGAGGACGTGCGCGGCTAGGCACCAAGCGGCTTTCGCCAAGCGTAGTGCTGGAGGTTGGCCGTCTCTCCAGAGCGGGCCCGGCGACGGTCGAGTCGAGGCCAGGCGCCGCCGACGTCGCATCCTCGTGTAGCCACCGCGACGGCGTGGCATGCAGAGAGTGCACCGGCGAAATGGAGCCTCGGGGAACGGAGTCTGAGTGGCCGAGCTTGAGAGTGAACTGGATGAGGCTGCAGCGCTCGAACGCAGAACCCTGCGGGCACTTCTCGCCATCAACGGAGCGATGTTCCTCGCTGAAGCCGTGGCTGGATGGTGGGCGCAGTCTGCCGGCCTGCTGGCCGACTCGCTGGACATGCTGGCCGACGCAACCGTCTACGGCATCGCGCTGTACGCGGTCGGTCGCGCTCGCCGGTTGCAGGCCAGCGCCGCCTTCGTGAGCGGCGTGCTGCAGGTCGCTCTCGGCCTCGGCGTTCTGGTCGAGGTCGTTCGTCGACTCACTGAGGGCAGCGATCCTGCGAGTGGCGCGATGATCGCAGTCGGCACGGTGGCGCTTGTCGCCAATCTCCTCTGTCTTGCGCTGATCGCCAAGCATCGGGAGGGCGGTGTGCACATGCGCGCCTCGTGGACCTTCTCCCTCAACGACGTGATCGCCAACCTCGGTGTTATCGTCTCCGGTGGCCTCGTTATGATGCTCGGGTCGCGGCTTCCCGATCTGGTCATCGGTGCGTTCATCTCGGTGATTGTCGTGCGCGGCGGCTGGCAGATTCTCGGTGAGGCGCGGGAGGCACGAAGAGGCACGTAGAGGGCACTCCGGCGACAAACAGCAATCGCGCTCGCGCGGTGGTGGGAGTCTGTAGATGCACGGCGCATCCACGCGTGCCAGCAACCGAGGTTCGCTTCCTTCTCCCCGTGCCCACCAATGCCGCGATCCGCGCCGCCTCCTGCATCGCGGAGATGGGGTGCGGAGGGTGCTGATGTCGCGCATCGCGGGCTGCGACAGCGGTGCGCGTGTCCAGACTTGCGTGACGCAAGTCTGGACGGCTGCTAGGGTCTTCCGGAAGAGGGTGCAGCGTCTGCCGATGCCCTCTGCGGACTGTCGAATGCGTGTTGACGGTGGCAGGCCGGAACGGAGGCGCCTGGTGATCTGCCCTCAGTGTGGCGCGGAGTATATCCCCGGGTTCACGCGCTGCTCGGACTGCGACATCGACCTCGTGGAGCCGGCACAGCGGGTGTCGGAAGCGCAGGTCGAGCCACCGCCGCGGCAGGAAGACCTGGTCTGTGTCTACCGCGCCACCGTGCGCGGACGTCTGCCGATCGCCGAGTCGCTGCTTCGCTCGACTGACATCCCCTTCGTCGTGCTGGGCGGACACATACAGCAGCTCGCGGGAGTCGACGGGTACGGTTTCGCCGAGGTCCACGTCGCTGCCGCCGATACTGCCGACGCTCGTGAACTGCTCGCCGATCTCGACCGGCAGGGATGACGCGGGCACAGGCAACACGCGCCCCAAGGACACCCGCGAGCGCCGGCTGGCAAGCGGCACGCTGCCGTAGTCCCTCTGGGGCTAGAGCCTCTGCTTCGGTGAGTCGTCCACCAACCGCCCAGTCCAGGGCATTCGCGACGGAGGCGGAGGATCGCCTGACCTGCCCCCGATTCATTGACCCACTTCCGGCCGCAGTTCGAGGTTGGCTCCGGCGTGAGAGCCTGAGGTCGTACGTAGAGTCAGCGAGCGCACGGCGAACGGCCGATGCTGCCCCAAGGTCTGATGCGGCCTTGTCTCGCTGTCGGAGGGTATCGAACGAGATGAAAGCGGGGGACGAGGCGGCGTGAACGGTCTCAAGGCCTTGCCAAGAGTGGTGAGTGGAGAGACCATGAGCGGAGTCCGAAGCGAGAGCCGTCGAGGGTTGACGATGAGCGACCTCATGAAGCGACTCGCCAAGTGCGATGCCGTCCCGCGTGCTTGGCGCGGCTGGGACGTCGATGCCTGTGACGATCCCGCGGTGCTTCGCGCATTCGCCGCCGACCTGGTCAGAGCGATCGAGCACTACTACCTGGCCACGTTCAAGGCAGAACAGGAGCGCGAGACTGCGGTCGGCTTGGCCGACCACGAAGAGGTCGAGCTCAAGGCCGAGCGTGCGAGGCGATGCGGGACGTGTGCGCATCAGGCGGACTGTGACGTGCTCGTCGTCCTGCACGAGTACCTTCATCACGACGAGCCCGACGGTCTCAGCTGCACCGAGCACGCACCGCGCTAGTGACCCGTCTGACTCTGGGCCGCGAGTCCGATCTCGTCTGAGGAGCGGGCATTGGTTGCCGAGGGCCGCTACAGTCATGCACCTCGCAGAGAAGCATAGGAGTGGCCGGATACAGGCCTAGCCCCGATCCGTGCCGAACGAACGGACTACTTCCCCGCGACCACCAACCCCTCGATCCTCTCAGCCGCCCCCTCCGGCATGGCTGGGATGGCGTGCGAGTCGGTCCCGTAGTGTCTCCGCCATGGACCCGGCACGTCCTCGGGTGTACCGTGGAGACGAGAGGAGTGAGGACGCTGTCAGTACTTGTGGCCTACGCCAGCAAGCACGGCGCCACCGAGGGAATCGCCGAGCGCATCGCCGCGAGACTCGAGGCGGCTGGCTGTTCGGCAGAGGTGCGACCGGTGCAGGCCGTTGGCGACCTCACAGGCTACGACGCCTTCGTTATCGGCAGCGCCCTCTACATGTTCCACTGGCTGAAGGCAGGCACGAAGTTCGTACGGCGCAACCATGTGATCCTGGCCAGCCGCCCCGTGTGGCTCTTCAGCAGCGGCCCCGTCGGTACCGAGACCACCGACGACGAGGGACGGGACGTGCGCACCGTCTCCGGCCCCAAGGAGCTGCCCGAGTTCACGGAGGAGCTCAACCCTCGCGACCACCACGTGTTCTTCGGAGCGGTCGACCACGACAAGCTCGGGAAGGGGCTCGCCGAGCGCATGTCGGCGAAGTGGCTTCCGGAGGGCGACTTCCGCGACTGGCAGGAGATCGACGTCTGGGCCGCTGCCATCGCCGAGGAGCTGGCAGCACCTCGGCCGCGCCCGGACTGAGAGACGACGGACGTTCGCGCCCGAGGCGATGCCTGCACTCGGACGCTGCTTCGCCGCGGCCACCAACCCCGCGATCTACTCCGGCGCCTCCTCCTGCATCGCGGGGATGGCATGCGAGTAGGTGTCCAAGGTGATCGAGACGGTGGCGTGCCCGAGGCGTTCGCTGACGACCTTGGGATGGATGCCGGCCCGCAGCGCCAGGGTGGCATGTGTGTGCCTGAGATCATGCAGCCTGATGCGCGCCAGCTTGGCATCGATGAGCGCCTGCTCGAAGCTGCGGCCCACGGTCTGTGGGTGGTGCGGCATGCCGTTCTCCCTGGTGAAGACGTAGCCCGAGTCGCTCCAGGCCTCGCCCCAGCGCTCCCGGTCTTCATCTCGCTCCTGCCTTCGCGCCTGCCTTCCTGCGGGAGCCGTAGAGCGCGCTGATCTGAGCCCCGCTGCTCGATCTTCCGTAGCTTGAGTGGGCTGATGTGCGGCACGATGTGGGCGTGAACATGCTGCTGATACGAACGGTACGTGGTCGACCTGACGGTGGCTTGGATCGCCGGCAGCCAACCCTTCATGAGGAACTCCTTGACGCTCAGTTTGGTCGATGCCATGAAGTGGCGTCCGGTCAAGGCAGTACAGATCCCTGCAACGGTACGCCCCAGTGGAAGAGGAAGAGGCCGTGCGATACTGAGAAAGGAGTGACCCAGTGAGGTTGCGCCGACTGTAGGGTCCTTGTTGGCCGACGCGGTGAGTGCTCGGGAGGAGCAGACGAGACAGTAGAACCATGGGGGGAGCCATGCAGCTTCGAATCACGCGAGACGCACTGGACCTGGTTTTCCGCACGCTCCTGACGTGCGGCTGTCCGGTCACCGACGACGAGGGTCGCGGTGTCCTCGACGTGGTCCAGGCGAGTTCCGCAGACGAAGCGGTCGACTACGACCTCGTGCTCGCCGTCTTCAAACCCAACGCGGACACGGTCTTCCAGCGACTCGCAGAGTTCTCTGGTTGTCAAGCCCAGGTTGGTGGTGGCGAGCGTGTGATCGTGCGCGAGCATGCCATCCGCTACTTCGCCTCAAGCTATCACTGGAACCATGTCGTAGCCGACGGCTTGGACAGCGCGTACAAGAAGGTCATCCATATCCCTACGTGGTTCCTCGCCCACATGCTGCTGCCAGCGCGCGTCACAGCCGTCGATGATGATGTCGTCACGGCGACCTATGAATACGGCGATGGTGAGGTCGTCCTCTCTAACCTGTTCGCACCCATTGCGTACGATCCGCGCCTCGGCGAGGTCTGGGCCGTCCACTTCGCTGGTCTACTCGACCGGCTGACCCCGGAAGAGCAGGCGGTCGCCTCGTTGATGGCGGAGGCCAATCCACTGCTCGTCGAATTCCGCCGGGATGTGGAGCGTATCGACTATTCTGACTTCGAGCGTCTTGGCGACTACTTCGCGTTCTGCAGGGACAGGCACGCCCAGTACTACGACTAGCGGAGGTTCGCTGGCCCAACTGTGTGTTGATGATTGCGCCGAGGAGATCATTGCCAGGCTGTGCCACGCTGAGGTGCTGCTCGATGACGAGGGGCAGCCGAAGTGGCCAGCGACGCCAGCAGCCCATCGACGAGCCCCGGCGGGGTATGAGAGGACTCTTGGCGAGACTGGCGTGAGTGGGGCCCTCTGGCTTTGTGCACGGGCGCTGCGCGGCTTTCTTGACTGGCGGAGCTTCGGTTGCGCGGGCACCAGCCCCGTGATCCTCTCCGCCGCCTCTCCTGCATCGCCGGGATACCGTGTGAGTAGGTGTCGAGGGCGATCGAGACTGTGGCGTGACCGCAACTCTCGCTGACGGCCTTGGGGTGGGTGCCGGCCTGCAGCGCGAGGGTCGCATGGGTGCGGCGCAGGGCGTCCAGGCGGATGCGCGGCAACCTTGCCTCGATGAGCGCCCGCTCGAAGCTGCGGCTCACGTCCTGGGAGGGTGGCGCGGCCAGCCGCTCTCCTTCATGAAGACGAAGCCTGAGCCATTGCGCACCTATCCCCACTTCCCCTGGTCGGCCGCCTGCCGAGTGGCGACCGGCAACCAGAGCAGGTCAGCTCCAACCCGCCTGACCCACACGTTCAAGACCGCTCCAACGGAGGCGCGCACGCTGCAGGCGGGGGTTAGCCAGCGAGCAGACCGTGCACCCGTTTCCGGCCCGCCGGCTCGGGGTATCTGGTCCATCGTGCACATCGTCGCCTTGATCGGCAGCCTCAGGAAGGCCTCCTACAATCGCATGACGTTCGACGCCGTGCGCGAACTGCTGCCTGAAGGGGTGACGATCGAGGAGGGAGCGATCGTCTCCATCCCGCCTTTCAACGACGACGTCCTCGAGGAGTCGGGTCACCCCGAGCCGGTGCGACGGTTGCGCCAGCAGATCCGGACATCCGATGCCGTCCTCTTCATCTCACCCGAGTACAACTACTCGATTCCCGGGGTGTTGAAGAATGCCATCGACTGGGTCTCGCGACCGGTCGACGATCAGCCATTCCGGGGCAAGCCGGTGGCCATCATGGGAGCCGCCAGGGGAGCGCTTGGCACCGGGCGCATGCAGTATCACTTGCGCCAGGTGTTCGTCTTCCTCGAGGCGATCGCATTGACGAAGCCCGAGGTCATGATCAACTTCGAGGCCGAGAAGTTCGCTGAGGGCAGACTCATCGACGAGCCGACGCGCCAGCAGATACGTCGTCAACTCGAGGCGCTGCAGCGGTGGGTCGACTGCCTGCGACAGGACCGCTGAAGCTGTGGGAAACGTACGATTCGAAGGGGGTCAGGGCAGGCCAGCATATGTTTGCAGTTGCCGCATCAGTCGCATTTAGGAATAATACGCAGGTAGGAGGGAGGCATGGGGGTGCCGAAGGCTGAGGCGGACCGCCGTTTTGAGTCCCTGACGCAGGCGCTGCGGGAAGCGGGACTGCGCATCACCCACCAGCGGCTGGAGGTCGCGCGCGAGATCGCGGCGAGCGAGGAGCACCCCGATGTCGAGAGCATCTACACAGGGGTACTGGCGCGGGTCCCGACGATCTCACTGGACACGGTCTACCGGACGCTGGCCACGCTTGTGGACCGGGGACTGATCGTGCGCGTGGGAGCGACGGCCGGTCCCGCGCGCTACGACGCCAACATGTCGCACCACCACCACTTCGTGTGCACCCGGTGCGGCATGATGCGCGATGTCAGCGATCCGGAACTCGATGCGGTCGCGGCACCTGGCAGCGTCGCTGCACTTGGCCACGTCGAATCAGTTGACGTCCAGTTGCGCGGGGTGTGCGCCGCGTGCGCAAGGCAGGAAGGCGATAGACCGAAAGGAGCAGGGTCATGAGTGAAGACAGCGAGCGCCCGATAGCGGGCGAATCAGGCGGAACCACGGCCGGCAGGGGCACGTCGAACCGTGAGTGGTGGCCGAACCAGCTGAACCTGGGATCCTTCACCAGCACTCACCCATGTCCGATCCGATGGGCGCGGACTTCAACTACGCCGAGGAGTTCAAGAAGCTCGACCTAGAGGCCTTGAAGAAGGACCTCTACTGCGCTGATGACCGACTCGCAGGACTGGTGGCCGGCCGACTACGGCCACTACGGGGGGCTCTTCATCCGCATGGCGTGGCACAGCGCGGGCACCTACCGCATCGGCGACGGCCGCGGTGGGGCAGGGTCCGGCAGCCAGCGCTTCGCGCCGCTCAACAGCTGGCCGGACAACGTGAACCTCGACAAGGCGCGCCGCCTGCTCTGGCCGATCAAGCAGAAGTACGGCAAGCAAGATCTCCTGGGCCGACCTGCATGATCCTGGCCGGCAACGTCGCCCTGGAATCGATGGGATTCAAGACCTTCGGCTTCGGTGGCGGGCGCGAAGACGTCTGGGAGCCGGAAGAGGACATCTACTGGGGTACCGAGAGCGAGTGGCTGGGCGACAAGCGCTACAGCGGTGACCGCGACCTCGAGAACCCGCTTGCCGCCGTTCAGATGGGCCTGATCTACGTGAACCCGGAAGGGCCGAACGGCGAACCGAATGCGGTCGCATCGGGCCGCGACATGCGCGAGACCTTCGCCCGCATGGCCATGAACGACGAAGAGACCGTCGCGCTCGTCGCCGGCGGACACACCTTCGGCAAGTGCCACGGCGCCGGCGATGCCGCCCTCGTCGGTCCCGAGCCGGAAGGCGCCCCCATCGAGGAGCAGGGCCTTGGCTGGAAGAGCAGCTTCGGCAGCGGCAAGGGCGACGACACGATCACCAGCGGTCTCGAAGGCGCATGGACGCCGACACCGACCCAGTGGGACATGGGCTACTTCGACATGCTGTTCGGCTATGACTGGAATCTGGTGAAGAGCCCTGCCGGAGCCTGGCAGTGGGTCCCGGTCGATGCGGAAGAAGAGGATCTCGCGCCGGCCGCTCACGACCCGTCGAAGCGGGTCACGACCATCATGACCACCGCGGACCTCGCGCTGAGGATGGACCCGATCTACGAACCGATCTCGAGGCGGTTCCACGAGAACCCGGAGGAGTTCGCGGATGCCTTCGCCCGCGCGTGGTTCAAGCTGACCCACCGCGACATGGGCCCGCGCTCCCGCTATCTCGGCCCGGAAGTCCCTGAAGAGGAGCTCATCTGGCAGGACCCGATGCCCGCAGTCGATCATGAGCTGATCGACGAGCAGGACATCGCCGCTCTCAAGGGCAAGATCCTCGCTTCGGGCCTGTCCGTCTCTCAGCTGGTCTCGACGGCCTGGGCGTCGGCATCCACGTTCCGCGGCTCCGACAAGCGCGGCGGGGCGAACGGGGCGCGCATCCGTCTTGCGCCGCAGAGGGATTGGGAAGTCAACCAGCCGGCCCAACTGCAGACGGTGCTCGCAGACCCTCGAGGGGATCCAGGAGGAGTTCAACGGCGCGCAGTCAGGCGGGAAGAAGGTCTCGCTCGCCGACCTGATCGTTCTGGGTGGATGCGCAGGTGTCGAGCAGGCTGCGAAGAATGCCGGTCACGATGTGACCGTGCCCTTCACGCCCGGACGCACGGACGCATCGCAGGAGCAGACCGACGTCGCTTCCTTTGGCGTGCTCGAACCGGTCGCGGACGGTTTCCGCAACTACCTCAAGGCCAAGTACACGCGTACCGGCAGAGGAGTCTGCTGGTCGATCGGGCGCAGCTGCTGACGCTGACCGCACCCGAGATGACGGTCCTCGTTGGCGGCATGCGCGTCCTGAAGGCGCAACTTCGGACAGTCCCAGCACGGCGTCTTCACCAAGCGTCCCGGAGACGCTCACCAACGACTTCTTCGTCAACCTGCTCGACATGGGCACCGCGTGGAAGGCGGCTTCGCGAGACGCCGACGTGTTCGAAGGTCGTGATCGCGCGACGGGCGAACTCGAGTGGACAGGCACCCGCGTCGACCTCGTCTTCGGTTCGAACTCCCAGCTCCGGGCCGTCGCGGAGGTCTACGGCTGCGAGGACTCTCAGGAGAAGTTCGTGCAGGACTTCGTGGCAGCGTGGAACAAGGTCATGAACCTCGACCGCTTCGACCTCGCCCGGCCGTAGCACAGGATCCGCCATATCGGCGGCGGCTTCGCGAGTTCCTCCGCGACGAGGGCATCCTCGATGAGGCGGAGGAACTCGCGACCGAGCGCGCGATCGCGTGCCTACCCCTTCCTCCCGTGCGCGCCTTGCGGCCAACACGAGATTCGGGCACCGGTCCCTCGCTCCGACGTGGGCCTACGGCAGGTGTGAGTCGCGGCCGTGCCGGGCAGTGTTCGACTCGTGAAGTCCCTGCCTGCGATCATGGTGGCCGTCTCTGTCGTGGCGGCATGGGTCCTTGCTGGCGGCTGCGGTGGGGACCCGGCAGCGACAGAGACCAGGACTGCCTCTCCCTCAGCTCTCGAGGTTTCGCTCGAACCACTCGCAGGCACGTTCTCGCAGCCCGTCTACGTCACCTCTGCCCCAGGCGACAGCGACCGCCTGTTCGTCGTCGAGAAGACGGGAGCTATCCGCATCATCGAGGCGGGCGTCGTCGGCGACAGGCCCTTCCTTGATCTGTCTGGGGCCGTCTCAGGCGGCGGTGAGCAGGGTTTGCTCTCGATGGCCTTCGACCCCGACCATGCGGCCAATGGGAGGTTCTACGTCTGCTACACAGATGCGGACGGCACGGTGCGGGTGGCGATGTATCGGGTGGCTTCCGACGATCGGGGAATCGCCGATCCCAACAGCCGCGAGGAGTTGCTGGCCCTCCCCCAGCCCTACGCCAACCACAACGGCGGACAGCTGCAGTTCGGGCCGGACGGACTCCTGTACCTGGGCACCGGTGACGGTGGTGGAGCCGGTGATCCGCAGGCACGATCGCAGGATCCCGGCAACCAGCACGGCAAGATCCTGCGCATCGACCCGAGGAGCCGGCAGCCTCACCGTGGAGGTCTACGCCGTAGGCTTGCGCAACCCCTGGCGCTTCTCGTTCGATCGCACCACAGGCGCGCTCTGGATCGGCGACGTCGGCCAGAGCGAGCGTGAGGAGGTCGACTACCTGCCGCCAGACGAGCCGCCCGGAGCGAACCTCGGCTGGAACGGCTACGAGGGATCTCTCGTGTACGATCGCGGCATCGCCGCCGGTCTCGACAAGGACGCTCTCGTCTGGCCGGCCACGGAGTACGGGCATGACGAGGGCCGCTCGGTGACGGGGGGCTACGTCTATCGCGGGAGCGCCCTGCCGGCGCTTCGTGGCCACTACGTCTTCGGTGACTTCGCAAGTGGCCGCGTGTGGACGCTCGATGGACCGGAAGGCGTGCGGCGGCCCCTCGAGGGGGCCGACGGGCTTCTCGACTCGATCGCGTCCTTCGGCGAGGATTCGGCGGGCGAACTCTACATCGTCTCACTGGAGGGTTCGGTGCACCGCGTCGTGCCTGTCGAATGATGAGCCAGGGAGCGGCCGGGCAGAGCGATGCAGCGGCATGAACACGCAGGGTGCTTCAATCGGTAGTCCGGACGCGATCGGCGTGCAGGAGAAGTCACCGCCTCAGGGGCCAGCATGGGGAGTGGACCGCCGAATGGGTCCGGTCAGCCTTCGTCAGTGCGGGCGGTCCTCCGGCAGCGAAGCGTCGCGCCCGCGAAGTGGGGAGCGGCGGGTGTGCGTCCGGGGCTTCGGGTCGAACACTCCCTTGTGGTGGAAGTAGACGGCGCCGGCGGCCATGCGCATCGGCGACGTACCCAGGAACAGGTCGAAGAGGAGGTCGCTCTGGAAGTGGTCGTAGAGGAAGCGAAGGCGGCGTTTGGTACGAAACCGCGGATAGCTGCGCACGAACCAGCTACTCGGATCCTCGCTCCTGCCGTCGAGGAAGTCGGCGATCGCGTGTCCGGCGGCAAGGCCGTGCTTGAGCGCGGTGTGGATGCCGCCGGCGGTGACGGGAGAGACCATGCCGGCGGCATCGCCCACCAGCAGCACGCGTGAGGCCGCCACGGGGCGTACGACTCCTCCGCAGGGGATCGTCCCAGCCCTCACAGAGGCGGGCTCCAACCCCCGGAAGTCGGTGATGGGCGCGATCTTCTCGAGGAACGTCGTCATGGCGCTGCTCGCGGTCGGCTGCTTGTCGCCTGCCCGCAGCCCCAGCCCGACCTGGACGACGCCCACGCCGGCGACCATCCAGCCGATGTAGCCCGGCGCCACCTTGCGGTCGATGAAGCAATGCAGCTTGTCCGGGTGCGGCTGTTGTTGCCGTCGAACTCGTACTCGACGCCATGGAGGTGCTCTCGGTTCTGCCCGAGGTTGAGCGACCTGGCGAGTCGCGAGGTCGGCGTCGGCACCGACGAGGTATCTGGTGGCGCCGACTCCCTCGACGAAGAAGCCGCTCTGGGTTCGCCGCGCATCGCGGAACGGACTCGAGTAGGCGATGCACGCCCCTTCGCGCTCGGCTTGGGTCGCCAGCCAGCGCATCACTCCAGGCGTATCCGTGGCGAGGAAGTAGTAGCCGGGGGCGGCGAGGTCGACGCACCGCATGTTGGGCGCATAGAGCCGCACGCCGTCGATGCGGCGGACCAGATCGGCTGGACACGGTCGAGCAGCGCGATCTGGTCGATCACCTCTTTGACGAGGATGCCGGTCGTTCGCGGTCTGTCGCCGGCATCTGTCTTCCTCGAGGACCGAGCACTCGCTTGCCGGCACGCGCCGAGAGCGGTGGCGCACGCCAGCCGGCGAAGCTCGCGCCCACGATCACGCAGTCGCGCTGGCTGTCCGAACCGATCTGCTCCACTGCAGCCTCCGTCAGTCGTCAGCGTGCCCGCCGGCCCGTCCTGCCCTTGCGACTGCGCGACTGTCCGTCGCTCCACGACGCCGGCCTCTCATGGTTTCACACATCTGGCGTCCCATTGAAGGAGACGAGGAAGCTGCGGGCCTACTCGGCGAGCTCCGCGACTTGGCCGATACCGCGTTGGTCGAGGTGCTCGCACTTGCGTGACTGGTGGAAGCGCTCGACCACGCCGTTCATATCGGACGCGTGGTGGCGCGTGCGGATGTGCTCGAAGCAGCGATGGCTTGGTGACACGGCGCTGGGAGGCATCGCGCTTGAAGGCGCCGCCGCTGTCGCTGACCGCGCAGGCTCTCGACCTCCCCGGTCAGGATAAGCGACGCGCCCGCCGAGCTCCCGTCCGCGCGACAGCCGCCTGCAGGTTGATGACTGCATCACGCTCCCCTGGCGCAGTCATATCCGGGTGCCTCCTGATATCACAGATGCTGATTTGCAAAAGTAGATATACTTATGAATAATTGGTGGGCTTCGACGACTGAAGGGGACTCATGAGCCACTGCTTTCGGAAGTCCCCGATGTACCCCGAACCAACGGCGGGGTGATGCTGTTCCGCAGCTGCCTCGTCTCGGGCGAGTATCCGGAAGTCGAAGCGGCGACCAAGTGGCTCTTCGAGCGACTCGACATCGAGTACACGGTCAACCCCGAGCAGACGTGCTGCACAGGACTCGGCTACTACTCGGACCTCATACCCATCCAGACCGCTGTCGGCCTCGCGGCGCGCAACGCCTGTGTTGGGGTCGACGACGGGCACCCCGTGATCTGCTATATGTGCTCCACCTGCTATGCAATCAACAAGAAGGCGCGCAACATCCTCGAGGTCGAGGAGAACCGCCGGACCACGAACGAGGTGCTCAGCAAGGTGGGCCGTCGCTACGACCACATGGTGGCCGGCGCCGTGCAGCACAAGCACACCCTCGACATCCTCTGGGGGGCGCACGACTCGATCCCCGAGCTCGTGCGACGGCGCCTCGACGGCATCAAGGTCGCCACGCACCCCGCCTGCCACTACTGCAAGGTCTTCCCCGACGAGACCTTGGGCGACAATGAGGACCTCATGGCGCCGGAGCAGCTTCTCATGCCCGCCGGCATCACCCCGACCGGCAACTACAACGAGAAGACGGCGCACTGCGGCGCCGGTTTCCGCCAACGCTTCGTGAACTCGTCGATCTCGCTCGCCGTGACGCAGCAGAAGCTCCGTCGCCTGGCTCAGGAGCACGTCGACGTGCTCGTGCACATGTGCCCGAACTGCCACGTGCAGTTCGACCGCTACCACGACATCATCTCGGTGCAGCGCCGGCGAGGAGTACCCGTTCGTGCACCTTCACGTGCAGCAGCTCCTCGCGCTGGCGCTCGGCGCCGACCCCGAGAAGGACGTCGGCGTCCAGTCCCACTCCCAGAACGTCGAGCCGTTCCTCGAGCGCATCGGCGCCCGGCCAGGAAGCTGGTGCGCGATGAGAACAGGCGTCTTCCTCTGCCAATGTGGCGGCAACATCGGCAGCGTCGTCGACCTTCCGGCTCTCGCCGAGCACGTCAAGCATCCTCGACGGCGTCACGAGCGTCGCCATCAGTCAATTCATGTGCGGCACCGAGGGTCACCAGATGATCTCGGCAGCCGTGGAGGAGCGTGGGCTCGACCACCTCGTGATCGCCAGTTGCTCGCCGCGATTCCAGGGCCCGACCTTCGAGCGTATCGCCCGCGACATGCGCCTCGGCGAGAACGCCGTGGCATTCGCCAACATCCGCGAAGGTGCTCCTTCGTCCACCGCGACGACCCGGTGCGTGCTCAGGAGAAGGCGCTCAAGATCGTCGAGGGGGCCGTGGCGCGAGCGCGGCACCAGAGCGACCTGCCGCGCCGGCGGACCTTCCTACACCGGACGGTTCTGGTCGTCGGCGGCGGCATCGCCGGCATGACCGCCGCCGAGGAGCTGGCAGCGTGCGGCATCGATGTGCACCTCGTGGAGCGGCAGCAGTCCCTCGGCGGCTACATGGCGCGACTCAGCAAGACATTCCCCACGGAGGATTGCGCGATGTGCTCTCTGGCGCCGCGCCTCACCGAGCACCGCCCTCGAGGGACGCATCCATGTGCACCCCCTCACCGAGGTCGACGCGATCACGGGGCCGCCGGGGAGTTCACGGTCACCTGCGCCACAAGCCCCGCTACGTGAGCGAGGCTTGCGTGGGCTGCGGCGAGTGCGCCGCCGTCTGCCCGGTGAAGTACCCAAGCGAGTTCGAGTTCGGCGTGGCGGACCGCACCGCCATCTCGCGCCCCTTCGCCGGCGCCGTGCCGGCGACGTTCGCCATCGAGAAGAAGGGCTGGAGCCCGTGCAAGAGCGCCTGCGCCGTCCATACATCGGCGCAGGGCTATGCGGCACTCGTCGCGGCCGGTCGTTTCGAAGAGGCCTACCGCGTCGCCAGCGAGCGCAATCCCTTTCCGCAGCGTCTGCGGGCGCATCTGCACGGCGCTCTGCGAGACAGCCTGCGTTCGCGGCAGAGTCGACGAACCGGTCGCTCTCGCCGGCATCAAGCGCTTCGTCGCCGATATCGTTGGGCCGAACCAGCCGGCAGAGCCAGCGCCGGTCATCCACAAGGAGCCCGTGGCGATAGTCGGCGCCGGCCCCGCCGGCCTCACCTGCGCTCGTGACTTGGCCGTCCTCGGCTACCAGGTCACGGTGTACGAGGCGCAGGCGATCGCCGGAGGCATGCTGCGCACCGGCATCCCCGACTACCGCTTGCCGCACGACGTCATCCAACGGGAGATCGACCAGATACTGAAGCTCGGCGTCGAGCTGAGACTTGGCCAGCGCGCCGGAGTCGACTTCACGATCGACCAGCTGTTCACGCAGGGCTTCAAGGCCGTCTATCTTGCCCCGGGTCTGCAGACGAGCGCCCCGGTCGCGCTGGCCGGTGACGGCCTTCGGAGCGTCGCTGGCGGAGTCGAGTTCCTCCGAGACCTCGGTCACGGAGGAATACCGAGCGTCGGGCAAAGGGTCATCGTGATCGGTGGCGGCGGTTTGGCGCTTGCCACCGCCCGTAGCGCCATCCGTCTGCAGCGGCAGCTTGGCTTCGAGCCACAAGTGACGCTCGTTCATTGGCGCGCCAGGGTCGAGATGCCGGCCACGGCCAAGGAGCTTGAGGATGCGTGCGATGAGGGTCTTGCGGTCGAGTTCCTCGTTCAGCCGATCGCGATCGAGGACTCCGGCGGCGCCGTGACCGGAGTCAGGCTAGTGCCACTGCGAGGTCGGAGGACCCGATGCGGCGGGTCATAGCCAGCCGATGCCGGTCAAGGACTCCGAGTTCCGACTCGTCGCCGATACCGTCATTCTCGCCGTCGGTCAGTCGCTGGTCGACGACTTCGCGCAAGGCTGCACGGGCCTTCACCTGACTGACGGCCAGATCCGCATCGATCGCGAGACCATGATGACGGCCCGCGAGGGCGTCTTCGCCGGCGGCGACGCGGCCGCGCTCGGCCGCCACACGGTCATTGAGGCGATCGCGGCCGGAAGGCGCGGAGCAGCGGCCATCCACAACTTCCTCCGTGGCGAGCGCCTTCTGCCCACCCGGGACGAGACCCGGCACACGGCGCGGCCGAGCGCCGCCGAGCTCGAATCCATAGAGATGGTCCCGCGATCCCCGATGACCGCACTCGACATCCGCGAGCGCTGCACGCATTGGGCGCGAGGTCAGCCTCGGCTACACTGAAGACGAAGCGATCGCCGAAGCCGCAGCGCTGCCTGAACTGCGCCGTCTGCAGCGAGTGCGACTCCTGCGTCAGGGTCTGCCCCTCCGGCGCCATCGACTGGAGTCAGACCGAGAGCGATCGAGGACGTCACGGTGGGCGCCGTCGATCATCGCCACCGGCCACCAGGAATACGACGCCTCGCGCAAGGCGCCGCTCGGCCACGGTCGCTACCGCAACGTGCTCACCCAGAGCCAGTTCGCGCGCCTGCTGGCCGCCTCCGGGCCCACCGAGGGCGAGCTTCTGCGCCCTCCGATGGCACGCGCCCGCAAGAGAATCCTCATGCTTCAGTGCGTCGGGCTCGCGAGACTGCACCTCGACGGGCAACGAGCACTGCTCGGCCGTCTGCTGCCTCTTCGCGACCCTCCACGCTTCGCTTGATCCGCCAGCACGAAGCGGCCACCGAGGTCACCATCGGCTATACCGACTTGCGGACTCCCGGCAAGGCGCACGAGGAGTACTACCGTCTCGTGCAGGAACGGGGCGTGCGCTACGTGCGCGGCCGCGTCGGCGAGATCATCGAGGAGCCGGATGGTAGCCTGCGCGTCCGTTTTGAGGACACCTTGACGGGCCGCAAGCAGGAGAAGCTCTTCGACATGGTCGTACTTTCCGCCGGTCTCGAGGGCTCGCAGGGCACGCACGACATCGCCAAGTATGCCGGTCTGCAGACGGCGTCCGCGGGCTTCATCCGCGAATACCACCCCAAGCTGCGCCCTGTCGACACCCAGCGCATCGGCATCTTCGTCGCGGGCACGGCGCAGGGCCCAAAGACGATCCCCGAATCCATCGCTCAGGCCAAGGCAGCAGCGGCTCGCGCGATCTCGTGCTCTCAACAGGTTTCTCACTCACCCCAGCCCAGGTCGCCGCCAGCGACCCCAGAATCTGTATTGCCTGCGGCGCGTGCGTGACGGCATGCCCGCAGATGGCCATCACGCTCACGCCAGGGGCCAGCCGCATTCCCTGGTCGATCCCCAATATCTGCCGCGGCTGCGGCATCTGCTCAGCCGAGTGTCCGACCGGCGCCATCCAGCTCGGCGGCTTCAGCGACGACGAGGTTCTGGCGGAGGCGACTGTCTGATGGCCACCATAGCGCGCCATCGTCGCTTTCTGTTGCCGCGAGTGTGCCTACGCTGCGGCGGATGCAAGCGCCAACACCCGCACGCCGCTGCCGCCGAGCGTGCGGCTGGTGCTCGTGCCCTGCACCGGGCCGGTGAGCCCGCTGCACATGCTGACCGCCCTCTCCAAGAACGCAGACGGCGTCATGGTCGCCGGCTGTCTGGAGGGCCAGTGTCACTACCAGGAGGGCAACTTCAACGCCATCGACCGTGTCGCATTCGTGCAGCGCATCCTCGCGAGCGTCGGCGTCGAACCCGAGCGCTGCCGCATGTTCACGATGAGCGCTGGCGAACCGCCGCGGTTCGTGGCCGCGATCAGAGAAATGGACCGGACCATCCGGCGCTGCCACCATTGCAGCGATCGCGCGCCACTCCGCGTCCGACAGCCCAGGCGAAGGCGGCCGTCTGATGCCCCTACCGAGCGCGGCCGCGCGATCGTGACCGGCTGCCGGGAAGCCTCACCGCTACAACGGCAGGCCTGGGCTGCGAGATCAACGCGCCATGAGGAGCTCTGCGTGGGCTGCGGCAAGTGCGCCGTGAGCTGCCCGTCCGGCGCCTCGCGCCGCGGCGACACATTCGACGCCACGCAGCTGCTCGAGGCGCCGGCGGGCAGTTGCCGAGGCGTCCTCGGCGACGCGCTCCGGCGCATCATGCGACATGACCCAGACGGCCCCTTCGCGGTGCCGCGCACGCGTCACCGTCCTTCGCACGATCGTCTTCGACCCCGAGAGGTGCCTCGGCTGCGGCACCTGTGCCCGCAACTGCCCGGCCAAGGCGATCGAGGCGCGACCGCCGCAGGTGCAGAGCGTGAGCGCGGCAGCCGAAGCGACGTTGGCATGACATCTCCCGGCACGGAAACGCCCTCCGACCGGCCGCTCGGTGCTCCTGTGCGAGTGCGCCGGGACCATGGGCAACGTCGATTTCGACGCAACTCGAGCGGCAAGTGAGTGCCAGCGCCGACGTCATCCGCGGCCGGCACTGGTGCAGCCGCGAGGGCCAGGCCCGCTCCTCGAACTCGTCGAGGTCCGACGACGCACGGCAGCTCGTGTTCGCCGGCTGCTCTCGGGACTTCGTGGCGCGCCGCTTCAACAAGCTGTTCGCCCGAGGCCTCTCACTCGAGGTCGCCAACATCCGTGAGGGCTGCAGCTGGGTGCACGGTGGCGACGTCGGCGTCGTCACCGACAAGGCGCAGCGCATCGTCGCCTCGTCGATCGCCTATCCCGACCCGCCCGCCGACGCGATGAGCCACGCCACGCGTGAGAACACGGTGGTCGTGATCGGCGGCGGCGTAGCCGGCACGCAGGCCGCCGCCGAGCTCGCGCAGATGGGTCACCACGTGGAACTCGTCGAGCGGCGACCATTCCTCGGCGGCCGTGCCGCACGCATCGGCACCGTCTTTCCGACCAACGACTGCGGGCAGTGTCTGCCGACCACGGACGCCCAAGCCGGAATCCGCAAGTGCTTCCACCGCAACGTCGCCCTCGACCATCCCGGCCTGACCATCTCGCGGCGCGCGACCGTGGAGTCGGTCACCGGTCACCCCGGCGACTTTCAGGTGAGCGTCCGGCGTCTGCCGAACATCGTGACCGACGCCTGCATCAACTGCGGCGCGTGCGAGGCGGTGTGCCCGGTGGACTCGTCCGAGCCGGGCGTGAAAGCCATCTTCAGCGAATTCTACGACGGCCGCGTGGTGCGCACCGTCGATCTCGACACCTGCTCGTTCTGTGGCAAGTGCGCGAAGGAGTGCCCCGTCGACGCCATCGACTTCACGCAGTCACCGGAGCGAACGACGGTCCGCGCCGGCGCCATCCTCGCGGCCACAGGCTGCCGACCCGCACCACAGGAGTGCTTCTCCTACCTGGGCTACGGCCACGACGGCGTCATCACCCAGGTCGAGCTCGCCGAGATGATGGACGACTGGGCAGCGCAGGCGTCTCTCGGCCAGACGCCGGTCGAGGAGCTCATCATGGTGCAGTGCGCCGGGTCGCGCGATCGTCGTCACCTGCCGCACTGTTCACGCATCTGCTGCATGATCGCCCTCAAACACGCCATCCGGCTGCGCGCGCTCTTCCCCAAGATGAAGGTCGTCATCTGCTACCTGGAGATGAGAGCGGCGGGCGTGGGCTACGAGAACTGGTTCCTGGCGGCGCGCCAGGCGGGCGTGGAGTTCCTCCGCGGCACGCCACCCGAGGTGCAGTTTGACGCGGACGGTCGCCCCGTCATCGAGGTCGAGGATGTGACTGCGGCGCGGAAGCGCGTCCTGCGGCCGGACCTCGTCGTGCTCAGTACGGGCATGGTGCCGGCGTCCGACGCCGAGGACGTGGCCCAGACCCTGGGCATCACCCGCGACGTGGACGGATTCATCGAGATCCTCGACCGCAAGAACCGCGCCACGGAGACGCGCGGCGAAGGCATCTTCGTGTGCGGGTCGGCGACGGGGCCCAAGGCCCTCATGGAGGTCAATACCGAAGCCTCGGCGGTCGCCAGCGAGATCCACAACTTCCTCACCTCGTCGGGACGCCGCGGTACGGCCGCCTCGCAGGTGGACGCGGCGCTGTGCGCAGGCTGCGACACTTGCGTGACCCTGTGCCCCTTCGGAGCCATCACCCTCGTGGAGCGACCGGCGGATTCGGTACGGCCGGCCAATGTCAAGGACGATAGCAGGCTGGCTGTCATCGATCCCGAGACTTGCCGCGCCTGCGGCATCTGCGTCGCCAACTGCCCGGAGATCGCGATTCGGCACAACCTCAGCGACGACGCCCTCTTCGGCCGCCTCGCTCTGATGACCCACGGCGTCGAGAAGCCCGTCGTCGGATTCTACTGCAAGGAGTGCGCCGGCGCCGCCATCGGGCTCAGCGGACAGCGGCGCGACCACTACCCCGAGTCCGTGCGCCTCGTGGAGCTGCCCTGCCTCGGGCGGGTGAGCGCTCTGCACATCATCGAGGCGGCCCGCCTCGGGGCATCCGGCGTCTTCCTCGCTGGCTGCGCGTCGGGCCGTTGCCAGTACCGCACCGGCGACATTAGCGCGGGCGAGCAGATGGCGATCGCCGAGGAGTTGCTCGCCGCGTCGGGTACACCGCTGCTCCTTGAACTCTGGCACCTCTGCGCCGTCGACCGGCACAGTGTGGGCCGCCGGATCCGCATGTTCCAGGCCAGAGCGACTGGCCGCACCATGACCAGCCAGATGCTCGAACATGAGATGCAGCTGATCGGCGCCTCCGCCGGGGCCCTCGCGGGCGCCTTGTGCAGCGCCGCAGCCGCGGCCCTTTCCGACTGTGACTGAGAGGGAGGTGACGGCTGTGGTCACGATCGCTGAGCACAGCGCCTACCCACCCACCGTTCACGAGGAGCTCAAGCGCCTCGCGCGCGAGTGCTGTTTGTGCTACCAGTGCGGGGCCTGCACCTCCTCCTGTCCGAGCGCCCGCGAGCTCTACCGCGGCCCCCGGCGCATCGTCCGCCTCATCCTCGCCGGCGACATCGAGGCGGTGCTCAAGAGCGATGACCTCTGGCGTTGCACTGGCTGCGGCGCCTGCAGCGAGGTCTGCCGCATGGAGATCGACGTGGCCGGCATCCTGGCGCGCCTGCTGCAGCTGGAGCGCGAATACGGCGGGAAGATCAGGTGCCCCGAGCGCTCCGGCGCCGACATCGCCACGAAGCGGCTGCGCAAACGTCCGCGCATCGACAATATGCAGTTCGGTCTCGCAATGATGGCGCGCGGCCACGTGCCGAAGGACAAGACCGGCGCCGCCAGGATGGGGATTCGGCTCGCCAAGCAGATGCTGCCCCTCGATCAAGGGCGGCGGAAGGGCGCCGGGGGGCTGACCGACTCGGCCGGGCCGAGGACGGACGCGAGCATCACCGTGCCGTTCTACCCCGGCTGTTCGCTCCCACAGGATCACGCGCTCCACTCTCTTGTGCGCGACGTGGCCGCAGGGTTCGGTGTCCGCCTCGAGGAGGCGGCGGACGCCGGTTGCTGCGGCCACCCCAGCCGTGGCGCCGTGGGCAGCTCGTTCCAGGCAGAGGAGACGATCCAGACCGTATGCCCGGCCTGCGACCACAGCCTCTCCGAGGCCGGCGTGCCGGCCATCCCTTTGTGGGACACACTCGTCGCGCGGGCGCGGTGCCGCGGAATCGGCCTGCAAGCCAAGGCGCCGCGCTTCGTCCCCTACGTAGGCTGCCTCGCCGACCGCGATGCGGCACTCGCTGCACTTGCGGACGTCGCAGAGATGGCCGGCGTCGACATGAACATGTCCTATCCAAGCCTGCACAACGGCTGCTGCGGCGCCCTGGGCGGCACCTTCCGCGGCGCGACCAAGTCCAGCGCCATGCTGATCGACTTCGCCGCGGCGCAGGGCGCCCCGGTGGTCAGCAGCTGTTCGCTCTGCTGCGACAACCTGCGGTCGGCGGCGCGCGAGCTCAAGAGAGACATCGCAGTGCACTTCTGGCCCGAGTTCTTCCGGGCAGCCCCGAATGCCCTGGAGGACCAGCGTAATGGTTGACAAGAAGCAGCCTGACAGCCCGGCCACGAACCCCCACGCGATCATCGCCGAGAACAACTTCGCGCAGGCGCCGAAGCGTGATCCGGAGTTGATGCGGCGAATCCTCGACGATCCACGCATGCACGACCACAAGGAGGGTTTCCGCGGCTGCATGCAGTGCGGCATCTGCACCTCAGCATGCCCGGCGGCCCGCTTCACCGACTACAACCCACGAGAGATCGCTCGGCGCGCCCTCGACGGCGACGTGAGCCTTCTCACCGACGACTCGCTCTGGCACTGCTTCTACTGCTACACGTGCCAGTGCCGCTGTCCGCGGCACAACAGTGTCGCCGTGATCAATCAGGTCCTGCGCGGGCTCCAAGTGGAGAGCGGCCAGGCCCATCGGCACGTCAAGCCGTTCGCCGAGTGGTGCGCGGCCTTCTACGAAAAGGGCATGGGAGGCAACCCGCACCTGCTCTTCCCGGCCATCGAAGAGGCGTGGGGTGAGAAGTGGACGTCGCACATGGATCACCTTCTGGAGGTACGCGCCGAGCTCGGCTTGGGCGACCTGTTCCCGCCGGAAGACACAGTGAAGGAAGTGCAGATCATCATGGAGGAGACCGGGTTCAAGGAGCGCCTGCGCGTCGTGCGCGAAGGCGGCTCAGCGGACGAGGCATCCGCCGCCGGTCCCACGCCGAACGTTCCGGGTTCCGCCGAGGTTGGACTGTCTGGGAACCAGACAGCCCCCCCGCAGCTTGCTGATCGTACTGACCTTCGCCCCTGAAGCCGGTCCACCCCGACTGCAGGGTCTCTCGAGCCGTCAGGCAGGAAGACGTCATACCACGCAAGGCCTGCCGCCCCGAGTAGATCATTGCCGCGCCGAGCCCGAACGTGTCATGCGGCCTGATCTCGCTGTGGAGTGAAAAGGCAGGTCGTGACCTTCACGGCGACCTCTGCGGCGGTGTCGATCTCGCGCCGGTGGATGTGCTCGTACCTGAGTGAAGCGTAGAAGCGCTCGACCACGGCCAGCGGGCGCAGTCGCAGGAAGGCAGCTGATCGAAGACGAGCACGGGGCATGCCGCAAGTGGAGAGTGAGGTCAGCGTACCGATCCAAGACCCCACGAGATCCTCGGGCGCGCATGTGTTCGCTGGGCCGACGAGCTACCTCCCATTTGCGACTTCCAGCGTGCCGACTCGGTGCCGACGTGGCGCTTCCGGGAACTCAACTGGTGCTCTGGTGACGCAGACCTCGAAAATGTGAACTGAGATCCGGGGCTTGAGTCCATCTCAGAATCAAGAAACTGCTGCGCAAGGCGCTTGCCCTGAGACCTCTCCTCGCCGCCGAGGATGGGATTCTCGCGGCAACGCCACGCGCCCGCCGGTCGGAGCGGGCGCGTGGCGTCTCGGACACGGTCTGAGCCGGTCCGCTCTGTCGCTCGCGGGCCGCGGCGGGAGTCAGGCCGTCGCACCCGCGAGACGTCTGTCAGATGGAGAGTGCTGCCTGCGTGGTCTCCTCGCTCTCAGGGGTCGTCCCGCCGTCCTCCGGGGGCGTGCCACCGCCTCCGAAGCCGCCGCCGGGACCCATCATCATGCCGCCGCCTCTGTGGCCGCCGCCCATGCCGCCGCCGTGCTTGCCGAGGAAGCCACCGCTGCCCTCGGGCAGCTCGACGCCGTACTCGGCTGCCAGTTCCTGCATGGCGCTGCGGGCGTCCTCGCGCAGCGCCTGCATGGCCTCGCGTGCCTTCTCGCTGGTGGGATCCTCGCCGTACTTCTCCCACCATGAGTCCATGGCCTCGTGCTGCGTGTCACGCAGGACGTTGAGGTCGGCGCGGAACTCGTCGTTGGCCATCAGGTCCCTCAGTTGCTCGCGGGCCTGCTGGGCGTCCTCGCGAGCCTGCTCCATGGCGGCCGTGTCGACGCCGTACTCCTCGAGCAGGGCGCTCATCTGGGTCCGCTGCTGCTCGCGCAGCGTCTCGCGAGCCTCGCGCGCCTCGTCGCTCTCTGGATCATCGCCGTACTTATCCCACCAGGCGTCCCCGGCCTCCTGGTGCGCATCGCGCAGGGCGTTCAGGTCCGCGCGGAACGCGTCGTCGGTCATCAGTTCCCGCACCTGCTCGCGCAGGCCGGTCCCATCGGCGGCGCTGGTGGTGGCGACGTAAGAGACGAGCTCTGCGGCGTCTGCGGTGTTGCCGTCCCTGTCGAGAACGAACGCTCCTCCCAGAGCGAGGGCGACGGTCGCCGCTCCGATGCCGGCCATGGTGGCTACGTTTCTTCGTTTCACTGGTGCTCCTTTTCGCTTGAGCGCGCCGGGCGTGGCGCCCCGGCACGGTCGTTCACTCATGACAAGCGTAGTGTCGCGCCCCACGTTGGGAGGGGGCTGACAGGAGGCTGTGAAGAGCATGGGAATCGAGGACGCAGAGGCCGAGACGGCTCCGAGGGGCGCTCCAGTCGATGCTCCTCCTCGGTCTGCCGGTCGGGCCGCGCGCGGCGCCCCTGGCTGCTACAGTGCAACCTGTGACTGGCACCTCTCGTGATCGCCCGCGATGAACGTCCCGCCCCGTAAGGTCAGGAGGGCTCGCCTGCGGCGGCAGCGCCTGCTTGCACTGCTGCTGCTCGCCGGCGCGCTCGTTGTGGTGGTCGTCCTGCTCTTCACCGTCGGCCCCTTCGCGGCGCACCTCGAGCGACCCGGCAAGCCTCCGCTCGGCTACCTGCGGGAGCCCCTCGGTGAGCGTCAGTACCGGGTGAGCGCCTGGACGCTCGGCAGCGCCGCCTCGCTCGAGGCGGCGACCGCCGCCGGCGCGGTCGATGAGATCGACTTCGCCTGGTACCACACCCAGGCGGACGGCACCGTCACGGCCGAGAACGAGAACCTGGAGCTCGTCGCGGCGGCTCGCGAGAGCGAGTTGAACGTGTTCGCCACGGTGACCAACACCAAGGACGCGGGCAGCCCCTTCGCTCGCCCCGCCGCCGCCGCGATCCTGGCCTCGCCGGAGCTGCGCCGCCGCTTCATCGACAACCTCGTCGCACTGGTCGAGGACAAGGGCTACGACGGCATCGACCTCGACTGGGAGGAGCTCAAGGCCGCCGATCGCGACAGCTTCTCATCCCTGGTCGAGGAGCTCGCTGCGGCCCTGCACGCCAGGGATCGCTTCCTCGCCATCGCCGTCGCTCCGAAGACGTCCGAGCCAGGGCAGTGGGACAACCAAGTCTTCGTCGACTGGGCTCGCGTCGGCAAGGCGGTCGACGAGTTCAAGATCATGACCTACAGCTACAGCGGCCCCTGGAGCGACCCGGGGCCGCAGACGCCGCTGGCCTGGCTGGATGACGTACTCAAGTTCGCCGAGACGCAGGTCCCGATGGACAAGATCTCGATGGGCGTTCCCTTCTTCGGATTCGACTGGCACGGTGGGTCGGTCGCCGCCGTCTCCGCGCACCGGGGGGCGGCGCTGGCCGCCCGCCACGACCTCGCCGTCGGGCGCGACCCCATGTCGAAGGAGGCGACGCTGCGCTTCACGGACGAGGGCGTCGCGCACGTGATCTACTTCCAGGACGAGAAGGCCCTGGCTGCCAAGCTCGAGGTGCTGCGCGAGCGCCATCCGGAGATCTCCGGCATCAGCATCTGGGTCATGAGCCAGGAGGCCGCCGGCTTCTGGCCGCAGATCGCGCGTGAGCTGCGCTAGCAGCCGCGATCGCCATCGACTTCGTCGCGGCGGGCCGCGGATGGGACGGCTCGGGCATAGAACAGGCACGGAAGGGCAATAGGTGGAGTAGTCTCAGCTGAGCGAACGTTGCCGAAAGGAGTGAGATGCCTGGCGCTGAGAGAAAGGTCCCCGATTGGAGCCCCGCAGACAGCGTCACAAGGCGCAAGTTCAGGTGCGAGGTGGAGGAAGACGCGCGCCGGTGGGGCGATCAGGATGCGCCGCGGCTGCAGCTGATGGAGAACGTGGAGGGGCGGAGCCGCCTGGTGATCCTGGTGCCCGCGGAGCAGATCGCCGTCGTCAGAGATGAGCTCGTCGAGCGGGGATACCGCGGAAGTCTGCCGGTCATGGTTCGTGGGCATGCCGACTACGGGAGCTGGATCGGCTACCTCAACGAGCTCGAGGTCGCGCACATCGTCGTCGAGATGCTGGAATGGACACTGACGCCCGAGGAGCAGGCGATGCTAGACGCGGTCGACGAGTACGGCAGACGGGCGCCGACCGGCTTCAGGTCACCCCGTCTTCGGCTCGACTCTTGACAGTGCGGCTGGGCACGGACGTAGGCTAGCTCGAGAGACCAGCCCCCGACACCCGAGGTCAGGAGCCCGAGATGCACCGAGCACTGGGCCTGCGGATCGCTCTCAGCGGCGTCCTCTCAGCAATGATGCTGGGCGCGCTGATCGCCTGCGGTGCGTCGTCCACGACGCCCACCGAGCCCTCCGTCGTGCCTTCGCCTGGCGCATCGAGCACCCAGTCTGAGTCCCCCGGGACCACGGGGTCGGCTACGGAGACGCCGGCGTCGTCAGCTCGATACGAACTCACCTTCGAGGCGAGCTGGAGTGAAGAGACCCATCCGACCGACTTCCCTGCCAACCCCCACTTCTCGGGGTTGATCGGAGCGGCCCATAGCCCAGCGGTCTCTCTGTGGGAGGAAGGCAAGCCGGCCAGTGCGGGGATGATGAGCATGGCCGAGACGGGAGACAAGGAGGCGCTCATGGACGAGATCCGATCGCTGATCGACGCCGGTGATGCCTGTACCACGATATCTGGCGGAGCCGTAAGCCCTTCCCCTGGTCTGGTCAAGATGACGATCACGGTGACGCAGGATTGTCCTGCCGTCTCGGTGGTCAGTATGGTCGCCCCCAGTCCGGACTGGTTCGTGGGGGTCTCTGGGCTGAGTCTTCTGGAGGGCGATCGATGGGTCGAGCAGGTCGAGGTGGAGCTTCTGCCATTCGATGCTGGGACGGATAGCGGTGCTAGCTACACCTCGCCGAACATGGAGACGCAGAAGCCGGAAGGGATCCGCAATATAGAGACACCGCCGTTGGCGACTGGTGGGAAGGCAGAGCCGCTCGGCACCTTCACGTTCACGCTTCTCGATGGCTGAACTCGCACCGGAGATACGCCGGCGGCCAGCTGGGAGCTCGGCTGGCCTGCCTCCGCGCCCAGCTCCCGATCGGCTTGTGCCGATTCCCGCTGGACTCCCTGTCAGCGCTGGCGCCCCCCGGGCGCGTCGTCGGCCAATGCCTGCTCGTAGACCTGCGACACCTGCTGGGCAATCCCACGCCAGCTGTAGTGTCGCTCGACATGCAGCAAGGCATTGACGCCGCGTCGCCGTCGCTCCTGACGGTCGTTCGCCGCGACGACCAGGGCATCTGCCAGTGCCGTCTCGTCGTCGGGCGGCACGAGCCACCCGGTCTCGGGCGCCACGATGCTGGCTGGGCCGTGCGCATCGACCGCTATCACGGGCAGGCCACAGGCCATCGCCTCGACGAGCACGAGCCCGAACGCCTCAGCGACCGAGGGCAGGACGAGCAGGTCCGCCGCGTTCATGGCCTGCGGGAGCTGTTCGTGGTCGTACCAGCCGGCGAGGAAGGCCTGATCGTTGCTGACTTCTCGGATCACGGCGAGAGGGTGGGGGCCCTCCCACTCGCCGGGATGGCCGCCGACGAGCACGAGTGGCGCCGGAGCGTGGAAGCGCTCCTGGGCGCGCTTGTGCGCTCTCAGCAGCAGCGGAATCCGCTTGACCTCCGTGTAGCGGCCGACGAAGAGGAAGACCGCCTCCGCTTGCTCGAACGGCCAGAGGTCGCACGAGTTGATAGCCGACGCTGCCCGGGCGACCGGTCTCGTCCCACCCCTGTGGCTCGGTGACCAGCCAGCGGCGCCAGAAGGAGAGACGTTCACGGGCGGCAAGCGGGTGCTGGCGGAAGAGATCGAGCTCGACGCCGCTCGGGGTCACGGCGAGACGCCCGGGTGACGCACCAAGGAGCGACGTCACCTCTGGTTCGGAGCCTGGTGGCACGAGCAGCCTCGTGCATGCCTGCGCCCAGCGGCGCAGCCGAGTCGCCCAGGCGGCCGCATGGGTCCACCCGGGAGGGGGACCCGCCTCTATCGCGCGCAGCATCGCGAGCTCGGTGCCGTGCAGCTGTCCGACGATCGGGATGGTCGGGAACGATCTGAGCGCCGCCTCGTGGGCCGGTGTCAGATGGTGGAGGTGGAGGACATCCGCGTCGGCGGCGCCTGCGTCTGCCAACGCCTTGCCCCAGGCGGCGACGAGGCGCTCGTACTCTTCGTCGCCGATGCTCGCGAACACGCGATCCGGGGCACCAGGGCGGTCCTCGTACGACGGCTGAAACGGGATCGAAGGGACACACTGGTCCCCATGCTCCGCCGCGGGCGTGTAGTCGACAGGCCGCACGTCGATACCGGCGAAGAACGTCGTCGCATTCGTCGGCTGGCCGGATGCTTCCAGCGACCCTGCTACGAGGGTCGGCTGCCAGCCGACGGACGGCAGCCCGCGACAGAGCGCGCGGGTGACGTGGGCCGAGCCGCCGCGGGGGAAGAAGAAGAGCGAGGAGTATACGCGGCGGCTGTTCCGGCTATCGTTCCGCGCGGACGCCGGCAGCTCGGTCTTGGCTGAGCGCACTGGGCCTCCTTCCTTTGGAAGCCCACCCCTCTCCGCGAACGAGGGAGGCTCTCCCGCGTGGCTTGACCCCACTGGTCAGTCAACTCCCTATGATAGTGCCAGGACCGGCTCTGGGTCAGGTGCGGTGACCGCGCCACCTGGCTCCCGCCGGAATCGAAGGCGTCGGCATCGCCGTATCAGACCAGTGTGGGACTGTTCCCCCTCTGACCTCCATCTGGCGGGTGGGAACGACGCCCCACAATCTGCTATACTCATCGGAGACGGGCCGATTAGGCTCGCAGGATTGCGACGTGACATGCCGCGTTTCTGCGCGGAAGTCGCGTCGTTCTATTTTGCCCCGAGCGGGCGAGAGGATTTGATCAGCATGGCAGAAGGCAAAGTGAAGTGGTTCAACGCAGACAAGGGCTATGGTTTCATCGAGCACGAGGGCGGCGACGACCTCTTCGTTCACTTCTCGGAGATCCAGAGTGAGGGCTTCAAGTCCCTCGACGAGGGTCAGTCAGTGTCGTTCGAGTCGGGCACCGGCAAGAACAACAAGCCGGCGGCTACCAACGTGCGGGTCCTGTCGTAGCGCAGACAGCAGCGTCTTGGCTCCACCAGAAGACCGGGCGGCTCTGAGAGCCGCCCGGTCTTCTCTCTTTTGGGGCGCCACTCCCTCGTCCTCACTGGTCTCCCGACCCTCCGCACGCCGGGCACCATTCGCCCTCAGCCTCGGAACGCCTTGTGCCGGGCCGGCAACGTCGCGTCGGCCACGAGCAGGCCGACGACGAGACTTGCGGCGATCACCAGTACCGCCGCGAGGATCTCGAGGCTGCCGGTGGCGCTGCGCAGGAAGGCCGAGATGCCGCGAAAGCCGAGGGCGCCTGGCACCAGCGCGGCGAGGCCTGGCACGAGGGCGAGGGCGGCCGGCCGGTTTGTGAGCCGAGCGAAGAGGTTGCTGCCCAATCCCAGTAGCAGGCTGGCGACGACCACCCCGACGGTAGGACTCAGCAGCCAGGCGCCGAGGCGTGCGCCGTAGACTGCCACGGCCACGGCGCAAAGCACTATCAGGAAATCGCGCGGGCGCGAGTTGGTCACGATGAGAAGAGCGGCGGAGCTGCCGGCGACGGCTAGGACGGTCAGCCACTGTCCGGGGATCTCTCGCGCGGGGCCGGCCGCCGGCACCCAGCCAAGCTTGGCGAAGATCGCGTAGCCTATCGCCACCCCCAGGCCCAAGCTCACCAGCGAGACCGTCGCGCCGGCCAGCCTTGCGGTCCCCGAGACGAGGTGTCCTGCCGCCAACTCCGCAACGCCGAGAGTGATGCTGAGGCCCGGCAGCAGCAGGATAAGCCCGGCCAGCAGGACCGTCGCGAGGTGGAAGTGGGGTAGGACGTTCGGCAGCGCCAGGGTGAGTGCGGCTGCCAGAAGACCGGCCGATAGTTCGACCAGGCTTGTGAGGCGCTCCGTGCGCCGGGCGAGCACGGAGAGCGCGCCCACGGCGAGGCCGACGGGGATGGCGGCGGTGAGCTCATGCACGCCGCCGCCCAGAAAGACGGCGATCGCGGCGGCGCCCATGCCAGAGGCCAGCACACGCATGTACCACGGAAAGCGGAGCGGGTGGGTCGTGATGAGCCTGACTTCGGCCAACCCCTGGGCGGCGGACTTGCGCCCGCGTGTGACGTCGATCAGCGTCTCGTCGAGTAGGCTCAGAGCTTCGAGGTCGATCGCGCTTTCGCGGGTGTGCAGGAGCACGGTGTGCATGGCGCCGCCCTGACCGTAGGCGACAAACACGGCGGTGGGCACCGAGAAGAAGGCGACCTCCACGCCCAAGGTGCGGGCGCACGCCTGCAACCCGGCCTCGAGGCTGTCGGCGGTCTCGCCGTAGCGCGACAGGGCTGCTGCCATCGCACCGAGAAACTCCTTGCCCGGATCGTCTGGTGTCACGTGTTGCTCATCGCCTCGTACGCGCTTCCGGGAGTGTTCGCCCGAGGACCTTCCACAGCGCGACCGATCCTCGCGCCACAGGCACTCATATCGACTTCTGGTACACGTGGATGGCACGCAACGAGAGCCATGTCGCGACCACGGCGAATGCCAGCAGAAGACCGCCGCGGGAGAGCACGAGGCCCCAGTCGGTGTCGGCGCTCAGGGCGGTGCGACCGATCTGTATCGTCCAGTCCGCCGGGTTGTACTTTGCCACCGCCTGGATCCAGCTTGGAGCGAGATCCAGCTGCAGGAAGGCCGAGGACAGGAACGTGAGCGGCAGGAGGATGAAGTTGACGGCGGCGATCAGCGTCTCCTCTCTCCTCACCAGGAGGGCGAGGCTGTTGGAGAGCGAGCCGAAGGCGATGCTCAGCAGCGCCGCGCAGAAGATGAGGACAAGCACGCCGACCGCGCCGCCCGGGTACTCAGCGCCGAGGATGAGCGCCAGGGCCACCAGGATCACGGACTGCAGGGTGCTCACCAGCGCCTGCTGCAGGAGAGGGCCGACCATGATCGGTGTTCGCCTCACCGGCGTGACGAGGAATCGGTCCACGACGCCGCGGTCCATGTCCTGGAGAAACCCCATGCCGCTCCAGCCCCCCGAGAACATGGCGCTCATGACGATGATGCCGGGCGTGAGGAAGGTGATGTAGGAGGTCGATGCGAAGCCCGGCAGTTCGACGATGCGCTTGAACAGGGCGCCGAAGAGCAGCAACCAGATGATCGGCTGAGCAAGAGAGATGGCGATCCACCACGGCTGGCGCAGCAGCGCGCGGATCTCCCTCACCGTCATGTACCAGGTGTGAGACAGGACCGTCATCGTCCAAAGCCTTCCTTCGTCCCCTTCTCTTCTCCCTGCGCGTCCGCCTCGTGGAAGCTGCGACCTGTGTGGCGCAGGTACACGTCGTCGAGCGACGGCCGCGCGACCGTGACCTCGCTGACCGCCACGCCACGCGTTTCAAGCGCGCTAAGCACGAGCGGGACCGCCCGGGCGCCGTCGTCGGCACGGGCGTGGAGTTGGGAGCCGTCGACAGACGACGTCGCGTACGCTGCTCACTCCGGCCAGGACCTCACGAACCACGTCCTCGCGGCTGCGGCTGTCGCTCCCGTCGTCGCGCAACGACGCGCGCACGGTATCGCCGCGCATCTCCGCCTTCAGTTGCGCCGGCGTGCCCTCGACGACGACGCGCCCACGGTCGACGATGGCCAGGCGTTTCGCAAGGCGGTCGGCCTCTTCCAGATAGTGGGTGGTGAGCAGGATCGTGAGGCCCTCGCCCTTGAGCTGATCGAGCTCACTCCACATCTCGGCACGGGCCTCGGGGTCGAGGCCGGTCGTCGGTTCATCCAGGAAGAGCACCTGCGGTCGGTGCACCAGCCCGACAGCTACATCGAGCCGACGCTGCATGCCTCCGGAGTAGGTGCGGGCCACTCGATCGGCTGCGGCCGCGATGCCGAATCGGTCCAGGAGGTCCTGCGTCCTGGCCTTGAGCTCAGTGCCTCCCATGCCGTAGAGACGTCCCTGCAGGACGATGTCTCTCCCGTCCGGTCGCGTCGCGGTCGACCCCGGACTTCTGCGCGACGACGCCGATCGCGGACCTCACGCTGCCCGCCTGCCTGCGCACATCGAACCCAGCGACCCGGGCGCTGCCCGCGTCGGCCTGCGACAGCGTGCTGAGGATCCTGACAGCCGTGGATTTCCCGGCTCCGTTGGGGCCGAGGAGGCCGAACACGGTGCCCTCCTCGACGTTGAAGGTGAGACCGTCGAGGGCGCGGACGGTCCGCTCTTCTCGTCTTGCCGAATACGTCTTCTCGAGACCCTCGGCCTCGACGGCGTGCTCCATCTGCAGGAGTCCTCTCTGTCGGCAGCCCAGGTCGGCCACCCCCATTCGCTGTCTCACCGACCATGATAGTGCCAGAGCTGGTCTGGGCGTGAGCGCGGGTGGTCCTTGGTCGAGGCCGCCCTGCACTTCCTGAAAGCGGGGAGGCTGGCGCGCGCCGTTCGGTTCGCCTCGCGCGAGCTGGTAGCATCAAGGCGCCGCGGTCCACGACTGCGCGCACCTGGCTGTCGGGCACGAAGGAGTGACGCTGACTGCATCCATCGAGTATCGGCGCGATGCCCACCTCGCGATCGACCAGGTCCTTGCCCTCTATCGTGCCAACGCCTGGTCCTCGGCCTCCAAGCCCGAGCGACTGATGGCGGCGCTTGCGGGCTCGGACTCGGTGGTGACGGCGTGGCAGGGGGCGCGGCTCATAGGCTTGGGGAACGCCATCTCCGACGGCCACTTGGTGGCGTACTACCCGCACCTTCTGGTCCTCCCCGAGTATCAAGGCCACGGTGTGGGCTCGGAGATCCTGTGCCGTCTTCTGGCTCACTACGAAGGCCTCCATCAGCACGTGCTCGTCGCAGACGGCGCGGCAGTGGGGTTCTACCGGGGTCTGGGATTCGTCCGTGCCGGGCGCACGGAGCCCATGTGGACATACTCGGGAGACGACCACCAGGAGCTCGAACGAGAGGGAAGGCCATGATCGTCCGTATGTGGCACGGGCGCGTCATCACGAGCGACGCTCGGGCCTATCGGGATTTCGTGAACGAGCGCGCGATCCCCGACTATCAGTCGGTACCCGGCAACATCAGCGTTCACATCCTCGAGCGCGAAGAGGGCGACGTGATCCACTTCGTCACCATGACCTTCTGGGACAGCCTCGCCGCGATTAGCGGATTCGCGGGTGACGACGTGGAGGTCGCCAAGTACTACCCCGAGGACAAGGATCTCCTCCTCGAGTTCGAGCCCGCCGTCGTGCACTACGAGGTCGTGGGACACTCGTGAGGGGAGTTCCCGCGGCTATGGACACCCTCGCCCGTCGACAATCGCGATGGCTCAGGTGACACCCTTCACGCTCAAGGCGGCGACCGATTTGACGCCGTTCGCCGAGCCGATCGTCCATGAGACGGTTGCGCGGATCACCACATTGCTCCCCGATGCGGAGGCCCACCACGTTGGGGCCACGGCGATACCGGGGGCTCTCACGAAAGGCGACGTCGACGTGCTGGTTCTCGTCGCGAGTGGGGCGTTGGCGCGGGCGATCCCGGTGCTTGGCCAGCAATATGCCGTGAAGCAGCGGAAGAACTGGACGGCTGAATTCGCGAGCTTCGGTGACGATACGGGCCATGCGCTACCGCTGGGTGTCCAGGTCGTCGTCAAGGGCTCCGAGCATGATTTCCTCCTCTACCTTAGCAACTATATCACCGCGCATAGGTCTGCCCTGGAGGAGTACAACCGGCTGAAGGTCGAACATGCCGGTGCAGACGCCCAGCGGTAATGGGAGGCAAAGGACGCCTTCTTCGGGAGGATCCTGGCGTTGCGGGATGCCGAGACTCCCGGCCACCCGCAACCCTAGGACGGCGATCCCGCGTATCGCAGCGACTCCTCGCTCAGAGCGATCCAGTGTTCGCGTCGCGACTTCGGCACTAGGACGCGGTCGGCCATCGGTTTCCCCGTTCCCGGGTCGAAGGCCAGACCTTCACCACAAGCGATGAGTCCGGAGACTCGTTCAGCAGGGAGCTTGAGGAGCAGGTCGCCCTCGTAGAAGATCGCGAACGTCGTCTTGCCCGCCTTCATGCCCTGTGATCCTCGGCCCGCGCTCACGGTGACCCCCTCGACATCGGCGAAATGGGCCTTCACCTCGGCGTATGGGTCGTTCACGATCGACCTCCTGTCGGCCGCCTGCGAGCGCGTCTGCTCTCCCCAGATACCCCTCGAGCCTGTCGTTGAACTACACGGGTGTGCGGCTCGTGGTGATCGACCCGCGTGACCGAGTTCCGGGACGCGAGTCCATCGGCCGCCTAGCGAAGAGCGGCCTGCGGCGCTGCGTCGACGACGCGGACGTCTGCCGTCGCGGGCGGGCGTTCGCCGAGCCAGGTGACTATATCCTCGAAAGGCATCGGGTGGGCGATGAAGTAGCCCTGTCCATGGTCACATCCGAAGTGGCAGGATGCTCCTCCAGGTCATGGACTCCTCCTCGCTGCGGTCTCGCGGAGTGTCGTGTGCCGTGTGCGATTCCTGCATCGGCATCGTGCCCAGACGGGCGATCGCCCTACTCATCCCTGGGGCGTGAGCCGGCGGCTCACGGCTGAGGGTCGCCGCCGCCGTCCAGGAATGGACTGAGTCTCGTTGAGCACGGAGCCTCCCGCCGGCCTCCGCGGTCGGTGTGTCGCAGCGGGACTCGCGGGTAGACTGGCCCCATGTCACTCGACGCCTGGATCGTGCTTGCCGTTCTCGCCGCGGTGTTCGCCCTGCTCATCGTCACGAAGCTTCCCGCCTGGAGCATCTTCCTCGGCGCGCTGACGGTCGTGATGACGCTGGGGCTGGCGCCTGTCCCAGCGCTTCTCTCGGGCTTCTCGAACACGGGCGTCCTCACGGTGGCCGTGCTGTTCATGGTCGCCGCCGGCATGTACCGAACGGGGGCGATCACGATGCTCGCCGATCGGCTGATCCGGCGGCCGACCGGCGTCGGACAGGCGCTTCGTCGCACCTTGCCTCCCGTCGCCGGCGCCAGCGCCTTCCTCAACAACACGCCTCTGGTCGCGATGATGATCCCGGTCGTGCGCGATCTCGGGCGGACATCCTCCGTCATCCCGCCGTCCAAGCTCTACATGCCGGTCTCGTTCGCCTCGATCCTCGGTGGCGCCGCGACGCTCATAGGTACCTCCACGAATCTCATCGTCGCTGGTCTCGTGGCGAAGGAGATAGCCGACGGCAGTACGGGGGGTCTGAGCCCCATCACGGTCTTCACGCCGACTTCCGTCGGGCTGCCGGCTGCTCTCCTCGGCCTAGTGTTCCTGCTCGCGTTCGGTGCCCGGCTTCTGCCCGCGAAGTCGCCGGGAGAGGAACAGTACGATCCAGCCCGTCGCTTCCTGACCCAGTTCGTCATCGATCCTCGCGGGCCTCTGGTCGGGCGGGGCTTGGCTCAGTCCGGGCTGAATGCCTTCGCGGGCTCCGAGCTGGTCCGCCACCAGCGGGCTCAGGAGTGCCCATGGCCGGTGGGGCCGAAGGCCGCCGACGACGATGCGCAGGCTACGGAGGCGGCCACTGAGCAGGTCGGGTCGGGTGCGCGCCTGGGTGCGGAGGTCGCGGTCGTGCGTACCGCGTTCCGCCACGCTCTGGATGCCGCCGGGGAGGTGCTCAAGCCTTCTTTGGCCTCGCTCAGGCCGTCGACGCCGGGGGCAGACGTGCGGCTCGAGGCCGGCGATGTACTCACGTTCGTCGGCAGTCTGGACGCCGTGACGGCGCTGTGGACGACGATGGGCCTGCGGGCCGCCGCCGCCCCGGTCGAGATGGAGCATGAGCCGTACACGCATCGGCTGGTCGAGGTCGTGATGTCAGAGACGAGCGAGGCGGTGGGGCACGATGTCGTGCAACTCCCAATCGAGTACAGCCGGGACTTCCATTCACGAGTGGTCGCCATCGCGCTCAACCAGCATCACGAGGGCGAGGACATGAGCGAGATGCGGGTGAACGCCGGCGATACCCTCGTGCTCGAGGTCAGCCCGTCCTTCCTCTACGACGCTCGCAACGAGGCGGACTTCGCGCTCGTGCGCCGTCTCAGCGGCTACAAGATCAAGCGCACCAGTCGGGCCCCGATCGCCGGCGGCATCGCGCTGGCTATGGTCCTGCTGGCGGCGTTCGGGGTCACGACCATGCTGAACGCCGCCCTCCTTGCCACCTTCGCGATGATCGCGACGGGGTGTCTCTCGTTTCGCACGGCGTTCAGGAGCATGGAGTTCGAGGTGATCGTCGTGCTCGCCGCCGCCGTCGGGTTGGGAGCGGCGGTGACCGAGAGCGGACTCGCGGAGGCGGTCGCGAGCCTGCTGGTGACGGTCGGCGGAGCCAGCCCGTATCTCGCCATCGTCATCATCTTCGTGGGGGCGGTCGTCGCGACCAACGTCATCAATGCCGCCGCTGCCGCCGCGCTGCTCTTCCCCGTCGCGGTGGGGATGGCGGAGGGCATGGAGGTGAGCGCCATGCCGTTCGTCATCGTGCTCATGCTCGCGGCCTCGTACTCGTTCGTGAACCCCGCGGGCTTCCAGACCAACCTGATGGTCCAGAAGCCCGGCGGCTACACGTTCATGGATTTCGCCAAGGCAGGGCTGCCACTCACGGTCCTGGTCGGTCTCGTCGTATGCGTGCTGACGCCGATCTTCTTCCCGTTCGCATTGCCGTAAGGGTTCGGCATTGGTGCGGTGGTCGGGTCGTGCCGGCGAGTCTTGGCCAGTGGCGATGCTACGATAGGGACTGGAGAGCAGTGTCAATGGGCACTCGCCAGGAAGGAGCAGGTGAGGGCACTGGTATTGCATGACGTATTCGTTCGCACGATGATAGCGCGGTCGTTCGTCCGTGAGGTTCTCGGGTGCACGTGCCCAGACGAGGTCTTCGATGACGTGAGGATCGGCCTGCCGGTCCTCTTCGATACCCATGATGTCGAGGGCGGGTTGGAGATCCTGGTTGGCAGACGTCTCCTCATTGCCGTTGTGCCCCTGGCGGGGATGAACGATGCGATCGGCGACGCTCAAGCCATCCTTGCGAGGGGGCGTGCCGTTCGGGATGACAGAGGTCTCAGCCGGTACAGACTTGCTCTTGTCGGCGCCCCCGACGGCTCGACCCTCGAGATCCTTGAAGCCCTGTCAACCACGCTCGATCAGAAGACCCACCTTCACGTGGTTGACGCCGACCTCCTCACCAAGCTCACAGAAGCCGGATAGGGGAGTGGGCAGTTCTGGCCCTCGCGCCAGGGGTGCCGACATCTGAGTCTTCCCCTCGGTCCTGCCATGTTGACAATCTCCAGCTGCTTCGTGAACAATGACTCCACTGCTCGCCCGGGCGGCAAGGACGATCCGGCCGGGGGGGTCTTGTCCCTTCGGCGGGGAGAGCGGAACGTGGCCAACGAAGACGTGGTCGTTCGCACGCAGGGGCTCACCAAGTCCTACGGCGGCATGGACGCGGTCCGAGGGCTGGACCTCGTCGTCCCCCGTCACTCCATCTTCGGGTTCCTTGGCCCCAACGGCGCCGGCAAGACGACCACGATGAAGATGCTGCTCGGCCTGATCAGGCCTACCGCGGGCTCCGGCAGGGTGTTCGGCATGGATGTCGAGAAGGATAGCCCGGCCATCAGGGCCCGCATCGGCTACCTGCCGCAGGAGCCTCGGTTCTACGAGCACATGACCGCGCGCCAGACGCTTCGGTTCGCGGCGGGTTTCTTCTTCTCCGGGCCGAGGGAGGCTGTCGAGCGCCGCATCGCTGAGATGCTGGAGCTGATGGGGCTCGCCGACAAGGCGGACCGTCCCATCAGGAGCTTCTCGGGAGGCGAGATGCAGCGGCTTGGAATCGCGCAGGCACAGATCCACGAACCTGAGCTGCTCATATTGGACGAGCCTGCGGCCTCTCTCGATCCCCTCGGAAGGCGCGATGTCCTTGCCATCCTTGAGCGTTTCCGCGCGACCTCGACGGTCTTCTACTCTACCCACGTCCTCGACGACGTGCAGCGCGTGAGCGACACCGTCTGCATTCTCAACAAGGGTGAGATCGCCGCGCAGGGGCCGATAGGCGAGGTTCTGGCGACGGACTCAGGCACCGTGTACTCGGTCGAGGTTCAGGGCGATGTCGAGCGCGCCAAGACGGCCCTGCTTGCGGAGGCCTGGGTCAGCGACGTCAGGATCTCCGGCGACGGCGCCGTGTCGGTCCTGCGTGTGAGTGTGTCGGACAGCGAGACCGCGGAGTCCCGACTGCAGCGCGTGCTGCTGACCGACGAATCGCTCGTCGTGAGGGAGTTCAAGAAACAGACCGCGGATCTCGAGGACGTCTTCGTCAGTCTGATCGAAGCGAGTCGTGACCATGAGTAGCGCTGGGGTAGCCGGGCTGCAGCGAGTATCCGTGAGCACGTGGCGCAGTGGGCTCTCGAACCTGATGCGGGCTGGCCTTGACGCCTGGTGGGGCACGCGGGCGTGGTGGATCCAGTCGCTGCTGTGGACCGCGGTGATCAACGGCTCGCTTGCTGCCGTCATCTGGGGTGAGGCGCCAGAAGACATATCGGCGTTCACCCTCTATGGCGTCATGACGATGTTTGCAGCGATCGCCGTCACCATATTGATGATGGACGCGATCGTCGGCGAGAAGCGCAGCGGCACGGCCTCCTGGGTGCTCTCGAAGCCGGTCTCGAGGACCGCGTTCATGCTCTCGAAGCTGGTGCCGAACGCCGTGGGTGTCGTGGTCACGATGATCGCGATCCCCTCGGTGGGCGTGATCGTGCAGTTCGTGCTCGCGGGGGTGGACGTATCGTTCGGCCGGTTCGCTCTCGGAGCCGGCGTTGCGGCGCTCAATCTGCTCTTCTACCTGACGCTCACGCTGATGCTCGGCACGCTCTTCAGCTCCGCCGCACCGGTGATCGCGATCCCACTTGCATTCGCCTTTGGTCAGCAGTTGCTGGCCGGGCTTCCCGGAGCGACGGCGTTCCTGCCGTGGGCTCTTCTGGTCCCCTCGGGTGAGTCGGACACCAGCGTGATCGGAGCCATCATCTCGGGGCAGCCGGTCGCGGCGCCCGGAGCGATCGCGTTCACCGCCGCGGCGTGTCTCGTCTTCACCGCTGTCGCATTCTGGAAGTGGGCGCGTACGGAGCTGTAGCGCCGGGGGTCGGGCATGCTCGTGGCGGCGCAGAGGGCGACAGGTGCCGCGGCTCTTCTGTGCTCTTCCCGTCTGCCGTATTGGCAACGGGATTCCGCGCGACCGCGCCGCCTTCTGTCGATATTCAGGCTAGACTCGTGAATGGGGCATGCGGCTCATCGCGCCCGAAGGCCGTCTTGTGCCCCGAAGCGATTGACGGAGGTACAGCATGCGCCCACTCTGGATCGTCGCCGCCATCGCCTGCGGCGTATTCGCCCTGGCTGGCGTTGCCTCGGCGTCGGTGCGCGAGGAGGCTCGTTCTCTCGTGGCGACGGTAGCTGCCGCGACAGCAGTCCCCGACGAGGCTTCGCCTTCACCGCAGCCTAGCCCCTCAGGGACAGAGTCGCCCGTACCGACGCCGACGCCAAGCGAGACGGCTGCTCCGGAGGAGGCGGAGGACGAGACCGCAGCTACGGGCAACCACGGCGCGACCGTCTCTCAGGTGGCCAGGGACAAGGAGGCGGTGGGTACCAAGACGCTCCGCAAGGGCAAGACCGTCACCAACCACGGCATGGCCGTCTCGGCTGCGGCACACACCAAGGCAGGCAAGTCGACGGAGGCCGTGACGCACGGCGGCGGCAGGGGCCACGCCCACGCAGGCGCCAAAGGCAAGGGGAAGAGCGGGCGATGACCTTGGAGCGCAGGAGTCCATACTCCATGCGCCTCGTCCTCGAAGGTCGTGGCGTTCTGACGACGGAGGCCATGGCCGGCATCCCTGCAGAGAACGACTGCTGCCTGGTCCACGAGAGAAGGAGGCTGTTTTGAAGAGGTTGCTCATCGTGGGGACGCTCGTCATTGTGGTCGCGTTGGCGCTCGGAGGCTGCGGCGACGAAGAGAAGGCTGGCGAAGTCAAGGTCAATGAGGGCAGCGTGACGGTAACGACCGACGACGGAACGGCTACCCTAGCCGGCGGCGAGGGCCGCCTCGCTGAGGGTTTCCCGGAGGAGTTTCCGGTCTACGACGGCGCGGCCGTGCAGTCTTCCACGGCATTCGATGGTGATGGACAGGCGCAGTACTCCGCGGTGCTGGTCACCTCGGATTCGATGGCGGACGTCTACGCCTGGTACGAGACGCAACTGCCGTCGAGCGGTTGGACGATCGTGAACGCCGTAGAGGTCAACACTGCCGACGCTGCAACCTCGATGCTCTCCGCAACGAGGGAGGGCATGGAGGCGAACATGGGCGTCTCGCAGGGAGACGCTGGCACAGAGGTCGCCGTCACGGTCATCGTCCGGTAGCGACCTCTGGTCAGAGGAGCGGGCGAACACGAGCTTGGCGCTCGGCGTGGCGTTGCCAGATACGGGCCTCGCGAGACCCCGCGACTGCGGTAGCATCTTGACAGGGTTCTCGCACGGCTCCGGGAAACTGGTGTTGCATCGCGCTACGGCGCAGGGGGGCCGCATGTCAAGGCAGTGGAGGCCGATCGGGCTTGCTCTTGCTGTCGCCGCATGTCTCGCGCTGATAGCGGGCGCGACGGCCATTGCCACGAGCCCCAGCGACAGCGCGGACGAGGGTCCTGAGTCGAAGGCCGCAGCTGTGGTGGCTTGCTCCGATGAGAAGAAGGCCCTCTGGAGCGCCGGTCTCGACGAGAAGGTCGCCTGGCTTGCGGAGAGAGGAATCACGGCGGAGACGATCGAGATCGAACCCGGCGTGCGCGGCATCGACTGGACCGACGAGCTGAAGAGCGCCCTCAAGGACAGCGGGGGCGGCACGAAGTAGCGCGCCCGTCCCCGATCATGGGGTCGAGCGACACAAGCGGCAGGCGAGGAGAGGGACTGGCGAAATGGGCAGCAAGGCGCATTCCCCCCGCTCGCTGCTCTGTTGTCTGTGCGTCGTCCTGCTCGCGGCGACGACGATCGCGCTGCTCGACAACGAGGAGGCGAGTGCCGGCGGGCCATCACCGTGCTGGACGCACTCCTTGCAGGTCGTGTCCAATCTCAAGGCGGCACCACCGAAGGGTCCGCTCGTGGTCCTGTTCGGCGGCTCGCGGGCACGGGAGTGCACGGTCAGCGACCAGAGTTGGACGAAGAGGCTGCGGGCTGAGACCGGCATGCCGGTCGTCGCCCGCAATCTGAGCTCCAGCAACCAGACCTTCGACGAGACGCGCAGGCTCGCGCAGCATCTGCCGAGGACCGCCACGCTGGTCCTGATCGGCGTCGACGAGGGCCGCTTCGCCAAGCCGTTCTCCTCGCGGGCTGTGCAGCTGCCCAAGGCGGGGCCGATCAGCTCGTCCTACCGTCAACATCGGTACGACGCCTCGGCACGGCTCAGCAGCGCCCGCAAGCGGGCCCTGGTCGACGATTGGCTGAGCCGTGGCTACCCGCGCTTCCAGAGCAACCGCGCCGCCAACCGCCTGGCCCTGGCGCAGCCTGATCGAGAGCTGCCAGGCGCGCGGCCTGCATCCGGTGCTCGTGACCACGCCTTGGAACGCCGCCGTCATCAAGCACAGCTTCGATGCGGCTCGGCAGGCGTGGCGGTCCGACTGTCAAGGCCTGGCGGCGGACTACGACATCCCCTTCCTCGACCCCAGCGCGCAGGTGCAGCTCGCCAACCGCGACTTCTACGACCTCTTCCACGTCGTCGAGCCCGGTCGCAGCAGGTGGCAGGCGCGCCTGTCTGTGGTGACAGGCAGGTCGTTGCGCGACCATGCGGCCGGGAGCGCGGCGACTCAGATCAGCGACTTCGCCGTCGATGCGGCTGTCTCGGCGCGCCGGCCCGACGGCACTCGGGAGCGCCGCACCATCACCTACGCGGTCGACAAGCTGCTCCAGACACGGGTCACGATCCGCCGCAATGACGGCAGCAGGGCGCGCACGGTCAGCGACTGGCGCTGGATGCTGCCGGGCACGCGCACCGTCACCTGGGACGGCACCACCGAGGTCAAGGTCTCGCAGGGTCGCAAGACCGTCATTCAGAGGGTCCCCGCCCCGGACGGACCGTACACGGTACTGGCGGAGGTCAAGGACACCAGCGGGACCCGGGTCGCGGCGACTGACCGGGTGACGTGTGAGAGCGACCCAGCGCTCTGGAGCAGCGGGGCGACCTTCGTCACCAAGGCGACCCGCAACTTCACCATCCGCCGCGGACGCCGGGCGGTCTTCGGCTACGTGGCGGTCTACGCGCCGTCGGCGGGTGAGTCCGCCGCCTCGTCCAAGGTCATGCTGAAGGTGCGTGACTCGATGGGCCGGTCGCGGTACACACGCATGTGGTCCGGGGTGCCGCTCAACGCGACTCGCTACCATTCGATCTCCCGCTGTTGGCTGGCACGCGGCACCTACCGCTACTACATCTACGGCACACTGCCGGACGGCACGAGGCAGCAGCAGGTCGGCTCTAGGACGATGCGGATTCGCTGAGCGGTCGCGACCGCCGGTGGGGGGTCCGCGTGTTCCCGTGCCAGGGCGGCAGCGCCTCTGTGCTAGCGCTTGCTGGCCGTGAGCAGCCACTGCGCTTGTCCGGCTACCTCATGCGTAGCGAAGTCAAGCAGCCCGGCGGCCTCGCACCAGCCGCGGTAGTCCTCCTCGGCGTAGACGTCGCCGCCGCTCGTGGCCACGAGCATGTTCACGGCGAAGAGCGACGAGCGCAGACCCTTGCCGCGCAGGAAGTCGAAGATGGCGAGCGTACCGCCGGGCGCGAGGGCGGCGGCGGTGCTCTGCACGACCGATGCGCATTCCTCGCGCGACATCGAGTGGAAGAGGTTGCCGCAGTGGACCAGATCGAAGCCCTGGGCGGGGATGCCTTGCGTCGCGTCGGCCTCGATGGTGGCGATGCCCGCCTCCGCGAGCTCGCCGGCCATGAGGTCGATTACTGCGGGGAAGTCGAGCACCGTCACCTGCCAGTCCTGCTTCTCGAAGGCGAGCGCCTGGGTGCCCGGCCCGCCGCCGACGTCGAGCACGGTCCTGGTCGCCGGGAAGAGCGCCGCGAGCCGCTCGGCCAACGGCCGGGCACGCTCGCGGGCTCCCGAGCGCATCGCGCCGATGAACGCCTGCAGGGACTCCGGTGTGCGCTCGAAGCGCGCCGGACCGCCGTCGCGCAGCACGTCGGGCAACTGCACCCAGCGGGCGAGCAGAGCGTGGACGTGCAGCAGCTGGTCGCCGACGTAGGCCTCGTCGGCCGGGTCCAGGAGGGCTCGCACGTCGGGCGCCACGACCACGCCGTCGCTTCGCTGTTCGAGGTAGCCGGCATCGACGAGCACGCCGATCACGCGTAGCGTGGCGCGCTCGTCGAGAGCGAGCTTCTGGACCACCTCAGCTGCGATCTGTCGGCCGGTCGAGGAGCGCCTGTATGAGGCCGACCTCGAGCGCCGCCATGAGCACGACCTGCGGCTGCCACTGGCCTGGGAAGAGATCGGTACCGGGCAACATGCCTCCTTCGCGCATGAGGGACTCGCGTTCCAGACAATGATACGCCTCGGGCCATCCGAGCGGGGCTGCGACCGTCCCTTGTTCCACTCCCATATGCTGCGCTATCCTTGCGGTCGAGGGCGCGTGGTGCTGTGGAGTCGATGCAGCGCGTGAGGCGCGGTCGATTGCGGGAGGGGCGTGGGCAGTTCACGCAAGCTTGGAATCTTGGTCGCTTGCGCGGTCGTGTGTGTCGTCGCGATTGTGGGTTGGTGCTCGCGGCTCTGCCGGCCGATACCGCGCCCCCCGAGCCAGTCCTCGATGTCGAAGTCTATGTGGTGCCGGAGGTGATGACCGCGGTCTACAAGGTCTACGGCGGCGACTATCCCAGACCGCTGGCTGGCCCGCACCGTCATCACCAACACCGGCGACAACGCCGTCCACGATCTCCGCATCGAGTACGAGGTTCCCGGCTACGTCGAGACCACCTCCGCCGAGGAGTATGCCGCTCATCCTGCCCGGCCAGACGGTGAGGGACTACTGCTACCCGATCTTCAACAAGGCTCAGATGAGGGAGATCGACGCCAAGACGACCGCCGAACTCGTCATCGACCTACGAGTGCCGACGGCATGGACCGGCCCGTCCAGCCGAGCGAGAAGTACGACTTCATCGAGCCACAACGGCTGGATGCGCACCGACCTCCCCGAGGATGAGCGCCTGACCTTTGAGGACTGGCACGACAACGATGAGTTCCTGGCTGCCTTCGTCACGCCGCAGGGCCCAAAGACTCAGAAGCTCGCCAAGCAGCTCACGAAGGGCACCTTCACGGTGAGCGACGAAGGCGCCATGGAAGCACTGAGCGGCGTCTTCTATGGTCTGCGCGATGCCGGCTATGCATACATAACCGAACCGGACTCCTACTGGACCGAGGACCCCGTCCAGCATGTCCAGTTTCCCAGCGAGACGATCGCGCACAGGGCCGGCAACTGCGTCGATCTCTCGGTGCTCTTCGCCTCGCTGCTCGAGGCGGTCGACGTCAGGACCTGGCTGCTCATCTCCGCGGGCCACTGCCAGGTTGGCATCGAGATGCCGGGAAGTGGCAGCATCATCCCGGTCGAGGCGACGCTGGTCGAACACAAGAACGCTACCCTCCAGGACGCCTTCGACGTCGCCTGGGAGGACTACGAGACAAACACCGCAGAGGGTACGTACATGTTCATGGACGTCCGTGGCGCCTGGCAGGAAGGCTGGGTGCCGACATGGTGACGGTGCGCCCGGGCCGACGCGCCCCGATGGTCAAGCGGAGGCGGGTTGGCGCTTTCCTGAGCAGGGGTGTGGTGCTGATCGCACTCGCCGCCGGTTTGTCAGGTGCAGTCGTTCTTGCCCCGGGGGTCACCCTGGCTGATGAGCCTGCCGAGGACACTGTTTCCGCCGGTGAGTACGACGTGAGCGAGCAGGTACGGATGACGGTCGACGAGGTGGGCAACACGCGCTATGGTGCCGTGCTCACCTACGACCGCGAGTTCTTCGACCAGCAGAGCGTGAACTATGAGGAGTATCCGTTCCTGCTGTCGCGCCGCTATCGGGCGATGGAGGAGGTGGATGAGATCCAGGGGTTCGAGGCCGATCTGGACCGCGAGGCCGGCGCCGTCGCCTTGTCGTTCGACGAGCGCGGCCGCGCCTACCTCGAGGGTGACAACTGGGTCATGTACGGCTTTCACAACGAGCCGAGCTCCATCGATGGCGGCACGGTCCTCTTCGAGGAAGAGAGCACCGTGAGCAGCGACTACACGCTCTGGAACGACTTCGACTTCGAGACCACGACGACGGTCGAGTTGCCGCAGGGGGCCGCCGAGGTCTCGTGGGACGAGGACGAGGCCGCGCTAACTTGGGAGATTCCCGGTCAGGTCGTGGCGGTGGAGTCAGGCAACGTGCTGCAGCGGAACAAGGCGGTGTTCATCCCGCTGTTTGCCGCCATGCTGGTCGGGTCGCTGGGCGTCGGCGCATATGTCTTGCTGCGCGACCGGCGTAGCTAGCCAAGGGCCCAGATGAGGGCCGGAACGCGAGTGCGATTGCGGGCAGCGCCTACATCAGAGATTCATGCCGTTGCGGAGCGACCTTGCCTCCGCCGGCTGCTGTTCTTGCGGCCGTCATCGTGGCGCTCGCCCTGCTGATCGTCGCTCTCGCCCTGCCTGCCAGCGCCCGCGCCGACTGGAGTGCTCAGAGTGCGCCCACCTCGAGATGGTTGGCCTCCGTCTCCTTCCCCGACACCATGAACGGCTGGGCGGTAGGCAGCCAAGGCACCATCCACGCCACGACCGACGGTGGCGCGACGTGGAGCACTCAGACCTCGGGCACCACCGAGACCCTCCGCTCAGTCGCCTTCCTCGACGCGACCAACGGCTGGGCGGTGGGCCTCGCCGGCACCATCCTCGCCACGACCGATGGTGGAGCCACTTGGAGCCCGCAGGTCTCAGGCACTACGCGGAATCTGCACTGCGTCTCCTTCGTCGATGCAGGCAACGGCTGGGCGGTGGGTGCCGGAGGGACCATCCTGGCCTACCAGCTGCGCGGCTCGATCGGCGACCTCGTCTGGGACGATGAGAACGGCGACGGCACCCGCGATCCCGGTGAGCCCGGCATCGACGGCGTCACCATCACCCTGCGCGATGGCGGCGGCGCCCAGCTGGCGACAGCGACCACGGGCGGCGGCGGGCGCCTACCTGTTCTCCGATCTCGCGGCCGGGGACTACTGCGTGGTTATCGACGCCGCCAACCGCGACCCCGGTGGCGCTCTCGCGGGCTACGGCTCGACCACCGGCGGAAACCGGCAGGACGTCGCCCTGGCAGCCGGCGAGGAGGCTCTCGGGGTGAGCTTCGGTTTTCGGTCCGAACCGACTCCGGCCCCGACTACGAGCCCGACAGATTCACCCGGATCGGCCATCGGGCAACTGATGTCGACCGGGGCTGGGGTCGGCCTGATCCATGCCATCGGCGTGGCGTTGCTCCCGCTCGGAGTCGTCTTGCGCAGATCGGGCCTGTTCAAGAAGGGCTGGCGCAAGCGCGCTACCGTACCCGCCGAAACACGTAGCCCGCCGCCGGGCGCGTGAAGCTGGGACCCCGCATCGTGCGTTCGAGTTCTTCACGCGTGGGTGGAGCACCCTTCTTTGGGACCATGCGGGAGTCGAGGTCCCTCGATGAGAACGAGAACCGCTCGCCGCGACGCGTGTAGACGCCGACCAGATCGAAGTCTGGGTCGAGGGCGGCCATACTGGCATCGCCGTGGCTGTTGTTGGCGACCAGGTGGCCACCTACTCGCAGAAAGCGTTTGGCGGCGCGCGACACGAAGCCGGCGTATTGGGAGACGAGCAGATCGAAGCACTGCTCCGGCTCGTCCAGCGGCTTCTCGTAGTCCTGGGCATGAAAGCGGATGGTGGGCTCGGGCTCGTACTCGCGCCGTCGCCGGACCAGCTCCAGGAGCTGTGGGTCGGAGAAGAACCGCGCGCCGCGCGCGTCCGCATCAACGTAGACGACGGTGGGGATGACGAACGAGGGGGTCACGTGCACGAAGCTCCCCGGATAGAGCGCCGCTAGTGGACCGTAGCGCTCCACGAGCCCGCGGAACAGGCCGAGCCTCTCGTCGTCCCGGTCGACATGGTACTTGCGGTAGAGATCCAGAGGAGCGTTCACGTGGTTGCAGGCCAGTTGCAGCCGATGGCCAGCCCAGCGGGCTTCATTCGACTCCGGGGAAAGTGTCCCAGTTGACTTGGGCAGGGCCGATGCTGCCGAAGGAGCCATCTCCCTCCAGGTCCTCGTCGAGCGAGCCCGTGAAGCTGCGTTCGGTGATGTCGCCGTACTTGCCCTTGATCTTCCCAGCGGGGGTGTAGGCGGTCCACATGTACTCGGTGGCCAGTTTGAGGTTGTCTAGCGGCGTCGGCTGGTTGCTGTAGAACTCCCCTTCGAGGACGTGACTGTCCCCCTTGTCGTGGCTTCTGTTCTCGCTCAAGTCTGTCTCGGTCTCGATGAGCTCTATCCTCCAGCTGCCGGTGACGTTGTACCAGGAACTCTCGCCGCCCGCCGGTTGTATCTCCATGACGACATTGTGTGACGTGATCTTGACGGTCGTGCTTGGGTTGGGGAGATACGGGGTCAGCTTGAGGCTGACCTCTTCACCGCTCTCCAGCTTGCTGATGCCGTCAAGGTTGGCTGTGAGGCTGGCTGTGTTCTTCGGCGGCCACTTCGGAAGCACATCTTCGATCGCGATCCTTGCTGGGCTGAAGGGGGTCGTCTCGGCCGGCGACACGATGGCTCCGTTCTCGACGTAGCAGGGTGAGAACGCTGCGTCGGCATCGGAGGAGGCACCTTGGGTGGAGCACAGCCCGATGCTCTTCGTCCTCCAGGCTTCCTGGATCTGCTCTGGTGAATAGCCGGCATTCACCATGCCGATGACGAGCACCGTCACATTGTCGTCGAAGTCGAGGTCCTCATCCTCCTGCAGGTCGGCGAGGAGGTTCCTGCCTTTGTACGCCCAGTCAGTCGGGAGTTCGGGTTCGACCGTGCTGCCCTCGCTGTCGATGACGATGGGTACACCGAAGGCGGTAGGTGGCGAGAGGTCCGTGAACGGCTTGTTCTCGTCGAGGTAGGCCGTGATCTGCCCGACGCTGTACCCGGTTCCAGTCGCACCGAGCACCCAGACCAGCCAGCGTCCAGACTGTCCCTGATCGTTGATCTCCTGGAACACCTGCTCGAAGTCGCTTCGGTCGGAGAGGTCGTCACCTGTCTCGGCGAAGATCGCCGGCAGGGAGCCGCCGACGCCGACGGAGGCGACCGGGAATCGGATGTCATGATTGCTGGAGAGGGTGCTACCGCTGGGCCATGCCGGAGTCACACCCTCGACACCCCCGGACTCGTCGATGAGCCCTGCGTCGATGGCGTAGGCGACCTGGTAGGGCGAATAGCCGCTGTCGAAGGCCTTCAGGATCGCGTAGGCAGCCGCCCCGTCTCCACCGAGGAGTTCCGCTGCCGCCCTGCCGGTCTCATCGAGGTCGTATTCCCGATCGGGCTGCGGCGTCTGACTTGCCTGCCCCGGGTCTGTCGTTTGCGGAGCCGGGTTGTCGTCGCAAGCCGCCAGCAGCGTCGCTGCTCCCAAGACGACAAGCACTGCCCAGATGAGGGGATGCCTTCGCATGTTCGTCTACCTCGGTTGCCCGCAAGCTCAGCATACACAGCCCGAGAAGCCGCGGGCAATAGGAGAACAGGCGACCGGTTCTGCGCCGGTCGGCGGTTCGGAGTGCGCCGATTGTCGCCTGGGCCGCCGCCACCGCCGAGGAGCTGTCGGCTCATCCCGGCCGGGCCTGAGGGCCCCGGGGATCTCCCGCCTGTTGCGGTGATCGCAGAACGACCATGAACGAGGGGCGGGCGCTACGGCGCCCGCCCCTCGTTCATGGTCTTGCACTTCGCCAGGGACGCTCGCCTAGCGGACCTTCACCTTGATCACCGAGCTGTAGGCACGGTAGTACTCGTTGTCGCCGGGGTAGCGCACGACGTACCAAGTCGTACGCCCGGGCCGGAAGTAGCGGGCCGGCCCGACGGCACGCGCGTGTGGGCCAAGCGCTACGACAACGGCGGCGGCCGCTTCGACCGCGGCCACGCCATCGCCGTGCGCGGCAGCAACGTCTTCGTGACCGGTACGAGCCAGCGTCCCGGCCACGGCGACGACATCGTGCTCATCAAGTACTCGACTGGCGGTTCACGCAAGTGGGTGCGCCACTACGACGACCCTCTGCACCGCTCCGAGGTGGTCTCGGCGATGGCCCTGACCAGCAGCTCGGTCTACCTCTATGGCAGCGGCAAGTTCACCGCCAGCAAGCCCGGCGACGCCTTGCTGCTCAAGTACGGCTACGACGGAAAGAAGAAGTGGGAGCGCTACACGGCCGGCAGCGTCAGCGGCAACGGCAGCTGGACCGACGTCGCTGTCGACAACAAGGCGCGAGTGCACGTGACCGGCTACTGCACGCGCTCAGGAAGCGGCGAGGACATCGTCACGCGCCTCTACAGCTCCTCCGGCAGCCGTCTCTGGCAACGCATCCTCAAGACCGGCAACATGGATGTGGGCACCGCCTTGGCAGTCGATTCATCGCGGCGCACCTACGTCTGTGGCTGGCGCACAGCGGGCGGCGACCAGGACGCCATCATCGTCAAGTACGGGACGGGTGGAGCCACTCTCTGGAAGACCACCTACCCCGACCCGACCATCTATCCGGGCGAGACAGACATCGGTGACGACTGGGCCAACGACGTCGCCGTCGCCGGTCCCAACGTCTACGCCGTCGACCGCCAGACGATCAACCACAGCGGCACCGTCGACTCCGACTTCCTGACGCTGTCGATCTGGCGCTGAACGCCGCCGCGCCACGCCGGAGTCACGGCAGGACTGGGTCCATCCCCGTGGAAGTGGGAGGCGTGGCCTGGTCGACGGGCGTCATCCGGACGCCGGCACAGGCCGGGGAGGATGATCGCTATGGATCAGAAGAAGAAGGAGATCGCCAAGCTCGTTGAGGAACAGCGCGTGAAGCACATACAGTTGTGGTTCACCGATGTCCTCGGCAACCTCAAGATGGTCGAGATCCCGGAGGTTCAGCTGCCCAGCGTGCTCAAGGGCGGGACGCCGTTCGATGGGTCCTCGATCTCCGGCTACGCCGAGGTGGAGGAGTCGGACATCGTCGCGATGCCCGACTGGGACACGTTCCGAATACTGCCGTGGTCGTCGGAGGACGAGAAGACGGGCTACGTCTTCTGCGATATCCTCGACCGCGACTTCACCCCGTTCAAGGGGGATCCGCGCTGGATACTGAAGCGGCAGCTGGAGCGCGCCCGGGAGATGGGGCTCGAGTTCTACGTTGGACCGGAGGTCGAGTTCTGGTACTTCAAGAGCTCGACGGCCCCCGAACTGGTCGACAAGGGCGGCTACTTCGACGTGCTGCCCGACGACCTGGGCAACGACCTGCGCAAGCAGACGATGAGCGTCCTCGGGAAGCTCAGTATCCCCATGGAGGCGTCCCACCACGAGGTGGCCCCGTCCCAGCACGAGATCGACCTGCGCTACGGCTTGGCGCTTGAGATGGCGGACCGCATCATGGTCACGCGTATGGTCGTGAGGGAGGTCGCCGCGCAGAACGGCGTCCACGCGACCTTCATGTCGAAGCCGCTATCCGGGAACGCCGCCAGCGCCTTCCACGTCCATCAGTCGCTCTTCCGCGGCAGCCAGAACGCCTTCTTCAGCGCCGACGACCCGGACCACCTCTCGGCCATCGCTAGGGGCTTCATCGGCGGTCAGCTCCGGCACGTGCGTGCGATGACGGCGGTATTCAACCAGGACGTGAACAGCTACAAGCGGCTGGTGCCTGGCTACGAGGCGCCGACCTCGCTCAGCTGGGGGCACCGCAACCGCACAGCGCTCATCCGCGTGCCGCTCTACATCGAGGGTCAGGAGAGCAGCCTGCGCGCCGAGTTGCGCAGCCCGGGCTCCACGGCGAACCCCTACCTCACCTTCGCACTCATGCTGTCGGCCGGTCTCGACGGGATCGAGCAGGGCTACGATCTGCCGGCTCCGACCGAGGCCAACATCTACAAGATGACCGATGAGGAGAAGGTTGCCGCCGGAATCACTTCTCTGCCGGACAACCTCTTCGAGGCCACCATGGCCGCCAAGGAGAGCGAGCTCGTGCGAAACACGCTCGGCGACCACGTCTTCGAGCGGTTCATCAACAACAAGCTGAGGGAATGGGCCGACTACCAGGCATACGTGAGCGACTTCGAGATCCAGCGGTACCTCTAGCCAGCTGACGCATCCGGCTGCATCCTTGCGCGAACCAGTCGGAGCTCGCGAGCCTCGAGTCGTTCCGCGGCTCGCGAGAACTGGTGATCGACGAGCTGGGTGACCCGTTCCCAAGGGTCGGCATGGAGTTCTCGGCGGCGGCGCCGTTGCAGGCGTCGCCGCCGAGAGTCCATCGGGGAAGCTACGTCCGAGGAATTCACGCGTCCTCAGCCCGGTTCACGAAACGGTCTGCCTCCTTCAGCACTCCCAGCTCGGGGTAGTCGTATCTTGACGGGGAATGGTGATTGCCGACGATGTTCATCACGATCTCCGTTCGGTCGGGCGGAAACCCGATGGAGCCGAGCAGCTCCTCCGCGACCGGTGGGCCGTACTCCTCCTGGGTCTTGCCGGTGCTGTGGCCGTGCCTTTCCTCTGCCACCTTGATGCCCACATCGTGCAGGAGTGCTGCGGCGATGACGACTTCCGGATCGCACTCCGGCCGTCTCGCCATGATGAGTTCGGCGCAGAACAGCACACTCAGTGCATGCTCGATACGCCGGTCGTCGTCGCCGAAGTACTCAACGAGAACTCGCACCAGTCGGGCTCTGAGGTACTTCATCTCGCCCATCTCCCCAGTGGGGTGTCTCCCGCGTCAGCCGTGCGCCTGGCTTCTCAGTCTATCGCGGCAGGTCGCGCGAGTATGTCGTGGACGCGCGCCGGCTGGTCCGTACCGACGAGTTGCGCCGGGCGAGGTATCGGGTGGAAGATAGGCGACAGAGAACATGGAGGGTGAGAGGCCACCGACCAGCCGCTGCTGGTCCGCTGTGGCATGCGGCGTCGCTGGTGCACGCTCGCTGTTCGCCGGGACTCGGACGCATAGTAAGGGTCCTCTGCGGCATCGAGCGCTCCATGCTGACGTGGCCTGCGGGCCTCTGCTTCTCTTCGAACAGACGAGTGTCGGAGGCTCTATGACGATACGGACGGCTCTGATCGGTTTTGGTCGCACCGGAAGAACAGTGGCAGATAGCCTGCTGGAGGATGAGCGCTTCGCCCTCGCCTTCGCAGTACGTGCAAGCGTCGACTGTGAGGAGCACGATGGGTTCGTCGTCGCGCCCCCTGAGTCGCTCGAGGAGTTGCTCAGCGAGCATGAACCTGATGTCGTCATCGACTTCAGTACGCCCGCCGCCGTCGTGCAGAATATCGCGCGGCTGCCGGATGACACCGGCTACGTTGTCGGTACGACTGGCTTCACGGATGAGCAAGTGGAGAGCGATCCGGGAGTACTCCCAGCTGAGGATCCTCTACGCACCGAACATCTCCGACGGCATCAATGTCGTTATGAAGCTGTGTCAACTGCTCAGCCAGCTGTGGAGCGGCGCGGACGTCGAGCTCATCGAAGAGCACTCGATGACGAAGATAGACGCGCCCAGCGGGACCGCCCGGAAGATGGCATCGATCTTCCAGCAGGAGCCCACCATTCACAGCGTACGGGCCGGCGGTATCGTGGGTGTTCACGAAGTGATCGCCGCGACGGATACGCAGAAGATCACCATCATGCACGAGTCGTTCAACCGGGAAGTGTTCGCGGAGGGTGCGAAGAGGGGTGCGATCTGGCTCATGGATCGCCAGCGTGGCTTCTACGAGGTCCAGGAAGTCTACGGGTGAGAAGCCCACGATCGGCGCGACGAGCGCATGGCTGAAGCGCCGGATCAGAGCACTCCCGAGGTGATGACCAAGGGCCAGCAGCGGTTTCTGTCGTGGATGACGGACGTCCTCGTCTACATCGTCGTCCTGAACCTCTTCGTCGAGTTCGTCGACACGATCGTGATCGACTCGTTCTGGATCTCGATCCTCACCGCAGTCCTGTTGAAACTGCTGCTCGATGCCGTGATTGGGTTGGAGCACCGCGTCGCCGCCTTCTTCACCGCGCGAGAGGGCACCGTCAACAAGGTCCTGGGCGGCGTGTCGCAGTTCGCGATTCTCTTCCTCAGCAAGTTCCTGATCCTTGAAGTGGTCAACTTCGTGTTCGGCGATCACGTCGAGCTCGGCCACTTCGTCGAAATCGTCTCTCTCATCGTCGCCATGATCGTCTCGCGGCTCGCTCTGCGGGCCGTGTACGACCGGCTCGGCAGAGCTGCCCACTGACCGGCGCGACGCAGGCTGCGGAATCGGGTTAGACTGGGCCTGCCCCCCGCGAGCCATGTAGCCTCGAAGGGTGCACCGGTGGGCGGGGCTTGTCGACGGCCGATAGGTGGGTGGTGGAATGCGTAGTGAGGGACCACACAGCGACCAGCGCGCCGCCGCGGAGGATAGTCGGCAGGCATGCTGTTGCGGTGCCGCGGAGGCGCCTCCAGCCGGGACCTCCTACGGTCCCGCTACGTGGGTCTGCGGAGCGGTGCAGACGCCTGTCGGCGACGTCCGGCAGGTCTCGCGCGAGCTGGTCCGTGGCGATCGCCTCGGCGCTTGGCGTGTGCGCTGGGGCATCGGCCGTGACGACTACCGCCTACAGCCTGACTTGTACGCTCTGGGGACCCCCGACGCCGGCGCTCCCGTCCTTGTGACAGCCAACTACAAGCTCACCGTCGATCAGCTGCGATCCTCGCTCGGCGGACTGGATGCCTGGCTGCTGGTCGTGGACACACGCGGTATCAACGTGTGGTGCGCGGCCGGCAAGGGCACCTTCTGTGCGGAAGAGGTCGCACGCATGGTCCACAAGACACAGCTTGCCGAGATCGTGCGCCACCGTCGGCTGGTCCTCCCACAGCTCTCGGCTCCCGGGGTCGTTGCGCACCGCGTCAAGGAGGCGTGCGGCTTCCGCGCCGTCTTCGGACCGGTGCGCGCCGCCGACCTGCCGGCGTTCCTCGACTCAGGTATGCAGGCCGATCAGCAGATGCGTAGTGTCACCTTCAGTGTGCGTGAGCGTGCGGTGCTCGTGCCGGTGGAGCTCTCCGTCGTCTGGGATCGGAGGATGCTGCTGGCCTACGTCGGCCTGCTGGCGATCTCGGCTCTCGATGGCGATGGTGTCTCGCTGGGGCGGGCCGTGAGGCGCGGCGCGCCCGTCGTCGGCGCCGCGTGGCTGGCCTTGCTGGCCGGCAGCGCGGCAACGCCGCTCGCGTTGCCGTGGCTGCCGGGCCGTGCCTTCTCGCTGAAAGGCGCCGTGGCGGGAGGCGTGCTCGCCGCCTGCGCGGCGACGCTCTTCCGCCGCCGCCTGTCGCCGGCCGCCGCGCTCGCCCTTCTCGCGGGTGTCGCGACGGCCTCCTCGTACGCCGCCATGAACTTCACCGGCTGCTCACCGGTGACCTCGCCATCGGGCGTCGAGGTCGAGATGCGCCGGGCGCTGCCGCTGCAGGTCGCCGGATGCGCGTTGGCCGTCGGCGCGTGGTTGGCCTACAGGGCGGGGAGGTGACTGCGGTGCCGCCGCTGCGCTATCTCGATGATGTCGTCACCCTGGAACTCGACGTCGAGTCGTGCAACGGCTGCGGGTCGTGTGTCGCCGTGTGCCCGCGTGCCGTCTTCGTCATCGCGGACGGGCGCGCCTCGTTCGCGGACCGCGACGCCTGCATCGAATGCGGCGCCTGCGCGCTCAACTGCGTCCCTGGAGCCATCGCGGTCGATCCGGGTGTCGGCTGCGCGCGGGCCATCATCCACGGATGGGTGACCGGCGGCGAAGCGAGTTGCGACTGCTAGGTGCCGTGGGCCGCCAGGTCGCGGGTCGGAGATTCGGACGGTCGGCGTACTCCGATGAGAAGCGAGGGCGCAGCCACAGGCGCCCCGTCGCCGTCGTTGCCGACGGAACCCGGGGCGACAGCTGCGGCCCGGCGTGTCAGTCGCCTTCCGCGAGCAGGGTGTAGATGCGCTTGCGCGACTCCGTCAGGATCTCGAGTGTCTTGTCGACCTGCTGCGCGGTGCCGTCGCTCCCGACCTGCCGGACGGCGGCCCCGAGGCCGTGTATCGCTCGCCGCAGGTTGAGCCGTGGGTCCTGGGCGGCCCCGCCGAGCTTGCTCAACGGGTCGTCACCTCTACTGCTGGCCTTCGCTGTCTCTACGCGACCCGCGGCCGTCAGGTCGTACACACGCCGACCATCGATCGTTTCGCTCTTGACCAGACCCTGGTCCTCGAGGAGTTGCAGGGTCGGATAGACGGACCCAGGGCTCGGCCGCCAGACGCCGCCGCTGCGCTTCTCAAGCTCCTGGATGATCTCGTAGCCGTGCATCGGTCGCTCGGTGAGCAGAGCGAGCGCGGCGGCTCGCATGTTGCCGCGCCGCGCTCGCCCTTTGGGCCCGAAGCCCGGCCCATGCGGGCGACCAGAGTGGTGGTGGCACCGCGATTCATGATGGGCGGGCCGTCCCCAGCGCCGTTCGCGGCGGCTGGTCTCGTGGGCTTCGTCGGTGACGGGGCCTCGAGCGTGGTATCTGAAGCTGTGCATGATTCCTCCAAAGGTAGTGTCAAGATATATCGTAACACTACCTATCGACGGGTCAAGCCAGCGCCGCGAGCTATCGTGGTCGGGCCCGCGATGGGCCCGCTCCGCGGGTTCTACTCAGAACCGAACTCGACCATGCCGGCGTCGATGTGCTTCTTGAAGTGCTGCAGCAGAATGTCGAGCTCCTCCTCCTGCCGCCGACGCATGTCGCGCCAGACTTCGGTGCACTCGAAGCACTTGGCGGCTCGCGCCTCCTTGATGTAGGTCTCGTACCGGTAGATCGATTTCGACCGTACGGTAATCTCTTCGAGGAGGTTGTAGTTGAAGTTCTCCATCATCTCGCGCCCCTTTCATCATCTCTGCCGCACAGGAGCTTCGATGCCCTGCGCAGCCCCCAATCGTGTGGCCCCCCGGACGACCGAGGGAGCCGTTTCAGCACACGCTCATTCGCCGTCCAGATAGATGAGTGAGTATCCGGCATCCTCCCAGGCGACGAACCCTCCGTGCAGGTTGTAGAGGTTGGTGTAACCGGCCCGGGCCCACTCCTCCGCAGCGATGCGGCTCATGCGGTCGCTGCGACAGTAGACGACGATCTTGGCCGCTTTGTCTGCCGGCAGGCTGCCGACCAGCGCCGCTGCCTGGTCGAACGGCAGGAAGAGGTCTGTCTGCTCGATCTCTCCCTCGTAGGGGACGTGGGTGTTGATGAGCAGGAAGTCCTTCGCCTCGAGCATGCGTGCCAGCTCGGCGGGACTGATGTCTGTGTAGGGCGGCGCTGACGAGGGCGAGGGGGGGATGGCGGCCTCATCTCCGCAGGCTCCCAGCAGCAGAAGGGCCGCAAACACCGCCGCCAAGCCGGCGCCCACACGAAGCCCGCGGCGCAAGGCCACTCGCCGATGCGGGTTCTCATGTCGAGTAGGTGTCACGGGATAGTTCATACCCACGACTCGCGCTTTCCGAATCGCTCGAGTCGTCCCGAGCTGTCAATCGTTTGGCCCAAGCGCCGGAGAGAGGCACGGCGAGGACTAACAATCAAGTTCACCGTTAGACCAACCGCGTTTCTTCGTGCGGGCTACTCGAACCGGCGACGATGACGCGGTCGCGTCCTTGAGCCTTGGCGCGGTACAGCGCCGCGTCGCTGGCCGCCAAGAGCTGCTCGGCGGTCATGCCGTGTTCGGGAAAGAACGAGACGCCAAGCGACAGTGATATGGATTTGAGCGGTCGCCCTGCGAACTCGGGTCTGAGCTGCCTGACCGCGGTCCTCAGGAGTTCGGCGCGCACGAGGGCTACGTCCTGGGGCGCACCCGGGAGAATCAGCGTGAACTCCTCCCCGCCATAGCGGCAGGCGATGTCGGCCTCGCGAACGTGGGCGCGGAGGAAGCCGCCGATCGCCTGCAGCACCGTGTCTCCGGCGCTATGGCCGTGCGAATCGTTGAAGCGCTTGAAGTGGTCGATGTCGAGCATGATGACCGCTACTGGACTCTCTTCGCGCTCGGCGCGGTGGAGTTCTCGCTGAAGGGTCTCCTCGAGGTAGCGCCGGTTGAAGAGACCAGTCACATGATCGCGCACCGATTGCTCGCGCATGAGGGCTTCGCTCTCCTCCAGCTGGCGGTTCTGTCTGCCGATCTGGGTGAGGTTCTTCTGGTTCAGCAGGTTGGCGACGACGCTCAGCGCCGAGATCGAGAGCACGAAGAGCAGCAGACTTGGCCAGTTCATCTCGCGGGTGGAAGGCGCCATGATCAGCACCAGACAGAGGGCCGCGATCTGGGCGGCGCCCACGGCCGCGGTGAACCGCGCGCTGAGGAGGATGCTGCTCAGCAGGATGGACACGATCACGTAGGCCATGGGGACGAAGTCCCCGCTCAGGATGCTCGCGTCGATCGCGACGGCCACCCAGGGGGCAAGTCCCGCAGAGGCGATGGCGAGTACGGCCGCGGGGCGATAGTGGCCGGAGAGGTCGAGTGCAATGGCGGCGACAAGGGCCACGATGGCAGCGCCGATGAGGAAGACATACGCCGCTCGTTCCGGGCTGCCCGCCGAATCAATTGCGAGGGTGGCGACCATGCAGACGATGGCGAAGAGAGTGAGGGTGACAAGCACCCAGGCGAGCAGCAGCACGCGGCGGCGGTCGCTCTCTCCGATGTCTGAGCGCAGCCGCAGGATGCGCGGCCATGACGCAACGCCCTGCGCAGGTGCGACTTGCGGGCCGGCTTCACCGACTGCCATGTCGACGTGAGGTACCGTCATGCTCTCTCAAGGCTCTGTTTAGCAGAGTCCGTGTGGAAGTCAAGGGCGAGTTGCGCGAGCAGACTGCGGAGAGGGCTGCTCGCCGAAGGGCAGGCAGCCCTCTCCGGTACTCGTCCTTGGGGCGGAGGGACTCTAAGCCGGCTCTCTACAGCCGGTTCCCCGAGCAGTTCACCTGCGTTGGCCTTGCGTAGGAACCGCGACGGCTGTCGCTCCAGATGGTGCCGCTCCAGTCCATATTGCGGCTGCTGCTCCAGTAGGCGCCGCTGCCGCCTGGGGCCGCCGAGACGATACGGTTGCCTGTGAAGGTGCCGCCGACGACCGACAGGCAGAGCACCTGCTGTGCGCTGCGGTCCTGTGGCGTGGACTGGGCTCTGCGCGTCGCGTCAAGGAGGTTGTCCCGGACCACCCATCGGGAGGGGGCGCTCGTGTGGCGCTGGAAGTTGAAGGCGGAGTCGCGCGTCTGCCAGATCTCGTTGCCGCTCACGACCATGCTGCTCGGGCCGTTGATCTCGAGGCCCGCGCCCCATCGCTGCGACGAGCTGTTGCCGGCGCCCTTGATGAGGTTGTTCTGAAAGAGGCTGTTGCCGGCGCCGGGGCCGCCGTCGTAGGAGACGGACTCGCTGCCGGAGGGTTCGAAGACCGAGTCCGTGATGTCGACGTTCGAGTAGCCCACGCTGGCCGATGTCGGGCGGCTCGTGATCTCGATGTTCATGCGCCCGGCGCCCAGCCAGCGGCAGTTGTCGAAGCTGATGTTCCGCACGGATCCGCGCTCGTCGTTGATGCTCACGCTGTTCCAGCCGCCACCTCGTGTGAACGTACTGTTGCGGAAGGCGATGTTGCTGGCGCGCGTGATGGTCACGACCGCGCGCGAGCTTGTGCCGCCCGTGAAGGTGACGTTGTCGTACACGACGTTGCTCTGGCCGCTGCTGAGCATCATGGTGCTGATGGTCTGGTTCTGCACCAGTCTCCACCCCGGCGGCACTGTGGTCAGGCTCCCGGCCTGTGGTCCGCGGGCACCGGCGCTCGCAATCGGTGTAGGCATGGGGCCGGGGGGCGCGGTCGGCGGGACGACCTCCGGCGTGGGAGTGGGCAGCGGGCTAGGCTGCGGCGCCGACAGCGTCTGCGTTGTGCTGAGGACCTTCGCCTCGAGTATCGCCGGCGTCGAGCCGCTCGGCGAACTCGTGATCGTGACGAGTATGTAGCGGTAGCTGCCGGCGAGAGCCTGGCCTGTCAGGTAGGCGCCGGTGCCGGAGGCGAGCTGGCGGTAGCGTCTGCGGTCGTTGCTGCCGGCGATGGTGTAGGTGAAATGGGCCCCGGCCGGCCACTGGACGGTCATCGCTGCGAGCGGAGTCCGCGCGCCGAGGTCGACCTGCCATTTTGCTGGGAACGCGCGACTTGATGCCTGCCAGCTCGTCGTCGTCGACCCGTCGTTGGCGCTGGAACCGGGGTGACCCGCAGTTTGGGACGTCGTCCACGTCGGCTCGCCCTGCGAGAGCAGGTCGGAGTCGGCGAGGGCCGCGGTAGTGGGGATGAAGGAAGCGAGAAGAGTCAGAGCAGTTGTGGCGATCAGTTTCCGCAAAACAGATGTCTCCTTCTGGCGTTCGGGAACGGAGGGATACCGTGGGGATGCGCTGTTCGCGATTGTCTTGCGACGGTTCGGTTTGCCGCCGCACCGTGGGCGCAGGCAGACTCACCCCGGCGCGCGCGGGGCGCGCCGGGGTGAGTCTCAGAAGCGGTTGTTGGAGCTGCCTTCCTGGGCCATCGGCCGCTTGTAGCCGCCACCACGAGCGTCACGCCACTTGGTCGTGCGCCAGTTCATGTAGTGGCAGTTGCCGAACCAGGCGACCCCGCCGCCCGGGGCGTCGGCGATGACCTTGTTGGCGAGGAAGTAGCCGCCGTAGAGGTTGTTGCCGATGACGACCTGCTCGTTGCGGTCCATGCGCACCTTCTGCACGTGACGCGAGGCGTCGAGGAGGTTGCGCTTGAAGACCCAGCCGCTGCGCGCCGTCGTGTGACGCTGCAGGTTGAGGATCGAGTCGCGGCACTGGTAGAAGCGGTTGTCGATGACCTTGAAGCGGCTCGGCCCGTTGAGCTCGAAGCCGTGGCCCCACTGCTGTCTGGGGTTGATACCGGCGCCCTTGACGGTGTTGTTGCGGAAGGTGCAGTCGCGGGCACCGGCACCGCCGTCGAAGGAGACCGCCTGGCTGCCCTGCGGCTCGATGGTCGAGTTGACGATGCTGATGGCGCGGTAGCCGCGGCTGCCCGAGGCCGGCCGTGAGGTGATCTCCATGCCCATCCGCCCCTGGGTCTTGACCTTGACGCGGTTGAAGCGGATGTGGTGGATGTTGCCGAGGCGGTCGTTGATGCTGACCCCGTTCCAGCCGCCGCCGCGCTTGATGACACAGTCGCGGAAGACGATGTTGCGCGCCGCCCGGTCGATGGTGAGCACGGCTCTCGTGCGGCTGCCGCCTTTGAAGACGCAGTCCTCATAGATGCGGTCGTGGGCTCCGGCCGGCAGCCGGTAGTTCGTGAAGGTCTTGTTCTTGATCACCTTCGTCGCCGAGGCCGAGGCGGGCACAAGGACGACGACCCCCAGAGCGACGACCAGAAAGCCGAGCCCCATGAACCTGAAGGATGTGCGCTGCACAGCATTCCCCTTCTGTTGTCTCATTTCCATGACTCAGTTGAGGTCGGCAGACGCACTACAGTCGCCGACAGACCCTGCCCGACCGATGCCCTGCGGGGGACCCTATGCCATCCGAAAGGGCAACGATAAGCATAGTGGTGGCCCAAGACGGAGGACATAGCGGCCTTCCCGCCCATCATTGAGAATGTGTTAAGCCTTCCCGGCATCGGCCGTCGCTGGACTGCGTGGAACTCGCCCTGGACGCGCGTGGAATCGTCCATATACCGCGTGAACCGGGACCTCTGGCGGCGGTCGTACTGGCCGGCCAGTATCGGTCGAGGCGACCGCCGAAGACCTGCGCCCACCCCAGAAACGCCGCGTGTCAAGCGTTCAATGCTAAGGAATGTTAATCGCCCTCAGACTCCCTCTGCGGCGGTTCACCGGTCGTCCCCGCCGTCGGGGTCGTTGTCTTCGCGCTAGAATCGGGGCAGGAACGCCCGGCTTTCTCTATCGAGGAGCGTCTGTGCCAGGAGAAGAGCTGCAGCACGGCATCTCGCTGCCTCGCTTGACCTTCCGTCTTCCCCCCGATCCTTCCCGGCTGCTTCGGGCTCGCGAACGTCTGCGCGACTACCTGGAGCAGTACTGCTCGGACCCGAAGGCGGTGGACGATGTGGTCCTCGCGGTCCAGGAGGCGTGCACCAACGCGATCCGCCACAGCGGCAGCCGGGAAGACATCGAGGTCTGCCTTCGGCTCAAGGAGAGCGATCTCATCGCCGAGGTCCGCGACAAGGGCCACGGCTTCGACACGGAGGTGTTCGACCTCGAGGCCACGCCGGGCCTCATGGCGATGGGCGGTCGAGGTCTCTACCTCATGGCTCACGTCATGGACGACCTCGAGCTGCGACACGATGGCGGTCTCGAGGTCCTCATGGTCAAGAGGTCGGTCCTCGCGCATTCGTCGCCGGTCCCGGCGGTCGAGGGGGGGCTCGCCCAGGTCGGCCAGCACGTCGAACTGACGCCACGGCAGGCCAGGCTGCATGTGCTCCTCGAGGAGATCGACGAGGGCTTCGTCGCTCTGGACTGGGAGTATCGCGTCGCGCATCTGAACACTGTGGCCGAGGAGCTCGCCGGGGCGGCGCGGGGAGATGTGCTCAACCGTGAGTTCTTCGGGTCGTTCCCGCTCAGCAACGACGTCGTGGACCGGGCCTGTCGGGACGCGATGGAACTCGGGCGGCCGTCCGTGGTCGAGCGCGAGTGTCCGGCGAGCGGCCGCTGGTTCGAGGTCCGCGTCTATCCGACGCTCGCCGGCATCAGTCTGTATCTGCGCGCCATCGATGATCGCAAGAGGGCCGAGGAGGCACAGCGCCTGACCGAGGAGAGACTGAGAGAGAAGACCGCAGATCTGCTCGAGCGCGTGCGTCTCGATGAGGTCCTGCAGTCGGTGGGGAGACTCATCAACTCCACCCTCGAGGTCGACGAGATCATGCATCGAGCTCTGGACGAAACGCTGCTCGCTCTGCGCGCCGACGCGGGGACTGTGGAGATGCGCGAGGGCGGCGACTGGCTCATGCGCTACCAGCGCGGCGGCGGTCCGGGAGAGCACGGCCGCAAGCGCAGCGACGCGGAGGTCCCCATGGCTGCTCGCGCCGCTCTCGCGAAAGCCGTCGTGGCCGTGGAGGACCTGACGTGCGAGAAGGCGACGGCTGAGTTCGCGCGAGAGCATGACGTGAGGAGCTGCCTCGCGGTGCCCCTCAACATTCGCGAGAGCGTCGTGGGGTGCCTCACCGTCTGGTGCCGGCGCTCACGGGTGTTCTCGTCGGCGGAGACGGAGTACGCGCTCAAGCTGGGCTCCTCCGTGTCGCTCGCGCTGGAGAACTCGCGGTTGTACGAGCGGGAGGCGGCGGACGCCGGGCTGGGTGAGCCCCCGTCGTCAAGCCTGCCCTGGAGAATCATCTCTCGCTCCCAGGTGCATCCGTTGTGGGTGTTCCTCGTCTCGGTGGCGTTGCTGTCCGCCTTTCTGGCTCCCATCGGCGCCGCCCCCGAGGTGCGCAGCTTGTACGGCCTGGCTGGCTCGTTGATGGCTCTGACGGTGGTCATCGCGGGGGCGCTCGCGGGCGCCAGGATCGGGGCGGCCGTCGCCGCCGTCGGCGGCGTCATCTTCTTCGTGGCCGTGGCCGATCAAGGGAGCGTGGGCTCGCCCACGGCGGCCGTCATCTCGACGGGAATCTGGATCGCCGCCGCTCTGGTGTCGGGCTACCTTGCGGAGGGATTGCGCGCCCAGGCTGAGCGACGGCGGGCGGCGGCCATCGCGCTCGGCAAGGCGGCCGCGGTCCGCGAAGCCGAGCTGGCCGAGCAGCGTCGTGTCGAGAGCCTGGCCGCCGAGCTGCGGGTGGAGCGTGGACAGCTGCGGACGATGATCGAGCAGACGGACACCTCGATCGTCATCCTCGATCGTGACTTCAACTTCCTGGTCGTGAACTCCGCCTTCGCGCGCAGCGCCGCATGGGAGTCAGACGAGCTGGTCGGGTCTCAACTACTTCGTGCTCGCCCCGAGCGAAGAGAACGAGGCCATCTTCCGCCACGCGCGCGACACCGGGGAGCTGGTCGAGTTCCTGGCGACACCCTTCGCCCTGCCCGACCAGCCGGAGCGAGGTTCGAGCTACTGGGACTGGCGGCTGGCGCCGGTGAAGGACGGGGCCGGCGAGGTGAGCACGCTCGTGCTCTCTCTCGTCGACGTGACTGAGCGGGTGCAGTCGGCCCGGCTCGGCGAGACCCTGAACGCGATAAACACGAGGGTGAGCGCTCGTCTCGACGCGCTCAGCATCCAGGCTGCGGTGCTCGAGTTGGCGGGAGAGGCTCTGGGCGCCGACGGCGGTCTGGTCGCCCTCAGGAAACGTGGACGATGGCGGCCTACCTCGGTCCGCAACATGCCTTCAGGGCTGGAGTCGCAGGACTTCGCTCCGGAGGAGTTTTCGGTCGCCGAGCGCGCGCTGCGCGAGGACCGCCCCCTCTTTGCGTCGGCCGACCGCGAGGATGGGCGAGCGCATCCGGTCTTCGCCGAACGGCTTGGTGCGGTGGCCCTCATCGCCATTCCGCTGCGAGTCACCGATGTCACCCGGGGCTGCCTGTACTTGACGTACGAACGGCATCGGCAACCCAGTGCAATAGAGCTCGACTTCGCGCGCAAGGTCGGTGCGGTCGTGTCGCAGGCGCTGGAGAACGCGCGTCTCCTCTACGATATCCAGAGGGTCGCGACCACCCTGCAGGAGAACCTCATCCATCCTCTGGGTGCGTTTCCAGGCCTGGAGCTCGGCCGCGTGTCGCAGACGGCCTATCAGCCCGAGCTCGTCGGTGGGGACTTCAGCCACGTGTTCAGCGTCGGCGGAGGTCGTGTCGGCATCCTCATCGGCGACGTCGAGGGCAAGGGCATCCGTGCTGCGGGCCTCACCGAGACGGTGCGCAGCTCCGTCGTCGCCTTCTCGCTGATCGATCCGGCGCCGGACTTCGTCCTTGCGAAGGTGAATCAGCTCCTGCTGGAGGGAGCAGGCACGGACCAGTTCGTCACGGCGTGCCTCCTGCTGCTCGATCTGGGGTCGGGCGAGACGAGCTGCGCGATCGCCGGGCACCCGGCTCCGGTACTTCTGAGGTCGTCGTCCTGCGAGCCGCTGGATGTCACGCCGGGTCTTCCTCTGGGCGCCTTCCCCGGAGCCTACGACCCGGGGCGCGTGACGCTGGTCTACGGGGATTGCCTCGTCCTCTTCACGGATGGGGTGACGGAGGCTCGTCGCGAGGGCGAGCTGTTCGGCGAGAGGCGTGTGCTGGACACGGTCCGGGAGCTGAGGGGGGTCGGTGCGCAGGACGTGTCTGCACGCCTCCGGGAGGCGGCATCCGAGTTCGCCAGCGAGTTGCGCGACGATCTCCAGGTTCTGACGGTGAGGTACCTGCGGCGATAAGTGCGGAAGGCGGCTGGGATCGGTCCCTTCGTCCTGTGCTTGGGCGCACACTCGGGTGGGCCGCCCGGATATGATGAGGTGCGCCTCGCGGACCTCCGGGAGGCGTGCGCGGTCGAGGCGGAGGCATCCGGCGGTGCGGTGGACAAGAAGACCGCGAAGAGGGCCTCGCGAGACAAACGGCGAAGAAGACCGAAGAGGAGGGGGGCGGCATGAAGAGGATCGATTGGGACGACGGCCTGTCCATCGGGATCGACGCGATCGACGACCAGCACAGGATGTGGATCGCCCGCTACAACAACGTCGTCGATGCCATCGGGTCTGCGGGAATGACATCCCCGATCGTCAGCACGCTCGACTTTCTCATCGACTACACGGAGCTGCATTTCGTCACCGAAGAGGGTTTCATGCAGGAGTCCGGCTATCCCAACCTGGAGGCTCACAGGGCCAAGCACCAGGAGCTTCGGCAGGCGGTGACCAGCCTGGGCGACGACTTCGACGAAGAGGGCTCCACTTCGGCGCTCGGCGAGGCCGTCGAGACGCTGCTGGGCAACTGGCTGATCAAGCACATCCAGAGCACCGACCAGCTCTTCGGTGCGTACGTGAGAGAGAAGGGGATCGTGCTGCCGGATCTCGCGAGCGAAGAAGGAGCGGTTCCATGAGCGATGCCGACAAGGTCCTGGAGATCATGAGGGCGACCGGTGAGCCTCTCAATGTGGGCAGCATCAGCGAGCTCTCCGGACTCGACCGCAAGGCGGTCGACAAGGCCATGGCCGAGCTCAAGAAGGACGATCTCATCGAATCACCGAAGCGCTGCTTCTGGGTGCCGAAGGTCTAGCGCCGCCCACCCTGGGCCGTGCGATAGACTTGGATGGGGAGCGAGGAGGGAGCGTCATGGACGAACTTGACCGGCTGCGTTTCGAGCTCGGGGTTATGCTCGGTACGGGCCGCGAGTTGGGCGAGCGCGTTCGCGGCGAGCTCTTCGACCCTCGCGAGATCAACGAGAGCTACCAGGCCTGGTATACGCAGACGCGGCGACTCGTCGCCCAGGTGTTGCCCGATCGTTGTCGCGAGTTCGAGGACTACTACCGTCCGTCCGACCCCGGCGACGGAGAGTCGGCGACGATCTCCGCTATCCTCGCCAGCCTGAGTCCACCCAGGGCCGCCGGCGAGATGCGCGAGGGACTTGCCGAGCTCTTCGACCCCGGCAGCGCGCAGCGGGCCTTCCTGCATCTGCTCGGCATGCAGCTCGCCATTCTCGCCTCGGCGCTGCCGACCGTGCTGCCGCTCGAGCGCTCCCGTCACCGCGAGCTAGAGGTGGCGCGCGCCCTTCTGGGCGGCGGCCACCGCCGCGCGGCGGGGGCGCTGGCCGGCGTCGCCCTCGAGAAGCACCTCCTGGGCGTAGCCGTGTGGCGCGGGCTGCAGCCGAAGCCGAACTCGGTGCGCAGCATCGCTCGGCTCGATCGGTCGTTGCGAGAGGCCGGGGTGTACGGCGCCTCTCGCAGCCGGCAGATCAAGGGTCTCGCGGACCAAAGCGCCGCGTGCGTCAGCGACAAGCGGAAGCCGTCGCGCAAGGCGGTTTCGAGGCTGCTGTCGGGTGTCGACGACGTACTGCAGCGCGTGAGCTGAACGGGGCGCCGGTTCGCGGCTACGACGGGCGGGCTGGCTCGGCACAGTAGTCTGGCCGGCTGCACTTCGCAATTGCCATCATGTCCGGCGAGACTCTTGTCCGTCCCTATGCGGTCTGCCTAGCGCCTGACGCTCGTGGGAATGTACACGACCACGGCCAAGGTGCCTGTCGGGCACGTCGGCCCCGGACCGAGAGCGAGGAATCATGGCGATCTGCCACGAGATGCAGGCTGGCGAGACGTACGTGTGCGAGGACTGTGGACTGGAGGTCAGAGTCGTGACCCCGTGCGGCAAGAAGGGCGCCTGTGAATGCACCGAGCCCATCAGCTGCTGCGGGCAGCCGCTCGCACTGAAGGGATAGGGTGCCGCTGCGATGGCTGTTCCCATTGTAGATACCGAACTCTGCTCGGGCTGCGGGCTCTGCGAGACGATCTGTCCCGAGGTGTTCGAGCTTGGCGACGACGGTATCGCTCACGTCCTCGATGCGAGCCTCTGCGATGAGGCAGGCTGCTGTGAGGAGGCCGCCGAGTCGTGCCCCGACGAGGCGATCATCCTGAGCGAGTGATGCCGTGCAGGGGAGTGGTGAGTGCAGGGCCCTGAGGCCGCAGTGAGGCGGGAGCTCGGCGATGGCAGTCGATCCGTCGCGGGGAACGATGTACACAGGTCGCCCTCGTGTTCGCGTACTTTCGCTCGCGGTCGTGGCCGGCGCCGACGAAGCAGCCGGTTGCCATGAAGAGGCGCGTGTCGTGGGAGTGCCTGAAGAGGAGCGCCAGGGCGAGTTGCAGTCCGATGCCCAGCAGGAGCAAGCCTCGCTGTCCCGGGCTCCACGGGCGCCGGCTGCTTCCCGTCCAGAGGGGGGAGCCGGGGGCCGGTGGCGCGATGCCCGCTGTCATGCCGGGTCAGTGGGATCGTGATGGGGGACGGCGCGTCGGACGGGCTCTTCGCCATCCCTGTCGCGAACGCCCAGCGGGCGAGGGCTAGCCGCGGCCATAGATCGCAAGGTAGACCAGCACGCCCAGCAGCGTGGAGAGCAGATAGAGAGCGTAGGAGGTGCCCATGAAGAGCTTGTAGTCGGCGAAGCGCAGCCACTGGGTACGAGCTCGCTGCAGCGGAGGATGACGAACACGCCGAGGAGCAAGCCGATCGTCCCCGTCACCGCGTGGATCGTCGTGAGTGCATATGAGCCGTCGCCGAGGTTGGCCGGCAGTCCCGGGAGCACGTAGAGCACGAATGACCGGACCATCCAGACGATCACGACAACGGCGTTCAGGCCTGTCGCGATGGTCAGTAGCCAGCGATGCGCCGCGAAGCGCTTGCGGACGGCCAGTCGCCAGCCGATCGTGAGCGGCACGGCGGCGAGGAGCGCCGCCACGAGGGAGACGTCGGTCGCGAGACTGGCGGGCGTTCCCACGAAGCCGCCGCTGCCGAGGACGTCGATCAAGGGTCAGCCGCTTGCGCCCAGGCTCAGTGGGCCAGCCGCCGGAATGCCAGGATCGTGGCGGTCTGCAAGAGCGCGCCGGCGATCGCCATCGCGAGCAGCGCGCTACCGATCGCGTTCCAGTCGTAGCCGGTGACCATCAAGCTGCGGATGGCCTCGATCTGGTAGCTCACGGGGTTCCAATCGTTGACCACCTGCATCCAGCCCGGCATGAGTTCGCGCGGCACGAAGGCGGTCGAGATGAAGATAATGGGGAACATGAGCAGCGAGAGGGCGCTGGTCGCCTGCTCGCTCTTGGTGATCAGTGCAGGCACGAAGCTGACGCCCGCGAACGCGATGCCGAACACGCCGGAGAGGAGGAGGATGATCGCGAAGCCGCCGATGCCGGTGACGAGAGTGGCGCCCAACAGAAGGCTGACGAGCAGCAGGATGCCGGCCATCGCGGCGGCCTGGAAGAAGAGCGGGACCATCTCGCCGGCCAGGATCGACCAGCGGGCGATAGGGCTGGCGCGCAGCTTGTCGAGATAGCCGCTGCGGTACTCGACGAGCAGCCCGTAGCTGGCCCAGGCGACGGCCATGAACGATGCGAACACGATCTGGCCGGGCGCCAGGTACGCCAGGTAGCTGCTGCCGTCGAAGGCGGGCAGTGCGACGATGTCCTTGTAGAGCTGGCTGAACACGAGGAGCTGGATCAGGGGGAAGAAGATGATGCTGATCCAGTTGGCAGGCACGCGCAGGAAGCGACGCGTGGTCCGCAGCCCCAGGTAGTACGTCTCGTAGCCGAAGGCTTTCAGCGCGTGCATCGTGGCGTCACCACCCCATGATGATCGGCTGGTCGGCGGACTCCTCGCGGATGTGCCGACCGGTGTACTTCATGAAGACGTCGTCGAGGCTGGGCTGGCTCATCTGCAGGCCGATGATGTGCACGCCGTCGTCGTCGAGTCTGCGCAGCAGGAGGGGGATGGCGGTGCTGGCGTTGGGCACGGCCAGCGCGACGCCGGTCGGCAGGGCGCTCACGTCCTCGGTGGCCACAAGGCCCTCGAGCGAGCGGCGGACCCGGGCGACTCTGTCGTCCTCGCCGCCGGGCTCGAGCTGCAGCACCACCGTGTCCGCACCGATGCCGGCCTTCAGGGTGCCCGGCGTGCCGTCCGCCACGATCCGCCCTGCGTCGATGATCGCCAGCCGCGTGCAGAGTCGGTCGGCCTCCTCCATGTAGTGCGTCGTCAGCAGCATGGTCGTGCCCTCGGAGCTGATGCGCTCCAGCTCCTCCCAGAGGGCGGTGCGGCTCTGCGGATCGAGACCCTCCGTCGGCTCGTCGAGGATCAGCAGCGGCGGCCGATGCATGAGGGCGCTCGCCAGGTCGAGGCGGCGTTTCATGCCGCCCGAGTAGGTGCCGGTGAGCTTCCTGGCCGCCGAGGCCAGGCCCATCAGCTCGAGGAGCTCGTCGGTGCGACGGCGGATCTCGCGGGCCCGGCACTCTGTGCAGCCGGCCGGCCAGCTCGAGGGTCTCCCGACCGGTCGAGAACGCGTCGAGTGTGGGCGCCTGGAGCGCGACCCCGAGGCGCAGGCGCACTGCCTGCGGTTGGGAGCACGTATCGTAGCCCTCGACTCGCGCTGCTCCCGAGGTCGGGCACAGGAGAGTCGAGAGGATGCGGATCGTCGTCGTCTTGCCGGCGCCGTTCGGGCCCAGGAAACCGAACAGCTCGCCGCGGGCGACGTCGAAAGTCACCCCATCCACGGCGCGCACGTCGCCGTAGACCTTGACTAGGTCGCGGACCTCGATGACTGCTTCGTGTTCGGTCCTGGGCTTCACGCTACAAGTATGCCCCAGCGAAGACATGGGTGCAGCCTGCGGCGAGGGTAGAACCCGCGCTGGGCGCAAGGCGAGGCGATCCGTCCAGTCTGTCGACGTGCGGCGGCTTCGTCGTCGCGCAAGCCCTGGTCTCTCCGCGCCGCTCTACTCGTAGCGCAGAGCCTCCGCGGGATAGACGCGCGACGCCTGTCGCGCGGGGAGGTATGTGGTGAGCAATGCCGCCACGTAGGCCACGCCGGCAGTGATCACGATCTGGGCCCAGGGCACCGTCAGCTCCAGGCCCTCGAACTCATCGGCCATCTCGCCGACGATCTGCGGAGACAAGGCCATGCCCAGTCCCACGCCGAGTCCGATGCCGAGGAGCGCGATGAAGGACGACTCCAGCATGAAGGCGACGAGTACCATCCTTCGCTGGAAGCCGATGGCCCGGAGCACGCCGATCTGCTGACGGCGCTCGACGACGGAGCGGGCTGCGATGACTCCGAGCGCCGCGATACCCACGATCAGGCCCAGGCTCATGAAGCCCTGGAGCAGTCTGTTGATCATGATGTTGGCGCCGGCGAACTGATCGATCTCCTCCGCCAGGTCGGTGGCCTGCACACCGTTGCTCAGGAAGTGCTTCTCGAGGGCCTTGGCGACGTCTTCGGAGCGGGACGGGTCCTCGAGCCGGAGCCAGTAGCTCTGGGCGACGACGGGCTGCTCCAAGACAGACTCGAGGGTCTCCTGGGACAGGACGACCTGGCCGCTGTAGATGGCCAGCTGATCGAGCACCCCGATCACGTGGAGCTCCACTTCCTCGTCGCTGCCCGGCGCGGTGACCGTGATGTACACATCCTCAGGCAGAGCCTCGTCCTGAAGGTAGAAGCCTTCGAACTGGAAGGGCACCGGCGGCCCACCCATGCTGAAGTCGGTCCGGGTGGGCACGAACACCGCTGACACGACGACGGTGCCAGGCTCCTCCTTGAGCTGTCGCCACACGTCTTTCGGCTGGTCGACGCCCGCCGGCAGGAGGTCGAAGCCGTAGGCGACGGAGTCCATGTAGGCGTCGTCAGCGGACTGCACGAACAGGTCGACCGGGTCTTCCTCCGAGCCCAGCGGCCGGCCGGCCAGCTGTACCCCCGCCGTCGCCCCGACGGCGGCGACCTCATCAGGCTCGATTCCGGCCACCGATCGACTTGGTCGGCGAAGCTCTTCAGCGGATTGGCTGAGTGAGGAATCGACGCGCACCTGGTAGCCGCCGGCCAGGTCTCGGTGTCCGAGAAGACCGCGCCGAGCGAACTCGTGATGAACGACATGACGACGATCGTGAAAACGACGAGGGCGAACATCGCCAGCGTGACCCCGGTACGGAATCGGCTCTCCAGAGGATAGGTCACCGCCATCTTGAGGACCGGCGTGAGGTCGCGGACGCTGCCCAACACAGCCGTCACGAGCCGGAGAACCACGTCGGCGTTGTAGACGACTACCCAGGTCCCGCCGAGCACGAGGGAGATGCCCGAGATGAAGAAGAGGTCGATGCCCGAATCCAGCTCGGGCAGCCAACTTTCCCACGTGGAGGCGGAAGCAGCCAAAACACGATCAGCGCGATCCCTGCGAGGGTGAAGGCGACGCGGTCGGGCACACCGAATCGCCGCGAGACCACGGCAAGCATGATGATCGCCAGCGAGATCCCGAGGAAGAGAGTCCCAGCCTGCTGTGTCTGCAGTCCGGCTGCGATGAGCAGCACCGCGCCGACCACGCCCAATGCGGTCAGGATGAGTCCCCGTCGCGTGCGGCCACGCCTGCGCGGCTCAGGGATGTCGCGCACCGCGCGCACGATGTTCAGTCGGCTCACCCTCCAGGCGGAGATGACCACGACGATGAAGGTGAAGACCACCCCCAGGGCATACGCCGTCACAACGCTCCGCCAGCTGAAGGAGAAGCTCAACGCGAAGTCGAACTGGCCGAAGGCGACGGCGAGGAGTCTCGCCAGCCCCCAGCCTACGAACACGCCCAGCAGGCTGCCCACGGCTGCGGCGATGAGGTCGTAGGCGGCGCCCTCGAAGGCGTACATGCGCACCACTTCCGTGCGCTGCGCACCGACGGCTCGGGCGATGCCGAGCTCGTGGCGGCGCTCGGCCGCCAGCATCACGAAGATCAGGAAGATCAGGAGGATGCCGGCCGCGATGGAGAACTGGGCGAAGAGAAGGAAGGCGCTCGCCAGCCCGGCCCCCGACTCCTCTGCCGAGTCGAGCGCATCCTGGCTCACGGCCATGGCCTCGAGGCCAGCCGATTCCGTGACGCTTGCGAGCGCCTCAACTACGGACGCTCCGTGGGCGGCGGCCTCCTCGACGTCGCCGGTGTCGGCCACCATGACCGTGTTGATCCTCTCTGCCTCTCCCGCCCACGCGGCCACGGTGCGGTGCGATGCGGCCATCGCCACGTCTCCGGCAGGCTCGATGCCGCTGTCGCTCACGGCCCGAACGGTCACCCGCGTAGGCTCGGGGTCGAAGAAGACCAGCAGGCTGTCACCGGGAGCGGCCTCCAGTCGGTCCGCGGCTTCGGTGGTCAACAGCACCTCGTTCCCTTCCAGCTAGGCAAGGGAGAGGCTTGTCCCGGACTCGTCCTGCGGCTCACCGAATGCCTGGTTCTGGCTTGGGTCGAGGCCGACGATGTCGACGCTGGGCTCGCTCAAGCTGCGCTTCTCGTTGACGACCGGGGCTGTCTCTCTGGTCGCGGGGGCGACGCCCGCGACGTTGGGGTCATCGGCGAGAGCCGCGACCACCGCTCCCAGCACGGCCTCATCGAAGTAGGGCAGCCGGCCCTGGCCCTCGAGCGGCTCCCCCTGAACGAACACGTCCGCTTCCCCCAAGCCTTCGAGGACCTGCTGGCGGAAGGAGTTCGTGAGCGTGTCCCCTGTGGAGAAGGAGACGGAGAAGAGCAGCGTGGCGAGCATGAGCCCGAAGATGATGAGGGCGGTCTGGGTCCGCCGTCGTGGGAGGTTGCGCAGTCCGACTCGTACGGCCACCCGGTGGCGCAGGCCAATCACCGTCATGATCAGCGCGCAGGCGATGAAGAGACCCACCACCACGCCCATGAAGCTCTCGATGGGCACTCCGAAGATACTCTTCATCGCCCGACTCCTAGGCCTGGTCCTCCGCTGGGATGTCGGTCAGCGCCCCGGGACCTGGCCGCAGCTCCCCCGGGGCCAAGTTGACGTCGTCGCGCTCGATCAAGCCGGAGCGCATGTGGATGATGCGGTCGGCCCGGGAGGCCACCGCTGAGTCGTGGGTCACCAGCACGAAGGTCTGGCCCTTCTCCCGGTTCAAGCGGCAGAGGAGGTCCATCACCTCGGCAGACGTCTCACTGTCGAGGCTGCCGGTGGGCTCGTCCGCCCACACCAGGGCGGGCTCGTTGACCAAAGCCCGTGCGACGCTCACCCGTTGCTGCTGCCCGCCTGAGAGCTCCGCGGGCCGCTTGTGCGTCTCGTCCGCAAGCCCGACGAGGTCAAGGGCCGCCTGTGCCCTACGCCGGGCCTCTGCTGCCTTGGCGCCTGCCACGAGGAGGGGCAGCTCGATGTTCTCGGTCGTGGTGAGCACGGGCAGCAGGTTGAAGAACTGGAAGATGAAGCCCATGCGCTCTGCCCGGTATCGCGTGCGCGCGCGGTCGGACATGGTGTGCAGAGGCGCGCCCTCGATCAGCACCTCCCCCGCGCTCAAGTCGTCGAGGCCCGAAAGCGTGTTGAGCAGGGTGGTCTTTCCGCATCCCGATGGTCCCATGATGGCGACCATCTCGCCGGCGGAGACCGTGAGATCCACACCCCTCAGAGCGTGTACGTCGAGGGCGCCCGTCTGGTAGGTCTTCTCGACGCCCCGCGCCAAGATGATGGGCTGCGCCTCCATGTCGGCGCCTGTCACCGGCCCGCTCCCTCCTCTGGTACAGGGCCCTGCCCGGCCTCACGTACGCTGTCCCGCTGGTCTTTCCGGCGGACTGCTGCGGCAAACGTCCGGGTCCGTTCGTGCGGGGTCGACCCCGAGTCCTCCCAGCCGCCGTCTCACGATACATGGACGCCCGCACGCGCCTTCCGGTCAACCCTCCAGCGCGGTAGACTGACCTCCGACCATGCCCGGGCGCCTGTCGCGGGGTCGGGCTGAGAATGGGGGGCACGCGTGACCGAGCCGTTGAGAGTGGGGATCGTGGGTCTCGGCAAGATGGGGGGCATCCGCGCAGAGACCGTTCGCAAGCGCGACGACACGATCCTGATCTCGGGCACCGATCCCGCGCCGCCCGCGACGGGCTTCGGCGACCTCGAGATCCTGCCGGACTACGAATCCGTCCTGGCCTCTCCGGTCGACGCCGTGTTCGTGTGTACACCCAACCGCTTCATCCCGGAGGTCGTCGTGGCCGCCCTCGACGCCGGCAAGCACGTGTTCTGCGAGAAGCCGCCGGGCCGGACGATGGACGATGTGGCGCAGATCCAGGCGGCGGAGAAGCGCAATCCCGGGCTTGTCCTGAAGGTGGGCTTCAACCACCGCTACCACTTCGCGGTCATGGAGGCGAAGCGGATCGTGGAGAGCGGCAAGTACGGCAGGGTCCTCTGGATGCGCGGCGTCTACGGCAAGGCCGTGAGCGTCGGGCACCTCGACGGGTGGCGCGGCGAACCGGAACTGGCGGGGGGCGGGATCCTGCTCGATCAGGGTATCCACATGCTCGATCTGTTCCGGCACTTCTGCGGCGAGTTCCCGGAGATCAAGAGCATGTGTACGACGGCGTTCTGGGATGCTCCCATGGAGGACAACGCGTTCGCCCTGCTGCGTAACGATGCAGGCTGTATCGCCATGCTGCACAGCTCCGCCACCCAGTGGAAGCATCGTTTCACGCTGGAGACCTACATGGAGGATGGCTACGTCGTCGTCGATGGCATGCCGTCGTCGACGCGCAGCTACCGCGACGAGTGGCTGATCCAGGGGGCCAAGACGGGGGGCTACGCCATCGGCAATCCGCCGGAACAGGCTGTCTTCTGCAACACGGACCCATCCTGGGAACTGGAGCTGCAGGAGTTCGTCGAGTGCGTACGCGACGGTCTGCCGGTCCGGAACGGGACGTCGCGTGACGCCTACGAGACCATGCGCCTTGTGTTCGGCATCTATGCTGCCGATGAACGTTTCGCCGGGGGACGAGCCGCGGCAACGCCGGACGCGCCGACCAGGGAGAGCCCACGAAAGACAGCACGCCCATCGCCGTGACCTCGCGGACCTTCTCGCGACATCCGGTCCTGCGAGCGGAGTTGCTGGAGAGGTACTCGAACGTCCGCTTCAACGAGGACGGCCTGACCCTGGCGGGTGAGGCGTTCACGCAGTTCAACTCGGGACGTCGCAAGCTGATCACCGCCTTGGAGCGCGTGGATGAGCGGATCCTGGACGCGCTCCCCGATCTGGACGTGATCAGCAAGTTCGGGGTGGGTCTCGACATGCTCGACACCCGAGCCATGGCGCGTCACGGAGTCCGTCTGGGATGGACCGGCGGAGTGAACAGGCGCTCGGTCGCCGAGCTCGCCGTCGCGTTCATGCTCTCGCTGCTGCATCTGATCCCTCTGACCAACCGCGAGATGGTCGAGGGCACGTGGAAGAACCGTCAGGGGCGGGAGCTCTCGGGTCGCGTTGTCGGCATCATCGGGTGCGGGAACGTGGGCAAGGACCTCACGAAGCTCCTGCGGGCCTTCGGGTGTGCAGTGCTCGCCCACGACATCCTCGACTTCCCCGAGTTCTACGCCGCCCACCACGTCGAACCCGTCGCTCTCGAGGAACTCCTGCGTCGCTCCGATGTCGTGACGCTGCACGTGCCCCTCGACGACAGCACCCGCGGAATGCTCGATGCGACGCGTCTGTCTCTTTTGAAGCAGGACGCCGTACTCGTCAACACGGCGCGCGGCGGCTTGGTGGACGAGATCGCCCTCAAGCAGATGCTGATGGACGGCCGTCTGGCCGGAGCCGCGTTCGACGTGTTTGCGACGGAGCCGCCCAACGATCGCGAGCTCCTGGGTCTTCCCAACTTCCTGGCGACGCCGCACATCGGCGGCAGCTCCGATGAAGCGGTCCTCGCGATGGGGAGAGCCGCCATCAGCGGTCTTGACGACAACCGGCTGCCGGCCCCCGACTGACGGAGAGACCAATGAGAATGAACACCGTGAAGGAGATCTGGGAGAGCGGCGGTGCCGTGATCAACGGGTGGTGCTCCATCCCCAGCTCGTTCACCGCCGAGATCATGGCCCATCAGGGCTTCGACTCGATCACGATCGACATGCAGCACGGGCTCGTCGACTACCAGGTCGCCGTCACGATGCTGCAGGCGATCTCGACGACGCCGGTGATCCCCCTGACGCGCGTGCCGTGGAACGATCCCGCGAGGCTCATGAAGATCCTCGATGCCGGCTCGTACGGGGTGATCTGCCCCATGATCAATACCGCCGAGGATGCGGAGGCCCTGGTGGCAGCCTGCAAGTACCCGCCGAGGGGTTTTCGCAGCTTCGGCCCCATCCGCGCGAAGTACTACGGCGGCGGCGGCACGCACGGCGGCGGCGACTACCATCACTTCGCCGACGAGGAGACGCTGGTCATCCCACAGATCGAGACCAGGCAGGCCATCAGCAACCTCGACGACATCCTCGACGTCCCTGGCGTCAGCGGCATCTACATCGGTCCGTCCGATCTCTCCATGGCGCTCGGCAAGGAGCCGCGCCAAGGGCAGAGCGACCCCGAAGTGCAGGAGGCGATGCGGACCATTCTGGCCGCGGCCCGCCGCCACGGCGTCCCCGCGGGCATCCACACCAACTCCGTGAAGGCGGCGGTGGAGAAGATCAAGCAGGGCTTTCAGCTGACTTCGCTGCAGAGCGACGACCGCTTTCTGATGGCCGCGGCCAAGGCCGAGGTCGAGGCGGTCAGGAACGGATTGGACGACGACAGTTGACGGAGCCTCCGATGACTTTCCCAGACAGCAAGTTCGCCGACGCCGGGAGCTACGCCGACGCGTACTTCGCCCGGGTGAGCGAGGCTGCGGCCTCGGTCGACCGAGTCCAGGTTGCGGGAGGCGGCCGCCATCCTGACCAGGGTGCACGGCGAAGGCGGCATGGTGTACTCCTGCGGCAACGGAGGTTCCGCGGCCATCGCCAACCATCTCGTGTGCGACCACTGCAAGCTGGTGCGCACAGACACCGACCTCACGCCGCGCATCTACTCGCTGAGCTCGACGACCGAGATCCTCACGGCTGTCGCCAACGACCTGTCGTACGACGAGGTGTTCGCCTACCAGCTGGCCGCTCTGGCCAAGCCCGGCGATGTCCTCATCACGATCAGCTCATCGGGTGACTCCGAGAACATCGTGCGCGCCGGCCGGTGGGCCGTCGACAACGGCCTCCCGCTCATCTCGATGACGGGTTTCTCCGGTGGTCGCTCGGCGCAGATAGCGGACGTGAACCTGCATGTGGCTGCCCACAACTACGGGGTCATCGAAGACGTGCACCAGGCGCTCATGCATATCCTCGCTCAGTACATCCGCCAGGCACACATGGACGAGGACCTCATCCGCCGGCGGCCCTTCTAGCAGTAGATCTCCCCGTTGACCAGGGAGCTCGAGTCGAGCGGCTCCCCGCGCAGGATGGCGAGGATGTTGTCCGCCGAGGCCATGCTCATGCGCGTGAACGAGTTGTCGGACGTGCCGGCGACGTGGGTCGAGAAGACGACGTTGTCGAGGGCGAACAGCGGGTCGTCCGGGGCCGGCGGTTCGACGTCGTAGACATCGAGAGCGGCTCCGCCCAGTCTCCCTTCCCGCAGGGCCTGAACGAGGTCGGGCTCGCTCACGAGGCTCCCTCGAGCGGTGTTCACAAGGTAGGCTCCGCGCTTCATCAGGCCGATCGCATGGTCGTCGACGATGTGTCGCGTCTCGTGCGTGAGTGGGCAGTGCAGACTGAGGATGTCGGCCGCGAGAAAGACGTCCTCCGCCCGCTGCGCCTTGGCGACGCGGTCCGGCAGGGTCTCCCTGGTCCGGCTGGGGTGATAGACGATGATGTCGGCCTCGAACGGCGCGACCAGCTGCGCCAGGCGCCGGGCCGACTTGCCGTAGCCGATCAGCCCAAGAGTCTTGCCACGGAGTTCGACGCCGTCGTATCCCTTCTTGTCGAAGACGCCGCTGCGGACACGCCTGTCCTGGATGGTGACCCTGCGCAGCAGCGCCAGGATCATCGCCAGCGTGTGCTCCGCGACGGACTCGTAGTTGGCCAGCGGCGTGAACGCCACGGGGATACGGCGCGCCGTCGCGGCCGCGACGTCGATGTTGTCTGTGCCGACGCCGTGCTTGCAGATGGCGCGGAGATCCGGCGTGGCGTCGAGGACCTCGGCGGTGATGGCGCCGCCTCTCACGATGAGAGCATCCGCGTGGAACTCGGCGAGTCGGCGCGCGATGGCCGCCGACGTGTCCCCAGGTTCGCCGAGCTGGACGACGCAGCCTTCTCGCTGGAGACGCTGCTGCGCCTCCTCCGCGAGTCCTGCGCCGGTCACGAAGATGCGGTAGCTCATGCGAGATCCCCCTGGTCGGCTCACGGTACTGACTCTATCCGGTCCGGCCGTCTCTGTCGCGGTTCTCCGGGGAAGAACGAGATGGGGTGGGCTCGATTCCCTGGGTGCGCTGTCAGGTGTACTCTTGCGGCAGTCCGTGTGATGCCCGGAGATGGCCGAGATGAAGGCAGGAGTCGTGGACGAATCGCCAGTCAGCGAAGCAGCGCGAGTGTCGCCTGCGCGATCGCGCGAAGCATCGCCGGGCAGTCGGTCGGCTCCATCCTGGCGGGCAAGTACGGACCCCTGCACCATGGCGAGCTTGAGCGGGGGCGTGAGTGGGGAGTGGAGCTGGGCAGGTCGATGCGATGATCGACGCACCTCTGCCGGCATGGTCCGGCTACGTGATCCTCGCTGGCTTGGGTGCGCTTTCGGTGGCCATCGTCGCACTGGCGCGCAGCCTTCGGCGGAGGACCGGCGAAGCTGGCCGGCTGCGCCGCCATAGACCACGTCGGCCCTAGTCCGGCGGTACTCTGAGCCCGCGCCGTCGGGCGCCCGCACAGCCCCCTCGGTCCGGCCTCCGTAGTAGACTGACGCACGCATGAGACGCGTGCGCCGACTACGAGAGGGGCCGGAATGGGCGGCATGATTCCCGAAGACGTCTACGAGCTGCAGGGCGTGGCAGACCCTCGCTTGGCGCCCGACGGCAACCTGGTCGCGTATGTCGTCACCAAGACGGACCGCGAGGCGAACGACTACGCGGGAGCTATCTGGCTGGCGACGCTGGACGGCTCGGCCGAGCCGCGGCAGCTCACCTCGGGCGCGAAGTACGACGCCGCTCCGCGCTGGTCACCCGACGGCGCATGGCTCGCGTTCATCTCGAACCGTGACGGCGGGGCGGCGCAGCTCTACGTGATGCCGGTCTTCGGTGGGGAGCCTCGGCGCCTCACCGACCTGAAGGAGGACGTGGCCGAGGCCGCCTGGTCGCCGGACGGATCGACCATCGCCTTCGTCTCGCGCGTGCGCGACAGCGCCTACGATGAGGAAGACGGAAGACGCCGGCGGCCACGCCGTTTCACACGGCTGCAGTACAAGCTCGAGGACGTCGGCTGGACCGGCGATCGGCCTCGCCACATCTTCTCGGTGAAGGCTGACGGCTCGGGCGAGGTCCGTGCAGCTCACCGGGGGCGACTTCGAGGACTCGTGTCCGGCGTGGTCGCCGGATGGCGCGCAGATCGCCTTCGTCTCCGCGCGCCATCCCTTCTGGGACACCGACCCCATCCGCGACATCTACCTGGTCGCCGCTCGGGGTGGCGAGCCGCGGCGGCTCACCCAGGGCGGGGGTTCCGTCGATCTGATCTCCTGGTCGCCCGACGGGACGAGCCTGGCTGCGCAGCGCTATCCGGGAGCGTTCGACGATCCCCTGCACACGCAGATCGCCGTCGTCGACGCGGAGACCGGGTCCATCCGCCTTCTCACCAGCGCTCTCGACCGCAACTGCGGGACGGTCCCGCAGGCGAGGGAGCCGGTCTGGGACGGAGACGATCTTGTCTTCACGGTCGAGGATCGCGGCAACACGCATCTCTATCGCATCGCGGCCGACGGCACCGGCGAGCCGGCACTCGTCGTGGGCGGCGAGCGTGCCCTCACCGGCTTCGACATCGTGCGCGGGCGGCTCGTTCATGTGGCGACTCGGCCGACCCGGCTGCCCGAGCTGTACGCCGGCGAGCGTCGTCTCACGCGCGTCGGCGAGGCGTTCGCCGCCGGGCGCGAACTGTGCGAGCCAGAGCGTTTCACGGCGGTGTCGGCTGACGGCTCCGAGGTCGAGGCCTGGGTCATGAGGCCCGCTGGCTTCGCCCCCGGCGAGGAGTATCCGGCCTTGCTCAGCATCCACGGTGGGCCGTTCACCCAGTACGGCAACGAGTTCTTCGACGAGTTCCAGGTCTACAGCGGCGCCGGCTACGCGGTCGTGTACGCGAACCCCCGTGGATCGTCCGGCTACGGCGAGGCCTGGGGCCGAGCCATCCGCGGTCCCGGGACTCCCGGCACCGGCTGGGGATCAGTCGACTACGAGGACTGCATGGCCGTCGTCGACGAGGCTGTGCGGCGCTTCGACTTCATCGACGGCGAACGTCTCGGGGTGATCGGTGGTTCCTATGGCGGCTACATGACTTCGTGGATCGTCGGCCATTCGGACAGGTTCAAGGCAGCCGTCTCGGAGCGGGCCGTCAATCATCTCGTCTCGCAATGGGGATCGAGCGACTTCGGCTGGGACTTCAAGGGATACTGCGGCTCGTTCCTCTTCGAGGACGTGGACGCCTATCTCAGGATGTCCCCCGCCACGTACGCGCAGAACATCGACACGCCGCTGCTGATCCTGCATTCGGAGGACGACCTGCGCTGCCCGATCGAGCAGGCGGAGCACCTCTTCGTGACGCTGCGTCTGCTGCGGCGGACGGTCGAACTCGTGCGCTTCCCCGAGGAGTCGCACGAACTCACGCGCTCGGGCAGTCCCGCTCCACAGGGTCCAGCGCTTCGAGCTCGTCCTGGAGTGGTTCGACCGCTACCTCAAGAGCTGATCCCCGAGGCCGTCGCTGCGGCGAGCAGTCGCGGGCTCTCGCGTCACTCGCTGCTGTCGTCGGCTCGAGACGGGTCGGCCCCTCGCTCGGCCATCTGATTGATCGTGCTGGCCTGGTAGCCCGCCCCGAAGCCATTGTCGATGTTGACCACCGAGACCCCTGGTGAACACGAGTTGAGCATCGAGAGCAGGGCGGCGACGCCGCCGAAGCTGGCGCCGTAGCCCACGCTGGTCGGGACGGCGATCACCGGGCAGCGCACGAGTGCCGCCGATGACGCTGGCCAGCGCCCCTTCCATGCCGGCAACGGCGACGATGGCGTTGGCGCGTGTCAGGGTCTCCTGATGGTCGAGGAGCCTGTGGATGCCGGCGACGCCGACGTCGTAGAGGCGGTCGACGCGGCTGCCCGAGCATTCGGCGGTGAGCGCCGCTTCCTCGGCGACGGCGATGTCGGACGTGCCCGCCGTGCAGACGCAGACGTCACCTACAAGCGGGATCGTCGGTGGGATTCACGATGGCGAGGCCGACATCCTCGTGGATGCTCACCGGCACGCACGTGCGCAGTGCCTCCAGGATCTCGGGCGTGGCTCGAGTGGCGAGGACGTTCTGATGGCCGTAGTCGACCATGCGCTCCGCGATCGCCGCCACCTGGGAGGCGCTCTTGCCGGCGCAGAAGATGGCTTCGCCGCAGCCGCGGCGCAGCACGCGATGGTTGTCGATGCGTGCGAATCCGAGGTCGTCGTAGGGGAGCCGTTCCAGCCGCGCGGCGGCGGACTCGAGGTCGAGGCTGCCGTCGCGCACGCTCGCAAGCATGCGGCGCAGGTCGTCACGGTCCATGCGTCTCTCCTTTCGGGGCCGTCCAGTCGTCCGGCGACGTGCGAAGACTCACCTCGAGCTGGACCTGATCGGGGCCGTGACGCACCGCCCGCTCGACGACCGCGCGCAGCTCTTCGAGCGGGCACACCCCCGCGAATGCGCGCACGAATCCCTCCAGTTCCATACTTGAGCTCGCTGAGGTCGGTGCACTGCGGCTGGATCATTGGCTTCCGGTGAGGCTGTCGAACAGGTGGAAGACGAAGTCGCCCTCGCGCGTCAGAGACGCCGCTCCGAGGTACGCCGCGTTGAGGTGCAGGAGCTTCTGCTCGGGGACGACCTCCGGCTCGAAGTGGTGCATGCGGTCCCCGGCGACGAAGAAGAAGGCGTCGGCGTCGTGACGGTACCCGGCGAAGGCGACGAAGTGACGGCCCGGCCGCTGGCACCAGAGGACCTGGCAGAAGGAGTGGTGGTGGGGCTTCGTCATGGTGTCGCGGTAGCGATCGTAGCAGCCGTGCAGCCCTCGGATCTCGAACTCCAGCGACGAGGTGTCGCCGGGACTGATCTCGTAGCGGCAGATACCCGACCGCGGGTCCGCGCCGTGTCGCAGCCGGAGATCGTCGTGCGTCTCGTCGTGGCCGGCGTCGTGCTGCAAATCTGCCTCGTGTCGTGGTGGCGGATCCGTGCGCGCCATCTTCAGGGTAGCCCGTCGCGGCGCGTGTCGCCAAGTCTACTCGAGGTCCCCCTCCGCGATGCGCAGCGGGATCTTGACGACGTTGATGGGAAGGCCGCTGGCCGCCGACGTCTCGTAGACCTCGAGGGTGATGATGGTCGCAGGCGTCGTGAATCTGAGCGTCTCGTTGAACGTGCCGCGCGTTCCCGAGCCTGCCGTGGCCATCGCACTCTCGTTCAGGAGGCTCGTGCCGTTCGCGTCGCGGACGCGGATCATGAGCTGAGCCTCGAAGGTGTTCGCGGTGCCCGAGACGACAAGAGGGCTGCCCACAAGGTCGCCGACCGCCGGCCGCTCGACGAAGATGGCCGGCGTGACGTCCTCGAACGAGCGCCGCGTCTGTGGCCGATTCTGGGAAGCGCCCTCGCCGCTGCGGAAGACGAGGGGGTCGCCGTCGACGCGGAACCTGACGCCGTCCACCGTCGGGAACTGCGTGAGCGTGTAGACGATCTGTCCGAGCCTGCCTCTGTCCTCGAGGGGGTCGACGCCCGCTGCGAACTCGCCGCTCAGGTCGACTGTCGCGACGCCGTCCTCGATCGTGAGCCCGAGCAGCTGCGTCCCGGCCGGGATCTGTGTGTGCAGCCCGGCCGCCAGTTCCTCCGTCGTCGGACCGACGAGCAGCTCGCGCAGCGCGGCGCTGGCCGGCGCGTTGGTCGCCGCCACGACGCGATGCGCTGTGCCGACGAACTCGCCGCGCAGGAAGTACGCAGACACGGCGGTCTGGCGGGCTGGGGATGCCGTGGGCGACGGGGTGGCGGATGGAGACGGCGAAGCGACGGTCGGCTCCGGAGAGGGCGAGGTCACGGGAGTGGGAGAGGTCGTCTGGCTGTCGTCGTCGCTGCGTGTGATGCCGCAGCCGGCGAGCGCCAGGGCGCCGGCGACGATGGCGAAGGCGAAGAGGGCGGGTCGACGTATGCTCATGATGGGCTCCCTGATGACCGCTAGGCCTGCCGGCGCTTCTTTGCACGGGACTACTTCAGGCGCACTATATCTGGCTCGGCGCGCGCGCGGTGGCGTTCGGGAAGTGCCCGAGCCTGCGCTCCGGGGCGAGGGCCGCCGCGCGCGCTCGGCGGGACAGCCGGACGCGGCGGCTCGCGTGCGGCAGGGGGCCGTCCGCGAGCCACAGTCGGCCGCGAAGCTCAGGCAAGGATCTTGACGGCACTCGCGAACCCCGTCCCCAGCTCATCCTGGATGGCCATGTGGAGGTAGCCGAGCGCCTCCAACTGCTGGGCCCTTCGCAGTGGGCCGACGTCGATGGCTCGCAGGCCGGCGTCCTCGATGAGTTGCGTGACGGTCCACTTCGCATCGTCGTCGTCGGCGGCGACGAACACATCGAGGGTCTCCCCGGCGACCTCGCCCTCCATCAAGGTGCCGGCGAAGGTCGTGTTGAACGCCTTCACGACCCTCACGTCCGGTGGCGCCTGGGCAGCGATCTCCTGGGCCGCGGAGCCTGCCGCGAGGATGAGCGGTTCGAACGTCGCGCGGTCGATCGGGTTGGTGATGTCGACGAGGATCCTCCCGGCTAGCCTGTCGCCATAGGCTCTGAGGACGTCGCCCACGTCGTCGTACCAGACGGCCAGCACGACGACTTCTCCGCCGATCTCGCCGCCCGCGACACCGACGCTGACGGACCGGTTCTCGAGGCCGAGCTTCATCAGTTCCTCATCGAGAGCCTCGGCCTCCTCCTGCGTCCTTCCGTGCAGCGTGACGCTGTGGTTACCGGCCAGAACGCGTGCCGCGATCGCTCGTGCCATGTTGCCGGTGCCTACGACCGTGACGTCCATAGTGCACGCACCCCCATGCGGCTTCGCCGTTGATGAAGGGTAGCGTTCCCCCATGGTCGACCCCGGAAACGAGTCGGCGTAGCTCTCCGCGACGGCTTGTCGGCGTCGGGGAGGCAATGGCGGTCCGGCGCCGAAACAGATAGCCGGCGCGCATCCCGTGCAAAACGAGACTCACTCATGTCGGCTGCAGCGTGCCGAGGCGCGGCGTGAGAGCGGAGGGATCATGGGCGTGAGCGAATCGCTGCGCAAGGCGGTCGGGTACTTCGGCAGTGACAGTCAGGGATACGACGAGTACGACGCCTACGACGAGTACGACGACAGACAGGAAGAACACGACGGTACGCACACACTGGCGCTCGTGCGACCCACCTCCCGTGACTTCTTCATCGCCACACCCCACGTCTTCGACGACGTGCAGGCGATCGCCTCCCGGCTGAAGTCCGACACTCCGGTGATCGTCGATCTTCACGGCTGTGAAGCGGGGCTCATGGAGCGCGTCGTCGACTTCTGCAGCGGCCTCGCCTATGCCCTCGATGGGGGTGTCTATCGCGTCGGTGAGAGGATCATCCTGATCGGGACGAGATCCATGGACCTCTCGACCGAGGCCGGCGCCGACGCGTTCCGGCACGGGTTCTTCAACCAGACCTGACGACGCGCCCTCCCGCGGCGGAGGGCGGCCGTCGGGATCGTCACACGCGCGCCTCGCGGGTGTGCGGCGATGGTGCCGCGCGCGGCGGCGGGCGGCGCGTGCGACCGCCCGGGCGCCGTCCGCTCCAAGTCCGGTCCATAGCGACAGCGCGAGCCCGTGGTCTATACTCCGAAGGCCCTTCCCTCGGCTTTCTGGAGCGTGGTGAGTCACGCGGACACTAGCGAAGCGGTCCCCCGTCCTCGCCTGGAGCTCAGTTTTCCGCACGATCCCGCGCGTCTCCTGCGGGTCCGAGAGCGTATCCGGGACTACCTGGATCATCTTGCGCTTGATGAGGAGTCGATCGACGAGGTCATCCTCGCGATCATGGAGGCCGCCACGAACGCCTTGCGGCACAGCGGCGGGGCGGCGGGCATCGGCATCCGCATCTCCGTCGAGGACGGCCAGTTGGTAGCCTGCGTCAGCGACGACGGGCGCGGCTTCGACCTCGCGGCGCATCGGCCCGACGAGCCACCGGATGTCGTCTCTTCCGGCGGCCGGGGGCTGTTCCTCATCGGCGAGCTCATGGACAGCGTCGAGTTCCTCTTCGACACCGGCACCGAAGTGCGCATGCGCAAGAGCGTCAGAGTCAAGCCCGGGCCGCCGCCTCGAGGCTCCGCCCGAGCCGTCTCACCAGACAGGGCGCACGAGCGGCTGACCGATCGTCTGGTGACGATGCTCGCGAGGTCCGACGACTGCTTCGTGGCGCTCGACTGGGAGTGGCGCTACCTCCACGTCAACAGTGCAGCCGAGCGGCGGCTGCGCCGGGGTGCCGGGGAGCTTCTCGGCCGCCCACTCTTCACGGTCTTCCCCGACCTTCGGGACACGGAGTTCGAGCTTCACATCGGTCTGGCGATGGAACAGGGTGTCGTCTCGCACTTCGAGGGCCATTTCGAGCCGTGGGACGTGTGGGACGATGTGCGCGTGTACCCGGCGCCGTTCGGCGTCGCCATCTACTTCCGCGACATCTCGGATCGGAAGAGGGCCGAGAGGCGCGCCGCACTCGACGCCGTCGTCTTGCGCGGGATCGCTGAGATCCTCGAGGCGGCGGCCGACAGCGCCAGTGAGGAGGATCTTGGTCAGGCGTGTCTGGGGATCGTCGAGGGGCTCACGCAGAGCGCGTTCGGTCTCATCGTCGAGGTTCGCGATGACGGAAGCTCGCGCAGTCTCGCCATCAGTGGCGCCGGCGATGTGGGCGGGCTGCCGGACGCGGTCGTGAAGAGCGGCGAGACGCTGCTGGCCAATGAGCCCGGCAGCTATCCGGCGAGCATCGGGGCCACACGGAACCACCCGGGTCTGGGCGCGTTCCTGGGCGTACCTCTCCGGCGGGCCGGGCAGCTCTTCGGCGTGATCGCGGTGGGCGACCGCCCCGGTGGCTACGGTGACGATCAGCGGTCGGCGTTGGAGGCCATCGCGCCCGTGGTCGCCCAAGCTCTCGACCGCGTGCGGTCGCGGGCGTCGCTTCTGGAGTCGCATGCCCGGACGAGGGTCCTCGCCGCCGTCGCGGCGGCGGCGGCCGGCACCGACCACCCCCGGAAGGTCTCTGAGGACGTCCTGGCCGCGGTGGCGCTTCATCTGGGCCTCAAGGCGGGCAGCGTCGAGTCCGTTGCCGAAGGGCGCCGCGAGCTCCAACGCCTGGCGACGTACGGTGCGGGCCTCCGGCGACCGCACGCCAGAGCTACGATCCCCCCCGACGAAGGCTCCGGCTCCGATCCTGGCCTCAGGCCACGTCGGGAGGGTCTCGGTGACGATCGCAGGGTCGAGGTGCAGATCACGGCCGGCGAAGAGGTGCTCGGCGCGCTCACCCTCGTCTTCCCCGGGCGGCGTTTCTTCCTCCCCGACGAGGTCACCTACTATCGCGCGATCGCCGACCTGCTCGGCGCCTCCCTCCAGCGGGCACGGTTCGCGGCAGAGCGCGAGAGGCAGCGGATGCTGATCGAGCGCGTCGCGCATCTCAGCCAGACGCTCGATGCGGTCAACGAGGTGGTGCGCGGCGTCGGCGAGCCCCTCAGCGCGATCGCTCGAGCGGCCCATCTCGCCGCGGATTCGCTGGACGTCGAGGTCGCGGCGGTCTGCCAGTACCAGGAAGGGTGCTGGCGTCCGGTCCTGGGCGAAAGGGGAGATTCGCCGGCCCATCCTGCGAGCGAGCTGGAGACGTCGTTCGTGGAGCTCGTGCAGAAGGCGATGGCGCCCATCGCGGCCTGTCGTGCCGGGGCCGGCACAGAGGCCGAGTCGGGCGGGGGCCGACGGAGCGGCTCCCAGCTGGGCGCCCCGCTCCTGGCGGGCGGGTCCGTCTTCGGCGCCATCGTCTTTGCGGCAGCGGAGTCCCGAGAGTATTCGGCGGTGGAGATGGACTTCGTGCGGGATCTGGGGTTCGCCCTGGGGGGCACCCTGCAGAACATGCAGTTCTATGAGGAGCTCAATGCACAGCTCGAGCTCTCCCATCTGCTTCTGGCCGCCTCGAAGGTCCTCACGGAATGGACGGATCTCGATCTCATGCTCGAGCGCCTTGCCGGCGTCCTGCTCCTCACCGCGCCGGGGTCGCGTGCCAGCGTCGTGCTGCTGGACCTCGAACGGCAGGAGCTGCGAGTCGCCGCGTCCAAGGGGATCGCCCCGCTGCCCCCCGGCGTCTACGGGCTCGACCAGCTGCCCGCCGCACAGCAGGAACAGGTGAGGGCGCCGAGCACGGTCGTGCTCGACTACGATGAGAGACCGCGGGAGAGGATCCGCTATCCGGTCGATCGCTTTCGCCCGCGCTTCGGTCTTTCGGTCCCGGTGGTCTCGAGAGGCAGTCTCATCGGCCTTCTGGCTCTCGAGGCGCCTCGCTCGCGCCATGGCTTCACCTCCGAGGAGATACTTGCCGTGGAGGCGATCGCGGATCAGGCGGCGACGGCGATCGAGAACGCGCGCCTCTTCGACGCCGAGGTCGAGGCTCAGCGTCGCGCCAGGCGCGAGCTCGAGATCTCCCACGTCCTGCTCACGACCGCCGAGGCCTTCGCCTCCCAGACCGATCCACAGGAGCTGCTCAGCACCGTCGCGCGGACCCTGACCCGGAGCTTCGGCCAGGCTCGCGTGGCGATCGCCCTCTCCGGTGGACGGGAGGAGATGACGGTGGCCGCTTCGGCCGGGGAGCATGCCTTCAAGGTGGGCGCCGCTTTCGCCGCCGCCGACCACGCGGGCCCCGCCCGGCGGGCGACGCGGACGGGTCGGGCGACGGCGATCGACTACGAAGCTCTGTCCGAGAAGGATGCGGCGACGTCGCTCAGGGAGGGGATGCGGATCGCCATCGTCGCCCCGCTCGTCACCGGGGGCCGTACCATCGGCATGCTGACCATCGACCAGGCATACGGCCGTCGTGAGTTCACGGCGCGCGACATCGCTCTGGCGCAGGGGATCGCCGAGCAGGCCGCGATCGCCATCCACAACGCGAGCCTGTTGGAGAGCGAGCGCGAGGAGGTGCGGTTCGGCGAAGCGCTCGATGAGGCAGGGCGCCTTCTGCATTCGACTCTGGACGACGACACCATCCTGGCCAGAGCGCTGAGATCCGGCGGGGAGGCGCTGCACGCCGCATCCGGCGTGATCAGCTTCGCGGATCCTTCCCAGTGGGTGGTGCGATACCAGTTCGGCTTCGGCGTCGACGTGGTCGGCCGGGCCTGGACCGACGAGGAAGTGCCTTTCATGGCGGAGGCTCGGAGGCTGAGTGAGCCGGTGACGATCGGTGACGTCACTGGAGACGGCCGCGACCTGGCCGGGTCATCGACGCCGCCCGGCGTGCGCTCGGTGCTCACGCTGCCGCTGACCACCGGCGACGAGGTCGTGGGCGTTCTCGTGTACAACAAGATGGAAGCCGAGGCGTTCTCGGAGCCGGAGGTCATCTTCGCGACACGACTGGCGCGCTCGGTGTCGCTGGCCCTGCAGAACGCGCGCCTGTTCGCGACTGAGCAGACCATCGCGGACACGCTTCAGGAGGCGCTGCTCGCCGTCCCCGAAGCGATCTCTGGTTTCAGCTTCGCGCACGCCTACCACTCGGCGACCGTCGCGGCCCGTGTCGGCGGCGACTTCCTGGACGTCTTCGAGCTCGGGGACGGAGTTGTCGGTGTCGTCGTCGGCGATGTCTCGGGGAAGGGCCTTGACGCGGCCGTCATGAGTTCGTCGGTGAAGAACGCGATCTGGGCCCAGACCCTTGAGCGGACGAAGACGCCCGCAGACGTCCTGCGGGTCGTGAACGAAGTCCTGCTGCGCAGCTCTGCTCCCGAGGTGTTCGCCTCCGTGTTCTTCGGCGTACTGGACGGCCGCGACGGTCGTCTCACGTACTGCAACGCCGGGCACACGCCGGGGCTGGTCGTGCGCCTCGACGGCGTCGTCGATCTGCTCCCGCACACGGGGCCGGTCGTCGGCGCTTTCCCGGACCTGCCGTTCGACGTCGCGGACACTGTCCTCAAGCCCGACGAGCTTCTCTTCCTCTACACCGACGGCCTCATCGAGGCTCGCGGCGACGGTGTTCTCTTCGGCGAGCCTCGCTTGCTGGAGCTGTTCGGTGACCCGGGCATGAGGGAAGCGAGCGTAGCGGTCGGACGCGCGGTCAAGGCTGTGCGGTCGTTCGCCGAGGGTCGATTGTCGGACGACCTCGCGCTGCTCGCCATCGCACCGCACGCCGCCGGGCGCCGGTCCGAACGGTCGGGGGGGCGTCGGTAGCTTCTCGCTCGGGCAGAAACGTGGTGCAGGGAAAGGGTCGAAGCATGCCGAAAGGGCTCACGGGGCGGCTGCGGCGTGCCGATACGCATCAGTAGACCCATTGGCGCAAGGAGGGGGCAACGACATGAGGAGCCGGCCGTCGACGCGGAAGCTGCGTCACGCTCGCGACCTCTCTGTCTTGCGCCGCTGGTTGCGCGATGAGTTGTCGACGCACGCCGACCCGGGCTGTGTGGCCGACGTGGTCGTCGCCACGCAGGAGGCCGTCACCAACTCCCTCAGGTCGAGCGGCGCCGGAAGGCGCCCCGTCAGTGTCCGTGTGCACCTCGACGACGGGTACGTGTGGGTGGACGTAGAAGACTGCGGTCCCGGCTTCCCGGCGGGCGACACTTGGGGTCAGCCGCCCTCGACCGAGGCCACCGGCGGCCGCGGCCTCTATCTGATGCGCTTCCTCATGGACGTTCTCGAGATCTCCTCTCTGCCTGACGGGTCGCGCGTGCGCATGGGCAAGCGTCTCTCTGCCGCGCCGGCGGCCGTCGCCCCGGGCGGCGAGCAGGCAGCGATCTGACGCCGCGCCCTCAGGCGAGAGACGGGTTCGTCGGGCAGTGCGTGGGCGTGGCGCTTCCGGGTAGGATTCCTCCCAGACCAGTCCCTTCGAGGAGGATGCCGTGAGCGTTGGCTATGTGGAGGTCGGTGACGGCCGCCTCTGGTACGAGGAGGCGGGGGAAGGGCCGTCCGTCCTTCTGCTGCACGCGGAGGCCGCAGACAGTGGGATGTGGGACGCGCAGTGGGATGCTTTCTCGCGGCGTTTTCACACCATCCGCGTCGACCTCCCCGGCACCGGGCGCTCCCCATACCCGGATGAGTCGTGGGACCCCAACGAGTACATCGAGTGCCTCCTCGACAGCCTCGGCTCGGACAAGGTGGCGGTCGTGGGCGTGGCGTTCGGCGGGACGCTGGCCATCGATTTCGTACTCGAGCGCCCAGATCGCTCGTGGGCTCTGGTGGCGGCATCGGTCGCCGCCCATGGGCAAGGCGACAACCTCGAGGATCTCCGCGCGGCCGAGGTCTTCACTCTGCTCGTCGCCGGGCGCCCTGCGCGCGCCGCCGACCTCTTCCTCGATGTGTGGTGCCCGGTGAGGACCTCGCCGGAGCTGGACGCTCGTATTCGCAGCATGGTGCACGCCAACATCAGCATGCTCACGCAGATCCCCAACGGACGTATGACGCTAGCGGACTGGGCCGCGCCGGATCGCGTCGACGGCATCCAGGTGCCGACGCTGGTGATCTGGGGCGACAGGGACGAGCGGGCGGTCCAGGCCGGCGCTCAGCGTCTGGCGACCAGAGTGCGTCATGCCGTCGCCATGGTGCTCCCCGGGGTCGATCACTTCGTCCCGATGCGCGCCCCCGAGATCTTCACCACGGAGGTCCTCGGCTTTCTCGATGGCGCGGCCTCGGTGAGGCGCTGAGTGCGGTGCGCTCGTCGAGCCAGGCGGCGAGGTCGGCGTAGACCGCCGCTCGCCCGGTCTCGTTGAAGATCTCGTGGGAGTAGCCGTCGTAGCGGCGGCAGGTCTTCTCGGGTGAACACGCCGCCACGAAGAGTTCCTCGGCGGCGCGTGGATCGGCTATCTTGTCGGCGCCGGCGTACTGCAGGAGGAGAGGCGGGCGCAGGTCGGCGGCTCCAGACAGCGCTGCGGTCTGAGCATCGAGCACCTCGGTCGCCCAGCGTGCCGTGGCGACCCGGTGGTTGAGCTCGTCGGCGTCGTAGGCGCGGACGATCCATTCCTCGTGCGACAGGTCGGAGGCCTGCAGGGTGTTGCCGATGTCTCTCGTCGGTGTCAGCCGCGAGAGCAGCCGCGCGGCGACGATCTTGGCGCGCGAGACGGGCAGACCCACGCGGATGAAGGGCGACGAGAGGATGAGCCCGTCGAAGTCGTCGTCGCCCTCGGCGCAGAGCGTCGCGATCAGTCCTCCGAGGCTGTGGCCGAGCAGATAGACGCGGCCGTCATGCTGGCGGCGGACTGCCGCTACGAAGGCGAGCGTGTCGTCGACGTAGTCGCCGAATCGTGTGATGTGGCCGCGAGTCCCCGGGGAGCGGCCGTGGCCGCGCAGGTCGACAGCGTGCACGGCATAGCCGCGCGCCACGAGGGCTTCCGCCAGCAGACGGTAGCGGCCGCTGTGCTCGCCGTACCCATGCACGACAGCGAGGGCGGCGGCCGCTGCCGTCTCGGGCGCCCAGGTCCGTCTGAACAACGCTGCGCCTGAGGGCGTCGCCAGTGTCCCTTCCGAGTATCTCACGGCGGCTACTGTACAACGTCGGCGAAAGGCCCGGGGAGGCGCGTCGCCTGCGTTTCTCGCGTCCCGCGCCCGCCAGGCCGTGCTAGGCGGCCTTCTCCTGCTGCCGGACCATCCGGTTGATCAGCCTGAAAAAGTCGCTGGGCTCACCCTCGCGCGTCACGTCCTGATAGAAGAACTCAAGGCCTCGCTCCTCGAAGCGGCGGAAGAACTCGCTCCAGGTGATCTCTTCCAGCCACGACCCCCGGTATCCGGGGAAGTCCAGACGCAGTCCGCTCGCCTCGTGGCCTTCACCCGTGCCTCTGACCGCGGAGGGCCGGGCGCCCCGCTCCTCCGCCCATCGGCGGATTGTCGCGTGATCCGTGGTGCGTTTCGATGTGCTCGCCATGACCGCCTCCCGCGCGGGAAATGCCTCTCTTGACTGACGTGTAGCCGAGCCTGACCGAATCCAAACGTGGTTTGGCAACATGCGTCTCCCTGGCGAGTATGGCAAGATGCCGGCAGGCGTCGCAGGAGGCAGCGTGACCGCGCGGACCCAGAGGACACACCGTGATGTCTCGAGCTGGGCCCCTAGGCGGCTGATCCCCGCTGCGATCGCGGCGCTGCTCGTGCTCCTTCTGGTGGCTTGCGGTTCCGAAGGGCCGGGGGTCGGGTCCGTCCCGACGGCCGACCCGACCGGCCCGGTGTCGCCGACGACCGTGCCGTCGAGCGCCGCTGCCTCGGCGAGGCCGCCGGCCACTCCCTCACCTGCGCCGCAGATGCCCCGCTTCTCTCGGCTTCGCGGTGCCACGACGGCGATCGCCTTCGAGGCGGCGAGCCAAGCAGGGAGGGACCTCTGGGAGCGCAGGATCCCTCGCGTCCGCGAGGCGCGGATCCGTTCCAGCAAGGATGGTGTGCGACAGGCGGCGATGTGGCTGCCTCCGAAGGGCAAGGAGCAGCCGCTGATCGTGTCGCTTCATTCGTGGAGCAGTACCTACGAGCAGCACTACGGCATTCCCTACGGGCAGTGGGCCGCCGCCAACGGCTGGGCGCTCATCCACCCGGACTTCCGCGGCGTCAACGACCGGCCGCAGGCGACGGGCTCGGCGCTCGCCGTGCAGGACGTGGTCGACGCCGTGGACTTCGCGGTGCGGGAGGGGCGTATCGACGAGGACCGCGTCTTCCTCACCGGATTCTCCGGCGGCGGCATGCTCGCGTTGTTGACCGCCGCACGCCATCCGGAACGCTTCGCCGGCGCGGCCGCGTGGGTGCCGATCCACGACCTGTATGCCTGGTACGAATTCAATCGCGACATGGTGCCCCCGCGCGCCTACGCGGCGCAGATCAGGGCTTCCTGCGGCGGCGATCCATCGACAAGCGCGAGGGCGCGGCGCGACTGCGAGCGGCGCAGCCCGAGCACCTACCTGGGCGCCGCGCGCCGGGCCGGCGTGCCTGTCTACATCGGTCACGGGCTGAGCGACGGGGTCGTCCCACCGCTGCACTCAGTGCGCGCCTACGACCAGCTCGCTCAGAGGGGCGAAAGGCTTGGCGCCGAGGTCCGGCAGGCCGTGGCGCAGAACCGCCTGCCCGGCGATCTCAGGGGTTCGGTGAAGACACGCACCTTCTTCCGCGACGGCGACCCGCGGGTCCTCTTCGCACGCCGATCCGGCGCGGCCACGCTCGTCATCTTCGAGGGCGGCCACGACATGGTGTACAACCCGGCGCTCGAGTGGATGTGGACGCTGGCGCACAGCTAGCACGGGCGCCCGCGGGGAATAGACAGGGCAGGGGGTGGAGGGGATGAGCGTACCGGCCATCGCGGTCGACTCGATCAGCTATGCGTACGGCGACCTGGAAGCGGTGAAGAGCATCAGCTTCGAGGTGGCCCCCGGCGAGATCCTGGGGTTCCTCGGCCCAAACGGCGCCGGCAAATCCACGACCATCAAGATCCTGACCGGGCAGCTGCAGGCCAAGTCGGGCGTGGCGCGCATCCTCGGGCAGGACGTGACCAGAGACGACCCCGAGGTCCAGGCACAGATCGGCGTGTGCTTCGAGGAGAAGAACCTCTACCTCAGCATGACGGCCGAAGAGAACCTCAGGTTCTTCGCCTCGCTCTTCGGCCTCAAGCATGTCGACACCGACGGACTGCTGCGCCGCGTCGGCCTCGCCGGCCGCGCCCGTGACCGCGTCTCCGGCTTCTCCAAGGGCATGCGGCAGCGTTTGATGGTCGCCAGGGCGCTCGTGAATCGACCCAAGGTGCTCTTCCTCGACGAGCCGACCGACGGACTCGATCCGGTCTCCTCCAAGGCGATCCGCGCGCTGATCCAGCAGGAGGCGGGGCGCGGCGCCGCGGTGCTGCTCACGACGCACGACATGGCCGAGGCCGACGAGCTCAGCAATCGCGTCGCCTTCATCAACGAGGGCCGACTCCACGCGATCGATACGCCGGAGAACCTGAAGCTCGCGCTACGGCAAGCGCGCCGTGAAGGTGCGCGCGCCGGCAGGGCGGCGAGGTCATCGAGCACTCCGTGGCGCTCGACGCCGAGCGACGCCGGCGAGCAGCTCAAGGCCGCCGTCGCGACCGAGGGTCTCCTCACCATCCACACCGAGGAGGCCACGCTCGAGGACATCTTCATCCAGATGACCGGACGGCGGCTCAAGGAATGAGGCCTCTCGCAGGCGTCGTTCGGGGGAGTGGGCCATGAGAGGGCCGATCTCCAACGCTGGGATCGTCGCGGCGATCATGCGGAAGGACCTGCGCGAGTTCTCGCGGGATCACCTGTGGCTGATCCTGACGATCGCCGGACTCGTGTTCTTCGTCGCGTTCTTCTGGTTGCTGCCATCGTCGACGGACGAGACGATCGACGTCGGGGTCTATCCGGCCGACCTCGGTGATGCCCTTGTCGTGGTTGGCGCTTCCGAGGAGCAGGAGGGGCAAGGTCTCAACGTCGTGCCCTTCGCTTCGATCGATGAACTTCGCGCCGTGGTGGCCGGCGAGAGGGCGGGGGAGGGCGCCGCCGAGGACCTCGCGATCGGCATCGCCTTTCCGGACGACTTCGCGGTGCGTATCGCGCGTGGGGAGAGGGTGGTCGTCACGGTGTTCGTTCAAGGCGGGGTGCCGGTCGAGGTGCGCGACGCCATGCAGAGCGCCGTACGCGAGATCGCCTATCTCGCGGCCGCCGCGTCTGCGGGCGGCGACCCCATGGGAGTGATCCCGGTCAGCCAGAGCACCGTGGTGCTCGGTCCGGACCGTGCCGGCGACCAGGTCTCGCTGCAGGAGCGCATGCGGCCGATGCTCGCCTTCTTCGTCCTCATGATGGAGTCGCTGTCGCTCGCGTCGCTCATCGCGGTCGAGATCCAGCAGGGTACCGCCACGGCGCTCCTGGTGACGCCGGCGCGCGCTCACACATCCTCGCCGCCAAGGCCTTCCTCGGGTCGCTCCTGGCCTTCGCGCAGGCGATGCTGCTGCTCGCCCTGACGGGCTCGTTCGGCGCAGGCTGGGGCATCCTTGTGGTGGCGGCGCTGCTCGGCGCCGTCATCGCCACCGGCACGGCGATGATCTCCGGTTCGGCGGGCAAAGACTTCATCGGCACGCTCTTCTACGGCATGGCCCTGCTCATCCCGCTGGCCATACCGGCGATCGACCGTGCTGCTGCCCGGATCGCCGGCGCTGTGGGTCAAGGCGCTGCCGACCTACGGCGTGATCGAAGCGTTCGTCGGCGTGACCGCCCTACAGCGAGTCGTGGGGCGAGCTCTGGCGCCGCTCGGCGATGGCGGCGGGCTGGTGCGTCGCCATCCTCGCGGCCGGCCTCTTCGTGCTGCAGCGCAAGGTGAGGACGCGATGAGCCCGGCTCGCATCTGGAGCATCTTCCGCAAGGACCTGCGTATCGGCCCCAGGTCGCCGATCTTCCTGTTCGCGATCGTCTTGCCGCTGGTCATGACCCTGGTCGTGCAGGTCCTGTTCACGAGCCTCCTCGACCCGGCGCCGCGCCTCGGCATCGTGGACCACGGTGCTTCGGAGGTCACCGCTCAGGCGCTGGAGCTCGAGGGCGTGGAGGCCAGCCTCGTCGGCGACGAGGGCGAGCTCAAGAGGCTCGTCGGCGCCAATGATCTCGACGCCGGCCTCGTGCTGGCGCAAGACTTCGACGCGGCCCTGCGACTCGGCGAGCGGCCGGATCTCAGGTTCTACATCGGCGGCGAGAGTCTGGCTTCGAACAGGGTGATCCTGTCGGTCGCGACCCTCGACCTGGTCCGCGCAGTCGAGGGCGGGGCGACGCCGGTCGAGGTCGCGGTCGAGGACTTCGGAGAAGAGACGCTGCCGCTCTCGGAGCGCCTCATCCCCCTGATCCTCATGTACGTGCTCATCATGGCCGGCGTCTTCCTGACCGCCTTCGGAGTCGTCGACGAGCGCGAGAAACACACGCTCGACGCGCTCATCGTCACCCCCGTGCGGCTCTCCGAGGTGCTCACCGCCAAGGCGCTGCTCGGCTTCGTCGTCGCCATCGTCATGTCGGTGGTCACGCTCGCCCTGAACGGCGCCCTCGGTGCTCCGCCGCTCGGTTTGCTGCTCAGTCTCGGCGTGGGAGCCTTGATGTCGGCCATGATCGGGCTGGTCTTCGCCACGGGCGCGCGCAACGCGCAGATGCTGTTCGCGCTCATCAAGGGCACGGGTTTCCTCATCGTCGGACCCGTGGTGTTCTACCTGTTCCCCGACTGGCCGCAATGGATCGCCAAGGTCTTTCCGACGTACTGGTTCATCGACCCGATCTATCGCATCGCGGTGCTGGGCACGCCCTTCGCGGAGGTCTGGTGGGAGCTCGCCGTGGCGCTTGGGATCTCCGCGCTGCTCTTCGGGGTCGTGATCGCCATGACCCGGCGCATGCAGGCGCAGTTGGCCGGGGCGAAGTGAGCGGCGCGAAAGGCGCGTCCCCGTCTGCTCGTCGATCGCGTCTGCTCGTCGGTCCCTGAATCAGGTACAGAAGCTGAGGCTCGCTGCCGATGACAATCGGCGATGGCCGGGAGCGCCGTGCGGGCGATCTGTCTCCCCGATAAGCCAGTCACGACGGTCGGGGACCAATGGACGAGCCGGGGCACGGGGAAGTGCGGGGAGGGTACGAGGTCGCTGCCACGCGCGAGCACGCCTGCTCGGTGCAGAGCGGCTTGCCCCTGACGCTGGGTTTCGCGGGCGCTCCCGTGTCCCGGCCGGCGGACGTCGGCTTGTGGGCTGCGCTCGGCGCGGTGCTGGTCGTCTCCACTCTCTACTCCCTCTCCGGCCAAGGTCTCGTCTGGGGACTCGTCTGGGCATGCTCCGCGGTCTTCGCCTACGGGGCCTTCGTGCATCTCGCCGAACGGCGTCGCTGCGACGAACTGCGCGGCGGCCGGCGCGCCCTCGGCGAAGGCGTCGTCGGGTTGGCCTGGGGCGCCTTCATGAGCGTGGCCGACCCCCTGGTCACGGCCGCCGTGGTCCCGGGGGCGGTTCTCCAGGTCGCTCACGTCTCGCTGCTGATGGCGACGGCGACCTTCGTCTACGCCCTCTGCGAGGAGCTGATCTGGCGAGGGCTGCTTCTGCGCTTCCTGGAACCCAGGATCGGCAGCGGGCTGGCGCTCGCCGCGACCGCGATCGGCTTCGCCGTGTGGCACCTGACGTCGAGCCCTTACTACCTGATCGACTTGGCCGCCGCCGGCGCACTCTTCGGTGCGGCGTACCTGTGCACCCGCCGTCTGTGGATGTCGATCGGACTGCACACCGGGTGGAACCTTGCGGTCGACGCGCTCGCGACGCAGGATGGCATGACCACGCTGCTGTCGTTCGCCGTCGTCTTTCTCCTGCACGTCCTCGCCACAACGGTGCTCCTCATCGTCGCGCACCGGCGCGGCAGGCTGGTCGGGCCGCACTGGAGGTGGCGGCGTCCACGCGCCCCGATCGCGGTCGCGTCGGCGCCGGGAGTGCCTGCGCCGGAGGTGCCCTTGGGCGCGACATCGATTTCGAGGTGGGCGCTCGAGGCTCGCGCGTCTGCGGTGCCGAGCATCAGCATCGACCTGGCGCACCCGAAGGGCGACACCGGCTGCGGGGGCAGTCCGCTCGTGTCAGGCGTGGTCGGCCCGTCGCCGAGGGTGAAGACCAGGCCCATCCTGATCGCCTGCGGTATCGGCTGCAGCGTACTCGCCTTCGCGGCCCTGGCGGGCGTAGTGCTCGTCACGGCGGTCGCGGTGCTCGGCGGACCGGGGTTCTTCGCGTTCGCGGTCGGCAGCGACCTGTCGGAGCAGCGAGATGCCATTCAGGGAGTGGATATCGATGCGGAGACCAAGCGGCGGATCGTCGGCGATCTCGAGGACGTGCGCCGCTCTCTCGTAGAGGGCAACGAGTTCGGCTTGTTCGAGTGGATCGAGATCGACGAATCCATCCGCGGTGTCCTCGCCGACGGGAGGATCGACCCCGGTGAACTTGACTCACTGGAGGGCGAGATCGCCCGGATGAAGAGCATCCAGGGTGTCCCAGCCGACTGACGACGCCTGAGGTCGAGCTCGGAGAGGATGGGCCTCTCGTGCCCCCCGCCCGACACGTCCTCGAGGATCGAGGGGCCTACGGGCGCGCTGTCCCGCCGGGTCGCGCGCGCGACCCGTCCTCATCGGCGGCGGCTCGCTCGTTCTGGCGCCGCGCCACGCTCGCCGTGAGGAGGCTCATGATGTCGATCACCGCGGCGCCGCCGTCGGGCTCGGCGGCGGCCCGGTGCTCCTCCTCCTCGTGGTCCTCGCCCGCGTCGATCTTGCGCTGCAGCAGCGCGAGCACCTCGTCGCGGTAGTGGTCGCGGTACTGCCCCGGCTCCCACGGCTCGACCATGGCCGCGATGAGCTGCTCTGCGAGCGCAAGCTCGCGATCCTTGACGCCCAGCTCCTCGAGGTCTTCCGGGGGGACCTCGAGGTCTGCGGAGTCGCGCAGCTCGTGCGCGTAGCGCAGCAGCTCGAGCAGGAGCACCGATCCGGCTGGTACGACCGCGGCCAGGTACTCCTTGGTGCGGATCACTACCTTGGCGACGGCCACGTGCCCGCTGCGTCGCAGGGCCTCACGCAGCAGCGCATAGCCCTTCTGGCCACCCTCGGTGGCGGCCATGTAGTAGGGCCGGTCGTAGAACCGCGGGTCGATTTCCGCGGCCGAGACGAAGGCCTGGATGTCGATGGTGTGGGCGGCCTTCGGGTCGACAGCGTCGAGCTCCTCGTCTGTGAGGACGACGAAGCGGTCTGGCGCGTACTCGTACCCCTTCACGATGTCGGCCCACTCCACCTCTCCGCCCGTCAGCTCGTTGACGCGGTGTTCGCGCACCGGCGTGAGTGTGGTGCGGTCGAGTTGGCGAAAGCGCAGTGCGTCGCGGCTCTCGGCGGCGAAGAGTGCGACCGGGACGTTGACGAGGCCGAAGCTGATGGCGCCTTTCCAGACGGGGCGGGGCATGCCGGCCCTCCTGTCTTGCGCGAACGATGCGAACTGCATGACACAGCTTCCCGGGTGGAGAGTTGGGCAAACGGGCGGCGGGTCCCGCTGCCGCGAGTCCGCCGACGATCACTTCGGCGAGAGTCGACCCTCCGACTCCCTGCGGGCGGCGTGCCCGCCCACGTCACTTGTGCAGCTCGTCGTGGACCCGGTCGAGGAAAGCCTGTCCCGCTCTCTCGGTGAGGAGCCCGGCGACCTGCTCGGTCGCCCCGGGATCCTCAAAGGAGGGCAGCCGCAATCCGCTGCTCGAGAACGGCTCCTTCTCGCGCAGGGCGTTGAGATCGGAGTGGCCGAGGTCGCCGATCGCCGCGACGGCTTCGAGGACGAGCGTACGTTCACGAGCAGAGGGCTGATCCTGGGCCTCCATCCGCATGGCGAACAGCACCTGATCGTGCAAGAGGTAGGCAGACTGGCCGGCCAAGAGGCGCGCGAGGGCGGCGGCAGGGACCCCTTCGACTTCGCGCCCCCGTGGATAGTCGAGAAGCTGCCACTTGCCCATGTTCTCCCCCTGTTCCGGGTATGCTGTCTGTCGTGGGTCAGTCTACCATTGTCGCCGGTGCCGAAGGCCGCACTGGGGCGTTGCTCCGGGATACACCGGACCTTGCAGCCGAGCTGAGCCATTGCTACAATAGTTTGTTTACTCTTCAACCATCTATCCGTGCAGGAGCAGCGTGTGACAGAGTCTGACGACCGCACCCCTCACGGCGATCTCGGCGTGCTGAGCCTGGACGAGGTCCTGGCCTTGCTCGACGAGGGCCGCGAGCAGGGATATCTGAAGGCAGCCCAGATCGCCGCTTCCCTTGGAGATCTGGATCTCAGCGTGGAACAGATCGAGGAGATCCACGTCATCTTCACCGATCTCGGGATCGACATCCTCGACGGTGAGGGGCAGGCGGCGGAAGCGGAGCCTGCGAGCGAGGACGAGGGCGCCATCAAGCTCGACCTCTCGATCAAGTCGCCCTCCAGCGATCCCGTGCGCATGTACTTCAGCGAGATGGGCAAGGTCTCGCTGCTCACCGCCGAGCAGGAGGTCTCGCTGGCGCGACGCATCGAGCGTCGCGACATGGAGGCCAAACGTCAGCTCATCGAGGCCAACCTGCGCCTCGTCGTGTCCATCGCCCGCCGGCACACCGGCCGGGGGATGTCGCTGCTCGACCTCATCCAGGAGGGCAATCTCGGGCTCATCCGCGCGGTCGAGAAGTTCGACTACAAGCGCGGCTTCAAGTTCTCCACCTACGCGACCTGGTGGATCCGTCAGGCGATCACGCGAGCGCTGGCCGATCAGGCGCGCACCATCCGCATTCCCGTGCACATGGTCGAGAACATCAACAAGCTCATCCGCGTGCAGCGCCAGCTGCTGCAGGACATCGGTCGCGAACCGACGCCCGACGAGATCGCCGCCGAGATGGGCATGACGCCCGAGAAGGTTCGCGAGATGCTCAAGATCAGCCAGGAGCCGACAAGCCTGCACACGCCGATCGGCGACGAAGGCGACACGATGCTCGGCGACTTCATCGAGGACAAGGAAGCTCCGTCGCCCGTCGAGGAGGTCGACGGGATCGTTCAGCGCGAGGAGCTCGAGCGCGTCCTCGATCTGCTCACGCAGCGCGAGCGCAAAGTCATCGAGCTTCGCTACGGGTTGGCCGACGGGCAGCCGCGCACGCTCGAGGAGGTCGGCGTAGAGTTCGGCGTCACCCGCGAGCGCATCCGCCAGATCGAGGCCAAGACCCTCGCCAAGCTCAAGGCCTACCGCGCCGCGCAGTCCCTGCGTGGGTTCATGGACTAGGTCGCGGGGAGCCCGCCTCGCCTACGGCGCCGGCGGGCTCGAGGGGGCGGCGCGTGACCGCGCCGTGGCCAGCGCTGAGCCAAGCACGACGAGCGCGATCCCCGCGGCGCGAACGGCTCGGCGCGTCCCATGTGCTGGGCCTCGCGGTGGGCCCAGGTCGTCGCCGCACGTTCCCTCCGCGCACGTCTCGCGAGTACAATCCTGTGCGGGATGCGGGTCGGCGCCGGCGCGGGCGAGTCCGTGATCGGCGCCTGCGAGGAGGCAACATGAGTGAGCCTATCGAGATCGCCGACCGGGTCGACGAGGTCACAGCGGGCCTCTACCACTGGCGTGTGAGCAACCGGATGATCGGCGGCAGCATCTCGAGCTCGCATGCCCTGTGCGGCGTCGACGGGTGCGCGTTCGTCGATCCCGTGCGGCTGGCGGACGACGCCCTGCGGACGCTGCCGGAGCCACGGGCCATACTGTTGACGGCCCGCTGCCACCAGCGCTCCGCCTGGCGCTATCGCGCCATGTTCGGCGCCCCGGTCTGGCTGCCGCAGGATGCCACGGTCGCGGACGAAGAGCCCGACCACCGCTACGCGGAGGGCGACGTGCTCCCCGGCGACCTGCGCGCGGTGCGCACGGCGGGTCCGGAGTGGCCGCACTACTCGTTCCTCCACGAGGGCGCGCCTGGGGTCCTGTTCTGCTCAGACCTCGTGATGAGCGCTGAGACATCGGGCGGTAGGGGACAGGGAGGCGAGGCGAAGCTCAGCTTCGTGCCGCCCGAGTATCACGAGGACCCGGCAGAGACGCGGCGCAGTGTCCGGCGTCTGCTCGAGCTGCCCTTCACGATCCTGTGCCTCGCGCACGGGGAGCCGATCGCCGACGATCCCAAGTCGGCGCTGCGCGGACTGCTCGAGTCCAGCCGATGAACGAGGGCCGCTGGGCGGCTGCGGTGGCGATCGGCAGCCGGCTCCTGCTGATGGCGGTGGCGGTCGTCACGGCCGCGGTGATCGGCGTCAGATCCAGGGCCCTGTTCCTGCGCGACCCCGCGCATGCCGAGGTCCTCGAGGGCTTCGCGAAGCGGCTGTTCGAGCCCTGGGCCCACTGGGACGGCGTGTGGTTCGTGCGCATCGCCGCCGACGGGTACGCCGCGTACGACTTCAGCCCGGCCTTCTTCCCGCTCTACCCGCTGATGATGCGGGTCCTCGCCCCGCTGACCGCCGCCAACTACGTGATCGCCGGCGTGCTCATCTCTCTGGCATGCTACGCGGCGGCGATGCTGCTGCTTGTATCGATTGGCGCGCGCCGAACTCGGGGCGCGGGTCGCCCTCTGGAGCGTCGTCTTCATCTCGCTCTTCCCGACGGCGCTCGTGTTTCAGGCCGTGTACAGCGAATCGCTCTTTCTCTTGCTGGCGATCTCGTGCTTCGCCGCCGCGCGCCGCGGTAACTGGCTTCTGGGCCGGCGTGGCTGGTCTGTTGGCGACGCTGACGCGCAGCAGTGGTCTCGCGCTCCTGCTGCCGCTGGCCGTGATGTGGTGGGAGCAGCGGCACGCGCTGGCCCTCCGTCTGCCGGGAGGGCCGGCCCGCGCCAAGGTGCAGCCCCGCCGCCCGGCGTTCGGGACCCTCGCCTATCTGCTCCTCATCCCGGGTGGCCTCGCCCTGTACATGGCCTATCTGTGGAGGGTCTTCGGCGATCCCTGGCGCTTCGGCGTCGTCCAGGGAAACTGGGGTCGAGGGCTCGCCGCTCCGTGGTCGGCCGCTTGGAACGGCGCTGTGGAGGGAGTCCGCGGGATCGGCTGGCTCGTCGTTCACGGACCGGGCGAGATCCTGGGCGCGCGCAACGTGTCGGGCGGCATCCCCATCCAGACCCTCGCCAACGTGTTCGAGTTCGCCGGCTTGCTCGTGGCTCTGGTCCTGCTCGTCGCCTGCTGGCGCAAGCTGCCGGCGGTCTACACGGCCTACGCGGTGGCCGCCCTCCTGTTCCCGCTCTTCTACCCAGCCGAGGGGCGCCCGCTCTCGAGCCTGCCGCGCTTCATCCTCGTCGACTTCCCGCTGTTCATCGGGCTCGCGGCGGTGCTCGCTACAGCACCGTCGCCTCCGCTGGGGCGTCGCCGCCGTGATGCTCGCCCTGCTCATGGTGGGCACGGTCTACTTCGCGAGCTGGAGCTGACGAGGGAGCGGTGTCTGGACTGGGATGAGTGGGGGCGTGTACGGTTGGCGGGGGCCGACGTCCGGCGGGCGGACCGCCGGGCACGACCCTCGAGCTGTACCTGTAGCGAGCATCGGAGGGGGCCATGGGCCGTGTGCAGCTGTCAAGGAGGGATCTCGACGCCGTCGTGTTCGACATGGACGGGGTCGTCACGCGTACAGCGGCCGTGCACGCCGCGGCCTGGAAACGGCTGTTCGACGTGTACCTCGAGCGACGTGGCGCGCGCGAGGGGAGCGAGTACGCGCCTTTCGACGCCGACACCGACTACCGCAACTACGTGGACGGCAAGCCGCGCTACGACGGCGTCGCCTCGTTCCTGGCCGCGCGGGGCATCGAGTTGCCGTGGGGCGATCCCGGCGACTCATCCGAGTCCGAGACGGTCTGCGGTCTGGGCAACTCCAAGAACGTCTACTTCCGCAGCGAGATCGAGGAGCACGGCGTACGTCCCTTCGAGTCCACCGTCGACCTGGTGCGGCAGCTCCAGGAGCACGGTTTCGGCACGGCCCTCATCTCCGCGAGCCGCAACGCCGAAGCCGTGCTTGGCGCAGCCGGAGTGGGTGACCTGTTCCCGGTCCGCGTCGATGGGCTCGTCGCCGAGGAGCTGGGTCTGCCCGGCAAGCCAGACCCGGCCGTCTTCGTCGAGGCGGCGCGGCGGCTCGGAGCGGTCCCGGCACGTACGGCTATCGTCGAAGACGCCATCGCAGGCGTCGAGGCGGGTCGCCGCGGCCAGTTCGCGCTGGTCATCGGCGTGGACCGCAGCGGCAGCGACGCCCCGGGCCTGCTCGAGAACGGCGCCGACGTGGCGGTGAGCGATCTCGCCGAGGTGAGCGTCGACCCCGACGACACGGAGGGCCTCCCGGAGTCGGCCATCAGCGCTGCCGAGGTGGTCGCCGGCCTCGACGGGCGACCGACTCGCGGTCTTCCTCGACTACGACGGTACGCTGACCCCGATCGTGAACGATCCGGCTGCGGCTCTGCTCCCGTCCCCGATGCGACCGGTGCTCGAGCATCTCGCCGCGGTGTGTCCGGTGGCCATCGTGAGCGGCCGCGACCTCGCCGACGTTCAGCGCCTCGTGAACGTGGACGGCCTGGTCTACGCGGGCAGCCACGGGTTCGACGTCGATGCGCCCGATGAAGCTCGGCGGCCGTCGCCAGGTAGGCGATGAGTACGCGGCTGCGCTGGACGAGGCCGAACGCGCGCTCCACGAGGAGCTCGACGCAGTACCCGGCGCGCTCATCGAGCGCAAGCGCTACGCCATCGCCATCCACTATCGCAACGTCGACCCCGCCGACGAGCCTCGTGTGGCCGCCGGCGTGGGTCGTGTCGCCCCTCTCTTTCCCTCCCTGCGTCGCACGGGCGGCAAGAAGGTCTTCGAGCTCCGTCCGGACATGGACTGGGACAAGGGTACGTTGGTGCGGTGGCTGCTGGAGCAGCTCTCGGCCGCCAGCCACGCGCCGCTCACGCCGCTCTTCATCGGCGACGATCTGACCGACGAGGATGCCTTCCGCGCGATCGCGGGCGACGGCATCGGAGTGCGCGTCGGCGACCCCTCCGAGCGCACGGCGGCGCGCTACGTACTGGAGGACACAGACGCGGCGCGCCGGTTCCTCGAGGGGCTCGCACAGGCGCTTGAGGAGGGTCAGGCGTGACCGCCTGGGAGCTGAACTACGAAGGCTTCGACCCCGAGGACGAGGGGCTGCGGGAGGCGCTGTGCACCCTGGGCAACGGCTACTTCGCGACCCGGGGCGCCGCCCCTGAGGCCTCCGCGGACGACGTCCACTACCCCGGGACGTATGTCGCCGGCTGTTTCAATCGGCTGAGCACCGAGATCTCGGGGCGCAGCATCGAGAACGAGGACATGGTCAACGTCCCCAACTGGCTGAGCCTCACATTCCGCGTCGGCGACGGCCCGTGGCTCGATCTGCGGGAGGTCACGGTACTCGCCCACAGGCTCGACCTGGACCTCGACCGCGGCGTCCTCACGCGCTCCACCCGCTTCGCCGACGCCGCCGGCCGGACCACGTCCCTCGAGCAGCGGCGCTTCGTGCACATGGACCTCCGGCACATCGCAGCTCTCGAGACGACTCTCACCGCCGAGGACTGGTCGGGGTCCGTCGAGTTCCTCTCGGCGCTCGACGGCACCGGTCAGCAACACCGGCGTGCCTCGCTATCGCGAGCTGAGCCACGTGCACCTCGTCCCGGTCGACGGGGAAGTGGAGAGCGATGGCGCGATGACGCTCGTCGTCGAGACGAGTCAGTCGCACGTGCGCCTCGCCGAGGCCGCGAGTCTCAACGTGGACGGGAGTCCCTCTGGCGGAGGCCTCCGTGCTCGAGCGCATCGTGCGCCCTGGCTACGTCGGGGTGCGCTTCGCCGTGCAGACCGAGCCCGGCCGTCCGGTCACGGTCGAGAAGATCGTGGCACTGCATACGTCGCGAGACGCGGCGATCTCGGCTCCGGAGACGTCCGCGCGCGCCGACCTGACCGACGTCCAGCCCTTCTCGGAGCTGCTCACCCTTCACGAGAGGGCCTGGAAGCGTCTCTGGAGCCGCTGCTCCGTCGCTCTGCCGCAGGATCGCGAGACGAGCCTCATGTTGAGGCTGCACGCCTTCCACACGGTCCAGGTCGCTTCGCCGAACATCGTCGACCTTGACGTGGGCGTGCCCGCTCGGGGCCTCCATGGCGAGGCCTATCGCGGGCACATCTTCTGGGACGAGCTCTACATCATGCCGTTCGTGACGCGCAGTCTGCCGGAGGTCGCGCGGGCCCTGCTGCTCTACCGATACCGCCGCCTGCCACAGGCGCGTGCCGCGGCCCGCGCGGCGGGGCAGAGCGGGGCGATGTTCCCTTGGCAGAGCGGCAGCGACGGACGCGAAGAGACGCAGACGGTGCATCTCAACCCGCGCTCCGGGCGCTGGCTGCCGGACAACTCCCACCTGCAGCGGCACGTCGCGGTGGCCATCGCCTACAACGTCTGGAAGTACTACGAGTGGACGCGGGACGAGGAGTCCCTCAGCGCCTGGGGGGCGGAGCTGTTCCTCGAGTTGACACGTTTCATGGCGGGTCTCGCGACCTTCGACGAAGCTTCGGGTCGCTACGACATCCGCGGCGTCATGGGGCCGGACGAGTATCACGACAGCTACCCGGGGGCGGAGAAGCCCGGCATCGACAACAACACCTACACCAACGCCATGACGGCATGGATGGCCGGCCAAGGCCGCCGAGATCCTCAGCCTGCTGCCCGAGTGGCGGCGCGCCGAGATCCTCGAGCGCATCGGGGTCGGCGGCGACGAGCTCGCGCACTGGGACGAGTTGTCGCGCCGCCTGGTCATCGTCCTCCAGGGCGATGGCGTGCTCAGCCAGTTCGAGGGCTACGAAGACCTCGAGGAGTTCGACTGGGAGGGGTACCGCGCGCGGTACGGCGACATCCATCGTCTCGACCGTATCCTCGAGGCGGAGGGGGACACGGCGAACCGCTACAAGCTCTCCAAGCAGGCCGACGTCGTCATGCTCTTCTACCTGCTCTCCGCCGAGGAGCTCGAGGTCGTCTTCGAGCGCTTGGGGTATCCCATTGACGCGGAGTCTGTGCGGCGCACCATCGAGTACTACGAGCAGCGCAGCTCTCATGGCTCGACACTCAGCCGCGCGGTCTACGCATGGGCCATGGCCCGCACGGATCCCGCAGCCGCATGGAGGCACTACGCGGCGGCTCTGGGCAGCGACGTACACGACATCCAGGGCGGCACGACGCGTGAGGGCGTGCACCTGGGCGTCATGGCCGGCACCGTGGACCTCGCGGAGCGCGGCTACCTGGGCCTCGAGACGCGCGGCGGCGTCCTGTGCTTCGACCCACAGCTGCCCGACGAGATCGATGAGCTGTCGTACAGCATGTCGTCCGGCGGGCACCGCATCGACATCTTCTGCAGCCACGACGCGTTGCGCCTGAGTCTCGCCGAGTCGGGCGCGCCGCCGATCGCCGCTCGTCTCGGCGGTGAGGCCCACGAGCTGGCCGCCGGCGAGACCGTCGAGGTGGCGCTGCCCGCGCGGGCGCCTCAGGCGTAGCCGCTACGAGGCGCCTGGCCTGCGCCGCTGCGGGTCGGGCGAGAGGAAGAGAGCGGCCGGCGACGAAGACTGCGTTCGCGTCGCCGGCCGGGTCCGCCCTCGCTTGATGGGCGCGGCCGTTCGTCCGTGGGATGGCGCCCGTGCGGCAACGTCGCCGGTCGCGACGAGGCCGGCGGGTTGAGGACATACCCTCAGACCGCCATAATCCCCCGTGGGCTTCCTGACGGCTGACAAGGGAGAACGTCCCTATGATCGTGTTCGAAGACGTCACTAAGACCTACGACCCCGGTACTGTCGGCCTCAAGGACTTCACCTGCCACATCGGCAAGGGTGAGTTCGTGTTCCTCGTGGGACCGTCCGGGTCCGGCAAGTCGACGCTCATCAAGCTGGTGCTCAAGGAACTCGTGCCCGACAAGGGGCGCATCCTCGTGGCGGGACGCAACCTCAACACGCTGCGACGCAGCAAGGTGCCGCTGCTGCGCCGCAACCTCGGCTGCGTCTTCCAGGACTTCAAGCTCCTGCCCAACAAGACGGTGCACGACAACGTCGCCTACGCTCTCGAGGTGGTCGGCGAGCCCCGGCGCTCGATCCGCCGCAAGGTGCCGGAGATCCTCAGCCTCGTGGGCCTCTCGGAGAAGATGAACAACTACCCGCACGAGATCTCTGGCGGCGAGCAGCAGCGCGTCTCGGTGGCGCGCGCCTTCGTCAATCACCCACCCCTGCTTCTCGCCGACGAGCCTACGGGCAACATCGACCCCGACACAGCGGTCGGCATCATGCAGCTCCTGGTGCGCATCCAGCGCACGGGGACGACCGTGGTGGTCGCCACGCACGACCGCGACATGGTCAACCGCATGCGCCGGCGCGTGCTCCAGCTGGAGAACGGGATGCTCGTGCGTGACGAGCGGCGCGGCAGCTACGACCAGGTCGCCGAAGAGGTAGCGGATGAGGCTTAGCTTCTTCCTCGGCGAGGCGTTCGGCTCCATGCGCCGCAACTGGGTGATGGCCATGGCCGCCGTGATCACCGTCTTCATCAGTACGGCCATCCTCGGCGGCGTCCTCGTGACGCGCGACAATCTCAACCAGGGCGCGACCAGCCTCAAGGACCGCGTGCTGGTCGAGGTCTTCATCAAGGACGAGGCCACCGACCAGGAGGTCAAGGCTCTGGAGGCCAAGATCCAGGGGATCCCCGAGGTGAAGACCTACACCTACATCTCCAAGGAGGAGGCGCTCGAGCGTTTCCGCGAGAAGTTCGGCGAGCGCATCGTCAAGAATCTGCCCGTGAACCCGCTGCCGGCTTCGTTCGAGATCCAGGCCAAGGACGCCAACGACGTCGACAAGATCGCGCAGCAGTTCTTCGACGATCCCACCGTGGACAACGATCCCGGCACCCACAACGGGGTGAAGTACGCGCGCGAGACGGTGCGCAAGATGCTCGGCACCATCAGCCTCATCGAGAAGGGCATGTGGGCGACGACGATCGTGTTCGCCGCGGCCGCCGTGCTGCTCATCAGTACGACCGTCCGTCTCTCCATCTTCGCCCGGCGTCGGGAGGTCGAGATCATGCGCCTGGTCGGCGCGACCAACTGGTTCATCCGCTGGCCCTTCGTGCTCGAGGGATTCATCACCGGTCTCCTCGGCGCCGTCCTCGCCTCGGTCTTCGTCTACGCGGGCAACTGGGCCATCTCCAACTGGATCAGAAGCTCAGACATCAACTTCATCGACCTCAAGGTGTATGCGATCTGGTGGCGTGGCGGTGCAGACTGGCCGGTCGGGCTTCTCCCGACCCTGGCCATCATCGGCGCGGCGCTCGGCGCCGTCGGCAGCCTCGTGGCGTTGCGTCGCTATCTCAAGACTTGAGGTGCCGGCCTACAGGAATCCGCCTGCCGTCCGAAGAAGAGTGATGATTGCCATGTCGATCTTCCACAGGCTCATCATCGCCGTCGTCCTGACGGCTCTCGCCCTCGGCGCCCTTCCTGCGCTGACCGCCGCGCCGGCCGACGCCGCCACCCAGGCTGAGCTGAATCGCAAGCTGAAGGACGCTCGTGCCAAGATCTCCGACGCGACCAAGCGCAAGGAGAAGCTCGGCGACCAGATCGCGGCGCTCGACGAGCGGCTCACGGCGGTCGAGAAGGAGCTCACTCGCCTGGGAAGCCAGATCGAGACGGTCGAGAGCAAGCTGAACGTCACGCGGGAGAAGCTCGAGATCCTCCAGGAGCAGCTGCGCCTCAAACGCCTCGAGCTGCGCAAGGCCGAGCAGCACCTCCAGCAGGAGCAGAGGAACCTGGAGATGCGTGTCTCCCTGGCATACAAGACGTCAGACCTCACGTACGTCGACGTGGTGCTCGCCTCGACGAGCTTCGAGGACCTCGTCAGCCGCACGAGCATCGTGAGCAACCTGATCGGCAGCAACAACGACCTGGTCGGGGACCTGGAGGAGACGCGCGCTCTCGTGCAGCGCGAGAAGAAGGCGATCGCCGAGAAGGAGGCTGCGGTCCACTCGGCGGTGAACGACCTCCAGCAGCAGAGCGACGAGCTCGCCGCGCTGCGGGCCGCGCAGGCTGCGCAGAAGGCGGCATCGCTGGCGGCGCGCAAGGAGAAGAGCGGCGCGCATGGCGGGCACGAAGAAGGACATCGCGGTCCTCAAGCGGCAGGAAGCTCAGCTCATGGCCGAGAGCCGGCAGCTCGCCGGCGTCATCACCAGCTCGAGCGGAGGCGGCGGAACGGGCGACATGATGCGGCCGGTCAACGCTGCCGTCATCTCCCCCTTCGGCTACCGGGTGCATCCCATCCTGGGCTATCGGAAGCTCCACACCGGCGTCGACTTCGCGATCGGCTACGGCGCGCCGATCCGTGCCGCCGACAGCGGCACGGTCATCTACGCCACGTGGATGGGCGGCTACGGCAACGTCATCATCATCAATCACGGGGGCGGTATCTCGACGTTGTACGCCCACCAGTCGTCGCTTGCGGTCGGTGCCGGCGCGCAGTGTGTCGCGCGGTCAGGTCATCGGCTACGTCGGCTCGACCGGCTTCTCGACCGGGCCGCACCTGCACTTCGAGGTGCGCGTCAACGGTAACCCAGTCGACCCGATGGGCTACATCAACTGATGCGCGCTCTGCGCGCCATCGTCATCGTCCTCGTCGTGGCGCTGGGCTTCCTCGGCGGGTACTTCGCGGGCTGGTACTTCCACGGCGAGACCATCACGCTGGGCTCGATCGGGATCCGGCACGATGAGGCCGCGGCGGCGGGGGATCTGCAGGAACGCATCATCCGCGGAGCTCGAGGGCCGCTACTACAAGCCAGTCGACGTCGAGGACTTGTCGCAGGCGGGCATGCGCGGCACGCTGGAGTCGCTCGACGACCCCTACACGGTCTATCTGTCTCCCGAGGAGACCAAGGCCTTCGAGGAGAAGCAGAAGGGCGAGTACTCGGGCATCGGTGCGGCGCTGCAGTCTGTGCCCGAGGGGCTCGTGATCACGAGCGTCTTCGACGGATCGCCGGCGGCCGCGGCCGGTCTCCAGCCCGGCGACGTCATCGTGACGGTCGACGGTGAGCCGACGGCCGACGTCGCCATCGAGACGAGCATCGCGCGGATCAAGGGCGAGGAGGGCACGACCGTGCAGCTGGGCGTCAAGTCTGTGGACGGCGGCGGCGCGAAGCCGGTCACCGTCACGCGGCGCACCATCAAGATCCCGGAGACGAGCACGAAGATGGAGACGGCGGGCGGCAAGAAGGTCGGCTACATCCAGCTCTACGAGTTCGGGGGAAACGCCGCCGACGATGTGCGCCGCGACGTGCAGGATCTGACCCAGCGCGGCGCCAAGTCGTTCATCCTCGACCTGCGCTACAACGGCGGCGGACTCCTGAACCAGGCGGTCGACGTCACGGGCATCTTCCGCACAGGGGTCGTCACCTCCACCAAGGGCTCTCAACTCGCCGCTCGACGTCCTCGAGACGCAAGGACCCGTCGCGACCGAGAAGCCGCTCGTGGTGCTCGTCAACGACTACTCGGCGAGCGCCTCGGAGATCGTCACCGGCGCACTCAAGGACAGCGACAGGGCGGCGATCATCGGCACGCGCACCTTCGGCAAGGGGCTCGTGCAGAGCATCATCCCGCTGGACGACGAGGCGGCCCTCAAGCTGACCACGGCGGTCTACCTGACGCCCGACGGCACCAACATCAACAAGAAGGGCATCGCTCCGGATATCAGCGTGGTCGACCGGAAGAACACGAAGGCAGACGAGCAGCTCCAGCGGGCGCTCGCCTATCTCGCCAGGCCTGAACTAGGCTCCGTGGCGGCGCGTCGTGACGAACGATCGCGTCGGCGTGGCACGGGCGACGAGCCTGGGTCACGCGGAGGGCGAAAGGCTCGCCGACCCACAGACGCGAAGCCCCAGCCGTACTGCGTCACCCGCTGGGGCAAGTTCTTCTCGCTGGAGCCGCTGTTCGCCGACGAGCGCACCTACCTGATCGCCAAGGGCAGCAAGCCGGTTCGGCTCGACGACCTCGTGCTGGCCGTGCCGACGAGGGGCGACCGGCGCACCGTCGTCGAGGTCCTGGGTACAGTCGACGATCTCAAGGCCGTACTGCGCGGCATGCTGTACGCCAGCGGGCTGCCGCAGGGCTTTCCGGGCGCGGTGCTCGATGAGGCGGCCGCGGTGAAGGGGCGCGCCGAGCGCCCGGACCACGACCGCCGCGACGTCACCGATCTGCCGACCTTCACCATCGACCCCGACACGGCGCGCGACTTCGATGATGCCATCAGCGTCCGCCGTGAGGGCGACGGCTATCGGGCTCACGTGCACATCGCCGATGTGTCGTACTTCGTCGACGAGGATGGGGCTCTGGAGGCGGCCGCTCGGGAGCGCACCTCGAGCGTCTACCTGCCGCTGTTCGCCGAGCCCATGCTGCCGCCGGCTCTGAGCAGCGACTTGTGCAGCCTGGTTCCGCGTGCAGGCGCGCAAGTGCGTGACCGTCGAGTTCACCTTCGGCGCCGACGGCCGTCGCAGCGCGGTGCAGTTCTACCGTTCGCTGATCCGCAGCGACCACCGGCTCACCTACGGCTTCGTCGACACGCTGCTCGGTCCGGAGAGCGATGGGGGCGGCGCGTCCGCCGGGGCGGCAGTCGGTCGCGGCGCCGACGGAGGTGCCCGACGCCACGACGCAGGCCGATCCCGAGATCGTCGCCCAGGTCAGGCTCGCCGCCGACCTCGCCGCGGTGCTGCGCCGGCGCCGCCAGACCCGCGGCGCTCTCACGCTCGGCTCGTTCGAGCCCGAGTACGCGTTCGATCACGCCGGCGAGCTGACCGGCGCCGCCGTGCGTCCCGAGACCCCGTCCCACGCTCTCGTCGAGGAGTTCATGCTTGCCGCGAACGAGGCCGTGGCCGGCTTCCTTCTGCGCAAGAAGGCGCATGCACTGTACCGCGTGCACGAACCGCCCGAGGCGGCGAGCGTGCGCGAGCTTCTCGACGCGCTGGAGGAGCTGTCCGTACCGACGCCCGCCTTCCCGAGCGCCGAGGCCGTGCCTCGCCGAGAAGCTCGCCGAGGCCTTCGGCCGCGTGAGCCGCATGCTCATCGAGACGAGCGCCCGCGAGGGTCGCGGCGCGCGAGCCTGGTCGACGCTCCTGCTGCGCTCCCTCAAGCAGGCCCGCTACGACCCCGCGAACCTCGGCCACTTCGGCCTCGCGAGCCCGGCCTATCTTCATTTCACCTCGCCCATCCGCCGCTACGCCGACCTCGTCGTGCACCGCAGTCTGCTCTACCATCTCGGTGACGGCGGCGCCGAGCTGGGCGACGGGGAGCTCGCCGCCGCCGCCGAGGACTGTTCGAGGCTCGAGCGCGACATCTCTCGTCTCGAGCTCGCCGCGGACGACGTCGCCCTCTGCTTCCTCTTGCAGCAGCGCCTCGACGAGGAGGGCTGGGAGCAGGAGTTCCCGGGTGAGATCATCGGGCTCATCGGAGCTGGACTCTTCGTGCGCTTCGGCGAGGTCTTCGAGGGCTTCTTGTCGTCGCGTCGCTTGGGTGGCGAGCGCTACGAGGTCAGCTTGCATGGCACGGCCCTCGCCGGCGAGTCGTCAGGACGTCGCTACCGGCTCGGCGACCCCATCGACGTCAGGGTCGAGTGCGTCGACCGCCTGCGAGGGCGGACGGACCTCGTGCTCGCGCACGAGCACGAAGCGGCGCGTGGCGCCGGGCGTCCGCGTCCGGAGGCACGCGGCCGCGGGCATGGTCACGGCCGCGGCGCTCGCCCACCGCGCCGCGGAGTCGGCGCGCCGTCCACCCGGCGCCGCGGCTGACGCGCCGGTATCGCGCCATGGGGTACTCTAGGACCATGGCGCGAGAGACCGGCATCAAACGGGTCGCCGAGAACCGCAAGGCGTACCACGACTACTTCATCGACGAGACCTACGAGGCGGGCATCGCCTTGGTCGGCACCGAGGTCAAATCGCTGCGTGAAGGCCGCATCACTCTGCGCGACAGCTACGTCGAGGTGCAGGGCTCCGCTCACGCTCCCGAGTTGTCTCTGGTGGGCGCTCACATCAGCCCGTTCGAGCAGGGCAATATCTGGAACCACGAGCCGTTGCGTCCCCGCAAGCTCTTGCTGCACCGGCACGAGATCGATCGCATCGCCCAGCGCGTGCGCGAGCGCGGCTACACGGTCGTCCCGACCAAGGTGTACTTCAAGGACGGGCGCGCCAAGGTCGAGATCGGCATGGCGCGCGGCAAGCACCTCTACGACAAGCGGCACGACATGGCCGAGCGCGACGCGAAGCGCGACATGGATCGCGCCCTGCGTGGTCGCGACCGGGAGGGGCGGTGAGCATGGGTGCGCTGAACGACGAGCAGAGAGACGCGGCGCTCGAGCTTCTCGACGGCTGGCGCGCGGAGGGCATGGCGATCGTTAGCACCTTTCGCTTCAAGGACTTCGTGCAGGCGATCGACTTCGTCGGCGCGGTGGCCGAGATCGCCGAGGAGCGCCGGCACCACCCGGACATCGACATCCGCTACAACCATGTGACACTGCGGCTGTCCTCGCACGATGCCGGAGGCGTCACCGTGCGCGACATCGATCTGACGAAGGCTATCGGCCGCTTCGGGTCATGAGGGGCCGGGCACTCGGCAGATCGTGACGAGGGACGCTAGCGGGCCTCGGCCCGGACCGCCCCAGTCGGCCGGGCTCAAGGCCCGGCCTGCTCCGTCTGTGGACGCCGCGACCGCGGCGTGTATCAGGCGCCTCAGGTGAAGCCGGAGCCGGCGCGGGCGGGGCAGTCGCGCGGCGCGCCCGACGGGCTCGACGTGCCGCCGCACATGAAGCTCGTGATCTTCTGCTGGACGTTCGTCGAGCCGCACTCCGGGCACTTCTTCTGGTCGTCCTTGAGGAAGCCCAGCGAGAACACCTCGAAGGCGCTCCCGCAGTCGTTGCACGTGAGATCGTACTCTGCCATTGGCTGCGATCCTTTCGCTGACAGTTCGATTCTACATGACAGGGAGGGCGGCGTTCGCCTGAGAGGAGGCGACCGCCTCGGAGTGCGGCGGGGCGTCTGCTACACTGCGTTCTCATGAGCGAACCATCACGCGATGGCGAGAACCGGCGGTCGCCTCGACTGTCTCGTGCCGCTCGCCGCCGTCAGGTGCGCCGCCGCCGTCTCGTCGCCCTCGGCGTGTTCATCGTCGCCGTCAGCGTGCTCGCGCTCGGCGCTCGGGAGCTCGTGACCGGCGTCGAGGAGGCGAACTCCGGCAGTGGGTCCTCCGAGGCCGACACGGCGCTCAGCAAGAACACGGCCATCGGCTCATCGGCATCCTCTCCATCCCGGTCCCCCTCCGCCGCCGCTGCTCCGTCGCCCTCTGCGCCGCCTTCTGCGGTCATCGAGATCGGCTGGGTGGGCGACACGACTCCCGGGTCGAAGTACGGCAACCCTCCCGACAACGGGCGCGCCCTCTTCAAGGCCGTGCGTAAGCAGCTGCATGCGCCGGATCTCATGATGGCGAACCTCGAGGGCACGTACTCGACCGGCGGGCCGTCGAAGTGCGACGGAGTGGACTCGGGACTCTGCTTCGCCTTCCAGGCTCCTCCTGCCTACGCCAAGGCCCTTGCCTGGTCGGGGATCGATCTGGTGAACCTGGCCAACAATCACTCCTACGACTACTTCCAGCGCGGGCTCGAGCAGACGACGCAGGCGCTGAAGAAGGCGGGCGTCGAGTACACGGGGCTGCCTGATCAGATCACGCTCGTCGACGTCGACGGCGTGCGTGTGGCCACCATCGGCTTCTCGCCGTACTCCTGGAACCCGAGCGTCAACGACATCCCGGCGGCCGTCGAGCTCGTCGAGCGGGCGGCGAGCAAGGCCGACATCGTCGTCGTACTCATGCACGCCGGCGCCGAGGGGGCCGACAAGATCCACACGCCGAAGGGCACCGAGGTGGCGTTTGGCGAGAACCGCGGCGATTCGCGGGCCTTCGCACACGCCGTCGTCGACGCCGGCGCCGACCTCGTGCTGGGCTCTGGGCCGCACGTGATCCGCGGTATCGAGCGCTACAAGAACCGGCTCATCGCCTACTCGCTGGGCAACTTCGGAGGCTGGGGCAACTTCGGCGTCGGCGGCAACCTGAGTCTCTCAGGGCTGCTCACCGTGCGCATCGACGCGCGGGGCCGCATCCAGGGCGGTCGCTGGCTCTCGCTGCACATCGCGAGTCCGGGAGTGCCGAGCGTGGACTCCGGGGACGCGGCCGCGCGGCTCGTCAGGCAGCTGTCCGCCGCCGACTTCGCCAAGACCTACGAGCTCGACTCCGAGGAATCGTTCTCGGCCAAGTAGGACCTCGGGAGACGGCGTCGTCCGTGCTCGCCAGCCTTCTCTGTTCACGGTGACTCTGTTCTCAAGCCGTTGGCCTGCCTGCAGCCGGCGACGACTCTGCGTCGCGACCGTGTGCTACACTCGCTTCTCCGTGCCCTCGTAGCTCAGGGGATTAGAGCGCGCGCCTCCGGAGCGCGAGGTCGAAGGTTCGAATCCTTCCGGGGGCACCAGCCACTCGCGATGGGCGGATCAGGCCTCCCGGTGCGATAGGCTGGCGCCGTGCAGTCAGCCGCCCGCCTCAGCCTACGCCGCCCTCGCGGGCACGACCCTCGCCTTCGGCCTCTCCTTCGCGGCCACCAAGTACGGCGTTGCGCGGCTTCGAACCGCTCCTTCTTGCGCTCCTGCGCTTCGCGCTGGCGGGTGGCATCCTCTGGCTCGTCTGGCGGGTGTTCGGCGCGCGCGAGCGGGCCACTCGCGCGGAACTCGGTCGGCTCGCCGTGCTGGGCTTCGTGTCGCTCACGGTGTACTTCAGCTTCGAGAACCTGGGTATCGCTCGGACCAGCGCCAGCGAGGCGGCGATCCTGTTGGCGGCGGTCCCCGTCTTCGTCGTCGTCCTCAACGTGTTCACCCTGCGCGAGCACAACGCGGCGCGGCAGTGGGCCGGCGTCGCGCTCTCGTTCATCGGCATCGTGGGGCTCATGCGGTTCGGCGGCGGCGACGGCGGCGGCAGTACGGGCGGCAACCTGCTGGTCCTGATCGCCAGTCTCGCCGCCGCCGTCTACACGCTGATGGCACGGCACATGCTGGTCAAGCGCTCGGCGCTCTACCTGACCACTTTCCAGAACCTGTTCGGCGCCCTCTTCATAGTCCCGCTGGTGTTGGTGGAGGCCCTGCTCGTCGGAGTCAGAAGGCCGACTCCGACCGCCTTCGGGGCCTCGTCTACCTGACCCTCTTCAGCTCGGTTGCCGGCTACCTGATGCTGAACTACGCGCTGCGCCACGTCGAGGCGAGCAAGGTGAGTGTCTTCATCAACCTCACCCCGGTCGTCGGCGTGGCAGGGGCCTTCTTGCTGCTCGGTGAGCGCTTCACCCCGCTGCAGGCGGCGTCGTCGGCGGTGGTCGTCCTCGGCGTCTGGCTGACGAATCACGCGCGGGGTGGTCGTCGATCCTCGCCCGGCGTGACCCGTCTGGACAGCCGCATTCGGCCTGGGGGATACTACGCGCGACGCCCGGAAGGCGTCACACGATCATGACTCACCCTCTCGACGACACCCGCGATCTCGCCGCCCTGCCGATCGGCATGTTCGACTCCGGCATGGGTGGTCTCACCGTGCTCCACGAGTGCCTCGTCGCCCTGCCCAGCGAGGACTTCGTCTACGTCGGCGACACGGCGCGCTTCCCCTACGGCGAGAAGAGCCCCGACGAGCTCGAGTCGTCTCGCGGTCAGATCGCGGCGTTCCTCGAGCGGACCGGCGTCAAGCTGCTCGTCGTCGCCTGCTACTCGGCGACGGCGGCCGCGCTGCCGGCCCTGCAGGAGCGCTTCGCGACGCCGATCGTCGGTGTCGTCATGCCGGGCGCACGGGCGGCGGTGCAGAGCTCGCGCTACCGGCGCATCGGCGTGCTCGCCACGGAGGCCACCGTCGCGAGCGGCAGCTACGTGCGCGCCATCCACAGCCTCGACGTCGGCGCCGAGATCCACCAGCAGGCATGCCCCGGGCTGGCCGCGTTCATCCAGAAGGGCGACGTCGCCAGTCGGGAGGTCACCGACGCGGTGCGACGCTACACGGCGCCGCTCAAGGAGCTGCGCCCCGATGTCGTCATCATGGGCTGTACGCACTATCCGCTGGTGGCGCCGATGCTGCAGCGCCACCTGGGGCGCGACGTCACCCTCGTGAACCCCGCGGCCGAGATCGCTCGCGAGGTCGGCGACCTCCTCGAGCGGCAGGGTATCGCGCGCCGCGACGATCGCGAGGGCGAGTACCGCTTCCACTGCACCGGCGATGTCGAGCACGTTCCGCGCCGTCGGCGCCCGCTTCCTGCAGATGCCGCATCGACGCGTGTCGCAGCGCGCTGCACGCTCGAGGAGTTCGGCGGACGGCGACGCGCCGTGAGCTAGCCGCGTTCGTGGTGCGGGCGGCCGCTGTACGCCGCCCTGTACGCGGCGCTGACGCTGGCGCCCGGGCTCAACGCTCTCGCCTACGGCCAGGTCCAGTTCCGCGTCTCCGAGGCGCTCATGGTCTTCGCCTGCGTCGATCCGGCCGCCGTGCCCGGCCTCACCATCGGGACGGCGCTGGGCAATCTCAACAGCCCGATGCTCATCGTCGACGTGGTCTTCGGCTCGCTGCTGACGCTGGTGGCGGCCTCGCTCATGCAACGCATCGGGCCCCGGCTCGTCGCTCTCGCGGTCCCGGTGATCGTCAACGGATTCGGAGTGGCGACCATGCTGGCTGTCGTGCTGGACCTGCCGTTCTGGGCGAGTGTCGTCTGGGTCGGGGCCGGCGAGACCGCCGTGATGAGCCACTGCGGGTGCAGCCCTGCTGCTGCTGGTCAGGCAGCGCCGCGAGGCTTTCGGACTGACACGATCCGCCGCCTGACGCGGCATGTGCGCCGCTGCGGCGGCCGAGGAGGACCACTGTGAGGACAGGACGCGGAGCTCGCCGAGCTGCGGCCCATGCAGATCACCCCCAGCGTGGCAAAGTTCGCCGCGGGATCCGCTCGGATCGAGCTGGGCGACACCCACGTGCTCTGCACGGCCTCGCTCAGCGACGGTGTGCCCGCGCTGGCTGCGCGGCTCCGGTCGCGGCTGGCTCACGGCCGAGTACAGCATGCTGCCCGCGGCCACGCCGACGCGCACCGCGCGCGAGGCGGTGCGCGGCCGGCAGGGCGGCCGCACCATGGAGATCCAGCGGCTCATCGGGCGCAGTCTGCGGTCCATCGTCGATCTCGGCATCATCGGCGAACGCACGATCGCGGTCGACTGCGATGTGCTGCAGGCCGACGGCGGCACGCGCACGGCCAGCATCAGCGGCGCCTACGTGGCCGTGTACGAGGTCGCCCTCAAGCTCAAGGAGAGGTTGAGACTCAACGAGCTGCCCCTCTTCGACTCCATCGCGGCGGTCAGCGTCGGTGTGGTCGACGGTCAGCCCCTGCTCGACCTCGACTACGAGGAGGATGCCGCCGCCGCCGTCGACATGAACGTGGTGCTGACCGGAGACGGTCGGCTGGTGGAGGTGCAGGCGACCGCCGAGGGAGAGCCCTACGCGCGCACCACGCTGGAGGCCATGCTGGATCTGGCCGCCGGCGGGGCGACCGCTCTGGCGACCGCGCAGGCGGCGGCCATCGCGAGTCTGGAGCAGGAGTGAGATGCGCTTCATGCTTGGCCAGCGGCAACGCTCATAAGCTGACGGAGTTCGCCCGGATCCTGGCGCCGCACGCGGTGCTGCGCATGCCCGACTGGGTCACGCTGCCGCCTGAGGGCGTGACGTCGTTCAGCGAGAACGCGCGCGAGAAGGCGCTGGCGCTGGCACGGGCGCTGGCCGGGCGGGGCGAGACGGAGGCGTGGTGCGTCGCAGACGACTCTGGCCTGGAGGTCGAGGCGCTCGGCCGGGCGCCCGGCGTGTCGAGCGCTCGCTACGCGGGCGTGGACGGGCCGGGCGCCGACGCCGCCAACGTGGCGCGCCTGCTGGAGGAGTTGGCCGGGTGCGCGGACCCTCGCGCGCGCCGGGCGCGCTTCGTCTGCGCGGTCTGCGCGGTCTCACCCGAGCTCGACGGAGCACGCGGTCGAGGCGCACTGGTCGGGCGCCATCGCGGCGGCTCCTCGCGGCGCCGGCGGTTTCGGCTACGACCCCGTCTTCGTCCCCGACGGATCGTCGCTCAGCGTGGCCGAGTGGCCCGCAGGGGAGAAGGACCGCGCCAGCCATCGGGCACGCGCCGGGAAGGCTCTCATTGAACACCTGCTGCGGGAGGGCGTGCCCGGCGTCCGTGCCTGACGAGGCCAGGAGGCCTCAAGAGAAGAACGGCGAGACGACGAGAACGGCGCTCAGGGCGATGAGCAGCGCCGTGAAGGTCCAGGCGATCGCGTTGCGCACGGGGCCGTTCACGTGCTCGCCCATCACCCGCGGCTTGTTGATCATGAGCAGGGTGAACACGAGGATCACCGGCAGCAGCACGCCGTTCATCATCTGGGCCACCATGATGACCTTGACCAGCGGCAGACTCGGGATCGTGGCGACCAGCGCCGGGACGAAGATGTAGAAGGTGATGATCCCGTTGAAGGCCGGCGCCTCGCGGAAGCTCGAGTCCAGCCCGGACTCGAAGCCGAAGGCCTCGCACACCACGTAGGCCGTGGCCAGCGGCAGCACGCCGGCGGCCAGGATGGAGACGCTCAGCAGGCCGAGGCCGAAGAGGTAGCGGGCGGCTGCTCCAAGGAACGGCTCGAGGGCTCTCGCCGCCTCCTGCGCGGAGTCGATGACGATGCCCTCCGGGTAGAGCGTCGCGGCGCAGGCCAGCACGATGAAGAAGTCGATCGTGGTCATGAAGACCGAGCCCATGTAGATCTCGTACTTCGTGTAGACGTACTGGCGCAGCGGGACCTTCCTGTCGACGACCGCCGCCTGGATGAAGAACTGGCCCCACGGCGTGAGCGTCGTGCCGACGGCGGCGATCACCGTGAACAGCCAGAGGCTGTTGAGACTCACTTGCGGGGTGACCGCGCCGTGCAGTGCGGCGGACCAGTCCGGCCCGGCCATGATCCCCGCGACCACGTAGGTCACGAGCACGAAGCCCAGGGCGAGCAGCACCCGCTCGACCTTGCGATACGAGCCCCGCGTGACGAGCAGCCAGACGGCGACGGCGACGAGGGGGACGCCGATGTAGGAGGGCATCCCGAAGAGGCTGCCGGCCGCGGCCACGCCGGAGAACTCGGCCACAGTGGTGCCGAAGTTGGCGACCATGACGGTGACGATGGCGAAGGCCGTCACCTTGAGGCTGAAGTTCTCGCGGATGAGGGCGGCCAGCCCGCGTCCGGTGACGACGCCGATGCGGGCGTTCATCTCCTGGACGACGGCCAGCACGAGCGTGAGCGGGACGAGCAGCCAGATGAGCCTGTAGCCGTAGCGTGAGCCGATCACCGACCACGTCGTGATGCCGCCGGCGTCGTTGCCGGCGTTCGCGGCGATGAGGCCGGGACCGAGCAGGCCGAGGAAGATCAGCAGCCGGGTGCGGCCGATCCGCCCGGCGAGCCGCCGGCCTACGGAGCGTGGGGAGCGCGCCATCGAGGCCTCCTCAATGGAAGATCCTCGGCAGGCGCTTCTTCCAGGCGAGCGGGAGCACCAGGTCGATGGCGTCGTCGACGGTGATGATGCCGTGCAGGGCGCCCTGCTCGTCGACGACCGGCAGGGCGAGCAGGTTGTACTTGGCGATGACCTCGGCGATCTCCTCCTCGCCGCCGGAGGTGAGCACGGTGACGGGGTTCTCGGTCATGAAGTCGCGCACCTTGCGCTGCCGGCGGCTCCAGGAGCAGATCGCGCAGGGAGAAGACGCCGCGCAGGTGGTCGCTGCGGTCGAGCACGTAGATGTAGTAGATGGTCTCCGCGGAGGCGGCCTGTTCACGCAGGCTCTCCATGGCCTCGGCGGCGGTCGCGTCCAGCCGTACCTGGGCGAAATCGGTCGTCATGATGCCGCCGGCCGAGTGCTCCGGGTAGCTGAGCAGCTCCCTCAGGTCCTCGGCGTCGTCCTTCTCCATCATCGCGATGAAGTGCTGGCGCCGGTCGTCCGGCAGATCGGCGAGGAGGTCGGCGGCGTCATCCGGCGCCATGTTGGCGAGCAGCTCGCTCGCCTTGTCGTCCGGCATCTCGAGCAGCATCGAGGCCTGGTAGGAGGAGTGCATCTCCTCGAAGGTCTCGGCGGCGAGGTCGTCTTCGAGCGCGTCCAGCACGGCGGCGCGTTCCTCCGGGGAGAGCTCGTGCACGAGGTCGGCGATGTCGGCGGGGTGGAGGAGTTCGAGCTTGGTGCGCGCCACGGCCAGCCGCACCGAGCTGTCGTCGGACTGCTCGACGTCGATGTGCTTCCAGTCGATCAGGTGCGGCTTCGGGTTCTGGCGGGTCTTGGTGAGGCGCTCACCGACCTTCGACAGGCCCACGCGGCGAAGGATGGCGTTGCTCGAGACGTCGACGGCGGCGACATGGACGTGGTCGCCGCTGCGCAGCAGCTGGATGTCGTTGACGCGGATGACCTTGCGCCCCTCGGTGTCGACCAGCTGCTTGTCGAGAAAGGTGCGGCTCAGGTGCAGCTCGTCCGGCCGAAGCTCGCGTTCGCTCAGATCGGCGAGGGCGACGCGCAGCAGCGTGCCCGACTCCTCGAAGCTGGTGACCAGGCTCCACGCAGCGTAGACGACCTTGCCGCGGCGCCGCACGGCGACCGCGGTGATCCGCGGGTACGCCTGGCGGGAGGAGACGACGAGATCGTGCACGACGCCGGCCGGCTTGTCCGCCGCGTCGCGGACGGGGCTGCCGAGCAGCTTGCTGAGATAGAACACGACCCTCACCTCCTCTCGCCGGTCGTTCACGTACCAGAACGACCAAAGACCTCCTCGCGGGAGGCCTCCTGAGCGCAGCAGCAGGTTTGGGCGATCCTCACTCGTCCAAAAGCTTTAGCACAGCACACCGTAGAGGTCAGAGCCTCAGCCGTTTTGGGCAAGACCTTGGTTCGGTAATGCCTGTTCTACCCGTTGGCGTCTCTGGACGTTTCCGGGCAACGGCCTCTATGTGTACCGGAGCCTCACCTAACGAGGAACGGCGCCGTCGTGACGCCTTCGAAACGTACCCCTGGACCCGGGCGGTGTCAAGACGGCAGCGAGGTGCTATACTGGGCGCTGACCGGGCCGGCGCCGCACGATGCGCCGGCTTTTCTGCGATGAAGCAGCAGCGGGACGGAGAGCCTTGATCATCACGGTCACACCGAACGCCGCCGTCGACAAGACGCTCACGGTGCCCAACTTCCAGACCGGGCATCGCCACCGCGCCAGTGAGAGCCTGACGCTCCCGGGCGGCAAGGGCGTCAACATCGCGCGAGCGCTCAAGTGCCTCGGCGATCCCGTCGTCGTCACCGGGCTCGTCGGCGGCCTCGCCGGGCAGCAGATATCGGAGGGTCTGCAGCGCGAGAACATCCTCCACGACTTCACGCACATCGCCGGCGAGTCGCGGACCTCGACGGTGGTCGTCGACCCGACGACGATGCGGCAGACGGAGATCATCGAGTACGGTCCGGTCGTGACCCCTGCGGAGGTCGAGGAGCTCCTCGAGAAGACCGACTACCTCGCCAAGGGCGCCCGTTTCGTCGTGCTTGCCGGCTCGCTGCCGCGCAAGATGCCCGAGGAGTTCTACGCCCAGGTCGTGGAGCGGGTCCGCCGCCATCGCTGCTACGTCGTCATCGACAGCGCCGGCGACCCTCTGCGCCTTGGGTCCAAGGGTCGCCCCGACCTCGTCTGCTCCAACCTCCGCGAGGCCGAGGATCTCGTGGGACACGAGTTCCACGACGAGCAGGACATCGTCGACGCGACCGGCTCTGATCTGCGGCATGGGCCCGCGCAATGTGATCATCAAGCTGCCGCACGGCTGCGTGGCGCGCTTTCGTGTCGGGCGCCGGCAGCGTGTCTACACGGCGAGCGTCGCTCCCCTGGCCAGCGTCGTCAGCACGGTGGGCTCCGGCGACGCCTTCCTCGCCGGCTTCCTCAGTGCGCGCTTCCAGAAGCTCGATCACGCCGATTGTCTGGGCCAGGCTCTGGCCGTCGGCGCAGCCAATACGCAGCGCTACGGCGCCGGCGTGCTCGACGTCGAGGACGTGCGCAGGCTGCAGAAGGGCACGTCGGTTACGGAGGTCGGCGGCCAAGGCTAGCGCGGCCGGCCGGCCGACCCCGACGAGCTGCGTGTGCCCGGCACCGTGTTGACCCTTGCCGCGGCCGCTGGTACAGTCGAGTGACGTTGCCACGAGACCCATCTAGCCCACACGAGAGCACCTTCGAGTTCCGAGACCCGGCACGTTCGTGCGCGGGTCTCTTTCGTGATTCAGCAGGAGTCGGTCCGGTTCGCGCCTTGAGGAGGACGGCATGGAAGTAGAGATCGGTCGCGGGAAGAAAGGCCGTCGCGCGTATGGCTTCGACGACATCGCCATCGTGCCCAGCCGTCGCACGCGCGACGTCGACGACGTCGACATCAGCTGGAATCTCGGCCCGCACAAGCTGGAGCTCCCCTGTCTCGCCTCGGCGATGGACGGCGTCGTCGATCCCGGGTTCGCCGTCACCATGGGCAGGCTTGGCGGCCTCGCCGTGCTCAATCTCGAGGGCGTGCAGACGCGCTACGCGGACGCCGGGGAGCAGCTGACCCGCATCGCCTCCCTGCCCAAGGAGACGGCGACGCGCACCATGCAGGAGATCTACAAGGAGCCGGTCAAGGCGGAGCTCGTCGCGCAGCGTATCCGGGAGATCAAGGCCGGGGGCGTCCTGGCGGCTGCGTCGCTGACGCCCGCAGCGCGTGCGCGAGTACTTCGAGGTCGCCCTCGAGGCAGGCCTCGACGTGCTCGTCATCCAGGGCACCGTGGTGTCTGCCGACCACGTCAGCACCCGGGTCGAGCCGCTCGACCTCAAGGAGTTCATCGCCGAGTGCCCCGTACCCGTGATCGTCGGCGGTGTGGCCTCGTACTCGACGACGCTGCACCTCATGCGTACCGGGGCCGTCGGCGTGCTGGTCGGCGTGGGCCCGGGTCACGCGTGCACGACCCGCGGCGTGCTCGGCATCGGCGTGCCGCAGGCGACGGCCATCGCCGACGCCTCGGCGGCGCGGGTCCAGCACGTGCTCGAGACCGGACAGTACTGCAACGTGATCGCCGACGGCGGCATGCGCACCGGCGGCGACGTGAGCAAGGCGATCGCCCTGGGCGCCGACGCCGTCATGGTCGGTTCACCCCTGGCCGCCGCCCAGGAGGCGCCGGGCCGCGGCTTCCACTGGGGCATGGCGACCTTCCACCCCGAGCTGCCCCGCGGCACGCGGGTCAAGGCCGGGGTGAAGGGCACGCTGCAGGAGATCCTCGCCGGCCCGGCGCGCGAGAACGACGGCACCCTCAACCTCTTCGGCGCCCTGCGCACCAGCATGGCGACCTGCGGGTACGAGACGCTGAGCTCGTTCCAGAAGGCCGAGGTCATGGTCGCGCCGTCGCTCATGACCGAGGGCAAGAAGCTGCAGAAGGACCAGGACGTGGGCATGGGCTGACCCGTCGGGGTCCAGCCTGGCGGCCGACGATGGCACGACAGGTCGATCGAAGGTGAGGGGGCGGGAGTGGCGCAGGGCACACCACAGGTGAAGGCGTTCGACACCGTCCTCGTGCTCGACTTCGGGGCGCAGTACGGACAGCTCATCGCGCGCCGCGTGCGCGAGTGCCGCGTGTACTCGGAGCTGATCCCGCACGACACTCCGGTCGAGCGCATCGAGGCGTACGCGCCCAAGGGGATCATCCTCTCCGGCGGGCCGATGAGCGTCTACGTCGACGATGCCCCCCAGCTCGATCCCGAGATCTCTCGAGCTCGGCATTCCGGTGCTCGGCATCTGCTACGGCATGCAGAGCCTTGCCATGAGTCTGCAGGGCACGGTGGCGCGCACCGATCTCAGCGAGTTCGGCAAGGCTTCCGTCAACGTGATCGATCCCGGCCTGCTGCTGCAGGGCTGGCGCGGCGTGGAGCAGTGCTGGATGAGCCACCGCGACTGCGTGACGGCGCCGCCGCCCGGGTTCGAGGTGCTGGCCGCCAGCGCCGCTTCGCCGGTGGCGGCCATGGAGTCCCGTGAGCGTGGGTTCTACGGCGTGCAGTTCCACCCCGAGGTGGTGCACACGCCCAAGGGCATGGACGTCCTCAGGAACTTCCTCTACAAGGCGTGCGGCTGCCAGCCCGACGTTCACGCCGGCCTCGATCATCGAGGAGTCCATTGCACAAGATCCGCGACCAGGTCGGCGACCGCAAGGCCATCCTCGGGCTCTCCGGCGGCGTCGACTCGTCGGTCGCCGCGCTGCTCATGCACAAGGCCATCGGCGACCGGCTCACCTGCGTCTTCGTCGACCAGGGCATGATGCGCATGGACGAGGCCGAGCGGGTGGTCGAGACCTTCTCCGGGCACGTTCGGCATCCCGCTGATCGCCGTCGACGCCAGTGACGCGCTTCCTCGGCAAGCTCGAGGGCGTCACCGACCCGGAGCGCAAGCGCAAGATCATCGGCGAGGAGTTCATCCGTTGCTTCGAGGAGGAGGCGCGCAAGCTCACCGACGCGAAGTTCCTCGTGCAGGGCACGCTCTACTCGGACGTCATCGAGAGCGGCACGCGGCAGGCCGCCAAGATCAAGAGCCACCACAACGTCGGCGGGCTGCCCGAGAAGATGGACTTCGAGCTCGTCGAGCCGCTGCGCTGGCTGTTCAAGGACGAGGTGCGCGCCGTCGGCGAGGAGCTGGGTCTGCCCGAGCGCATCGTCTGGCGCCAGCCGTTCCCGGGGCCGGGCCTGGCGATCCGCATCATCGGCGACATCACGGCCGAGCGCGTCGACATCCTGCAACGCGCCGACGCCATCGTGCAGGAGGAGATCCGCAGCGCGGGCCTCTATCGCGAGCTCTGGCAGTGTTTCGCCATCCTGCCGGTGATCCGCAGTGTCGGCGTGCAGGGCGACGAGCGCACCTATGGCTACGCGATCGCCATCCGCGCCGTGAAGAGCGAAGACGCGATGACCGCCGATTGGGCCCGACTGCCGTACGACCTGCTGGAGACTCTCGCCTCGCGCATCATCAACGAGGTGCCCGAGGTGAACCGCGTGGTCTACGACATCTCGAGCAAGCCCCCGAGCACGATCGAGTGGGAGTAGGCCTCCGGAAGTCGCGCCGGGCCCGCACATGTCCGCGGCGCTGAACTCGCGGGCGATCTCGATGCCCATGCCGCCCGTCGCCGCTGCGGCGATCGGGCATGAAGAGGCGTGAGGCGCCATGACGCTGGAGGTCCGCGTAGTCGCACACGCTGGTCTCGGTGGGGACGAGCGGGGGGATCGCCCAGCCGCACCGTCGCAGTCGAGGCCGGGACGACGGTCGCAGAGGTCCTGGCTGCCGCCGGGGTGGATCGCGGCCTCGTCGGCGTCAGTCTCCTGGGCGGCACGATCGTGGAGCTTGATGCCCCCGTGGGGGAGGACTGTGCCATCGATGTGTACCCGCTGGTCGGGGGCGGCTAGAGCCACGCTGGTGGCTATCGGCATGGACAGAAGGGGCTAGGTTGTCTGCAGAGACGCCATATGGAGTGTTCGGGAAGACGGTCTGGGTCGACCTCTCCCGCGGAGCGGTGAGGGAGCTGTAGGAGACGCCGGAGTTCCACCGGCGCCATCTCGGCGGGGTCGGGACGGCCGTGCATCACTTGCTGCGGGAGCTGTCGCCGGGGACCGATGCGCTGGCCTCGGGGAACGTCCTCGTGTTCGCCCCGGGCCTTCTCGCGGGCACCAAGGGTCCGGCGGTGTCGCGCTACGTCGCCTGCGCCAAGTCTCCTCTCACTGGAGCTCTGGGCCGGTCCGAATCGGGCGGGTACTGGGGCCCGGAGCTGAAGCAGGCGGGCGTGGGGGCGCTCGTGCTGACGGGGAGAGCGGCAGACCCCTCGTATCTCCTCGTGACTGCAGGTGGCGTCGAGACCCGCGACGCCCGGCACCTGTGGGGCCTGGCGACCGGCCCTGCCGAAGACGCCATCAAGGACGAGGTCGGCGATGCCCGCATGCGCGTGGCCATCATCGGGCCGGGCGGGGAGCGCGGCGTTCGCTTCGCGGGCATCGTCAGCGACCTCACGCACTTCAATGGGCGCAACGGTCTCGGGGCGGTCATGGGCTCGAAGAACCTGAAGGCCGTCGCCGTCCGCGGCGGGTCGGACCTGCAGGTGCACGACGCCGAGAGGATCAAGGAGATCTCGCGGTCGGCGGCTCGTCTCTGTCGTGAGCATCCGCTCAGTCGGCTGCTCCACGACCAGGGGACTCCTGCCGGGGTGGAGACCACCAACGCCATGGGTGCCCTGGCCACGCGCAACTGGGAGTCGGGCACCTTCGCCGCGACCGACAAGATCGGCGGCGCCACCCTCAACCAGCAGTACCTGGTGAAGCGCGGCGGCTGCTACTCCTGCCCTGTGCGCTGCAAGCGCGTCGTCGCGGTCGACAGCGAGTGCCTCGAGGTCGACAGGCGCCATGGCGGACCCGAGTACGAGACCCTCGTCGCTTTCGGCTCGAACTGCGGCATCGACGACTTCGAGGTCATCGCCAAGGCCAACGAACTCTGCAACATGTACACACTGGATACCATCTCCACCGGGATGACGATCTCGTTCGCCATGGCCTGCTTCGAGAAGGGGATCATCGGCCGGGAAGATACAGGCGGGCTCGATGTACGCTTCGGCGACGCCGAGGTGCTGCTGACCCTCATCGAGCAGATCGCCGCGCGGGAGGGCTTCGGCGACTTGCTGGCCGAAGGCTCGGTCCGGGCGGCAGCGAGCATCGGGCGCGGGGCCGAAGCGTGCGTCCTTGCCGTGAAGGGGCAGGAGGTGCCGATGCACGACCCCCGCGTGAAGGCGGGCGTCGGGCTGCAGTACGCCCTCTCCCCGAACGGCGCCGACCACTGGTTCGCCCAGCACGATCCGCTGTTTGCCACGACGGAGAGCCCCGGAGTAGCGGCGATGGCGCCTCTGGGATTGCAGGGCCCCGTGGCGCCTCTGGAACTGGGTCCGGCGAAGGTGCGCCTCGTTCGCGAGACGAGCCTCCTCAACAGCCTCTACGACTGCCTGGGGGTGTGCGTCTTCGGCGCCGTGGCGCGCAGCATGACGAGCGTCAACACCTTCGTCGATCTGGTCGCTGCGGCGACAGGATGGGAGACGAGCCTCAAGGAGCTGATGCTCTGTGGCGACCGCGCTCTGGCCATGTCTCGCGTCTTCAACGTGCGCGAAGGAGTCGGCCCCGGCGCCGATACACTGCCGGCGCGTTTCTTCACGCCCTTCGAGGACGGTCCTCTGGCCGGCGACAACGCCCTCGACGCGGAGCAGTTCTCCGAGGCCGTGCAGTTGTACTACTCGATGTCCGGCTGGGATCCCGCCACGGGCCTTCCCAGCGCCGGCAAGCTCGCTGAGCTTGGATTCGACGAGCCGTTGTCCCAAGGGTCGCGATAGAGCTTCGGAGCCTCAGCCGCTCTCCGGCTCCAGCTCGCCGCGCGCGGGGCTGCCGAGGTAGAAGACGAGGAGCACCACGTCGGCGACGAAGAGGACGCCGCCGAGCGCGACGGTCCAGACCACCATGATCGGCATCGCTCGTGGCAGGCTGGCCTGCGCGACGCTGCTGAGCAGGGCTCCGTTCGGATTCCCCAGCAGCGTGACGACCAGCAGCACGATCACGGAGCCGCCGAACGCGGTCGCCAGGACACGTGTCGAGCGGACGACCGCGGCGAGCGGCCCCAAGCCCGCGAGCACGACGATGTAGTCCGCGTACAAGGCGGCAAGGCTGATGACCATGAGAACGGCTGCGGCAAGAGCGGCCGCGACGTTGCCCGCCGTTGCAGCCTGGCTGCCCCACACCATCACGGCGCTCCCGATAGCGTAGACGACGGCGAGGACGGCGTTGAGGGCGAGCAGTCGCAGGAACTGGCCCGCATCGCGGGGCCGCAGATGGAAGTCGCCGTTGAGCGAACGGATGTAGCCGGCCCGCAGCCATGTCGAGACAGCGATGTAGGCGAGGAAGAGGAGCATGATGCTCGCGCTGCGCCCGGCGACCGCATCGATCAGCGGGCTGCGTGCGTCGTCGAGGAGCTCACCGATCGGCCGGTGGCGGTAGAGCCATGCCGAGGTGAGGGTCACGGCGAAGCCGAACGCGTACAGACCTATGGCGTAGAAGACCACGTACTGCCGAGCGCGAAGAACCGCGGTCACCCGCTGGGTGAGCGTGTGACCTTTGGCGTCCATTGCCGGGGAGTATACAGGGGTATCATGTGGCATGAGGATTCCGCGCAGCGCTCTCGTCTTTCTGACCCTCGTCTGGGTGGCGGTCGTGCTCTACCCGGATCCGGGCGTGTTCGTCCGCAGCCTCCGCAACAGCCTTCAGCTTCGCGTCGACTCGGGCGCAGCCGCCGAACTCGCCGCCCGCCTGCCGGACGATCCGCGGCTGGTCGAGGCCTACGTGCTCGCTCGTCAGGTTCCGTACGCCTATGACTGGCAGTCGGCCGGAGTCCCCTGGTACTTCCCGTCCGCCTCCGAGGCGCTGGCGGCCGAGAGCGGTGACTGCGAGAGCCGGGCGATGGTCCTCGCAAGTGTCCTCACGGCCAAGGGCATCCCCAACGAGCTGCGCATGAGCATCGGCCACATATGGGTCGACTATCCGGGCAAGCGGGTCAACGCCAGCGAGAACGCGGGCCTGGAGATCGCCGGAAGACGGGAGGGCCGTCTGTTCCTGCGACTGCCGCAGGACTTCGACCCTCGCCGGGAGATCGCCGAGCAGCTTGCGATACACTGGGCGCCGGCGCCCACGGAGCGAGTGCTCCTTCTGCTCGCGGGGGTGACGCTCATCCCGCTGTGGAACGTGCTCGCCGGCGTCGGTGCGCGCGGCCGACCGCTCCTGGAACGGGGCCGAAGCCTCGCCGACGGGTCGGCGTGGATGGCGACGGGGAGTTCGCCGCCTCGAGACCGGCGGCGAAGTGGCAGTCGGGGGCTGACGGCGCGGCGTACGAGAGGGGGCCTCGGATGATCGATCTGCGCAGCGACACGGTGACGCGGCCCTCGGTGGAGATGCGACGCGTCATGGCCGCAGCCGAGGTCGGCGACGACGTGCACGGCGACGATCCCACGGTGATCCGTCTGCAGGACTACGCCGCCGACCTGCTCGGAATGGCGGCTGGCCTCTATTTCCCCTCCGGCACGATGTGCAACCAGGCGGCGCTGCGCGCGCTCACCCAGAGGGGCGACGAGGTCTTTCTGCACGCCCAGGCGCACATCATCTTCTACGAGCAGGGCGCATCCACGCTGAGCAATGTGCAGCTTCGCTGTTTCGATTCCCCGGACGGAACCCTCGACCTGGAGAGGATGGAGGAGTACGTGCACCCCGACGGGGAGGTGCACTTCGCGCCTACACGCCTCGTCTGCCTCGAGAACACGCATACGCACTGCGGCGGCGCGATCTTGCCCTTTGAACACCTGAAGGCCGTGCGCATCTTCTGCGATCGGCACGACCTGAAGCTCCATCTCGACGGCGCCCGCCTCGGGAACGCCGTCGTCGCCACAGGCACCTCGTTCGCCGAGTACGCCGCCCTCTGCGACACGGTGAGCATCTGCCTGTCCAAGGGTCTCGGGGCTCCGGTGGGTTCGGTGCTGCTTGGCGACGAAGCCGACGATCGCCCAGGCACGACGGGCGCGTAAGATCTACGGCGGCGGTATGCGCCAGGCGGGGATCGTGGCCGCCGGCGGTCTCTTCGCGCTTGAGCACAATGTGGCTCGCCTGGCCGACGACAACCGCCGTGCCCGCGCGCTGGCCGAGCGTCTGGCCACCGTGCCCGGACTCAGTGTGGACATGGAACGGGTGCAGACGAACATGGTCTTCGCGGGAACGAAAGACACCGGTCTCCCCGCCCCCGAGGTCGTCGCGCGTCTGCGCGAGCAGGGCGTTCTGGCGCTTGATGAGGCGGCGTGGTCGGTGCGCTTCGTGACGCATCTCGACGTCGATGACGCCGACGTCGAGGAGGGGGTCGCGGCCGTGCGGCGCGCCGTAGTCGCGGGGCGCTGACGCCCGCGTGGCTGGTCGATCCCGCCCTTCCTCAGTGGCTCGTGGGGAGCGGAAGTCGTAGAGTGGCACGAGGCCACCACCCGGGGCGGCGCGGAGCCACGGACGCAGCTGGGCGGACGGCGCGAGGAGGACCCCGGCTCCCTGCGGGGCCCCTCTCGAGTTCGTCCGAGACGGCCCGCACGATGCCCGGCGCCGCGAAGCGCCCCCTCGCGCTCCCTCGATTGTGGGACGAGGAGGACTGCAAGTGACTCGGCGTCACGTGAAGGAGGAGGATCTGGTGAAAGACCAGCTCAAGCAAGCCGTCATCGACGGCCAAGGGGAGGTCGCCGCCGCCCTGACTCAGGCCCTGCTCGCCACGGGGACCTCTGCCCGGGACATCCTCGACGAGGCCCTCCTCCCGGCCATGGCCGTGGTCGGCGAGCGCATGCGCAGCGGCGACTGCTTCATCCCGGAGGTACTGCTCAGCGCGCGCACCATGCAGAGCGCCCTCGACGTGCTCAGGCCGCATATGGCCGAGGGCGAGAGCGCCTCCTTCGGCACCATCGTCATCGGTACGGTCGAGGGTGACCTCCACGACATCGGCAAGAACCTCGTGGCCATGCTCCTGCAGGGTGCCGGCTTCGAGGTCGTGAACCTCGGTACGGGGGTCACGGCGGAGCAGTTCGTGACCGCCGTGAAGGAGCATCGGGCGCGGATCATCGGCATGAGCGCCCTGCTGACCACCACCCTGCCGCGCATGAGGGAGACGATCGACGCGCTCACCGCCGCCGGCCTGCGTGACGCGGTCAAGGTGATGGTGGGCGGCGCCCCGGTCACTGAGGCCTACGCACAGGAAGTCGGCGCCGACGGCTACGGAGCCAACGCCGGCATGGCCGTCGAGCGGGCCAAGGCCCTCGTCGGGGCTTGAGCGAGAGGAGCTACCCCATGGCCGACATCTACGAAGAAGCAGCCGAGACCATCATCGAGGCCGACCGCGAGGCCGCCGAGGAGGTCGCCGCCCGCGCCCTGGCCTCGGGCATCGGCCCCGCCGAGATCATGCAACTGGGCTTCGTCAAGGGCATCCAGGAGGTCGGTGACCTCTTCGAGAGCGGCGAGCTCTTCCTCCCCGAGCTGATGCTCTCGGCGAACGCCATGGCGGGCGCCACCGAGGTCACCAACGCCGCCCTGAAGGGCGGCGCCGAGCTCAAGGGACGCATCGTCCTGGGCACCGTCCAGGGCGACGTGCACGACATCGGCAAGGCGATCGTCATCGCCTACCTGAAGGCCAACGGCTACGAGGTCCACGACCTCGGCCGCGACGTCTCCGCCGAGAGCTTCCTCGAACAGGCCGCCGCGCTACAGGCCGACGTCATCGGCATGAGCGCCCTGCTGACCACGACGATGGAGGAGCAGCGCAAGGTAGCCAAGCTCGTCAAGGAGCGCGGGCTGCCCTACAAGACGGTCGTCGGCGGCGCCCCCTGCACGCAGCGCTGGGCCGACCAGATCGGCGCCGACGCCTACGCCGAGGACGCCAGCGAGGGTGTGCGCAAGATCGATGCGCTGCTGGGGAAGGCCTGAGGGGAACATGAAGGTCCTCATGTGTGTGCCCAACGTGAGCGAGGGACGAGATCAGGCCAAGGTCGAGAGGCTGGCGGAGCTGCTCAGGGAGCAGCGCGGCGTGAAGCTCATCGAAGTCTCCTCCGACCCCGATCACAATCGGTCTGTCTTCTCGTACCTCGGCAGCCCGGAGGCGGTGCTCGCCGCCACGAGGCCGTTCGCGCTCGCCGTCCTCGACGTCATCGACATGACGGTCCACACGGGCAGTCACCCTCGCAACGGAGCGCTGGATACGGTGCCCTTCATCCCCGTCGGCGACACGACGACTGAGGAGGCGGTCGCGGTCGCGCGCGAGTTCGGCCGCTTCGTCGGCGAGAAGGGTGTCCCCGTGTTCTACTACGAGGACGCGGCGAAGCGACCTGAGCGCGTCAGCCTGGTCGACGTCCGCAAGGGCGAATACGAGGCCCTCCCCGAGAAGCTTCGCAACGTCGCGTGGGCGCCGGACGAGGGGCCGGCGGTCTTCGTGCCCAAGTCGGGCTCCGTGCAGGTGGCGGCGCGCTTCCCTCTGGTGGCCTTCAACGTCAACCTGCGCACCGACGACGTCGAGATCGCGACGCGCATCGCCCACGCCGTACGGCACAAGGACGGCGGCTTCCGTAATGTGCGCGCCATGGGGCTCGAGCTGCAGGGCGCGGGCATGGTGCAGGTCTCCATGAACCTGACCGACTACACACAGACGCCGATTCCTCGCGTCCTTGAGACGATCCGCAGCGAGGCGGCGCGCTACGGGGTCCTCGTGGCCGGCGCCGAGCTCGTCGGTCCGGTGCCCTTGGGCGCCATCCAGGATGTCGTGCGCCACTATCTGCAGATCCACGATTTCTCGATGGCGCAGACGATCGAGATGAACGTGTGAGAAGTGGGGCGAGAGCCCGAGGCCGAACCGACGGAGAGGCGAGGCGGGGAGTGGAAGAGGCAGGGAGCGTCGGCCCGACTGCGGGCTCCCGCGTGGTGCGGGCTCCGCGCGGCACCGAGTTGAGTTGTCGCGGGTGGCAGCAGGAGGCCGCCCTGCGGATGCTCATGAACAACCTTGACCCTGAGGTCGCCGAGGCTCCGGACGAGTTGATCGTCTACGGCGGGGCCGGCAAGGCGGCGCGCGATTGGGCGAGCTTCGACGCAATCGTCGTCACGCTGCGCCGCCTCAAGGACGACGAGACGCTGCTCGTCCAGAGCGGCAAGCCGGTGGGCGTCTTCCAGACGCACGAGATGGCGCCCCGCGTGCTGATCGCCAACGCCAACCTGGTGCCCGACTGGGCGAACTGGGACGAGTTCCGGCGGCTCGATGCCCTGGGACTGACCATGTACGGACAGATGACGGCTGGCTCCTGGATCTACATCGGCACGCAGGGCATCCTGCAGGGCACCTACCAGACGTTTGCCGCCGCGGGGCGAGAAGCACTACGGCGGCGATCTGGCCGGCCGCCTCGTGCTGACGGCCGGGCTCGGCGGCATGGGCGGCGCCCAGCCGCTGGCGGTCACCATGGCCGGCGGCGTGGCGCTCTGCGTCGAGGTCGACCCGGAGCGCATCCGTCGGCGGCTCGAGACGGCCTATCTGGACGTCGCGGCGGACACGCTGGACGAAGCTCTGCGACTCGCAGACGAGGCCGTCGAGGCGAAGAAGCCGCTCTCGATCGGGCTGCTCGGCAACGCCGCCGACGTGTATCCCGAGCTCGTTCGTCGCGGCGTCACGCCCGACCTCGTGACCGACCAGACCTCGGCGCACGATACGCTGAACGGCTACGTGCCCAGCGGCATGAGCTTGGCCGAGGCGCTCGAGCTGCGCGCCAGCGACCCCGGAGAGTACGTGCGCCGCGCCGTGGCGAGCATCGTCGCGCACGTCCAGGCGATGGTCGCCCTGCAGAAGGCCGGCGCCCATACCTTCGACTACGGCAACAACATCCGCGGCGAGGCGAAGGCGGCCGGCTACGCCGACGCCTTCGCCTTCCCCGGTTTCGTGCCCGCGTACATCCGGCCGCTCTTCTGCCGCGGCAACGGCCCCTTCCGCTGGGCGGCGCTGAGCGGCGATCCCGCCGACATCGCGGTCACCGACGCCGCCCTGCTCGAAGCCTTCCCCGAGAACGAGATGGTCGCACGCTGGCTGCGCATGGCCGGCGAGAAGGTGCAGTTCCAGGGCCTGCCCTGTCGCATCTGCTGGCTGGAGTACGGCGAGCGCGCCAAGGCGGGCCTCATCTTCAACGACCTGGTGCGCACAGGCAAGGTCAAGGCGCCGATCGTCATCGGCCGCGACCACCTCGACTCGGGGTCCGTCGCGAGCCCCTATCGCGAGACCGAGTCGATGCGCGACGGGAGCGACGCGATCGCCGACTGGCCGATCCTCAACGCCCTGCTGAACACCGCCGCGGGAGCGAGCTGGGTGAGCTTCCATCACGGTGGCGGCGTGGGCATCGGCAAGAGCCTGCACGCCGGCATGGTGGTGGTCGCCGACGGCAGCGACATGATGGCCGAGCGGCTGCGGCGCGTGCTCACGACGGACCCGGGACAGGCGTCATGCGTCACGCCGACGCCGGGTATCCGGAAGCGATCGAGCAGGCGAACGAGAGCGGCATCGATCTGCCGATGGTCGGCGTCTAGCGCTCGTGAGCGCCATGGTGGGGAGAGAGACGCCCGGGCCGCTGATACCATCTACGCGTTGGGCGGATCCGGACTGCACGGAGGAGCCATGGCGGACACGCCGCATGTGCTTGGCGAGGGGGACCTCGATGTGGGTCTTCCCGGCCATCTCCTGCCACGGGGCGCCGCCGCCTTTCATCAGCGGGGAGCAGATTGACACCATCGTCCGGGTCCTTGACGAGTCCGTCGGTGTCGTCGAGAAGCAGCCGGGCTGCTGAAGCCCGCATCCGAGTAGGGAGTGGAAGACATGACAAGACCCAGAGTAGGTGTAGTCGGGTACGGCGTCATCGGCCAGCGTTTGGCCGACGGGGTGGACCTGCAGGACGACATGGAGCTGGTCGGCGTCGTCGACGTCGCGCCGACGCTCTCGACGCGCGCCCTGCACGAAACGGGCATGCCCTACGATCTGTACGTCGTCGAGGAGGGGCAGAAGGCGGCCTTCGAAGCCATCGGCATCCCAGTGAGCGGCACCATGGACGAGCTGCTCGACAAGGTCGACATCGTGCTGGACTCCACGCCCGGCGGCGTGGGTCGCAAGAACAAGGAGCTGTATCAGGCGAAGGGGGTCAAGGCGATCTTCCAGGGCGGCGAGAAGAACGACATCGTCGACGTGTTCTTCCACGGCTACGCCAACTACGAGAAGGGCGTCGGCAAGGACTACCTGAAGCTGACGAGCTGCAACACGACGGGCCTCATCCGCGCCGTCGACTGCCTCGACCGCGAAGTCGGTGTCGAGCGCGTGATCGTCACGATCGTGCGCCGCGTCGCCGACCCGGGCGATACGCACCGCGGCCTGGTCGACGTGGCCCAGGTCGAGCCCGTGCCAAGCCACCAGGCCGTCGACCTCATGACGATCATGCCGCACGTCGAGGCCACGGGTCTGCTCGTCCACGTGCCGACCACGCACGGGCACATCATCAACGTCTGCGCGACCACCAAGAGCGACATCAGCAAGGAGCGGGCCCTCGAGCTGTTCGAGGCCCACCCGCGCATCCGCAACGTCAAGATCGCCGACGGCTTCAACAGCAACTCGGCGCTCTTCCGCTACGCCCGAGAGCTGGGCAACAAGCGCGCCGACATGTACGAGATCGCCGTCTTCGACGAGACCATCGCCACGAGCGGCCGCGAGTTCATGTTCGCGATCAACATCCCGCAGGAGGCCGTGGTCATCCCCGAGACGATGGATGGCGTCCGCGCGGCGCTGAGCATGCAGACCGACCGGCTGGAGGCCGTCGGCCTGACTAACCAGTACCTCGGCATGTAGGGCGGGAGTCTCCCGGTGAAGTACGGCATCAACACGCTGGACGACCTCGACGTTCGCGGCAAGGTCGTCCTTTGCCGGGTCGACATCAACTCCCCCATCGATCCTGCGACGGGGGAGTTGCGCGACACGACACGGCTGCGTGGCTGCGGTCCGACGGTACGCGAGCTCGCCAAGGGAGGGGCGAGGCTCGTGCTGCTCGCCCACCAAGGGGGCGACCTCGAGTACCACAACTACGCGTCGACCGAGCCTCACGCGGCGGTTCTCGGCGAACTCGTCGGTCGGCCCGTCGCGTTCATCGACGACGTCTGCTGGCCCGGCGGCCCGAGAGGCCGTGGCAGGACTCGGAGAGGGCGAGGTGCTGCTCCTCGACAACGTGCGCTTCTACGCCGAGGAGCTGACGCTCTTCGAGACCAAGCTCGAGCTCTCCCCGGCGGACCAGGCGAGGACGCTGCTCGTCCGCAAGCTGGCGCCGCTCGCCGACCTCTACGTCTGCGACGCGTTTGCCGCGGTACATCGCTCGCAGCCCACGCTCGTCGGCTTCCAGGAGCTCCTTCCGTCGGCCATGGGCCGTCTCTTCGAGAGGGAGTACAGCTCTCTCAGTCATCTGCGCGAGGATCCCGATCGGCCCTGCGTCTTCGTGCTGGGCGGCACCAAGGTCGACGACGCCTTCTTGATGATGAACGCCGTACTGCGCGACGGCGTCGCCGACACTGTGCTCACCGGCGGCCTCGTCGGCCAGATCGTGCTGCTCGCGGCCGGCGTCGACATCGGCGTCCCGTCCACCGAGTTCATCAAGGCCAAGGACCTCTGGAAGTGGATCTCGGTCTCTTCCGAGGATCCTCGCGCAAGTACGGCGACGCCGTGGTGCTGCCCCTCGATGTCGCCTATCTGAAGGACGGCCGTCGGGTCGAGGTGGCGACCGCGGACCTGCCTGTCGGCGAGAGCGATCCTCGATGTGGGGCACGCAACGGTCGCCGCCTACCGCGAGGCCGTAGCCACGGCCGGCACCGTCTTCGCCAACGGCCCGCTCGGTGTGTTCGAGCAGCCCGAGACTGAGTACGGCACACGTCGGATCTGGGAGGCGATGGCCGCCGCGACCGCCTTCTCGGCGCTCGGCGGCGGCGACAGTATCGCCGCGATGAACAAGTACGGTCTCGCCGAGCGCTTCTCTTACGTCTGCACCGCGGGCGGCGGCATGGTGCGCTTCCTGAGCGGCGAGGAGCTGCCCGTCGTCGCGGCGCTCAAGGCCGCCGCCGTCCGGTTTGGCTAGGGCGGCTGTCGTGAAGCTCTCGGTCCCCTACGGCGACGGCGAGCTCGAGTTCGAGCTGCCTGCGGCGAACCTGCAGGAGGTCGTCCTTCCCGGACTCGGCGACGGGCTCGGCGGCCGCGACGGGGAGTCTGGCGACGAGCGGGGGGCGGGGGACGGCGCCCCTTCGAGCGCCGACGAGCAGGCCGAGATCAGGCGCGCCCTGGCGGAGCCGATCGGCGCGCCACGCCTCGCCGCCTGGCCGCGACGGCGCGCGACGCAGTCATCGTGGTCAGCGACGTGACGCGCCCCTGCCCCTCGTACAAGTTCCTGCCGGCCCTGCTCGAGGAGCTGCGGCCGCTTCCGCCGGAGCGCATCACGATCCTCTTCGCTCTCGGCGGCCACCGCGTTCACTCGCCCGAAGAGCAGGCGCAGCTGGTGGGGGAGGAGGTGGCGGCCAGCGGCGTGCGTCTCCTCGACCTGGACGGCGGCGACTGCGTGCCGGTGGGCACGACCGCGCGCGGCACTCGCCTCGAGGTCTTCCGGCCCTATCTCGATGCGGACTTGCGCGTCTGCACCGGCAACATCGAGTACCACTACTTCGCCGGCTTCAGCGGCGGTGCCAAGGCGGTCGTCCCCGGAGTCTGCTCCTACGCCGCGATCCGCGACAATCACAGCATGATGCTCGCGCCGACGGCTCGCGCCGGCATACTCGACGGGCAACCCGGTGCGCGACGACATCGACGAGGCCGGCGGCATCGTCGGCATCGACTTCCTCTTCAACGTCGTGCTCGACGAGGACAAGCGCGTTCTGCACGCCGTGGCCGGCCACTACCTCGAGGCCCATCGTGCGGGCGTGCGTCTCTACGACGAGCGCTGCGATCTCACAGTGTCCGAGGCGGCCGACATCGTTGTCGCCTCGCCCGGCGGCAAGCCCAAGGACATCAACCTCTACCAGGCGCAGAAGACGCTCGACAACGTCTCCGGCGCCGTCCGGGATGGAGGCGTCGTGATCCTCGTGGCTCGCTGTCGAGAGGGCTTCGGCCAGAAGCGCTTCGAGGAGTGGATGACCGGCATGGGCTCGCCGCAGGTGCTCATCGACCGCATACAGTGCGAGTTCGTGCTCGGCGGCCACAAGGCGGCCGCCATCGCCGGCCTGCTCGCCCGCGTCGAGGTCTACCTCGTCTCTGAGTTCCCGGACGGAGTGGTGCGCGCCATGTGCATGCACCCGTATCCGACGGTCGACGGCGCCGTACAGGCGGCTCTGGCGAGCCGCGGAGACGAGGCGCGTTGTCTCGTCGTGCCGCGCGGCAACCGGGTCACCGCGCGCTGAAGGCGTGCTGCATGTCGAGCCGGCGGGGCGTATACTCCACGCGGTCCGTGGCGCCTCGTGAGGCGCCACGGTACTGGAGAGCGTGCAACGAGGCATGTCTCGTCAGGCCGATGTGATCCCGTCGTATGTGGAGGAAGAGCAGTGAGCGCATTCGTCGATGACTTCATGGTCGGACTCAAGGCCAAGAATCCGGGTGAGGCCGAGTTCCACCAGGCCGCCCAGGAGGTGGCCGAGTCGCTGGCCCCGGTGCTGGACCGGAACCCCGCTTATCGCAAGGCGAAGATGCTCGAGCGCATCGCTGAGCCGGAGCGCGTGCTCATGTTCCGAGTGCTGTGGGTCGACGACAGCGGCGAGGTCCAGGTCAACCGTGGCTTTCGTATCGAGATGAACAGCGCCATCGGCCCGTACAAGGGCGGCCTGCGCTTCCATCCCACCGTCTACCTCGGACTCCTCAAGTTCCTCGCCTTCGAGCAGGTGTTCAAGAACTCGCTGACGACGCTGCCCATGGGCGGCGGCAAGGGCGGCTCGGACTTCGACCCGAAGGGCAAGAGCGATCTCGAGGTCATGAGGTTCTGCCAGTCCTTCATGACCGAGCTGCAGCGGCACATCGGTCAGTTCACCGACGTGCCGGCTGGCGACATCGGGGTAGGCGGCCGTGAGATCGGCTTCATGTTCGGCCAGTACAAGCGCGTCCGCAACGAGTTCACCGGTGTCCTCACGGGCAAGGGCCTCGGCTGGGGCGGCTCCCTCATCCGGCCGGAGGCGACGGGCTACGGCGCCGTCTACTTCGCCGCCGAGATGCTGGCCACCCGCGGCGAGACATTGGAAGGCAAGACCTGTCTAGTCAGCGGTTCGGGCAACGTGGCGCAGTACGCGGTCGAGAAGATCATCCACTTGGGCGGCAAGCCGGTCACTCTGAGCGATTCCTCCGGCTACATCTACGACGAGGAGGGCATCGACGCGCAGAAGCTCGAGTTCGTCCTCGATCTCAAGAACGTCCGCCGCGGCCGCATCAGCGGAGTACACGGAGGCGTTCAAGGGCGCCGTCTTCGTCGCCGCCGATGCGAGCAGCGGCACGAATCCGCTCTGGGATCACAAGGCCGAGTGCGCCTTCCCGTGCGCGACGCAGAACGAGATCAACGGCGTCGACGCGCAGAACCTCGTGAAGAACGGCGTCTACGCGGTCTCCGAGGGAGCCAATATGCCGACGACGCCTGACGGCGTCGAGATCTTCCTCGAGAAGAACGTCCTTTTCGGCCCAGGCAAGGCCGCGAACGCCGGCGGCGTCGCGACCTCGGGCCTTGAGATGAGCCAGAACAGCCTGCGGCTGAGCTGGACGCGCGAAGAGGTGGATACCCGCCTGCACGGGATCATGAAGGCGATCCACGAGCAGTGCGTCTCCGCCGCCACGGAGTACGGCATGCCGGGCAACTACGTCGCCGGCGCCAACATCGCGGGCTTCCTCAAGGTCGCCGACGCGATGCAGGCTCAGGGCATCGTCTGACCCGGCTCCAAGCCGGCCAGGTAGGTGCGAAGGGGCGGGGCGCTCATCAGCGCCCTGCCCCTTCTGCGTCTCGGTGGCAGAGCCGGCGGCACGAGCCGCGGCGCCTCAGGCCAGACCGAACTCGCGCTCGAGGTCGGCCTTGGAGCGAGCGCCGACCACCTTCGTGTCGGGCTGCCCGTTCTTGAACAGGATGATCGTCGGGATGCTCATGACGCCGAACTTGCCGGCCGTGCCGGGATTCTCGTCGACGTTGAGCTTGCCGACGGCGACCTTGTCGCCGTGCGTCTGGGCGATCTCCTCGACCACGGGGCCGACCATGCGGCACGGGCCGCACCATGGCGCCCAGAAATCGACGATGACGTCGCCTTGGGCCACGTCGGCGTCGAACGTCGCATCGGTCAGGGTCTTCACTTCGTTCGGCATCTGCACTCCCTTTCTCGGATTGGCGGCAGCCCGCCCATCATTGCTTGCGAGTCTCGTCTGCTGAGAGAGCTCTACTTGCTCGCCAGGACGCGGTCGAGGCCTTCCTGCACCTGTGCGGCGACCGGTGCGAGCGCGTCATTGCCGACCATTCCCAGCATCGCGCCCGCGTTGACAACGGCGACGCGTGTGCCCCAGCCGGTCTCGTAGACCACGACGTTGCAGGGCAGCAGCAGACCGAGGTCCGGCTCCGCGCCGAGCGCCGCGTGGGCGAGCTTGGGTTGCAGGCCCCGATGATGACGTGCGGTCGAACGTCGATGCCGAGCTTCTCCTTCATGGTCTGCCGGACGTCGATCTCGGTGATGACGCCGAAGCCCTCGGTCTTGAGCGCCGCGCGCACGCGCGCCAGGACCGCTTCGTAGGACTGGCCCAGGTCGCGCCCGACACCGTACTCGACTGCCTGCATGCTGGCCTCCTTGGCTGCGTGGCACTCGCATCCTATACCCACCGGGGTATTCTTGCCAAGCCCACGCACGAACTCCGTCCGGGAGACGGGCGACTGCAGCCTAGCATGCCCGTGACGAGGGAGCGCGAATCCTGCGGGCGGCGGGGAGGCACGTGCCGCCGCGTGCCCTTTGACGACTGTTTCAGGTATGATTCGGACTTCACGGCCGCTGCCGGCACGCACTGCGGCGGTCGTCCGTCCCCGGGGAAAGGGTGAGGCGATCGTGAGAAGCGACGAGATCAAGCAGGGTGTCGCGCGCGCGCCGCATCGCTCGCTGCTGCGCGCGCTCGGCGTCAGCGACAGCGAGATGGAGCGGCCGTTCATCGGCATCGCCAACTCCTTCAGCGAAGTCGTGCCGGGTCACATCCACCTGCGCAGTATCGTCGACGCGGTCAAGGCCGGCGTGCACAGCGCCGGCGGCACCCCGTTCGAGTTCGGTGTCATGGGTATCTGCGACGGCATCGCCATGAACCATCGCGGCATGCACTACTCTCTGCCCAGCCGTGAGCTGATCGCCGACACGGTCGAGTCGATGACCATGGCCCACGCCTTCGACGCGCTGGTCCTCGTGCCGTGCTGCGACAAGATCATCCCCGGCATGATGATGGCCGCCGTGCGCCTCGATGTGCCGGCGATCATGGTCAGCGGCGGACCGATGCTCACCGGCTATCAGGACGGCAAGGCGATCGACCTGAACAGCGTGTTCGAGGCGGTCGGCCAGTACCAGGCCGGCAAGCTCGACGACGAGGGCCTCAAGGCCGTCGAGTGCGGCGCCTGCCCCACCTGCGGCTCGTGCTCCGGCCTCTTCACGGCCAACTCGATGAACTGCCTGTCCGAGGTGCTCGGCCTGGCGCTGCCCGGCAACGGCACGATCCCGGCGCCCTACAGCGAGCGCGTGCGTTTCGCCAAGGACGGTGGCGCCCGCGTGATGGACGTGCTGGCCGCCGGTCTCACGCCGCGCCAGCTCGTCACCGACGAGAGCATGGGCAACGCCCTGGCCGCCGACGCGAGCATGGGCTGCAGCACGAACACGGTCCTGCACCTGGCGGCGATCGCCACCGAGGCCGGCCTCGAGTTCCCGCTCCAGCGCATCAACGATATCGCCGCCGAAGTGCCGCACATCTGCAAGCTGGCGCCGGCGGGCACCTACCACATGGACGATCTGTACCACGCCGGCGGCATCCAGGCCGTGATGAAGCAGCTCATCGCCGCCGGCTTGATGGACGGCTCCGCCCGCTCGGTCGCCGGCGGCACGATCGCCGAGGCCGTGGCCGGCGCGCGCGTCGCGAACGACGACGTGATCCGGCCGCTCGATCGCCCCTACCACGCGACGGGGGGTCTGGCGGTGCTCTTCGGCAACCTCGCCCCTCAGGGCGCGGTGGTCAAGGAGGGCGCCGTCGCCGACGAGATGCTGCGGCATACCGGTCCGGCGCGTGTCTTCGAGAGCGAGAAGGACGCCGTCACGGCGATCTCCGCCGGCGACATCGCCGGCGGCTCCGTCGTCGTGATCCGCAACTGAGGGACCCAAGGGCGCACCCGGCATGCCCGAGATGCTCAGCGCGACCTCGATGCTCGCCGGTCAGGGTCGCGACAAGGAGGTCGCGCTCATCACCGACGGCCGCTTCAGCGGCGCGACGCGGGGCGCGGCCATCGGTCACGTCTCGCCCGAGGCGCAGGCCGGCGGCGTCATCGGCCTCGTCGAAGACGGCGATACCATCGCGATCGACATCCCCGCACGCACGCTCACCCTCGAGGTCACGGAGGCAGAGATCGCGCGGCGCCGGGCGGCACAGCCGCCCATCACGCCGCGCGAAGGCGTAACCGGCTATCTCGCCCGCTACGTCAAACTCGTCTCCGGTGCGGAGAAGGGAGCTGTGCTGCAATGACACCAGACAAGAAGATACGAGGCGCGCAAGCACTCGTCGCGACCCTCGAGGAAGAGGGCTGCGATACCATCTTCGGCTTTCCCGGCGGGGTCGCCATCCCGTTCTACGACGCCCTCTACGACGCCAAGAAGCTGCGCCATGTGCTCGTGCGCCACGAGCAGGGCGCCGCGCACGCCGCCGACGGGTACGCCCGCGCCACCGGCAAGGTCGGTGTCTGCACCTCGACCAGCGGCCCCGGCGCGACGAACCTCGTCACCGGCATCGCCAACGCCTACCTGGACTCGATCCCGCTGGTCGCCATCACCTGGCAGGTGCGCAGCGACCTGATCGGCACCGACGCCTTCCAGGAGGCCGACATGACCGGCATCACGCTGCCGATCGTCAAGCACTCCTACCTGGTCAAGAACGCCGCCGACCTCCCGCAGGTCGCCCACGAGGCGTTCCACATCGCCTCGACAGGGCGCCCGGGACCGGTGGTCATCGACATTCCGGTCGACGTGGCGCTCGGCGAGTTCACCTTCGCGCCGCCGGACGGCATCGACCTGCCGGGCTACAAGCCCACCATGCGCCCGCACATCCGCCAGATCCGCGCCGCCGCCAAGGCCATCAACGAGGCCGAGCGGCCGGTGCTCTACATCGGCGGCGGCGTGATCAGCTCCGGCGCCTCTGCGCGAGATCCTGCAGCTCGCCGAGGCGCGCCGCCTGCCGGTGGCCACCACGTTCATGGGACTCGGCGCCTTCCCCGAGACGCACGAGCTCTCCATGGGGATGCTCGGCATGCACGGCACGGTCACGGCCAACTACGCGGTGCACGAGTGCGACCTGCTGATCGCCATCGGCGCGCGCTTCGACGACCGCGTGACCGGCAAGCTCAAGGCGTTCGCGCCGCACGCCAAGATCATCCACGCCGATGTCGATCCGGCGGAGATCGGCAAGAACGTCGCTCCGCTCGTGCCCATCGTCGGCGACGCCAGATCGGTCGCGACCGGTCTCGTCAAGGAGTTCGAGGCAACGGAGTGGTCGCCCGAACGCTCGGCGGCGTGGCTGGCCCGCATCGCCGAGCGCAAGGAAGAGTACCCGCTGCACTACGAGGACCCGGCCGACGGCAGTCTCTCGCCGCAGTTCGTGATCGAGGAGATCGACCGGGTCACCGATCACGACGCCGTGGTCTGCACCGACGTCGGCCAGCACCAGATGTGGGCCACCCAGTACTACACGTACACGTTCCCGCGCCAGTGGATCAGCTCCGGCGGCCTCGGGACGATGGGCTTCGGCCTGCCCGCCGCCATCGGCGCCAAGATCGGCCGGCCGGAGGCGACGGTCGTCGACATCTGCGGCGACGGCGGCTTCCAGATGACCATGCAGGAGCTTGCCACGGCGGTCAACTACGACGTCCCCGTGGTGGTCTGCATCCTCAACAACGGCTACCTCGGCATGGTGCGCCAGTGGCAGGACCTCTTCTGGAGCAAGCGCTACTCGCACACCTGCATCGAGGTGCAGCCCGACTTCGTGAAGCTCGCCGAGGCGTTCGGCGCCGTCGGCCTGCGCGTCACGACCAAGGACGAGGTCGCGCCCGCTCTGGAGGAAGCGATCGCCAGCGGTCGCCCGGCGGTCATCGACTTCAAGATCTGCCAGGAGGAGAACGTGTTCCCGATGGTGCCGGCCGGCAGCGAGATCACCGAGATGATCGGCGGCCACGCGAAGAAGGGGAGGAAGTCATGAAGCACACCCTCTCCGTCCTCGTCGAGAACAAGCCCGGCGTGCTCACCCGCGTGGCCGGTCTCTTCGCCCGCCGGGGCTTCAACATCGAGAGCCTGGCCGTGGGCACGAGCGAAGACCCGGCCCTCTCGCGCATCACGATCACGATCGATGGCGACGAGCACCCGGTCGACCAGGTCACCAAGCAGCTGCACAAGCTCATCAACGTCGTCAAGATCCGCGACCTCAAGGCGGAGACCTCGGTCGCCGCCGAACTGCTGCTGGTGCGCGTCTCCGGCGAGGGCGAGAAGCGTACCGAGGTGCTGCAGATCGCCGAGATCTTCAAGGCCAAGATCGTCGACGTCGACCGTCGCCACGTCACGTTGCGCGTGGTCGGCACCAGCGACAAGGTCGAGGCCATCCTCGAGCTCCTCAAGCCGCTCGGCATCCTCGAGGTGGTGCGCACGGGAAGGGTCGCGATCGGGCGGGGGCGCGGCTGACGGCTCGCCGCCACGGCCGTCAAGCAGTTCGAGCGAATGGGGCCGGCATCGCCGGCCCCATTCCCCTTCGAAAGCTGCCGTCGGGCACGCCTGCGCAGCAGTCATCAGCCGGGTACGACGAGGACCGGCACCGGGGAGTTCCTGACGACCTTCTCGGCGACGCTGCCGCCGCCGAGCCAGCCTGCGACGGCGCCGGCGCCGCGTGCCCCGACGACGACCAGATCGGCGCCTTGCTCCTTGACGAAATCGACGATGGTCCTGCCTGGCGGGCCCTCGCGAACGACGACCTCGGCTTCGCCGCCTGTCGTCGACGTGTACTTCGCCTCCAGCCTCTCCAGGAGGCCCTGCTTGAACGGCAGCCATGTCTGCGTGGCGGAGGCGGCCAGTCCCTCTCCGCCGGAGACGACATTGAGGACGTAGAGATGCGCCCCGCGCTCGGCAGCCATATCGCGCGCCACCTCGAACGCCCTATCCGCGTTCGCGGAGAAATCGGTGCAGCAGACGATTGTTGCGGATGGTGCTCATGTCTTCCCCTCCATCCCGTGTCCTATGCGGGAGTGTCCCCGAGCCGGCGATGCGGTAAAGCTCTGCCGAAGGATGGCCTGGGGCGCCACGGTGGCCGCGAACCTGGCGCTGGGGAGTAGACTCGGTATCCGGGAGCCCTTGCCGTCCGGACGGCCGGCGAACCGAGGAGGATGGTGCGAGCACTGGTCAATCGACCGTCGGCGGCGCTTGCGGACTGCGAGCTGACCTTCCTCGAGCGCCGCGCCATCGACGTGGGCAGGGCGCAACGGCAGCACGCGGCCTACGCGGAGGCGCTGCGAGCCTCGGGGGTCCATGTCGATACGCTGCAGGTGAACACGCGATGCCCCGACGGAGTCTTCATCGAGGATGTCGCGGTCATCCTGGATGAGATAGCGGTCGTCACATCGCTGGGCAGCCCGAGCCGGCGCGCGGAGACGTTCGCCATCGGTCAAGCCATAGCGGAGTACCGAGAGACCGTGGCCATGAGCTCCTCCGGCGACGCTGGAGGGCGGCGATGTCCTGCGAGTGGGGCGCACCTTGTTCGTGGGGCTGTCGGCTCGTACGAACAAGGAGGGCGTAGAGGCGTTTCGGGCGATCGGCCGGCCGTTGGGGTACTCCGTCGTCCCCGATCGACGTCCATGGCTGTCTCCATCTCAAGACCTGCATCACCGCCCTCGACGACGAGACGTGTCTGGTCAATCGGCAGTGGCTCGATGTGACTCCGTTCGAGGGGCTCGGACTGATCGACGTGGCGCCCAGAGAGCCTTGGGCCGCAAACGTCCTGCGCCTTCCCTCGGGAATCCTCATGAACGCGGCCTGTCCGGAGACGGTCGAGAGCGTGCGGAAGATCGGCCACCCAGTCCGCGCCATGGATATCTCGGAGTTCGGCAAGGCCGAGGCCGGACTCACCTGCATGAGCCTTCTGTTCGACGGGGCGGCATGACCGGAAAGCTCGAGGAGACGCTGTCGGCGGGACGAGGTCCTCAGCGGGCAGCGACGCCTCCGCCACGATCGCGTGGCTCTCTTCCCGAGCCTGCCCGCCAGTAGCCTACCTGACGGCTCGAGAGCTCATCCGCCCGACGCCGCCCGTGGCGGTCGTGCAGCGGCTGCGAAGCGAGATGCTGACCTGGGACCCCGCTGTCCCAGGTCCTCTCACTCCAACTCGCGACGGTAGCTTCCCCTTCTCGCAGAAGACGCCGACGGCCCAGCCGACCTTCCTGGCTCTCAGGCTGCTGGAGCGCTGCGGCATGACTGTCGAGGACGAGCCGGTCTCGAGGGCGATCGCCTATCTCACCGCGACCCATCTCAGGAAGGGCGCCGTCTCGTTCACCTCTGGCGCGTCGGGCGTTCTTCCCTGCTACCTCGGGGTCGTTGCCAGAGACGTGATACGGATGGGAGGACTCGACTCGCAACTGGCGCAAACGTCGATAAGCTGGCTTCTCGACTACCAGCGCCATGACCACAGGAGCTCTCGCCGGGGGGGAGCGAAGACCTGGCCGTACAAGGCTGTCGTCCACTATCGGTGCTGGGAGTCGGTCAGCTGCTACCACGGGGCGTCGCGGCACTCCAGGCGCTCGCGGCAATACCGGCTCCGGCTCGAACACAGGAAGTGAACGACGCCATCACGCATGCGCTCGAGTACCTGAAGATCCATCGAGCGTACCGATCGAGTCTGACCGGCAGACCGTTGTTCCGCCACATGACCCAGTTCTTCCTGGTCGGTGACTACCGGTCGGACCTCCTTGACGTACTGGAAGGCATCGCGGACGCCGATCCGGAGCTGGCTCGCGAAGCGTGGGTGCGGCACGCGATCGAGGATGTCCGGTCGGCGGCTCCCGACGGCCGGATCCCCCTGGTGAAGAACTATGGAGGGAAGCTCGTCGATCCCGGCCTCTTCGAGCCATTGGGCGAGTCGTCGCGGTTCCTGACGTATCAATGGGCTATCATTGCGAGGAAGTTCGGTCTCGACGCCGAAGCCGACCCCGCAGGAGCATGAGGACGTCTTCATCCACCAAGGTGTGCGAGCTCTACGAGGAATCGGCGGAGGGCTACGCCGCGATGATGGACGCGGAGATCGATCTTCCCATCTACGCCGATACGCTCGGCCGGCTGGCCGAGCGCCTCTCCGGCATTCCCGGGCCGGTCGTCGACACGTCGTGCGGCCCGGGACACATGCTGGCTCGCTATCGGGAGCGCTACGACCCAGACAGGTCGCTCGTCGCAGTCGATCTGTCGTCGCGCATGGTGGCCCTCGCCGGCGCGAGGCTGGGCGCCGGGGCCGAGGCCATGGTCGGCGACATGCGCGACCTTTCCGGACTCGAGGCCGGCTCGGCGGCGGCCGTTCTGAGCTTCTTCGCCGTCCACCACGTCGACCCCGAGGGGGCTCAGGCCGCGTTTCGGGAGTGGAGCCGCGTGTCTGCGCATTGGCGGGCAGGTACTGGTCGCTGCATGGGAGGGGACCGGGGCCATCGACTACGGGGGGACGACAGACGTCGTGGCGCTCAGGTACACGCAGCGGGAGATCGCCGACTGGGCGCAGGCGGCGGGGTTCGCCGTGGACCGATGCGTCGTCGAGCCCGTGGAAGACATGCCGATGGCAGCCGTGTACCTGGAGGGAAGCAAGCGTGGTCCGTCCCGATAGGAGGGGCGGGTCCGAGGATCGCGATCGCCGCATGGAGCATCCGGACACGACTGGAGCCCATGCGCCGAGTCCGAGAGAAGCGGCAGGGACTCACCGCGACGGTCGACGTGGTGTCCGGGCCATACAGGCGAGTCGACGAGGGGGCGTGCCTCGGCCTCTTCGACCTCAACTGCCCACAGCACTTCGCGCCCTGCGAACGCCGTGACTACGCGCAGTTCCTCGACGGGGAGCCGCTGGGCTACGAGGTGTGGCGCGTCGACGGGAGGCTGGTCGGAGCATGCGGCCTGACCGGCGATGACGCGGAGTGCCGGAGGCTCAGCTGGATCCTGCTCGACCCCGCGGCGATGGGGCTGGGCGTCGGGTCGGCCATGATGCGTCGGTCGCTCGCTTGCGCCAGCCGTCTGGGGCTGCGGTGCGTCCTCATCGCCGCCAGCCATCTGTCGGCGCCCTTCTTCGCCCGCTTCGGCGCCGTCGTCGTCTCCGAGACCATCGACGGCTGGGGGCCGGGCATGCACCGCCTGGACATGGAGATCCGCCTGTAGTCGCGCTGACCAACCGCCGCCGGACCTGACTGGAGGGCATCATGCAGAGGCGAGACCGCTTCTGGTGGTACTGGCCCATCGTCGCGGCGCTTGGCGTCGCGACGTTCGGCGCCGTCCTCGTCGTCATTCCCGCGCTCGGTCGCCAGGTCTTCGGTCTGCTGCTCTTCTCCTCTCCCTCGGGCATCGAAGCGCTGGGCGCCTCGGCCACGCCGTACATCACGCTCGTCCACGGAGTTCTCGGGGCCGTGATGCTCGGGTGGGCGATCGCTCTGCTCTCCATCGCGATCGGGCCGTTCGGCAGGGGTTCCTGGGATGGCTGGCTGGCCATCGCCGTCTCCCTGTCCGCGTGGTTCGTCGCCGACACGGCGTTCTCGCTCTGGACGGGCTTCTGGCCGAACGCCGTTCTGAACCTGGTGTTCGCGACCCTCTTCGCGATCCCGCTGGCGGCCACGTACCGGTCTTTCCGCAAGCGGCGCACCTGAGCGGCGCATCGGACGGAGCGCCGAGGGGGTAGAATCGCTGCGAAGCGCGTGGGCGTCCGCTCGCGCGACCCGGCCGGACGAGGAGCGTGGCGAGTGGAGCAGCCGATGCCCGAGAGTCTCCAGGGCGAGATCAACGACTCCGTGTTCGCCTATCTCGGCGAGCTCTCGGCCCACAGCGATGTGAGCGAAGCACTCGAGGGAGCCGTCGCGCCGCTGGGTGACGTACAGGTCTACTGCCCCGATGCCTCCCGGTACCGCTACCTCGTCGTCGCCACGCGCGGCGTCGTCTTCGCCTTCGCCGTCGGCATGGGGACGATCGGCGTTCGCCTCCCTCCCGAGTTCAAGGAACGTGCCTTGGCGAGTGGTGCGGAGTCGTATTCGGAGGCCGGACGAGACTGGGCGGCCATCACTGTGTTTCGCGCCGACTGGCCGGCGCCCGACCTCGAGTTCTGGGCGCGCCAGGCCTACGTGTATGCGCGCTACGGGGCGGAGTCCGGGGCGTGAACGAGCCGCACGACCTTCGCCGGCGGCCCGTTCTCATCGTGGCTGCGAATGACGCGCACCGCGCAGGCGGACGGCGGCGGAGCCGACGTGCCCTGCGGAGAGTGCAGAGCCTGCTGCAGCTCGTCCTACTTCGTCCACATTGCGCCTCACGAGACCCAGACTCTCGCACGGATACCGGCAGAGCTCCTGTTTCCGGCGCCCGATCTGCCGAAGGGCAACGTGGTCATGGGCTACGACGAGGAGGGTCGTTGCCCAATGCTGCGCGATCGGGGGTGTTCGATCTACGAGCATCGCCCGCTGACCTGCCGCAGCTACGACTGCCGAGTGTTCGCCGCGGCGAAGATCGCCGCGGACAGGGCGGCCATCACCGAGCGCGCCCGCCGCTGGTGGTTCAGCCACCCCACCGGCGAGGACCGGGACCGGCACGCGGCAGTGGCAGCCGCCGCACGCTTCCTGCAGGGGCACGGCGAGTGCTTCCCCGGCGGAGTACCGCCGGACAGGCCGGCGCAGGTGGCCCTTCTTGCGATCAGGGTCCACGAGCTCTTTCTCGGACGCGAAGGTGAGTCCACTGCCGGGGGCGCGGCCACGGATCTCGAGATCGCGAGAGCAGTGGCGCGAGATCATCGAGTCGGGGGCCGCGTCGCCTCTGGACGCCCCACCGACGGAGAGGAGAACCTCCTGAGACCTGATCCGTTCAAGCTCGAGCGCTACTTCGCCAAGCACGAGTTCTCGGCCCCCTACCTTCTCTGTCCCTCTGATTGCGAGAGCATGGAGCTTCAGGATCTGCTCGCCCTCGAGCCTGAGGCGAGCGAACGACTCGCCTCGCTCTGGCTCGGCTATACGGAGTCACTCGGTGGTCCTGAGCTTCGCCACGCCATCGCGGGGCTGTACTCGCACATCGCTCCCGACCAGGTCCTCGCGCACTCCGGTGCCGAAGAGGCCATCTTCGGCTTCATGAACGTATCTCTCGAGCCCGGCGATCACGTCGTCGTGCAGGCGCCCTACTACCAGTCTCTCGGAGAAGTGGCGCGGAGCATCGGCGCCGACGTCTCCGCATGGCGGGGTGATCCGGCGCGTGGCTGGGAACTCGACCTCGAGGCCCTGGAGAGCCATCTCACGGCGCGCACGAAAGTGGTGGTGGTCAACCTCCCGCACAACCCGACCGGGTTCCTGCCCACCGCGGCGTTCGTCCGCGACTTGTCGGCGCTCTCCGACCGGCACGGCTTCGTCGTCTTCTCGGATGAGGTGTACCGTGGATTGGAGCTCGATCGCGCCGACCGTCTGCCCGCCTTCGCCGATGTCAACGAGCGCGCCGCGTCGCTCGGCGTGATGTCGAAGACCTATGGGCTCGCCGGATTGCGGGTGGGCTGGATCGCCACGCGCGACGACCGGCTCTACCGCGAGATGGCGTCCTTCAAGGACTACACGACCATCTGCAACAGCGCCCCGAGCGAGTTCCTGGCGACGCTTGCCCTGCGCCACGCCGAGGTCATCGTCGAGCGCAATGTGCAGATCATCCGCGACAATCTCGATCGCCTCGACGCCTTCTTCGTCTCCCACGCGGACCTGTTCCGCTGGCAGCGCCCCAAGGCGGGGTCCATCGCCTTCCCGGCGCTGCTGCGGGGAGGGGTCGACGAGTTCTGCGCCGGTCTCGTCGAGACCGCAGGAGTGCTTCTGCTCCCGGGGACTCTGTACGGCGAGGAGTCCATCGCGTTCCGCGTCGGCTTCGGCCGCAGGAATCTGCCTGAGGCTCTCGAGAGGTTCGAGCTCTGGCTCTCGTGAGGGAGCTGTGGCCGGGGAACATGCTCTGGCGTCGACAGCGAGAATAGCATCGGACGCGGACTCCTCCCGACGACAGGGCCCGCGCCCTTCTTCGAAAGCGCTCCGGCGGCCGCCGGACTTGACGACGGTCAATAAGCCCAACCTCCGGAGTCGGGTATGATCGTCCGTGACGGGATCGATCGTATCCTGCGCACAGCGACCTCAGGAGTCTCCGATGAAGGCCATCACTGCCGACCAGTTCCCGATCGCCGACAATCCGCACGGGGTGGACGTCCGCCACCTCCACAAGACCAAGGACGTCGTCGTGTCGCAGATCACGCTGCAGGCGGGGGAGTCTGTGAAGCCCCACAAGGCGCCTGTGGACGCCTTCTTCTACGTGCTCGAGGGCGAACCGCTGGTGGAGATCGAGGGGGAGACGCTGACGGCTGATCGCGGAACCCTCATCCCGAGCACGGCGGGGCACATCCACAGCATTCGCAACGCGGGCGACTCGGTCACGCGCCTGCTCGTCGTCAAGACACCGAACCCCAGGCCCTGAGCGACGCGCTGCCGGGGCCGGCCCTCGCCGGCAACGGCGGGCGGTGGCGGCTGGGCGGCAGGCCGGCTTGAGCTAGCAGCCGGCGGCAGGGCGTCGCGGCTCGGGTCGTCTCCGGTACTGCGTCGGTAGTCGGGGGAGAGCCGGTCTGCACAGCCTTTGTGGGGATGCGCCGGGGGTGTACTGTTGCCCGCAGTGGCCAGTCTCCCGGGGATCGACGTGGCGGAGCGACGATCATCAGAGCGAGAGGCATCGCGCGCGCCGAGGGCAGCGTTCTCTCCGGCGGGCGTCCCCGCGAGCCGGCCCCCGCGACCAGGCTCGCATCTTCGGTGGTCGGCCGGATGCGCCGGGTGAGGCCACGTCGCGGCGCTGGTCGAGACGCGCGGGTCTGCCCGTGGTGGCTCGTACACACGTTCGACAACCCGCTCCGCCGGCTCGTGCAGAAGCCGGAGCTGATCCTCCGCGGGATCATCCGGCCCGGCGACCATAGCCTCGATCTCGGATGTGGCTTCGGCTACTTCACGATCCCCATGGCGCGCCTCGTGGGTCCGTCGGGGACCGTCACCGCGGCCGACCTGCAGCCGCAGATGCTGGCGGGGGTCTCGCGGCGTGCGGGTAGCTCAGGTCTTGGCGCACGCATCCGTCTTCATCAGGTGGATGCGTCCGGCATCCACTTCGACAGCGTCTTCGATGCCGTTCTCGCGTTCTGGATGGTGCATGAAGTACCTGACGAGGCGCTCACACTGAGGCAGATACGCGCTACCCTCAAACCGGGCGGCCGCTTCCTGCTCGTGGAGCCGAAGGGCCACGTGAGCGGCGCGGCGTTCGGGCATACCGTCGAACTGGCGCGGAGCGCCGGGCTCGTCAGCCTGGGTGAGGTGCGGGTCGCCTTGAGCCGAGCTGTCCTCATGATGAGGTGTTCGTGACGGGAGGGGAGACGCCGGGGGGCAGGGGCGCGATCGAGTCGCCCGTCCCGCCCGCATCGACCAGCGGAGCGGATGGTCAGCCCGACGCACGATCCGCTCGTCCCGGGCGGCTCACGGTCACCCGCGGTCAGTTCCTGGCGGGTTCTCTCGCCTTGATCGGCGCCGGTCTTGCGTCCGGGTTCTACGCGTGGCGGGTCGAGCCTCACTGGCTCGAGATCGTGACGCGACCCATGGCGATCGACGGGCTTCCGCCGGCCCTCGATGGGGCGCGCCTGCTCCATCTGACCGACATCCACGTAGGTCCTCGGGTCTCCGACTCCTTCGTGGTCGAGGTCTTCCGTCGCCTTGCCGCGCTCGAGCCGGACATCGTCGTTGTCACGGGGGACTTCACGTCCTACCACCCCGAGGTCCTCGAGCGCGCTCGCCGAGTGTACGCCGAGATGCCTCGCGGACGACTGGCCACCCTCGGGGTCCTCGGCAACCACGACTACGGTCCCGGTTGGGCCGACCGTCGAGCTGCCGACTCGCTCCAGGGAGTCGTAGCAGGACTGGGCTTGACGGTGCTGCGGAACGAGGTCATGGAGGTCGCCGGACTTCAGATCGTGGGAATGGACGATCTCTGGGCCAAGTCGTTCCAACCCCGGACAGCGCTGGCGGCCCTCGAGAAGGGGCGCCCGGTGCTGGCGCTCTGTCACAACCCGGACTGCGTGGATCGGCCGGGGTGGGGCGGCTACACCGGCTGGGTCCTCGCCGGTCACACTCACGGCGGCCAGTGCAAGCCGCCGTTCCTGCCGCCCCCGGTGCTGCCCGTCGAGAATCGGCGCTACACCTCTGGCGAGTTCGCCGTCGGCGGCGGCCGCAGGCTCTACATCAGCCGCGGCGTCGGTCACCTGCAACAGGTGCGATTCAACGCACGCCCCGAGGCGACCGTGTTCGAGCTCCGGCCGGCGGGTCTGCATCAGGTTAGCTCGGGGCGAAGAACAGGGTAGGGGCTGGGCAGCTGATCCGCCCTCCTTGGGCGGCAGACCGACGCGGGCGGCCGAAGGAGAAGGCATGGGACTGAGCAGGCGGCAGCTGGAAGTATGCGAATCCAGCAGATGGGACTTCTCGGACCTGCGGGCGCTGTTCCTGAACTGCACCCTGAAGCGCTCGCCGGAGGTCTCGCACACGCAGGGCTTGATCGACATCTCGAGGGCTATCATGGAGAAGAACGGCGTGACGGTCGAGGTGATCCGGCCAGTCGACCGCAGCTCGCCTCCGGCGTGTAGCCCGACATGACCGAGCACGGGTGGGGCGAGGACGATTGGCCGAAGATCTACGAGAGGGTCAAGGCGGCCGACATCCTGATCGTCACGTCCCCGATCTGGCTCGGCGACAAGTCGTCTGTCTGCACGCGGGTGATCGAGCGGCTCTACGCCACGTCGGGGGAACTGAACGAGGACGGGCAGTACGCCTACTACGGCCGCGTCGGCGGTTGTCTCATTACCGGCAACGAGGACGGCGCCAAGCACTGCTCCATGAACATCCTCTACTCGCTGCAGCATCTCGGCTACGTGATCCCGCCGCAAGCCGACGCCGCCTGGCTGGGCGAAGCGGGGCCCGGCCCTTCCTACCTCGACCCCGGCTCCGGCGGGCCCGAGAACGACTTCACCAACCGCAACACGACGTTCATGACGTGGAACCTGCTGCACCTGGCGCGCATGATCAAGGACGCCGGCGGGATCCCCGCCCACGGCAACCAGCGTTCCAAGTGGGATGCCGGCTGCCGCTCCGACTTCCCAATCCGGAGTATCGGTAGCGGCAGGCCGGGAGACGGGGAGAGGGGGGCGTTGGGACAGGCGGCAGGAGGGTCGGTCGCCGGCGGTCCCTCCGGCTGGGTGGAGTAACTGTGCTGCGCCGCTTGTGGCGATGGGGCGAGGGGGCGGCATGGCCGACCTCCCCATCGGGCAGTGCACCGATATCGCCGGTCCGTCCGGCAAACGACTTGAGGGGAGAGCGATGGTGACAACGTCTCATCACAGAGTCCTCTGGAGCTGACCGCATCTGGACCGCCGCCGCGCGGGCTCAGGAGAGCGAGAGGGAGGATCGTCTCTTCGTCGATCCATGGGCGAAGGCGCTGGCTGGAGCTGACGGATCTTCTTGGCTCGAGCTTGCCCCGACCGAGAGTCTCGTTGCC
>CAVYDV010000001.1:0-190496 GCA_963767505.1 uncultured Thermoleophilia bacterium | reverse complement strand
TGGGCCAGCGCGGCGGCAATGGCGGCCACGTCCCGGCGCCACGAAAGCCGCAGAGGCAGGTACAGCAAGAGCACCATGGCCGCAGGCAGCACGCCGACCCCGATGCCGCTGACCAGCGCCACTCGCATGATGCTGTCCCGGCTCTCGCGTCCGCTAGCCTCGACCTCGGCGCCCGTGGACGTGATCCGATCAGCGAAATCAGAGATTCCGCCGCCGACGAGCGGCAGACGACCCACGAGAGCCAGGGCCTCCCCGGTATCCTCCACCGCGACGCCCATCTTGATCACGTTCTCGCTCAGGGCGGTCTGCATCCAAACGTCGTGCCAGACGAGCACCCCGAGCGCAATCCAGACCGCGACCCACACGAGAACGGCGACATCGAGCCATCTGACCGCGCGTGCGCTCAGCAGGCGCATCCCAGCGATCATCGGGCCTCCTCCCACTTCGACGACGTCCTCCGGCAGGCCTCGCCCTGCCTCCGCCCCGTGCGGAACCACTCAATAATACGCTCCAGCCACGACAACGGCCACGCCCGGATCGGTCCGGCTGCTTACCTCGGGAGAGGTACGGGCCGAAGGCTCGGCGCAGCCGCCGGCTGGCCCGTCAGGCCCACTCATCTACCCCAGAGCCGCCACCGCGTGTCTCCGTGGAGGTGCATGGCCCCGTCGAATGTCCCTCTTCTGCCCCATTTGATTGACCACTACCGGGCGATTCCCGACAGGCTCGCGCCCCGTAGCCTGCAGTCAGTCACCAAACGGAGGAGAGACCATGCACCAGATCGCCGGCAGGCAACTCAGACGTCCTACCCCAAGCGTCGAAGAGCTGGAGCTCGCCTTCGCGAGCGAAGTGCCGACAGTCGTTACGGCCCGCGGCCTGACCAAGGCCTACGGGACGAAAGAGACCGTCGTCCACGCGCTGCGCGACATCGACATCGACATCGCGGAGGGCCAGCTCACGGCAATCATGGGCCCGTCCGGCTCAGGCAAGAGCACGCTCATGCACATCCTCGCCGGACTCGACAGGCCGACGAGCGGCAGAGTCGCCATCGACGGGGTCACCATCACGGACCTCAAGGACCGCGAGCTGACGCAGCTCAGGCGCGACAAGATCGGCTTCATCTTCCAGAGCTTCAATCTGCTCGCCACTCTGACCGCCGACGAGAACATCGTACTGCCGATGTCCCTGGCCCGCCGCCGGGCCGACGAGACCTGGAGACGCACGGTGATCGAAGCCGTCGGACTGACCGACCGCCTCACGCATCGTCCGTCGGAGCTGTCCGGCGGCCAGCAACAGCGTGTGGCCGTCGCACGGGCCCTCATCACGCGCCCGGCCGTGCTGTTCGCCGACGAACCGACCGGCAACCTCGACTCGCGCACTGGTGGCGAGGTCCTCGCCCTCCTGCGCCGCAGCGTAGAGGAGTTCCGTCAGACCGTGATCATGGTCACCCACGACGCCGGCGCCGCGAGTATCGCCGACCGCATCGTGTTCCTCAAAGACGGCCGCATAGTGCTGGATCGCGAGCGTATGACTCGCGATGAGATCTACGACACAATCAAGAACCTCGAAGACCGCACGGAGGACGAGTGCGCGCGCGATCTCGCCATCGCCGACGAGAGGAGCGCGCGATGACCCGCCTCGCCTTCCGCAGCCTGGCCAGCCGGCCGCTTCGTACGATCCTGACCACGCTGGCGATCCTGCTCGGCGTGGCCATGATCACCGGCACCTACGTGCTCACCGATCAGATCGACAGGGGCTTTGCCCAGATATTCGAGACTTCGTTCAAGGGCACGGCAGTGGTCGTCGAGCCGAAGACGGCGTTCAGCGACATCGAGAACATGGAACCGCGCCCCATGGACGCCGGCCTCATCGACACGGTCGCTGCGGTCCCCGGCGTTTCCAGTGTCGCCGGGGTCTACGAGACCATGGGCGCAGCGATCGTGGATGGCGAGACCATCCAGACCGGCGGCTCCCCCACGCTCCTGACAGCCGACCCCGGCGAGCCCTTCGACCAAGGCAGGCTCGTCGAAGGCCGCGAAGCGCGGGAGCGCAACGAGGTCACGATCATCAAGAGCTTCGCCGACAAGGCCGGCCTCGAGCCCGGCGACACGTTCACCGTCGCCGCCCCGGCCGGCCTCCAGGAGGTCACGGTCGCCGGCGTGTTCGAGTGGGGCGACTCAGGCTCCCTCGGCGGCACCATCGTCGTCGCCGGCCGCCTGCAAGACGCGCAGCGCTGGGGCGGCGAGCCCGGCAGGCTCAGCGGCATCTCCGTCTCCGCCGATCCCGGCGTGACCCCAGAGGAGCTCGCCGCGGACGTGAAGGTCGCCATGCCGGCCGGCGTCAGCGTCAAGACCGGCGAGCAGGCTGCGGCCGACGCGACCGCCGAGACGGCTGACGCGATCGGCTCGTTCCTCACGCCGGTGCTGCTGGCGTTCGCCGGCGTCTCCGTCTTCGTCGGCGCCTTCATCATCTTCAACGCCTTCAGCATCACGGTCGCTCAACGGCGCCGCGATTTTGCCATGCTGCGCGCCCTCGGCGCCAGCCGCCGGCAGGTGCTCACGTCGGTGGTCGCCGAAGCGCTCACGCTCGGCGTGCTGGCCTCGGCAGCCGGCATCGTCGCCGGCCTCGGCGTCGCCAAGGGCATCAACCTGCTCTTCAAGACCCTCGGCGTGGACATCCCCACCGCCGGCATCGCGCTCGAACCGCGCACCATCCTCATCGCCGTGCTGGTCGGCGTGGGCGTCACCCTGCTCTCGGCGCTGACCCCGGCCCTGCGCGCCACCCGCGTGCCGCCGGTGGCCGCCCTCCAGGAGGGCGCCACCCTGCCGCCGACGCGTTTCGCGAAGTTCGGCACGGCGATCGCCCTGGCCTTCGCGGCCCTGGGCGGCGGCTCCCTCGCCTTCGGCATCTTCAGCGACGGCGCCACCAGCGGCCGGCTGCTCTCGATGGGCCTCGGCGCTCTGCTGCTCTTCGTCGCCATCGCGATGCTGGCCAAGTACGTCGTCCGGCCGGCGAGCAGGATCATCGGCTGGCCGCTCGAGAGGCTGGCGCCGATCAGCGGTCGCCTCGCCCGCGACAACGCCGGCCGCAACCCGAGCCGCACCGCGGCCACGGCGGCGGCGCTCATGATCGGCCTCGCCATGGTCGTCTTCATCGCCGTGTTCGCACAGGCCATGAAGGGCTCGTTCGGCGGCGCGATCAGCACGTCCACGCGCGCCGACCTGGTCGCGCAGGACAACACGGCGTACCTCACCGTGCCCCAGGAGACCGTGCGCTCCCTCGAGGACGTCCCCGGCGTCGAAGCGTCCGCCGGAGTCGCCTGGGCGCCGCTCGAGGTAAGGGGCGGCGGCGTCATCACCGCCAACGCCGTGGATCCCACCGTGTGGACCGAGGTCTGGGGTCCCGACTGGCGGCGCGGCGGCGGCGACGCCCTGTACGACAAGCTCGACGCGAGCCATGTGATCCTCGAGGACGGCTCGCCGATCGCCGGCGAGGTCGAAGTGGGCGACACCATCACTGTCACCAGCCAGAGCGGCAAGACGGCCGAGCTCACCGTGCTCGGCTTCTACCGCGACCAGATGGCCTACTCGGGCATGATGCTCAGCCTCGACACGCTCGAGAAGCTCGACGTCCCGACGGCTGCCGGCATGACTTTGGTGCGCACAGACGGCAGCGACGGCGCCCAGGCAGCGGTGCAGAAGGCGCTCGCCGAGTACCCGACGCAGAAGGTCGAGACCAAGGCCGAGTACCTCGACTCCGTCAACAAGATGGTGGACCAGATCCTGATGATGTTCTATGGCCTGCTGGCCATGAGCGTGGTCATCTCGATCTTCGGCATCGTCAACACCCTGGTGCTGAGCGTGCACGAGCGTACCCGCGAGATCGGCATGCTGCGCGCTATCGGTGCGACCCGCCGACAGCTTCGCCAGATGGTTCGCTACGAAAGCGTCATCACCGCCGTGATCGGCGGGGTCCTCGGCACGCTGGTCGGCATCGCGATGGCCTACGTGATCGTCACGCAGATGGGCGAGGGCAACCTCGTGTTCAGCCTGCCGTGGCTGCAGCTCGGGGTGTTCCTGGCCCTGGCCGTGGTCGTCGGTGTGGTCGCGGCAGTGCTGCCAGCCCGCCGGGCCGCCGGCACCCGGATCCTGGAAGCGATCCAGTACGAGTGAGACCTACCCTGCCGGGTGCCTGCCGCGCGGGTGCAGCGAGAGGCCGGGGCCATGCCAGCCCGGCCTCTCGTTCATGCGTCCAGGGCAGTGACACAGAACGAGCTGATACGATCGTGAGCATGCGGGTCGTCATATTCGGAGCTACCGGGCGAACAGGGCGACTGATGGTCGAGGGCGGGCTCGCCCGCGGCCACGACGTGACGGCGTTCGTCCGCTCGCCACAGGGACTTGGGGACCTCCAAGACCGCGTGCGCTTGATCCAGGGCGACGTTCTGGACGGCGGCGCAGTCAGCGACGCGGTCGACGGCCAGCAGGCCGCACTGGTCGCCCTCGCACCACGCGGCAGCCGGGCAGAGAGCCAGGTCAACGCCCTTGGCACCCTCAACGTGATTCGCTCGATGCAGCGCTACGGGGCAAGAAGGCTCATCGTGCTCTCGTCGAGCAGGACATACCCTGGGCACGACCCGAACATGTCCTGGTTCGCCGAGCGTCTCGTGAAGCCGCTGTTTCTGAGGAGCATGCTGGCCGATCTGCGTCGCGCCGAAGTGAGTGTGCGTCAGAGCGAGCTGGATTGGACCCTCGTGAGAGCGGCCCGGCTCACGGACGACCCCGCAACAGGGCACTATCACGTCGGGCCAGGCTTCTCTCTCCCCGGCGGCACTCGGATAGGCCGCGCCGACGTCGCCGCCTTCATGCTCGACCAGCTCGAATCGACCGGCGACATCGCGCACGCCGTCGCCATCGCATACTAGGCCACCTTCTGAGCGGCCGAGTTTGGAGCGCACTGACTAGGGGGCGGGCGGACCGCGCCGCCTCGACTCCTCGGCCGAGAGCGACTAGTTGTGCTCGGCCACGCGGGCGCCCAGCATCGCGGTGAACCGCTGGACCATACGCGGATCGAGTTCTCGGGCCGCCCTGGAGCGCAGTAGCTCGACCCTGTCATCGCCGGGAGAGGCGCTGTCGAAGCGACGACAGATCGCGAAGGCACGGGCGACTCGGGGGATCGCGCTCCCGCGCCGCCCTTCGGGATACCCCTGGCCATCCCAACGCTCGCTACCGTAGATGAGCGCGGCGACGGCGCTCTCGCGAACCTCGTTCGGCTTCGCGTCGCCGTTGTCGCCGCTGCCGAGGATGAGCTCGACCTCGTCCTGCAGCTCCACACCACCCTGCCGAACGGCCAGCGCCGCGATGAGACCTGCGGTCTCCGAATTCGAGAGACCGATGAAGGCGCCGAAGCTGCGCCCGACAGAGAAGACATCGCCTTCGAGATCGGCCCCGGCATGACCTCTGTACTCCTCGAACAGACAGACTCGATCGCGTCCCCTGGCCTTGGCGCGCAACAGGGCGGCATCCGCGGCGCCCAGCACCCCGTCGCTGTCGGCGGCGGAGGCGGGATACGAGGAGACGCCGATGGATGTGGTCACTCTGAGCTCCAGATGGCCGATGTCGATGGCGGCGACCTGGGCGCGGATGCGCTCGGCCAGCAGCCGCGCCTCATTGAGATCGGTCCGTGGCAGGATGACGACGAACTCCTCGCCGCCATAGCGCGCCAGATAGTCCGACTCGCGCGAGCAGCTGCGCATGACGCTCGCCACAGCCTTCAGCACCTCGTCTCCCATCTGATGGCCGATCGTGTCGTTGACCGCCTTGAAACGGTCGAGATCCATCATCAACAGACAGAAGTTCTCTCCGTAGCGCTCCGCACGACTGACCTCAACCTTCAACGTCTCGTGGAAATGCCGGTAGTTGTGCAGACCTGTGAGCCCGTCACTGATCGCCTGCCGCTGCATCTCCTCGTAGCTGCGTGCGTTGTTGATCGCGATAGCTGCCAGATTCGCGAAGAGCAGGACCGGTTCCAGCTCGTGCTCCTCGAACTTCCCGTCTCTTTCGCGATCGAGTGCGATGACACCGAACACCTTGCCGCCCGCATTCAGAGGCACGACGATCGAAGCGTGCTGTTCGTCCTCGGTATCGGGCACGACGACCGTGCGGGGATCGTTCATCATCTCGTTGATGAGCTGGGCCTCGTTGTGGCGAACGACCCACCCGCACACACCCTCATCCACAGAGCAACGCCAGTCTTCCACCTCGTTGGAGGCCGCGCCGCTCGCGTAGCAGCAGTACAGCTCGCTCGTCTCCTCGTCAACGAGCCTGATCTCCAAGATGTCGTAGTCCACGATCTCCTTCACCGCCGTCGCGATCTGTCCGAACAGATGCGCCTCGTCGAGCGTGGATAGCAGGGCGGCGCTCAGCTCGAGAAGCTGGTGCCGCAGCAGAAGCTGCGCTTCGAGCTGAGTCCTGGTCTCCTCGAGCTGCTCGTACTGACGCGCGTTCTCGATGCCCACGGCGGCATGAGTGGCGAACACCTCGAGCGACCTCACCAGCTCGAGGTGCGGGAGAGTGCGGTCGGCAGGGTCGTAGAGGTCCAGCACGCCCATGAGCTCGCGCTGCTTGTCGTAGAGCGGCACCAGGAGATCGTCGTTGGGCTGCCACTCGTCCGGACGTCGCGGACCGATGTCGAGAGGGGGCAGGTAGTACAGCTGCTCCTCCGACCAGTCGTGCTGTCTCTGGTCCACGAAGAAGGATGAACTGATCCGATACTCTTCGCGGAGGAGTTCGTCCCAGATTCGCCGTGGAACCGGCCTGTGGAACAGCTCCCTGTCGTAGTCCGCGTGCTCGCCGACGGTCGCGTGCGCGCGGAAGTTGTCGGCGGGCGCATCGAGAAGGTACACGGTGGCCTCGCGAAACCCGAAGGTCTCGCTGAGAGCCATGGCGATGACGTGAACTATGGCGTCGAGATCAAGACTCGACTGCAGCTGGTTGGCCAGCGACACCAGGCCGCGCAGCAGTTCGAGCTCTCCGCGCTCAGCTCTGCGGTCTTTCGCTCGAATGGCCATCTCGCTCCCTCGCCCTCACCTTGCGTCGACAGCGCCACGGTCATTCGCCCGCAGCACGCTCTCTGCTCGCCCTTGCCCGACCCCCGTCATGTCGACACAGAGAAGCGTGGACTTTAGCCTCGGCGCCTCCTCTGTGCCAGTCTCCGACCGACGTGTCGCGACTTGGACCGCCGCCTGGGCCGTCGCTTCTCGCCTCACGAATCGTAGGGCGCCAGCCTCAGAAGGCGTCGCGCCTCGTCGGGGTCGGCGACGTCTCGATCCCACTCATGCGCGATACGCGCTACGCGCTGCACCAACTCGGAGTTCTCCTTCGCCAACACCCCCCTATGGTAGAAGACGTTGTCCTCGAATCCCAGGCGCACATGGCCGCCGAGCGCTAGAGCCGTCATCGTCACCGGCATGTGCCATCGGCCGATGCCGGTGGACGTCCAGACAGACCCCTTGGGTAGTCGATCGACGAGGAACACCAGGTTGCGAGGCTCGCCGCTCATACTGCCCGGCACGCCGAGGACGAAATCCCAGTGCATGAGGGGGCCGGCGGGGCCGTGCTTCTTGACCAGGCGGAGGGCGTTGTCGATCTGCCCTGCTTCGAAGACCTCGAACTCCGGACGGACTCCTCCCTCCTGCATTCGCGCATAGAACGTGCTCATGAGCGACGAGTCGTTGAAGAAGACGCCCCCGCCGAAGTTGGCCGAGCCCGTCGTCAGCGACGCCATCTCGGGCATCAGGGCGAGGGGCTGCAGACGCTCCTCGGCGCTCATGCCCATCGCCCCGCCCGTGCTGGTCTGGATGATGATGTCGGTGCGCTTGCGAATCTCCTCCACCGCAGCTGCGAATGCCTCCAGCGCCTGGGTGGGGCTTCCCTCAGCATCGCGCACGTGCAGATGGTAGATGGCGGCTCCGCATTCGGCGCACCGGGCGGCATCGGCGCCGATCTCCGCCGCCGAGACAGGAAGCGCCGGCTGCACTTCGCTCGTTGTCTCGGCGCCCACCCCGGCCACGGTGATGATGAGCTTGTCCATGAGCGGCTCCCTCGCTCCGGCGCGGCTAGCGCGAACGCGCCAAGGGGTAGGCGTCGGCTACATAGGCGAGGCTCTCCTCGACCACCCGCAGCGCGCGGTCCAGATCGGCCTCGGTGTGACGGTAGCAGATGTACCAGTGATGGTACGGCTGCACGAAGAGCCCCCGCCGAATGCACTGTGTGTAGAACTCGGTGCGCCTCTCCTTGTAGTGCTCGTCGACCTTGTCGAAGGTGAGGAACGGCATGGGAGGGATTCCGCTCTTCGTGACCGGCACTCCGGACGCGCCGACGATCGCGCCCAGCCGATCGAGGAATCGGGTGCCCCTCTCCCAGAGCGCCTCTTGGACTCTCTCACGCTCGAGAATATCGATGCACTTCATGCTTGCCGCCATCTCGAGGCTGTTGGGGAAGTATGTCGAACTGAGAAAGGCTTCCTTCAGGTAGACGCTCATGACGTCGCGCCTGCCCACGAGGGCGGCGATGGCGTAGCCGTTGGCCATCGCCTTGCCGACCGTGACGAGGTCGGGTGTGACTCCATAGCGCTCGCTGGCGCCGCCCATGGCGACCCGGAACCCGGTTCGAATCTCGTCGAAGACGAGTACCGCGCCGTGCTTGTGGGTGAGGTCCCTCACAGCCGCGAGATAGCCGGGGGGCGGCGCAACGACGGGCTTGGCCAGCGGATGTCCAACGGGGGTGATGATGACGCAGGCGACCTCGCCCGGGTCCTCGGCGAGCACTCGTTCCAGATCGTCCAGGTCGCCGTACTCGAACTCCTTCGTGAGCTCCGCCACGGCCGCGGGTACGCCGCCGCGGTTCTCCACGCACCAGTCTCCCCAGCCGTGGTACCCGCAGCGGGCGATCCGGTCGCGACCCGTGTAGGCACGAGCAGCACGAACGGCAGCGTTCGTGGCGTCCGAGCCAGTCTTCACGAGGATCGTCTGCTCGCCGCCTGGCATGATGTCGGCGAGGCGCTCCTCGAGCTCGTTCTGGATCGGCTGCACGAGGCTGAAGCAGAACCCCTTGTCCATCTGCGCCTTGACGGCCGTGTTGATCTCGTCCTCGACGTAGCCAAGGATGATCGGCCCGTAGGCACAGAGCATGTCGATGTACTCGTTGCCGTCGACATCGAAGATGTGACCCCCGCGCCCGTGGGTGATGAAGACCGGGTACTCGCCTACCACGAAATTGTAGGGTCGGCGAATACCGCCGACACCCCCGGGCGTGAGCCGCTGGGCATCCGTCGAGCATGCTCATGGACTTGGTGAGTGTCAGCCTGGGGGCGCTCTCGACGTGTCCAGTCATAGTGAGGATTCCTTCCGCACGTGAGCGCGGCACTCACGCAGCTTGAGAAACACCCGGCCCGGCCCGTGATCGGGCCCGAAACGCCGGTACAGATCGAGGACACTCATCGCAGGTCCACCTTCTTGCGTCTGGGTCCGAGCGACACGGATTGCAGGAGACAGCAGGAGAGTACCCGAAAGCGCGGGGCACGGCACCCTGCGGCAGGACCAGGGCGTGCCCAGGAGAGCCCGAGGAGCGAGACCGCGGGTGAACCACTCCTTCACAATGGCTCCGGCTCGGCCGCGGCGGCCGTCGACTCTGCTCCCTGGCCGCGGCCGAAGACGACGACGAGCAGACCGGCAGCGATGATCAGCGCACCGCCGAGGATCGTCCACGCCGTGGGTCGCTGGCCGATGAGCAGCAGCGCGTAGACCGGCGCCGCGACGGGCTCGAGGTAGCCGAGCACCGTCACATGCTCGACGCGCACGCGCCGCGTGCCCTCGATCCAGATCGTGTAGGCAAGCGAGGTACAGACGACGCCCATCACGAGCAGCAGGACGAGATCACGCCCGGTGAGCTCATATCCCGTCTCTCTAATCTGCCAGAGGGCGAGGGGCAACGTGAAGAGCGCAGCCAGTCCAGTCTCGGCGAGCGAGATCGTCGACGACGACACTCTCTTCGTCAGGTCCTTGACCAGAAGGGCATAGGCGGCGTACCCGAGACCAGAGCCAAGACCGGCGGCCAGACCCCACACGGAGACCTCGAGACCGCCCCCGAGGAATTCAGGCGCGAGAATCACGCCAAGTCCCGCGAGGGCCAGCGCCAGAGACGGATAGACGATCAGCTCACGCGGCGTATGCAGCACCAGGGGCGCGGCCACGGCCACCCAGACCGGCATCATGAAGAGAAGGATCATGGCCACAGCGACGCTGGTAGAGCGGACCGCGAAGAAGAACAGCAGCAGGGTGATCGCGGAAACTGCACCCATGAGCAGAAGCCGTGGGACAGCCCCCGGACGGCGCCAGTCGGCGAGGGTAGCGCGGCGCGCGAAGACCGCGGCCAGCACGAGCGCCGCGAAGGCCATGCGCAGGCATAGCACCACGCTCTCCGGTGCGCTCGTGTAGTCGACAAGCGCCGCGGTCGCGGCCATGAGCAGATACGCGGTGACCACCATCGCATAGGCGGAGGAGTCGCGGCCGCCCCTCGTCGAACCGGCAGCCCTCATGCCGACGGCTCGATCAACGACTGCTCCTTCGCGGCGGACACCTGATCAAGCCTGGCCATCGAGCCCAAGATCAGCGAGGCGACGGCGATCCCGGAGCAGCCGCGGGGCCAAGTTCAATCGTCGACGGCAAAGCCGAGCCGGCCGGCGAAGACCTCGTGGAATCGCGCGCTCGTGGCCAGATCGAGGAAGTCCGTGCGGTCTCGCAGGCGAGCCATCCGCCGGCGGGCGCGCACATCGATGAGCGCCATCTGAGCGCCGACCCCAGCCGCGTTGCCCACGAATGCGACGCGCCTCTTCGCTACCGGGGGAAACAGGCCCAGGAACTGGGCGGCGTCCAAGTCCAGGTAGTTGCCGAAGGCGCCGGCGATGTACACGTGGTCGAGATCCTCGCTCTCGAGGCCGAGCCTGTCGAGAAGGAGCTCCCAACCGCTGTGGATGGCCCCCTTTGCGAGCTGCAGTGCACGCACGTCCTGCTGGGTGAAGACGATCTCGCCGCTGGCTCCCTCCACGACCAGATACTCCGCCCCCGACTCGCCGCGGCGAACCAGGGGGTGGTCTGCGAAGCGTCCGCTCTTCCCGACGACGCCGGACTTGACCAGCCCGGCCAGCAGATCGACGACGCCGGATCCGCACAGACCCGACAGGGCGTGCATGAGCGATCGTCTCGATATCCGTAGCCCGCCCGTCGGGCAGGACGCGGACTCGCTCGATGGCGCCCGCCACCGCCTTCATGCCGTGACGGATCTGATACCCCTCGAAGGCCGGCCCGGAGGCACAGCTCGTGACCGTCACCCGGCCGTCGCTCACCAAGGCGATCTCCGTGTTTGTGCCGATGTCGATCGCCATCGACGGACGCTTCTTGCCGGCCAGCCTTGTCGCCGCGATCACGGCCAAGGCGTCAGAGCCCACGAAACCCGCGATGGGCGGCGGGAAGTGGACACCGCCCTCCGGGTGCATGCCGAGGCCCAATTGCCGCGGGCGCAAGGTGAGGGGCTCCGCGACGGCCGGCGCGAACGGTGCAGCGCCCAGACCCATGGGCGAGACCCCCAGGGCCAGATGGTGCATCGCGGTGTTGGCCACAACGGTCATGTCGCACACCTGGTCGGGCAGTACTCCCCACCGCCCGTACAGAGAGCTGGAGACACGCGTCTATGCCCCCGCGCACCGCGGCGGCGAGTTCCGCGCGCTCCTTCTTGCTCGAATGCCTGGGCCATCCGGGAGATGACGTCCTCGCCGTAGCGCATCTGGGGATTCTCGACAGCCTCGTGGTCGACCAGTGTGCCGCGGCTGAGGTCGAACAGGTAGGCGATGATCTTCGATGTGCCGATATCGACAGCTACTCCATAGAGAACGGGCACGCGGTCGCCCGGATAGACGTCGACCACCCGCCTGCCGTAGACGACCGCGACCAGGTGCCAATCCGCCTCTCGCGCGATGTCTGGGAGACGCTCGATGACCTGAAAGGGCACCTCCGCACCGCCCAGCGCGTCGCTCAGACGCCGCACATCAGACCGGGGGTCCTCGAACGTGGGCTTGGCCAGCACGAGGGGTACGGCCCGCACAGCCGGGTGGACGGCGCCGTGATGCAGCTGCGATGTGGTGAGGATGCGGCGCCGGCCGCCAGTCTGCCGGACCTCGATGCTGATGCGCTCCGCGCGGGGACGAGCCATGCACGCCAATCGCCAGCCCTCGCTCCGCAGATTCTCGGGCAGCCTGCGAAGCTCGACCTCGCCGGGCTCGCTCAGTTCGCCGGCTCCAAGCCGGACCGCGCACTTCCCGCAGATACCGCGCCCGGCGCACGTGTGCGGCACCTCGAGGCCCGCCCGCAGCAGGGCGCCGAGCAGTTCCTCCCCCTCAGCGACCTCGATGGTCACTCCGATCGGCTCAACGAATACTCTCGCCATTCTGCTCCCCTGAGGCCCTCGCTCAGCCGTCGACTGGACCGTGGACGTCGGCCATGCGGTTCTTGCGGTCTATGACCTTCTGGAGGCGAGCTTGCCACACGTCCTGGATGGTCGGCGTGGAGCTGTCGAAGAGGCCGGCCACGCCACGCCGCTGCTTCTCCGCCTCACAGTCTGCGCATCGGCACTCGCCGTCCACGTAGTCGTTGGGCTCCGTGTACTTGCTGATCACGCCCTCGTAGTTGCGCAGCAGTATCTGACCCGGCGCCTGGCTGATGATGTAGTTGGGAAACACCGGCATCTTCCCGCCGCCGCCGAGAGCGTCGATGATGTACGTGGGCACGGCGAACCCCGTCGTGTGTCCGCGGAGGCTCTCGTAGATCTCGATCCCCTTGGCCACGCTCGTGCGGAAGTGCGCCGTCCCCTCGGCGAGGTCGCACTGATAATAGTAGTAGGGCTTCACGCGACATGCGACCAGCTCGTGGACCAGCTTCATCATGACGGCCGCGCAGTCGTTGATGCCGCGCATGAGCACCGTCTGATTGCCCAGAGGGAAGCCGCCGTCGGCGAGCATGTCACAGGCCCGCCTGCTCTCTGGCGTGAACTCCTTGGGATGATTGAACTGCGTGTTGATGTAGAGGGGCTGGTACTTCTTCAGCATCGCGACGAGCTCGGGCGTGATGCGCTGCGGGAACACCACCGGCGCCCGCGTACCGATGCGGATGATCTCGACGTGCGGGATGGCGTGGATGCGCCGGACGATGTCCTCGAGATGCCGATCCGAGAGCACGAGCGGGTCGCCCCCGCTGAGCAGCACGTCACGGACCTCCGGTGAGCGCTCGATGTAGCGGATGGCGTTGTCTATCTCCGCGCGCCTGACCATGGCCTCAGTCTGCCCGACGACACGCCTCCGGGTGCAGTGACGGCAGTACATACTGCACATCTCGGTGACCACGAAGAGCACCCTGTCCGGATAGCGGTGCGTGATGCGCGGCGTCGGTGAGTCGACGTCCTCGCTGACCGCGTCCTTGACGTCTTCTGCGCGGACGACGAGCTCCGAGGGAGACGGAACGCCCTGCATGCGCACGGGGCATCGTGGGTCATCGGGGTCCATGAGCGAGGCGTAGTACGGTGTCACGCTGACCCGGAACCTCCCCATGCATGCATCCAGATCGGCGCGCTGAGTGTCGTCGAGGTGGAGGACCCTGGCGAAGTCGTCGGTGCTCCGCAGGCGATGGCGCAGTTGCCAGCGGTAGTCGTGCCACTCCTCCTCGCTGACATCCTTGAAGAGCGGTATGTCCCTGTACGTCCGTGTCATCAGAATGGCTCCTTCTCGTGATTCCCATGGCCCGGCTGCGCCAGAGACCACTACAGGCCGGACGTCGCGACGATGCGCGTCAGCGCGCCGGTCGTCGCCTCGTCGAGCTGAGCGACTTGATGCTCCCGGAGTAGATCCCGGCAGAGGACGGTCGCCTTCTCGTAGGGCCCCTCCCTGCCTGAAGCCACCCATGCGTCCCACATGCTACGGTCGAGCAGGCGTGGGCGCCAGACATACTCGCATGTTCTGCCGAGTGTGCCGCTGTCCGAGGTAGTTCCCACCGATGCCGACCTGCCTGATCACCCCGAGGGCGAGGGTGCCCTCGTCCACTGGGATCCCGGCAGCGATGCGCGCGTTCCAGGAGAACACCTCGGCGTCCATGACGAGTTGCTGCGCCGAGAACACCCGGCCCTCACTCAGCGTGCCGGCGCCCATCACTACTGCCCCGCCCGCTGCCGTCACGCCGAGCGCGCCAAGGGAGTTGTCCGTGCACGACTGCCAGCCAGATTCGGGGGCGCCCGTCGCCAGCGCGGCCACGCTGACCGGCAGACCGACTCGTGCCGCCAGCTGCATCGAGGCAAGCGCGAAGAGGACCGCCTCCGGGCCATGCTCCGTCACGCCGGCAAGCGCCGGATGGGCGAGATAGAGGAAGGGCGCGCCGGGAACGGCGCTCTGCACCGCGAGGCACCCGGCGAGGACAGCGGCGTGGTGGCGCACGAGGGCGATGGCCAAGTCGCTCGCGGCATCCGGTTCGCCGTCGACCGGGAGAGCGATGCCGACCGGAAGCCCAGCGTGCGCGAACACCAGCGCTGCGGAAAGACCTTCGGATTTGGCGCAAAGGGAGACCGGAGGTCGCGCTGCCAGCTCTCTGGGCGCACTGACCAAGGTGCGCGCCATGCGCACCGCCTGCTCAGCCTCAGCGGACGAGTGGAGAGTCGAGACCTGGACATGCTTCCCTGTGGCCTCGAGACAGGCCTGCAGCTCGCCGAGGGTAGTCAGCTCGTCGGTGAGCACTGGCGGGCCCAGCACCAGCCCTACGTCGGGCAGAGCATCCGCCAGGCGACACGCTTCCATCAGGTCGCGCCTAGTCGCCGCACGAGGATCACCGCCGGCCAGCGGGCGCACGAGTGAGGCGCCCCCCCCGGCCGCGAGCCAGGAGCGCGTTCCGTCGAGCAGGACATCGTGTGCCGAGACGCGCCCGGCCAGCGTGACCGTCTCAGGCGCTTGAGCCACCGCTCTCTCGGCCGCCGTAGCTCTGTCTCCCAGCAATCCGAGCGCCGCAGCATGCACCACATCCACGTCCTGCTCGCTCATGATCCTGAGAGCCAACCGCGATGGCTGGGCAAGGATCGGTCGGGTCGTGCTCACCTCACGCCGTCCTCAGCGCCCGCGCGGACATGCCGTCCGGACAGGGCGTGCCTCGAGCTCTCCCGGACGAGCTTCCATGATGCAGCGGGCGCTGCTGTACATCAGGCCCGCACCAGCGCCCTGTCGGCGTGCTCGACGATGTTGCGCAGTTCCTCCAGAACGTCCTCCGCGAGCGCCATAGGCCTGTGAGTAGCGAGGATCTCCTCGGCGATCTCCGTCGCCTTCTCCAATGCTCCTCTCTTGCCGTCTCGCGCCCAGGATTCATAGGGAGAGCGGTCCCAGACCTGAGGCCGCCAGATCTCCTTCATGTGCCGGCGCGTGTGCTTCGCGGCAAGGTATGTCCCGCCAGGGCCCACCGACTTGATCGCGTCCAGTGCGAGCGTCTCCTCATCGACCTCGATGCCCTCGGAGAGTCTCTTGACGATGCCGTAGATCTCCGTCTCCATGACCATGTGCGGGTAGCTGAGGGTCTTGGACCCGTCCAGCAGCCCAGCGCCGTTCATCATGTCGGCGCAACTCATCACGCTCGCGAAGGTGCTGAGCGAGTCATCGATGCCAGCCTGCCAGTCCGGCTGCTTCGCGCCGGTCGCCATGGTGCCCATCGCAATCGGGATGCCGTAGTAGTGCGCGAGCTGCGTAGCGCCGGCGGCAAGCAGGTAGTCCTCCGGCGAACCGCCCGTGTAGCCTCCGGTCTGCAGGTCGATCACGCTGGGAGCCCCCGCGAAGAAGACCGGCGCGCCGGGGAAGGCGAGCTGCAGGAGCACGAGCCCACTCAGCGTCTCGGCGTTGTGCACGACCAGAGTGCCGGCCAGGGTGGCCGGGCCGGTCCCGACGGCGAGGGGCATCGGCATGAAGCCACTGGGAAGGCCGTACTCCGCGGCGACCAGGATCGCCTCGAGGTTCGGTCCGTCGTGGGCCAGCGGAGCCACCGAACACTGCATGAAGCTGAGGATCGGCCGCTCCCGAAGCGCTTCGACCCCACCGCCGATCGCCGCCGACATCTCGACCAGATAGCGCGCCGGCCCTTCGCCGACCGTCGTCACTGTCTGGAAGTGCTTGCTGGTGTTGGCGAAGACCGCCTCGGCGTCGTGCAGGGCCTTCGTGGCGGACAGGCGCATCCTGGCTCGTCACGACGGGCCCCCAGTAGTAGCTGATCTCCGGGAGAGCGTCCACGAAGCGGGCACTGGTCGCCACGTCGCTTCTTGGTGCTCGACCGCCTCTCGCCGGTGCGGTGATCGTGAACGAACACGCCGGAGCCGTCGTTGCTCAGGTAGCAGTGCCTGCCGTCCAGCAGTATGTCCGCGGAGGGGTCCCGACCAGCGAGAGGGTACACCTTGGGGGCTCTGGCGACGCTGTCCATGACCACGGCTCCAGGCACCCTCACGATCTGCCTCGCGTGATCCACCCTGCAGCCGTTCTGCTCCAAACACGTCGAGAGCGCGAGGGCTCGGGAACCGGACGCCTGTGACCTCCAGGACCTCGAGCGTCGCCTCATGGATCTGCTCGACGTCGGCCTGGGCGAGGACATCCCAGCTGAGACGGGGAGCGATGGGGTCGATCCGAGTGGTCATGAGTGAGGCCTCACGGTGAACGGTCGTTGGGACCAGGGAGGAGGGGCGAGTGCCGGCACCGACCAAGCCGGGGCATTCGATGCGGCCCGCCGACGGGCGCACACTCTAGAGACCGCAGGCGCGATTGATGGTGCAGATGCTGAAGAGCGCGGCGACCACGGCCTGAGTGTAGCACCGCGTTCAGCTGCGGGGCAAAGCCGCGTGAGCCAAGCGAGAGCCGGAGCAGGATCGATGGCGTTCGCGCCGCCTCGCCTAGAGTCGCTCGCCGCCGGGAGGCATGGGCGTCTCGCCCGCCGGGCCCTGCCCGATCGGCGTCTCCGGAAGTGCCGTGTCCTCCTGCTCGGCCAAGATCCCGAGCTCGGCGGCGTGCTGAGGCTCCTTCTCGGGCAGGATATGCCGCAGGAAGCGTTTCGTGCGATCGTCCTTGGGGTGGTAGAACACATCCGCCGGCGGTCCTTGTTCGATGAACACCCCCTCGTCCATGTAGACGACGCGGTCCGCCACATCCCGGCTGAACCCCATCTCATGGCTGACCACGATCATGGTCATGCCCTGCTTGGCGAGGTCCTTCATCACCTTCAGGACCTCGCCGATGAGTTCCGGGTCGAGAGCGCTCGTCGGCTCGTCGAAGAGCATCAGGATGGGCTCCATGGCCATAGCGCGAGCGATCGCGACGCGCTGCTTCTGGCCACCGGAGAGCTGGCTGGGGAAGAAGTCCATGCGCTCGGCAAGCCCGACTCTGGTGAGCAGTTCCTGCGCCTTGCGGACGGCGTCGCCCTTCTTCTCCCCACGCACGAGGATGGGCCCCTCGGTCACGTTCTCGGTCGCGTCCTTGTGCGGGAAGAGATTGAACTCCTGGAAGACCATGCCGCACTTCATGCGGATCTCATGCACGGCCTTCTTGAAGGCGCCGCCGTGGCTCCCGCAGACCACATGCACGCCGCCGACGGCGATCTCGCCCGTGGTCGGGTCCTCCAGGAAGTTCAGGCACCGCAAGAACGTGCTCTTGCCGGAGCCCGAAGGCCCGATGAGCACGATGACTTCGCCCTTGTGGACCTCGAGATCGATGCCCTTCAGCACATGGTTCCTGCCGAAGTACTTGTGCAGGTCCTTGACCTTGACGATGAGCTCGCGGTCGGTCGTGATGGGAGCGTCGGTCCTGTCGTTGGTCGCCATGTCAGCGCGCCTGCTCTTTCTCTCTCGCCTTGTCGCGCGCCATGCGCGTCTCGAGCTTGGCCTGCCAGAAGCTGAAGAAGATGGTGAGCGCCCAGTAGAACGCGGCCGCGACCAGCAGTGTGCTGAAGAAGCTGAATGTCGCGGCCCCGGCGAGCTGCGAGCGCCGCAGCAGCTCCTCTACCGTGATGACCGACACCAGCGAGGTGTCCTTGATGAGGGCGATGAAGTCGTTGCCCACCGCAGGGATCACGATCTTGAAGGCCTGCGGCAGGACGACGCGCCGCTGCGTCTGCCAGCCGCTGAGACCTATCGCCCAGGCGGCCTCGTGCTGGCCCTTGGGCACCGCCTGGATGCCGGCGCGGAAGACCTCGGTGAGGTACGCACCGTAGTTGAGCGAGAGGGCGGCGACGCCTGCCCAGAAGGCGATCCGGATTGTACGACGCCGGCAGACCGAAGTACTTGATCACCTCGGGGATCACCGAGTAGATGGCGATGATCTGCAGCAGCAGCGGGGTCCCCCGGAAGAGCGAGGTGTAGAACGTCGCGATCCAGTAGGGGATGCGGCTGAGAGCCAGGCGGGCCATGAAGCCCCAGCTCTGGTAGCGCCGCCAGGCCTGCTTGAAGCTCATCTTCCGCGAGAGCCTGCCCGAGAGATCCGAGCAGAGCCAGAAGGGAGGCCAGCACGATCGAGATGACCGTGAGCTCGACGGTGATGATGGCCCCTTGGGCGATGAACCCGAACCAGTCTCGCATCACCTGGAAGCTGACGAGCGAGCCGGCGCCGGCCTCGCCCTTGGAGCCGAACGACCACGAGTGCTCGACCTCCTCGCCGGTGGTCGTGACGAGCACGGCGCGGAACTCGTAGTTCCCCTCCTTGTATGGGCTGTCCCACTTGTAGCGCAGAGACGAGGTCGCCCGCGAGACGGCGGGCACGATGTTCGGAGGGGCGCCCAAGGGCTGCAGGATGTCGTTGACGTAGAGCGTGCACGCCTCGAGATCGAGCTCGGCGCCGTTCGCCTTGTAGTTGACGACGACCTGGTCGCCCGTCCAGTTCTGGAGGCCCTTCGGATCCTTCGGGTTCGGGATCGTACCCGTGATCTCGGGCGTACCCCCGGCCGTGGGCGATGGTGTCGCCGCGTGCGTCGCCGGGACTACAGCCGCCACCATCAGGGCGAGCATGGCCGCAAGGAGGGCGACGTTCGCGAGCCAGGGTCTCCTATGCAACAACGCAGACCTCTCGGTCGGGGAGTGCGGCGGGGGTCCGAACGTGCGGGACCCCCGCCGCATCCAAGCTAGAACGCGGTCGGAGCGAGGCCGCCGACCGGTCCTTCTTCAGCTATTCCGCTTTCTTGGTGAGATCGAGGCCGGCGTACCACGTCTCGCTCATGTCGGTGAGCGAGCCGTCCGCATGCATCGTCTGCACGGCGTGGTCGAGAAGCGCCAGCCAGTCGGCCTCGCCCTTCTTGATCGCGAAAGGCCAGGTCCTCGTAGTAGAGCGGGTCGCCCGAGAACTCGAACTTCTGCCCCTGCGAGATGGCCTCCTGCCCGGTGGGGCCGGCGGTCATCACGAAATCCAGGTTGCCGTTGCGCAGATCCGGGAAGGTCTCGGCGTCGGTCGTGTACGTCTTCACGTTGGCCTTGCTCTCGGCCTTGAGGAAGTCGTAGTAGGTGGTCGCAGCCCCCACGCCGACCTTCTTGCCGTCGAGGTCGGACGCGGACGCGATCTGCGTACCACCCTCCTTCACGAAGACCTGTCCCGAGGTGTAGTAGTAGGGGTCCGTGAAGTCGAGGGCCTTCTTGCGCTCCTCGGTGATCGTCATCGAGCCGATCGAGACGTCGAAACGACCCTGGTTCAGGCCGGCGGGAATCGTCTCCCAGGCCGGGTTCTCGAACTTGACCTCGAGGCCGAGGACCTCCCCCATCTTCTTGGCCACATCGACGTCGAAGCCGACAAGCTCGCCGGTCGCCTTGTCGATGGAGCTCTGCGGCGCGTAGTTGGCGTCGTTGGCGACGATGACGCTGCCTCTGTCGACGATGGTCTTGGCGAGGCCGGTCGGCGCATTGCCGAGAATCGCCTCAGCACGCTCGGCGGGAGTCCCCTCGAGCTCGGCGGCCGGACTGCTCTCTTCGTCGCTCGGAGTGTCGTCCCCGCAGCCCGCGGCGAACGCCATGACTCCGAGGATCGCGACGAGGAGTGCGGCCGCCACCATGTAGGTCTTGCCCTTTCTCATGCTCCATCCTTTCAAGCTGATTGCTGTAGGAGCGTCGCGTCGGCCTGACGAGGCGCTCTCGAGCCTACCTTCGCCCGAAGGGACGTGCCGCTGGCGCTCCCCCCCACGGAGGCATCTGATTCTCTTTTATACAGCACGAGGCTGAAAAGACAAGCACCTGAGCGTTCCGCGGCGGAGCCTCGGGGCTCAGCGCCAAACGCATCCCTGCTGATCAGGTCGCGCCCTCGCCGATACCCACGAGTCGCCGCAGCTCTGCATCGAGAGACGGGCTGAGCGGTGGCGGGCGATGCTCTGAGAGGATGGCTCGCACGCGCTCAAGCGGAGGGCGGCCAGGCTGCCGGGAGCTTGGGCTGCGTGCCGCGACCGGGCCCCATGAGCGCAGGGGATCCGGTCCCATCAAGCGCGCCAAGGTCGACGCCGACGGCGAGTCGGCGCGCCTGCTCGAGAGTCTCGACCGCACGCGCCATCTCCTCGTAGCTGAAGATGCGCCCGCCGGAGACCATTCCCACCCCGCTGAGCATGTCGACGCCGCAGGCCATCGACAGGCAGGTCGTCGTTGTGTCGTCGAGCGCCGACTGCCAGCCCGAGAGCTTGGCGCCCGAGGAGTTCACCCCACACTGCGTCGGCAGGCGGTAGAAGGCTCCGACGTCTCCCACGGCGGCGCCCATGATCGTGTCCTCCGGCGCACCGCCGGTGAAGTCGCCGGTCTTCAGGTCCATGAGGCTGGGGATGAAGCAGATGAAGACGGGCGCACCGGGAAAGGCCGCCTGGATGACACACACGCTGCTGAGCGCCTCGGCGATGGCCGACCACCAGGGCACCCGCCATCGTGATGGGCGTCGTCGAGCCGCCCATAGGCATGGTCACGAAGCCCACGGGGACACCGGCCTCGGCGAGCACCAGGCCGGTGTCGAGGGTACCGGCATCGCCACCCAGTGGCGTGACCGTTCCGAGGAGCGCGCTGATAGGAGGCTCGCGTCGAAGAGCGTCCTCGCTGCCCGCCACAGCCAGTCCCATGCGCACGGCAGCGTCCGCCAGTCGGGGTTCGACGATGGTGACCGTTTGCACGTGTTTGCCCGTGTTGGCGAGAGTGAGGTACAACTCGTGCAGCCCCCGCCTCTCGACAGGCCGGTCGAGGGCGCTGACCGAAGGCCAGCAGAAGTCGACCTCCGGCATGCCGTCGACCACGTGAGCGATGGTGGCCACGTCCTGCGCTACGGTGTCGCGCTTCTCGCCGCTCTCAAGGTCATAGATCTCGACACAGCAACCGTCCGTCGTCATGAGCGGCCTCCGGCCGGTCACGAGAGTCACTCCCATCCTGGCTCCCAGCGTGATCGTCTCGGGCGCCAGCGCGACGAGACGCTGTACGAGCTGCGGTGGGAACCTGACGACGACGCCCTCGACCAGCGCGCCTGCAGCAGACAACGCCGCCCGCGCCCTCTCCGAGGGAACGGCGACCCCCACCCCCTTCAGCACCTCGAGGGCGGCAGTGTCCAGCCGTCGCATCTCCTCGGGAGAGAGCACTGTGAGGCGACCCGCAGTGCCCATCGCGTGGGTCTCTGGCAGCGTCATCGCCGCTACCCTACAGCACGGGGTGAGCGGCCACACGGGGAGAGGCCACGGTTGGCAGAGGTCGGCCTGCCGAGTACCATGACGCGATGATGCTTCGCAGGCGGCGGTCGGCGGCGAGCGGGCAGACGCCCGCCGAAGGCCCCGGGAAGAGAGCTTGGAGCGGCAGGCAGATTCGCCGGCTTGGCGATGTGCTGCTGATTGCCGGTGGCCTCATTCTCTCGTATCCCTTCTGGTCGGCCGGCTACGCCCAGGTACAGCAGACTCGCCTGGATACCGCCTATCGGGACGCCACCAGTCAGTTCGCGGCGGCCAACGCCCCCGCGCGCAGGGCACCGGACGGACGAGATCGTCCGCCGATCGGCCGTGGCCTACGGCAAGGGGCTCGAGAGAGGCGACGCCATCGGCCGGCTGAGGGTCCCGCGGATCGCCCTCGACCTGTTGGTCCAGCAAGGCGTGAGCGGTCCAGCTGCACTTGATCCCGACAGCGACCGCTCCCTTCTGCGCAGCGGGCCCGTGCACTATGCCGTGACGCCCCTGCCGGGAGCCGGCGAGCCCTTCGCCGTCGCGGGCCACCGGACCACCTACGGAGCACCCTTCCACAAGCTCGACCGAGTCCGGGCGGGCGACAAGATCCTTGTCGATACCCCATACGCTCGCTTCCGGTACGCCGTCGTGAAGAAGACCGTCGTGGAACCGGCCGACGTCAGCGTGCTCCTCGACCGCGGCTACGGGCTCGTTCTCACCACCTGCACCCCGCCGTACAGCGCCAGCCATCGCCTCATCGTCTGGGCATCTCTCGAGGCCTCGACCCCACGACAAGAGGCCGGCTCACCCGGTCGCTGAGGCCCGATCCGGACCCCGCGGGAACGGCGGCCGATCCGTCGCCCGTCCGTCCAGGAGCATGACGGCGAACTCCTCTCCCGCGTCTGCCCCCGGGTGGCCGGGCGGCACCAGGGCAAGCCCGTCGGCCTGAGCCATCGAGCGCAGGATCCCGGATCCCTGTCGCCCCGTCGTCGTGAAGCCCCATCCGCGTTCGCGACGCACGAGGCGGCAGCGTCGCAAGTCGGTGCGCTCCCTGTTCGGCCTCACGGTCTCCTCGGCAGCCGCATACACAAAGGGACGATAGAGGTCTCGCCGCCCCTGGAGCGCGAGAAGAGCCGGCCGCACGTACAGCTCGAAACAGACCATCGCCGCCACGGGATTCCCCGGCACGCCGAACACCAGAGTATCTCTGCGCGTGCCGAAGGCGATCGGCTTGCCGGGCTTCGCCGCCACGCCCCAGAAGCGGCGCACGACGCCTAGCTCGTCCTGGACCTGTTTGACGAAGTCGAACTCGCCCACGGAGACCCCGCCGGACGTGATGACGACGTCCTGGTCGAGCGCCGCGGCGATGAGCCTGCGAGTCTCGGACAGATCGTCGGGAGCGATACCAAGCAGGATCGGGTCTCCGCCCGCGGCATCCACTTGCCCGTAGGCGGTGAACGAGTTGGAGTTGCGGATCCGCCCTGGGCCAAGCGGCATGCCGGGCGCCACAAGCTCACTTCCGGTGGCCAGGATGGCCACACGAGGCCGTCGCACGACGCCCACGGACTGGTGGCCGACCGACGCGAGCAAGCCGACGTCGGCGGGAGCCAGAAAGGCGCCCTGCTCGAGGAGGACATCGCCGGCAGCGATGTCCTCGGCGGCGCGGCGCACGTTCGCACCGGCCCCCACGGGCGTGTGGATGAAGAGCTTGTCGCTGTCCTGCTCGGCGAGCTCGACGGGGACAACGGTGTCGACGCCCGGTGGGATGGGCGCTCCCGTCATGATCTTGGCTGCCTCCCCGTCTCCGACCCGGTCGCCGACCCATCTTCCGGCCGGGATGTCGACGACGACCCGAAACTCGCGCCGACCGGCTTCCAGCGCCGAACCACGGACCGCGTACCCATCCATCGCCGAGTTGTCGAACGTTGGCACCGACTCTGGCGACACGACCGCGGCGGATGTGGCGCGCCCGCACGCATCCAACAAGGGCACGTCCTCCGCCGGAAGGGGCCGCACCGCCGCCAAGACAGCGTCGAGAGCTTCGTGGATGTCGATCACGCACACCTCCTGGGTGAAATCACTTCTGCCTACGCATCTTGGTCAACTCCCCGACGCCACGAGCCGATTTCCCGCCTGAAGGCTGGAGGGAGGTACGACGCGTGAACGCAAAGGAACAATGTCAGCATACTCCGGTGGGGAACGATCCGGCTGGTCTGCGCAAGTGTCGTGTCACGACACTGAAGCACCTCGTCAGGAAATCCGGCTACGACATCCCCTCCGAGGACGTCGCGACAAGCATCATGCGCGACGCAATCGTCATCCCCACGCCCGAAGTCTCTCGATAGCACTGACCACGGCGAGGCCGCAGAGGGCCCCGCCGGCGTTGACGAGAACGTCCAGCAACTGGCAATCGCGGTAGGGCAGAAAGGCCTGCGCCACCTCGATCGCGACTCCCAGCCCCACCGCCAGCACCATCACGAAGGCAGCGCGCCGAGCGCCACTGTAGCGCCGGCCCAGCGCGGCCGTCAGCAGAGCGGCGAGCACCAAGTACTCGACGAAGTGCCCGAGCAGCGTCGACGCGGCCTCTCTCTCGGGCGCGACCTCGCTGACCAGCTGCTGGGTGGGCAACGCGCCGAACACGACGATTAGGAGAGCCCACAGGAGGGCGGCTGCCGAGCATGCGCGCGCGCCGTGCGTCATACGGCCCCAGAACGGGACTGCCGGTGGCCGAAGGACTCCTCGCCGGAGGCCACGAGCACTGCCACTGTCCCTTCGTGAACGAGAACCGACGGCGGCTCCGAGGCGACCGAGTTGCCGAGCCCAAGACAAGTGTCCCCCGGCAGCGTCTCGCGCACAAGCGGGTACTCGAGGCCCTGGAGTGTGACCAACGCCTCACCACCGAGCGCAACCAGAGAGACCCTCGTGGGAGGAGGTGAGTCGAGCGCACTCCTCGAGGGGCCGACGAACACCCGGACGGTCAGCTCAGGTGAGACGAGCCGCGCGTCGATCCCGCGAGCCGCCAGGCTGCGGAGGATGACCAGGTGGCCAAGCGTGTGATCGAGGGCGCCAAGGGCGCCGGCGAGCAGCACCTCGGTGGCGCCGCGGCGCAGCGCTTCGGCGACGGCAAGCTCCCCATCTGTGGCGTCCTTGTGGACGGGAAGGCGCTCGACCTCCACACCGCTGACCATCATGTCCTCAAGAGCATCCGGCGGCAGCGAGTCGAGATCCCCGATCACCAAGTCCGGGCGAATCCCCTGCGAACTCAGGAACGCGGCCGCACCGTCGGCCGCGATCACCAGATCGGCGGTCGCCGCCCTAAGGCAGTAGTAGGCGGCGTCCTCGTACTCCCCGTTCAGGAACACGACCGCGCAGGTCCCCCGAGACCCCTGCGACATCGGTTTCCCAGGCCTCACGCGAGCCGCTGCTGGCGACCGGGAAAGGCAGCGTCATGGGCTTTGAGCAGCGGCCAGAGGAGCAGGATCGTAAGGACTCCCTCGGGCACGAGGTACAGGAGGTTGTATGTGATGGCATACAACCACGGCGCCTCCCATGCCGGGGCATACTCAGCGAAGAAGATCAGCCCGGAGAGGAAGTGGAACACTAGACGGCCGGCGACCGCCAAGGCGACCGCCAGAGCAAGGGTGCGCCACCCACGCACCAGCACGAGACCGGCCAAAGCGAGAGCCATGAACGCGAGTGGATAATCGAGGACAGCCTGCACTGGGTGATACACGAAGGCGCCCGGCAAGAACAGCTGCACGAGGCCATAGAGCAGTCCGGCTGTGAGGCCTGGAACGACCCCACTGCGGACCGCGACGAAGATGATGGGCAGCAACTCGAGGCTCACTGAGCCGCCCTGTGGCATCACGAAGAGCCGCAACTGGCCAAGCACCGCCGCGAGGGCGACAGCGATGCCTATCTCCGCCAGGGTCTGCACGCCCCAGTGCGCCGGGTTGAGGTTGAGATTGGTCCGCGCAGGCGCACCCAAGGGGCCGTCCGGCGACGCCGAGGAGCGCGGGGGGGAAGTGGTGCTCACGATGATCTCTCCCTTCGCTGGCATTACCCAGCAGCGCCCGGAGGCGCCGCCACCTCAAGGGTGGTCAGGTACGAAGCGTCGGCACTAGGAAGCGCCTTCTCAGCTCCTCGAACAGGAGCTCCGCAGGACGGCACTACTATAGCGCACGCCCCGCCTATGGGGACTGGCCGTTTCGCGCAGCTCGATCTCCGTTCACAGTGACCTGTGGATAGTGTGGAGAAGAGCCTTATGGCGCGCTAGTAGGCTCACAATCGCCGTGGATAAGACCTTCGCGTGGCAAACTCCGTCGGACTGGCACCAATAGCCGGAGAGATCTGAAGAACAACCCATTATGCAGGTATTTCATCGGCAGATCCTGCGGTTGACAACTGCTTGTTGCGAAGCCACTCGGCGATTGGTCTGGAGCCGCTGGGACGCAGACGCCGAAGGTCGACTGAAACCGTCTTCTCCACAAGAGCCGTCAATCGTGGGTGCATGGGGCATGGCGATAGGCTGATCTCCACACATCCTGAACACCCTGTGGACAACTGCCAGGTTGCGGCTGCAAAAGCGCGTTTCCTGAGCCCCGGCGACGGTTTCGGCCCGGACGGAGCGCTCTGCTATACTCCTCCCCCCTATGGAGTCCTTCCTCGACAGGCTGCTCGCCGACGGGGAGGCCGCCGCGATGAACCCAGCTGATCTGGCCGGGAGCGCCGCAGCCCCGGTCTCCGGCACGTCACCTGATGGATCAGCCGTGCTTCGCGGGCTCCCCGATGCCCCGTCGGGCGCGAGCGCGCCTCGCATCGCGATTTACGACGCGCTCACGTCGCCGCCGCGCGTCGTCGTCATCGAGGAGAGGGACCTGCCAGCCCTCATCGCCTCCTTGGCCGAGAAGACCTACAGCTACTGCCGTGAGCAAGGCGGCCAGGTGCCGTACACCGTGCTTCAGGAGCTCATCGAGAACCTTCTGCACGCGTACTTCAGAGATGTGGTGATCACTATTCTCGACAACGGCCAGACGATCCGGATCTCCGACCACGGCCCCGGCGTCGACGACAAGGAGAGGGCGTTCTCACCGGGCTTCACTACGGCGACCGCCCTCCAGCGCCAGCTCATCCGGGGGGTCGGGTCGGGTCTGCCGGTGGCGCGCGAATCGCTGCAGTTCTTGCGCGGCGTGCTCACAGTCGAGGACAATCTCGGCGGGGGAGCGGTATTCACCATCAGGATGTCGGCGCGCGCACCGCAGCAAGCACAGCCGAAGGCGACCCCTGATGTGAAGCTCTCGACCCGCCAGACCAAGGTCCTCGTCCTCCTGATGGAACTCGGCGCCGCAGGTCCGACCGCTATCGCACGAGAGCTCGGCGTGGCTCCGGCAACGGCCTTCCGGGAGCTCGTTATACTCCAGGACATGGGGTTGATACACTCGCTCGGCGACGGCAAGCGAAGGCTGGCCGAGGAAGGTCTTCACCTTCTCGAGAGTATTCTCTGACTCCCTGGGTGAGCCATCCCCGGCGGGACTGCACCGTCTCGGGAAGTCAGATCGCGAGGCGGCCACGGACGACCAATTGACACTCATCTGGGACACCGCGAAGGCGCAGTTGCGCGGGCGTCTCAACGAATCCGCGTTCCGATTCTGGTTCGATCGCACTCGTGCCGCTCAGTCTGGACGACGGTGCCTTCGTCGTTGGCGTACCCAACGACTTCGCCCGCGACTGGATCGACAAGCGCTTCGCGGGCATGGTCGCGGAGGCGCTCGGCGAGGTTCTCGGCGACCCGGTCGAGGTGAGTTTCGTCGTCGACGCCCGCGTCGCCGCACTTCCGCACCGCAGGGACCGACATCGAGCGAGCGTGTGTCTCCGGTGCCGGACGATGCGGCCCGTGAGGAGGCGCCTCATCGTCGATCCAGAGAAGTGCCCTCGATCCCAAGCCCCGGGCAATCTGAATCAGCGCTACGTGTTCGAGCGCTTCGTCGAAGGACCGCACAACCAATACGCGGCCGCAGTGGCGCGCAGTGTCGCCGAGTCACCTGCGACCGCCTACAACCCGGTGTTCATCTACGCCGACACCGGGCTCGGCAAGACCCACCTGATCCAAGCCATCGCCCACGCCACGCTGCTGCACCACCCGGACCTCCAGGTGAAGTACATCGACTGTCGAGCGCTTCACGGATGACTTCATCAACGCGGTGACCGACAAGGACCGCATCGAGGGCTTCAAGCAAGCCTATCGCGAAAACGATGTGCTGCTCATCGACGACGTGCAGTTCCTGGTCGAGAAGCAGCAGACGCAGGTGGAGTTCTTCCACACGTTCAACGCGCTCTACGAGGCCGGGAAGCAGATCGTCATCACGTCCGACCGGCCGCCGCGCGAGCTGGAGGAGCTCGAGGAGCGTCTACGCTCGCGCTTCGGCCAAGGCGTCGTCGTCGACATCAGCAGGCCGGACCTCGAGACACGGATCGCCATTCTCCGCAAGCAGGTGAAGTGGGAGGGCTTCCAGATCGCAGGATCCTGAGGTCCTCGAGTGGATCGCCTCACGCGTCACCACCAACATCCGCGAGCTCTACGGAGCGCTCACGCGCGTAGTCAGCTTCGCCTCCTTCCGCGGCCTGGACGTGACCCTTGACGTCACCAAGGAGGCTCTCAAGGACATCGTCCCGCAGGCCTACCAGCACGCCGATCACCATCGAGATGATCCAGGCGGAGGTTGCCAGACAGTTCGGTCTCCACGTCAACGACCTGCGCGGCAATCGCCGGACTCAAGACGTGGCCTACGCGCGACAGATCGCCATGTACCTGGCTCGAGCGCTGACCGAGACGTCCCTGCCGCAGATCGGCGCACGTTTCGGTGGGCGCCATCACACAACGGTCATGTACGCCGTCGACAAGGTCGAACGCCAACTCAAGGACGGCCACGACCCGCAACTCCAGGACTTGGTCGACCTCATCAGTACGCGTCTGCGTTCCAGTCGCTGACTGCGTCAGGAGTTCAGGGTCGACCGCCGGCATCCGGCCGACTCGAGACACGCCCTTGATTTTCAACAGACAGAGTGCACAACCTCCCCGCCGCCCGTGGATATTCTCGCTGTCTCACCACGAAAATCAGCTATGCTTCTGTTACGAGACGGCGAAGCGCGAAGAACGTACCTGCCCTGCGCACTTGTCCACAGGCCCCTGCAGAGGCAGATATCTGGCAAGTGCGGGAGGATTCGCCGCTCTCTGCGTTGTCAACAGGCGCTATGAAGATGATGAAGAGTACTCTTCTCTTTATTGTCATAAGGAGTCGGGATGAAGTTCACGTGCAACCGCTCGCTGCTCGTCGACAAACTGACGATCCTCGCCCGTGGCGTGTCGACACGAAGCGCTCTGCCTGTGCTGTCCGGCATTCTGCTTCGTGCGGAAGACGGACGTCTCGATCTCTACTCCACCGACATGGAGCTCTCCATCAAGGCAAGCCTCGCGATCGATGTCGAACGCGAAGGGGAGCTCGTCATCCCCGCTCGCCTTTTCTCGGACATCGTCCGCAATCTCCCGGAAGATGAGGTGACGGTCGAGGCGAGCGAGACTGCTGCTCAAGGTACGTGCCGGCAGGGCGGAATTCTCTCTCAACGCCTGGTCCGCGAGTGACTTTCCCGAGACCTCGACGTTCGACAGCGCGGCTGGGTTCTCCGTTGGGCGCGAGCCCTTCGCCGAGACTCTGAACAAGGTGGGGCGGGCGGCCTCGCGCGACGAGACCCGGCCGATTCTCACCGGCGTTCTCATGACGATCGTCGGCGACACGCTGAAGATGGTGGCCACTGACAGCTACCGTCTGGCCGTCAAGGAGACCAGACTCGACCACGCACTGGATAACGAGGTGCAGGCGATCGTACCGGTGAAGGCTCTCGGTGAGGTGTCGCGTCTCGCTTCAGCCATGGGGCCTGGCGACCTTGAGGTCGCTATCAGCGAGAACCAGGCGCTCTTTCGCCTCAGCGGACCTACGGGCGACGTCTGGGTCGCCTCGCGTCTCATCGATGGTCAGTTCCCGAACTACAAGCAACTCATCCCTGACACGTTCGACCACGAGTTGACGCTGGGGAGGGACGCGTTCATGGCCGCTGCGCGACGGGTCAGCCTCCTGGCGCAGAAGAGCGTGCCGTTGAGGATGTCGTTCGGCGATCACAAGCTGACGATGCGCGCGCTGACGCAGGACGTCGGACAGGCTGAGGAGGTGCTCGATGTCGACTTCGCGGGCGAGCCTTTCGAGATCGGGTTCAGTCCTGTCTACCTTGTCGATGGGATCGACGCAGTCGATGAGGCCGCCGTCGTGATGCGGTTCACCAGCCCGCTGAGGCCGGGGCTCATCAGCGCGGCAGCGAGGCGACTTCGTGTACCTCATCATGCCGATTCGTCTGAGCACCTGATCTGACGTCGTGGTCAACGGCCCGCTTGCCGCTGGGCTCGTTTCTGAAGGTTGCGGGTGCCGTGGGTACCGGGGGGCACGCCAAGCTCGTGGTACAGGGCGGTGAGGTGAAGGTGAACGGCGAGCTTGAGACGCGTCGCTCCCGGATCCTCCAGCATGGCGACGTCGTCGACGTCCACGGCGTGGAGTATCGCGCGTGTTCGTCTCTCGACTGAGGCTCGTCAACTTCCGTTCGTACTGCGACGCCGTCGTCGCGTTCGGTCCTGGACTCAACGTCGTCGTGGGGGCGAACGCGACCGGGAAGACCAACCTGCTGGAGGGGGCCTGGTTCGCCTTGCGCGGCGCCTCGCCGCGGACCAGACGGGAAGACAAGCTCGTGCTCTGGGGAGCACGCTTCTCAAGAGTCGAGCTGACGCTAGAGGACGAGTTCGCGCCGCCCGCCGTCGTGGAGCTCGGATACGCACCACGCGAGGGGAAGCGGATGCGCTGGAGCGGCGTTGAGGTCGGCTCTCTTGAGGACCTGCGCGATCGCACGCAGGTCTCCATCTTCGTACCGGAGAGTCTCCTTCTCGTGAAGGGTAGCCCTGCGCGCCGGCGCGCTCATCTCGACACGTTCGCGAGTATCCTCGACAAGCGCTACGCTGCGGCGGCCCGCGAGATGCGGGAGGCCTTGCGTCAGCGCAACGCCCAGCTGGCCGCCGTGAAGGGCGGTGCGCCCGAGGGCTCTCTCGACGCCTGGGATACTCAGTTCGCTCGTGCCGCCGCCGAGCTCGGGCGCCGCCGCCGCGACTTGGTCGGTGAGCTTGGCGGCCGGTTCGCGCCGGCGGCGGCGGCTCTTGCTCCAGGGGGGGAGGCGCTACAGTCTGCAGCTTGTCACGCAACTCCAAGCCCTCGGATTCGAGCTGGAGGCCCTGCGAGAGGAGCTTCGTCGTCGGCGCCCGGGAGAGATCCGCCGCGGTCTGTCTCTCTTCGGACCTCACCGCGACGACGTGAGGTTCTTCGAAGTTGCTTCGGGAGCGCCGCAGCCCGGTGGCTCGTCAGCTCAGCCGATCGGCGCTGCGCGGCATCGCCTGCGCCTCGGCCGACCTGCCGCCAGGCGGGAGGGACTTGCGGCTGTTCGGCTCACAGGGGGAACAGCGCCTGGCCGTCCTTGCTCTGCTTCTCGCCGAACAGGAGCTCACGGCCGAACGCACCGGAGCAACGGGCACCCTCTTCCTCGACGACGTGATGAGCGAGCTCGACGACACTCGCACGACGGCTGCCTGGTGAGGAAGCTCTCGGCAGCCGGTCAGGCGATCATCACGACGACGAACCGCGAGTACTTCACGAAGGACGAGCTCGCCGGAGCGACCTTGGTCGAGCTGCCGCTGCCGGGGTCGCAGCAGGCCGCCGTCCCGGATGCGGCGTCCGGAAAAGCGGCGGGACCAGCACCTCCGGAGATGGATGCCTTGTGAACCGGTCGACCGAGGACGACCCGCTGCACAGCCGCTTGCCGAGGCCGCTCGGCGAGATCCTCGACCCGGCGCTGCGGCGAATCGGGGCGAGCGACCAGGCCCGTGCCTTCGGCGCCTGGTCGCTCGCCTCCGGTGCTCCCGTGGCGAGCTGCGCGCGTCCGAGCGGCTTCTTCAATGGGGTGCTCACGGTGCGCTGCGTGTCCTCCGTATGGGCCAACGAGCTGACCTACCTGGGTGGGGAGATCCTCGCGCGGATGGATCGAGGTCTCGCCGGGCACCCTGTGAAGCGTTTGCGTTTCGTGGTCGAGCAGGCCGCCCGCGCCTCCGCAGGAGCCGGAGGCTTCGGAAGCGAGCACCGGCGACCAGCGCGAGAGGCTGAGCGGGGCCGCTCTGGGGAGGGCGCGGGCTGCGGCCGAGGACGTGCGCGACGAGCGCTTGAGAGAGGCGATCGAGGCGGCCTTGCGGGCTTCGGCCGGGGAATGCTGAAGGCCTCCCCGGCGGAGAGCGGTCGAAGCCTTCAGAAAAGCCGTTTTTGCAGGTCTTTCAGAGATCCCTGTGGCTCGCCTGCGGGCCTTGATTCTGGTATACTTACGCAGGCAATCCGGACCGTCTCCCGCTCCTCTGTCGCGCCTCTCCGCAGACTGCGAGGTCAAGTGAAGCAACCGCACTACGACGCCCAGGATATCCAGGTTCTCGAAGGCCTGGATCCGGTGCGCGAGCGGCCGGGCATGTACATCGGATCGACCGGCCCGCGGGGGCTTCACCACCTCGTCTACGAAGTCGTCGACAACTCGGTCGACGAGGCTCTCGCCGGGCACTGCAGCCGGATCAGCGGTGACCGTCAACCCGGACAACTCCGTCACCGTGACCGACAACGGCCGAGGCATCCCCGTGGGAGTCATGGACAAGTACGGGAAGCCCGCGGCGGAAGTGGTCCTGACCATGCTGCACGCCGGCGGCAAGTTCGGTGGAGCCGGCTACAAGGTCTCCGGCGGCCTTCACGGCGTCGGCGTCTCCGTCGTCAATGCGCTCTCCGAGTGGCTGGAGCTCGACATTCGTCGCGAGGGCTATCACTGGCATCAGCGCTTCGAGCGCGGCGTGCCGGTCGGGGGCCTCGAGAGACTGCGAGAAGCTCGAGAAGGATGCCCCCACGGGCACCGCGATCTCCTTCATGGCCGACCCGGACATCTTCGAGGATGTCGACTACGACTATCGAGTGCTCGCGCAGCGATTGCGGGAGACGGCGTTTCTCACCAAAGGCCTGCTCATCGAGCTCGATGATGAGCGCGCCGACGGCGAGAGCGTCGTCTTCCACTACGAAGGCGGCATCAGGGATTTCGTCGCGTACATCAACCGCGAGAAGGACGCCATTCACCCGAGCATCATCTTCCTGGAGAACGAGACAGACGACGGCGCGGTCGAAGTCGCTATGCAGTGGAACTCCTCCTACAACGAGTCGATCTTCACGTTCGCGAACAACATCAACACGACCGAGGGCGGCACCCACCTCTCCGGCTTCCGGAGCGCCCTCACGCGGACGATCAACGACTACGCGCGACAGAAGAACCTCCTCAAGGAGAAGGAGGACAATCTCTCCGGTGAGGATGTACGCGAGGGTCTCACCGCGCTCATCTCGGTCAAGCTGCGCAACCCGCAGTTCGAAGGACAGACGAAGTCGAAGCTGGGGAACACCGAGATCCGGAGTCTGGTCGAGGTCTCGGTCAACGCCCGAGCTTGCCGAGTTCCTCGAGGAGCACCCTCCGGAGGCGCAGACAGATCGTCGACAAGGCGATCAACGCGGCGCGGGCTCGCAACGCGGCGCGCAAGGCGCGTGACCTCACCCGTCGGAAGGGCCTTCTCGAAGGCGGCTCGCTACCGGGCAAGCTGGCGGACTGCTCGATCAAGGACCCCGCCCTCAGCGAGATCTACCTTGTGGAGGGCGACTCGGCCGGCGGTTCGGCCAAGCAGGCCCGTGATCGGTCGCTTCCAGGCCATCCTTCCGCTGCGCGGCAAGATCATCAACGTCGAGAAGGCGCGTATCGGCAAGATGCTCGCCAACAACGAGATCCTCACGATGATCAGCGCTATCGGCGCCGGCATCGGAGAGGAATTCGACGTCGAGAAGGCGCGCTACCACAAGATCATCATCATGACCGACGCCGACGTCGACGGCTCACACATCCGCACTCTCATCCTCACGTTCCTGTTTCGCCACATGCGGCAGTTGGTCGAGGCCGGCTTCGTCTACATCGCACAGCCGCCGCTGTACCGGCTCAAGCAGGGCAATCAGGAGACGTACATCCACAAGGAGAGCCAACTCGAGGAGATCCTCCTGCGCGGGCGTCTGGAACAGATCCGCGTCGAGAACACAAGCACGGACTTCGCCTTCACCGAGGCGCAAGTACCAACGGTTCCTGAGGCTCTTCGGTGAGTACGAGGGGTGGGCGAAGAAGCTGAAGAGCCAGTGGGGCGGAGAGCTGATCGATTGGCTCAAGAACGGCCCGACGATCGAGGCCGACATGCCTGACTTCGCGGCCATGCGGGGGGTCCTCGGCGGGGACCCCGACGAGCGCTACGTCGTCGACGTGCTCGCCGTCGACGAAGAAGAGCAGGCGGTCGAGGCGCGCCTCGTGGAGCGCCGCACCGGCCTTGCCATCAACCTGCGCATCCCCTTCGGCGGCCGTCTCGGGTCGCGAGTTCCAGGCGCTTCGCCGCGTGCACGAGCGGATCAGCGAGATGGTGGGCGCACCGCCCTTCGTCCTGCGGCTCGGGAATCGCAAGGCAGAGGCGCTGAGCTACGAGGAGTTGCGGGTCGCAGATCATCGAGCTCGCCAAGGAGGGCATACAGCTCCAGCGCTTCAAGGGCCTCGGTGAGATGAATCCGGACCAGCTGTGGGAGACGACGATGAACCCGATGACCCGCACGCTGATGCTGGTGTCCATGGAGGACGTCCAGGCCGCCGACGAGGTCTTCACGATGCTGATGGGCGACAAGGTCGAGCCGCGTCGCGCCTTCATAGAGAAGAACGCGAAGGAGGTGCGGTTCCTCGATGTCTGACATGCTGCAGACACTCGAGGGCAACATCGAGCCGATCGAGCTCGAAGACGAGATGCGCTCGTCGTTCATCGACTACGCGATGAGCGTCATCGTCGACCGCGCCCTTCCCGACGTGCGCGACGGTCTCAAGCCGAGCCAGCGCCGCATCCTCGTGGCCATGAACGACCTGGGTCTGGCACCGAGCAAGCAGCACCGCAAGTGCGCCAAGATCGCCGGCGACACGAGCGGTAACTACCACCCTCACGGTGAGGCTGTCATCTACCCCACGCTCGTGCGGATGGCCCAGGATTTCAACATGCGCTACACGCTGGTCGACGGCCAAGGGAACTTCGGATCCGTCGAGGGCGACTCCCCGGCGGCGATGCGGTACACAGAAGCCCGCTTCAGCAAGATCGCCGTCGAGATGCTGCGCGACATAGACGCGAACACCGTCGACTGGGTGCCCAACTACGACGAGACGCGCCGCGAACCCACCGTTCTGCCGAGCCGCATGCCGAATCTCATGGTGAATGGAGCGTCCGGCATCGCCGTCGGGCATGGCGACGAACATCCCCCCGCACAACCTGGGCGAGGTCGTCGACGCCGTGGTGGCGCTCATCGAAGATCCGGAGGCTACGGCCGACGACCTCATGGCGCACGTCAAGGGGCCCGACTTCCCGACAGGCGGGGTGATCCTCGGCACCGCAGGATTCAAGGAGGCCTACCGCACGGGCCGCGGGCGCGTCCGAGTGCGCGCCAGGGCGCACACTGAGCAGCTCAAGGGCAATCGCTCGGCGATCATCGTCACGGAGCTCCCCTACCAGGTCAACCGGGCGGCCCTGATCGAGACCATCGTCGAGCTGGTCAAGCAGAAGAAGCTCACCGAGATCAGCGACCTCCGCAACGAGTCGGACCGCATCGGGCATGCGTCTCGTCATCGAGCTCAAGCGCGAGGCCGTCCCCATGGTGGTGCTCAACAAGCTCTACAAGCACACGCAGATGCAGACGACCTTCGGCGTCATCAACATCGCGCTGGTCGGCGGCGTGCCGCGCACGCTGACTCTGCCGGAGTCGCTCAAGGCATGGATCTCCTTCCAGAAGGAGGTCATCGTCCGGCGCACCAAGTTCGAGCTCGACAAGGCCGAGACACGGGCTCATATCCTCGAGGGGTTGCTCGTCGCTCTCGACAATCTCGACCAGGTGATCGCGATGATTCGCCGAGCGCCGGACGTCGACGATGCGCGCGACTCCCTCATGGACACGTTCGAGCTGACGCGACCCGCAGGCCCAGGCCATTCTCGACCTGCGACTCCAGAAGCTCACGAGTCTCGAGCGCGACAAGGTGATCGAGGAGCACCGTGGCTTTCTGGCGCGCATCAAGGAGCTGCGCGAGTTGCTCGGCGATGAGGATGCCATCTACGGCGTGATCAAGGCAGAGCTTCTCGAGGTCAAGCGGCTCTACAACGACGACCGTCGCACCGAGATCGTCCCAGACGAGGGCGACCTCGATCTCGAGGATCTCATCGCCGAGGAGCAGATGGCGATCACCGTGACCAAGGGCGGCTATGCCAAGCGGCTGCCTGTGGCCACCTACCGCCAGCAGCACCGGGGCGGCATCGGTGTGGCCGGCATGGAGCTCAAGGACGAGGACGAGGTCGAGCACCTGTTCATCAGCAGCACGCACCACTTCCTGCTGTTCTTCACCAGCGTGGGCAAGGTGTACCGACTCAAGGTGCACGAGCTGCCGCTCGGAGGACGCAACGCCCGCGGCAAGCACCTCCTCAATCTTCTCCCCCTACGCGCGGAGGAGAAGGTGTGCGCGGTCATCGCCACACGCGACTTCGACGAGAGCGAGGGCAAGTACCTCATACTCGGCACCCGCAAGGGCGTCATCAAGAAGACCCTGTTCGCCTCCTACAACACCAAGCTCAAGGCGGACGGCATCATAGCCATCACGATACGCGAGGACGACGAGCTGATGACGGTGCGACACACGTCGGGAGACGACGACCTCCTGATGGTCAGCCGCCTGGGCCAGGCCATTCGTTTCCACGAGTCGGACGTGCGGCCTACGGGGCGCAGTGCCTCGGGCGTCATCGGCATTCGTCTGCGCAAGGGAGACGAGGTCATCAGCATGGACGTCGCTCGCGACGACGCCGATCTGTTCGTCATCACCGAGAACGGATACGGCAAGCGGACGCTCATCGCCGATTATCCGGTCAAGAACCGCGGCGGGCTTGGGCGTGCGAACGGTCACGCTCACCGACCGCAAGGGCTATCTCGCTGGGGTGCGGACCGTGCGCGCGAACCACGAGATCGTCCTGCAGAGCCGCGACGGCGTGGTCATCCGCATGCGCGCCGACGAGATCCAGCGCTACGGGCGCGCCACCCAAGGCGTCCGGGTCATGAACATGCGTGAGGGCGACGTCGTGAGCGCCATGGCCCGCATGGTCGTGAGTGAGAGCGGCGCGACGGACGAGGAGATCGACGCAGACTGAACTCGTCGACGATGCAGTCCAGCGACGTCGTCGCGGATACGGTGACTGCGGAATCATCCCTTCCATCTGGAGGCGGGATCCACGCCGTCTCGCAAGGTAGGCAGGTCGCGGTCAGCCCCGGCCGTCTCCATCCCTCGCCAGCCTTGGCAGACCGAGGGCGTCGGCGTTGACGATGCTCGGGGCAGCCTGAGGCGCCGGCTCGTCGAGAAACGGGAGTACGTCGCTGAGCGTTGTGGCCTGCGGCCAGACGGGCCAACCGTTGAGAAGGGCGATGACGTTCGCGGCGGCGAGCGTCGCCATGCCCTCGCGCGTCCAGCTCGTGGCCGAGCCCAGGTGAGGGGCCAGCACCACGTTGTCCAGCTCTGAGAGGCCGGGCTTCATGCCGGGCTCGTCCTCGTAGACGTCCAGCCCGGCGCGGAAGCCCGGATGCGCGCGGCAGTGTTCGACGAGCGCGACCTCGTCGAGCACGGGCCCGCGGCTCGTGTTCACGAGCACCGCTGTCTCCTTCATCGTGGCCAGCTCGGGGCGCCCGATTAGATGGCGCGTCGTCTCCGTGAGCGGGGCGTGCAGACTCAAGACGTCGACGACGCGCAGCAGTTCGTCGAGTGTCGCAGCGCGGCGGCAGACCACCGGTCTCTCCCCACGCGCCTGCAAGAAAGGCACCGTACTCGGCGACGAACGACTCGAGCTGCTCGTTGACCGAGGGGCTGTAGTACATGAGGTCCATCTTGTGGCCCTCCACCATCATGCGCGCGTAGCGGCGCCGATGCGACCCGCTCCGACAACTCCCAGCGTCTTGCGCCAGAGCAGTTCGCCGAGCATGAGATTCGGCGACCAGCCGTCGAAGCGGCCGGCACGCATGTGGCGGTCGCCTTCCGCCACGCGCCGCGCTGCGGCGAAGGTGAGTGCCACTGCCAGCTCGGCCGTCGTCTCGGCCAGGATGCCCGGCGTGTTGCCGACGGGCAGGCCAAGACGCGTCGCCGCGGCCACATCGACGTTGTTGCAGCCCACTGCGTAGTTGCTGTATGCGGACGCCCCGGCTGCGGCGAGTGCCCCGAGGACAGTCGCAGTCCAAGGTTCGGTGAGCTGGCCGATTGCCGCTGCGCAACGGTCGCCGATGGCGCCGACGAGCTCGGACTCGTCGAGAGGGTGTTGCCCTCTGCCGACCTCGAGGCGGCAGTCTGCGGCGCACAGAAGCCGCTGCCAGCGGGAGCCCGGCAAGTCCTTGGTCACGAGGACTCTTCGAGCGCCCGTCGGGTTGAGTATGGCCCACCGTCTCACGCGTCACTTGCGACCTCGCTGCTGGTTCTCCTCGGTCCGAGTCCGATCCGGCGGCCCCTGCGCTCGTCCGCCTCGATCCTCGGTTGTCGGAGGGTAGCATCGGGAGGCCTCGGCGACAACGGTGGCCCGGTACGCACGGCTCGGATAGACTCCTCGCTCATGAGCGAGGCACCTGACACGACTCTGACGCCGAGCGTCTCGGCCAAGACGGAGCGCAAGCCGCGCGTCTTCAGCGGCATCCAGCCTTCTGGGTCGCTGCACCTCGGCAACTACCTGGGTGCTCTCTGCAACTGGGTGGCGATGCAGGACACCCACGAGTGCGTCTACTGCGTGGTCGACCTTCACGCGATCACCGTCCGCCAGGATCGTGCCGAGCTCAGGCGAAGCTCGATCGACCTCGCCAACCTCTTTCTGGCGGCCGGCATCGACCCCGAGCGCTCCATCGTCTTCGTCCAGAGTCACGTGCCGGCCCACAGCGAGCTGGCGTGGATCCTGAACACGATCACCTACATGGGCGAGCTGCGGCGGATGACGCAGTTCAAGGACAAGACCGACGGGGGCGAGGGCGAGAGCATCCCTGTTGGACTGTTTGACTACCCGGTCCTGATGGCGGCCGACATCCTGCTCTACCGCGCTGACGAGGTCCCGGTCGGCGAAGACCAGAAGCAGCACGTCGAGCTCACTCGTGACGTAGCCGAGAGGTTCAACAACGCGTTCGGCAAGGCGTTCGTCGTGCCGCGTCCGGTGATCCGCAAGATCGGGGCTCGTGTCATGGCCCTCGACGAGCCCCACAGGAAGATGAGCAAGAGCGCCGGCTCAGTCAACAGCTACATCGCGCTCATGGATTCGCCGGACGTCATTCGCAAGAAGGTCCGGCGAGCGGTGACGGATTCCGGCAGCGAGGTCGTTGCGGGACCCGACAAGCCCGCGCTCACGAACCTCCTCGGCATCTTCAGCATCCTCAGCGGCGAGACCGTCGATACGATCGCGGCGCGATACGAGGGCCGGGGCTACGCGGATTTCAAGGCAGACCTGGGCGAGGTCAGTGGTCGAGGCGCTGACTCCCATCCAGAGGCGCATCAGGGAGCTCGAGACCGACAAGGCCTACACGCTCGAGGTCCTCAGGGCTGGCGCCGAGCGAGCCGAGGCGATCGCCACGCGCACGCTCGACAAGGTGCGTGAGCGCATGGGACTTCTCGCGCGACCGTAGGACCTTCGGCCAGGTAGCGCACGGCAGACATCCGCTTCCTCGAAGGGAGGCTCGTGGTGCGAGGACCTGACCGCTACCGCCGCATCCGGGCAGTCCTGTGGGTCGTGCTCCTTCTCAACCTTGGCGTCGCGATCGCGAAGCTGGGGTACGGCACCGTCAGCCACTCCGCTGCCATGCAGGCGGATGGCTTTCATTCGCTCTTCGATGGTGCGTCGAATGTCATCGGGCTCGTCGGGCTATGGTTCGCATCGCGTCCGCCCGACGACGAGCACCCGTACGGCCACGGCAAGTTCGAGAGCTTCGCGGCTGCTCTCATCGGCGTCATGCTCTGCCTTCGCCGCCTACTCGGTCGGTCGCGGGGCGATCGACAGCTTGCTCGGGAGGGGGCTGCCCACGGAGGTCACGGCCGATCTCCTTCGCAGTGATGCTGGGGACGCTCAGCATCAACAGCATCGTGACTGTGTGGGAGCGTCGCGCGGGCCGCCGCTTGGGCAGTGAGGTGCTGCTGGCGGACGCCAGCCACACGCTCAGCGACGTGCTGGTGAGCATCGGCGTCATCGTGAGCCTGCTGCTCGTGCGGGCGGGCTGGCAGCAGGCCGACGGCATGGTGGCTCTTCTCGTGGCTCTGGCTATCCTGCGGACGGCGTGGGGCATCATCCGCAATGTCATGATGACGCTCGCCGACGCCGCCAGACTTCCGGCGGAGGAGGTGCAGGAGTACGCTCGCAGTGTCGCGGGAGTGATCGACTGCCACGCTGTGCGCACCCGCGGTCCAGAGACCCAGGTCTATGTGGACCTGCACGTCCTGGTGGACCCGCAGACCACAGTGCAACGGGGTCACGCCATCGCTCACGATGTCGAGGAGGCCCTCCGAGGCAAGTATCGACAGATCGCGGATGTGGTCGTCCATGTGGAGCCCGAGCAGTAGGTGGCTGGTCCGCGTCGTCGAAGGGTAGACTGGTCCGACTTCTTGACCGGGAGGCAGGATGTTCTCCATTGAGATGCTGAAGAGGAGCGCGGCAGAGGCGGTCGGGGACGAGTTCCCGCTCGTTGACTGGCCGGGAACGGGTCGGATCGCCGAGTCAGACGACACCGGGATCGACTTGCTGGTGCGCGGCCTCCGGGTCCGCTACACGTGGGAGCGTCTGGCAGTCACGCTGCGGCGGCTCTCCAGGAACCACACTCTCGGCGTCGATGAGCTCGGCGGCGGCTACGATGCTGTCGGTATCGTGAGCCTCTTCGCGTTCCTGGCAGCCGAGGATGTCGCGGTCCTCGATGGCGAGGGTCTGCTGGTGCTGCGCTCAGGTGAGGGCACTCCGATCCATCAATACGCCGACATGAGTGGGCCTTCGCGGCAGCGCCGCGGAATCCGCGACTGACGGGCGGCATTCGTGGCGGCGCTCAGACTGCTGCCGTAGCCTATTGTCTGAGCTGCGAGCGCCAGCATCGGGGGGTGAGCGCGGCCAGGCCGTTCGGCTTGGGCGCAGTGGGCTCGCGCAGTCGTCGCGGCCGGGCAGCCCGCGACGAAGTGGCCTTGCCCGCCGATCGCGGCGACGCGGCCGGGAGCTTCGAGGCCCGCCGCGTGGCAAGCGGCACGGGGCCCAGGCAGAACACGAAGTCGCCCACAGGGGATGAGCAAGAGAGACAGGAGGCACGACCTATGCATGAGCTGGGTATCACGCAGGGTATCGTCGATCGCGCCCGGGAAGCTGCTCAGGCGAACGGCGCCCGCGGAGTCACCGACCTCTATCTCGCGATGACACCAGCTGCCGATTTCGACCAGGAGTCCATCGAGATGTACTTCGAGATGCTGACGGGAGAGGACGACTTCTTCAGGGGGGCCCGTCTCCATTTCGATCACCGCCCGATTCCTGCGCAGTGCCTGGCGTGTGGCGCGGAGTTCACGGCGCGCGAGCGTCACGAGCCGTGTCCCCGATGCTCATCGAGGACGGTGAGATTCGACCCAGAGGCGCCCATGGTGCAGCTCACGGACATCGGCATCGATGACGAATGAGGAGTGAAAGAGGTGGTGGAGCATAGCGGAATCGAACCGCTGACCTCCTGGGTGCGATCCAGGCGCTCTCCCAGCTGAGCTAATGCCCCACGAAAGGGTCCCGTGCGGGACAGTATTTATACGGCATTCGAGGACGGCGAGCAAGCCTTGGAGATGAGCGTGGCCGAGGAGGAAGTATGGACGCCGAGGATGTGCAGGCCGCTTGGAGACGGGCGGCAGATAGGGCCGCGGGGGAGGCAGGCCGGCCTGAGCGCACGATGGCCCCCATTCTTCGGGGCGACATTCCCGACGTTCATGGAGGCTCCGCTGGCGGTTCGTCCTGAGGACCTGTCCGGGGCAGACGTCGTCTTCCTCGGGCTGCCCTACGAAGGCGTGAAGCTGCTCGATCCCGTGACCTACGCACCTCCTCTGGCTGATCCAGCTCCGGACGGGAGCATCTACTACCGCTCCGGGGCCGACGCGGGCCCTGCCGCGATGCGTCGTCAGTCCATCTTCTACTCGCTTCGTCACGGCCGGGGACTTCTTCCCGAGGTCGATCGAGATCTCGTGATCCTCGATCATCTCCGGCTTGTGGACTACGGCGACGTCACCGTAGTGCCTGGGGATGTGGAAGAGACCTTCCTTCGCGCTCACGACAGGCTTGCCGATATCGTCGCTGTCGGCGCTCTCCCAGTGGTTCTCGGCGGCGACCATTCCATACCCATCCCGGTACTGCAGGTGCTGGCCGGCAAGCTGACCGGGAAGCTCGGCATCGTGGTGCTGGATTCGCACTTCGATCTGAGCTTGGAGCCGAAGTACTGGGCTGGTTCACAGTGGGCACGGGCGTTCGAGCTGGGCGTGGTCGAGCCCCAGAACTTCGTGCAGATCGGCATCAGGGGGGGCAGGGAATCTCTGAGCGACAAGCACGTTGCGGAGGAGTTGGGAATCCACTACTTCACCATGGCGGACGTGGACGAGCTCGGGATCGCCACGGTGGCCCAGGAGGCACTGGAGGCCGCCGGCGCCGGGACAGAGGCGATCTACGTTTCGCTCGACATCGACGTGGTCGATCCTGCTCACGGCGGCCAGAAGTACCCGGACCCGGGTGGCCTCAGCGCTCGCGAGCTCCTGCGCGCCTTGCGGATCCTGAGCCGCGGCTGCCTCGCGGGTTTCGACATCTGCTGCCTGGCGCCACGCTACGATCGCGAAGGTCATCTCAGCCAGCTTGCTGCGCGCGCCGCAGTGGAGGTGGTTGGGGGCCTCGCCCTCCAGCGTCCGGCGAGACCCTAGGCGGGAGCGGACACAGCCTGGCGAGGCTTAGTCAGCCGCGTTCCGAGGCGAGTCGTGTCGTTGGGGGTCCGGAGCCGCCAGCACGGCCGCCGCGACTGTTCTGGCGACTTCAGAGAACGCGGCTCCGACCGGATGCGATACATCGAGTGCTATCGGCGCTCCGGCATCGCCGGCTTGGCGGGTGGCCTCATCAAGTGGGATCTGGCCGAGTAGGCGGGTATCCATGAGGCGGGCGATCTCGAAGCCTCCGCCCTGGCCGAATATGCTGTGGCGGCTGCCGCAGTCGGGGCACACGTAGAAGGCCATGTTCTCGATCACGCCGAGAAGATGCTGCTCGGTCATGCGCGCCATCTTGGCAGCCTTGATGGCGGTCTTCGCCGCCGCTTCCTGGGGCGTGGTGACGATGACCATGGCGGCGTGCGGGAGCATCTTGGCGACGGTCAGGGCCACGTCGCCGGTCCCTGGAGGCAGGTCGATGAGGAGGAAGTCGGGACTGCCCCAGAGAGTGTCGCCGAGGAACTGCTCGATGGCTCGGGCGAGCATCGGGCCGCGCCAGACGACCGGCTGGTTGTCGGGGAGGAAGAATCCCATCGAGACGGCCTTGACGCCGTGGGCTTCCGGTGGCAGGAGTCTACCGTCGTGCGTGGCCGGGGCCACGGGTGCGAGACCCAGCATGAGCGGGATGGTTGGACCATAGATGTCCGCGTCGATGACGGAGACCGCGTACCCCTGCTGCGCCAGTGCGACAGCGAGGTTCGCGGTGACGGTCGACTTGCCGACACCGCCCTTCCCGCTGGCGACGGTCACGGTCCGGGTGTTTGAGCCTGGTCCGAAGAGCGTGTGAACGAACTGCTTCCGCTCGTGCAAGCGTCTCGCCAGCGCTTCGCGCTCCGTCTCTGTCATGGCGCCCAACGTCACCTCGACGGCCCGTCCGCGCGCGACCGCGGACACCGCCTGCTCGGCTTCGGCGCGGATCCTGTCCCGCATTGGGCAGCCTGCCGTGGTGAGGACGATCGTCGCGCCGACCCTATCCTCGTCGTCGATGAGGTCGCGCACCATTCCGAGCTCGACGATGCTGCGGCGAAGCTCGGGGTCCTGCACGGTGCGGAGCGCTTCCAGAAGCTCGCCCTCTTCCATGCGCGCTTCTCCTGTCTCTTCGGTGGTGTGCGTGTCTGCATACGGGAGTGTACGCCAAGGAGACCTGCGAGTATGTTGGCAGCGGGCCCCGAGCGTCAGGGAGCGAGAAGGAGTTCGGGGTATCGCTTGCTGCTGGCGAGCGACTACCCTGGCACGCGCGGGCCGGTTTCACGTGAAACGCTCGCGGATGTTCCCGGCAGAGGCCGCTGATTCCCTTGGTTGGCGTGCGCCCTGGCGGAGGAGCTGCAACACGGGCATGAGGCGGTGAGAGCCGCGGGGTTCGGAAGGCAAGCCGATCGGAGCGGTGGGGACGATGCGCGGGCCGGCGTCGCAGGACGCGGAAGACGCCGCGAGCAGCAGATCCCGCTCGCGGCGTCTTCCGACGGTTTCACGTGAAACGCTGGTCGCGACCCACGTCAGCCGCAGGCTCCTGCGGACAGGCGTGAGCCGCTCGCCACGGAACGTGGCGCATCCGCCTGTCACGTGTCCCGGGCCCTCATCTCCACGAGCTCCGGGAGCCCAGCCCCGGTAGCGTAGGTCTGCTCGAAGATCTCCATGAGGATGGGGCTCTTGCGCACGTCCTCGAGGGCGATCGCAGCGTGGTGCTTCGTGTAGCCATTGCCGATGAGCATCGTGGTGTCTGCGCCGATTCCCTCCGCACCGAGTGCTGCCGCCGTGAAGCTGGTCGCCATGCTGAAGAAGTAGACAGTGCCGGAGTCCTTGGTGGCCAGAATGCTCGCCATCTCCGTGTTGGGCACATCCACGCAGTTGATCGTCAGGTCGGCCATCTCGCCGTCTGTGACTCGGCCGACCGCCTCGAACACGAACAGCTGGTCGGTCGCACTGCCTTGAATGATGTGGTCGCAGAAGCCGGCTTCTCTCCAGCCGCGCCTTTCCGGCATCGCCGTGAACTAGACCGATGACACAGCCAGAGACGCCCACGCGGAGGCGGGCCTCGTAGGCGCAGAGGAGTCCGCTCTTGCCCCCGGCGCCTATGATGAAGACCGTGTCGCCTGGCCGGGCCAGCTTCGCAGCTTGGGCCGGGGCGCCCGCGACATCCAGGATGGCGAGGGCGAGGGCCTCATCCATGTCGTCCGGCATCCTGGCGTAGATGCCGCTCTCGAACAGGATGGCTTGTCCCTTGACCTTCATCTGGCAGGTATCCTTGTTGATGGAGATGACTTCGTCGATCGCGAGGGGGGTGAGAGACAGCGAGACCAGAGTGGCGATGCGGTCGCCGACCTCCAAGTCGCGCTCGGCGAGCTTCGGTCCTATCTCGCGCACGGTGCCCAGGAGCATGCCCCCCGAGCCGGTATCGGGGTTGTGGTGCTTCCCGCGCGTGGCGATGATGTCGAGGCTTCGGCGGGCCATCCTGCGCACATCGCCGCCCTCTGCGTCCTCGATCTGGGTGAAGCTCGCGGCATCGATGTTCAGCGTGTCGACGTCGATCAGGATCTCGTTGTCGTAGATCTCCATGGTGTTGTCGACCCGCAGTGCCGGTTGCGGTAGGACGCCCTTCGGCTCGAGGACCCTGTGAGCGCCGAACCTGTTGCCCTCCCTCACCGCGTGCCTCCTAGCTCTCGACTCGAATGACCGCGCCGGCTCCCTGGCCTCCGCCGACACAGGCTGCCGTCGAGGCCGATCTCCTTGCCGCTGCGGCGAAGCTCGTGGATGAGCGTGACCAGCATCCGGGTTCCGGTGCTGCCCAGGGGGTGTCCAAGCGCAATGGAGCCCCCGTTGACGTTGACGGTGTCCGGGTCGAGGCCCGTCTCCCTAGTCGCGAGGACCGAGACGCAGGCAAACGCCTCGTTGAGCTCGGCGAGGTCAACGTCGCTGCTCGCGAGACCGGCCTCGGTGAGCGCCCGTTGAGCTGCCCTGGTCTCGCCGAGGCCCATCATCTCGGGAGCGACCGCCACCGTGGCGTGGCTCAGGAGCTGAGCGATGGGCTGCAGGCCGAATTCCACGGCCTTGCGGCGGGTCGTGATGACGACGGCGCTCGCACCGTCGCGATAGGGCCGACGCGTTGCCGGGCGTGACGACCCCATCCTCCTTGAAGAACGGCCGCAGTTTCGCCATGGACTCAGGGCTCGCGTCGCGGCGGGGGCATTCGTCCGTGTCCACGACGAGTGGTTCGCCCTTCCTCTGGGGGATCGACAACGGGACGATCTCACTTGCGAAGCGGCCCTCGTCGATCGCCGCGACGGCTCTCATGTGGCTTCTGCCACGCGGCATCATCCTGCTCCTCGCGAGTGATGCCGAACTCCGTGCAGAGGTTCTCGGCGGTCACGCCCATGTGGTAGTCGCCCAGTGCGCACCACAGCCCATCCCACACCATGGCATCGTAGATCTTGTCGGTGGGCATGCCCATGCGATAGCCACTGCGGCCATTCTGCAGCAGCCAGGGTGCACGAGTCATGTTCTCGGTGCCGCCGACAAGATACATGTCGCCCTGACCAGCCCGAAGGGCGTTCGCGGCGATCACCATGGCGGCGGTGCTGGAGACGCAGACGCGATTGACGGTCATGGCGGGGACGCTCTCGGGGATTCCGGCCTTGATCGCTGCTTGGCGCGCGGGGTTCTGCCCCAAGCCGGCTTGGATCACGTTGCCGAAGACCACCTCCGAGAGCTGCTCGCCCGAGGCTCCGGCTCGCTTGAGTGCCTCGCGCATGACGAGGGCTGCGAGATCCACGGCGGGAGTGCTTGAGAAACCGCCCTGAAAGCGGCCCTGAGCGGTCCGTACCGCTGAAACGAATACGATGTCGGTGTCAGCCATCTACCTCTCCTTCCATCGCCTGGCGACGCCGCGCCGTCTCCTGGGCCAGAAACGCCGCCACTTCTAGAGGCGTCGTCCGGGGCCCGAACCCGGCGTCGTATCCAAGCTCCTTGGCGAATGCGTTATCGATACGGGGCCCGCCTACCACCAGGATGAAGCGCTCCCGGACGCGCTCGGCCTCGAGTAACTCGATCAGTTTGGTCAAGTGTTGTGTGTGCACGTTCTTCTGCGTGACTATCTGCGACACGAGGATGGCGTCGGCGTCTTCGGCGAGCGCCGACCTCAACAGGTGTTCGCTCGGTACCTGCGAGCCGAGGTTGGACGCCTCGATCTCGGGGTAGCGCTCGAGGCCGTAGTTCCCCGCGAAGCCCTTCATGTTCATGATCGCGTCGATTCCCACGGTGTGTGCGTCGCTCTCGATGGCAGCTCCCACGACGACCAGCTTGCGCCCGAGCTTCTCCCGGATGAGGCGGTTGACCGCGTAGTAGTCCATCTCCTCGACCTCCAGGTAGTCACCCTTCACCTCGTCGGGGTCGATGCCCGTGTCGGTGCGAGCGTAGGCGACATAGAACGTGTACCCGGGGTCGATGGCTGCGCACTCCGCCACGGCCACCGTGTGGAAGCCCAGCTTCTCGAGGAATCGTTTGCCGACGTCGGAGGCTTTGGGCGAGTGCGGGATCGGCAGCGTGAACGAGAACTGCACGACACCGTCATCCTTCGTGTCGCCGTAGGGATGCACGGTCATGGTGTCGACCTCCTCTCGTCCGGCGGACTGACGATGGGCTCCGCCGCCGCAGGTGGGCCACTCATGCGGCCCTCGCAAAGGGCAGCGAAGAAGGGGTTGAAGTAGTCGCCGTGGCGTCTGAAGACACCATCGAAGCCACGGCCGCCCTGCGGATCGCGTCGAACGTCGGCAAACTCGCCGTTCGAGAGCGCCTTGAAGAGGCCTATGCTGCTGACATGCTCGAGCTGTCGCGTCGCCTTCTCGAGCTGGTCATTGGCGCGTTGTTCGATCACGCCACCCGGCTTGAGCACGAACTCATCGGAAAGGTGGCGGCAGCTCTCGAACACGTACTTGGCGTTCCTGATGGACACATACCGGTCCTGCAGAAAGGGCGTGTGGAGTGCCTCCGTGGGCATGCCGAGAAGCATGATGTGCTGACCTGTCAGGATGCCGGTCAGGTTGAAGAGTCCGTCGACGATGTGGCCTTGAAAGATGTCGCCCGACATGTGCTTGGTGGGCGGCATGTACTTGAGGGGGTAGCCAGGAAAGAGTTGGCGTATGAGCTGGGCATCGGCGATCTGGTAGACGATCTGGTCCGGCGTCGACGGATCGATCTCGAATGCGTGGCCGAGGCCGATCTGCCACGGTTCAAGATTCGCGCGCAGAGCGAGTTCCTCGTTGATGAAGTCGGAGCTGACGACCGTGTAGCCCTTGTCGAAGGCATCCGCGGTCGTGAGGTAGTTGTCCTCGCCGGTATTGATGATGATCCCGGCGCGCGCCGTGATCAGCCTGCTGAGGTACTGGTCGACGAATGTCCGCTCCATGTTGATATTGCGGAAGATGATGCCGTACATGGAGTCGTTCAGCATCATGTCGAGGCGCTCCAGTGCGCCCATCGTGGCGATCTCGGGCATGCAGAGGCCGCTGGCGTAGTTGCAGAGCCGGATGTAGCGACCGACCTCCCGACCGACGTCGTCGAGGGCGGCGCGCATGAGGCGGAAGTTCTCCTGCGTGGCGTAGGTGCCGCCGAAGCCTTCGGTGGTCTCACCGTAGGGAACGTAGTCGAGCAGGCTCTGCGCGGTCGTGCGGATCACGGCGATGACGTCTGCGCCGGCGCGTGCGGCCGCCTTCGCCTGGATCGCATCCTCGTGGATGTTCCCGGTCGCCACGATGACGTACAGGTACGGCGTAGCCGGCTCGCCGGTCTCGGCTACGAGCTCGTTGCGCCGCTTGCGCACGGCGTCGATACGAGCTACCCCTTCCGCGGCGAGCTCCTCCCCTCGCGCCTCTGCGGCGGCACGGCGCTTCGTCGGCACCTCGGCGAGCCGCATGCTTCCGTCGGCGACACCCTCGGCGACCGCTTGGGCGCTCTCGCCTTCTTGCAGCATGAGGTCGACGAACGGCCGCATGATGCCCTCGGGCAGCATGTCGCGGGCCTGTTCCACTACGACATTGACCAGAGGCACGTCGCCCGAGCTGACACCGCTGATGCCGAGGAGCCGTAGAGTGGCGCGCTCAGTCGTGTCGGTCGTGTGCTCGTCGATGTGCCGCTGGATGTCGTCGGCGACCGTGCCAGCGGCCGCGCGTGCGCGGACCTCCAGGTCGGTCCTCAGGCGGATCACGTCGTTCACTGCATCAACCTCTTTCTTTCACTGCATCAGCCTCTTCCGGGAGGAGGGGATCCGGGCGGCCTCCGCACCGCGATGCTCGGCAGGGAGGTATGACCGTTGACAATGTCGACGATCGGATAGCGATCGCCTACGGCGTCCGCTATCGCCGCGAAGAAGCTGCTGGACGGGAAGGGCCGCGGGAGCCGGAAAGGGTTCACGGTCACGGCGAGCAGCCGCAGGGGCTCGAGGACCTTGATCGAGACGCCGCCTCGGCGAAGCCGCTCCAGACTGCGGGCCGGCAACACGAGGACCGTCGCGTCCCGCACGACGACGTCGAGTCGCGCAGCCTGGGGGGAGCACGCGCACGAGGTCCTCGAGGAATCCCAGCGTGAGCGCCCCTCCTACGAACAGCGCAACGGCAGCCGATCGCACGACCTTCCGTGCCGCGGCCACCCCTGCATCGTTCAGTCGTTCCCATCTCGAGATCGGTGGCCCGTCCGCGCGCATCGAACGATACGAGGCGGGCGGCGCGCTCGCGGTGTGGCGCCATGAGCTTACGCGTCTGCTCCGCCACCTGTGGTGTCGACAGCAGATCGACGGTCGCGGCCGTGTTCGTGACCACATCCTCGAGACTGTCGTCCACCATGCCGCCCGTGGCCAGCACGATGCCGTCGCTGACGTGCGGGGAAGCACTCCCCAGGCGGTCGATGGCACCGTCCACGATGACTTGTTCGGCACCGTGCGCCCGCAATCGCGCGATGGTCTTGCGCAGCTCCGTGAGGGTGGTCGGTCCGCTCACCTCGACGTGCCCGCCGCCCGCCGCCCGGCCGATCACGACTGGGCCCAAGGGGGTGCGAAACGGCAGTCGTTCGAGGATGCCCATTGCGTACGGTGAGCGTTCGAGGGAGCCGACAGTAGTCGCCACGAGCGTGCTCGGCTGGCGGCGTGATGCTCGGCTTGGCGAGTCCTGTGAGGTGGTCGGTGCGCTCGCCATCGAGGCCGAGTGAGGTGAGGCCGAAGCGGTAGGCGCAGTTCTCGAGGAGGGCGTTGACCACGGTGGTCTTGCCCGCGTTCTTGGCGAGGCCGACGACGGCCAGCACGCGCACATGCGAGGCTGCGACCAGTTCGCAGAGGGTGTCGACCGTGGCGACATCAGGCTTCGGCATGACTCCGCGCCTCGCCATGGCGGATCTCCTCGAGGTAGCCGGGGGATGGTGTAGTGCGAGAGATCCGAGGCTCCGGCGACCTGTTCGGCCGAGCGCTTCACCGAGGAAGCTTCGCGCGCCTCGACGCACCTCATGACCTGTGTCTTCTCTTCCCGCGACATCGCGGCGGGGGGCTTGCCAATCGCGTCGACGTCGTGGCTGACCATGACGTCCGCCACGTCGCGAGTATGGCCGCCGACGACCTCCGCACTGGGGTCGCGCTCCTCGTTCGCCTCGTCCAGATGGGTGATGCTCGCGATGGCGCGCTGTGCTCCGCCGCCGCAGGCCACCAGTACGAGAATGCAGTCCCGCCGAGCGAGTATGCGCTCAGCCCGGCCGTCCTGTCAAAGACAGTGGGGGCGATACCGGATGGAGTGGTATGCATCCCTCCGCCTCGAGAATCGATGGTTGCTCTTTCAGGGTAGCAGCCCGCTCCCTCTCGCCGCCATCGCACTTCACGGCCTGGGTCACCGCATCGGGGGACCTCCGTGCCGGGAGCATGGCGATGGGATCGTGGTCGTCCCCGCTGCAGCCGCCTGCAGGCAGGCCCGCCGCAGAGCACTTGGTCCGGCACGTCCTCCATGGGAGGGGCGACGACGACCGGAGTCAAGACGGACTTGCGCCCCGGCGCTGGGCTTCGCGCGGCAGGCGAACGGTGAAGCTCGCCCCCTCGCCGTTGCGCGAGGCGGCCGAGATCTGCCCACCCAGCAGCTCGGTGAGCTCACGAGCGATCGACAGCCCGAGACCGGCTCCGGAGGTGGTCGCTCTCTCCTGCCTGCCGCGGTGGAACCTCTCGAAGACGTGCGGCAGCTCTTCATCGGGGATTCCAGGTCCGTCGTCGCGGACGACCAGTGTCGCGGTCTCCTCGTCGGCTGCGGCGGTGATTCGCACCGTGCTCCCCGGGGGGGAGAACTTGACGGCGTTGTCTACCAGCGCGCGCAGAATCTGGGCCAGGCGCTGCTCGTCGGACCACGCCGTGTCACCCTGTCCCCCCTCAAGGACCAGGGCGACGCCACTCGCCTGCCCCTGAGCCTGGAACTCGTCGAGCACGGAGCCCGCCACAGCGGCCAGTTCGACCTCCTCGTAGTGCAGCTCAAACGACCCGGCTTCGACGCGCGAGAGGTCGAGCATGCTGACGGCCAGGTTGCTCAGGCGGTCGATCTGCTGTCGCATGATCTGGAGGAAGTCACGCTGCTCCTCAGAGGTGAGACCGCCCTCGTCGATGAGTTCGAGCGAGCCTGCGAGCGAGAAGAGCGGGGTCTTGAACTCGTGCGACGCGTTGGCGATCAGGTCGCGGCGGGCGCGATCGAGGCGCGCCCGGGCAGTGACGTCGCGCAGCACGATGATCGATGTGAAGTCCGCGCCGCTGCCGACCGGGTAGGTGGTGGCCTCGAGCGTGCGGTCCCCGTGGACGAACACCGTCGCTTCCACGGTGCCGTGCCTGCGCGACTCCCTCCAGGCTTCGGCGACATCGACGGGGAAGGCCTTGTCGAGATCGGCGCCCAGGACCGCCGGCCCACCGAGCAGCTGCTCCTGCCGCAGGGTTGGCGATAGTGATCTTGCCCTCCGACGACAAGCCGATGACTCCCTCGCTGAGGTCGTTGAGCAGGACCTCCACGCGGTCGCGTTCGTTCTCGACTTGGGCGAATGCGTTCCTCAATCGCTCGGCCATGGTGTTGAAAGCCGCGGCGAGCTGACCGATCTCGTCCTCGTGCGTGTCTGGCACCTTGGCCGTGAGGTCGCCCGTGGCGATGGCCTCGGCGCTGAGCTCGATGCGCTTCAGCCGGCGAGCGATGAAGAAGGACACGAGGTATCCGAGGACCAAGCTGACGCCGAGTGCCAGCACCAGCGCGAAGAAGAGCTGGCCCTGCACGGCGTCAACGGCCTTGTCGACGTCGGCGAGCGACGCGATCGTGAGAACGACAGCGCTGACGGTATCGGTGCCGCCTTCCGCGAAGAGGGGGACGGCGGTGGCCGCGAACCGGCCGTCGCCGGTTGTGACCACTGCCTGCATGACCTCGCCGGAAGCGAGGGCCTCCTCGACGATCGGGTAGTCACCGACGAAGAACTCCTCGAAGCCCCCCTCACCTCGAGTCGTACTTCTTCGCCTTGTCTCTCGTCAGGACGACGACGCGCGCACCCAGCTGCAGGCTGAGGCGTCTTACGATGGTCTCGAGGGAGGCGCGATCTGTGATCACCGTCTGGCCGTTCTCGGGATCGAAAGTGACCCAATCGCTGACCGTCTCACTGATGATCTTGGCATTGCCCCGCTCGTCCAGGAGCTTCTGCTTGTCCAGGCGACCGAGCAGCGGAGGCACGACGTAGACCCAGGCGACGACCATGGCCAGAGCGACAAGAGCGAGGATGAGAACGGTGAGCCAGTTCTTGACTGAGCGGAACAGCATGGGCAGTCAGGCGCGGCGCGCCCCGTGCCTCCTAGAACTCGCGGAACTTGTAGCCGATGTTGCGGACCGTGAAGATGAACTCCGGGTCCTTGGGCTCCCGCTCGAGCTTCTCGCGCAGGTGGCGGATGTGCACATCGACGGTGCGTGCATCGCGGTAGTCGGAATCGCCCCAGACGAGCTGCAGCAGGAGAGGGCGGCTGTAGACGCGCCCGGGATGAGCGATCAGCGTCTTCAGGATCTCGAACTCGATGTAGGTCAGATCTACCTTGGTGTCGCGGACCGTGACGTTTCGCTTGAGGAGGTCTACCTCAAGCCCGTCGACCTTGATGGACTCCTTCTTGGCGGCCTCCGAGCTACGGCTCATCTCGGCGCGGCGCAGTTGAGCGCGTACACGGCTGCGGAACTCGCGCAGTCCGAACTTGTCTTTGGTGATGTAGTCGTCAGCCCCGATCTCAAGCCCCAGCACCTTGTCGAATTCGTCCGACTTGGCGGTTAGCATGATGATGGGGACGATGCTCTGGGCGCGAATCCGCCGGCATACCTCCATGCCGTCCACCTGCGGCAGCATGAGGTCGAGGATGATGAGATCGAAGCTCTCTCGAGCGAAGGTGTCCAGAGCCTCCGCACCGTCCTTGGCCGTCACGACCTGGTAGCCCTCTTTCTCGAGAGGAAAGCGCAGCAGCTTGAGTATGGCCTCCTCGTCGTCGACAAGCAGGATGCGGGTGCCGTCTTCCGTCATGTGGTCGCCCCTTTGCCCTCTTCGTTCGGCGTCGCCAGCGCACGCACGCGGAATCCCGCCCCCAGCGCTTCCGCGATCGCTTCGCAGCCGGGCACATCCGCCCCCGGGAAGTCGACGACGCTGATCGTGGTCTCGATGCCGAGTCGTCCGCAGTCTTCGGCGAACTTGACGACGGCCCTGTGTGCCTTGCTGAATACGGGTCTGCAGAGACCATCGTAGGAGATAGGGTCGGCTGCATTGAGGCTCACCGACACGGCGGTCAGGCCGGCCTCTGCGAGGGCCTCCGGCACGTCGACATCCGGATTGAGGAGCTGACCATGGCCGTTGGTGTCCAAGCGCGCCGGGATACGTCGCAGGCGGAGCCACTCGGTCACCGCGAGCACGACATCGAGGCGCATCGTGGGCTCGCCGAACCCGCAGAAGACGACTTCCTCGGCCGGCCCATCGAGGAATTCCATCTCGATGGCGACGACGACGTCTTCAAGCCCCGGCTCCGCGTCGAGGAGAAGGCTCTCGCCGTAGACGCCCTCGCTCCATTCCCTCAGGCAGAACCTGCAGGAGGACGAGCAGCGGTTGGTGATGTTGAGGTAGACGGCACCGCTTGGACCGCGATAGGCCACGTGGTCGGCAGGGTGCGCGAAAGGCCTGCTCATGACGATCCGTACTGTAGTGTGATGGCGGCAATGGGCGCATCCGCTGGGCGCGGGCACGACACCGGCCCTGCAAGACACGAATGAGTATAGCAGGGTAGAATCGCAGACCTGTCAGCGGTCGCCGTGAGGCGGCCACAGAGGGGGAGCGCCCGCGTGAGCGACACCACCGACACACTCATCGATCTCTGCGGGCGCATCCGCGAGGTCGTGCTCCCTCTGCACGGCGCACGCGCCGCTCGCGAGCATGCGGGAACGGCGGTCGGCGGCGATGTGACGTTCGGGATCGACGAGGTCGCGGAGAAGCTGCTCGTCCGGCATATGCACGAGATGCTGCCCACCTGGGCCTTCTATTCGGAGGATGGGGGGCTCCAGGGCGCTGTCGATCCCGAGCTGGTCCTCATCGTCGATCCCATCGATGGGACTCGCCCGGCGGCAGCGGGCTTCGAGATGGCGTGCGTCAGTGTCGCGGCCGTTCCCCCACTGCCTTCCCCGACCATGGGGGACGTGGTCGCGGGCGTCGTGCAGGAGATCAAGACCGGCGATCTCTTCGTCGCGGAGAAGGGCGCCGGCTTCAGCATGAGGCGGGCGACTGGTGCGGACATCCCGTTCCTGCCCACGAACCGCACCGACCCCGAGAGCCTGTTCTGGGCGCTCGGGTTTCGCGGCCGGCCCGCAGTGGTCCTTGCGAGCGTGCTGGAGGAGCTCATCGACATCTCGTCGGTCGGCGGCGCCGTGTTCGACATCGGATCCGCGACCTACTCGGTGACTCGTATCCTGACGGGGCAGCTTGATGCCTACGTGGACATCGGTCCGGCGATTATCGAGGCTGAGCCGTGGACGGAGACGGAGTTCCGGCGAGTCGGGCGGGGCCACGTGCTGTGCAACTCGCCCTACGATCTCGCCGCCGTGCACCTCTTGTGCAGGGAGGCTGGTGTCCCGGTGGGCGATGCCGCTGGTCGCTCTCTGGACAGCAGGCCGGTGCTGGGCTCCGACCCGTCGTTCCAGATGGCCTGCATCGCTTCGGGCAATCCCGATCTGCAGGCTCGGCTTGTTGAGATCGTGCGGCGTGGCATCGGGCAGCTCCGGCGGCCGATCTCTGAGGTGCGGCGGTGACCGAGGAATCCCGCGGGCATGAGGCGATGCTCTACGAGCGTCGCGAGGACGATTCGATCGACTGCCGCGTGTGTCCTCGCCTTTGCCACATCAGGCCCGGCAAGAGCGGGGCGTGTCGGGCGAGGGTCAATCGTGACGGGACGCTCTACGCGATCACCTACGGGCGTGTGTGCAGCGTGGCGGCCGATCCCGTGGAGAAGAAGCCGCTCTACCACTTCTTTCCGGGCACCACGGTGCTCTCGCTGGGCAGCCTTGGCTGCAACTTCGCCTGCCGGCACTGTCAGAACTGGCAGATCGCGCATGCCGACCCCGCAGAGGCGATGCGTGACCTGCGCGACCTGCCGGTGCGCAACCTTCCCGTCCTGGCGGACCACAACGGCTGCCAGGGCATCGCGTGGACCTACAACGAGCCGACCATCTGGCTGGAGTACATCCTCGACGGGGCGCAGCTCGCCCACGAGCATGGTCTCTACACGGTGATGGTTACGAACGGCTACATCACCGAGGAGGCACTCGACGTGCTCGCTCCCCATATCGACGCCTACCGCGTGGATGTGAAGGGGTTCAGCGACGAGCAGTACCAGGAGCTCTGCCGGATTCGCCACTTCGATCCCGTCCTCGCAGCCGCCGCGCGCGCGAAGCACGAGCACGGCTGTCACGTGGAGATCGTGACCAACGTCATCCCTACCGTGAACGACGACGACGGCACGCTTCGTGCGATCGCCGAATGGATTGCGACGGAGCTGGGCGCAGAGACTCCCTGGCACGTGACGCGGTTCATGCCGTATCTCGAGTATGCCCATCTCTCGGCGACGCCGATCCCCACGCTCCAGCGAGCTGCCAGGATCGGCGAAGATGCCGGCCTGCGGTTCGTCTACGTGGGCAATGTCGCCGGCCACGAGGGACAGAACACCACCTGCCCGAACTGCAAGCGGCTCCTCGTGCGCCGCACCGGCGATGCGGTTGAGGACGTCGCGCTGCGGGGAAGTCTATGTTCGATGTGCGGGGCGAATGTCAATGTTCGCACGGCAATCAGGTGACTGGAGATAGCTTGCACGCTCGCGACCCGGTAGGATCGCTCCCCGTGGGCGACTACGTGAAGCTCGAGATCCCCGCCAGGCCTGAGTACATCGTACTCGGTCGTTTGGCCTTGTCTGGCCTTCTGCGCTCAGGCGGCTATTCGGAGGATGCGGTCGCCGACCTCAAGCTTGCCCTCACCGAGGCGTGTTCCAACTCCGTCCGTCACGCCTACCAGGACGACGGGGGCGGTCAGGTCCGCCTGGTCTTCACAATTCACGCTGACCGCGTTGTGATAGAGATCCGCGACGACGGCGCGGGCTTCGATGAAGAAGACATCGACTGTCCCGACTGCGTGGCCATCCCGGGGATCCGTTACGGCGAGCATGGGATGGGCATCTCGATCATCCGTGCCGTCGTCGACGATTTCGACCTGCGCAGGCGGCATGGCGGCGGCACCGTGTTGGTCCTCACGAAGTTGAGCGACGACTAGCGCGTCTCGTTCCGCCTGCGATGCCGCCGCGTCTGTCGCGCCGGTGGAGCGTCCGCGTGGTACGCTGAGGGTATGGATCCACTGAGCAGCGTGGCGGCAACGTTCAGCCTCGACGCGGCTCAGACAGCAAGTCTTGCGCTCTATGTCGACTTGGTCCTTGAGTGGCGCGCGGCCAACGTCACCGCTCTTCGCAGCCGCGCGGATATCGTTCGCGTCTTGATCGCCGATTCCCTGGCGCTCCTCGACGCGCCGCCGCTCCAACGGCGTGGCGCCGCCAAGTGGGTCGATCTGGGCGCCGGGGCGGGTGTGCCCGGGGTGCCCTTGGCCGTGGTGCTAGCGTCGGCCGACCTGACGCTGCTCGATTCGTCGGCGAAGAAGTGCGCCTTCCTCGAGGAGGCCGTGAGGGTGGCTGGGGTGGGGTCGCACTCGCGCGTTGTGTGCGCACGGAGCGAGCAGTACGCGGGGAGCGGGCAACCGGGGCGTGAGGCGTTCTCGGTCGTGCTCGCGCGTGCTGTGGCGCCGTTGCCGGCGCTGGTCGAGCTCGCCGCACCGCTCCTTGAGACCGGCGGCGTGTTGCTGGCCAGCAAGACTCAGAGGGCCGTACTAGAGGAGGCGTCTGCGGCGACCGTCGCGGCCGCCGCGTGTGGTCTGGTCGCCGTTCCGCTGGTACCGCTGCCGCGCTCTCCTCTTGCCGATGCCGTCTGTGCTGTATACGAGAAGGCCCGACCTACCCCGTCTCGGTTCCCACGACGGGCCGGGGTGGCGGCAAAGCGGCCTCTGTGCGGGTGAGGACGTGAGCGTCGCGCTGTACTTGCCATCTGCTAGTATCGTTGGCTCGGCGAAAGGAGGCCGGTGACTCGCGTCATCGCCGTCACCAATCAGAAGGGCGGGGTCGGCAAGACCACGACCGCCGTCAACCTCGCCGCGTGTCTCGCCGAGGCCGGACTCGACGTTCTTCTCGTTGACATGGACCCCCAGGCGAATGCATCTTCTGGGCTCCTGGCTCGCGCCGAGGAAGCACGCCTCAGCAGCTACGGCATACTCGGGGGCGCCGCCGTTGTGGCGGAGGCGACGGTCGCGACAACGGTTTCACGCCTCTCTCTCGTCCCATCCTGCCCCGACCTTGCGGGCGCCGTCGTCGAACTCGCCGGCGCCGAGGGCAACGAGTACGTGCTGGACCGGGCCCTCACAGGGCATGTCTCCCAGTACGACTTCGTCTTCGTAGACTGCCCTCCCTCATTGGGAATACTGACTGTCAACGCCCTCGTCGCTGCCGGAGAGGTCCTCATCCCGGTCCAGTCGGAGTACTACGCCCTCGAGGGGTTGGCTCAACTGCTCGACACAGTGGATCTGGTCCGGGAGCACCTCAATCCTGGGCTGGAGATCCTCGGCGTGCTGGTGACTATGTACGACGGCAGGACGCGCCTGGGTCGCGAGGTGGCCAAGGAAGTGCGCGAGCACCTCGGCGCGCATGTCTTTGACACGGTGGTCCCACGCAATGTGCGGCTCAGCGAGGCGCCGAGCCACGGCCTCCCCATCTCGCGCTATGATGCGACGTGTTCCGGCAGCGATGCCTACTTCGATCTCGCCAAGGAGGTCGTCTCCCGTGTCTAACAAGAAGGCGCTCGGCAAGGGCCTTGGCGCGCTGATCGGTGAGAGCCGAGACGCTCTTACGCGGACCGGCGGCGCCGAGCCTCGCCTGCGCGAGCTGCCGCTTGCTGAGATCGCCGTCAATCGGCGTCAGCCACGTCGTACGTTCTCCAATGAGGAGCTTGACGAGTTGGCTTCGTCGATCAAGGCGCTGGGTGTCGTTCAGCCGGTGGTCGTGCGGCCCCTCCCATCGGCCTCTTCGGCCACGGTGGAGCAGGCCGTCTCCACCGAAGCCGGCGGCGGCCGAGTGGCCGGGGTTCCGCGCTATGAGCTGATTGCCGGCGAGAGACGTTTGCGGGCTGCCAGGCTGGCTGGCCTGGAACGCATCCCGGCCCTCGTCCGTCCGGCCGATGAGGTCGCCTCTCTCGAGATGGCGATCGCCGAGAACGTGGCTCGCGAAGACCTGAACAGCATCGAGGAGGCGCATGCGTATGCGGCCCTTGTCGACGAGTTCGGGCTCACTCATGAACGGGTCGCCGAGCTGGTCGGCCGCAGTCGTGCGGCCGTCAGCAACATCCTGCGCCTGCTCGAACTGCCGGACAACGTGCAGCATATGGTCGAGACTGGAGAGCTGAGCGAAGGCCACGGACGCGCCCTCTTGGCTCTGTCCAATCACGGGCAGCGCCGCAAGACTGCGCGCCTCGTCGCCGCCCGGGGTCTGAGTGTTCGACAGACCGAGGAGCTCGTGCGAGGGATGGCCGGGAGGGAGCAACCGGTCGCGCCTCCGGTCTCGCCGGCCATCGATCCTGACCTGAGCGCTCTCATGGATGAGCTCTACGGTCTTGTCGAGGCGCCGGTGCGTATCCGCCGCGGCAGGCGTGGCGGCACCATCCAGATCGAGTTCAAGGACAGGTCCGAGCTGGAGCGGCTGATGGAGCTGCTGCGCTCGCTCCGGTCCTGAAAAGGCCTATCTCGCGCACAACGCGCAGTCGGCGTCGGCGGAGTGCGCACATCGCCTTCGCGAACGGGCATTGCTGTGAGGATGTATTCTAGGCAGTCGATATGGCCGCCACACTCTCATTGCTGATTCCCGCGTTCAACGAGGCTGAGAGCCTCGAGAAGCTCGTCGACGAGATCGATGAGGCGTTGGCGCAGTTCGGGCGCACGTATGAGGTCGTGTTCGTGGACGACGGGTCGACCGACGACTCCTTCCAAGTGATGTCTCGGCTGGCCTCGAAGCGGTCTGATGTGAGAGTCGTGAGGTTGAGGCGGAACTTCGGCAAGGCCGCGGCGCTCGCTCATGGCTTCGCTGCCTGCGGGGGCGACTACATCGTGACGCTCGACGGTGATCGCCAGGACGATCCCCGGGAGATCCCGCGACTCATTGCGCCGCTGGATGCAGGCTACGACCTCGTGTCGGGCTGGAAGCAGAGCCGACAGGACCCACTGAGCAAGACGGTTCCTTCCCGGTTCTTCAACTGGACTGTGCGCCGCACGACCGGCATCCCATTGCACGACTTCAACTGCGGGCTGAAGTCCTATCGCCGGGAGGTCATCGAGACCATCAGCGTGTACGGCGAGCAGCATCGCTACATCCCCGTGGTCGCGGCACAGGCCGGCTTCCGTGTGACTGAGGAGCGCGTGAGCCACAGGCCCAGGGTCGCGGGCCGCTCCAAGTACGGGTGGCAGCGCTATGTGCGCGGGTATCTCGATCTTCTGACCGTGCTCTTCCTGGGGCGATACCAGCATCGCCCGCAGCACCTGTTCGGCGGCATCGGCACGCTGTTGATCGTGATCGGTGTGCTCATCGAGGCGTATCTCACGATCGACAAGCTGGTGTTCGGCCAGCCTATCGGGCAGCGCCCGCTGCTCCTCCTGGGGGCGCTCCTCATCATCGTGGGTGTGCAGCTGCTGTCGCTCGGTCTGATCGGTGAGCTGATCGCCAGTTCTCGTGCCCGGGGAGGCCCCGCCGTCGAACAAGTCGCCGTCGTGATCGGCGGGCGGACAGGCGCTCTCGGGGAAGAGGGTGGGCATCGGGCATCCGCGCCCGAGGGTGCGCCTGCGGGGACGGACTCCAGTGGAGGCGCCGCCGCGCACGTTGCCCGCCGTTCACTGGGCGCCGCCGACAGGCTGTGATTCGGGCCGTCGCCTACTTCGGCACGTACGATCCTCTCTATCCGCGGAGCGCCGTCATGGTCGCGGGGCTGCGCGAGTGCGGGGTCACAGTCTACGAGGTCAGAGCCTCGCTCCCTGACCTGACGGCTGCAGAGATGGCAACGCCAAGTGGGGCCGCGCGGCTTGTGGCGGGTCTCGGCAAGGCCCACCTCGAGCTCCTCGGCCAGCTTCGTGGCCGCTTGCCCGTCGACGCGCTCATAGTCGGCTACCCCGGGCATTTCGTCGTGCCTCTTGGGCTGTGCCGTCGCCGGCTTCCTGCGCACGCGGCTCGTGTTCGATCCCCTGGTCTCCCTGTGGGATACGTTCGTGGGCGACCGAGGTCTCATCGTCGGCCGGGGTTTGAAGGCAGGCGCCATTCGGGCCGCCGATCGCGTGGCCTTCACGCTGCCCGACCTCGTGCTTGCCGACACTCAGGCTCATGCAGCCTACTACCGGTCAGCCTTCCGCCTGCCCGAGCGCTGCCTCGCCGTCGTCCCGGTGGGAGCCTTGCCGGCGCCCGGTGCTGACGGCGAAGCTCGCACTCTCCGGGCGGGCGAAACGCTCAGGGTCTTCCAGTACGGCAAGTGGAGCCCCCTGCACGGCGCGGCGACGGTGGTGGCGGCGGCCGAGCATGCTGCGCGATCAGCCGTTCCGCTTCGTGCTGGCGGGGGAGGGGCAGCTCTCCGCCTCGTTGCGGGGGGAGATCGCGTCCCGCGGGCTCTCCAACATCGAGTGGCTGGGGTCGCTGAGCCCCGCTGGCCTGCGGGCCCAAACGCTCGCCGCCGACGTTTGTCTCGGGGTCTTCGGACGCTCCGAAAAGGCCGCTCGCGTCGTGCCCAACAAGGTGTACGACGCGCTGAGCTGCGGTCGGCCCGTGGTCACCGCAGACACGCCGGGCGCTCGCGAGCTGCTGACCGATCCGCAGAACGCAGTCCTGGTGCCGGCAGCCAGCCCGGGGGCGCTGGCGACGGCGCTGAGTGGTCTCCTGCGCGTGGAGGATCGGCGGCGAATGGGAGCTGCATCGCTCGCCCTCTACCGGAAGGCGCTCACGCCGCCTGCGGTCGCGCGCACCTTCCTGGCGGCTCTGGAGGGGTGCTGAGGGCGGTGCTGGAGGGACGAGCCGCCCCGCCGCCAGTCGCAGTCCCGCCGCCTCCGAAACGGCCGTGGGCCCGCCCCGCCCTGCGCGCCGCTCAGGCCGTCCTCATTGCGGCGATCGTCTACTTTCTGGCCTTGTATCTCCTGCGCTCATGGACGACGGTCAAGGACTACGAATGGACGCTGCATCCCGGCTGGCTGGCTCTCTCAGCGCTGGCGTTCCTGGCGTTCTACTCATCACAAGCTCTTGCGTGGTGGCTGCTTCTGAGGGGATTCGAGCTGGACAGTCCCCTCTCTGTGGCCGCTGCGACGTGGGCGAAGTCGATTCTGGCCCGCTACCTGCCGGGCAATGTCTTCATGTTCGTCGGCCGCGCTTGGATGTCTCACGCCCAGGGGCTGTCGATAGAGCGCGTCAGCGCCGCCATGATCTACGAGCAAGCCCTCGGCATCTGCTCGGCGCTCGTGACTCTGGCGGTGTTCTTCCCGTTCTGGGAGTATCGTCCAGGGATGATGGCGCTGGGTCTGCTCGCCCTTCCCGTCCTCGTTGGCCTGCTGCATCCACGTGTCTTCGGTCCGCTCTCCACATGGGTGCTGTCCTTGCTGCGACGGCCGCCTCTCGGCGTCGTCTTGCGGTTCGGAAGCGTCGTGGCCCTGCTGGCCTTCTACACGGCTTCGTGGCTGCTGGCCGGCGCCGGCGCCTGGCTTCTCGGGCGGGCGATAGTCGGTCTCGAGATCGAGGCCCTTCCGCTGGTCATCGCCGCGTACGCGCTGGCCTACGTCGTAGGGATGGCCGCCTTCATCTTCCCTAGCGGCATCGGGGTTCGTGAAGCTGCGCTGACCGCGTCGCTGGCGGGTCGGCTGCCGGGCGGGGTGGCGCTCGCCTGGGCGCTGTTCCTGAGGCTCTGGGTGACGGTGGTGGAGCTGGCCTTCGTAGGTCTCGCGGTCGCAGTCGATCTACTGATCCGACGGCGGAGAGGCCAATGAGCGCAGGCCTGACGGACGGACGGGTGGACGAGGGCCGCGACACCGGCGTCTGGGCACGGCTTCGCCGACTCGCTCGACCTCTCTCGAGTCGACGAGCTCGACGCCGACGAATACGCTCGCCAGTTCCGCCGCGCCGCCATCTACGTCCTCGCCGCGGCGCTCCTCTTCGCGGTCGTGTACTCCGTGCTCTCCTGGCTCAAGTATCGCGCCTACATGGACGCTCGCTTCGATCTTGGCAACATGACGCAGGCGGTCTACAACACGGCGCACGGACGCTTCCTGGAGATCACCACGGGGGACGCTTCGCCGCGCCAGATGTCTCGCCTGGGATCTCATGTCGATCCGATTCTGGCGGCCTTCGCCCTGCCGTGGTGGATCTGGCCGAGTCCCGTGATGCTCCTCGTCCTGCAGTCCGTGATAGTGGCCACGGGTGCATGGCCCGCCTTTCGCCTGGGCGCTCGCCTCACTCGTCGGCCCCGAGCCGGCGCCCTCCTTGCCGGCGCCTACCTCCTCTACCCGGCCACAGGCTTCCTGGTGCTCAATGAGTTTCACCCGGTGGCCCTGGCGACACCGCTGCTGATCTGGGCGTTCCTTTACGCGGAGGAGGACCGCTGGGTGCCCGCCGGCGTCTTCCTCATCCTGGCGGCGCTCTGCAAGGAGACCGTGCCGTTGGCCATCGCCGTGATGGGCGCCTACTTCGCGCTCCGCAAGCGCTCCTGGAGGCCCTTGGTGGTGACGGTACTGGCTATCCTCTACTTCTCACTCGCTGTCTGGGCCATCATCCCGCACTTCAACGGAGGTCAGAGTGCGTTCATCGCACGCTATGGCGAGTACGGAGAGGGCGCGAGTGGAGTGGTCAAGACGATGCTCACGGACCCCGCGAGAACGATCGGCGATGTCTCGTCTGCTTCGAACCTGGGCTACTGGTTACGGCTTCTGTGGCCCTTCGGGTTCTTGCCGTTGCTGAGCCCCCTCACGGCCCTCATCGCCGCGCCCGAGCTCATGCTGAACGCGCTTTCCTCCACCCCGTTTCAGAGGCGTATCGAGTTCCACTACACGGCGCTCGCCGTCCCGTTCCTCTTTGCTGCGACCGTGTTCGGCCTGATGCGGCTGTGGCGGTGGCTGGGTGGCGGCTGGCTGCGGACGGAACAGGAGATGACGGGTGAGCGCGTGCGCCGCACGACCTTGGCAGCGTGCGTCGTGATCTTCGCTTTCGCTGGGAACTACTCTCTGGGTCCGCTCCCTCTCCCCGGCTCCACCTACGACGGCAGGAACTACGCGCGGGGGGCTCACGATGCGGTGCTGGACGAGGCCGTGGGGCTCATACCCGCCGAGGCCAAGGTCTCGGCGAACAACAACGCGGGAGCGCAGCTGGCGGCGAGGCGCGTCGCCTACGTGTTCCCGTACTACGACGAAGCTGAGTGGGTGCTGGTCGACGAGCGGTATCCGTTCGTGTTCGACCGGCAGGACCCGGGGGCGCACTCCGAGGCACTCCGCGACCTGGCCCTCGACGACCGGTTTCGCGTCGTCTTCTCGAGGGATGGCGTGCACGTCTTCAAGCGGGATGTGCCCGCCGCCCAGTAGCTACCGGGATGCCGGAGGCGGCTACGCTACCCAGCTGAAGATGGCGAACTTCGCAGTGAGCACCACGAGACACCAGCAGGCCGACGAATCACCACGGTGACGTGAGCCCAGCGCCTGTCGCGCGTGAACAGCGCCAAGGAGATGTAGAGCGGAAAGACGGTGAGCGCGAAGCGCGGGAACGACATGAGTGGCATCGAGTGCGCTGGGAAGAACAACGGGAACGCCAGAGACGCCAGGGCGAACAGCGAGTACGCTGGGGGCAGGCGACGCGCTCCGTACCAGAGCAGCAGCCCGGCCATCGCGAACACGCAGAGGGCGAGGACGTTGGTGATCGCTACGTCGAGCGAGCCCCATCGGCTGGGCATACTCAGCGAGAGAGCCCCGTACGGGGCAGAGACGAGTTGCCAGCCCCCTTCCAGGGCGGCCGTGACGGCGCGTCCGACGGTGTAGCTGGGAGCGGCCACGCTGCGCGCCCACTCAGTCTGCGCTCCAGCGAACGAGAGCGGGTTGCCGAAGGCCAGGCTGAGATAGGTCATCCATATCAGCAACCCCTCGGGAATCATCAAGAGATTCGCGATGTGCGAATCGGTCCGGCGCAGCTGCCAGCCACGATGTTGGTAGTAGTAGAAGGTCATGGGGATGAGGAGGAAGACGCCCGTGCTGCGGGTGAGGACGGCAAGCAGGCCCATCAGGCCCGCGAGGCGCAAGCGTCCTTCGCGGGCGAACACGAAGCAGGCAAGGGAGAGCAGGAGGAACAGCGACTCCGTATACACGGCTTGGAAGAAGAAGGAGAAGGGGCCGATGGCCAGGTAGACGAGGGCACGGGATGCGATCTGCTCGTCGAAGTCGGCTCGCACGAGCCGATGGAGAAGCCAAGCAGACCCCGCGAAGCAGGCCAGAGAGATCGCCACGCCGGTGACGACCAGGTTGCCCCCGAACAAGACGCCGACGTAGCGCAGCAGCGACGGCAGGAGGGGGAAGAAGGCGGTGCTGCCACCGCCCTCCGCATAGCCGCTGGTGGCGATCTTGATGAACCAGACTCCATCCCAGTGGGCCCATGGGTTGAAGAGGTGTCCGAGCGCCCCCTCGAACACCTCGGCACTGGAGGGAAAGCGCCAGTTGATGGGCAGCTCCTTGACTCCGATGAGCGCCCCGGCAGCGAAGGCCACGGCGAACACGAGGACACGGCTGCCGACGACCGCTACGACCGCACGCGTGAGCAGTCGCCTGGACGCCGGGTCGGCGGACGCTTGATGGCTCTCGCTCATGGAGCTGTCCCGTCATCTGCTCCGTGGTGCGCACCGGCACGAAGTCGGCGGCCCGAGGTAGCGAGGTAGGGTCGAGGGCCTCTCCAGAACAGCGTTCGGCAGGCCTGTGCATAGGCCGCTCGCCGCCCTGGCGGCGAAGGCCTCGTCGGGCTCGACGATGCCGCGGTCGTCGAAGCTGCGGGTCGTGGCCGGTGCCGGTCGGATCTTCTCGGCTGGGCTGGTGGCCGCCGTCGGTGCGCGTCTCAAGTCGGGCTGTGCCGGCAGCGTGGCGACGTTCACATGCCCCCCCTCGTGTCAGGGCGCGGCGGATGGGCCGACGGCGGGCTTGGGCGAGGGCTCCGGGGCCAACTCCGAGGGCAGGAGGTCGTCGCGGACGTCGTACAGTACGCGCCCGGTCTCGTAGTCCAGCAGGGCGACGATCGTCCGCGACGAGTCGGGGATGGTGGCGACGAGGCCGCGCACCTGCCAGATGAAGCGGTAGTTCGGTGTCGCGGTAGAGACCACTTCACGCGCACCGATGTTGTGGCTGAACGTCAGTGGGGCGTCTTGGGGCACGAACAGGAGCTGGACCTCCTGAGGGTCGATTGCCGTTCCCTTGAAGAGCCATTCGGCCTTGCGCAGCGCCATCCCGGATGTCTTGAGCTGAGCACTCCCTGGCCCGGTGAGGGCGGCCAGGGCAAAGGACCAGCCGCGCCAGGGGCGCCTGAGGAAATCGCCGCGTTGCTCCGGCGCCGTATAGCGGTAGGCCACGAAGGCGGGTAGCACCGCAGCTGCGAGCACGAGGGTGACGATGATCGCCGCCAGGAGGCGCTTGTTGCGAAGAGGGATCACGCCGGATCGCGGGAGACAGCCCGACCGCAGCTCAGGTGACTCTGACCCGGTCGGTGTCGAGCACATCTCCGTCGGAGTGGACCTCGGTGGCCGCGAAGAGCCCTCTGGCAGTCGCCTCGAGCTGAAGGTAGTAGGCTTCGCCGAGCAGTGGGTTGAGGTGGATGAGCACCAGGCGATTCACCCCGGCCACTGCGGCGAGGCGGGCGACCTCCTCCACCTCGCTGTGCACCTCGTACCCCGGCGGCAATCCTGCGGTCGTTGAGTCCACTGCCTGGTACCAGCCCTCGTGCAGGAGGAGGCCGACTCCCGCAGAGAACTCCGCCGTGACGGGGTCGGCCGGCGTGTCGGTGGCGACGACGAAGGCATCATCGACGCGGTAGGCGACGCTGACATCCGAGTGCCTCTGCGGTCGCACGGTCACGACGCGACCCGATACCTCGGCGCGCGGGCCGATGGGCTCGACGCTCAGGTGTGTGAGGTCGTTCCAGTCGTGGGGGACATAGGGCCGTCTTAGCAGTCCGGAAAGTGCGACCTCGGGCTCGATGCCCGTGAGGCTGACCTCCGGCGCATGAATCGTGATCTGGCGGCCGGGCAGGACGCCGCCAAGGTAGGCCAGTCCGCAGACATGGTCCAGGTGATAGTGCGTGAGGAACAGGTGGATGTCACGGACGTCGTCAAGAAGAGCGGCGTGAGCGGGATCTCCGAGGCGGCGAAGACCGGTGCCAGCATCGAAGATGAGGAGTGCATGGCCGGTGCGAGAGGCGATGCAAGTGGTCTCGCGTCGGTCGCTCGGCATCCATCCCGACGTTCCCAGCAGCGTTACGTGCATACGGGTTCCGGCCTCCCGACTTCAACTCGCGCCGGCGTCGTCTAGCGCCGTCGCCGCGCGACGCACCATCTCCCGCTCATTGGGGTACGTCATCATCTGAAGGGCGTCCTCCAGCCTCATCCAGCGTGCCTCACGGACCTCGTGATCATGCAATGATGTGTCCCCGCCGACGGCGTGCATCAGGAAGTAGTGCACCGTCTTGTGGATGCGTCCGCCGCGTTCTCTCGAGTAGAAGGAGTAGTCGATAGAGCCGAGTTCCCGGTCGACGACGGCCTCCATGCCAGTCTCTTCTGCGACCTCGCGCACGGCCGCTTCGGCATGCGTCTCCCCGGCCTCTATGCCCCCCTTGGGCAGACCCCAGATCCTGCGGCCGCGTCCACTGGGCATGATGAGGCAGATCTCCTGCACGTCGCCACTGCGCATGAGGACGCCACCTGCGGATGTCTTCTTCTGTGGATCAGTCACGGTATGGGGGCCGCTGTGGAGGCCCCTCCTCCACCGCATAGTATATCGTTCTCGACTGCGCGGCCGTCTTCTTGCTGGGCGATGTCATGGTGCCGCGGCGCTTCGTCCTCAGTGCGCACAGGAGGTGCACCGAGTTGTTCGCTGCCTTGGGGCGGTTCGCCTACCGCCGCCGCCGCCTGGTGTTGATTCTCTGGGGTGCAGCATTCCTGGCGGGCCTCGTGGGAACGGTGGGCCTGCCCTCCCAGCTGAAGGGCGGCGGCTTCACCCGTGCTGAGTCCGCCGTCCCAACAGGGCCAGCGCGAGATGCAGCAGCGCCTGGGGTTCAGCCCGGCCCGTCTCACGATCGTCTTCGTCGGCGGCGGTCTGAGCGCTCGCAGTCCGGCCTTTCGCACTCAGGTCGACCATGCTGTCGCGGACATCGACGCGCAGCGTTTCCCCGGCCTCGTCGGCGTTCAGACTTCCGCCTCGACGGGGGACGCGGACTTCATCTCGCGGGACGGCACGATGTCTTTCGCGGTGCTCGAGTTCAACGCGAGCACCGAACAGGTCCAGGGTCAGGTCGCAGCCATCCGCGAGGCTCTGCGTCCCACCGAGTTGACGACCTACCTCACCGGGGATTCCGCAGTGTACGCCGCGCTGGAGGAGAGGTCGGCAGAGGATCTGCGCACGGCGGAGGCCTATACACTGCCGGTGGCCGTCCTCGTCCTGCTCCTCATCTTCGGGACGCTCGTGGCGGCCTGCCTTCCGGTGATCTGTGGAGCGATGGCGGTCAGCGTGACGCTTGGTATCTTCTGGCTCCTCGCTCATGCGGTAGACATGTCGGTGTTCGCCATGAGCGTGGCGACTCTTCTGGGGCTGGCGGTCGGCATCGATTACGCCCTCTTCATGGTCGGCCGCTTCCGCGAGGAGCTGGCAGCCGGTCGGCCCGTCGCCGATGCAGTGGAGGCGACGGTGCAGTCCGCAGGTCGATCGATCTTCTTCTCTGGACTCACTGTGGTCGTTGGTCTGCTCGGACTCATGATGATTCCCTTCATGTCGATGCGGTCGATGGGGATAGGAGGGGGCCTTGTGGTCCTCGTTTCGGTGCTTGCCGCACTGACGCTTCTACCGGCCCTCTTGGCCATGCTCGGCGCCCGCGTCGACTCGCTGCGTATCTTCGGTCGCTCGGGGAGGGATGGGGTGTTCTGGCGACGGTGGGCCGATTGGGTCATGCGCCGACCCGTCACTGTGCTGCTTCTCACGGTGCCGCTCGTCGTGCTGGTGGCCTGGCCGGCCATAAGCATCGAGACCGAGGTCCCAAGCGCGACGTCGCTGCCGCATGACTCGGAGCCCCGCCAAGGGTACGAGATCCTGCAGACGCACTTCGACCCCTCGGCTCTCTCGCCGATCGAAGCGCTGGTGACGTGGGAGGGGGAGTCCGACCCCTTGGCCCCCCAGAACCTCGAGAAGCTCTTCGAGTACGGCCAGCAGCTTGAGTCGATGCCGGGGGTCGATCGCGTGTTCAGCGTGGTGAACATCGCCGGTGTGGAGTCGGCTCCGGCGGTAGCTGCTTTCTGGCGAACCGTGGATCGAGGATCAGGACCGCGTGCCGAGAGTTTGGAGATGGGCCTTCCGAGCATCGTCCAGGAACTGATGGGCGCGGAGGCTCGCGAGAGGGCGGCACGCCTGCGCGAGGCCACAACCGGCGCCGGGACCGTCCTCTTCCGAGTCGTGCCGGCGCGTTCGCCGACTGCGTCCGAATCGCGAGAGCTGGCGACGCACATCCTGGAGACCGGCGGACCGTCAGGGTCTGCGCTCCACGTCGCCGGGGTCTCCATGGCCGTCCACGACTTCCTGAGCGTGCTCAGCAGCCGTTTTCCCTGGATCATACTGTTCGTCGTCTGTGTGACTGCCGTCGTCCTTCTCCTTCTGCTGCGCAGCGTGCTGCTGCCGCTCAAGGCCATCCTCATGAACGTGCTCTCGCTCCTGGCCGGGTACGGCGCTATGGTGTGGGTCTTCCAGGAGGGGCACCTTGAGGGGCTCTTGAGCTTCTCGAGCACGGGGGCGATCGACGCGGAGCTGCCGATTCTCCTGTTCTGCACGGTGTTCGGCGTATCGATGGACTACGAGGTGTTCCTGCTGTCGCGCATTCGCGAGTCATGGGACGAGACTCGCGACAATCGCGAGGCTGTACGCTACGGTCTTGCCAAGACAGGGCGGATCATCACGAGCGCGGCGCTCATCATCATCGTCGTCGCGGGCTCGTTCGCCTTCACGTCGATTCTCATCACGAAGGCCATCGGCATCGGTCTCGCCGTCGCCATCGTGTTCGATGCGACCGTGATCCGCATCCTGATGGTCCCGGCCACCATGCGTCTGCTCGGGCGCTGGAACTGGTGGCTTCCTGAGTGGCTCGGCAGGCGTCTGCCGCGCGTCGAGTAGCCGTTCTACAGAGCTTCGCCTGTCGTTTCCCACTGCGCCAAGTAGTGCGCGTAGCGACCGCTCAGGGCGGCGAGCTGGTCGTGGGTTCCGCGCTCGACGACCCGTCCTCCATCGACCACGAGGATCTCGTCTGCGTACCGCACCGTGCTCAGCCGGTGGGCGACGATGACGGCGGTGCGGCCGCTGAAGAGCACCGCCATGGCCCGATCGATGCGCCGCTCGCTCTCCGCGTCGACACTCGATGTCGCTTCATCGAGGATGAGGATCCGCGGGTCGGCCAGCAGCGCTCGGGCGAAGCTGACAAGCTGTCTCTGTCCGGTGCTGAGCGCCGCCCCTCCCGCCTGGACCTCCGTATCGTAGCCTTGGGGCAGCGTCTCGATGAAGTCATGAACGCCGACGATACGCGCGACGCGCTTCACCTCTGTGGGGTCCGCGTCCGGACGGGCGAAGCGGATGTTGTCCAGAACTGACCCGCTGAACAGGAAGGCTTCCTGCGGCACGACAGCGAGCTGATCGCGTAGCGAGCTCGTCGTCACCTTCCGCAGGTCGTGACCGTCGATGAGCAGGGTCCCCTGGTCAGGGTCGTAGAAGCGTGCCAGGAGCTTGATCACCGTCGATTTGCCCGCGCCGGTCGCGCCGACGAGGGCGACCGTCTTGCCTGCGGCGATCGTGATGTCGACGTTGTGAAGGACGGGCTGCTCGCGACTGTAGCCGAAGGTCACGTCGCGGAAGACGATGTCACCGCGCACATCCAACAGGTCGACGGCGTCCGGCGCATCCACCAGGTCGGGCTCCGTGTCGAGCACGGCGTAGATCTTCTGGACCGCCGCCATCGAAGCCTGGAAGGTGTTGTAGAGCTGGCTGAGCTGCTGCAGAGGGTCGAAGAAGCTGTTCAGGTACCCGATGAAGGCGACCAGCACCCCGATCTGGAGGCTCTCGCCGCCGATGAGAGAGCCGCCGTACCAGAGCACGATGACCACGGCCACCGCGGACATGAACTCGACGAAGGGGAAGTACAGGCCGCTCTGGATGACCGTCTGCATGTTGGCGGCCCGATAGGCGGAGTTTGCGACGTCGAGACGCTCGTAGTCCCTCTCCTCCTGACGGAACGCCTTGAGCACGCGGATGCCCGAGATGGACTCCTGGAGGTGTGCGCTCACGTCGCCGATCCTGTTGCGCACCCGGGCGTAGGAGCGGGCCGACCGTGAGCGGAAGACCAGGGTCGCGACCAGCAATGGAGGCATGATCGTCAGAGTGGCGAGGGCCAGGCGCCAGTCAAGGATGAGCAGGAAGACGATCGCGCCGCAGAACGTCAGCGAATTGGTGACCAGTGAGGTGACGCCTTCGGTCACGAGCTGGTCCAAGGCTTCGATGTCGTTCGTGAGGCGACTCACGATCCAGCCGGTTCGTTGACGGCTGAAGAAGTCCAAGGACAGCTTCTGAAGGTGGCCGAACAGCTGGCGACGCAGATCGTCGATGATGTGCGAGCCCACCCAGCTCGTGAGATACGTCTGGAGGTAGCTGGCGCCGAGGCTCAGGAAGCTGACGGCGACGAAGGCGACGATCACCCAGGTGAGGACTGTGACGTTGCCGCCGACGATCCCGGAGTCGATGGCCACCTTGAGCAGGTACGGCACGGTGAGACTGCTGATCGTGACCACCAGCATGGCGATTACGCTGAGAACGGCACGGCGCCGGTACGGGCGGGCGAGCCGGGCGAGCCGGGCGAGCTTCAGCTCGCGCGCCAGACTCAGAAAGGCGCGCCAGCCCCTCAGCTCATCGAGCGAGGCACCTGAGCCGTGCGGGCTTTGGGAGCGCCGGGGAACCGTCGCCACTACGCCTCGTCCGGCTCGACGTCGACGGTATCGAGGTCACGGCCCTCGCGTTGAGCCTGAGCGAACATGCGCGCGTAGAGCGTCTCGCCGGCCATCAGCTGCGCGTGCGTGCCCCGTTCCACGATGCGGCCTCCGTCGAGCACGGCGACCTCGTCCGCGAGCGAGAGCGTCGACGGCCGGTGGGCGATGATGAAGGTCGTGCGATCGCGCATGATCGCACCGAGAGCGGCGCGGATCCTCGACTCCGTCTCGACGTCCACGCTCGAGGTCGCGTCGTCGAGAATAAGGATGGGAGGGTCCATGACGAGAGCTCGGGCGATGGCGATGCGCTGGCGCTGCCCGCCGCTGAGGGTGAGCCCGCGCTCACCGACGACCGTGTCGTAGCCCTCCGGGAGAGCCGTGATGAACTCATCGGCGTGCGCCATGCGGGCCGCTTCGCGCACTTCCAGATCGTCGGCTTCCGGGCGGCCAAACCGGATGTTCTCCGCGATCGAGATGCTGAACAGGAAGGGATCCTGGGTGACGACGCCGACATGCCCGCGCAGGTCATCGAGCGGGACCTCGCGTATGTCTCGTCCGTCGATGAGTACTCGGCCGGCATCCGGATCGTAGAAGCGAGGGATGAGGTTCGTCAGCGTCGACTTGCCGGAGCCCGTGTGGCCGACGAGGGCGATGGTCAGACCGGCTGGAACCACGAGGTTGGCGGTCTCGAGTACCGGCCGGTCGGCGAAGGCGAAAGACACATCCTCCAACGTGACAGCTCCGGCCGGGCGTGCCCAGCGCAGCGGCTGTGCATCCGGCGTCTCGACCATCTCCAGCGGTGCGTCGAGCAGCTCGAACACCCGCTCGCCACTGGCGATGGCCCGCTGGGCGAGGCTCGTCAGCCAACCGATCACCTGGGCCGGGTACACCAGCATCATCAGGTAGCTGTAGAAGGCGACCAGCGAGCCCAGGCTCAGACTGCCATCGATCACCTGGCGTCCACCGAAATACAGAAGGACGGCCACGGCCAAGTTGGGGAGGAGGGCGATGAGCGGGATGTACACGGCACGCGTGTGTGCCGCAGCGACGCTGGCCTGGAACACCCTGTAGCTGCGGGTGCTGAACTTCTCCAGCTCATCGTCCTCGCGAGCGAAGATGCGGACGATGCGTGAGCCCACCACATTCTCCTCGGCTGCAGTCGTGACGTCGGCGATCCGCTGCTGCACATCCCTGAGGATCGGCTGCAGGCGACGACTGAAGCGCACGGTGGCGAGCAGCAAGAACGGGAGGAAGGCGAGCGAGAGAAGCGCCAACTGCCAATCGAGGAAGAACAGGATGACGGCTATCGCGAGCATCATGACGAGGTTGGTCGCGAAGAAGACCAGACCATAGCCAAGGAACATGCGTACATTCTGCACGTCGCTCATTATGCGGCTCATGAGCTGGCCCGTCGGCCAGCGGTCGAAGTAGCCGAACGACTGCCGCAACAGGTGAGCCCACAGTCTGTTTCGCAGGTCACGTTCGATGTCCAGGCTCACCTTGCCACTGGCCAGACGACGGCCGATGGCGACGACAAGACGCACGCCGGCAATCGCGAGGAGCGCCAAGCCATACGTGACGAGGAGGCTGGTCTGACCGCCATCCAGCGCCTCGTCGATGGTGAGTCGGATCATCCAGGGGACCAGAAGCCCGAGCCCCATCTGGGCGAAGGCCAGCGTGAAGCCCACGAGCGTGAGCCACTTGTAGTCGCTGAGGAGCTTCAGGGTACGCCACATGGTCTTCATCCGCTGGAAGCTTACCGCGTGCCCCGCCAAGGCGTGGGGTGTAGACTGATGGGAGGCTCAGTTCGCGGGCCGGCAAGTATCTTGGATTCCTGTAACTCTTCGTGGGGTGACTGCGTCTAACTCTGACAAGTGGGGTTCCCAGCCCGACCCGTCGCCCGCCGAGATCGCGCGTGCCGCGAGGGGCGACATGACGGCGTTCACCAGCATTGTGGAGCGGTATCAGGACATGGCCTACTCTGTCGCCTACAGCATTCTGGGCAATCGCCCGGATACGGAAGATGCAGTGCAGGAGGCGTTTCTGCGCTGCTACCGCCGCTTGGGCCAGTACCGGGGCGAGGCCGCCTTCTCAACTTGGCTGTTCCGGGTCGTCGCGTCGTCGGCCGTCGATCTTCGACGTCGCGAGCGACGGAGGCCCGAGGCGGTGTCTCTCCCCCCCGAGATCGTCGATCAGGTCACACCTCTTCTCGGCGAGGGCCCCACAGCCGCCGCCTTGCTCGCGGCGCTCGGCGAGCTGCCCGATGACTATCGCACACCTACCGTCCTGCGCGACGTGTACGGCATGCCATATCGGGAGATCGCGCAGATGACCGGCCGGCCGCTGGGCACCGTCAGGGTGATGGTGCATCGGGGCCGCGCCTCCCTTCGACTGAATCTGCGCGCCCGTGGTCTGGGTCCGGGTTCGACAGACGAGATGGGTGGCGCCTGATGGACTGCGGCTACCTCCGCTTGCGCATGAACCTCTACCTGGATGCGGAGCTTGGCTACCCGGAAGTCGCCGAGCTGCAACGCCATCTCGAATCCTGTCCCAGTTGCGCCGCCGAGCTCGCGGAGGTGGGTATGGTGCGCGAAGCCATGGCGGCGTGGGGTAGGATCGAGTTCGCTCCGCCGGGGCTGGCCCAGCGCGTGATCGCTGGCGTTGAGCGCGAGCTGGCCGATGGTATGGCGCGGCCGCTGCGGAGTGCGCTGGACGAGCGATACAGGCAGATCGATCGATCTTCTGGGCCGCGTTCCCCTCCCGGGAGGCCGTGCCATCCCCGTACGGAGTCTTCTGGGCTGGGGTCTCGCGGCTGTCGCAGTGCTCGTCGGGATTGAACGTCGCCACGTCCGCCGCGTTCGTGAGTTGAGACCATCCTGACCCGAGGACCCAGCCGTGAAACTCGACAGAGATCAGATCATGGAGCTGTTGCCGCATCGTCCGCCGTTCCTGCTCGTCGACGAGGTTGTCGAGCTTGAGCCCGGGATGCGCTGTCTGGCCACGCGAACGCTCCGTGACGACGACTTCTGGTTCGCCGGACACTTTCCCGGCAATCCCGTGATGCCCGGTGTGCTCATCGTGGAGGCGCTTGCCCAGGCGGCAACGCTGGCCGCCGCGAGCGCAGGCGCGGCCAAAGGACGCGTCGGCCTCTTCGCGGGCATCGACAAGGTCCGTTTCAAGCGCGTCGTGCGGCCTGGCGATACGCTGCACCTCAAGGCGGAGATCACCGCCGTGCATGGCCCCGTCGGTCGCGCCAAGGTTGTGGCCGAGGTCGGGGGCGAGCTGGCCTGTCGCGGTGAGCTGATGTTCGCGATTGTGGATGCCGCCTCGGTGGCGGCGGGGGAAGCCAAGCTGTGAGAGATCGACGAAAGGGCTGCCTGTCGGATGCCGAGGGCGGCTCGTGATCGGGTTGCGTCGCGGCCTGGTGAATGGCGCGCGCATCTCCGCGCTGGGAGTGTACGTGCCCGAGCGCGTGCTGACCAACGACGAGATCTCAGGGTTTCTCGACACGTCAGACGAGTGGATTACGTCTCGGACGGGAATCCGCGAACGGCGCATCGCCGGCGCCGATCAGGCGGCCAGCGATCTCGGCGTGATCGCCGCTCGGCGCTGCATCGAATCGGTGGACGTCGACCCTCTGGATCTGGACCTGGTGATCGTCACCACGATCTCGCCAGACCACATCATGCCAGCCACCGCCTCGATCGTGGCGGACAAGATCGGCGCACGGCGCGCCGGCGCCTTCGACGTTCAGGCTGGGTGCACGGGTTTCGTCTATGGGCTGGCGATCGCGACCGCCTTCGTCTCCGCGGGGATCTACAAGAACGTGCTCGTCCTCGGTGCGGAGGTCCTCAGCCGGATGGTCGACTGGGAGGACCGGAGCACCTGCGTGCTCTTCGGCGACGGCGCCGGAGCCGTGCTGGTGCAGCCGACCGACAACGGGCAGCATCTTCAGCTTCGATCTGGGCAACGACGGCAGCGGCGCATCCTTCCTGAACGTACCAGCAGGTGGCTCGCGCATGCCGGCCAGCCACGAGACAGTGCGGCAGCACGCGCACACCATGCACATGACCGGCAGTGAGGTCTTCAAGTTCGCGACGCGAACAGTGGCGGAATCCTGCGAGAAGGTGCTCGCTGATGCGGAGCTGAACGTCGCCGACATCGACCTCTTCGTGCCCCACCAGGCCAACATCCGCATCATCGACGCCGCGGTTCGCCGCCTGGGGTTCGAAGACGAGCAGGTGTTCTCCAACCTGGACCGCTACGGCAACACCTCCTGCGCCTCGATCCCGATCTGTCTGAGAGAAGCCACCGAGGGCGGTCGACTCAAGAAGGGCGACATGCTCCTCATGGCGGGCTTCGGCGCCGGCCTCACCTGGGGCTCGTGTCTCACTCGGTGGGAGCTCTAGGGCCTTCCATGAAGCAGCTCCTTCTGATGTTCCCCGGGCAGGGGTCACAGGCGGTGGGCATGGGATGCGACCTGTGCGCCGCCGAGCCGGTCATGCGCGAGACGTTCGCGGAGGCTTCTGAGGTCCTCGGGTACGATCTCGAGCAGCGTTGCGCCGCCGGCCCAGCAGCGCTGCTGGCACGAACCGACATCACGCAGCCGGCGTTGCTCTGCGTGTCGATCGGCATCCTGCGCATCCTGCGTCGCGACGGTCTGCGCTTCGCTGTCGCCTTGGGTCACAGTCTGGGTGAGTACTCGGCCCTGGTGGCGACCGGCGCGGTGTCGCTCGTCGATGCGTTGCGCATCGTGCTTCGGCGGGGGGAGGCGATGCAGGCCGCCGCCGCTGCAAGCGAGGGCGGCATGGCGGCAGTCGTCGGGCTCGACGACGCCGCTGTCGAAGGGCTGTGCGCCGAAATGGACGACCTCTGGCCAGCCAATTTCAACAGCCCCGGTCAGGTGGTGGTGAGCGGCACGAAGGCGGCTCTTCTCGAACTGGAGGCGAGAGCCAAGTCGGCGGGCGCGCGTCGGGTGATCCCGCTACCGGTGAGCGGGGCCTTCCACTCGCCCCTGATGGAGCCCGCACGGCTGCCCTTGCAGGTCGAGCTGGAGAAGGCCGAGTGGCGCGTTCCCGATCCACGCTTCTACTCGGTCATGCAGCCTGCAGCTCGAGACGGACGGGTTCGTGGAACTGCTGCAGCGGCAGCTCGTTTCCCCCGTGCGCTTCACGCAGGCAGTGAAGGCTTTGTACGCGGCAGGGTATGATGTCTTCCTTGAGGTAGGGCCGGGCAGCGTGCTTGGCGGCCTTGCGCGGCGGATCGTGCCGGAGGCAGTGGTCTCGCGAGTGTCTGATGCGGAGACCCTCTCGGCGCTGCGAAACGACAGACGCTTCCTGGAGGCCCTGTGAGCGGTGATCTTGATCTCGGCGGGACGGTGGCTCTGGTCACCGGCGCGGGGCGCGGCATCGGACGCGCTATCGCGCTGGAGCTGGCCGCGGCCGGCGCCGACCTGGCCATCAACGACTACTCCGATGGCGCGGCCTGCTCGGGCGTCGTCGGCGAGGTCGAGCGACTGGGTCGCCGGGCCGTGTGTGTGATGGGGGACGTCTCGAACGAGGAACAGGTCAACGCGATGGTCGAGCGCGTCGAGACCGACCTCGGGCCCCTCGACGTTGTCGTCAACAACGCCGGCATCACGAGGGACAACGTCGTCATGATGATGGATGCCGGCGACTTCGACGCCGTGATCGCCACGCACCTGCGGGGCACGTTCCTCGTCAGCAAGGCGGCGGCACGCAGGATGTTCCGCCGCCGGTCTGGCTGTATCATCAACTTGGCCAGCGTGGTGGGCCGCCGCGGCAACGCCGGCCAAGCCAACTACTCGGCCGCCAAGGCGGGCATCATTGGGCTCACGAAGTCCTTGGCCAAGGAGTTGGGTCCGCGAGGCATCCGGGTCAACGCCATCGCCCCGGGCTACATCGACACACCGATGACCCAGGCTCTGCCTGAGGAGACCAGAGGCATGATCGTTGACGCGACACCGCTCAAGAGCATCGGGACGACCGACGACGTGGCGAATGCCGTCGCCTTTCTCTCATCGCCGCGCGCGCGTTTCATCACCGGCGTCGTCCTCCCCGTCGATGGCGGCTTGGGCATCTAGGGCCGCTATGAGGCGGACAAACGCATGACAGCAGCAACGAGAGTCGTCGTTACCGGGCTGGGTGTCATCTCGCCGATTGGCAGCGACCTCGAGACGTTCTGGCGGCGGCTCACAGCGGGTGACTCCGGCGTCGGCGAGATCACGCGCTTCGATCACTCCGACCACAGGGTGCACATCGCTGCCGAGGTCAAGGACTTCGACGCTGAGGACTACATCGACAAACGTCAGGTGCGGCGCCTCGACCTCTTCAGCCGATACGCGGTCGCGGCCGGCAAGAACGCGGCCGCCGACGCCGACTTCGACCCCAAGCCCGAAGCGGAGCGGGTCGGCGCGGTCATCGGCAGCGGCGTGGGCGGGCTGCAGACCCTGCACACCGAGATCGGCAAGCTCCTCGAGAAGGGCCCGGAACGCGTCAATCCGCTTGCTCGTGCCGATGATGATCCCCAACATGGGTGCGGCGCACGTGTCGCTCGAGCTCGGGACAAAGGGCCCCTTGAGTGCCACCTCGACTGCGTGCGCGGCGGGGTCCGACGCCATCGGCTACGCGGCGCGCATCATCCGCAGCGGTGATGCCGACGTCGTGTTCGCGGGCGGCAGCGAAGCGCCCATCTCCGCGACTGCCTTGGCCGGTTTCGCCGCCGCCCGGGCTCTTTCCACCAGAAGCGGAGATCCGAAGGAGGCATCTCGGCCGTTCGATGCTGGCCGGGATGGCTTCGTCATGGGGGAGGGTGCGGGGTGCCTTGTCCTCGAGAGCCTCGAGCACGCTGCTGGCACGCGGGGCCCGGATCTACGCAGAGCTGGCGGGGGCCGGCATGAGCTCGGACGCGTTCCACATGACGCTGCCGGACGAGACCGGGGAGTCGCAGTCGCGAGCCATGAAGGCGGCGCTTGCCGAGGCTGGCATCGACCCGACGGATCTTGACTACGTCAACGCCCACGGCACGGCGACTCCCGCGGGTGACATCGCTGAGACGAGGGCCCTGAAGGCCACCTTGGGCGACCACGCCAAGCGAGTCGCCGTCTCCTCCAACAAGTCGATGATCGGCCATTGCCTCGGCGCCTCTGGAGCTATCGAGGCTGTGGCCACCGTGCTGACGATCGTCAACGGAGTCGTGCCTCCGACGATGAACCTCACGCACCCAGATCCTGAGTGCGACCTGGACTACGTGCCTCTTCGATCTCGCGAGCATACGTGTAGACGTGGCGGCCAGCAACAGCTTCGGCTTCGGCGGCCACAACGTGACGCTTGTCTTCCGCCGCTTCGAAGGCTAGCGGCGCGCTGATCGGCGCCCGCCCATGAACGTGATCGTCGAGATCGAGCGCCGAGGCGGCGAACCCTGCGGATGCCCGGTGGGAGTGTCCTTCCTGCCGGAAAGGCACCAGTCACGCGCAGCTTCGCGCCGACCTCATGGTCTGCCGCTTCTGCGGCCTCCATCTGCGCATCGGCGCAAGGGAGCGCATCCGCCAGTTGGCGGACGAGGGGTCGTTTCACGAGCTGTGGACGTCGGTCACGCCTCTCGACTCGCTGGAGTTCGTGGACCTGGAGACCTACCCGGAACGCATTCGCGCCGCCCAGTCGAAGACAGGCCTCTCTGAAGCCATCGTCGTGGGGACGGCCAGCATCGAGGGCACCGGATGTGTCCTCGCCGTCCTGGACTTCGGCTTCATGGGCGGCAGCATGGGCAGTGTGGTCGGCGAACGGTTCTGGCGCTGCGCGGAGCTCGCCGTCGCCGACGGACTGCCCGTCGTCGCGGTCTGCAGCTCGGGCGGGGCTCGCATGCAGGAGGGCACTCTCGCTCTCATGCAGATGGCCAAGACGACGTGCGCGGTGGACCTGATCAACGAGGCCGGGTCGCCGTTCGTGTCTCTGCTTGCCGATCCGTGCACCGGAGGGGTACTGGCGAGCTTCGCCTCTCTCGCCGACATCTGCGTGGCCGAGCCAGGGGCGCTGCTGAGTTTCTCCGGACCGCGGGTCATCGCTGAGACGACGCGGGAGGAGTTGCCCGCAGGGTTCGGCAGCGCGGAGCGGACGCTCGCACTCGGCCATCTCGATGCCGTGGTGCCGCGACAAGAGCTTCGCGCCAGGGTCGGGAACTACATGCGGCTTCTTGAAGGAGGTGAGGAACCTGAAGGACGAGACGGACAAGGATCACGAAAGCGAGGCGCGAGCGGGTTGGCTCAGGCAGCGCTTGACAGAGCTCGGTCGCTTGCCGCTTATGCCCGGAATCCACTTGTCAGAGGAGATCGAGAGGATCCAGGGGCGGCTGAAGACGCTGCGGCCGGAGAGCCGACGCCGTGACACCTGGGGGACGGTCGGACTTGCGCGTCACAAGGACCGGCCGCATACACGCGACTACGTCGGGCTGCTGATTGACGGGTTCGAGGAGCTCAAGGGCGACAGGCTGCGGGCGGACGACGCCGCCATCATCGGCGGGCTCGGGTGGTTCAGGGGTCGGGCGGTGCTCGTCGTCGGTCATCAGAAGGGCAGGACGCTCGAGGAGCAGTCGCTGCACAACTTCGGCATGGCCAGACCAGACGGGTACCGGAAAGCGCAGCGCCTCTTCGCTTTGGCCGAACGCCACAGACTTCCGGTGCTGACCTTCGTGGACACGCCCGGGGCGTCTCCCGGCATCGCTGCCGAGGAGGGGGGGCAGGCTCGCGCGATCGCGGAGACGATGCTCGACATGGCGCGCCTGACAGTGCCCGTGGTGGCTACCGTGATCGGCGAGGGAGGGTCCGGCGGAGCGCTCGCCCTCGCTGTGGCCGATCGTGTCCTCATGCTCGAGAACTCGACTTACTCGGTGATCACGCCGGAGGGCTGCGCCGCCATTCTCTGGCGTGACGCGGCCTTCGCCCCGCAGGCCGCAGAGGCCCTTCGTCCGACTGCGTCGCAGCTCCTGGAGCTGGGCGTGATCGAGCGTGTCGTTCCTGAGCCACGCGGCGGCGCGCACCACCATCCAAAGGACACAGCCTCACGCCTGGGTGACGCCATCTTCGAGACTCTCGCCGAGCTCGACGAGATCACGGCGCGGGAGCGGCGGTGGCAGCGCCGCGAGCGTTTTCGCAGGATGGGTCGCTCACTCGACGCGTATCAGCCTGCCGCGAACGCGTCGCCCTATGGCGGCTTCGCAACCGCGTGAATCCCGCCCCAAGGCGGTTCCGGTAGGACATGCCACCCGTCATCGTCTGCGAGCACCTCGAGAAGCGCTATCGTCATGTCACAGCGGTGGCTGACGCGAGCTTCGAGGTGGAGAGAGGCGAGATCTTCGGGTTGCTGGGTTCCAACGGCGCCGGGAAGACGACGACCGTGGAGTGCGTCCAGGGACTCCGGTCGCCGACATCCGGCCGGGTGGAGGTCCTGGGCAAGGACCCGCGGGCCGAGGCGACAGCTCTGCGCGGACGCATCGGCTGCCAGCTGCAGGAGTCGCGTCTTCCCGACCACCTGAAGGTCTGGGAGGCGCTGAACCTGTTCGCGAGCCTGACACCTCGCGCTCCCGACTGGAGGATCCTCCTCGAGCAGTGGGGCCTCGAGGACAAGCGGAACGCCACGTTCTCGAGCCTCTCTGGCGGGCAGCGTCAGCGCCTGTTCATCGCTCTCGCCCTCGTGAGCCAGCCGGACGTGGTCTTCTTCGACGAGATGACGACGGGCCTCGATCCCGCTGCGCGTCGCGTCGCGTGGGAGCTCATCGAGCAGGTCCGTGAGCGCGGGACTACGGTCGTTCTGGTCACCCACTTCATGGACGAGGCCGAACGACTCTGCGACCGGGTCGCCGTCGTGGACGCCGGTCGTCTCGTCGCGCTCGACACTCCGCGAGCTCTCGTGGCCGAGCACGATCCGTGGGAACGGGTCATCTTCGCCAGCGACCTTCCCAATCTCGACTGGCTGCTGTCGGTGCCCGGAGCCAAGTCGCTCTCGCGTCGCGGCCGACGCGTTGTCCTCGAGGGCGAGGGGCCGCTCCTGGCCCTGGCCGCCGCAGCTCTCGTCGAGCGCGGCATAGTGCCGCTCGACCTTCGCGTCGAGGAGCCTTCGCTCGAGGACGTCTTCCTCAAGCTCACCGGGCATCATGTGGAGGATTGAGGTCAACTCATGCGCGTGCTGCTGAAGCTGACCTGGGTCGAGCTCAAGCTGTTCTTGCGCGAGCCGACGACTCTCGTGTTCACGTTCGCGTTCCCGGTCGTGCTGCTCTTCGTGATGGGCGAGATCTTCGGCGGGGGTCCAGTGCGGCCGGGAGAGGTCCTGTTCGCGGGCCTCGCCCCTCTCGACTACTACGTGCCGGCGTATATGGCGCTGGCGGCTATGTCGGTCGGCATCATCATGCTGCCGGCGAGGCTGACCGCCTACCGCTCCGGGGGAGTGCTGCGGCGTTTCCGCGCATCGCTGGTTCCTGTGCCGGCCGTGCTCGGCTCGCAGGTGCTGGCCGGGCTCGTGCTCGCCTTCATCGGCGCGCTGCTGGTGTGGCTTTTCGGCGACGCAGCTTACGAGGTGAGCTTCCCCGCCGATCCACTGCAGCTGATCGTGGCCTTTCTCGCCAGCGTGGCTGCATTCTCAGCTCTTGGTGCTCTCATCGGCGCGGTCCTGCGGTCGAGCCGCGCCGCTCAGGGTGCGGGGCTCATGCTCTTCTTCGTGATGCTGTTTCTCTCGGGTGCCGGACCGCCGACGGAGGTCATGAGCTCGACGATGCTGCGCATTGCTGACTTCCTGCCCCTGACATACGCCGTAGACGCCCTTCAGGACGCCTGGAATGGGCTCGGCTGGGATTGGCGGGACTACGTTGTCCTCGGCGGCATCGCGCTGGGTGCTGGGTGGGTGAGTCTGCGTCTGTATCGCTGGGACTAGCGGCCCGCGTCGATCGAAAGGCGCGGTCTTCAGAGCGCTTCGAGGACCTCGGCCAGTCGCCGCCTGGCCACCGCCTGCGCCTTGCGCAAAGGCGCATCGGCGAAGAGCCAGACTTCGCCCACCGGATCTGCCGCAGCGACGACGGTCCCGCCTGCCGTCGGCACCACAGCCAGCGCGAGCAGGAGAGCATTTGGGGCGAGTGGGTCGAGGTCCAGGGCCGGAGCTGCGGCCTCGGGCAGCACGACCCCGATGAGGACGTAGTCGGAGGAGAGATGCTCGCTGATCTCGCGTCCGCCGGTCTCGCTCACGATCTTGAAGCCCTGCTGCGCCAGCGTCTCCCGCAGCTGGGCCAAGGCCTCGCGTGGGGGGATCGATAGCTTGCTGGCCATCCGCCAGGAGCCGATCGTGGACTGCCTTGCGGCGTCGTCGGGGCTCGGATACGTGGCGCGGAGGTGCTCGACGATCGCTGCGGCGTCGGCAAACACCAGATCGTCGTCCTGCAACACGGGTACGCTCTCCTGCCCTGAGACGGCAGCGACCTGGGTGCGCTCCTCCCGTCTGAACGGGACGTTGACAGCCGTGTAGGTCAGGCCGAGCTCGGTCATCACCTGTCGGACACGCGTGACAAGACGGGCACCATTCGAGCTGATAGAGCGTCAGCATGAATCCCCCGAGCCGGGCTCGCGCTTCCTGCTTCGCGCGACGCGGGAGGGCTCAGGCAGGCCGCCCAGCCGACACGTTGTGCGCCGCACCCTCAGGGCAGGTACACCAGCCCGTGCTTGATCCTCAGCATGTAGTACTTCTCGAAGGCGAGCTTGGCCCAGTGCGACCAGGGACCGGGGATCATGATCTCGTAGCGGCGTGGCTTGAAGACGCGATCGAGCACGATGATCATGCCCTGGTTGCCGGCGTCCATGATGCACAGCGGCTTGATGTCGGCGAAAGGCATCGGGCGCGGTTCACTGCCTTGGATCGCCGCCACGATGTTGTGTGCCGCGACCTTGCCCATGACCTCCGACATCCAACCTGTCTTGGGCACCCCGGTGGGCACCTCCGTCGGTATCTGCGGCTTGATCTGGACGGCGATACCGGCGGCGTAGATGTTGTCGAAGTCGCGGTGCTTGTAGCAGTCGTCGGTGGGGATGAAGCCCTTCTCGTCCCCCAGGCCGGGCGAGTCGAAGATGGCCTGGACGCCGGTGAACGGAGGGATGACGATGGCGTACTTGTGGTTCAGCACGCGTCCGTCGGAGAGCGTGATGGAGCCCTTGCTGGCCGAGGTCATGCCGACATTGGCGAAGGGCTTGATGCCGAGCATCCTGAAATAGGCCTTGAGCATCGGCTCCGCCGCCGCGCATGCCGCCGAGACCGAAGTGGCCGAGGAACGGCTCCGAGGTCACGAAGGCCAGCGGCGCCTGCTTGCGGATCTTCGCCTCACGCAGTGCCTTGTCGATGTTGAAGACCACCTCGTAGGCTGCGCCGAAGCAGCTGGCGCCCTGGGCCGAGCCGATGACGACCGGCCCCGGGTCTTGGACGAACTCGAGCCAGGCTTCGGCGGAGTCCATCGCGTGTTTGAGGCTGCAGACGGAGTGCGAGGTGCCCTCCTCGGGGCCGAGGCCCGGGACGACGGAGAAGTTGTACTTGGCCCCCGTCCCAATCAGCAGGTAGTCGTAGGGGACCTCACCCTTGTCGGTGAACACCTTGTTCTGCTCGGCGTCGATATGCTCGACGGTCGCATGCCTGAACTTGATGCCCCGCCGGTAGAGGATCGGCTCGAGCTCCATGCTGACCTGCCCGGGCTTGCGCCACCCGGGGACCATCCAGATCAGCGAGGGCACGAAGATGAAGCGGGGGTCTCGCGCGACGACGGTGATCTCCGCAGCACTCCCCAGCTCGAGCTCGAGCTCGAAGGCCGCGTTGATGCCGGCGAAGCTGCCACCCAGAACGACGATGTGGTTCATGGCGCACTCCTCTCAAGAGTTCAAGGCGGGCCCCGATCGTCAACTGGCCCCCAGCGTCAACGGGCCGATCCTTACGCCGCCTCACCCTAGCATGGGAAGGCGCTCAGGCAAACGTTGGCGAAGGACCACGGTCGCCCCTCGCCTGGGTTTGCGAGAGCCCCGAGATATCCCCGGGGCAGCGAGGCTACGCGGGGATATCTGGACTCGGAGCCAGACGGGATTCCCTCCGCGAATTCGCCTGTTCGGTCGGAACGGGTAGAGGAGCGAGAAGTGACGAAGTGAGCCGGGGGACCCCCTCGCCAGCAGACGACAGGGCCGCTACCCGCGGCCCTGTCGTCTGCGAAGGTTCGATTGACCCGTGTGCGCCTCGCCATGGCACGGCGAAGCAGGTTCACGGCGCTGGGCCGGCCGTGTTCGCCTGCAGGGAAACGGCTGTCGGCCAGCTGGGTTCCTACATCAGCCTTGTGCAAGTCCGCGGCATCGCCGCCGTCTTGCTGACGCACCAGTACGAGTAGAGCCGCTTCTCTTCATCGTCCGACATGTCGTCGATGCTGACTTTGGGAGCCTTCTTCACCATTTCCAGGGAGTAGGGGAGGACCAAGCCGTCGGCCTCCTGCTCCATGTCGAAGAGAGGGACGAGCTTGTCGACGTGGAGAAACGGACCCGTACTGACGATGATCCACTCGGCTTTCGACTGGTCGTCCACCAGTACGAAACCGACCTTGCCGATCGTCTCGCCCTTCTCGTCGAACACCCACTGCCCCTGCCACTTGCGGATGTCCTCTTGCCTCACTGCGTCTGCGGCCATGGTGCACGCTCCTCCTCGATGTACGTGACTGTGGTCCGGTCGCCCTGCGCCGACCAGACAAACATGGGACTTCGGCCCCTGCGCGTAACCTATGCCCGGCTGCACGGGATGGCAAGTAGGACTCCAGTCTGCATGTCCCGCCTCGCGACCCGGCCGATGCGGCTGTGTGGCTCTTGACAGCGAAGCCGTGCGACCGCAGTGTGAACATCTGTTCGCAAAGTGAACGCCCGTCGCACTACGAGGAGAGGTACTGCTTGGCCACGAGCTCGCACGGGGAGTCTGACGAACGCGATTCCCCCGCCTCAGCAGATGCGCCAGCATAGTGGTGGTGGCAGGCGTGAGCGCCGGCATCGGGAGACACACGACGAGATCGTGCGGGCGGCGCGCCAGATCGTGATGGAGAGCGGCGCGAGCCGGCTCACCGTGCGTGAGATAGCCAGGCGCACTGACTTCACTCCGTCGGCTCTCTACCGCTACTTCGCCGGGGGCCGCCCAGACATCCTGCTTGCGATCGCGCGCACCAGCCTGATCGTTCTCGAGAATCATCTCGCCCGCGTTCCCTCAGGGCTTGCCCCCGGCGAGCGCATCGTCGCGATGGGCGAGGAGTACATGCGCTTCGCGCGCTAACACCCTGCGGAGGTGGCGCTGCTCTTCGACAGTCTCACCGCCATGGAGGATCTCGATCTCGCCAATCCCGACGAGACGTTCCTTGCGCCCACGGGCGTCTATCGCCTCCTGGAGTCTCCGCTGCGGGAGGGGATGGCGAATGGGTCCTTCCGGATCCGGGAGCAGGACGTGATGCTGGTCATGCACGCGACGTGGGCTCTTGTCCATGGTCTCGCGGCTGTGGAGCGGATGCACGAGCGACGCGGGGTGGTCTTCGGCGACCGCGGCGGCGATGCGCTGCGCGCCTTCGTGAACGGTCTCGGCACGGACTGGGTCCAGGAGAAGGCGGGATGAATCCTCGAGGCTGATGATGCGAGCTTTCCTCACAGAGCGTCTCGGTCGGCGTGCCGTCCGACATCCCAGAGCGACGATCCTCATGTGGCTGCTCGCCGCCATCGCCGGAGGTGCCATCTTCCTCTTGGGGAGCGGGGTGCTCAGCGCCTCGGACGACTTCCTCACAACGCCGGAATCCAAGCAAGTGGAGCAGCTCGTGGCAGACCACCTCCCCGGGTCGGCTGCCGACACCGAGGTGGTGGTCGTGCGTTCATCCGAACACGCTGTCGGAGACCCGGACGGGGCATTCCTCGGGCGCCTCGCCGAACTGAGTACTCGCATCAAGTCGACGGGCTCCGAGGACATCAGCAGCGTTGTCTCTATCGCCGACGTGATGGACAGTTCGCCTGAGGCTCGCAGTGAGGCCGGGGGGGATGGACCAGCGGAGGGAGAGGCGGCGGCCAAGCTGGTCTCAGACGACGGTCGCACTGCTCTCATTCTCGTGACTCTCCCGGGCAGTGCGAGCGAGGCGCAGGAGCACTTCGGTCCTCTCTACGACCTGGTTCTGGAGGAGGATGGGAGGGACGGTTTCGATGTATCCGTGACGGGGGCTGCCGCCTGGGAGCACGAGACGAAGGAGCTCGCCGAGTCGGATCTGCGCCGCGGCGAACTCGTCGGCATCCCCGTCGCCCTGATCATCCTGGTGATCGTCTTCGGCGCGGTGGCCGCGGCCGTTGTGCCTCTGGTGCTCGCCCTGGTGGCCATCGCCGTGGCGTCGGCCCTCACGGTTCTCCTTGGCGGCTGGTTCGACGTGTCGGTCTTCGCGATCAACATCGTCACGATGATGGGGCTCGCGGTCGGCATCGACTACTCGCTGCTGATCGTGTCTCGCTTTCGCGAGGAACGCGAGGCGGGGCACGATGTGGCCCGCTCCATCGCGATCTCCACCGCCACGGCAAGCCGGGCGGTGTTCTTCAGCGGTGGCATCGTGGTGTTCGCGCTATCGGGGATGCTGATCGTTCCGTTCTCCGTCTTCACCAGTCTTGGCGCCGGGTCCATCCTGGTGGTCGTGGCGGCTGTGGCAGCCGCCCTGACGCTGCTGCCCGCTGTGCTGCGGTTCCTCGGCGTCCACGTGGACTGGCTGCAGGTGAGGCGGCGCGTGGGGCGCACGGGTCTCAAGGACGATCAGGAGCGGTTCTGGACTCGTGCTGCGCGGGTGATCATGAAGCGGCCCCTGGTCTCTCTCCTCGTCTCGTGCGCAGCTCTCGCCCTCCTGGCCGCTCCGGCGCTGACCATGAAGACGGGCATGTCCGGAGCCAGCGAGTTTCCGGATTCCACAAGCAGCAAGCGGGCCTACCAAGCCCTGCAGGACGAGTTCTCGGCGGGGGTGAGCTCACCCATCCTGGTCGCCTTTGAGGGTCAGCTGCAGGATCCGCGCGTCCAGGCCGCGCTTGGGAATGCTCGGTCGGCCGCGGCGACTGACGGCCGCTTTCAGGTCGTCGGCTACGAAGCGAGTGAGGATGGCGAGTTCGCCGTGCTCAAGCTGGCCGTCAACGCAGACCCGACGAGCGGGACTGCGATGGATGCGGTGCGCGATCTGCGTGACGTGGCGCCGGCAGCGGCTGGAGGTGCTCCCGTCGATGTCCTCGTCGGGGGAGTGCCGGCGCTCTACGCCGACGCGATAGACCTCATTGCCGAATACACTCCCTGGGTCATCGGGCTGGTCCTCACACTCAGCTTCGTCCTTCTCCTGCTTGCCTTTCGCTCCCTGGTGATCGCCGTGCAGTCCATCCTCATGAACCTCCTGTCGGTTGGGGCGGCCTACGGATTGGTCACGCTGGTGTTCCAGGATGGATACGGCGCAACCCTCCTGGGATTCGCGCAGGTAGAACGTATCCTTGCCTGGCTCCCCTTGCTCATGTTCTGCGTGCTGTTCGGGCTCTCCATGGACTACCACATCTTCCTGCTGAGCCGGATCAGCGAGAGGTACGCCGAGCACGGTGACACGCGGGAGGCGGTGATCTTCGGCGTGGGCTCCACCGCCGGCATCATCACTGGCGCCGCGCTGATCATGGTCGCCGTCTTCGCGGGCGTGGCGATGGGCGACATGACGATGTTCCAGCAGCTCGGTTTCGGTCTTGCCGTGGCCATCGCCATCGATGCGACCGTTGTGAGGACTGTGATCGTGCCCTCGGCGATGACGCTTCTCGGCCACCGAAGCTGGTATCTGCCGAAATGGCTCGAGTGGCTGCCGCACATGAACATCGAGGCGCCTCCCCCGGCTCCGGGGGCAGCTGCATCTGGTGCCGCGGCCGAGTGACCGGATCACGAGGAGCATGTCTCCGAGGGTCGCGTGTCCGGGCAAGTCCGCGAAGGCTGGACCCTCGGGCCCCTGTAGGGGGCGGCCTACTGCTCCAGAAGGCGCCCGGGTCCGGACCGGTCGAGCTGTGGCGTCTGGGTCCGCAGTTCGAGCAGTTTGTCGCGCAGCTCGGCCTGCAGACGGCCGATCTCGCCTTCTGCCTCGAGCCGCCGCGTGCGACCTTCGTCCTGGATGCGGATCGTCTCTTCGAGTGTCGCGACGAGGTCGGCGTTCACCTTCCGCAGGGTCTCTACGTCGATGACGCCCCGCTCGACCTCGCCGGCGACCTTCGCCGAGCCGACGCGCAACAGCTCGGCGTTCTTGGCCAGAAGCTCGTTGGTCGTGTCGCTCACCTGCTTCTGAAGCTCCACGGCAGTCTGCTGCCGATACAGGCTGATGGCGATGACGATCTGGTTCTTCCACAGGGGGATCGTCGTGAGGATCGACGTCTGGATCTTCTCGACCAGGTTCTGATCGTTGCCCTGGATGAGGCGGATCTGGGGCGCCGCCTGGACGGCGACCATCCGCGTGAGCCGAAGGTCGTGGATGCGCCGTTCGAAGCGTCCTGTCGCCTGCCGGAGGTCAGTCAGCTGTTGGGCGGCCATGACGTCGCTCGTCGCGGCGACCTCGGCTTCGAGCGCCGGGATCTTGACGGTGTGGAGTTCCTCCAGTACCTGCTCGCCCGCCGCGATGTACACTTCGAGCTGATTGATGTAGTCGAGGTTGAGCTCGAACATCTTGTCGAGAACGGTCATGTCCTTGAGCAGGGCCATTCGCGAACGCTCGAGCGCATCCACGATGCGGTCGATGCTGGATGCGACCTTCTGGTAGCGCGCTGCGAAACGCTCGAACGTGTTCGCGAAACGACCCAGGATGGGGATCCGGGACTTCCCGGTCCCCGCGCTGAGGGCATCGATGTCGAGTTCGCGGACCTTGTCGAGAAGGCCGGTGAGAGCCTCTCCTCCCGCCCCCGCGTCCTTGTTGCGCACGTCGCCCAGTAGGGAATCCGCGAAGTTGGCGATACGGCTCTGGGCCGGAAGGCCGTAGCTGAGGACGGCTTGCGCGTCGGTCACATCGACGGCCGCCTTGAGCTCAGCGACACGAGCGGGATCGATTCGGCTGAGTTGTTGTCCCGTGGCGACATCCTCCGTCGGCCGATCTGCCTCGGCGGCGCCCTGCGCCAGGGCGTCGTCTGAGTCCCGCGGTCCAGTGTCGTCGGTCATTCCAGCTCTCCAGTTCGCGTGTACATGGTCTCGCTGCGGACGGTCCTCTCAAGCAGTTCGATCTCGCTGTCCAGGTCGAGGGCGCGGTCCTCGAGCACATTCGCCAGCTGCCGGTCGAAGGCCTGCTGAACGACGTGCAGCGAGTCCTCGGCGCGAGTGATCGTCTTGCCGATCTCAGGCGACGACTGGCGCCCGCTGAGGTACACGTAGCCCTCGACGATCCTTTGGGCGGCGTCGAGGTAGTACGTCAGGAACCCGCGTGCCGCGTCCAGCTTGCGGGGGTGGGTCGCGAGTTCGGCGATGATCTGGTCGGCCGTGCGGCACAAGGCGACCACGTCCTCCCGCACCCCCGCCTTGCTGATGGCCTCGGCGTGCTCGAGGATGGCGTCGACCTGCGCGCGGGCCGGCTGCAGAACCTCGGCCGCAGCTTCGTCGATGCCTTTCGGCAGCGCGGGTCGTTCCGTGGCAGCCAGCAGCGGCGGCGGTTGCGGAGGCGACGGCAGTGATCGCGGCGGCACATCGCCGAACATGATGGCTCGGTAGTACGGCCGGAGATAGAGCGCGTTGGCGACGCTGATCACAGATACGACAAGCTGCACGGCGATCATGATCTGCAGGAGCGGCGTACCGATTGCGAGGATTGTTAGGATGAGGGGCGCCAGGTAGATGAACCCGAGGAGCGCCCAAGGCAGGTGACGGGCTCTCACGCCGATGTATATGAAGGCGACCCAGTTCGCGAATCCGGCTGTGAACGTCCAGGCGACCCACAGTGAGTGACGCCACCACCACCGGAAGCGGGCGCGGCGGGCCGTGGGAGGCGGTGGCTCGACGACGAGCGTCGACTTCGACTGGGGCTGAAGCTGCTGGACGTCGCGAACGGCGCTGGCCGGGTGACCGCTCTGGCACTCTCCGTATGGGGTGAGCCAGACCCAGCGGTCGCAGACGCTGCAGTAGCCACCGAGAGGCATGGAACTCCTTGTCGCCGACATGGTTTTTGCGTCCCCGTCTCTGAGCAGGATAGCTCGCGACGGTCAAGATTACACGCCCGAGAGCCCGGTGGGACGGTCTCGGCCTCGTATCAAGCTCCGCGATGCAGCGGCCCTTCCAATTGCTTCATTCCCGGTTCCCGGCGAAACGATCACAAGGCGCCGCCGAGCCAGCGCGTTGCTCTTGGGTCGGAGCATCTGCCGGAGAGCGGAGAGTCACGTGCGGGAGGGTCTCGTCGGCATCGTGTGGCTTCGGTCCAAAAAATGAGGAAGGGGGGATGGGCTGCGGCGTCCGATGAAATCGTCCGCCGCAGCCCATGTGGAGCCACGACACCCGGGCGATGGAGGCTCACCCGGTAAGTAGACCTTCTCGGCTCAGTGGGGGCTCACTGTCTGAATAGCCGGGTCCTTGACGGCCGGGGGGGACCGTCGTCGTAGTCTTTGTCACACTGCACATTGTGCCCACCGAATGTGAAGTGCGTGTTGCGCCACCGTTGAGGAAGATGTTGCGATGTTGGCGTGGGCGAGTCCGGCGTCCGCTCGCTTCGAAGCTCGCCCGGTACCGCGCGAGAAGCATGGTCGGGGCTCCCGTCCCTCCTCTGCCGGGCAGGCTGCGGCCTCCCGAATCGTCGTGGCTCACACATCCTTCGCGGCGATCGCCTCTCGGGAGCACGTGGAGCAATCGGAGGCTGGACCGTTCAGTCCCAGTCCAGGGCGGATCGGCGCTGGTCGTGTGTCGGGAGCGCGCGGATATGTCATACTCGCGCTATGGACAACGTGCGCCCAATCCACCCGAGCAAGAAGCCGGCGACGCCTAGCGCTGCGCGTACGCGCCGCCGGGTCATCTCGGGCATCATCATCGCCCTGGCCGTTCTTGTGCTCGCCGTGTCCGGTCGGCTTCTCGGCACGTACGTGGACTGGCTCTGGTTCGGCGAAGTCGGCTACCGCTCCGTGTTCTGGACGCGCATCCTGTGGCAGGTCATCGTCGGAGCGGCCGCGTTCCTGGTGTTCTTCGTAGTAGTCGAGGTCAACGTCGAGATCGCGCGGCGCCTGGCGCCCGGCTATCGCGCTTCCGTTGACGGTGACCTCCTCGAGCCGCGCAGCCCCTCGTTCCGCCGCTACGTAGGCATCGGCGGACTCGCACTCAGTGCGATCGTGGCGGCCTTCGGAGGTCTCGCCGCCGCTTCGCAGTGGCAGACCTTCCTGCTCTTCTACAACAAGACGCCGTTCGGCGTCTCTGACCCCATCTTCAACCACGACATCAGCTTCTATATCTTCTCCATGCCCATGTGGCAGTCGGTGCACAGCCTCGTCTCGAGCGCGTTGATCGTGGCGCTAGTCGTCGCGATCGTGGTGCACCTCATCATGGGCGGCATCGACTACAAGGCGATGGCTGTGCCGCCCCCCGAGGGCCCCGAAGGCAAGAGGGACGGGGACGAGGGTCCCAGCATCCCCTCGCCTTTTGGCCGTGGCGGCCAACGCTTCGAGCGACCGCAAATGCCGAAGATCGATATCAAGCTCGGCGGGCCGGCCATCGCCCACTTGTCCGCACTCCTCGGAGTGATTTTCATCGTCGTCGGCATCGGCCAGTTGTTCCAGGCCTGGAACCTCCTCTACTCGACGGCCGGAGCGATCTACGGGGCCGCCAACACAGACGTCAACGTGCGCCTGCTCGTCGCACGAGCGACGATGCTCATCGCTTTCGTCCTGGCGGGCCTCCTGATCTGGAACGTGTGGCGTCGGAAGCAATGGTGGCCTGTGACGATCCTGATCTGGATCGGCGTGCTGATCGTTCTGCGGGGCATCGTGCCGGCCGCCTACCAGTCGCTCGTCGTCAATCCGAACCAGCTCGCCAAGGAGCGCGAGTACATCGCGAACAACCTCAAGGCGACGAAGGCCGCCTACAATCTCGACATCATCAGCACGGAACCGCTGGCGCCGGAGTCGCCGCTCACGATCGCCAAACTGGATCGAAACGCGCCGACGGTGCGCAACATCCGGCTGTGGGATCCCGACTGTCCTGACGACCAGCTACCAGCAGATACAGGGGCTGCGGCCGTACTACGTGTTCCTCGATTCGGACATCGACCGCTACACCGTGAAGGGAGTCTACCGGCAGACGATGCTGGCTGCGCGCGAGCTCAACATCGAGGGCTTGCCGGCCCAGGCTCAGACCTGGGTGAACCAGCACATCACCTATACCCACGGATTCGGCGTGGCCATGTCGGCGGTCAACCAGGTCACCGAGGACGGGTCCCCCGACTTCCTCGTGCAAGATGTCCCGCCACGCAGCAGCGCGCCGAAGCTCGAGATCGACGAGCCGCGCATCTACTACGGTGAGCGCGGCACGGACTACACGTTGGTCAAGACAGAGGAAGAGGAGTTCGACTATCCCGGCAGAGGGGGTGATGTCTTCCGCGAGTACGACGGTAGCGGGGGCATCGCCATCTCACCCTTTCTCACGAAGCTGGCTTTCTCGGCGGAGTACGGCACGATCAAGTTCTTCACGACGTCGTCTCTCAAGGACGAGAGTCGGGTCATCATCCGCAACAACATCAGCGAGAGGATCATGGCGGCCGCGCCGTTCCTGCGGCTCGACGCAGACCCGTACATGGTCATCTCCGAGGGGCGGCTCTGGTGGATGGTCGATGCCTATACCGTAACCGACCTGTACCCGTATTCAGCGCCCGAGGGCAATCTCAACTACATCCGCAACTCCGTGAAGATCGTGATCGATGCCTACAACGGCTACATGACCTTCTACGTCTTCGACGAGAAGGACCCGCTGCTGTCAGCCTATCGGGACGCCTTCCCTGGCCTCTTCACGCCCGGCTCCGAGATGCCCAAGGGTCTCTTGGAGCACGTGCGCTACCCGGAGGGGATCTTCAGGGTCCAGTCGAGCGTGCACGCCACCTACCATGTCGACGACGCCGACGTGCTCTACAACAAGGGCGACCAGTGGGCGATTCCCGGCGACCCCGCCCAGGGAGGCGAGGGCATCATGCCGGCCCTCTACGTGATCATGCGCTTGCCGCGCGAGAAGGATGAGGAGTTCCTGCAGATGCTCCCGTTCGTCCCCAACGGACGCAAGAACATGATCAGCTGGCTGGGCGCGCGTTCAGACGCCCCCAACTACGGCAAGATCGTGAACATCCAGTTCTCGGAGAGCACCACCGTGGTCGGTCCAGACCAAGTCGAGGGCTTCATCAACCAGGACCCGGAGATCTCGGCCCAGCTCACACTCTGGAACCAGCAGGGCTCGGAGGTCGTCAAGGGGAACCTCCTCGTCGTCCCCATCGAAGACCAGCTGCTCTACGTGCAGCCGCTGTATCTGCAGTCGGAGCAGACACAACTGCCGCAGCTCAAGCAGGTCATCGTGTTCTACAGGACGCCTGGCTCCGAGGGCGCCAACGACGCTCAGCAGCTGGTGGCCATGAGGCCCACGCTGGATGAGGCTCTGCTCTCCATCTTCGGGCAACGCCTCCGCGGCGCCGCGGAGGCCTCCGACGACGGCGACGGTGGCGGCGACGGAGAGCCGGGTGCGGCGAGCGGGACATTGGACGCCGCCGCACGGAACCTCATCGCTCTTGCGGGCCAGCAGTTCGACGATGCCCAGCTGGCCTTGCAGGCCGGCGACTTCGCCGAGTATGGCCGTCAGATCGAGGCTCTGCAGGAGACTCTCCAGAAGCTCGAGGCCCTGCGCTAGCGACGCAGGCTCGGCCCGGTCGCCGTTCCACCTCCAGCCCGTGGCTCTCACGGGTAGACAGACGTTCCCTTGTCAGTGGACCCTTTGAGTCCGACACTACTTCCTGTAGGTTCCGCTCGGCCGGCCTCTTGTCGGTTGACGAAGGCGGAGAGGAAGCAACGCTTAGTATCTCTGGGGAGACGGAGACTCTGGCGTCAACGAAGGCGACACATGGCGGCAGGGGCACTAATGCGATAGCCGCTGGCGCCGATACAAGACGAGAGATCGGCTACCTCGCCATCCGGAGGCAGGGCACATGAACAGGCATCACAGGGGGGCACGACAGCCCCAGATGGGTTTCAGCTTCGTCGAGCTGCTGGTCACGATCGTGATCGCCGGCATCGCGTTCGCCGCGCTCGTGCCCCTCTTCGTGGAGGCGACGGAGAAGAACTCAGCCGACAACGCGCGCAACGTCGCGCTCCAGGTCGCCCAGGACAAGATCGAGAAGGTCCGGCAGCTCGACTACGATCAGATCACGGCCGCGAACCTGTCGAATGCGACGTTCGCGGGCGGCCAGTTCGGCCTGCATTGGGACTTCGTGCGCTCCGGCACTACCAAGCGCTACACCATCCAGTACACCGTGGGCCCGGTGCCAACGGGCGCGGCGGCCGGCGAGGAGCAGTACAAGAAGGTCGAGGTGCGAGTCGCCTGGACCGCCCCCCCAACACCCGTCAAGCCGGTCGTTCTGCAAACACTCGTGTACCGGCAGTACGCCGGCCCCGAGATCGTGTCGGCCACAGTCGGGCCACCCAGCATCTTCGATACCGTCAATCCCGATGTGGCGACCGTCATCGCCTCGCCAGTCGTCGTGGACGTGCTGATCAGCCCCGAGGATATCGCCAGTATGAACGCCGGGGATGCAGATCCGGCGAAGCGCGGCTTCGTCAAGTTCACGGTGAGCTCGTTCACCGGCGTGACCGTCGCCGTCGACGAGGTCACTGTGGAGTACAGCAGCGAGCCGGGCCGCTACCAGTTCGTGTGGGACAATTCGACTGCTCCGGACGGCGTCTACAGAATCGAGATGACGGCTGTCTCAGCGGAGCGGCACCAGGGAAGCACCGCGACGATGTCCTTCGATGTGGAACTCCTCGTGCCCCCGCCCCTGACCGGTCTCAATGCGCTCCCGGGGAACGGGCTCGTCTCGCTCTCCTGGGACCAGTCCCAGATCGGCGACTTCAGCCACTACGAACTCTGGCGCGGGGTCGCGAGCGGCGCGGAGACGGTGTACCAGAGCAGCCTGAGCACCTCCAGTTTCAGCGACAACGCGGTCGTCAACGGCACGACGTACTACTACCAGGTCCTGGTCGTGGACCAGGACGGCAACAGGAGCCCGCTGTCGGGCGAAGTGAGCGCGACCCCTGCCATCCAGTCGGACACGATCGCACCGACCGTGCCGACCGGCCTCACGGCCACGGCGGCTGCGGGGGCTGGCACGGTCAATCTGGCTTGGACGCCGTCCACGGACGGCGGAACGCCGCCGAGCGGCGTGCTCGGGTACATCATCGAGCGCAGCGCGAGCGCCGGGGGTCCATGGACCCAGCTAAACGGCAGTTACCCTAACTTCGTGTACCCGGACTCGAGCGCGGGATGGAGCGCGACTTGGTACTACCGCGTCGCGGCCATCGACAACGCCGGGAACGTCTCGGCGTTCACCGGCTCTGTGGGCCCCGTGACGACCGATCCGCAGCCCAACTACTCGTTGACCGTCAGCAACACCAAGGGCAGCGACATCTACACGTGGGTCCAGAACGCCGGCACGGGCCAGTGGTACAACGTCGATGGCTCAGCCCAGGGCAGCAAGCCGGCGGGGGTCAGGGTCAAGAAGAACAACAAGTCGGTGGTCTGGAACAACCTCCCCTCCGGCATCTACAACGTCTCCGCGAGCACGTCGACCGGGGGCACGCCTGCCCTCCCGTCAACCAGCGGCAGCGGTGATCTCACGGGCGGCAACAACTGGATCTCCTTCTGACCATGCGCTCACTTCGCGACAGACGCCGGCGGGACCGCCAGAGCGGCATGACGCTCATGGAGCTGCTCATCGCCATCGGCATCATGTCGATCATCACGGCGATGATCCTCGTCAGCTGGTTCGCTCTGAGCCGCTCCTACTCCTACTCGGCGACGAGCAACAAGGCACGCGACCACGCTCGCGAGGCCATGTCGCGGCTGGAACGTGAGGTCAGGGACGCGCAGAGTGACTCCAACATGTCTGAGGCGGCTCTCGTGCGTGCCCGGCCGCGTACCATCGTCGTCACGACGACCTTCAACGTGGCGGGCAACGACAGCCCGTCCATGGCCCCTCGCTTGGTCATGTACCGGCTCTACCCCGACGAGGAGCTCTGGCGCTTCCATGACGCCGACGGCAACGGCAACATAGGCGGCGTGAACATGACCACGGGCGGTTGGCCGGGCAACCCGCACAGCGTCGCGGAGCAGATCGCCGGCGAGGGGGCGCGGATGCTGGTGGACCACGTGGTGAACGACAAGGTGCCTTCGGTGGGCAGCCCAACGCCGCTGTTCCGCTACAGCCACTACGCGACGGACGGCAGTCTAGTGCAGAACACGACGGTCCTCGGAACGACGAACCGTGCCAACGTCGTGTCGGTGCAGTTCAATCTGCTCATCGACGTCAATCCTCTGCATTCGCCCATCTACACGGAGTTCCAGACGACGGCGCAGCTGAGGAACCAGTAGCCGTGAAGAGGGGAAGGCGATGAAGATGTGCAGCTACCGAAGCCAGCGTGGTGCGGGCCTTATCGTGATCATCGGCGTGATCGCCGCGCTGGGCACACTGGCTGCGGCGCTCGTCGTGCTCGTCTCGAACGTGCAGTCGAACACCTACGAAGACAGGATGCGCGCCAAGGCGTTCAACGTGACGGAGGCCGCGGTGGACGCGGGCATGTACCAGCTCAATGCGCAGTGGCCGACGGCCAGTGGAACGGGGCCGGATTTCACTGCAACGGCGTGGACGACGGCCTTCCGCGGCGAGTTCGACACGGCGGAATTCCCCGATCCCGCCAGCGGGCAGTTCGTGGTCGTCGACTACTACGACAATCAGGCGACGATCGACAAGAACCTCAAGTGGGACATGGGGCAACCCACGGACGCCAACGAGCCCGACAACAGGATGTACATAGAGGCGCAGGCGGGCGTGGGGCCGAAGGCGACGCGGATCCAGGCACTGGTCGAGCGTATCCCGTACGCGACGAACATGCCGCGCGGAATCGCTCTTGTCTGCGGCGGTGATCAGTACAGCAACGGCGGCGGCAACAACCCGAAGATCACCGTCGAGGTGGCGCCACCCGTGGAGGTCGGCGGCGGTGTGGTCTCCATCCACGTGGGCGGGACGATCGAGGCATCCGACGTCGCGCAGTCTCCCCCAGTCGTGCAGGTCGTTGGCCCCGGGGCGACTTCCCCAAGCGAGGTGTTCTCGCCGGAGTTGGTCAACGGGCTCACGCTGCTGGCCAAGAACCACGGGCGCTACTTCACGTCGGCGGCGGCCGCCGACGCGAGCCCGGTCGACTCTGAGTGGGCCCCCACGGGCGGCATCAGCGGTCTCTGCGTGATCGACAGCGCGGCCGGCTACGCGATCACCGGCGACTACAACACGGAAGCGCAGCCTGGCATCCTCCTCGTCCTTGGCGGCGGCGACTTCGACTACGGCAGCGGCGGCCACTACTACGGCGTGATCTACACTGACGGTCGGGTCCTGAAGGGCCACGGCAGCTACACTGTGCATGGGATGCTCGTGGCGGACACGGACGACGACATGCGCGGCACCACCGACTTGGTCTACAACGACAACTGCATCGCCAATCTGCTGAACCGTTTCTCGCTGACGGTGAAGCAGGTGCCGGACACCTGGAGGGAGATCGACCCGATCTGATCCTTCAGCCATGTCAACCCCTCCTGATCCTCGACGAAGCCGCCGGCAGCTCGTGCCGGCGGCTTCGTCGGTCGCCCTCCGTCCGGGGAGCGTATACTTAGCGCTTGCGGGCGATTAGCTCAGGGGTAGAGCACCTGCCTTACAAGCAGGGAGTCGCTGGTTCAAATCCAGCATCGCCCACCAGCTTCGTGCCTCGCCCACGCTGATTCCCGTCCTGCTCGCCAGAGACCCCGGCTTCCTCGCGCGAGGCGTGCATCCGCCTCGCGAAGCACGGCGAGCCGCGGTACAGTGTGTCCATGGACCGTCCCGACCGTGACGAGCGCGAGGCCGCACGCGAGCGGCAGTCGTACGTGCGCCACGGACTGCGTGCGCCGCTGGCCGTGATGTACCCGCTGATCTCGCTCCTTCTCGAGGGACTGGCTGGGCCGCTGACGGACCAGCAGAGAGAGTACCTCGAGACCCTGCAGCGCAGCGCAGAGCGGCTGGAAGCGAGGATCGCGAGCGCCACCGAGAGCGGCTGGCTGGAATCTGCGGCGACACCCATGGCGACGGAGGCCGTGCCGCTCGACGAGCTCGTCGAGGAGCTGCTTGCCCTGCGCCGGTTGCGCGGTCGTGGAACCAGCCGCATCGAGGCGGCGCCGAGCCCGACACCGCCGCCGGTCGCCGCCGCCGATCGCGGCCACGTGCGGCTAATCCTGGCAAGCCTCATCGCCAATGCCGACCGCTACGCGATCCCCGAGGGGTCCATCCGCGTGAGTACCGGTTTGGCGGAAGACCCCTCGACGGTCACGCTGACGGTACAGGACGATGGCTGCGGCATGACGGCGGATCAGCTGGCGGAGGCGTTTGACTTCGGCTACTGCGGCGGAGCCGGCGATGGATCACAGTCGGGGCTGGGGATCGGCCTCTGGGTCTGTCGCGAGCTCGTCGAGAGCAACGCCGGCAGTATCACGATCGACAGGGCCGAGGGCGGAGGAACGACCGTGACCGTCAGCTTACCGGCCGCCGCCCAGGGAGACCGCCGCCTTCGCACGCCAGACGCCTGACGCCTTCTCGTCCAAGGGCGACATCGACTGAGGCGTGGGGGCGAGCATGCAGGCTTCGGCTCTCCGGCGCTTTGTCGCGTCCATCCCCGTATGCTAGACTGCCACTTCGCTGCACGAAGCTGGTCGGCGCATGCCGTCCAGTGACGCAGCATCTCCTCGCGGGGGCGTAGCTCAGCTGGTTAGAGCGCCGGCCTGTCACGCCGGAGGCCGCGGGTTCGAGTCCCGTCGCTCCCGCCACCCGAGCTTCGTCCTACTCTCGCCGGTCTTTCGGGGACGTGGCGCCGCTGGCGAACCGGGCCCACGTCTTTCGCTCAAGCTTCGTCGTCTCCCTCGATGTGCGTGCTTCCTGCCCTCCTGAGCGCAGACGCGTCGTCGTTCGGTTCGCCGACCCGGCGCAGGAGTTAGGACCGTCGCGATTTCGGCTAACGACGTGGGCACGACCTGGAGTGAGGGATTCCCATGACGCTCGACGACTACGAGAGGAAGCGCGACTTCGCGCAGACCCCCGAGCCAGGGCCCGCGGTCAGGCCCGGCGAGGACGGCAACGCCTACGTGATCCAGAAGCACGCCGCGCGGCGACTGCACTACGACTTTCGGCTCGAGCTCGACGGCGTGCTCAAGAGCTGGGCGGTCCCCAAAGGGCCCAGCCTGGATCCGGCTGAGAAGCATCTTGCGGTCCACGTTGAGGACCACCCGCTCGACTACGCGAACTTCGAGGGCACCATCCCGAAAGGCCAGTATGGCGGCGGCACGGTCATGGTGTGGGACCGCGGTCGCTGGTTTCCGGAGGGCGAGGCCGCCCTCGACCCTGTCGCCGCCTATCGGAAGGGGAAGCTCAAGTTCCGCCTGGAGGGCGAGAAGCTCCGCGGCCGATGGATGCTCCTGCGGCTCGCTCATCGGCCGGGGGAGGACCAGGACAATTGGCTGCTCTTCAAGGAGCGTGACGAGCAGGCACGCGGTGGTCACGAGGCGGCGATCACGGTCGCCGAGCCGGACAGCGTGGTCAGCGGGCGCTCCCTGCAGCAGATCGCCGCGGGTGAGTCGCGTCTGGGTGATGCGGGCGGTGAGGGGCGGCCAGAGCAGCTGCCCACCGAGCAGGCAGCGGCCTCCGGGTCCCCGCCGGGGGAGGATGGCGCGGGACCTCTGGCCGCCGCCGACATCCCCGGCGCGCGGGCAGCCGCTGCGCCGGCGCTCGTCGCACCCGAGCTGGCGACGCTGGTCGCGCGGTCGCCGAGCGGCGACGCCTGGCTGCACGAGATCAAGTTCGACGGCTATCGGATCATGTGTCGGCTGGAGGAGGGCGGAGCCCGACTGCTCACCCGGCGAGGAGTCGACTGGACGAGCCGCTTCCCGACGCTCCTCGGCTCCATACGGCGCGTGCCGGCAAGCTCGGCGATTCTCGACGGCGAGGTCGTCTTCATGGGGCGGGACGGACGCACCAGCTTCTCGCATCTGGCCAGCGCGCTGCAGAGCGGCACCGACGCGGGCGGCGGGATTGCCTACTACGTCTTCGACCTCCTCTACCTCGATGGCCACGACCTCACCCGCGTACCGCTGCAGCGCCGCAAGCAGGCTCTTCGCGAGCTGCTGGAGGGGTTCTCCGCCGGCGACCGCGTGCGCTACGTCGAGCACCTTCAGGGTTCGGGGGAGGACTTCTTCGCCCAGTCCTGCGAGTTCGCGCTTGAGGGCGAGATCGCCAAGCGGCGCGACTCGCTGTACCGCCCCGGGCGCAGTCGCGATTGGTTGAAGGTGAAATGCACGCGGCGCCAGGAGTTCGTGATCGTCGGCTTCACCGACCGCGCCGGCGGACGCGGCGGCCTCGGCGCTCTGCTCCTCGGCTTTCGCCGGGAGGACGGCGGCCCGCTCTCATGCGCCGGTCGGGTGGGCACGGGTTGGGACGACCGGACGATGAAGGAGCTGCGCAGTCGGCTCGACGGGCTCCGGCAGGATAAGGCAGCTTGCGTCGATCCCCCCGAAGGCAAGGGAGCTGCGGGCATCCATTGGGTCCGTCCGCAGCTCGTCGCCGAGATCGAGTACCTCAGCTGGAACGGTAGGGGGTTCAGGCACTCGTCCTTCGAGGGATTGCGGCTCGACAAGTCAGCCCTCGAGGTCGTGGCCGAATCGCGGCAGACGCAGGTGCTGCAGCCGCACTCGCCCCCCGCGGGCGCGCTGTCGCCACCCGGTGTCGATGCTGCCGGTGGCCCGACGAGCGCCTCGCCTGTCAGGACGAGGAAGGGACCCCGGGGGGACCGTCGGATCACTGTGGGGGGCGTCTCGATCAGCAATCCGGACCGTGTGGTCTATGAGGAGCTGGGGCTCACGAAGCTCGAACTCGCGCGCTACTACGAGGACATCGCCCCGTGGATGCTCCCACACGTGAGCCGCAGGCCGCTCACGTTGGTCCGCTGCCCTGAAGGCCGCGCCAGAGAGTGCTTCTATCAGAAACACGTTGGGCCTCGCTTTCCCGAGGCCGTCCTGCGCCTGCCCATGGAGGAACAGGGAGGGGTCGAGACGTACGCAGCGATCGACTCGACGGCGGGGATTCTCAGCCTCGTCCAGATGGGCGTGCTTGAGTTCCATGTCTGGGGCTCTCACATGGAGAACGTGGACCACCCGGACCAGATCGTCTTCGACTTCGACCCGGACACCCAGCTGCCGTTTGCGCGCGTCGCCGACGCAGCGTGTCTCGTGCGAGATGTGCTTGCCGGTCTCGGACTGCGGAGTTTCGTCAAGACCACGGGAGGCAAGGGGCTGCACGTGGTGGCGCCGATCCTGCCGACGCGGACCTGGGACGAGGTCAAGCCCTTCACCAAGGCCGTTGCGGAGGTGCTGGTCCGGCTCGATCCGAGCGCCTACACGATCAACATGGCGCTCAGCCGGCGGGTGGGCAAGATCTACGTCGACTACCTGCGCAACGGCCGCGGCGCCACCTCCGTCTGCGCCTTCTCGACGCGGCGTCGTCGGGGAGGCCCCGTCTCGGTGCCCCTGCGCTGGGACGAGCTCGGGGCACGCATGCGCGCCGATCGCTACACGGTCGGCAACGTTCGCCGCAGACTCTCAAAGCTCCGCGAGGATCCCTGGCGCGGCTACGACAAAGTGCGGCAGCAGATCACTCCAGACATGGTGACAGGGGCGGCCGACTGGTCGCCTACGCGCACCTGAGAGCCGGAGAGGGGTCGCCGGTCACTTGCGCCACGGCCGTTGTCGGCTAGGATGGCGGCACGCGCTCCGACCGTCGAGGCAGCCCCGAGGTTCTCGTGGACAGTAGACAGCGACATGACACGGACCGTTCGCCGCAGGAACACTTCCTTCGGCACGAGTGTCGCCGGCGACGCCTGCGGACGTCTGTCTCCTACGTCCTCACTCCCGACCGCACGAGCTTCGACTCCCGGGGGCCTTGAGCACGAGCCTCACGAAGTCACGCCGGCGGTCGCCGGCTTCCTTCCATACAGCGACTTGCGGAGGGCTCGACCCGTCGTCATCGCACCCCGGACAGAAAGGCCGGGCGAGGGCGGCGGCGTCAACTCCCCGGTACCGCGTGTCTCGCATGGAGGTACGGGAACGGCGTCTAGGACAAGGAGATCCCCATGGGAGACGCACTCAAACTGCGGCTGCTCTCCACCGACGAAGTGTGGAAGATCTACGAGAAGTGCCTGCACATCCTCTCGATGCAGGGGGTGAAGGTCGACCACGAGGGCGTGCTCGCCATCCTGGACGAGGCGGGCGCCGAGGTCGACGACGAGACGCGCCGGGTGCGCTTCCCCACCGACCTGGTGGAGATGGCCCTGCGCAGCGCGCCCAAGGAAGTGACCATCAAGGGCGCAGACGAGCGATACGACTGTCCGATCCCTCATGCGGACGGCCTCTTCTACACCTCGACCAATGTGCAGAGCATGCTGCGCCATAACCCCGACACGCGTCGCTTCGAGGACGTGACTTCGGAGTCGTACGCGGAGTGGTGCCAGCTCATCCAGGTGCTGGACAATGTGAATCTCTGCGCCATCCAGACGCCGATGGATGTACCGCCCACCTCGGCCGAGGTGCACGCCCTCAACATACAGCTGCAGAACACGACGAAGCCACTGTTCATGCATGCATTCAGCCTCGCGGCCGTCCCGTACATGTTCGAGCTCATGGCGGCCCGCGTGGGCGGCGTCGAAGCTCTCAGGGAGCGGAGCCTCGCGATCATTAATCCGGGGACCGTTTCGCCGTTCGTCCTCAAGGCGATGGACCTCGAGGAGATCCTGCAGGCATGCCGGCACGGTGTGCCGATCACCTCAGACGGCCATGTCATTGCCGGCGCGACAGGCCCGGTCACCATGGCGGGCACCGTGCTGCAGAACTGTACCGAGGTGCTCGCGCATGTCGTGATCGCGCAGACGATCCGTCCCGGTCATCCCATCATGATGACGATGTTCAACCTGACGATGGATATGACCACGGGCTTCTCTGCTCTGGCGACGCCGGCGGCCAATCTGGCGCGTTCCGCAGGCGTTCAGGTCTGCAAGGAGGCGTTCGGGATCCCAGTCACCGGGTGCGCTCTGATGACCGACACCTACACCTCGGACGGATTGGCGGTGACAGAGAAGGCCCTCGGCGGTCTGGTGAGCATCATGGCCGGGATGGATCTCGTGTACGGCGTGGGCAGGCTCGGTGGAGCCAGCCTCGCGAGCCCGATCGAACTGGTCATCGACGACCAGCTCGTCGCCCTTCTCAAGGAGTACGTCGGCGGTGTGCGCGTCGACGATGAGATGCTTGCCGTGGACGAGATCCTGGACGCCGGAGTCGGCGGACACTTCTTGAAGCGCAAGCACACGCTGAGCCACTGCCGCGACATGGTCGAGCCCGGCTTGTTCCGGTTCCAGCTGCAGGCGGCTTGGGAGGCTGAGGGTGAGAAGGACCTCTACGAGCGCGCGGTGGATGAGTTCCGGCGCTTGCGCAAGGAGCTTGCGCCGGTGGATCTGCCGGACGACACGAAGCACGCGATGGACGAGGTCGTCGTTCGCGCCGATGCGGACCTCGCGTCGTGAGGCGCCCATCGGGCACGGGCTCCCCGGCAACGGGACAGGTCAACAGGCATGACGACGCGTCGCGTGGACGCGAGGAGGAATCGTGAGCATAGAGGAGATCAGGCAGGCGGTGCTCTCGGGAGACGAGGACAGCGCGACGAGGCTTTCTCGCGCGGAGCTCGAGGCGGGGACACCGGCGGGGGAGATCATGGGCTCCGCGCTCATCAGCGCGATGGACGAGGTGGGCGCCAAGATGGGCACCGGCGAGATGTTCATCCCGGAGGTGCTGGTCGCCGCCGACGCGATGAAGGCCGCGGTGGACGTCATCTCGCCGCATCTGACTGCGCAGGAAGGCGGTAGGCGTGCGACCGTCGTCATCGGCGCCGTCGAGGGGGACATCCACGACATCGGCAAGAACCTCGTCGCGCTGATGCTTGAGGGCGCGGGGTGTACGGTCATCGACCTGGGCGTCGACGTTCCGGCAACTCGCTATCTGGAGGCCGCCAAGGACCACGCCGCCGGCGTCGTTGCCATGTCGGCGCTGATGGTGACGTCGATGCCGAAGATGAAGGAAGGGATCGACGCGCTGCGCGCCGCCGGTGTGGCCACCCAGGTCATCGTCGGGGGCGCTCCCGTTACCCAAGCCTTCGCCGACAAGATCGGGGCGGCGGGGTACGCACCCGATGCTGGAGGGGCCGTGCAACTGGTCAGAGCCCTGACCTAGGGGTCAGGGGCCTACGGTGCTCGAACCCGCCGGCGTCGTGGCAGTCCATGAGGCTGCTCTGCGCGTGCTCGGACGCACGGGCGTGACCGTCCGTGATGATGCCGCTGTGGCCATTCTGCGCTCGCACGGCGCGCGCACGGTGGGCCAGCGTGTCTACATGGACGAGCGTGTGGTCGGGAAGGCTCTGGCCGCCGCGCCCTCGTCGTTCACGCTGGTCGGCCGCAGGCCGGAGCGGCACGTACGCTTCGGCGACGGACCGTCAGTCTACGGCTCGGCCTCGGGGTCCGCCAGCATCCTGAAGGGCGATCGGCTGCAGCCAGGTACGATCGCCGACCTGGACGACGCAATCAGGCTGGGCCATGAGTCGCCTGGCATCGCGTTTATCGGCGACAGCTTGGAGGCCCTCGACCTGCCCGAACGGCAGCGCACGCGGCGCGGCGCCTTCTCTCGGGTCACGCTGAGCGACAAGGCATGCGAGTGGGTGGCGGCCACGGACGACGACCTCGACGTGGCGATCGGCACCAACGAGATCCTCTTTGGGGCGGAGTGGCACCATGAGCATCGGGCCCTGGTCATCCTCAACACGAACTCGCCGTTGCAGCTCTCGGGCGAGACGGCCAGGACTCTCGTCCGCTGGGCGCGGCTGCGCCAGCCCGTATGCGTCACGTCGTGCGTCATGGGGGGCACGACGGGGCCCGCCTCCCTGCCCGGCGTCCTCGTCGTCCAGCACGCCGAGGTCCTGGCGGCGCTCGTTCTGGCGCAGCACGCGAACGAAGGCTGTCCGTTCATCTACGGCGGTCTCTCGGCGATGGCGTCGATGCGCGACGGCGCGATCCATTTCGGCACGCGCGAGTTCGCGTGGCTTGCCCAAGCCACGGTGCGGCTCGCCCGGGCCTGCAGTCTGCCCGTGAGGGCGGGAGCCGCGGTCACCGACGCCCATCGCCTCGACGCGCAGGCGGCGATGGAGTCGGTCCTTGGTCTGTCTGCCGCTGCCCAAGCCGGGGCGGACTTCTTGTTCCAGGCGGCCGGCGTTCTCGGCTCGTTCACGACGCTGTCGCTCGAGAAGTTCGTGGTTGACCATGCCGCGATCGTCACACTGACCGCGCTCGAGGAGCCGGCGGCGGCCGGCGACGACCTGCTCGCCGTGGACGCGATTCACGCGGCAGGCCCGGGGGGGCACTATCTCGCTCAGGCGCACACGAGACGCCACGCACGCGAGCTAGAGCGGCCGACGTTCCTCGGGCGCGAGACGTACGGAAAGTGGCGTGCGCTGGGCGAGCCAGACGTTCGTGCGGCAGCTGCGCGCGAGGTGGCTCGCTTGCTCGCAGAGCACGAGGCACCGAACGATCTGGACCAGATCGTGCGTCGTCAGCTTCGGGACTTCTGCTCCGTGCCTCCTTGACATGAGCGGCTCGGCCGCTAAGGTCTTATGGAGCATGCCTCCACTGACCTCACGCGAAGCGGTCGAAGCTGTGCTGTGGCGGCATGGACCGATGTCATCGCAGGTTCGGGATCAGAAGGGGAAGGGAAGCGCATGAACGAAGCAAAGGCACCCAGATCGGGGGCATCCCGCGGGGCGTCCGGTCGAATCCTTGTCGCGGCCGCCGCAGTGGTGGTCGTCCTGGCCTTGGCCATGGCTGCGGTCGGCTGTGGCGACTCCAGTAGCGACGAGAGCAGCAGCCCGAGCCCGGCGGCCATGAAGGCGGGCGGTGTCCTCAAGGTCGGCATGCAGCCCGGCAACGGGCAGTTCGATCCCGTCCTCATGGCAGGCTCCGTCGGCGACATCCTCCTGAACGTTCAGGTTCAGGAGAACTTGGTCGACCTCGCCCAGGACTTCAGTGTCGCGCCCACGCTCGCAACGGAGTGGAGTTCCGAGGACGGGAGGGTCTGGGATTTCACGCTGCAGGACGGCGTCATGTTCACCAACGGGGAGTCGTTCACCTCGGCGGACGTGGTCTACTCGTTCGACCGCCTCCGCAGCGAGGAGCTGGGTTCACCGATGGCCGAGGTCTACGCTGGCATCGAGAGCGTGGTCGCGTCTGACCCCACGCATGTGACCTTCAATCTGAAGACGGCAGACTCCGAGTTCCCCGCGTCGCTCACGGACTATCGCGCGAAGATGCTCTGCAAGACTGTCAAGAACCCCATGAAGGAGCTCGTGGGCACCGGCCCGTTCATGCTGGATTCGTACACCGCCGAGGACCGGGCCATCCTCAAGAAGAATCCCGACTACTGGGGCAAGGATGAGAGCGGCACCCAGCTGCCGTATCTCGACGGAGTGGAGTTCGTCTACTCACCGGATACGGCCGGCCAGCTCGAGGGGCTCCAGGGCGGCTCGCTCAACTGGGTGGGTGGTCTGACCTCAGAGCAGAAGCAGACGGCCGAGGCAAGCGCCAGTCTCAAGACCATCACGACCGAGACCAACTACTGCTACGAGCTGCAGATCCGCACGGACGAGGGGCCTGGCAAGGACCTCGCGCTGCGCCAGGCACTGATGACCGGCACGGATCGCCAGGGGATCGTCGACTTGGTCGCCCCCGGTGTCGGGGTGCCTGGGAACGGCACCTTGGTCGGCCCCGCCTATTCGGCCTACTACCTGGATGAGTCGGTGGCCTACGACCCCGAGAAGGCCAAGCAGATGCTCGCCGACGCCGGCTACGCCGATGGCGTCAAGATCAAGCTCGTGGCCCAGACATCGGACCCGGTTCCGGCTCTGGCCACCGCTTGGCAGGCGCAGATGAAGGAGATCGGCGTCGAGGTGGACATCCAGAAGGTGCCGCCGGACGTGTACTACGCGGACAAGGGGCAGGACACCTGGTATCAGGCCAACTTCAGCTTTGTCGACTACGGCACTCGGGCGGCTCCCATCACGTACTTCCAGCTGGCTCTGACCAGCACGGCGGCGTGGAACTACTCCCGCTGGAGCAACGAGGAGTTCGACAGAATCACGAAGGAGATCCCGCTTGCGGTCGAGGAATCTGAGCGTGCCGATCTCTACAAGGAGGCGCAGAAAATCCTGCAGACCGAGGTCCCGATGATCAACTTCCTTGTCAACACGGCGGTCGCCGCCGAGTCGAATGACGTCGACGGCATCGAGCTGTCCCCCGACTGGGTGCACACGCTGTTCAGGACGGCGCACTTCACGGAGTGACAGCGGACGGCGGGTACGCCCGCACGCAACACCGCTGAGCAAGGCGGAAGGGGAGGGGGCCTGCTGGGCCCCCTCCCCTTCGGTTCCATGACGCGGCGCTCCGGGAATGGCAAGCACGCAAGCGCATTCTGAGAGGAGCAGGAGAACACGGTGGGATCTGAGATTCGCCACACTCTGTGCCGCATGTGCGATGACCGCTGCGGGATCGCAGTCCATCTCGAGAACGGTCGTGTTGTCGCCGTTGAGGGCGACCGCGGGCACAAGCACAGCCGGGGCCGACTCTGCATCAAGGCACAGACGATAGCCCAGGTGATGCAACACCCCGATCGGCTGACGGTGCCCCTGCGGCGCACAGCTCGAGGATGGGTAGAGGTCGACCTCGAGGAGGCGCTGGACGATATCGCCGAGCGTCTCCTGGAGGTCGGCCGACGCTTCGGCAAGCGGAGCGTGGGCATCTGGAAGGGTGAGGCGATCGGCTTCGCCCAGCAGGAGGGTCTGGCGCGACGTTTCGCTCACGCGGTGGGCACGCCGAACTACCTGTCGAACGATTCGATGTGTTTCAACACGCGTTATCTCGGCTTCCGCTTTGTCCAGGGTGCGCAGCCAGTCCCCGACTACGAACAAGCTGACTGTGTGGTCGTATGGGGCTCCAATCCCCCGGCTTCGCTCCCCAACGTCGCGCATGCCATCGGCGTCGCGCGCCGTCGCGGCGCGTCGCTCGTGGTAATCGATCCACGGCGCTCGAAGATGGCTCAGCGGGCGACCGTGCATGCCCGCGTACGCCCAGGTACGGACGGTGCCTTGGCGTGGGCGCTGGTCCGGGAGCTCATCGAGTCGGGGGCTTGCGACAACGAGTTCATCTCCGAGCACACCGTCGGCTTCCCAGAGGTGGCCGCATACTCGCGCGCGTTCACCCCTGAGCGAGCCGAGGCCGAGACGGGGGTGCCGGCGGCGGAAGTGCGCGAGATCGGCGAGACTCATGGCCCGCGCCGCGCCGGCTGTGGCCATCTACCCGGGCAACGGCCTGGAGCACCACGCCAACGGCGTCGATACGGTGCGGGTCATAGCGATGTTCGCGGCCCTCCTTGGCGCGGTGGACCAGCCGGGGGGCAGCCGTTTCCTCAGGCCTCCGCCGCTCCGGGATCTCACGCTCTACGACGAGGTGCCGCTGGACCACCTGTCGCCTCTGGGAGCCGACCAGTTCCCGGCTCTCTACTCCGAGCGGCAGGAGTGCCACACGATGACTGCCGTCGGTGCGATGCTAGACTCCGAGCCCTATCACCTGCGTGCACTCGTCGTCACGGGAGGAAACCCGGCCCTTACACACCCGAACTCGGCCCGGGTCGCGCGTGCCCTGGCGGCGCTCGATTTTCTGGTCGTGCGCGACCTGTTCATGAGCGAGACGGCGGCGCTGGCGGACTACGTGCTGCCGGCCGCGTCGTTCCTGGAACGCAGTGAGCTGCACGCGTATCCGGAACAGCGGGCCCTGGCCCTCAGCGACCGAGTCGTCTCTCTGCCGGGCGTGCAGACGGAGTACGAGTTCTGGAGAGCTCTCGCGCGGCGTATGGGCGCGGGAGTCCTACTTCCCCTGGGAGGACGAGAGGGCCCTCAACCGCTGGCTGCTGGAGCCGACCGGGCTGAGTATCGAGGAACTCGAGGCGCACCGCGGAGGCGTGTCGTACGTGCCTCCCGACCGGGGCGTGGGCTTTGACACGCCATCGGGCAAGATCGAGCTCGTCTCGCAGCAGCTGCTCGCTCTGGGGCACGCGGCGTTGCCGGAGTACCGGCGTCCCGACTATCTGCAGAGGCCCGATAGGACTCGGCCGTTCGTGCTCATCACGGGAGCGCGCAGGGCGGCGGTGGCTCACAGTCGCTTCCGGGGTCTCTCTGATGAGCCGCGCGACACGATGCGCGCCGAGGTCGAGCTGCACCCGACCGACGCCGAGACCCTCGAGGTCAGGGACGGTGATGTCGTCCGACTGACGTCGCGCGTGGGGGCACTGGACGCTCCGGCACGCGTCGTGGCGGCCGAGGACATCCTTCCGGGCGTGGTCCAGCTGACGCACGGCGGACGCGAGGCCAACGCCAACCTGCTCACCTACGACGACGTCTGCGATCCCATAAGTGGATTTCCGGCCGTCAAGGAGGTCGAGGTCAGCATCGAGAAGGCCCCGGCCGCTGTATGAGCGGAGTTCCCGGACCCGACATGCGGCTGGAGGCGGGGAATCTCGAGGTCGATGCGGAGAAGTGCGTGCGCGTCAAGGCGGAGATGCGTCAGGTGTGGCGCTACGAGCCGGTGGACCACATCCCAGTCCTCATCGACATCGGCCCCGAGTGTGGCGTTACGGTCCGCGACGCTCTTCTCGACACGGAAGCGTGGTTCTCGTCTGCCGTCAGGCGCATCGAACGGTCGCTGCGCGTGCTCCCGGACGACTACGTCCCCTGGGTCGGGCCGCCTTGGGCGGCGTTCCACACCGTGCCAGTCATGCTCGGAGCCCAGCTGTGGTGGGAGAATGATCCAGACGCCTGGCCGGCCATCAAGTCCCCGGTCGTGACCGAGATCGACCACGTGTATGAGCTGCGGGACCCCGACCCCTACAGTTGCGGGATGGCGCCCGAGATCCTCCGCCGCCTGGAGCTCGCGACGCAGTGCTTCTCCAGTGAGGTCTCGCTTGTCGGTGTCGACATGATGTCGCCTCTGGGCGACGTGCTCAGTCTGATGGACCAGACGCTGTTCTTCGTCTCGCTCAAGAGCCACCCCGAGGCAATCCACCACGCCTGCGAGGTGGTGACGCGGGCCCAGATGGCCCTTCAGGACGCTGCCCTGGCCGTGGTCGGCACGAGCGACCGCTTCGCAGCGCTGAGCAACTGGCCTATCTGGCGGCCAGAGGAAGGAAAGGCGCTCGTCACCGACGACATCGCCAGCCTGCTCGGACCGGCGGTCTTCGAGCGTTTCGACCGGCCGTACTGCGATCGTCTGCTGGCACGCTACGGAGGGGGCCTGAGGCACGTGTGTGGACCCCATCCTTCACTCGGGACGTACATGCACGGCGAGCAGATGGCGCACGGCTTGAACTGCTCGTTCCGCTACAGTCGTGATTCCCTGAGGGGGATGAAGGAGGAGTTCGGGCGCTTCGCCGAGGAGTCGTTGGGCCGACGCGGTCACCTCGAAGTCATGTTCGAGCGCCAGGTGCCGCTCGGCGAGATGGTGACCGGGTTCAGACAGCTGGCAGAGGAGCTTGCCCCGGACGTCGTGGCCATTCCCTACTGCCAGGTGCCGGCCGACGGGTCGGTGAGCGACGAGGAGATCACGCGCTTCTACTTCGCTATGCGCGCTGTCGCTGAGGACTACGCCCACAGCATGCGTTGGCGAGCGTAGTCACCGGTACGTGACGCACGCCGGCGCACCGCGTGACGCGCCCTGGCCAGTGGACCAGACGCGGGTGCATTGACATACTCAGGCCTGCACCCTGCGTCACGCCTGAGACGAGGACGATGTAGTGGTCGACCCGGATGTGAAAGATGAGCTCTTTGACACGGAGCTCATGGACGAAGAGGCTGTCAGCGACGTAATGGCGGCCGGTGCGCAGTCGCGGCCGCCCACCTGGAGGCTGTACTGGCGTCGTCTGCGCAAGCGCCCTGCGGCCCTCGTCGGCACGGTCATCTTCTGCGGCTTCCTCTTCCTGGCCGTGTTCGGGGTCTGGGTCGCGCCGTACGACTACCAGGCGCAGGACGCCAATATCCGCCTCGACAGCCCCACCCTGAGCCATCCGTTTGGCACCGACCAGTTCGGTCGTGACATCCTGAGCCGCGTCATTGTCGGCACTCGCAACATCTTCCTGCTGGGTGGTTTCGGCACGCTGCTGGCCTTGGTCATCGGAACGGCCATCGGTCTGGCATCGGGGTACGTCGGGGGCACGATCGACGAGGTGGTGATGCGACTGCTCGATGTGCTCCTCTCTTTCCCGTCGTTGCTGCTCGCCCTGGTGCTGCTCAGCACGGTCGGGCCATCGAACATCAACCTCGTACTGGTGGTAGCGATCGTCTACGTCCCCATGGTCGCCCGCGTGGTGCGCAGCATGGTGCTCGACCTGAAGAGCAAGGAGTTCGTCGAGGCCGCCCGCGTGCGCGGCGAGCGTAGCAGCTACGTGCTGTTTCGCGAGATCCTTGCCGAACTCGCTGCCGCCGCTGCTGGTCGAGGCTTCCATGCGCTTCTCGTACTCGATCTTCCTCGTCGCCTCGCTCGGGTTCCTCGGGCTCGGCGTTCAGCCCCCGTCGCCCGACTGGGGGCTGCAGATCAACGAGGCGCGCAACTTCTTCGCCATCGCGCCGTGGGTACTGCTGTTTCCGGCCTGCACGATCGCCGTGCTGGTCGTCTCGACGAATCTCATGTCGGACGGTCTGCGCCAGGTCATGCTGCCGGGAGGCGGGAGGAATTGATGCAGGCCTCCGCAGCGCGCCCCGTCTTCGAGGTCGAGGGGCTCGACATCCAGTACACGACCGAGCTGGGCGCCCTCGACGTCGTGCGCGATGTCTCGTTCGCCGTGCATGAACACGAGAGCTTCGGACTCGTCGGCGAGTCTGGCTCCGGCAAGTCGACTCTGGCGATGGGCGCGATTCGCTATCTCGCCTCCAACGGGCGCGTCACGGACGGCAGCGCACGTCTCAACGGTGTCGAGCTCTTCGGTCTTTCGCCCAAGGAGCTGCGCGGCCTCTGGGGGTCCCGTGTCGGCGTGGTCTACCAGAACCCCCTGAGCGCGCTCAACCCTTCCATCACGATCGGCAAGCAGCTCGCCGAGGTCGCGCGCCAGCATCTCGGCATGGACAAGAGCGCCGCCGGCATACGCGTCGCGGAGATGCTCACCAAGGTAGCCATGCCGGATCCGGAGGCGGTGATGAAGCGCTACCCGCACCAGCTCTCGGGTGGCATGCTGCAGCGCTGCGTGATCGCCATGGCCCTCATGACCAATCCGTCGCTCCTGATCATGGACGAGCCCACCACGGCGCTCGATGTGACGACGCAAGCGGTCGTGCTCGACCTTGTGGCCGAGCTCAAGCGCGAGTTCGACTCGGCCATTCTCTACATCACCCACGATCTCGGGGTGATCACGAAGATCTGCGACCGAGTCGGCGTGATGTACGCCGGCGAGTTCATGGAACAGGCGGCTCTGGAGGACCTGTTCAAGCGACCCCTGCACCCCTACACGCTGGATCTTCTCGGCTGCGTCCCGCACTTCGAAGACACGCCCGAGAAGCGCCTGCTCGTGACGATACCTGGGTCTATCCCGCGCGTCGACGATCTGCCTCCGGGCTGCATCTTCGCTCCGCGCTGCAGCTACGCGGAGGATGCCTGTTCGGCTGCGCGGCCGGCGCTGCGAAGGGTGGCGGGCGATCATTCGACGGCCTGTCGTCGCTGGGCGGAGATCCCGTCGCTCGAGACGCACCTGCGTCTAGCGACGGAGGCGCTGCGAGGCGATGAGGTCGGTCTCGACGAATCGGAGGTGCTGGTCGAGGCCGAGCAGACTCTGGTCCACTTCAAGGCGGCGCGCGGGCTTCTGAGCGGCTTCGGTGAGCGGCGCCCCGTGCGCGCCGTGGACGGGGTCGATCTGCGCGTCGATGTCGGCCGCACGCTGGGCATCGTCGGCGAGAGCGGCAGCGGCAAGACGACGCTGGCTCGGGCGATCATCGGACTTACGCCGGCCACGGGTGGAGAGATCCTGCTGCGCGGGGAGCCCCTTCCGCCCAGCACCGGCGCTCGTCCGCAGAGCGTGCTCAAAGAGATTCAGATGGTCTTTCAGAACCCTGATGCCTCGCTTGAACCCTACGCGCAGCGTCGGAGAGGCGATCATGAGGCCGCTCTCGCTGCTCGGCGGGATAGGCCGGCAGGCGGCCAGAGAGCGGTCTCATGGAGCTGCTGCAGGCGGTGAGCCTGCCGACGACCTACTTCGACAGGCTCCCTCACGAGCTGAGCGGCGGTGAGAAGCAGCGCGTGGCGATTGCGCGTGCCTTCGCGGCGGAGCCCGAGCTCATTCTCTGCGACGAGCCGATCTCCTCGCTCGATGTCTCGGTGCAGGGCTCCCTGATGAACCTGCTGATGCGCCTGCAGGTCGAGAAGCGGACCTCGTACGTGTTCATCTCCCACGATCTTTCGGCCGTCCAGCACCTGTCGGATTCAGTGGCAGTCGTGTATCTGGGCAGGGTCATGGAGCTCGGCGAGGCAGCCAAGGTGCTGATCCCCCCGTTCCACCCCTACACGGAGGCGCTCCTCTCGGCGGTTCCGCTCGCCGACCCGGACGTAAAGCAGAAGGCGATCCGCCTTGGCGGATCGGTGCCGAGCGCGATGGATGTGCCGCCGGGCTGTCGCTTCCATCCGCGCTGCCCGCGCTGCCTGGGCGACATCTGTCGCGAGCAGGAGCCGCCGTGGCGAGAGGGCGAGGGTGAGCACCGCATCTGCTGCCACATACCGCTCGACGAGCTCGCTCGTCTTCAGGCGGAGACTCTGGTCCTCGCGGAGGAGGACGGCGCCTGATGGGTCGCTTCATCCTCAGGCGTCTCGGATTCGTGGTCCTCACCGTCGCCCTGTCGTCGATCATCATCTTCTCTGCGACGACCATCCTCCCCGGGGACGTCGCCACCGTGCTGCTCGGCCGCGAAGCGACCGAGCAGGCCAAGGCCGATCTGCGCCAGGAGCTCGGCCTGGATCAGCCGCTCCCCGTGCAGTACGGCCGCTGGCTCGGGGACTTCGTCCAGGGCGACTGGGGTATTTCGCCGAGCACGAACGCCGAAGTGCGCCCGCTGGTCTTCGAGCGGCTCCGCAACTCCGCCATGCTGGGGGTGATGGCTTTCCTCATGTACGTGCCTCTGGGGATCCTCCTGGGCTTGGTGGCGGCGTTGCGCAAGAACAGCTGGGTCGACCAGACCATCTCCGTCGGCTCGCTCTCGTTCATCGGTCTGCCCGAGTTCGTGAGCGGCGTGATCCTGATCTGGGTGTTCGCGATCCAGCTGGGCTGGCTGCCTGCCCAATCGGCGATCGCGCCGGACTCGAGCTTCATCAGCGCCTTCCCGTACCTCATCCTGCCCGCCATCACGGTGGCTCTGACGAGCCTCGCGTATGTTGTGCGGATGACGCGTTCCAGCACGGTCGACGTGCTGCAGATGGACTACGTGCGCACGGCGGATCTCAAGGGCCTCTCGCCGCGGCGCGTACTCTTCACGCACGTCCTGCGCAACTCCTTGCTGCCGACGATCACGGTGGTCGCCATCGGTATCGGCTGGCTGATCGGCGGGCTGATCGTCACCGAGGCAGTCTTCGGGTATCCCGGAATCGGGCGGTTGCTGCTCTTCGCGATCCAGCGTCGCGACCTGCAGCTCATTCAGGCGACCGCCCTGCTCATCGTACTCATCTACGTCGTCGCCAACCTCGTGGCAGACATCCTGTACGCCGTCCTGAACCCGCGCATCAGGTACAACTGATGGCGGGGGTGACGGCGGCGGGCGAGCGTGTCTGCGGGCAGTTGAGGATCTCGCGCATCGTCACGACTCCGCTCGCACTGACCTTCAAGGAGCCCTATCATTGGGCGGGGAGGGTCGATCACGGTGCGTGCGTCGTGCTCGTCGAGGTCGAGACCGACGGCGGGATCGTGGGCATAGGCGAATCCACGGCGCCGTTCCCGGCGGAGAGCACGCTGCTCCAGCTCCGGGCGGCAGCCTCGCTCCTCGTCGGCGAACCTGTCTTCGATATCCAGCGGCTCTGCTCGCGGGCGCGCTTCCTCGGGGGCTTCAATCACACCCCCAGAGCCGCCCATCTGGCGCTCGCCGGCGTGGAGATGGCGCTCTGGGACATCATGGGCAAGGCGACGGGATGGCCGGTCTATCGCTTGCTCGGCGGCGCCGTGCGCGATGATGTCGACTACTTCGGCTTTCCGCAGGGCGATGAGGCGGACGAACTGGCGAAGGACGCGCAGCGCCTCGCCGCGGCTGGGCACGAGGTCATCTACGTCAAGGTTGGCCGCGGGGAGGCGAGGGATGTGCGCATCGCGGCCGCTGTACGCGAGGCGATCGGCGATCGTCGGCTCCGGCTGGACGCCAATGGGGCCTGGAGCGTGCCGGAGGCGATCCACATGATCGGCCTGCTCGAGCCCTATGAGCCCGAGTGGATCGAGCAGCCGACCTCGGCGCTCAGCATCGCCGCGCTGCGGCAGGTCAGGGAGGCCGTGCGGGTGCCGGTCGCCGCCGATCAGGCGGTGTTCACCCCGGAAGACGTCTTCGAGGTGTGCCGCCAGCGCGCCGCGGATGCCATCGTGTTGTCGCCGCATGAGGCCGGCGGCCTGTTCGCGTTTCGTCAGGCCAGCGCCATCGCCGCAGCGGGCGGCCTCTCCGTCTGCCTGCATGGGCAGTCCGTTTCAAGCATCACTGACGCCGCGCAGCACCACCTGGGGATGTGTACGACCAACCTGACGCAAGGGAACCAGATCATGCACCATCTTCTTGGGGAGGACCTCGTGATGACACCGGACCTCACGCCGACCAACGGCAGGATCGGACCTCTCGACGCAGCGGGCCTCGGCGTCGACTTGGATCGGGACGCCGTAGCTCGGGCCGCAGAGCGCCATGTCCGGCGGGCGAGGGGCCGGGCATGAAGGTGTTGATCGCCGACCAGAGGCTCGTTGCCGAGCTCCCGATGGAGGAAGCGATCGGTGTGATGCGTGACGCGCTCACCATGCTTGCCGGGAGTGACGTGGTCCTGCCGTTGCGAACGATGCTGGCCATGCCCGGCAGCGACCGAGTCATGGGCCTCATGCCCTCCTATCTCGGCGGTCTCGAGGCCGTGGGCGTGAAGGTCGTCGCGGCGTTCCCCGCCAACTTCGGCAGCGAGTACGATACTCACCAGGGGGTCGTTCTCTTCTTCGACACGGAGCGTGGCCTGCTGCGAGCAATCGTGGACGCGACCTCCATCACCGCGATTCGCACCGCCGCCGTGAGCGGTCTCGTCACCGATCTTCTGGCGAGACCCGAGGCTGGCGACCTGGCGATCATCGGCGCGGGCACGCAAGCGCACACGCACCTGCAGGCTATGAGCTGCGCGCGCCGCCTCCGCCGCGTGCGCGTCTTCAGCGAGCCGGCGGAGAGCGCCGATGCCTTCGCCGCTCGTGAGTCCGGGGGTGGCCGTCCGGAGGTCGAGGTCTGTTCGAGCGCTCGGGACGCAGTCATGGGCGCCGATCTCATCTGCACGACGACCACGGCGCGAGAGCCGGTCCTGTCCGGTGAGTGGGTGTCACCCGGTGCGCACATCAATGCTATCGGCGCCTACACGCCGACGACTCGGGAGCTGGACACGGCGCTGGTCGCGAGCGCTCGCCTCTACGTGGACCGGCGTGAGTCCGCTCTGAACGAGGCAGGAGAGTTTCTCATCCCCAAGAGCGAGGGAGCCATCGACGACGACCACATCGTCGGTGAGATCGGGGACGTGCTGCTTGGCACGGTGTCAGGGCGTACGTCGCCAAACGAAGTCACTCTGTTCAAGTCGCTCGGCGTCGCCGTGGAGGACCTCGCGGCGGCGCACCACGTGTACGCGGCTGCGAAGGCACGCGGCGTAGGGACCTGGGTCGAGATCGGCGGGCTGCACTTCGGGTCGACGGAGGTGGAACGGTGACGGGCGGCTCCTACCCGGAGTTCTTCAACGACGTCTTCGGGCCGGTGATGCAGCCGGGCTCCAGTTCACATACGGCGGCTCCATGCCGGTTGGGTCGCCTTGCCCGGGACCTTCTCGGCGAGCCTCCCTCACGGGCGCGGATCGTACTCGACCGGAAGGGCTCGTTCGCCGGAACGTTCGGCATCATGGCCGAGGACCGGGCCATGGTGGCGGGCATTCTCGGTCTCTCTGCGGACGACGAACGTCTCTTCGAGTCCCTCGAGCTGGCCGCGGATGCCGGGCTCGAGTGCGACTTCGAGTTCGCGGATGTGACGGAGAGCGACCATCCCAACGTCATGAAGTTCGTGCTGACGAGCGCTGGCGGCCGGACGGTGACCCTCGTGGGAACGTCGACCGGTGGCGGCATGATCGAGACGATCCTTGTCGACGGTTGCGCGTGGAGGAGCATCGGCGACACCTACTCTCTGCTTCTCTTCGACGGCGAACAAGCGATGAGTGGCGGACAGCTTGGGCGGCTGGGTGCCGAGCTGCCCGGCCTGATCGACGGCAAAACGCTTGAGGCCGACGGGGGCAGCCGCCTGCACGTCCTGCGCCTCGAATCTGCGCCGGACATGGAGTCGGTGGGCAGGGCGCTCGGCGAGCAGGGCTTCGCTGGTCGGGTCACGCTTCTCAGGCCCGTGGTGCCGGTCACCCTGAGGCGCGAACGCCGAGAGCAGCTTTTTGCGACCATGACCGCCTGGCGCGAGGTCGCCGAGCGCCGGGGTGTCCCCCTCTGGGAGACCGCCATCGAGTATGAGATGGACGCCTCAGGCTGGTCGCGCGAGCGTGTCGCCGATTCCATGCGGATATTGGCGCGGCTGATGCGCCGGCAGACGCGCGCTGCCTACGATGAGCCCGTCTCCGTCCCGGTCGGCCCGTTCAAGCCGGACTTCGCGGCGCGCTGGAGCGCACATCAGGACTCCGGAAGCAGGCTCACCGGCGACCTGACGGCACAGACGATCCGCTGGGCCTACGGCGCCGGCGCCGGGATACCGGGTGTCTGTACGGTGCCCGGCCCCATGGGGAGCGGCGGAGGCTACGTCTACGCCGCCCTCAGCGCCGTGCAGGAGTCGCGCGGTCTGGGCGATGACGATTCGCTGCACGGACTCTTCGTCGCTGCCGGCGTCGGCGCCATTGCTTTCACGCGCACAGAGCCAACGGGAGAGGTGATCGGCTGCACGGGCGAAGCGGGCGTCTGCGGGGCGATGGCTGCGGCGGGCATCGTGGCCATGGTCGGTGGCTCGGCGCAGCAGACCGAGGACGCCGCGTCGCTCGCGCTGCAAGCCTTCACCGGCATGCCGTGCGATCCCATGCCGGGAGGTCTCTGCCAGCCCTGTCGCAGCCGCGTTCTCGCGGCGACCGTCATGGCACACGTGTTCGCCGACCTGGCGCTGGCGGGGCATTCTGCCGTCCTGCCACTTCACGAGGCGCTGGACGTGGCGGACGCCGTCGGACGGAGCCTGCCGCCGGAGCTGTTGTGCACCTCGCAGGGCGGCGCGTGTGCGGCGCCCGAGGCTCAGCGCCGCCGCGCCGAGTACGAGCGCTGGCTGGCCCGGAGCGAGCCGGGGGATCGGCCGCCGGGGAACCTCATCTGAGGCCGTTCGGCGGGCGTCCTGCCTTCGTGAGGCGGATGCCCGCAGATGACGCCGTTCGTGCGCGTTTTCGCAGCGGGCGTCGGACCGGAAGGCGGAAGTCAGCCGGTGAGCTGCGATTGCATCCGGATGGCATCCTCCGAGCATCCGGTAGCGCACAGGCCACACCCGCGGCAGGCGGTTGCGTCCAGGCGCAGTGCGGGGGCACCCTGGCGGTCGATCGAGAGTGCTGCGAAGGGGCAGCGCTTCACACAGCGGCCGCATGCGGTGCAGGCTTCGGCATCCACGATCGCGAGATGACGGCGCACCGGCCACAGGTGGGCGGCGTGCAGCTTCTCGCCGACGAGGATGGGGAAACAACAGCAGCTGCAGCAGCTGCAGATGCCGTGATGGCCGTGCATGCTCGACAGATAGGCGGTCCGCATGAGTCCCTCGCGATCCGCTTGGCGGAGGATCTGGATGGCGCGCTCGGGAGTGATCTCCCAGCCGATGTCACGCTCGTTGTCGAACCGGAGGCACACGGTGTGTGACTTCTCGCACTTGCCCATCATGGCTCGGCAGTTGCAGGGCCAGAGGTAGATGGCCGGCCGGGTGCGGAGCAGTTCCTCAGCCTCCTCGAGCAGCAGGAAGGAGTAGTCGTGCTGGTCGCCTTCGGACCGCCCCTTGCTGTCGCGGATGGCGCTGATCCCCGCGCCGACCTCGTCGAGGTAGTCGTCGAGCTCCCACTCGTTGAGCAGGTCGCGCATCTCCTGCGGGATGTCGGCCCAATGCTCGTAGAAGGCCCACATCTCGTAGCGGGCGTGGAACGAGGCCGGAGTGACGATGCCGTCATCGCGGTCGAGCACGGCGCGCCGTACGGCGCGGTCGAGTGTCCTGGGGGGATGATCGCCGGGAAGCTCTCCGGCCGCCGCCGAGAACACCAGATCGATGTCCGCCGGTTCGTAGAAGCGATCGAGCCACGGCAGGGCGAACCCGGGTGCTCCGACAGTGCTAGCGAGGTGAAAGAGAAGCTCGCTGTCTGGCGCGGTCGTTCGGTCTCGCGTCTCAGGCACCAGGAGTGTACCCGTCGACGATCTCGTTGAGGCGGCGCGCAAGGACCTCGTCCAGCGGCGCTGGGGAGTGGGTCTCGAGCAGCGCCAGGGCGCGTCGGCGGGCAGCTTCGCGCAAGTCCTGCGAGCCGGACTCGAGCCAGCGCTCATGGCCCTTGCGGTTGAGGATGCGTGGCCGCCACTGGGCGCGACGCATGTGTTTGGCGGTGTGCCTGTGCGAGAGCGCGTCGCCGCCGGGCCCGATGTCGGCAATCACATCGAGGGCGAGGGTGTCATCGCTGACCTCCACTCCTCCCAGCAGCCGTCGGTTCATGGCGATGTACTCGTCGACGATGACGATCTGCTCGAGCGATCCCGTGAGGCCGAAATCGAGGTAGCCCACATCGTGGTTGAGGTTCGAGCCGAGGAGCATGCTGAGCAGGGTGAGCTCGGCGATCTCCATGCCGGCTTGGGCGTCGACCACCTGGGCGTCGGACGTGCCGCCGTAGCCCCAGTTCGGCAGATCGAGCCAGCGAGCCATCTCGACGAAGCAGGCGTAGCTCTGCAGATATTCGGGGGCGTTGTAGGACGACTGGGCGGTGGCCATGTCGAGAACGGCCGGCCCCATCCCCGTGATGAACGGGGATCCCGGCCGGCGCAGCTGATGAGTCACGAGGCCGAGGAGTGATTCGGCGAGTCCCTGCGCCACGTGTCCGGCGACTGTGATCGGCGCCGTACCGCCGGCGAGCGGCGCGGGCGAGTAGATGGCCGGGATTCCTGTGTCGGCACAGAGGAGCAGCTTGTCGACGCTGTCGACGGGGTGTTCGAGCGGACTGCTGGGCTGGCCGTAGACGATGAAGTAGGGCCTACTGCGGAGCGCCTCCTCGCCTCCTCGCAGCTCGCTGGCCGCAGCGCACATGCGCTCCACGTCGGATCCGCCCTCGGCCGTCATCACCAGCGGCTTCGTGGTGCTCGTGACCATGGCGCGGAATTCCTCGAGGTAGGCGCGGTGGGACTCCACCTCATGGGGGTAGGCGCCCGACATGACGAAGTCGATGTGCTCGAGCGCGTCGCACAGCCGAGCCGAGCTCGCGACGTCGGCGAGTGATGTCTCGCGACGCTCCCCGCTCTCGAGGTCATAGGTGTGCATGAGGTCCGAACCTGTGCCGAAGACGGCCTCGTAGCCACCCAGCGTGAAGGCCGGTTCGCCGCCGCGGTCGTACAGGGCGATGCGTGCTGGTGCGGTGGCGCGGGCCTGTTCGACGAGCGTGCGAGGAACATGCACGCGGCCGTTGTCGTCCTGGGTACACCCTGCGGCGAGCATAGACTCGCGGCCTTCCGCGTGGTGAACGCTCATCCCGACCTCAGCGAGGATGTGCAGCGCCCCATCGTAGATCCGGCGCTTGTCTTCCTCGTTGAGAAAGGAAAGGTGGCCCGCGCTGCTGGTCTTGTTGTCGCTCATCGTGTCTCCCGGCGTCGATCGTGAATGGTGGTGCTCGGAGTCGCTTGGTACGGACCAACGACCATCCGCCCGAGCGGGCGTCTCCGGCGGTCAAGCCCGCAGCGGCGCTCTCGCCGAGTACGGCTGCGCGAAGCTAGCCGCGGTGCAGAGGCTCGCTGGTCCAGCAGTGGCATTCGGGGCGCCAGCGCGCCACGAGATCGAGGATCGCGAGCGGCAAGGGTTCTACCCTGAGGTGATGCACGCGGGGCGTTCCTTCCGGGACCAGCCAGCAGGTGAACTGAGATGATAGATGGCCGGCGTGCGCTCGGCAACAGCCGATGACGGCAGGGCGGCGATCAGAACTCCGCGGGCAGGGACTGGATCTGGGCTGCCGTGAAGACGGGCCCGTCCTTGCAGACGTAGACCGGCCCGATGTTGCAGCGGCCGCACTTGCCCAGGCCGCACTTCATGCGGTTCTCAAGCGTCGTGTAGATGGCGTCTTCCGCTGAATCCCAGTTGGCCGAGCACCGGCAGCGTGAGCTTGACGACGATCGGGGGGCCGCAGAGTACGGCGACAGCGTTCTGGGCGCTGGGTGCCGCTGCCTCGACGACTGGCGTCACGTAGCCGACTTCGCCGCTCCAGTCCTCGGTCTGACCGCCGGGGTCGACGGTCGTCACCACGCGCACGTCGTCGCGCGTGGCCCACTCCTCGAGCTCGCGCCTGTAGACGAGGTCGCCGACCGAACGGGCGCCGTAGACGATGGTCACATCGCCGAACTCCTCGCGCCGATCCAGTACGTTCCAGATGACGCAGCGCACGGGGGCGAGTCCGATGCCGCCGGCGATGAACACGATGTCCTTGCCGATCCAATCATCGATTGGGAACCAATTGCCGTAGGGGCCACGGAAGCCGAGCGTGTCGCCGACGTTCACCTCGCGCAGGGCTGTCGTGAGCTTGCCGACCGACTTGAAGCTGCACTCGATGAAGCCTTTGCGAGTCGGCGAACTCGCGATGCAGAAGGTGGCCTCGCCGGCGCCGAAGACGGTGTACTCGCCGAACTGACCGGCACGGAACTCGAACGAGTCGCGCAGGGCTGGATCGGCGAACTCAAGGCGCAGAGTTCGCGTATCGGCCGTCTCGTCGATCATCTCGACGACCGTCATCAGGTGCGGCTGGTAGATGTTCACGGAGTCACCTCTTCGGGGTGGTCCGCGGGCGGCGTGTTCTGGTCCGCCTCGCCGGTCTCAGTGGCAGCGGCGGGGTGCCTGGCCGCGATGTCGATCGCGGCGAGGATCTCGACCAGGTCCTGGCCGGCGTGGCAGACGCGCGTGCAGCGCCCGCACCCCGTGCAGAGCACTTCGCCGAACTTGAGCGGGTAGATCGCGAACTTGTGGTTCAGACGCTGGCGGTAGCGCGAGCCCTGGTCGTCGCGTGGGTTGTGTCCTGAGGCGTGCAGCGTGAAGGTGCTCGCCTGACAGGTGTCCCAGCACCTCCGTCGCGTGCCCTTCCCTATGCCCTCCTCCTCATCGACGATGTCGAAGCAGTGGCATGTCGGGCACACGGATGTGCACGCCCCGCAACCGTTGCAGCGCACTCCCAGGGCGGCAAGCAGCGGATCGTCGAAGTGTGTGTCGATCCAGTCGCGCACGGACCCGGCGTCGATCTCGAGATTGGCGGCGGCGCGGGCTCGCGCGGCGGCGCGTTCGTCGTCCGCCTGCCGCCCGCGATGCTCCTCGCCGCCGGTGCCGGTGCAGAAGCGCGCCCTGTGCTCGTCTGCGAAGGCGCGGCCCTTGTCGGTCGTCGCCTCGAAGAGGTACCCTCCGTCGACTGGGGTGAGGAGTGCGTCGGCACCCTTGGTGCTGTCGGGGGCCAAGTCGACGGCCGTGCAGAAGCAACTCTCGTCGATGCATGGACACGCCAGATTGATGATCGTCGTCGCCTCCCGACGGCCGTTCCACAGCTCGTCCTCATAGTCCCAGTTCATGACCTTGTCGACGATCTCCAGGGCGGCGCTGTCGCAAGGCTTTGCCCCCAGGACGACTCGTGGGGCGAACACGGTCGGCACCGGGTCGATCTCGATCTCCGTCCCGCGCTGTCGCCAGCAGTAGAGCGCCTCGTGCTCGGGCAGGAAGTAGCCCTTCAGCGAGAGCACCGGCATGCCGCGGCCGACATCGAGTTCGGACGCGTCCTCGAGAAGGCGGTATTCGATCTCCACCGGCGCTGTGCCGGGCATGCGGCAGGCAGCGGACGCGATCGCCGACGGCGAAGCACAGACGTCGACGGCCACCGGGGCGATGACCTCGGTGCCGGCGGCGATCAGTTCGGCGGTGAGAGCGCGCAGGTCGCTCTCGCTGATGAAGCAGCGGTCTCCGCCTGCGCGATCGGGGCTCGTGCCGGTCGGATCCGTCACTTGATGAACTCCTGGTTGTCGTCCAGCCGGTAGTCGCCGATGGGCGCCGGCGTCTCGGGGTCGTCGCTGACCGTGTAGTCGTACCGCTCGGCGACGATCTCCTGGAGCTTGCGGTTCACAAGGGTGAGCGGGATGCCGACCGGGCAGAAGCGCTCGCATTCGCCGCAGCCGACGCAGCGGCCGGCGAGATGCAGGGCGCGGGTGATGTTCCAGGACAGGTTGCCGCGCGGATGCGCCGAGGCCTCGATCCACTGCGGCTGGCTCTTGTCGACGACGCAACGCTCGCACACGCACAACGGGCAGACCTGTCGGCAGGCGTAGCAGCGTACGCATTTGTTGAACTGCTCCGTCCAGAAGGCCCAGCGCTCCTCGAGGGGCTGGGCATCCAGCGCGGCGACACGCTCGTCTATGGTCATGCTCGGCCGCGGTGGCTCCGGCTGCGGCTCTCCGAGCAGATGATCGACGAGCGTGGGTTCGCGGTTGTCGCACCCGTAGCAGCGCGGCGCGACGTTCTCGGCGGTGAGCTCGAGCGGTTCTGGCAGTTCGGCCTCCTCGAGGACGCCACCGCAGCGCACGCCGATGAGCACGACGTCGTCGCGGGTGAGCTGCGCCTCGCGCAGCAGGCCCGCGACCGCCTTGGCGTCGCAGCCCTTGACGACGACGCCGATCCTGCCGAGGTTGACGACGTCGTCGCGCCGCGGGTCGAGGTAGGTGACGAGGTTGTGGGCGCAGCGCGTGTCGAAGACCAGCTTGTCGGCGTCGGCCGGGTCGGTCACGAAGACGGGACGGGCGCCGCGACGAGCGTGCTCCCAGCCGATGACGACGCGTACCGTGCCGTCGTTCAGGAGCTGACGAGCGAGCTCGCTGAGGGCGCTCACGCCCTCTCTCCCTCTTCCGCGGCGGCCAGCGGGATGTCGATCTCGTCGGGTGTTTCCGGAGCCTCAGGCGCCAGCGCACGGTAGGCCTCGAAGGGCCCCAGGGCGCGCACATTGACGATTGCCTCGTCGACCACGTCACGCCACTTGGCGCCCTCGCTGGCCGAGACCCAGGAGAACGTCATGCGCCGCGGGTCGACGCCGATGAACTGCATGAGATCGCGGAACACGGCGAAGCGCCGCCGGGCGTGATAGTTGCCGGAGGTGTAGTGGCAATCGGCGGGGTGGCAGCCGCTGACGATCACGCCGTCGGCGCCGCGCTCGAAGGCCTTGATGATGAACAGCGGATCGATGCGGCCGGTGCAGGGCAGGCGGATGATACGCACATTGCTGGCCATGTGCAGGCGGCTGGTTCCCGCGAGGTCGGCGCCGGTGTAGGTGCACCAATTGCAGACGAAGGCGGTGATACGCGGCTCGAACTGGGCGGCCTCGTCAGCCATGCGGGTCTCGTCGCTCATTCCGCTGTCACTCCCAGAAGCAGAGGGCGTTGATCTCGCTGAAGATCTGCTCGTCGGTGAACGTCTGCAGCTCCACGCTCTTGCTCAAGCAGACCGCCTGGCACGTGCCGCAGCCCTGGCACACGCCGGGGTTCACGTAGGCCACATGACCACAGACATGACCGTCGACGCTGCAGATCTCGCGCTGTTCGATGGCGCCGTAGGGGCACACCCGGGCGCAGCTCATGCAGCCGATGCAGCTGTTCTCGTCGACTACGGCGACGGCCGGATCGCGCTCGAGCTCGTCGGCGCTGAACAGGCCCATGACCTTCGCCGCCGCCGCGCTCGCCATCGCCACGCTCTCGGGGATGTCGCGCGGCGCCTGGCAGGCGCCGGCCACGAAGACGCCGGCGGTGTTGGTCTCGACGGGGCGCAGCTTGGGGTGCGCCTCGTTGATGAATCCGTGCTCATCGACGCTCACGCTGACGGCCTGGGCAAGCTTCTCGATGCCAGGCTGCGGACGCACTGCCGTCGCGAGCACCACCATGTCGGCGTCGATCACGACCTGCTCGCCGCTCAGCGTGTCGAAGCCCCACACCTTCACCTTGTCGCCGTCGCGGAAGATGCGGCTGACCCGGCCGCGGATGTACTCCGCGCTGATCCTCCTCGATCGCTCGCCGGCTGAACTCGTCGTAGCCCTTGCCGGCCGCGCGGATGTCCATGTAGAAGGCCACGGCGCGCCCGTCGTGGACCTTGTGCTTGTAGAGCATGGCGTGCTTGGCGTTGTACATGCAGCAGATCTTGCTGCAGTACTTCATGCCCTTCTCGGGATCGCGGGAGCCCACGCAGTGGACGAAGACCACGGTCTTGGGCTCCTTCCCGTCTGAGGGCCTGCGGATCGCGCCGGCGGTCGGTCCGGAGGCCGAGGCGAGGCGCTCGAACTGCAGGCCGTCGATGACGTCCGGCACGTCGCCGTAGCCGTACTCGCCGTAGCCCTTGAGGCCCGCAGGCTGTTCGCGCCCGATGTCGTAGAGCTGGAAGCCCGTGGCCACGACGATGGCGCCGACCTCTTCCTCGATGAACGTGTCTTCCGTGTCGTAGTCGATGGCCCCCTTGAGGCAGGCCTCCTTGCACTTGCCGCAGGCGTCCTTGGCAAGGCCCTTGCGGCGGCCCTTGAAGAGCGTGCAGTTGGTCGCGGTCGAGCACGGGGATGTTGGGCACAGCCTGCGGGAACGGGACGTAGATCGCGGTGCGGTTGCCGAGGCCTGCCTCGAACTCGCTCGGGATGCGCTTGGCCGGGCATGCCGGGAAGCAGTCGCCGCAGCCGTTGCAGAGATCCTCGTTGACGCTGCGCGCCTTCTTGCGGATCTTCACGGTGAAGTTGCCGATGTAGCCATCGACGCTCTCGACCTCGCTCCAGGTGTGGAGCTTGATGTTGGGGTGCTGGTAGGCCTCGACCATGCGCGGCGTGAGGATGCACTGGGAGCAGTCCAGCGTCGGGAAGGTCTCGCTGAGCTGGCTCATGTGCCCGCCGATGGAGGCTTCCTTCTCGATCAGCACCACCTCATGACCGCCGTCGGCGATGTCGAGAGCGGCCTGGATGCCGGCGATGCCGGCGCCGATCACGACGGCGCGCTTGGTGATCGGGATGCGGATCGGATCCAGCGGCTTGTTGTGCTTGACCTTCTCGACGATGGTGCGCGAGATGTCGATCGCCTTGGCAGTGGCCTCGCCGCGGTCCTCATGGATCCACGAGCAGTGCTCGCGGATGTTGGCCATCTCGCACATGTACTTGTTGAGGCCGGCCTTGTCCGAGGCGTTGCGGAAGGTCTTCTCGTGCATGTGCGGCGAGCACGCGGCGATGACCACGCCGCTGAGGTTGTTCTCCTCGATCGCCTTGCGGACCAGGGCCTGCCCCGGTTCGGAGCACATGTACTTGTAGTCGGTGGTGTAGGCGACGCCGGGGTGGTCCTTGAGCGTCTCGGCGACGGCGGCGCAGTCGACGGTGCGAGCGATGTTCTCGCCGCAGTGGCAGACGAACACGCCGACGCGGCTCACTGTGCTTCGCCTCCCTCGGGGGCAGACGCGACCTTCTCGGAGCGCGCCGCCGACTTGGCTCTCGCCGCAGCCGCCTTGCTCGCCTCCTCCGCCTCACGGACGACGGCGCGCTCGACCAGGCGCGTGAGCAGCGGCGATGTGGGGACGAAGTGCCGGCCGAGGCCCAGGGCGGCGTGCGACAGGCCGAGTGCGAGGCCGACGAGCTGGGTGATGAAGATCACCGGAAGGGGCTCCTCGCCGCGCTCCGTCATGGCCTTCTGGCGCAAGTCGAGGTTGGAGTGGCAGAGGGGGCAGGCGACGATGATGGCCTCGGCGCCGTGGGCGCGCGCATCGTTGATGATCGACCGCCCCAGGCGCACGACGGAGGCGGTGCGGCTGACCGAGAAGGCGCTTCCGCAGCACTCGACCTTCATGTTCCAGTCCAGCGGCTCGGCGCCGCAGGCGGCGATGACTTCTTCCATCGACGTGGGGTCTTCGGGGTCGTCGTAGCCACAGACCTCGGCGGGTCGCACGAGCAGGCAGCCGTAGTAGGCGGCGAGCTTGACGCCCACCAGGGGGTTGGGCGTCGGGGTCGCTGCCGCCTTCTCGGTGATCGTCGCGGTCGCGTCGCGCAGAAGCTGGACCGCATTGAACACCTCGACGGAGTTCTTGAACGGCTTGCCGAGGACATCTGGCATGCGCTCGGCGAGACCGCTCTCGTCGGCGACGGCGAGGCGGGCCGCGGCGAGGCGGTTGTAGCAGGCGGCGCAGGGGGCCAGCACCTTGTCGAACCCCTGCGCTTCGGCCAGCGCGAGGTTGCGCGCCGGCAGGGCGACTCCGAGGAGGTGGTCGGTGGTGTGGCCGCTGCTGGCGCCGCAACAGGACCAGTCGTCGATCTCGGTGATGCCGATGCCCAGCGCCTGGACCACTGCGCGGAGACTCTCGTCGAACTCGCGCGATGTGCCGTGCAGTGAGCAGCCTGGGTAGTAGGCGACGCCCGCCGCGACGTGGCTTCGTGGCCTCGGCGCTCACGGACGCAACCCGCACTTCTCGAAGATGCGCTGCACCTCGGCGACGCCCTTGATGCGGTCGGCGCGCAGGCCGAGCTTGCCGCGCGTGAACAGCGACGGGGCGTTGGTGACGTCCTTCACGAGGTCGCCGCTGCGCATCTTGTACTCCATGACCAGTCCCACCTCGTGCAGCCTTCCGTTCTTCCTGATCTGCTCGAGGAACGCCTTGTGGAAGGCGTTGATGTTGCGCGGCATGGACGACATCCCTGCGTCGATACTCATCTCGCGAAGGGCGTCGATGACGCGGGCGGGGTCGCAGGCATTGGGGCAGCGTGCCGAGCACGTCTCGCAGGTGAGGCAGAGCCAGATCGTCGGGTCGCTCAGCGCCTTGGCGCGGCGATTCTGCACGACGAGACGCATGATGTCGTGGGGGCGGAGATCGGAGTCTGCCGCCATGGGGCAGCCGGCGGAGCATTTGCCGCACTGGTAACACGTGGCTGCGTTGGCGCCGGTGTTCTCCAGGATCTCGGCGACAAGGGTGCGAGGCGTGCTAGTCATGCTCCGTCGATTCCCTGCCCTTCTGTGCGGACGGGCGGCGGGGCTGCTCGCCAGTCCTGATCGAGGTGAGGCGACGATTATATCGCTGCCGACAGTGTACGCGCCTGAGGTAAACCGGGCAAGCCGACTCCTCTATGGCGGCCGGCCGCCGGTGCGCCGTTGCGGCGGCGGTCCTTCCGTCGAGGCCTCGCGCCTTCGGTGCGCCGGTCGGTGCGGAGCGAGCGCTCAGGCCGCAAGTGCTCGGCGCACCCGGCCGTGCCCGAAAACCATGATGGCCGCGGCGGCCGTGGCGGCGGCGCCCCATGCGAACGTCGCCCAAGGGCCGACGGCGCTCCAGAGGGCTCCGCCGACAGTGCTTGCGGCGAAGCTCGCGAGGCCGGTGGCCGTGTAGTACAGACCGAGTGCGGAGGCACGCTCCCCTGTGGGGATGGCACGGCCGATGAGCGCTTTGCTCGTGCCCTCGGTGGCGGCGATGTAGAGGCCGTACAGGGCGAACAGTCCCGCCAGCGCCCAGCCCGAATCGGCTGCCGCGAATCCGATGTACACGGCGGCGAACAGGGCGTAGCCGGCGGTCACGAGCGGGAATTGGCCGACGCGGTCGCTGAGGCCGCCGAGTGGCAGCGAGGCGGCCGAGTAGGTCACGTTGTACAGGACGTACAGGAGGATGACCCCGGCTGTGGTCACGCCTGCGTCCTGTGCCTTGAGCAGGATGAACATGTCGCTGGAATTGCCCACTGCGAACAGCAGAGAACCGCAGAGCAGCCAGCGATATGCTGGTGAGGCTGGCAGAGACAGCTGGAATGCAGCGCGTTGGGGTCGCTCTCGGCGCTCGCGTACGAAGAGCACGATGGCGAGTACGCTCAGCAGACCCGGGACCACGGCGATGGCGAATATCCAACGCAGCGGGACGTTGGCTTGGACGAGCGCCAGTGCGACGAGCGGACCGACGACCGCCCCGAGCGTGTCCAAGCTGCGGTGAAGGCCGAAGGCCAGCCCTTGTTGCTCCGGTAGCGTGTTCGCCGTGATGAGGTCGTCGCGTGGCGCCGTGCGCACCCCCTTGCCGAGGCGATCGGTGAAGCGGCCGGCCAGCGCCATGGGCCACGCGTACGCCAGCGCGATCACCAGCTTGCCGAAAGCACCGAGGGTGTAGCCGACGAGCACGAAGGGGCGGCGTCGGCCTGTGTAGTCGGCGGCTTGTCCGAACGGGTACTTGGCCATACTGGCGGGTCGCCTCGGCGATGCCCTCGATCAAGCCCAGCACCGCGACTGGCGCGCCGAGCACGGTGGTGACGAAGATCGGGAAGAGCGGGTAGGCGATCTCAGAGCTCAAGTCAGCGAGGAAGCTGACGAGGCCGAGCCTGCGGACGTTGGGGTCGAGGGTGCGCAGCGCGGTGAAGCGGCGGCGTGGGTCGAAGCGGCCCATCGGCTGATGCTATCAGTCGGAGGGCGCGACGCGACTGCGCTTGTAGAATAGGAGAAGTGCGTCGTCCGAGGCAGCGACGGTGCACGAGGCGGAGGCATGGAGGAGGCCGTCATGAAGGTATCCCCCGGGGCCGGGGAGCGCCGGATCGGATTGCGCTCGAGGCTGGAAGAGCAGGTGGTCGAAGCGGCACTCGGCGCGCGCGAGGAGGTCGTTGGGCTGCTTGCCGAGCTCGTCGCCTGCGATACGACGGCGCGCGAGCCTGGCGACCCGGCTCGCGACGAAGAGAAGCTGCAACGCCGGCTTCTCGCGCGCCTTGAGGGCCTCGGTGCGCAGACCGACCTCTGGGAGCCGGAGGCGACCGGCGCCGGGACGCGCTCCATCCCGGCGGGTCTCGACTTCGTGGGCCGCCCGCAGCTCGCGGCTGTCCTGGCCGGCTCGGGCGGCGGCCGTAGCCTGCTCCTGAACGGGCACATCGACGCCGTCGATGCAACGGATCGCGAGGACTGGCAGAGCGATCCCTACAAGCTGGACGAGCGCAATGGCATCCTGTACGGGCGCGGCGCGGCCGACATGAAGGGAGGCATCGCGGGCCTCGTCGTTGCGCTTGAGACCTTGCGTCGGCTGGACGTGCGCCTGGCCGGCGACATCGTGTTCTGCACGAACACGGACGAGGAGTCGTCGGGGGCAGGCGGCCACATGTGCGTCCAGCACGGCGTGCGGGCCGACGCGGGGATCGTCGCCGAACCGACGGGATTCGACGCCTGGGTGTGCTGCCACGGCACCGTGACCCCGGTAATCACGGTCGCGGGTCGCGCCGGGCACGCGGAGATGCCACAGCCCGACTGGCGCGAGGGCGGTGCCGTGAACGCCATCGAGAATCTCCTGCCCTTGCTGCAGGGCATCAGGGCGCTGCGCGAGGAATGGCGTCGTCCGCCCGGACCACGCAGCACCCATTGCTCCTTCCGGGCGACATCGTCCCGACCCTTGTCAGGGGCGGCACCTGGGTCGTGACCTATCCTGCCTCTTGCGACGTGACCTGCAACATCACCTACCTGCCGGGCCACGTCGACGATGAGGGGACCGGCAGGCGGGTGGAGGCCGACGTGATCGAGCGGCTGAACGCCGCCGTCGCCGGCGATCCGTGGTTCGCCGAGCACCCTCTGGCCTTCGCGTGGACGGACGACGTGGTGCCGGCCGAGTTGCCGGCAGACCATCCGCTCGTGCTGACGGCGCTTGGCTGTGCGGCGGAGGTCGGGCGCAGCGGCCGACCGGCGGGCCTGGACAGTTGGCACGATGCGGCGACCTTCACGCGTGCTGGCACACCGACCTTCAGTTTCGGTCCGGAGGGCATCGAGACCGCTCACGCCGTCGACGAGCACTTGAGCGTGGAGAGCCTGCTCGACTTCGCCGCCGCGGCCGCCCTGATGGCGATGCGCTGGTGTGGGGTGGTCGGCGGCAGGTAGCAGTGTCGGTGTGCTCGCGCCCGCCTGACGTATCTGCGAAGATCGCGGCGATGGCCGCTCCCGCGACGATGAAGCACGACTCGCGCCGGAGGGCCCTGGTCGCGGACATCCTGCTTTTCACGGTGGCAGCCGTCTGGGGCAGCAGCTTCGTCCTCCTCAAGCTCGCGACGGGGATGACGACCGACGCCGTAAGTCCGATCGCCCAGGACATCGTCGCCGGCAGCCTCCTGTTCCTCCTGCTGCGCTATCTTGTGGCCGCAGGCGTCTTCGCCCTCGTCCAGCCCAAGAACTGGCTCAGGGCGGGGCGCGGCGACTGGGCGAGAGGCAGCCTGCTCGGTGCCCTGTACATGACGGCTCTTGTGCTGCAGACGATCGGCCTGCAGCGCACCTCACCGGGTGTCTCGGGGTTCATCACCGGGTTGTACGTCGCCATAGTCCCCTTCCTCTACTGGATGTTCGCGAAGCGCTCGCCCGGCCGCTACCAGATCATCGGAGCTCTCGTCGCGACCGCCGGCCTCGCCGCTCTCTCGCTGCAGGGCGACTTCACGTTGAGCAAGGGTGACAGCCTCACTCTTCTCGGGGCCCTCCTCTATGCTGCGCACGTCATGGCCACCGGCTTCTTTGCGCCCAAGGTGCAGGCGGGGACTCTCGCCTTCACGCAGATCGCCTTCTCGGCCGCCGCGCTCCTCATCGTCACGCCCTTCGTCACGCCGATCACGTTCCGCTTGCCCTGGGCATTCTGGGCGATGACCGTGTGGATGGCGCTGACGGGGACGATCTACGCCTTCTTCATCCAGAGCTGGGGGCAGCGCCACACGACCTCGACGCACGCCGCCGTCCTGCTCGGTTTCGAGAGCGTCTTCGCGGTTACCGCGGGCGTCGTCCTTGGGATGGACGTCCTCACGTGGCGCCTGCTCATGGGAGGCTCGCTGATGCTGGCCGGAGTCCTGATCGTCGAACTACTGCCCTCATCCAAGGCCGTCATGCAGGAGATCGAGGCGGAGCAGGGGCCCACGGCTGAGGAGACGTAGCGCGGTGGAGAACTCGCCGACCCTTCAGGGCGTTGAGTCGCGGAACGGCTTCAGCGCACGGGCGTCGTTCGCGTGAGGTAGCGTCCGAACTGCGGCACCGTGAACGCGGCGAGTCCGTACCCCGGGGTGTAGAGGAGACCCTTCTCGATGAGCCGTGATCTAGTGGGGCCGATCTGTTCCGAGGCGCGTCCAAGCGCCGCAGCCACCTCGCTCGCCCTGCACGGCCCCTCCTCGAGTTCAGCCATGGCCCTCAGATAGCGCAGCTCGTGCGGCGTGGCGCGCTCGATGCGGACTCTGAAGAAGCTGCCATCCAACTTGGCTTCCACCAGCGGCAGAACGGCGCGCACGGTCTTGAGGGAGATGGGTGAGGCTTCAGCTTCATCCCACGCGATCTTGCCGTATTCCTGGAGGAAGTACGGATAGCCTTGCGTGTAGGCGACGATCTCCGCCGTCGCCTTGACGGTGAAGTCCACACCGAGGTCGCGAGCGGGTGCAGCTAGCGCCTCCACCGCCTGCGCCTCGGTCAGCCTGCCGATCTCCGGGAACGTGAACAGTCTCTCCGCGTATGACTTCGCCTCTCCCGCGAGCCGTGGGATCTGCGGCAGACCGGCCCCCACCAGAGTGATGGGCAGAGAGCGTTGCACCGCCCTGTGGAGCGCGGCGATGAGCGCCTCGAGGTGGGGTCGAGCGAGGAACTGCACCTCGTCGAACAAGAACACGACGCCAGTGCCCTGATCCCGGGCGGCCTCACCGAGTGCCACGAAGAGGTCGGTTAGGTCGTTGGCGAGGTCGCCGCTGTCGGCTATGCCCTCGACCGGGTCGATGTCCAGAGCCGCCGAGAGCGTCCCCTCCGAGGATACGGTGAGAGTGAACGACTTGAGGACGCCGGCGGCGCGACGGGCGCGGTCCTTCCATCGCGCCTTGGGCGCCACGCCCAACAGGGCCCGCCGCGCGAGCTGCGCGATGCGTGGTCCGAAGTCGATCTGCCTCGTGATCTCGGCTTCGACAGCCGTCCAGCCCTCTGCCTCGGCTCTGCCGCGCAATTCCCCGAGCAGCACCGTCTTGCCGACGCCTCTGAGGCCCGTGACGATCATCGACTGGTCCGTGCGGCCGCGAACGAGCCGGGCGAGGAGGATGTCGAACGATGTCAGCAGGCCGGTCCTGCCGACCAGGACCGGAGGGGGGGCGCCGGCGTTGGGCGTGTAGGGGTTGAGACGCGGGTCCATCAGCCATCCTTATCGGGTTGTGCGGAGCTTATCAGCTGACGATAGAGCCTGCATAAACCGATAATACACCGTATCTTGGCTCGCTCTTCACCGTGAAGGCGATAGACTGGCATCGTCGCCGTGTCACTCGAGTGTGCGGAGGTGCTGGTGCCCGACATGCCCTACGAAGACGTTGAGATGAAGGGCCATCTCATCGATTCCCTTCTGATGCCGCAGATCATGGACCAGATCATGGACCTCGAGGGCGAGTTCGAGATACTCGCGTTCGAGGTCGGGCGCATGAAGGAAGACCCGTCGCATGCAGCGATGCGCATCTTCGGGCGCGACGCAGCTCACCTGGATGAACTGCTTACGGCGATCAACGAATACGGCGTGGTCGCGCTGAAGCCCCAGGACGTGACGCTGGCGCCTGCGCCGGCGGACGGGGTGCTCCCCGAGCGCTTCTATTCGAGCACCAATCTCGAGACCTTCGTGCGGGTGAGCGGTGAGTGGCTCCGCGTGCTGCACCCCGAGATGGACTGCGGCGTGCGCGTCGATTCCGAGAGAGGCACGGCCGAGATGGTTCCCATGAACGATGCGAAGGCCGGTGAGTTCTTCGCCACGGGGCACAGGGGCGTTCGCGTCATACCGCTCGAACGACCGCGCGAGAGCCAGCCGTTCGAGTTCATGTCCTCGGCCGTGAGCAGCGAGAAGCCGAAGGCGCAGATCGTCCGCGAAGTCGCGCGCCTGCTGCGCCAAGTGAAGCTCGAGGGCAGGCTGACGATCGCCGTCGCCGGCCCGGCGATCGTCCATACCGGGGCGGCGCCGCACCTCGCCCGCCTCATCGAGGCCGGCTACATCGGCGCCTTGTTCGGGGGCAACGCCATCGCCACTCACGACATAGAGTCGTGGCTCTTCGGAACGTCCCTGGGGATCAGTCTCCACCAGGGGACGTCCACGCCTGGCGGCCACGAGCACCACCTGCGCGCCATCAATGCGATTCGGCGCTGCGGCGGCATCGCGGCGGCCGTGGAGCAGGGCGTCGTCGGCGGCGGCCTGATGCACACCCTCGTGAGTACCGGAACGCCGTTCGTTCTCGCTGGCAGCATTCGCGACGACGGTCCATTGCCGGAGGTGATCACCGATGTACTGGAGGCGCAGCAGACCATGCGTGGCTACCTCCAGCAGGCCGGCGCCTGCCTGATGCTGAGTACGATGCTGCACAGCATCGCCGTTGGCAACATGCTGCCGGCCTCCGTGCGCACCGTCTGCGTCGACATCAATCCGGCGGTGGTGACGAAACTGGCCGACCGCGGCAGCTTCCAGACGGTCGGCATCGTCACCGACGTCGGTCTGTTCCTGGAGCAGCTCGCCGACGAACTCGACCGGCCGGGCTGAGGCAGATCGGGGGCTTGTCGGGCCGAAGCGCGAGCCCGCCGCTATACTGGCGGTGACAGCAAGAGGCCCATCTCCCGATCGCACTGAGGGTGACCATGAAGCCACGCCAGATCGTACCCAACGTCTCTCTTATCGGCGCCGTCGACTGGGACCGTCGCCTCTTCGATGCGCTCATCCCCCTGCCGGACGGCACCAGCTACAACTCCTACTTCGTGACGGGCAGTGAGAAGAGCGCGCTGCTGGACACGGTCGATCCGGTCCACTGGCCCGCGTTGTCCCGGCAGCTCGACGAGCTCCCGCCTCCGGACTACTTGGTGATTCACCACGTCGAGCAGGATCACTCCGGCGCGACTCCCATGCTCCTGGAGCGCTACCCCGATCTGACGATCGTCTGCAATCAGAAGGCGCGCACCATGCTTGTCGATCACCTTCATGTGGACGGCGCGCGCTTCCAAATCGTCGGCGACGGCGACACGCTCGCCCTCGGCGACAAGACGTTCACGTTCCTCTCCACGCCGTGGGTGCATTGGCCGGAGACCATGTGCACGTGGCTCGAGCAGGATCGGATCCTCTTCAGCTGCGACTTCTTCGGCTCACACTACGCGACCAGCGACGTGTTCGCCGACAAGCATGAGGTGTACGACGGAGCCAAGCGGTACTACGCGGAGATCATGATGCCCTTCGGCGTTCAGGTGCAGAAGAACATCGACAAAGTGACGGCGTACCCCATCTCCTTCATCTGCCCGAGCCACGGGCCGGTCTACGACGATCCGGCGTTCATCGTCGCCGCCTACCGCGACTGGGCCGGCGGCGATCCGCAGAACATCGTATGCCTGCCGTACGTCTCGATGCACGACAGTACCCGGCTGATGGTGGAGTCCCTCACGGCGGCACTCACCGATCGCGGCGTCGCCGTCGAGCGCTTCGACCTGACGACCTTGGATGCCGGAGAGCTGGCCAGTTCGCTCGTCCACGCCGGAACGGTCGTTCTCGGCACGTCGACCATCCTTGGGGGCCCACATCCGCTGGCTGCCAACGCCGCTTTTCTGGCCAACGCCCTGAGGCCGAGAACGAAGTACGCCACCGTGGTCGGCTCCTACGGCTGGGGAGGCAAGACGGTGGAGACTCTTGCCGGCATGATGTCGAAGCTCAAGGTGGAGCTTCTCGAGCCGGTGCTGGCCAAGGGCAAGCCCCGCGCCGCCGACTTCGCAGCGCTCGACGCCCTCGCCGACACCGTCGTCGAGAAGCACCAGGGCTTGGCGTCCCGCAACTTCGCCGATCTCACGGTCTGTCGCATAGACAGGTGACGCGGCGCGCGTCGCGTGCTCACGATCCTCGCAGGCCTGTCGTCGTCTCTCTCGTACGCGGCGAGCGACCTCTTCTCACAGAGGGTTGCGCGCCGTACGCGGGCGCTCACCCAGGTCACCTGGGTGCTGGCGACCGGCTTCATCGTCATCGTGCCCGTCGCCCTTGTGGCCGAGGGTCTTCCCGGTGGGGGTGATCAGTGGCGTGCCACGGGGATGGCGGCGCTGGCGGGCGTCGCCTACGTTGTCGCCTTCTCCTGCCTCCTGCGCGGCCTGCGCGTGGGCGATCTCGGTCTCGTGTCGACACTCAACTCGTTGCAGGGCGCCTATGCCGTTGTCGCCTTCATCTTGCTGGGCGAGCCGATTACGCTGGCGCTCGGGCTGGCGCTCGCCCTCTGCGCGGTGGGTGCACTCCTCACTTCCGTGCACGATCGCGCCAGCACGACCGCGGGTGCCTTCTGGGCCTTTGCATCGGGTCTTTCGTTCGCCGCTGTGATGCTCTGCTACAGCTACGCCGACGGCATCAGCTGGCTCTCGCAGGCCGCCGTGTCGCGCTCGGTCTCGCTGGCGCTCGCACTGCCTGCGGCGCTTGTCGCCGGGAGTCTCGCTGTGCCTCGGGGATGGCGCTTCGCGGCGATTGGCGCAGGGGTGCTCGAGCTCTGCGGTCTGTTGCTGCTCACCATCTCGCTGTCGCTCGGCCCGCTCACCGTGGCCGGTGTGACGACGACGCAGTTCGGCGTCTTCGCCGTCATCCTCGGCTTCGCCTTCTTGGGAGAGCGCCCACGGCGACACCAGTGGCTCGGCATCGTTCTGACACTGACAGGTGTCACCGCGCTGGCCGCGCTTGTCTGAATGCGTCAGCTGCCACTCGGGCTCATGCAGAAAGCCACAGGGCGATCAGCCAGACGGCCTGATAGACGACGACGACGGCGAAGAAGCCTGTGAGCAGCACCGCAGCTACCAGGGCGGTACGGTAGTGGCGCAGGCGCCAGAGCAGGAGCACGCCTACCGTGACCGTGCCGATCTTGAAGGCGACGGCCGGCAAAGTGCCCTGGCGGAAGAAGAAGTCCATCAGCCAGTTGGCTTCTTGAGCGAGGCCGCGCCAGAGCGCGTGGCGCGTGAGCAGGAAGTCAGCGAGATTGAGGATCCAGAGCTCGATCAACAGCCAGAGGAGAAGTCCCTGCCCGAAGGGCCCCAGGCGCTCCGGACGTCTTCCGAGCAGCGTACTCATGACAGGCCTCTGTTCTCTCGGCTCCTCTCTCAACGACCGTATGCCCGCAACGCCGTCGCCCTAGCCGTTCATCGTCTGCCCCGAATGGCCGCCGCACGTTCCTGAGAGTTCGTGGCGTGCAGCCGAATCCGGAGGATTCCTGCCACGGGGATCGCACTCCTTGGGCGGAGGTCAGGGGTCCGACTCCCCTGCGGTCCACCACCGATTCGTGCGTGAATCGGGCTCTGGGCGCATTCCGGAGGACCCCCGCAGCGGCCGTCTGCAACCATTCGTTGCTCCTATGTCAACTCCTCAGCTCGCCAGGGCCAGGTCTGGCCGGGTCGCGGGGCCAGCATCTGTCGGTGCGGCCCCGCGCCGCACCTCGGCGCTGCGCATCGCCTGCCAGACAGTGCGCGCCAAGTGGCGCTTGAGGCAGCGCAGCCCCTCGCGCGTGCTCTTAGCCCTCCGTGCGCTTGCGAGCCATGTAGAGCTTCGCCGGCTCATGGCAGCGCAGCTGCGTGATGGCGATGCGGTGCAGGGCGGCGTTCAGGCGACGGTTGCCACGGCGGTTCAGCCGGTAGCGGTCGCTCCGGCCGCTCGAGACCGGCAGGGGTGCGACGCCGGCGTGCATGGCGAAGCGCAGGGCGCCGGCCGTCTCACCGAGCAGGCGGGCGGCCGTGAGGGCGCCGCAGCCGGGCAGCTCGAGGAGTTCGGGCGCGAGTTCGGCGGCGCGCCTTGAGATCTCGCGCCCGAGGGCGGCGATCTCCGCCGAGAGCGTGCGGCAGCGGCGCGTCAGCTCACAGGCGACGCGTGCCTGCACGCCGTCGAGCGGGGCGAGAGCCTCTTCCAGGCGCGCGAGCCAGCAGGCGCGATCGAGCGCCTTGGGCGGCACCGCAAGGTCGAGCGCCAGATCGTGCAGATGCCAGCGCAGGCGGCTCTGGATGCGGGTGCGCTCGGCGACCAGGTCGTCGCGGTGGTCGGCGAGCAGGCGCAGCTCACGCTCGGGGCCATCGAGACGAGCCTCGGGCAGGCCGGGCTCGCGCAGGGCGGCTCGGGCGATCGCCGCGGCGTCGATCGCGTCGCTCTTCCCGCGGCTGCGAGCGCTGCGCCGCACCTGCGCCATGAGCTTGGGCGGCACGCGCACGCAGCCCTCGCCGGCGGCGATGAGGAAGCGCTCGAGGCGCCCCGAGACGTGGCGGCAGTCCTCGAGGGCGAAGCGGCGCTCGGAGCCGAGTGAGCGGGCCCAGGCGAGGAGCCGCTCGCTTCCGCGCTGGTCGGCCGTCACGGTGAGCTCGCCGCGCACCTCGCCGGTGGCGGCCTCGAGGGCGACGACGGTGTGGCTGTTCTTGTGCGGGTCGACGCCGAGTACCATCATGAGCTGTCCCCTTTCGGACGCAGTCTCCGAAGCGAGGGACCGTCGGCGGACACGCCTCAGTGGGGGCCTCTAGCCAGGCTCCTATCAGGTCACGCCGGCGAACCTCGCGGCAGGCGGCGGGGGACACAACGAATGTTGGTCAGCCCCGTCGGGCGACAGCAACCCAATGGGTCACCCCGCCGCCACGCCGCAGGTTACCCGACCAAGTCGGGAATCCCAACGGACTCAGACTGACACTGACGCAACCCAAATGCGGGCACGCCCCGGGTTCCGCGGCGGCTGAGTTACTTGGGAACCATGCTATCTGCTGCGGTCTTCTGGTTGTAGAGCTCGAGCATCTGCTGCGGCGTGAGTCGTCGCATCCGCGTCTCTCCCCGGTGCCTCAGCGAGCGGTGTCGGCGTCGTGAGTTGTACCAGCCGACGTAGGTGACGAGAGCCAGCTCGAGGTCGAGGCGTGTCGGCCAGCGGTAGCGGCTGATGAGCTCGCGCTTGAGCGTCGAGATCACGCTCTCGGCCATGGCGTTGTCGAGCGCCGTGCCGGTGCGCCCGCGGCTCGGGGCGATGCCGGCTCTCTTCAGCCGCTCGGTGTACTCGTAGGATGTGTACTGGGAGCCGTTGTCGCTGTGAGCGACGAGACCGCCTTCATGCTCCTGACGGGCGGCGAGCGCCGTCTCGAAGGCGTCCGTGACGAGACTCTGGCGCATGTGCGGTGCCAGCTGCCAGCCGACGATGTGCCGCGTATGGACGTCGAGCACGAGGGCGAGGTAAGCCCAGCCCTGCCAGGTGCGCACGTAGGTGAAGTCGGAGAGCCACACGGCGTCGGGGCGGGTGGCCGTGAAGTCCCGGCGCACGAGGTCCGGGGCGGCCAGCGGGGCGAGGCCCGGCAGGGTCGTCTTCTTGCTCTCGACCGGCCCCACGCCGACGAGGCCGTTCCCGCGCATCAGGCGCTCGACGGTGCAGCGGGCGACCCGGACGCCGGTCTCGTTCAGCTCGTCCCAGACCTTGAGCTGGCCGTAGACGCCGCCGCTGCCCGCGTGCACGCGGCGTATCTGGGCGAGCAGCCAGACGTCACGCAGGGCACGGGCCGAGGGTGGCCTGGTCCTGCGGGCGCGGTAGGCGCTCACCGAGACCTCGAGCTCCCGACAGATCGGCTCGACCCCGAGGCGGGTGCGGTTCGCATCGACGAAGGCGCTCACCTCGGACGGGGCTGGCCGAGCTCGCGGGCGAAAAACACGCTCGCCGCCTTGAGGATCTCGTTGGCGCGGCGCAGGTCACGGACCTCGCGGCGCAGCGTCGCCAGCTCCTCGCGCTCGGCGCTCGCCAGCCGGTCGGCGCGGGTGCCGTCGTTCGCCTCGTCCTGGCGCACCCAGACGCGCAGGGTCTCGTGGTGGATGCCGAGGTCACGCGCGACCGCGGCGATCGGACGCTCCGACTCGCGGGCGATGCGCACACTGCGCTGCCGGAACTCCGCTGAGTACTTCGATGGTCTGGCCATGAGACGCGGTCTCCCTTCCCTGAGGATACGATCCTCCAAGAAACGGAGCCTCCGTCAAACCCGGGGCGTGCCGTACCGCCTCAAGGCCTTCACCAGCACGACCAAGACCTGGGATGGCACCTCGAGCGCCTACAGCAAGGTGATGACGGTGCGCTGACCCGCGAGGGGGCTGCCGCATGGCTGGCCTTCCCGGGTCGTCGCGGCCGCACACGCCAGAGTTGTGGCATCCGCGCCGCATGGCACTGCGGCACTCCCACCGCATCCTCGTCGGGCTGCCGGGGGTCTCAGCGGCAGCCCCCACCGCTCCCCCGCCACATCTGAACACGGCGGCGCGCGGCACGCTACCGCTCCCCGTGACCGCGAGAGAGCATGGATTCCCGGGTGAACTGACCGCGGACTCGCCGGGCCTAGGCGGCGATCTGGCGTCCTTCCTCGGTGCTCGGCGACTTCAGCACGAGATCCTTGTCGAAGGCACTCCACAGCTCGCGGTACTTCTCAGGGTCGCTTCGCACGGCTTCGATCCCGTGCTTCTTCACGAACTTGCCGAGGTTCGCGACGAGCAGCTTGTTTCGTGGCAGTTCGATCCCGAGCAGGTCTGCGGCTTCCTGGGGTGAGATCTTGGCCTTCATCATCATCCCTCCTGACTCTAATATGCGCAGCCACACCTATCTGCAGTTATTCCCCCATGCGGGCTTCACAAGCAGATGAGCCGTTGGCGTCGATGCCGGGCTCTCCCCCAACGCCCCCGCAGTCCCACGTCGATCCCCGCTGCCGCCTCCTCCGATCGGCGGGGACCAGTCCCAGTCCCTCGAGTCCCGCCGCCTCACTCACCAGGACAGTCGCCCCCGACGAGCCCTCTCGATACAGCCCGTCTGCAACCCTCCTGCAACCGAACGTGACGTCAGGCCATGGTGCTGGGAGATACTCGCTGGCACTGCGCGGTACTACAAGCCTGAGTCCGCACGACTCGCTGAGAGAACGCCCGGACCAGGCCTGAGACGACCGTCGTCGGTGGCTTCTCGCTCTTCGACCACGCCCCGCCGGCATCTGTGCAGGAGGTGGCCCTGGGACTAACATAGGAAGTGGACCGACGAATGGGGTCCAGTCATCGGTGACCTGACTACCTGAAATCGGTCCACCTGCAATGTAAGGTTTCGCGACCGATCAAGGAGTCAGACCATGCCACGCAAGATCTACCGCCCCGAGGAGGTCATCGCGCGAAGGCGCTCGGAATCGTGAGGGCGGTCGACATCAGGAAGTGCGACCAAGGCGACGGAGACGACCGATCTCCTGGAGCCTCTACCTTCAAGCCGCTGACTGCGCGTACAAGCTGGAGCAGCGGCACCTCCACCGTGACCTAGTCGGGCTGCCGGGGGTCTCAGCCGATAGAGACGACCCACTGACGCGTCAGTATTGGAGTTATGTAACTTCAATCCAATCGATTTCCGGGCTTGGTCTGCACCCCTGGACCTAGCTCGATCGGGGGGCCGCCCGCACGAGGCCCAGTCGATTGCGCACGCACTGAGACGCAGGTGGTAGTCGTGAGCGAGGATTAGGTCCGGCCCCCACGGCCTACCGCGCCGCCCATCGCGCTGTGCCGGGGGGCGGATCGCCGTGCCCCCCTGAACCACCACCGCCGCCGCGGCGTGACAGCACCTCGTCGGCTCAGCCAACGATCACGATGCCCAGGTAGCCGTCCACGGTCACCCGGTCGCCGCTACGGATGAGCTCGGTGGCGCGAGGCACACCGGTGACGCATGGCAGGCCGTATTCGCGTGCGATGATCGCGCCGTGGATGAGCATGCCGCCGCGGCGCTCCACGATGCCGGCGGCCAGCGGCACGATGGAGGTCATCTCGGGAGCGATGGCATCGCAGACGAGGATCTCGCGGTCGGCGAATGTCGCGAGATCCTCCCGGCCCTCGATGACCCGGGCCGTACCGACGGCCAGGCCCGGGCCAGCGGGCTGCCCGACGATCTGGCGCGCCTGAGCGCGCAGGCCGGCGGGCGCAGCCTGCCCGGCCGCCGTCAGTCCGGACTTCGTGACCCCCTCCGTCGCTGCCTGCTCAGCCCCCAGTGGCGAAGGCAGCGTGACCTCCCGCGGGCGCAGGTGCTCATCGATCGGGAGACCGCGGCGCTCCGCCTCCTCGAGAGCGGCCACGAGGAGACGCTCGAGACGCTCGAGGTACAGATTGTCGTCATCACGCAGTCGCCAGCTCGCGCGACCCAGGTCGAGCAGCTCGGCCGCTCGCTGCCGCTCGGCCTCCGAGTGCGCCTCGATGAAGCGCCGGGCGCGGTCCGCAGGGCCTGGGCGCGTCACTGCCACCGTTGCCGGACGCGCCGCGAGCCGCCAGGCGAACTGCAGCACCTCGGCACGAGCCTCGCCGCTGTCGCGGGTGGCATCGCCGAACTCCGCCAGATACTCATCCAGCGCCCGTGCCGCTGCCTTCTCCTTCCCGCCGCGCAGCTGCGCGGCGACCTGTTCCAGTGCTGCGTTGCGCCGCAGGCTGATCATGGGGGTGCCCGCAAGCAGTTCGGTGAACTCGTAGGGATCCTCGGGGTGCAGGACGTCGTTGTAGGCGGCGCCGAAAAGGCGGGCACCGTGCGCGAACGGGATGAAGTCGGCGGTGTAGATATCCACGCCGCGGTCGTGGGCGGCCTTGCGCTCCTGCAGGGTCACACGCAGGCTGGCGTCGTCCAGACCGTCGAGTGACGCGGCCTCAAGGCGCTCGGCGGCGGCCGCGAGTCCGCGGCAGGTCCTCGTCCTCGATGCGGCGGCGCAGCCTCTGCAGGCTCTCGAAGCTGCGCCGCAGGCTGAGGTACGTGGAGCGTCCGTCGCCGGCCTCGCCACTGAGCGTGGTGATCGGACGCGACTGGAGCGCGTACAGATCGTCGCTCCGCAGCGTCCATTCCACGTCTTGCGGCGCCCGGAAGTGACACTCCGCGTGCCGCGCGAGACCGTGGACGCGAGGCACCTCATCGACCGCCAGCGGAGCCCTGCCTTGACGGTCGCGAGGCAGCGGCACGAGATGCACGCCGTCTGCTTGCTCCGTGATCATCTCCCGACGCTCCACGGACCGATGCTCCAGTATGGCACCGTCGCGCCGGTCCACGGTCCAGCGGTCGGGCTCGACGACGCCGTCCACGAGGCCCTGGTTCAAGCCATGGACGGCCTCGACCAGAGCGCGCGCGTCGTCGTCCGGATGACGGCTGAAGGCGACTCCTGAGCGCTCGCCCGAGACGATCTCCTGTACGATGACCGCCATGACGCTGAGCGTGGGATCGAGCCCGAGCTCGCGGCGGTACAGCAGCGCCGCGTCGGACCAGAGTGACGCCCACACGAGCTTGACGTGTTCGAGGACGGCATCCGACCCTCGCACGTTCACATACGACTCGTGCAGTCCGGCGAACGATGCGCCGGCGGAGTCCTCCCCAGGCGCCGACGAGCGCACCACGGTGGCCCTCCACGCGAAGCGCGCGGCGAGCGGCTGCGCCAGCACCGCGCGCAGCTCCTCCGGCAGCGGCGTGGTCAGGAAGAGGCTGCGGATGCGCAGCGCCGCGTCCCACAGCTCCTCCCAGCGCATGTCCGCGAAGTGCTTGCGCTCCAGCTCGAAGAGGATGCGGGCCCGCAGCTCCGAGGCATCCAGGTAGGCCTCGTAGGCATCGGTAGTGACGGCCACGAACGCCGGCACGGCGATACCAGCGCGTGCCATGCGCGCCAGCGAGAGGGCCTTGCCGCCCACGCGCGCGGCGACGCTTTCGTCAATCTCTTCCTGAGGAAGAACGAAACCTGGGCGCATGGCCACGCTACGAGAGGTGCAGTTCGGTGACATTCTGGAAGCGGCTGACGATGTAGTACGTCTCGACGGCAAGCTCGACCAGCGCACTGGAGGGGGCGCTCGCAAACGGCTTCAGGTGCGGATGCCGCGCAAGAAAGGCGGTGAGCTGCGCGGCGCGCTCTTCGCCCTCAAGCTCGCGCGCCGTGCCGACCGCCGTCGCGGCGACGGCGCCGTGAAAGTCGAGGTCTTCGTCCGAACGGCTGTCGACGAGCATCGCCACCCGCGGCTCGAAACTCAGAAAGCCGAACTTGCGGGTAACACGCGGCGTACTGAAGAAGAGGCGCGCGAAATCCTCCGAGGCGCGCACCGCCACCAGGCTCGCGTAGGGATGGTCGGGTCCGTGGGTGGCGAGCACGCCGAGGCGTTGCCTCGCGAAGAGCTCGCGCAGCAGCTCAAGAGGCTCGGCGCAGGTGTCCATGGCTGTGCTCTACCCACCCCCTCCGCAAGGCGAACCAGCCGGGACGTGATGGAGCTCGGTCGCGACGCCCGTGCGAGCGACCACCGCCCACTGAGGAACGAGACACATGAAGATGACCGGCATCGTCACCCGCGCGATTGCAGGGGTTCTGTCTGCTCCCGAGAATCTCGCCGACCCTCTCGTGCAACCTGCCTGCAACCCTCCTGCGACCGAACGTGGCGCAAGCGATGGTGCGTGCTCCACGGACTGCCTTGGACGCCTTGAAGGCGACCCCGCCCGTGGATCCCTCGAGGGTGCGACGCACCGAGAGGCGACCCGCCTCCAGGTCGAGGTCGTCCCAGCTGAGGCCGAGGAGCCCCCCGCGACGCACCCCGAGGGTGAAGAGTACGAGCAGCGGGACAGCGACGGAGGTGTCCTCGGCGGCCCGCAGGCGTTCAGCCACCTGATTTTCGGCAGGGAGGCGTCGTTTCAGGGGTTGCGGGCGAGCAGTCGGATGCGTACGGCGTTCTTCAACGTCACTTCTTGGGCTCCCCTGTGACCTGTCGGGATTGCTTCGGGCGCCTTTGCACGGCGGAGGTCAGGGGTTCGACTCCCCTGCGGTCCACCACCTTCTTCACGCTCAGATGCTGGGGTTTTGCATGCCCCGAGCGAAGCTGAAGACTCGCCCAGATGGTCTCCTGCAAACGCCCGGCAAACGAACGGGGCGTCATACACCGACACTCGTCGGCACATGGTGTTGCCAGACGGCTTTCCTGGAGCTGGTGCGGGATCCTCGGTCCTCGGCATCCAGCGTGCCGTCCCTCCCTCTCGCAGGATTGTGCGCCTGGTCTCGGGGTGCTTTGATCGTTCTACGGCCACGATCAGACCGGAAGGAAACGCAGATGCTCTCGCGCCAGGGGCCGATCAAGGTGAGGACGGCGCTGCTCGAGGAGCGCTGCCTGGCCCTGCGCCTCGAGGGGCTCACGCACCGCGAGATCGCGAGGCGTCTCGGCATCGCCCCCTCGAGCGCCTACAAGCGCGTGCGCCATGCACTCGATGCGGTGAACGAGCGCAACGCCGCTGAGGCCGAGCGGCTGCGGACGTTGGAGCTGCTACGCCTCGATGCGCTGCAGGACGCCATCTGGGAGAAGGCCCTCGCGGGTGAGGCGAAGTCCTTGGGCCGCTTGCTCACGATCATGGAGCGGCGGGCCAAGCTGCTGGGGCTCGATGCGCCGACCTCCGCCAGGCGCGAGGAGCCACTGAGTCCCCAGGGCCTGCGGCTCCAGCGAGAGGCGCTGGTCAGGCAGATACGGGCGGAGTGCCTCGTCGCGCAAGAGGGCGGAGAGGAAGAGCACGCCGATGCCTGAGCAGATCTCCTGCCGCCTACACGTCGTCGAAGGCGACATCACGCGCCTCGAGGTCGATGCCATCGTGAACGCCGCCAACAGCTCGCTGCTCGGCGGGGGCGGCGTCGACGGAGCCATCCATGCAGCCGCCGGCCCGAAGCTCTTGGCCGAGTGCCGCAGCCTCGGCGGCTGCCCGACGGGCGAGGCCCGCATGACCGGCGGGCATGCCCTGCCGGCGCGACACGTGATCCACGCCGTCGGGCCGAGGTGGCGGGGCGGGGAGCGCGGCGAGCCTGCCCTGCTGCGCTCCTGCTACCTCTCCTCGCTGCGCCTGGCGCAGGAGGCCGGACTTGCGACGATCGCCTTCCCGACCATCTCGACCGGCGTCTACGACTACCCGAGGGACCCGGCCTGCGGTATCGCCCTCGAGGCCGCCTCTGGCTGGCTCGCCGCACACGAGCTGCCGCACATGGTGACCTTCTGCTGCTTCAGCGCTGCCGACGCCGAGCCCTACCGGCGGCGACTGGGACGGCGCGCTGCGAGCGAGGATGTCACGGCTCTGGAGCAAGCCAGGCCCCCGAGGTCCCGGCTGAGTGGTTCCTGCACTTCTCGGAGCTGCACGGCGTGCGCCACACGCAGCGCGTGCACGTCCACGCAGAGCGGCTCGCCTCCCTGCTTGAGTGGCCGGCGGCCGACACCGACCTGCTGCTACGGGCGGCCCTTTGGCACGACATCGGCCGAGAGCACAACGGCTTCGAGCCCGAGCACGGCGGCAACTCCGTGCTGCGGGCCCGTGAGCTCGGACTCACGCAGAGCCTCTCGGCCGCAGATGCCGCACTCGTCGAGTTCGCCATGCGCCAGCACTCGCTCGCCGACGTGCTCGGTGAAGACGAGGCGGACGGGGAGGCAGAGCCCGAGCGTGCCCTGCGCATCCTGCGGCTGCTCAAGGACGCCGACGCGCTCGACCGCGTGCGCCTCATGCCCTACGACGGGCCGCGCCCCGAGCTCCTGCGCCACCGCTGCACGGTCGACTCGATCGAGTTCGCCCAGGGTCTGCTCGAGGCCCTGAGCTGAGTGGCTGGACCTCACCCGAAGGCCCCGGCGAACACCTTGCGCTTGCAGACGGGTTGCAGACGGACGCGATGGACGCCCGCGCGAGGTCTCAGCGCTGACGCTCTGAGCGTAGAAGACGGGCGGGAAAGTGTCATCATGGCGGTGTGTTGCCGCCCTGGATGGGCGGTGCCGCCTCTCCGACTACGCCCCGCCAGCATCTATGCAGGAGGTGGTCCTCGGACGAACATAGAAAGTGGACCGACGAACGGGGTCCGGTCATCGGCGTGATCGACCTTGCAGAGACTCTCGACATCACGAAGGCGACGCCATGCGTGCGGCTCAGAAGTACGGCTACTCTCCGCCCAAGGGCTGGAGCAACGGGGTGACGCTGCGATGAAGGTGCTCTACGCCGTCTTCGGCACGGTGATCCTCGCCGAGCTGCTGGTCATCGTGTATCTCATCAAGACGCTCGTACCTGGAGGTGGATGATGGCAAGTGAAGCGGTCTTGACCAGCACCCGTGAGATCGGTCCACCTGCAACGTTGGGTCTCGCGACCGATCCCCCGACCTTCTTCCATCATGTGCCCGACTCGCGCGTACAAGCTGGAGTTGCTCCACCCCCACCGTGTTCTGACCGCGTCGCCGGGGGTCTCAGCTTCGAGGCGTGATGGCGACTCACCGACACAATCGACGGAACCGACGGGGCCCTCTTCCCTGCCGCCACCGCCAGCTATCTCTGAAGGTCTCTCCCGGCGGAGACTGACGAGGAGCAGTCCGGAGCAACCAGGAACTCCTCACCGGTCGCGACCTCGTCGCCGTTGACACCTGCGCCGAGATCGCAGGCAGCGGCGACCGTATACACTGCGGTGAGCACCGCTGCACCATTTGTCCGCACAGGGGAGACGATGGAGTCCAGCCCGACGGCCTCGACCGACCGCGCGAGGGCCAATGCCGCCTGCCGGTTCGGGTTCTGGATCGCCATCATCACCGCCGCTCTGACTGCGGTGACCTTTGCCCTCGCTTTGACGGCCGTCCCGAACAAGGTCGCCTACCCCTTCACCAGTCGCGTCATCGCCGAACAGTGGCCCGGCGACTATCTCTGGATGTATCCGGCGATCGTGCTGATGCTCCTCTTTGTCGCCCTCGTCGCCGCGATCCACGAGTTCGCGCCTGCGGCCCGGAAGACCTACAGCCTGGTCGCGCTCTGCGTCGCGATCCTCGCTGCCGCTGTCTTGATCATCGACTACTACGTCCAGGTGACTGTGATGCAGCCGAGCCTCGAGAAGGGGCAACTCGATGGGTGGGCGATGCTCACCATGTACAACCCGAACGGGGTGTTCATCGCGCTCGAGGAGGTCGGATACCTGCTGATGAGCCTCGCCCTTCTCTGCCTGGCCCCGGTGTTCATGCAGAAGAAGACGACTATCGTCAACTAGTGCAGTAGCGGGGACGCCTTCGGGCACCGTCTGGCGAGCGGGACCTTGCCGCGGTCGGGTGTCGAGGAGGGTCGATGGACTACTACCAGGGCGTAGTCGCGGACTACCTGAGCGCGGACCCTGCCATGTTCGTGCAACCGGAGGCATGCATCCGCCTGTATCCTGATCGACCCCTCGCCAAGGACGAGCACTGGTACTGCGACGTCCTCGCGGTGAGCTTCCGCAGCCAGACGGCCTATCTGTGCGAGGTCACGTTCTCGAAGGCGTTGCACTCGCTGATGCGCCGCCTGCGACAGTGGGACGCGCACTGGGAAGATGTATGCAGAGCGCTGCAGCACGACAACCGTGTACCGGCCGACTGGGACGTGCGTCCCTGGCGTTCGTGCCTGAAGCGCAGCGGGGACTCGTTTCGAGGAGGCTGGAGAAGCTGATGACCGAAGGCAGGGGCCCGCACGAGCTACCGAGGCCGCTCACGACCAGCCTCGAGCAGGTCGTGCCCTGGCTGTGGGCTTGGCCGCTCAAACTGCCCGGCGTGAACGTGAGCGACACCTGATGAGGCACGGTCACGCCGTCTCGGCAAACGCCTGGCAAACGAACGCAGCGTCACACCAGATGCCGGGTGGCCGCGCCTCCAGCGGTGAAAATCGTGTGAGGCTGATTCGGCGTTGACACCCGATCTGTCAACATGGTGTCAACGCACAGAATCGCGTGGTATCCGCGGGGGAGAGCAGTCTGGTGCTCCCACGCCCCGGGCAGGCAGTTCCGCCGGCAAGGAAGGGGTCTCGATGCTTCGAGAAGGCGGAGGTCAGGGCCTACCTCCCACGCGGTCAACCGCGAGCGTCGATGAGGAGGCCTGGTGCACGATTCGGGGCTGCTCCCGAGACAGTTCGTCGCAGCCAGGTGAACCCGGAATGTGCGGCTGGATCGTGAGGATTGGGCCGCTGGGACGCCGTCCGCCCCGAGGCGTCTGGTCGGACGGGCCATGCGCCCTCTGAGTCCAGCCCCGCCGAAACCTATGCCAGAGGTGGCGCAAGCAGAGGAATGGGGAATGGACCCATGAACAAGGTCCGCTCAAGGGCGGCGTTCACCGCCGCCGCGACCAAGCGTCCATATCCATGCGCCGCGGGCACGGAGGGAGGAGAAGGCCCGCCGCCCGGGACCGCGCGCGGGTGAAGGGAGGCACGCGAGGCACTCAAGCGCGGCGGCTGTTCCGTCGGACCGAGCGGGTCGTGGACGGTCACCGTCGGGCATTCAAGGCAACGGGACCGGCAGCAGCTCTGATGTCGCCGGCACAATCCTCTCCCCCTGGAGGACAGATCATGCCTGCTTGGTTCGAGGGCTCGAACGAGATCGACTGCACGCTTGAACAAGTGAAGCGCGCCATCGGCGACCATGGCGCGCACCTGGTCGGGGTCGTCGCCCTCATGCCAGGCATGATGGACGTCGAGCTGGTGGAGCAGGGGCGGGACTTCGTGACCGTCAGGACCAACGAAGGCCTCATGAAGCGCACCAACATCGTCGTGCGCGTCGAGCCTGAGAGCGTGGTCGTGGAATCCGATGAGGAGTACCAGGCCGGGTCGAAGGTGACGACGACGTCGCACTTCCTCGACGAATTCACGACCAGCGAGACTGGAGTCACGCATCGCCTCGTCATGACCGACGTCGAGGCCTCCGGCTTGCTCGGCTTCTTCTACCGGAACCTCGGCAGCTCCAGAATGGGGAGGGCCTTCCTGGAGTCCTACAAGACCTATCTCGAGAAGCAGGACCCGTGAAGCTGGTCCGGGCGCGCCCTCGGGTCATTCGAACCCAAGCGACGGCTTCGTTCGCCCTTCGTCGGCTAGCGGTGGGGCTTGGTCCATCACCGAGTCGTGCCTGAATCGCGCTCTGCGCGCATTCCAGATGAGCTCCGAGACGGGCCGCTGTAACCATTCTGGGACCCACATGCGGGCGACTGGATGGGCGAGGCTGGAGCGGGTTGGGTGCGGACGGGACTGCTGTCCTCCTCTGTCTTGACCGCCTGCTGCGTGGGCTGGGCGCCCTTCATCGGAGAGACGGCCTGACCGCAGTCGTGGTGTGGAACGGGCGGCCCCTCAGAGTCGAACGTCCAAGACCAAGACGAGTTCTGCGCCGGGGTCGTTTGGATCGGTCGGCAGTTCACGGAAACCGTTCTTCTCGAGCACCCGTAGGGAGGCCCTGTTGTCGATTCCGACACCGGCGATCACCGACCGTATGAGGCCCTCTCCGCGACACCACTCGACAAATCCCGTAACCAACTCGCTCGCCAGGCCCTTGCCCCACGCCTCCTCGGCGAACAGGTAGCCGAGCCGGACGTCGACGTTGCGGCCATCCTCCGTCTCGGATTCGAAGAGAAGCACGAGACCGACTGCCGCGTCGGTCTCGTGTTCGACTGCGAAGAGCACGGGTCCCTCATGCTCTCGTGCGGCGAGCCACGCCTCAGCTCGCCGCTCATCGTAGTGCCCCTGCCACCCGTCGGGCAGGGCGCGGGTGACCGCCTGCGTAAGGATGGAGGCCACGACCTGGCTCCGATCAGGAAGAGGCGCGCCACGCAGCGTGGCGCCTCTCCAGCAGTCGATGCTCAGGCGGCAGGTCTTGAACGAACAGCCCTCGACAACCACCAGACCTCCCTCATCCGCATGGCCGGAGGGATACTATCGCCTGCACCCGGGTTCGGGTGCCCGATGCAGATCACTGCCGCTCACAAGCCGCGAGGGGCGCCTCTTCCACCCAAGCTCTTCTTGCCGTCGCGAGCCTGATCCTGTTCAGAACTCGCGTTCGGGTGCGGTCCGCAGCCCTGATGTCGATGTTGCCCCCGCGTCCATGCCCGACCAACGCGACCGAAGCGACGAAGAGACGAATGGTTGCCTCGGTCGCTTTCGTCTTGCGCGCCGCTGCGAGCGAATGCCGTCAGGCGCCGAACCCATGACACCCGTTCAGCCTGCTGCTAGGGTCATCTGCAAGTAGGAGGCGGCCTGTGCCGATGCCTGGACGGACTGACCACTACTCGTCAGCTGCCGCCACCGGGAGGAGGCTCAGGGTTGTTCTGTCCCAAGTGTGACGCGGAGTACATCCCCGGATTCACGCGCTGCTCGGACTGCGACGTCGACCTCGTGGAGTCCGCCGAGGCGGCTTCGCAGTGGCGGGCCAAGCAGCCACTGCGGCAGGAAGACCTGGTCTGTGTCTACCGTGCCACCGTGCGCGTACGTCTGCCGATCGCCGAGTCGCTGCTTCGCTCGGCTGACATTCCCTTCGTCGTGCTAGGCGGACACGTGCAGCAGCTTGCGGGGGTCGACGGGTACGGTTTCGCCGAGATCCACGTCACTGCCAGCGATGCTGCCGACGCTCGCGAACTGCTCGCCGATCTTGACCGGCAGGGATGACGTCGGGCACAGCCAGCACGGCCCTCACCCCGACGCGCCCGAGGGCCGAGATAGACTGCAGCGGCAGGGGCGGAGGGGCCATGTTCGGGACGACAACCGGAACGGAATGAGATCTCGACGTCGAGGCATCGCAGCGAAGCTCGCGGGCAGCCTCGCGCTTGCGGCCATGATCCTGCTCCTGGCCGCCTGTGGCCAGACCGACGAGCAGGAAGACCCGTTCGTCGGGACCTGGCTCTACGAGGACTCCTCCGACACCGGCCTGATCATCACCAAGGACGGCGATGAGTACGGCGTGGCCACGTTCTTCGTGCTCGAAGGTGATGAGGGCAACCAGAATCTGGGAAGCTATGTGCGACAGGGTGATCGACTCTCGGGCGAGTTCCCCCAATTCGACCATGACGGGTTCACCGGCACGACGATACGCATCACCATTGAGTTCGATCCCTCCCGAGGAGAACTGACTTCCAGAGAGGATGAACTGCCCGGTGGGGCACACGTGCGATCGGCGACCCCCAGGCCCTGGCCGTCAGTCTGGTGGCCGAGTCCCGACGAGGAGCGGTACTGACCGGGACGGTTCAGGGGCGCGCAGGGCCCGAGGTTGAAGCCCGCACCGCGCGGTGCGCGGCCGACGGCCCGAAGGACGTCTTCCACATGCGGGCACAAGCCCTAGTCCTCCTCAGGTTCGTCGCGGGTCCTCATCGCCGCGCCCTGCACATCCCTGTGGTGCGTCGTGCTCCAGGCCATCATGTGCTGTGTCTTCCTCATGTTGGCGGGCATCGGAGCAGCGTAGCGCTCATCCACGCTCCGCAGCTCCTCGACGAGCGCCTGGAGCTCACCATCGTCGTCGGCGTACGCAGCGATGCGAGAGGCCGTCGCACTCATCGCCCGCTGGGCTTCGGCGTAGCGGCCCTGCCGGTTGTGCTCGAGCGCCTCGGTGCGGGCCCGTCCTGCGTAGACGGCGGCGACGGCACGGTCGACGGTGCGGTCGCGCTCCTGCAGGTCGTTCTCCTCGTGGGAGGCGCAGGTGAAGGAGCAGCTGCCCGTATCGTCGGAGAGCACGGCCTCGCGGTCGCCGAGCGCGCCGGTCACGAGCTGCTGCTTCTGCTGCGCGCCGCGCTGGAACTCGAGCTTGAGCACGGCGTCGAAGACCTGCTCGGAGACGAGCGTGCCGATCTCGATTGTGAGGCGACCTCTCCCGCGGCTCGTCTCCAGGTCGTTCAGGCAGCTGATGCGCACTCCCGCGGGGGCCTCCACCTCGAGGCGCACCCCGCGGGCCACGGCCTGAAGCGCCTCACCGACCTCGCTGGCGATGAAGTCGGGGATCTGCCGCGTGCTCTCGATGTAGTAGTAGTTGCCGGCGCCGGCGTGGGCCATCTCACCGAGCAGCTGTTCGTCGTAGTCCTCGCCCACGCCGAAGGTCGTCGTCGCGATGCCGCGCGCCGCCAGCTCACGGGCGTGGCCGACGAGCTCCTCAGGGTCGGTGATGCCGACGTTGGCGAGCCCGTCGGTGAGCAGCAGACAGCGCCCCGTGCCGGCCTCATCGAGCGCCTCGGCGACCTGGCTGGCGCCGGCCAGCCAGCCGCCGGCGAGGTCGGTCGTGCCGCGCGCCTCGATGCGCCGCACGACGCTCTCGGCCTCACGCCGGGCAGCCGGCGTCGCCGCACTCGAGGCGACGACCACGTCGACCTCGTCGTCGTAGACGACGACGCTGAAGCGGTCCTCGGGGCGCAAGCTGCCGATGGCCGCAAGCACGGCCTCCCGCGCCAGGCGTATCTTCTCACCGTGCATCGACCCGGAGCGGTCGAGCACGAAGGCGAGGTTGACCGGCGACCTGCCGGAGGGCCGGGCTGCGGCTGGAGCTTCGATGCGCGCCAGCAGGTAGCGGGTGCTGCGCCCCTCGGCGCGGATCAGCCTGCGGTCGGCTCTGAACTGTAGACTCATGATGACTCCTCCGCGAAGAGTTCCTTCGCTGTCTCGATCAGCTGCTCCAGGGCGCGCTTCTGGCTGCGCGGCTGCGGGCGCCTGACGTGGATCTCGATCTCCGGAGTAACGGCGATGCGCTCCCAGCGGGAGCGTTCCTCCACGCCGGGCGACGACTGCGCGGAGCTGCGCCCGGGCAGGGCGAAGTGGCGAGCCCCTACAGCGGGAGGTATCCGGGCCGCCGTGACGGCAGACGCCCGTGCTTCGGCGATGTAGTCGGCGGCCGCCTCTGCGCGCGATGCTGATGCGTCGGGTGCTGAAGGTGGCAGAGCCGCCGCCCGCAGTACATCTGGAGCGGGGGGCTCAGGGGGACCCGCATCCTCTGCGGACGAGCTCTCCAGGGCCAGCTCGCAACGCGCCACCGTCGGGACGTTCCCCTTCGAAGGTACGCTCTCGTACTCGGCCATGCGCATGTGGATGATCTCGAGCGAGATGCCGAGCGCCCGCAGCTCGCGGATCTCGCGCAGACGCTCCAGGTGCTCGTCGCTGTAGCGGGCCTTGCGGCCTCTGCCGATCGACGGCGGGATCAGCTTCTCCTGGATGTAGTAGCGCACGGTGCGCTCCGGCACCTCGGCGCGCTCGCTCAGCTCGGCGAGAGTGTAGTACTCGGCGCTCATCGGCGACCTCCTCGGTCGGGTGAGGTCTGTGTGTGGTCGGTCTCCTCATGTAGTATAGCCAGCACCACTGGTGCTGGCAAGTAGCACCAGGGTACGGCAGGTAGGGTGAGAGACGACGCATCGTAAGGCCGGCTGCAGCTCAACCGGCCACCATCGGCGCAGATCCGGCCCTTCGGCGCCTCGTCTCAGCGGTCGCGCCAAGCGAGCTGACATCCTCGGTCGTGGGGCGGTTGGGTCTTCCCGTGCCGTCCAGAGACAGTGGTACTGTGCTCGCAAAGGGGACGGCCAGCGCGTGCACATCGACCGGGTGGCAGCATGGATGCACATGAAGCGATAGATATCGACTTCGACTTTCGTACGGACACGCCAGAAGGCAAGGACCCGGACGCGCGTAGCCCGACGCTGCGTCGGTACCACAAGCTGCTCTGGAGCAAGCGTCTGCCGTGCGGCGAGGTTCTCGACTTGGATGACACCACCCGCGGCCACTATCTGCTTCACCGTTCCGCCGAGTTGGGCGAGTTCTCCCTTTCGAGCGACGCGGTGGTTGCGTCGTTCAGGTACCTGTCCATGGTTCAGGACGATCCGGAACAACTAGAGGAGTTCATGCGCATCGGGTACACGATGGGCGGCATGATGCTGTGGCCGGGGAACCAGATCGACGGGAAGTGGACAATCAACCAGGCGCGAGGATGCCATCCTCGAATCAGGGACCGTTTCGACCTCACAGTGGAGTGCATCAGGAGGCACTATCGCGGCGAGGCCAGTCCTCTGAGCAAGGTACTCGCCTGCTACGCGGACTTCTTCGCTCTGTTCCAGGACTTCCGGGGCTTCGTCGAGTACTTCCTGCTGCAGGACGCGGTCACCGTCGACTGCGAGGCGGTCATCTTCTCCGCGCCGTTCGAGGACTTCACCACTTCGCCGCTTCCTCAGACCATGGACGAGTATCGGGAGTACCGGCAGCGGGCAATCACCTTCATCGAGGCCCGCAACCGCCGGATAGCTGAGCACCGCCGACTCCGGGCTCTGGAGGACCGGTCGTAGGAAGTGTCGTTCCCGCAGGGCTCGTACCGGGTGCCGTTCGAAGGCAGTAGTCGAGGATGCTCAGAGCGGACCAACTGCGACGCGACCAACGCCCGGCAAACGAAAGAAGCGTCACTTGATGATGCTGGGCGGCACTCGCCGGCACTCCCACCTCTCAGCCGACGCGTGAGACAGCACTTGGCGGCACTTCCCGGCACCTACTAGCAGACTCGTCGATGGGTTTGCACGGCGGAGGTCAGGGGTTCGACTCCCCTGCGGTCCACCACCGATTCGTGCGTGAATCGGGCTCTGGGCGCATTCCGGAGGACCCCCGAAACGGCCGGCTGCAACCATTCGTTGCTCCTATGTCAACTCCTCAGCTCGCCAGGGCCAGGTCTGGCCGGGTCGCGGGGCCAGCATCTGTCGGTGCGGCCCCGCGCCGCACCTCGGCGCTGCGCATCGCCTGCCAGACAGTGCGCGCCAAGTGGCGCTTGAGGCAGCGCAGCCCCTCGCGCGTGCTCTTAGCCCTCCGTGCGCTTGCGAGCCATGTAGAGCTTCGCCGGCTCATGGCAGCGCAGCTGCGTGATGGCGATGCGGTGCAGGGCGGCGTTCAGGCGACGGTTGCCACGGCGGTTCAGCCGGTAGCGGTCGCTCCGGCCGCTCGAGACCGGCAGGGGTGCGACGCCGGCGTGCATGGCGAAGCGCAGGGCGCCGGCCGTCTCACCGAGCAGGCGGGCGGCCGTGAGGGCGCCGCAGCCGGGCAGCTCGAGGAGTTCGGGCGCGAGTTCGGCGGCGCGCCTTGAGATCTCGCGCCCGAGGGCGGCGATCTCCGCCGAGAGCGTGCGGCAGCGGCGCGTCAGCTCACAGGCGACGCGTGCCTGCACGCCGTCGAGCGGGGCGAGAGCCTCTTCCAGGCGCGCGAGCCAGCAGGCGCGATCGAGCGCCTTGGGCGGCACCGCAAGGTCGAGCGCCAGATCGTGCAGATGCCAGCGCAGGCGGCTCTGGATGCGGGTGCGCTCGGCGACCAGGTCGTCGCGGTGGTCGGCGAGCAGGCGCAGCTCACGCTCGGGGCCATCGAGACGAGCCTCGGGCAGGCCGGGCTCGCGCAGGGCGGCTCGGGCGATCGCCGCGGCGTCGATCGCGTCGCTCTTCCCGCGGCTGCGAGCGCTGCGCCGCACCTGCGCCATGAGCTTGGGCGGCACGCGCACGCAGCCCTCGCCGGCGGCGATGAGGAAGCGCTCGAGGCGCCCCGAGACGTGGCGGCAGTCCTCGAGGGCGAAGCGGCGCTCGGAGCCGAGTGAGCGGGCCCAGGCGAGGAGCCGCTCGCTTCCGCGCTGGTCGGCCGTCACGGTGAGCTCGCCGCGCACCTCGCCGGTGGCGGCCTCGAGGGCGACGACGGTGTGGCTGTTCTTGTGCGGGTCGACGCCGAGTACCATCATGAGCTGTCCCCTTTCGGACGCAGTCTCCGAAGCGAGGGACCGTCGGCGGACACGCCTCAGTGGGGGCCTCTAGCCAGGCTCCTATCAGGTCACGCCGGCGAACCTCGCGGCAGGCGGCGGGGGACACAACGAATGTTGGTCAGCCCCGTCGGGCGACAGCAACCCAATGGGTCACCCCGCCGCCACGCCGCAGGTTACCCGACCAAGTCGGGAATCCCAACGGACTCAGACTGACACTGACGCAACCCAAATGCGGGCGACTCGATGGGAGCGAACGCGGCGGGATGGGTGCGGATGGGACGTCGCCGGCACCCGCTGGTTCTCGCATCATCAGAAGAAGAGGGGTGCGCCCCAGAGGAATGCGGAGAAGACGAGGAACCCGCCGCCGACGACGTCAACTGGAGATGCGTATCGCAAACAAGAACTCAAGCCCCGCGCGGGCCCCTTCCCCGGGCCCGCTCCCAGACGCAGCGCCGCCGGTGGCCATCTTGCAGGTTGACCGACACGCCGAAGACCGTTCGGGTGGCGACCGGTGGGTTGATCGAAGCGGGAGACAGCTAGCCGGCCGCCGACTACGTATCAAGGGCCTCGGCAGCTTCGGCACGGATCGACTGATCCGCGTGGTTGGCCGAAGCACGCTGCACGGCTGCCCGCGCCGCTGGATGGTCCTCGCCCATCTGGGCCAACGCGAGGCACAGGCCCGACTTGCCGCCCTCCATGGCCTTGATCAGCGGCTGCACCGCAGGCTCGCCGATCTCGCACAGGACATCGACACCCCAGCGCGGCAGTGGCGGAGTGCGTTCCAGCAGTCCCTCAATGAGGTTCCGCCGAAAGACGGCGGTGTGTCGACTGCTCCCGATCAGCCGCGCCTTTTCACGGGCCTTGAAGGGGTCCCGCTCGTTCTCAAGGGTGTCCAGTGCCTGGTTGATCGCTTGGAGGCGCTCCATGACCTGTGAATCGATATCGCGCGATGTCGCCTCCGCAAGCTCGCGGACTTCGCTGTCGCCGTTCTCCGCCAACCTCCTGATCTCGAGAAACGCTTCGCGCGTTCCTTGAATCAGCGCGAACTTGCGCAACGTCCCTAGCGCCCTCATCCGAAGAACCCGATCATCCCCGCGGGCCATCTCCAGAATTGGAGGCAGGGCATCGTCACCGACAAGCGCCAGACCAAGGCTCGCCGTCCCCCTCAGCATCTCGTCGTCAAGCAGGGTCACCAGTTGCGGGATGGCGTCCGGGCTGAGACTCAGTATCGCGTCTCCACAGGCCTCGCCGCTTCGCTGAGGGTCCTTTGCCCACGCTCGCACGAGTCCAGGCACGTCTCCTCGCTCTCGGAGCTTGTCGACATTCGGACGAAAGAGACCCATGGTGACGCTCCCCTACGTGGCATGCGGACAGTTCAGGTTCCGCTCTCGGCGTCCCCTCCGCTGCTCCGACTGGCCGCATGTGCGCGAACATCGTACCTGAGCCACGGCCAGGACTGAAGCCTTCGGATGCCCAGGCGGCCGGGTCGCTCGTGCTGTTGCCCGGCCGCGGGAACCCGGCAGGAGCGTGCGCCGCCGTGGCTCACGTAAGGACCCGAAAGATGGGAGTCAGACGGGCGCACCGAGGCGTAGAGGCATCGACGAGGGCCACGGCCGTGCTACTGGACATCCCGCAGCCACGTCCCGCCCTTGTAGCCTGGTTCGGTACGCCAGTCGAAGGTCGCGTAGAGGCGCCCGCCCTCGACGGCGAGGAACGGGGCATCGGCGACGTCCCGGTTATCGACGAAGACCTTCTGGGCGTGCTCGCCACGCGTCTCGACGTGCACATCGTCCGTGTGGAAGGCGGAGCTGGCCCCGCAGTCACAGGTGGTGGTCCCTTCGCGATGGACGCGCCTCATGTCGTAGCAGGCAGCGCACAACAGGAGCTTCATGTCACCCTCCTCTCTCGCCCCGTCCGCTAGCTACAGCAGCAGGTCGTGCCCGAGCTCGTGGATCTCAGCGCTGCACTCACCGTCATCGATGCGCAGCAGAGCAACCGAGGGCAGCTCGTAGTGCGGCAGAGTGGCGGAGCCGGGGTTGAGAACGAGGGTGTCCTGCTCGCGGCTGACCTCGGCCACGTGCGTGTGTCCATGGATCAGCACGCCGACGCCAGTGGACATGGCTGCACGAAGCTCGGGAGCGGCAAGGACGTCGAGCATGACCCGGTCGTGAACGACGACGACCCGCACCCCCCGGAGGACCTCGCTGGCGACGGCGGGCAGAGCCAAGCCCCAGGGCGCATCGTCGCAGTTCCCGCGTGCGACCGTGAGTGGCGCGATGGCCCCGAGCCGATCGAGTATCGCCTCGTCACCGACATCGCCCGCGTGGAAGACGCGCTCGACGCCGGCGAAGACCTCCTCGACCTCCGGGTCGAGACGACCGTGGGTGTCGCTGATCACGCCGATCAGCATACTTCGGGGTCCTTCGAGACACCTGTTGCCAAACCGCAACATCCTCTCGCTGCGCAGCGTAGAGCGCCGCCGCTCGCGACTGGATGACAGTCTAGCCCAGAGAGCTGCCACGAACGAGCGCGAGAAGACGTGCCAGAACCCTCCTGCAACCGAACATGACCCAACGGGGTGGTGCTGGGCGATAGTCGCTGGAACTGGGCGGGACTGGGGCTGCGTTTCGCACAGCGACGCCCGGCTTCAGTCGAAGCGTAGCCGCCGCCCTACGCCGAGCGGCAGGCATCGCTCACCGAAGCACTCGCGGAACAGCGCGGTCGCCGGCCTACCGGTGCAGTGACCAGGGGCGACGAAGCTGACGCCGCGCCGTTCGAGTTCTGCGACCGTGCGGTCGAGTTGTTCCCGTCCCGCGTGGAGCAGGTGCATGCCGCCGACAACGCCGCGAACCCTGTCATCGCCGCGCAGTTCGGCGATGCGGTCGAGCGTTGCCAGCACTCCGCTATGGGCGCAGCCCACCACGACGACCGGTCCTTTCGCGGTCTCCACCCAGAGCGCCTGGTCGTCGGGCAGCCGATCGGCGAGGGTCGCTTGCCGGTCGAGGAAGAACGGCTCTCCGGATTCCTCGTCGCTTCGCCGACGAGGGATCGGCCCGGTGACATGCACGCCCGGGACGACCTCGACATGGTCGACCACTCGGGTAGTACGCGCTGTGCAGGCCGCAAGGGCGCTCACCGCCTGCGGTGGCATGCCCACATCCGCGACTCGGCCCCTGTGGTGACGCGCCCACCGGGGCAGCACTACCGCCGGATGTGCGACAACGCGAGCGAAGCGGGCCCGGGCCAGGACGGCGGCCAGCCCTCCCGAGTGATCGTAGTGGCCGTGGCTGAGGACGATCGCCTCGGCATTCTCCAACGGTACGCCACCACGCTCCGCGTTGGCGATTACCTTGGCGCTGGCGCCGGTGTCGAAGAGCACTACGCCGCCCACGGCCTCGACCCGAAGCGCGAGACCGTGCTCGACCTTGAGATTGGGGTCGCCGCGGCTGTTGTCGATGAGGACTGTGATGTTCACCTTGCTCCTTCAGGACCCTCGCATTGTCGGACGACGGGGCCACCGGCCTGCGCGCTCGTCCGCGGTCACGGACCTGAGGCGCTCGCTCGTCTACCGCGCCTCTGGCCGTCGCTCGCCGCGTTGCAGGAACGTCTCGCTGCTCACCAGGTCCGTCCATCCGCCACGTGTGCCGACTCGAAGATCGAAGGCCTCGACGTAGGGCTTGATGTCGAGCAGCGGCGTGCCGTCGAGCACATCGAGGTCCTCGACAAGCAGATCGGCACCGCGGCGTTCGACCAGACGCACGATGCTGAGGCCGAGCGGGTTGGGGCGCACCGGCGTGCGCGTGGCGAAGATGCCCCTGGGCGCGTCGTCAAGAAACGGCACCACCCTGAGCGGCGACGGACCGGCGACGGACTTCACGATGTCGGCGGCACGGTGGAGCCAGTAGATGAGGTGCAGATGCGAGAAGCCCTCCACGTCGTCCAGCCCCTCGGCGAACTCGGAGAAGACCTCAACCCGGCCTTGGCTGCCCTCGGCGCAGACCGGCTGGATGGGTGTCTGCCCTGGTTCGCGATGCTCGCTGTGAATGATGCCGATCGGCTCCAGCGTGAGCCTCTCCACGTCCACCTCCGATGTCGTGCAGGGACAGGTCGCACTGCGGCGGGGTCGCGGTGAACCGCCTGCGCGGCCAGCCGGAAGGTCCGCGTTGTTCCCAAACCACAGCACCGTTCGGTGGTGCTCGATGCTTGGGCAGCAGCGTCCGAGACCACGCACCTGGGTTGTCCGCTGCCGCGGTCTTCATGTGCCCGGTCCGGCCTCGTCAAACCTCAGTAGGCCAGTACGGCATCTGCGCTGGTGGTCTCGATGATCACGCGAGCACCGGCGATCAGCTCCGCGCCACCCACCAGCATGTCCGCAGAGACCTCCCTGTATTCGACGCACGGCGTGCAGACGAGGAGCTTGCCACCGGCAGCCAAGAAGAGATCGACTTGGCCTTCAAGAGTCGGCAAACCACCGGCCATCACGTGTGCGTGGCAGGCCCTCGAGGCCAGCATCACGGCCGCGCCCTGCAAAACGATCACGGCTTCCATATCCATGGCTAGGGCGGCGTTGCCCATCATGAAGGGCAGCGTGGCCCTCTCCTGGTCATCGGGACCGTGGGTCGCGATGATCGCCACCCGTTCGCGCGTTGGTTCTGTCACTGCTGGACCCCCTGGTGGGACGTGTGGTCGCCTACTGCACCGAGACGGCGGAACTCATTGAACCAGATGGCGACGGGACGGTAGATGAGGTGACCGAGCTTGCTAAAAGGAAGCAGCAGGATGAGCTCCATGGCGAGGGCCACGTGAGCGAGGAAGACGACCGCGATCCACGAACGGCCGATGGGCGCGTACTCGGCAAGCTCCAAGACGAAGCCGCTCACCCCGATGATCCAGAGGAACCCGATGAGCAGCAAGTCGGAAACGGCGTTCTGCGCGTGGTATCTGTCGGCTCGGCGCAGGCGTTGCACGATGACGACGCTGGCCCCGTAGACGAGGAAGAGCCCGGCGATGGTGCCCAGGAGCCGGATCGGTGAGTAGATGGGTACGAACGAACCGGGCTCCTTGAACAGAAGGTCGAGGATCGTTGCCGCCACCAGACCGACCATGCCGCCCATGATCGCGTAGTGGATGAACCAACGGCGTAGCGGTAGAGGGCTCTGAGGCTGCTCCCTGCCGCTATCGCAGTCTCGGTAGCGACGCTGGCTCACGATCTCCGCGAGGGTGAAACGCAGCGCCTGCAGGCAGCGGCTGAGCGGGAAGGTGCGGGGGCCTCGCCGTGCTTCGGCGAGAGCGCCGGGAGTCGGCGCGCGAGAGATCATCCACAACATGTTGGCGAGCGTCATCGTGGTGAAGAACGCGGCCAGGGTCACGACGCCGACCCCCAGCCAGTGGATCGCTTCGTAGGGGACGAACTCGAGCAGCTTGCTGGTATTGGCGGCCCCCTCCGGGAGGCCGGGAGACCACGCGAGCATGATTGCAAGAAGCGCCGCGAAGAGCACGGCGACGATGGCCACGGCGCTGCTCGCTGAGCGATTGAGGCGGCGCGAGATCGTGGTGGGGTCGAAGCTTGCTGTGGCGAAGCGCCGTGCCGCCGCCATGAACGCTCCCGGCTCAGCTTGCCGCGGACACGTGTCAGAGCACTGCGCGCAGTAGTAGCAGAGCCAGATCTCACGACTGGCGGCGAGTTCGGGGCGCTGCCCGAGTTGAGCGTAGCGGATCGCACGACGTGGAAAGGCGACGCTACCCTCAGATAGCGGGCAGACGGCAGTACAGTTGCCGCAGTTGAAGCAGGCACTGATATCGAAGGCGCCGTAGCGCTTCATCTCGGGCAGCAGAGAAGTGTCCATACGCACGGCCACGATGCTTCAGTCGCTCCCCTCGTCGGCCTTCGTTGCGACCAGCCGATACGTGGGGTAGTCGCCATCCATGCCGACCTCCTCGAGGAGCCCATACTTGCGCATGCCGGCTACGTGCCAGAGGACCTCGGCTGGGGAGATGCCCGTGGCTCCCGCGACGGCGGGCACCGTTGCCGCGCCCGCGGTGAACTGTGCGGCGACGGCCTTTCGCGTCGCGCGCCACTGCCGGTGCTGCTCGCTTGCTCGCGCGAGAGCTTCACCGCGTCGCTCGCGCGCCGTCGTTAACGTCTCCGTGAGACGGGTGAGTTCCGGTCTCTCGTCAACCATGCGCCTCTCCTGTCGTGCCGGCTACGATGGCGTCGACCATCGCCTCGTACTGTTCGAGCGTCCAGCCGGCGATATCGATCGCCGCTGTCGAGCAGACTGCGACGCATGCGCCGCAGCCGCTGCAGAGAGCCGCGTTGATCTCGGCGTGGCTTCTGCCGTCAGGGTCGACAGAGAGGGTGATGGCGCCCGGGTGCGGACACTCCTGCACGCAGACGCCGTGACCTTGGCAGCGGCTGAGATCGACCTCGGCGACAAAGGGATCCAGATCGACGTGGCCGCGCGAGAGGAGCGTCACAGCCTTGACCGCGGCCGCCGACGCCGACGCGACCGCCTCGCCAGCATCCTTGGGTCCTTGGCTGGCTCCTGCCAGCAGCGCACCGTGCACTGCGAGCTCCACGGGACGCAGCTTGGGATGCACCTCGAGCAGGAAGCGGTCGGCGCCCACTGGCAGCTTGAGTGACTGCACGAGTTTCGTCGTATCGCCAGGGACCATGCCGACGGCAAGCACGACGAGGTCGACAGCCGCCTCCACCTCCTCGCCCCAAGTGAGTCCGTCTTTGCAGCTAACAATGGCGGCGGCATCGTCGTCAGCATCGGCGCGTTTGACCGTAGGTGGGGCTTCGCCTGCGAAGCGAACGAAGAGAGCCCCAGCTCTGGCGGTCCGCTCGTAGTACTCCTCGTGGCCGCGACCGTAGGCACGGATGTCCTGATAGAAGTCGTAGACGGCGATGTCGGGGTACTTCTCCTTGAGATTGCAGATGGCGTGCAGTGTGGCCGTGCAACAGACGCGCGAGCAGTACTCGTTGACTTCGCCGTCGGTCTGGGGCTTGTTGACTCCCTCGACTTGGCGGCTTCCGACACAGTGGATGAACGCCACTGACCGCACCGGCATCTGATCAAGGTCCAACGGGCCGGAACTCGGTTCGGCACCGTGGAGGGCCTCGATGAAGGCCGGTAGGGTCACAACTTGTGGGATGCGCTTGTAGCCGTACTCGCCCTTGGTTGGCTCGTAATGCTCGAACCCGGTGGCCACGATCAGGGCGCCCACCTCGAGGTCCAACTCGCGACCCTCAGAGACGACGTGCGTCGCCGCACCGATTGTCGCAGGAGTGAAGCCGGAGAAAGCCTGGTAGGACCCAGCGGCACGGGGGATCGCAGCACCACCATCGGCAATCGCGCTCGCCGCGACCTCGACGCCGCCAGCCTCCTGGCGCACGCGGAGCGTGAAGTCGCCCACGTAGCCCTCCGCCTGAGTGACTTCTGCCTTCGTCAGCAAGGTGATGCGCGGCTCCGCCAAGACGGCCGCGGCCAGCTGGGTGATCACATCCTCCGCTCGCTCCTCGGTGGGGAAGAGATTGTCAAGCTTGGTGAGGTTGCCGCCGAGAACCTCGTCGCTCTCCAGCAGGCTCACCTGCAGGCCGCTGCGCGCCACGTCGAGCGCCGCCCGCAAGCCAGCCACCCCGGCACCGATGACCGCCACTCGGGCCGTGGTATCGACGCGCAGCCGCTCGAGCGGCTGTAGGCGGGAGGCCTTGGCGACAGCAGCCGCCACCAGAGTGGCCGCCTTCGCCGTGGCCTCACCCTGGTCGTCGCTGGCCCAGCTGACCTGCTCGCGGATGTTGGCGTGCTCGTAGAGGTACGGGTTCAGACCGGCTCGCTCGAGCGCGTTCCTGAAGGTCGTCTCGTGGAGTTTCGGCGAGCAGGCAGCAACCACGACCCGATCGAGGCCCTCTTGTCGGATGTCTTCGAGGATGAGAGTCTGGCCCGGGTTGCTGCACATGAAGGAGTTCGTCCGCGCAACGATGACGCCGGGCAGAGCAGTCGCCGCATCTGTCACTCGCTGTACGTCGACGACGTCGGAGATGTTGCCGCCGCACTGGCAGACGTAGACGCCGATGCGCGGGGCAGGGCGCTCGTGGCTCATTGCCTGCCCACCTCGCCAATTTCCCGCAGGCTTTCGCGGCCTGCGTCCGTGGGCCGTGTCTCAGCGCGACCCGCATCCGCGGCGCGCAGATAGACGCTCGCCGCCGCTGCCGCCGCCCCAGCCTCGACGACCGTGTCGACGATGTCCTTGGGTCCGGCAGACGTGCCGGCGACGAAGATACCGTCCACCGACGTCACGGCGGGTTCCTCCTTGGGATGCGGTACGTCGACGAAGCCGTCATCGCCGACCTGCAGTGAACAGAGCTTCGCGAGGTCGGCGCCGGGCGCCATACCCAGCGACAGGACCACGAGGTCGTGCGGGCGTTCGACTACCTCGCCCATGCCGTCGATGCGCTCGAACCGAACCGTCACGCTCTGGTCGTCATTGCCCGTCAGGCGGGCGACCTTGCCCTTGACGAACTCGATGCCCATGGCCTGGGCCGAGCGGTAGAACTCCTCGTAGCCCTTGCCGAAGGCGCGGATGTCCATGTAGTAGATCGTGATGTCGGCCATAGGCAGAGAGCCGCTCAACAGCATCGCCTGCTTGATCGCGTACATGCAGCAGACGCGTGAGCAGTAGGGAACACCGACCGTCTGGTCGCGTGAGCCGGCGCACTGGACGTAGGCGATCGACTCTGGCGCCTTGCCGTCCGAGGGCCGCAGGACTCGGCCATAGGGGCCGTGCGGCGCCAGCAGGCGCTCCATCTGCAGCGGCGAGAGAACGTTGGCGATGCTCCCACCGCCGTACTCGGCTTTGGCCTCCAGGGGCGTGAGCTCCCAGCCTGTGGCCATGATCGCGGTGGTCGCCGTCGATCTCGCGCTCGCGTGGCTCTTGGTCGAGCACGATCGCGTCTGTGGGACAGGCGCGGACGCACCGGCCGCAGAGGATGCAGGCGTCCGCGTCGATTAGGGCCACCTGAGGGATCGCGTTCGTGAAGGGGATGTAGGCGACGCGTCGTGCGCCCATGCCCTCCTCGAATTCATCCTTGACCTCGACCGGGCAGGCGTACTCGCACAGCCGGCAGCCGATGCAGTCGGCCTCGCGCACATACCTTGGCTTGAGTCGGACCTTTGCCGTGAAGTTGGCACCGTCGCGAGTCACCGAGAGTAGCTCCGCGTAGGTGAACGTCGTGATGTGGTCGTGATGGGCGACTGCGGCCATCTTCGGGGTCGTGATGCAGCTAGCGCAGTCCAGCGTCGGGAACACCTTGCTCAGCTCGATCATGGCGCCGCCAATGCTGGGACGCTGCTCGATCAGCACGACAGAGTAGCCCTGGTCGGCGAGATCGAGGGAAGCCTGGAGGCCCGCTATGCCAGCGCCGACGACCAGGGCGTCATAGGCAAGGTCAGACATGGGCCGCCTCGGCCCCATCAGCAAGGAGCTTGTTGATCTCCTCAATCTCGCGAAGGAACGGCTTGCTGCAGACCGTACAGATGGCGCTCAGCCGCAACCGCCCTGGGTCGACTCCCCGATCGCGGAGACCGAGTTTGACCCTGTCGATGCGAGCCACAAGCCTCTCGAAGGCGCTTTCGTAGGGGCACTCATGACCGCACGACATCACCAGCATGCCTCCGACGCCCTTCTCGAAGCAGCGGTAGTAGAAGTCCTCGGGGAACAACACCGGGGACGGGACGCGAAGTACATGAGTGTTGGCTGCGTAGTGCAGATGTGCCTGCCCGACGGCGTCGGCGGCGGGGTACGCACAAGCCGTCCCTGCCAGGATGAGAATGGAGGGGAGTCGCCGTATCGGCGTCGTTTCGTGCGCTGGCACTGAGCGGCCTTTCGCCCTACTTGGCGCGTCGGACGAAGATGCGATCGTACCCCTCGGGGCTTTCCAGCACGCCGAGGAACTCATGGCCCATCTTCCCGGCCCAGAGCGGAATGTCGCTCCGCGAACCTGCGTCCGAGGAGAGGATCTCAAGTACGCCGTCGATCGGTACGGCGCCGATGCCCTTCTTGGCCTCGAGAAGAGGGCCAGGGCACGCACTACCGCGCGTATCGACCAGGGAGTCGGGTTCGAGGTCTTGAAGCTCGTCTAGGTCCACAGCGTTCTCCTGTTCAGATGTTGGTTGACATTACGCCGAGGTGGGCTCTCCTTGTCACCCCAGGAAGACACGCGAGTGACCCAAGTCATTCTGAGCATATGCCAACTACGCCGTACGGCGCAACCTGACTGCCCCGCACCCTGAAACCGGTCCACCTGCCCGCACTTCGGGACTTCTCTGTCGATGAGGATTGCGTCGCCCCGCCAGCCACCGACCGGCGCGGTCCTTGCTTCTAGCGAGCATATGCCCATAACATCAGCTGCAGGAAGCGGCTCCGGGACGTCTATCCATCATCCCGAAACTCGACGAGGGAAGAAAGGCGGTGAGTCCATGCGCGCTTGCCTTGACTGCCTCCCCTGTCTGCTACGTCAGGCTCTCGAGGCAACCCGCTTCGCAAGCAACAATCAAACTTCCCAGGCCCACGTCATGCGGGAAGTGTTGGTCGCGATGGCCAACGAGATTGAACTCGATCAGTCACCACCTGAGATCGCGTGGCACATCCATCGCCGCGTGCGTGAGATCGTGCGTGATCAAGACCCCTATGCGGTCCTCAAGCGGTGTTCGAACCGCATCGCCCTCAGCGCCCTTCCGCGGCTGCGAACGCTGCTCAACGCAGCCGACGACCACCTTGCGACTGCTGCGCATCTAGCCATCGCGGCGAACACCTTCGATGCCGGCATGAACGCCGCAGCTCTCCCCGCTGCCGATCGAGATGCGGCGGCGCGCAGAGCTGCCTCGAACGCCCTGGTCAGCACGCTGGAGCGAGGCTTGGAGGAGCCACTGCACGGCGACGTGCAGGAATTGCGAGAAGCGCTCGCCGACGCCCGTCGCATCCTCTTTCTCACCGACAACTGCGGCGAGATTGTCATCGATCGGCTGTTGATCGAGCAGCTGCCCAGGGAGCGGCTCACCACCGCGGCGCGCGGCGCGCCCGTCCTGAACGACGCCACCCTGGATGATGCGCGTGTGGCCGGGCTCGACACCCTGGCCCGGGTAATCGACAAGGGATCGGACGCGCCGGGCACCTTGCTCGCCGACTGCTCGCAGAGCTTTCGCCGCACGTTCCGTGAGGCGGACGCCATCATCGCCAAAGGGCAGGGCAACTATGAGTCTCTCCGCGACGTGGAGGCCAATGTCTTCTTCCTCTTCAAGGTCAAGTGCCCGGTCATCGCTCGACACGCCGGTCTGCCGCTCCACTCTCACGCCCTACTCTCTGGCCACGTGACCAGGTCTAGGGAGAGTGTAGCTACGCGCTCAAGCCAAGCCGGATGAGCCTGCACACGGGCTGCCGCCGGCGGCACTCGCTGTCACTTCGCGGCGCTGGAGAGCGCCGCGCTTGGCATAGAATCGTCACAGTGGGGGCCTCGGGTACAGGTCAGGCGTTCTTCCCCACGACGCGCACGTTGCGGGCGAAGACGCGATACGACGGGATGCCCGTGTCGAAGCGGCCGAGCTCCTTGACGCAGCGCTCTTCCGACATCGTGCCTAGAGACGGAAGGGAGAACAGCTCCTCCAGGTCCCGCACTCTCGCCCGGAACGACTTCGTCAGATCGGTCGCCAGAGGATCCCTGAGATGCCTCCTGTTCCACGGACACACGTCCTGGCAGACCTCGCAGTCACCGACTCTGTTGCCGATCGCCCGACGAACGTCGGGACAAAGGGGCTCGCTCTGCAGGAGGAGAGAGACACCGTTCTCTCTGTAGGACGTAGGGTGTGTCCAGCGCCGACACAGGACAGCTCGTCCTACAGTCGGCACACTTGCCGCATCTGTCAGGTTCTGACTCATCGTTGTACTCAAGAACGGCGGGCCCAATTGGAGTTGCTCCTCGGTAGATGGAGAGACAACCTCGACAACGATGACGAAGGCTGGTGGCAGTCCGAGCTGGAGCAGCATGCATGGGTATTGCCACAGGTCTTCGCCCAGCCCTTCGTCTTCCTCCAGCGCCAGGCATTCGTGGGGGGCAAGCGCTTGGACAATCGAGGCGGTCACGTGCTCGACCTCGCCTTCAGGAACGCGCTCACCAACAACGTGGCACTAGTAGAGATCAAGACCCCATGCACGCCGCTACTTGGCACCCAAGTCCGGGAAGGAGTGTGGGCCTTCTCGTCCCAGTTGTCCGGGGGCCTGACCCAAATCCTTGGCTACGAAGACGATCTGCAGAAGGAGTACTACGAACGCGTGGGACTCAGTCGGCGCGCCGGCGGCCAGCACTTTGAAGTCTTCAACCCGAGATGCGTTCTTCTTGCTGGCAATATCGGCAGGGAGACAGGCGAGAGCTCAGAGAAGCTGAGGTGTCTGGACCTTGCGAGAAACGACTTCCGGACCGTCGAGCTGGTCACCTATGACGAGATGATTCTTCGCATGGAGCTGCTTCTCGAAGTGCTGACCGGTTCGACGGTAGATGGCGACGACGAGGATGGCTGGGTCGATTCGCCGTTCTAGGCCCGGCCTGTAGGCCAAGTCCGAGATTGCCTTGTGGCCTGCGACCGAAGCGACGAAGGCCACCGAGGCTGCAGCGGACCTTGTCCTACTCGGCCTGCGGTTCCCTGTGATCAGCGACCAGGCGCTCTCGAAGTGCCCGCCGTGCTCTTGCATCGACGACCGCAGGACATCGAAGCCGAGGATGAAGAGATTGCTCATGCGTTTCTCCCTGCAACTATTGCACTACTGTCATTGGGGCGTGATCAGAGCACGCTGGCGCCACCGCCTGGATATCCTTCCGATCACCCGTGTCGCAGATGAGCCGACTCGGGAAGCATGTCCCCGGTCTTCTGCTCCCAGAAGTCACTGAGTAGCTCCTTCGGCAGCGGCCTGTCTGAGCAACTCGGTGACGGCGCCTCCTGGTTCGACAGCGCATGTATGTCTACAGTACTGCATGATGTATTGTCCTACGCCGATGGCTACCATACGCTGAGCTACGCTCATCGGCAAGAAGCGTGTGGCAGATGGGCCGAGCGGCCTCCGGTGAGGCGTGCTCGCAGCGGCTTGGGAGGCGAGAAGGTGCGCAAGCGACTCGAAGACGGTCGCCGCGACGAGCTTCTGGACGGGGTGATGCGGATTGTCGCGGCGCGTGGGTTCTCCGATGTCAAGACCTTGGAGATAGCTCGAGAGCTGCACTGCTCAGGTTCAACGCTCTACAAGATCGCGCCGAGCAAGGAGAGCCTCCTGATACTGGCAATCGAGCGATGGGGCAGAATCACTTTCGAGGGCCTCGAGGCTCGCGCCAGTCAATGCGGAGCCGCCTCGGACCGCGCCCGCACCTACTTCCGGGCGGGAGCGGAGGCTCTCCGCCCCATGTCCCTCACGTTCTTCTCCGACGTGGAGCGTTTCCAATCGACCAGGATGGTGTGGCGGCAAACTGTCGTGGACCGCTACATCGACCGGTTCGTCGAACTGGTCCAAGACGCGGAGAAGGCCGGTGAGATCCGACCCGTGAACGTCCGCTTCCTCGGTGAGGTGCTCAGGCAGATCGGCTTCGCGACGCGCGACGAGGCGGTGTTGAGTGCAAGCGAGCTCACCAGCGAACAGGCGGTCCTGGAGGCCGACGCGATCATCTGGGATGGGATCCGCCTCAGGTAGGGACCGAGGAAGGGACGCGTGAAGCGCGCTACCTAGAGCCCCGCTGGCGGCGAGAGGAGAGACTCGCTCAGTAGCAGGCCCCGCCGGGCAGACCAGGAAAGGCCACATCACTCAGAGGAGGATCCATGAACGACGCCCCACTGGACTTGTACATCGCCGGGTACGGCGACCCCGAATCGGCCAAGGCCGATTTCGACCGGCTGAAGAAGGCGCAGCGCGATGGCATCGTCATTATCGACGGGGCGATCCTCGTCAGCCGTGACGCCGACGGCTCGCTGCACGTGAAGGAGAGCGGCGACCACGATGTCTTCACGGGCGCGAGCGTGGGCGTCGCCGGCGGCTTGGTCATCGGCGGCCTGGTCGGCAAGCTCGCCAAGCACCATGAGGAGAAGGGCATCCAGAGGGACATCGAGGACGCGGTCCCGCCCGGCACCTCCGCCGTGGTCGCCGTCTTCGAGGAGGTCTGGGTCGAGGAGGTCGAGCGGCAGCTGGCCAAGGCCGACAAGAAGGCGATCAAGGAGGCCGACAAGCAGACCGCCAAGGAGCTCAAGTCGTCTCTCGAGGAGAGCAAGAAGCAGGAGTCGTAGGCGGCCGCTGGAACTTCCCAGGAGAAAGAGAGCTCGACGCGACGGGCGGAGGGAGGGGATCCTCGCCCCGCCCCTCGCGTCGTCGTGGCGGCTCACACCGACGCGCTTGGCGTGTTCGGGCGAGAGGGTCGTCCCGTAGCTCCGTCTGGCCGCTCGTCTGTTGCCTCTCGCTCTGGAGTACCCGAACGGATGCGGGATGCCCAACGGAGTACGACCGGCGGCTTCTTGCCTGCAGCGCCAGGCGCGCCGGGCAACGAACAACCTAGACCGAAGAAGGAGCAAATCGCATGACCGCACCCGAGAACCAAGCGACCGAGACGCAGAGATGGGCGCCCCGCGCCAGGCTTCTGCCCAAGTCGAGGCTGGAAGCGTTCTCCGACGGCGTCATGGCGATCGTCATCACGCTGCTCGTGCTGGAGCTGGAGGTGCCCGAGGAAGAGACGGAGCTGCTCGCCGCGCTCGCAGAGCAGTGGGTGTCCTACCTCGGCTACATCGTCAGTTTCGTCTTCGTCGGCGGCCTCTGGCTGGCGCACGTCGACCTCACCCGGTTCATCAAGCGCAGCGACAGCGTCTTCATGCGCCTCAATCTGGTGATGCTGCTCTTCGTCTCCTTTCTGCCGTTCACGACCAACCTCATGGCGACGCACCACACCGGCGCCGGTGAGCGCGTCGCCGTCGTCATCTTCGGTCTCGACCTGCTCTTCGCATCGCTGATGATGAGCGCGCTGGCCGTCTACGTCCACAAGCACCCCGATCTCGCCGCCGACGAGGTCGACGCGAGAGAGGTCCACGCCTTCGTCCGCAGGCGCTGGGTCGGGGTCGTCGTGATGGGTGCAGCGACGGCGATCGGCCTGATCGCGCCGAACCTCGCCGTGGCGCTGTACCTCATCGCTGCCCTGCTGTTCGTCACCGAGCCCCTGGTACGCCTGCGGCATTCATAGCCTCAGCGCCGGGCTGATTCGCCGAGGGGGCGGGATGGACGGTCGACTCCTCCGGCTCAGGCGATGACGGAAGAGGTTGGACTTGGCCCATTGGTCCTCACTCCTGCAGCGCTTCGGCGACCCCGGAGACGGCCGCAGACAAAGGACGGTGTCCTTGGGAGTGGCCTCTCGAACGCGGCACCAAACTCGCTGCGTTCGAGTGTCGGCCCGCTCGACCCGGCCCGCTGCCGAGTCAGCCATCGCTGCCTCCGCCGCAGCTGGTCGGCTTCAAGGAGCTCCCGCGTACCGGCCACGGCGATTCACGGAAGGCGTCGGCGGCCGCCGACAGAGAGTGAGGTAGGCTAGCCGCTTCTGCAGTCTTGGGAGGCGGCCATGAAGCTCGATGTGCGGCGGAAGGCGGGCGCGCTGTGGCGCGAATCCGTGGCGCTGGTGCGCGCCGCCTTGGCCCACGACATCTATCAGCTCGCTGCCGCGCTCACGTACTACACCATACTCTCGGTCGTGCCCGCGCTTCTCGTTGTCGTCGCCATCCTTGGTCTGATCGGCGTCTCCTCGGAGACACTGGACGCCATTCTCTTGGAGGTCCTGACAACAACCAAGTCGGACTGGGCGGTCGACGTGGTCAATACGCTTCTGGCCAACGTCTTCACGTCATCGAACGCGGGCGTAGCCCTCGGTGCGGGCGCGCTCACCGCGTTATGGTCCGCCTCCGCCTACGTCAGGTCCCTCATGTCGGCGTCGGGCCGCATCTACGGCCTGAAGAAGCGGCGCTCCTATCTGCGCGGCCTTCCCGTCCGTCTTGGCCTCGCTTTGCTGCTCATCTTCGTGCTCGCGGCCGCGGTGGCGATACTGGTCCTCCTCCTTGGGCCGATCCGCGACTGGCTCACCGGCGCACTCGGAATCGCCGAGAGCGCGGCGGCCGGATGGGTCACCCTCGCGTGGCCGCTTCTTCTGGGCGCCTCGGTGTTCTCGCTGGCCCTCCTCTTCAAGTACACCCCGAACCGGACTCAACCGAGCCTCTGGCGTCTCCTCATCGGCGCCGGCGTGACGGTGGTCGCCTGGCTCCTCGCCTCCGTGGGCTACGGCATCTACTTCGCGAACTTCAGCTCGTACAACCAGGTCTACGGCGCGCTCGGTGCGGCCATCGGCCTTCTTGTCTGGGCCTGGATCATGAACATCGCGGTCCTCGTCGGGATCGAGGTCAACAGGGCCATCGAGCAGCCGTGGGGTGGGGCCAAGACCGCGGATGCGGACGACGCAGCAGGCGAAGCCGACGCGGCTGATGCTGTCGACGGGGCCCCTACGACCGACGAAGCCGACTGAGTTGGTCCCCGGCCGTACGTCTCGACGTCGCCGCCCGCGCCTCAGCCGCCACCGCCTTCACAGGGTGGACCCGCAGAGGATGTTCAGGGCCAGCAGTCCCCGGCTCAGCATCCCCCAGCGCCGCCCCTGCAGGCTCCGCCTGCGGCGCCGGACGCGCCCTCGCCACCGCCATCCTCGGGGGATGAGGAGCAGAAGCCGACGGCGCCGTAGCTGGGGTCTTCTCGACGGACGTCAGGGGTTCGACTCTCCTGCGATCCACCGCAACCATTCGTTGCTCCTATGTCAACTCCTCAGCTCGCCAGGGCCAGGTCTGGCCGGGTCGCGGGGCCAGCATCTGTCGGTGCGGCCCCGCGCCGCACCTCGGCGCTGCGCATCGCCTGCCAGACAGTGCGCGCCAAGTGGCGCTTGAGGCAGCGCAGCCCCTCGCGCGTGCTCTTAGCCCTCCGTGCGCTTGCGAGCCATGTAGAGCTTCGCCGGCTCATGGCAGCGCAGCTGCGTGATGGCGATGCGGTGCAGGGCGGCGTTCAGGCGACGGTTGCCACGGCGGTTCAGCCGGTAGCGGTCGCTCCGGCCGCTCGAGACCGGCAGGGGTGCGACGCCGGCGTGCATGGCGAAGCGCAGGGCGCCGGCCGTCTCACCGAGCAGGCGGGCGGCCGTGAGGGCGCCGCAGCCGGGCAGCTCGAGGAGTTCGGGCGCGAGTTCGGCGGCGCGCCTTGAGATCTCGCGCCCGAGGGCGGCGATCTCCGCCGAGAGCGTGCGGCAGCGGCGCGTCAGCTCACAGGCGACGCGTGCCTGCACGCCGTCGAGCGGGGCGAGAGCCTCTTCCAGGCGCGCGAGCCAGCAGGCGCGATCGAGCGCCTTGGGCGGCACCGCAAGGTCGAGCGCCAGATCGTGCAGATGCCAGCGCAGGCGGCTCTGGATGCGGGTGCGCTCGGCGACCAGGTCGTCGCGGTGGTCGGCGAGCAGGCGCAGCTCACGCTCGGGGCCATCGAGACGAGCCTCGGGCAGGCCGGGCTCGCGCAGGGCGGCTCGGGCGATCGCCGCGGCGTCGATCGCGTCGCTCTTCCCGCGGCTGCGAGCGCTGCGCCGCACCTGCGCCATGAGCTTGGGCGGCACGCGCACGCAGCCCTCGCCGGCGGCGATGAGGAAGCGCTCGAGGCGCCCCGAGACGTGGCGGCAGTCCTCGAGGGCGAAGCGGCGCTCGGAGCCGAGTGAGCGGGCCCAGGCGAGGAGCCGCTCGCTTCCGCGCTGGTCGGCCGTCACGGTGAGCTCGCCGCGCACCTCGCCGGTGGCGGCCTCGAGGGCGACGACGGTGTGGCTGTTCTTGTGCGGGTCGACGCCGAGTACCATCATGAGCTGTCCCCTTTCGGACGCAGTCTCCGAAGCGAGGGACCGTCGGCGGACACGCCTCAGTGGGGGCACGCCCCGGGTTTGACGGAGGCTCCGTTTCTTGGAGGATCGTATCCTCAGGGAAGGGAGACCGCGTCTCATGGCCAGACCATCGAAGTACTCACCGGAGTTCCGGCAGCGCAGTGTGCGCATCGCCCGCGAGTCGGAGCGTCCGATCGCCGCGGTCGCGCGTGACCTCGGCATCCACCACGAGACCCTGCGCGTCTGGGTGCGCCAGGACGAGGCGAACGACGGCACCCGCGCCGACCGGCTGGCGAGCGCCGAGCGCGAGGAGCTGGCGACGCTGCGCCGCGAGGTCCGTGACCTGCGCCGCGCCAACGAGATCCTCAAGGCGGCGAGCGTGTTTTTCGCCCGCGAGCTCGACCAGCCCCGTCCGAGGTGAGCGCCTTCGTCGATGCGAACCGCACCCGCCTCGGGGTCGAGCCGATCTGTCGGGAGCTCGAGGTCTCGGTGAGCGCCTACCGCGCCCGCAGGACCAGGCCACCCTCGGCCCGTGCCCTGCGTGACGTCTGGCTGCTCGCCCAGATACGCCGCGTGCACGCGGGCAGCGGCGGCGTCTACGGCCAGCTCAAGATCTGGGACGAGCTGAACGAGACCGGCGTCCGGGTCGCCCGCTGCACCGTCGAGCGCCTGATGCGCGGGAACGGCCTCGTCGGCGTGGGGCCGGTCGAGAGCAAGAAGACGACCCTGCCGGGCCTCGCCCCGCTGGCCGCCCCGGACCTCGTGCGCCGGGACTTCACGGCCACCCGCCCCGACGCCGTGTGGCTCTCCGACTTCACCTACGTGCGCACCTGGCAGGGCTGGGCCTACCTCGCCCTCGTGCTCGACGTCCATACGCGGCACATCGTCGGCTGGCAGCTGGCACCGCACATGCGCCAGAGTCTCGTCACGGACGCCTTCGAGATGGCGCTCGCCGCCCGTCAGGAGCATGAAGGCGGTCTCGTGGCTCACAGCGACAACGGCTCCCAGTACACATCCTACGAGTACACCGAGCGGCTGAAGAGAGCCGGCATCGCCCCGAGCCGCGGGCGCACCGGCACGGCGCTCGACAACGCCATGGCCGAGAGCGTGATCTCGACGCTCAAGCGCGAGCTCATCAGCCGCTACCGCTGGCCGACACGCCTCGACCTCGAGCTGGCTCTCGTCACCTACGTCGGCTGGTACAACTCACGACGCCGGCACCGCTCGCTGAGGCACCGGGGAGAGACGCGGATGCGACGACTCACGCCGCAGCAGATGCTCGAGCTCTACAACCAGAAGACCGCAGCAGATAGCATGGTTCCCAAGTAACTCAGCCGCCGCGGAACCCGGGGCGTGCCAGAATCCCAACGGACTCAGACTGACACTGACGCAACCCAAATGCGGGCGACTCCATGTGGGAGCGGGCGAACGCGATGGGAGCGGAGGATGAACATCCCTTCAGCTGCTGCTGCGGCGCTCGTCCACCAGCGATGCCCCGGGCATGCTCTCACGCCACCGGTCGGCAACCGGGGGCAGCGCCGGCGCCACGAAGTGCCTGACGGTCGGCTCACTGTCACCGCGCAAGCAGCCAAGCACGCCGTCCCGGATGGTCGCGTCCGCGACCGTCCACCGGGCGTGTTGCCGCATGTGTTCCTCCCAAGAGGGCACCACGTACGTCTCGAGGAAACGGTGCGGTCGGTCGGCGTCCTCGTAGACCGACCAGCTCGTGGCTCCGGTGCGGCGCCGCGACCTTCCGAGTCGGCGAACGTGCTGGAGGAACTCGTCCTCCCTGTCCGGTCGCACCTCGTAGGCGACGAGCACCAACACCGGCGTGTCGGGATCCTCGATGGGCAGACGCACCTCGGGCGCGGCCATCGGTGCTGGCGTGAGGTCGAGCCTCGCGATGCGTGAGAAGCGCCAGCGGAGAGCCAGCAAGAGCGTCGCCACCAGGGCGACGGCTCCCCAGGCGAAGGTCTGTGGCGCCCCGACGATGTTGGCAAGGTGGCCCCAGGCGACGCTGCCGACGACGATACCGGCAGCGATGACGGTGAGATAGAGGGAGAGACCGCGTGCCCGCACCCAGCCGGGCAGCACCTCCTGCGAGGCCACGTTGAGCGTCGAGAGGCAGAAGAGCCACCCGACGCCCCCGAACACCGTGACGGCCAGAGCGAGCCATGCGTCGCGGACGAGCCAGAGGGACGACAGACAAGCAGCGACGATGAGCGTGCCCATAGTGAAGATGTGATCAGCGCTGAGGCGGCGGTAAACGCGGGGGAACACGGCGGCCGTGACCACGGCGCCCCCGCCAAAACCCGCGTAGAGGAGGCCGAGTCCTCCCGAGCCTAGCCCCAAAACCTTGCTTGAGTAGACCGGCAGCAGCGCCAGGAAACCGATCGCCGCGAGAGCGAAGGCGAACGTACGGATGAGCACGCCGTGGAGCAGCCGGTTGAACAGGGCGAAGCGCATGCCGGCGCGGACGGCGCCAACGAACCGTTCCGACGGGCCGTCGGCGTCCTCCGGCGGGCGTCGCCAGCGCCAGAGAACGAGGAGCACGGCCGCAAACGACACCGCGTTGAGGAGGAAGACGAGCCAGACACCGACGATAGCGATCAGGATGCCGCCGACCGCCGGACCGATGGCGCGCCCCAAATTGATGCTGGCACCGCCCAGCGTGATCGCCTGCGGCAACTCTTCGCGCGGCACCAGCTCCGGTTGGATGGCCTGCCAGGCCGGCATGTTGAGGGCAGTGCCCAGGCCCAGGGCGAACGTCAGGACGAGCAGTGACGACGGCTGCGTGATCTCCAGAAGCGTGAGCGTCGCCAGCAGGCCAGCAACCAACAGCATCAGTGACTGGGCGACCAGCAGCAAGCGGCGGCGGTCGACTAGGTCTGCTAGCGCCCCGGCGGCCACCCCCACGAGCACCACCGGCAGATATGTCGCCGTCTGCACCAGCGAGATGATAGCCGGCGACACATCGAGCTCGACCAACAGCCAGGCCGCCCCGACCGTCTGCATCCAAGTGCCAACGTTGGACGCGAGCTGGGCAATCCAGAGCGCCCGGAAGACCTTGTGCTGGAACGGTGCCCATGCCGACACGCCCGTTTCAGCCAAGAATCTCCCTCCGCATGTGGGCCAGGTTCCGGCAGCGGATCTGCTCGAGCTGAGTCCCGCTCACGGGGCCAGTCAAGAGGACATCGGCCCGCCCCGCGGGCATCCCGACGCCATTCATCGGTCTACTTCCCATGATAATGCGAGAGCCGGCTCTCGCACAGGTACCGGGGATGTGTAGCCGACCAGCGGGAAGCCTGGCCAAGCGCGCGTCGCCGGCGCCGGTGGGCATCGGTGTACCGAGCTGACTACTGGCCCATGGACACCAGCTTCGCGATCCGTTTCGTCGCCTACTCCTGCATCGCCGGGATGGCGTGTGCGCAGGTGTCGATCAGGCGGACCGCCTATCGACTTCGTGAATCTCCTTCACAGTTCGCGCACAGCACCCTCTCAGGCCCTCCTCAATGGGTGGCGCTATGGTCCCTACACGAGATCGTGACTCCCCCGTCTCGATGACGGGCACAGAAGTGAACCCTCACGCGGCAATCACCCGGATCACGGCGAACAAGGAGAACGACATGCGCAGACAATGGAAGATGCTCGCCATCGTGGCATCGGTGGCGGTAGCCGGGCTGGCAGTCGTCGCGGGAGCGTCGGCCGCGACAGACTCGCCAAGTCCCCAGAGCACGAGCGATGCCTGCGCGCTCTCCAACAATCCGCAAGCGCTCGAGGAGATGCAGGCCCTGCGCACCGAGAAGCAGGAGGCGTGGCAGGCCTGGTCCGAGAAGTACGGCACGGAGCGCGGCAGCGCTGAAGCGCAGGCCGAGAAGCAGCAGCTTCGCGAGCAGTACCAGAGCGACATGACCGCGCTGCACGAGAAGTACGGCGTCGAGGTGCCCGAGGGCGCCGGTCCCGGTTCCCGTAGCGGAGCTGGCAACGGCACTAATATGGAGGGTGGACCGATGAATGAGGTCGGGGCAAATCGCCTCCCGTGAGAACACAGAGTACGCGCGGTTCAGAACGCAAGGAGCTGCAAGAGATGTCTCAGTCACATCGCGAGTGGGTCATCACCGAGTATTCCGGCGTGTCGGGCCTCAGACTGAGGGACTACACCCCAAGCCATGCTGGGCCAGGCGAGGTCAGATTGCTGGTCGAAGCGTTCGCCCTCAACTGGGGCGATATGGACCTTATGCAGGGCCGCTACTCGTTCAACTTCAGTCGGTTGCCGGCGCGCGTCGGCTGCGAGGCGGTGGGCGTCGTCGACCAGATCGGCGAAGGAGTCACGGGTATTGAGCTGCACAAGCGGTACTGCACGCTTCCCTACTTCTACGATATGAAGGGCGCTAGCGGCGATACAGTCATCATTGACTCCCGCTATCTGACAAAGGCGCCAGGCGGCATGAGCGCGATAGATGCCGGATCGATCTGGATGCAGTATTTGACGGCCTACTATCCGATTGCCGAATTGGCCAAGGCGTCCCCAGGTGTCAATATCCTAGTCACCGCCGCAACGAGCACTGCGGGATACTCAGCGCTTGAGATCGGCGCCATGAAGGGCGCAACGATGATTGGAACGTCTCGTTTTGAGTACAACCGCGATTACCTCATCAAGGGTGGAGCTCGCCACGTCTATACAGGCGATGGTGATCGTTTGTCAGAAGCTGTCATTGATTTCACCAACGGTGTTGGCGTACATGCCGTCTTTGATTCCGTCGGCGCGGGTATGGTTTCTCACTACAGCACATCCTTGGCGAAGAATGCGCAGATATTCTTCTATGGCACGCTCGATGAGAAACTGCCAAGTCTGCCGATGCCTGACCTCTATCAGGCAAACGCGACCTTCAAGCCATATTCGCTATTCAACTACGTTGAAGACCCAGCATGGCAACAGAAGGGACTTGAGTTCGTGTACGGCGCTCTCAATTCAGGCAAGATCCGGCCCCATGTCGATAGAGTCTTCTCTATGGCAGAACTCAGAGAGGCTTGGGAGTATTTGCGAGCGCCACGAAAGAAGCACGGAAAGGTCATGATAGAGGTCAGAGACTAGCAGGTCATTGCCCTCGACAGGCGTTGGCAATGTCCGCCGCACCCTGTCCTATTCGCATGATTCACCGTCGCTTGTTGTGATCTCCTCGTTTCGAGCCACAGCCAGTAGTCGAGCCCGATACTGACGAGGATCGCGATGGGCGAGGGGTTGATGCGGGCGACGCACGTTGTACGAGCGTATCGACGCGTGCACCATGGCAGAGGCTCTAGCCATCGCCGTGTAGTCTACGGTGGTGCTCTGTCGGTAGGGGACATGGAACCCCGCCACCGTCGTGAACCGCCCCGGCTCCTCGGAGGCTCCAGAGCTTGAGAGGATGGAGCCATGAGCAGATCACCGAGGCACCCAGCAGAGCTGCGGGAGCGAGTGGTACAGATGGTCTTCGAGCATCGCGATCGCCACAGCTCGCAGTGGGCGACGATCGCCATCACCCTCGACACATACTCGCACGCCGTCCCGGCGATGCAGGAAGAGGAGGCGGAGAGGATCGCGGGGTTGGTGTTCGCGGAGCGGTAGGAGGACTAGTTCGGGGAGGAAGTCAGCCCGACCGCCCGGTCCGGCGCAGCGCCAAGATCTCAAGGTCGTCTCTGAGCGTGCCTGCGTAGGCGAGCACCGCGGTCCGCAGGTGTTCCACGAGAGCCTGGGGATGGCGGTCTCGGGCGCCGCGCAGGGCGTTGAGCAGACGCTCTTCGCCGAAGAGCTCCCCGTTGCCGCGCGCCTCGGTGAGGCCGTCGGTGTAGAGGACGAGCGTCTCGTCGATCGCGAGGTCGAACTCGCGGGCGGCGTAAGACGACTCGAAGGTGCCGAGCGGGGGGCCGTAGCGCGGCTCGAGGAGGTGGGCCTCGCCGTCGGACACGACGACCGGGGGCGGGTGGCCGGCGCTGGCCAGCCGGCAGCAGCCGGTCGTGGGGTCGAGCAGCAGCACGAGGGCGCTCACGAACTGCTCGTACTCCTCGGCCAACAGCAGGCGGTTCACGTGACGCAGGACCTTGGCAGGAGAGGCGGTCACGAGGGCGAGGGCGCGCACGGCGCTGTGCACGGTCTCCGTCAAGCCCGCTGCCTTCACGCCCTTGCCCATGACGTCGCCGATCAGCACGACCACGCGGTCGTCGGCCACCCAGAAGACGTCGTGGAAGTCGCCGCCGAGCAGCTCCGGCCGGTGCGCGGGCAGGGAGAGGCAGGCGAGCTCCAGGCCGGCAATCGTGGGCAAGGGGTGGACGAGGTTCTCCTGCAGCGTCGTGGCGATACGCTGCAGGGCTTGCTCGGTGCGCTTGCGCTCGGTGATGTCGATCGCCGTGCCCTCGTACCTCACGATGCCGCCCTCGCTGCTTCTGACCGCCCGCATGGTGAGAACGATCCACCCGTGACTGCCGTCGCGCCGTCTCACGTGGACTTCCTGTTGCGCCGTGCCCTTGTTCCTGACGTGCCGAGGGACCCGCCTGCGGTCCTCAGGATCGACGTAGAGGTCGGTCGCCACGTTCTTCACCTGGCTCATCATCTGCTCGGGACTCGCGTAGCCGAGGATCTCGGCCACGGCCTCGTTTGCGGAAAGCAGTCGCCCGTCAGTCGAGGTCTCGAACATCCCCGCCAGGGAGTTCTCATAGAGAGCACGGTATCGCCTCTCGCTCACATCGGCGGACTCGAGGAGCTCGCGCTGCGTCTGTTCGCTCTCGTGTAGCTCCTCCTCGGCGTGCCTGCGGTCCGTGACGTCATGGACCGTGCCGACCGAGCGCATGGCCCGGCCGCTGGCATCGCGGATGTGCCGGCACTGTTCCTGAACGGAGCGGATCTCGCCGCTGTTGGCACGAACGACGCGGTGCTCGATCGCGTAGCTGTCGCGGTTCTCGCTCAGTGAGCCCGTGTAGGCGCCGTCCACCGCGGCGCGGTCGTCGGGATGCACGCGTTCGAGAAACGCCTCGTAGGTCGCACCGAACTCCTCGGGCCGCAGGCCGAAGATCCGGTACACCTCGTCGGACCAGGTCAAGCGGTTGTCATCGAGGTCCAGCTCCCAACTGCCCAGATGGGCCATCTCCTGAGCCAGCGCCAGCCGCTGTTCGCTCTCGCGCAGAGCCTCGAGGAGCTCGTCGCGCTGACGGATCGCTGGTTCATGGACATCGCCCCCGTCATGTCACCGATCGGCGTCTCAATGCTCAACTCCGCAGCGTCAATGGCGAAGGTGCTTTCGGAGCGAACGGTGGCTCCCTCTTCACTGAATTCTCCGAACAGCCCGTACTTCTCTGGGCCGCACGCTGTGGCCCCCAGAAGGGATACGAGACCGATGAAGGCGACGAGAGCTAGTCTTCTCTTCATGGGGGTGCTTCCTTTCTCTCGCTCCGCGGACAAGTGACCGGACCCCATTCGTCGGTCCACTTCTCATGCTAGTCCCAGAGCCACCCGGGGCCGCCATCGAGAGCGACGCACACACCGTGGGCATCGATGCCATCATGAACATGAAGGGCGCGAGCTCCGGCGCCCCGTATTCGAGAGCGCCCGCGAGTGCGAGTTCCTGTTCGAACCCGTCCCTGCCATCATCGAACCACTACTCGATCAGGACACGCGCTGGGCGCCACTGCCCAACGGTCTCACGCCCCAGATCCGCGACGCTGCCGACGAGGGGAAGCCGGGCCCCACGTTCGCCGCTGAGACAGTCCGAATCGGCCCGAAAGGCGTATGATACTGCTCAGAGCCCCGGTGCCCCGCATCTGAAGCACGCAGCAGGAGAGGAGAAGAACGTGTACCATTCAGCTCTGGTCGCGCTCCAAGCAGAGGCCAGGAACGAGGCCGTCTCGGAGATGGCCATCGATTTGGCTGTGCGCCAGCACCTGCAGCTGAGCGCGATCGTCGTGATCGATCCCGCCGAGATCGCCGCCGCAGAGCCTGTGCCTCTCGGGGCTGGTGCTGCCAAAGCCCGTCGCGACGAAGCGATGAAGCGGCGGGCCCATGAGGGAGCGAAGAAGGAGCTCGATGCCTTCGCGCGACGCTGCGACGAACACAGCGTCAGCTGCACGACAACGCTTCGCGAGGGTCCGTTGGAGAGTGAGTTGCCCCTCGCCCTCGAGAGCGCAGACATGCTCGTGGTCGGCCACGGGGACGACACCGAAGCCTGCTCGGAGGTGCGTGGAAACGTCTCTCGGCTGGACAAGATGCTGAGGTCCAGCGCGCGTGCCTGCCTCGTCGTGCCCTGCCTCCAGGGAGAGGTGCAGCGAGTAGTCGTTGCCTACGATGGCAGCCTTCAGGCAGCTGCCGCCCTGCACGACTTCGCCGCCAGTGGCCTCTGGCAGGAGTGCCCTGTCGATGTCGTCTCGCTGGCGGCCGACGGCCAGGAAGCGGCGGAGACCGCCGAGCGCGCCGCCGGCTACCTGAGGATGCACGACTACGCCGTTGAAGCTCACCCGCTAGTCGCCAAGTCCGGTGTGGCAGACCACATCCTCGGGTTCCTCAGTCAGTCCGGAGCTGGAGCGCTTGTGATGGGCGCCTACGGAAAACCACGCTGGCACGAGTTCGTCTTCGGTACGGTCACGCGCTCCGTCTTGCGGGCGACCATGGTGCCGGTCTTCGTGTCGCGCTGAGCTGGATCGAGCCGCCCTCCCACTGCCTCCGACACGGCGTTTGAAGTGAAGCACGGCGATTGGAGCGTCTCTCTCGGTCGCCGGAGGCTGGATGGCGGCTATGGTGCGAGGAGCCTCGCGGCTCGACCTCGCGTTGGGCCTCGTCGGTCTCTGCATCGGAGGCGATGCTGCCGAGACGGATTTCTTGTTCGGCTCTGTCCAGATGCACACGCGGCGCTCACTTGTGCGCAGCCGATTCAGCTCGCTGTCACTCCGACGGAGGCGGAACTGCGGTAGCACCCCCACCTGTGACCTCGGGAGTATCCTGCGTCTGCAGCCCCGTGTTCCCGTGGGACGGGATCTTCCCCAGACTGCGCTTGACGAAGTAGTAGCCCACCGACAAAGAGAGGATGATGGCAGCGACGCCGAGTAGGCTCAGCCCGTCCATCTCTCCAGGCTCCAGAATCACCACCTTGCGGGCGATGGCGACGATCGCCACCAGCAGGACTACTTCAACATGCACGGTCTTCTTCGTGATGTAGGTCTTGACTGTGTTCAGCAGCTCCAGCCCAATCAGGACCAAGAGGAAGGCCCCGAAGAGCTCGAGAAGCTCGTTGACATCGAGCAGCATCACAGGCGGGCTGAGGACGTCCCTGATGATGAGCCAGCCGAGATCTACGGTCGCCAACAGAACCACAATCGCGAGCATCAGAAGCAACGCCACGTTTATGACACGCTCGAACCCCTCTATTGACTTCGGCATCTTCTCACCCGGTGCTGCGGTCGGCTCTCGGCCAAGTCATGCGAGCCTCGACTGACGTCAGTATAGCGTGAACCTACTGGAAGACCCCGGGGCGGCTCGCGACCCTGGTCCTCCCCTGCTTCGGCTCCAAGGATGACACCATGCCACCGCGCCCTGACCCCCCTCCGGCTTGGGCACCGTCGGCGCCCGCTTGGTCCGCAGCGGTGGCCGAGAAACGGCCGCTGAGGGCCGCAATACCCATGGTTCGATGATAGGAGTCCAGGGCCTGCCAGCAGTCGCCCGCGCGTGGGCCGCGGTCCGTTCACCCACGCCTGCAACCAGCCGCCACTCTGCAGAGCCCCTTCGGGTTCGGGAGGAGACTAGTCCGCCGCTCGAAGCGCCATCCGGCGCGCAGGCCGTGCCGGGCCGCAGCCTCCTTGCGAATCTGACCGAGTGTACCGCGGCCTCACGGCCCATGGAAGCATCGCGGAGCACTGGAGCCTGCTACGTTTGGGCCTCGAACGGAGCGCGACGCTCGGCCCAGCGCCGGTACGCCTTCTCCAGCCCCATCACCACGTAGATGGTCAGACCCACGGCGGTGATGGGAAGCCAGTAGAAGGCATCGATCGGAGCTGTGTGGAACAGCCTATTCATGAGCGGCACGTAGACGAACGCAAGTTGCGCGAGCATCATGACGGCTATGCCGACCCAGACCCACCTGTTGCTCAGCAGTCCCAGGTGGAACATGGACACGCGCAGTGAGCGACAATTGAGCAGGTAGAAGGACTGCCCAACTGCGAAGACGCTGACTGCGATGGTGCGCGCCTGGTCCTCGCCAGCACCGCGGGCCAAAGCCCACTCGAACAAACCGAAAGAGCCGATCAGGAGCATCACACCGACCATGATGATCCGTGTCACGAGTTCGCCGCTCAAGATCGACAGGCCAGGAAGGCGTGGCGGGCGCCTCATCAGACCCGGCTCCTTGGGCTCGAAGGCCAGAGTCAAACCAAGAAAGACCGCGGTGGTCATGTTGATCCACAGGGCTTGGAGCGGCAGCACAGGTAGCGACTCGGCGAGCACGACAGCCACCATGATCACCAGACCCTGACCAGCGTTGGTCGGCAGAATCCATGTGATGAACTTGATCAGGTTGTCGAAGACGCCGCGGCCCTCTTCAACGGCAGCCTCGATAGTGGCGAAGTCATCATCAGTGAGGACCATGTCCGCAGCCTCCTTGGCGACCTCAGTACCGGTCACTCCCATGGCCACACCGATGTCAGCCCGGCGCAGGGCCGGCGCGTCGTTGACCCCGTCCCCGGTCATCGCCACTACCTCACCACGCGCCTGCAGGGCCTGCACCAACCGGAGCTTCTGCTTGGGCGTGACGCGAGCGAACACCGCCGCGTCGTGCGCCGCGTCGATCAACTCGACTTCGGAGAGGGCGGCAAGCTGCTGCCCGTTCAGCGCCGCCGGAGCGTCACCCGTGTGGCCAGGATCGCCCAAACCGATCCCACCGGCAATGGCGGCAGCTGTGGCGGCGTGGTCGCCAGTGATCATCTTCACCCGTATCCCAGCATCATGACAGGCGGCGATGGCCTGGATGGCTTCCTCGCGTGGAGGGTCGATCATGGCTTGCAGACCGACAAACGTGAGGCCCTCAGACAACTCCGAGTGATGCAGGGCCCTCTTGTCCGCATCCGTCATGAGTTGGGCGAAGGCGAGCACCCGCAGTCCCGACTCTGCCAGTACCTGAACCTGCGCATACACCTCGCCTGCATCGAGAGGCCCAACTTCCCCTTGGGCGCCGAGTGCGCCGCTGCAGCGCGGCAGCACACTCTCCACCGAGCCCTTCATGTAGACGATCGGTGACGCCCCTCCATGAAGAGTCGCCATGTACTGGTGCTCGGATTCGAAGGGGACGGAATCGAGCCGGGGGGCGGCAGCCTGCATCTCCTCCATATCCAGTCCCGCCTTGCGCACCGCCACCAGTAGCGCTCCCTCGGTGGGGTCGCCCTCGACATGCCACGTACCCTCCTTCTGGCGCAGAACCGAGTCGTTGCAGAGGAGCCCGGCGCGAAGCAGCGCCAAGTGCGCCAGGTGGTCACCAGCATTCACTGTCTGCCCACGATGACGCAGCTCGCCCTCGGGGCTGTAGCCCACTCCGGCCAGGTCGAGCCGGGCACCTCCCGCCCAGAGCCGCTGCACGGTCATCTCATTGCGTGTCAGAGTACCGGTCTTGTCCGAGCAGATCACCGTGGTGCTGCCCAGCGTCTCCACGGCCGGCAGACGACGGATGATGGCATTGCGCCGAGCCATGCGCCCGACCCCGATCGCCAGAGTCACGGTGAGCACCGCCGGCAGACCCTCGGGAATCATGCCCACGGCCAGCGCAACCGCCGCATCGAACATGTGGATCCAGGACTCCCCGTGCACCAGGCCGATCAAGAACGTGAGGATCGCCAAGGCCAGGATGGCGTACAACAGGTAGCGGCTGAAGCGCGCGACCTGTCGGGTGAGCGGGGTATCGAGCTGCTCAGCGCTGCCAATCAGCTCGGAGATGCTTCCAACCTCGGTCGAATCGCCGATGGCGGTCACCACCCCAGTCGCTGTGCCGTAGGTCACCAGAGAAGACGTGTAGGCCATGTTGCTGCGATCAGCCAGCGTCGTGTCGTGAGCTAGCTGGCCGGCCACCTTGGCGACCGGCACCGACTCCCCGGTCAGAGCCGACTCGTCCACCTGCAGGTCACGCACTTCCAGCAGGCGCAGGTCTGCCGGGACCTTGTCACCGGAGGCCAACAAGACCAGGTCCCCCGGCACTAGGTCGCGGGCGTCGATGAGCTGCTTGTCCCCGCCGCGGAGAACGGTGGCCTCTGTGGTCAGCGCCTGCGACAGTGCAGCCAGGGCGGTCAGGGCTTTGCGCTCCTGGACGAACCCGATGATCGCGTTGAGCAGGACCACAGCGAAGATGACAGCGGCGTCGACGTAGCTGCCCATGACGACCTTGACCAGGACAGCCGCCAGCAGGATATAGACCAGGGCCTGCTGGAACTGCTCCAAGAAGCGCAGCAGCGCACTCTTGCCTTCGGGCGGCGTCAGGGAGTTGGAGCCGAACCGCTTCTGGCGCTCAGCGACCTCGAAGCAATCGAGGCCGAGCTCGCCGTCGGCATCGAGCAGGTCAAGCACCTCCGCGGCGGGGAGATGATGCCAGTGTCCTTCCATGATACTCGGCATGGGCTTCACCGCTCCTCTAGATGGCTGGACCTGCGGTGGCCGCTCCATTCGACCCCGAGTGCCAACGACGCCAGGGAACTCCACGGTAGCGCGTTCGACAGACTAAGAAACTACCATGAATTGGGGCTTCTACTCGCACGCCATCCCAGCGATGCAGGAGGAGGCGGCGGAGAAGATCGCGGAGTTGGTGTCTGTTCAGACGCCGCAGATGGCAGCTGCATCAAGCCAGGTGGGAGAAGGCATCAGCGGCGCGGGAGCTGCACCTCAGAGCTGAACTCACGAGAGCTCTGGCACGCCCCGGGTTCCGCGGCGGCTGAGTTACTTGGGAACCATGCTATCTGCTGCGGTCTTCTGGTTGTAGAGCTCGAGCATCTGCTGCGGCGTGAGTCGTCGCATCCGCGTCTCTCCCCGGTGCCTCAGCGAGCGGTGTCGGCGTCGTGAGTTGTACCAGCCGACGTAGGTGACGAGAGCCAGCTCGAGGTCGAGGCGTGTCGGCCAGCGGTAGCGGCTGATGAGCTCGCGCTTGAGCGTCGAGATCACGCTCTCGGCCATGGCGTTGTCGAGCGCCGTGCCGGTGCGCCCGCGGCTCGGGGCGATGCCGGCTCTCTTCAGCCGCTCGGTGTGCTCGTAGGATGTGTACTGGGAGCCGTTGTCGCTGTGAGCCACGAGACCGCCTTCATGCTCCTGACGGGCGGCGAGCGCCATCTCGAAGGCGTCCGTGACGAGACTCTGGCGCATGTGCGGTGCCAGCTGCCAGCCGACGATGTGCCGCGTATGGACGTCGAGCACGAGGGCGAGGTAAGCCCAGCCCTGCCAGGTGCGCACGTAGGTGAAGTCGGAGAGCCACACGGCGTCGGGGCGGGTGGCCGTGAAGTCCCGGCGCACGAGGTCCGGGGCGGCCAGCGGGGCGAGGCCCGGCAGGGTCGTCTTCTTGCTCTCGACCGGCCCCACGCCGACGAGGCCGTTCCCGCGCATCAGGCGCTCGACGGTGCAGCGGGCGACCCGGACGCCGGTCTCGTTCAGCTCGTCCCAGATCTTGAGCTGGCCGTAGACGCCGCCGCTGCCCGCGTGCACGCGGCGTATCTGGGCGAGCAGCCAGACGTCACGCAGGGCACGGGCCGAGGGTGGCCTGGTCCTGCGGGCGCGGTAGGCGCTCACCGAGACCTCGAGCTCCCGACAGATCGGCTCGACCCCGAGGCGGGTGCGGTTCGCATCGACGAAGGCGCTCACCTCGGACGGGGCTGGTCGAGCTCGCGGGCGAAAAACACGCTCGCCGCCTTGAGGATCTCGTTGGCGCGGCGCAGGTCACGGACCTCGCGGCGCAGCGTCGCCAGCTCCTCGCGCTCGGCGCTCGCCAGCCGGTCGGCGCGGGTGCCGTCGTTCGCCTCGTCCTGGCGCACCCAGACGCGCAGGGTCTCGTGGTGGATGCCGAGGTCACGCGCGACCGCGGCGATCGGACGCTCCGACTCGCGGGCGATGCGCACACTGCGCTGCCGGAACTCCGGTGAGTACTTCGATGGTCTGGCCATGAGACGCGGTCTCCCTTCCCTGAGGATACGATCCTCCAAGAAACGGAGCCTCCGTCAAACCCGGGGCGTGCCAGATTCGCCGGGACCGGTTGGGACGGACACGTCAGGATCTCCCTCTCAATCAGTGATTTCGTGGGGCTCTCTGTGACTAGCGGGGACTA